>NZ_JABCQF010000001.1 GCF_015244705.1 Gluconobacter potus
ACACCAGTTCGTCGTACGGTAGCGGGTGGGCTTCGACTTGCTCATGACACCCAGCTACCAGACTGGTTTCACGCCGTGAATCCGCTTTCACGCCATTTGTGCAACAAAGCCCCGGAAACCCTCAATCAAAGCGCTAAAAAACTAAAATCATCAGACAAGCGCATCAACAAACAGTTCTTCGATCCCTCCACCTCAAAATCCACAGTCCGGGAAAATGCCTCGAGCTGATCACCAAGCCCGCTCAGCCGAGCAAGCCTCTCTTCAACATCAAAGAAACCAGACTGCTTCATCATCCATTCCGTCAATCAATGCAGGAGTAATGGAATCACACAGAGAGTCTCAAAACCAGAGGGTTTTTCGAACCCTCCACCTGTTTTTGGCCTGTCGCGGGGTCCAGAAAAGCGGCAATCCGTTCCGCGAAGTCGGAGGGCGTGTCTGCGATGGAGGCGTGCCATGCCGGGTCTGCCGGGTCCACCAGACCTTCGGCCGCAATCGGGGTCATGACGACGGGCAGGCCGACGGCCCAGGATTCAAGCACCTTGCCCTTGATCCCCGCACCAAAGCGGAGCGGCGCCACGCAGACGGACACGTCGGTCAAAGCGTCCTGAAGATCCGGTACGGCGCCCACGATCTCCACGTCCTCCGCCGCCAGAGTATGGATGGCATGGGGCATGGCGCTTCCGATCAGGCGGCAGAGCAGGCCCGGAATGACCTGGCGCAGACGCGGCATGATCGTCAGGACCAGCCATTTCGCTGCATCCAGATTGGGATCGTGGGCGAAATGCCCCACGAAGGCGATGACGGGAGCCTCTGGCGTGCGGCGCCGGCGGGAAGAGACCGGCACGGCCCAGGGCACGACATGGACATTGGCCGTGGGCACGGTCCGCGAGAGGCGCTGCGCCTCGATGGCAGAATGCGTCAGAACAAAATCCGCCAGCCAGGCGCACATGTTCTCCCGGACTTCCAGACGGCTGGCGAACCGTTCGAGTTCGGGCCGGGATTCGACAGCGGCCTGACGGTGCAGACGCAAGGAGGCCAGATCGGCCACGCTCCAGATCAGCGTGGCAGTCGGGGCGAAGGCGCGGGTCAGGGCGGAATAGCTCTCCGCATTGTTGAGGCGGTGCAGATAGACCACCTCAAGCCCGCTTCCGAGTTGCCGGAGTGCTTCTTCCGGACACGGAAAGACGGGCGGCATCAGACATTCGATGCCCTGCTGCTCCAGCCGCATGCGGTCGTCTTCGCCCGGAGAGAGACGCGAAGCCATGAAGCAGCACCGGTAACCGAGATTCCGGATGGTGTGGATATGGGACAGGACCGCAACCGAACCGGCATCCCGTTCGGGATCGGGAGCGCGGTCGTCAATGAAGAGGGCGACGGGGCGTGGTGCGGTCGTGGTCGCCGGATCGGCCCTGTCGGGTTCCGCTGGATGAAGGCGGCGCGCCTGCCGGGCCTGTTCCCGCTCGCGTTGCGCCGTCAGTTCCGCAGCGCAACGCGTCCTGAGCCGTTCGGCTTCACCCACGAGAAATGCCAGGGCTTCCGCCCGTTCGGGCGGGGCATCCAGTCCGCGCAGAATGCCGGAAAAATGGGTTTTCAGATCCACCGACAGGCTGGCTGTGCCTGGGATCGTGAAGGGGGTGCCGAAACGCTCTTCGCCATGCCGGAGTTCGATCACGTGATCCGTCAGTGGATCGATCGGGGAAGAAAAGGCATGATGGAAGCCATGCCGCCCCGTCCCGAAACCCGCGTCCCGCAGGTCGGCGCGGAAACGGTTGGCGGCGATCCGTCCGGCGGGTTGTCCGTCTACCCAGACCGTCAGCCAGACTGTGCGGTCCGGGCAGGCCTCATCCCGGACCCATCCTGCAACGTGATACCGGTCCGCCACGTCGAACGCGCCCACCAGCGAGGAGGGCAGGGGCAGGATGCGGACCGGAGATCCGGTCAGCGGGCGACCTTCCCGCGCATCGGTGAATTCGACCAGCGCGCCTTCATGCGGCAGCGGAACCGGCCACGCTTTCTGAAAGGCGTAGCTTCCGTGCCATTCCCCGCCGCGCAGATCGGCCCTGAAATGGTCAGCATCGACTTCGTCCACCAGTTCGCCGTCAACATGGACCTGAATACGGACCGGCATGTCCGGCCATGCCGGTTCGAGGGCCCATCCGGCAAACTGTTCGCGGTCACAGATATCGACATAGCCGACAAGGGAGACGGTCAAGGCGTAGCGTTTCCTAAGGTTCAGGCCGCTGCGCCGGTCAGGTCCCTGTCGTCACGGGCTGGAGCAGAAGAACAGAGACGACGGTGGATGGCTTCCAGTTCGGCGCCCCCTTCGAGACGGGGGGCACAGTACCGGGGCGCCCGGTCTGGCAGATCAGGGTAAAGGGTTCTGTACTCTTCGGCATTGTGGAACATGCCACGGGATCCGTCGTCGAGAAAACTTTCGGATGGCGCGCCTTCTGCCAGCAGAAGATCATGGCTTTCAAGTTCGACGTGAATGTAGCGGATCGTCTCCGGCCGTTCGATCTGGATAATCGATGTACCGTTCACGAGATGAAGAGCGGGGACCAGGAACCCGTCGATGAACATGGCATGCAGGGGGGAAATCATCAGGTCCCGCCGGGGCAGTCCTTCCGCCAGGGCGCCGGCCCGGATCAGGATCGGGAGGATGTCACGGTTGCCATAGGTGAAGAGGGGATCATAGGCGCGGCGCCCGATCCAGTGCACCGGGCGGACCTGGCCACTCGCGGTCAGGACGGAATCGCCGATTTCCAGATCCTCGACCGGCCGCTCGCCTTGCGGGGTCGCGATCAGGGTGCCCGGACAGTAACACGGCGTACCGAATCCCATTTCGAGGTAATTTCCGGCGGCAGCCTGGGTAAAATAGAGCGGAGAGGTAAAATCCCCCTGAACGGCGATATCCTTGACCATGGTCGTTCCGGAAAAGACTTCCAGTCTCCCGGTAACACCGTCCTCATCAGGGATGACAGTCGCACTGACTGTTCCCCCTGTGGCGCTGATATCGGTAAAAATAAGGGCTGCGGATGTCTGGACCGTAATGGGGCTTTCCAGGGATACGCCAGAATCGAGTTGCAGAATCCCGCCGCTGCTGACCGAGATATCGGACAGGATGGCGCCACTATGGGCGATCACCATGCCGCCATTGGATACCGTGGCATTCCGGACCGTGCCGTCAACCACAAGCAGGCCATCGGACTGGACGGACACATCCTCGCTCGTCCCTTCCACGTCCTGTTCTGCCCGGAAATGGAGTGTCTCGTAGTGCCAGGAATTGCTGTCATCCCCCAGGAAGAAAGTTGCGGATGAGCCCTGAATCACCGTGTCAGTAGCGGAGCCTCCTGCGGCAATCGTGGAAAGGGCGTCATTCCTGACCTGGACGCCGCTGACATATCCGCCGCTTTCGACGGTCTGATACGCTTCCAGTTCTTCGTCATAGTACCGGCCGACGCCCACATAGGCATTCACGGCAGCTCCCTGGACCGTCGTGTCAAAGGCGCTGCCTCCATTCTGGACGATCTGGCTGGCAGGAGCCTCCAGCGCCGTTATGCCGCCCTCCTGATAATACAGATCGGACAGGATCTGGGTGTGATCCGCGACGCCACCGGATTGCACGATCTGGGTTCCCGTCGTGGGGGGGACATACGAGTACGGGCCGTACTGAAAATTTTCATAACCGTGCACGACCGTATCGACTGCCGATCCGAGCACATATTGCGTCACGCCATTGATGGTCAGTCCCGAGACCGTGGCACCCGCGATAACGGTGATGGAGCCATCTGCTCCGGTTTCAGTTCCAGACGAGGCCTGGGAGGACGTCGAGGACATGGCGCGTGCATTCCTTGGCGGGAAAGGACAATACTCACGCCGCGTCAGGTGCGACCGGATGTCCGGATTTCAAGACTGTTGCTGTGGCAACCATAAACAGTCCGGTCCGGGAGGTGTTGCAAATAAATCGTTAAAGATGATCAGTACAAATGGACGGGAACCAAGCGTCGTTCCCTATTGTTTACTTTGGCTTTGCTCCGGCTATTCACGATTCCGTTTTTTCCGTGAACAGTCCGACCAGGTCCGTCAGATGTCCGATCTCACGAAGTTTCAGCCCTGCGGGCGGTTTGACCCGCGCCGAGGCGGCCGAAACGCGCCGGGGCAGGATCGCTTCGCCGAAGCCCAGCTTGGCCACTTCTTTCAGGCGCAGATCGGACTGACTGACCTGCCGGATCTCACCTGACAGCCCCACTTCGCCAAAATAGGCCGCGTTGGGCGATGTAGGCGTGCCCGTCGCTGCGGACACCAGCGCCGCTGCCACGGCCATGTCGGCCGCAGGCTCGTTTATGCGCAGGCCGCCTGCAATGTTGAGATAGACATCCATGTTTGCCAGCTTGAGGCCGCAGCGGGAGTCCAGAACGGCCAGCAGCATGTTCAGTCGCGACGTGTCCCAGCCCACGACAGCACGACGAGGCGCGCCATCTCCGGCTTTAGGGGACAGCAGGGCCTGGATTTCCAGCAGGACGGGACGCGTGCCTTCCAGCCCGGCGAACACGGCTGATCCCGCGATATTGCCGCGGCGTTCGGCAAGGAACAGCGCGGAGGGATTAGGCACTTCGGTCAGGCCGATATCGGTCATGGCAAAGACGCCGATTTCGTCCGTCGCGCCAAAGCGGTTTTTGGCCGCACGCAGGATGCGGAACTGGTGCCCGCGGTCGCCTTCGAAATACATGACGGCATCGACCATGTGTTCCAGAACGCGTGGCCCGGCGAGGGCGCCTTCCTTCGTGACATGTCCGATCAGGATCAGCGCGAAACCGAGCGTCTTGGCCAGACGGATCAGTTCGAACGCACTCGCCCGTACCTGCGAGACAGATCCCGGGGAGCTTTCCACGCTTTCCAGCCACATCGTCTGGATGGAATCGATGACCACGACCGTATGGGCCCGGTCCTGCTCAAGCGAGCCGACGATTTCACCCACATTGATGGAAGCCGCGAGATCCAGTGAGTCCAGCATTTTCGGGTCGCGGTCCAGGCCCAGCCGCTGGGCACGGATGCGAATTTGGTCCACCGATTCTTCGCCCGAGACATACAGGACGCGATGCCCCGACCGCGCCAGCGCACAGGTCGTCTGGAGCATGAGCGTGGATTTGCCGATACCCGGATCACCGCCGACCAGCACGACGGAGGCCGGAACCAGGCCTCCGCCTAGAACGCGGTCCAACTCGGCAATGCTTGTCGTGATGCGCGGGGGCGGCCGCGTTTCGCCATCCAGCCGGACGGTCTGAAGGCGTCCAGCGCTCAGTTTTCCGGCCTTGCGGGCCGTGGGTTCAACCGTTTCCTCGGCCAGCGTGTTCCACTCGCCGCAGGCTTCGCATCGGCCATTCCATTTCGGATAGGTGGCGCCACAGTTCTGGCAGACGTAACGGCTAGTCGGCTTTTTGGCCAAGACGGATCTCTTCGGTCTGAGGGGAACAAAGCCAGTATATAGGGAGTGCGCTGACACTGATCCAGACGGGGCTTTGCCCCGCACCCCACCAAAGGTCTCGACTTTTGGAAACCCTTGGAATCAGGGTGCAGGGATCAGGATCCCTGCCGGGTCCGGGCAGAGCCCGGGTGCTTACTTGTCGGTCCGCAGGATCAGGCGGGCCAGAAGGCGGGACACCATGATGATCAGCAGAAAGCCCAGAAGCTGGATCAGCATGTTCGGATGGGCCGGCGGGTAGCGGAACATGAGGAACAGCAGGGGCAGCGCGATCAGATAGCTCAGCCCGATGCGCTTCCAGATAATGGGATCGGTTTTGGGGAAGCGGGGCAGCAGGCTCATTTGCGCAGTTCCATGGTGATGGGGCCTTCGCGTCGGCCGTGGGTGAACTGATCGACCATGGCATTACCGGAGTTCATCAACTCAGAAGCCTCGCCCTGCCAGATCAGGCGCCCGTGATAAAGCATGGCCGCACGGTTTCCGATCCGCTGGGCCGAGGCCATGTCATGGGTGATGGCGATGGCCGTGGAGCCAAGCTTCTGCACGCAGTCCACGATCAGCCCGTCGATCACCGCACCCATGATCGGGTCGAGCCCGGTCGTGGGTTCGTCGAAGAACATGATGTTGGGGTTGCCCGCAATCGCTCGCGCCAGACCAACGCGCTTCTGCATGCCACCCGAGAGTTCGGACGGGCTGAGATCCCCGACGGACGGGTCCAGCCCGACCTGTTTAAGCAGGTCTCCGGCCATTTGCAGGGCCTGGGCGCGCGAGGGCGGCGGCCCGTTGCGATCGGAATGCTTGGCGCGGATGCCGAAGGCCACGTTCTCGCCGACGCTCATGCTGTCGAACAGGGCGGCGTTCTGGAACAGCATGCCGATCTGCCGTCGCAGGGCGTCCTGCCGGGAGCGGGGGGCCGTCAGGACATTCTCCCCGTCGATCTCGATCGTGCCAGCGTCGGGTTCGATCAGGCCGAGGATACAGCGCAGCAGGACGGATTTGCCGGAGCCGGACCCGCCGATGATGACCATGGACGTGCCGGTCTCGACATCAAGGTCCACGCCATCGAGCACGATCTTGGAGCCGAAGGCCTTATGTAGGCCGCGGATGCGGATCTTGGGAGTACTTACGGGAGGAGTGCTCATTGTGAGAAGAACAGGTCCGTCAGAAGATAGTCGAACAGCAGCAGCAGGATGGAGGCGCCAACGACGGCCGCCGTCGTGGCAGAGCCCACGCCTTCCGCGCCGCCCCGGCTGTTATAGCCGTTGTAGCAGCCCAGCAGCGCGATCAGGAATCCGAATACCGCCGCCTTTACGAGGCCCACGACGACATCCATCGTCTTGAGCGAGTCCAGTGTGGCCGTGATGTAGGTCGAGGGCGAGAAGCCGAGCTTGGCGACCGAAACCGTGAAGCCGCCCATCACGCCGAGAATGTCGGCCACCAGCACGAGGCAGGGCAGCGCGAGCGTTCCGGCCAGCAGGCGCGGCGTCACGAGATATTTCATCGGGTTGGTGGAGAGCGTGGTGAGCGCGTCGATCTGGTCGGTCACGCGCATGGTGCCGATCTGTGCGGACATGGCCGCGCCCACACGCCCGGCGACCATCAGCCCGGCCAGAACAGGCCCGAGTTCGCGGGTCACGGCGAGGACGACGATCCCGGCAATGGCGCTCTGAACGTGATACTGTCCGAAGCCCACATAGGACTGGAGCGCGATGACAGCGCCGGAAAACAGGGCCGTTAGTGCTACGACGGGCAGGGAAAAGAACCCCGTCTCGATCAGGCTGGAAAAGAAGATCCGCCAGTAGAAAGGCGGTCGCACCAGATGCGACAGAGCCTCCAGCGCGAACAGGGCGAGAGCACCTGCCTGCTTGATAAGGCCGAGAGCGGCACGGCCAAGGGCCGCTATGGGGTCAAGAACGGCATTCACTCTTCAGCCCCTACCCTGCCAGCATCCGGACGTCAAAGTTTCCGTCGTCGGTGCCCTTTGCCCAGGGTGATTCAGGCGCGGCGTCCGTCGGTCCGTTCAAGGTCCCGGAACTGCCGCTCCAGACTGAAATCGGGCGATGTGACGAACTGCTCCATCAGGCCGAGCCGGCGCTCCATCCGGACCAGCCGGTCCTGAAGCCGTGCCAGCGGATGACCTGGCGGGACGGAGCGGGAGAAATCCTCGGCCGGTTCCGGCGGCTGGCGACGGAAACCCGTCACGGCATCCCGCACCGCGGCCGTGGCGCTGGCAGCCGGAGTGTCCCGCCATGCGGCCCGGTGCCGGGACCAGCTTCGCACGCCTTCGGCATATCCTGCCGCAGCTTTGTTCAGCGTGCTCCTGAACGGCAGGACGCCCGTCCGGCGATAGCGCCGGAAGAGACGCACGGCCCAGACGATCAGGGCAATTTTCAGCAGAAGGCCGATCAGGCCGTGGCCACCGGAATGAGGGCTTCTGGCATGGACAGGGGGTTCTGAATCCTCATCCGAATTTCCGAGCTGGACATGGAAGCTGCCGAGGACTTTCCGCGCCGTATCAGACAGGATCGCGGACGGATCGGGTGTGGTTGAGGTCGTGATCCGCGCGCCCGAGCTTTCGGTAACGGAGATCGTGCCGGAGCCGAGCGGGCGCTTCTTCAGCATCTCGCTCACCCTCTGAAGCGTGATGTCGCCGCTGCCCAGGAGCGTCACATCCGCATCCCGTGTGCGCGTGTTCAGCACGATATCGGCCGAGCCATAATCCCGGACCGTCAGGACGTCCGTATCGCCCTGGCCAATCCGGATGTCGCCCGAGGACATGGCTGTCAGGCTCGCCCTGGCGGCGGCGATACTGTCGATATGCAGGTCACCGCTGGCAAGGTTCTGCACGGTCAGCCGACCCGTGACATGCCGGACCGAGACCGTTCCCGAACCTTCCATGTTCAGGGTCAGGCCAGCGGCCTGATCAACCTCCAGATCGCCCCGGCCTGTGACGGCCGTCACCTCACCGTTGACGCCGCTGATGCGATACGTCGTCAGGTTGTTCCGGGGAGACAGGATCTCGATACCGGTCTGCGCGGGGACCATGACGACGGCATTGTCCTGGCTTGAGCAGTCCCGTGCGGATGTCGTGAAGGTCAGCCGGTCACCGTGTTTTTTCAGGCGGCCGCTTCCCGAAACGATATGGGCGTCTTCTCCACCCACGACGGACAGGTGGTCCAGGCATGTTGCGGGAATCACGAGCGTGCCGGAAGCAGCCAGCGGGACTTCCAATAACGGCGGCATGGGGGGAGCAGGAGGCGCTGGCGGCATGACCACCGGCTCTGCGCAGGCTGAACCGGGAAGGGCCGCGATGCCGCATCCCAGAAGTGCGATCAGGGCAAGACGCACAGGCAGAAGCTGGCGCATGTCTTATTCTCCCTGTGAGCCGTTTCCGGCAGCCGGGGGCGTGACCGTTGCGGGGTTTGCCGGTGTTGGAGTGACTGGCGCTGGAGTGACCGGTGTCGGGGTTGCAGGCGCCGGGGTGACGGGAGCCGGCGTGCTTTCCGGCGCGGGCGTGCCAGTCGGCTTTGTGGGCGTTTTGCTGTCCTGTGGTGCAGGAGCCGCAGGCGACGTCTGAGGCGCGGTTGGCGATGCGGTCTGCGGTGCCGTGACTGGTGTGGATGCACTGGCGGATGTCGAAGGCGTTGCAGGCGCTGCCGTAGCGGGCGCGTTTGCGGCCGGAGGTGTTGTAACCGGTGCATTGTCCGGCTGCGCGGCTTTCGCGGAAGGCGTAACGCTGGGGGCCTGTGGTACGGCAGGGCTTTCAGGTACCGACGGCGCCGTCGGTGCGGGAACCGGTGCAGGCGTTGGAGCGACCGGTGCCGGGACGGCTGCTTCCGTTCCCGTTGCGGGAGCCTGAACCGGGGTGGACGGCAGGGGAGCAGGTGTTGCGGGGACAGGCAGCGCGGCGGGGGGCGGCGGTGTCGGGCGGTAGATCACGCCGTTCTGCGCGCCGACACGCACGGTGCCTTTGCCCGAGCGCACCATCGGCCCTGAAACTGCTTCGATATTGACCTCGCCCGTTCCGTTGGCTGCGACGGTCGCGACGGTTGCATGACCTAGGATGGTGGCACTGGCCTGATCGGCCGTCACCAGCGTCAGGGCATCAATACTGCTGCCCGAAAGCGTCATGGTCGCATTCTGCGTCAACTGCGCGGAAAGGGCCGCGAGCTGGGCGGTGTCAGCAGTCAGGGTCGAGGCTCCCGACGCCACGATCTGGGCCGCGCGTTCCAGGGACTTGATATGGACGCTGGACGCGCCCTGCATGTTCAGGTCCAGCGACTGCGTGTCCTCGATGTCCATGGTCGTGGAATCGAGGCTGGCGTCCAGCGAGGCGAGCTTTCCCGTGATGACGAAATGCGTGTCGTGGCTGTCATGAATGGTCAGGCCGGTGCTCGGGGAAATGCTGATCGTCAGCTTTCCGTTCGGAGCGCAGGCTTTCGTGGCGATGGAAATGCGGCTTTCCGCCTCTTCCTTGCCGGTGTGCATCGCGACCTGGGCCATGCTGCTCGAATCAAGGGTCGCCCCGTCCTTCATGGCGGGATCGACCACGACCCTGACCTGTCCGGTGCAGGGAACGGACAGATCCAGGTCTTCTCCGGACAGGGTCATCCGTGCGGCATGGGCCGCAGGCGCCAGCAGGGCCACGCCCGCCAGCAGGGCCAGAAGCGCCGGGCGGGGGCCGGAAAAGAAGACGGGGCGGCGTGTCATCGTGCGTTCCTTGCTCTCCAGCCCGGGATATCCTCATCAAGGATGCGTTCGAGCTGGTCGATCCTTTCTTCCAGACGCGTAGCATGGGCTTCGGCCTGTGTCAGTGCGGCCTGAAGCATGGGATCGGGCTGGCTGGCCGACTTATCTTTTGCGATGGATTTTATCGCGCCAACGACGAGGGCGACCATGGGCAGACCAAAGATAAGCAGAATGGCGAGTGTGTCGTTATTCATTCCGGAGTTCCAGTGGCGGATGAATGATCAGCCTGCATTTTTCTTTTCAGCAACACGGCGCTTGAGGGCCTCGAACTCGTTTTCCACGACAGCATCGGTTTCAAGGGCAGCGAGTTCCTCCTGAAGTGTCGGATGGCCGGTGCGGCGTCCCAGATCATAGGCCTCTGCCTTGCCTTCAAGCTCATCAAGAGCGCGTTCCACCTGATCGAAGCGGTTCAGTGTGTCGTCGATGCGGGTGTCGTAGAGCTTTTCGCGGGTTTTCAGGCGGCCCTGTGCGGTCCGAGCGCGGATGGACAGCGCCTTTTCGCGGGATTTGGCATCCGCGAGCTTGGCCTGAAGTTTGGAGATGTCGTCGTTCTGCTGGTCCAGCCCATCGGAAATCTGGGCGATCTGCTGCTCCAGCGCCTCGCGGGACTGTTCCACGCTATGGCGGGCGGCGAGGGCGGCCTTGGCGAGATCGTCACGGTCGCGCTCAATGGCGAGGCTGGCCTTCCGGTGCCACTCGTCTTCCTCATGCATCATGGTACGGACGCGGCGTTCAAGCTGCTTGCGCTCGGCAATCGTGCGGACGGCCTGACTGCGGACCTCGACCAGTGTGTCTTCCATTTCCTGGATGACCAGGCGGATCATTTTCTGCGGATCTTCGGCGGTGGCGAGAATCGCATTGAGATTGGAGTTCACGATATCGGCGAGGCGAGAGAAAATACCCATGATGCTTTCCTTCCTGTTGGAGAGACTTAGGACAGAATGCCTGCCCTTGTCAGCGATGCTGTTTTGAGGGTGTTATGAACTGAAGACCGGAACAGGGGCGTGAGAGACCAGAAAATGGCGAGAAGCACCGATATGGACGAGGTGCCGACCCCGATCGGGCGGGCTCCGGCATTTCTGGGAATGCTGGATCAGGTTTCCCGCCTTGCGCCGCTGCGCCGTCCGGTTCTCGTGATCGGCGAGCGCGGGACGGGCAAGGAACTGGTGGCCGCTCGTCTGGCCCTGCTGTCGGATCGCTGGGACCGTCCGCTGGTGAAGCTCAACTGCGCTGCGCTGCCCGAGGCGCTCCTGGACAGCGAACTGTTCGGCCATGAGGCGGGTGCGTTCACGGGCGCGCAGAAGCGTCGCCTGTCCCGTTTCGAGCGGGCGGATGGCGGCACGATGTTTCTCGATGAGATCGGAACCGCGTCCCAGGCTGTGCAGGAAAAGCTGCTGCGGGTGATCGAATATGGCAGTTTCGAGCGCGTGGGCGGCAGCGAGACCATTCGCGTGGATGTGCGGCTGATCGGGGCCACCAATGCCGATCTGCCGGCCATGGCGCGGGAGGGGTGCTTCCGGGCGGATCTGCTGGACCGGCTGGCCTTCGATGTCGTGAACATTCCGCCGCTGCGCGCCCGTCCCGAGGATATTCCCTTGCTGGCCGGGCATTTCGCGACCCGCATGAGCGCGGAGCTGGGGCGGAAGGTTTTTGCGGGCTTTACGGACCGGGCGCTGGAGCGCCTGCAGGCTTACGACTGGCCCGGCAATGTGCGCGAATTGCGCAACGTGGTCGAGCGCAGTGTCTATCGGATGGACCGTCCGGAAAAGGCCTTGGACGAGATCGTGCTGGACCCGTTCGTGACGCCGGACTGGCAGGATATGGGCGTGCCGGTTGCTGGTCCTGCGGTGAGTGTGGACACAGGCGAGGCGCTGACATTTCCGCGGGATTTCGGAGCGGATGTCCGGGCGCATGAACGCAGCCTTCTGGAAGCTGCCCTGCGTGAGGCGCAGTTCAGCCAGCGGCGTGCGGCCGAGCTGCTCGGCCTGACCTACTACCAGTTCCGCCATCATCTGCGGCTGCATGGTCTGGCGGACAAGGAGGCCCGCAAGGCGCTGGGTGCAAAAGGGTGAGAGCATGTCCATGAAATCCCATGATGCATGAACCGTGCCAGATGTCGTTCAGAGGGATTTTCATGCTGTCGAAGAGGCTTTTTTCAGCTCCAATAATGGTGCATATGGCCATTATATGGGTTGCGGTGCCATTTCTTCCGGAGTGCCAGGGCATGTCGGCATTGACAGGTCTTTAACCGGCTTTCCATAGCTTTCCGGGCGGATGTGCCCGTGATTGTCAGATTCGCCATATTATGTGGATGTGCATTGCTGGATGCTTACGCTGCGGCATCTTGCGGACTGATGATCCTGCGGGTGCGGAATGGTGTTCTGGATCTGGCCTGAGTGGGGTTTGAGGATACGCTGCCGGGGTTTGAAGTCAGGGTCTTTTTCCGGGTCGAGCCGGATGTTCGCCTGCGTGTGGAAAGCTGGGAGCGCATGTGGAGTGGCCCGGCAGGGGGAAGCAAAGCGGGCAGAAGAGCCTTGTGTCCCACAAGACGAATCCCTGCCCGGACAGCCCGAGCTGGCGGAAGCGTCTGCGGGGTCTGCTGGGAATGGTGCGGCTCCGGCGGTCCGTGGCCTGGCGATATATTGTGCCAATGATACTGTATCTGTGTGGCGGAGATTGTGCTGAAAAGACGTGCGTTCAACGTGATATAACAACGAAATAGAAAAGTTATATCAAATAAAATAGTTTATTTTTGCGGATGATGCGCCTATGTCTCGGGGCGTGCCGCTCAGGTGGCATGACTGATCTGGACACAGGTAGGTGCAGCGCATGCCTCTCTCACGGACGGAATTGGATCATCTCCGCCAGATCCCCGAGGACCGGGTGCTGGGGGAGACTCTGGATCTGCTGCGGGGACGCGTGGCCGTGATTTCGTCTTTCGGGGCGGAGTCGGCTGTTCTGCTGGATCTTGTGGCGCAGGCTGACCCTTCGGTTCCGGTGTTTTTCCTGGATACGAAGCGGCATTTCCCGGAAACGCTGGAATACCGTGACAGACTGTCCCGCAGGCTGGGGCTTTCGGATGTCCGGACCCTGTCTCCTACGCCGAAAGCGCTGCATGACCGTGATCCACAGGATCAGCTCGCGGATTTCGATCCGGATGCGTGCTGTGCGCTGCGCAAGGTCGAGCCGCTGGATCTGGTGCTCCCGGATTTCGATGTCTGGATTACAGGGCGCAAGCGCAGTCAGTCCGCGACGCGGGCGGCGCTGCCGCTGGTTGATCCGCAGCCCGATGGCAGCGTGAAGCTCAACCCGCTGGCGGGCTGGGGCCCGGAGAAAATCGAGGCGCAGATGCAGCGCCGGGACCTGCCACGGCATCCTCTGGTTGCAAAAGGTTACACCTCGATCGGTTGTGCTCCATGCACAAGGGCGGTCAAGGATGGTGAAGATGGACGGGCGGGCCGCTGGGCCGGTCTGGCCAAGACGGAATGCGGCATTCACAGGCCGGCATGACTACGGAGCGGATAATGACGCAAACACGGATCCTGTCCCGGGATCAGTCCACCACCGGTTTGGCACAGCCGCGTATCATGGATGATCTGGACCAGCTCGAGGCCCAGAGCATTTTCATCCTGCGCGAAGCCTATCGCAAGCTGAAGCCCCTGTCCCTGCTGTGGTCACTGGGCAAGGACAGCAACGTGATGGTCTGGCTGGCGCGCAAGGCGTTCATGGGGCATGTCCCGTTCCCGGTCATGCATGTCGATACCGAGAAGAAATTCCCGGAAATGTATGCCTTCCGCGACGAATACACGAAGAAGTGGAACCTGGACCTGCTGCTGGGCTACTGCCCGCCGGTTGAGGAAATCGACCCGTCCCTGCCGCCGGCTGCCCGCTCCGCTGCGCGCAAGACGGCTGGCCTGGCCGCGATGATCGACAAGCACAAGTTCCGGGGCGTCATTGCTGGCATCCGTCGTGACGAGCAGGCGACCCGTGCGAAAGAGCGCGTGTTCAGCCCGCGTGGTGCGGGGCATCGCTGGGACGTGCGCAACCAGCCGCCCGAGTTCTGGGACCAGTATGCCACGCCGTATGAAGATGGCATGCATATCCGCGTCCATCCGCTGCTGGCGTGGCGGGAGATCGACATCTGGCGCTATATCGAGCGCGAGGGCATTCCGCTGGTGGACCTGTATTTCGCCAAAGACGGCAAGCGTTACCGCTCGCTGGGCGATCAGGACATCACCAATCCGATCGAGAGCAATGCCTCCACCGTGGCGGAAGTAATTGCCGAACTGGAAACCAGCCGGACATCCGAGCGCGCCGGCCGTGCGATGGATCATGAGTCCGAGGACGTGTTCGAGCGTCTGCGTGTAGCGGGATATCTGTGAAAATGGGTGACAACATCGTGACCGAGAGCTTTTCGGAAACCCACCGCGCCGCAGCGACGCCCATCGTCATTGTCGGGCATGTCGATCATGGCAAGTCCACGCTGATCGGACGCCTTCTGTACGACACTGACAGCCTGCAGGACGGCAAGCTGGCGCAGATCGTCGAGAGCAGCCGTAAGCGTGGGCTGGCGGTAGAGTGGAGCTTCCTGCTCGACTCTCTTCAGATCGAGCGTGATCAGGGTGTGACCGTCGATTCCACGCGCATTCCGTTCCGTCTGGGATCGCGTGAGTTCGTGATCGTCGATGCGCCGGGTCATCGCCAGTTCCTGCGCAACATGATTACGGGTGCGGCCGACGCGGAAGCTGCCGTGCTGGTCGTGGATGCCAAGGAGGGCGCGCAGGAGCAGACGCGGCGTCATGCCATGCTGCTGCGTCTGATCGGCATCCGCCATGTGATCGTGCTGCTCAACAAATCCGACATTCTGGGCTTTGACGAGGCGCAGATCGTCAAGGTCGAGTCCGATGTGCGCCAGCTTCTGGGCCGTCTGGAAATCGAGGTCGAGGCCGTTGTTCCGGCCTCTGCCCGTGATGGCGACAACATCGCCAGCCGCTCCGAGCGTTCGCTCTGGTACAAGGGCCCGACGCTGGTCGAGGCGCTCGCCAATGTCCCGCCGCCGGCTTCGCGTGCGGCGCTGCCGTTCCGGATGCCGGTGCAGGACGTCTATCGCTTTGACGGTATCCGCTACGTCGCGGGCCGGATCGAGCGTGGCACGGTTCGTGCGGGTGATCGTCTGAGCATCGGGGCGCAGGGACAGGTTGCGACCGTAGCGGAAGTCTGCCGCTGGCATGCGCCGGAACTGCCGGTCGCGGGTGCAGGTGAGTCCATTGCCCTGCGTCTGGAGCCGGATCTGGTGCCGGATCGTGGTGATCTGCTGTTTCCGGCCGATGACAAGGCTGCGGCCCCGGAGCGTTCGGCCCGGATCCGCACGCGTCTGTTCTGGCTGCGTGGCGAGCCTCTGCGTGTGGGCGAGAGCTTTACGCTGCGTCTGGCCACGGCCGAGCATGATGTGACGGTGGCCTCCATCGACGCTGTGGTAGATCTGGAAGATCTGACCCTGCGTGAAGGCGACAGCGTCCCGCCCGACGGGTTTGCGGAAATCACGCTGGCAGCGTCCCATGCCGTGCTGTTCGATCCGTTCTCGCCGGGATTTGGCGACGGGCGAGGCGTTCTGGTGGATCGTTACCAGCGCATTGTTGGTGGTGCGCCGCTGATCGGTCCGGCTGAACTGGCGGACGGTGAACATGCTATCCATCCGACGGCCAGCCGCGTTTCCGCCGCCCGTCAGGTACAGGCACGCGGTCACAAGAGTGGCGTGTTCTGGCTGACGGGTCTGCCGGGTTCGGGCAAGAGCACGGTCGCGCGTGCGGCTGAACTGGCGCTGTCCGAGCAGGGGATCAATGCCACCGTGCTGGATGGAGACACCCTGCGCGCCGGGCTGTGCAGCGATCTTGGCTTCTCGCCGGAAGATCGTCACGAGAACATCCGCCGTGCGGCGCATGTTGCGAAGATCCTGGCCGAGAGTGGGCAGGTCGTGATTGTGGCGCTGGTCTCCCCGCTTCAGGCGGATCGGGCACAGGCGCGGCAGATCGTGGGCGAGAACTTCCATGAAGTCTTTGTCGATACGCCGCTGGAAACTTGTGAAAAGCGGGATCCGAAGGGGCTGTACGCCGCGGCGCGTGCTGGAAAGATCCCGGAATTTACCGGCATTTCCGCGCCTTACGAAGCGCCGGTTTCCCCGGAACTGCGTCTGCCTGCAGACCGGCCGGAACAGGAGGCCATCAACACCCTGACGGCGTTTATCCTGCGGATTGTTCAGCCGTAAGACGGGATTTCCCGGCGGCAATGACGTCAGAACCCCCTTTCCTTACGGGAAGGGGGTTTTTTCATGTCTGCCGTCTCAGGGATATGCCGAATGGCACACGAGAAAGTTCACGATAAAAACGAAAACCATAACTTTTGTGATGTTACTTTCCTGTTGTGGAGCGTTAACGCAGGCAGATTGTCTCACGAATAACGGCCTGCGGCTTCGCGGTGGAAGGTTTCACGATGCAGAACAGGAACGCGCCCGGACGGTTGAGCGGACATGCCCTGACGAATTTCATTGCGACCATTTCGGCAACGGGAGGGCTGCTGTTCGGGTATGATACCGGCATTATCTCTTCCGCCCTGCTCCAGCTTCGCAACCAGTTCCATCTGGATACGCTTGGGGCGGAAATCGTGACATCGGCCATCATTCTGGGAGCGCTGATCGGGTGCCTCGGGGCCGGGAGCATTTCCGACCGGATCGGGCGCCGGCGCACGGTCATGATCGCGGCGGCGCTGTTCCTTCTGGGGACGGTCGTTGTGTCCTCGGCGCAGAGTGTGGCCGTTCTGGTCATTGCCCGTCTGATCCTTGGCCTGGCCATCGGTGCGGCGTCGCAGATCGTTCCGATCTATATCGCGGAAGTCTCGCCGCCGGAGCGTCGGGGGCGGCTTGTTGTCGGCTTTCAGCTGGCGGTGGTTTTCGGCATCACGAGTTCTTTCGTGACCGGCTATCTGCTGCGGGATTCGAGCTGGCGGCTGATGTTCGGGATCGGGATGCTGCCTGCGCTGATCCTGTTCGTGGGCATGGCGTTCCTTCCCAACAGCCCGCGCTGGCTGGCTCTTAGCGGTCAGATCGAAGAGGCCCGTGCGGTTCTGCGGCGTGTGCGTCTGTCCGATGAGGCGGCGGACCGGGAGCTGGAGGAAATCATTGAAAACCATGATGTGCAGGCGCCGTGGTCTGAACTGGCGAAGCCCTGGGTGCGGCCTGCGCTGACGGCTTCCGTGGGGATTGCGCTCCTGTGTCAGTTCACGGGCATCAATGCCGTCATGTATTACGCGCCGACGATCTTTGCCGATGCCGGTTTCGGGCAGGATTCCGCCCTGCTGACCTCTGTGGCCGTTGGTGTGGGCATGGTTTTTGCGACAGTGTTCGGGGGCTGGGCTGTTGATACCTGGGGGCGGCGGACGCTGCTCCTGCGGATGCTGCCAGGCGCCGTGGTGGCGCTGGCGGTTCTGGGAACGACGTTTGCGATGCATCTGACCGGCGGGATCGGGGCATGGATCACGGTTGCGGCCGTCATGGCCTATACCATTTTCAATACAGGCAGCCTCTCGGTCGCCATCTGGCTGGTGGGGGCGGAAGTCTATCCGCTGTCCTGCCGTGGCAAGGGCATGAGTCTCGTGGCCGGAAGCCACTGGGGGGCGGATCTGCTGATTTCCCTGACCACGCTGTCGCTTGTGCAGAGGCTGGGTGCGGGGTGGACGTTCTGGCTGTTTGCTGGCGTTAACGCCTTCGCGTTCTGGTTCGTGCTGCGTTACGTCCCCGAGACCAAGGGCCAGTCCCTTGAAGAGCTGGAGCGGCGGCTGCGCAACGGGACGTTTGCGCCGGTGGATCGTGCGGTGGCCCGGTCCGAAGCCCGGGCCCGGTAAGGTGCTCTCTCAGGGACGCCCGATCGACCGGTAATCGAACCCGGCCTCGCGCATGAGGTCGGGGCTCCAGATGTTGCGCAGATCCGCGATGGCGTTGCCGCGCATGGCGCTCCGAAGGCGCGTCGGGTCGAGGGCGCGGAACATGTTCCATTCCGTCAGAACGACCACGATGTCGGCGTCCTGTGCGGCGGCCAGCGCGTCCTCGCAATAACGCACGTTTTCCGGCAGGAGTGCGCGGGCCGCCTCCATGCCTTCGGGATCGAACACCTGAAGGACGGCGCCTGCTTCATGCAGGCGGGCCAGAATGGGCAGGGACGCCGCTTCGCGCATGTCGTCCGTGTCTGGCTTGAACGTCAGGCCCAAGATGCCGACGGTCTTGCCTTCAAGGCTGCCGCCCGCCTGCGCGATAATGCGTTCGGCCATACCGGTCTTGCGGGCTTCGTTGATCGCGACCGTAGCTTCCACGAGCCTTGTAGGTGCGCCGGCATCCTGTGCGATGGCGGTCAGGGCGCGGGTATCCTTGGGGAAGCAGGAGCCGCCATAGCCCGGGCCGGGGCTGAGGAAGCGGCTGCCGATCCGCTGGTCGAGGCCCATGCCGCGTGCGACGTCGTGGATGTTGCCGCCGACTTTCTCGCACAGATCAGCCATCTCGTTGATGAAGGTGACCTTCATCGCGAGGAAGGCATTGGCGGCATATTTGGTCAGTTCCGCCGTTTCCAGATCCGTCAGGACGATCGGGGCCTGAATGGCCATCAGCGGACGATAAAGCTGTTCGATAAGGGCTTGGGCGCGGGCGCCTTTATCCGGTCCCGAACGATCGATCCCGACGATGACGCGGTCGGGACGCATGAAATCGTCGATCGCGTTGCCTTCGCGGAGGAACTCGGGATTGGAGGCGACGTCGAAGGTCAGGTCCGGGCGTGTCTGGCGCAGGATGCGGGCGACTTCGCGGCCTGTGCCGACGGGTACGGTGGATTTCGTGACGACCAGAAGATCCGTTCTGGCGGCGCGGGCAATTTCCCCGGCCGCGGCATAGACATAGGTCAGGTCGGCATGGCCGTCGCCGCGTCGGGTGGGGGTGCCGACGGCGATGAAGACGGCATCGGCGTCGCTCATGGCGGCGCCGAGATCATCCCCGAATGTCAGGCGACCGGCGTCGACATTGCTGCTGACGAGAGTGTCCAGCCCCGGCTCGTAGATGGGAATGCGACCGGCATTGAGGGCCTCAAGCTTTCTGGGGTCCCGCTCCACGATGGTGACGTCGGCTCCGAACTCGGCGAAGCAGGCGCCTGAGACAAGACCGACATATCCGCCACCGACCATTGCAATACGCATATCTGGACCCTCTTCCTACGGTGCGACGTGCATAGCCGGGGGCTGGATGGGGTGCAAATCCCGGGGACGCAATGGCTAGCGTGTAGGGCGGGCGCAGGCGTTGGAGGCCGCGAAACCCTGCAGGGTGGGAGGAAGGTTCGTGACCTCGTTTGAATCCGCGAGCATGTTCCGGCCTTCCTTCGACCATCTTGCGAGGGAAAGGACCGGCGCATCGAAACGGCCGCTGACGCGGACGGGAACGTCCAGGGCAAAGAAGCTGGTCGAGAAGGGGCGGCTGGCAAAGACGAGATCAAGCCATCTGCGGTTGAGGTCGAAATCCGCCTTGGCCGCGATCGTGCCCGCGCCGGTGCGCAGACGCAGCGGTACGACGACACCGATGCCCTGATGCATCTGCAGGACGCCGAGCAGGCAGGTGATGGGGGTGACGCCCTTGGCGTGGCGGAAGAGCAGGCGCAGATCCATCGAGGCGGCCTCGACGATCTCACGCGCGATCTCGCCCTTTTCCATGCTGACGGCTGCGGTGAGGTCGGCGCGGCTCATGGCCTCGTTGAGGGTGTGGACGTTGTTTGCGCTGGCGATGATGCGAAAGCTCAGACTGCCATTGACCGGAACGGGAGCGAGGCCCGCGACGCGGCGCAGGCGGTCGATGTCGCCATGGGTCAGGGCGAGTTCGGCGGCGATGCGGGAGGATTTCCCATCGGCTTCGATATGTCCGTTGGCGCTCAGGGAGGCGCCGACATAGCCGAGGCGCAGGACAGGAATGTCGATGCGGTTGGGGATCTGGGCCGCCTGGATCTTCAGGTTTGCGAAGTCGAGCTTGTTGTAGACCAGTTGACGGGCCGCGAGGTCGAAATGGACCAGAGGGTCGGGATCGGGTGGTGTCAGAAGCAGCAGGTCCGCGTGGAGCGTGGAGGGGCTTTTCTTGCTGCCTTTGGCGCCAGGGGGCGCGAGGATCGGCATCAGGCCGTTGATGTCGAGGCGGCCGAAACCGATTTTGGCCGTCACGTCATCGGGTTTGCCATGGCTGCCTTCGACAAGCGTGAAGTCGCCGTCTTCCATCGTGCTGGTCTGGATGGTGCCGTTCGCCTTGCTGAAATGCCAGTCATTGCCGGAATGGCTGAAATCGCCGGACAGGGTCAGTTTGACCGGGGCATGATCGCCCTTGATTCCAGCGACGCTGAACAGCGTGTCGGATGTGGGTGTGGTGACGGTGGTATGGCCTTCGACGCCGTCGAAATTTGTCGGGTCCGTCAGGGTGCCGGTGAAGTCCGAGGTCATGTCACCGGATGTGACATGAGCCTTGGTGCCGTAGGGGCGCTGTGGCGTTTTGCGGAGGTCGCGGATCGGCTCCATTTCGGCGGAAATTACGATCGGGGTGCCGTTATAGGCGCCGCTCAGGGTCATGGTGAGCGGGCTTGTATCGCTGGTTGAGGCGAGTTCGACCTTCCCGAGTGTGGCTTTGTAGGATGCGCCGTTGGCCGAGCGGTAGGTCACGTCGCTGTCGAGGATCGTGACGTTGCGCAGGCCCGGAGCGCTGTGCAGATCGGGCGGTGCGTCCGCTTTGGCCTGTTGCTCGGGCGTGAGCGGGGGGCGCGGGTCGTTCTGATGGGGACCGAAGCGCCAGTTGGGCAGATGCGCCGGCGTGCGCTCGAACAGGCCCGAGAACTTCGAGATGACGATGTTGCGGGTCTCGGGCGGACCCCAGATCAGGGAGGTCAGGCGGACCTGTGCGCCGAGATGACCGAGCGTCATCATCTGCGGGCGCGTGCCGCTGGCGATGTTGGCGACGGAGACGTCATCCGCCTCGATCGTCAGCCAGGTTCCGGGATGGATGTGCAGGGCGCCGATATGGACGGGGCGGTCCAGCTTCTTTTCCAGCTTCGCGGTGGCGAAGGCGGCGAGGTCCTTGTGGTCGATCCAGATCCCTCCTGCGCCGAACAGGGCCAGGAGAAGAACGGTAAGGGACAGGATGGAAACCAGAAACCAGCGCAGCAAGAGACAGTCTTTCAGGAAGCCTTCAGTGTGGCCGGACAATACCGGCATGATTCACAAAAGGAAACTCCACCAGAAAGACTGGAACCGCCTGAAAGGATCGACAGAAAGAGCCCTGTTCTCAAAACTCCTGTAACTTCCGGATTTCAGTAAGAGAGGCTGTGTTACTGGAAGGTATTCCTGAGTTTTTCGACGGCATGCAGGGCGCAGGCTTCGTCCTTGTCTCCGCCGGGGGCGCCGGATACGCCCAGCCCGCCAAGAATGGCGTGGTCACTTGTGCGGCGCAGGGTGACGCCACCGGGAACGAACAGGACTTCGGGGATCGTGTTCAGGGCGCCGTTTGCGGGGCCGGTGACACCTGCGGCGATCAGTTCGCTGGTCGTGTTCTTGTTGAAGGCCAGACCATAGGAATAGGCCGTATAGGCCTTGCGGTAGGCGACGGAGAGCGATTGCAGGGGGACGGTGTCACCCTTGATGACGGCCTGTTCATGCCCACTCGTATCCACGACGGTGGCGGTCACGGAATAGCCCTGTGCGGCGCAGATGCGGACGGCTTCGGAGGCCAGAGCCGCAGCGGTGGACCAGTCGAGTTTCTGGCTTGTGACGATGTGGGAGCCGGCAGCGGGCTGGGCAAAGGCGGCGGGACAGAGGAAGGCCACTGCGAGTGCTGCTGCGGGAAGGAGCGGTTTTATGTTGGGGAGCATCAGCTGGTTCTCTCGTTGTGGAACGGGAAGCATGCTGTCTGCGGGGTGTAGGCCGCAATCGGGAATGCGGGCGTGCACGCAATGGTGTTGAGCAGATGACCCTCTCCCGGATCTGGATCCGGGAGAGGGGGCTGGGAGGTCTTTAGAAGGCGGCCTGGATACGGGCAGCGAAGGAGTTGCCCGAGCGACCCGAAACGTTGGTTGCTGAGGCCACACTGCGGGATGTGACGAAGTGGCTGTAGTCCACCATGAAGCGGAAGTGGCGGTTCGGGTACCAGTTCAGTCCGCCGGTATAGACATTCTGCATGCCGCCACGCACGTAGCTGACGCCGTTCTGGCTGGTGATCCCTGCCGTTGCCGCGTTGAGGTTGCTGTTCAGATCCAGGCCGCTGTACTGGGCGACAGCTTCAAGGGCACCCCAGTGGTTGAGGGTCGGGTTGAATTCCTGGTCAGCGCCAACACCGGGTGCACCGAAAGCGCCTTCCTTGATGTTATACATGCGGGGTTTGCCGAAGATTGTATAAGCTGCGGCACCATACCAGCCCTGGAAGTTGAACGCAGGCAGGTTGGCCTGCGAGCGCTGGACGCCAACATGATAATACTCGCCCTTGACTAGCAGGCGATCCCAGCGGAAGCCAAGTTCCGGACCAGCGGCCCAGACCTGTGCGGCCTTGGTGATCGTACCCGTGGAGACAAGGCTGGCTTCACCGATATCGAATTCCGGACGCTGTCCGAATGACGTCGTGCGGGTGCAGTAATCGGCGTTGGTTCCAGTGTTACAAGCGAGGCGGAAGGCTGCAATCGCCGAGACACCGACGTGAAGGTCGACGTCCTTGGTGGCGATCGGACGGCCTGCAGCGCGGATCATGCCGCCCGTCTGGCTGTCGAGCGTGGCGCCGCTGCCGCCTCCATAATAGGTGGAGCTGCTGTCAGATGCGTTGCGATGACCCCATTCCTGTCCCGTGAAGTAACCGGCAACCCACCAGCGCTTCTCGTAATGCAGGCCGCCAACTACGAAGCGGGCGTCACCGGCCGCGATGTTACGCACCATATCGGTGATGCTGGGACGTTCCAGCGTCATGAAGTCGTTGGAGCTCTCGGCGTCTTCTTCCGTCACGCGCGGCTGGAAGTAACCGACCGTCAGGATGGTGTTACGGAAGCCGGTATAGTTCAGGTTGCCTTCATACAGGCCGACATAACCGTCGTTATGGTTGGCACCGAAATCGGGCGTGACGGCTGCAACCCAGTTCTTGTAGCGGAACATGAACGGAATACGCAGACGACGCTGATTGGTCGTAAAACTGTTGAAGGCGCCACGGGTGTCGCTGCCGCGCGGTCCGGAATTGAAGAAGCCGCCGAAGTCTTCATGATAGGCGAGGCCGATCGACAGGGCGTAGGCTCCGTCGGAGGACTGGATCGTCGGGCGACCGCCCGGGAAGCCCACCTTGATGCCGCCGACCGTGACTTCCTCGTCCTGCGCGGTGGCGCGCTGGAAGTCGGACCAGGAAGAGACGTCTGCGCGGTCTGACGGCGGACGGCCATCATCGGCGCCGGCCTTTGCCGGACGGACGCTGATCAGTGGCTGCGCGGCAGGGCGCGGCTGGCCGATATAGCGGCCACGCTGGGCGTAGGGGTTGTTTTCGGCTTCTTCCCGCTGGCGGGCCAGAACGGCACGGGCGCGTTTGATTTCCTCGGCATGCTCTTTCTTCATGCTGGCGAGCTGTGCCTGCATGGCCTGGATCTGCCGTTCCATGATCTGCATCTGGTCGGCGGCCCGGGCATGGCCACAAAGAGGAAGAAGTGAAACCAGGGTCGTTGTGGCCAGGAGGGCCGTGGTCCGGCGGAAAGAAAAAACCATTGCTGCGGTGCGTCCTTCTGGGGAGGGCGTGTGTTCCGCAGTTCAGGTATCTGATTCGCATCTTGGAATAATGGGAAGGTTTCATGACGGGAACATGACAGTTTCATGACACTCCGGGCTGGAGGGCGCAGGAAACTGGGGATTTCGAAGTGTGTATGTCAGTTTTGTTGCGAAAGCCGGGTGGATCGGCGGCTTACGGACGCAGGAGTGTGACATTTCGGCACGCTCCGATGTCTGAACAGTGTCATGAAACTATCACGTATGGCCTACTGTTTCTGTTTTCTGGTCGGCGTTACTAAGGGCGCAGTTTTCACGCCCCATAAGGGATTCCCATGATCAAGAGCAGAGCTCCGCTATTCGGTCTTCTTGTCGCCACGGCCCTTGGCACGGCTGTCATGACCCCGTTCGTGTCGTCGGCGCAGGCTGCGGACATCACGGGCGCAGGGTCCAGCTTCGCCGCACCGATCTATGGTGCATGGGGCATGGCGGCCAAGAGCCAGGCCGGTGTCGCCGTGAACTACCAGAGCGTGGGATCCAGCGCCGGTCAGGATCAGGTGGTCGCCCGCACCGTCGACTTTGGCGCGTCCGACAAGCCGATGAGCGGTGACCGTCTGGCGAAGGAAAAGCTGTACCAGTTCCCGACCGTCATGAGCGGCATCGTGGTCGTGGCGAACGTGCCGGGCATTGCTCCGGGCCAGCTCCGTCTCGACGGCCCGACCCTGGCCGGTCTGTATGACGGCGAGATCACGACCTGGGATGACGACCGCATCAAGGCCCTGAATCCGGGTCTGAACCTGCCGGACACGGATGTTGCGCCGATCCACCGCGCCGACGGTTCGGGCACGAGCTACGTTTTCACGTCCTATCTGTCGCAGGTTTCCCCGACCTGGAAGCAGAAGCTCGGCGCCGGCACGTCCATCGCCTGGCCGGGCGGTTCGGGCGCACGTGGCAATGATGGCATTGCCGCCATGGTGCGTCAGACCGAAGGTGGCGTGGGTTACGTCGAGTATTCCTATGCCGCGCAGAACCACCTGAACATCGCCCAGATGAAGAACCACAGCGGTGCCTTCGTTGCCCCGACGCTGGCCAGCTTCGCGGAAGCCGCCAAGGCTGCTGACTGGGCCCATGCCGATCACTATGCGGTGAACCTGCTGGACACGGATGGCGCATCGTCCTGGCCGATCGTGACGGCAACATTCGTTCTGGTGCCGGTCGATGCCGCCCAGAAGGAATCCGGCAAGGCTGTGCGCAACTTCTTTACATGGGGTTTCCAGCATGGTGACGCGGACAATGCCCGCCTCGACTATGTCGGTCTGCCGCAGAACGTGAAGACGGATATTCTGGCCAACTGGCCGAAGTAAGGTCTGCGTCCCTGTCCGGAATGAGGAATGGCTCCTGAATTCGGGGCTGGTCAGTCCGGACAAAAAGGCGTTGAGTATGGAAACGGGCTTCTCCAGCAGGGGAAGCCCGTTTTCGGTTTTCTGCTCTGTCCAGTCATGGTGCCTGCGTGTCCGTTACGTCGCTGTCCGAAGAGACCTCCCCCGCGGGGATGAATGCCCTGACCCGTGTGCTGATCGGTGTGATCTTCATTCTGGGGCCCGTCTCGACAGACATGTATCTGCCGGCCTTTCCGGCTCTGGAGCATGATCTGGGGCATGGGCCCGGATCGGCGCAGCTGACACTGACGGCGTGGCTGGCGGGGCTGGCGATCGGACAGTTCACCCTGGGGCCGCTTTGTGACCGCTATGGGCGTAAGCTGCCGCTTCTGTGCGGGCTGGTGGTGTATGCCCTCGCCTCGGTCGGGCTGGCCCTGACGACCAGTTTCCACATGTTCTGTGCGCTGCGTTTTGTCGCAGCTCTGGGCGGCGCGATCAGCTCGGTTGCGCCGCGCGCGATGGTGCGTGATGTGGCGACCGGGGCGGCGGGTGTGAAGCTCATGTCGCAGTTGATGCTGATTTTCGGGCTGGGGCCGCTGCTGGCGCCTTCGATCGGAAGCTTTCTGCTGGATATGGGGAACTGGCGGCTGATTTTCTGGGCGAATGTCGTCTTTGGCGTCGTGATGTTCCTCGGCACGCTGTTTCTGCTGCCGGAAACACTTCCGATGGAGCGACGCTTTGCCCTGCCGGTCAGCGGCATGGCGGCGCGTTATCGGGATCTGTTGCGGGAGCCGCTGTTCTGCTCCGCGGTGATGGTCGTGAGCTTCGGGACGTTCACGATGTTTGCCTATCTGTCCAATGCACCGGCACTGTTCGAGAACATCCTGCATTTCTCGCCGCATCTGTTTGCCATTTTCTTCGGGCTGAATGGTGTGGGCTTCATTCTTGGCTCGCAGATCAATGCGCGGCTCGCCAACCGGTTCCTGTTCACGCGGGTGATGGAAATCGGGATGCTGGCGGTGCTGGTGTTCTGCGTGCTGGCCGTGGCGGTGTGTCTGAGTGGACTGGCAGGACCGCAGGATCCGTGGATCCTGTGCGCGCTGATCTGGTGCACGACATTTTCGCTGGGCTTCATCGGGCCGAACGCGGGCATTCTGGCGCTGACGCATCATGGGCATCAGGCGGGCGCGGCTTCGGCGCTGATGGGAACGATGAACTGGACGATCGCCGGTCTGGCGGGGGTCATGATGTCGTTTCTGCCGACGCACTGGGTCGGGTCGACATCGATCGGAATGCTGGTCGGGATCAGCTGTTGCTGGCTGTGCGATCTGTGGCGTCGCCGGCTGGATCCGGACTCCTATCTCTCTGTCCGGCACTGAGCGCGGTTCGCGTCAGCCGGGAGAGGGGAAAAGCGGGACGCCCGGCACGAAGGCCGGGCCTGTCCCGAGATAACTGGGATCAGCTCTCGGAAACGCGGTCGGAAGCAACCGTAGCAATCATCAGCGCGCCGATCATCGGAACGAAAGCAACCATCGAGAACTGAGCGAGCAGGCTGGTGGGAAGGCCGATCAGGTGGATCAGGGTCATGGACGTCATTTGGAAAATCTCCGTGTGGTTCTGTTTGCCGTCTTGCGGCGTGCAGCGGGAGAAACTCCAGAATCGGGGTCCAAAGCAACAAATACAGATGCAGGGTCAGCCCTGCATTCCGTGCATAAATGCATTTTAAACTTTTGCCGTCTTTGCGGAGACGTCGTTTTTGTTCCTGTCAGGCGATTATTTCGCTTTTGTTAAAGTAAAGCGGGATGCGCTTGCAGATCGGCGTTTCTTGCGGGAAAGAGTACCGTCCCGGGTGGTTTTTGAAATAAAATTGCGCGAAAGGCTATTCCGCGTCGAGGCTCAGATCGGTGTCGCGACGCAGTCCGTGCCAGCTCAGCAGGGTATCGGCGAGGAAGAACATGAGCGATCCGACGGTGCAGGCGAGAGCTATGCCGAAAAGTGCGAGCAGCCATGCTGACGTCGAAGCATCCCGGATCGAGCCGACAAACAGTGCCATGGCCGCGCCGCAGGTCGAGGCCCCCCCGATGGCATTGAGGAGAATCGCGGCATCCAGCACGAAGACGCGGCGGTGCAGGCGAGTCTGCTGGGTTTTGAGGCGTTCGGGGCTGTCGACGGGATCGACCGGGGTGTCGTCCGTTTTCGGGCTGCCGAGTTTCTTGCGCACGTCTTCGAGATGATCGGCGACGCGGGCCAGGCGCGTGTTGAACACGTTGATGAGGGTGCCGATGCCCGACAGCATGAAAACGGGGGTGAGCGCGACCTGGATCAGGTGTGCGGCGCTGTCGACGGGATCGGGATCATAGGAAATCGGGAAAGCCATAAGGTCTTATACTGCATGATCCGTTTCCGGAAAGACCGGAAGGCTGCAATCCCGGCTCTGGAAAAGGCGGCCCAAGATGGAGTAGGGAAGGGCAGCCATTGCCAGAGGTGTTCCGGCCCGGATGTTCAACCTGTCTCGCCTGTCCCGTCATATCGTCCTGTTCTGCGCCGGGATGGGTCTGTCTGTCCCGGTTGTGCAGGCGCAGGGTATGGCCGGTGAAGGCGCGCATTGCAGCGGTTTGGCGCTTCAGGCCGAGTTCGCCTGCCGGAGCTGGACCGAGGTGGCGCAGGATGTGAAGGCGGGGACGGATACCGTCATCATTCCCGTGGGCGGAACCGAACAGAGCGGGCCTTACATGGCTGTCGGCAAGCATAATGTGCGGGCGCAGGTTCTGGCCGACGCAATTGCGGTTCAGGCCGGGCATACGCTGGTGGCCCCTGTCGTGGCCTATGTACCCGAGGGTTCGACGAGTCCCCGCACGTCCCACATGAAGTTTCCAGGCACGATTTCCGTACCGCCTGCCGTGTTCGAAGGGCTGCTTAAAGGGGCTGCGGAGAGTTTCCGCGTTCAGGGCTTCAAGCGGATCGTGCTGCTGGGCGATCATGGAGGATATCAGTCTTTCATGGCGCAGGTGGCGCAGGAGCTGAACCGTGCCTGGAAGGGTCAGGCCGCCGTGCTTTATCTGCGCGATTATTATGAAGTTGTCCCCCACCAGTATGCCGAGGCCCTGCGTGCGCAGGGTTATGGGGCCGAGGTGGGGCTTCATGCGGAGCTGAGCGATACGTCGCTGATGCTGGCGGTCGATCCGTCGCTTGTGCGTCAGGATGCATTGCGTACGGCTCCGAAACCGGGTGCGGCCGATGGCGTCTATGGTGGCGATCCGCGGCGTGCATCGGCCGGGCTCGGCCGGATCGGCACGGAAATGCAGATCCGGACCGCGGTTGCGGCAATCCAGTCTTTCCAAAGGAGCCATCCATGACATTCAAGACTCCTCTTCTGGTGGCGATGACGCTGCTGGGAGCTGCCGCGGCCCATGCGCAGGAATACTCCCCGAGTGCGCCGATGGTGCCGGTGCCGGCCGATGCGTCCGCTCCTGTCGCCGCAACGGCGCCTGTGGCTGCGTCCGGTATCCAGACGATTCCGGGCATGCCGCCGGTCATCGACCCGAAGAACATCTATAGCGAGACGACTCCCTCCCATATCTCGCCGGCGATCGCGCATGATCCGGCCCGCGTCTATGTGCCGAACCTGCGTGGGGACAGCGTGTCCGTCATTGATCCGGTGTCGTTTCAGGTGGTGGACACGTTCCCGGTCGGGCATTCGCCGCAGCATGTGGTGCCGTCCTGGGATCTGCGGACGCTGTGGGTGACGAATAACAGCGAGGGCCGTCCGGACGGTTCACTCACGCCGATCAATCCGGCGACGGCCAAGCCCGGTCCGTCCATTGCCGTGGATGATCCGTACAACATGTATTTCACGCCGGACGGGAAATACGCGATCACGGTCGCCGAAGCGCACAAGCGTCTGGACTTCCGCGATCCGCATACGATGGAGCTGAAGGGCTCGGTCGAGACGCCGGAATGCAAGGGCGTCAATCACGCCGATTTCTCCATCGACGGGAAATACGCGATCTTCACCTGCGAGTTCGGCGGTTATGTCGCCAAGGTCGATACGGTAGATCTGAAGATGATCGGGATGTTGAAGCTGTCCAAGGGCGGGATGCCGCAGGACATCCTGACGGCGCCGGATGGTCACAAGTTCTATGTGGCGGACATGATGGCGGACGGCGTGTTCGTCGTGGATGGGGACTCCTTCAAGGAGACCGGCTTCATCCCGACGGGCATCGGCACGCATGGTCTGTATCCGAGCCGTGATGGCAAGCTGATGTATGTCGCCAATCGAGGGTCACATCGCATCCATGGTCCGAAGCATGGACCGGGTGGCGTGTCGATCATTGATTTCGCGACGGACAAGGTCATCAAGACCTGGATGATCCCCGGTGGCGGCAGCCCGGACATGGGCAATGTCAGCGCGGATGGCAAGCTGCTGTGGCTGTCGGGGCGGTTCGATGATGTGGTTTATGCGATCGATACTGACACGGGGGCGATGCGCAAGATCCCGGTGGGTGCGGAGCCGCATGGCCTGACGGTCTGGCCGCAGCCGGGACGCTATAGCGTCGGGCATACGGGGATTTTGCGGTAAGGTCTGCGCGATTGATGGATCGGGAAAGGGAGGCAGGTGTTCTGTCTCCCTTTTTTTAGGTGCGGCTTTACAGGCAGTTGGGGCGGCAGACGTCGAGGGCCTGTAGGGCGACCTCTCCGAACTCCTGATTGCTGGCATTGAACGACGCGTGGAAGACTTTTCCTTCGTTTTCGTTCGTGTACCAAGCTGAATGACTGGTTCCTCGTCCCTTTGAAGCGGCAAACCGCACCTGATCTGTCTGTTCGCACTCCCATTTGACAAAGACCAGGGCCGACTTGGTTTGCGCATCGCGCCAGTCCTTGAAGCCGTATTTTTCCCAAACCCGGCCCCAGAATTCCATGTAGAGTGGGCCGGATTTCTTCTTTTCCGCATCAATCTTGTCTTGCGGAAGCGGGTACCCACCCCATTCCATGACAAGATCCCGACTTGTCTTGAGGGCTTTGCGGAGATTTTCGCCGATCCATTCCGGCGTGGCGTCCTTGCGGTCAATGAAGGTTGACCATCCGGTGACCGAGAAGAAACTTCCTCCCCGTCTGTCCATTGAAATCACCGCGACGTACTTCCGGGTCCGGATCAGGTGAGCCCTTGCCTCTCGCACATCCAGTTTCGGATCGGCCATGCTCATCCTCCTGAAATCGGTGACTCTCCCGGTGTCAGAAACAGAGCTGCCTGAACAGCCGCTCCGGTCCTGCGTGCTTTACGGTCTGTTGGCGCTGGAGGATTTTCTGGAAAAAAGGCGATCGATCGCGGGGCCGATGAAATAGCCGATGATCCCGGTGATCAGGACCGAGGGCCAGGCCCAGCCGGCGTAATCCTTGAAGAAATCCTGATTTTCCAGATAGGTCATGACGGCGATGTCGATCAGGACGAGGGTCCACAATGTCGTGGACAGGAAGGGCTGGAGCCATGCGTGGCGGACGGTACGGGTCATGGGTGCCTCTCCGGGTTACGAGATCGAGACGTGGAAGACGAAGATCATCCCGCAGATGAAGGCCCCGAGCAGCGGAAGCCAGCAGGTGTGCAGGTGGTTGTGGTCGTCCATGTAGGAATAGGCCAGCGCAAGCGCCACGTAGACATGCGCGAACACGAGGCCGAGGACCATGCCGATGAAACGCTTTTTCAGGACCTGCTCTTCCTGGCGGTTTTTTTCGGCCAGGGTGGCAGGATCGGGCGTGGTCATGGGGGTATCGGTGGGGGCGGCCGTGACGGTCTTCTGATCGGGTTCGGACGACTCTGATGAGACCAGGACTAGAGACATCGCTGGATTCCTTGGCATGATCCTCGCCGTTTGGCGGGCGATGCGGGGCCACAGGAAAATCGGGCCGGGAAATCGTCTGCGTGGCAGCGGTGAGGAGGGTTCTCGATAATATGGAGACAGGATGATCCTGTCGGAACCTTAAATCAAGACTTTATTTAATTGATTAACAATTATGGGCGAAGCATGCCGGAATGGCATCGCCTCGCCCATGGGCCGGTCTGGAGGTCAGGCCGGTGCGTTGCCGTCCGGCTTGCCGTTGTCCTGGGCCGTTTCTGGCACGGGCTTCTGGGCTGCTGGTGGCGTTGGCGTGGCAGGAGCGTCGTTGGCCGGGGCCGGCAGGGTAACGTCTGCGGTGATGCACATGGCGTTGCCCGGCGGCGTCGTGAAGTAGGACGTGCCGGTGTAGAACTTGACGTTTTCTACGGCCAGCAGGTTGGTGATGCGGCGGTAGAACTCGCGCTTGACCTTCCATTTCATCATCGGAGTCGTGCGGAAGCTGCCAAGCAGGGTGGCGCCGCCGCTGTCGCTGTTGTCCACGCCCAGATCGTTGTAGTCCGACAGGATCATGGGGCCGAAGACCGGGTCGTCGCGCATTTCCTTGAGCGTTTTCGCCATGATGGCCGTCACGCGCGGCAGGTCCTCGGAGAGGTCGAGCTGCTGCTTGACGATGACTTGGTTGTAACCGCGGGCCGTGTTGGCGATCGAGGAGACGGACGAGAACGGGATGATGTGAAGGTCGCCGTTGATGTCGCGGACCTTCACGGTGCGGATCGAGAGGTTTTCCACCGTTCCCGAGACGCCGCCGGTCGTGACCCAGTCCCCCACCTGGATGGCGTCTTCGACGAGCATGAAGAAGCCCGTGATGAAGTCCTTGACTAGGCTCTGCGAACCGAAGGCGATGGCGGCACCCATGATGCCCGCACCGGTAAGCAGCGGGGTGACGTTGATGCCGATCTGCGAGAGCGTCGTGACGGCGACGATGATGATGATGATCGCCAGCAGGACGGTACGGATGATGGGCAGGACCGTGCGCAGGCGGGTGGCGCGGGAAAGCTGGTCCGACTTTTCAAAACGGCTGAGCTGCTGGCTGAGAAAGGCGTTGATGATTTCCCAGAGCGTGACGGCCACGCTGAGGGCGACCAGCATCGTCAGGACAGCGTCCATCAGGTGACGGCCGACAGCGTTGTGCAGGAAGAAGCCGAAAGTGGGCAGGCCCCAGGCTTCGGTCATGGCGATCAGGGTCAGGAACAGGAGAACGCCGGTCAGGATCCTGCGGGCGAAGGGATAGTAGCGGTCGGCGCGCTTCTGGAGGTCGGGGAAGCGTTCGGTCAGGGCCGGGTTGATGCGGAAGAAGCGGTCCTGCAGGCCGTAGGCCATGACCGCGACCAGCCGCGAGGCGACCAGGATGCCGATGGTGATGCCGGTGGTGTCGAGGATCCAGCGATAGCCGCCGGGCAGGTGCGCGGCCCAGACGACCCAGAGGGACACGTCGAGGAACATGGCCGGGACCCACCACAGACGGGTGATGGCGACGATGAAGGTCCACATCGCGGTATTGGGAACGGCGCGGGGCTGGAGCGCGCGGCTGACGAGGTGCCGTATGCGCCAGATGAAGACGGCGATCAGGATGTGTTCGATCAGGACCACGCCGCGGATCATGGCGTCCGTGCCGCGCGGAGACAGGTTGAACTGGCTGCCCAGTGTAGAGAGGCAGAAAATGATGGCCGGCGCTGCCACCAGTACGTTCCACCAGCGGGTCAGCAGGAAGGCCGTTGCATCCGTTGCAGGTAGCAGACGGATGGTGGGGGAGCGCGGTGCGAAGCCGGTCTCGACAAACAGATACAGGCAGCGGGCGGCGGCGTAGCAGTTGGCGAGCGTTGTGATGACGTTGTCGGTCTTCTCGCTCCAGGGCAGGACCAGAACAGCGAGATAGGCGACGGCCAGAAAGGCCAGGACCGGAATGGCCTTCAGCGCGAAATGCCCCAGTGCATAGGGAACGCGGGCGAGGAACCGCAGGGTTTCGACCTGTCGCCGCTGGTCGGCGGCGCGGGTCTGGCTGGAGCCGTCGACGATGGGTTCCGCTGGCGTGGTGGCATCGGTTTCGGTTGTGTTGCGCTGTTCCCTGTTTTCAGCGTTCTGTGTGAGCTGGTGAAGGGGTTTGCGCAGGCTGAGGGAGACGATCCGTTCCAGTGCGATGCCGCAGATCATGGCGGCTAGGCCACCCGCGAAGGCGTGGAGAATCGTGGTGCGGGTATCCGCCGAGGCGAGGGTTGTGTGCGCCCAGCGGCCGACGATCCCGAGATCACTGAACAGGCCAAGGAAATTGTGCAGATAGCCTAGCGCCTGAAGGCGGATGCTGCTCAGGCCGGTATGGATGTCGGGCGGGACTTCGGCGACCGGCTTGGCGGCGGCCGCTTTGGCCGGTGCGGCTTTTGCCGGCGCTGCGGTCGCAGGTGCCGGGGCTGCTGCAGGAGCGGTGGCCGGGGTCTCGACCTGAAGGCCGCGGGCCATCAGGGACAGGGTGTGGGTGAAGGCGTCCCGCTCCTTCGGGTTGTTCAGGACGTTGAGGAGCTGCTGTGCTTCCTGCTGGTTCAGCGGGGTGGTGGTGTCGGCCGCCCGGGCCGGAAACAGCGCCAGGACACCGAGGAGCAGGAAGAGGAAGATGCCGGGGACGGCGCGTCCGGTTCGTATGGGAGACGATGGAAACGGGTCGGGACGGGGGATCGACGGCATCGGTCTGGTGAGTCCTTGAAATTACGCGGTCTGGTCCGCGGTCTGGCGTTCGCGCGGGGTGGTCCGCCGGGGGCGGTCTGGTGCTGTAAACATGGCACAGGGCGGCGGCCCTGTCCTACCCTCTTCATGCGGCTGTTTCATTCGGAAGGGGGGACCTCGTTCCGTGCGAGCCGGTCGAGTGCATCGGCGTTGCGGATGGCCCAGTGATAAAGCAGCTCGACGGGCTCCACGAAGGTCTGTCCGAGTTCCGTCAGGCTGTAATCGACATGGGGTGGCATGATCTGCCGGACGTTGCGGCGGATGAGGCCCTGCGATTCAAGATCACGAAGAGTCTGGGTCATCATTTTTTTCGACAGATCGGGGATGCTGCGCTGGAGCTTTCCGGGGCGGGCCGTACCGCCCAGAAGATGCAGCGTGTGCAGGATCATGGTGGTCCATTTGCCGCTGAAAAGCCTCAGAATCCGTCGCGGCGCACAGTCTTCGGCGAAAGGTGCCTGACGGTAGTGATCGGGCAGCGGCGATGTCATGGAGTGGGAACCTTCTGGTCACCAAGGCACGAAAAGGTGCCGTCTGGTGGAATTGGGGATGTCGTATCAGATGTGGAGCAGACCCCGTTTTCTGCAAAGGAAAAATCCCATGACCTCTTCTGTTCCTGCTGTGACACCGAGCCGGACCGCCCTGGTGGTCGGGGCGACAGGTATCGTCGGCCAGAATCTTGCGGCGCGTCTCGTGGCCGAGGGGTGGACGGTGCATGGTCTGGCGCGTCAGCCGCGCTATGACGTGGCGGGCGTGCTGCCGGTGGCGGCTGATCTTCTGGATCCGCCGTCGCTCACCGGGGCGCTGAAGGATATGCAGCCGAGCCATGTGTTCTTCTGCTCCTGGATGCGTCAGGCGACCGAGGAAGAGAACTGCCGCGTCAATGCGGCGATGGTGCGCAATCTGTTCGCAGCCCTGCCGGAGCCGGGACTTCTGGTTCATGCGGCGCTGACGACCGGCATGAAGCATTATCTTGGCCCGTTCGAGGCCTATGCGTCGGGTGAGCCGCCCGTGACGCCGTTTCGGGAGGAAGTGCCCCGGCTGGATCTGCGGAACTTCTATTACGATCAGGAAGACGCGCTTTACGAAGCAGCCGAGCGACATGGTTTTTCGTGGAGCGTACATCGTCCGCATACGGTGATCGGTTATGCGGTTGGCAATGCGATGAACATGGGCAGTACGCTGGCGGTCTATGCGACGATCTGCCGTGAGACCGGGCGGCCTTTCGTGTTTCCGGGATCGCCGGTGCAGTGGGATGGGCTGACCGATCTGACTGATGCGCGGCAACTGGCACGGCAGCTGCTCTGGGCATCTACGTCTGCGGCGGGCCGGAACGAGGCGTTCAATATCGTGAATGGCGATCTGGTGCGCTGGAAATGGCTGTGGCCGCGTCTGGCGGCGTGGTTCGGGATCGAGGCGGCACCCTATCCGGGCCATGCGACCTCGCTTGAGGAAACGCTGTCTGGTGATGCTGAACTCTGGGAGCAGATTGCCGCGAAATACGGTCTGACGGAGAGCCGGATCGGGCGGCTGGCCTCGGCCTGGCATACGGATGCGGATCTGGGACGGCCGGTCGAATGTGTGACGGATATGAGCAAAAGCCGCCTCGCCGGGTTTGTGGATTACCAGTACACGCCGGACTCTTTCACCGACCTGTTCACCCGTCTGCGGGCGGAACGACTGATCCCGTAAGGGACGGTTTTCAGGGCTTTTGCGGTTTGGCTACCGTAAAGGTCCTGTTTTCCGTTTCAGTCAGTGGTATGGTCGCGGTTCTGTCCTGATTGTTGGAATGAGCCTGTCTTGCATCGAGTGTTCAGCATGTCCGCCCTGCTTCTGGCAGGGTTTCTTGGCCTGGGGTCTGCGGCCGCGCTGGCAGCGGAGAGCGCGCCTGTCACGTCTGCGAACGATACCGCAACCCTTGTCACGGATCGCGATGCGGTCGGGCCGGACCGGCATCTGCGTGTCGGGCTGCGGCTTCAGCTCAAGCCGGGCTGGCATACCTACTGGATCAATCCGGGCGATGCCGGGGATACGCCGACGCTGGATGTGACCGCTGATGGTGGCGCGACGGGCAAGGGCGGTTCGATCCACTGGCCGGTGCCGGTGCGGATCAGTGAGGGCGGCCTCATGTCCTACGCCTATGTCAATGAGGTGACGCTGCCGGAGGATCTGGTTCTCAAGGGTTCGGGTGGCACGACGCTTCATGCGCATGGGGAATGGCTTGTCTGTGCGCAGGTTTGCATTCCGGAAAGCGGTGATTTCACGCTGACGTTGCCCGCTGCAGCTCAGGATGCTCCGGAAGGGGCGCAGGCTGCTCTGTTCCATAAGGCGGATGCGGCCATGCCGGTGGCGTCGCCATTTGCGGCCAGTGTTTCTGCTGATGGCGTTTTGATGCTTTCGGGCAAGGGGCTCTCTGCAGCGTCCGTGTCGCAGGCGTGGTTCCTGCCGCAGGATGGGGGCGTGATCGATCAGGTGGCGGACCAGAAGCTGCATGTGTCGGACGGGCAGCTGACGCTTGGGCTGAAATTCCTGAAATCGGCGCATCGGGACAGGCCGCTGGTCGGTGTTGTCGTGCTCAAGGATGCGGCGGGGCAGGAAAGCCCGCTGCAGATCGAGGCGCGTCCGGTTGGGGGAGCGGCTGTGGCGGTTGCCCCTGTGCAAACTGCTTCGGCCCCGGGTCAGGTCTCGGGTGCGGACGTGCCGACAGGCGCGGGATGGCTGCGGGTTCTGCTGTTTGCCTTTGTGGGCGGGCTGATCCTGAACCTGATGCCCTGCGTGTTTCCGGTTCTGGCGATGAAGGCGCTGTCTTTGGCGAAAATGGGCGGTGCCGGACGGGGCGTGCAGCTTCAGAGCGCGTTGTTCTACACGCTTGGCGTGACGGGGGCGTTTGCGGCTCTGGGGATCGTCATGATCGGGCTGCGTCTGGCCGGGTCTGCGGCCGGATGGGGCTTTCAGTTCCAGTCGCCGGGATTTGTGGTCGCGGTCTGCTGGCTGCTATTCCTCATGGGCCTGAATCTGCTGGGCGTGTTTGAAGTCAGCGCCGGGCGTTTGGGGCAGGTCCAGACCGGGAGCGGTCGCGGCGGAGACATGATGACGGGTCTGCTGGCCGTTATTGTGGCGACGCCATGCACCGCACCGTTCATGGGTGTTGCCATTGCAGGCGCACTGGGTGGGCCGCCGGTGATGGGTGTTCTGGTGTTCCTGGCGATGGGGCTGGGGCTGGCTTTTCCGTATATTCTCGTGGCCGGGCTTCCGGGCGTGGCGTCGCGGATGCCGAAGCCGGGAGCCTGGATGGGGATTCTCAAGCAGGTTCTGGCGTTTCCGCTGTTTGCGACCTGTGTGTGGCTGCTTTGGGTCGCGGCGATCCAGCGGGGCGTGACGTTCGTGGCGCTGACGGCCGGGGGCGTTGTGCTACTCGGCTTTGCGGGCTGGATCTATGGCGTCGGACAGCGGCGGTCCATGCTGGAAGGTGGCCGGGGAACAGTAGCGTTCTGCCGGGTCGTGGCAGTGCTATGCGTCGTGGTTTGCGGTGCGGCGCTGGCGCAGGGATTGCGGGCCGCGCCTGCTCCTGTGGCGGCCGGGGCAGTGGAAGCGGGTGTCGAGCCGTTCTCCGAGGCGCGTCTGGCGGAGCTTCGGGCGCAGGGCAAGCCGGTGTTCATCGACATGACGGCGTCGTGGTGCATCACCTGCATGGTCAATGAGCGTGTGGCGCTGGATGTGCCGTCCGTTCAGGAGGCTTTCCGGTCCCGCGGGATCGTGTTCCTCAAGGGTGACTGGACGAACCGAAATGCGGCGATCGGTGCGTTCCTCAAGGCGCATGGGCGTGATGGCGTGCCGTTCTATATCTATTATGCGCCGCATCAGGAGGGCGTCGTGTTGCCGCAGATCCTGACGCCGGGCATTGTGATCTCAACGATCGGGAAATAAGCGCATCGCTTTCCTGAGTTTTGAAAACCCTGTTCCCGGTCCGGGAGCAGGGTTTTTTCATATCCTGCGGCTTTCAGCGGCCCGTGTTTCGGGGATCGTCCTGCGGGTTCACATACGTCATGCTGAACGGCCCCATGCCTGAGACCTGAAGCACCGCGCCCTGGCTGCCGGCCTTGATGGCGTGAGGGACATTGACCGGCAGATGAACGAAACCACCCGGGCCCATATTGCGCTGCTGTGTTGCGGAAAAATCCTGTCCCACGAAATGCTGGATGTCGCCGCTGATGACGGTGAGCATTTCATCCAGATTATGGGTGTGGGGCGGGATGAACGATCCCGAGGGCATCATGACGCGCAGGGTGAACGGGCCCGGCTTGCTGGTATCGCCGGTCAGGATGGCCATTTTTGTTCCATGCGGGAACATGACGGGCGCTGGCTGCCATTTCACGGCGTCCGAGCCCGGAATGATGGTGACGGCGGACTGGTCCGGCGCGGGTTCCGTCGGCACCGGGGCGCTGTGCGCGAGCGGTGTCACAATTAGCGTTGTGCAGAGCAGCAGGGCTGAGCTGGCGAAATGCTTCCTTGAAATGTTGCCGGGGGGCATGGGGGTCTCCTCCGTCCCGTAAGGGCGTATGCGTGCCGTCTTGCGGCAACGCGCTGGAGGAGAGCCGGTTTGGAACGCGGAGGCAGGAACCGGTGGGGTCCTGCCCCATAGAATCAGAAGGCGGTGGAGACCGTTCCGGTCATGGTGAAGCGCGGGGCGACCATGAAGGAGTTTCCGTAGCCGGTATAGGACGTCATGTTGCCGCTGTAGACGGTGCTCGGGTCCTTGGCGCTGTAGACCGCGCCCATGGCGCCCGTGCGGACGACGGAGCCTGTGAGGTTCGTGAAGTTCAGGCGGAAGGTCGGGGACTGCGCGAACATGAACGGCTTGAAGTGATAGCCCATCGAGAGCGTATCGGTGACGTAGCCTGGAATGCGCTGGTCGCCGGCGACACTGACGGACTGCGGCCCGGTGTAGTGGACGGAGCCATTCGCGAAGAAGCCCTTGTAGGTGTAGGTCAGGCCGAAATTCGCGATGACATGCGGGGCCATGACGGCCTGCGTGCCCTTTGAGTGCAGCATCGTGTTCAGATACGGATCGAAGACGTTGCTGTCCTGAGTGGCATGCAGGTATTCGACCGAGGCGTATGGGCTGAAGCCATGGATCGGGCGTGCCGCGACCATCACGTCAAAGCCTCGCATCTGCTGGCTGCCGATATTGAACGGCTTGTAGCTGTTCATGCCGACATACTGGTCCACGATGCGGTTCGTGACGTTGTAGTTGAAGAAGGCGACGTCCGCGATGATGTGGTCGTCATGATAGCGGTAGCCGAGTTCTTCCTTGATGGAATACTGGTTCTTGGGGATCGCGACGCTGGTGTAGAGCCAGCCGAGATCGACCGCGCTGGGCTGACGGTAATCACCTTCCACGTTCAGGTAGACCTGGCTGTGGTTATCGATGCGGTAGCCGATCGAAAGCTGGGGCAGGGGGGCCGTGCGGTTGGCTTCCTGGCGGCCGTAATAGTCCTTGTTCCAGATGTTCGTCATGACGAACTTGAAGCCGGCATCGACCGTCAGGTGATCGTTGAAATACTTGGCCGTGTCATGAACGAACAGCGAGTGGATCTCGTAACCCGCCGTCTGTTTGTCGCCGGCGGAAATCAGATAGGCCGCGTTGTTCGGGCTGGCCGCATTGCCGTCCGGCATCTGGTAGCTGGTGGGATAGGACTGGATCGTCTGGGTGTTTTCATACCAGTAGCCGACCGAGAACGTGTTGTGACGGTCGATCTCCCAGTTGAGTTTCGCGACTGTACCGACCGAGCGGTATTCGTTCTGCAGGAAGTAGCTGGTCAGGCCGCGCGTGGCGCCGCTTGAATCGGTTGTGGTTCCGTCAGGCGAAGCGTCCCAGCCCTGTCCGAAGCTGAAATAGGGGTGGATGTCGAGCGACAGGCGGGACGGCAGAGCGATATGAACCGGAGCCGAGATGAAGATCTGGTTCCAGTGATCGTTGTTGTTGCCCCAATAGTTGTTGCTCGTCTTGTCGTTCGTACGACCGTAGCCCTGTCCGGTGTGCTTGTAGCGGAAGAACTGGTCGGAAGTCGGGTAGTTGTCGATGATGAAGTCAGCCGAGTTCCAGGACAGGAAGAACTTGGCATTGGAGCCGTTCTTCCAGTCTTTCTGCAGACCGAAATCGATATGTTTGCGCTGGTTGATGCCAGCACCCATCCACGACCGGGCATGCGTGTTGGAGAACGAGAAATAGCCGCGCACACCACTATGGCCGATCTCGCCGGATTCGAGGCGGATGAACTCGCGCGACAGGTTGTTGGTGCCGTAGGAGAAGTCGATCAGGCCGCCGCGCTTCTGCGACGGGGTGCGGGTTTCCTCGGCCATGACGCCACCGGCGGCCGACATGACGGGAAGATCCGTTGCGGAAGAGCCCGGTGTGACGCTGACGCTTTCAAGGTTCTCGGAATCGACGTTTTCGCTCAGATACTTGGCGGCTGCGGCGGGGGCACCGTCCACCATCAGGCCCATATCGAGATCCGTCAGGCCGCGGGACTGGATCTGGCCGCCTTCCATACCCGACGAATCCGGGGTGGTGACGTTGAGGCTCGGCAGGTTCTGGATCAGGTCAAGCGCGGTGCTGGTCGGCGCGCGCATGTCGATGAATTCCTTCGTGACAGTCTGCACGGCATGTGGTGCGGTTTCGACGCGCATCATGCCGCCGCCGCCGTTCAGGGCGCGGCGCGAGGACGTAACGGAGACTGTTTCGGCCGCGGCGGCATCAAGCGCATGGGCGCGTGGCTTGGCTGCCGGCCGGGCCGGTGCTGCGGCGCTGCGGGCTGTGCTATGGGCGGGAGTATGATGGCGCGAAACGGGGTGTTTCGTGGTCTGTGCGGCGCGGGCACCTGTACCGAAAGCCACGAGGGCGCTGCCGGCAAGACAGGTTACGGCAAGGAGCTGGCGTCGATAGCCCGGTGACCAACGGTTGTCTTTCATGCTGCCGGGCTCCTGTCGAAACGAAAGGTTCACTTTGGGAACGGTATTTATTCGAAATGTGGATGTAAAACGGATGGCCTATCCGCACCAAAGATAAAATGCAGGGCAGGCCATTGCCTTTTTTAGGGTGGTGCAAAAATGTGACAGTCTATGTCTCCCAATGGACGCACAGGTCAGGGGCCGACCTATGGCTGTGGCTCGGGGGACAGGAACTCCTTTTCGAGCTCCGAAATCACGAGCCGCGCGGCGCCGGAAAGCTGGCGGGAATGATCCACGCAGAGCGCGAGTGTCAGGGGGGCAAGATCGTGATTGGAAATCGGAATGAAAGCCAGTTCGCCTCGTGTGACCTCTTCCATGACGTCAAGTGCGCTAAGGATTCCGAGGCCGACGCCTTCGCGGACCAGAGACTTGATCATCTGGATGTTGTCGGATGCTGCGGCGGCCTGGATGTCGAGATTGCTGTCGATTTCCAGGATCTCGATCTGGCGTTGCAGGGCAAGCGGGGCCTGGGGCATGATCATCGGGTAGTTCATGGCCAGGCTGAAGCGGGCACTCTTGCGCTCGGCGACGGGATGGTTCGGCAGGCAGATGAAGCCGAGCGGGAAGTCCTTGTGGGCGCGGACCAGAAGCCCGCGCGCATGGGTTGGATTGAGAAGCAGGGCGACATCGACCGCACCGTCGATCAGGGTGCCCTGGATGCGGCTGTTGTCCAGGACGTGGGTGCAGATGGTGATGCCGGGATGAGTCGTGCGCAGGGCGCGGAGCAGGCGCGGCAGGAATCCGCGGGTCAGGGCGTCGGGGACGGCGATGTCCACCTGCCCCCGGCGCAGACCGCGCATGTCTTCGATCTGGACGCACATATTGGTCAGGTCCCGCGACCACTGTTTGCCATGGGCGTAGAGGAGTTCGCCTGTTGCCGTCAGGCGAAGACCGGTGGGGAGGCGCTCGAACAGGGGGGTGCCGAGGGACTCTTCGCCCTGCAGGATCTGCCGGTCGATGGCTGAGGCGGCGATGCGCAGGTGTTCGGAAGCCCGGCGGATCGATCCGTGCTGGGCCACGGCAAGAAAGTAACGCAGGAAGCGTGAGAAGACAGGCATGGAAGAACTGCTCTCTTTTTGCGAACGGGAGATGCGTTTTTATGGAGTATACGCCCTTACAACGGTATGAAACTATCCCGACCGACAGGTGACCTGTCATTTTGTTGCGGAAAGACGGTCTGGCGGCGTCCGGATGCTGCTTTGTCCGTACCGGTTTTTTGGGATTTGACCACATGACATCCACCGTTTCCCCCGTCGATGCTCTGGCTGCGCTTTCGGAGCGTGTGCGGGAGGATCTGGCGAAAATCCGCTATGCGACCGGCAACTGGAGCCTGACGCAGGAGCGGAACGGGAAGGCGGTTCTGGATGTGGCCATCATCGGCGCGGGACAGGGTGGTATCACGTCCTGCTTCGGTCTGCGCCGGCAGGGTGTGACCAATGTGGAAGTTTTTGAAAAAGCTTCCAAAGGTGGCGAAGGTCCGTGGGTGACGTTTGCGCGCATGATTACGCTGCGCACGCCCAAGCATGTGACGGGACCGGATCTAGGGATCCCGAATCTGACGCCGCAGTCCTGGTTCGAGGCGCGCTATGGCGCGAAGGCCTGGGAGGATCTGGACAAGATCTCCCGCCATGACTGGCAGGCCTATCTGGACTGGGTGCGGGAGACGCTCGATATCCCGGTCGTGAATGATCAGGAACTGGTGCATGTGGGCTGGGACAATGGTCTGCTGCGGCTGACGTTCCGTAACGCGGCCGGTCAGGAAACGGTGCGGCTGGCGCGGCGGATGGTGCTGGCGACGGGCATTGAGGGCGGCGGGACGTGGCATGTGCCGTCCTTCATTTCCGATACGCTGCCGAAATCCGTTTATGCGCACACGCATGAAGACATTGATTTCGATGCTCTGAAGGGCAAGCGGATCGGTGTTCTGGGCGCGGGGGCTTCGGCGTTTGATAATGCGGCGACGGCTCTGGAAAAGGGTGCGGGACGGGTGGATCTGTGCCTGCGTCGGGCAAAGATCCCGGCGATCAATCCGTATCGCTGGATGGAAAATGCGGGCTTTCTCGCGCATTTCTCGGAACTGCCGGATCTGACGCGCTGGCGTTTCATGCGGCAGATCTACAGCCTGAACCAGCCGCCGCCGCAGGACACGTTCTGGCGCTGCCGTCGTCATGAAAACTTTGCTTTCCATCTCGGAACACCCTGGACGGCGACACGGATGGACGGGGACGAAGTCGTGGTGACAACGCCGCAGGGCGAGATGCGCTTCGATTTCCTGATCATCGGGACGGGGTTCTCGATCGACCTGTCGCAGCGGCCGGAGACACAGGATTTTGCGTCTTCGGTCATGTTGTGGCGTGATCATTTCACACCGCCGGCCGGTGAGGAAAGCGAGCTTCTGGGCAGCCATCCCTATCTGGGCGCACGGTTCCAGTTCCTGCCGAAGGATGCGGCTGATCCGAAGGCGCCGATGCTGGCGGCGATCTACAACTTCACGTTCGGTGCCATGCCGAGCATGGGGCTTTCCGGCGCCTCCATCAGCGGGATGCGTTTTGGCGTGGAGAAGCTGGCGCGGGGCATTGCGCGGGATCTGTTCGTCGAGGATGGCGAGAAGCATCTGGCGAGCCTCTTGGCCTATGACACGGAAGAACTCGTCAGCCTCGATCCGCCAGTGCTTTGAGAAGGGAGACGCCCATGACGCAGGACAGCTATCCGCGGGACATGATCGGCTATGGCCGCACGCCGCCTGATCCGAAATGGCCGAATGGCGCGCGCATCGCCGTGCAGTTCGTCATCAATTACGAGGAAGGCGCGGAAAACTCGGTTCTGCATGGTGATGCGGGATCCGAAGCATTCCTGTCCGAAATGGTGGGCACGAAATCCATCATCGGGGCGCGCTGTGCGCAGATGGAGAGTCTGTACGAATATGGAAGCCGGGCCGGGTTCTGGCGTCTGCGTCGTCTGTTCGATGAAGCCGGGATGCCGGTGACGGTGTTTGGCGTGGCGAAGGCGCTGGCCCGCAATCCGGATGCCGTGGCAGCCATGAAGGAGAGCGGCTGGGAGATTGCGTCCCATGGTCTGCGCTGGATTGATTATCAGGATTTTCCCGAAGACGTGGAGCGCGCGCATATCCGCGAGGCGATTGCGCTGCATACCGAAGTCACGGGAGAGCGGCCGCTGGGCTGGTATCAGGGGCGCACGAGCCCGAACACGGCGCGTCTGGTCGCGGAAGAAGGCGGCTTTGTTTACGACGCCGATTCCTATGCGGATGATCTGCCGTATTATGATCGGACCAATGGCCGGGCGCAGTTGATCGTGCCCTATACGCTTGATGCCAATGACATGAAGTTCGCAGCGCTGAACGGGTTTACGGAAGGCGAGCAGTTCTTCGTCTATCTGCGTGATGCGTTCGACATGCTGTATCACGAGGGCAGACGGATGATGTCGGTCGGGCTGCATTGTCGTCTGGCGGGCAAGCCGGCGCGTGCCATGGGGCTGCTGAAGTTTCTGGAGCATATCCGTAAGCATGAGGATGTGTGGGTGGCGACGCGGCTGGACATCGCGCGGCACTGGCTGTCTGTGCATCCGGCATGAAGATTTCGGACGTCAATGCGCTGTCGGATAAGGCGTTTGTTGCGCAATTCGGTGGGCTTTACGAACATTCACCCTGGGTGGCGGAAGGGGCGCTGAAGGCACGGCCTTTTGCGGATGTGGACGCGATGCTGTTCGCGTTTGCGCAGACTGTGCGCTCTGCCGGAGCGGTGGCGCAGCTTGCGTTGGTGCGGGCGCATCCGGAGTTGGGGCACCGGGCCGGGATTGATCCGGATCTGACGGAACATTCCGCTTCGGAACAGGCGTCGGCGGGTCTGGATCGTCTGACGCCTGCGGAATATGAGCGTTTCCGGGGGTTGAATGATGCGTATCGCGCGCGGTTTTCCATGCCGTTCGTGATCTGCGTGCGCAAAGTAGCCGCACCCGGAAAAGCTGCGAAGACCGTCATTATGGATGAAATGGAGCGCCGTCTGGCTGGCACTCCCGAAAAGGAACTGACCGAGGCGCTGATGCAGATTGATGCGATTGCAGCGCTCCGTCTGAAGGATCTGGTTGCGTCATGAGTTCTCTGTCCACGCATGTTCTTGATACGGTTTCCGGCAAGCCGGCTGCGGGCGTGAAGCTGCGTCTTCTGCAAGGAGAGCAGGTTCTGTTCGAAGGGCAGACGAATGCAGACGGGCGTTGCCCGGAACTGCGGGATGTTGCAGTTTCGAAAGGGACGTACTGTCTGGAATTCCGGATTGGCGATTACTTCAGAAAAGGCGGACAGGTCCTGTCCGATCCGCCATTCCTGGATGTGGTGCCGATCGTGTTCGGACTGGCGGCGGAGGCTCATGCGCATGTGCCACTGCTGGCGGCGCCGTTCGGATATTCCACCTATCGCGGAAGCTGAGGGCTTTTCATGACTGCCGAGAACGCCGCGACGACCGGTCTGCATCCCGTTGACGAGAAACTGCCGGTCTGGCGGCTTGGGGCCTATGGGTTGCAGCATGTGCTGGCGTTCTATTCGGCGGCGGTCATCGTGCCGATCCTTGTTGCGGGTGCGCTGCACCTGCCGCGCGAGACGCTGATCCATCTGATTGATGCAGATCTGTTCACCTGCGGGATCGCATCGCTGCTTCAGGCGGTGGGGTTCGGGCCGGTCGGGGTTCGGCTGCCGCTGTTGCAGGGTGTGACATTCACGGCCGTGGGGCCGATGATTGCCATCGGCTCTGCTGTCGGGGGCGGGACGCCGGGGCTTTTGTCCATTTACGGCTCCGTCATCGTGGCGGGGTTCGTCACGTTGCTGATGGCGCGGCATTTTGCCGGGCTGGTGCGGTTTTTCCCGCCGGTTGTGACGGGGTCCATCATTCTCATCATCGGTCTGGCGCTTTTGCCAGTGGCTGCGAATGACATTGTCTCGGGTGCCAGTCCGTCGGTGATGCAGGACCATGTTCCGCTGCGGAGCATCTGGTACGGGCTGGGGACACTGGCGTCCATTCTGGTAATCCAGCGCCTGTTCCGCGGGTTTATTGCCACGATTGCCGTGCTGATTGGGCTGGTTCTGGGAACACTGGTGGCCTGGATGCTGGGGGATGCGAATTTCGGGGATGTGGCATCTGCGCCGCTTTTGTCCATCACGCATCCGTTCTATTTCGGGATGCCGACATTTCATCCGGTCTCGATCCTGTCGATGGTGATCGTCATGACGATTTCCATGATCGAGACGATTGGCAACGTCTATGCAACGGGGGAAATTGTCGACAAGCCGATCACGTCAGAAGACATTGCCCGCACTCTGCGCGCCGATGGCATCGCGACCATGCTCGGTGGCGTGCTCAATTCTTTTCCCTATACGTGCTTTGCCGAAAATGTTGGTCTGGTACGGATGACGGGAGTGAAGAGCCGGTGGGTCGTGGCTGCTGCCGCGATCATCATGATGATGCTCGGCTGCCTGCCGCGTCTGGGCGCGCTGGTGGCTGCGGTGCCGCTGCCGGTTCTGGGTGGTGCGGCACTGGCGATGTTCGCGACTGTGGCGGTCGTGGGTGTGCAGACGCTGTCGCGGGTGGATTTCAACCGGCAGAGCAACGTCATTATTGTGGGCACCAGCATTGGGTTGAGCATGCTGGCGACGGCCCAGCCGCATATCTCCGATACGTTTCCGATGTGGGCGAAGATCGTGTTCGGCAGCGGGATTACGCTCGGTTCCCTGTCAGCGATCCTGCTGCACCTGATTTTCAACGTGAAGCGGACGATTCATGAGGTGGCTCATGCGACAGACGTGCCACGCGAGGCGCTGATTGACGAACGTATCCGGGAAGGGTGAGGTTCAGGGCTCTGCCCTGAAACCCGCCAAAGGCCGGGGGCCTTTGGAAACCAATTCATAAAATCAGGGTGCAGGGATCTCGATCCCTGCCGGGCGCGGGCAGAGCCCGGCACGTCACGTCAGAACCCTGTCTGGGCGGAAAAATAAAAGCCCGTCTGATCCTTGTAGGTCGCGATCGTCCCCAGTGACACATAGGCGAGCGTAACGTTCAGGTGCTTGTTGACGAAATAGCTGGTGTAAACGTCGAACCAGTTGCTTTCGTCGGTGAAGCGCTGGTTGCGGGGTTTGGTGCGGTATTCGACGCCGACCACCAGGCCGGGAATGAAAGACGGCAGATAGCCGAGTGAACCCTCGAACTGGGCGTGATAATTGTTGTCCTTGTCACCGCCGAAACCGAGGATGCCCCACTGGTTGCCCTTGGTGAAGCGGACGGTGGTGTCGATCAGGATGCCGATTTTCGGGAACAGCTTGGTGACGGCGAGATAGGCGTCTCCGCCATCCGTGTGCATCGAGCCGACTTCGTGAATGACTTTGCCGTCACTGTCATGCTTGTACATGCCGCCGATGGCGACCTGCGGGATCAGGGTATTGTCCGCGACATGACCGAAGAGACGCACCTTCGCACCTGCGACATCGAGATCGAACTGGTAGCCGTTGCCAATGCCGAGTTTCGCTCCGGTGCCGCGGGTCTGGAAGAAGTTGTGGGTATAGGAAATCTCGACACGGTCGAAGAAGCCCATCGAGGCGCCGACATTCTGGTCCCAGTAGCTGGTAAGGTTCACATAGCTGTAGTGCATGGCCATGCCGGCGCTCTTGTTGGAGCCATAGCCGCCGATTGTGGCCCAGCTCGCGATGCCGCCGCCGCTCGCGCCTTCGAGTGAGGACAGGCCGCTGGTGCCGAGGGCGCGCTGTCCGTCAAAGAGGGTGCGGAACATGGACTGTCCGTTGCTGTTTCCGTCATCGCCCAGCGTGACCTGGGGTGTGGTGGTGCTGGTAGCGGCTTTGGCGTCCTGCCCCGTGATGAGGGTGCCGAGGGACAGAAGGGCTGTCATGGATGTCAGGATACGGAAAGACTGAGCAGCGGTTGGGAAACGGTGCATGATTCCTGCTTTTAAGTCGCGCGCCCGAAGAGGAGCTGGAGTATTCTCGCAGATGAAATACCTCTTGCTGTATTTACTGCCGCGAGACTGAAAAAATAATTAAGACAACCCTAGAGTTCAAAAATTTTCCCGTGTCAAAGAAAAACGGCACTCGATGCCACTTTAGAATTTGAGGTGTGTTCCAGAAACTTCAGACCGTGCTGCGTTTGTGCAGGAGTTCGCCGGCGACATAGGTGGCGGCGATGCTGCGGTCGTCCCCGAGCATGGTCAGGGCGAAGAGGCGGTCGGCGAGGGTTTCGGCGGTCCGGGCGCGGATTCGTCCAAGCGGCGTGGCAGCTGGATCGAAAACGCAGAGATCGGCGTAAAGACCGGGCCTGATACTGCCGATCCGGTCTTCGAGGCCGAGGGACTGCGCACCGCCAGCCGTGGCGAGCCAGAGCCCCTGTGCGGGATGGAGTTTTGTTTGAAGGCCCTGTGCGACCTTGTAGGCATCGGACAGGACCTGAAGCAGGGACAGGGCAGGCCCGGCGCCGATATCGCTGCCGATCCCGACATGGACGCGGTGTTCGGGGTTGAGAGCCTTGAAGAGCGGGAACGAGCCGCTGCCGAGGAACTGGTTCGAGCCGGGGCAGTGCGCGATGGAGCAGCCTGTGTCGTGGCAGCGCTGGAAATCGACTTCTTCGGCATGAACGGCATGGGCCAGGATCGCGCGTGGACGCAGGAGACCGGCCTTGTCGTACACGTCCAGATAGGAGGTGCGGTCGGGGAAGAGTTCGCGGACCCAGGCGATTTCGGAGCGGTTTTCCAGCAGGTGAGTCTGCATGAACAGGTCGGGTTTCGTGGCGAGCAGGGCGCCTGCGAGATCGAGCTGTTCGGGTGTGCTGGTGGGCGCGAAGCGCGGGGTGACGGCATAAAGCTGCCGCCCGCGATTGTGCCAGCGGGCGATGAGTTCGGCGGACTGGTCATAGCCGCTCTGGGCGGTGTCGCGCAGGTTTTCGGGGGCATTGCGGTCCATCAGGACCTTGCCGGCGATCATGCAGGTGTTGAGGCGTTCGGATTCCTCAAAGAAGGCGTCCACGGACTGGGGGTGGACGGTGCAGTACACGGCGGCCGTGGTGGTTCCGACGCGCAGGAGTTCGGTCAGGAACTGCCGGGCGACAGCGCGGGCATAGGTGATGTCGGCGTAGCGGGCTTCTGCGGGGAAGACGTAGTTTTCCAGCCATTCCAAAAGCTGCTCGCCGTAAGACGCGATGACCGGAAGCTGCGGGTAGTGGACATGCGTGTCGATCATGCCGGCGGAAATCAGCATGTCGGGATAGTGGTCCACGGCTGTTCCGGCGGGGATGGTGGCGCGCAGACTGTCCCAGGAGCCGGCTGCGGTGATGCGGCCGTTTTCGGTCAGGATCAGGCCATCGGGCTCGTGGTGCAGGGCGTCCATGGGATCGGTGGTGAACGGATCGGCATGGAAGGTCAGGAAGGGGCCGCGGATGGCCCTGCGGGGAATGCTGCTCTGGGTCATGCGAGTACCTTACGCAGGGATTTCGGTGCGGGGAACGGGTTTGTGGGGCTGCGACCGATTGGCGGCCGGCATTGGCAGTCGGTGCGGGGCTGGCTTACAACACTGGCAGGAAGAACCGGCTCCTGGCGCGTTCTTCAGCATGAGCTCTGGAGTATCCGCCAATGATGCCGAATGATCCTGTTTTACCGCCTGTTGCGCTGGATGTGCCGGAAGGGCTTGCCGTTTCCGTGGACGGAAAGATGAGCGGTATGGATGCCGTGCCCGTTCCGGAAAAGGCGGATGTGACGGATTCAGGCACCGGCGGCGATGATGGTTCAGCGCCGCCGGCGTCTGGCAGCATCGAAGGACCTTATCTGGCTCCGCCGCGTGTGCCGGTTCTGGAAGGTGCGCGGGGTGTGTGGTTCGATTTCAATGATGGGGCGCGTGTCATGGTGCCGTCCCTGGAGCGCGATGGTGTGCCGTCGGGTTCGCAATGGCATGTACGGCTTTCGGACCATGTGACTGGAAATGTGCTGTTCGATGCGCGTCTGAAGGGCGGCACGGTGGCGTCCACCAAGAAGTTCTTCGTGCCGTTTCGGGTGGATGTCTGGCTGGAGCAGCCGGGCGAGACGCCGGAGCAGGTGCTGCATCATGATCTGGCGCTGTCGGGGCGGCCGGTTCTGGTGCAGCTTCCGGTCGGAACGCTGGGGGATACGCTGGCCTGGCTTCCTGCGGTGCGGCGTCTGGCGCAGGAGAGCGGGGCGCAGGTGACGTGCTCGGTCTCCGAAGCGATTTTGCCGCTTGTGATGGACGCCAATCCGGAACTGACGCTCGTGGGGCATGACCGCCTGAAGGCGGAACTGGATTTCACGGCCCGGTTCTATGCAAGCTACAATATCGGGCTGTTTTTCGCGGATAAGGACCATACCCGCCAGCCGACGGATTTCCGTCATGTCGGGCTGCACCGGACGGCGGCTTACATTCTTGGCGTGGATCCCTGGAACGATGCGCCGCCGGGCATCACCATTCCCGATGGCGAACTACCGCCCGTTGCGGAGCCGTATGTGGTCATCGCCACGCAGGCCAGTACACAGTGCAAGTACTGGAACAATCCCGGCGGCTGGCATGAGGTGATCGCGTTTCTGAAAAAGGCGGGATATCGCGTCATCTGCATCGATCAGAAGCCGTATCACGGCACGGGTTATGTCTATAACCATATCCCGCACGGGGCCGAGGATCAGACCGGCAGTCGGCCGCTGACCGAGCGTGCACGCTGGCTGAAACATGCGAGCTTCTTCATTGGTCTGTCGAGTGGGCTGGCGTGGCTGGCGCATGCGGCGGGAACGCCGGTGGTGATGATTTCAGGGTTCACGCATCCGGACAACGAGTTCGCCACGCCTTATCGGGTCATCAACTGGCACACCTGCAATTCATGCTGGAATGATCCGGCGTTCCAGTTCGATCACAAGGACTTCTTCTGGTGCCCGCGGCACAAGGGGACGGACCGGCAGTTCGAGTGCTCCCGCCTGATTACCGGGACGCAGGTTATTCACACCATCAGGCGGCTGATGACGGATCGGGGACTTGCGGGCGCAGAGCGTTGCGCGCCCGTAGCGGTATGAGCAGGGCTTCGATCAAGGCGCAGACATAGACCACCAGACCGAGTTCCATCACGAGCAGGATGCGGTGGCTGGAGGCATAGATCGTGGGGGAAAGGCCTGTCAGAAAGGTCACGGCGAACCCGCCCACCAGGAAGGACAGGACGGTGGGGGAGTCTTTCAGGGACAGGGCGCACCACAGGATCGAGACGATCATGCACAGCGTCAGAAAAAACGCGACATAGGTATTCAGATACACCCAGTTCAGATCATAGATGAACCGGTCGCAGCGCAGGGCGGTGAGCATTTTCTGAAGACCCGGACCGAAAGGCAGCATGAGCAGGATGTTGAGCAGCATCACGCCCATGGCTGCCACGTCCTGAACGCCCCTGTTCCGTTTGACGACAGCTAGGAAGCAGATGGACAGGATCAGGGCTGCGAGCAGGATATGATTGTCTGTGCTGACGCAGGCGCGATGGATGCGGTCGATCGCCAGCGAGAGTTTCTGGATCATGCCGAACTGGGGAAATTCGGGCAGCCAGTTGCTGATTTCCGCGACGTAACGGCGGCCATTTCCGGGGGCAGCCAGAACGGTTGCGGAAATGGCAGCGGCGATCGTCAGATAAAGGCCGCCATACAGGGACATGGTTCGGCGTCGAAGAGTGGAGACGGCCGTGCAGAAGAGCAGAAGCAGCGAGGACTGTTCGATTGAACAGCCGATGGGCAGCGCCGCGATGGACAGGATGCGCAGGGTTTTGCCTGCATCGTCCTGGCGCAGGAAAACGCTGATCGAGAAGAAGGCGAAGGAAATCGGGAAAAGGTAATTGTAGAAGCCCGAGAGCCAGTACACCGACTCTTCACTTACCTCGTGGGGCAGCAGCAGGAACAGGCCCATGACCAGCGGAATTCCCATGCCGGACCGGAGGGCGGGGCGCAGGGTGCAGGACCAGATCGCATAGGCCAGTAGAATGGCACAGAACGGGATGAGGGCTCGCCAGAAGAGGGGATACCGGATGGTTTTCAGCTAGAGCGCCTTCGATAAAGATCCTGCCGGACCAGGTCATGTATCGCGTGTGGAGAAAGGACAGCAGGCTGGTGTGATCCAGGGCATGCCGGAACATGTCATTGTCGATGAAGATCGACCTGTTGATCAGGGCGGTTCCGTCGCCGGGCCAGATGTCTGAATGGATCCAGCCGGAAACCGAAATGGTGTTTCTCGCGATATGGCATTCTTCCATGAGGAATTTCATGGAAGGGTCATTTGCGGGCGTGAAACTGTCCGGGTGGAAGAGGTTGTGCGCCGTCCAGGCATGGCAGCAGGCGAGTGTCACGACCAGTGACAGGGCTACTCCGCACAGGAAGGCATATTTCCTCAGAAGCAGGAGCATCTGATCCAGTGTGGAAGGGTGTTTCATGGATCTGCTGCGCTGTTCGGGGAGGGGGTATTTCTGCCATTGGGGCTGTACGCTGTCCATCATGCCTTTCGGATATGGGGGAAAGGTTATGGTCCTGCGATGAAGCGGGGCTGGCATGACGGCTTTGGCCCTGATATCTGCGGGGCTGTCTTTTTCATCCGATCGCGGCTGTGTCTGCGGTCCCGGTAGCCGGATGCCTGCCTCATGTCCGATACTTTCGAGCCGATCCGCATTGTCGCGCTGTATCATTTCACGCCGTTCGAAGATCCGGCCGCATTGCGCGGGTCCTTGCTTGAGCTGTGCGAAAAGGAAGGGATCAAGGGGATCCTGCTTCTGGCGCGCGAGGGAATCAACGGGACGATTGCCGGGACGGATGAGGGCATGGAGCGCGTGATGGCGCATATCCGCGCGTTGCCGGGCTGTGCGGAACTGGAGAGCAAGGACTCGCGGGCTCCGGAATTGCCGTTTCGTCGCATGAAGGTGCGGCTGAAAAAGGAAATCGTCACGATGGGGGAGCCGGATATCGACCCGCGTCAGGGCGTGGGGCGGTATGTGGCGCCGGAGGACTGGAACGCGCTGATTTCCGATCCGGACACGATCCTGATTGATACGCGCAACGATTATGAAGTGGCGATCGGGACGTTCAAAGGCGCCGAAGATCCCAAGACGAAATCATTCCGCGAATTTCCCGAATGGTTCCGCAAGCGTCGGCAGGAACTCGAAGCGAAAGGGCGTCTGCCGAAGATCGCGATGTTCTGCACGGGTGGCATCCGCTGCGAGAAATCGACGTCCTTTGCGCGGGCGGAAGGGGTGGACGAGGTTTATCACCTCAAGGGCGGCATCCTGAAATATCTGGAGACCGTGCCGGAAGAGGAAAGCCTGTGGGAAGGCGAGTGCTTCGTGTTCGACCAGCGTGTTTCGGTGAAGCATGGGCTGGAAATCGGGACGCATGATGTCTGCCATGCCTGCCGTCGGCCGCTGAACGCGCACGACAAGGCCTCGCCGCTGTTCGTGCAGGGTGTGTCGTGCCCGCATTGCCATAACGAGCGCACGGAAGAGCAGCGCCACCGCTATGCCGAGCGTGAGCGTCAGGAAGCGCTGGCACAGGCACGGCGGGCCGGCCATCTGGGCGTTCGTCAGAAGTAAGAGGAGCGGCTAGGGGTAAAGGTACTCTTTGTTTTTTGGTCGTTCCTCATCATGGGAACGGTCTGAGGTTCCGTGCCCAAATCATTGTCGGTCTCTTTCGCCCTTATTCCGGACATATTACGAAGTTAAATTTTCCGTGTAAGAAACCATCATTTGTAAACCTCAATATACTCGTTCACCACAAAGCGGAATTTCAAAATTGCGGTCCATTTTTGCATGTTTAATCGCGATGTCTCTTGTGAAACCCGCATTTTCCAGTTCAATACCTGGTTCTGGCTTTGAGGTAAAAAAATACACCCTGAAAGTGAAGCCCGATATAATGAACGGGACTATTTTAGGTTCTGAGACAATTCTGCTTCATATGACTGATAACCATGCCAATAGCATCGTATTCTCAGGCAACGCGCTGGTCATAGACAGGGCGACATTAGACGGCATACCTGTCATACCAGTTTCAGATGCTGATCGCATCGTTTTTCCTATGCCGAGGACGCTTGCAAAGAATAGTCCTGTCACGATTGAGCTTACTTATCATGGCCGTCCCGAGCGAGGTTTCGCACGCTCGGTTACCACGCTTTATACAAGTTATTTTGCCTGCGACTGGATGGTCTGCCTGCAAGACAAGTTCAGCAATAAGGCAGCGTTTTCCCTCGCACTTCAGGTTCCGGCCGGAATGCAGACTGTATCAATCGGAAAGCTTGTTTCAAAAAGAGCGGGACCTGAAGGAAGCGAAATACAGAGTTGGGAGGCGCCGAGACCTTACTCATCCTATTTGTATGGTTTTGCCGTCGGTCAGTTTGCCAGAACCAGCGAAAATGTCGGATCAGCAAAGTTAACCTATCTCAGTGATACCGTCGATAAAATCATATTAAAGCGGCAGTTTGCAGCAACACCTGAAATGGTCCGCTTCTTATCAGACAAGGCGGGCCTGCCACTCCCGGTTACGGAATATACGCAGCTACTGGTCAGCGGAAACGAAGCACAGGAAGCCGCAACCTATTCAGTTATCGGGACGGACGAGCTCCCAAAAAATCAAAATGATCCTGCCGAGGAGTGGGTTATCGTTCACGAATTAACCCATGAGTGGTGGGGAAACCTCGTCACATGTGAAACCTTGAACGATTTCTGGCTCAATGAAGGAATTACGACCTTCATGACAGCCGCGTGGAAAGAGTACCGCTACGGTCACGCGGCTTATGATGCTGAACTCGCAGTTTCGCAGCGTCGATGGGATACAGTAAAATCTGAAGGCTTTGATAAGCCTCTTACATGGAGCGGACCTTATCCAAGTTTAAGCATCCGTCGCGCAATACAATACAACAAGGGAGCCATCTTCATGGCGTACCTGAGAGATACCTTAGGGGACGCTGCTTTCTGGAAAGGTCTGCGGAATTACACTCGGGCTCATGCCGGTGGAACCGTTACCAGCATCGACCTGGAACGGGCGATGGAAGCTGCGAGCGGCAAAAATTTGCATAATATTTTCGCTCAATGGGTTTTTGGAAAGGGAGACAATACCACCCGACAGTCAATTCATCCAGAAACCGAATAGAACACTCCCAGATATGACGCCTGTCAAATTATAGCAGGCCTCCCGCTTTCCCCCTGACCAGTCTTTGCGGCTGGTTATGGCATCATTATCTGTTGTCCTATCAATGGGTTCTGAAGTACCGGACCGGGTTCAGGCTTTGGTTTTGTTGCGGGATCCGGCGGGGCGGCCTCTGGGTTTCTTCTCAGTAGCTTTTTCCGCTGCTTTCTCTTTGGCGGCCTTTGCCTTTTTCGCGGCCGTGCGTTCGGCTTTTGGGGGCGGCAGGCTGGCGGCGAGCATGGCCTGTGTAATTTTGGTGGCCGTGACCTTGCGCGGCTGTCTTGCGCCCGGTGCGTCCAGCAGCGGGGCCAGGAAGCGGCCGGTATGGCTGGCCTTGCAGGCGGCGATGTCTTCCGGCGTTCCGGCTGCGACGACCTGACCGCCGCCATCCCCGCCTTCCGGGCCGATATCGATCAGCCAGTCGGCCGTCTTGATGACTTCGAGGTTGTGCTCGATCACCAGAACCGTGTTGCCCTGATCGACGAGGGTGTGCAGCACTTCGAGCAGCTTGCGGACGTCTTCCGTGTGCAGGCCGGTCGTGGGTTCGTCGAGGATATAGACTGTACGGCCGGTGGCGCGCTTGGCCAGTTCCTTCGACAGTTTGACGCGCTGGGCCTCACCGCCCGAGAGCGTGGTGGCCTGCTGGCCGAGGGCGACATAGCCCAGCCCGACCTGTTGCAGAATGGCGAGACGGTCGCGGATCTTGGGAGCAGCCTGAAAGAACGGCAGGGCCTCGTCCACGGTCATGGACAGCACGTCCGCGATGGATTTGCCGCGGAACTTCACATCCAGCGTTTCGCGGTTGTATCGCGCGCCCTTGCAGGTGTCGCAGGTCACGTACACGTCCGGCAGAAAGTGCATCTCGATCTTGAGAACACCGTCGCCCTGACAGGCTTCGCAGCGGCCACCCTTCACGTTGAAGGAGAAGCGGCCCGGTTTGTAGCCGCGCGCTTTGGACTCGGGCAGTTCGGCGAACCAGTCGCGGATCGGGGCAAACAGGTCCGTATAGGTCGCGGGGTTGGAGCGCGGTGTGCGGCCGATTGGGGACTGGTCGATTTCGATAATCTTGTCGAGGTTGTCCACACCCTCCAGCCGGTCATAGGGCAGCGGTGTCTGGCTCGATTTCATGAGCTGGCGGGACAGCGCCTTGTACAGCGTGTCGATGACCAGCGTGGATTTACCGCCACCCGAAACGCCCGTGACGGCAATGAAGGTGCCAAGCGGGAAATCGACCGTCAGATCCTTGAGGTTGTTGCCGCGTGCGCCGTGCAGGGTGAGCATGCCGCTGGGCTTGCGACGTTCGGTCGGCACGGGAATGACCTTGCGGCCTGACAGATAGGCGCCGGTGATGCTGTTAGGATTTTTGGCGACCTCTGCCGGGGTGCCGACGGCGATGACTTCGCCGCCGAGCTTGCCCGCGCCCGGTCCCATGTCGATCAGATAATCGGCGGCACGGATGGCGTCCTCGTCATGTTCGACGACGATAACGGTGTTGCCGAGGCGCTTGAGGCGGTCGAGCGTGCCGAGCAGGCGTTCATTGTCGCGCTGGTGCAGGCCGATGGAGGGTTCGTCGAGCACATACAGCACGCCCGTCAGGCCCGAACCGATCTGCGAGGCCAGACGGATGCGCTGGCTTTCGCCGCCGGAGAGGGTGGCGGAACCGCGCGACAGGGTGAGGTAGTCCAGCCCGACATCATCGAGGAAGTGCAGGCGGTCCGTGATTTCGCGCAGGATGCGGCGGGCAATCTCGGCGCGCTGGGGCGTGAGGGTGGCTTCCACGGTGGAGAACCAGTCGAGCGCCTTGCGGATGGGCATGTCCGAGGCTTCGGCGATGTTGAGGTCCTTGACCTTCACGCACAGGGCTTCGGGCTTGAGGCGCGCGCCGTGACAGGCATGGCACGGCTTGTCGGACTGGTAGCGGGAGAGCTCCTCGCGCACCCACATGCTGTCCGTCTGGGCCATGCGGCGGCGCAGGTTTTTCAGCACGCCTTCGAACGGCTTGGTGATGATATGGACCTTCCCCCCATCGCTGTAGGGAATGTCGATCGGCTCTTTCGAACCGTTGATGATGAGGTCCTGCGTTGCGGGCTGAAGCTCGCTCCAGGGGGTATTCATGTTGTCGCCGCAATGGCGGGCGAGGGCGGCGAGCGTCTGGTCGTACCAGTCCGTGCTCGCGCCTTTCCACGGGGCGATGGCGCCTTCGGCCAGGGTCAGGCTATCATCCGGGACAATCAGGTTGGCGTCGAAATGGGTCTCGGTGCCGATACCGTCACAGACCGGGCAGGCGCCCATTGGCGCGTTGAAGGAGAACAGGCGAGGCTCGATCTCCTCGATCGTGAAGCCGGAGACGGGGCAGGCGAAGCGGGACGAGAACACGACATGCGCCGGGGCTTCTTTTTCCCCTGCACGTTTGACTTCCTCGGCGTAGGCCAGACCGTCCGAGAGCTCGAGCGCAGTCTCGAAGCTGTCGGCCAGGCGGGATTCGATCCCTTCCTTGACGACAATCCGGTCCACCACGACCTCGACCGTATGGCGCGTCTTGCGGTTCAGCTCCGGGGCTTCGGCAATTTCATACAACTCGCCGTCGATCTTTACGCGGGTGAAGCCCTTGCGTGTGAGTTCAGCCAGTTCGCGCTTGCAGTCGCCCTTGCGGTCCCGGACGACGGGTGCGAGCAGCATCAGGCGCATACCGTCCGGCATGGCCATGACCCGGTCCACCATCTGGCTGACGGTCTGCGCCTCGATCGGCAGGCCGGTCGCGGGGGAATAGGGAATGCCGACACGCGCCCAGAGCAGACGCATGTAGTCGTGGATTTCCGTGATCGTCCCCACGGTCGAGCGGGGGTTCTTGGAAGTGGTTTTCTGCTCGATCGAGATGGCCGGGGAGAGGCCCTCAATGGAGTCCACATCCGGCTTGCCCATCAGTTCGAGGAACTGGCGGGCATAGGCGGAGAGGCTTTCCACATACCGCCGCTGGCCCTCGGCATAGATCGTGTCGAAGGCCAGAGAGGATTTTCCGGAGCCCGAGAGGCCTGTGATGATCGTCAGGGAATCACGGGGGATCGTGGCATCGATGTTCTTGAGATTATGGGCGCGGGCCCCACGGACACGGATCGAATGGTTGTCTGGAAAGCTCACGGGGACTCCGGAATGTGGAGAAAAGGCAGTTGTGAGATCGAACGCGCTTGAATGGCGTTGGATTGTTCCCCATTAGATGGGAACTTACGTACGTATGAAAAGAACAATTCGAGAAAATTGGTTGGGACGGGAATGGCAGGCAGCGTCAACAAGGTGATTCTGGTCGGAAATCTGGGCAAGGACCCGGAAGTCCGCAACACGCAGTCGGGAACGAAGATCGTCAACCTGACCATTGCGACATCCGACACATGGAATGACCGTCAGACCGGCGAGCGCAAGGAGCGCACCGAATGGCATCGTGTCGTGATCTTCAACGAGCGCACGGCCGACGTGGCCGAACGGTTCCTTCGCAAGGGCCGCAAGGTTTACATCGAGGGTGAACTCCGCACCCGGAAGTGGACCGATCAGTCCGGTCAGGAAAAGTATACGACGGAAGTGGTGATCGACCGTTTCCGTGGAGATCTGGTGCTGATCGACAGCAATCGCGGCGGTGGTGGCGATGATGGCGGTTTTGACAACGGTGGCGGCTATGGCGGGGGCGGCAATGGTGGCGGCTTTGGCGGTGGAAGTCGGGGCGGCTCGGGCGGTTTCGGTGGAGGATCCCGTGGAAGCGCCAGTGGTGCAGCGGGTGGTGGAAACCGCTCGGGTGGCAGCAATGGCGGTTGGGATGCCCCGCCGGACAACGATCTGGACGACGAAATCCCGTTCTGATCCTGTCAGGAAAACATGGGCCAATAAAAATGGTGGATGTCAGCCGACATCCGCCATGATTTCGTTCTCTGGGGTGCTGTAGATAAAGTCTTAGAAAATTGCGCGGTCCGGAATACTGGTCGGGTCGGGAGTCGTGACAGCAATGGCATTCGCAAACTGGCTGCGTCCGTCCATTCCGCTGACAGTGCCGTTTGAACAGGCGGACAGGGTAAGTGCGCAGGATAATAACACTGCGTCGAATGCCAGAACTGATTTCCTGATCATCATTTTTATTCTTCCTTTTCTGATCGTGACGACCTTACGATTGGGAAAAAGAAGAGTGAAATCTTATGTTTCTATCTTTTCATAAGCGCTGCTTATGATGCGCGTTTCTGGAAAACGGCATAAAAAAGCCGGTGCATTCCTGCACCGGCTTTCGCAGTATTCCGCGTTTCAGCGAAAATCAGGCTTCGACATAAGCCTTGACGATAGTGTCGGGGTCCTTGACCACGCCGCCTGCGCCCGAACCGCGCTTGAGCTGATCCACATATTCCATGCCTTCGATCACCTTGCCGACGATCGTGTACTGACCGTTCAGATGCGGACTGTCGGCGAACATGATGAAGAACTGGCTGTTGGCGGAGTGTGGGGCCATCGTGCGGGCCATGCCCACCGTGCCGCGCTCGAACTTGGCCTTGTCCGTGAATTCGGCCTTGAGGTCCGGATAGGAGCTGCCGCTCGTGCCGGTTCCCGTCGGATCGCCACCCTGGGCCATGAAGCCTTCGATCACGCGATGGAACGCCACGCCGTTATAGAACCCTTCGGTGGCCAGGAGCTTGAGGCGCTCGCACGCCAGCGGGGCCAGGTCAGGGCGCAGATCGATGACGACCTTGCCAGTCTTGAGCTCGAAAACCAGCTTGTTGCCGTCGGGCACTGCAGTATCGGACATCTTGGAACCTTCCAGAAATCATTGAAGGCTCTTATGTCGGCCCTCGGCCCAGTTTCGACAAGACGATACGTGCAACATCTTCGCTGACGAAGGGAGAAATATCGCCCCCCAGCCGTGCGATTTCCTTCACGATCCTGCTGGCCGTGCTGCGATGTTCTTCAGAAGACAGCAGGAAGACCGTCTCGATTTCCGGAGCCAGACGACGCAGCGCACCGGAAAGCTGGCTCTCATAGTCGAAATCCCCGCCGGATCGCAGCCCGCGCACGACTGTGCCTGCGCCTGCCTGCCGGACGGCATCGACCAGCAGCGTATCGAAGCCGACGACCTCGATCCGATCACCATGTGGCAGCCTGTCCACTTCATGCCGCAAAGCGGCAAGGCGCGCGTCCAGATCCAGCAGCGGCTGCTTGCCTTCATTGACCGCTACGCCGACCAGAAGCCGGTCGAACAGGGCCGAAGCCCTGTGGATGATGTCGAGATGCCCGAACGTGACCGGATCGAACGTGCCGGGATAGAACCCGACACGGGGATCGGTCGGCACGTCAGGCCTCAGGTGCAGCATCGTCACCAGCGGGGGGCGCTTCGGAAGTGGTTTCGGAGGCGCCTGCCTCGCCAATCACCCTGGCACCAGCTTCGGAGCCTTCGTCGGTATCACCCTCTTCCGTGTCGTCTTCCAGAACCGGGAACACGCAGATGACCGTCTCGCTGTCATTCAGGCGGAACAGCGTCACACCGCTGGCCTGACGGGCCATGACGCGGACCTGCGAGACCGGCAGGCGGATCAGGCGACCCGTATCCGTAACCAGCATGACGTCCGTTCCATCGAGCGTCGGCAGCGTGCCCACCACTTCCTTGCCGCGACGGTTCGCGGAGAAGGTCATGTTGGTGATGCCCTGACCACCACGGCCCGACACACGGTAGTCATAGGCCGAGGAGCGGCGACCGAAGCCGCCATCCGTCACGGTCAGGAGGATTTCTTCCTGCTGTTCCAGTTCCTCGAAACGCTCCTGCGTCAGATCACCCGTGATCTCGACGGTTTCCTCATCACCGGAAACGGTTTCGTCCTCGGTGCTGTCATCCAGGGCGGCGTTTTCGGCGCGGCGCTTGGCATTGGCCATGCGCAGATAGGCCGCACGCTCCTCGACGCTGGCATCCACGTGGTTGAGGATGCACAGCGAAATGACAGCATCGCCGTCACCCAGACGGATGCCGCGCACGCCCGTGCTGCCACGGCCGGCGAACACGCGCAGGGTCTCGTCCGTGATCTGGAAGCGGATGCAGCGCGCATTCTTCGTTGCCAGGAACACGTCCTGACCTTCACGGCAGGTTGCCACGCCGATGAGGGAGTCGCCCTCATCCAGCTTCATGGCGATCAGGCCGGAAGCGCGGATGTTGCGGAAATCGCTCAGGCGGTTGCGGCGCACATTGCCGCTGGCCGTGGCAAAGGCAAGGTGCAGGTCTTCCCACAGATCCTCGTCCTGCGGCAGCGGCAGAACAGCCGTGATGGAGTCCGTACCCAGTTCCGGCAGCAGGTTGACCAGCGCGCGGCCCTTGGCGGTCGGTGCGGCTTCAGGCAGATGCCAGACCTTCATCCGGTAGGCCTTGCCGCCCGAGGAGAAGAACATCACCCACTGATGCGTGTGCGCATTGAAGCTGCGGACGATGATATCGTCTCCACGGCGTCCGGAAGCCGTGCGGCCACGGCCGCCACGGTTCTGGGAGCGGAAGACCTCCAGCGGCGTGCGCTTGATGAAGCCGTCGCGCGTGATGGTGACAACCATCTGGCCTGGCTCGATCAGGCTCTCATCGGTCTGGTCACCGAGTGCGTCGGAAATTTCCGTCACGCGCGGTGTGGCGACTTCCGCACGGGCGGCCAGAAGCTCTTCGCGCATGACTTCCATCCGGCGCGGGCGGCTCTCGATAATGGCCAGAAGTTCGCCGATCTTCTGCGCGACTTCGCCCAGTTCGCCCTGGATCTTCTCGCGCTCCAGTCCCGTGAGGCGCTGCAGGCGCAGTTCGAGGATGCCACGGGCCTGGGCTTCCGTAAGGCGGACTTTGCCATCAATGATGACATTGCCCTCGTCATGGATCAGTTCCAGCAGCGGGATGACTTCCGAAGCGTCCCACTCGCGGGCCATCAGCGATTCACGGGCCGTGGCGGCGTCCGGGGCGGCGCGGATCAGCGCGATGACTTCGTCGATATTGGCAACGGCCAGAACCAGACCGACCAGCAGATGTCCGCGGTCGCGGGCCTTGTTCAGATCGAAGCGGGCGCGGCGCAGGATGACTTCCTCGCGGAAACGCAGGAAGGCTTCCAGGATGTCCTTGAGCCCCATCGTCCGCGGCTTTCCGTCATCAAGCGCCAGCATGTTGGCGCTGAAGGATGTCTGAAGCTGCGTGAAGCGGTAGAGCTGGTTCAGAACCACATCCGGGGTCGCATCGCGCTTGAGCTCGATGACAACACGCATGCCCGAGCGGTCGGACTCGTCGCGGATGTCGGAAATGCCTTCGATTTCCTTGGACCGCACCAGATCGGCGATCTTTTCCTGCAACGTGGCCTTGTTTACCTGATACGGGATCTCGGTGATGATGATGGCCTGACGGTCTTTGCGGATCTCCTCGATCTCGGCGCGGGCGCGCACCGGGATGGAGCCGCGACCCGTCTCATAGGCGCGACGGATGCCGCTGCGGCCCATGATGATGCCGCCCGTCGGGAAGTCCGGACCCGGGATGATCTGCATCAGTTCGTCGAGTTCGATGGCCGGATTGGCGATCATGGCCAGTGTAGCGTCGATGACCTCACCGGGATTATGCGTCGGGATGTTGGTCGCCATGCCGACGGCAATACCGGCCGCTCCATTGACGAGCAGGTTCGGGAAGACTGCGGGCAGGACCTTCGGTTCGTTCTCGCTCTCGTCGTAGTTCGGCTGGAAATCGACGGTATCGCGGTCGATATCGTCCAGCAGGAAGGACGAGGCCTTGGCCAGGCGGGCCTCGGTGTAACGCATGGCGGCCGGGCTGTCGCCATCGACCGAACCGAAATTACCCTGACCGTCGATCAGCTTGACGCGCATGGACCAGTGCTGCGCCATCCGGACCATGGCGTCATAGATCGAGCTGTCACCATGCGGATGGTATTTACCCATCACGTCACCGACGGCACGGGCTGACTTGCGGTAGGGCTTGTCGGCCGTGAAGCCGCTTTCGCGCATGGCATAGAGAATACGGCGATGAACCGGCTTCAGACCGTCCCGCACATCCGGCAGCGCACGCGATATGATCACGGACATCGCATAGGCCAGATAGGAGGAGCGCATTTCCTCCTCGATCGTCACAGGAAGACGGCCGGAAGGGGTCAGATCAGTCGGCTCGGTCAGCTCGGTCAAGACAGGTCACCACGCTAGAATTCAGTTGTCCCAGCATACCGCATGCATCGCCGACACGCCACACCCGCCTCCCGGAGGAGGCTCTTCCGTCGCGGAAGCCCTGTTCCCTCATGAGACAGGAAATGTCACGCGCCCGTAAAGATTCACGAATGTGCGCAGAATGTGGATTTGTTTGTATATTATTAACTTGCACGGCTTATTTGAAAAAGTTAGCAATTAACAAACACGCTCCGGCGAGTCTCTGCCGGAAATCTTTTTGGAAGATCTCATGATGGCCGATACGACCAATGGAACCGACGACGTTACCTGCAGCAGCGAAACCAGCTTTCACCAGCACGATTATGCCTGGCGCTGGGTCGGTCCCGCCACGGGTGGCGACTGGTCGGATCCAAACAATTGGGTTCTGACCGATGCCGGCAAGACGGTGGACACGACGGACGGATCTTTCAGCGGCGATGCCATTCCGCAGAGCGAGCAGAACGCTGACGTCAATGTTGGTTATTCCGGCAGTACTACGCCGAGCGTGGTTGTCTCGAATGCCGTACTTTACAATCAGATCCGCAGCCTCAGCGTCTGGCAGAACAGCACCCTGAAGATCACCGCACAGGGTGGAAATGGAAACGTTTTCGCAACGGCCGGTCTGGAAAACTACGGCACGATCATCATCGATACTCCGTCCAGGGTCGAACTTGGGGGCGTGACGACGGGTGACGGCACCCTGACGATCATGAACAACGACGGGAACGTGATGCTTGATGACGCGCACCTGAACAACGGTACGCTGAACCTGGTCAACTCGACCCTCGGGACCGTGGACTCTCCTGTTACGATTTCCGGCGGTACGATCAACCTCCAGCAGAACAGCACACTCGTTGCGGACCTATATGGTGAAGGCTCCACGCTCAATGTCGATCCGGCAAGCGTCAACACCATCTATGTCAACGATCGCAACTCCAACAGCAGCGGCTCCGTACAGGGTACTGTCATCAATGGTGTGTCCGAAAACACCCATTTCGGCATCCTGAGTGGTTCTTCAAAGCCGACCTCTGCCACCTACACCGAAAATTCCGACGGGTCCTACACCCTGACGATCAAGCTCGATGACGGTCATTCCATCACTTACCCCACGGTCAATGTCGCAGACGGCTTTACGCCCGCGGCCCAGGCTACGATCGTCCAGGATGGATCGAATGGCTGGCTGATCGAAGATGTCGGTACGGCAACGGCTTCAGCCTCTTACGCGACGAGCGACCTCCACCAGCAGATGGCTTCGACGGCCGCTGCCGCAGCCAGCGCCGGTGGTGACGCCTCGCAGTACAGCAGCAATGCCGTCAGCTTCCATCAGCATGATGATGCATGGCGCTGGACCGGCCCGGCAACGGGTGGTGACTGGTACGATCCGAGCAACTGGACGCTGTATGACGGCCAGGGCCATGTCGTTGATACGACAGGCAACTCCTTCAACGGTAATGCCATTCCGCAGAGCGAGCAGAATGCTGACGTCAATGTCGGTTATTCCGGCAGCACCACGCCGAGTGTGGTTGTCGCCAATGCACCGTCCTATAACCAGATCCGCAGCCTTAGCGTCTGGCAGAACAGCACGCTGGAAATCACGGCACAGGGCGGCAGCAACTACAGCGGCTATGTTTTTGCTACGGCCGGTTTCGAGAACGATGGTACAATCCTGATCAACACCCCGTCGAAGGTCGAACTCGGCGGCGTCACCATGAACCGTGACGACGGCACGATCACGATCATGAACAATGACAACAACGTCGTGTTCGATGGAAACAGCGTTAACAACGGTGGCACGATCAACCTGATCAATGCCACGCTGGGAACCGCTACGAACCCGATCTGGATCAATGGCGGGGCGGTCAGCCTGGCGCAGGGCAGCAGCCTGTTTCTGAATCCGAGTGAGAATATCAGCACCATCACTGTTGATCCGAATTCGGTGAACACGCTGTATGTTGAAGCCAACGGCTTCCTGCACAACAACGATGCCAACAACCAGAGTGTTGTGGTCAACGGTGTGTCCGCCAACACGCATTTCGGGATCTCGGGTGTGTCTTCCGCTCCGACGGCAGCCACCTACACCCCGAATGCCGATGGCTCCTATACTCTGACGATTACGCTGGCTGACGGCCGTGAACTGACCTATGGCGATATCCACACGGCTGACGGCTTCACGCCTGCTGCCACGGCATCCATCGTCCAGGATGGTACCAATGGCTGGGTTGTCGAAGACAACGGCGTCACGACCTGCTTCCTCGCAGGCAGCATGATCCGCACGCCGGAAGGCGATGTCGCTGTCGAGAGCCTGCGTCTGGGCAGCACGGTCCTGGCCTTCGTGAACGGTGAAGCCGTGGAGCGGCCCGTGACCTGGGCTGGCCGCGCGCACATGGTTGCCAAGGCTGGTCCGGGCGATGCCGAAGCCGGTTATCCGGTCCGCATCCTGAAGGACGCGCTCGCCGAGGGTGTGCCTTACAAGGACATGCTGGTCACCCCGGAACACTGCCTGTTCCTGAATGGTGGTTTCGTTCCGGCCCGTATGCTCGTGAACGGTCGCTCCGTGATCTATGATCGCTCCCTGCCGTCCTACGATTACTTCCATGTGGAAACGGCTGAGCACTCCGTCATCATGGCGGACGGCATGATGACGGAAAGCTATCTCGACACCGGCAACCGTCAGGCGTTCCGCCAGAGTGGTTCGGTGGTGTCGTTCGGTGGCCGCGAGCGCAACTGGAACGATGATGCGGCAGCCCCGCTGGTTGTCAGCCGCGAGGTGGTCGAGCCGATCTTCCGTGAGATCGAGGCCCGCGCCATCGAAGCCGGTCTTGAGAACACCATCGAGGTTCCGACCCTGACCGAAGAGTCTGGTCTGCACCTTGTCACCCGCACGGGCCAGACCATCCATCAGGTCCGGACCGCCAATGGCCGATCGATGTTCATGATCCCATCCGGCGTGACGGAAGTGCGCCTCGTGTCCCATACCTTCCGTCCGAGCGAGACGGTGGGACCGTTCGTTGATGATCGTCGTCAGCTCGGCGTTCTGGTTGGTGAAGTCATGCTGTTCGACTCGGGCAACACGATCCACATCGATCAGCATCTGACCGATGCCGGCCTGGCGGGCTGGGATGTTCAGGACGATGCGGCTGCCCGCTGGACCAATGGCAACGCTGTGCTGTCCCTGACGACCCGTCAGCCGAACAGCCTCGGCATGCTGGCTATTCAGGTTCTGGCCGGAGGTCCGTACCTGCTGGCTTCTGGAGGTGAAGTCGAAACGGCTCAGACCGCCTGAGACCAGACGGCCTGAAACGGAAAAAGTCCCATCCCTTCGGGGGTGGGGCTTTTTTTGTCCATTCTCCCCGGGTGGGTGTAGGGCACGGCCTCAACGAGAAAAGGCGCCCCTGTATGGGACGCCTTTTCCTATGGGGTAGTCTGGAAAGGGGCTCAGAAGTTGGCGTTGATCCGTCCGTAGTAATAACCGCCCGTGATGGGCACCTGCAGCGAGAACTGGTCGTAGATCTGGGCGCCGCGGGAGTTGTTGACCTGCGGGACGCGGCGGGGGCGGACGTTGAAGATGTTGTTCGCGCCGATCGCCAGATGCCAGTTGCTGTTGAAGCGGTATCCGACTTCGATGTCGGTCAGCCAGCGCGGCGTATTCTTGAACTGCGCGAAGCAGCTGTTGGAATAGGCCAGGCTTCCACCGCTCGGACAGGGGAGCGTCTTGTCCGTCCAGTCGTAGTAGGTCAGCATGGAGGTTGTTTCGCCGTACCGTGTCTGGCGGACGTTGAAGTCCCATTTTCCGACCGTATACAGGGCGTTCAGGATGATCTTGCTGCGCGGATAGGCCGTCGTGATGTAAGCGATGTTCTGCGCATTCAGCAGCGGGTTGCCGTTGGTGTCGGTACCATTGTGGTGCAGGCGCGTGCGGTTCAGATCCAGCGCCATGCTGAGGTTCAGGTTACCGGCATTGTGGAAGCGGATCATATAGTCCGCCTTGATGTCCAGACCCTGTGTGCGGGTGCTGGCGCCGTTGGTCATGTAATAGGCGGACACGTTGTCGGGCGTGATGCTGTTGAGTGGCAGGGAGTATCCCATGGCCTCAATGGCCTCGATTGCGGCTTCGCCCTTGACGGTACCACCACCCACGATGCGATCACGCAGGTTGATCTGGTAGACGTCCGCTTCGACATGGAAATTCTTCACGGGTTCCACGACGATACCACCGCTGGCGCTGACGGAGCGCTCCGGCTTCAGGGCGCTGGCACCCAGGACACGGGCGGCCGTTGAGCTGACGGGCAGCAGGCCGGAGGCGCCGGTCGGGTCCACGTTCATGGCGCTGTAATGCTGCTCGGCCAGGGTTGGTGCACGGAAGCCGGTGCTGATCGTGCCGCGAAGCGCAATCTTGCTGGTCACGTCATAACGGGTCGAGACCTTGCCGTTCTCCGTGTTGCCGACATCTGTGTAGTGCTCGAAGCGACCGGCGAAATCGAGATCCCAGTGCTTGAGCGGGTGGAAGTCACCATCGACATAGGCCGCCCAGATGTCACGGCTCCAGTTGCCGGCACTGTTGGGGCCGAGACCGGCATAGCCCTGCGTGCCACCCAGTTCATAAGAGGGCGGCGTGCCGGCCTTGATCTGGTAGGTTTCGAGGCGATGCTCGCCACCGAAGGCCAGCGTCATCGGAACGGTATGGGCGATGTTGAACTGGCGGCGGAAGTCCAGGTTGTTGGTCCACTGCGCCATGCGATAGGTCTCGGCGCGCGTCGTGCTGGGCGACCAGCCGCAGCCATCGGTCGAATAATAGGACGAGGTCGGATCGGTCGAGCAGGTGCTGGCGAGCATGCCCGTATTGGCTGTGTTCTTGTTGCCGATCTTGTTGCCGTCCGCGCCATAAGTGGTGCTCAGATCCCAGTCGAAACCGAAGAAGTTGTCGCCCTTGAGGCCGAGCGTGGCGGCGTAATCGTTTTCTTCCGATGTTTCGAGCGGCGAGAAGCCGGCCGGGTACATGGTGGGGGCGATATTGGGCGTCCGATAGTTTTCGTAGGCTTCGCCGTGGCGGTGCATGTAGGTGATGAGCCCGTAGAAGTTCACGCCTTCGGTGATGGTCTTGCCGAAATCGATGGCGAGGCTTTCGCGCGTTTCTTCGGGCGTGCTCATGATCTTGTTGGAATCAGTTGGCACGCTCATCGCATTCGGAACGAGACCGTTATAATAACCCGTCGTGGTGGCGTTGTTGGGCCAGCTTCCGATCAGGCGGTGATCGCGTGCACCGACGACCATGTGGTCAGTGTGATAGACTTCGCCGCTGATGTGCAGGTAGCCGTCATTGCCCCATTTCACGCCACCGTCGGCATCCACCTTGTACTGCCAGCCGTCGCCGTTATAGGCGTTCGCGCCGGTCTGCACCGAGGTGTGCATGCCGTGGGCCTGCTTCTTGGTGATGATGTTCACCACGCCCGCGATGGCGTCGGAGCCGTACATCGCGGCGGCACCGTCTTCCAGCACTTCGATATGGTCGATGGCGCTGGCGGGGATCGTGTTCAGATCGGCACCCGTGGAGCCGAACTGCGGGCCGGCATCGGCCGTGATATTGGCCGTGTTGTGGCGGCGCTTGCCGTCTACCAGGACCAGGACTTCGTTCGGACCAAGGCCACGCATCTGGATTGAAGATGTCAGGGCGGAGGAATCCGCGCCCATGGCCTGCACGTTGATGGAGGCATAGGTCCGGGTCAGGGCATCCGCGACGTTCATCATGCCGGAATGGCGCAGTGTTGCAGCCGAAATCACGCTGACGGGGGACGAGCTTTCACGGGCCTTGCGGTTGGTCGCATGGGTACCGGTGGTGACGTTGATAGTCTCGGCTTCGCCCGTGAAATTGACGTCCGTCTTCTTCTTGCGAGGTGCGGCAACGGCGGGTGTGGCCGTCGCAGCCGTAGGATGGGCAGCACTGTGAGCGGCGCTGCTGGGTTTCGCGCTGTGATGGCGTGTGGCGGGATGCGCCGTGGTGGTTGCGGCCAGGGCAGACATGCAGGGCATGACGGAAACTGCCGTTGTCACGAGCAGGGAGATGCGATGCCGGGATTTCATTATTGCTATCTATACCTCCATGAGACGCCGCTCTTGGGTTCAGAGGGGGTTTCTGGATAGTAATGATAAAATTTCGTTACATGAAAGTAGCAAAAATGATTCTTGTGACAGATTTCCATCCTGTTGCAGAATAGCAACAAGATGTTTTTGGCTGCAAAAAATCAGAAAGGAAATTCTGTAAGGAAGATGCTTTGAGAAACATATTTCTGATTGAAGGGCTGGGAGGAGTCAGAAGTGCTGCGTGGTAGAGAATTCTTGTTACTTTAACGTACCGAGATGTGTCAGTCGTCCAGGCGGACCTTGCGGTTGCGCTTGATGCCGGCCCGATGTGATTTTCCGTCAAGCCGACGTTGCCGGGCCGCTTTTCCGGGACGGGTGGCCACGCGGAAAGTGGGGCGATGTGCCGCCTTGCGGATCAGTTCCGCCAGGCGTTCGACGACATCATCGCGGTTTCTCTGTTGTGTGCGAAAGCGGCGACCCGTGATGATGATTTCGCCATTCTGGGTCGCACGGCTGCCTGCGAGTTCGATCAGGCGTGTCCGGATGCGGTCCGACAGGACCGGAGAGCGCGTGGCATCGAACCGGAGCTGTGCGGCCGTGGCTACCTTGTTGACGTTCTGTCCTCCCGGACCGGATGCCAGGATATAGGTGATTTTCAGCTCGTCCTCTTCAAGCAGAAGACCAGGAAGAATCTCGATGGGCATCTGTTTCTTCCTTTCGGGACTGAAAAAGGGGGTGGCCGCGGTCAGGAAACGCAGGACGTCGGCCCATAGCCTCTTTCGGCGCGGGAGACCATGGAGCGATGTGACGCGTTGTCAGGCGGATGGGGGGCGGAAGCCTGTTTTTCCGGTTGGCGAGGTTGACGCCCTCATGGGTTGTGGGGTAGCCAGCGTGCGGATGAACCGGTAGCTCAGTTGGTAGAGCATTCGACTTTTAATCGAATGGTCCTGGGTTCGAGTCCCAGCCGGTTCACCATTTCCTTTAAAAAACCGCAGAAAACCGCCGTTTTTTGGGCGGGTTTGACACTTTGCCGGTTTGGTTTGACTTCGTGTGCTTTTTTACTGACGCGCGCCTCTTTTGAGGAAGAAGCAAGTTTGACAAATCACCGCTAAGTGCTTGATTCTTCGATAGAACAAAAAGAGACGTAGACAGCGTAAGTCATTGTTTTATATGGACTTATTTGCTCCCAGCCGGTTCGCCAACAAATCTCCCTTCTTCGAAATTCAGCGTTCTTCTGGCTGCGATGAGTATTGTCGCAAAATGGGCAGGAATAACGATCTGGGAAGTGAGTAGTATGTCTTCAGTCAAACCACATCTTGATCCTTTTATTCTGTCTGCTTCTGGTTTTAGAGAGGTGGGGATATGGGGGCTGCAGGATGATGGTGCCCTAATGCCTTTGCAGAAGGTTCCCGCAGGTCCCGGAGTCTATGCTTTTGTGATAGGCAACCGGGTTGTTTATGTGGGGGTAGCCATCGGAGGGTTGCGACGTCGGCTGCGGTGTTATGCCCGGCCGGGGAAAAGGAAAACGGCCAGGCGGATCAGGGATGAGATTCTCAAGGCTGTTGATCGGCCTGTTCGAGCGATGTGCGTTCAGCCGTCGGACACTCAATGGAATGGCCTGCCGGTCAATATCGCTGCGGGCCTGGAGCTGGGGCTGATCCAGACTTACGACCTGCCCTGGAACAGGCGGCATGCCAGTATGTCGGTCAAGGCTGCGACTGTGTCGGAGAAGGCTGGGTCTCCCTGAAAGCCTGCGCAATGATGGTTGGGCGTATGTTATGCAAGGGGTAAGATCAAAGCCACTTTGCGGTATGAAAGGGAAATTCTGATGACACGCGTTCGGATTGGGATAGCGCTTGCGCTGCTGGCAGCTCTTGCGGCCTGTGGCCCGGATTATGGTGGTCAGGGATCGCGGCAGTTCCGTGGCGATGACTATGGAAATGTCGGGGCGGGCCGGAGCAGCTACGGCTATCAGGGTGGTCCGACCTGAGTTTTTCTCAGGCCGGGAAGGTTCAGGACAGGGCGTCCTGAACCAGTTTTTCCTGCTGGGCGGCATGGACGCCCGGTAGCCCTGTTGCGGGAGAAGCCGCGCTTTCGCGACCAACATAGTCCGGGCGCTGCACGCGATGATTGCAGCCTCGAAGTGCGCGTTCGATGCGACGGTCCACGAAAATCCAGGCGCCGTTGTTCTGCGGCTCTTCCTGACACCACAGGACCTGTTCTGCGTCCGGATGACGGGCGAGCTGCTCCATCAGGGCGTGATGCGGGAACGGGTAGAGCTGTTCGATGCGGATGATGGCGACGTCGTCACGGTTCTGGCGCGTCCGTTCGGCAACGAGATCATAATAGACCTTGCCGGTGCACAGGATGATGCGCCGCGCGCCTTCCTCCTTTGCCGGGTCCGCGATGACGGGCTGGAAGCGCGTATGCGGTCCCATCGCGTCCAGCATCGAAACCGCGTCTTTGTTGCGCAGCAGGGATTTGGGCGTGAAGACGACCAGCGGTTTGCGGCAGCGGCGTGCGATCTGCCGGCGCAGGGCGTGGAAGTAGTTGGCGGGCGTGGTGATGTTGCACACGCGCATGTTGTTTTCGGCGCAGAGCTGAAGGATGCGCTCTGGGCGGGCTGAGGAATGTTCCGGGCCGCCACCTTCATAGCCATGCGGCAGAAGCAGGGTCAGGCCAGACGTTCGCAGCCATTTGGTTTCGCCCGAGGCGATGAACTGGTCGAGGATGATCTGCGCGCCATTGGCGAAATCGCCGAACTGCGCTTCCCACAGGACCAGCGCTTCCGGATCACCGAGGGAATAGCCGTATTCGAAGCCGAGGACGGCATATTCCGAGAGCGGCGAGTTCCAGATGTTCAGCGGCGCCTGATGGGGCGCGATATGGGTGAGGGGCGTGTCTTCGCGGCCTGTTTCCTGATCGAACAGGACCGCGTGACGCTGGCTGAACGTCCCACGGCGGCTGTCCTGTCCGGACAGGCGGACCGGGTGCCCGTCCATGGACAGGGTACCGAAAGCGAGGGCCTCGGCCGTGGCCCAGTCGATCGGGCCACCATCGGCGACTGCCTTGCCGCGCGCCACGATCTGTCGGGCCAGACGCGGATGAACGGCCAGACCTTCAGGGATCGTGCCGATGGCCTCCCCAACTTCTTGCAGGCGCCTGAGGGGCACGCCGGTCATGGGCTGGATGCGGTCCTGCTCGTCCTGCAGGCGTGTCGGGTCTTCGGGGCCGTCCAGCCAGTCCGTGCCATCGGGCTGATAGGTCTTGGAGGTCTCGAACTGTTCTTCCAGGCGGTTCTGGAAATGGGTCCACATCTCCTCGACCTCGGCTTTGGTCATGACGCCGGTGCGGATCAGATGATCGGCATAGAGGCTGCGGGTCGTGGCGCGGGACTGGATGGCGTGGACCATCGCGGGCTGCGTGAAGGCGGGTTCGTCGGCTTCGTTATGGCCGTGTCGGCGATAGCAGACGACGTCGAGCACGATGTCGGACTGGAACGTGCGACGCCATTCATGCGCCAGAAACGCACAGCGTGAGACGGCTTCGGGGTCATCGCCGTTGACGTGCAGGATCGGGGCCTGAACGGATTTGGCGATATCGGTGTTGTGCAGGCCGGAATGGGCATCGGACTGGACGGTGGTGAAGCCGATCTGGTTGTTGATGATGACGTGAACCGTACCACCCGTCCGGTAGCCTTCCAGCTTTGACAGGCTGAGAGTTTCGTACACGACGCCCTGTCCCGCGAAGGCTGCGTCGCCGTGGACGAGAATGCCCAGATGGTGCTGGCGGTCCCGGTCCTTTTCGCGGTCCTGATCGGCGCGGACGCGACCGAGCACGACCGGGTCCACTGCTTCCAGATGGGACGGGTTGGGCAGGAGCGAGATACGGACGGTATGGCCGGCGTGTTCGAGCGTGGTGGCGGTGCCGAGATGGTATTTTACGTCGCCTGAACCTTCGATCGTATCGGGCTTGAAGGAGGCGCCGGCGAATTCGCTGAAAATGGCGGCAAACGGTTTGCGCAGGATGTTGGCCATCACGTTCAGGCGGCCACGATGGGGCATGCCAAGCGAGACGGAGCGCACATCGTCCTGTGCGGCGGCATCGATCAGGGTGCGCAGGGCCACGATAACGCTCTCGCCGCCCTCAAGGCCGAAGCGGCGCATGCCCATGAAACGCTTCTGGCAGAACTGCTCGAAGCCTTCGGCGCGGGTGAGGGCGAGGAGAATGCGCTTCTGGTCCAGCGAGGGGCCGGCGGCCGGATTTTCCAGACGGTCAATCCACCACTGGCGCTGGGCCGGGTCCTGAAGATGCATGAACTCGACCGCCGTCGTGCCGCAGTAGGCGCGGCGCAGACGGGCGATCAGATCCCGGTCCGCACCTGGCGGCGTCAGTTCGGGGATGTCGAGTGTGGGAGCGAGGCCGAGCGGGTCCAGCGAGGCGATCGAATGTCCACGCAGGCGATAGGCGAATTTCAGGCTTTCGGCACTGGCATCACTCTGATCAGCCGTATCCGGGCCGGTCAGGCGGTCGGAGCCGAGGGTCTCGAACAGGGACGCAAAAGCCGGGTCCACGGAGGCCGGGTCGTGCTGCCAGCGTGTGTGCAGCTCCGCCAGATAGACGGTGTTTTCGCCATTGATGGCGTCCCGGTCATCATGATGGTCGCCCATGAACTCGTCTCCTGTGTCCCCGGGGGCCGCGCTCCTGCCGGGGAGAGGCGGGGCCGGGGGCTGTCATATGGCCGCGCAGTCTAGCGGATTGGCAGAAGAGGGCCAATCTCCGCCTTTCCCGAACATCCTTTGTCAGAGACCGAAGCCGCGTTTCATGGCGTCGATCCGGCGTGCAATGGAGCGGGTGGCGACCGGTGTGTCTGTCTGGTCGAAGATATGGCAGGCGCCGGGCACGATTTCCAGTTCTACGGAGATGCCCTGATGGATCAGGCGCCGCGCATAGGCGAGATCTTCATCCAGGAACAGGTCCAGCGCGCCGACACACAGATAGACCGGGGGCAGATCGGACAGGTCGGTTGCGCGGGCGGGAGCGGCATAGGGCGAGACGTCTGCCGAACCGGGCGCTACGGGATTGAGGAGGGCCGTCCACATGAAAGTGTTGCTGGCCCGGGTCCACAGGAACTCGCCCCCGACAGGCGAAGCGTCAGGCTGACCCGTGGTCGTGCGGTCGTCGAGCACGGGATAGATGAGGTTCTGGAACAGCAGCGTCGGCCCTTCGCGATCCCGGGTCAGGAGAGCCAGTCCGGCCGCAAGGCCACCGCCTGCGCTCTCGCCGGTCAGGCCTATGCGGGCGGGATCAATCCCGAGTGTGTCGGCGTTGCGCGTGATCCAGCACAGCGTGGTGTAGGCGTCCTCGATCGCGGCAGGAAAGGGGTGCTCCGGAGTGAGGCGGTAATCCGGGGAGATGACCACGCAGTCCAGCTCCTGTGCGAACTGGCAGAGCTGGGTCGTGGTGAGTTCGGGCTGGCCGGCGAAATAGCCGCCGCCATGCAGATGCAGCAGCGCCGTGCGTGGGCCTGTGGCCTCCTTGCGGGGACGGACGGTCAGGAGGCGGATGGGGGGTGCGTTTTCCGTGCCGGGAATGTTCAGGCGCTCAAGGGTGACGGGATAGTCTTCGGCCTGAAGAAAGGATTGTCCGGCGGCTTGTTCAAGGCCAGCGCGAAAGGCGGGCAGGGATTCAGCAGAAAGATCGACCGTCGGGATCTCTTCAAGATGGGGAAGCAGTTCGGGAAGGACGAGGGAGCGTGTGTTCATGAAAGGACGCCTTGGGTCGAGGAAGGGGCGAAAAATGAGGCAGGAAAATCGAGCGGAATTTTAGTGGTCGGACCGCTTGAAGGCAAAAATCTGTTCGTCGTGCCACAAAGTTGCCGCAACTTTTCATGGCTGAGAGTCGTCTAATCTGGTGACCGGTCCTGAGCCGGCCTTGTTGGGATGGGAGTTTCGCTGATGCGTGCTCTGCTGTTTCTTGCAGTTCTGACGGGAAGTGGTCTTGCGCTGACGGATGTGTCAGCAGGAGCGCAGGAACTGCGTCGGGACGGTCTGTCCGCGCATGCGGTTCTGACGGATGAAGTCAGCCAGTCGGGTGTGGATCACCGGATGCTGGAATGCAGGACCGATCCGCGTCTTCTTCATACGGTCTGGGACGGGCGCGTCTCTCCGCAGCCGGGGCCGCATGTCTGCACGGGTGGCGCGAACCGCCTGGGGGCAGGATATGTCCGCTATCTGGCGACGAGCCGGATGGTGAAGGCCCATAAGCCGCTGCGGGGGTAATATTCTTTCGTAAAAGGCAGGTCTCACATGTGTGGAATAGGCCTTGTCGCCGACGTGGGCCGCGTCTAGCCTTCCGCGCCATGAGCAGGATTTCCCTTGATTATGATGCGTTCGAGAGCGCGCCCGTTGCGGAAAAACCGTTTCCGCATGTGGTAGTGCCGCATTTCATCAGCAACGACGATCTGAAGGCGGTTGTCTCGGACCTGCCGGAGATGAAATCCGGTGGCTCCTTTCCGCCGGAAGCGCTGAAGCTGACGCCGCGTGTCTCGGCCATGATCGCGGAACTGCAGGGGCCGAAACTCAAGGCGCTGGTGGCCGAGAAATTCGGGCTGGATCTGGCGGATGCGCCCACCATGCTGACAATGCGTGGGCGCACGCGGGAAAAAGACGGGCGGATCCATCGGGATTCGGAGGCCAAGCTGGTCACGATCCTGCTGTATCTCAATCCGCGCGGGGAGGACTGGGCGTCGCGCGATGGCTGTCTGCGGCTGCTGAACGGGCCGGATGATGTCGAGGATTTCGATGTCGAGGTGACGCCGGCGGAAGGGACGCTGCTGGTATTCCCGAACGGTCCGGCGACCTGGCACGGGCACCGGCAGTTCGTGGGAACACGGTATGCGGTCCAGCTCAACTACATGGCGACGGGGCGCAAGGCCCGCTACGAACTGCGGCGGCACCGTCTGTCGGCGCTTTTAAAGCGTCTGCCCTTTTCGGGCTGATTTTCAGGGAACGGGAAAAGATCATGGGTTATCGGGTTGCGGTTGTTGGCGCCACGGGTGCGGTGGGGCGTGAACTGCTGCGAATTCTGGCGGAGCGGGACTTTCCGGTCGATGAAGTTGTGGCGCTGGCCTCTCCGCGGTCGGCCGGGCGCGAGATTTCTTTCGGGGACAAGAAGGTCCTGAAGGTCCAGAACCTCGAGACGTTCGACTTCAAGGGCTGGGACATTGCGCTGTTTTCGCCGGGTGGAGCGATTTCGGCCGTCTATGCGCCGAAAGCTGCGGCTGCGGGATGTGTGGTGATCGACAACACGTCGCATTTCCGCATGGAGCCTGGTGTGCCGCTGATCGTGCCGGAAGTGAATGCGGCGGCGATCGGCAAGGCCAGCCGTGGCATCATCGCCAACCCGAACTGCTCGACCGCGCAGATGCTGGTGGCGCTCAAGCCGCTGCATGACCTATTCCGGATCAAGCGCATCGTGGTCTCGACCTATCAGGCCGTTTCAGGCGCCGGCAAGGACGGCATGGACGAGCTGTTCGCCCAGACCAAGGGCACGTTCGTCAACGATCCGCCGACGGTCGCGCAGTTCACCAAGCAGATCGCCTTCAACGTCATTCCCCATATCGACCGTTTCATGGATGACGGTGCGACCAAGGAAGAATGGAAGATGGCGGTCGAAACCCGCAAGATCATGGACCCGGACATCAAGGTCTTGGCGACCTGCGTGCGCGTTCCAGTCTTCATCGGACATTCCGAGGCCATCAGCATCGAGTGCGAGAAGCCGGTTGATCTGAAGAAGGCACGCGAGGCGCTGCGCAAGGCCCCGGGCGTGATCCTGCGCGACGAGCGCGAGGACGGTGGCTATGTCACGCCGATCGAATGTGTGGGCGAAGATGCGACGTATGTCTCACGCCTGCGGATCGATCCGTCTGTCGAGAATGGTCTGGCGCTGTGGTGTGTGTCCGACAATCTGCGCAAGGGCGCGGCCCTCAATGCGGTCCAGATCGCGGAAAGCATCGTGGAACAGGGACTTCTGAAGGACGGGCAGCTGTTCCGGCGCAATGAAGTGCCGGATGAAGACGAAGACTGAGCGATGACGTCCTCCCGTACCGAGACGGTTCTTGCGGCCAATGAGGATATCGAGCGCCTGTTGCTCGATGTGCTTCTGGACCGGCTTCTGACGTCCCAGAAGGCGGCTCTGGACCGTGTCGGGGAGGCATTGCCGTCCATCGAGCGGGCCGTCGAGGCCGCTGTCCCGCGGCTTCAGGCTGGTGGCCGGCTGGTCTATGCGGGGGCAGGGACGTCCGGGCGCATCGGGTTACAGGACGGTGTTGAACTGACGCCGACCTTTGGTCTGGCTCCGGAGAAGCTGGTTCTGCTGCTGGCTGGCGGGGCCGGGGCAACGACTCAGGCCGCCGAGGGCGCGGAGGACCGGGAAGATCAGGCGCGGCTTGATCTGATGGAACATCACCCGACCGAACATGACGTGGTGATCGGCGTCGCGGCGAGCGGCAACACGCCCTATACCTGCGCCATCGTTCAGTTCGGGCGGGAAGTGGGTGCGCTGACGATCGGTGTCAGCGGGAATCCGGAATCGCGCCTGTTGCGGGAAGCAGAGCTGGGCATCTGCATCCCGACGGGCGCCGAGGTTCTGGCTGGGTCCACGCGCATGGCTGCCGGGACGGCGCAGAAAGTTACGCTGAACCTGTTTTCCACGGCGCTGATGACGCGTCTGGGGCATGTCTATCGCGGTCGCATGGTGGATATGCGCATCAGCAATGACAAGCTTCAGGCCCGGGCTGAGCGCATGGTCATGGAACTGGCTGGCGGAACGGTCGAGGAGGCGCGTGAAGCGCTAAAACTGGCGCAGGGGAATACCAAACGCGCGGTTCTGCTGCGGCGCGGGGTGGCTCTGGCAGACATCGAGCCGCTTCTGGAGCGGTGTCAGGGCCATCTGCATCTGGCGCTTGCGGAGCTTTGAGCGCGGCGGGAAGTACAGAAGCGTCCGGCATGGTCTGGGCGCTCGGGCTGATGAGCGGGACGTCCCTGGACGGGGTGGATGCCGCTCTGATCGAAACGGATGGCGTGCGCATCGGACGGATGGGGCCGTCCCTGACAGTGCCTTACAGCCCGGAGTTGCGCGCCCGGACCCGCGAACTGCTGGATCGTGCGGCAGGTCTTGCTCCGGATGATGCCGAAGTGCTGGCCGTTACGCGGGAGCTGACCCTCCGGCATGTGGAGGCCGTGCGTCTGCTGCGCGAGAAAGCGTCGGGTCTGGAGCCTGCGGTCATAGGCTTTCATGGCCAGACCATCCTGCATCAGCCGGAACGTGGCCGGAGTTGGCAGATCGGGGATGCCCGGCTGCTGCAGGATCTCTGTAGCGTGCCGGTTATCCATGATTTCCGGTCGCGGGATCTGGAAAATGGCGGGGAAGGGGCGCCGCTGGTGCCGGTGTTTCACGCCGCCCTGCTTCAGCAGGAACAGCGTCCCGTGGCCGTTCTCAACATTGGCGGTGTCGCCAACGTGACGGTTCTGGGAGCGCAGGACCAGCATGGGCAGCGAGGTGTCTGGGCCTGTGATACCGGTCCGGGCAATGCCCTTCTGGACGACTGGGCTCTGCGGCATACCGGCAAACCGTGTGATTTCGGGGGCGCGCTGGCGTCTTCAGGAACGGTTCGTCAGGATGTTCTGGAGGAGCTGCTGGCGATCCCATATTTCACGCGGCCCATGCCCAAGTCGCTTGATCGGCTGAGCTTTCATTCGGAAGCCATGGCGTATGTACGGGATCTGTCTGCGGAAGATGGGGCGGCGACACTGGCAGCCTTTACGGTTGAGGCCGTGGCGCGGACGCCGTTTCCGGTGCAGCCCGAAACGTGGTTTGTCGCGGGAGGCGGGCGCCATAACCCGGTGCTGATGGACGGATTGCGGCGTTGTTTAGGAAATGTGGCATCCGTGGATGTCCTGGGATGGGACGGGGATGCTCTTGAAGCGCAGTGTTTCGGACTTCTGGCCGTGCGCTGTCAGCGGGGGCTGCCCTCTTCCTGGCCGGGAACGACGGGGGTCAGACAGCCCTGCATTGCGGGAAGAGCCCTCTGACGGCCTCCCCGCAGGTCTGCGCGGGATCAGACGGAAGCAAGTTCCGGCCAGCCGGTTTCCGGGCGGTCGAGATGCTTCAGAAGGTCATGGTCCGGCGTATTGACGAGGTCCTTGACCAGCGTCTTGAAAAGCTTCTTCGCCGTCGGCTTGTCGAGATGCTCGCGGATTTCGTGCGAGGCCTGAGCCGGAGCGACAAGCAGGATGCCTTCGACGTCGCTGTTCTGTGCGGCCTTGTTGATATGGGCGGCCAGATCGCGCGTGAAGTGTTCCTTGAGCTGCTCATGCGGATTTTCGTGGGGCGCCTTGATGGAGCCGACATCCGTTTCCGCGTTGGAGCCCTTGTGCAGGTCGAAGCTTGCGATGGTGCGCAGCTGTGCCCCTTCGAGGCGCAGGAAGCGGGCTTTTTCGCCGTCAGCAACAACGTAAATGACGGGATCCTGTGTAGCCATGTCTGGAAAACCTTGTTTCAAAATCAGATGGTGTGTCTGTAACAGCTTCGAGATGGGATGGTTGCCTGCAGACGACAAGATCATGCAGAGTCGTATTCTTCTAACTTGTTGAAAGAATTTGGATATTTCATTTCTTTGAATGTTTTTTGAAGAATTCCGAATTTTTTTGTTGAAACGTGGGGAAGATGTGCTCAATCTCTGAATCGAGCCTACCAGAAAATCTTTTCCAAAGGCTCAAAGGAGGCAAGTATGGCTCTGATGAATACTCTTCTGCCGTATGTTGGTCCTATGACCGTCGCTGTTGCGGTGTTTGCCTATACTTTGCTGCAAGGGACCCGGAAACCGGATGTTTCCTATGCGAAGGTAAGGCATCGACGATAGCGTCCCGCAAGGGGCGCGTATCTCCAGACGCTTTCCCTCTTTCCTAAGTGCCCGCCCGGTTCCACAGTAGAGGGCACTATGGCATTTCTTCACAAAACACCCCGTATCGCTCCTCCGCCAGAAGGCCGGACTGGTATTCTCCTTGTTAATCTCGGAACGCCTGATGACACAGGCTATTTTTCGGTAAGGCGATATCTGAGCGAATTTCTCTCTGACCGTCGCGTCATCGAGAGTCCCCCCCTGATCTGGCAGCCCATTTTGCAGGGCATCATCCTGACAAAACGTCCCTTTGCCAGCGGTGCAAATTACGCGCGGATCTGGCACAAGGAAGAAAATGCCTCGCCATTGCGGGTCTATACGCGCAGGCAGGCCGAGGGGCTGGCTGAACGTCTCCGTGCCGATGGTGTGCCTGTCGAATGGGGTATGCGGTATGGCCGCCCATCCGTCGCGAAGGCTGTTGAGAGCCTGATGGATCAGGGCTGTGACCGGATTATCAGCATTGCGCTGTATCCGCAGTATTCCGCCACGACGACCGCGACTGCCAACGACCAGCTTTTCCGCGCGCTCATGCGTCTGCGTCGTCAGCCAGCCGTCCTGACTGTCCCGTCCTTTCCGGATCATCCTGCTTTCATACGCGCCCTTGAGACGTCCGTGCAGGACACGCTTGCGGGTCTGAGCTTCAAGCCGCAGCAGATCGTGGCGTCGTTTCATGGCCTTCCCAAGACCTGTATCGAAAAGGGCGACACCTATCGCGATGAGTGCGAACGCACGATTTCGGCCCTGCGTCAGGCGCTGGGACTGAGTGAGGAGCAGATGCCCCTGACATTCCAGTCCCGTTTCGGACCGCTGGAATGGGTCCAGCCTTATACGGCGCCCTTCGTCAAAGCCCTGCCGGCCCAGGGAATCACGAAGATTGCCGTCATTATGCCAGGCTTCATGGTGGATTGTCTTGAGACGCTGGATGAGATCGGAAACGAACTTCGGGAAGAATTCATGGAAGCGGGGGGAGAAGAGTTTGCTCTTGTGCCGTGCCTGAACGACTCGAAAGGAGCGATCGATCTTCTTGAAGACCTGTCCCGCTCTGCCATGGCAGGCTTTCAGCGCGGCTGAGCTTTCCCGCTTTTCAGCTTTCATCAGAACCCCACCCGCCATCGGGTGGGGTTTTTTGTAATCCTGGGGCCGGAAAGACCGGCGGATTTTATTTAGCTTGCATTGCGCGCAGCTTTTTCCTATAACTGTGGCACTGAGCCATAAAACATAGTCAAAAACCGGTTCAGAACGCAATTTCACAGAATGGTTTCCATAAAGGCCACTTCCTCGGGGAGCGGCCTTTTTTTGTTGCGTACGTCAGAAGCAAGACACGTTTTCCTGCACAAATATTACGGCTCAGGACAGGATTTCGACCGTCTCTTCTGTTCGGTTTCCAATAACCGGTGTTCTTCCGGTTACTGGAAACCGTCTGATTCTTTTTCATTTTCAGTTACGGGAAAAATCATGAACGCTGTTTCCAGCACGCAGAGCGCAATCCAGTCGGGTTCGCGCTGGACGATCGCTGACGCGATGAAGATTCATACCGATGATCCGACGACGACCATGCCGGTCATCGACTACGCTTTCCCGGTCATCGATTCCGATGTGTGGCAGTGGGACACCTGGCTGCTGCGCGACATCCACGGCAAGACCGTGACCTTCAAGGGCTGGTACGTCATGTTCGCCCTCGTGGCTGATCGCTCCGCAACAGGCGATACGGTCGATGGCTGGCACAGCCGCAACAACTATTCCTATATCGGTTACTACTACAGCCGCACCGGCAATGGCGCGGACTGGCAGTTCGGCGGCCGCGTGATCAAGGAAGGCGCCAATTCCCGCAGTTGGGAATGGTCCGGTTGTGCGGTCATGCGCGAAAACAGCGCCAACACGGTCGATCTGTTCTACACGTCCGTCAATGACTCTCCGTCCGAGTCTGTTCCGTCCTATACGACGGGCCAGGTCATGGCAGACGCCACCGGCGTGTGGTTCGAAGGCTTCGATGTCTGCACGGACATGTTCCAGGCGGACGGCGTGAACTACGCCAATATCGTCGAGGACGCCTATTGGGACTTCCGCGATCCGCATATTTTCCGCAATCCGGACGACAACGAGATCTATGCCCTGTTCGAAGGGAATGTTCCGGGCATGCGCGGTGACTTCACCATCGGTTCCGACGAGATGGGCCTGGTGCCGCCAGCCACCACCGTTCCGGCCGGTGCGCAGTATGGCGCTGCCGCCATCGGCATTGCCCGTCTGAAATCCGACTCCACAAAGGGTGATTTCTCGCAGTGGGAAATGCTGCCGGCGCTTGTTACCGCGCTCGGCGTCAATGACCAGACGGAACGCCCCCATGTCGTGTTCCAGGACGGTCTGACCTATCTGTTCACGATCTCCCATCACTCCACCTTCACCGGCAACAGCACGGGTCCGGATGGCGTGTATGGCTTCGTGTCGCGCAACGGCATTTTCGGCCCATACGCTCCGCTGAACGGATCTGGCCTCGTGCTCGGCAACCCGTCTTCTGCGCCGTACGAGACCTACTCGCACTTCGTCGATCCCGCCGGTTACGTGCAGTCCTTCATCGACACGCTGCCGGAGCCCGGTTCGGCTGATCCGCAGGACCCGACGACCTATCGCATCGGTGGCACACTGGCGCCGACCGTGAAGATCGTTCTCGACGGTGAGCGGACCTTCCTGACGGAAGTCCACGCCTACGGTCAGGTCTACGCCCAGGGCGTCTGGCCGACCTCTTCGGCCTGGGACAAGCGCTCCTGAAGCCAATTTGCCCTCTCCCGAAAGGGGGAGGGCATTTTTCTGCGTTTCAGGCACAGAGATGCGCTGGCCTGAGGCCAAGAAACTGTTGCAGCGATTTCTGGAAAAATTATCGGCTGGTCGGAGTGAGAGGATTCGAACCTCCGGCCCCTGCGTCCCGAACACAGTGCTCTACCAGGCTGAGCTACACTCCGGCCGACGGCGCTTCTCCTACAGGGGTTAACGCTTTCCTGCAAGGGGGCCAGAGCGAAAAATCAGAGAATGAGTGCCGTTCGGGTGATATCCCGCCACGACCAGAGGATGGCACGGGCTTGCCCCTGAAGGTTCCAGACCGGCAGCAGCCCTACGCCGCCGTCGGCAACGCTGACCCGTGAGTCGGCGGAATTGTCGCGGTTGTCGCCCATGACGAACAGATGACCGGCAGGGACCGTGAAAGGCGCGATGTTATCCAGTTCGCCGTCCTGCGAGAGTTTGAGGATGTTGTGATGCACATTGCCCGGCAGGGTCTCGTCATAGCGTTCTGCCGGAAGCCAGATGCCTCTGCGGCTCTCCTCGCGGGCAGGACCCATGTCCTTCCATGCCAGTTCGGTCCCATTCAGGACGACATGTCCCTGGACGAGCGCGATCCTATCACCGGGCAGGCCGATGACGCGCTTGATCCAGGTCTGATGCAGATTGGCCGGTGCCCGGAACACGACGACGTCTCCGCGACGGGGCAGATGTCCGAAGAGGCGTCCTCCGCTGCTGTCACGCGGCTTCAGGGCATGACCGAAGGGCAGGTTGGCCGTGCTGAGACCATAGCTGGGCACAACAACGCCAATCTGGTCCCCGATCATCAGCGTGGGCTCCATCGAGGCCGAAGGTACGATGTAGGCGGCAGCAAGGGCGCTGTGAATGGTCAGGAAGCCCAGAAGGACGGGCAGGCAGGACAGGATGTCTCGGGCGAATTTACGCAGGATCATGATGGGTGTCTCCGTGCCCGGAAGAGTGCCCCATGGGCGCCGGAGAGCCAGTTAAACCTCTGTCAGGTCCTGTCATGAAAAAAGGGGCGTCCCGTCATGGGGCGCCCCTTTTTTGCCGTTTCAGGAAAAGGATGCCTTACAGCGCCTTTTCGAGTTCCGGCAGGACTTCGAACAGATCGCCCACGATGCCGTAATCGGCGACTTTGAAGATCGGCGCTTCCGGATCGGCATTGATCGCCACGATGACGCGGCTGTCCTTCATGCCGGCCAGATGCTGGATCGCACCGGACAGGCCCACGGCGATGTAGAGTTCCGGTGCCACGATCTTGCCGGTCTGGCCGACCTGCATCTCGTTCGGGGCAAAGCCGGAATCCACAGCCGCGCGCGATGCGCCGATGGCAGCGTTCAGCTTGTCGGCAATGGGTTCGAGCAGCTTGAAGTTCGCAGCATCCTTCATGCCCTTACCGCCGGAAATCACCACGCGGGCGGATTCCAGTTCCGGGCGATCAGACGCCGAAAGTTCGACCTTCACGAAGACGGACTTTTCGCTGGCCGGAGCCTCGATCGTCTCGATGGTAGCAGAGCCACCCTCGGCCGCAACCGGATCGAAATTGGAGCCACGGATCGTCAGCACCTTGATGCTGTCGGAAGAGCGGACCGTCGCCAGGGCGTTGCCGGCATAGATCGGGCGCACGAACGTGTCGGCGTCCTTGATCTCGACCACGTCGGGAATGGGCTGCACGTCCAGCAGGCCCGCCAGACGCGGCAGGATGTTCTTGCCGGTGGCGGAGGCTGCGGCCACGATGTGGCTGTAGTCCTTCGCGCGGGCGGCCAGCAGATCGGCAGTGGGTTCGGCCAGATCGTTGACCAGAGCCGGCACGCTGAGAACGCGCGTCACACCCGGCAGGGCAGCAGCGGCTTCAGCACCGTCTCCGAACACGATAGCATCGACGGCACCGAAGCGGGAGGCTGCGGCAACGGCCGAACGGGAAGCCTGACGGACCGCGCCGTTTTCGACTTCAACCAGAACAAGAGCGGTCATCAGATCACCTTCGCTTCTGTCTTGAGCTTCTCGACCAGTTCGGCCGCGCTGTTCACCTTGATGCCTTCCTTGCGCTCGGACGGCTCGGCCACGGAGACCACCGTCAGGCGCGACGCCGTATCGACGCCGAGGCTGTCGATCTCGACCGTCTCAAGCGGCTTCTTGCGGGCCTTCATGATGTTCGGCAGGGAGGCATAGCGCGGCTCGTTGAGGCGCAGATCCGCCGTGATCACGGCCGGGAGCGTGAGGGACACGACTTCCGTGCCACCGTCGATTTCGCGGGCGACCTCGACGCGGCCATCGGCAACCGTCACGGCACTGGCGAACGTACCCTGCGGCCAGCCAAGCTTGGCAGCCAGGATCTGGCCCGTGGCGTTCATGTCGTCGTCGATCGCCTGCTTGCCCATGCAGACCAGGCCGGCTTCCTCGCGTGTGGCAATGGCCTTGAGCACGTTGGCCACGGCGCGCGGCTCAAGCGTGTCGTCCGTACGCACGAGAATGGCGCGGTCGGCACCCATGGCCATGGCCGTGCGCAGAACGTCCTGCGCGGCCTGTGCGCCGATGGTCACGGCCACGACTTCCTTCGCAGCACCCTTTTCACGCAGGCGTACCGCTTCTTCGACCGCGATTTCGTCGAACGGATTCATGGACATTTTCACGCCCTGCGTTTCGACACCGCTGCCATCGGCCGCTACACGTACCTTGACGTTGTAATCGACCACCCGTTTGACTGGGACCAGAACTTTCATCGTCATCTTTCGCTGCTGTCGCCGCCACAAAAACGGGCGCCACCGTAGCGGGACTGACTGAAAAAGTCACATTCCGCTCCGGATGCGCCCGTCTGCAGGAAGAAATTCACATCCCGACCGGATAGTTCGGACCGCCGCCGCCTTCGGGCGTGCACCATTCGATGTTCTGCGTCGGGTCCTTGATGTCGCAGGTTTTGCAGTGCACGCAGTTCTGGGCATTGATCCGGAGCTGCCAGGCGTTTTCGCCCGTCTGTTCCTGTTCATACACCCCGGCCGGGCAGTAGCGGCTCTCCGGCGAATCGAACACGTCATGATTGACGGTGCGCCAGATGGCTTCGTTGCGCAGCTTGAGGTGAACCGGCTGGTTTTCCTCGTGGTTTGTGCCGCTCAGGAAGACCGAGCTGACGCGATCGAAGGTGATCTTCCCGTCAGGCTTGGGATATTCGATCTTCTTGCACAGCGACGCCGGACGCAGCGTTTCGTTATCGGCATGCGGATGGCGCAGCGTCCAGGGGGCACGGCCGCGCAGGATCATGCTGTCGATGCCGGCATAGATCGCGCCGAGCTTCATGCCCCATTTCGCGAAGGCCGGGCGGATGTTGCGGACGTCGCGCAGTTCGGACCAGAGCCAGGACTGGCGGACGCGCGCCGTCATGCTGGCGGCTTCCTTCTTGTCCTTTTCCAGAGCCTCGGCCACGGCTTCGGCCGCGATCATGCCGGACTTCATGGCCGTATGCGTGCCCTTGATCTTGGGCACATTCAGGAAGCCCGCCGAATCCCCAGCCAGCACACCGCCCGGGAAGGTCAGGCGCGGAATGGACTGGAAGCCACCTTCGGACAGGGCACGTGCGCCGTAGATCAGACGCTTGCCGCCCTCGAAATGCTCCCGGAAGGCCGGATGCAGCTTGGTCCGCTGCATTTCCTCGAAGGGCGACAGATAGGTGTTGGCGTAGTCAAGGCCGGTCACGAAGCCGAAGCTGACCAGGTTTTCCCCGAAATGATAAAGCCACGCGCCGCCATAGGTATGGTCATCGAGCGGCCAGCCGAAGCTGTGCTGCACGAGGCCCGGGCGGTGCTTTTCCGCCGGGATTTCCCAGACTTCCTTGACGCCAAGACCATAGGTTTGGGGATCGACGCCCTTGCGCAGGCCGAAACGCTTCATGGCGTGGCCTGTGAGGGAGCCGCGTGCGCCCTCGGTCAGGATGGTCTGCTTCGCCCGCAGGATCATGCCGGGTGTGAAGTTCGGCCCGTGTTCGCCGTCGCGCTCGATGCCCATATCGCCCGTGATGACGCCGGCGACGCGGTTGTCTTCAATGAACAGTTCCGCGCCCGAGAAGCCCGGATAGATTTCCACGCCGAGGGCTTCGGCCTGCTCGCCGAGCCAGCGGCAGACTTCGCCAAGCGAGACGACGTAGTTCCCGTGATTGGCCATCTGCGGCATCACGCGGTCCAGATACGGAACCTCGAACGCGCGCGTTTCGGTCAGGAACAGCATCCGCTCTTCCGTCACCTGCGTGCGCAGAGGTGCGTCCAGATCGCGCCAGTTCGGCAGAAGCTCGTCGAGCGTGCGCGGCTCGATGACGGCGCCCGAGACGATATGGGCGCCGATCTCGCTGCCCTTTTCGATCAGGCAGATGCCCGCATCCGGCATCAGCTGTTTCAGGCGGATCGCGGCAGACAGACCGGCGGGACCGCCACCGACCACCACGACATCGAATTCCATTTCTTCGCGTTCGATCTGGGTCATGATGTCAGGAAACTCGCTGAATAACTGGGTTGGAGAGTTCAGGGGCGGCGCGTGAAGGTCCAGTAGAACGGCACGCGCCCTTCGCGGAAAGCCTTGGCTTCATAACGCGTGGGCGACCAGCCTTCGGGACGTTCCTTGGCCGGGGGCGGCGCATCGAACAGGTCCTGCTGGCCCATCACTTCCGTGACCCAATCCTGATAGACGGGATGGTCACTGGCGACGCGCCAGATGGCTCCGGGTTTCAGGACGCGGTGCATCTGCTTGATGTTTTCCGGATGCACGAAGCGGCGCTTGGCGTGCCGGGCCTTGGGCCACGGGTCCGGGAACATCAGATACGCCCGGTCCAGACATGCGTCAGGCATGTCCTTGAGCAGCAGGCGGGCATCTTCGGCCCAGATGCGGAAATGGGGCGGCGGCGTAGCCGTGTCTTCCTCACCTTCGGGCACGAGGCGCGAAAGCAGGGAGCACAGGCCGTTCTCGAAGACCTCGGAGGCGATATAGCCGACATCCGGGTTCAGTTCGGACTGGCCGATGGCATGTTCGCCGCCGCCAAAACCGATTTCGAGAAAGACGCGCGAAACCGCATCGGAGAAGCCCGCAGCGGGATTCTCCGGTGAGGTAAAGGAAAGCCGGGGCAGCGCCTTCTCAAGAAGGTGCTGCTGCCGGGCCCGGAGCGGATGGCCGCGCTGGCGGCCGTAAAGCCGCTCCGGCTGGGGTTTGAGAGACTCGACCAGGGGTTTTCTGCCAGATTACCGGTTCAGGGCGCCACGCAGCGTGGTGACCAGATCGGTCTGCTCCCAGGTGAAGTTGTCCAGAACCGGGTCCGGCGCACGACCGAAATGACCGTAAGCGGAGGTCGGAACGTAGATCGGACGGTTCAGGCGCAGATGCTTGCGGATGCCGCGGGGGGACAGGTCCACAACTTCGTTGAGGATCGCACCCAGACGGGCTTCGTCCACGTCCTTGCCCGTGCCGTCGAGGTCAACATAGACCGAGAGCGGCTTGGACACGCCGATGGCGTAGCTGAGCTGGATCGTGCAGCGGTCGGCAAGGCCGGCAGCCACGACGTTCTTGGCGAGGTAACGCGCGGCATAGGCTGCCGAACGGTCCACCTTCGTGGGGTCCTTGCCGGAGAATGCGCCACCACCATGCGGGGCTGCACCACCATAGGTGTCGACAATGATCTTGCGGCCCGTCAGGCCGGCGTCGCCGTCCGGTCCACCGATGACGAAGTTGCCGGTCGGGTTCACGTAGAACTCGTCTTCCGGGCAGGTCCAGCCTTCCGGCAGGATGCCGTTGACCACGTCGCGCAGCGTCTCGCGGATCGTGTTCTGGCTCATGCCTTCGACATGCTGCGTGGAAATCACGACGGACGTGACGCCAACGGGCTTGCCATCGACATAACGCAGCGTGACCTGGCTCTTGGCATCCGGCAGAAGGCCGACGCCACGGGCATCACCGTTCTTGCGGTAGTCGCGGATGCGCTCGAGGATCGTCTGCGCGTAATACAGCGGCGCAGGCATCAGGTGCTCGGTCTCGCGCGTGGCGTAACCGAACATGATACCCTGGTCACCGGCGCCCTCGTCCTTGTCGCTGCCGCTGTCAACGCCCTGGGCGATGTCTGCGGACTGTGCGTGCAGGTAGGAGGTGATGTCGGCCTTCTTCCAGGAGAAACCTTCCTGGTCGTAGCCGATGTCCTTGATGGCTTCACGGGCACGGTCGATCAGCGTGTCTTCGACCTCTTTGGGGCCGCGGACTTCACCGGCCAGGATGACGCGGTTGGTGGTGACCAGCGTCTCACAGGCAACACGCGCTTCCGGATCGGCCTGCAGATAGGCGTCCAGAACGGTATCGGAAATGCGGTCCGCCACCTTGTCGGGATGGCCCTCGGAAACGGACTCGGACGTGAAAAGGAAATCGCCGTGATTGCGCACTCAGGGACCTCGCAGGGAATGAGTGGTGAGAAGGGCCACAGGGTGTCTTGGCAGACAGGCTGTGGCATTCAGGGAGGTGACGGCTTGGCGGAATTGGTCGCAAGGGTCAAGGGGCTGCATGGGGTCTGAACGCGGTTTTCTGCGGGAAAGTCCCGAAAACCGCCGTCAGATCACAAAAAAGAGAGCTGGCGCCCCCGTTTCATTTTTCAACGACACCGTCCATGCTGCGTTCGTGTTCCCGCGACCCTTGTTGCCCGTCACGGGTGCGGTCCCGGGAAAAACAGAGTTTGAGGCATTCGGAATGTCGAAGAAGTTTAACGGTAAAGTCTGTCTGGTCACCGGCGCGGGTGGCAATATCGGTCTTGCGACCGCCCTTCGTCTGGCAGAAGAGGGCACGGCCATCGCCCTTCTGGACATGAACCGCGAGGCCCTGGAAAAAGCGGAAGCCTCCGTCCGTGAAAAGGGCGTCGAGGCCCGCTCCTATGTCTGTGACGTCACGTCCGAAGAGGCCGTGATCGGGACGGTGGATAGCGTGGTCCGGGACTTCGGGAAGATCGACTTCCTGTTCAACAATGCCGGCTATCAGGGCGCCTTTGCCCCCGTGCAGGACTATCCGTCAGATGACTTCGCGCGCGTGCTGACGATCAACGTCACCGGCGCGTTCCACGTCCTCAAGGCCGTCACTCGCCAGATGATCGCCCAGAACTACGGTCGCGTCGTCAACACCGCCAGCATGGCCGGTGTGAAGGGGCCGCCGAACATGGCCGCCTATGGCGCGTCCAAGGGTGCCATCATCGCCCTGACCGAAACCGCCGCGCTGGACCTCGCCCCTTACAACATCCGCGTGAACGCCATCAGCCCCGGTTACATGGGGCCCGGCTTCATGTGGGAGCGCCAGGTCGAACTTCAGGCCAAGGTCGGAAGCCAGTATTTCTCCACCGATCCCAAGGTCGTGGCCCAGCAGATGATCGGCAGCATCCCGATGCGCCGCTATGGCGACATCAACGAAATCCCCGGTGTGGTGGCGTTCCTGCTGGGGGATGATTCCAGCTTCATGACGGGTGTGAACCTGCCGATTGCTGGTGGTTGATCGGGGGAGTCCGGGCTCTGCCCGGGCCCGGCAGGGATCTTGATCCCTGCACCCTGTTTTCGGTTAGCGTTTTAACGCGTCGGCCATTGTGTAGAGGCCGGCGGAGCGTCCTGCCAACCATCTTGCGGCCAGTAGGGCGCCTCTTGCGAAAACCCTTCGGTCCAGTGCGCGGTGGGACAGGGTGATCTGTTCGTCCGCGGCCATCAGAACAAGATCGTGTTCGCCTATGATTTGGCCGCCGCGCAGGGAGGCGAATCCGATTGCCCCATCCGGACGGCGGCCATTCTGGTCGGTCCGGGCCACGTCCTCGAACCTGACCCCACGCCCTTCCGCCACAGCCCGGCCAATCGCCAGTGCCGTGCCGGACGGCGCATCCAGTTTCTGGCGATGATGAACCTCCAGAATTTCCGCATCATAATCCGGCAGCCCTGCGCCAAGCTGACGCGCTAGTTCCAGAAACAGCGTCAGCGCCGGTGAGAAATTGGCGGCCTGAAGAACAGGAATATGCTGTGCCGCAGCGTTCACGGCATCCTGCGCGCCCTGATCGAGCCCCGTTGTTCCCAGAACCCAGGCGCATCCGGCCTGCGCGAAGGCTGCCGCATGGACCGGTACGGTCGAAGCATGGCTGACATCGATCACGACATCGCAGCTTTTCGCGAGTGCGGCGGGATCGGTGGTGATGTTGCGCTGGGGGTCTGCTGTCCGGGAGAGGCCGCCGACGAGAGCGTCCCCGGCCTCTTCGGCGCAGAGCGTTCCAAGCCGGCCGGTAATGCCGGCGATACCAATACGGGGAGCGGAAATCTGGGTCATGGTCGGTCCATCAGAACGGAAAAATCAGATGTTGGCGTCAAGCCGGGCGTCGAAACGGGTACGGGCCGCCTCGATTTCGGGGCGGTTCGACAGCGCCCACTGACCAAAGGCTTCGGTCAGCGTCCACAGCGATTCCCCAAGCGTCGTGAGTTCATAATCCACGCGTGGTGGAGTCGTCGGCGTGACGGTTCGCAGCACGAGGCCGTCGCGTTCCAGATTGCGCAGGGTCAGGGTCAGCATCCGCTGTGAAATCCCGTCGATCGCGCGCCGCAACTCGCTGAAACGGTGCGGCCCGCGCCCGAGCGACTTGACGATCAGGATGCTCCACTTGTCCGTCGTGCGCGCGAGGATGGAGCGGATAACGGCGCAGGCATCGCTGCTATGCGTGTCGTCAGCCGGGGGCGCAGCCTGCACTGTGGCCAGCTTCGGGAGAGGGGCGGTTTCACTGACGCGAACATCCATGTGCCTATGGCTCCGGAATGTGCCTTCTTGCGGCGGGGTTCAAAGGTTCCTTATCTGGTGCTGGTTACGATCAGGAACCGGAAAGATCAAAATGAAACTTCTCCACATCGATTCCAGCATTCTCGGTGACAGCTCCGCCAGCCGTCATGTCAGTGCCGCCGCTGTCGCCCAGTTCCGCAAGAAAGACCCGTCCGTCGAGGTCATTTCCCTCGACCTTGCCAGCGATCCGCTGCCGCATCTGGATGTCGAGGCCCTGTCTTGGCTCGGCAAGGAACTGACGCCGGACGTCTCTGGCCGTCCCGAACTGATCGCCGGCGCGGAGGCTCTGAAAACCTTCCAGGCAGCCGACATCGTCGTCATTGGCGTGCCGATGTACAACCTGTCGATTCCCAGCCAGCTCAAGGCCTGGATCGACCGCATCATGGTGGCGGGCCAGACCTTCCGCTACGGAGCAAACGGAATCGAAGGTCTGGCCAAGGGCAAGAAAGTCGTGCTCGCCGTGGCCCGTGGCGGCCTGTATGGCGCAGGCTCTCCGGCCGCGTCCTTCGAGCATCAGCTCAGCTATCTGAAGTCCGTCTTCACCATGATCGGCATCACGGACATCACCGTGATCGAGGCCGAAGGCCTCGCCACGAATGGCGGCGCCGACCGTGCCCGCATCCTGTCGGACGCGGAGCAGAAGGCCAGCGCGCTTTAATCTGCCTTCTTGGTCAGTCCGTCACGCCGGTATCCGGTCCGAACGTCTCGTAACGCAGGCGCTCGGCCGGAATCCCGGCGTCCGGCAGGCCGTGCACCATGTTACGCATGAAGCCTGTCGGACCACACAGATAGGTCGAGACGCCGCCGGGCAGCTGCTCGGCCACCCAGGCGGCAGTCGGGCGACCGTCTTTCTCCGTCAGGCGCGTGACCACCCGGATGCGCCCTCCCGAATTGTGGGACAGTTCCACCAGACGCTCCGCAAACGGTGCGGTCTCGGCAGAATGGGCGATCTGTACGACATGAACAGGCGTCGTGACGCCCGGCTGGGCCAGTGCTTCTAGCATCCCGATCATCGGCGTAATGCCGATCCCGGCACAGACGAACGCCAGCGGTCCTTCGACCTTTTCGGGTAGCAGGAAATTGCCGGCAGGCGGTGACAGCAGGACGTCCGTCCCTTCACATTTCCCGCTGTTCAGCCAGCTCGAAACGGCACCGTTCGAAACATGTCGCACGCTGATGCGATAGCCCTTCCGGTTCGGGCTGGATGTGATGCTGTAATTGCGGCGCGTGCGTCCATGGCCCGGAATATCCAGATCAACGCCCAGATACTGCCCCGGAATGGCGCTGATGACCGGCTTGCCATCCACAGGCTCCAGCTCAAGCGACGTGACATTCGCACATTCCGGCACGGCGCGGACAATGCGGAACGGACGCCAGCCGGTCCAGCCGCCTTCGGCATGGGCGCTACTGTCATAAAGCTGATGCTCGCGGCCGATCAGGATATCCGCCAGCGCCCAGTAGGCCTTGCCCCAGGCGTCGAGGATTTCCGGCGTTGCAGCATCCCCCAGAACGGCCGAAATCGCGCCGAGCAGGGCCGTGGCGACATGCGGATAATGCTCCGGCTGGATTTCCAGGCTGGCGTGTTTCTGCGCGATCCGTTCGACCGCACCACCCATCACACCCAGATTATCGATGTTTTTCGCGTAGGCCAGCACGGCCATGGCCAGTGCCCGGGGCTGCGTGCCAGTGGACTGATGAGTCGGGTCGAACATTTCCGCAATCGCGGGATCGGCCAGCAGGCGGCGGTACATTTCGGACGTGATCGTCACGCCATGGGCTTCGAGCGCCGGGATGGTCGCCTTGATGATGGCGATGGTCTCGGGCGTGAGGCTGCGGTCGGCGGAAGTGGACATGAGCGGTCCCCTTAAAGGTGCATTTGAAATACATCTTTAAAAACGTGACCTGCGCCTGTCAATCTGGCAGAGGAGTCGCCATGCGCCTGACACTGCACACCGATTACGCCCTGCGCGTGCTGATCCACCTTGGCGTTCACACGTCACGCCGCGTCTCCATCCGCGAGATCGCACAGGCTTACCGTATTTCCGAAAACCATCTGGTGAAGGTCGTGCACCGTCTGGGGCAGGGCGGTTTCGTCACGACCGTCCGTGGGCGCGGCGGCGGGCTGGAACTCGCGCGTCCCGCTTCAGAGATCAATGTGGGCGCGGTCGTCCGCTTCACGGAAGACGACATGACGCTGGTGGACTGCGAGGGCCGCAACAGCACGGACGGACGGCCCTGCGTCCTGTCCCCGGCCTGCGTGCTGCGCGGCGTGCTGGGCGATGCGCTGGGCGCGTTTCTGGCGGTGCTGGACCGCTATACGCTCGCCGATCTGCTGACAGGTCGTGAGGCTGCCCTGCTGGGCCTGAGTGTTCCGGAAAACTGACATTTCCGGAATGTGAATGGACCCTTCTGCGCGCCCGTGCGTCATTTCGGATGAACGCAAAAACAGGCACAGATCCGAGGAGCCTTTCATGAGCAAGCAGAATTTCCGCAGTATCCTGACCGGATCGTTCTCGACGCCCTGCGATGACAACCCCACCGTCGCCATGATCGAGGCCGCCTACCGGCATCACGACATTGACGCGCGTTACATCAACTGTGACGTCAAGGCGGAGAACCTGAAAGACGCGGTTGCTGGTGCGCGGGCCATGGAATGGGTCGGGTTCAACTGCTCCCTGCCGCACAAGGTCGCGGTGATCGAACATCTGGACGAACTGGCAGAGTCTGCGCGGATTATCGGCGCGGTGAACTGTGTTTCCATCCGCAAAGGGCGCCTGATCGGCGATAACACCGACGGAAAGGGTTTTCTGGCGTCCCTGAAACAGGTCGCGGACCCGTCCGGAAAGAAGGTCCTGCTTTTGGGCGCGGGTGGGGCTGCGCGTGCCATCGCCGTGGAACTGGGGCTCGCTTCTGCTGCTCACATCACGGTCATGAACCGCGATCCGAAGAAGGCGGAAACCATTGCCGCATTGGTGCGGGACAACACGTCGGCCAAGGCGGACGTTCAGGCATGGGATGGTGAAGCCGGCGTGCCGGACGATGTGGACATCCTGATCAACGCCACGTCCATCGGTCTGGGCGACGCCGACGCCATGCCGCCGCTCAAGGTCGAGACTCTGCGTAAAGGGCTGATCGTCGCCGATGTCATTCCCAACCCACCCAGAACGCGGCTGCTGCGTGAAGCGGAAGGCAAGGGCTGTACCGTGCTGGACGGGCTGGGGATGCTGGTCAATCAGGGCGTGATCGGCGTGGAGCACTGGCTGGGCAGGACGTTGGATGCCGGCGTTATGGAACGGACCCTGAAGGATATCTTCGGCGCGGCCTGACATGAAAAAGCCCGGTGTCTCCGAAGAGAGCACCGGGCTTTTTGCAGATCTGAAAGATCAGCGGCCTTCGAAGAAGTCGCGGACCTTGGCGAAGAAGCCGCTGTTTTCGGGGCTGCCCTTCGCATGGTCGTCCCCGGCTTCCTTCTCAAACTCTTCGAGAAGTTCGCGCTGGCGCTTCGTCAGATGGCTCGGCGTCTCGACCGAGACCTGAATGTACATGTCTCCCCGGGCCGAAGAGCGCAGGACCGAGAAGCCTTTGCCGCGCAAACGGAACGTCTCACCAGTCTGTGTGCCCGCAGGAATGCGGACCTTGCTGCGGCCACCATCCACAACCGGAACCTCGACTTCCGTGCCAAGAGCCGCCTGCGTCATGCGCAGCGGAACGCGGCAGTAGATGTTCGATCCGTCGCGCTGGAAAATGTCATGCGACAGGACGGAGATGTGAACGTACAGATCGCCCGGCTGCACGCCTTCGCCACCGGCCTCGCCCTTGCCAGCCATGCGGATGCGGGTGCCATCCTCGACGCCGGCCGGGATGTCGATGCTGATGGTTTCCGTTTTCGCTTCCGTGCCCGTGCCGTGACAGACCTTGCACGGATTGGCCACGGTGCGTCCCGAACCATGGCAGGTCGGGCAGGGGCGCTCGACGAGGAAGAAGCCCTGCTGTGCGCGGACCTTGCCCGCACCATGACAGGTCGGGCAGGTGCTGCTGCCGGCCTTCGGATCGGCCGAACCCGAACCATGACAGGCCTCACAGGTCACGCGCGTCCGGACTTCGACGTCCTTCGTCACGCCCGTGAAGGCTTCCATCAGCGTGATCTCGACCTGAACCTGGACATCCGCCCCGGTCCGGCGTCCCCCACCGCGCCGGCCACCCATCATGTCGCCGAACATCTGGTCGAAGATGTCACCCAGACCGCCCGCACCGGCAAAGCCACCACCGAAGCCGCCGCCCATTCCGCCCATGCCACCTTCAAAGGCGTCATGGCCGTAACGGTCATAGGCTGCACGCTTCTGTTCGTCCTTCAGGACGTCGTAGGCTTCGTTGATTTCCTTGAACTTCTGCTCGGCGGCGTCATCACCCGGATTACGGTCGGGGTGGTAGCGCATGGCCTGTTTGCGGAAGGCTTTCTTCAGCTCGTCGGGCGAGGCCGTGCGGGAGACTTCAAGGGATTCGTAATAGTCGATTCTGGTGGCCATGTTCGGTCCTTGGGGCGGTCCTGAAGGCGGTCCCTGTGGAGGGCCGGAAAACAAGAATGGCGCCCACCCCCTTGCGGGAACGGGCGCCCTCGGAAAACAGGGTCAGACGGAGCATTCAGCTCCGTCTGCGGAAGTCACCCGATCAGTGCTTCTTGCTGTCGTCTTCGAGGTCTTCGAAGTCGGCATCAACGACGTTTTCGTCTTTCTTCTCGCCTTCCGGCGCAGCGCCACCTTCAGCGCCCTGACCAGCCTGGTACACAGCCTGACCAACCTTCATGGCAGCCTGCGTCAGCTTCTCGCTGGCAGCCTTCAGAGCGTCGAGGTTTTCGCCCCCCAGAGCTTCGCGGGCCTCGGCGATCGCAGCTTCAGCTTCGGACTTGTCAGCCGCCGGAACCTTGTCGCCACCTTCGGTGATGGACTTCTCGGTCTGGTGGATGAGGCTTTCCGTGCTGTTGCGCAGCTCGACCAGTTCGCGCTTGGCCTTGTCGGCAGAAGCGTTGGCTTCAGCGTCCTTGACCATGCGGTCGATGTCGGCATCAGACAGACCACCAGACGCCTGGATCTTGATCTGCTGTTCCTTGTTCGTGGCCTTGTCCTTGGCGGACACATTCACGATGCCGTTGGCGTCGATGTCGAAGGTGACTTCGATCTGCGGCACGCCACGCGGCGCCGGAGCAATGCCCTGCAGGTCGAAATTGCCCAGCAGCTTGTTGTCAGCCGCCATCTCACGCTCGCCCTGATAGACCTTGATGGTCACGGCGTTCTGGTTGTCTTCAGCCGTGGAGAAGGTCTGGCTCTTCTTGGTCGGGATCGTCGTGTTGCGGTCGATCAGACGGGTGAACACGCCACCCAGCGTTTCGATACCCAGCGACAGCGGCGTCACGTCGAGAAGCAGGACGTCCTTGACGTCACCCTTCAGGACAGCGCCCTGAACGGCGGCACCGATGGCGACCACTTCGTCAGGATTGACGTTGCGTGCCGGATCCTTGCCGAAGAACTCCTTAACCGTCTCGATGACCTTCGGCATACGGGTCATGCCGCCGACCAGGATGACTTCGTCGATCTCATTGGCGGAGACGGACGCGTCCTTGATGGCTGCACGGCACGGGCCGAGTGTGCGCTGGATCAGGTCATCAACCAGGCTCTCCAGCTTGGCGCGGGACAGCTTGACGACGAGGTGCTTCGGACCGGAGGCGTCAGCCGTGATGAACGGCAGGTTGATCTCGGTCTCCTTGGAGGAGGACAGCTCGATCTTTGCCTTCTCGGCGGCTTCCTTCAGGCGCTGCAGGGCGAGCTTGTCACCACGCAGGTCGATGCCCTGGTCTTTCTTGAACTCGTCAGCCAGGAACCCGATGATGCGGTTGTCGAAGTCTTCGCCGCCCAGGAACGTGTCACCGTTCGTGGACTTCACCTCGATCACGCCGTCGGAGATCTCGAGGATGGAGACGTCGAACGTACCACCACCAAGGTCATATACGGCCACCGTGCCGGAATCGCGCTTGCCAAGGCCATAGGCGAGGGCTGCTGCGGTCGGCTCGTTGATGATGCGCAGGACTTCGAGGCCGGCGATCTTGCCAGCGTCACGGGTTGCCTGACGCTGGGCGTCGTTGAAGTAGGCCGGGACCGTGATGACAGCCTGGGAGACGGTCTCGCCAAGATAGCTCTCGGCGGTTTCCTTCATCTTGCCCAGAACATAGGCTGCGATCTGCGAGGGAGCATACTTCTCGCCACGTGCCTCGACCCATGCGTCGCCGTTGTCGCCACGGACGATGGCGTACGGCACCATCTCCTTGTCCTTCTGGACGGTCGGGTCGTCGTAACGACGGCCGATCAGACGCTTGACGGCATAAAGGGTGTTGGCCGGGTTGGTGACGGCCTGACGCTTCGCGGCCTGTCCGACGAGACGCTCACCGTTGTCGGTGAAGGCGACCATGGACGGCGTCGTGCGGGCGCCTTCGCTGTTTTCGATGACCTTGGTTTCGTCACCCTCGCGTACTGCGACGCAGGAGTTGGTGGTACCAAGGTCAATGCCAATGACTTTGCTCATGTAATATCAGTCCTCTCAGCGGTCCGTTCCGGCCCTGTGAGGCACCGGATCGGACCCTATTGACGTATCCAGACCCTCACGGGCCTGTGTTCCGACTACTGATCTAGGCAACGCCGCAAGGTGTTTCAAGCACTTGGACGACACATTTCGTCGAGAATGTTCGCTTCACGGGGCCTGAAGGGGAAGATGGCTGTTTCCGATATGGACATCGCCCTCTAGTAAGGTTGGGCCTTCCGCTTTGCCTGCCAATGGGACAGTCTTCAGACAGCCATGCCGAATCATCCTTACTTTCGTGCCACGCTGATGGCTGCCCTGGCCATTTTCTCCGCAACCGGCCTCTCCGCCTGTGGCCCGATGGGGCCCGGAAAACTGCGGAACGACCAGCTCGAATACTCCCGTGCGCTGGGGGATACCCAGAAGCACGAGATGCTGCTGAACATCGTCCGGCTGCGTTACGCCGATCCGCCGACATTCCTTGATACGACGCAGGTGATTGCGGGCTACAGCGTTTCCAAGAGCATCAGCGGCGGCTTTTACGCCTATCCGGCGACGGCGGTCGGGAACTACCTGTTCGGCACGGGAACCATGTCCCTGGGGGAGAACCCGACTTTCACCTACCAGCCGGTGACGGGGCAGCAATATGCCGAGAACGTGGTCCGGCCGATCTCGCCGACGGTCATCATGCCGCTCAGCCTTGGTGGCCTGCCGATCGATACGCTGCTGCGTCTGACCGCACAGTCCATCGACGGCCTGTCCAATGTCCGTGGGCTTGGTGCGGGCCCATTCGGTGGCGGGTCGGTGCGGTTCTATCTGCTCCTGCACGACCTGCGACAGCTCCAGATTCAGGGGGCCATGACCATCCGGATCACGAGCGAGAACCCTACCCCGCCGGACAGCAAGAAAAACGGCGGCAAGTCTGATAGCAATGGCAACGGGGGAAGCAGCACGGGTGCCGAGCGCTCCTATCTGGTCCTGACCTCGACATCGGACAGCAACCTTCTGGCGATTCAGGCAGAGGTGCGCCGGCTCCTGCATCTCGACCCGGGAGCCGAGGAAGCCGAAATCGTCTATGGCCCGTATCCCAAGCATCCCGGCAAGCAGATCGCGATCCTGACGCGCTCCATGCTCGCGATGCTGACGCAACTCGCCTACGAGGTCGAGGTGCCGGAAGACGACATCAAGAGCGGCCGTACGCCCCCCACGATCGGACAGGTCGGGATCGAGAACCGCCCGGAAGTTGTGATCCATTCGAGCCGGGAAGAGCCGGACACCCGCTATGCCGCGGTCAGTTATAACAACACCTGGTTCTGGATCAGTGATCGCGATTTCCAGAGCAAACTGGCGTTTACGATGGTGCAGGTTCTCGCCGCCCTTGCAGCAACGAACCATACGGCAGGGGCGGTCGTAACAATCCCGGCCGGGTAATAAAGGTAACGCGTATTTGAATTTATTGAAATGAAACCGTGTTATCACACGTTTTTGTTAGAATTATATTCAACAATATTGAAAAAGAACCGTAGCTTTCCGGAAAATCTGGACTTACCGTCCGGACTTTCAGTTCTGGAGGCTTTCACCAATGCCGAATACTTATGGCAGCAGAACCCTGACCGAGTGGCTCACACTGGTCCTAGGGGTTGTCATCATTCTGGTGGGGCTGTTCTTCGTGATCGCCGGGGCCGACCTCGCGATGCTGGGCGGCTCTGTCTATTACGTCATCTGTGGCATTCCGCTGGTTGCCGGCGGTGTTTTCATGCTCATGGGGCGGACGCTGGGCGCATTCCTGTATCTGGGGGCGCTGGCCTACACTTGGGTCTGGTCCCTGTGGGAAGTGGGCTTCAGCCCCGTTGACCTTCTGCCGCGTGATTTCGGCCCGACGCTGCTGGGCATCCTTGTCGCCCTCACCATCCCGGTTCTTCGCCGGATGGAAACCCGCCGCACCCTGAGGGAAACCGTCTGATGCGCAGATCCCATCTTCTCGCCACCGTTGCCTGTGCCACGCTGGCCTGCGCTCCGCTGGCTGCCAATGCCCAGTTCGCTCCCGCAGGCAGCGGCGGTGCGCCAACCTCCACCGTGCCGGGTCCCGGCAATGGCAGCAGCAATTCCTTCGAGCCGACCGAGAACACGCCGGCTGCGAAGAGCCGCTTTTCCGGCCCGTCCCCCTATGCGCCCCAGGCGCCGGGTGTGAACGCGGCCAACCTGCCGGATATCGGGTCCATGGATCCGAACGATGTTCCGCAGATGGCCCCGCAGCAGAGTGCCAGCCCCGCCTCCGGAGACTGGGCCGCCTACGGCCATGACGACAGCCAGATGCGCTATTCGCCCCTGTCAGAGATCACGCCGCAGAACGCCGATCAGCTCAAGGTCGCTTTCGTCTATCACACCGGCAGCTATCCGCGTCCGGGCCAGACGAACAAATGGGCTGCCGAAACCACCCCGATCAAGGTAGGTGACGGCCTCTACATGTGCTCCGCACAGAACGACATCATGAAGCTCGACCCGGCGACGGGTAAGGAGATCTGGCGTCACAACATCAACGAGAAATACGAAGCCATCCCCTACACCGCAGCGTGCAAGGGCGTGACGTATTTCACGTCGTCGCAGGTGCCTGAGGGCCAGCCCTGCCATAACCGTATCCTTGAAGGCACGCTCGACATGCGCCTGATCGCGGTCGATGCCGCGACCGGCAATCTGTGCGAGGGCTTCGGCAATGGCGGCCAGGTCAACCTGATGCAGGGTCTTGGCGAATCCGTTCCGGGCTTCGTCTCCATGACGACGCCGCCGCCGATCGTGAACGGTGTGGTCGTGGTCAACCACGAGGTTCTCGACGGTCAGCGGCGCTGGGCCCCGTCGGGTGTGATCCGTGGCTATGATGCCGAGAGCGGCAAGTTCCTGTGGGCCTGGGACGTGAACCGCCCCGATGACCACAGCCAGCCGACCGGCAACAACCATTACAGCCGTGGTACTCCGAACTCCTGGGCTGCGATGACCGGCGATAATGCGCTGGGTCTCGTCTACGTCCCGACCGGAAACTCGGCTTCCGACTACTACAGTGCCCTGCGTAGCGATGCCGAAAACAAGGTCTCGTCCGCAGTTGTCGCGCTCGACGTAAAGACGGGTTCCCCTCGCTGGGTCTTCCAGACGGCGCACAAGGACGTCTGGGACTATGATATCGGCTCGCAGGCCACGCTCATGGACATGCCCGGCCAGGATGGCCAGCCTGTCCCCGCACTCATCATGCCGACCAAGCGCGGCCAGACCTTCGTGCTCGACCGTCGTGATGGCAAGCCGATCCTGCCGGTCGAGGAGCGTCCCGCTCCGTCGCCGGGTGTGATCCCGGGCGATCCGCGTTCGCCGACGCAGCCCTGGTCCACGGGCATGCCGGCCCTGCGCGTGCCGGACCTGAAAGAGACGGATATGTGGGGCATGTCCCCCATCGATCAGCTCTTCTGCCGTATCAAGTTCCGCCGTGCGAACTATACGGGTGAGTTCACGCCGCCGAGCGTCGACAAGCCCTGGATCGAATATCCGGGCTATAACGGCGGCAGCGACTGGGGCTCCGTGTCCTATGACCCGCAGAGCGGCATCCTGATTGCGAACTGGAACATCACCCCGATGTACGACCAGCTCGTGACCCGCAAGAAGGCCGACGAACTTGGCCTGATGCCGATCGATGACCCGAACTACAAGCCGGGTGGTGGCGGAGCCGAAGGTAACGGCGCCATGGACGGCACGCCTTACGGCATCGTCGTGACCCCGTTCTGGGATCAGTACACGGGCATGATGTGCAACCGTCCGCCCTACGGCATGATCACGGCCATCGACATGAAGCATGGCCAGAAGGTGCTGTGGCAGCATCCGCTGGGAACGGCTCGCGCCAATGGTCCGTGGGGCCTGCCGACGGGTCTGCCGTGGGAAATCGGTACGCCGAACAATGGCGGCTCGGTCGTTACGGCCGGTGGCGTGGTGTTCATCGCGGCGGCTACGGATAACCAGATCCGCGCCATCGACGAGCACACCGGCAAGGTGGTCTGGAGCGCAGTCCTGCCAGGCGGCGGTCAGGCCAACCCGATGACCTACGAAGCCAATGGTCATCAGTACGTCGCCATCATGGCGGGTGGTCATCACTTCATGATGACGCCGGTCAGCGATCAGCTGGTCGTCTACGCCCTGCCCGATCACAAGGGCTGAGAACGCGGGAGCTGAGGCCTCCGGATGACGGAAGGGGTGGTTTTCGTGCCGGAAATGGCACGGAGACCACCCCTTTGTCGTTTCCGGGGCCGTTTTTTCCATTTTTCGGGTGGGAAGCGCCTCCAGACCCGGCTACAGGCTGTTTTCGTTCACAAAACTCTTCCCGGAACAGGCCACCTCCGACCATCATGACCGACCGCTCTCCCGTCATCCTTCAGGTTCTTCCGGCGCTGGGCACCGGCGGGCTGGAGCGCGGGGCTGTCGAGATTGCCGCGGCAATCACCCAAGGGGGCGGCACGGCACTGGTCGCCTCGCGTCCCGGTCGGCTTCTGGTGCAGCTCCGTCATGCCGGCGCACGATATATTGAGCTTGATCTGAAGAAAAAATCCCCTGTCGCCGTGCTGCGCCGGGCGAAGGACCTGCAGGCCATCATTCGCAGCGAGGGCGTGGATCTGGTCCATGCCCGCTCGCGGATTCCGGCTTGGGCGGCATGGATCGCGTGCCGCCGGGAAAACATCCCGCTCGTGACGACATGGCACGGCGTGCATGAGGCGAAGTGGCGGGGCAAGAAGCTCTATAATTCCGTGCTGGCGCGCGGCACCCGGGTCATTGCGATTTCGGAGTTCATCGCCCGTCGCCTGCGCAGCGAATACGCCGTGCCGGAGAGCCGTCTGCGCGTCATTCCGCGCGGGGCCGATCTGCGGGAGTTCACGCCCGGCACGATCTTCGGCGAACGCGTGCAGAAACTGGCCGAGGCCTGGCGCGTGCCTGTCGAGGCAAGGATCATCCTCATGCCCGCACGGCTGACGGCATGGAAAGGGCAGGGCGTTCTGGTCGAGGCGCTGGGTCTGCTGCGCTCGAAGATGGGCACAGGATGGATCTGCGTTCTGGCCGGCCCGGAGAACGACCGGAAGTTCTCTCGCAAACTGCAACAGCGCGTGCAGGAACTGGGGCTTGAGGAGCATGTCCGGTTCGCAGGAACCTGCACTGACATGCCGGCTGCCTGCGAACTGGCGAGCGTTGTCGTGGCGCCCTCGCTCCGGCCCGAGCCGTTCGGACGCACACTGGTGGAAGCACAGATGATGGGTTGTCCGGTGATCGGTACCGCACAGGGGGCCATGATGGAGACGATCCTGCCCGGCGAGACGGGTCTGGTTGTGCCTCCCGATGATCCGCAAGCCCTGGCGGACGCGCTGAAAAGCGTTCTGGAAACGGATGATGACGCACTGGACTGGCTGGCGGAAAAGGCCCGGGCCCATGCCGTCGCCAACTATACGACAACGCTGATGCAGGCCCGCACGCTGGGTGTGTATGACGAACTTCTGGGCACCCGTCTGCGGGAGACATTCGAGGAATACAGCCATGACCAGTAAGGACGCAAAACCGACAGAGCAGATCGTCCGTGACCGCGCGGCGGCCGCGAAGGAAGAGCGGGAAAGCCGTGAGGCCAGGGCGCTCCGGGCCAATCTGATGCGCCGCAAACAGCAGCAGCGTGCGCGGCCGCAGGACGACGCTGGCTCATCCTCTACCGATGATCGCTAGAGAGTCTGTGAAGCGCAGCTTTCCCCTCCCTTCGCCGCAGGAACTGGCGCTGACGGGCGTGACGGTGCTGTGGGGCGTGACGTTTCTCGTGCTGCACATCGCCATGCAGCACTGCGGGCCAGGCTTTTTCGTTTTTGTCCGTTTCATGATGGCGGCGGTGTTCGTCGGGCTGCTGGCCGGGCGGAAACTGCTGGATTTCAACTGGCGGGAAGTCCGGGCCGGGGCGCTGATCGGAGTCGCCCTGGCGACCGGCTATGTGTTGCAGAGCGCGGGCCTGCACGACATCACCAGCAGCCGCTCCGCCTTCATCACGGCGCTTTACGTGCCGCTGGTGCCGATCTTCCAGTGGGCTTTCCTGCGCAAGCCGCCACATCTGATGAGCTGGCTCGGGATTGCGCTGGCGTTTGCCGGTCTGGTCTGTCTGGCGGGACCAGCGGCGCTGTCGCTGTCCTTCGGGCGCGGGGACCTGCTGACGCTGTTTGCGGCCATCGCCATCGCGGTCGAGATCGTGCTGATCAGCCTCTATGCCCGGGGCGTGGACAGTCTGCGCGTGACGGTCATGCAACTCTTTGCTGGTAGTCTTTTCGCCGGGCTTATGATGCCGGTTTCGGGGGAGGCTTTTCCTTCCTTTTCATGGATCTGGTTTGGCTGTGCGCTCGGGCTGGGTGGCCTGAGCGCCCTCGTGCAGGTGGTGATGAACTGGGCGCAGAAATCCGTCGCGCCGACCAAGGCCGCGGTGATCTATGCCGGAGAGCCGGTCTGGGGTGGTCTTGTCGGCTGGCTGGCGGGCGACAGTCTGCCCCCGGCGACCCTGCTGGGGGCCATGCTGATCGTGGGCGGCGTGCTGACCAGCGAACTGCGCCCGCAATGGCTTGAAGCCCTGCTTGGACGTTCATCACAGACCCTCACGAAAAATGACTGATCCGACACATTGCGTGATCGCCCATCGCTCGCTAGAGCAGGTGGGTTAGACGCACAGGGCGATTTGTACTGCCCTCGTTCAGGAGTGCCTTCATGCCCATCATGCCCGACACATGGATCCGCCAGATGGCCCGGGAAAAAGGCATGATCGAGCCATTCGTGGAGGCCCAGAAGCGCGAAGGCGTCATTTCCTACGGCCTGTCGTCCTATGGCTATGACGCGCGCGTGGCGGAAGAATTCAAGATCTTCACCGACGTGGACAGCGCCATCGTCGATCCGAAGAACTTTGCGTCCAACAGCTTCGTGACCCGTACGGGCGACATCACCATCCCGCCCAACAGCTTCGCGCTGGCGCATACAGTCGAATATTTCCGTATCCCGCGTGACACGCTGGTGGTGTGCCTCGGCAAGTCCACCTATGCGCGCTGCGGCATCATCGTGAACGTCACGCCGCTTGAGCCGGAATGGGAAGGCCAGGTCACGATCGAGATCAGTAACACTACGCCGCTGCCCGCGCGAATCTATGCGAACGAGGGCATCTGTCAGTTCCTGTTTTTCCAGGGTGCCAGCCCCTGTGAGGTCAGCTACGCCGACCGTGCTGGAAAATACATGCGCCAGTCCGGCGTCACCACGCCCCGCCTCTAAGGCTACGCTTTCAAGGCCCGTTTCTCAAGGATCGCACCATGGACCGTTTCATCATTCGCGGTGGCCGCCGCCTGACAGGCGAAATCGAGATCGGGGGGGCCAAGAACTCCGGCCTCAAACTCATGGTCGCGGGCCTGCTGACATCCGAGCGGCTGGTGCTGTCCAACGTGCCGGCCATCGCTGACATCAAGACGATGCGCGACCTTCTGGTGGGGCTGGGCATCACGGTTGAGGACGCCGGGCCGCGCACGCTGTCCATTGGTGGCGAGATCGGCTCCGTCGAGGCGCCGTATGACATCGTCTCCAAGATGCGCGCCTCCATTCTGGTGCTCGGACCGCTTCTGGCCCGCGCGCGTGAGGCGAAGGTCTCTCTGCCGGGCGGCTGCGCCATCGGAACGCGCCCGGTGGACATGCATCTCAAGGGGCTTGAGACGCTGGGCGCCGAGATCCGTCTCGAAAACGGCTATATCAATGCGACCGCTCCGGACGGGCTGAAGGGCGACCGGATCATCCTGCCGTTTGCCAGCGTGGGCGCGACTGAGAACCTGCTGATGGCCGCAACGCTGGCCAAGGGGCGCACCCATATCGTTAACGCCGCACGCGAGCCGGAAATCAGCGATCTGGTGCACTGCCTGAATGCGATGGGCGCGCAGATCACGGGCGAAGGCTCGGGCACGCTGGTCATTGACGGTGTGGAAAAGCTGCACGGCGCGCATTACGCCGTCATGCCGGACCGTATCGAATGCGGCACCTATGCCTGCGCGGCCGGTATCACGGGCGGTGACCTGCTGCTCGTGGGGGGACGCGCTGATGATCTGGGCGCCGTGATCCGCACGCTTGAGGAAACGGGCGTCGAGGTTCTGGAAGAAGAACGCGGCCTGCGCGTCCGCCGCAGCGGGACGCTTCAGGGCGTGGACATCATGACCGAGCCGTATCCCGGCTTCCCGACGGACATGCAGGCGCAGTTCATGGCGATGCTGTCGGTGGCCGAAGGTGCGTCCATGATCACCGAGACGATCTTCGAAAACCGTTTCATGCATGTGCCGGAGCTCAACCGCATGGGCGCGCGCGTCAACGTGCACGGCCGCTCCGCCATCATCCGCGGTGTGCCGAAGCTGTCGGGTGCTCCCGTCATGGCGACCGATCTGCGGGCCTCGTTCTCGCTGATCCTCGCTGGGCTGGCAGCGGAAGGTGAGACGCAGCTCAGTCGCATCTATCATCTGGATCGCGGCTACGAAGGCGTGGACCGCAAGCTCGCCGCCTGCGGTGCCGACATCGCCCGCGTTTCAGACTGATTGCTCTGTATAATTTCTAAAAGTTTTTGGGTTCCGCCTTTTTTCAAAAAGGCGGAGAGCTTCGAAGCTTTTTGAAAAAAGCTTCACCAAAAACTTTTATACGTTTGCGACCAGATCCTTCAGGACGGCGGCCGTACTGCGGGTCTTCAGGTCTTCGCGGGTCTGGATGAAGCGCGTGAGGAACTCGGCAGAGTTTTCAAGCCCCCATCCGGCGAACACGCTCATGTCCAGGGCCTTGGCGGGGTTGGCGTCCAGCGCCAGAGCGCGGTCTTCGGCACTGAGGCGCGGTTCCGTGACGGCGAATGTGGCTTCCACGTCATCGCGGCCGGTCAGATAGGCACAGTAACAGGCGAGGACGAAAGCAATCCGGCGCGGGTCCTGGGCCTTTTTCAGAACGTCCTCGGCAGTAGCGCGCAGGAACACCGGCAGCTTGGATGTGCTGTCGGATGTGATGCGCAGAAGCTGGTCACTGACGGCATGGTTGCGGAACCGCTGCAGAAGCTGGGCGGCATAGCCCGGCAGGCTGATGCCCGGAGGGGCTGTGAGCTGCGGCTCGACGTCATGACGCAGGAACTGCTCCAGCAGGGCGGCCAGATGTTCGTCGCCCATGGCCTCATCGACCAGCCGGTATCCCATCAGAACGCCCGGCAGGGCCAGCGTGGAATGGGACGCGTTTAGCATCCGCAGCTTGACCTGCTCGTAAGGCTCGACATCGTCCGTGAACAGCACGCCGACCTGCTCCCAGGCCGGGCGTCCGGCCGGGAAGTGGTCTTCCACAACCCACTGGATGAAGTCTTCGCAGAACACGGGAACGCGGTCCTCGATCCCGCTCTGTGCATCCAGACGCGCCACGTCGGCGGGGTGGACGGCCGGGGTGATGCGATCGACCATGCAGGACGGGAAGGCGACATTGGCCTCGATCCACTCCGCCAGTTCCGCGTCGCGCAGGCGGGCGAAGGACAGCACGGCATTGCGCGCGACATCGCCGTTTGCGGGAACGTTGTCGCAGGACAGGATGGTGAATGGCGCAACACCGGCATCCCGGCGCTGGCGCAGGGCTTCCGTCATCAGGCCAAACGCCGTGTGCGGGACCGGACGGTGCAGGTCTTCGGCAATGGCGGGATGTTCGGTCATGAACCGTCCGGCCTCATCCATGTAGTAGCCGCCTTCAGTCACCGTCATGCTGACGATGCGGATGGCCGGGTCCGTCAGACGCTTCAGCGCGGCCTCGCGGTCGGCCGGGGCGTGGATGTATTCGACCAGCGACTTCACCACCCGGACCGTATCAGGCCGGTTCGGCGGGCATTCGCGCAGGGTGTAGAGCCCGTTCTGCGCATGCAGGGCCTCGGCTTTCGCCACTTCCGCCGGATGGTCCATCAGACCCATCCCGACAATGCCCCAGCCCGACTGGTCCGCCAGCGCAAGCGCGCGGTCCGTATACACGGCCTGATGGGCACGATGGAAATTGCCGACGCTCAGATGGACAATGCCAGGCGTCACCGCATCCCGGTCATAGGACGACGTCAGGATGGAGTCCGGGAGGTGGGACAGGGTCTGGGAAGTCAGGATCATGGACAGGATCTTTCAGACGAAAGGACCGGCTTCTTTTAGAAGCCTCCATCTTCGAGGAAACCGTTTTTGTATTTTGTGAATTATTTCTAATAATTCTCCCGAATACGCGAGCATTAGCGGAAATGGTTATTTCCCATAAATATGGCGACCTTTTCCGTTTTTTCCCGTCTGTCCTATGATCGGCGGCCCCATTCTTCGTTTTTTGCAGGACAGTTTCTCATGAGTGCCCCCATCCATCGTCTGAGCGTGGACGAACTCGTCCCCATGGTGCGGTCCGTCCTGTCGACCGAGACGGACATGATTGCCAACATGGCCAATATCGCGGCCCTGCTTTTCGAAACCCTGCCGCAGATCAACTGGGCCGGGTTCTATCTGTGGAAAGAGGCGGATCGCCAGCTCGTGCTGGGGCCGTTTCAGGGTCGTCTGGCCTGCACGCGGATTCCGCTCGGGCGCGGCGTCTGTGGCACGGTCGCGCAGAACCGGGAGACGCTGGTCGTGCCGGACGTGCATGCGTTTCCGGGACATATCGCATGCGATGCGGCTTCGGAATCGGAAATCGTGCTTCCGATCGTGGCCAAGGGCGCGCTTGTGGGCGTGCTGGACATCGACAGCCCCGTAAAGGACCGGTTCTCCGATGCCGATCGCACACGGCTGGAAGAGGTGGTCAGCCTGCTCGTAGCAACACTGGAAGGTTGAGCGGGGACTGGCCCCGCTCAGCCGGGGTCAGGCCGGGACGCTGACGGACAGGTGATTCATCAGGGCCGGCACGTCCTCGACGACTGTGAACAGCTTGCGGGCCGACGGGTCCGCAAAGCCCTGATCGACCGCATCATTGAGCGTGTTGACCAGCGATGTGGCCCAGCCGCCGATATTGACGATGTAGATCGGCTCCTGATGCAGGCCGAGCTGCTTCCAGGTCATGATTTCCATGAGTTCGTCGAACGTGCCGAGGCCACCGGGAATGATCGCGTAGGCGTCGGACAGCTCGAACATACGGGCCTTGCGGGTGTGCATGTCCGGCGTGACTTCAAGCTGCGTCACACCCTTGTGCATGACTTCGCGGGCATGGAGGAATTCGGGAATGACGCCGATTACCCTGCCGCCTGCCTGAAGGGCCGCATCCGCCACTGTACCCATCAGCCCCACATGGCCGCCGCCATAGACCAGTGTGATTCCGTGTCGCGCCAGGGCCGTTCCGATCTCTTTTGCACCTTCGGCATAGACGGGGGAGTTGCCGAAGCGGGAGCCACAGAAGACGGCGCAGGAACGAATGGTCATGTCGGGTCCGTGTAAGTTGAAGCGAGGATCTGTCACGCGGTCCGGCGGCCCAGGGAACGGCTGATCAGCACACCCACCAGACAGCAGATGGCGGTGGTGGCGAACATCGTCCTGTAACCGGCGAACTCGATGACCTGTCCAAGAAACAGCCCCGAGCACGCGATGGCAAGGTCAATGAAGATGGAATAGGCCCCAAGAGCCGCCCCGCGGTTCTCCGGACCCGCACTGTTGACGGCGAGAACGCCCAGTGCGGGAAAGAGCAGGGAGAAGCCTGCCCCCGTCAGTGCAGCGCCCACAAGGGCGGCGGATGGTATCTGGAAAATGCTGAGCGTGGCGAGTCCGAGCGCTTCCACCAGCAGCGAGACGATCGCCACGAACACACCGCCTCGCTTGGCGATCTGCGAGGCGAAGAAAAACCGGATGACGACGAAAGTGAAGCCGAAAACTGCCAGCGCCGTCGCCGCGCCTTGCCAGTGCAGCACTGAATAATACAGCGCCAGGAACGACGAGATCGCCCCGAATCCAATGGACCCCGCTGCCAGGGCCGAACCATGCGGGAGCACGAGTCTGAGCGCCCGGGCAAAAGGAATGGGCAGGCTGGTCGAGGGAAGGGGTTTGACGGCAGGGTAGAAGCCGATCAGCGCCAGGCCGAACAGCGGCAAAGCCACCGAGAGTATGCCCACCGAAACCAGCCCGCCATAGGGTGCCGCCAGCATGGACAGCTTGGCTCCGACCGGCGCACCCAGCGCAATCCCGCCATAGGAGCAGATGCCGTTCCAGGAAATGGCGATCGCGGTATTTTCCGCACCGGCGCGCCGGATGTTCCAGACGATCACCCCGGTCGCGGCCCAGCTTTCTGCCCATCCCAGCAGCAGGCGGCTGAACAGCAGCACGCCCAGCGACAGCAGCGGCGTGGCCGCGAGCAGTCCCGCCCCCCCAATCAGAAGACCGGAGAGTAGACAGGTCACAAGGCCGCCGATAACGACCGGCTTGGGTCCGATCCGGTCCACCAGCCGTCCGGCGGAGGGGCGGGCCGCGAAGGTCGCGAAATACTGTAACGAGAACGTGATGCCTGCGACGGTCGTGCTGTAACCCAGGCCCTGATGGACGAAAATCGTCAGGACGGCATTGGGCAGGCCGATCACGATATAGACGAGAAGATTGAACAGGACGACTGCAAGAACGCGTTTCGTCGGTGAGGCCGCCGGCGTATCTTGCGCGGTCATGTATCTGCTCTCCTGAGGCTCGGCTGTAAAAAAGATCCTCCATGGCATAGGCCAGATGAGTGAATCCGTCACGAGGGCGTGTCTTTCCGCCCTTCACAATCCCGAGTGAATCCGCCCCGAAGCAGACACTAGATGGGCTGACGCAGACGGGACGCGACGGACGTGCAGACGGTCTGGCGCAGCGGCGTGGGCATGGACGGCAGGGCGTACTGCTCGCGCTGTCCTGTCCGCAGGCTGAGGGCCTGAAGAATGCCCTGTTTTCCCGTGGCATAGGCCCTGTCGTTCTGAACAGGAGCGGTGGTACTTCCGGTCTCGTTTTCCGTCAGCATGGCGTTCTGCAGACAGTAATGCAGCGTTCCCACCAGGTTCGCTGGGGTAGCCGAGGACAGGTCCGGCTCTCCCAGAAACGCCACCGAATTGCGGGCCGGGGAGAAAGGGTGTCCCTGCTGGTTGCGGGAGAGGGTTTTCTCGAAATCCGGCGACAGAGCGGTCCTGGAGGCACAACCTCCCATCATCAGGAGCGGCGCCAGCAGGATAGTGGCCGGGAAAGTGGGGCGGGGCATGCGTTGGTCCATGCGGTGGAAAAAGGGCCCGTTCAGAACAGGCTGATCCCCAACGCATCAGACGCCGGAAAGAATGCAATTCTGTCCGGCCAGCGCCGGGTGCCCTTAGAAAAGCAGTTCCATCTGGTCGCAGGGCGCGCTCTCCGCCGCATGAAAGCCCGACAGCGTCAGCCCGAGCAGCCGCACGCCGGGCACGAACGGAAACAGCGGCGCCATAAGGTTTTGGCCCGTCTCCAGCAGGATCTCTTCGGACGGAACAGGCGCGGACAGGGTGCGGGCACGGGTGATCTGGCGGAAATCGGCGTATTTGACCTTCAGGGTCACCGTCCGTGCTTGAAGCTGGCGGCGCTGGGCGCTCCCCCACAGCTTGGCCGCGATCTGCGTCAGCGCCTGATGCGCGTCGGTTTCGGATGTCAGGTCCCGAAGATAGGTCTGCTCGGTCCCGAGGGATTTGCGTTCCCGGTTCACGACGACGGGGCGATGATCGATGCCTCGGGAAATGCCGTAATAAAACGCCGCTGCCTTGCCGAAATGGCGGGTCAGCGTCTCGATATCCCACTCCCGCAGGTCTGCTCCCGTTTCAATGCCCAGCGCTCGCATTTTCCGGGCCGTTGCCGGGCCGATGCCGTGGAACGCATCAACGGGCAGGGCGGAGACGAAGTCCGGCCCCATGGCGGGCGTGATGACGAAAAGCCCGTCCGGCTTACGGTAGTCCGAGGCCAGTTTGGCCAGAAAGCGGTTGTAGGACACGCCGGCGGAGGCGGTCAGCCCGGTTTCGGCGTGGATGTCCGCGCGGATGCGGTCCGCGACCAGCGTGGCCGAACCATAGGCACCAAGATGGTCCGTCAGATCCAGAGTGGCCTCATCCAGCGACAGCGGCTGGATCAGGGGCGTGTAGCGCGAGAAGATGTCATGGATCTGGGCCGAGACGCTGCGATAGACGTCAAACCGCGCCGGCACGAACACAAGCTCCGGACACAGGCGCTTGGCCGTGACCGACGGCATGGCCGAGCGGACGCCGAAACGCCGGGCCTCGTAGCTTGCGGCGGCCACCACGCCCCGTGCCTCGCCCCGGCCCACTGCGAGCGGGCGGCCGCGCAGGGAAGGGTCGTCCCGCTGTTCGACAGACGCGTAAAATGCGTCCATGTCGATATGCACGATCCGGCGTTGCTCCATGAGGCAAGTTTCGCCGATTCGGAAGAACGAAACAAGATCAGGATCCGTCCATGAGCTCCGACACGACCCTTGAAGACGCCCGCAGGGACGCCGGTTTCCAGACGATTTCGACCCGACTGGCCTATAGCAATCCCTGGACCGCCCTGCGCGAGGACATCATCGTCCATCCCAACGGAAAGCAGGGGCTTTATGGCATTGTCGAGCGTGGCGAGTTCGTCGTGATCCTGCCGCTGCATGCCGACGGCAAGGTCACGCTGATCCAGCAGTTCCGCTATCCCGTGGGCGAGCGGCTGTGGGAGCTTCCGATGGGCATGTGGGAGACGAAAGAGAACGTCGATCCGGTCGAGCTTGCGCTGGGTGAACTGCGGGAGGAAACCGGGCTACGCGCCGGTGAGATGATCCATGTTGGCAGCATGTATCAGGGCGCAGGCTATTCGAACCAGAAAGGCCATGTCTTTCTGGCTCGCAACCTGACGCGTGGCGAGAGGGATCTGGAAGCCACGGAAGAAGACATCACCTGCCACGACATGACGCTGGACGCGTTCGAAGCCATGATCCGAGACGGCGAGCTGAAATGCATGGTCTCGCTGGCGGCTTTCGCCCTGATCCGGGCAAAAGGCCTGATCTGAGGGGTTTTCCCCCGACCTCACGGAACCGGAGATGTGTCTGGGGCGCTAGCTGTTCTCCAGCACATCATGAAGGTCCCGATGGTCGAAACCGCATCGCCGTCTCCCGATACCAGCCAGATCATCGCGCGCGGCCATCCGACCGATAATGAGCTGCTGGCGTTTTATCGCTCGGAAATCCGGTTCGAGACGGAAGTCGTGAACGGCCGCCTTCAGGCGCTTCTGGGGTCGCAGGCCTTCCTCGTCATCGCCTATGCGACGGCCATGACCGGCTCTACAAAAAGATGGGGCGACAGCATGGTTCTCCTGCTGCCGCCCTTGTTTTCCATGCTGGGATTTGTCCTCGCCCTGATGGCGCTGCCAGGCATCCGCGCGGCTTATGCCGCAATCGGAAAATGGGAGGGCAAACAGCGCAATCTGCACACCCGCAGCCCGGACCTGACCGATTTCACACTGGCGCCGAACGAGGACGAAACCCGCGACATGATGCGCCGCGCCCAGCGTGGCGCACTCTTCGCCCATCAGGCCCCGTTCATCTTCATGATTGCCTGGGCAATTTTCGGGATCATCCCGTTCTATCTGTACCTGAAATAGCGTCAGATCACGGCGTCAAGAAAGACGACTTCCGATCCGCCTCCTTCAACCAGAGGCGTAATCGTCTGGTTGAATACCCTGCCGTGCTCCGTTGCCATGTGAGCCTCGAAGGCCGCATCATCCCGGTAGGTTTCTTCCACATGAAACAGGTGGGGGTCCGAGGCGAGCGTATAGACCATGAAGCGCTCACAGCCGGGTTCGGCGCGAACGTTCCCCGCCAGTTTCGTCAGCAGATCGCGCAGGGTTTCGCGCTTTCCGGGCAGCGCTTTGAGCGTGGCGTAAAGGGACTTGGCCATGACGCGGAACCTCGTGCTGTTGGAAGATCCATTATCATTGAGCCGTTAAGACCGATCCGCAACGGCACAGCTGCGTGAGGCTAGGATTTCTCCAGCAGAGCCTTGCAGCGCATCCACGACATACGGTCGCGGAAGATGAACAGGACGTAGTAGTCCAGTTCGCGGCTGCGGGTTTTCGTGGTGCGGGTATAGAAGGGATAGACGTCGAACGGCCCCTGAAGTCCGGCAGGGGCGGGTTCGGACGGCAGGATGCAGTTCACCCGGAACAGCGGCATATAGACTGCATCATCGCCGGGATTGCGCCGCACATGCCACAAGTTGCGTCGGAACTTCTTCAGCCGTTCAGGCAGAAGAAAGACCATCGATTTCTCGATGAATCCTTCTCCGAAATGCTCGGGCCGGTAATACCGCATGTCCTCGGGCATGTTGCAGAAATGGGGATGGTCCTGAACGATCATGGACCATCCTTTACGGCATTGTGCCGGCCGTTGGGAGAGGTACGCCGGTGTTCCTGCCTTATTCGGCCGAAGTCTTTTCGGCAGACGCCTCGTCAGCAGCCGGACCGCCGATTTCCGCAGCGGCACGGCGCAGGATCGCCACGATGCGACGCAGTTCGTCCGCATCCGCGCCACGGCGGGACTTCAGAGCAGCTTTCAGAGCGAATCTTGCGTCATGAAATTCCTGCCCCAGCGTCGGATCGAGGTCGTTGATGCCGGTAAAGGCTTCGCGGACATCGGCCATACGGGCGCCGATCCGGCTCATGATATCGAGGATGCGGGCTGCTTCCTCTTTATTGGCCTCGTGATGCGCCTTTCCTTCATCCGTCAGGCTGTAGAGCTTGCGATTGCCTTCCTGGGTGACGGCGGCAAGGCCGGTCTCTTCCAGATAGGTAAGGGACGGGTAAATCACGCCGGGGCTGGGCTTGTAGAAGCCGCCGGACCGCTCTTCGAGGCGCCGGATCAGCTCATAGCCGTGGGCCGGGGCCTCTGCGAGCAGGGCGAGGATGACGAGCTGAAGCTCATCGGCCGTCAGCTTGCGGCCGCGTGTGAAGCCTTCGCCCCCCAGATCACCGCCAAAGCCCTTGCCGAAGCGGCCACCGCCCATTCCTCCGCCACGTCCGCCATGCCGACGGCCGAAACCGCGTTCACCGCGTTCCATGCCCCGATGGCGCCCGCCGCGCCCTTCGCCGCGCGTGCGGTCTTTGTTGGGGCCATCTCCCCGCTCTGCGCCTTCTGCGATGGGACCTCCCATGCGGAAGAAACCGCGGCGATGGCCGCGATGGGAGCGCTGTCCGGCATCCGTACGGTCGGTGTTGAAGCGGTCAGTTTTGTGTTTGAACATTGTGTTCTCCTATTCGATATATCGAACGATATAGTATCTTAAGATATATCTTCAAGAGAAAAAGATGGCGGGTCGATTTTTTCTCCCGTCCCTGTTCCGGCGCCCGGGGTGCAGGCATGAAATGCTGTTTACGGTCCGGGCCGTAGCCGAAGGGCGCTCCGGCTGGTATCGGGCAGGGATGGGTAGCCCGATTTCTCTTCCCCCCGATCCGGAACTGCGTCGCACGCTGCGACAGCTTGTCCCCTGGCGCGCGGCCCTGACGATCGGCGCGATGCTGGTGCTGGTGGCGGCGCTCCAGCGCCTGCCGTTCATCCATCACCTTCTGGAAAACGCGCCGCACTGGCACGAGACGCCGGGCGCGCCGCTGTGGTTCCTGCTGCTGGCCGTGCCCTACAGCGCGTGCGGACTGCCGCGACAGGCGCTCTGCGTGGCGGCCGGGCTGGCCTTCGGACTATGGGGCGGCCTTGTTCTGTGTTCGCTGGCCTATATGCTGGGGGCGGTTCTGGCCTATGGATGGGCGCGCGCACTCGCGCCTGCCGCGTTTCGGGCGCGGCTGCATGACAGGCTGCAGGCGGATTACGCCGCCTTGGCCCGGACGCTCCACGCCAAGCCCTTCCGGGCGGTCCTGACGCTGCGCCTGATGCCGGTGGGATCCGCCCTGCTGGTCTCGACGGCGGCGGGACTGTTCGAACTCCCGCTGCTGCCGTTTTCGGTCGCGACATTCCTGGGAGGGCTCCCGCAGACCCTGATCTTCGTGCTGGTCGGCTCCGGGACGCGGATCGGGCATGTCCTTCAGTTGGGGCTTGCGGGAATCCTGTTCGTCGTGTCGGGTGTGCTGGGCGCTGTTCTGCTCCGGCAGCATGGCCAGACCGTCCCGAAGGACAACGCAGACCCCCCGGCTTCCTGAAAAAAGCTGCATACCACGCAACCTGAATTGAACAGGCAGACGCGCATGACAGATCAGAACATGACATTCAGACGGGGAGATCCCCTGCCCGCATGGCTGCCGGTTCTGCTGGGAATCTTTACGGCTGTCGGGCCGGTCTCGACGGATGTCTATCTGCCGGCCCTGCCTGAAATGGAGCGTCAGCTCCACACGGCGGCGGGGTCGGGCAGTGCCACGATGGCAGCCTGGGTGATCGGGCTGGCCATCGGGCAGATCACCATCGGCCCGATCTCGGACCGCTTCGGCCGTCGCTGGCCGCTGCTGCTCGGCATGCTTGGCTATACGCTGGGCGAGATCGGCTGTGCGCTGGCGCCGAGCATGACGTTCCTGTGCATCTGCCGTGTCTTCTCCGCCATCATGGCCTCGGCCGGACTCGTGGTGCCGAACGCCTGCATTCGCGACCTGACGGAAGGCGATGCCTCGTCGAAAATGATGTCCCGTCTGATCGTCATCCAGGGCACGGTGCCGATCCTGGCTCCCATGCTGGGGGGATTTGCGCTGAAATTCGTGGACTGGCGCGTCATCTTCTGGGCCACGGCCGTCTATGGCGGACTCTGTACCTTCCTGCTGATGACGATCTTCCCCGAGACGCTCGCTCCGGAAGACCGGCGGGACCTGCGTCCCGTCTCCATCATCGAACGTTACATCTATATCCTGCGCACCCGCAGCTTCGTCACGAACGGTCTGGTCTGGAGCTTTCTGGGCTTCGTGACCTTCACCTATCTGACGGCGGCGCCCATGCTGTTCGAGGACGTGTTCGGCATGTCGCCGTTCCATTATGGCATGCTGTTCGGCCTGTTCGCGATCTGCATGATCGGCGCGTCAGCCATCAATGGGCAACTCGTCGGGCGCGTCAGTACCGCGAAAATGCTGTTCTCCGCGTTGGGCATCAGTCTGGCGGGCTGTGCCATCCTGCTGCTGCTGGCACTGGTCTCGAACTATGATCTCGATCCGCAGGGACACATCAAGGCGATGTTCCTGTGGCCGCTCATCATCGCGCTCATCATCACGATGGGCCCGACTGGCATTATCGGTCCTAACTCCATGGTGGGCGTTCTCTCCGAACAGTCCGACCGCGCCGGTTCGGCCTCGGCTCTGGCGGGAACGATGCAGTATCTTTTCGGCGCCGTGGCGAGCGCCCTGTTCGGACTGATGCCGTCCGGAACGGCCGTTCCGATGGCAATCTTCATGTCCTTTGCCTTCGCCGCGGCCATGGGGTTCGCCCTGCTGCGCCCCAACCTGCCTGCCGTGGCAGAGCCGTCGAACCACTCCTGAGGAAATATCCATCATGAAGGCACTTCTGGTTGAAGACGACGCCGCCATCGCCCTGGTGGTCGAGACGGTTCTCCAGCGTGAGGGCTGGACGGTGCGGCATGTCACGGACGGGACTTCCGCACTGGAGGAGGAGGCTCCGGATCTTCTGGTGACGGACCTCAACCTGCCCGGCGCGCGGAACGGACTGGAGATTGCGCATCTGCTGCGCGAGCACCGCCCTCAGATGGCGGTCGTGCTCATGTCCGGCGACTACGAAGAGAGCGATATGGCCCCGCAGGGCATGGCCGTATTGCCTAAACCGTTCCGCAGGGCAGGGCTTCTCGCCGCCATCGCACAGGTCATTGGTCAGGTCCGGGATTAGGCCTGCCATTGGCCGCCCGGCGCAATCCGGGCTTGAGGACAGGGGTTGAGTTGGGGGGGAGACTCCCCTACATGCCGCGCTGTTTGCCATGACCAGATGAAAGCAGTGCCGCCATGTCGTTTCAGGATCCCCAGCCGCTCGATCTCAAGAACTACATTCGCGAGATTCCGGATTTTCCGAAGCCGGGCATCCTGTTCTACGACATCTCGACCCTGATCCGCTCGCCCGACGCCTGGCAGGTCGCCACCGCCCGTCTGGCCCGCGTGATCGCCGCCTGGCAGCCGGATATTCTGGCTGGTATCGAGAGCCGCGGCTTCCTGACGGCCGCGCCGCTCGCCCTGCGTCTGGGCTGCGGCTTCACGATGCTCCGCAAGCCGGGCAAGCTGCCGGGCAAGACCATTTCCCTGAAATACGGTCTCGAATACGGCGAGGACGAGCTGCACATCCAGGCCGACGCCATCAAGCCGGGCCAGCGCGTCGTGGTGCTGGACGATCTGCTGGCAACGGGCGGTACGCTTGCGGCCTCCATCGACCTTCTCCGCAAGGTCGGGGCCGAAGTCGTGGGTGCCTCCGTGCTCATCGAACTGGCAGACCTGAAGGGCCGTGAGAAACTGGATGTTCCCCTGAACGCTCTGATGACATACGACGAATAAAGCGACGAACAAGGAACGCGACATGTCGGGCACCTCTTCTGAACGGATTTCCACGCTGTGGCAGACACGGTACCGCACACCGGCACCGAAAATCCTGCCGGACAACGCGGTGCTCGACCTGCTGCTGTCGCATCATTCGGTCCGCGCCTATCTGCCTGACGACTTGCCGGAAGGCACGCTGGAAGCCGGCATCGCCGCAGCCTCCTCGGCCGCCACGTCCAGCAATCTTCAAGTCTGGTCCGTCGTAGCCGTTGAAAACCCGGAAACGCGCGCCCGACTGGCGGAACTCTGCGGCAACCAGAAGCATATCGAGGTTGCGCCGCTGTTTTTGGCCTGGATCGTCGATCTGGCCCGGCTGGAGCGGATCGCCGAGCGGGCGGGGATGGGGCATGAGGCGCTCGACTATCAGGAGACGTTCCTCATGGCGACGCTCGATACCGGGATCGCCGCCCAGAACGCCGTGACCGCGTTTGAATCCCTCGGTCTGGGCACGGTCTATATCGGCGGCCTGCGCAATCATCCCGAAGAAGTCGCCAACCTCCTGTCCCTTCCGCCGCGCTCGGTCGCGGTCGTGGGGCTTTGTGTCGGCAAACCTGATCCGGCAGCCCAGAACGGTCACAAGCCGCGTCTGGGACAGGAGGTCGTTCTGCACCGGGAGCGTTACAGCACGGACAACGAGGCCGAAGGCATCGCGGCCTATGACCGTATCGCGGACGATTACCAGAAGGAACAGGGCCTGACATCGCGGGCATGGTCGGAAACGGTCGCCAAGAGGGTCGACAACTTCAGGGGCCTGAGCGGTCGGCACGTCATGCGCACAGTGCTGCACAGGCTCGGCTTTCCGCTCCGCTAAAAGTGAATTGCAGGGATGCGGAAGAAATTATCCCTGACCTATAAAGTTCTTAAAGAGATTAAAGATTTCGTTTGTCAGGGCTTTGGCGCAGTTACTGGAACCGAAAAATAAACCTTTTTGATAAAATCTTCCCTGATGAAATATGCGGGGAGAGTTTTATTTTGAACTTGCTTCCTTCTGGATATTGCAGGCATATTCAAGTGCAGCTGTTTTTCCGGCTGGAGAATATCGCCCTGCGTTTATCCGCACAGGCGCACCTTTCCCCTCTGAAAAAACTGATTACGTGAATGTTTGCGCGTAAAGCTGCGTTATCAAAGGAGACCTGCGATGGCGACAGGTACAGTAAAGTGGTTCAACGCCACGAAGGGCTTCGGTTTCATCCAGCCCAGCGACGGCACCACAGACGTTTTCGTTCACATTTCTGCTCTCGAAAAAGCCGGGTTGCAGAACCTGAATGAAGGCCAGCAGGTCTCTTACGAGATTGAAGACGGCCGCAACGGACGCAAGTCCGCAGGAAGCCTCAAGGCGCTCTGACAAAATGGTGGCTTCGGCCACCATTTTTCGTTTCAGACACTTTTCCGCGCCATCGCTTTCGCGCAGACGCACGGTATAACAGAGGCTCTGACCTGCTGTGCCGGAGCCGCGCCCTGACTTTTACCTTCCCTCCCGAACTCCCCGTCACAGCCATCCTGCCGGAGCTTCTGGCAACATTGGAGACGCAGCCCAACGCCGTCCTCGTCGCCCCGCCCGGTGCGGGTAAAACGACGCTGACGCCGCTCGCGCTTCTGGATGCACCCTGGCTCGGAACGCAGCGCCTCATTCTCGTGGAGCCCCGTCGCGTAGCAGTCCGTGGCGCGGCCTCGCGCATGGCGTCGTCGATGGGTGAAAAGCCGGGCGGCATCGTGGGCTTCCGTACCCGCACCGACTCCGCCATGTCTGCCAGAACACGCATCGAGGTGGTGACCGAAGGTCTGCTTCTGCGTCGCCTGCTGACCGACCCGCTGCTGGACGGCGTGGGCGCGGTGCTGTTCGATGAAGTGCATGAACGCTCACTGGATCTGGATGCGGCGCTGGCGTTCTGTCTGGACATGCAGCGTGAAATGCGGCCGGATCTGCGGATTCTGGCCATGTCCGCCACGCCGGATGGCCGCGCTTTCACGACGCTGATGAACGCCCCGCTGATCGAGAGCGAAGGCCGCCAGTACTCCATCGACATCCGTCACACCCGCGACATTCCCCACATGCGGGACCTGCCCGAAGCCTGTGCCCGCGCGATCCGTCAGGCTCTGGCGGAAGAAGAGGGCGATATCCTCGCCTTCCTGCCCGGCGTGGGCGAAATCCGCCGTACACAGGCGCTTCTGGAGGGCACGGTTCCGGTCTTTCCGCTGCATGGCGAACAGACGACCGAGGATCAGGACCGTGCCATCGCCCCGTCCGACACGCGCCGCGTCGTGCTGGCGACATCCATTGCCGAGACCTCCGTCACTGTCTCGGGCGTGCGGATCGTCGTGGATGGCGGCCTGCGCCGGGCCCCGCGCCTTGATCCGAATACCGGCCTGTCGCGTCTGGAAACGCTGAAAATATCCCGCGCCACCGCGACCCAGCGTGCAGGCCGTGCGGGACGGCAGTCGCCGGGTATCGCCATCCGCCTGTGGTCGGAAATGACGCAGCGCAGCCTGCGCCCGCAGGACGCCCCGGAAATCCTCGTCGCCGATCTGACGGATTTTGCGCTCGTGACAGCGGCATGGCAGGAGGTCATGGGAACGGCTCCGGACAGTCTGCCGCTGCTGGACACGCCGCCGACGGGTGTTCTGGCGGGCGGCCGCGAACTGCTTCGAGAACTCGGCGCGCTCGATGACGCCAACCGCATCACTGTGCTTGGCAAGCGCATGGCGTCCCTCGGCACGCATCCGCGTCTGGCCGCCATGCTCTGCGCCGCCCGCACGCTGCCGGAGCGTGTGACGGCGGCCTGTCTGGCGGCTCTGCTGGAAGAGCGTGACCCGCTTCGCCCACGCCCGAACCGCCCGTCCGGTCCTGCCCAAGGAAATACGTCAGGAGCCGATATCCGCGTTCGCTTCGCCCTGTTCGAACGCGATGATCCGCGCGCGGATCGCGCCAGCCTGTTTCATATGCGTCAGTCCGCCAAACGCTTCCTGCGCCGTATGGGCGAGCGGGACGTGCCCCTGATGCCGCTGCCGGATCATGCAGGTGCGCTGCTGGCCGCCGGTTTCCCGGACCGTGTCGCGCAGGCGGCGGGTGAGTTGGGGCGTTTCCGTCTGGCGGGCGGGGGGAGTGCCCGCGTTTCCGCCAATGATCCGCTGGCGCGTGAAAAGCTGCTGGCCGGGGCAGCGTTCCATACCCGGACCTCAACGGAAATCACGCTTGCCGCCCCATTGGATGCTGAAAACCTGCCCCGGACCCTTCTGGACCGGACCCGCGAGCAGGTGGAAACGACACTGGACGGCACATCCGGCCGCATCATCGCCCGTCGCAGGCTCCGTCTGGGTGCGCTGGTCCTGCGGGATCGCAACGGCGAAATCAGCCCAGAGGAAGCGCAGACGCTCCTGATTCAGCAGGTCGCCGCGAATCTGGCGCAGGCCCTGACCTGGACGGAGGCCGGGCGTCAGTTCCAGGCCCGCGTGGCCCATGCCCGCGCGACCTATGCGCCGCATCTGCCGGACCTGTCCGATGACGGACTGGCGGCCTCGCTCGACTGGCTGGAGCCGTATCTTGCCGGATGCGACCGTCTGTCTCAGGTCAAAGCACTGGACCTGCTGTCCATTCTCCGTGCCCGTCTGGACTATTCCGATCTTGCCGCACTGGACCGCAAGCTTCCGCCGCGCCTGACGCTGAAGGCCAGCACGCACGACATCGACTATACCGGCGCGGTCCCTACGGTCTCCGCCCGTGCGCAGGCTTTTTACGGCACGGCCCAGACGCCGCAGCTTGCGGACGGACAGCTTGCCCTGCAATGCGCGCTGCTGTCCCCGGCGGGACGGCCGCAGGCGATCACGGCCGATCTCGCAGGATTCTGGAAAGGAAGCTGGGCCGACATGCGCCGGGACATGCGCGGGCGCTATCCCCGCCACGACTGGCCCGAAGATCCTGCGACCGCCGAGCCTCCCAAACCCCGTCCGAGACGTTGAATCGCCATGATCTTAGGATGTGGAACAATTCTGTGTTAGCAGCAGGGATATGACGATGTTCCTGTCCTGTTTCCCATGAAACGCGCCCTGCAGGCTGCTGCGATCGGTGCCGGAACAGCCACTGTCGTGACGGTGGGGCTGATGCTGGCTTTGCGCGGCCATGGGAATACTGCGCAGCCGGTCCCGCATCCTGCCGAACAGCCGCAGAAGCCGCTGGTCATGCAGGCCCCCGCGCCGAAAATGCTCCCGACGATCATTCCCGATCGCACGGTTGCGGGCGAAAACACGGACGCACAGGGCATCCCGACACAGCCGGCCGTCGTCCCGGCACCCGCGCCGGCTCTGCCACCGCTTCTGGTCAAATACGGCCCGCTGAGCTTCGCCCCGCTGGTGCGGCAGGTGATTCCGGCCGTCGTCAACATCGCCATTACGCAGAACAGCCCGGACGGGCACGACCACATCCCGCCCCAGATTCGCGGAACCCCGTTGGAAAAGCGCTACCGGGACCGGATGAAGCGTCAGCAGGAAGAAATGGTTGGCGCCGGATCGGGCTTCATCGTCGATCCGTCCGGCATCATCGTCACGAACCGCCATGTCGTGGGCGGCGCGGACAAGGTCGTGGTCTCGCTCTCCAACGGGCATGAAATGCCGGCGCGCCTGCTGGGGGCCGATCCGTTGACGGATATCGCCGTCATCAAGGTCGACAGCCCCGAGCCGCTTCCGCACGTCACCTGGGGTGACAGCCAGCAGACCGATATCGGGGACTGGATTCTCGTTGCGGGCAATCCGTTCGGGTTCGGATCATCCGTGACGGCGGGCATCGTCTCGGCGGTCGGGCGCGATCTGGGGATCGGCTCGCTCGATGATTTCATCCAGCTCGACGCCCCGATCAATCCCGGCAATTCGGGCGGTCCGGCCTTCAATATGCGCGGGCAGGTCGTGGCCGTGAACGCCGCCATCGTAACTCCGGCGGGCGGTTCGGTCGGGATCGGGTTTGGCATCCCATCCGAAATCGTTGCCCCGATCGTCGCGGAAATCGAGGCGACCGGCCATGCCGAACATGGCTGGCTCGGCATCACGCTTGATGACAGCGATACCGATATCGGTATCGCCGGCGTCGATAATGGTGGTCCGGGACAGAAGGGTGGTCTGCGGCGTGGCGATATCGTGACGCAGGTGGACAATGTGCCCGTTACCAGTGCGCGAATGCTCCTGCGCAGTATTGCTGCGGCCCGCCCAGGCATGACCCTGACGTTCCGGATCCAGCGCGGCAAGCAGTCCCTGACGCTGCCCATTCATATCGGCCCGCGCCCGCAGGATGCGGATGACTGAGCCGCTCCCCGGCAGAACGATCCGCCTCGGCCGGTGCGGTGTTCTGCTGCTGGGCGCTCTTGCCGGATGCAGTCCTGTCCCGCCTTCGCCGGGGCAGAACGGCTATCGGGACGGGCTTTCGGAAGCGTCTCCATTCTCATGGGGACCGATCAGTGCATCCTCCCTGCGTGATGCCCAGCAGGACGATTTTGACAACGCAATCCCCCGCTAGACGCGCCTTTCTGTAACAAGCGCCTTTGACGGCTTCTCTCAAGCCGGTATTCTTCCTCACAGGAACGGCAAGACTGCGTTCGGAAGGAAGAAAGACAACGATGCGTATCCTGCTGGTCGAGGACGATCCGACTGTCCGTGCTTTCGTGCTCAAGGGCCTGCGGGAGGCCGGGCATGTTGTGGATGAGGCGGATAATGGCAAGGACGGCCTGTTTCTGGCCGTCAGCGAGAATTATGACGTCGTGATCCTGGACCGGATGCTGCCGGGCGGCATCGACGGTCTGCGGATTCTGGAAACCCTGCGCGGGCAGAAGAACGCAACGCCGGTCCTGCTGCTTTCGGCGCTGGCGGATGTGGACGAGCGCGTGGCCGGCCTCAAGGCCGGCGGCGACGACTACATGACTAAGCCCTTCGCCTTCTCCGAGCTTCTGGCGCGTGTCGAGGCGCTGGGCCGGCGTGGCCGCCCCGAAAGTGCGCCGCAGACGCGTCTTGTTGTGGGCGATCTGGAAATGGATCTGCTGTCCCGCACCGTCAAACGCGGCGGCGAGAAGATCGACCTTCAGCCCCGCGAGTTCCGCCTGCTGGAGTTCCTGATCCGCCATGCCGGGCAGGTCGTGACCCGCACCATGCTGCTCGAGCGCGTGTGGGACTATCATTTCGACCCGCAGACCAACGTGATCGACGTGCATGTCTCGCGCCTGCGCCAGAAAGTGGACAAGCCGTTCGACAAGCCCATGATCCACACGATCCGCAACGCCGGCTACATCCTGCGGGCGGACTGAGGCCTGATGTTCCGGCGCAAGGTCCGCCGTCTCGGACTGTTCCTGAAACGGCGCCTGCGCTGGCCGATCCGCTCGGCCGGGCTGAACTTCGCCCTGGCTTACGGCCTCGTCTTCGTGATTTCGGCCGGAGCGTTCCTGTCCTTCATTTGGTGGAACACCACCGGCCAGCTTGACCATCAGGTCGAGGTCGCGGTGCAGGTCGATGCCCTCGATCTGTCCCATCGCTGGGCGCAGGGCGGCCCATCCGCCCTCAGCCTCGCCATTCAGGACCGGCTGGACCAGAACGTCGATGACGACGAGCTGTATCTTCTGGTTGACCCGGACGGCCGTAAATTCGCCGGCAATCTGCCAGGCTGGCCCGTCGTCATCACCCGGCTGGATACGTTTTACGAACTGGCCATCAAGCGCGATGGTTTCCGTACCAATGCCAAGATGCACGCCTATCCTCTGACGCATGGCTTCCGGATGATCGTCGGGCGTGACGTCCGTGGGCGACAGCTCGTCCGCCACGTCCTGACCGATACGCTGATCTGGGCCTGGATCATGGTGACATTGCTGGCAGCCGGTGGGGCGCTGGCGATCCGGCGCATTTTCCGGCAGGTCGTCCGCTCCATCGCCCGCACCACGGCGGCCGTGGCGCAGGGTGATCTGAGCCAGCGCATCCCGCTGACGGGCAACGAGACGGATCTGGTGGGCCAGACCGTCAACACCATGCTCGAGCGGATCAACCGCCTGATGGATGGCGTCAAACAGGTCTCCAATGCCATCGCCCACGACCTCCGTACCCCGATCGCCCGCGCCCGCGCCCGTCTTGAGGATGCCAACCGTACTGCCACCTCCGCCGAGGAGCTTCATGCGGCGATTGACCGCGCAGTCATGGATCTCGACCGGGTCACGTCGATTTTCGAGGCCCTGCTGAGAATCGCCCAGCTCGAAGCCGGGGCCAGACGCGCTGCCTTCACGGTGCTGGACATCCGCCCACTGCTGGAAGGACTGAGCGAACTTTACGAGGCTTCGGTCGAGGATGCCGGCCTGCATCTGGATTTCAAGGCAGGGACGGTCCAGCCGGTCAACGGCGATCCGCATCTACTGCAACAGGCCGTCGCCAATCTGCTGGACAACGCCATCAAGTTCGCGCCCCCCGGAACCACCATCACCCTGTCGGTGGACATGCAGGGCGAGCGTCTGGCCATCACCGTCGCCGATCAGGGGCCGGGCATGAGCGAAGACGATCTGAGCCGTGCTTCGGAGCGCTTTTTCCGTGCCGAAACGGCCCGCAACACACCCGGAGCCGGGCTTGGCCTCTCGCTGGTGCAGGCTGTGATGAGCCTGCATGGCGGCGCGCTGGAACTTAAGGCCGGCGAACTGCAAACCGGACAGCCCGGCCTGTCCGCGACGCTCCTGCTCCCGGTCGTGCCAGCCGTGTCCCGAAAGGGATGACGGAAGTTTCATCCGCGCCCCACTCTGCGCTTAGCTGGAATGAGCTACACAATCCGTGATGCGCTTCTCCCTGCCTTCACCGACCGTTCTTCCGGCCTTCTGTCTGCTCGGCTGTCTGGCCGCGTCGCCGGTCCTGCGTCCGGTGCAGCACCTGCCGGCAGGACATTCGGACGATGCCATCCCGGTAACGTCCGAAAACGCGGAATACTGCGCCCGCCTGCGCAGAAACGTGGATACCCGGCTGGCCGCTCCTCCCGCCGCCATCCCGCTGGGAATCATGGAAGACGCCCGCCATCTGCGCGCGCAGGGGGACCTTCTCTGCTCGCAGGGTCATGTCCGCGCGGGGATCGAACGCCTGCGCCGGGCGTTGGTCCTGCTGAAACACGCTCCGGAACCGCGCTGACGATATTCCGGACGTCCCCCGACCCCTGTTTTTCAGGAGATCCGATGACCCGTTTTTCCCTGCCCCGGTCCAAGGCGCGCCCTGGCCCGCTTCTGGCCGTCGCTCTGGCCGTTTCTCCCGTTGCTCTGTCTTGCACGGGAGCCTTTTCCACCGCACAGGCAGCCGACATGCAGCAGGATACGACGACCCAGCTCGATTTCAGCGTCATGGGCACCGCCCATGCGGTCCCAACGGAACTGACGGTGCGCCTTTCCGTCCGGTCCGACAGTCCGTCTGCGGCGGCGGCCCAGAAGGACGTGAACACCCGGATGGCTGCTGCCATGAAGCTGGCGGGCGGTCAGGACGGAATCGTGGCGAAGGCGGGCGGATACTCCATCTACGAAAACACGCCCGAACATGGCCCCAAAAGCTGGACGGCCCGGCAGGAGCTTGAACTCAGCGGGCAGGATTCCGTGCGGCTGCTCGGTCTGGCCGGACAGCTTCAGTCACAGTCCCTGATGCTGGAAGGACTCGACTGGTCGCTCGACGATGCCACCCGCGAGCGTCTGCTCCAGGAAGCCCGGACGGAAGCTCTCAAAAAGGTCCGCTCCCAGGCCGAACAGAGTGCGCAGACCTTGGGCCTGCGCCTTGCGCGCCTCAAGGAAGTCCGCATTTCCTATCAGGAGCCGGGTCCCCGCCCCGTGATGCTCATGGCGGCCCGCATGGCCGATTCTGCCCCGCCCCAGCGTAGCCCGGACGAGCAGACCCTTCGCGTGAATGTCTCCGTGCAGGCCGAACTGTCGCCATGATCCTCCCCCAGCCGGGACTTTGCGGATCATGGTGACGGTCTGGTTCGATGGTGCATGTCCGCTCTGCCGGCGCGAGATCGCGCTGATGAAACGGCTGGACCGGCGCGGTGCCATCCGCTTCATCAATCTGGAGTCGGCCCAGGGCTGTCCGCTGGACCGGGCCACCCTGCTGGCCCGGTTCCATGCCGAGGAAGACGGGCATCTTTATGAAGGTGCCGCTGCCTTCGCCGCCATGTGGCGCGCCATTCCCCTGCTGCGTCCTGTGGGTCTTGCGGCCCGCAATCCGGTCGTTCTGGCCGTTCTGCAATGGGGATATGGCAAATTCCTGCGCATCCGCCCGTTTCTGCAGCGCCTGACCCGCAGACTGGAAGGCTGAACCGCACAGCCGGACAGGAAAACGGAGGATTTTAAGGGTTTCTTAGGAGGCGTCCGCTACGACGGGAAAAAAAGGAGCCTTCATGCCCAACTCTTTCCGTTTGCTGGCGCAGGACATTCTCGCTCTTGGTGAGGCAGGTGACATCCCGTCTGCGCTCGAAAAGCTGCATGAAGGCATCCAGACCCTCCCTCAGGATCCCCATTCCACGTTTCTGGCAGGATGTCTTTATGAACGCTTCCGGGACTGGCCGCAGGCGCGGAGCTTCTATCTCCAGAGCCTGCACATGAACGTGCACGCCCCGAGAATCTGGCATCGTCTGGGCATCGTCTGTCTGGAGGCCGGCGATCTGGATGGTGCGGAGAGGGCGCTGAAAGTCGCGATCCAGCAGAAGCCGTCCGAGGCCCCCTATTACATCGATCTCAGTCTGGTTCAGGCCCGCAAAGGTCTTTTTGAGGAGGCCCTTGAGAACGCCGTAACCGGCGACGCCCTTTTCCCCGACCATGTCCCGGCCATCAACAATATTGCTCACGCCCTGCAGTGCCTTGGCCGAAGCGAAGAGTCCCTGCCGTATTATGACACGGCCATCGCGCTTGCCCCCGAAAATGGCGTCTGTCGTTTCGGACGCGCTGTCAGTCTTCTGAAAACCGGCAATTTCGATGCCGGATGGCGGGAATATGAATGGCGCTGGCGCTGCTGCCAGACCCCGCGCACAGACCTTACTGTCCCGCAGTGGGAAGGCGAAGACCTGAGCGGCAAGACCATCCTGGTCCATCACGAACAGGGCTATGGCGACACACTCCAGTTCATCCGCTTCGTGCCCCTCCTCAAGGCGCGCGGCGCCACGGTCGTGGTGCAGGTTCCCATCCCACTGGTCAGGCTTCTGGAACGGGTGGAAGGGATCGATCAGATCGTCTCGGTGCTCGACCCCGCGCTGCATCTGGACCTGCACTGCCCGATGGTCGGCCTGCCATTCCGTCTGAAGATGACGCCGTCCACAGCGCCCGGCTGTCCGTACCTGTCCGTTCCCGTCGAAGAGCAGGTCAGGGAAGGGGGCGCGCTTCGTCAGAGCCTGACAGAAGACACGGAGCGGCCCGATCTGATTGTGGGGCTCGTCTGGAACGGCGATCCACGGTCGCATGATCCTGTCGCCACACAGGTTGATCGCCGGCGGAGCGTGCCTCTGGAGAAACTCGCGCCCCTGATGGAAGTGGACGGCATCCGTTTCGTCAGTTTCCAGTTGGGCATGCCCAAAAACCAGATTGCCGAAACGGGCCTGCCCGTGACCGACATGACGGACGGGATTACCGATTTCGCCGATACGGCAGCCCGGCTTTACGGGATAGACCTGCTGATCAGCGTGGACACGTCCATCGTCCATCTGGCTGGTGGACTCGGCCTGCCAGTCTGGATGATCTCACGCAGCGATGCGTGCTGGCGCTGGGGCGAAACCGCTACGACGACGCCCTGGTATCCGAGCATGCGGATTTTCCGCCAGCCCCGCTCGGGGGACTGGGAAACCCCGGTCGCTGAGATCGCAGGAATGCTGCGGCAGTTCGTTGCGCTCTATCGGACGAATCTTGAAGCCGAGGCCGCCTGACGGACAGGCCATAAAAAAACCGGCCGATCCCGAAAGGGCGGCCGGTTTTTTTTATGTGCGGGCTGAAAGCGCCCCTTAGCGGGGTGCGATCACCATCAGCATCTGGCGGTTTTCAAGGCGGGGCATCTGCTCCACCTTCGCCTTTTCCTCGACTTCCTGGCGGATACGCTCAAGCATCTTGATGCCGAGCTCCTGATGGGCCATTTCGCGGCCCTTGAAGCGCAGGGAAATCTTGACCTTGTCGCCCTCGTCAAGAAAGCTGTGAATGGCCTTGAGCTTCGTCTGGAAGTCATGCTCGCCCGTACCGGGACGAACCTTCACTTCCTTGATCTCAATGACCTTCTGCTTCTTGCGGGCTTCGTTCTTCTTCTTCTGCTGCTCATACTTGAACTTGCCGTAGTCGAGAATCTTCACGACAGGAGGAACAGCGGTCGGGCTGATTTCCAGAAGGTCGAGACCCACCGAAAAAGCGCGCATCAGGGCATCCCGGGTCGTCATAACGCCCTGCATTTCGCCTTCTTCGTCAATCAGACGAACCTGCGGAACACGGATTTCCTCGTTGACGCGCGGTCCTTCACGGGTGGGCGCGGCCTGCATCGGCGGTCTAGCTATGGTCAGCTCCTGTCATCAGTTTCTCTCGGGCCCGGTCAGCAGCATCCGCCTTCACGAAGAAAGGCGGGATACGGCCATTTCCGATCCCGTTCCTTCTGCACATAGTCCTGCCTTACGCCCGGTGCAAGGGGATTACGTTCAATCCTTTGCAAAGCGCGCGATGTCGGGGGCCTGAGCCTCTTTCGCCAGCGCTGCAACGGCGTCGTCGAGCGACAGGATCTCCTGTGCCGCGCCGCCCAGACGCCGCATGGCGACCTTGCGCTCTTCGGCTTCGCGGCGACCCACGACCAGGATGACCGGAACGCGTGCAAGGCTGTGTTCGCGGATCTTGGCGTTGATCTTGTCGCTGCGGGTGTCGGTCTCGACCTGGAGTCCCGCGGCCTTGAGCGTAGCCGCGACTTCATTGGCGTAGTCGGCGGCGTCGGAGACGATGGACGCCACGACAACCTGCGTCGGTGCCAGCCAGAGCGGGAACTTGCCAGCATACTGCTCGATCAGGATACCGATGAAGCGCTCGAAGCTGCCGAGAATCGCGCGATGCAGCATGACCGGGCGATGACGGTTGCTGTCCTCGCCGATATAGGACGCATCCAGACGCTCCGGCAGGACATAGTCCACCTGAAGCGTGCCGCACTGCCAGTCACGGCCGATGGCATCGGTCAGCACGAATTCCAGCTTCGGGCCGTAGAACGCGCCTTCGCCCGGATTGTACTCGTATTCGACGCCTGCGATCTCGCAGGCCTTCTTGAGCGAGCCTTCCGCACGGTCCCAGACCTCGTCCGAACCCGCACGCGTTTCCGGACGGTCCGAGAACTTCACCCGGAAGCTCTCAAATCCGAGGTCGGAATAGACCTCCGCCAGCATCTTCACGAACTTCGCGGTCTCGTCTGCAATCTGGTCGTCCGTGCAGAAGATATGGGCATCGTCCTGCGTGAAGCCGCGAACGCGCATGATGCCGTGCAGCGCGCCCGACGGTTCGTAACGGTGGCATGCGCCGAATTCAGCCATCCGCAACGGCAGCTCACGATAGGAGCGCAGGCCGTGGCGGAAGATCTGCACGTGGCACGGGCAGTTCATCGGCTTCAGCGCAAGCGTCTTGTCCTCGTCCTCGACGGTCGCGATGAACATGTTCTCGCGATACTTGTCCCAGTGACCCGATGCTTCCCAGAGCGCACGGTCCACGAGCTGCGGGGTGCGGACTTCCTCGTAGCCGTTCCGCTCCTGCGCACGGCGCATGTAGTCCTGCAGGACCGTGTACAGGCGCCAGCCCTTGCGGTGCCAGAAGATCTGGCCGACGGCTTCTTCCTGAATATGGAAAAGATCCATCTCGCGCCCGATGCGGCGATGGTCGCGCTTCTCGGCTTCTTCAAGGCGCAGGAGATGGGCATCCAGCTCCTTCTTGTCGCGCCATGCGGTGCCGTAGATGCGGGTCAGCATGGGGTTGCGGTGGTCGCCGCGCCAGTAGGCCCCGGCCACGCGCATCAGCTTGAATGCCGTGCCGACATCGCCGGTGGTGCGCAGATGCGGGCCACGGCACAGATCGAGCCATTCGCCCTGACGGTAGATGGAGATCTGCTCGTCTTCGGGCAGGTCCTGGATCAGCTGCGCCTTGAAGTCCTCGCCCTTCTCCTCGAAGAATCGGATGGCGTCGTCACGGTCCCAGACCTCGCGGACGAACGGCGTATTGGCCGCTACGATCTCGCGCATTTTGGCTTCGATGGCCGGGAAGTCTTCCGGGGTGAACGGCTTCTCGCGGGAGAAATCGTAATAGAAGCCGTCCTTGATGCTCGGCCCGATCGTGACCTGCGTTTCAGGCCACAGGGACTGCACGGCCTCGGCCAGAACATGCGCCGCGTCATGACGGATCATTTCCAGCGCGTCCTCATCCTTGCGGGTGATGAACTTCACGGACGCATCGCTGCTGATTTCGGTGCCGATATCGACGGGCTTGCCGTCCACTTCCATCGCCATGGCGGCCTTGGCGAGACCCGGCCCGATGGAGGCCGCGATCGTCGTGCCCGTCACCGTCCCGTCGAATGTGCGGACGCTTCCGTCGGGGAGTGTGATGGCGGGCATGGAGATCGCTCCTGTGCGAGTGGGGACGGCAGAGTGCTCTGCCGAAAAACGAACCGGTAAATGGCCTCAATCCCCGCCGCGCTGCAACCCCCAGACGGACAGACAGGCCGTTTTCAGGTCGCTTTGTCCATCTGAAGCACAAGCGGCGGGACATTGCCGGGATCGGACTGCCGGCCTTCATCCCATCCACAGGTGAGATAATGGACGAGCGGCCAGATCCCGTAATAGGCATCCTGCGCCACATCCGGGTTGTTCGCGGCATAGAAAACCGGATCGAACACCCGGTATTCTTGCTGCTGCCCGTCCTCCCGTGCCCGATGCGCGAGAAAGCCGGAGGGAATGTTGAGGGACGGATGCGGAATGGTATCGCCGGTTCCAAGCAGGATATCCGGATCAATCCCCAGTTCCCGCAGGCGCTGTGCGATCACGGGAGCATAGATGTTCGGAACAGGCCGATACCCGGCGGCAAAATCCTCGGAGCCGGTTTCGAAATAGAAGTGAAGATGCGTTCCGTCCTGAGGGTGCTCCAGCGTCTCGCCGGTTTCCGAAGCTGCCAGTTTCTGCCGCGCGAAACGGCGGATTTCTTCATAGTCCGGGCGATTGTGCAGATGGAGATGCACGAACGGCGTGCGGACATAGCGCTCGGGATAGATGCTCTGCGGGTTGTGAAACCCGCGGTCCAGACTGACGATCGTCTGCGCGCGGAACAGTCCGCGCCTTACGATCTGGGGAAGATAGTAATCCGGAGCTTCCGGCACATTCAGCAGAAGCCGGTCCGTAATGAACGTGGCGTTTTCCTGCACCAGATAATCGAACTGCCGCCGGATGACCTCCGGATCGAGCGAAAGCTGGTCCAGAAAGACCGTCAGGAACTCGTCGCAATCCAGTGGCACGGCGAAATCGCAGGCATCGTCCGCGTCCCACTGCCGGATGATCCCGGCAATGACGTCTCCCTTGTGCAGAAAATCCGTGGGAGATGCATGATCCCGGACGATGTGGACACCTTTGCCTTCATACCGCGTCTGGATGTCCAGAACGGCCGGATCGGTCGAGCCGTTATCGATGACGGTCAGGTTTGAAAAACCGAAGATCGCCGCGTGCCACAGAATCCAGGGCTCCAGCAGCGTCGCCTCGTTCTTCTGCATCACAACGCAGCGGACCCGGGTCATCGGGAGAGCATCGCCTCCATGCAGGTCTCGACCCGGGAAGAGGGCAGCATCGCCAGATCAGGCACCACGATCAGATCCGTCCGGCCTGCCGTGGGGGTGAGGGGGGCCGTCAGGCGCGGGTCGCTGTCATGGCCGAAGAGCGTAATGCAGGGCGTGTCCATCGCGGCAGCCAGATGCATCGGTCCGGTGTCGTTCCCGATCACGATCTCCGCCCGGTCCAGTACGCCAGCCAGTTCCAGAAGCGTGGTCCGGCCCGTCAGGTCGAGGGCGGTGGGGCAGAGGCGCAGGATGTCCTGAGCCAGCGGCGCCTCGGCCTGCGTTCCCACGATGACCGGGCGAATGCCTTTGGCCACGAGGGCCTTGGCGATCTCGGCAAAGCGCGATGTAGGCCAGCGTTTCTGCGGGCGGTGGAACGCCGCACCCGGCACCAGAACGGCGTAGGGCGCGGTGATTTCAGGCCCAGGCCCCTGAAGCCAGCGCGGAACACTGCGGGGCAGGGGCGTGACACCGGCGTCATGAAGCTGGTCATCCAGTCGGGCCAGCGTATGCATGTCGTTGCGCGACGGATTGCCGTGCGGATGGCAGCAGCCGCCCGAGATGCCCGACCAGTTTGCGGGCTGCCCCGCGAGACGGAAATAGGTTTTCGAGCGCCCCGAGGTCTGAAGATCGAAGACCCGGTCATAGCCACGCAGTTTCCGCGACAGCCGCCACAGTCCCGGCAGGTTGCCCATCGACGGGCGGTCATCCGTCAGAACCTCATCAAACCAAGGCGCAGCACGGGCCAGATCCGCGAAGGGCGCGGTGGTCAGGAGGGTCAGTGTGGCGTGGGGAAAAGCGGCCCGGATGGACGCGAAAGCTCCGAAGGCCTGAACGAAATCGCCCAGGGCGCCGAGCTTTATGACAAGAATGCGACTCATGGGCCGACTTTAGCAGGGTGTTGCGGAACGCCAACCATTCACGATCGCCGTTCCGCAAAGAAATCCCGGACGTGGGATTTCGGTCCTTCGCCCCTCTGCTTGGGAGGGAGGGATCAGACCGTCTTGTCGACGCCCTGCGGAGCAGCCGAGGAACTCCCTTGGGCGCCACCCTTGGCCACAACAACCATGGCCGGCTTCAGCAGACGGCCCTTGAGCAGCCATGCGGGCGTCCAGGACTGCATGACATGGCCCGACGGATGCTGGTCGGACGGCTGTTCTGCCATGGCCTGGTGCAGGTTGGCGTCGAACGGCTTGCCGGTCGGGTCTTCGCAGGTGATGCCGTGGCGTTCGAGAATGTTGATGAAGGACCGCTCGGTTCCTTCGATTCCCTCACGCAGCTTGGTGATGAGGACGTCCTCGCCTTCGGTCTTTGCTGGCAGGGACGCCAGGCCGCGCTGAAGGTTCTCGGCAGCCTCGACCACGTCACGGGCGAATTTCTGGATGGCGTACTGGCGCGCATCCTCGATGTCGCGCTTGGCACGGGCGCGGATGTTCTGGCTTTCGGCTTCGGAACGGACCCAGCGGTCCTTGAGTTCCGCAACCTGTGCTTCAAGAGCCTCGATCCGGGCTTCGGGAGTCGTCTCTTCCAGCGTTTCACCGCCGGTTTCGTTCATGCCCGGCGTTTCGTGGCCGGAGGTCTCGACGCCCTGTTCAGGCACGTCGTGGGCCGTTTCCGGCGAGGCGTTGTGGTCTGTCATGTCACGACCTTCTTCTATGGGACGGGCCATCATGCGGCCCCGTTCTTCTTCAGGAGATAACGCTGATTGTCTCAAAGACAAGGGTTGCGCTGTCGCATAGCGACGCATCATGTCACTGAAAAGCCTATTTTCCGCCATCATGGATCATGGGTTATAGGTAAAAGGCCGCAACAGTTCTTAGCAGACGGACCCCTCATGGAGACGCCCCGAACCCCCTACGCGCCGCCCGCTTCTGCCTCGCAGACGCCGACCGGAGCCTCCGCCGCGCCGATCATCGCGCTGGTGGACGATGACCGGAACATTCTCGCCTCCGTCCAGATGACGCTCGAAGCCGAAGGATTTACCGTCCACACCTATACCGATGGCGAAAGCGCGCTGCAGGGCATCACCTCGCGCCCCGTCAGCCTCGCGGTTCTGGATGTGAAGATGCCGCGCATGGACGGCATGGAACTGCTCCAGCGCCTGCGCGCTCGCTCGAACCTGCCGGTGATTTTCCTGACGTCCAAGGACGAGGAACTGGACCAGCTCATGGGCCTGCGCCTGGGGGCTGACGACTACATCACCAAGCCGTTCTCCCAGCGCCTGCTGATCGAACGCATCCGCGCCCTGCTGCGCCGTCAGGATGCCAGCCGGGCCGAGGCCACGGGTGTTGCCGCCGTCGGTTCCGCCATCGTGCGCGGCCAGCTCTCTTTGGACGAGACGCGCCACCAGTGCCTGTGGGGCGGTCAGGACATTGCGCTGACGGTCACGGAGTTCCTGCTGGTCAAGGCGCTCGCTTTGCGTCCGGGCATGGTGAAGTCCCGCGATCAGCTCATCGACGCCGCCTATGGCGACAACATCTATGTCGATGACCGCACGATCGACAGCCATATCAAGCGCGTACGCAAGAAGTTCCGTCAGGTGGACGATGAGTTCAACCAGATCGAGACGCTCTACGGCATCGGCTACCGTTACCGGGACGAGTAAGCGCGCGTGGATGATGACTCCGCCTCCTTCCCGACAGGTCACGCGCTCGACGTCGACCGGCTCGAACAGGGCCGCGACCGGCGCCGTGCCGAATCGGCCCGTGCGGGGCTGGGCGAGTCCCTGCGGAGTGTCGGCGCAAAGATCCTGAGGCGTCTGCGCCCCCGCCGGGCGTCGGAGATCTCTCTGTCGCGCCGGCGTCTGGCTTCGCCGCTTCTGGTGCGGATCCTGCTGCTCAATGCCCTGCCGCTTGCGCTTCTGGCCGTCACGCTGCTGTTTCTGGACCAGTTCCAGAACGGCCTGCTGGAAACCGACGTCAACGCCCTGCGCGAGCAGGCCCATATCTATGCCGGAGCCCTCGGCCAGTCCGCCGTCCGGGTCAGCGCCCATGCGCCCGGCCATCCGGCGCCCGGCGGCAATCTGGAGCTGGACGTCGCGCAGGCCCGCCCCCTGTTGGCCCGTCTGACCGAGCCGAGCCCCAACGCCCATGCCCTGCTGTTCGATCCGGACGGCAAGCTTGTCGTGGACAGTCGCACCGCCTCGCGTGGCAAACAGGATCATGCCGCTCCCGACCCTGCCGATGGAGGATCGTGGCAGCCGCCACGGCATAATGTCCTCGAAAGTTTCTACGACTGGCTGCTGTCGCTTCTGCCGCTGACCTCCAGCGAGGAAGTGACGCTCGACACCAACGACACCGCCATGGATGGCCCGCATGATGCCCAGCCGTTCCATTCCCAGGCGGAGCTGCCGCCCTTCATCCGGCGCACCAAAGACCATCAGCTTGTCGTAACGGTCGTAGAGCCTGTCGTGCGCGATGGCGTGACGGTGGGCGAAATCCAGCTCACCCGCCATGCGCCGGAAGTGGACCGCACGCTCTTTGCCGTCCGCTCCTCGATCCTGTCGCTGGTTCTGGCGGCCCTCGTCGTGACGGTGCTGCTGTCCTGGTACCTGTCGCTCACGATCGCCCGGCCTCTGCTGACGCTGGCGCGTGCGTCCAACGACATGCGCGAGACGGATGGCCGCAAGGACCTCGTGCCCGAGCGGCTTCTGGCCCGGCGTGACGAAATTGGCGTGCTGGCCCGCTCGCTCCGTGGCAGTGCGCTGGCGCTGTGGGCACGGATGGACGACATCGAACGCTTTGCTGCCGATGTCAGTCACGAGATCAAGAATCCGCTCTCTTCCATCCGCTCGGCCATCGAGACGCTTCCGCGCATCCAGATCGCGGAGCGGCGCGAGAGACTGCTCGGCATCATCAACAGCGACGTCAAACGGCTCGACCGCCTGATTACGGATATTTCCGATGCCAGCCGCATCGACGCGGAACTCTCCCGTGTGCGCCCTGAACCCGTTTCGGTCGTGGCCCTTCTGTCCATTCTGGCGGAAATGCATCAGACGACGCGCCGGGAAAACGATCCCGTGCTCCGGCTCGATGTCCGCGATCAGGACCCGCCGCTGAAGGCGCTGGCCGTGGAAGACCGGCTGGTGCAGGTCCTGCGCAATCTGATCGGCAATGCAGTGTCGTTCTCGCCGCCAAAGGGCATCATCGCCCTGCATGCCAGCGCGCGTGACATTGCCGGGGAAGGGCCCGGGACCGGCAGCGTGGTGGAAATCACCATTACCGATCAGGGCCCCGGTATTCCTCCCGGAAAGCTCGACAGCATTTTTGACCGTTTCTATTCAGAGCGGCCCCAGACCGAAAACTTCGGCCAGCATTCCGGACTCGGCCTCGCGATCAGCCGGCAGATCATTCACGCCCTGCGCGGCAGTCTGTTTGCCGAGAACCGCATGGATACGTCCGGGGCGATCCGCGGCGCCTGCTTCGTGGTGCGGCTGCCCCGCGCGCCCTGAGGCTGACAGCCGAACCGGGGCCTGAACGGTGATGGCTGGCCCCGAGGACAGCCCGTCGATCACGCCCGGCACGAGCGTCGCCGCAAAAGGCAGGGCCAGGACCAGCAGCGGGAGGAGATGTCGGGCCATGACCGTTACTTCCTGGCGGACAGGGCGAGGAAGACATGCCCGTTCCTGCGGCTGGCCCGCTGCTGGTCGCGCAGGTCATACAGGCTGGTCCGGGCATCGGAGAGGGCGTCCTGTTCGCAGTCAGTCACGTCGGTTGCGAGCAACCAGTCTTCCTCCTGAAGCTGGTGGCAGACGGCGTGGGAGGCCTGGGTGACCTGCTGTGTTGCCGTTTTCCAGTCCTTCAGGGACGTGAGATCCAGCGAGGACAGATCAACTGTCATGCTGACCCTGCCAGTGCTGGCAGGCGTGGTGCTGGCCGAAGTGGTCCCGGCGGATGTCGGGATAGCCCGAGCGGCCTGAAGCGGCAGGATGACGCTGGCAGACAGGGCGCAAATCAGAAGGGAAGAAAAGCGGATCATGGCATGAAGCTCCTGAAGAGGAATCCGACGCTCGTGGCGTCTGGAAATCTTCAATGCAGGAAGCGTGCCAGTTTCTGTTTTCCACGCTTTAAATCCGTTCGGAAACGCTACCTAAAGCCCTAAAACCGTAAAAGCGGGCCGTTACGCCACAAAATGGCGTATTTTGCTGTTATTTATCCGGTGTGGCGGTCAGGCTGAGGGCAATGCGCTGCTCGGGCAGGGGAAAACGCTGCACGATCCGCAGGGTCAGCGCGGGTTTTGCCGCCGCCAGGGCCTCGTTCAGAGCAGCCTGACACTGGGCGAAGGTCTGGCCTTCGCGAATCATGGCGGCGACGTGCCGGGTGTGGCCCAGGGTGAGGCCATGATCGGCCAGAGCTTCGGAAATGGCGGAAAGTGCTGCCTGACATTCATCCGAAAGCCGGCCGGGACGGTCCCCGTCCGGACCGAAGCCGCTGAAATCGGTGCAGGTGACTTCGTCTCCATGTACGGTGACGGTCTGGTGAGGGGAGGATGCGCCCATGGGTTCGTGGTCCTGCTCCATGTCAGGGATCCGTCATGCCCCTGTCCGACCCAAGGTCTTAGTCCGCTCCCATGGAGGTCACAATCCCTCATGTCCGTCCTGTCATTTCTGCCTGAAGGCTCGGTCCATGCCTGCTGCGTGGCGTGTAACGGAGACGGCGTGCTGATTTCCGGCCCTCCCGGCTCGGGGAAATCCGAGCTGGCTCTGCGGCTGATGGACGTGGGTTTCGATCTCGTGGCGGATGACCGGGTCCTGCTGGACGGCGCCGTGGCGTCCGCCCCCGAACGCCTTGCGGGGCTGATCGAGGTCCGGGGGGTTGGAATCCTTAGGACATCTTTTGTCACAAATGCGACGGTGCGTCTGCGGGTCTGTCTGGGCGAGGGGCAGCCCCGTCTGCCGGAGCCCTGCCGGGACCCGTGGACGGGAGCGGTCATGCTACGTCTGGAGCCCGGTTTTCCGGGAACGGTGGCGCGGATCAGGGCGGCCCTGAAGGCCTGCTGCGGCACCTATGAATGGGTGGCCGGAGCAGGCGAAAATGTTGCGGAAACGTGAAGGTGCGAAATAGTTCCGCACAAAGGGAAAAACGGCTAGAGTGTGGCGCATGGCATCGGCGAACCATCCCGAGTCTGGCTCCATATCCGGATATGATCATGGTTCCCGCCGGATCCTGATCGTGACGGGTCTGTCCGGGGCGGGAAAATCATCCATATTGCGGGTTCTGGAAGATCTGGGTCATGAGGTCGTGGACAACCCACCCCTGAACCTGATCCAGGCGCTCGCCTCACGGGCCGGGCAGAATCTGGCCATCGGGATCGACGTCCGCAGTCGCGGGTTCGAGGCCTCCCGCGTGCTGGAAGAGCTTGAACGCCTGCGACTTCTGCCCGACTGCTCGGTCCAGCTCCTTTACGCCACCGCCGAACCCGAAATCCTTCTGCGTCGCTTCACTGCCACGCGCCGCCGCCATCCACTGGTCACCAGCGGCACCATTCTTCCCGGAATTGAACAGGAAACCGCCCTTCTGGCCCCGCTGCGGGCCAATGCGGATCTCGTCATCGACACCTCCGACCTGCCATCGCCGGAACTGCGCCAGCTGATCGAGACGCGCTTTGGCAGCACGGGCGGGGAAGGGCTGACGGTTGCACTGATGTCCTTTGCCTATCCGTCCGGTCTGCCCCGCGAGGCGGACATGGTTTTTGATGCACGTTTCCTGCGCAATCCCCATTATGATCCTGCCCTCCAGCCCATGACCGGACTGGATGAGGCAGTGGTGCAGTATGTGAAGTCGGACCCGGCCTATCCCGCATTTTTCGGCCATATCCAGAGCCTTCTGGAGCTTGTGCTTCCCCGCTTCGTGGCGGAGGGCAAGAAATACGCGACCATTGCCATCGGGTGCAGTGGCGGCCGCCACCGCTCGGTGACGATCGTGGAAGAACTGGCCCGTATTCTCCCGAAAACCGTACCGGTCGGACCGATGATGGTCCTGCACCGCGAACTCGCCCGCAAGGGTCTGGCGTCCTGGCGCTGGGCCGTTCCTCCCCAGGATCCCTCACAGGACACAACGGTATGATCGGACTGATGCTGGTAACGCACGGGCGCCTTGGGGATGTCCTGCTGGAAACGCTGGTTCATGTTGTGGGGCCCCAGACCCAGGTCGGCGTGGTGGGCGTGGCGGATGATGACGATCCGGCGATGCTCCGCCCGGCCGCCGAGCGTCTGCTCCAGCGCCTCGATACCGGGGACGGGGTGCTTCTTCTGACGGACATTTTCGGCAGCTCGCCGTCCAATCTGGCGCTCTCGCTGCGGGAGCCGGGGCATGTCGAGGTCGTGTCGGGCGTGAATGTGCCCATGCTGGTCAAGCTGGCGAAAACGCGGCGGGATCTGGACCTTGCAGGCTGCGTGGAAAAGGCCACAATGGCCGGGCGGAAGTATATCGCCGTGGCGTCACAGCTTCCCGACCCCTGTCTCCATGGCGGGCCGCGTGCCTGTACGCTGCCGGTTCATTGAATTGAGTTCACTGAATGAGCGACACGACCCTTTCTCCCGGTACAGTTGCCCCCCGCACCGTCACCATCGTCAATCATCTGGGCCTTCATGCCCGTCCCGCCGCCAAGATCGTCACCACAGCCGAGCGTTTTGACGCCGAGACCACGATCGCCCATGGCACCAATGTCGTCTCCGCCCTGTCGATCATGGGGCTGATGATGCTGGGCGCGGGAGAAGGGCAGGACGTCACGCTGCGCGCCCACGGCCCGCAGGCCGCCGAAGCGCTAGATGCACTGGCAGCCCTGATCGCGGACGGGTTTGGCGAGCGTGACTGAAGCCTCAGGGCGACCGACCCGCAGCCGTTCCGCCCGCTCCTCCCGCCGCAGCCCGCGCTCCGGCGTTTTCCTTCAGGGCAAGGCCATCACGCCGGGTATGGGGCTTGGCCCGGCAGGGCGTGTCGAGGAACTTCCCCTTCCCGACATTACCGAGCGCTACAGCGCGATCGGGCCGGAAGCCGAGGGCGTCCGGCTGGATGAGGCGATCGCACGGGCGCTTCATCAGATCGAAAAGATGCGGGACCGGCTGGTCGGGCTGCCGGAAGAGGGCCGCGAGGAAATCGCCTCCCTTCTGATGGTCTATGAGCGGATGCTCGGCCCGTCGCGGCTGCTGCGTCAGGTCCGCAGCCGGATTGCCGATGACGGACTGTGCGCCGAGGCCGCGGTTTCAGAAGTGACGCATGAGCTTGCCTTGCAGGTCTCGCGCATGGCCGAAGCCGTGGCGCGCGAGAACAACACGCAGGAAGCCGATGCCAATCTGCGTCTGGCGGGTGAGTTCGAGGAAATCGGCCGCCGTCTTGTGCGGAACCTGACCGGCATTTCCTATCGCGCATTTTCCAGCCTGCCTCCGGGGTCCGTTCTGGTCGCCGAGCAGCTTCGCCCGGCGGATGTCGCGATGATCGACCCGGCCCGGATCGCGGCCGTCGTGACACAGGGCGGCGGCGGTGCGGATCACACGGCGATCCTGCTGCGTGCGCTCGACATTCCCGCCATCCTCGCCGTGCCGAACCTCATGGCGCAGGTGCAGGAAGGCGAGATGCTGGTCGTGGACGGGCATCTCGGCACCGTCACGCTTTCCCCCAACGAGACCGAACTGCGTCTGGCGGCGGAATCCGCACAGCGTGAAGTCAAGGAAAAGCGGGCTTTCGGGCGCCTTAAGCGTCTGCCTGCCCAGCTTCAGAGCGGCGAGGACATCGAGCTTTCGGCCAATCTGGAACTTCCGGCGGAAATGCCGATGCTGATGCGCAATGGCGCAAAGGGCATTGGCCTGCTGCGCAGCGAATTTCTGTTCGGTGAACGCGAGGACCTGCCGGACGAAGACGGCCAGACGGAGGCCTATCGCGCCATCGTTCAGGCCATGGATGGACGGCCCGTGACGATCCGCGTGCTGGACTGGGGCGGAGAAAAAGGCCGTGCCTGCATGCGCAGACTGGGGCTGGCGGAGCAGGTCGCGGACGGAGACAATCCCGCGCTGGGTCTGCGGGGCGTGCGGCTCCTGCTCCGGGTGCCGGAGGTCCTGGAAACGCAGTTCGCGGCCATCCTGCGCGCCGCTGAGCCTGCGGAGGGCGTTCCCCCCGGTCGGGTGCGGATCCTGCTGCCGATGGTCACATCATCGGACGAAATCGTGGACGCCCGCGAGATTTACGATCGCGTCGTGCGCCGCCTCAAGCGCAAGGGACACAAGCTTCCCGATCCGCTGCCTCCGCTGGGGATCATGGTCGAGACCCCGGCGGCGGCGCTCACGGTGGACACGCTGGCCCGACACGCCGATTTCATGGCGCTCGGCACCAACGACCTGACGATGTACACGCTCGCGGTGGACCGTGCAGATTCCATGGTGGCGGACCGCTACAGCCCGCTGCATCCCGGCGTGCTGCGCCTGATTGCAGCATCTGCGGATTCGGCACTGCGGGCGCGGCGTCCGATTTCGGTCTGTGGCGAAATGGCGTCCGATCCCCGGGTGGTGGCGCTGCTGATTGGCCTGGGTCTGCGGTCCTTTTCCATGAACTCCGCGTCTCTGCCACGCGTGAAGAGGCTGATCCGCACCCTTACGCTCGAAGACTGCGACCAGCTGCGCCGTCAGGTCATGCTGGAAACCGATCCGGTCGTGATCCGCGATCTGGTGCGGCAGTTCGCGACCTGAGAGCTGTTTGTGGCGGGGTCTCTCGGCAAAGCGCGACGGGAATGCCATATTGACCCTCATGCCGGATTCTTCTGCCATTGCTGACACGCTCACCTTTTCGCCCGAGGTCACGGAACGCCTCGATCGCACGGCCGAATGGTGCCAGCGCAACGGACAACGCCTGACGGAAACCCGCCGACTGGTACTGGGTCTGATTCTGTCGAGCGAGAAGCCCTCCGGCGCCTATGACCTTCTGGCCAGGCTGCGCCCCGCCCATCCGAAAGCCGCGCCGCCCACGGTTTACCGCGCGCTGGAGTTCCTGCTGGAGAACAGCCTGATCCACCGTCTGGAGCGGCTGAGCGCCTTTGTCGGTTGTTCGCACGCCGTGGAATGTCCGCATGGCTGCAATCACCATGACGAAGGCGGGATGCACCGTGCGCAGTTTCTGATCTGCCGCGGCTGCGACCGGGCCTGGGAACTGGAACAGGACGCCATTGCCCCGGTCCTGACCCGCGCGGCGCAAAGCATGGGATTCCGTGCCGAAGCCGCCACCGTTGAAATCGAGGGCCTGTGCGCGGCCTGCCAGAAAGCCGGCGTTACACCGGTGCGGCGTCCCAAAACCGCAGCGGGCTGAGACATCATGGGCCGCCGTTCCCCGCCCCCGGCGTCCCTGTTTGAAAAGCTGCCGAAGTCTCGCCGCCCCCGGTCTTCCAGTGCGCCACTCCCCGTTCCCGCGCCTGTGACGGAGCAGCCGGACCTTCTGGACTGGAGCCCACCGCTCACGCATCTGGCCGCTGCGGATGTTGAAGCCTGTTTTCTGGATCCCGCCGGTTTCCGCCCCCCTGCGGGAGAGGCATTCGTGTATCACCTGACGGATGCCGGAACTGCCCGGAGCCTCGTGCGGGATGGCCTGCCGCTGGCGGACGGCCTCATGTTCCGCACGGCCGTCAATCTGGCGGAAGACCTCGCGGATGTTTCTGCCGCAGGCGAGATGGGCGTGGTGCGGGTGCGTCGCCGCCTGATCCAGCCCTGGCTGACAGAGGATCGCCAGGACGGCCGTCCGTGCTATGTGCTCGGACCACAAACGTCATCACAGACACCATGAGAGGCAGGGAGAGAAATTCATTATGGCAGCACAGTCGGGCCTTCTGGCCGAGGTCACGCGCGGTGGACGTGTGGAATCCCACCATCTGGGCCGGGCCGTCGTCGTGGATGCCGATGGTGGCGTGGTCTGGTCCTGCGGTGACGTGGATGCCGCTGTCTTCCCGCGCTCAACCGTCAAATCCCTGCTGGCGATCGAACTGGTGGAAAGTGGCGCGGCCGACCGGCTTGGCCTGAGCAGTGACGCGCTGGCTCTGGCCTGCGCCTCGCATGGTGGCGAGCAGGCCCATGCCGAAATGGCCGCTACGATGCTGGCTTCCGTGGGCCGGGATGTCGGGTCCCTGGAATGTGGAACGCACTGGCCGACCTATGAACCCGCGGGCCGCGCTCTGGCCGCTGCCCATCAGAACGCCTGCCCGCTGCACAATAACTGCTCCGGTAAACATGCGGGCATGGTGTGCCTGTCCTGCGATCAGGGTGTCGACCCAACCGGCTATATCGATCCGTCCCACGAGATCCAGCGCCGCGTGACGGATGTGCTGGCTGTAATGATGGATACGCCGCATGACGACAGCAATCGCGGCATGGATGGCTGCTCCATGCCGACCTATGCCGTTCCGCTGAAAGCGCTGGCGAAAGGCTTTGCAAGATTTGGCGCGGGAACCGGACTGTCCGAAGGGCGTTTCCGTGCGGCTACACGACTTCGTGAGGCCGTGGCGGCCAATCCGTTCATGGTGGCCGGGACGGGACGCTACGACACGAAAATCATGGATCGCTTCGGCACAAGGGCTTTCGTGAAGATGGGCGCGGAAGGCGTGATGATCGCCTCCCTGCCGGAGTTGGGCCTCGGTCTGGCGATCAAGACCGATGACGGCGCCAATCGTGCGGCGGAGGTTGCGATGTCCGCCCTGCTGCGTCGCTTCGGCGGGGAAACCCTGTGTGCGGACGCAGCAGACCGCGACATTCTGGACACGACATCCGTCCAGATGCTGCGGAACTGGAACGGCTTCACGGTCGGCGAAATCCGCAGTGCCCTGCCGCTGTAAAGGGTTTTGTGTTACAGATTACGGATATGGCATCCCGGCAACAGGGGGTGTCACTTTATGACTGAGTGAAAGGAACGCGCTACCAGATGAATGATCAGGTCGGAACGACAGAGACCCTGTTGCCGCAGGATGACAGCAGCACATCCATTTTCGATGCAACACGCTTCAAGATCATCGCCATCGGCGTGATCGCGGCGCTGGCGGGCCTCATGTCCGGACTTGATATCGGGGTCGTCGCGGGCGCACTGGATCTTTTCGGCAAGGAATATCACGCGTCCACCGTCGCGCTGGAATGGGTCGTCAGCTCCATGATGGCCGGTGCGGCGGCGGGTGCGCTGAGTGCGGGCTGGATGTCCAAGGCGCTTGGCCGCAAGCATTCCCTGATCGTGGGTGGCGCGATTTTCGTCATCGGGACGATCGGCTGTGCGATGAGCTGGTCAGTCGCCTCCATGATTTCCTTCCGGGTGGTCATGGGGATCGCGGTCGGTATTTCCGCCTTCACGGCGCCGCTCTACCTGTCTGAAATCGCCAGCGAGGACGCGCGCGGGGCGATGGTCTCGACCTATCAGCTTATGGTGACGATCGGCATTTTCATTGCGTTCCTGTCCGACACGTATTTTTCCTATAGCGGCAACTGGCGCTGGATGTTCGGCGTCGCCGGCATCCCGGCCGTGCTGTTCCTGATCGGCGTCCTGTTCCTGCCCTACAGCCCGCGCTGGCTGATGGCGCAGGGACGGCAGAAAGAAGCCAAGCAGATCCTCCTGGACCTGCGGGATGATCCGCTGGAAGCCGCCAAGGAAATCCGCGCCATCCGCGAGCAGCTGGAGACGAAACAGGAAGGCTTCAAACTCTTCCTGACCAACTCCAATTTCCGTCGTTCCGTGGCGCTGGGCGTGATGCTGCAGATGATGCAGCAGCTCGCAGGCATCAACATCGTCATGTATTACGCGCCCAACATCCTCGCGGCCGCGCATTTCGATGCACAGTCGCAGATGTGGTGCACGGCCATCATCGGTCTGGTGAACATGCTCGCGACCTTCGTGGCGCTGGGCCTGGTCGATCGCTGGGGCCGCAAGCCGATCCTCTATGCTGGCTTTACGGTCATGGCGCTCGGCATGGGCGTTCTGGCCATGCTGCTCCAGACCGGCATGACCACGCAGTCCTCGCAGATCGCGGCTGTCTTCCTGCTGATGATCTTCTGCGCTGGTTTCGCCATGTCGGCGGGACCCCTGACATGGGTCCTGTGTTCCGAAATCCAGCCGCTGGCCGGACGTGATTTCGGGATTGCCATTTCGACCTTCACCAACTGGATGACCAATCTTCTGGTCGGCGTGAGCTTCCTGACCCTCATGCAGACGCTGGGAACGGCGGGCACGTTCTGGCTCTTCGCCGGACTGAACGCGCTGTTCCTGCTGCTGACGATCCTCTTCGTCCCCGAGACCCGGGGCATGTCTCTCGCCGTCATCGAAAAACGGCTCATGCAGGGTGTGAAACTCCGCAAACTGGGCCGCTAGAGTTTTCCGGGCATCACCATCGAGTGACCATGCGCCCGGCCCCTCTGGCCGGGCGTTTTCATGTCAACCTTCACCAAGGAAACGCGCTTGAGCGAATTTTCCCCATCTTCCCGTGACATCAGCCGCGGCGGCGTCCTGCTCGTCTATGCGCTTTATATCGCCCGGTTTTTTACCGGAATCAGCCTGCTGGCGGGTGTCATTCTCGCCTATCTTCTGCGTCGTTCGAGCGTCGGGGTGGAGCGGATGCATCTGAACTGGCTGGTACGCCTGTTCTGGTACGATGTGGCTTTCATCATCGGCACAGCCGCCCTGTTCCTGGCCTGCTTCATGACGGAACCACCGGGAAGTTCAGGCCCCGGTCAGCTTCTCTTTCTGCTGCCGATCGGCATTTTCGTTGTCTGGAACATCGTCCTTTTGGTCGCGCTCATTGTGGGGCTGCGGGGCTTTCTGGCCGGACGTGGCCCACTACCGGAGCGCTTCCGGGCTTTGGCCGAGTAGGTTTCGTGGTCGAACTGGCGTAATTCGCCAGTTTTCCGGCTTTCAGACTGACCGCTCTTGCCAGAACATCGGTAAATCCGGTTTTGGCACGGTTCATGCATCTAGGTTGCTGTCGAGTTTTTCTCAGAGGAGCTTTCCCTCATGTACGCATCCTACGCCCCGTATGAACCCGCAAACCGCTACAGCCGCGGAGACGACGCCGAAACCGGGCGCGATCTGGTCCTGCTGGTTTATGCCCTGTACATCGCCGGCTTCTTCACGGGCGTGACCGCCCTGATCGGGGTGATGATCGCGCATTTAGGCCGCCGCTCCGCGACGGGTTTGAAGCGTGCGCAGCTGGACTGGCAGATCCGGATGTTCTGGTACGGCGTTCTGGCCCTGACGGTCATCGGGATGATCCATCTCATGGTCGCGGGTCTGGGCGCCATCACGGGCGGCCTCGGACTGGTGTTCATGGTGGTGCCATGGGGGCTCACGCTCGCCTGGGGAATCCTTACGGCCTGGGCGATTGCGCGCGGCGTTCATGCCGCGCTGCTCAACCGCCCCGTTGCTACTGCACAGTTCTGAAGCCGGAAAGATCCCATCCCATGAACCGTTTTATGCTCTCTCTTCCCGTCCTCGCCCTCGGGACCGCACTGGCCTTTCCGGTCTGTGCCGCGCCGCTGAGCCAGTCCTCAATTTCGGACGACATTTCCCAGTCCACCCTGCCCGAAGGCGGAAAGTTCTCCACCGTCAGCGGAGATGTCACCGTCGGGACATCGGACGGCCCCCTGTCCGTCCGGACCGTCAGCGGCGACATCCATGTCACGCAGTCCCACGGCCCGCTCGATGTTCATACGGTCAGCGGTACGCTGGATGTGGATCACGCTGCCGGAGCCGTCGAGGTCCGCAGCGCGAGTGGAAACGTCACGCTGGATCACGCGGACGGCGCCGTCTCCATCCGCACCATGAGCGGCGAGAGCACTCTCGATCACGCCGGCCGGGATATCATGATCCGCAGTATCAGCGGGGACATGACCCTGATGCTCGACGCTGCCTCCCAGATGCGCACGATCGATATTGGCACGATCAGCGGCGATATGACGATCCATCTGCCGCATGGTTTCGGCGGAACATTCGACATCCGCCTGAAACAGCGCCGTTCAGAGACGACGCTCCCTCTCCAGCAGTCCCTCGGCCTCACGGTGCAGATGGGGAACTGGGAAAAAGAATCCGGAAATTCGGAAGAGGTCCGGACGATTACAGCCACTGGCAAGGTCGGCGATGGCCGCGATCACATCATCGTCCGCAGCGTGGCCGGGTCCCTGAAGCTCGTTCAGGACTGAGCGTTGCTTTCAAAGCCCATCGCCCGCAGGCTCGCTGCCATGAACTCTGGTGGCGGGGCCTGTGCGCTGAGCGTGTCGGACGGCAGGCTCAGTTCCAGACTGCGGGCCAGAAGATGCAGCCCCGGCAGGGCTGAGCCGTCCGGAGCAGGCATTCCGTAAACCGGATCGCCAAGGATCGGCGTGCCCAGTTCCGCGCAATGGATGCGCGCCTGATGCGTGCGCCCCGTAAGCAGTTCCAGTTCCACCCAGCACAGACCCTTGCCACGCCCCAGAACCCGCCAGCGCGTGCGGGCTTCGTCGCCCTTCGCATCGACGACTATCCGCCAGCCCGAGGCATCAGACTGACGCAGAAGCGGCGCGTCGATCTCGCCGCTATCCTGCGGAAGATCACCCACCACAACGGCCCAGTACAGCTTGCGGACCTGCCGCTCCTGAAACGCCTTCTGCGCCTCGATCAGCGCCGTCTTGCGCCGTGCGACCAGCAGACAGCCGGACGTGTCCGCGTCCAGCCGATGCGCCAGCCACGGTCCCCCGCGTGGATGCGGGAGCAGCCGTGTCTCAACGGAATCCTGCGTGGAGGGACCGGGATGAACTGCCAGCCCAGCCGGTTTACTCAAGATAAGAAAGCGGGGTGTTTCCAGCAGGACGGGAATGTCCATGCCGGGGTGAAATGGGGTGCGCGGCCCTTCCGGGGCAGGGGAGGCGGCCTGTTGAGGCAGGCGCCGTGGTTTGTGTGCGTTGCGCGCGGCTTTTGCGCGCCGGATCCGGTCTTTCCGGTCAGTCTTCATGCTCTTCCTTGCGGCGGATCAGGATCTCGCGTTTGCCCACATGGTTGGCCGCACCGATGATGCCTTCCTTTTCCATCTGGTCGATCAGCTTGGCCGCGCGGTTATAGCCGATGGAGAGATGACGCTGGATGAAGCTGGTGGAGGCGCGGCCTTCACGCATGACGATGTCCACCGCCTGATCGAACAGGCTGCCTTCCCCGTCACCGCCCGAGCCGGACCCGGCCGTCAGGCCGCCCGCACTGTCGTCGTCCTGTCCGGAGACCACGTCGTCGTTATAGATCGGGTCGCCCTTGGAGCGCAGATCCGCCACCACGGCCTCAACCTCGTCATCCGCCACGAACGGGCCGTGGACACGCGTGATGCGCCCGCCGCCCTGCATGAACAGCATGTCACCCTGGCCCAGAAGCTGCTCGGCGCCCTGTTCCTGAAGGATGGTGCGGCTGTCGAATTTGCTGATGACCTGGAAGGAAATACGGGTCGGGAAGTTGGCTTTAATCGTGCCGGTGATGACGTCAACGGAAGGCCGCTGCGTCGCCATGATGACGTGAATGCCGGCCGCACGGGCCTTTTGGGCCAGACGCTGCACCGCCGTCTCGATTTCCTTGCCTGCGACCATCATCAGATCGGCCATTTCATCGATGACGACGACGATATAGGGCAGGTTTTCCGTCGCGACCTGCTGTTCGTCGAACACCGGGCGGCCCGTCTCGGGATCGAAGCCGGTCTGCACCCGCTTGGTGACCATTTCGCCCGTGGCGCGAAGCTGGTTTACGCGCTCGTTGTAGCCGTTGATGTTGCGGACCTGAAGCTGCGCCATCAGGCGATAGCGGCGGTCCATTTCCTGCACGGTCCATTTCAGCGCGCTGACGGCCTTGGCAGGTTCTGTCACGACCGGCGTCAGGAGATGCGGGATGCCATCATAGATTGAGAGTTCGAGGATCTTGGGATCGATCATGATCAGGCGGCACTCTTCCGGGCTGAGCCGGTAGAGCAGCGACAGGATCATGGCGTTCACGCCGACCGACTTACCCGAACCCGTCGTACCCGCGACGAGCAGATGCGGCATTTTCGCGAGGTCCGTATAGACCGGCACGCCGGCAATATCCTTGCCGAGCGCGATCTGCAGACGCCCGGTGCCGTTCAGCCATTCCGGCGTGCGCAGCAGTTCGGAGAAATAGACCGTCTCGCGCTTGGCGTTCGGGACTTCGATACCGATCACATTCCGCCCCGGCACGGTCGCGATACGCACGCTCAGCACCGAAAGCGAGCGCGCCACATCGTCGGCCAGTCCGATCACGCGGGACGAGCGGATGCCCGGTGCGGGCTCCAGTTCGTACAGCGTGACGACCGGACCGGCATGGATATCGCCGATCGTGCCCTGCACGCCATAATCGGCCAGAACGCTTTCCAGCAGACGCGCATTGGACTGAAGCGTCTCCTGCGACGGACCGGTTACGGCATGCGGCGGCGGCGGGTTCAGCAAGGCGAGGGGCGGCAGTTCCCAGCCGGTCGTCACGGCATTGCGCGGCGGGGCAGGGCGGGCCGGTGCGGGCTCGGGCGGGCGTTCGGGACGGCGCATCCCGAACAGGCCGCGCTTCTGCGGCTCGGGCTCGGGTGGCGTGTCGATGCTGCTCTGCGGCAGGTCCTCGTCCATCTCGTCGTCGATCTGGCGCCGCACGGGCGGCAACGGCGTGTCGCGCTGGCGGGCGATCTGGGCCAGACGCTCGGCATAGGGGTTGGACGGGACATCCTCTTCTTCGGGGGCGGCGGTCTGGCGTGCGCGGGCGGCCGCGGCTTCCGTCTGGCTGACCGCGCGCGTTTCCGCAGCAGGCTGGCTGTAGGGATCGTCCTGCGTTTCCATCGGCGGCTGCATCCAGCCGGTATTCTGCGGCACGAAGGGCGCGGGACGCGAGCGCGGATCGCTCTTGCCGAAGCTGCGGCGCAGGAAGGAGAGGGGGGCCGCATCCGCAGCCGGAGCGCCACCGGCGGGGCTCGGCTGGAATTCATACATCCGCGGATCCGGAGCCGGGCGATCGGTTGTCTGCGGACCGTTCATGCGTTTTGCGAGCGAGAATGGCTGGCGGCCCAGAAGCATGAGCGTCTGGCCCAGCGCGCGCCATTCGCGGGCTTCAAGACCCATGGCCAGCGGGAGCAGAAGCCCCATCAGCAGCAGGACCAGAATGACAGCAATCGCGTTCCCGGCGGCTCCGGCTTCCGCATGGGCCGCGTCCAGCAGGCGATGCGCGCAGGACACGCCCATTTCGCCGCCCAGACCGCTGGCGGTCGGCCAAGCGACCTCCAGTCCGGGAATGAGAAGCTGGAGCGTGCCGATAAACGTGGCGCTGGCGGGCAGGAGGGCGAGGGCGGCCACGATCCGCAGGATCGGCAGGCTCATGCCGTGATGACGGACCATGCGCCAGGCCCAGGCCAGAAGGATGACGATCGGCATGCCGCTGCCGAGGCCGAGCCACTGGATCAGCCCGTCCGAAATGGTCGCACCCGTGCGGCCCAGCAGGTTTGTCGGCTGTGTTCCGGTCGAGGTGTTGAAGGACGGATCGTGCGGATTGAAGCTCCACAGGGCGATCCCGACTGCCACGGCGAAGATCAGCAGGACAAGCCCGAGCAGCTCCATGCAGCGTGCGCGCAGGGCACTGCGCAGTTTTGGTGTCATGTGCCGGTCATGCGCGTCGCGGACGATGTTGCGCACTGTACTGGTCGATCGGCTGAACGCGGCCAAGTCTCGTCACCCCGTCGGTTTTCTGGATTAGCGGCTTGTAAAATTCACTCTGAACTATAGCCGACAGGGTACTGAATACAGAGGGAAAATTAAGGAAAAGTGGAGGAATGCTTCCAGATCGTCACCTTCGCGGCGCCGAAACGACGCTCGCAGAGGATTTCTGGCGTCAATGTGGGCATAAAGTGTTCGGAAGGTGGCACGATGGGCGTGAATTCTTCTGTGGCCCCCGTCTCGGCCACGATCAGCGCGCCTTCCGCCAGCCAGCCGGTCCGCGCCAGCGCCCGCAGACCCGACTCGACCAGCCCCTTGCCATAGGGCGGGTCCAGAAAAACCAGCGTGTACGGTTCGCTGGCTTTGGGCGGATGCGTGACGCTGCAACTCAGGACACGGGAGCGGTCCCGGGCCTTGCAGATGTCCAGATTGGCACGCAGGGCCGCCAGCGCGTTCCGGTCGCGTTCGATGAAGGCGGCTTTCTGGGCCCCACGCGACAGGGCTTCGAGGCCCAGTGCGCCGGTTCCGGCATAGCAGTCCAGCACGAGGGCCTGTTCCAGCTCGTCCTGCCCGTACCAGGGCGCATGGGCGAGCATGTCGAAAATCGCCTGTCGCGTGCGGTCCGATGTAGGGCGCGTGCTGGTTCCGGACGGCGCGGTCAGGGCGCGGCCCTTGTTGTCTCCTCCAACAATCCGCATGGATCAGCGCGTCCGGTGACGCTTCGGCGCGGGAAGGTCCGGCACCTGTTCACGCAGCGTCTTGCCCGGCACTTCCTCAAGCTCGCGCGCTTTCAGCGAACCAAGCTGGAACGGCCCGTAGGACAGGCGGATCAGGCGGCTGACATGCAGATTCAGCCCTTCCATGACGCGCCGGATTTCGCGGTTCTTGCCTTCGCGCAGACTGACCGTCAGCCAGGAATTGTCGCCTTTTGTGGAGTCCAGCGCGGCCTCGATGGAGCCGTAGCGCACGCCTTCATATTCAAAACCGTCGATCAGCGAGGCCAGACGCTTCTCGTCCACGACACCGAAGACGCGCACGCGGTAACGGCGAACCCAGGAATTGCCCGGTAGCTCAAGGCGGCGGGCCAGTTCGCCGTCATTGGTCAACAGCAGCAGACCTTCGGAATTGATGTCCAGACGCCCGACACTGATAACGCGCGGCATGCCCTCAGGCAGCGTGTCGAACACGGTCTGGCGGCCCTGCGGGTCCTTGTGCGTCGTCATCAGGCCATCGGGCTTGTGATACCGCCACAGGCGCGTGCGCTCGGGGGAGTCCACGGGCTTGCCGTCCACCAGCACGATGTCGCCCGGCTGCACGAAGGTCGCCGGATGCGTGACGATCTGTCCGCCCAGCTTGATGCGGCCATCCTCGATCATGCGTTCGATATCGCGGCGGCTGGCCACGCCGGCGCGGGCCAGTGCCTTGGCGATGCGCTCGCCTTTCGGGCCGGAGGTTTCCATCTCGGGGGCGGTGTTTTCGGTATTGTCGTCGGTCATCGTGCAGTCTCCACAAGCGCCGCATACAGGCGACGGTCGCCGGGGTCGAGGGAGAATTCGGGATGCCACTGCACGCCAATGGCAAAACCGGGGCCTTCAAGCTCGATGGCCTCGATCGTTCCATCCGGTGCGCGGGCGCAGATTCTGGCCGCTCCGGGGTCGCGCACGGCCTGATGATGCGAGGAGTTCACCGCCATACGGTCCGTTCCCACGATCTGCGCAAGTTTCGTGCCGGGAACGATTTCGACGTCATGTCCCGGTTCGTGGCGCGGGTTGGGCTGTTCGTGTTGCAGGTCCCCCGGTTGCTCTTCCGGCAGATGCTGGATCAGCGTGCCGCCGGCTTCCACGGCCAGAAGCTGCATCCCGCCGCAGATGCCCAGCACCGGCTTGCCCTGCGCCAGTGCAGCCCGCAGGAGCGCCAGTTCGGCGGACGTCCGGGCCGGGCGAGGGCTGGTCAGCGGATGGGGTGCCTCACCATACAGCGCCGGATCGACGTCAAACGCGCCCCCCGTGACGATCAGCCCGTCCAGCCGCGCCATCAGGGCTTCGGCATCGCAGTCATAGCCCAGACAGACCGGCATCCCGCCCGCATCGCTCACGGCCGTCAGGTAATTTTCCCGCAGCGCGTGGAACGGATAACGCGAGAACTGCCCCGGCCCACCGGCTTCATGATCCAGCGTCAGACCGATCAGGGGGGCGCGGCGCGAAGGGGATGGACGGGGAAGGGTCATGCGCTGCATCATCGCATCATGATTCAGGGTGAGACAAGGATTCAGACGGATATCGGCCCGGCCATGCAGACCGCGTTGCAGGCCGCACGCGAGGCGGCATCGTGTGGTGAAGTGCCGGTGGGCGCGGTCGTGCTCGCGCCGGACGGAAGCGTTCTGGCGGTTGCGCGCAATCATGTGGAAGGGGCACATGACGCTTCCGCCCATGCCGAACTTCTGGCCATGCGCGAGGCGGCCGCGCGATTGAAAAGCCCGCGCCTGACGGACTGCACGCTGGTCGTGACACTGGAGCCATGCCCGATGTGTGCGGCGGCGATTGTGCATTTCCGGATCGGGCGTGTCGTGTTCGGGGCCTATGATCCCAAGGGTGGCGGCGTGGAACATGGGCCACGTATTTTTGAGCGTCCGTCCTGTCTGCACCGTCCTGAAGTGATCGGTGGCGTGTGCGAGCGGGAGGCATCGGAGATGCTGAAAGCGTTTTTCCGCAGGCTGCGCGTCGCGTCGCAGAAGAGCCTTCCGGACGCCTGAATTCACAGTCCGTCATGAACTTACGGATGTTTCACACGCCGGTCAGCTTGCGGAACGGGAACGGGGTCCATAGTTCAACGCTATAGCCATGATGTTTTCGTAACCAGTCGGGATTGACATGACCTCACGTTTTCGCGCGTCCCTCTCCGCCCTTGCTGCCACCACCATGCTGGTTTCGGCGCCGTTCGCTTTCGCGGACACGCCCTCGGCCGCCCCCCAGGCCGGTGCCACGACAGCCGCCAGCGGAGCCATCAAGCCGCAGACGGGCGTTCAGACGCTTCCCAACTTCGTCAATCTCGTCAAACAGGTGAAGCCGGCCGTCGTCTCCATCACGTCCCACATCAAGGCGGATGTGGCCGATGAGGAGGAAAACGGTCCGGGCGGCGGTGGCGGCGGACAGGGTGGCGGCATGCCGTTCCCGTTTCCATTCCCGTTCCAGATGATGCCGCAGCAGCAGCCCAACCGCACGGTCGAGGCCCGCGGCTCGGGGTTCATCATCTCGTCTGACGGCTATGTCGTAACGAACAACCATGTCGTGAACGGTGCGACCAAGGTCACGGTCACGCTCGATGACGGCACGACGCTGCCCGCCAAGATCATCGGCCGCGACCCGAAGACGGATGTTGCCCTGCTGCGCGTCAAGCCGACCGGCAAGCTGCCGTTCATCGAACTGGGCGATTCCGATGAGGTCCAGCCGGGTGAGTGGGTCATCGCCGTTGGCAATCCCTACGGTCTGGGCGGCACGGTGACGGCGGGTATCGTTTCCGCGCTGGGGCGTGACCTGCATTCCGGCGCCTATAACGACTTCATCCAGGTCGATGCGCCGATCAATCACGGTAACTCCGGTGGTCCGCTGTTCACACAGGACGGCAAGGTCGTGGGCATCAACTCCATGATCATCTCGCCCAATGGTGGTGGGTCGATCGGCATTGGTTTTGCGATCCCGTCCGACACTGTGAAATCCGTCGTGAGCCAGCTTGAAAAGACCGGCCATGTCACGCGCGGCTATCTTGGTATTGAAGGGCAGGACATCTCGCCGACCATGGCGCAGGCTCTGAACCTCCAGTCCCCGGAACCGGGTGCTCCGCCGCGTGGAACGCTGGTGGCTTCCGTCTCCAAGGGCAGTCCGGCCGAGAAGGCGGGTATCAAGAGCGGCGACGTTGTCACCACACTGAACGGCAAGCCGATCAAGAATGGTCACGATCTGGCGGTGAAGGTCGTCTCCATCGCACCGGGAACCGCTGCGACGCTGGGACTGCTGCGTGACAGCAAGCCGATGACGGTGAACTTCACGGTCGGCAACCTGTCCGCCCAGGATCATTCCTCGGGTGATGCCACTGACAGTTCGCAGTCCGGTGCGGGCAAGCTGGGCGTGTCCCTGGCATCGCTGACACCGCGGGCGCGTCAGGAACTGGGTCTCGATGACAGCGTGCAGGGTGCAGTCGTGGCCGATGTCGTGCAGGGCTCCCCGGCCGATCAGTCCGGTATCCGTCCGGGCGACATCATCGTGGCGGTCGGCAACCACGTCACGCCGTCGCCCAAGGCCGTTGTGGCGCAGGTGCATGAGGCGCTGGGCCGCAAGCAGCCGCCGCTCCTGCGGATCCTGCGTGACGGACAGCAGCTCTTCGTCGCCGTCTCCCCGAATGGTTCGGACGACGACAGCTCCGACGACGGCCAGTAAGTCAGGCGTCCGGGCAGCAGTCCTGAAAGGCGGGAAGGGTCAGACCTTCCCGCCTTTTTCATGTTTGTATTCCATATCGAATCCGGAATATGTTCATCGTTCCGGATGGAATGGGATGTCACGCAATGGATCTGGCTACGGTCGCCGGCGGCTCTGTGCGATTGCATGGGCCGCGACCGGAGATGATGCGAAGATCAAGACCCGTTTCAGGGCGCTCTCAACACGCAAAAAGATCCTGCTCGCTCTGGAATTGATTTTCGTGGAAGCGGCGGTGACGGGTTATGCCGTCTTCCATCATGCCTCCCATGCCGGGCATCTCCCGCACTGATCCCAGCCTGGAATTCAGCGCTCCGTCTTGCCAATCCGGTCATAGAAGAACCACACGCCCAGCATCTGCGAGAGCAGGATCGTCGCATTACACGCCGCCGTCGACAGACAGGCGCCCGCCAGCCCGAAATGCCGGGTCAGGACGTAAAGCGCGGGGAAATAGACCGCCATGATGGCCGTGCGGTTGGTCATGAGGAACTTCACATGCCCTACGACGATCAGCAGCGGCTCCAGTGGGATGACCAGCAGGCTGAACACCGCCGCTAGCAGCATGATGGAAATATAAAGCGACGTGTGATGCACATGGACATGCAGTAGGAAGCGGAAAATCGTCGAGCCAAAGAACGCCGAGAGCAGCAGAAGCGCGACTGAAAGCCCGCTCAGAACGCCGAACATCTTCCAGGTCACGCGCTTGAGGCCGCGCCAGTCCTGCCGGTCCCGCATCCGGACCAGTTCGGGATAAAGGACCGGAGAGATGAGCTGCGCGGGGGTGACGATCCCGTCGGCGATCTGGCGGCAGACGCGGAACACGGCTGCCTCGGCCGGGCCCAGACCGTTGCCGACCAGTAGGGTTGCGACATGGCCGGACATGTTGCCCAGCGTCTGGTTGACGCTGGCGGCGCGCGTGAACTGCCACATGCCCGGAAGCTGCCAGCGCCAGTGCCGGAAGGCCCGGAAATACCGGAACTGGAATTTCCGGCGCAGGATATCCAGCGCGTAATGGATGTAGAAGCCGTAATCGATGACGATCGTCATTGCCCAGACGAACAGGAAATATCCGAGCTTGAGATGCAGCACATAGCCCAGCAGGACGCCGAACGTCTTCGCAAGGGCCGCACAGCTGTCGATGATCGGGACGAGATGGAATTTCCCCGCCATCCGCAGGATGCCGTTCGCCCAGCCTGAATACATCAGCGGGCTGACGAAGACATACAGGTCTGCCAGAAGCCGGACATGGGCGGACCAGTGTGCGGTGTGTCCGTAGATCTGCACGCCCACCAGGCCGAACATGATGGCGAACGCGGCCGAGAGCGTGTCGAGGCGGATGCAGAAATGGATCACCCGGTGCAGAAGGTCCGTATCGCCATTGCCGAAGCTCTCGCTGCCGAAACGGATCAGCGTCTGCCAGGACTGCATCCGCGACAGGACCGAACTGGTCGAGGCCAGCGAATGGATCAGGATCAGCAACCCGAAATCGGACAGGCCCAGCGCCCGGACAGCCAGGGCGATATAGATGAAGCTGCACAGCGCATTGGCGATGCGGCCGAGGGTGAGCACGCTGACGTTTCGGAAAATGGATCTGAAAACGGAGCGCTCGCCGGACATGCGGGCCTTACTGACCACAAAGCCCCGAAACTGTCCATGCTGCGTGTCCGTCCCACAGAGGAATGTTGCGGAAGGCGGATGCTTCTTGACAGCGAACGGTCAGGGATTATGAAGAAATTATTACACATCTCGTTGCCAGGGTTCCTGCAGACGGGATCTGGCAGCGATCCGTTTTTTCCTGAAGGCCACACCACGAAAAAATGCAGGTTTCAGCCTGTTTTTTCAGGCAGGACGCATCTCATCAGCCATGAAAATCGCCTTCATCTACATCGCTGAACCGTATCAGTGCTACCACACGGCTTCGGTCGCCAGTGCCCTTGCCGCAATTCCCGGTCATGACGTGGTGGAGTATTACAGCTTTCCGGAAACGGTAGAGCATCTCTCCCGCATCCGCCAGGCGCTGGACGTTCCGGCTCCACCGCTGAAGGCTTTTCCAAAGTCTCTCAAGGCCCGTCTACTGAAGCGCGCAAGACGCCTCGATCAGGAGCGCCTCGTGGTGCTGCGCGAGAACATTGCCGAGCTGAACCAGTACGATGCGGTGGTGGCGACGGAATACACGGGCGGTGTCCTGAAGGAGATGGGGCTTGCCGGCCCGAAACTCATCCTGCTCATGCACGGGGCCGGAGACCGCTACGTCAATGACGAGCATCTGGTGCGCGAGTTCGATCTGACGCTCGTGCCCGGTCCGAAAGTTGAGAGCTATTTTCAGGATAGGGGTCTGCTGCGTCCGGAGACCACCCGGGTTGTCGGCTATCCGAAATTCGACGTGTTCGAGGCCGTGCAGCGGGAAAACACGGTCTCATTCGCCAATGGACGGCCGTTCGCGCTGTACAATCCGCACTACCAGCGCAAACTGACCTCGGCCTCAGGCTGGATGATGCCGCTGATCCGGGGCTTCAAGGCCCAGAGCGACTACAATCTTGTAGTGGCCCCCCATATCAAGACCTTCCACAGGGGCTTCGGCATCCGCGAGCGTCAGCTCAAACGCCAGCGCAGTCCGGAAGTACTGGTCGATACAGGGTCGTCCGCCATGCTGGACATGACCTACACGTCCCAGGCCGCGCTCTATATCGGCGACGTCAGCAGTCAGGTTTACGAGTTCCTGGCTATCCCGCGCCCCTGCGTCTTTCTGAATCCGCGAAAGCTCCCCTGGCAGGACGATCCGTATTTCCTGCACTGGACGCTCGGGGAGGTGGTGGAGGATCTCGACGATCTCATGCCCGCCATCGCCCGCGCACAGGAGCGTCATGCGTTCTATCGCCCGGCGCAGGAAAAGCTGTTTCGCGAAACCTTTGGCGAGCCGCTTCTGGGGGCGTCCCAGCGTGCGGCCGATGCCATCGCCCAGTTCATGATTGCGGCCTGAGCGCCCTCAACATTCGGGAAAATTGACTGCCAGACCGCCGAGTGATGTTTCCTTGTAGCGGTGGTTCATGTCGCGGCCCGTTTCGGCCATCGTGCGAATGACCTGATCGAGCGACACATGATGCGCGCCATCGCCGTGCATGGCGAGGGACGCTGCATTGACGGCCTTGATCGCCCCGAAGGCATTGCGCTCAATGCACGGGATCTGCACCAGTCCGGCCACCGGGTCGCAGGTCATGCCCAGATGGTGCTCCATCCCGATCTCGGCCGCGTTTTCCACCTGAAGCGGCGTGGCATCCAAAGCCGCAGCAAGTCCGGCAGCGGCCATTGAAGATGCAACGCCGACTTCGCCCTGACAGCCGACTTCCGCGCCTGAAATCGACGCATTCAGCTTGAACAGTCCGCCAATGGCTGCGGCTGTCAGCAGGAACCGGCGCTGCCCGTCGAGCGAATATTCGGGGCAGAACTCGCGGTAATAGCGCAGTACGGCCGGGATCACGCCCGCAGCCCCATTGGTCGGTGCCGTAACGACGCGCCCGCCAGCGGCGTTTTCTTCATTCACGGCAATGGCGAACAGGCTGATCCAGTCCATGATCCCATGCGCGGAGGGCTGGTTGCTGCGGCTCTGTTCCTGAAGCCGTTCGTATAGCGCAGCAGCCCGCCGGCGTACGTTCAGCCGCCCCGGCAGTGTGCCGGAACGGTGCAGCCCGGCCTCCACGCAGTCCATCATCACGGAGACGATCCGGTCCAGATACGCCTCGACCTCGGCGCGCGGGCGCAGCACGCTCTCATTGGCCAGAACCACACCCGCGATATCGAGCCCCGTTTCCTGCGTGCGGGTCAGGAGTTCCGCGCCGCTGGTGAAGTCATATGGCATGTCGGGCTGGGCATAGGTCGCGGTTTCGGTCGCCTGTTCGGGGACGATGAACCCGCCACCCACCGAACAGAACCGCGCACAGGCCAGCAGGCGGTCTTCGGCATCGAACGCCTCGAACTGGAGCGTGTTGGGATGAACCGGCGGGATGGTCTTCGTATCGAGGACGATGTCTGTTTCCGGATCGAAGGACGTGGGATGTCCTCTGAACGGGATCAGATGCGTCTGGTTCACGGAGGTCACGATGCTGTCCGCCAGCATCGGGTCCATCGTGTCGGGCTTTTCTCCTGCCAGCCCTAGAATGACGGCGCGGTCCGTCGCATGGCCCCGCGCCGTCCAGGCGAGCGAGCCGTAAAGCGTGACGCGCAGACGCGCCACATCCGCCGCATGGGGCAGGGTGTCTGCGAAACGTGCTGCAGCGCGCATGGGGCCGACAGTGTGCGAAGAAGACGGACCGATACCGATTTTGAACAGGTTGAACAGGCTGATCATTCAGGCGGCAATCTCTGCAAGCAGTGCGTCAACGTCCTGCTCGCGGGTGTAAAAACTTGGCACAAGGCGGATGAGCGTGCCTGACACACCCTCGGGCGTCGGCCAGCGATAGAAGGCGTAGCCCGCGGCTTCCAGGTCCTTGACGAGAAGGTCCGGCAGGATGACGAAGACCTCGTTGCCCTGCGTCTCGAACGGAAGCTGCGCTCCGGCATGACGGCGCAGACCCTCGACGATCCGCTGCGCCATGGCATTGGCATGCGCGCTGTTCTTCAGCCATAGCCCGTCTTCCAGCAGGGCCAGAAGCTGTGCGCTCAGGAACCGCGCCTTGGACCACAGATGGCCGCTGCGCTTGATGCGCCGCTCGAAATCCTTCAGCGCCGGGCGCGTGCGCTCATTGACGAAGAACACGACCGCTTCCGCCGCCAGCGCTCCGCATTTAGTCCCTCCAAAAGACAGGACATCGATCCCGGCCTTCCATGTCGCTTCCGCCGGGGTGCAGCCCAGATGCGCGATGGCGTTGCTCAGCCGCGAGCCGTCCAGATGCACGGGCAGGTCCTGCTCATGGGCGATGCCGCACAGCGCCGCCAGATCCTTCAGGGCATAGACCGTGCCCCATTCGGTCGCCTGCGTCAGGGACAGCGCCTGGATAGGGGGCTTGAGAATCCCGCCCTGCGCATTGGCCCGCAGACCCGTCCGCAGGGCCTCAGGGCTCATCCGGCCATCGGCGGAAGGCAGCGTGACGAGCTTGGCGCCATGCATGAAGAATTCCGGCGCCCCGCCCTCGTCATTGCTGATATGCGCGCTCTGGTCGCACAGCACCGCGCCATAGGGCGCCACGAGCGCGGAGAGCGCCAGACTGTTGGCCGCAGTCCCCGTCACGACGGGGAAAACCGCGACTTCTGCCTCGAAGACCTCGCCGAACCGCGCATTCAGGGATCGGCTGAGGATATCATCGCCATAGGATCCGACGCTGCCTTCATTGGCGCGCATCATGGCCTCCATCACGGCGGGGCAGGCGGGGGAAACATTGTCACTGGCGAAGTTCTTGCGTATTTCGTCGGTCACGAGACCATCCTCAGTTCCTGCGGCCGTCACGGCCTGTTCGTCAGCGTAACTGAAATGACTGCCAGTTGTCATCCGGAGTGCCCATGAGCATGTTGTCCCCTGAGAAGCCTTCCGAACCGGCGAAGATCATTGACGGCAAAGGCATTGCCCGCGCCCTGACCGATCAGGTGGGCCGCGAAGTGGCAAAGTTCGTCGAGCAGGGCAATACCATTCCGGGCCTTGCCGTCGTTCTGGTGGGCAATGATCCGGCCTCTGAAGTCTATGTGAAAAACAAGGCGATCCAGACCCATCGCGTGGGCATGCGCTCCTTCATGCACATGCTCCCGCAGAGCACGTCGCAGGACGAACTGCTGGACCTGATCGCCCAGCTCAACGCCAACCCGAAAATCCACGGCATTCTGGTGCAGCTTCCGCTCCCCGCCCAGATCGATCCGGTTGCAGTGACGAACGCCATTGCCCCGCACAAGGATGTGGACGGTCTGGGCGAGGTCAATGCCGGACGCCTGTCGCTCGGGATCGACGGGATCGTACCCTGCACCCCGCTGGGCTGCCTGATGCTGCTCCAGTCCGTGCACAAGGACATGACCGGCATGCACGCCGTGGTGATCGGCGCGTCCAACCTTGTGGGCAAGCCGATGGCGCAGCTCCTGCTCAAGGAGAACTGCACGGTCACGGTCGCGCATATCCATACGCGCAACACGAAGGAACTGGCCCGGGAAGCGGACATTCTGGTCGTGGCGACGGGCAAGAGCGGTCTGGTCCGCGGCGACTGGATCAAACCGGGTGCGACCGTGATCGATGTCGGCATTACCCGCGTCCCGGCCGAGAACGGTAAGACCCGCCTGGTGGGTGACGTGGCATTCGACGAGGCGCTCCCGATCGCCGGTCACATCACGCCGGTTCCGGGTGGTGTTGGTCCGATGACGATCGCCTGCCTGCTGCACAACACGCTTCAGGCCGCCCGTGCGACGCAGGCGGTCGTGGACGCGTCTTCATGACCCGCGTTTCGGTCGAGCTGGTTCCGCGCTCCCCCGAGGCCCTGCTGACGGATGTGCAGACCGTCCGCGACGTTCTGCCGCAGGTCAGCACGCTGAATGTTCCGGATCTGATGCGCTTCGACCTGCGCAGCTACGACGCCGCTTCGCTGATCACAAAACAGGCGCCGTTCGAGGTCATACCGCATATCCGCGCCGTCGATATCGCGCCGGGCGCACCGCTGCCGGGTGCGGACCGTCCGGAGCTGACGTCCATCCTTGTGGTCGCCGGGGATCCTCCGCCGGCCGGAAGTGACTGGAAGGTCTATCCCAACACATCCGCCCAGATCATCGAGCGCTACCGTCGTGAAGCGCCGCATCTGAAGGTCTATGCGGTGTTCGACCCCTATCGCCGCGCCCCGTATCAGGAACTCGAGGATATCGCCCGCAAGCGCGACGCCGGGGCCTGCGGGTTCTTCACGCAGCCGCTGTTTGACATTCCGATGCTCGAATACTGCATGGACTGGCTGCGGGACGACACGGTGTTCTGGGGCATTTCTCCCGTTCTGGGCGATAAATCCCGCCGTTACTGGGAGCGCGTTAACCATGTGGTATTCCCCCGCGACTATGACGGAACGCTGGAGGGCAACATCGCTTTTGCGCGCCGGATACTGGATGTTATCCGCAGGAAAAACGACAATGCCTATCTGATGCCCCTGAAAGTTGACCTGGCATCCTATCTGGGAGCGCTCAGCGATATTATAACGGGATAACATCGAACCACGAATGGAGGGTCCGTCCCGGATGTCTGTGCGCCTTTTTCTGCTTCCCCTGCTGGGAGGCGTGCTCGTTCCCGCGGCCCTGCTGCCCGAGACCGTTACTGCAAAAACACTCGCCGATCCGGCAGCCGTCTTCGCGCCCCTGACCCTCCCCGATGCTCCGAACGCTTATCGCTCAGGGTCGGGTCTTCCGGGTCCGCAATACTGGCAGAACCGCACGGATTACGTCATCCATTCGCGGATCGACACACAGGCCCATGTCCTGCACGGCTCCGAGACCGTGACCTACAGCAACAACAGCCCCGAGGCGCTGGACGTCCTGTGGCTCCAGCTTGACCAGAACATCTATCGCTCCGATACGCGCTCTGCGATCGGTGCGGTCGCCACCAGTCATAATCTGGCCGGCAACCATACGGATGGCATGGCGATCGAGCGCGTTTCGGTCGTGCAGGGCGGGCGCGAAGTGGATGTGACGCCCCTGATCTCCGACACGCGGATGCAGCTCAAGCTGCCGCGCACGATCGATCCGCATGGTGTGGCTTTCGTGAAGATCGACTGGCACTACACGCTGCCCGGGCCGTGGGGCGGCCGCACGGCGGTCACGCCGACACGCGAAGGCGATATCTATGAAGTCGCACAGTGGTACCCGCGGCTGAGCGTTTATGATGACCGTCGCGGCTGGAACACGCTGCCCTATCTGGGGCAGGAGTTCTTCCTGGAATATGGCAGCTTCGATTACAGCGTCACCGTGCCCTGGAACTACACGCTCGTGGGCTCCGGCGCGCTACTCAATCCCGAACAGGTCCTGACTCCCGTCGAGCGCAACCGGCTGGCACAGGCGGCGCAGAGCGACACACGCGTCATGATCCGCACGCTCGATGACATTACCGACCCGAAAAGCCACCTGAAGCAGAGCGGCGAAGTTACCTGGCATTACGGCATGCGCAATACGCGCGACGTGGCATTCGCGGCCTCACCCGCCTTCGTCTGGGACGCTGCGCGGATCAACCTGCCGCCGATCGCGCCCTGGGCGAACTATCACCCCGTGCCCCGGCTTGCGATGTCGGTCTATCCGCGTGAAGGGATCGGGCCGCATGGCTGGGATCGTTCGACAGATTACGTCAAACACGCCATCGAATATTTCTCGTCACAGTGGTTCGAATACCCTTGGCCGAACGCCGTCAATCTGGGCGGTCATGGCGCGGGCATGGAATATCCGGGCATCGTCTTCGACGGCATGAGTGACCGCGATCCGGAACTGTTCTGGATCACGACGCATGAACTGGGCCATGGCTGGTTCCCGATGATCGTCGGCACGGACGAACGTCGCAACGCCTTCATGGACGAGGGCTTCAACACGTTCATCGACGTCTATGCGTCCGACCACTTCAACAATGGCGAGTTTGCTCCCAAACGGGATTCCGAATTCGCGCCCAAAACCGGCAATCCCGCGCAGGACATCGTCCCGGTTCTGACCGATCCGGACGCGCCCGTGCTTATGACGGCTGCGGACAGCGTGTCCGAAAAATACCGCCATAGCGTGACCTATTTCAAAGGCGCTTACGGCCTGAAGCTGTTGCGTGAACAGATCCTCGGCCCGGTCCGGTTCGACGCCGCTTTCCGGCGCTATATTTCCGAATGGTCGTTCAAACACCCATCACCGTCCGACTTCTTCCGTCTGATGAGCAGCGAAGCAGGTGAGGATCTGGGCTGGTTCTGGCGTGGCTGGTACTTCACCAATGCCGCCCCTGACTATGCGCTGGGCGATATCCATCACGATGCCGGAAAGCCCGCGACTGTGCAGATCCGTAATTACGGCGCGCTCCCGCTTCCTGTTCTTCTGCGGGCGGACTATGCGGATGGTAAATCCGAGGAAATCCGCATTCCGACAGAGGCCTGGCGCCAGAGCAGCGACATCGTTGTCTCGCTGCCGGTGCATGATGGGCTCAAAGCCGTCACGCTGGACCCCGATCACGTCATCCCGGATATTGACCGTTCGGACAACCGGATTGCCGTCACTCCCTGAGGTTACGGAAAAGTGCGGGGCACAAAATGCCTCGCACTTCTGTCGCGAATAGGGCACGAAAAAGGGCGCCTGGCTGAGCCGGCGCCCGGAAACAGCATATCAGAACCGAAAATGGCAGGACCAGACAGTCCTGCCGGATTTCAGCCCACGAGTTCCAGTGAGGATTTCGTCGGGCTCGTGGAATAGGCGCCGGGCATGGCGGGTGCCACGTTTTGCGGCGCCGGCGCTGTGGCCAGGCCCTCGATCATGTCGTTATTGATGTCGATGAGGGGCTTCAGATCCTTCGGCGCGTTGAAAGCGGAATTGGAATAACGCATCGACCAGGATCCGACCTTGATCAGATCGTCGCGCAGAACAGGCGGTAGCGGGCAGTCGACCCGCTCGACGCTCAGGGACAGCAGGCTCCAGAGCTTCAGATTGGCCGCCAGAGCCGCAACCTTTGCCGCGTGATCGGAAGCCTGCGTCAGCAGGGTATTGACGTGCCGGAACGCCATGACTTCGACTTCCCGGGAAGAAAGGTAGCTTCCGGACTGTTTCTGATACTGTGAGGATGCGTAAGTCACGAAGGCAAACTCCTTTCGGGAAAGACTGTTTCAGAAGCCGCTGCGGGATGAGGCAGCAGGTTTCTGAAGCAGTCCTGCGTATGGCGAGGGGGCTGAAGGGTGCCGGATAAACCGGCTCCCTTCAGAAACCTGATCAGCCGCGGAAGAGGCTGAGCAGGGTGGAAGACTGCGAGTTCGCAATCGACAGCGACTGAACGGCCAGCTGCTGCTTCGTCTGAAGCGAGGTCAGCTTGGCGCTCTCTGCTGCCAGATCGGCGTCCGTCAGGGCGCCAACACCCGTCGTCAGGGCGTCGGACAGGCTGGACGTCGTGGTCTGGAGGTTGGAGATCGTCGAGCTGGAGTAACCGATCGTGGAGGCCATCCGCGTGACGCTCGAAATTGCGGCCTGAACAACCGCACTGACGACCGAGGCGCCGGTGACTGCGGTTGCTGTTACGCCGGTTGTGGTGGTCGGAGTTGCAAACACACCTGCTGAGACTGTGCTCAGCTGGGTGCTTGTTGCGTCGATGGAGTTGCCGGCAATCGTCAGGTTGTTGCTGGAATCGCGGGACACGCCGAAGCCCTGGTATTCCATGGCTTGGGTTACCAGATCGACCTGTTCGACGCTCTGTGCGCTCGACGTGCCACCCGTGGTGCTCAGGGAAGATGCGGAAGATGTATTGACGTCCGTGATGACGGACTGGGTCGTCACGTTTCCGTTGGCGTCGAATGCCGTGTTGGCGGTGTAGACGGAGTTGCCGTTGCCGTCCGTGGACTGGACGATGCTCTCTCCGTTTTTCAGCGAGTAGGTAATCGATCCATCTGATGCCGTCGTCTGGGAAACGATCGCATCAGTCGAACCTGAAGAAGTCAGCTTGCCATCTGTACCGAGCGTGAAATCACCACTGGTTCCGCCAACCGCCAGGCTGACCATATCCAGAGCAGTGCCCTGTCCAGCGGTGCTCTGGTCATCCGCTATGAAGTCGTAGGTGACAGACGGGCTGGCCGCGGTAGCGGTCGCAGTGCTCGAAGCGGCTGTGGTATTCTTCAGCTGGAGGACGTTATTCGTCGCCAGTGCATTGTCGGTCGTGCTGCTGCCAAGAGCCAGGGAGGAGCCGGACATGTCCATGCTCAGGTTCGTCAGGCCGAGACCCGCAGACGTCGCATTGAAGCCGTTCTGCGTGAACATCGTGCCCTGGGAGTCCATGGCGGTCGACAGGCTCGTATAGGTCGTGCCGTTGCCCGTCGCGCCGGACAGCAGGTTCACGCCCTCGAACTTGGAACCCGAGGCGGCGGAATCGATGGAGGCCAGCGTCTGGGTGATGGCGGCATTCAGCGTTGAGTTGTCAACGCCCGTCGTGTTCGTGCCGAGTGTGGTTGCGAGGGACTGCAGGGAAGCTGCGATGCTCGACAGGCCTGTCGTCGCCGTGTTCAGCACCTGAGCGGAGAACTGAAGGCCCGTCGAAACGCCCGACAGGGTCGAGAGCTGGGCGGTCATGTTCTGGGCAATGGAATACATTGCGGGATTGTCGGACGCCGTGTTGACCGACTTGCCCGTGGAGACCGCGTTTTCGGTCGCGGTCAGGTCAGCCGTCGTCTGGTTGAGGCTCTGGAGTGCGGCCATTGCCGCAGTGTTCGTATTGATTGACAATGACATTGAATCTGTTCTCCGTCGGTGCAGGTTTGCGGAGTCAGGATAGGGGGGAGTGGTTAACGGAAGCTGAATCCGTACCGTTAAAAAAAGCCCCCCGGAAATAAGGGAAAACTGGGAAACAACTGGTTAAATTCACGATTTTTCTTGCGATTCATATTCTGGAACGAAATAAGAACACGCAATGAAGAAATCCCTCTCCCAGCGCCTGGCGATTCTGTCCGATGCGGCGAAATACGATGCGTCCTGCGCGTCGAGCGGATCGGGGCGCAGGGACTCGGCAAAAAGTGGCGGTCTCGGCTCCACGACGGGAAACGGCATCTGTCACGCCTTCACGCCAGACGGGCGCTGCGTGTCGCTGCTCAAGATCCTGCTGACCAATTTCTGCGTCTATGACTGCGCCTACTGCATCAACCGCTCGTCCTCGAATGTGGAGCGCGCCCGCTTCACGCCGGAGGAGGTCGTGTGGCTCACGCTGGAGTTCTACCGGCGCAACTGCATCGAGGGGCTGTTCCTGTCCTCGGGCATCATCCGCTCGTCCGATCACACGATGGAACAGCTCGTTCAGGTGGCACGGGATCTGCGGCTGAAGCACGGGTTCCGGGGCTACATCCATCTCAAGACCATCCCCGATGCGTCGCCGCGCCTGCTGGAAGAAGCGGGGCGTTATGCGGACCGTCTGTCGATTAATGTGGAAATGCCGACCGTGGCCGGGCTGGAGCAGTACGCACCGCAGAAAAAGGCGGCCGGTATCCGGCAGGCGATGGGCGAGATGCGCCTGAAAATCGACGCGGGCAGGGAGCGCAGCCATACCGGCCGCCGGGCCGAGCGCTTCTCGCCGGGCGGGCAGAGCACGCAGATGATCGTGGGGGCGGATGCGGCGTCCGATCAGGATATCCTTGCCAGCAGCGCCAATCTTTACGGCTCCTACGGACTGCGGCGGGTCTATTATTCGGCTTTCAGCCCTATTCCCGATGCTTCCGCACTGTTGCCGGCGAAAAGCCCGCCGCTTCAGCGGGAACACAGGCTCTATCAGGCGGACTGGCTGTTCCGGTTCTATGGGTTCGCCTTCGGGGAGCTGACGGCCGGGCGTGCGGATGGGATGCTCGATCTGGAGCTGGATCCCAAGCTGGCTTGGGCGCTGGACAACCGGGCGCTGTTCCCGGTTGATCTGAACCGGGCATCGAAGGAAATGCTGCTGCGGGTGCCGGGGCTGGGGGTCAAGGCCGTCGCTGCCATTCTCAGGGCACGGCGGCATCAGGCGGTGCGGCTGGAGGATCTGGCGCGGCTGAATGTCTCCATCCGCAAGGTGCGCCCGTTCGTGCAGACGCCGGGCTGGAGCCCCGCCCGCCTGACCGACCGGCAGGATCTGCGCAGCCTGTTCAGCCCCGCGCCACAGCAGATGAGCCTTCTGTGACCCGTTATGTCCTGACGCTTGAGGATAGTGCGGCCTTTGAACCTTGGCGGGAGATGGCGCGGGCAGCCTTGCAGCGCGCGATCCCGCCTGAGGCCATCGACTGGCGCATCCGGGGTGGCGAGACGGATCTTTTCGGCCAGATCACCGATGATGGCGATGGACTGGAAGCGCTGACGGCCCTGCCTGTCGTGAAAACCGTGACCTTGCGGGCATCCTGCATCGCGCTGCTGCGGGACCTGTTGTGCCATTCCGATCCCGGTCGGTTCGCGCTCGCCTACCGGATCGCCTGGCGGGTGCAGGGCAATCCGCATCTGCTGGAAGTGGTGACGGATGCCGACATCACCAGGGCGCGGATCATGGTGCGGCAGAACCGGGAGGACTGCCACAAGATGGCGTCTTTCCTCCGCTTCCGGGAAGAGCCGCTCCAGCAGGGCGAAGAGCAGGACGGGAGACGGAGGCGCTTCCTCGCCTGGTTCGAGCCGCAGCATCATATTCTCGAACGCATCGCCCCGTTCTTCTCCAGGCGCTTTACGGACATGGACTGGGTGATCCTTACCCCGCGCGGATCGATCCGCTGGGACGGGAAAGGGCTGGTCTGCAGTCCGGAACCCTGCAAGCGACCGGAACTGGACGACGGGTTCGGGGAACTGTGGGACACCTACTATGCCTCGACCTTCAATCCGGCCCGTGTGCGCACGAAAGCGATGCGCCGTGAAATGCCCGGCCGTTACTGGAAGAACCTGCCGGAAACCCGCCTGATCCCGCAGCTCGTCGCCGGAGCCGAGGCGCGGGTGCGGACGATGGCGGAACAGGAACTCCGGCCCGCACCGGCCTTTCATGAGCGTCTGCGGGCCCGGGAGCAGCTTCCGGCCGAACTGATGCCGGATGTGGCGGAGAACCTTGAGGATCTGGCCGCTCGGGTCCGGACCTGCACGGCCTGTCCGCTGCACTGCTCGGCGACGCAGGCGGTTGTGGGAGAGGGGCCGGCAGATGCGCGCATCATGGTCGTCGGAGAGCAGCCGGGCGATCAGGAGGATCTGGCAGGGCGGCCATTCGTCGGTCCGGCAGGGCAGCTCCTGCATGAGGCACTCGGAGAGGCCGGGGTCGATCGCGGCGCGCTGTATCTGACGAACGCCGTCAAGCATTTCCGCTTCCGCCTTCAGGGACGGCGACGCATCCATCAGAACCCGGAGGCAGGGCATGTGGCGGCCTGCCGTCCCTGGCTGGAGCAGGAAATCGCGCTGATCCGTCCGAAACTCATCGTCTCGCTGGGGGCCACGCCGCTCAGGGCGCTGGACGGACCGGGCATGGCGATGTCGGATGTGCGCGGAACGTCATGGACGGTGGGGCGTGGCGAAAATGCTGTCTGGCGTCTGGCACTTGCCCATCCGTCCTGGTTGCTGCGGCTGGGAGAGGGTGCGCAGGGAGACAGCGAGCGACAGCGCTTCGTCGAGGGGCTCGCCCGTCTGCGGGACTTTACGGATCAATCGGGGTCGTAAGCGACAGGACAGGGGACGCTGCCGGGAGAATGGAAACGGATCAGTTTTTTCCCGCTTGAAGCCCGTGAGACGATATGTCATGGATGACCGAACCGATCGGTCAGTAGAGGGTTTCCAGGCCCCGCACAGCACATCCGGTCACGATCTGACAGACCTGTTTTCAAAGCGAGACAAACATTATGGCGCAAGGCGATCAGGCCGATCACGCGCAGGGTGACACGACATCCGACAAGAACGGAAAGCCGCAGAAAAAGCGTCATCCCCTTGTCCGGATCGCGCTGATCCTGCTGGTGGTTCTGGTTCTCGTGGGTATCGGGGCCTATCTTTTCCTGACCCGCAACAACATCGAGACGGATGACGCCTATACGGCTGGTCGCAAGATCGCCATTGCGCCCCACGTCAACGGTTACGTCACGCAGCTTCTGGTGAACGACAACCAGTTCGTCCATGCGGGTGACCTGCTCGTGCGGATTGACAGCCGGGACTATGCGGCGTCTCTGAACAAGGCCGAAGCCGCCGTGTCGCAGGCGAAAGCCAATATCGACGCGTATCAGCTGCTGCTGGCCGTGGCGCACAAGAACTTCCCGGGACAGCTTGTCACGGCACAGGGCAATCTTGCCGCCGCCCAGGCGCAGCTCGTCAAGGCCGAAGCCGATTACCGCCGCCAGCGCTCGGTGGCCCGCGCCGCCACCTCGCAGCAGGATATCGACTATGCCCGCGCCGCGCTGGATCAGGCGAAAGCCCGCGTCCTTCAGGCCCAGGGCCAGCTGACGCAGGCCGAGCCGGTCAAGGAAAACGTGGCCAACGCCGATGCCCGCGTCACGCAGGAACAGGCTGCCCTGGCCTCGGCCAATGCCGATCTGACGCAGGCGCGCCTGAACCTCGAATGGACGGAAGTCCGCGCCCCGCACGACGGCTGGATTTCCCAGCGTAACGTCGAGCGCGGCAACTTCGTGCAGACCGGCCAGCAGATGTTCTCCATCGTCGAGCCGGAAGTCTGGATCGTGGCGAACTACAAGGAAACGCAGCTCACCCATATGCGTCCGGGCCAGAAGGTGGACATCGAGGTCGATGCCTATCCGCAGCTCGAACTGCATGGCCACGTGGACTCCATCCAGCTCGGCTCGGGTGAGTCCTTCAGTGCCTTCCCGCCGGAGAATGCGACCGGCAACTTCGTGAAGACGGTGCAGCGTATCCCGGTGAAAATCGTGCTGGACAGCGGTCTTGATCCGAACATTCCGCTGGCCCTTGGTCTGTCTGTCGTGCCGACGGTCTATGTGAAATGAGCGATACTGCCGGGCATCAGGACTGGAAACCCAGTCACAATCCGTGGCTTGTGGCCGTCACGGTCACGCTGGCGGCCTTCATGGAGGTGCTGGACACCACCATCGTCAACGTGGCGCTGCCGCATATCGCGGGATCGCTCGGCAGTTCGTATGATGACGCCACCTGGGCGCTCACGTCCTATCTGGTGGCGAACGGAATCGTCCTGACGATTTCGGGCTGGCTGTCGCGACTGTTCGGCCGCAAGCGCTACTTCCTGATCTGCATCACGATGTTCACCGTCTCGTCCTTCCTGTGCGGACTGGCGACGTCGCTGCCGATGCTCGTGGTGTTCCGGCTCATGCAGGGCTTCTTCGGCGGCGGCCTGCAACCCAGCCAGCAATCGATCATTCTCGACACGTTCCCGCCCGAAAAGCGCGGTGCAGCGTTCGGCCTGACGGCCATCGCCACCATCGTCGGCCCGGTTCTGGGCCCAATGCTGGGCGGCTACCTGACGGATAATTTCTCCTGGCGCTGGATCTTCTTCGTCAACGTGCCCTTCGGCATCATCACGGTCATGGCCGTGACGGCCTTCGTCGAGGACCCGCCCTGGGAGCGCCAGAAGCGCGAGAAGGTGGATGTGGTCGGTATCAGCCTGATCACGCTGGGTCTCGGCTGTCTCGAAGTCATGTGTGACCGTGGCGAGGATGACGACTGGTTCGGTTCGCCCTTCATCGTCACCATGGCCGTGCTGGGTGCGATCGGCGTCATCGGGGCGATCCTGTGGCTGTGCTATGCGAAGAACCCGCTGGTCCGTCTGTCCGTTCTCAAGGATCGCAACTTCGCGACCGGCATGCTGCTGATCTCGATGGTTGGCGCCACGCTGTATGCGTCCGCCATCATCGTTCCGCAGTTCGCGCAGCAGGTGCTTGGCTATACCGCGACGAATTCGGGCCTGCTTCTTGCCCCCGGTGGCGTGGCGGTGATCTGCCTGATCCCGATCGTGGGCCGGCTGATGAAGTTCATCCAGATGCGCTATCTCATCGCCTTCGGGTTCTTCGCGATGGGCATGGCCATGTTCCAGGCCTCGAACCTCTATGCCGGGACGGATTTCCGGCACCTGATGTTCTACCGCATCAGCCAGACGGCCTCGCTGGCCTTCCTGTTCGTGCCGATCTCGACGATCGCCTATTCGACCCTGCCGCGCGAGCTGAACTCGGATGCGTCGGCCCTGTTCTCGATGGCCCGGAACTATGTCGGCTCGCTGGCGATTTCGCTCGCCACGGCGGCCATTATCGAGACCCGGCAGCGGCATCAGACCTATGTGACGGACCACATGACCCCGGCCAACCCGGAGTTCAACAGCTATATCGCGACTGTCCAGCAGGCTGCGCAGGCGCATGGTATGGCTCCCGCGCAGGCGCATAACTTCGCCATTTACCGGCTTTTTCAGGAGTTTACCTCACAGGTCTCCATGCTGGCCTATAACGAGGTGTTCGACTGGATTGGCGTGATCGCGCTGTTCGTCGTGCCGCTGTGCTTCCTGCTGTCACCCAACGGCAAGAAGGCGGCCCAGGCCTCGGGCGGCGGTCACTGATGGCGCGGTTCGTAGATCTTCAGGAAGCTGTCGGCCGTGAAGGCGGCGAATTCCGCGATTGCGGCGTCGCTGTCATCGACCGGCAGCCCGAAACGGCGGCGCTGCACGATGCGGGCCTGGCACATGAGCATGAACTGCTCGGCCGACAGGCGCGGATCGGCAATGTCCAGCTCGCCGCGGGCCACGATGCGCGTCAGATATTCCGTGAGGTTGCTGAGCTTTCGGTCGAAGCCATAGCGCCAGAACGTGTCGGCCAGATTGGGGAATTTCTCGACCTCGCCCACGATGATGCGATACAGCCCCAGCGCCATTGGGGAAATCAGCATATGGACCGCCATTTCCGCAAACCGGATCAACGTGAGGCGGACGGACTGTTCATCGTTGCGCGACAGCGCCTCGATGGGCGCAAGACGGCAGCGGGCCTGCTCCTCGAAGAACGCGGAGAACAGGGACGCCTTGCCATCGAAGTGGTTGTACAGCGTCCCCTTGGACACACCTGCCATCTGCGCGATGCGGGACATGGACGCCCCTTCGTATCCGTTTGCCAGAAAAACCGTTCCGGCACCTTTCAGGATCTGTTCGCGCTTGGCGCACCCCGCAGGCTCGGCGCTGGCAGCCCCGTCGGCTCCGGCGGAAGGGCCCGCGCTGCCGTCGTCCATGATGCCCGTCATGTGAGCGAGAGATCCTTCTGTCCGTCAGGTCGAGTTCCTGACATGCTGACCGAACCGGTCGGTCACCGCAAGATCATTTCCGCCTCAGGAGTTTCTTTGTGAGCGCAGCCTTCACTTCCCGCGCGCTGCTTTGCGGCTGCGCCCTGTTCACCCTGTCCGGCTGCCTCATGGTGGGGCCTGAATACCACGCGCCCAAGCCCTGGTCGCCGGCGCATTACGCCGATCATATGGCGGGCGCGCCCGACAGCATCGTCAGCGAGATGAAGGCTGACAGTCACTGGTGGCAGGTCTTCCACGATCCCGAACTGACATCACTGGAAGACCGTCTGGTCAACCAGAACCTGTCCTTCCGCCTTGCGACCGCCAATCTGGCGCAGAGCCGCGCACAGCTCATCATGGCGGGCGCCGAGCGCTTTCCGGCCCTGAGTGCTTCAGGCTCCTACCAGCGCAGCCAGTACAGCACCAAGCAGTTGCAGGAAATCATCGGCCATGTCGCAGGCGGCATCGCGCAGTCCGAGGGCGGTTCGATCGGCAGCACCGTCGGTCCGATGCTTCAGGACGCCGCCGGTGGCGCCACCATTCCGCTGCTGAACCAGTGGCGCAGTGCGATCGACGCGACCTACGAGATCGACCTGTGGGGCCGCGTGGCGCATCAGTACGATGCCGCCAAGGCCGACCTTCAGGCGACGGATGAGGAGCGTCGCTCCGTCCTCATCGCCCAGCAGGCCGACATGGCGCATGGCTATATGAGCCTGCGCGGCGACCAGCAGCGCCTGAAGATCCTGCGCGACAACATCAAGGTCCTGACCCAGATCGCCACCATCGCACAGGACCGTTATCGCGGCGGTCTGGTGACGGAACTCGACGTGGATTCCGCACAGGCCCGCCTGCATGACACGCAGGGTCAGGAAGCGCAGCTTGAACAGGCTGTCGCGCAGGAAGAGAACGCGCTCGCCCTGCTTCTGGGTGCCCCGCCGGGCAGCCTGAACACCGAGCTGGAAAAGAATGCCGGTATCCCGGTCGTTCCGCCGGTCGTGCCCGTGGGTATCCCGTCCGAACTGGCCCATCGTCGTCCGGACATCCGCGAGGCCGAAGCCCGTCTGCGCGGTGCGGTCGCCGAAGTGGGCGAGGCCACGGCGGATTTCTATCCGAAGGTCACGATCAACGCCGATTTCGGCTTCCAGACCCTGTCCTTCCGTGATCTGGGCTTCTGGAACGCGCGCGCCTGGAACGTAGGTCCGTCCATCTCCCTGCCGATCTTCCAGGGCGGACGTCTGTACGGCCAGCTCGAACTGAAGAAATATGAGCAGAAGGCGGCGGCGATTTCCTATCAGCAGACGGTCATCAAGGCCTGGCATGACGTGGACAACGCCCTGATCGCCTATCGCGACGAACAACTGCACCGTCAGGGGCTTCAGAACGCCGTCAACGATAACAGCAAGGCGCTCATGCTGGCCCAGAGCCAGTATCGCAGCGGCCTGACGAATTATCTGAACGTCCTGAACGCTCAGGCGCAGCTCCAGTCCGCCCAGCTTGATCTCGCCAACAGTGACGCCATGCTGGCGACCAACCTGACGCGGCTTTACAACGCGCTCGGCGGCGGCTGGGAAGACGCCCTTCCCGACAGCCGCGATGTGGCCAAGGCACAGCTCGCTTCCGCCACGCCCGGCCCCTGAAATCCGGCAAACCCGTTCAGGAGGCCGGGGCCTCCTGAACGCTGGTCCCGTCAGGATTTGCGGGCGATGGACCGGCCCCTGGAGCCCAGGGTCTCGAAAGACTCGGTCAGGCGTTCGACGACGGATTTCTCGCCTTCGCGCAGCCATTTGCGGGGGTCGTAGAGTGATTTCAGGGGTTTTCCGGTTTCAGGCTCGATCTGATGCTGGAAGGCTGCCGGATGAGAGAGAACATAGCGGCCCGCACCATGGGCGAAGGCGAACTGGATATCGGTATCCAGATTCATCTTGAAGACGCCGTAAGAGACGGCTTCGCGGATTTCCTCCAGGGTCGAGCCGGATCCTCCATGGAAGACCAGCGGAAGAGGCTTGGGACCGCTCTGCGTTGCTTTCTGAACGGCATCCTGCGAGTTTTTCAGGATTTCGGGACGAAGCTGCACATTGCCCGGCTTGTAGACGCCGTGGACATTGCCGAAAGACGCGGCGATCGACACCGTCCCGATCGGGGAGAGCAGCTCCCACGCCTTCAGCACGTCCTCGGGCTGCGTGTAGAGATGCGCGTTATCCGCACCCTCTTCGAGGTCATGGCCGATGCCGTCTTCCTCGCCGCCCGTAACGCCCAGCTCGATTTCCAGCCCCATGCCCAGCGGTGCCAGCCGCTTCAGCATTGAGGCCGAGGTTGCAAGGTTCTCTTCCAGCGGCTCCGTGGAAAGATCGAGCATGTGGGATGTGAACAACGGCTTGCCAGTCGCCCTGAACTCGTCCTCGCTCATCGTGATGAGATCATCGAGCCAGGGAATCAGCTTGCGGTCGGCATGATCGGTATGGAGAATGACGGCGATGCCATATTCTTTCGCCAGAAGATGGACATGACGCGCCATGGACGCCGCGCCGAGCACACGGGCCCGAGCGGCATCGGGCAGACCTTCGCCGGCATAGAAACGTGCGCCACCATTGGAGATCTGGATGATGACGTCCGATCCGTTGCGGGCAGCCGCCTCCAGAACCGCGTTGACGCTGTCGGTGCCGACGACGTTGATGGCGGGAAGGGCATAGCCCCCTTCGTGGCAGGCCCTGATCAGGGCAAGATAACTGGCGCCACTGACGACGCCGGGAGAAACTTGTGACATTGGCGACTCCAACACAACGCATGAAACGGGCCAGCAGAACGGGCATGGCCGTGATGCGTTGTACTGTACGATGCTAATCTGTTTTCGTCATGAGCGCTAAAGTATCGGGAACAGTTGTTGTCAGGATTTGTTGCTTGTGATCCCTACCCTGTGGAGACTATGGAAAAGACATGGTGCCAAATCTTTCCGACCCCGATCTTCCCGCCCGTATCCTCGTCGTCGAAGATGACGCGGGCATGCGGACCCTCATTCTCCGCGCCCTCCAGGGCGGCGGTTTCCGTGCCCGTGGCGTGGCCTGCGGGGATGAGATGTGGGCTGCACTCGAAGTGGCGCCCGTCGATCTCATCATCATGGACATCATGTTGCCGGGCAAAAGCGGCATCGAACTGTGCCGGGCGCTGCGCAGCGGACAGGGTGCCACGCATGAGAACGAAACCCCGCCGGCCCAGGTGCCGATCATCATGGTCTCGGCCCGTGGCGAGGAGCGCGATCGCGTAAACGGTCTCGAATCGGGCGCGGACGACTATGTCCCCAAGCCCTTCGGCCAGCGCGAACTTCTGGCGCGCGTGCGTGCGGTCCTCCGCCGTGGCATCGCAACCGGCGCTCCGCAGGAGCGCGTGCGTCGTGAGACCCTGCGTTTCGCGGGCTGGACGCTCGACCTGCGCCGCCGCGAACTGACGGACCCGTCCGGGGCCACCGTCGATATTTCCGGCGCGGAACACGATCTGCTGACGAGCTTTCTGGACAATCCACAGCGGGTCATCGCCCGTGACCGGCTTCTGGAACTGTCGCGGACCCGTCTGGGTGATGTGTCGGACCGCAGCATCGACGTGCTCGTCAGCCGCCTGCGCCGCAAACTGGGCTCTGACGCCGATCAGCTGATCCGCACCGTGCGCGGTCTGGGCTACATCTTCGTGGCCGAGGTTGAACGGGTCTGAACATCCAGAATCGCATTCTGCTGTGGCCGCTGGGGCTGGTCGGGCGCGTCTGCGTTGTCCTGACCGTCGCAGTGACACTGGTGTTCCTGACGAACGCCATTTTCTACGGTCAGGCAGAGACCTACATCGTCGATGACGTGCGCATCGCCCAGCTGGGCGAGGCGCTGAGTACGGATTTGCGCGTTCTCGCCGCAGCCCCCGTCGGCCAGAGATCCTTTCTGGCCGTCATGCTCTCGGGTAGCGAACTCAGCGTGGCGTGGCAGCCCGCCTCGATCACGCCCGCGCTGCCGGGGCACCATCCGGTCGCGCTCACGCAGCTTGTCAGGCGCCTGACCGCTGACGATCCCATTCTCGAACAGGCCCATCTGGACCTCTACACGCTCGGCCCGGGAAGTGCCGACGTGCTGGGGTCCCAGCGCCTGCCGGACGGGAGCTACATCCATTTTCGCGTGCCCGGCATGCTGGGTCATCATCGCGTCACGCGCGGTCTGGCCTCGGCGGCCATTGCGGCGGGCGCGGTGGCCATTGCCGCGGCCATGCTGATCCGTGGCCTCAGTATGCCGCTCCGCGCGCTGGTCTCGGTCGCGGACCGCATCGGCTCCAGCGAGAAATGGGTGCCGCTGGCCGAACGCGGACCGCCCGAAGTCCGCGGTCTGGCCCACGCCATCAACGCCATGCAGGACCGTATCCAGAGCCTCATCAATGACCGGACGCAGGCTCTGGCAGCCGTGTCGCACGATCTGCGCACACCACTGACCCGCCTGCGCCTGCGCTGCGGCTTCCTCAGTGACGGAGAGGCACAGGCTGCCATCGAGGCCGATCTGGACGAGATGGAAGCCATGGTGAACGGCATCCTCGCCTATCTCGCCGGCGCGGATGATCCGGAAGTGCCCCGCACCATCAATATCGTCGCCACGCTTGAAACCCTCGTGGACGATCATGTCGATCGCGGGCACGAGGCCCGTTACGAAGGGCCGGACCGCGCGCTGGTCCATGTCCGTCCGCTCGCCATGAAACGCGTGCTGTCGAACCTGATCGAAAACGCCATCAATTATGGCGGCAATGTCCTCGCCACCCTCCGCACCCGCGAGGACGGCGCGCTCGAAATCGCCATCAGCGACAGCGGCCCCGGCATTCCCGAGAGCGAGTACCAGCGTGTGCTGACCCCGTTCTACCGTCTGGAAGGCTCGCGCTCGCGGGCCACGGGGGGAATCGGGCTGGGGCTTGCGATCGTCCAGCGCGAAATCGCGCGCGAGGGCGGCTCTCTGGTTCTGGGGCGCGGGGATGCTTCCAAGGGCTATGGCGGCCTGCGTGCGACCATCATCCTGCCCAAGGGACTCCCTTCTCCGGCAAGGAAAACCGAGGGGCAGGGCGAACAGGTCTGAAAACACCCGGCCTGCCGTTAAAAATACGGGAAGTCGGACCAATGCAGTCCCGACACTTGCACCTTGGGGAGAAGTGGCACATGTCAGGGCGGACTGGAACGCAAGGACATGACCACGATGTTCATCGAGACCGAAGACACTCCCAACCCCGCTACCCTGAAATTCCTGCCCGGCCGCAGCGTGACCGGTGATGCCCGTCCCGTCGATTTCGGCGATGCGGATGTCGCCGCCGGACGGTCCGAACTGGCGAGCGCCCTGTTCGACCAGCCGAACGTGCGCCGCGTCTTCCTCGGCGGCGATTTCGTCTCCGTCACCAAGTCCGACGACATCAGCTGGGGCGACCTCAAGCCCGTCGTCTTGGGCACGATCACGACCTTCTTCGAAAGCGGCCGCCCGGTCCTGTCGGGAACGCAGTCCGCTCCGGAGCATGACGTCTCCCCCGAAGACGCCGAAGTCGTCAGCCGTATCCAGGACCTGCTCGACACCCGCGTGCGTCCGGCCGTCGCCGGTGACGGCGGCGACATCGCCTTCCGCGGCTACAAGGACGGCGTGGTCTATCTGGCCATGCAGGGCGCCTGCTCCGGCTGCCCGTCCTCCCGCGCGACCCTGAAGCACGGCGTCGAGAACATGCTGCGGCACTATGTTCCCGAAGTCGCCTCGGTCGAACAGGTCGAGGACTGAACCATGGACGGCCAGACATATCCTGATTGCGGCCCGGTTCCGGGCGCAGAAGCCCTGTTCACGCAGGCCCGGACCCCGCGCAGCTTCTCGCCGCGCCCGGTCGGGGAGGATGTCCTGCGCCGTCTGTATGATCTGGTGAAGCTGGGGCCGACCTCCGGCAACTGCTCACCGGGCCGCTTCGTCTTCCTCACGACACAGGACGCCCGCGAGCGCATCCGCCCCGCCCTGTCCCCGGGAAACGTCGCCCGCGCCATGGCGGCCCCGGTTCTGGCAGTCGTCTGTCATGATCCACTGTTTTTCGAAGCACTCCCCCGGCTGAACCCGCAGCAAGGCCTGCGCGACTGGTTCGCGGCCGATGTGGGCCTGTCCGATGAGACAGCGTTCCGCAACGGCACGCTGGAAGGCGCCTATCTCATCATGGCCGCCCGGATGCTCGGCCTGTCCGCCATGCCGATGTCCGGCTTCGACAGCTTCATGGTCGAGGACACGCTGCTGAACGCCACCGGCTGGCGCGTGAACTTCCTCGTGGGTCTCGGCTACCCGGCGGAAAACGAACCCGCCCCCGATCACGCCGAGCCCCGCGCGCCCCGCCTGGACTTCGGAGAAGCGTGTCTGTGTCTGTAAAGGCGGGGTCTGTAAGGACAGTCGTTTTCAACGGGGCAGGGGCCGGCACCGGCCTGACCAGTCTGGTGGCGCTCGTTGAGGACGGGCATGTCGTCGCGGAAAAACTGATGGCCGGTCGCGGGGCCTCCGAACATTTCGCGCCCGCTATCCGAGAACTCCTGACGCAGAACAACTGGACCACGCCCCCTGACCGCGTCGTCGCCGTCATCGGTCCGGGTTCCTTTACGGGCCTGCGCTCGTCCCTGTCGCTGGCAGCGGGGCTGGCGGCAGGCTGGAACTGCCCCACGATCGGCGTCACGCTCGGTGCGGCCATCCGCGCCACGCTGGGTCGCCCGGATGCCGTCTGTGTCAGCATCGCCCGTCGCGGCCGGGTTTTCGTGGACCCGCCGCACGGTCCCGTCACAGCCAGCCAGACCGCCGATCTTGATGCCACAGGCTGGGCCTGCGTGACGGGCGACGCCGTTTCCGAAAAGACCGACTGGCCCTGTCCGGTGCTTCCCTGCGAGGCACCTTATGCGCTGGGCATCATACAGGCCGCGCAGGGCGTCACGCCCGGTCCGCTGATGCCGCTCTATGTCGATCCCCCCGAAGCGAAGCCCCCCGCCGCCGGTCTGAGGCCTGCGCCACTGTGAACAGTCCTGAAAAGGATTTCCAGTTAAGGGTCATGGGGATCGAATGTGCGCCGCTTCTTGCCGCGCTGCATGAAGTCACGTTTCGCGGCGGAGAAGTCTGGGACGCAACTTCATTTGCCTCCCTGCTTTCAGGTCACGGGACTGAAGCCACGCTTGCCGTGATCGACACTGTTCCCGTCGGCTTCATTCTTGCGCGGACAATTCTGGACGAAACGGAAATCCTGACCCTGGCCGTGCACCCGGATTTCCGGCGCCGCGGGATTGGAAAGGCTCTGGTGCAGAATGTTCTGGGCAAAGGGAAAGTATTTCTGGAGGTAGCAGTCTGTAACAATCGGGCCGCTGCTCTGTATGAGGCATGCGGTTTTGTAAAAGCGGGGCTCCGTCGCGGTTATTACAAAGATGGAAGCGACGCCCAGGTGCTTGTTTCTAGCGATGTTTAACGCTTAGGCAATAAAGATCCGGGCTGTCAGTAACAGGTGAATCCGCCAGAATTGCGTGACCGAGTGCCTTTACGGACGCGCCGACGTTCTTCCGTGTCTCTGTTCCGCGAAGCCGTACTTCAAGTGTCTGTCCGGAAGTCATGGTGTCGAGTTTTGCCCGGACATATACTGTGGTCATGGGGCATTTTTTTTCAGTTATATCTATGAAAAATGTTTCATTTTCTGTCACGCACATGTTTCTTTCTTTTTATGCTTGAACCGAGCAATTTATGACTGCTACATGCTCACTCGCTCAAGGATGAAGGACTTAACTACAATGTCGCAAGAGACAAATGCTTCCGAACTGCATCAGCTGACCGCGCAGATCGTTACGGCCTATGTATCGAACAACGATATTCCGGCTGACGCTCTTCCGGCCCTGATCCGGTCCGTCCATGACTCTCTTGCAACGGTGAACGTTCCGGAAGAGGCTCCTGTTGAAAAGCCGGTGCCGGCCGTTTCGCCGCGCAAGTCGGTTTTCCCGGACTACATCATCTGCCTTGAGGACGGAAAGAAGCTGAAGCTGCTGCGCCGTCACCTCAAGACCGCCTACAACATGACGCCGCAGGAATACCGCGAGCGCTGGGGGCTGCCGCCGGAATATCCGATGGTTGCGCCGAACTACGCGAACCACCGCTCGTCTCTGGCCCGCAAGATCGGCCTCGGCCGTCGTCGCGAAGACTGAGAGCCTCTTTTCCCTGCCGCCGGTTTCTTCATCCCGATGGCAGGGAAAGCCTGACAGGTTCCACAAAGTGGACAAGACGCCTGTTTTTCGGCTAGGCCGCAGATATGGTCGCAGATACGAAAACCGCTGAGAGACGCGTCGGCCCAGGGAATCGGAAGCTCCCGTCTTCCCCTGTGCCGGATGATTCGCACATTGCCCGCCTGTGTGTGGAAAGCGGCCTGAAGATGACTGGGCAGAGGCGAGTGATCGCCCATGTCCTGTCCGTGGCTGACGATCACCCGGACGTCGAGGAGCTGTATCGCCGCGCCTCCGAGATCGACAGCCGCATTTCCGTGGCAACGGTCTACCGCACAGTCCGTCTTCTGGAAGAAAAAGGCATCCTCGAACGCCGTGATTTCGGCGGCGGTCGTGCCCGTTACGAAGCCAGTGACAGCGGCAACCACTATCATCTGATCGATGTGGACAGTGGCCGCGTCATCGAGTTCGAGGACGAGGAGCCGGTCCGTCTTCTGGCCCAGCTTGCCCAGCGTCTGGGATTTGATCTTGTCTCGCATCGGATCGAACTGTTCGGCCGCCGCGCCGAACCCGATGACAGGAAAAAATCTCCTTCAGAAAACAGGAACAAGAGCGGATCATGACCACCAAACCGGCTGGCACACCTCTTTCCGTTCTGGATGACGCAAACGTCGCTTCAGTCTCGGCCCCGGCATCAGCTCCGGCAGCCCATACGCTCGCCAGCAGCGAAGAAACGCTGCGCCAGATGGAGACGCTCTCCACGCTTTCCCTGAACCGCGAAGGCGGCTTTCAGGAACTGCGGGGCGGCACGCTGGGTGTGCGTATTGCCGAAACGGCCGAGGAGCGCGACGCCGCACAGGCCCTGCGTTATCGTGTTTTCTTCGAAGAACTCGGTGCCCGCCCCGACGAACGTGCCTTCCGCACCAAGCGTGACGTGGATGAATTCGACGAGGCCGCCGATCACCTTCTGGTCATCGATCACGCCAAAGGCCCCGGTGCGGCTGGCGTCGTCGGCACCTACCGTCTGCTGCGCTCCGACGCCGCCGAGAAGGTCGGACGTTTCTACACGTCCTCCGAATACGACATCTCGACCTTGACGGAATTCCCCGGTCGCCTGCTTGAAGTCGGGCGTTCCTGCGTTGCCAAGGAATATCGCGGCCGGTCCGCGATGCAGCTCCTGTGGCGCGGTATTGCGTCCTACATCTTCCTGCACCGGATCGACGTGCTGTTCGGCTGTGGCAGCCTTCCGGGCACAAACCCGGACGCCCTGGCCGACCAGCTCACCTACATGCACCACAACCACCTGGCCCCGCCGGCCCTGCGCATCCGCGCGCTTCCGGACCGCTATGTGGAAATGCAGCGGACTGACCCGCATGTGCTGGACTACCGCGCCTGCCTCAACAAGCTACCCCCGCTGATCAAAGGCTATCTGCGACTGGGTGGCTATGTCGGTGACGGCGCGGTTGTGGACGAGCAGTTCAACACCACGGATGTGGCCGTTCTGGTGAAGAGCGAACTTCTGGCGGACAAGTATTACCGCCATTACGAACGTCGCCTGCGCGACGCTCTCGACTGACAGTTTTTTCGCAGCCGGATCTTCGAGGTCCGGCTGTTTCCTGTTTCAGCCTTTTCGTCAGCCGGACGGTTCCTTCATGATTTCGACGCTCCCTGTCCGTGGCTGGCGCCTGGCCGGACTGATGCTGCTCGCCGGTGGGCTGGCAGCTCTGTCCCTGCCACCGGTGCACGCCCTGTTCCTGCTGCCCGTGGGGCTGATGATCCTCTATCGCGTGTCCGAAGACGCGCGGTCGTGGAAACAGGCGGCCTGGTGCGGCTTCCTGTTTGGCATGGGCTTTCACACGGTCGGGCTTTACTGGCTGACCAACGCCATCCTCACCCGTGTCCATGAATTCTGGTGGGTCGTCCCCTTCGCATCCCCCGGCGTGGCGCTGCTGATCGCCCCCTTCATCTGCGTCCCGGCGATCCTGTGCCGCGTGGTGCGCCCCGGCTGGCGGCGCGTGCTGATGTTCGCGGGAAGCTGGACGGTCATGGATATGGGCCGCGTCTTCATGTTTTCGGGCTTTCCGTGGAACCCGCTGGGAAGTGACCTGGAGCTCCCGGGGTTCGCCGGAGACGTCATGATCCAGCCGGCTTCGGTTCTGGGCGTGGACGGCCTGTCGCTCGCTTTGGTCCTCGGCTCTCTCGCCCTGTTCCGGGGCAGACGCGCGGCTGTAGCCGTGCTGGCCGTATCCGTGCTGTGGATCGCCGCCGGAACCTGGCGCCTGTCCTCCGCCACGCCCCTGAACATCACCAATCCCCGCGCCGTTCTGGTGCAGGGCAACGTGCCCGAAGCCGAAGTCATCAGCCATGCGGACGCGGTCGGCAATTTCCGCCGCTATCTGAGCCTGACCGCACAGGGCGCACAGAAAGCCTTCGCGGAGGGCGGTCGTCCGCCCGTGGTGATCTGGCCGGAATCCGGCTTCCCCGGCCTGCTGGACGAGGACACACTGGCCCGGCAGATGATCGCCCGCGCCGCCGAGGGCGCACCGGCGCTGGTTGGCTCGGACCGTGAATCCGGCAAGGACTGGTTCAACAGCCTGATCGCCGTCGCCCCCGATGGCAGCATCGCGGCGATCTATGACAAGAGCCGTCTGGTCCCGTTTGGCGAATACCAGCCGTGGATCCTGCCCTTCAACGTCCTGCCAGGCGTCCTGACCCCGGGACCCGGCCTGAAGACATGGGACCTGCCGGGATTGGGCCGCGTCGGTCCGATGGTCTGCTATGAGATTATTTTCTCAGGCTCCGTCACGGCCCGCAATGATCGTCCGGACTGGCTCGTCACGATCTCGAATGACGCCTGGTACGGCAACAGCGCCGGCCCCCGCCAGCATCTCGCCACGGGACGGATGCGGGCAGTAGAAGAGGGGCTGCCGGTCGTTTTCGCCAACAATACCGGCATTTCCGCGATCTATGATGCCACCGGGCATGAAACCGCCCGTCTGGGCTGGGGCCGGGCGGACGTGCTGGTCAGCGACATCCCGTCACCGCTCCCGCCGACCTTCTTTTCCCGCTTCGGCCGCGCCACGCCGCTTGCGCTTTCGATCCTGTGCATGGTTCTGGCGCTTGTCCCCACGCAGCGGAAGAAGCGCGACTGGGACCTGGGGGTGTATAAAGGTTAACATTGACAATCCAGGGTTGTCTTATTAACCATTTACATGTGTCAGAAAAAGAATCCTCCCCGGATCGCGCCCGCCCTGAATCCCGCAGTTCTGCTGCGGCCGGACCGGTGGACGTCCATGTCGGCAACCGTATCCGGCTGCGTCGCACACTTATGGGGCTGTCGCAGGAAAAACTGGGCGAGGCTCTGGGACTGACCTTCCAGCAGATCCAGAAATACGAGCGCGGCGCCAACCGCGTGGGCGCCAGCCGCCTGTACGATCTGGCGCAGGTTCTGGACGTGCCGATCGGCTTCTTCTTCGATGACATGCAGGAGGTGCGCCCGTCCGCGCCGTCCAGCGCGCCACGGCCGTTTCCCGGTTCCGCTCCGACATTCAATCCGGCTTTCGGCCAGACGCCCGCCGCGCAGGCACCTGTCACGGGGTTCGCCGAAACGCAGTCGGCATTCGGTGCCCCACCGCCCCGTCCGGCTGCACCGCCGCCGCGTCTGTTCGATCTTCCGGTAGACGAGGCTGCTCTGTTCAGCCGCCGCGAGACGGTCGATCTGGTGCGCTCCTATTACCGTATTCCGGATCCTGCGGTCCGTAAGCGGATGCTGGACCTGATCCGCTCCCTCGGCCCGGCAGACGTCAAGCCGGATTGAGGCTTACTCCCGGCGCAGGATGCTGTCGTTCACAAAGGAGGCCAGCTTCCCGGCCTTGAAATCGGCCCGCAGACGGTCCTCGTCATACTCGTCCCGGACCCAGTCCAGAAACGGCAGACGCCCTTCGGCTTCCTTCTGATAGCGCAGGAAAAACGCATCCAGAATGCCGGTGCGCGAGCGGTTGAAATGCCCGAACCGCCAGTGCAGTTGCCCCAGCGCGTCCTGCGCCGTGCCGCCTTCAAACATCAGCACCAGACCTGACGCCAGACCCGCCCGGTCCGCACCGGACTTGCAGTGCATGAGCATGGGGAAGGCGAGCGTCTGGTACATGTCGTAAAAGCGCAGGATACGGTCCCGGTGCGGCGCCCCCCGGCTCTCGAAAGCCATGTCCAGATGCGTCAGCCCCAGCTTGGCGCTGGCGCCGCGGGACAGCGCGTCCGAGCCGCATTTGCGATGCCCGCGCAGGTTCACGAGCGTCTTCAGATGCAGGCGCCGCGTCAGGCTGCGCAGGCGTGCGGGCGTGGGATGGTTGCAGCGCCAGACCTTGCCCGGCACGACAGGCGCAAGATTGGTCCAGCCCAGCCGGAAGATGGAGTGGTCCACGAACAGACTGTCCCACCAGGCGCGGCGCCGCGCGGCGGGAGACGTGATCCGGCCTTCGAACATGGTGAATGCATCCTTGCTGGACATGCCGCTCGGGAGGGGCGGGCGGCGGGAAGAACGCGCTGTGTCCCATCCCGCAAAGGGATGCGTCAACCGCCGAAAAGTGCTATATTGCGTCTCATGCGCTTCGTTTCCCCTTTCCTCATGCTCTCGTTTCTCGCCACGGCGGGATGCGGGTCCATGTTCAGTGGGCCCGCGCCAGACATGGCCGCCCTCCCGCCGCCAGGCGCAGCCCCTGGCCACCATTCCCACAGCAGCACCCATCACCGTCAGGCCAGCGGCATGTCCTATGCCGACGACGCTCCGGTCATGCCGATGCCGCCGGGTGCGGAAAGCCCGTCCTCGGCCTCCCATGATACGGCCAGCAGTTCGTCCCCGGGCGGCATGTCCTTTGGCGGCGGTCAGGGCAACAGCGTCAATATCGCGCCTCAGCCCGCAACCCCCGATACCGAAGTCTCCTACGGACAGAACAGCGCGTCCAACTGACCCCGGGATCGTCGACCGTTCTTCATGATTGCGTAACTCTTGGTGTGTTACGGGCATTGCCCTGAACACGCGCCAAATCCACGCTCTGGAGACTCCGACTATGACTGAGCAGGTCAAGGCAGACATTGCCGAGCGGCTGCTGTTTCTTGGCATCGGCGCAGCTGAGAAAGCCCATCTGGCCAGAATCCGCCCTCAGGCGCTGGGGGTGCTCGGGCCTGCGCTGGACCGCTTCTATGGCCGGATTCACAAGACTCCGGCCCTGAACCGCTTTTTTGCCAACGAGCAGCATCGCATCGGTGCACGCAACCAGCAGGAAAAGCACTGGAAGCGGATTCTTCAAGGTGACTTCGGCGCCGATTACGTCGAGAGCACCCGCGCCATCGGCAATACCCATGCCCGGATCGGCCTCAAACCGCAGTGGTATGTCGGCGGTTATGCCCTGCTGATCGAAGGCATGGTGACGGACCTGCTTCGTCAGTACTGGCCGCAACCGCGCCGCAGTTTTCTGGATCGCCTCCTGCGACGTCCGGCCCGGGGAACCTCCGCCGAGGAGGCTGCCGCGCAGATCGGCCTACTGATCCGCTGCGGTCTTCTGGACATGGAACTCGGGCTGGAAACCTACACGCAGAATCTGGATGTCCGTGAGCGTTCACGCGCGGAAAGCGAGCGGATCCAGAGCCTCGCCGCCCTGTCGGACGCGCTGGCGGATGCGCTCGATCGCATGGCGGGCGGCGACCTGGTCCAGCAGATCGACCCGGCGCTGGAAAACGGCTCGTCCCGCATGAGTGGCGCCTTCCACCGGGCCTGCGAAGGGCTGGGGCGTATCGTCCATGCCGTCCGCGAGACCTCCGGGGTCGTGGAGCAGCGCGCCCGCGAAATCAGCGGTTCTACCGAGAACATCACCTGCCGCATCGCCGAACAGGTCGACGCCCTGGCGGCCGTGGCGCGCAACATCACGGAACTGACGTCCTCGGTGAAGGAAGTCGCCGACGAGGCCCGTCAGGCCGATACGACCGTGGCCGACTGCTGTCAGGAAACCGAGCAGGGTCGCGATATCGTGGGCAAAACCGTCGAGGCCATGGCGAAGATCTCCTCATCGTCCAACCGGATCGTGCAGATCATCGGCGTGATTGACGAGATCGCGTTCCAGACCAATCTTCTGGCGCTCAATGCCGGCGTCGAAGCCGCCCATGCCGGAGACGCGGGGCGTGGTTTTGCAGTTGTCGCACAGGAAATCCGGGCTCTGGCGCAGCGTTCCGCCACGGCCGCCAAGGAAATCAAATCCCTGATCGCCAGCAGCATGGAAGACGTCCAGCGCGGCGTGCAGATGGTCGACGAAACCGGCACGGCCCTGGGCAATATCAGCACATCGGTCGAGCGTCTGGGAACGGCAGTGGGGCAGATCGCCTCGGGGGCCGAGGCACAGGCCCGGCGCATCATGGATATTAACGCCAGTACGACGCAGCTCGAGGGCGTGACCAAGAGCAACGCCGCGATCGTTCACCAGACCAGCGGCGCCAGCCAGAAACTGGTCGGCGATGCTGGCGAGCTGACGCGTGTCGTGCGGAACTTCAAGATCCGCAAAGGCCAGCCGCGTCCGTCACAGCGGGCGCCGGAGGTCCGGAAAATGCCTGCGCCGACCGGCACCAAGGAAAAAGCCTGATCTTCCCGCGGGAATCAGGCGTCGATCTGGCGCGCCTCTTCAGGCAGCATGATCGGAATCCCGTCCCGGATCGGGAAGGCCAGCTTCGCCCGGGGGCTGATAAGCTCCTGGGTTTCGCGGTCATAGGTCAGCGGCCCTTTGGTCACCGGGCAGACCAGAAGGGACAGGAGGCGGGGATCGAGTTCTGTAGTCATGACTATTCCATGCCCCTCTCAAGCAGATCCAGCAAGAGCCCCGCGCGCTCATCCAGCGTCATGGCTTCCAGAAGCGACTGTTTTTCCACCGGCGTGAATGGTACGAGCATCGGCAGGACAACCAGCAGCGTTTCATCGTCCATATCCTCAATCAGCGGCCAGCTTGCCTGCAGGTCGCGGGATTCGAGATAGGTTTTCAGACCGTTCAGCAGAAGATCGCGGTTGATCGGTAGCGGATCTTCCTCGACGAGGTCTGCCGCGAAGGGCGTGGCATCTATGATGCCTTCGCGCCAGCCCTGGTCCGTCGGCGTCTCGCGGATCAGGCGGAAACGGGAAATGCCGAGCAGGGTTACGGAAAACGTGCCATCGACATGTTCGGTAAATTCCGTGATGCGGCCCAGCGTTCCGGTCCGGTAGAGCAGGGGGTGCTCGTCCGTGTCCGGGTCCATGAGGGGCTGGATCACGCCGATCATCCGCCGGCCGGCCAGTGCATCCTCAAGCAGGGCCACATAAGGCGGCTCAAAGACCAGAAGCGGCAGATGCCCGCCCGGCAGCAGCAGCGCGCCCGAAAGCGGGAACAGGCCGACGCGCGGCGGAATATCCGCGAGCGTCAGTTCCGTCAGAGGGGGCGCGCGGCGGGGGCGTTCGTCGGATGGAAGGTCGGGCGTTTCGGTCATCGGCTCACGAAAACAGAAGGGAAGAGAGTTTGCGTCGTGCCGCCAGCGTATCAGGATCCGTATGTCCCCACGCCTCGAAAAAGCGCAGAAGCTCGGTTTTTGCGGCGCCGTCGTTCCAGTTGCGGTCCTTGCGGAGGATATCGAGCAGGGTATTGGCGGCTTCCGCCCGCTCGCCTGCGCCGTTGAGGGCGGCGGCCAGTTTGAGGCGCAGGTCGAAATCGTCCGGTGCGGCAGCGCTCTGCTGGCGAAGCGTTTCAAGCTCCGAGGCGGCCTTTGCGCCTTCGGCATGGAGCGCCAACGCGGCCCGGGCGCCAGTGATCTCGGGATGGCTGTCCAGCTTTGCGGGCACCTGCGCGGAAGCGTCCTGGGCGGCTTCGGGTTCGTTCAGGGCAATGAGCGCCCGGATCATGCCGCCCCAGGCTTCAGGGCTTTCAGGCTCGGCTTCCAGAAGCTGCGAGAACAGACCGGCGGCCTGATCCGCGTGTCCGTCGGCCAGCGCCTGACGGGCTGCGGCCAGGATTTCCGTGGCGGGCATGACGTCACCGGCCAGTTTCAGAAGGGACTCCACGAAGCGGCGGACTTCGCTTTCCGGCTGGGCACCCTGGAAAAGATCCAGCACCTGACCTTTCCAGAAAGCCACGACAAGCGGGATGGACTGGAGCGGCAGACCCAGCTGGCCGAGCTGTGCGGCGAGGGCCTGATTGGCTTCCACATCGACCTTGACGAGTCTGACCCGCCCGCCAGCCGCACGGACGATTTTTTCGAGCACGGGTGTGAGCTGTTTGCACGGACCGCACCAAGGCGCCCAGAAATCGACCAGAACCGGGATTTCCCGGCTGGCTTCCACGACATCCGCCATGAAGTTCGTCTGATCGGCGTCAATGATGGTGGCGGCTGTGCCTGCCGGGGCCTTGTTGGAAGACTGACCAATCAGGTGTTCGTCGAATGTGCTGCTCATGGGGGCGGGAACCGTTCGCTGGAAAGACAAGTTCCCTGAAAGATCGGATGTGCGTGCCCCGTGTGCAAGTCCTGGGTGCAAGTCCCGGGTGCAGGGCTGGGACGTGGGGTGTTGTGCCGGAAAGAGGATATTGCTCCTGAATTGAAAAATCCCTCTTGCGCTGTGGCGTTGATTCGGTCATAAGCCCCACCACGGAGTGCGGGCGTAGCTCAGGGGTAGAGCACAACCTTGCCAAGGTTGGGGTCGTGGGTTCGAATCCCATCGCCCGCTCCAGAAGATTTCCAGAACATTGAAAATTACGGACTATTCCCTTCTGGGCAGGCTTTCTGATGCCCTGTTGAGCGGTTTTCGAGAACGTCTGTTACGAAACGTCCCGCTCAGTTTCCATTGTTTCAGCCATGCTCCGTTTCGCAGACGATCCTGTGGAGAAAAACGGCAGCATGTCTTCTTCAGACCGGCCTCTCATTGCCATCATCGGGGGCGGGGCCAGCGGAACGCTGCTGGCCTGGAACCTGCGCAGGCTGCATGTTCAGGCGCGGATCGTCGTAATTGATCCTGCGGAACGCCCTGCGGTCGGGCTGGCCTATTCCACGCTGTCTCCCTGCCATTTCCTCAATGTTCCAGCGGGCGGCATGAGTGCTGATCCCGATGATCCGGAGCATTTCCTGCGCTGGCTCCGCGCGCATCACGATCCGGACGTCACGCCCGGCCAGTTCATGCCGAGGGCCGTATTCGGGCAGTATCTGTCCAGCCTCTGGGCGGAGGCGCGTCCTGAGTGGCGGCAGACCAGCGTCCTGTCCTGCCAGCGCGTCGCGGGGCGGCTGGAACTGGCACTTGGGGATGGAGAGAGGCTCCAGGCAGATCAGATTGTGCTCGCGACCGGCAATTTCGGCCCCGCGCCTGTCGCCCGGGTCGACCCCGAGCTGGCCCGGAGTGGGCAGTATCATCCCTCAGGCTGGGATAACGGATTCTATGACCGGATTGCGCCCGATGCGGCCGTTGTCCTGATTGGAACGGGGCTGACCTCCCTCGACGTGCTGATGCGCTTGCGCGAAAACGGCCATCGGGGGCGGGTTGTGGCCCTGTCCCGTCACGGCTGGTGTCCCGAGCGTCATGCGCCTTCCGCTCCTGCAAAAACGGATATCATCCCTCCGGAAACGCCTGCGACGGCGCGGGCGTATTTCCGGGCGTTCCGGGACAGTCTGTCCGAAGGGATCGGCTGGCGCAGTGCGGTCGATGCGCTGCGTCCGCGGATCAATCCGCTGTGGCAGGCTCTGGATCTGGCGGAGAAAAAGCGCTTTCGGCGACATCTTCAGCGACGCTGGGACATCGTGCGGCATCGCGTCGCGCCGGAGGTGGCGGAGTTCATGGTTGCGGAACTGGAAAACGGCACGCTGGACTGTCGGCGCGGGCAGGTGACTCATCTGGGTCTTGAGGCCGGACAGGTGAAGGTTCAGGCGCGTGACAGGACGGGTCCGTTTACGCTGTCCGCCGATCATGTCGTGAACTGTACGGGACCAAGCCGGGCTTACCGGCAGATGGCGGACACTCTTCCTCACGGGCTTCTTGAGGCCGGGATGGTGCGGGAGACCGCTCTGGGCGGATTGCACTGCTGCGAGAATGGCGCGCTGACCGATGCGGCCGGGCGGTGTTCCGGAGATCTGTTCGCGCTGGGGCCGATGCGCTGGGGCACGTTGTTTGAGACGACGGCCATTCCGGAAATTCGCAGGCAGGCGGCGGATCTGGCCACCTTGCTGAAAGAACGTTGTGGCCGGAACGTCCGGGAAGCGTCGTGCGAGACGGTGCTTCCCGGATAGGGGCTCAGAAGAACTGGATGTGGCTCTTGAAGCCGAGCATCGCGGCGTCCTTGAGGGCCTTCTGGGCGCCCGGTCGGAAGAAATACTGGAAGTCCGGCGCGAAGGTGACACCGCGCATGACATGGATGCGGTAGGTCGCTTCGAGAACTTCGCCGAATGTCTGAGGTGTCAGGGATCCTGCCATGAGTGGCATGCCGTACAGGGCCTGAAGCCGCTCGGTTTCGGTGGCGCTCTTGGAGACGCGGACGTAGGTAAAGTTGATGCCGATCGTATCCAGCGGGCGCGATGCCCAGAATCCGGTATCGATCAGGCCCGCGAAATACTGCTGTCCACGAAGCTGCGTCCGCGGGCTGTTGGCGTACATGCCTCCCAGCAGGATCAGGCCTGCATCGGGATTGCCCTTGACGTGATGCCGCAGCACCATCTGGTCCGCAAGCGCCCAGGCCGACCATGAATAGTGCAGGATGCGGGCAGGCAGGCCACTGATGACATAGGGCTGCCCGTTGATGTCATAGTAGTTGTCCTTGTGCGGCGCGTTGTCGATGGAATAGCCGAGCTTGTAGTGTCCCGGCAGCTTGTCCTTGCCGAACAGCGGCTCCCAGCCAGCTTCGACGGGGATCGCCTCGCCATGGATATCGGCGCCGTTGAACTTGAAGCCCGTGCGGTACTGCGTGTTGGCGTAAATGCCGGCCTGCGCGAAATATACGCCGGTCTGGATATAGGTGCTGGTGGTCGGACGGGTCCGGACACGGAAGGCCCAGCTTGCATCCGGGTAGGACGAGTGTGTCGTGTTGTCGGAAGACGCTTTCGGGTTTCCGCAGAACGCATTGTTCTGGAAAGTGCAGTAGAGCGGGTTGGACGAGAAATCGTTCAGGAACGGAATACGCCCTCCCGCCAGGTCCACACGGCCCTTGGCGATCGTCTCTTCCGCATAGACGTAGACGAGATGGACGACCACATTGCCGCCGGCGCCGTAGATTTCGGAGCTCGGGTTGAGGTTGTCGCCGAACATGCGACTGCCGGGGATGCCGTACCGGCCCACGACGAGCGCATGGGTCGAGAAGCCGCGGACATTGGCGAGCTTTTCCCAGTCGATATCGTTCTCAAGGCTGTACTGGCCGGCATTGCTGCTGCCCTGCTTCAGGCCATAGCCCTTGGTCGGACTGGTGATGGCGCCGGAAAATTCGTTGGTCGTGTCCATCGTCAGGGCGACGCCACGATCGCGCAGCCATGTGTTCCAGCCGAACGGGTTGGTCAGGAGCGCTTCCGGGTTCGGGAGGGGCGGCACCCATTCATTGCCGAAATAGATCTGGTTCAGCGGCGTGTTGACGCGTTCGCTCGGGAGTTCCGAGTTTTCGGACGGCCAGATGACGGGTGGAATGATCTGCTGGGGCGCCGTGACCTGGATCTGGGTCACTTTTGCGTTGGGACTGTAGCTCTGGACGGTCGATGGCGTTGGGCTGGAAGCTGCTCCCGTGCTGGAGGGGGGAGAGTGCCGTGCAGTGCCATCCTGAGCTGTGGCGCTTGTGGCTCCAAGGCTCTGGGCGATTGCGCAGGACGGAAGAAATGTGACCAGGCAGAAAGCTGCGTGGAGATGGACTCGAGACAAGCCGCTGATTCCTTGGAAAGCAGGTTAGCATTGGCGAGATAACACACATTTACCGCTAAAGATCATAAAATAATGTTACTTGTATCATAAATAATCACAAATTCATGTGATATTGGGCAAGAAAAAACCCCTGCCTCCGGGGGGAGGCAGGGGTTTTTTGCAAAAGCATCAGACAGGGCCGTGAGCGGGGCGTATCCGCCCCGCCTGTGCCTGACTTGCCTGTTTACTTGGCGGCGGCGAGCGCTTCCATGATGACCTTGCCGGCTTCGGCCTTGTCAGCCCAGCCCGTGACCTTGACCCATTTGTTGGGTTCCAGATCCTTGTAGCGCTCGAAGAAATGCGTGATCGCCTTCTTCGTGATTTCCGGCAGGTCGTCCACGGAGTGCACGTTGGTGAACTGGGGATGCACCTTGTCGTGCGGGACGCAGATGATCTTCTCGTCCTGTCCGCTCTCGTCTTCCATCTTCAGCATGCCGATCGGACGGGCGCGGATCACGGAGCCCGGAACAACGGCAGCCGGCGTCAGGACAAGGGCGTCGGCCGGATCGCCGTCGGCGGCCAGTGTGCCCGGAATGAAGCCATAGGCGGCCGGATAGGCCATCGGCGTGAAGAGGAAACGGTCAACGACGAGCGCGCCGCTGTCCTTGTCCACTTCGTACTTCACCTGCGAGCCCTGCGGGATTTCGATAACGACATTGATGTCGTTGGGCAGGTCCTTGCCGGGCGAGATCTTGGAAACGTCCATGATGTCCATGTCCTGAACTGTTTGGAGAGGCGGGGATACTACCGGCGCCCGGAGCCTCTGCCCAGAGTGGAAAGGCAGAAGTCCGGTCCGGTGCGGGGAAGCAGACATAAAAAAGCTCCCCGTGCCTTCGGGCAGGGGAGCTTCTGGAGATACGGTCCTTGCGGAAAGGGCCTCAGAGCATCGGCTGTGCGGCCTTGACGGCGGCGTGACAGGCGGCGCGGCGATCGTCTTCGTTCGTGTAGGCCACGAGGTAGAAGCGCTTGCCGTTGCTGTCGAAATAGCCGGCGGTGCCGAGCGCATAGTCGAAGTTGCCGACCGTCTGTTCGGTGGCCTTGTACTTCTCGCTCAGCCCGTAGAGGACCGGGTTGCCTTCATCGTAGGAGACGTACTGCTGCTCGACGCAGTAGTTCATGATGCCTGCAAGGTTGGAGGGCGAAACGCCCGTGAAGTCCTTGCCAGGCGTACCCTGGACGGCCGGCGGGGGCGGGGGGGACTGTTCCTGTGCCATGGCAGCCTGGGAAGCCAGACCCAGCCCGAGGGCGAGGCCGAGGACGGGCACGATACGACGAAACATCACGGTATCCTTAGTTCTGAAACCCAGTAGGTCTTAAACCTGTCGTCCGCGGTTACCCGCGGCTGAAATCGAACAATTCTCCTGTTTCCCGGAAAAGGGAAGTGTGTTGCAGAACATTTCTTCGTGATCAGTTCGTGAGGATTGTATCAGCCGGGGAAATTTTCCGGGATCAGCCGGTGGACTCCAGCTCAGCGGGTGTAAGCGCAGGGTCGAAATACGGGCTGCGGGCATCGAAGAAGATGCGGTTCGTGTCCAGTTCCGTGGCGATGACGTCCAGACTGGTCAGGGCTGCGATGAGGACAAAGCGCTCCCGGGGGCGGTCTTCGTTGCGCTCGCAGGTGCGCAGACGGAGAATCGCGAGCTTGGTCGCCCGCAGGGTGCGACCGTAATGTCCGTGATAGCGGCCACTGAAATGGCTCATGCGTCCCATGACCAGTGCCAGCGCCTGTCCGGCTTCCGGATTCAGACGCGTGTCACGCCGGATGGCCTGAAGCCGCAGCAGGTTGAGCATGACGCGCATGCCCGACAGGATTCCCGTCAGATAGGCCTGGATGACCGGCGACGGTGTCGAGCCCGAATTGGTCATGAGCCGGACGAAACGGTCCACGTTGCGCGACACCACGCTGTCCACCGTTTCCTGCGCCCGGCCATCGGCGATGCGGTGCAGGTCCCGCAGGATGTGTTCGCGCATGGTCCAGCGCTGGTGTGCGGGATCGTAGGGCAGGAAGACGCGGTACATCCACGAGGCGTAAAGCAGGCCCAGAACCAGGGGCAGGGCCGTGTTGAAATAGACGATTTCGTCCGTCTTCGCCTGATTGGACGGCCCGATGAGGATGGGCAGGAACAGGTTGTAGGACACGGCCGGAAGGGTCAGGGGCGGGTAAGCGAAGGCCAGGCCGCCGATCATCATCGCCAGTCCGGACCACATGCCGAGCATCTCGAACGTCGTCGATTTGCCCATCAGCGCGAGATTGAGCACGCCGGCCGCGACGACCGCACAGCATGCGCCCCGCAGGAAGGCCTGTGTGGCCAGTGCCGGCCGCTCGAGCGTGGAGAACAGGCTGCACACGATGCAGACGAACATGATGAAGGTCAGTCCGCTGGGCCAGGCCGTGCAGATCCAGATCAGGCCCGCGCCGAAGACCGTGACGGAAGAGCGCAGGCTGTTGGTGATGGCCTGCTGCCAGTCGCGATAGGACCGGATGGGCGAATGGAAATGGTCATGGGGTCCCGGATGGCGGCTGGCTTCGAACTGGGTCAGCGCCATGCGCAGCGCGTCAATCAGCTCGACGAGGGCCTGCTGGAGCATGCCGTGGCGCAGGACGGCCTCGCGGGCCGCATCGTCCGGCTGTGCGGTGCTGAAATCCGAGACGACCTTCTGGCGGCACTGACGGCGCAGGGTCAGCAGGTCGGCCAGGATGGAGGCCATGCTCTCCGTCCCTTCGAGCCGCGCGGGCAGCTTCAGGAACATGTCGCGGATGGCTTCGGCTTCCTGGCGGAACATGTCGTCCTGACTGAGCGGCAGGCGCATGAGGGTCGCAAGATCGAGCGCGCGGGCAAGAAGCACCGCGATGTCGGCCAAGGCCGCGCGGGCGTGGTCTCCGGCATGGTCGTGACGGCCGAGCTCGACCTCCGCGAACTCCACCTGATCGCCGAGCGTCGTGATCTGGGTGAAGATGGCCTGCACGTTCTGCATGGCCCCTTTATTGCCGACCAGAATGCCTGCAATGGCGGTCAGGGCGGGCTTGAGCGTGTCCTCGAACGTGCTGGCGAGCTGGTGGCGCGTGCGTTTGGTCAGGCCGAGCTGGAACAGGCCCGAAATCGAGGCTTCGAGCACGATCCCCAGCAGGATGTAGGTGGCGCGCGACATCGAGATGGCGAAAATGTGGTGCGGGTCCGCGATGCCGTCGAGCGAGACGATGGCGTAGGTGAAGCCCGAGGCGCGCATGCCGTGGATGCGGTAGTTCGTCATCGATGCCGGACCGGGCATGAATGTGCCGATCATGCAGAACGTGCCGATCCCGACCGCCAGCAGGAGGATGAACATCAGCGGCGCCTGGGGGAAGGCCGCGACCAGCGTAATACCGCTGATGACGCCGACCACCATGCCGAACAGATGCCACTTGGCCTTTGCAAGGCTGCGTCCGCGCGTGCCCTGCGCGACCATCCAGACGGTCAGGGCGGCCCATTGCGGGCTGCCGAGCTCCATCCAAAGCGCGATGCCGAGGGCGAGCAGGGACGTGCAGGTGGTCCGGAGCGCATATCCGGCCATGACCGGATCGGGGGCGTAAAGCCATCGCAGTTTGCGGATGAGCGCGACCGGCCCGGCCTGTATCATGTCAGATGGGCACCGCTGTGCAGTTTTGCAGTATGTGCAGGCATCGGACATTCCTTCGGGCAATACGGACCACTGGCGCCATCTCGCAACGGCAGCAAAGGTCGCCTGAACGGCCTTTCAGGAACGGGAAGGCGTGACACACTAACTTAAAAAGACATGTTCCACCATGTCGGCCCTTGCAAAAAGACCCGAGTTGGGCGATTTCGGACTGCACCCGCGCGCCTGTAGCTCAATTGGTTAGAGCCGGCCGCTCATAACGGCTTGGTTGGGGGTTCGAGTCCCTCCGGGCGCACGGTGTGTCGACCTGATTCATGCGGGACGGATGTTCCGCTTCTTCCCCGCCCATCCACCGATTGAGGAGACCTCCCATGGCCGCCTACCAGTACGTCTATGTCATGAAGGACCTCACCAAGTCCTATCCGGGTGGGCGTGAAGTCTTCAAGGGCATTACCCTGTCCTTCCTGCCGGGCGTGAAGATCGGTGTCCTTGGTGTGAACGGCGCGGGTAAGTCCACGCTGCTCAAGATCATGGCCGGCATCGAGAAGGAATATGGCGGTGAAGCCTGGGCCGCCGAGGGCGCGCGCATCGGCTATCTGGAGCAGGAGCCGAAGCTCGACGAGAGCCTGACGGTTGGCGAGAACGTCGCCCTGGGTTTCGGTGAGCTGAAGAAGGCCGTGGACCGCTTCAACGAGATCTCGATGAAGTTCGCCGAGCCGATGTCCGACGACGAGATGACGGCGCTTCTGGCCGAGCAGGCCGATCTTCAGGAGAAGATCGACGCCGGCGATGGCTGGGAGCTGGACCGCAAGCTCGAGATCGCGCTCGATGCCCTGCGCTGCCCGTCCGCCGACAGCCCGGTGACGAACCTCTCCGGTGGTGAGAAGCGCCGCGTGGCCCTGTGCCGCCTGCTGCTCGAAAAGCCCGACATCCTGCTGCTCGATGAGCCGACCAACCATCTCGACGCCGAGAGCGTGAGCTGGCTCGAAAAGACGCTGCGTGACTATGCCGGCACCGTCATGGTCATCACCCATGACCGTTACTTCCTCGACAACGTCACCAACTGGATCCTCGAAATCGAGCGTGGCCGCGGCTATCCGTTCGAAGGCAACTACTCCTCCTGGCTGACCCAGAAGCGCAAGCGTCTGGCCCAGGAAGAGAAGGAAGAAAGCTCCCGCCAGCGTGCCCTTGCCGCCGAGCAGGAGTGGATTTCCAGCTCGCCCAAGGCCCGTCAGGCCAAGAGCAAGGCCCGTATCACGAAGTACGAGGAAATGCTGGCCGCCAACGCCGAGAAGGCTGGTGGTACGGCAGACATCGTCATCACGCCGGGCCCGCGCCTGGGTGGTACGGTCATCGAGGCCGAGAACCTCACGAAGGGCTTCGGCGACCGTCTGCTGATCGACAATCTCAGCTTCAAGCTGCCGCCGGGCGGCATCGTGGGTGTGATCGGGCCGAACGGCGCGGGCAAGTCCACGCTGTTCAAGATGATCACCGGCGACGACAAGCCCGACAGCGGCTCGCTGAAGATCGGTGAGACTGTGAAGCTGGGTTACGTCGACCAGTCCCGCAACACGCTCGATGACAGCAAGACCGTCTGGGAAGAGATTTCCGGCGGTACGGACGTCATCCAGCTTGGCAAGCGCACGGTTCCGTCCCGCGCTTATGTGGGGGCGTTCAACTTCAAGGGCTCCGACCAGCAGAAGCGCGTGGGCGTCCTGTCCGGTGGTGAGCGCAACCGCGTCCATCTCGCCAAGATGCTCAAGCAGGACAGCAACGTCATCCTGCTCGATGAGCCGACCAACGATCTTGACGTCGATACGCTGCGTGCCCTTGAAGACGCTCTGGCGGAATTCGCCGGCTGCGCCGTGATCATTACCCATGACCGCTGGTTCCTTGACCGTCTGGCCACGCATATCCTCGCCTTCGAGGGTGACAGCCATGTCGAGTGGTTCGAGGGCAACTTCCAGGACTACGAAGCCGACAAGCGTCGCCGTCTGGGCCCGGATGCGACCGAGCCCGGCCGTATCAAGTATCGCCCGCTGGCCCGCTGATCCGGCGTTTTCCCCTCGGCGGGCGGGATCTCCCGTTCGCCGAGGGTCTATGCTGAAGGGCTAGGGAGAGCTGCGTGCTGGGGCGTGAAATCCGTACCGCCCGGCTTGTCCTGACTCCGGTCAACTGGCCGGATCTCGAAGACATGGTGGCGCTCAAGGGCAATGCCGGAGCGTTCGCGCGGATGCTGGGCGGTGTCCGCAACCGCACCACGACCGAACAGGAAATGGCGGAAGACGTCAGTTTCTGGGCCAGACGGGGTGTCGGGATCTTTGCCATCCGCGAGAACGGTCGCTTCGTCGGCATTACGGGCGTGCATGAACGCCCTGACGGACGCGGTCTCGGACTGCGCTTTGCCCTGTTCCCCTGGGCCACAGGGCGTGGCATCGCCCGCGAAGCCGCAGCGGCCGCCCTACGCTATGTGCTCGACTGTGGCGAGAAACGGATCGTGGCGGTTGCGCGGGAAGACAATCTCGCGTCCCGCACGGTTCTGGGCAGTCTCGGCCTGCACCACACCCAGACCTTCGATCGCAACGGCGACACCATGCTGCTGTACGAAATCACGGCGGACTGACGTCCGGGCGCCCTATCGGGGGCGCAGGACGTGCAGGGACGGGAACCCCTCGACCGGCATGTAAAGGCTGGCCAGTCTTTCCCTGACGCAGGCGAAAAACGGCCGGACTGTCAGCGACGCGGGATCGGTCTCGGGTGTGTAGACGATCAGGGGCGGCGGGTCCTTCAGCAGGCTCTGGCACAGATCATGCGGATAGCCCGGGATGGAGTGTTGGGCATAAACCCAGTCCCAGGGTAGATACTCGTAATAGCCATAAGGCGGCCGCCGGTCGGCCATCCAGTAGAATTCGGGCATGTAGGGCAGCATCAGGATGGGCTGTCCCGGTGGGACGAGGGCGCGGACCTTCTGGCTGATGGCATCATTGAGCGGCTGATAGAGCGTGTAAGGGGGCCTGTGGGTGGTGTCCCGGTAGGTCCAGCCGAAGGGAGTGTTGGTGGCCAGGTGGCTGCTGCCCCAGAACGCCAGCACTATCAGGATGGCGCAGGGCAAAGCACTGCCGACCGTTCTGCCCGGATTCCCGCGCTGCCCGAAAAACGCCATGAGCCCCAGTCCTGCCAGCGCGAACGCCACGATCAGGGTCTGCCCGTCCTTGAAGCCCACGGCGGCACGGGCGTTGAGGAGGATAATGCCTGCGAAGCCGATCAGGATGGCGATCCTGTTCCGTCCCGGTCGCCGGTAGAGCAGCAGGAAAAGCGAGCCGATGAGCAGGGTGTGGGCGAGGGTGGGGTAAAACGCCTCACCCTGAAAAGAGGGCAGAAGCGAGAGCAAGAAGGTGCCCGGTCCGAAATGGATGAACGGGGCATAGGCGATCTGGTTGAAGAGGATATGGAAAACCACGAAACTTCCGAGATCCGCATATCTCAGGAACCACAGACCCAGCAGGAACACGCCAAGAAGGACACCCCCTGCGAAGGCCCGGATGGCCCGGTAGTTCTTCTGTCCGGCCAGAAGCCAGATGGCGGACGCCACGATCAGGAGGGCCCCCGGACCATAGGCGTAGGCGCATGCCAGGATCAGGATCAGGCACAGACCCGCAAGCGCTGAAGGCAGGGCAGGCGGAGTTCTGCCGAGCCACGCCGGGACGACGAACAGGGCCAGCAGTGCCACGGTCAGAAACCCGGCCACGGCGTAGAAACTGACCATGTAGAACGCGTCCATCAGCCAGTAGGACGCAAGCCCACCGACGAAGACCAGACTGGCGAGAAGACGCTGGCGGTGGCCGGGCAGGGCGGATGTGGCGCAGAGGGACGCGGTCGCCATGAGTGCCAGAACAGGCAGGAACAGCCGGGCACCCTGTGGGAAATGCCATCCGAAGAGGGCGCCATAGAGCTGGGACAGCATGAAGATGACCGGCCCGTGCGTATCTACATAGGACACATACAGCCTGCCACCCTCGTTCAGCATCCGGCCGCCCAGAAGATGTTCGCCCTCGTCGCAGAACGAGAGGAACCACAGACCTTTCCAGCAGGCCCACCCGAAAAACGTCAGACAGGCGAGCGTGAAGACCGCCAGAATGACGCCCTGAAGCCCGAAACCGGGAAAACCCTTTCTCCGTGCGGTTGTTCCGGCTTCTGGAAACGTCGGGTCTGTCATCCGGTCTTGTCTCATGGGGCGCTGGATAGCAGAACGGACGGCCTCCCGCTGGAAAGCCGTCCGTTTCAGGAGTTCACAACCGCCGAAGCAGTGCCTGGAGCGGTATCTTACTGGTGATGGATCAGCTGGCGCTCAAGGGCGGCGTTCAGCGCATCGACGTCGCCGTTATGGCGGGCCAGATAGGAGCTGTAATCGCCGCGCTGGTTCATGCGCAGGCTGGCACCTTCGCCATACATGTCCACGACCTTGGGCGGGTTACCGCCGATGATGAGCTGCATGTTGACTTCCGGCTGGCCCGGACGGTCGATCAGCGCGTTGACGCGCTCGCCTTCCGGTGTCGTGCTGGTCGTCGTGACGCGGAAGCTCACGCCCTGATAGTTGCCGATCTGGTCCGTGATGGTGTTGACCAGCACCTGATCGAACAGAGAGATGTACTTGTCACGCTGGGCGGGAGTGGCAGTCCGCCAGTATTTGCCGAGGCAGTAGCGGCCGATCCCGGTGATGTCGACGTTCTCTTTGAGCAGCGGGAGAACTTCTTTTTTCTTCTCGTCCAGTGACTTGCCCGAATTGACCACAGCAGCCAGACGGCCACCGAAGGAGTTCACGAAATCCGTCGCCGTGCTGGCGTGAGCGGCCCCCGTTGCAACGGCGAGGGAGACGACGGCACCAAGGATAGTGCGGCGCGAAAATACGTTGAACATGTCGTTCTCCTCAGTTGTACCAGTCAGGGGTTGTTGCGCGATCGTCGCCCTTGATGGTGTCGATCTGGCTCTGACGGTTCTGCTGCCAGGCACTCCGGATATAGGAGTACGGGTCCAGGCTGTCCTGTTCGAGATGGTCGATCTGGTCGATGGAGCTGGCATAGCCTTCCATCGTCCCGGCCACGTTGTAAGCCCAGTTGAAGGTTAGCAGATCATAGCCGCGAGGCACATAGTTGATCGGCGTGAGGCCCTGACTGATGCCGTAGCCGATGCCGTCGCGGATGTTGGTCGGGCCGACAAACGGAACGAACAGGTATGGCCCGCTGGCCACGCCCCAGGTTCCCAGCGTCAGGCCGGGATCGGTCTCATGCTGTTTGTAGCCGACGAGACCCGCGACGTCGAAGAAGCCGGCCACACCGGCACTCATATTGATGGCAAAGCGCATGAAGGCGTCTCCGGCGCGGCGCGGCTTGCCTGCGCCGACGTCGGAGAAGAACACTGCAGGCTCGCGCCAGGTTTCATTCACGTTTGCAATGGAATGACGCACGGGTTTGGGAACCGCCCAGATCCAGGCCTTGCCTACCGGACGCAGGACCTTGTGGTAGGCCCACATCTGGAGGTTGTACATCTTGCGGTTTGCAGGTTCGTAGGGGTCGTTGGCGGCCTTGTAGTCCGCCAGGTCGTCCGGATCCTTCGGCGGCGGGTTGCGCAGCGAGCCACAGGCTCCGAGCGTCAGCAGGGCGAGGGCCCCTGCGAGCGCCCTGCCGCGGCGTGACACACGACGTGAGCGCGTCTCCCGGATTTCGTTTTCGTCCTGCCGAAAGTCCATAACCATCCCCAAAATGCCCTTCCCGGCCCTGTGCTCACGAAGAAGTCACAGGAAAACGGAAATTTTCATAATCCGTTCCCTGCAGGACTCCATGAACCCCCATGGGCCACACGCCATCCGTCGCGGAAAACTGCGGAGGGGCGTAGTCATAACGTATCCTCCGATAGCGTGCATCCCTGTATGTCTGCAAATGCTGGTCGTTTGAAGAGGGGATCTGCTTTAACGATCCAGATGCTCTTCCGCCACTTTCCGGGCTTTGACCCCTCAGGGTTTTTGGGACCACTGTGGCCCCAACTCAACACCCGGGAGGTTTTCAATGTCCAGATTCTTCGGCTCCAGAAGCGCGCTTCTCGCGACAGTCGCGGCCCTCTCCGTGGGCGCTGGCGTGGCGCAGGCGCATCCCACCGTTGCAAGCCAGCCCTGGGGTAGCACGCCGGACGGCAAGCCCGTGCGGATCGTGACCCTGAAGAACGGCCTCGGCACGACTGCCCGTATCATCACCTATGGCGGCATCATCCAGTCCGTCGAGACGCCGGACCGTGAGGGGTATGTCCAGGACGTGGTTCTCGGGTTCGACAACCTGAAGGGTTACACGGTCGACAGCGCGAAGGGCGGCCTGTTCTTCGGCGCCATCATCGGCCGCTACGCCAACCGTCTCGCGGGCGGCAATTTCCCCGTTGAAGGCAAGGTCTACCACACCGACATCACGGCTCCGCCCAATGCGCTGCATGGTGGCAAGAAGGGTTTCGACAAGAACGTCTGGACGATTGAAAAGACCGGCACCAATGCCAGTGGCGCGTATCTGACGCTCAAGCTCGTCAGCCATGACGGCGATCAGGGCTTCCCCGGCACGCTGACGACGCATGTGACTTATACGCTTGGTACGGATAATGCCCTGTCGCTGCATTATGTCGCCACGACCGATGCGCCGACGGTTCTGAACCTGACGAACCACAGCTACTGGAACCTGAACGGCGAGGGCTCGGGCTCCATCGAGCCGGAAGTGCTTCAGATCAACGCGGATGGCTTCACGCCGACGGACGCAACGTCCATCCCGACCGGCCAGATCGCGCCTGTTGCCGGCACGCCGCTTGATTTCAGCAAGCCGACCGTCATCGGGGACCGTCTGCGCAGCAACGATCCGCAGATGATGTATGCGCGTGGCTATGACATGAACTGGGTCGTCAACGGGCCTTATGGCCAGGCACCGCGTCTGGCCGGCAAGGTCTATGATCCGCGTTCGGGCCGCAGCATGGAAATCCTGACGAACCAGCCGGGACTTCAGGTTTATACGTCCAATTCGCTGGATGGCGGTTATGCCGGTGTGTCCGGTCATGCCTATCGTCAGGGTGATGCGATCGCGTTCGAGGCCGAGCACTATCCCGACAGCCCGAACCACCCGTCTTTCCCGACGACCGAGCTGAAGCCGGGCCAGACCTTCGATTACACGACGACGTTCAGGTTCTCGAACAAGTAACAGCTCTCAGGGTCCGGGGCGCTGGCTCCGGACCCTGAAATGCACATCAGGCCGGCCGAGGCACGGTTCCGACGATCCGGGCCGGGTTGCCGACCGCGGTGGAATAGGCCGGGATGTCTTCTAGCACCACCGAGGCTGCGCCGATCCGGGCATATTCCCCAATGACGAGACGGCCCAGGACCTTGGCCCCCGATCCGATCATGACGCCGCGGCGCACGATGGGATGACGGTTGCCGGTCAGCTTGCCGGTTCCGCCCAGCGTGACTTCCTGGAACAGCGAGACGTCGTCCTCGACGATGCTGGTCTCGCCAATGACGATCCCCGTTCCATGATCGATGCTCAGCCGCCGTCCGAGACGGGCAGCGGGGTGGATGTCGATGGCGAAGAGTTCGTTGATCCGGCTCTGGAAATGATGCGCCAGATGCTGTCGCCCCTTCGTCCAGAGATGGTGCGAAATCCGGTAGGCCTGAAGCGCCTGCCATCCCTTGAAGAACAGAAACGGCGTGACGAGGTCCGGGCAGGCCGGATCGCGGTCATAGGTCGCGAGAATATCTGCCGCCGCTGCTTCCGCGATGTCGGGCTCGGCGCTCAGGATCGAGGCGACGAGGCGTGTGATCGTCGTTGCCGGGATGGAGCGGTCCGCCAGTTTCGTGCCCAGCAGGGAGGCCAGTGCAGACGCAAAATCCGGATGGTCGCCGATATTGGTGGAAAAAACATCCTGGATCAGCGGGTCATGGCAGCTGCATGCCTGGGACTGCATGTCCTTCCAGAAGGCCACGAGGTCCGATGATCTGTCGGTAATGGAGGTCTCCTCGGCCGCTCCCGTCATACGCCCATGGCCTTTCGCACGAAGGCCCGGCGCAGGGCGGGAAAGCGCTGGACGCCCGCGATGCCGATATCGCGCAGACGGCGCAGGACGGGGTTATCGTTGCCGAACAGGCGCTCAAGTGCATCCGTTGCGGCGAGCATGGCCATGTTGCCGGGGCGGGTGTTGCGCTGATAGCGGACCAACAGTTCGCGGCTTCCCATGTCCTTGCGGTTCCGGTGGGCCTCGATCAGCAGGTCTGCCAGCGAAATCACGTCCCGGAAGCCGATGTTCAGGCCTTGCCCTGCGATCGGATGGATGCCGTGCGCGGCGTCACCGGCCAGTGCCAGACGGGGGCCGATATAGCTCTGGGCGTACTGGGCGGAGAGCGGATAAATCCAGCGGCGTCCGACGGGCGTTATCTCGCCTAGATCCTCATCTGCCATGCGGGCCTTGATCTCCCGTCCGAAGATTTCGTCCGGCAGGGCATGGAAACGCTGGGCGCGGCCTTCGCCTTCGGCCCAGACAATGGCGGAGCGGTGCGGATGTTCGGCCGTGCCGGGCATGGGCAGACGCGCGAACGGACCTTCCGGTAGGAAATGTTCGAGCGCCACGCCGTGATGCGGCTTTTCATGCGCGATGGTCGCGACGATGCCGTACTCATTATAGGGGATCTTGGTCAGGCCGATCCGTGCCTGCCGACGCAGCGGGGAGCGCCGACCTTCCGCCGCCACGGCGAGCTTTGCCGTCACGGTTCTGCCCGACGCTAGACGGATGGAGACATGATCCGGATGGAACGTGAAGCTCCCCAGATCCGGCGCATGGACATCGAGGCTGTCATACTGCGTCAGCGTCCGGTTGATCGCCAGACGCAGATCCCGCGCCTCGACCATCCAGCCAAAGCTCTGGCCTTCGGGGGCGTCTTCGGGGCCGAAATGCAGCGTCAGCGGGGACGGTGCCTCATGCGGGCGCCCGTCCGCCACGAGGATCTCATGGATCGGCTGGGCCACGTTGGGCAGATTGTCCCAGATCCCGGCATCGGCCAGCATCCGGCGGGAGCCTTCCGCGATGGCATAGGCCCGGCCGTCCAGCGCAGGGTCTTCCATGCCGGGCAGGGCGCTACGGTCGATGAGCAGGACGCGCACGCCCTCTGCCGCCAGACGACACGCCAGCGTGGCGCCCACAGGTCCGGCACCGTTGATGCAGAGGTCGTAATGGGTTTTTTTCATCGTACTCATCTCCCTGCCCCTGTCCTACTCCTGCGGCGGTTTGAGCGGAAGGGGGCGCGCGTTACGACCCGCAGCGCGCCAGCCGCAACTGCAGTAATGCCAGAGCGGCCCGATGAAACAGCCGCTCCGGATGCTCCTGACAGTATTGCGCGAGAAAAATCTGATCTTCCCTGATGAATTCGGGTGTCAGGGGAAACGTCATGACCGATTTTCCGTCCTCGTATCGCATGGCATTCACGGCTGTGATCAGGCCAAGATACCACTGGTAGAACATGAGACCGTCCGGTGTTTTGGAAGCTGCCACGGCCTTTGTGAATTTTTCGCAGGGATTGCAGCCAATGCCATAAGTGACCGGTCTCGGAGACGGAGGAGGGGCACTTTCGTCATGGACGACCAGCTTCCCGTTTTCATCCAGATCATAGCGTTCGCCGTTGTCGCCTATGACGATCGCGTTCAGCTTGCGGCTGATCCGGACCATTTTGATCATCTGGTGTTCGTCCGGATATTTGCAGATGACGTCGCCTCCGCCCCACACGAAAAACGTACCATGCGGTGCCTCTTCAGGTTTGGGGTGGGCAAGCCACTCGGCATCACAGGACGGGTACTTCCGGGGTTCCGAGGAGAGGGCGAAGCAGAGTTCGTCATCGCGCTGGATGACGTTAAACCATTCTTCCAGTGTCAGGCTGCGGCCCGGACGTCCTGTCCAGATGGGGTCGCGGGTAATACTGAGGTCATAACCCATGAGTGTTCCTGAAATCCGCAAACTATAGCGTTAAAGAGGGGCGACGGAACGCATAATTTTCGAAGTCAATCATGATGCCGAGAGCATCTACGCTGAGAAAATTTCACTCAGGCTGCCATTGCTGTGCTTCACTGTCATCCTGCGGGAGAGATTTTTCTTCCGGTAATTTCGTATGAGGGCCGGACGGCAGGGAACAATTCATTCTCCCTGATGTTCTGTTCTGCGTCATCATGACCGTTCGCGGAAGAAAGGCCTGAGCCTCTGCCGCACATCTCCTTTTCCTGACAGCGTACCGGGAAGGGACAGATTTTGAATATGCAGAGGAAAGGGAACCGCACAGCGCATGATCGAACATTCCTACGTCAATTCCATGAGCCGGGTCGGGCATCTTCTGAGCTGGCTTCCCGCTCCGCTGGGTTCGATCCTGCTGCTGCTTCTGGCGGCGGGAATTGCGCTGCTGTTCAGCCGCGTCATTACGGAGGCCCTGCCTCGGCTGCCGGGCCTGCGTCGCATCCAGTTCATTCATGCGATCATTGCGCGTCTGCGGACGACCATCCGCAACTTCCTGATGATCATCGCCGCCAGTGCCGCCCTGCAGGCCACGACCGGATTCACGTCCTCGACGATGACCTTTCTGGAACAGGCGTTCCTGTGCCTGTTCATCCTTAATCTTGGCTTCGGCATCATCAAGACGTTTCGCCTGCTGACGGACCAGTATCTCAACCGCATCACGGCCAAGGAACATACAGACGACATCACCGCGCGCTCGCACCAGACGCAGATCCGCGTCCTGCGTCGTCTGATCGAAATCTCGTTCGGCGTGCTGACGGTCGCGTCCTCGCTGATGGTCTTCCATTCGGTACAGAAATTCGGCGTCTCGCTGTTTGCGTCTGCCGGTGCGGCCTCCCTGATCGTCGGTCTGTCCGCCCGTCCGGCCCTGTCGAACCTGATTGCCGGTATCCAGATCGCCGTCACCCAACCGATCCGCATGGAGGACATGCTGATCCTGAACGGGGACTGGGCCTGGGTTGAGGAAATCAACGCGACCTATGTCGTCCTGCGCACCTGGGACCGCCGCCGCTATATCGTGCCGATTTCGTATTTCCTGGAAAATCCGTTTCAGAACTGGACGCACAGCTCGCCGTCTCTGATCTGTTCGCTGTTCCTGTGGCTGGACTACCAGACGCCGGTCGAGCGCCTGCGGGAGATCTATTTCGAGGAACTGGCCAAGTGCCCGGACTGGGATCAGGACAAGACCTCCATCGGCTGTCAGATCGCGGATACCAACGCGCAGGTCATTTCCATCCGTCTGATCGCGGGTGCGGCCGATGCGAACGGGATGTGGAATTTGGGCTGCGACATCCGCGAGCGCATGCTGCGTCGCCTGCGCACCGAAATGCCGGAATGTCTGCCGCGTGGCCGCACCGCCATCGTCTCCGGGACGCCGGACCAGAGCCCCTGGCCGGACAATCTGGTCGCCCCGCCGGTCAACCGCCCGCAGGATGGCCCCTATCGCGGCCCGGACATGCCGGCTTCTCCGCCCGCAGCGATGCCCGGGCGCTCCTGAGGAGCAGCGTTTGGGCAACAGGCTCATTCGTTCAGGGAAAATTCACTGAAAACGGCACGGCCGGACTGCCAATATCATTATGAGACTGGCATGATCTGGGGCATACTCTGATACAGATTGCCAGACCGCAACGAGGATATGCCGTTCGTGAAGCTCGTTACTGCCATCATCAAACCGTTCAAGCTTGATGACGTCCGCGAAGCCCTGACCCCGCTTGGGGTGCAGGGTCTCACTGTTACCGAGGTCAAGGGTTTTGGCCGCCAGAAAGGCCAGACGGAGATCTATCGCGGCGCCGAGTATCACGTCAGCTTCCTGCCCAAGCTCAAGATCGAGGTCGCCGTTTCCGACACGATCGCCGAGGACGTGATCGAGGCCATCATGACCGCAGCCCGTACCGGCAAGATCGGTGACGGCAAGATCATGGTCTCCAGCCTCGACCAGCTCATCCGCATCCGTACGGGAGAAACCGGCGAGGGCGCTCTCTGATGGCCGCCCCTGCGCTGAGGCGCTCCGTACTTTCCCTTGCAGCCGGTGCCGTTGCGCTGCCCGCCATCGCCCATGCCGCTCCGGCTTCTGCCCCCATTGATACGGGTGACACGGCCTGGATGCTCGTCAGCACGGCCTTTGTCCTGATGATGACCATCCCCGGCCTGGCGCTGTTCTATGGCGGTATGGTCCGCAAGAAGAACGTGCTGGCGACGCTGATCCAGTCCTTCATGATCTGCTGCATCGGCAGTCTGGTCTGGATGGTCGCCGGGTACAGTCTGGCGTTCTCGACCGGATCGCCCTGGATCGGGGACCTGTCCCGCGCGATGCTGCGTGGCGTTGCGGACAATTTCCATGAGGGCGTCGATTCCGCCTTCACGCTTGGTGCCGGAACCCCTGCTGCCGTCACGATGACGATCCCCGAGAGCGTCTTCATGATGTTCCAGATGACGTTCGCCGTCATCACCCCGGCCCTCATCACGGGGGCCTATGCCGAGCGCATGAAGTTCTCCTCCATGTGCCTCTTCACGGTCGCCTGGCTGCTGCTCGTCTATGCCCCGGTCGCGCACTGGGTCTGGAGCCCGACCGGCTGGGTCGCGGGGCTTGGCGCGGTGGATTTCGCCGGTGGCACGGTCGTGCATATCAATTCCGGTGTGGCGGGTCTGGTCTGTGCGATCATTCTGGGACGCCGCAAGGGGTTCGGGACGGAAGACCTGTCTCCGTTCAACCTGACCTACGCCATTATCGGTGCGTCGCTGCTCTGGGTCGGCTGGTTCGGCTTCAATGCCGGTTCCGCGCTGGGGGCCAATGGCCGCGCGGGCATGGCCATGCTGACGACGCAGGTCGCTGCCGCTGCGGGCGGCGTGGCCTGGATGGTCGTTGAATGGGCGCGCACGGGCAAGCCAACGGCGCTGGGGATCATCTCGGGGGCGGTCGCCGGTCTGGTCGCCATCACGCCGGCCGCAGGGTTCGTCCTGCCGGGCAGCGCGGTCCTTATCGGTCTGATCGCTGGTGCTGGATGCTTCTGGAGCGCCACCTGGCTCAAGCACCGCTTCAATTATGATGACAGCCTTGATGCGTTCGGCGTCCACGGTACGGGCGGCATCATCGGCGCCATTCTCACCGGCGCGTTTGCCTATGGCCCGCTTTCGGCCACGGCGTCCAACCCGGAAGGGACGGTCGCCAGTGTCCATCAGGTCGTGGCGCAGGCCGAGGCCGTGGGTGTGACGGTGGTGTGGTGTGTTATCATGACGACGCTGATCCTGAAGGTTCTGGATCTGGTGATGGGCCTGCGGGTCTCGCCGGAAGAGGAGCTTGAAGGTCTCGACATGGTTCTGCATGGTGAGCGCATCAACTGACTGCGCCCATCCGGCGGTTATGCTGCGGGGGCTGTTTTCTCCCGCCGATTTCAGAATGAAGGTTCTTTCTGCATGACGTTTACAAAAGCCTTTTCCGGCCTCTCCCTCGCGGCGCTTCTGGCCGCCGGTCTGAGCGCTGCTCCCGCGCATGCCATGACGGCCAAGGAATGCCACGCCGCATTCAAGACGGCCAAGCAGAATGGTTCCCTGAACGGCCAGTCCTACAAGGCCTTCAAGGCCGCCAGCTGTGGTGAAACGACCAAGGCTGCCGCTGCTCCGGCCGCCGCGGCTGAAACTGCCCCGACCGCTGCTGCAACCCCCGCTGCTTCCACCAGCGCCGCAGCGCCGGACTCTTCTCCTGCCGCGACAAAGGCCCCGATCGCGCCCAAGGCAGCGGTTGCTTCGTCGGGCAATGTCGTGTTCCCGACGGCCATCTCTCCGGAGTTCAGCAAGCTCTCTGCCGGCAAGGCCCGTCAGAAGACCTGCGTGGCCCAGTACAACGCCAACAAGGCGAATGGCGGCAACGGTTCGCTGAAATGGATCCAGAAGGGCGGCGGCTACTGGTCGGAGTGCAATTCGCGTCTCAAAGGTGAATGAGCACCGCTTTCCAAAAAAGGCTCCTTCCTTCGGGAAGGGGTCTTTTTTATTTGATCATACGTCTCATAAGCACGGCTGTTTTGGGGGGGCGGAAAGCCCGCTAGCGGCATTGGGCGATCAGAAGCAGACACCGACACATCATTGAGATCCTCCTGACCATAAAGGTCTGAAGGAAGGCTTCATCTATCTTTCTGTTCGCTGCCGATCAGTTTCAGGCCTTCTTCATAGGTCGTGACAGAAAACTCCGGAAAATGACGCTTGAATTTCGCTGAATCAAAAAGATTGCCCTGTTCATAACGCGGGAGCAGTTCCCTGATCTCCCGGACCTGTTTTGAAAAAATGCCTGCGATGATCAGCGGCCACTTTCCAATGACGGAATAAGCAGGCGTCCGTCCGAAAACCCTGCTTGCCATGGTGACAAATGTCTTATAGGTCGGCCGGTCATCACAGCATGGCAGATGCCAGCTCTGCCCGAAAGCAACTGGTGTATTGCCCAGGGTTGCCAGCGCACGGCTCGCATCCGGCGTCCAGATGAGGGTGCGGCTCGTATCGTCGCGGACAGGAACCAGAGGCCTTTTGCCAGCCTTCAGCCTGTCGATAATCAGGGCATTGGTGAAGCTCTGTGTTTTCGCCGGGCCATAGAATTCCGGAGCGCGGGCGATGAGCACGGGAATGTCTCCCCGCGCCATTTCTTCCAGGACCATGGATGCCATTGCGGCGCGGACCCGGCCTTTCCGGCCAACGGGAGCAAAGCGGGTTTCCTCTGTCTGAAGCTGACTGTTCTGCGGATACATGTAAGTATTGTCGAAATAGGCAAAGCTGGCGCCAGAAGTCCGGCAGGCCTGCAAAGCATTCTTCAGCATGACGGGAAACCGGTCTTCCCAGAGTTTGCTGTCCGGAGGCAGACCGGCTGTAAAATAGACGATGTCGCTGCCTTTCACCGCTTCGGTTGTCTGTCGGACGTCCATCAGGTCCGCAGCCATAAGAGTGTCGTCTTCATTGACCTTGCGGGGATTGCGGCTCACCAGGCGCAGATCAGGCGTATGGTGATGATGCAGGCTCCGCGCCAGTTCGGTGGCGATCTGACCGTTCGCGCCAAGAATTGTCTGCATGTGTCTTAGTCTCTGCGTTGTCTGACAGATGAGGGACATGCAGCTTAACGTGCGAGTCAGATTTAAGGTCAAACAGGAGATTGACCTTCAGCCAGGCTCGAACGTTACAGGATGGGTGTTTGAGTACCCTGCCCCATGAAAGGGACCCGTCATGAACCGCCGTATCCTTCACGTTGCCACCAACGTCGCCCATTTCGACAATCCTGCTCATCCTACCGGATTGTGGCTGTCGGAACTGACACATGCCTGGGATGTGTTTGCCGACAAGGGTTTTGAACAGCATATTGTCAGCCCTCGGGGCGGGAAAATTCCGCTCGAGCCCAAGGCTTTGAAGTGGCCCATGTGCGATCAGTCGGCCAGGGCCTGGCTCAACGATCCGGCGAAAATGGCTTTACTGGACTCTACACTGAGCCCCGATGACGTTCGGCCCGAAAATTATGATGCGATCTACTTCACCGGTGGTCACGGGGTGATGTGGGATTTTCCGGACAGTGAAGGTCTTCAGGCCATCACCGGCGCGATCTGGGAGAAAGGCGGCATCGTATCCGCCGTCTGTCATGGATATTGCGGACTTCTGAATATCCGGTGTGCGGATGGTTCTTTTCTGGTCTCCGGTCGAAAGATCACCGGTTTTTCATGGACCGAGGAGAAACTGGCAGGTGTTGCGCGCGAAGTTCCTTATAATGCGGAAGCACAGGTGAAAGCACGGGGGGCGATTTACGAAAAGGCACTCCTGCCATTCATGTCCCATGTTGTGAGCGATGGCCGACTGGTAACAGGGCAGAACCTCTTTTCCGCCAGGGCGACGGCAAGGAAAGTCGTGGCGCTTCTGGATGGGGCTTAACGGGATGCCGTCTTTTTACGGTGGCCAGGGCTGACCGACTGACGGCGGTCCTTCGTATCCAGAAGGCGGATATCGCCTGATGTGACGTCGAGGGCTTCGGATTGGTCCGCAAGCATGTTCGTCAGGACACGATGCGCATTGGCTGCACAGTCCATGTCGTCGGGGCGCTCCTGAATATCCTCAATCAGACGGAGCAGATGCGCTCTGCTCTGGGCCAGGCGCGCCTGCAGCGCTTCGATATCCGCAATCTTGCGGGCCAGGGCCTCCATCAGCGCAGCATGATCCCAGTGTGTCAGATCAGAGGGCAGCAGGGTGCGGATTTCGTCCAGTGTAAACCCGGCCCGCTGCGCCGTTGTGATAAGACCCAGGATCATCACGGCCTGCTGCGGATAGGTCCTGTATCCGTTGGGACGACGCTCGACCGTCTTCAGGAGTCCGATGCGCTCATAGAAGCGGATGCGCGAGGGCGTAAGTCCGCTTTGCTGTGCCAGTTCTCCAATCTTCACGATTTACCTCCGGTCATGAACGCAGCTTGACCTTGAAGTTAGCTTCAAGGTTAGGCTCTGACCAGTATCCCGTTATTGATCGGCCAGGAGGCGTATCATGTCCTTTGTCACCACATCGGACGGTGTAGAGATTTTCTATAAGGACTGGGGATCGAAGGATGCCCAGCCGATTGTTTTCCATCATGGCTGGCCGCTGAGCGCCGATGACTGGGACGCGCAGATGCTGTTCTTCCTGAACAAGGGATTTCGCGTCATCGCGCATGACCGTCGCGGTCACGGACGATCGGCACAGGTGAGCGATGGTCATGACATGGACCATTACGCAGCCGATGCGTCGGCCGTTGTGGAACATCTCGATCTGCGAAATGCCATCCATATCGGACATTCAACAGGCGGCGGACAGGTGGCCCGCTATGTCGCAAAATATGGCCAGCCTCAGGGGCGTGTGGCCAAAGCTGTGCTCATCAGTGCAGTGCCACCTCTGATGGTGCAGACGGACCGCAGTCCTGAGGGTGCTCCGATCGAAGTTCTTGATGGACTGCGGGCCGGACTGGCAGCCAATCGGGCACAGTTCTTTCTCGATGTTCCCATAGGGCCATTCTACGGTTTTAACCGTTCCGGTGCTGAGGTTTCCGAAGGCACGATCCGCAACTGGTGGCGTCAGGGCATGATGGGCAGCGCCAAGGCCCATTACGAGGGTATCCGGGCCTTCTCCGAAACGGATCAGACCGAGGATCTGAAGGCCATCACAGTGCCGGTGCTTGTGCTGCAGGGCGATGATGATCAGGTCGTGCCTTACAAGAACGCTGCGGTCCTGCAGGACAGGCTGCTTCAGGACAGCACGCTGAAAATCTATCCCGGTTATCCGCATGGCATGCACACGACACATGCAGACGTCATCAATGCCGATATTCTGGCGTTTATCACCCGATAAAGCCTGTACCTCAGGCAGGTGAAGACTTTGTGGCTTTACCTGCCTGATGACCGTTGGGGAAATTTTCCCGGGATGGTCGGCATTTACCGGAAGAAGAGCTGCTGCGTGGCGTAGGACAGCCAGATCTCGTGATGGGCGAACCAGTCCGAGCCCAGCAGCATGTCTGCCTGATCGTGAACCGGGGCGACTGTCAGGACCGGTCGCGTCCAGACGGTGCCTCCCAGTTCAAGGCGCCCGAAATGGTGCCAGTGGTACTCGCGTTCCTTCATGTCCACGCCCGCTGTCAGGCCACCCGGGTCGAGCGCGAGCTGGTCGTCGGTCAGGCCCAGGCGATGGGCGAAATCCGTACTCACGATATGTGAGCGTGCGCCGCTGTCCAGAAGAGCCGTGCCACTCAGGCCGTCCAGCGCGAAGGCCACGGTCAGGCGTCCGGATTGCCGGTGTACGGGCGTGGTCGTCCAGTGTCCGGTCCAGGCGGGGGGCTGCTGACACAGGCGGGAGCCCAGGCGGATGGTCCACAAGGTCAGGAGCTGATGCGGGACATCGAATTCCAGATCGTAATCCGCCAGCACATCCGCGCCGAGCAGGCCCAGAACGGGGGGCGTGATCATGGGCGAACCCGGGAGCATCCCGACGGCCATTGTTCCGGGGCCAAGGGGAAGTTCGGCCGCAGGGTGCGTACCAAGCCGGAGATCCTGAATCCGGGCGTTCGGTACCAGGCGCGGGCTGCCATTTGGACCCTGCATCATAGTCCGGTGTTCGGGATCGGTCGGCAGGCGCAGGGCGGAAACTCCGGCCGGCGTTATGAGGCTGCCTTCGGAGCCCGTATCCACGATCATCGAGGCCGCCCGTCCGTTCACCGTCACGGACACGCTCAGATACCCCCCGTCATCGCGAAGCGGCAGCATGACGGCGCGGCTCATCTCGCAGACAGGGGCGGCATGAACTGTTGTTGCGTACAGCGCCATGCCCAGGATCAGGGCGGCTGGCAGAAGGCGTCTCATGACTCCTGACCCGCCCGCGGGTGGGCTTTGCGCCAGACATCAAGCAGGTGCTTCTCGTCCGCCAGCGTATAGGCCTGCGTGGTGGAGAGGCTGGCATGGCCCATCAGTTCCTGAATGGTGCGCAGGTCGGCCCCGCCTTCCATCAGATGCGTCGCGAAGGAATGGCGCAGGGCATGGGGCGTGGCGGAATCGGGCAGACCTTCGCCCTTGCGCCACGTCCGCATGGCGCGCTGGGCCACGCCGGGATTGAGACGCCCGCCGCGCACCCCGCAGAACAGGGGCGCATCAGGAGTCGGAGAGGGATGGGCCGCTTTCCAGCTTTCCAGCGCCTCGATCACAGCCGGAAGCAGGGGCACGAGCCGTTCCTTGCCCCCCTTACCGACGACCCGGAGCATGTTGTGCCCTGCATTGGTCAGATCGCGGATGTCGAGCGAGAGCGCCTCGCCGATCCGCAGCCCGGTGCCATAGAGCAGCGTGAACAGCGCGCGGTCCCGCAAGGCCGCCAGACTGGTTTCCGCATCATCGGAAATACCTTCTGCCGCCGCCCGGGCAGCGTCTTCCCCGAGAGGGCGGGGCAGGCGCTTTTTCGTGCGCGGCGTGGCGAGCAGTGAGGGGGCGGGATTGGAGAGATCGTGCCGCAGGCCCAGATACCGGAAGAACGACCGCAATGCGGAGACATGCCGCGCCCGTGAGCGTGCCCGCGAGTCGGCGCTGGTGGTGCGGCGGGTAGGCTGTTCGCTGCGGGCCGTTTCATGGGCGAGCCAGGCGCGCAGGTCCGCCAGCGAGAGTTTTCCCAGGTCCGCCAGCGTCACCTCGGCGCCCAGATGCTGCTGGAAAAACGTCAGCGCCAGCAGGATGTCGTGCCGGTAGGCTTCGACCGTGCGCGGGCTTGAACGCCTCTCGTGAGTCAGCCATTCGGTCCAGTCCCGCAGGGCATCGAGCGCCATTAATGTGGCCGTCATGGCATTTCGGAGCGTGGGAGGTTAGATACGGTCATGGCATCCAGCAGCCTATCCAAGCCTGATCCCCGGCGAAAGCCACCTTCCACCGGAACGCGCGTTTCGGTGCTCGTGCCGCTGCCGTTTCCGGGGCCGCTCGATTACCTCGCGCCCATGCCGCTTGAGCCCGGAGACCTCGTCACGGTCCCGCTGGGCCGGCGGGAAACCGTGGGCTGTGTCTGGGAAACCGATCGCACCCTGCCTGCCGATTTTGCGTTGCCAGTCGGCCGTGAAGTTCCGCTTGCGCGTCTGCGTCCCGTGGCGGGAAAGCTGGATGTCCGTCCCCTGCCGCAGAGCCTGCGCCGCTTCATCGACTGGGTCGCGGCCTATACGCTCACCCCGCCGGGTCTGGTGCTGGCGATGGCGACGCGGATTCATCTGAAGGACGCGCCGAAACCTGCTCTGGGCTGGGTGCGGACGGAAATGCCGGAGGGCGATCTGCGCATTACGCCGGCCCGTCGCTCTGTCCTCAATTTTGCCTCGTCCGTGCCCATGACGACTGCCGAACTGGGCTCCCAAAGCGGAGCAAGCGCCGCCGTGATCCGCGGCCTTGCTACGGCCGGTCTGCTGCGCGAGGCAGTTATTGCTGTGGCGGCCCCGTTCGCAACGCCGGACCCGAGCCATGGCGCGCCAAAGCTTTCCGAAGAACAGGCCGAAGTCGCGCAGGAACTCTGCGGGCCTGTCGAGGCGGGTCGGTTTCAGGTCACACTGCTGGAAGGCGTGACCGGGTCAGGCAAGACGGAGGTTTATTTCGAGGCCGTGGCAGCCTGTCTGGCCAAGGGAAAGCAGGTTCTGGTCCTGCTGCCGGAAATTGCGCTGTCCGCCCAGTGGACGGACCGTTTCATCCGGCGTTTCGGAGCCGAACCCGCCATCTGGCACTCCGATCTCGGGGCCAAGCGGCGGCGCGAGACATGGCGTGCGGTGGCGGAAGGCAGCGCCCGCGTTGTGGTGGGTGCCCGCTCGGCGCTGTTCCTGCCCTTTGCCGATCTGGGCCTCGTCGTGGTGGACGAGGAGCATGAGAGCGCCTTCAAGCAGGAAGAGGGCGTGATGTATCACGGCCGGGACATGGCGGTTGTGCGCGCGCGTCTGGCGGATGCGCCGGCCATTCTCGTCTCCGCCACGCCATCACTCGAAACACTCGCGAATGTGGAAAGCGGCCGCTATCGGCATGAACTCCTGACCGCGCGGCATGGCGGGGCCACCCTGCCGGATGTTTCACTCGTGGATATGCGGGCCGATCCGCCGGAACGCGGCCTGTTCCTGTCGCCCAAGCTCTGCACCGCCATTGACGAGACGTTGGAGAAGGGGGAGCAGGCCATGCTGTTCCTCAACCGGCGCGGCTATGCGCCTCTGACGCTGTGTCGGGCGTGCGGACATCGGATGCAGTGTCCGAACTGCTCTGCCTGGCTGGTGGAGCATCGGGCGCGCGGCCTCCTGACGTGCCATCACTGTGGCCATACCGAGCGGATTCCGAAGGACTGTCCGGAATGTCACGCCGAGAACTCGCTCGTGCCCATCGGGCCGGGAATCGAGCGCATTACCGAAGAGGCGAAGCTACGCTTTCCGGAAGCGAAACTGCTGGTGATGTCCTCCGATACGCTCGGCTCCCCCGCGGCTACGGCGGAGGCGGTCCGGAAGATTTCGGACGGGGAGGTCAACCTCATCATCGGCACGCAGATCGTCGCTAAGGGCTGGCATTTCCCGAAGCTGACGCTCGTGGGTGTCGTCGATGCCGATCTGGGGCTGGGAGGTGGCGATCTGCGGGCGGCGGAGCGGACCGTGCAGCTTCTGCACCAGGTGGCGGGGCGTGCAGGCCGTGCCGAGCATCGCGGGCGCGTGCTCCTACAGAGCTATGTCGGCGAGCATCCGGTCATGACGGCGCTGGTGTCCAACGATTTCCAGACCTTCATGGAACAGGAAGCCGAACAGAGACGCCCATCCTTCTGGCCGCCTTATGGACGGCTGGCCGCCCTGATCGTGAGCGCGCCGAGTGCCGAAGCTGCGGATGCACTGGCGCGGGAGATCGCGCTTTCCGCGCCGGAGCGGGAAGGGGTGCAGGTTCTGGGACCGGCTCCGGCACCGCTCGCCGTCCTGCGCGGACGGCATCGCAGGCGCCTGCTGCTGCGGACGATGCGGGGCATCGCCGTGCAGCCGATCCTGCGTCAGTGGCTTGGGGATATCAAACCCACCGGCGGAGCAAAGGTCGATATTGATATCGACCCCATTTCCTTCCTTTAGGGTTGGAAAATCAACCCTTGCGCTTGCGGAAGAACTCGACCGTGGCGGTGACGACCGCAATGACGGCAAGGATCTGCTGGAAGTAGGGGCGGAAGCGCTTGGGCCCGAAGGTTGCCATGGCCGTCATGCCGGCAAGGCCGATTTCGCGAGCACGCGTGGCCTTCTGACAGCAGGTCTTCATCTTGGAGCAGCAGCTCTTCTTGGCTTCAGCCTGGGGGATGGCGGTTGCATGGGCGGGGGACTGCTTTGTCATATAAAATCTCCTGAAAAAAGGAATCAGGGGATGAGCACCCGGCAATACAAGGGGGTGCCAGAGCAACAGGTGGGCAGCACCGCCTGGAGCGTCAGTCCTGCTGGCCGTCCCGGGCCTGTTCCAGCGTCTTGAGCTGCTTGTCGGAATCGGGCGATTTGGGATTCAGCAGCAGCATCTGATGGAACGCCTTGAGAGCAGCCTCGGGCTCATGCCGCTCATGCTCCGCTTCCGCGAGCATGCCCCAGGCTGTCGGATCACCGGGATCAGCCTGAAGCTCGACGCCCAGATCGGCGATGGCCCCGTTGCTGTCGCCTGCAGCCAGCCGGATGGCGGCGCGCTGGCGGTAAAGCACGGACTGGTCAGGCTGGATCGTGATTGCGGCCGTCAGATCGTCCTGCGCCTGCTGGAAATCATGTTTCTCCAGCGCATCATGCGAATCGCTGATGAGCATCTGCACGCTGCCGGTCAGGGCGCGGCTGCGGAGGGCCTCGGCACGTTCGGAAATTTCGCCGGCCTGCTTTTCATTCCCCGCCATGGCGAGAGCCTTTTCCGCATCCACAAGGCGGTCATGGAGCGTTTTGCGTGGCGGACGGGGGGAGGAAGCAGGGGGCGTGGCCTTTGCGGTTCCTGCCTGGGGGGCGGGAACGGCAGGCTGTGCAGCGGAAGGCGCTGCGGGGCCGGACGCGGCAGGATCTGCGGCGCGTGCAGCCTGAACTGGCAGAAAAGTCAGGGCCGGGCTACAAAGCAGAACGGCGCCAGCCATCAGCCAGCGCCGCCCGTCCGTTATCCGGCAGACCAAGGGGTTCAGCCCTGGCGAGCCTTCATGCGCGGGTTCTTCTTGTTGATGATGTAAACGCGGCCGCGGCGGCGGACAACGCGGCAGTCCTTGTCGCGGACCTTGGCGGACTTCAGGCTGTTGCGGATCTTCATGGTGACAGGCTCTCGACGGGTAAGGCCCTTGCGGACCGGACAGCGGGCCGGAACGCCCGCGAAAGAATGGCCCCGATTACCCATCCCGCCCTGCAGAGTCAAGCTGGCAAGCCACGCAGGCGGCGGAATTCCTCGCTGCGGTCTGTTTGCAACAACCTGCAACAGCCTCGTTCTGGGTCTTTGTCCGCTCCGGATTTTCTCCTAACGTAAGAGTCATGATCAAGCGCCATTCCCGTCCCGCCCTGCTGCTGGCTCTTCTTCCTCTCGCTGTCGCCCTTGCCAGCCCTGTCGCGGCCCGGGCCGATGACGACGAGGCCAAGACCAATGACGACGATCCCACGATCAACCAGCAGGGTTTTGCCATTAACAAGATTCTGCGGGTGCTGCAGACCAACCCGGACGCGGCGGGCGATTCCTGCATCAATGCGCTCAAGGAAATGCATCAGGCCCAGACGGCGCTGGGCAAGGAAGAGGGCGTCGATCCGGAACACAATCAGGATATCGGCGTCGCGCGTGATGTTCTTTCCTCGGAAATGGAGGATGTCACGAATATGTGTGGTGCCGATGCCCGAACCTATTGCCGCACGGCCACAGCCCATTCGGATCCCAAGCTGACTGCGGCCTGCAACGCTCTCCCGCCCGAGGAAGACTAGTCTCCCGGACGGCGCAGATCCGAAAACACCGTCTGTCAAAACGTGTCCAGAGGATTCGAGGACTAACTTTTCCGGGCAAGCGCTCCTAAGGTTGGACGTCTGATTCTGGTAATGAGGGCCGTGGGACTGTTTCTGATGAAGTCTGTGCCGGGTAAGGGGTATCGCTCTTGACCGCGGCACTACAGTCAGTTCTTCGCCCGGGGTGGCTCCAGTTCAGTCTCAGGACCTGGTTTGCACTTGTCCTGGCGCTCGGAACAGCCTTCTGGTCGCAGCTTGACTCTCCGGCCAGTGCGGGCGTGACCGTCATGATCCTGGCGCAGCCCCTGCGTGGTCAGGCGCTGTCCAAGGCGTTCTACCGCCTTGCCGGCACCGTGCTGGGTGTCAGCGTCTCCATCATTCTCGTCGCGATGTTCAACGAGGAACGCGCCCTGTCCCTCGGTGGCGCGGCCCTGTGGATTGCGGCCTGCGCGTTCGTAGGATCGCTGGAGCGCGACTTCCGCTCCTACGGGGCGCTTCTGGCGGGCTATACGGTCGCGCTGGTGGCCATCCCCACGATGGACGATCCGCAGAACATCTATCCCGTCAGCATCGCGCGTGCCTCTGACATCGCCATCGGCGTTGCGTCCATCGCGGTCGTCAATATCCTCTCGGGCTCTCCGGAAGCCTGGCGCAGACTGTCCACGGCGATGGAGACGCTGTCCCATCGTGTGCGGCAGACCGGCAAGTCCGCCATCATGGGCGAGCCGATCGCAACGCCGGAAGAGATGATCGGGCTGAGCGGCGAGATCCTCGCGCTCATGACCCAGATTTCCTATGCGCGGACCGAAGTCGAGCGCGGACGCCTGCGGATGGCGGGTGCGAGGCTCGGCATCATCGGCATGCTGACAGTCCTGACCACGAGCCGCGCCATTGCGTGGCTGCTGGAAACCGGCGGCATTTCCGATATCCTGATTCGTCATGTCCGGGCCTGGCATGAGCGCTCCGAGGACGGCACGACCCGCCTTGAGACGATGGACACGATTCTGGACGAAATCCGCGCGGAAGATCCGGATTTCGTTCCTTCGGCCCGTGAGGCCTGGTTTTTCGAGCGCTGCTCGACGCTTCTCAGTAACCGTCTGCATATCCGTACCGGCATGAACACGCTCCTGCGTGCGACACCCGCGGGCGATGCGCTCAAACTGGCGCAGCTCGAGAGCAATCCGGACTATGTGACGGCGTTCATCAATGCGATGCGTGTCCTGCTCGGTTTCAGTGTCGCGGCCGGATTGTGTCTGGGATCCAGTATTCCGGCTTCCGTCACGGCCCTGTCCCAGACTGCGCTGGTCCTGACGCTGGCGTCCACGGCCATCGATACGGCACAGTTCGGCAAGGGCGCGATCATCGGCATGCCCGCGGGCATTCTCGTGGCGGCGTGGTTGGACTTCATGATTCTGCCGCATGTGGAAAGCATGCTTAGTCTGGCACTGGTGCTCCTGCCGCAGACCATCATTTCCTGCCTGCTGTTGATGAACCCGAAAACGAGCGCCATCGGCTTCAATTACGGCGTGTTCTTTCTGGTGTTCATCGGGCTCGGCAATCACCACAACTACGACCCCCTGGCCTTCATCACGCGAAATACCTTCTATGCGATGGCGGCCGTCCTGTCCTTCGTGCTGCTGGTCCTGCTCTGGCCGCCCACGGCACGGCGGCATCGGTTCCGGCTGGCGGTGTCCATCGCTTATGATCTGGAAACGCAGCTTGCCGGGCATGGCGAGCGGATGGGGCCGCCGCTTCTCAGCCGGAAATACGAACGCCTGAGCCAGTTCCTGATGTGGACGGACCGGATGCATGATTCTGGCCTGCGCTCGCGGCGTGTCTTCAACCGCTTTGTGGCCCTGGAAGATTTTTCCAGTACGATCGCGCGGGTGCGGCACTATCTGGATCAGGCGGGACATCTTCACGGACTCAGACCCATGGTCCGTCATGTCCGCCGCCTGCTGGCCCATGACAGGCTCGGTCTGCTGGAAGCCGAAATCCCCGAACTTCAGGCCATGTTCTTCGAGCGTCTGTCCGACGGTATCCGCGAAGAGCAGTCCATGATCATCAACTGTATTGGCGGTCTTGAGGCCGTGCGGACCATGGTGCGCCTGAACCGCTCGGCGGTGCATCATTATGGGATAGGACGCAAACGATGGTGACGAGACAGGTCGTTGACCTCGATGGCGTGCTGGTTTCGGCGTTCGTCATCAATCTGGCGCTGGCGCTTCTGACACTGGCCATCCTGCGCTGGATCATGGGCTGGTTCGATCTGTGGCGTTTCGTCTGGGATCCGCCGCTGGCGCAGTTCGGCATCCTGATCTGCCTGATCGGCCTCTACACCCTGCTTCTCTGACCCTTTCCCCGAACCGAAAACCAAGGTGACCGTCCCGTGCTTGCCAGTGCCCATCGCCTGATCCGCTTGACCATCACGCTCTGCATTCTCGTGGTGGCGGCTCTCGTGGTCGTCATTCTGTGGGATTACTACACGGCCTCTCCCTGGACCCGGAACGGGCAGGTGCGTGCGCAGGTCGCCAATATCGCACCCCGCGTCTCGGGACAGATCCTCGAAGTGCGGGTGAAGGACAACCAGTTCGTCCACAAGGGGGACGTGCTGTACGTGATCGACCCGTTCGACTTCAGGGTGGCGCTCGATACCGCCAAGGCGCGTGTGGCCGAACGCAAGGCCGATCTGGAATTCCGTGTCGTTCAGGCCCAGTGGCGCAAGGCCATCCCCGGCACGGCTGTCTCGGTCGAGGAAAAGCGGCAGTACGAGGCCCTGTCCCAGCAGATGCAGGCCCAGTACGATGCAGCGCAGGCTGCCGAACGTCAGGCCGCGATCAATCTGGAGCGAACGGAAGTCCGCAGCTCCATCGACGGCATTGTGACCAACCTCATCATGCGTCCCGGTGACTTCGCAACGGCCGGCGTGGTCAACATCCACATCATTGACACCAGTTCCTACTGGGTGGACGGCTATTTCGAGGAAACCAAGGTTCATGACCTCGACGAAGGCGATCTCGTCCGCATGGATCTGATGGGCTATCACGATCCGCTCTTCGGCCATGTCGAGAGCATCACCCGTGGTATCGCCAGCAACAACGCCCTGGTGAACAAGCAGGGCCTGCCGGAAGTGGACCCCGTCTATACCTGGGTGCGTCTGGCGCAGCGTATCCCGGTCCGCGTGAAGATCGACAAGATCCCTGATGACCTGACGCTTGCCGCTGGCATGACAGCCACCGTGACGGTCGTGTCAGAAGAAGGCAACCGCCGCCACCGTTCCACCCATGCCGCCTTCCAGCACTTTGGCGACGACATCCGCCATCTGTTCGGTCACAGATAAGTATTTTGGAATAAAAGTTTTTGGTGAAGCTTTTTCCAAAAAGCTTTGAGGCTCTCCGCCTTTTTGGAAAAAGGCGGAACCCAAAAACTTTTATTCACTGGGTCTTTTCAGGCCCGGTCGATTGCCCAAATCGCAAAGGCCTGAACCAGAGCGACTTCTTCCAGACGTTTAAAACGGCCGGACGAGCCACCGTGGCCGGCTTCCATGTTGATGCGGCACAGGAACGGGCCGCCGGACGTGACTTCCCGCAGTTTGGCGATCCATTTCGCGGGTTCCCAGTAGGTCACGCGTGGATCGGACAGGCCGCCCATCGCGAGAACCGGGGGATAGGCCTTTGCCGCGATGTTGTCATAGGGCGAATAGCTGGCGATCAGGTCGTAGGCGGCGGGATCTTCCAGCGGATTGCCCCATTCCGGCCATTCCGGCGGCGTCAGCGGCAGGGACACGTCGGACATGGTGTTGAGCATGTCCACGAACGGCACCTGCGCAGCGATCCCCGCGAAAAGCTCGGGCGCCATGTTCGTGATCGCCCCCATCAGCAATCCGCCAGCCGAGCCACCCTGTGCGACGATGCGTCCCGCCGACCCATAGCCTTCCGCGACGAGGTGCCGGGCGCTGGCGATGAAATCGATGAACGTGTTGGGCTTCTTCGTCCCGCGCCCGTCCAGGAACCAGTTCCAGCCCTTTTCGGACCCGCCGCGCACATGGGCGATGGCATGGATCCAGCCCCGGTCCACCAGACTGAACACGGTCGTGGAGAAATCGGCGTCCATGGCAATGCCGTAGGAGCCGTATCCATACAGAAGCAGCGGTGCCGAGCCGTCCAGAACCTGCCCTTTGCGCATCAGGACTGTGATGGGCACCTGTGCACCATCGGGGGATGTCGCAAACAGACGCCGCGTTTCGTAGCGGCTGGCATCATGGCCGGACGGGACTTCACGGATCTTGCGCAGAACGCGCTCGCCGCTTGCCATGTCGTAATCGTACCAGTGCGCCGGATTGGTGGGCGACTGATAGATGTAGCGCAGGATCGGGGCGTTATATTCCAGCGTACCCAGCATCGTCAGGTCATAGGCGGGCTCGTCCATGCCGATGGCTTTGGCCTGCGCACGGATATCGCCTTCCGTGCCTTCGGGGACAACGAGAATATGGATGTTGCCGTCCCGACGCTCGGCCCAGGCGAGATGCCCGCGCGAGGCGCTGGCGCCCAGAAGATAATGCCCCTCACGATACGGCACGAAGGGTTTCCAGTTCTCGCGTCCCGTGGCTGTGTCGGGTGTCTGCATGAACTGGAAGTCCACGGCCCCGCCTGCATTGGTCAGGATGATGAAGCGGTTGTTCCAGTGCGTCAGGGAGTAGCGCTCGCCCCGCACCAGAGGGGCCGCCACGACGGGCAGGGCCGTCGGATTGGAAGCCGGGATGAGCAGCGTTTCGTTGGTATCATGGTCGCCGCGCTCGATGTTGATCCATTTGCGGGATGCGCTGACGCCGATGCTGAGGAAGAACCCCGGATCGGTCTCGTCAAAGACCAGAACATCCTCGCCACCCGTCAGCGGACGGCGATAGATCTTCGACGGGCGGCCATTGTCATCCCGGTAGATCCAGAACAGCCACTGGCTGTCGGGAGAAATGGCGAAGCTGCCCGTCGTGCTCGGCACTGGTGGGGCGCAGAGTTCGCCCGTCTCCAGATCCTCGACCTGAATGCGATAGACCTCGGAACCCTGAACGTCCTCGGCATAGACGAAATAACGGTGATCGGGGGAATGATCGGTCTGCGATAGCGCATAATAGTCGTGCTGCTTCGCCAGAGCATCGGCATCGAGCAGAACCTGTTCCTCACCCCCCTCGCGCGGACGGCGGACCCGTAGCGGATGCTGCGCTCCGTCCTCGAAGCGGACATAATACTCCCACGGTCCATCAGGAACGGGGACCGAGGATTCCGCTGGCGGAATACGGCCGATCATTTCCTGAAGCAGTGTCTCGCGCAGCGGCTCCATGTCTGCCAGCACGGCCTCCGCATAGGCGTTCTCCGCCTTCAGATGCGTGGCGATGTCCTCGCGCAGAACGGACGGGTCTCGCAGGACCTGCTGCCAGTTCTCATCCTTCATCCAGGCATAGGAATCCGTGCGTGTCCGGCCAAGCTGCGTTGTGGTCAGCGGCTCACGGCGGGCGATGGGAGGAACGGGTGCGGCGGAGGGAGCATCGGGGGTCTGTGACATGGGCAAACTGTGACGCAGAAACCGTCGCCGTTCAATCCGCTCCTGCGGGGGAAACAGAGGTCCCTGATGCATTCGGTAAAACGTGATGATCCGAAAGTTCCCACATGACGGCCATGAGGAAAAAGGACAGCTCTCAAGAAACCACGTCTGGCTTCAAGTGTTACTCAAGGCAACGGAGCATCCTTCAAGATGTTCCAGACCGGATGATTTCTGTATCTCCTTCGCAGGGATAAGCAGGACATTCTGTATATGGAAAGAAGAGTGCCATGATTTCGAACAAGTATTTCTCTGTTCTTGCTGCTGCCGGCCTGACCATTTCGGGTGCAGCCTTTGCCCAGACAGTGCCGCCGATCCCGCAGAGCAGCCCCGTCCCGACGATTCCGGCCGGAACGCAGGCAACCCTGCCGTCCGCCAATCTCCAGGCCGTTGCCGGTGGCAAGAACATCCTGACCGCCGCATCGCCGGGTACGCTGGGCGCGGATGGCCTTCCGTCCATCGGGAACGCCCAGGCCGGCAACGTCGCGGGATTGAGCTACTACTGTGTGCACCAGAAGCTGGTGCTCGGCACATCGCCGATCGTGGCATCCCGCACGCTGGCAAAACGTCCGGATGTCCAGAACGACCAGTTCTATTCGCTCGGTGGAAAGGGCCTGCTCCAGACGGCTGGCGGCAATGTGTTCGACATCAGCACCCTGCCCAAAGACAAACGCGTCATGACGTGTAACGACATTATCAAGAAGGCCCAGTCCCTCGGAGATTCCTCTGTCGTCGGACACTGAGGTCTCATCGCTTCAACGAAAAACGCCCCGGCTGTCATGGCCGGGGCGTTTTTTTTATGCCGTAAAGCGCTGGCGGTTTCAGGCCTTGAGCTGCTCCATGAGCTGGATGCCTTCGGGATTTCCCAGCACAGCGGCCTTCTCCTGACGGGAGAGGCGTTCCAGTGCGACCTGCAGGGATGGTGCCTCCCTCAGCTTGACCAGCCCGACGAGCAGATTGGCATCGATCGGGCTGCCCGGCTTCCGGGCAGGGGGCAGGGCGCTCTCATGCGCGGCACGCAGCGCAGCACTTTGGCGGAGTGCGGCAAAAGCCTCTTCCGGCGGAGCATTCGGCGCATGGGCCGCGCGTTCCCGCGCCGCGTCATTGGCCGCAGCGAGCTGAAGGATCGGCGGAGGTGCCGTTTCCTCTTCGATCAGCAGCAGACCGGCCCGGCGCAGGCCCAGCCCGACATCCCGGCTCGCTGTCAGCGCTGCCAGCGGAATGGCAAGGACCAGCCCCAGCAGCACGGGCGTCATCCACAGGAACAGCGCCTGCGAGACTGACCAGGCTGCGACCGCCAGAAGCAGCCCGAACACTGTGTAGATCCAGTAGCCGTGCGCCACTTCCTTCAGCGACACCCGGCCATCGTCACGGTTTTGAGCGTTCCAGCCGGAATCCCGGCCCAGCAGGATCGAGATGACGCCCGATGTCTGGATCAGCATGGCAATCGGCGCGATCAGGCCGCCGATCAGCGTCTCCAACACGATGGAAACCGCCAGCCGGAAAATCCCGCCAGATCCCCGCAGAGCCGCGCGGTCGAACATCATAGCGATGAATGCGAGAGCCTTCGGGGCCAGCAGAATCCCCATCGTCCCGATGAAGACGAGCTTCGCCTGAACCGGATCAACCCGCGGCCAGTGCGGATAAAGCGTGGGTTTCGTGCCGAAATATTCGGGATGATAGAAATGGGACTGAAGCGAGATCAGGATGCCGAACAGCAGGAACAGCAACCAGAGCGGCGACATGATGTATGACCCAATGCCGGTCAACATGTGCACGCGGCTGACCCAGTGCAGGCCTTTCGTGCCAAGGATCTTGCTGTGCTGCAGATTGCCCTGGCACCAGCGACGGTCACGGATGGCGACATCCGTCAGGGACGGCGGGCTTTCCTCATAAGAACCGAACAGACCCGGCACCATGTGAATGGCCCAGCCCCCGCGACGCATCAGCGCGGCTTCCACGAAGTCATGGCTCAGGATGTGTCCGCCGAATGGCGCACGGCCCTTCAGATGCGGCAGACCGGCCTGTTCCGCGAAAGCCTGCGTGCGGATGACGGCGTTATGGCCCCAGTAATTGCCTTCCGAGCCGTGCCACCAGGCAATGCCATGTGCGATCAGCGGTCCATAGACGCGGCCTGCGAACTGCTGCATCCGGGCAAAAAGCGTGCGGCCGCCCACGATGACCGGCAGGGTCTGGATCAGGCCCACACCGTCATGCTGCTCCATGGCTGCCGTAATACGCACGATCAGGCTGCCATCCATGACGCTGTCCGCATCGAGCGTGAGCATCTGCTGATAGGACGAGCCAAACCGCGTCACCCAGTCACCCAGATTGCCGGCCTTGCGGTCGATGTTCTTGTGACGGCGGCGGTAGAAGATCCGTTTGTCGCCGTTCGTGGCCTTGCGGAACTCCAGAAAAGCCCGCTCTTCCTGCACCCAGACATCCGGATTGGTCGTGTCGGACAGGATGAAGAAATCGAAGGCGTCGATCTGCCCGGTTGCGAGAATGCTGTCGTGAATGGCGCGCAGACCGGCGAGCACGCGCGTCGGGTCCTCGTTATAGGTCGGCATCAGGACGGCGGTGCGGCTTTTCAGCTCTGGCAGCGGTCCCGTGCGATGAATGCCAAGTCCCAGTCCGCCCCGCCGGATCAGCGACACGAAACCGCCCAGACAGGACGTGAAAGACAGGGCGATCCAGAAAGCCAGAATGGCGAACAGGATCAGGATGATGACGCCCAGTGCCGAAACACCGAGCGAGTTGAAGACCTGGTTGATCCTGTACATGCCGTAGCCCGTCAGCAGCAGCGCGCCACCAAAAACGAACAGGCGCCGCAGCCACAGGAAGGACGGCGTCGTTGGCAGGATACGGAAAGGTCTGCCGTGCCGGTCCGGCTGCTGGTGAAGATTCTGTGCCTTCATGGCCAGCGGGGCTTCCGGCGGCAGGAACGGCGCTGGGACCGGCCCGGCGGAAGGGGAGAATTCGGTCACGGCGTCCAACGATACATCCATTTTTCTGAAATCGGACCCTGATCGCCGGCGAGCTGGGCCTGGAGTTCACACATCTTCGCATCGCCCGGCACGAACTCGAATGTCGTGCGCCAGCCCTGGATTTCGGGGTTCGGCTCGACCACGACGTTCCGGATCGTGCCGGGTGTGGTCTGCGAGATCAGATGGAAAGTCGTGCCCTGCGGCACGTTCTGGAACGGAGCCCCCGTGAAATCGATCACGAAAAAGCGCGCATCCGCATGGTCGGTCAGTCCCCCGATCCGGGTCGCCGCGACGCGGGCCATCTGGGTCGGCCACGGCGTGTCCCAGCCCCAGTACATCCGGTAGATGTAGCTGTATTCCTGCCCGCCCTTCATGGGCTGCTTGGGGCGCCAGAAGGAGACGATGTTGTCGTTGACTTCGTTGGGCGTCGGGATCTCCACGAGATCGACCGCACCATCGCCCCAGTTGCCGATGGGCTCGATCCAGAGCGAGGGGCGCTTCTGGTAGTTGAGCGCCAGATCCTCGTAGTCGTGGAAGGACCGCTTGCGCTGCATCAGGCCGAAACCGTGCGGGCTGCTGTCCTCGAAGGCCGAGAACTGGAGATCGGTCGGGTTGATGAGCGGCCGGTAAAGCTGCTGCCCCGCCCCCGTCCAGATCTGGAGCGCCTCGCTGTCATGTGCGGCCGGACGCCAGTCATCGACGTGATTGCGCTCGTTGGCGTCGAAATAGAACATGCCCGTGAGCGGCGCGATCCCGGATTCCGTGATGTCCTGACGCGGGAATAGCGAGGACTGGACGTCGAAGACGGTCGTATCGCCCGGACGGATGGTGAAGCGGAAGGCCCCGGTCAGGGACGGGCTGTCGAGCAGCGCGTGAATGACGATGGACTCCACGCCAGGCTCTGGCTTTTCAAGCCAGAACTCGCGGAACAGGGCGAATTCCTCGCCCTTCGGATTGCCGGTGCCATCCGCGAACGCACGGGCGGACAGTCCGTAATTCTGGCCCTTGGCCACGGCGCGGAAATAGGACGCGCCAAGGAAGACGGCGCATTCTTCCATGACACCCGGCGTGTTGATCGCATAGCGCAGACGCAGGCCCGAGAAGCCGAGATCATCCGTGACGCGCAGGACGGGGTTGGAATAGGTGAAGAGATCGGGATCGTAGGGAATGGGCGTGGACTGCCCGCCCGTGACCTCGTTCATGCCGATCCGCGGCTTGTACAGGAAGCCGCGCGGGAAGAACTCCACGTCGAACGCCAGGTTCTGACCGTGCCACAGCGCCTTCTCGGGATTGAAGGCAATGCTGCGGAACTGGTCGAAATCCATGTTTGCAACGGCATTCGGCAGCGTCGGAGACGGCGGGGAATAGGGCTTCTTCGACAGGCGCTGCGCCAGAAGACGAACCGTGTCGTTGTCAAAAGGCGTCGATTCCGGCGTGGGGGCTACGGTCGGTGGAGAAGTGGCTGTGGACTGGGCATGGGCCATACGGGAGGCTGTTCCCAGAAGGGTCAGTCCGGCCCCAAGCTTGACCAGATCACGGCGCAGGATACTCATACTCTTCCCAATATCCCAGTTTCTGTCGGCATCTCCGAAACGAAGTCCGATCTTCCAGCGATACGCCGGAAGCCCTTCGTTGCGAAGTGCCCTTCTATGATGAGGATGCCATTTCACAAGGTCTGGCGCGGTCTTTTTATGGCATGCGCCCCGGATGACACATTATTGTGAAATCTGTTGCTGCAAGACATCAAGTAACGGAACATTGCCAGACAATTCGGCAACAGATGTTTCCGTTATTGCGTCGAGTTGCGGAACCCGGAACAGGATCTGTGTTTTGCCAAAGCGCGCCATGTCCCGCTCATTGCCGGAATTCGGCGGCCCGACAGGCACCACGCCAGCCACGGGAATGCCGCGCCGCCGCAGCGCCTCAAGGCTCAGAAGCGTGTGGTTGATCGTCCCCAGTCCGCTGCGCGTCACCAGCACGACCGGCAGGCCCAGACTTTCGATCAGGTCCACGATCATCATGTCTTCACGCACCGGCACCATCAGGCCGCCCGCGCCTTCCACGACCAGCGGCCCCTGCACCTGCGGCAGGACGAGCCGTCCCGGATTGACGGTCACGTTCTCCAGATCGCCCGCCGCCAGTGGGGCAAGCGGGGCCTGAAACGCATAGGCGGGGGGGATGATCCGCGCAGGAGACAGCCCCGCAAGGTCTCGGACCGTCAGCGTATCACCTTCCTCATCCGCAAGCCCGGTCTGAAGCGGTTTCCAGTAGGTGGCGTTCCAGGCGCGGCACAGAATGGCGCTGACCAGTGTCTTGCCGATCCCGGTATCCGTTCCCGTGACGAAAACCCCGCGTTGCCAGTGTGTCGAGATGTCCCTCATGGCCGTGTTTCCTCTCCGGATTTTACAAACGTCCCGATGCCGATCTGATAGGTCACGCTGGAATGCGTGCGGTCAAAATGCCGCATGGCCCGGCGCAGGGCCGCGGTACTGGCAGGCGTGCTGCCGGCGCGTGGAACCGATGCTCCGATCTGCCGCAGGCCCCGCAGGAAGTCCCGCGCACTGCCGACGGGATCCTGCAGCGTCAGGACATCCCATGTTCCCAGGCCGCCCGTGGGCCACTCGGTTTGAACCTTCTGCGCGGATGGATAATCCGGCACGCCACACGGCGCCCCTTCCGCCAGACAGGCCTGTTTCCATTCGTCCAGACTGCCCTGTAGCAGCGTCGTGACCATCAGACTCCCCTGTGGCGCCAGCAGATCGCAAAGGCGCCGCAAGCCGTCGCTCCGGTTCGAGAACCATTGCAGGCACAGGCTGGAGGCAATCAGATCGAACGGTCCGGATACGTCCGGATGTTCGGCGTCCATGACGTGAAAGCGGATGGTCTTACCCGAAAGCCGCTGACGTGCCCGGGCGATCATGCCGGGCGCCAGATCGGTTGCGAGGAGGCTGGCCTGCGAGAAATGATCCGCCAGCCGGGCTGTCAGGAAGCCGGTACCGCAGCCGAATTCCAGAATGGAGGCAGGGGCGTGGGCCGCTGTTGCGACCCGGATGCGGTCCATCAGCGCCGTGGCGCAGCGGCGTTGGATATGAGCGGCGGCGTCATAGTCCTCGGCCGCGTCAAATCGCGCGGCGATGCTGTTTCGGCGCAGGATGTCTTCGGGAGTATCAGCGCAGGTCATCAAGCCTCCGCCGGATAAAGGCCGCGCAGATTTTGGGTTGGGTCAACGGCAGAAGATGGCCCCCTTCAACCTTTTCTCCGGGTATCGCGAAACCCGCCTTCGCCGCGCCGAACGGATCGTCCGTGCCCGTCATCCAGTGCAGCCGGTCATTCCAATTTGCAGCCTGTGGGCGATGATCCAGAGTCTGAAGCGCTTCCAGCCCCCGATCCAGTGCATCCACATCCGGTGTGCCGGGAAGCGGCGCATCCGTTCCACAGAGAGCGCGGAAATCATGCAAAACGGCGGCAGAATCACGTTTCAGGCGTGCCCGCATCCGGGTCAGAACCCGCTCGGGTGTTCCATCCGGGAAATCTGGTGCGGCCGTGAAACGCGGAAAGCCGTTGAAGAACACCAGCCCCTCACATCCCGGTAGATCCTGTCCCAACAAGGCCAGTGATCCCGCTGAATGCCCCACTGCCAGATAAGGCGTATCTGGCAGGGCAGGGCGATGTTCCGAGCCGAAATACCCGCAATCCACGACCTGTGTGCTCACATCCGGCAGATGCGCCAGCATTGGCGTCCAGAAGGAGGGGTCAAATCCCCAGCCATGCACAAGATAAAGCGCCCGTGTCATGCGATGTCTCTTGTCAGCGCGATGACGGCCTGCCCCAGACGGTCGATTTCCGCATCGCTCAGCCCGGCATGGAGCGCCAGACGCAGCCGCGCGGTTCCGGTTGGCACTGTCGGCGGCCGGATTGCCACCGTCAGGAACCCGGCCTCTTCAAGCCCGGCAGCTACGGCCATGGCACGTTCGGACTCTCCGATCAGGACAGGAACGATCTGCGTTGTGGAGTCAGCCGTGGACAGCCCCGCTCCATGCAGCATGGTCCGAAGGCGTTCCGCCTGTCCGAGCAGCAGGGCGCGTTCCTCATCCAGACCCGGCACGACATCCAGTGCTGCGTCGATTGCGCCCAGAACCGCAGGGGGCAGGGCCGTGCTGTAAATGAAGCCCGACGCATGGTTCACGAGATAGTCGCAGAGTGGCTTTGAGCCCGCGACATAAGCGCCCATCCCGCCCAGTCCCTTGCTGCACGTCCCCATCGTCAGATCGGCCATCCCACAGGACAGTCCGCGACCCTTCGGTCCAAGCACGCCGGTCGCATGGGCCTCGTCCACATAAAGGAACGCTCCCGCCCGGTCCGCCAGCGCGCGCAGGGCCGGAATATCGGCGCGGTCTCCGTCCATGGAGAACACGCTTTCCGTCACGATCATCCGCAGGCCGGGTTTTTCGGCCTCGCGGGCCAGCAGAGTTTCCAGATGGGACAGATCATTGTGTCGGAACCGGATCTGCCGCACGCCTGCCGCCGCGCAGCCATGATGCAGGCTGGCATGGTTCAGCCGGTCCGAAAATACCAGCATTGGTGCGCCCGTCCGGGCCACGGACAGCGCACAGAGTGCAGGCATGACGGATGCATTAGCCTGCCAGCCCGAGGCGAACAGGATCGCGTCCTCACAGCCCTTGAAGGCCGCCATTTTCGTCTCGACCTGCCGGTGCAGGTCCAGTGTTCCGCTGACCAGCCGCGAGGCCCGCGCACCTGTCCCGAAGCGCAGCGCCCAGTCCGCTGCCCGTTCCCGCAGCAGCGGATGATCCGCCAGCCCCAGATAGTCGTTGGACGACACATCCAGCATCCGCCGCCCGTCGCGGACGATCATGCCGTCCTGCCGGACCACAGGGCGCAGGCTTCGACGTGTTCCGGCCGCCTCGCGTTCAGTCAGGGTGGCCGTGAAATGGCTGTCGAACAGGCTCATGCGTGCTCCCGCAGCACGTCCACGATGGCCGTTGTCAGGCAGGTGAGCTCTTCGGGGGTGATCGTGAAGGCAGGCGTCAGATAGACGATGTTGCGGAAGGGCCGGATCCAGACGCTACGTTCCACGAAGGCCCGGCGGAGCGCATCGGGATCGTTCAGCGTCTCAAGTTCCACCACGCCGATTGCACCAAGGACGCGTACATCCTTGACGCCGGGCAGCGTGCGGCAGGGCTCCAGCTCCCGCGCAAGCTGGACCGAGATGGCTGCGACCTGCTCCAGTCGTGGCTCGGTCTCGAACAGGTCCAGCGAGGCATTGGCGACCGCACAGGCCAGCGGATTGGCCATGAAAGTCGGCCCGTGCATCAGGGCGTGCCCGGCACTGTCGGACAGGAACGCTTCAAAGACACCCCGCCGGGCTACAGTAGCGGCCAGTGCCATGGTGCCGCCCGTCAGGGCTTTGGAGAGAGCCACGATATCCGGCACGATCCCCGCCTGCTCACAGGCGAACATCGTCCCCGTGCGGCCGAAACCGGTGAAGATCTCGTCCAGGATCAGCAGGATTCCGTGTCGGTCGCACAGTTCGCGCAGACGCCGCAGGACCTCGGGGTCATGGAACAGCATGCCCCCAGCCCCCTGAACCAGAGGCTCCGTGACCATGGCTGCGATGCTGTCGCCGCGTTCCGCCAGCAGGACTTCAAGCCGCGCCAGACTGTCCGTATCTACGGGCAGATCGGCCAGAACCTGCTCGGGCAGCACGCCGGCGAACAGGCTATGCATGCCTTCTTCGGGGTCGCAGATGGACATCATGCCCAGCGTGTCCCCGTGATAGCCGCCCCGGAAGGACAGGATTTTCGTTCGCCCCGAGATGCCGCGGTTGATGTGGTACTGCACTGCCATCTTGATCGCGACTTCCATCGCGACCGATCCGGAATCGGTGAAGAACACCCGTTCCAGATCGCCCGGCAGCATCGCCGCCAGCCGCGCGGCCAGACGGATCGCCGGTTCATGCACCATGCCGCCAAACATCACATGCGGCATCCGCTCCGCCTGCCGGAGCAGTGCCTCACGGATATGTGGATGGCTGTAGCCATGACAGGCCGTCCACCAGGCCGCCACGCCGTCCACAAGCTCGCGTCCGTCCGCAAGCGTGATCCGGCTTCCCGAAGTGCTGACGGCTTCCACGGGGAAAGGTGCGGTCTGCATCTGGGTATAAGGCAGCCACAGATTCGGCTGGTCAGCGGCGGTCAGGTGAGGGGCGGAAGGAGCGTTGCGAGACATGGTTTGCGTTTTCCCGCATGGTTTGGGGTGAGTCCATCCCCCCGCTCTCTGTGGCGCCATAGGGAAAGGGCGGGATCGTTCCGCAGACGGCACGCCCTATCATAAAAAGGTCACGTTCCATTAAGCAACGATGTGGCATGAGCCCCGTTAGTGACGCGTTCCAGATCGGTGGAGCCCTGAGGAGGGGCTCGTGTGGAACGTGGAAACATTCTGTGCTCCCGACGCGGGAGTCATGACGAGGTTGAAGACCAATGCTGAGTTCCAAGGTCATTCATGTTGATGGCGTCTTTCTGGGAACGGCCATCATGTGTGGAAGCCTGAACACCCTGCGTTTCTATGCCACGCATGAAAGCGTGCGTGCGCTGCACAATGCCTGCATGCCGGATTTCGGCGCGCTGTATGCCCAGGTCAGAAGCCTGTTCAATCGCAGCCGTCTGCTGACACCGAAAGTCGCCTGATCCGGCTGTTCTGATCCTTTTTTCTGCGGCGGCGTCAGGTGCCGCAGAATGTATTCATGACCCTTTCATGAGGCGCCGGGGGCGCCTCGAACCCGTCTGCTGCATCATCAAACGGGTGTGACAGCCCCTCAACCAGACGGTGGAACGGCGCGTAATCGCCCGCCACCGCTGACTGGATCATCTCTTCGATCCTGTGATTGCGCGGAATGATCCGGGGATTCGTGGCCTGCATGTCCATGTAACTGGCTTCGGCCGGACGCTCTTCCCGACCCAGCCGCGCCTGCCAGTCCCCGATCCAGTCTTCAATCCCCGCCCCCGGCCCGAACAGCGCCACGAGACTGTCCGTCTGTCCGGTCCGAACCACGTCGCCAAGCCGTCGGAATGTCAGCGTGAAATCTGCTTCACCGCGATGCATGGCGGTCAGCAGACGTCCCGTCAGCCGGGCATCACCGTTTTCTTCCTGCGCCAGACCCAGCTTCCGCCGCCAGCCGCCGAGATAGGTGTCGTTGAACACGTCATCAAAGCGCATCAGCGCGTCCCTGGCCTGTTCGATCGCCTTCTTGCGATCGCTGTTCAGCAGGGGCAGCAGCGTCTCCGCCAGGCGCCCAAGATTCCACAGCGCCATGTCCGGCTGGCTCCCGTAGGCATAGCGTCCGTTCTGGTCGATGAAGCTGAAGACCTTCGCCGGGTCATAGGCGTCCAGAAATGCGCAGGGACCGAAATCGATGGTCTCGCCCGCGATGGACATGTTGTCGGTGTTCATGACGCCATGAATGAAGCCGACCAGCATCCAGCGCGCCACCAGATCCGCCTGCTGTTCCGTCACGGCTTCCAGAAGCGCCAGATACGGATTTTCAGTCTCGGCCAGTTCCGGATACAGGCGCCCGATCACATGATCCGCAAGAATGCGCACCCCTTCGATATCGCCCTGCGCTGCGAAATACTGGAACGTCCCGACCCGAACATGGCTGGAGGCGACCCGCACGATAACGCCGCCGGGCTGCATCGTCTCGCGGGCAACGCTCTCGCCCGTCGTCAGGGCGGCAAGGGCGCGTGTCGTGGGAATGCCAAGCGCATGCATGGCTTCACTGACCACATATTCGCGCAGAACCGGCCCCAGAGCTGCCCGCCCGTCGCCACGCCGCGAAAACGGCGTCGGCCCGGAGCCCTTGAGATGGAGGTCCCACAGGCATCCGGACTGGTCCATTATTTCACCGATCAGCATCGCCCGCCCGTCGCCAAGACTGGGGACGAAATGCCCGAACTGATGCCCGGCATAGGCCATGGCCACTGGCAAGGCTCCATCTGGCCGCAGGCCTTGGCTCAGAAAGGCGATCCCCGCCGGGCTGTGCAGCCAGCTCGGGTCCATTCCGAGTTCACGCGCCAGAGGTTCGTTCAGCGCCACGATCTGGGGATTGCGAAACGGCGTCGGGCTGAGGGGGGCAGAGAAACGCTCGGGCAGGGAGGCATAGATGCGGGAGAATTGCATCAGGGGTCCAATCGGGACTTGTGGAGTCTGTCTTCACATGGGCCAGAGAGGCGCAAAAGGGAAGAGTCGCAGTCGGTTTGCGTGTTCAGGTTTCGGCGTCTCTGGGGAAACAGTGCGCGTCCAGAAGCCCGGTCAGCCACTCCGTAAAGACTTCCAGCCTCCGGGAGAGATGCGTTCGGTGCGGGTATAACAGCGTCATCGGAAGCGGGGCAGGCCGCCATTGCGGCAGGATATCAACAAGTTCGCCCCGGCGGATGTGAGGGAGCACGTCATAGGCAGGAAGCTGCGCCAGCCCGAGCCCCGCCAGGCAGCAGGCCACGGCCCCTTCCGCGCTGTTGACCGTCACGCGCCCCCGGACCGGTCTGCTGTCTTCCCGGCCATCGCGCTCCCATTCCCAGTCTTCGATACGGCCCGTGGTGGGCGAGGCGTAGAGCACGGCCTGATGCGCCGACAGATCGGCGGGACTCTGCGGGGTACCATGCTGCGCCAGATAGGACGGGCTCGCGACATTGAAGACCGGCAGCAGCCCCAGTTTTCGGCCGATCAGGCTCGAATCCTGCAAAGGCCCGACCCGCAGCACACAGTCCGTCCCGTCTTCAGCCAGGTTGATGCTGCGATCCGTCATGCCCAGCTCGATGTCCAGTCCCGGATAACGGTCCAGAAACTCAGGCAGGGCGGGCGCGACGATCAGCCGTCCGATGCGGCTGGGAAGATTGACCTTCACATGCCCGCGCGTCTGGGAACTGTGGAGCCGGAACCGGTTTTCAGCGTCTTCGAAGTCCCCCAGCAACCGCAGGGCAGTCTGCTGGAACATCCGGCCATCGTCCGTCAGCCGGACCGATCGCGTGGTACGGGCCAGTAGCCGGGTGCCAAGCCGGTTTTCCAGCTCCTGCACAGCGGTCGAAACCGTGGAGCGGGGCATCTGGAGCGTATCGGCCGCATGCGTGAAGCTGCCACTTTCCGCGACCCTGATGAAAATGCGGAGCAGGTCGATGCGATCCATGATGTCTCCGGCAGAAGAGGAGAATTTGTTCGCCCATCCTGACAGATGATGTCAGGTTTTCATGCTTTTTCCGGATTGTCTGACAAATCATAGTTCCTGTCATCATCCATACAGCGCTAGGGAATCCTCATCATGGTCGATCATAGCATCAAGGGAAAAACCGCTCTCATTACGGGGGGCGCCAAGAATCTCGGGGGGCTGATCGCTCTCGATCTCGCCGCTCAGGGCGCGACCGCCATCGCCATTCATTATAACAGCGCCGGCACGCGCTCCGATGCCGATGCCACGGTCGCGGCCCTGAAAATGCAGGGTGTGCGGGCGCAGGCCTTCCAGGCTGACCTGACGACGGCCGCTGCGAACGAAAAACTCTTCACTGACGTCGTCGCAGCGTTGGGAAAGCCGGATATTGCCATCAATACGGCCGGAAAGGTTCTCAAGAAGCCGATTCTGGAAACGTCCGAAGACGAGTATGACGCAATGTTCGCCGTCAACTCCAAGGCTGCCTATTTTTTCATCAAGGAAGCCGGACGTCACCTGAACGACAACGGTAAACTCCTGACTATCGTGACGTCCCTGCTCGGCGCTTATACGCCGTTCTATTCGACCTATGCCGGATCCAAGGCCGCCGTCGAGCATGTGACGCGTGCGGCGTCAAAGGAATTCGGAGCGCGGGGTATCTCCGTCAATGCGATCGGTCCGGGCCCGATGGACACGCCGTTCTTCTATGGTCAGGAGGCTCCGGAAGCCGTGGCCTATCACAAGACGGCCGCCGCTCTTTCGTCCCTGAGCAAGACGGGCCTGACCGATATCGAGGACATCGTACCCATCGTTCGATGCCTGGTTTCGGACGGCTGGTGGATGACCGGACAGACCATCCTCGTCAACGGAGGGTACACGACGAAGTAACGGTCCCTGAGGGTTCCGGCAGGAAAGCCAACGCTTTTCGAAAAGCTGGAACCCCCATGACGAAAAGGGAAAAGACAAAAACGTCTGCTCGGGAATAACAGGACACGGGATATGGTTTTCTCTGATCATATCCCGTGTTTTCAATAAAACGCTCTCGCGACGAGGGCGTCTATGCTTGAAGGCGTTAATGAGTTTTTGATCTGTCTGGACTATGCTGGCGTCAGGTATTTTTCAGTTCCTGCCTGCAGGGGTGGTGACGGAAAAGAGAGTCTTCTCTATTCATGAGAAGATGAACTGGCGTTCCTGCCTTTGGTGCCGCCCTTTGGTCCGCCTTGGCGCGACAACAGCATAGAGGACATTTCGTGGAGCATACCCAGAGCTTGTCAGGCCCCGACGGAAGAGTCAGTCCGACCGTCATCCGGCTTTACGCTGTCCTGGCCGCAGCCCGCTATCACGGCCTGGAACTGGATATCCGCGATTTTGCGGCGGAACCAGGTGAGGATTCGCCGTCTCCCGCCACTCTTGCACGCTGGCTGAACGAGCAGGGCGCCGTTGCCAAGGGCATGCGCCTGCGGTGGCGTTATCTCGTCAAGATCCGCAATTCCCCGCCTGTCGTGCTGATGTTCAAGGATGGCTCGGCCGGTCTGATGGTCCGCGCCGACGCCGAAAAGGGCGTGGTGTGGCTCCGTGACCCGATGGGTGGCGAGGGTGACACCCCGGTCCCCGTCGACGAACTGCGCCTCATGCAGGTCTGGACCGGCGATGTGCTGCTGGTCAAACGCCGGCGCGACGAATCCGAAGCCGACGCCAAGTTCGATCTGCTCTGGTTCGCGAAGATGGTGCTTCGCGAAAAGAAGGTGATGCGGGACATCGCCTTTGCCTCGCTGATTCTCAGTATCCTTCAGATCTTCCCTGCCCTGATCGTCATGCAGGTCGTCGATCGCGTGGTGAACTACCACTCCATGGCGACGCTGATTTCGCTGAGCGGCTTTGTCATCATCCTTTCGTTCTACGAAATCCTGCTGACCTATGCCCGGCGCGAGTTGTCCCTGATCCTTTCCACCCGGCTGGACGCCCGTATCTCGCTGCATGCCTTCAACAGGCTTCTCGCCCTTCCGCTTGAATTTTATGAGCGCGAACAGACGGGCGAAATCCTGGGGCGGTTCATGGCCGTCTTCAAGGTGAGGGATTTTCTCACCGGGCAGCTGATGAGCACTCTGCTGGATCTCTTCACCTTGATCGTGATCCTGCCCGTCCTGTTCGTGATGAGCCCGACCCTCGCATGGATGACGCTGGCTGGGGCCGGGTGCATCGGTCTGATTGTGGTGATGTTCCTGCCCTCGGTCACGCGTGTCATTGGGCGGCAGGTTCTCGCGGAAATGAAACGTGGCTCCATTCTTTATGAGACGGTTGCCGGTATCCGGACGGTCAAGACCCTGGCCCTGGAAACGACGCGGCGTGAGCTGTGGGATGAGCGAACGGCGGATGTCGTACGCTGGAAGCTTGCGGCTGGTCGCATGGCCAGCTGGCCGCAGACCCTGGTCATGCCGTTCGAAATCTTCATCAACCGGGGTATCATTCTGGTCGGGGCCTATCTGATCCTGACGAATGCCAGTTCCATGCAAGCTGGCGCTCTCATGGGCTTCATGATGCTCGGTGGACGTGTCGCCAGTCCGCTCGTCAATCTTGCCAAGCTGATGGAAGCCTTCAACGAGGTCAGTGTTTCCCTGAGCGAAGCCGGGATGGTGCTGAACCAGCCGACGGAAACCAAGGCCCTGACAACGGGCATGCGGCCCGTCGTCAAGGGCGCGCTGTCGTTCAGCCATGTCGATTTCTGCTATCCCGGCTCGACGACCAAGGCTCTCAATGACGTCACGTTCGACATTCCCGCTGGAACGATGCTGGGTCTCGTCGGGCGTTCAGGATCCGGCAAATCGACGATCACCCGCCTTCTGCAGGGCGTGAGCCGGAACTATACGGGGTATCTGCGGCTCGATGGCGTGGATCTGCGTGAAATCAACCTGACCCATCTGCGCCGCTCCTTCGGCGTGGTGCTTCAGGACAACTTCCTGTTCCGTGGAACGATCCGCGACAACATCACGGCGGGCCGTCCAGGACTGACGATTGATGATGCGATCCGCGCCGCGCGTCTTGCCGGTGCGGAAGAGTTCATCGAACGCATGCCTGCGGGCTATGACACCTGGATCGAAGAAGGCTCGACCAATATCTCGGGTGGCCAGCGGCAGCGGCTTGCCATTGCCCGTGCGGTAATCAGTGATCCGAAGCTGATGATCCTGGATGAGGCCACATCGGCGCTGGATCCGGAGTCCGAAGCGCTCGTGAACGCCAATCTGCAACGGATCGGCAAGGGCCGGACGATGGTCATCGTTTCCCACCGTCTGTCGTCTCTTGTAAACTGTCACCAGATCGCTGTCATGGACCAGGGCAAGCTGGTCGATATCGCGCCTCACCGGATCCTTCTGGAGCGCTGTGAAATCTACCGCATGCTCTGGCTGCAGCAGAACCGGCACATGACAGATAATGACGTTCCCGGTTCTGCCGGGCAGCTGACGGAAGGAGAGTAATCATGAGCTCTTCCGACATGATTCCCAATGAGGGCCAGCCTTCCGGCCAGTCCGATGAAGATTTCAACCAGCATGTTCCGCGGACGGCCACCGATCCTTTTGCGCCCAACGACATGCCGCTGGCGCTGCTTGAATTTCATTCGCCGACGGCAGGGCTGGTCAATCTTCCGGCCACGCCGGCAGCACGTTACATCATCCTGCTGATCGGTGGTCTGGTCGTGGCCTGTATCGCTGCCATGGCCCTGTTCCCGATCAATCGCGTTGTCTCGACGCCGGGCCGGCTGATTTCAACGCAGCCGACCATTGTCGTGCAGCCTCTTGAAACAGCTATCATCCGTTCCATTGATGTCCATGTCGGCGATTTCGTGAAGAAGGGCGATGTGCTCGCCCATCTCGATCCCACCATCACCAAGGCCGACATCACGAACATGCGCCTGCAGCGTGATGCCTATCAGGCAGAATATGATCGTCTGAAATCGGAAGCTGCGGGGCAGGACTATCATGTCAATCTGAACGATCCTGCGTCGGTCGAGCAGGGCGCAGCATTCCTGCGTCGTAAGACCGAATACCAGGCGCATGTCGAGAATTACGCCCAGCAGATCGCAGGACTCGAAAGTGATATTCAGGGCTACAGGGCCAATGCGGCCATGTATGGCAGCAAGATGCGTGTTGCATCCGAGGTCCTGCAGATGCGTCAGCGGGAACAGGCTGATCAGGTCGGTTCCCGTCTGTCGACCCTTGGTGCCCAGACGGAACTGATGGAAGCCGAGCGTGCGGAGATATCTGCCCAGCAGAGCGCCAACTCAGCAGAGAAGAAGCTGGCTGCCATGAAGGCCGAGCGCGACGGATATATCGGGAACTGGCAGGCCAAGATCTATTCGGATCTGACCGAAGCCGGGCACCATCTGGCCGAATACCGCAGCTCCTTTGAAAAAGCGCGTCTTCGTCAGGATCTTGTTCTGCTGCGCGCTCCGGAAGACGGTATTGTCCTGACCATTGCGCAGGGCTCCGTCGGCTCTGTTCTTCAGTCCGCTGGGCAGTTCATCACTCTCGTTCCCACAGGCTACGGTCTTGAAATGGAAGCCGTCCTGCGCTCGCAGGATGTAGGCTTTGTTCAGGTCGGCGATCATGCGCTGCTGAAATTCGCGACATTCCCGTACGATCAGTATGGCGGCGCGGAAGCGACGGTTCGCGTCATCAGTGCTGATGCTTTCACGCCGCAGTCACAGAATACCGGTGGTGGTGGCAACGGAAATGCACCGTCGGACGATGCCACCGCTTCGGGGGTCTATCGTGTCCGTCTGCGGATCGACCGTTACACCCTGCACGGCCAGCCTTCGTTCTTCCATCCGATGCCTGGCATGTCCCTGACGGCTGATATTGATGTCGGAAAACGGACCGTGCTGCAGTATCTGTTCAACAAAATTACGCCTGCCCTCACCAATGGTATGAGGGAGCCATAATAAAAGCATGGAGCGTCCCTAGAAGCGCTCAAAGAAACGCCCGGCGCAGACCGGGCGTTCTTGTATGACAGTTATTCAGGACCCGTGTCGCTCATGTCGTTCAAACGCCGCGTTGCCGCCCTTCTTTCCTCCAGGGGAAAGCTGGAATATGCGATCCATCTCACGGAAACCGGTCAGGCTGTTCAGGGCTTCGCGCTTCTCAGCCGTCTTGCCGCCGCAGGAGACACAGAGGCCTCATTCCGGGTTGGTCGCGCCTATCTGAACGGGCTTGGTGCACCACCCAGTCTCGAGGATGGCGCCCGGTGGATCTATCAGGCCGCCGAGGCAGGGCATATCGAAGCGGCCTTCGTTCTGGCCACGCTGTATACGGTAGGTCTGCCCGAGGGATTTGAAATCCGCACAGCCAGCGCAGGGCTGGATCTCTCGCACATGCCGCAGGTGGGCCCAAGACATCCGGATTTTCATCTTGGTCTGCGCTGGGCCAAAATTGCGGCGGAAGCCGGCTCTCCGGACGCACAGGCCCTTCTGGGATATATCCTGACCAATGGACCGGAAGACCTGCGCGACCTGACGCAGGCCCGGTCCTGGTACGACCGTTCCGCGGCCGCAGGGTGTTCGCAGGGCCATCTTGGCGTGGCGCTTTCTATCCTCCATGAAGCCCATACTGACGAGGACCTGTCCGCCGCGGCCCGGCATCTGACCGAAGCGACAAAAGGCGGCCTCGGCACGGCTTTCGATATCCTGGGCAGGATGTACGAGTCAGGCTCGGGTGTGCCCCGGGATCTCGGAAAAGCCGCCAGTTATTTCCACGAGGCGGCGGAACGCAATATTGTAACGGCCCAGGCGCGCTACGGGCTGATGCTGCTGGAAGGAACGGGCACGCCCCGGCATTACGGCCGGGCTGAAACCTGGCTCAAGCGCGCCGCCGCGAATGGTGACACGCAGTCCGCGGCCCTGCTGGGTGATCTGTGTGCCAATGGCGGCGATCTGCCCCCCAATCTGGTGGAAGCCGCCAAATGGTACCGTCTGGCGGCCGAGCAGAAACATGCCGGCGCAGCACGGGCCCTCGGGTTGCTCTATCTGACAGGAAATGGTGTTCATCAGGACCCCGACGTCGCGGCGCACTGGTTCAAGGTTGCGTCGGAAGCGGGAGACGCCCATGCGGATGCGGATTTCGGGAACCTCATTCTCGCCGGGGCGTCCGCAACTCCTGATGAAAAACAGGCCCTCCACGCCCGTTTCGAAAAAGCCGCCGAAAAAGGCGATCTGGTCGGGGCTTATAATCTGGGCGTGTGCTTTGCCGAAGGCGTAACCGGAACGAAGGACGGACGTGAAGCGGCCCGCTGGATGCAGAAAGCTGCCGATGGTGTTGTCAACGCGCAGTACTGGTACGGCAGGATGCTGCTGGAAGGACGCGGTGTGCAGCCCGATCCCACGCAGGCGCTCTACTGGATGGAAAAGGCCGCTGATGCGGGCATGGCCGAGGCACAGGTCACTGTGGCGGGGCTGCTCGTGGACGGGAGCATCAACGGTCGTCAGGACCACGAGAAAGCCCTGACGCTGTACCGGAAGGCCGCCGAGAGCGGCAATGTGGACGCCATGTTCTCGCTGGCCGCGATGTATGGCGGCGGTCATGACGTCCCCGAGAACCGCCCGCAGGCGCAGATGTGGTTCCGCAAGGCCGCCCAGCGTGGAAACGGCCTCGCCCAGATGATGCTCGGCCGCTATCTCGTGCGTGGACTGGCCGGCATGACGGACCCGGTGGAAGGCCGCATCTGGCTGGAGCGGGCAAAGGCGCAGAATATCAGGGACGCTGAAGCGGAACTCGCCCTTCTGGATGAAGCGCAGCCGGACGATGATGACTGATCTCCGTGTCTGCTGATCGTCCTCCCCCCGGTCCGAAGGCCCCTCGCGCAGCGTTTGCCGGGTTCGGATGGACTGTCAGCGACGAGGACCGTGCCCTGTGGCGTGAGGCCATGAGCCGCAGAGCGCAGGAAGCCTTTGCCCGGGGGCAGGCCGCCTTTCAGGCCGGCAACACATCGCTTAGCTTGTTCTGGCTGGAGCGGGCCGAACGGATGTCGCGGCATAATCCCAATCTGAAATGGTCCGTCGGGCTGGCCTGCCTTTCCGCGGGCAGACTCATAGACTGCCTGGTCCGCATGGAAGATCTGCGTCAGGATTTCGGGCTGCGGGAAGCAGCGTTTCTGGAAGTCGTCTGTCTTGCGCGGCTGCAGCGCATGGAAGAGGCCACCATCCGGATGCAGGCGGCCCTGTCCGCATTTCATGCGACCCCGGAAACCTATCCTCTGGCGGAGCAGATCGCAGTTTCCGCAGAGCTGCCGGGATGGATGACGGCGTCCAATGCGGGCACCGTCCATATCGGGACGTCGTGTCCGGTCCGTCTGTTTCTTGATGGACGGGAAATCGCACGAGGTATCACGGGCGGCACCTATGATCTTCCGGAAGGCTGGCGCGCAGCCCGGCATCTGTCGGTCCGCGTCGGTCGGCGGCATGTTCTTGGCAGCCCACTGGATATCGCTGCGCTGACCCGGTGCGAGTCCTTTGTCGAGGCAACGGCGGATGGCCTGAGGGGCTGGATCTGGACACCGGCCGAACCCGAGCATGTCCCGGTGATCACACTCTGGAACGGATCCACCCTCTGGGCTGAGGCTTTCGCGCAGGATGTGGACAGCGACGTCCCCCTGGCGCGCTACCGGGTGTTTCATGTTCCGGCCAGAGAGTGCCCCGAACGCGATGAGGGTCCCCTCGATCTGTGGAACGAAAACGGCCGTCTTCTGACGGGTGCTCCCGTTGATCCTCTGGTGGGGAAACTGGTTTCGGGACAGACACGGGGTCTGCCGGCACGCTTACGTCCTGTGAAGATCCAGCCGGGCAGGATGCGTCCGCATCTTCCGCGCCGGAGCCCAGGCTGTGCGGTCGTGATCCCGGTCTATGCCGACCGGGTCCGGACCATGGCCTGCCTGCGGAGCGTTCTTGCGACCTGCCCGGCAGATGTGCCGGTGATTGTCGTAGATGATGCGACCCCGGAGCCCTCTCTCGCACAGGCGCTCGATCAACTGGCGGAGGACGGACGGATTATCCTGATCCGTCATGAGCGCAACCGGGGCTTTCCGATATCCGCCAATGACGGAATGCGTGCGGCGGCTGGCCGGGACATCCTGCTTCTCAACAGCGACACGCTCGTGCCTGCAGGCTGGGTCGAGCGGTTGCGGGCAAGGCTTGCAGAATCGGATGTCGGCACGGTCACGCCGCTTTCCAACGATGCGACCATCCTGTCCTACCCGTCCACGGACCGTCCCAACCCGGTTCCGTCTCTTGCGGAAATGCGCGCGATGGACCGGCTGTGCCAGAAGAATGTCGCCGTCTCTAAGGAGATCGACCTGCCCACTGCCCACGGGTTCTGCATGGCGATTTCCGCTGACTGTCTGGCTGAAACGGGTCTGTTCTGTGAAGACCTGTTTGCCCAGGGCTATGGCGAGGAAAATGATTTCTGCCTCCGTGCGACGGCTAGGGGATTCCGGCATCTGGCCGCGCCGGAGCTTTACGTCGCCCATGTCGGATCCGCGTCATTCGGAACAGCCAGGAACGCGCTCGGGGTGCGAAATCTGGACATCCTCAATGCCCTGCACCCCGGCTATCATGCCCTCGTAGCGCGTTTCATCGCTGCCGATCCCCTGCACGAAACGCGGCGCAGACTGGATGCCGCACGGCTGCTCCAGCAGGGGGCGGGCCGGCCTGCCATTCTCATGGTCCAGCACGATGCCGGCGGCGGCGTCGGACGGGTCGTGCGCGAGCGATCGGAGGCTTTCGAGGCGGATGGCGTGCTTGCCCTAGCGCTTCGCCCGCATGAAAGCGGCTGTCTGCTCGAATACGCCCTTGATGGAAAACGCTTTCCCAACCTGAAATACCGTCTCCCGGATGAACTGCCGTCCCTGCTGGACCTGCTCGCCGCCCTGCGTGTCCAGGCGGTGGAGTGGCACCATCTGATCGGTCATGCGCCCTGCATCCGGACCCTGCATGAGGGGCTCGGCGTTCCGTATGACGTCTTCATCCATGATCATGTCTGGTTCTGCCCGCGAATCTCGCTCTGTGACGGGGCAGGGCGTTACTGCGGCGAACCGGACCCGGCGGGATGTGAACTTTGTGTGGCACGATGGGGAAGCTATCTCGGCGAAGACCTCTCCATTGCCGATCTTCTGGCCCGCTCCACCCGGGAGCTATCCGGCGCGCGCAGGCTCATGGCGCCTTCCGATGATACGGTCCGGCGCATCTGCCGGCATTTTCCCGGTCTGACTATCGAGGCCCTGCCGCTGGAAGATGACGCGGCGCTTCACAAAGACATCATGCCCCATCGTCACGCGACCCGGGGGCAGCCGCTCAGGGTCTGTGTCGTGGGGGGAATCAGCCAGTGGAAAGGCTATGACGTCCTGCTGGCGCTGGCGACCGAGATCCAGACCCATCGCCTGCCCATCGTGCTGTCCCTGGTGGGCCATACGCATGACGACGAGGCCCTGATCTCGCGGGGTGTCCGGGTAACGGGGGAATATCGCGAAGACGAGGTCCAGGCTCTGATCCGCCAGCAGCAGCCGGATGTGGGACTGATTCCCTCCATCGCGCCCGAAACATGGTGCTACGCCCTGGGCCAGGTCTGGCGCAGCGGGCTGGAAGCAGTCTGCTTTGATCTGGGCGCGCAGGGCGAACGGGTCAGAAGAAGCATGACCGGTCTTGCGGTGCCACTCGGTGTCGCACCCTACCAGCTTGCCATGATTCTGTTGGGGCGATGGGGGGCAGTATGATGACGGGTGATTTACCTTTTTTATCGAAACAGGCCCCTATAATGCCGAAACGGAAGCCGGTATTTATGAAAACTGGTGCAACGCATCGTCGGGCTGCTGCTTGCAACTGTCATGACCACTCGCGACAGTTTATGAAACATGCCAGTATTATTGCCCGCAAGAACGGACGCAATTGGGAGTAGGGAATGTCTAACGCCGCCGAAGCACCACGACAGAACCGGGTCATCGACCTCAAGGCCGGTGCACATATGATGGTTCTGGATGCAGGAATTTTCTGCATCTTCCATGCTGCCGGTCAGGCGCCCGCGGGACCAGCCGGACTGCCGGGAGTCCGGATTTCGCGCGCTCCCGGGACGCCGCCGGGAATCGTGACGATCAGCACCTTTGAGGAAGATGGCTGGATTGGCGGTTCGAACGGTGCTGCCCTGGTCCGGGTGATGCGGGGCCCGGCCGCGGTTCTCGTGACGACCTATCAGGAGCCGGGTAGTCCCCATGCGGCACCGCGTCTACAGGTGGCCCAGCTTGCCGGCCCCTTAACTTCGGCTCCCGCACAGCCTGCGCCCCAGCCGGCGGGGGTGCAGGCTCCTGTGGCCGCGTCGGCTGCCTCGGAAGCAGTTGAGACCGTTGCGGAAGAGATCTCGAAGGATATTTCCGCCCATATCCAGCGCCGTGGCGATGTCACGAGCGGTATCGGACACTGGATGGGTGTCCCCGGTAGCCAGAGCTGGATCGAGGGCTTCAGCGTCGCTCCCGAAGAGAGCATTCCGGCGTCGGACATCGAATATCAGGCTGTTCTCGGCAAGGGCTGGCTGTCTCCGTGGGCTGAAGGTGGCCAGTACTGTGGTTCACGGGGCATGGCGCTCCCGATTCTGGGTCTGCGCGTCCGCCTGAAGGGCAAGTCCGCCGAGACGCACCGGATCCGCCTGACGGCGACGTTCACGGACGGCACGCGTCTTGGGCCCGTGGACGGTTCCGAGGCGCTGGAAGCCGAAAGCCTGGCGCCGCTGGAAGCCTTCCTGCTGGAAATCCTGCCCGAGAGTGAGGAAACTGCAGAGCCCAAGGCTGCTCCCAAAGTAACCCGCGCCAAGGCAGCGACGAAGCCCCGCGCTCCGAAAGCCGCTGCAGCACCTGCCAAGGCGGCATCTCCCAGAAAGCGCAAGTCCACCCCGGCATCCTGATCCGTCGCTGATGCCCGACCAAGTGACCGGCGAGGGAACTTTCCCTTTCCGGTCGTCTTTGAAAACCGCTGTCATCTGCTGTCCTCTCCGTGTGCGAACAGGAAACCGCAGAGGCGTCCTGTCGCTCCGGAGAAGACGTGCGTTATCTATTCGTCCACCAGAATTTCCCAGGGCAGTTCCTGCATTTTGTCCGCCATCTTCTGGCTCAGGGCCATGAGATCGTCTTCATTTCCGAAGCGAACAGCAATCATATTCCCGGTGTCCGCCGCGCCATTTACCGGGTGCCGCGCCTGCCTTCGATGGAAACCCATCGCAGTCTGAGGGAGTTCGAATACGGCCTGCTCCGTGCCGAAGCCGTCGCAACGGCCGCCCGGACGCTCAAGGGACTGGGGTATGAGCCCGATATCATCATCGGCCATCACGGCTGGGGTGAACTGCTCAATCTGGTCGATGTCTTTCCGGACTGCCCAATTCTCGGATATTTCGAATTCTTCTATCACGCCGACCAGAACGACGTGGGGTTCGACCCGGAATTTCCGCCTTCACCGGAGCTCGCCGCTTCCGTGCGTGTCAAGAACGCGATCAATCTGCAGGCGCTCTGCCTTGCGAACGGATATGGTCAGTGCCCCACGCAGTTCCAGCTCGGAACCTATCCCGTCTGGGCGCAGGAGAAGATTTCCCTGTTGCGCGAAGGCGTCAATCTGGAGTTGTGCTCTCCCGAGCCGCAGGCCAGGCGCCGCAACCTTGTCATCAAGGACGCCCGGATCACGCCCAAAACGCCGCTCGTCACCTATGTGGCCCGTGATCTTGAACCCTATCGCGGCTTTCACGTTGTCATGCGCGCGCTCCCGCGCATTCTTTCCGAACGCAAGGACGCGCATGTCATTCTCGTCGGCGGAGACAGGGTCAGCTATGGCACGCTGCCGCCAGATGGCGGAAGCTGGCGCGAAGTCATGCTCCGCGAACTGGGAGATAGTCTGGATCTCGACCGCGTGCATTTTGTCGGCAAGGTCGAATACGATGATTTCCGTGCCCTTCTGCGGCGTTCGGATGCCCATCTGTATCTGACCTATCCGTTCGTCGCCTCCTGGTCCCTGCGCGAAGCCATGGCCACAGGCTGCCCGATCATCGGAAGCGACACGGCGCCGGTGCGGGAGTTCCTCACGGATGACGTTACGGGCCGGCTGGTGCCGTTTCTGGAGCCCGAAAAGATCGCCGAAGCCACGCTTGCGCTTCTGGACGACCGCAGGGCGGCCCGTCGTCTGGGGCAGGAAGCCCGGCGTTATGCCGAGGCTGAGCTCTGCCTGAACGACTATCTGCAGCGTTACGACGATCTGGTTGACCGGATCACGAAAACGCACCGGTCCTGAGAGAGGCGACAGGACAGTTCAGGCCGTCCTGTCGCCTCAGGCACTATGCCAGCTTGAGCCGAGATGTTTGTATGAGACTTCATATTCCTCGATCGTCTCATGGAACCGGTGCTGGTCGTCGATCTGAAGGTCGCAGAGCGGTCTGTGGCTCTGCAGCGCATTGTAGATCGCACGGCTGACAGCCCTGTTGAGGACGCCGGGGCCGGTCTTGAAAGCAATATATAGTCCGCAATGTTCAAAGGTGTTGACCAGCGCCATCATGGCGGCGTTGGAAACGATGGCATTGCTCGGGGCGGCACCGAAAAAATCATTATGCAGCACGTAATTATGCGTCGTGAAAAGATGACACTCCTTGATGCTGCCGGTGGTGAGCTTCTTCCAGGCGTCCAGCGACCGGATCCGCAGATCGGCATCAAGCCACCAGCCGCCATTGGCCATGATGACATAGAGGCGGAGCAGATCGGCGCCTTCGGCAGGATGGCGGACCTTCCGAAAGATCTCGGAAATTTCTCTGCCGTAATGATCGTAAAGCCATTTTGCGGCGGAGTCGCGATCGAAGATCGTAAACCGGGTGCCGAGCAGTTCCTGATGGTAACGGATATTGTCCCTGATTTCTTCCGGCGGGTTACAATCCCAGTACATGTAAAGATGAGAGGGGATCGGGTTCGTGCTGGCGATATCTTCCCCGGTCCTGAGGCCAACAGGCGGGTATCGCAGGGCCAGTTCCAGATAAAGCCTGTCTATTTCTTCTCCGGAATGAAATATCTCGAAGGCATTTCCGATGAGATCAAGCCCCTGTCCGACTTTCCCATCCTGCCATGCGGTCTGGATGCCACGGATGTAATCGGCGAGAGCCTGAGAATACGTCTCCAGTTCCCCAAGTTCTTCCGGTGGCGGCACATTGGAAGATTTCAGGAGGCACAGCAGTCTGACCTGAAGAAGTGACTGGGGCAGGGGGAATTCCGTCTGAGTTTTGCCGTGCATATCGAAAGCCACCCTGTAGAAATAGGAGGCTTCGAGAACGTTGCTGTGAATATGAAGGATATTAGCGATGGCAAAGGCATGCTCGACTGTCGATGCGCCATGTTTCTCGTAATAGGCAACCGCCTGATGGTCATGGCAGGAATGAAGTATATTGACATATGTCGAATTTTCTGAGCTTATATCTTCTGAATTAATCATTTAATAACCATTTATACTGTAATATCTAGGATTGTGATGTTGATCATAATGTAACGCCACTGTATCTATCAATGGTTTTGGTATGATTTCGTATATTCCCCGTCTTTTTCAGGATTTTTCTGTATCCCGAAGGTCCGACTGACTGACATCCGGGCAGGGAATCGGGCAAAATGAGGACAGGGAGAAGTTACAATGGCGAATGATGTCGTATCGCTTTTGAAAAGCGCGCTGGGCCGCTGGGTGTGCAGAAAAGACGTGTCATCCCATCCATCCCTGCTTACGGAACCGGATCTGCATGCTCTTGCCGTGGCGACCCAGGCAGGGCTATCGAGCCCGCCCTCGCCGGAGGGAGAACGGGAATGGGGCAATCTGAGGGAACTGACGAAGGACTGGATCGTACAGCAGAAACCAGGCGTCGCGCCGGGGCCGTTGCAGACCCATGATTTCGAACATCTTGCGGCCCTGATCACACCGGTACTTCCAGATGAGTCAACGCCTCAGGCGGTCTTGGAACCTGCCGTGTCACAACAGGAGCCGCCACAGACCGATATTCAGCCGAAGGTGGTGGTACGCTGGACGCGCGAGGCCCCGGAACTGGTGTTTGCCCGCGAGCATCTCGAACGCTGTCTCTGAACAGAAAAACGCCCCGCAGGAGACCTGCAGGGCGCTGGAAGGCTCAGTCGGTACCGGGGGTGATCAGCTCCGGCTTCCCTTATGATCGCCATCGCGCATCTGGCCCGTCGGCTCCTGAACATGGGCCTCAAGGAACCAGAGATGCTTGTCGAGGCCACGGGACACTTCCGTGAACACATCGGCCGTATCGTCGTCGCCAGCCTCGTCCGTCACCTTGATGGACTCACGCATGTTGTTGGCAACCGTCGCGTAACGGTCGATCAGTGCCGCCAGATGGTCGGCCACGCGATAGATGTTGTTCGGATAAGGCTTGCAGGCGCTGTTCTTGGCAACATCCTGCACGGTCCCCAGTGCCGTCCCGCCAAGCTGGACAGCGCGTTCGGCGACCGTGTCGGAGAAGCCATCGATGCTGGAGCGGAAGCCATCGAGCATTTCATGGACGCCGATGAACTGCGGTCCCTTGAGGTTCCAGTGGGCCTGCTTGGTGATCAGCGCCAGGTCGATCAGGTCGGAAAGACGGGCGTTCAGCGTCTCGATGGAAACATTCTTGGTGTTGTCCGCCGTGTTGTTCTGCGTCACGTGGCGGTCGGTTCTGGAAACCATGGGAATACTCCTGAACATCGAAATGCAACCCGAAGCTTGGATTCAGGTCGTGAAAATCTTCTCGCGCCCCTTAGCGTTTCGGGGCCGGCGTTCATTCAAACGTGTCATCCGTGCCACGGTTGCCTTGCGAATTCAGGTTTGGACCGGCAATTTCATGATCTGCCGTCGGACGCGGTTTTCGGCGCGGGTGCCTGCCCGTTCCATTGACCGTTCAGGGCGGTTTGTAACGGCCATGGCCTGCGGGGATGACATAAATCTTTCATCCCGTGTCGTTCCTGTTCCGGTTGTTCTTCCATGACAGGACGGCTAATGCACTGGTGTGGTGGCTGTAGCTGCCGGATAATGCCCGTTTTTCAAGTCAGAGCTCCTCACGCATGACCCTTGCCACAGCCACGCAGCCCGAAGAGGCCCGCGACAAGGCCGGTGTTTCCCACAGTGGAAGCCGCCGCAGCGGGCCCGATACCGTATTTCACCTTCTGGTCGCCGCTTCGGCGCTTCTGGTTCTGGTGGTGCTGGGTGGTCTCGTGGTCCTCATGGGCCTGGGGGGCAGTCAGGCTTTCCGGACCTTTGGCCTTGGATTTGCCTTTCATGATGTCTGGAACCCGGTTGCCGACGTGTACGGGGCGTGGGCGCCCCTGTTCGGTACGATCGTCAGCACCCTGATCGGCGTGGCGATTGCCCTGCCGCTGGCGTTCGGGACGGCGTTCTGGCTGACGGCGATGGCGCCTCCCAGGGTTGCCGCGATCGTTGGAACGGCTGTGCAACTTCTGGCTGCCGTACCCTCGATTATTTTCGGCATGTGGGGCTTTTTCACGATCGTCCCCTTCATGGCCCGGACGGTTCAGCCCTTTCTGACCCATCATTTCAGGCATGTTCCGGGGATCAGGTTCATCATTCATGGCGCGCCCTTTGGTACGGGGCTCATGACGGCCGGTCTGGTGCTGGCGGTCATGATCGCCCCCTTTATGACCGCCGTGATGCGCGACGTGTTCGCGGCCATGCCCAACATGCTGCGTGAAAGCGCCTATGGCTTGGGCGCCACGCGATGGGATGTGATGTGGAAGGTCGTGGTGCCATGGTCCCGTTCGGGCATGATCGGTGCGATCGTCCTCGGGATGGGGCGTGCCTTGGGTGAAACCATGGCCGTGACCTTCGTGATCGGAAACGTGACGGCGGTCGGCTGGTCGCTGTTTGCGCCCCGCAGCACGGTGGCGTCCCTGATCGCCCTTCAGTTCCCGGAAAGTCCAGCCGGGTCGCTGCGTCTGTCCGCGCTGCTGGCGCTGGGTTTCATCCTGATGCTGCTGTCCTTTGCCAGCCTGGCGCTGGCGCGGATGCTGCGGGGAGATACGAAATGAGCGGAACCGTCGTCTCCACAACCGGCTGGAAGCCCAATCCACGCGCGGCCCGCCGGCGCCGCGCCGATCATCTGGCGACCGCTTTTGGCATGGTGATGGCCGGCATTCTGGTGCTGGTGCTGGCGTCCATTCTGTGGACGCTGCTATCACGCGGCCTTGCCGGCCTGTCCGCTACCGCGATCATGAAGCCGATGGGACCGCCTGGCTCCTCCTCAGGGCTGGCGAACGCGATCGTGGGCAGTCTGATCCAGACCTTCATGGCGCTGCTGATGGCGACGCCGCTCGGTCTTGGATGCGGGATCTATCTTTCGGAATACGGGACAGAAACCAATAAATTCGCGTCCTGCGTCCGCTTTGTGTCCGACGTGCTGATGTCGGTGCCGTCCATTCTGGTGGGCCTGTTCGTCTATCAGGTCCTGGTGGCGCCGTTTGGCCACTTTTCCGCGCTTGCGGGCTCCGTTGCGCTGGCGATTCTGGCGGTGCCGATTATCGTGCGTACGACCGAGGATATGCTGCGGCTTGTCCCGACGTCCATGCGCGAGGCCGGAGCGGCTCTGGGCGCGACGCGCTGGCGGGTAACGCTTTCTCTGTGCCTGCGTTCCGCCAAGACGGGCGTTCTGACGGGTATTCTTCTGGCTCTGGCCCGGGTGAGCGGTGAAACGGCGCCGCTGCTGTTCACGTCGCTCGGCAACCAGAACTGGTCTTTCAGCCTCAACCGGCCGATGGCGAGCCTGCCGGTGACGATCTACCAGTATGCCGGTGCATCCTATGAAGACTGGGTACAGCTGGCCTGGGCCGGCGCGCTGCTGGTGACGATGGGTGTGCTGGCCATCAACATTGCCGTCCGCGTTTCGGCGCGACGCGGATGACCCCGGGAACAAGGCAGGGGATGATACAGGATTCCATGATGACCGAGACTGATCCGCAGGTGGCGAAAAGCCCTGAAGTGGCGCTGGCTGTCCGCAACCTGAACTTCTACTACGGCGAAAATCACGCCCTGCACGACATTTCGATCGACTTCCCGGCCCGTCGGGTCACGGCCATGATCGGGCCGAGCGGATGTGGCAAATCGACGCTGTTGCGGGTCTTCAACCGCATGTACGACCTGTATCCCGGCCAGCGCGCGACGGGCGAGGTGATTTTCGACGGGCGCAATGTTCTGGAGCGCGATCTGGATCTGAACATCCTGCGTGCCCGCGTGGGCATGGTGTTCCAGAAGCCGACACCGTTTCCGATGTCGATCTATGACAATATCGCCTTCGGCGTGCGGCTGCATGAGAAGCTGAACAAGGCGGAGATGGACGCGCGTGTTCAGGACGTTCTGACCCGCGTGGCGCTGTGGAACGAAGTCCGGGACCGTCTGCATGCGCCGGCTTCCGGTCTTTCGGGTGGCCAGCAGCAGCGCCTGTGCATCGCACGTTCGATTGCGACGCGGCCGGAAGTGCTGCTGCTTGATGAGCCGACCTCGGCACTGGATCCGATTTCCACGGCACGCATCGAGGAACTTCTCGATGAGCTTAAGGAAGAGTTCACGATCGCGATCGTGACCCACAACATGCAGCAGGCTGCGCGCTGCGCGGACCAGGTGGCATTCTTCTACATGGGACGGCTGATCGAAGTGGACAGCGCGGACCGGATGTTCACCAATCCGAAGCAGCAGCAGACCCAGGACTACATCACAGGCAGGTTTGGATAACGCGTCATGGCTGACAGATCTCACATCGTCAAAAGCTACGAGCAGGAGCTGGGCCAACTCCGGTCCATGATGGCGCAGATGGGCGGCATCGTGGAAAACCAGGTGGCCCTCGCGCTTTCCGCCATCGCGGATCGCAATGAGGAAGCCGCCGATGCGGCTGCGCGGCAGGACCCGGAAGTGGACCAGCTCGAACGCGAGGTCGAAAGCCTTGCGATCCGCCTGCTGGCGCTCCGAAGCCCCATGGCCGGCGATCTGCGCGAGATCGTGGCAGCCCTGAAGATTACCGGCGATCTGGAGCGGATCGGTGATTACGCTTCGTCTATCGCACGGCGTTCCCTGCGGATCAGGATGCCGGAAAACCAGATTTCGCTCTCGGGCCTGCGCAGCATGGGCCGTCTGGTGCAGGAAAACCTGCGCCGGTCGATCGATGCCATCACGCAGCAGGATTCCAACCGCGCCATGGAAGTCTGGCATTCGGACCGTGCCGTGGACGAGTATTACACGGCGCTGTTCCGTGAACTCGTGACGTACATGATGGAAGATGCCCGCAATATCCGCGCCTGCACGGAACTGCTGTTCATCGCCAAGAACCTTGAGCGGATCGGCGATCATGCGACCAACATCGCCGAACGCGTCTTCTATGCCGTGACGGGCGACAACCTGCCGTCCCTGCGTCCGCGCGGGGCTCCGGCGTCGGCCCTGACGGTAGCAGAGACGATGCAGGAGCCTGACGTCCGGTGAAGGGACCATCGTCTGCGCGCGCCAAGGGGCTTGTTCTTCTGGTCGAGGATGATCCGGCCCTGCTTCTGATGACCTGCTACAATCTCGAGCAGCGTGGATACCGCGTCGAGACGGCGGAGGACGGAGAAGCCGCCCTTCTGGCGCTGGAAACGTCCCGTCCGGACGCCGTAGTGCTGGACTGGATGCTTCCGGGACTGTCCGGGCTGGATGTGTGTCGCCGGATCCGCGCCAATCCCGCATTGCGTGATGTGCCGGTCCTGCTCCTGACTGCGCGTTCGGCCGAGCAGGATGCGATCCGCGGGCTCGATACGGGTGCGGACGACTATCTGATGAAGCCGTGTAGCATCGATACGCTCGATGCGCGTCTTCGGGCGTTGCTGCGCCGGCATCAGTCTTCCTATGACCGCCTGTCCTTTGCGGACATCACGCTGGACCCGGAAACGCATCGCGTGGAGCGGGCCGGGCGGATGCTCTCGCTCGGGCCGAGGGAATACCGCCTGCTGGACTTGCTGATCCGTAATCCGCGCAAGGTGTTCTCCCGCGAGGATCTGCTGCGCCGGATCTGGGGCCAGAACATCCATGTCGAGATCCGGACGATCGACGTCCATATCCGGCGTCTGCGCAAGGCCATCAACGGTCCGGGAGAGGTCGATCTGGTGCGGACCGTGCGTGCGGCCGGTTATGCCCTGGATGACGGCCCGACGACGGACGGCGGCTGAAGGTGCCGTCGGGGGGATTGCCGCCTGCAGCAGATACGCTGCCATTACAGGTTGGCATGGTCCTCGTCTGCGTGGCGCTGGCCGGGTGGGTGCTGGCAGTCTGGCTCCTGCTGCGCCAGCCCCGGGTTCCGACGTCTCCGCCTGACGATTATCTGAAACCCGTGTCTCCGGCCGACCTGCCGGTCGATCCGCTGCCAGCCTGCGCCGTGGTACTGGACGGGCTTGGAGCGATCGTACAGGTCAACGAGGAAGCCGCGTCGCAGTTCGGGGAGACGGTTGGCGCCATCCTGCGTCACCCCGCAGCGCGCGCTGCACTTTCCGCGGCGTTGCGGGCACCGGTTCCGGCCAGTCCATCGGGCAGCAGCAATCGGGGGGATCTGCCGCCGGTCTGCTCCACGACCTTTACGCTCGATGTGCCGGTTCCGCGCACGCTTCACCTGATGCTGCGCCGGCTCCCGGGCGGGAAGGGGCAGGACAGGCGTGTTCTGGTGGTGCTGACCGACCGGAGCGAGGCGCAGGCTGCGGACAGGATGCGTATGGATTTCGTAGCCCATGCCAGCCACGAGCTGCGCACGCCGCTTGCCTCGCTGAGCGGGTTCATCGATGCGTTGCAGGGGGCGGCAGGGGAAAACCCGGTCATGCGGCATCAGTTTCTCGACATCATGCGCCAGCAGTCCGAGCGGCTGAAACGGCTGATCGATCGTCTGTTGTACCTGTCGCGCGTGCAGGCGCATGAGCATCAGCGCCCCCGGGACGTGGTGGACGTGGCCGATCTCATGGCCGTGGTGCTCGGGGAAGTTGCGCCGCGTTTCGAGCAGGAAGGGCGTACCCTGAAGCTGGAGATCGAGGACGACCTGCTGGTCCGTGCTGACGAAGATGAGATGGTGCAGGTCCTGCTCAACCTGATCGAAAATGCCTTGCGTTATGGCGCGCAGGAGGGCGATCCGCTGACCATCACCCTGTCCGCGCGCCGTGCGGCCAGTCCGGATGATCGCTGGCCCGCGGATGGAGGCGTCATTCTCGGGATCGAGGACAATGGCTGCGGGATGGAAGCGCATCATCTGCCGCGCCTGACCGAGCGTTTCTATCGCGTGGGGGCGCCGACTGACGGGGCCGGGCAGGGGACGGGGCTGGGTCTGTCCATCGTGCGCCATATTCTGGACCGGCATGGCGGGCGATTGCGGATTGCGAGTGCGCCGGGAAAAGGGACGACCTGTCTGGTCTGGCTGCCGCCTGCGGGGGCGACACTTGCGGTTTCGCTGGTGGAATGACAGTTTCCTTCTGAAACAATCAGAAGGTGTTGCGACAGTGAGAGTTCTCCGCAGTTTCCGCCGTGTCGGTCTGGCCGCTCTGCTGACGGGCAGCATGTTCACGCCGCTTCATGCGGCCGATGCCCCCGACACCATCCCCGCCTGGCTGAGCGATATCAATGGCGCGCAGGCCATGTCCTGGGTGAAGGCACAGAACGACCGGACCCTGCGTCTTCTGGGTCATGGGCCGCTTTATCAGGGGCTGTATGATAAATCCCTGAAATTGCTTCAGACGCATGACCGTCTGGCCTCGCCGATCCAGATTGACGGGATGATCTATAATTTCTGGCGTGATGACCGGCACCTGCGGGGCATCCTACGTCGGACCACGCCGGACTCCTATGCGACCGAGCATCCGGAATGGACGGTGGCGCTGGATCTCGATGCGCTGGCGGCGAAGGAAAAGCGCAACTGGGTCTATGGAGGCGTGGACTGCCTGCACAGTCAGCAGAATCTCTGCCTGCTTTACCTTTCCGACGGTGGCGAGGACGCCAAGACCGTCCGGGAGTTCGATCTCCGGACTGGAAAGTTTGTCGAAGGCGGGTTCAGCCTGCCCCATGCCAAGCAGGATTCCAGCTGGCTGGACCGGGATACGCTTCTGGTCAGCTATCCCTGGACGGATGCCGATCTCACGGAATCGTCCTATCCGTATATCGTGAAGCTTCTCAAGCGCGGGCAGTCTCTGGCCGAAGCGCAGGCGGTCTTTACCGGCAACCGCAAGGACGTCGAGGTCGGGCCGGAAGTCCTGCATGATGGAGCCGGGCATCAGGTCACGCTGATCCGCGAAGGTCTGGATGCGTTTTCGTCGAAACTGTTCCTGTATCGCGATGGTCAGGTGACGCCGGTCGCCATTCCCCTGAAGGCGGACGTGGCGGGGCTGTTCAATGGCCGGCTGGTGGTACAGTTGAAGGAAGATTGGAAGGTCGGGACGCAGACTTTTCCGCAGGGGAGTGTGGTGCTGGTCGATCCGGTAGCCGCAACCGTCGCACCCCAGCTTCTGCTGGCACCGACCGGGAAGCAGATGATCGAGGAAGTGTCCACGAGCCACGGCCATCTGATCGTCACGCTTTACGATAACGTGCGGGGCCGGATCTCGATCTATACGCCGTCCGGTACGGGCTTCACGCACCGGGACCTGCCGCTGCCGCAGAACATGTCGGTGGATCTGGCCAGCGTCGACGAGGACAGCCCGTTGGCCTATGCCGTTTCGACCGGATTTCTGAGCCCGACCACCTTGTGGGAAATCAACAGCGATACGGCTTCGGTGCAGAAGATCCATACGCTGCCGGCACAGTTCGATGCTTCGGACATGACGGTGGAACAGCAGGAAGTACGCTCGACGGATGGAACCAGCGTTCCGTATTTCATCGTGCATCGTCGGGACATGAAGCTGGATGGCACCAATCCGACGCTGCTTTATGCGTATGGCGGGTTTGAAGTGCCGCTTTTCCCGTTCTATTCGGCCGGGATTGGCAATAACTGGCTGTCGCGCGGTGGTGTCTATGTTCTGGCGAATATCCGCGGTGGCGGGGAATTTGGACCGGCCTGGCATGATGCGGGACTGAAGACGCATCGCCAGCAGATTTATGACGATTTTGCTTCCGTGGCGAAGGACCTGATGGACCGCAAGGTGACGTCCCCGCAGCATCTGGCGATTCAGGGCGGCTCCAATGGTGGCCTGCTGATGGGCGTTGAGTTCACGCAGCATCCGGATTTCTGGAAGGCTGTTGATATCGAGGTGCCGCTGCTCGACATGATGAATTACGAGCACATGTCGGCGGGTGCGTCCTGGGTCGGTGAATATGGAACGGTCTCCATCCCGGAGCAGAAGGCGTTCCTGCGCGGGATTTCGCCGCTTCAGAACCTGAAGCCGGATGTGAAATATCCCGTGCCGTTCATTGAAACGACCACCAAGGACGATCGCGTTGGTCCCGTTCATGCCCGCCGTTTTGCGTGGCGCATGAGTGAGCTGAAGCTGCCGTATTATTACTGGGAGCAGGTGGCAGGCGGTCATGGTTTTGGCGCCAGCCAGAAGGAAATCGCCCAGACTCAGGCGCTGAGCTATGCCTATCTGTGGTCCGAACTCGGTCGGACGCATTGAGGTTTCGCCTCATGCGGATATGAAAAAGGGCGCTCCGAGGAGCGCCCTTTTTTGTGTGGGAAAAGAGGATCAGCCGTGGCGGCGACCGCGATCCAGCAGGCACCAGCCGCCAATCAGGATGGCGCCGATCAGGGGGATGGCGCCGATCGTGATCGTGCCGTCGGGGTAGTCGAAGGCCATCATGATCAGGACGAAGCCCAGAAAGCCCAGGGTAGCCCAGGTTGTGTAAGGCGCGCCGGGCATGTTGAAGCCTGTCGGCGCAATGTCCCCGCGGTTGATCGCAGCCCGGAGGCGGAGCTGGCACAGCAGGATGAAGCCCCAGGTGCTGATGATGCCCAGCGCCGAGAAGTTCAGGACGATTTCAAACACGCGCGACGGGATGAGGTAGTTCAGCATCACGCCGACCAGATAGACGGCCAGCGTGGTAAGGATGCCGACATAGGGCACGGAACTGCGGTTCAGCTTGCCCAGGGCCTTCGGGCCGGAGCCGCCAAGGGACAGTGCGCGCAGGACGCGGCCGGTGGAATACAGGCCGGAATTGAGGCTGGAAAGGGCGGCCGTCAGCACCACGATGTTCATGATGGTGCCGATGCCCGGGATGCCGAGCGCCTGAAAGAACGTCACGAACGGACTGGTCCCGGCATGGTATTCCGTCCAGGGCAGCAGGCAGACTAGCAGGATGACGGAGCCCACATAGAACAGGGCGATACGCCAGATGACGCTGTTGATGGCGCGCGGAAGGATCTCACGCGCGTCCTCGCACTCGCCTGCGGCCGTGCCCAGCAGTTCGATGCCCGAATAGGCGAAAACCACGCCCTGAAGCAGCATGAGGGCCGAAAACAGGCCATGCGGGAAAATACCGCCGTTTTCGGTAATCAGGTGAAAGCCGGTCGTATGGCCCGCCACCGGCATGCGTGTCCCGAGGATGACGGCACCGGCAATGAGAAAGAGCGCCAGTGCCACGACCTTGATGAGGGAGAACCAGAACTCCATTTCGCCGAAATAGCGCACGCCGATCATGTTCATGGTGCCGACGATCGCCAGGGCCGCGAGTGCGAAGGCCCATTGTGGAACCGGCAGGAACACCGCCCAGTAATGCATGTAGAGCGCCACGGCCGTGATATCGACGATGCCGGTCATGGCCCAGTTCAGGAAGGACAGCCAGCCCGCCATATAGGCGGCCCGCTCGCCAAGGAACTCACGCGCATAGGTCACGAAGCTGCCGCTGGTCGGGCGGTACATGACCAGTTCGCCCAGCGCACGCAGGATCAGGAACGAGAAGACGCCGCAGATCGCATAGATGATCGCAAGGGACGGTCCGGCCACCTGAAGGCGTGAGCCCGCGCCCAGAAACAGTCCTGTTCCGATGGCGCCACCGATGGCGATCATCTGCACATGACGGCGTCCGAGGTCCTTGTGATAGCCTTCCTCACTGATGGCCCCTGCATGGGTCGGGGTGTGATCGGGAGCCGGGCTTGTCGTCATCTGCGCGTCCTGGGAAGTCGTCGTAAAAGGTGTCGGTAAAGCTGTATGGGGCATGACGAGAGGCCGGGCCGTGAGGGCCTACGCTTCATGCGCGTCAGCTATGTGTGGCATGCATGGGAACATAGGCGAAAGTGACCGCATTGCCAACGCGGATTGCTTCTGAGGCCGAAACTGTTCCCCGGACTGTGCTTTCAATGTCCCGGCGGGACAGCCATGCAGGCCATTCCCTGTCCGGAAAGAGTCGAGCAGGCCTGCGCCGCTCCGACACGGCTGATCCCCGTCAGACGGGCCCGCCAGACCGTGGTGCCATGGCTGGGGGTGGGATGAACTTCGATTCGGGCGGACTGAAGCGATGTAAACGCGGCCTGTCGCGCCATGGTGGCCGCAAACTTCGCCTGTCCGATGCTGCCGAAGGCCCCCACCTGAACCGCCCAGGGGCCATAGCTTCCGGGACGCCTGTAGCCGACAACCATGGTGGTCGATTCTGTTGGTTGTGTCGGCAGCGTATGGGGCGTCGGAATGGCGGGGGCGGGCGGGAGCGGGCGTGAAGAGACCGGCTCCTGAATGGTCAGCGTATCGCCAGCAGGCCTGGAAACAAAGGTCGGGGACGGTGCGGCGAGGGGAGGCGTGCTGACGGGCTGGACGGCACACGGCACATCGGGATCGTAGGCATCGTCCGGGTTGCACGGAACGGCGCTGGGGGCTGCGATGGGTGTCTGGGCGGCGGCACTCGTGACATGCCGGCTGGCCCAGACCTGCCCCACACTGCGGGCTGACGCCGTCATGACCGGCGCAGGCGCTGTCTGGGCCGGGGCCAGACCTGCGAGGGCCATGCCGGACTGCGAGGCGTTCAGCTGATCGGCGGTGGCATAGGCCGCCAGCGGACCCGTCATGGCGACCTGCGTGCCGAGATGCGGCGTGATGCTCGCAACGTAATTGACGGTTTCGTTGGGCAGTTGCCGCCCTTCGTAGAGATAGTCCTCAAGCCGCTGCGGACCGGCATTGTAAGCGGCCAGAAAGGCCGGAGCCCCGTATTTCCGGGCGAGGATGCTGATATAGCCCGTGCCTGCCATGATATTGTCATGCGGCTCGTAAGGATCCGAACGCAGACCGTAGCGCGAGCGCATGTCGGCATAGGTCTGGGGCATGAGCTGCATCAGGCCCATTGCCCCGGAATGGGACGTGATGGGCCGCCCGTCCAGAAACTGGTGACCGCCCGATTCCTGATGGATCACGGCACGGATCCAGTCCTGGGGAATCGAGAAGCGGTTTGCGGCCTGAAGGATGTACGGGCCCCACGGATCGCTGGCCGGACCGGGCGCGCGATAAGCATTGCTTGAGGAATAGTACCGGTCGTACGGAGAACGCTGGGACGCGCAGCCTGCAAGGGCCGCAAGGCTCAGGATGATGGTTCCAGTCTGAAGGAAGACTCGCCTTTTCCTGAGCATCATAAACCCACTGTTAATCTTTTATGCCGATGATGAGCGCTGTCCGAAAGAGAAGGCAGACAAACGGTGACGACGGAGACTCCGGAAAACGAAACCCCGGTCAAGAAGGGGGGTAAGCGCAAGATCATCATCCTTGCAGTGCTGGCATGCCTGCTTCTGGCTGGTGGTGGAGCCTTTGCATGGAAGCATTTTCATCATGCGGCAACCCCGGTCGCCAAGACTGCCCCTCAGCCGGTGAAGTGGACCACCATCACCATTCCGACCATTCTGTCCAATCTCGACTCCGGTATGGATCGCACGCGATACGCCCGGATCGGTGCCCGGCTTGAGGTCGAGGACGGCAAGGACGCCGCCAATATCGCGGCCCTGATGCCGCAGATCCAGGATGCGTTCCAGACCTGTCTGCACGGAATGCAGCCTTCGGAGCTTTCCGGCAGCGGTATCTACCGGCTGCGCGAAACAATGCTGGCACAGATCACCAATATCGTGGCGCCCCTGCGTGTGAGGGATCTCTTTTTCGTAGAGGTGCTGGTGCAGTGAGTGACGACCGACAGGCTGATACCGCTTTCGCGGACCAGGGCACGGACATACCCGCCGCCGCCTTTCCCCTGTCTGGACAGGGCATGGCAGGGCTGGGCCATGACAGCGATGAAGACCATGTTCTCAGCCAGGCCGAGATCGACAGCTTTTTCGGCAAGGATTCTGTGGTCACGGGTGCTGCTGACAGCAGCGGTATCGAGCGCGTGGTCAGCACATCGGGTGTCTCGTCCGAGCGGCTGCCGATGCTTGAAGTGGTCTTCGACCGTTTTACCAGAATCCTGACGACCAGCCTGCGCAATTTCACCAGCGATAATGTCGAGGCGTCCATGGACCGCCTGGGCTCCCAGCGTTTTGGAGATTATCTCGAAAACGTGCCGGGACAGGCCATGTTCGCGGTCTTCAAGGCGGAAGAGTGGGACAATTACGGCGTCGTCGTACTGAGTTCCTCCCTGATCTACAGCATCGTCGATGCCCTTCTCGGGGGGCATATCCGTGGCGACAGTGCTCTCACCGCTCCGGCCAGCCGCCAGACCGGACGGCATCATACCGCCATTGAGCGCGCGCTGATCGAGCCGATGGTCAGGATTATCCTTGATGATCTGGAAACGAGTTTCAGCCCGCTCTGCGCCGTCAATTTTCATTTCGAGCGACTGGAGATGAATTCACGTTTCGCGATGATCTGCCGGGCCGGAAACGGGGTGGTTACCGCACGGTTCGGCATCGATATGGAAGGCCGCGGCGGAGACGTGGATATCGTACTCCCCCACGCTACGCTCGAGCCTGTGAGAGACATTCTGCTGCAGCAGTTCATGGGCGAGAAATTCGGTCATGACGGCATCTGGGAAAACCATCTCGCCCGAGAGCTCTGGCAGACGGATCTGACCCTGGATGCCGTTCTGGAAGAGCAGACCATGAATCTGAAAGATATCATGAAGCTCGCTCCGGGGGATCAGCTTGTCCTGCGCCGCAAACCGGATGCGTCCGTCAGTCTGCGGTGTGGCGAACATGTCCTTTTTACGGGACGTGTCGGGCGAAAGCAGGGGCAGGTCGCCGTCAAGATCGAAGACGTTCTTAACCAGAAACCCGGCACGGATCGTGCCACATCCTATAGCTGAGCGGAGCATATTTCATGGACAGATTTCAGCTTGGGATCGAGATCGCCCTGTCAGTGCTGCTGCTGGTGACGATTTTCTACAGTCTCTATCTGGGGCGTGCCCTCTCCGTCCTGCGGCGTGACCGCGGACAGCTTGATGCCCTGATCGCCAGTCTCCAGTCCAGCAGTGCTCAGGCGCAGTCGGGCATTGATCATCTGCGCCAGACGACGGAACTCGTCGGGCGTGCCCTGGGGAAAACCGTTGAGTCCGGCAAGAGCCTGAAGCGGGATCTGGCCATGCTGTGCGAACGCTCCGAGACGCTCGCCCAGCAACTGGAATCTCTCCTTCCCGCCGGGCGTGTCGCCACCGCAGGCATGAAGGCGTCTCCCCGTGTCGAGGAACGGCCCGAGGAAGCCCCGTTCCGCTCTGCGCTGCGCCTGAAGCCGGACGAAGTGCGGACCATGAAGCCCAGTGGCAGCAAGAGTGCTGCCGAGCGTGAACTTCTGCGCGCTCTTCGGCAGAAGCAGGGATAAGACGTCATGTTTTTCCGTATCCTGCATCTTGCCTGCGGTCTCATGATCGTTCTTCTCGGGGTCAAGATCTACGCGATCGCGGGTGATCTGATGGGCGACGCGGATTCTCCGTCTTCATCTCTGACAACTGTTGCGATGGCCCAGCCGCAGCCGCAGCCGCAGCCGCAGCCGCAGCCGCAGCCGCAGCCGCAGCCGCAGCCGCAAGTCCAGCCCGCTGCGCCGACAGAAGCTCTACCGGCGGCTCCTAAGCCCGCGGGAACTGCCCCCACCCTGGCGACGGCTGTTCCGAAAACGGATGATCTGTGCGCGCACGGGGGTTGCAAGGGACCCGTGCCAGCTGCGCCTGCACTAACGGTGCAGCCAGCAGATCCCACACTCGTGGAACAGCTCGCTGCCAGGGAAAAGGATCTGGATCGGCGTGATGCAGCACTGAATGATCGCCAGCGCCTTGTTGATGCGGCTGAGGAAGAGTTGCAGCGACGGATGACAGCGCTGGAAAATTCCCGGACTGCCCTTGAGAACAGCGAACAGCATACGGACCAGCTGCGGAATGATGATGCTGACAGGCTGGTCAAGATCTATCAGGCGATGAAACCCGAAGATGCCGCAGCAATCTTCAATATCCTTGATCTGCGGGTTGGCGTAGCGCTGCTCAACAGGATGAATCCGCGCAAGGCATCCGCAATCATGGAGGCCATGTCCCCCCAGCGCGCCATTCTCGCCACGCAGCTCCTTGTGAACTCTCATGCGCGGCCTGCCACGCGGATCGGTGGTAACGGATGAAACGGGCGTTTCTGGCCACTGCACTGAGCCTGTCGCTGCTCGAAACGGCTGTGGCTGCGCCTGCGCCTAAAGTTGTCAGCGCCAAGCCGGAAAAAGTAGAAACTGGGCCTGCAAAAGCCCCTGATGAGAAGCTGTTGCCTGCGGGCTGGGCTTTCCTGAACGATCCGTCGCCGCTTTTTCCGCATCCTGAAAAAGCAGTACAGGAAAAACGGGTTTCTGCAGGGCCGGCCTCAGTCACCGGAACTCAGTCACAGGTGACGATAGATCCCACTTATGGAACGTCCGTGCAGGTCCCGGGCGCAACCGGACTGTGGCTGCCTCTGGGTGAGCTGACGCCTGTCGCGGCGTTCCGCAATGGGCAGAATATCGTGCTCTTGGCAGCGGGGCGGCATGTCCTGGATACGGCGGGCCTGGCCGGGATCGGACCTTTCAAATCTGTTTCCAGCCGGATCCTGTCAGATGTGACAGTCATTACCGTAACGTTGTCCGACGAGCGCGATCCTGTTCTTCGTCCTGTCGGGGCCGGGTGGACGCTGTCAGTTGCGGCGGACGTAAAGCCTCAGGCCGATATGCTGCTCGGGCAGGATGCAAACGCCTTGACGTTCACGCCGCCGGTTGCGGAAGGTCTGCCCCAGGTTGTCGCGCTGGATGATCCTGATTCAGGGCGAAGGCTGCTGCTTGGAATGACGCGCTCAGGCCGCATTCAGCAGTCCATGCGGCGTCTGGGAACCGGGTTCGCGGTCCGGAGCAGTCTGATCGGTGTCGTGGTTGCGGCTGATTCCGACACCATAGAGCTGCGTCAGGCGGGTGGGAAACTGATCCTGGATACGATGGGGCCGGACAGTTTTCCGCTGATGGCATCCAACCGGCTTCAACCCTATGGCTCGTCCCTGAGCGGTGTCAGTCTGGGGCCGGGAACCCCAGAAGAACTGCGGGAAGCGCTCAGGCGGAGTGTGGCCTCTGCTGCCATGGCGTCTTCGGGGGATCGTTTTGGTGCCCGGATGCGGGTTGCGCAGGCGGCAGCACGGGCTGGCAATGGTCCACTTTTGGGCGAAGTCATGGACGTGGCTTTGCAGGACTGGCCTGAGGGTGTGGAAAAGCCCGAAGCACGCCGGCTGCAACAGATATCGGCGGTGCTCAATGCCCGGCCGGGTTCTTCCTCGCTGGCAGAAGATGGTGGGAGTACGCCGGAAGACCAGCTCTGGCGCGGAATGATGCGGATGCTTCTGCCATCTTCCCGTCGGGTTGGACAAAGCGCATCAGGGTCTCCGGAAAGCGACCGTCTTCAGACGGCAGATCTGATTGCGACAGGACTTCCTGTTCTTCAGGCCTATGCAGCTCCGCTGAAGGAGCGGCTATTGCCTTTGGCGACCCAGTGGATCGCGCGTTATGGAAGTGATGGCGCCACGAAAGTGCTCGATCAGTTTCCCAACGGACCGCAGGTGGCTCTGGCGAAGGCTCTGCTGGCAGCGCGACGGAATATGCCGGATGCAGAAGCGAAACTTTCTATTCTTGCACATGACCCATCGCCGCTGATCTGGCCGGTGGCTCGGGAAGCTTCGCTCCGGCGGGCATTGGAAAAAAAGACACTTCCCCCGCAGGCTGTTGCGGATCAGGTGGATGGCATCCTGCCTGCTCTTCGGATTGCGGAACGCGAGAAGGATGGGCGTCTTCTACAGATCAAAGCCCTGATGGAAGGCGGAAACCTCGAAGGGGCCGCTGCGGCAGTGCAGGAATGGGGGCGTCTGTATCCGGATGATGCTGCCCAGGTCGCTGTGCAGGAAACGGACATTATCCGGCAGATGGCCAGGGCTGCGTCTTCGGGCGCGCGGCAGAATATGAACGAGGTTGCCTTTCTGAAAGATGCGCTGCTCAAAGCGTCAGACAGTGCCTTGCGTGATGACATTCTCGATGGTCTGGCGCGCCGCTACGAGGCACTTGGTTTGCCGGATCAGGAGCGTGAGGCCCTGCGGGATCTTCTGGCGTCCGGGAGTAATACCCAGGAGATGAATGTTCGGATCCGGCTGGCGACGCTTGAGCTGAATATGGGAGACCTCAAGGCGGCACGACAGGATCTTGGGGGTTTTGCCGAGGGATCTCCGGATGCTGCCCTGGCGCTTCCGGGTGGAAGCAGCAGCCAGTCCGTGGAGGTGGCGCTTCTGAAAGCGCGTATTGCACTGGCGGATCATCGTCCGGAAGAAGCGGTGTCAGAGCTGGCGACCATTCGCGATCCGCGGGCCTGGACCTTGCGGGCACAGATGGCTGAAAAGGCCGGGGACTGGCCTTATGCGGTTGAGGCGCTTGTGCCCATGCTGGACAGTCTCCCGCGAGCCGGTGGCGCTTCGAAAGAAACGCTTTCGCCAGAACAGCAGGCTCTCGTCCTGCGAATCGGGGGGGATGCGTCGAGAGCGCAGGATCAGCAGACGCTTAAAAACCTGCAGATCCGGTTTGGGGCACTGATGAAAGGGACGCCGTCTGAAGGTGTTTTCCGTCTGCTGACAGGGGGGCGTGAGGATGCCTCGCCGCCGGTTTCCGCAGGGGGGTAAGTTTTTGTCAGGTCGGAGTGACCGGACGATGGCCTTCGAGGAAAACCCTGATGCCATACGCCATGAATTTTTCGAGGTTTTCTTTTGAACGGTGGGGTTTGCAGTGGGTGAGCCGTCCCAGCATGGGGCCGCCTAGCGTCATGCCGAAGAGCAGATCCGAAGCTTCGGTAATGTCGGGAATATCCAGTCTGCCGGCTTCGGACTGGGCAGCCAGCCAGTTCTGGATGGGCAGGACACGGCCCGAAAGCTGGAAGAGATCTGCGACGAGTTGGCGGACGGCCGGGTTGCGGCTGGTTTCCGTAATGACGGAGCGGAGCAGGCTCAGGCGCTCGTCGCAGAACATGCAGGCTGCGATGCTGGTCATCAGGCCCAGAAGCTGTTTCTCCATGGGATCTGTGGGCAGCGGCGTATAATCTATGGGGGCGAAAAGCCGTTCCAGAATCAGGGTCTCGAAAAGAACTTTCTTGGAGTCGAAAAACTGATAGAGGGTTTTTTTGGACATCCCCGAGCAGGCTGCGATGCTGTCCATCGACGCGGCATGATAGCCGTGGGTGGTGAGAACCGCACTGGCCGCATCCAGGATCCGGATGCGTCTTTCGGCTTCATCGAGCTGCGCTGGACGGCCACAGCAGGGCTGTTTCCGGTCTTCGGACTGGCTGCTCGACGGACTGTTCAAGATCAACTCCGATATTATTTCACAGACTGAATTGACGTCTGTCAAAGAAACCCGCTAGTTTCCGTCCTCGCGGGAAACTAGCGGGTTTCTGTATCACAGGATAGCGGCCGTATCATGCCTTCTTTTCAGAAAATGTCTTTGAATTCTTCTGCCGCCCTGTCTCCGGTCGGTCCGTGGGGTGGGAAGGGAACTTTTCTGGTGCCGCTTCTGGCACTGCCGCTGCTGGTGGCGGGATGTCAGAAAAAAACTCCCCCTCCCCAGATGCCGCCGCAGCCTGTCGATGTGGTGACGCTGAAGACGCAGCCTGTTACGCTTGAGACGTCCCTGCCGGGTCGGACGGATGCCTATGAGCAGGCACAGATCCGGCCGCAGGTGAATGGTGTCATCGTCTCGCGTGATTTCGAGCAGGGTGCGGACGTCAAGGCGGGGCAGCAGCTCTTCCAGATCTATATTGCACCGTATCAGGCAGCTTACGATCAGGCGAAGGCGCAGCTTCTCAACGCACAGGCCGCGGCTGCCCGGGCAAATGGTCAGCTGAAGCGGTATCGTCCGCTGGTGGCTGCCCATGCCGTGAGTTCGCAGGATTTCGACAACACGCTGGCGACGGCGCGTGAGGCTGAAGCCCAGGTGGCCCAGGCCCAGGCTGCCGTGGAAGCAGCGGCCGTCAATCTGAACTACACGCATGTTCGTGCACCCATCAGCGGCCGGATCGGCCGCACGCTCTATACGCCGGGCGCGCTGCTGACGGCGGGTCAGAGCCAGGCGATTGCAGTCGTGACGCGGCTTGATCCGATCTATGTGGACGTCAATCTTGCGGCGGCCGATATGCTGCGCCTCAAGCGGGAGCTGGCGAACGGGCAGGTCGAACGCAGTGGTGCGGATGCGGCTGCCGTCAGCCTGAAGCTGGAAGACAGCTCCGATTATCCGACGCGCGGCAAGCTCCAGCTTTCCGAAGTCACGGTTGACCCGTCGACCGGAACGCTTGTCATGCGCGCGGTTTTCCCGAACCCCGATCATCTGCTGCTGCCCGGAATGTTCGTTCATGCGCATATTCAGGAAGGCATTGATCCGAATGGTCTTCTGGTGCCGCAGGTTGCGGTCGCGCGTGACGCCAAGGGCAATCCTTACGTCATGATCGTGGATGGTGAGAACAAGGTCACCCAGCGTTCCATTCAGGTCTCGCGGACGGTGGGGGATTTCTGGCTTGTTTCGGACGGGCTGAAGGCAGGTGAGAAGGTGATCGTCAACGGTCTGCAGAAGGTGCAGCCAGGTGCGAAAGTCACGCCTCACGATGTCCCGGCTGACGCCCCAGCGGGAAAGGCGGAGTAACCCCGCATGTCATTGTCCCGCTTCTTCATTGACCGGCCCATCTTTGCTTGGGTCATCGGTCTGATCATCATGCTCGTCGGTGCCGTGTCGATCACGCGCATGCCGATCGCGCAGTATCCGAACATCGCGCCGCCGCAGATCGCCATTTCGGTCATGTATCCGGGTGCGTCTGCCGAGACGGTGAACAACACGGTTGTGCGCCCGATCCTGCAGCAGATGTACGGTCTGGATCATCTCGAATACCTGTCGGCCTCGTCCTATGCGAGCGGGCAGATGGAGATCGACCTGACGTTCGAGCAGGGCACAAACCCTGACATCGCGCAGGTTCAGGTCCAGAACAAGCTCCAGCTGGCCCAGCCGCGTCTGCCGTCGGAAGTGACGGCTCAGGGTCTGAGCATCACGAAGGCTACCAAGAACTTCATGATGGTTCTGGCCTTCATTTCCGAAGACGGCAGCATGTCCGGGCAGGACATCGCGGACTATGTGGCGTCCAACATCTCCGATCCGCTGTCGCGTGTGTCGGGCGTGGGCGATCACACGCTGTTCGGCTCCGAATATGCGATGCGCGTCTGGCTGGATCCGTCCAAGCTGTACAATTTCGGCCTGACGGTCGGGGATGTTCAGGCGGCGATCTCGGCGCAGAACATTCAGGTCTCGTCTGGTGAACTCGGCGGTCTGCCGGCCAAGAAGGGCATTGGTTTCGATGCCACGATCATTGGTCCGACACGTTTGAGCACGCCGGATCAGTTTAAAGAGATCCTGCTCAAGGTGCAGCAGGATGGCAGCCAGGTGCGTCTGAAGGACGTGGCACGGGTTGAACTCGGCGCGCAAAGCTATGCGTTGGGCTCGGTCTATAACGGCCATCCCGCGTCCGCGATGGCGCTCAAGCTGGCGCCAGGTGCGAACCAGCTCAAGACCGAGGCCGCTGTGCGGGCGCGTCTGGGTGAGCTGAGCCGGTATTTCCCCCCGGGGCTGAAGCTTGTCTACCCGCTCGACACCGAGCCGTTCATCACGCTCTCCATTCATGAGGTGGTCGAGACGCTGATCGAGGCCATTGTCCTCGTATTCATCGTCATGCTGATCTTCCTGCAGAATTTCCGTGCGACGTTGATCCCGACAATCGCGGTGCCGGTGGTGCTGCTGGGGACGTTCGGACTGATGTCCATCCTGGGCTACAGCATCAATACCCTGACGATGCTGGCCATGGTTCTGGCAGTGGGTCTGCTGGTCGATGACGCGATCGTTGTGGTCGAGAACGTCGAACGAGTGATGACGGACAAGGGGCTGTCTCCTAAGGAAGCGGCCCGTGTCTCCATGGATGAGATCTCGGGCGCGCTTGTGGGCATCGTACTGGTGCTGACGGCGGTGTTCCTGCCGATGGCGGCCTTTGGTGGTTCGACGGGTGTGATCTATCGTCAGTTCTCCATCACGATCGTTGCGGCCATGTGGCTGTCGGTTCTGGTGGCGATGGTCATGACGCCTGCGCTTTGCGCGTCCATGCTCAAGCCGACGCACAAGGGCAGTGAGCGTGGTCCCGCGGCCTGGTTCAACCGGACGTTCGATCGCCTGACGAACGGTTATATCGGTGGTGTGAAGTGGATGATCCGCGTACCGGCGATCAGCATGATCGGGTTCGTGCTGCTGACGGGGCTTGTCGCGTTTCTGTTCATTCGGGTGCCTGGCGGCTTCCTGCCGGATGAGGATCAGGGGATCATCTTCGGCCAGGTGACGATGCGTAACGGGGCGACCCAGGAGCAGACGGCGGCCGTCAACCAGAAGATCACCGATTACGTGCTCAAGACCTATGGCCAGTATGTGGAATCCGTCTTTACCATGTCGGGCTTCAGCTTCGCGGGTCAGGGGCAGAGTGCGGGTGCGTTCTTCATCCGCATGAAACCCTGGGATCAGCGGCCGGGATCGGCACATACGACCATGACCGTGTCGCGCGAGATCATGATGCATTTCTGGATGGACCCGGAAGCACAGATCTTCGCCGTCAATCCGCCGGCCGTGATGGAGCTGGGCAATGCGACCGGCTTCGACCTTGAACTTGAGGACACCGGGCATCTGGGGCATGACGCCCTGCTGGCGGCGCGAAACCAGATCCTGCGTGAAGCGGCACAGAACCCGCTCCTTCAGGCGGTTCGCCCGCTGGGTATGGAGGATGCGCCGCAGTTCAGTCTGGACATCAACCGCGAGCGTGCCAATGCGCTTGGTCTGACCAATGCGGACATCAACACGACCCTCGAAGGGGCTCTGGGCTCGATCTACGTCAACCAGTTCATGCGCAATGACCGCGTCAAGCAGGTCTATATCCAGGGCGAACCCTGGGCACGCATGACGCCGGAGGATCTGAACCGCTGGTATGTCCGCAACGCGATCGGGACGATGGTGCCATTCAACGCCTTCGCCTCAGGACACTGGGTCAATGGTCCGCAGAAGGTCGAGGACTATAACGGTCTGAACTCTTACGAAATTCAGGGCCAGCCAGCCGTGGGGGCGAGCTCGGGGCAGGCCATGGCGGAAATGGAGAAACTGCTGGCCAAGCTGCCGCGCGGTATCGGCTATGAATGGACGGGACTGTCCTTCGAACAGCTTGCTTCGGGGGGATCAACGGCGCCGCTTTATGCGCTGGCCACGGTGGTCATCCTGTTCTGTCTGGCGGCGCTGTATGAAAGCTGGGCCATCCCGTTCGCAGTGCTGCTGGTGCTGCCTCTGGGTGTGCTCGGGGCCATCGTGGCGACGCTGGGCCGCGGGTTGTCCAACGACGTCTATTTCCAGGTGGGGCTGCTGACGACGGTTGGTCTGTCAGTGAAGAACGCGATCCTGATCGTGGAGTTCGCCAAGGCCTTCTTCGAAAGCGGCGAAACTCTGGAAGACTCGGTTCTGGAAGCCGGGCGCGAGCGTCTGCGTCCGATCCTCATGACTTCGATCGCCTTCGTCTGCGGTGTGTTTCCGCTGGCGATTGCGACGGGTGCGGGATCGGCGGCGCGTGTGGCCATCGGCACCTGCGTGGTGGGGGGCATGCTCTCCGCGACGCTGCTGGCGATCTACTTCGTGCCGGTCTTCTTCGTGGTGGTGCTGCGTCTGTTCCGGGTCACGCGGGTGCGTGACCGCCAGGACCCATATGCCCATCTGGACAACAAGGCGGCGCCTGTCGCCGAAGGGGAGCACGGCGCATGAAGGCCCGTCTCGGACTTACTCTCGGGGTTCCCGGCCTGCTGCTGGTGTCGGGGTGCAATCTGGCCCCTACCTATCATCAGCCGACGCAGGCGACTCAAAACAGCTATCCTGCCGATACGGGCGCGAAGAACGTGGCGTCCGCGGCCAAGGTGGCTGATCTGGGATGGGAGGATTTCTATACCGATCCGCGTCTGAAGGCGCTGGTGCAGCTTGCGCTACGGAACAACCGCGATATTGCGGCGCAGGCGGCGGCCGTCACGGTGTCGCGTGGTCAGTACGAGATCCAGAACGCATCCCTTTTTCCGATCATTTCGACGGCTGGGCAAGGCATGTTCCTCGGCCCGTCCGATACGGCGGGTTTCTCCTTTGCGCCGGGTCTGGGCACGAACATTTCAACGCTGCGTCTGTATCAGACGTCGATCGGGTTTTCGTCTTACGAGGTCGATCTGTGGGGGCGTATCCGGAACCTGACGCAGCAGCAGAAAGAGACCGTCCTCAACAGCGTCGAGAACACCCGCAATGTTCTGCTCACGACGGTTTCACAGATCGGTACGACCTACATCCAGTGGCTTGCGGACCGTGAAGAACTTCGGGTGACGCGTGACACGCTGAAATCCGAAACCGACACGCTGCGTCTGACACAGCTTGCGTATGACAACGGGGAAGCGGATGCGCTGACGCTGGCGCAGGTCAAGACGCAGGTCGAGCAGGCCTCGGCCTATGAGGCACAATATGTCCGGGCAGTGGCGGATGACGAACATGCGTTGCAGCTTCTGGTGGGCACACCCCTGCCCGCCAATCTGCCGGCCCCGGCTCCGTTCGGTGCGCAGACCATGATCAGCGACCTGCCCGAAGGCCTGCCGTCGGATCTGCTGGCCCAGCGCCCGGATATCCGGGCGGCCGAGCATACGCTGATCGGTGCGAACGCCAATGTAGGTGCGGCCCGTGCAGCGTTTTTCCCGCGCGTGACGCTGACGGCATCGGAAGGTACGAGTTCGCTCCAGTTCCGCAAACTCTTCACGCCGGGCGCGGAAACCTGGACCGTCTCGCCATCCATCAGTCTGCCGATCTTCACCTGGGGGCAGAGCGAGGGAAACCTCATGATGGCGAAAGGGCAGAAGCTGCAATATGCCGCACAGTACGAAAAGGCGGTGCAGACGGCGTTCCGCGAAGTGTCCGACGCCCTGACGGCGCGGGAAACCTATACGGCGCAGGACCGTCATATGGTGGCACTGGTCGAGCAGTCCCAGAAGGCGTTCGATCTGGCCATGATGCGGTATCGGGCCGGAATCGACAGCTATCTGACGACCCTGACGCAGCAGCGCACGCTGTTTCAGGCGCAGCAGAACGCCATCACGGTCAAGGCCGCGCGGTTCCAGAACATTGTGACATTGTATCGCGCGCTCGGAGGTGGGTGGAGCCAGAAGACGGTTTCGCCTAAGGTGCCCTCATAAACGCACTGACCGGAGAGCCTCATGCGCAGGTTGATTGTCCCAGTACTGGCCGCCCTTGCCGTTTCCGGCGCGGCCCTTGGCACGGCTGTGGCGCAGGATGCGGATGACGGTCCCAAGAAGCCGAGCATGAACGACCTGTATCACAACTCGTCGCTGCCCAAGAGCCATGCCGACTTCAGCCGCTATCGGTATCGTCCGCCTGGGGACAGGGTGATCGAGCAGCCGGACGCGTTCCGGCTGCTGTTCCAGACGAAGGACGGGCAGCCCGACGGCTATGCCGAGCGGCGCGGAACTTCGGTTTTCTACTATGACCGCTACGGGAAGCTGCGTCAGATCCAGCCCTTGCCGGAAGATCCGGCTGTCGATTGATGATCTGACGCCCCGTTCCTGAAGCCCGGAAGCGGATTTTAGGAACGGGTCTCGGTTTCGGCCCGGGACGCGGCTTTTCCCGGCCGACTGCTTTCCCGGGGACTTTCATGAAAAATCAGCTCCTGCTCTTCCCGCTCCGCGCACTGGCATCATGTGCTGTTGTGGCGGATCCATCATGAGCATGGCTTCCGTGCGGGAGTTTCTGGAGACGCGTCAGATCGCGTTGTATTTCCTTGCCGTTCTTCTGGGCGGGGTAACGGCCTTTCTGGTGGCGGGAACGGCCTCGTGGGAAGCGGTTATCAACCCCGCGCTGGGCATGATGCTGTTTGTGACCTTCCTTCAGATCCCGCTTGCGGAACTGGGGCAGGCTTTCCGGAAAGTCCGGTTCCTTGCAGCCCTTCTGGTCACGAATTTCGTGGCCATTCCTGCAATGGTGGCACTGCTGCTCCCGTTTGCGCCTGCCGACGACATGATCCGGCTGGGTATTCTGATGGTCCTGCTCTGCCCGTGTATCGACTGGGTGGTGACGTTCGCCCAGATGGGGCGGGCAGATGCTGCACTCCTCCTGGCGTCTACGCCCGTCCTTCTGGCCGTGCAGATAGTGCTGCTTCCGGTCTGGCTGCGTCTCTTTCTGGGTGAGGGCATGTCCCGGCTGGTTCAGGCCGGGCCTTTCCTGCATGCTTTTCTATGGCTGATCGTCATTCCGCTTCTGCTGGCATGGCTGGTCCAGTTCTGGGCACATCGGGCTTCAACGGGCGAACGCGTTGCTTCGGCGCTGGGTTTGTTGCCGGTGCCGGTGACGGCGCTCGTCCTGTACATCGTTATTGCAGCCATGCTGCCACATCTGGGCCATGAGACGACTATCGTGCTGCATGTCGTGCCGGTGTATGTGGCCTTCGCTCTGCTCGCGCCATTTCTGGGCTGGGGAGTCTCGAAACTGTTCGGGCTGGAGGCGCCCTCAGGCCGGGCGCTCGCCTTCAGCGGAGCAACGCGCAACTCGCTGGTCGTGCTGCCGTTGGCGCTCGCCGTGCCCGGGGCTGCGCCTCTGCTGCCCGCCGTGATTGTCACCCAGACGCTGGTCGAACTGGCAGCAGAACTGCTTTTCATCCGGGTGATGCCCCGGCTGGGAGCACGCCGCGCCTAGTCTGCCTGGCTCGAAAATCCTGCTCGCATCTGCGCCATCAGGTCGGATAATGTGATCCTGTCCTGCGGACGGTCCCTGTCGCCGAAAATGTCCGGATTCGTCTGCGGTTTTTCTACAGATGCAGAGCGACACATCATGCCGAATATTCATTCCGTGTCCCGCTGGGCCTTTGCGGGCGCCAGCGCACTCCTGATCCTGCTGGCGAGCTTTCTGATCCTCTCGGGCGGCATTGGCCTGGTGGCCGCCTTCGTGGCGTCTCTGAGCGAAGGTCGGGAGGAAATCCTTCAGGCCATCAGCTATGTCGTGATCTCGATTGCTGTCTTCGACGTGGCGAAATACTTCATCGAGGAAGAAGTCCTGCGGCCAAAGGGCAAACAGTCCATCGCCGAGGCACGCGTCAGCCTGACCAAATTCATGACCACCGTCATCATCGCCGTCTTCATCGAAGGGCTGGTCGGTGTGTTCGAGCGCAGTGGTAAAGCGCCCAGCGATATTCTCTATCCCGCCGCCCTTCTCGTGGTGGCGACGGGTATGGTCGTTGCCCTGGGGATCTATCAGAAGCTCAGCATCGGGGCGGAGCGTGAAAAGAAGGAAAAGGACATGATCGGCTAAGGGTATCAGCCGAAGCCTGTTCCCTCAGTCGTGCTGGAGGCGACGGGGAAACGCGGCGGGATTGAAGGCCGCCAGCAGGATGCCGCCCAGCGCGATCACGACGGAAGCCGGGCACAGCACTGCAAATCCCAGTGTGCTCAGAAGATGTCCACCAATCGCAGATCCCAGGAGGATGCCAAAATTGCTGCTGCTGTTGATGGCCGCGCCCGCCACATCCGCGCTGGTTGCACGGGCGCGGATGGCGCCGGACATGACGAAGGGGATGATGGCGGCATAGCCCATGCACCACAGCCCGACGGCGCCGACGCTCGGCCATGCGGAAATCAGATGTCCGTAAACCAGGATCATGCCCGTGAGCATGGCCAGGCCGCCGCCGAACAGTCCGGCCGCCGGCCAGCGGTCCACCACCTGTCCCGCTCCCCACAGACCGAAAATGCTGACGCCGCCGGTAATAAGCAGCGCGACACTCAGCAGATGCTCCGGCAGGCCATGCACCAGAAGAAGCGGGGAGACATAGGTGTAGAGCAGGTTATGCGCGAAGAAAAACACGGCGTTCACACAGATTACCACGCCGAAAATGCGTGCGGCCTGTGGAGAGCGGATGGTCGGAACTTTGAGCGCCTTGGTATCGGCCCCGCGAACGGGCGGAAGATACAGCGCGATGAAGATCGTCAGGAGTGCCGCCAGTCCGGCAATGACGTAAAGCGCCACGCGCCAGCTTGCGAAATGGCTGATCGCCGCTGCGCCCGGAACGCCCAGAACCGATCCCAGCGACGTGCCGCCGAAGACAAAGGAAATCGCCCGTCCCGTCATGCGTTCGGGCACCAGATGGGCAGCATAGGCGGCCGCAATGGACATCAGCAGCGCGTGGGACAATCCGCCAAGGGCGCGTCCCGCGCAGACGATGACGAAGCTCGGCGCCAGGGCGGAAATCAGGTTGGAGATGACGTATCCGGCCAGGCAGAGCAGCATGAGCATCTTGCGGTCCATGCGGCTTGTGGCGATCGTGATGGGCACGGCTCCGAATGCGACGAGCAACGCATAGGCGCTGACGGCCAGCCCGGCGTGACCTTCCGTAATGTTGAAGGACTTGGCCATGTCGATCAGCAGACCAACCGGCGCGACCTCGGTTGTCACCGCAATGAAGGTCGAGGCGAACAGGGCGCAGAGGCCTGCGATCGCCGGACCGGAGAGCGTTTTGAACACGACGGACTTCCTGACTGGAACGGCGACCTGAGCGTCCCGAACGCGAGGGCTTTTGGCACTTTGGTCGCATCACGGAAACCCAAAAATTCAGGTCAGGACGATCATCGCTTCCAAAGAGGCGGAATGCTCCGGGAAAGTCTGTTTTTCAGGGAGTTACGAACATAATAATTTTCATTTTTCTGCCTGATATCACGGATTCGGGAAGTCGCCTCAGGCTCCCTCCAGAATGTCGTTTCGCCGTCCCAGCTCACTCGAAATGATGATGAGACATCCCGTAATGCTGGAGAGGAGCAGGCGGAGATTTCTGTTGGTCTCCACCGTCTCCATCGTGGAAAAACTTTCCAGGGCATCGCGGGACTGGAGTTCCAGAGCCTCGGGGCCGGTAAAGGGGCTGGCAAAGCTCTGGCACAGGCGCGAGAGGATGGCCCGTGCATTCTCGGGCAGGCTGTTCTGGCCGCGATAGGCCTGAATCTGGAGCAGGTTGCGCCCGACCGTCATCATCGAAAAAGCAGCGTGAAGCCATCGGTCGTTGGAGCCGGAACTGGTGGTTTTGGTGTGGGCGATCAGCTGCTCCATGCCGAGGACGATCCGCCCGACCCAGACGGCCTCAGTCATGGACCTGCGGTTCTTGCCGATCAGCCGCAGGTCGGACAGCAGGTCTAGCCGGAAATTCCGGTAAAACCGTGTCAGCTGGAACGGAAAGACATAGCGGAACACGAGAACGCCGAAGCCGAGCCCGCTCAGCAGTGCGAACACCGTGTTGAACCACTCGGCCTCGTTGATGCGGCTGTGGTTGTCCAGACCGATCAGATACGGGAAAAAGTTGCTGAAGGATGCCGCCCGCGCGGCGAGGGCGGGCGTGCGCGTTGCGAGCCCTCCGATCAGCATCGGAACCGAAATCGTCAGGCACAACATCGCATAAGACGCTGTGGCCGGCATGACCAGAAAGACGGGAATGATTGCCGCGACCGCGGCCCAGACCGCACCTGAAAAGAACGCGCTGCTCGCCAGCACGGTGTTGCTGAAGGACGCGAAACGCGCACAGACCACAGAGACGAACGTGATGAACAGCGGTCCGTCCGGCCATGCCGTCACTTCCCACACATAGGCCGCCATCAGGACTGCGGCGCAGGAGCGCAGCCCGTTATGGATGGCGGCGTACCAGTTGCGGGGACGGGCGAGCCTGTAGCTTTCGGCCCTGGGGTTTTCGCCGGGATCGCCCGCTAGGCAGCCCAGAAGATGCTGAAGCTCCGTCAGCGTCAGTTGCAGCCCCTGGATCAGGATGCGGTCGTTGAAAACGGTGCCGCTGTCACTCTCCTCGCGGGGCAGGCTCACGGTCTGTTCGACGTCCTCCTGACATCGTCCGATCAGGGCAAGAACCGCTTGGCGCAGGGTCTGAAGTGCCTTTTCGTCATCAATATCCGCACGCAATCGATCCAGAATCCCGGCCGCGTCATGCAGCAGGGTCTGGGTCCGTTCGGAACGCTGGGTCACGGCGCCCAGACGGCTGCGCATGCCAAGGGCCCGCGACATCAGGCGGGAGGCAAGGCCGAGCGTGGCCCGGGCGTAATCAACGATGCCCTTTGTGCGGCCGACCTCGATGGCGCTGAACTCGATCCGGTCGCTCAGGCTGAGGGACAGCGAGAAGATATTGTGCAGATCGCTCTCGGGTGTGCCGTGTTCGAGCAGGATATCGCGCGAGGCATTGGCCGCTTCGAGAACGATCTGTTGAAGCTGGCTGCGGATGGCGGCGCGGGCCTTGCCGGGAACATTGCTCCGGCATGCCATATCCGCCACCGTGCCACAGATCACGCCCAGAAGAATGTAGGTGCCCCGTGCCATCGCGATGCTGAACACCTGATCAGGCTGCGCCTGTGCGCTCAGGGAGACGATGGAGCAGGTATAGGCCGTCAGCACGAACGCGTAGCTGCGGAAGTTATGGACCAGCGTTCCCAGCGCCGTGCACAGCCCGATCCACACGGCCAAAGCCGGAAAGAACAGCCAGGGCGCCTGCGGAAAGGCCGAGGCCAGAACGATCGCCGAGACGATCCCGCCCAGTGTTCCGGCCACGCGCCAGCGCGCCTTGGAAAGACTTTCGCCCAGGGTGCCCTGCGCCACGATCCAGACCGTCATGGGCGCCCATTGGGGCTGCCCCAGTTCCATCCATAATGCGATGGCCAGGGCCACCAGGGCAGCAATTGTCGTGCGGATCGAAAAACCGAGAGCGGAAAGACGAGGGGCATATAACCAGGACAAATCACGAAAAAACACAGTAAATGATGACTGTATTTCCTGTGCCGCCCGGTTGAAGAATGGCCCCATGAAACCCCGCTTCCAGTAAAACAGATTGGACGGGCTGATATGTGTCCTTCGAGGACAGGAAAATCAATTGTAATAATTATTCATATTTCTGAACACATTTCTCCGGACCACTACCGCGGGCGTCCGGTTTCATGTCTGGTTTTCAGGCCTGATGAGCGGTCCTGTCGGCCAGGGGGATATGCTGGGCCGGGGCCGGCGTTTCGTCCCATGGGGCGTGAACCACACGGTTCCGGCCGGACTGCTTGGCGGTGTAGAGCGCATGATCGGCCTGGGCCAGAAGCTCCGTGCGCGGGATTCCCCGGCCGGGACACAGGGCTGCGCCGATACTGAGCGTTGCCGTAACGGCTCCGCCCCCGATCAGGCGCGTTTCCGTCGAAAAGGCTTTTCTGAGGCGCTGTGCGGTCGCGAGCATTTCATCAAGGCTGTCACACTGGAACACCACCACGAATTCATCGCCGCCGATGCGAAACAGGACCGTCTGGGGATAAAGGATGTCCGTACAGACACGGCCCATGGCGATGATGATCTGGTCCCCGACCGCATGGCCATGGATGTCATTGATGGATTTGAAATGATCGATATCGACCATGAGTAGGGCTTCGTGCGCGCAGATCTTGCCACCGTTTTCCAGCCAGGCCTGGAACGCCCTGCGGTTGCTGCCGCCTGACAGGGGATCCTGCAGGATCAGTTCCTGCTGCCGGAACGCCAGCTGTTCCCAGGGAATGGCAATCATCGCCAGTGCAAACAGCGCCACTTCAATGATAACCAGGAAATTGTAGGTCGCCACGGCCCAGATGGTGGCCGGCGCCGCACCGAGGGGGGCCGGCATCCAGAAGACCAAGGGCACCAGAAGGAGATGGAAGGCGGCATAAAAGTGAAGCAGCCTCAGCAGGCTGCGTCTTGCCGGGGTTCTGATCGGGGCCTTCTGCTGGAGGTCACGGGCCGCCAGAGCGTGAAAGGCCGCGATGATCGCCAGACGAAAGGCCGTACTGATCACATGGAACAGGCCAGTCGATCCAGCCAGCACCGAGAGTATGAAAGACAGCCCGCAGCCAGATACCAGCAGCACAAGGCGCGCCTGACAGCCCAGCATGACGCGCAGCGCCTGCCATGCGGCTCCATAGGCCATGATCATGCACAGGGCGCCCAGCCGCAATGGCCACAAGCCGGGAAGCATGGTCGGGACAATGAAAAACAGACCGGAAGCCGATCCCAGAAGAAACGGGGCCGCGTACCAGGCCATACGCGACCATCTTCCGCTGGAGAATTCAGACAGGATGAAATGAACGCCCAGAAGCAGGAAAATAACCGCGCTGCATCCAAGCAGGGTAGGTGGATCAGGAGTCATTGATGGCGCATAGGCTATTGAACAGGCTGTACAGGCCACTCCCGTTAAAGGCAGGCAGACGCTCGTCGACTCCCTGAACCGTAATAAACACAGCCCGACCTTACCTCCGGGTTAATGGCATTTTTCGGGCTGCCTCTGTCCTGCGCTCTCCATTGGAAGGGATGACGGGCCGGCTGTTGCCCGGCATAAGGGCATTTCTGTCATCTTCACCAAGATGAGTCGAATGTCTCCTGAAAAATACCTTTTTCCCTCGGTTCCGTCCCGATGATGACACGCCTGTTTCCCTTCTGGGCCATTCTGGTGTCCGGCCTGGCTCTTCTTCTGCCCGGACCGTTCCTGACGCTGGTCCCTGTCATCACGCCGCTTCTGGCCTTCGTCATGTTCACGATGGGCGTATCGCTGACGCCCGCCGATTTCGGCCGGATCCTGCGCCGTCCCGCGCCGGTTCTGGCGGGCGTGGGGCTGCATTATCTCGTCATGCCGCTCGCTGCCTGGGGGATTGCGCATCTGCTGTCGATGCCGCCCGCACTGGCCACAGGCATGGTGCTGGTCGGCTGCGTGTCGAGCGGGACAGCCTCGAACGTGATGATCTATCTGTCGCGGGGGGATGTTGCGCTCTCCGTCAGCATCAGCGCGTTCTCTACGCTTGTGGGGATCGTCGCGACGCCGCTTCTGGTGCGGTTCTATGTTTCGGCAGGGGTTGCGGTGGATAGCTGGGCGCTGTTTCGCAGTATCCTGACGATGGTGGCGCTTCCCGTGCTGGCGGGTGTCGTTCTCAATACTTTCTGCCACCGTGCGGTCCGCCGGGTCGAGCCTGCGCTCCCCCTGGTAGCCATGGTGTCGATCCTGCTTATCATCGGGGCTATCGTCGCGGGGGTGGGGCCCTCCCTAAAAGAGGCCGGTCCGGTCATGCTGCTGGCGGTCATCCTGCATAACGGGATCGGGCTTCTGGGAGGTTATTGGGGCGGCCGGCTGCTCGGATTTGACGAGACGGTCTGCCGCACGCTTGCGCTGGAAGTCGGGATGCAGAATTCGGGCCTCGCCGCCACGCTGGGGCGGCTTTATTTCTCGCCATTGGCCGCGTTGCCCGGAGCGGTTTTTTCCATCTGGCACAACGTCTCGGGGTCCATTCTGGCGTCGCTATGGGCGTCGCGGCCTATCGCGCGGAAAGACCGGTCGTGTTGACGAGGAACACCATGTCGGTGGCGCGCGTCACCGCCACATAGCAGAGCTGCTGCGTCTCCAGCGGGTTCTGCCGGGCGCGGCGGCCGATATCGCCGAGATCCACGAACACGTTTTTAAACGTGCTGCCCTGCGCCGTATGGACGGTCATGGCATAGATCGCCTGAAGCTGGAGCAGGGCATTATGAAACGCGAAACGATGGCTCCAGCGGCGGTGCTGCTGCTTCGCTTCCTGCACCAGACGCCGCTCCACGGCGTCCAGATCCTTCTGGTTCTGCACGATATGGCCGGTGATTTCCTCGCCCGCCATCGTCAGCAGCGTCACTTCCCATGATGCGAGATCCGCGACCCAGGCCGGAACGTCCTTGCAGAGCTCGAACTTGTAGGAAAGCCGCCCGGGTTTGATGTCCATGACGAGGACTTCCTCGTTCGTGGCGATGGCCTGACGCGGTCCGCCTTCTTCCTGCTGGACGGAGAAGGGCGCGCGGGACACGACACGCTCTCCGGGCATAAAGGGCGTCGGCGTTTCACCGCCATAACGCCAAAGGCGAACCATCCGGTTGATCTGATGCACGCGCGCATTCGTCCAGCACAGATAGCGGCACCAGTCGTTGTCTTCGGCGAAAGCGTCGGACAGGAACGCCTTGCGCACCCAGTTTTCCACGTCCTTGGGCAGGAAAAGCCCCGTTTGCTCCTGACGCGCATCGCGGACCCAGCTCCAGTCGGCTTCACCGCCCTGGCTCTGGCGGATGATGGTCGCGGCTTCGAGGATCGGATTGCCCGCCGCCTGCCGCACGACGGTCTCCAGATGGGAGCGTGACGGCACGGAAAAGGACGGGGACGCAGTTTCTCCCACGGGTGGAAGCTGGGCCGGATCACCCACGAACAGCACGAAGCAGTAACGCAGCAGATCGCGGATCCAGTTCATCAGCTCCGCGGAGAGCATCGAGCACTCATCGACGATCACAATGCCATCGGCAATCGTCTGCGGCCGCTTGGAGCGCACGAGGGTGGTCGTCGTGCCCTGCGAGGACGGCTGAAGGCTCAGCAGGCTCTGGATGGTCCGGCAGTCAACGTCCCGATCGACCTTTGAACGCAAAACGGCGGTGGCCTTGTGGGTGGGCGCCGTGATGACGACCACCTTCTTTTCAGCCATGAAATGGCGGGCGACGGCCTGCATTAGTGTCGTCTTGCCGCTGCCCGCATATCCCGTCAGAAGATGCGTCGGCCGTCCTGCGGCATGTGCGGCAATGATTTCATCAAGCGCCTGCCGCTGGGAGGGGGTGAGCATGACCATGAGCGGCTTTTCTCACATTTTCCCGACACATGCCATTGCCTCGCCAGCAGAACCCGGCACAGTCTCAGCCGGGAAAAGCAGGAAGAAAGCCGGACTTATGGATACAGCGTCGAATGCCGTTTTCTGGCAGGAAAAATGGGAACGCGGTGAGACGGGCTTTCATGAGCCACAGGCCAATCCTCTCCTGACCCGTCATATTGCGGCTCTGGATCTTGCGGCGGGAGCGCGGATTTTCGTGCCTCTGTGCGGCATGAGCCAGGACATGGTCTGGCTCGCGGGGCAGGGCTATCACGTGACCGGATGTGAGCTGAGCGATATCGCCGTGCACCGGTTCTTCAGCGACCTCGACCTCACGCCCGACATTGTGGAAGCCGGGCGATTACGCTGTTTTTCCGCCGGGACCATCCGTATTTTCGCAGGTAATATTTTCGACCTGATACCGGATCTGCTCGGCCCGATGGACGCCATCTATGACCGCGCCGCATTGATCGCCCTGCCGGAAGACCTGCGCTGGGCCTATGCGGCGCATCTCCTGTCCCTGACCGGCCCGGTGCCTGAGCTCCTTGTGACGCTCGACTACGACCAGTCCTGCCTGAAGGGACCGCCTTTCTCCGTCAGCGAGGCGTCCCTGCGCTCGTATTACGGGAAGGCTTACACGCTGACGCTTCTGGAAAGCCGGGCGGTCGAAGGCGGGCTGAAAGGCCGATGCCCGGCGTCCGAAAACGTCTGGCGCCTCAGCCCGCTCCCGCCATTGTCCTGACCGTTACTCCGCGGCTGCGGCTTCCGCTCCCATGCGGGTCTTGTCCACGAAGCCTTCTGTCGCATCGTCGAGTGCGCGCGTCCGGCGTCCGCCGGGGCCATGGACGTAAAGCGCCTTGCGGTCGATCTTGTCCACCACGTCCGGTTGGACCGGCATTTCGTAGCGCGGTTTGCGCATATGATCGGACAACTGGAGCTTCGGATCGAAGACCGAATTGAACTTCCACAGCATTTTCACGAAGTTCGTCTGCCCGTGCATCAGAAGACGCGTCGCAATGCCGACCGTACCCTTCAGCGCTTCCCAGCCCATATGCTTGGTGTTGAGCACCTGCTGCGTCTTGACCAGTTCCTTGTAGAACTCGGGCAGGGGCAGGGTGGTCGGCAGGACGGCGTGCTGGATATCGAACAGGCGATAGTCGCGCGTCGTCAGGCGACGGGCCTCGCGATGCCAGATCTCGGTGCCGGGATAGGGCGTCGTGACGGAAATATTCACGATATCCGGGATTTCGAGGCACCACTGACGCACGGCTTCAAAGCGTTCGCGGGTCCAGGACGGATCGGCGATGATATTGATCGCAACCGTCAGACCAAGCGAACGGGCATAGTCCAGTGCTTCGAAATTGGCATCCAGCGACACGCGCTTGCGGAACTGCTTGAGCCCTTCCTCATCCACGGCCTCAAGCCCGATGAAGATGTAGGTCAGGCCGATTTCGCTCCAGGTCTTGAAGACTTCCTTGTTGCGCAGCAGCACGTCCGCGCGGGTTTCAAGATAGTATTCCTTCTTGATGCCGCGCTTCTTGATTTCATTGGCGATGGCCATGCCGTGTTCTTCATGAACAAAGGCGACATCATCAACAATAAAGATCCCCGGTTCCTTCAGGGCTTCAAGCTCATCGGCAATGACCTGCGGGCTGACGGTCCGGTAGGAGCGGCCATAGAAGGTCCAGGCGCTACAGAACGTGCAGTCCCACGGACAGCCACGGGCGAATTCGATTGAAGCCGCCGGGTCCAGCGTGCCGATGAAATACTTGTTGCGATGGCGCAGCAGATCACGCGCCGGGCGCACGGTATCGAGGCTTTTCACGAAGATCGGTGGCGGTCCTTCGCCATCCACTGTGATGGCACCGGGGACCTTCAGCAGGTCCGTCTTCTTTTCGATGGCTTCCAGCAGCAGGCCGACGGTCGCATCGCCTTCACCCTTCAGGATGCAGTCGATGGCGCCTTCGGAAAGCTGGAGTACGTCGGGTGCAATGAACGAAACCGAATGACCGCCCACGAAGATGAACTTCCCGGGCATCCGCTGTTTCGTTTCCTTGCACAGGTCGAGGATCTCGGGAATGTTCGCAAGATAGCTTCCTGAAAAACAGATCGCATCCGGTTTGAAGTCAGCAAGACGCTTCCAGTAGTCTTCATGCGTCTCGACCTGGAGATCGATGATCTGAACGTCATGTCCTTCATTGCGCGCGGCACCTGCCACAAGTTCAAGACCAAGTGGTTCAAGCCTCAGGAACACGCGCGTGTACATCAGGGCACTTGGGTGAACGGCCAGAAGTTTCATGAAGTCATCCCATTCTCTTGTGGCGTGTCGCGTCACAACTTCGACACAGGGAGACATAGGCGCTCAATTTGCTGCAATCAAATGACACACTTCCGTGATGGCATCCTGTTGCGCTGATATGGGACGGAGAATGCACGCTTCTTCAAAAGAGCGAGATGTCCGCAGGCCCCGGCAAACCTGCATTCTTCAGACCGCCCTCGGGTTCAGAGGACAGCGGGAAAATTTCTGGCTTCACGACTGCGTGATCTTAGGTGTTCAGCAGGGGTGAACGGCGGGACTCTTGCCAGCATGAAAAAACCTCTCCCCCCACAGCGGGAGGCTGTGCTGGGAGAGGCTCTGGGCTTGATACGGGTAAAGTGCCGGGTTCAGAAGGCTGCGGAGACCGTTCCGAAGAACATGCGCGGTGCTGTCGGATAGCCGGTATAGGTGCTGGCATCGCCTGCGGAGATCGAGGACCACGACCGCGCATTCGTCAGGTTGCTGGCGTTGAACTGGAGCTTGAGGCTGTTCATGTGCGGGATCTGGCGGAATGTGTAGCTGGAGCTGAAGGCGAGCTGCACGCGGGGAGGCACCATAACGCTGTTGGTGATCGTGCCCGGACGGACACCCATATAACTGCCGCTGAACTGGGCATTGAAGCCGCCCTGATTGTAGTTGACGGCGAACTTGTCGGACCAGGCCGGAATGGCCGGAACCTTCTTGCCCTGCGTGGCATAGAGTGTCGCGCCATCCATGAAGTCGTTGCCGTAGATGCTGCTGACATAGGACACGGCATCATAGATCGAGAAATGCGGGCCAAAGCGCAGCGTGAAGGACAGGTCCATGCCGTTCGTCGAGACGCTGCCGAGGTTCGCCACCGTATTGCCGACGCCCGAAATGCCCTGACCCGGCGGGGAGATGGTGCCGAGACGGTTGTAGAAATCGACGTGATAATATTCGAGCTGTCCGCTGATCCCGGTCAGAATGCGCGTGTTGATCGGATGGCTGGTGCGGATGCCGGTTTCATACGTCCATGAGGACTCAGGCTTGCCGCTGCGCTTGAACTTCTCGAAATCCGCCTGACTGGAAACGGCCCAGGGAGAAGTCGAGCCGTATCCGGTGGACGCAAAGGAGTCCATGTTCTCCTGGATATTGGCAAAAAGCTGCTCGTGCTGCGTGAAGTTCCACAGCGCGCCGAAGGCTGGCAGGAACGGATTGTAGGACGGGATCGTGCCGCCTGCGATGGTCTGGGTGCTGGTATCGACGATCGTCTTCGCGCCCTTCACCGACGAAGCCAGGGACTGCGGCAGGGCAGCAATCGGCAGCGTGCCGTTCGTATAGACCAGTTCGGACTTGAAACCCGCCGTCAGGGTCAGGCGCGGCGTCACCTTCCAGCTGTCCTGCAGATGGGTGACGAACGTGTTGGTGTAGAAATTGTTCTGCCACTGCGTGAAAAGCGGGTTGGTGGGGCGTTCGTAGGGCGTCAGGGTATTGGTGGCGGTCAGCGGATACCAGCGACGGGCCTGCATGTTGTTGTTGCGCTCATACCAGCCGCCCAGCTCGATATTGTGATGGCCGAGGCGGTAGTGCAGCGTGCTGGTCAGGCCGCCGCGATAATCGCTGTATTCCGTGGTGCGGACAGCAAAACCCGTGCCCCCGGTGGCGTTCCAGACCTTCGGGTCGATCCCCGCGACACTGTAGGTGAACTGGCCGTTCTTGATGTATTTCGTGCCGGTCGGGTCGAGATAGCTTCCAAGGATCGTCAGGATCGCATTCGTGCGGATGGACGTCGCCACCACGCCTGCGCCGTCGTCGTAATGGAAGTAAAGCTGGTTGTCCCAGGTCAGGTTCGGGCTGAACCGGTGGGAAATTTTCAGATAGGTCAGGTAATCGGTCCGCTGTGCGGCGGAGAAGTAATATTTGTTGTTCGGCGTTGCCGGTCCGGCTTTGGTCGAGCTTTCAGCCGGATATCCCGCCATGGCGGCGTTCAGGTCCGGGTAGAAGGCGCCGCGGGCATAGAGATCCGTCGGAGCCGTCAGACCCTGCGTGTTCGGCTCGGCCTTGTTCTGCCAGTCGAAATAGGCGGTGATGGTGGTGTCCTCGCCCTTGTGGACGAATTTCCCGTTGACCTGATATCCGCCCTGACGGTTGGCGTTCCCGAGGTTCCACGGACGCGCATCCTGACGGGCGAACGCCATATAGGCCGAATTGCCGTTGCCGAAATTGCCCGTATCAACGCGCGCGAATGTTCTGAACGTGGAATAACTGCCGAAGGTCTGATTGATCGTGGCGCCAGCCTTCTGCTTCGGATCACGCGTGGTGAACTCGATCGTCCCACCCAGATTGCTGGTCGAGGCCGTGCCCAGCGCACCGGCGCCAGAGGACAGGGACGTCGATCCGATGTCTTCACTGATGGCCGCGCGCTGCGGGGACAGGCCGTTATAGTTGCCGTAAGCCCCGGCGCCGAGCGGCACGCCGTCCATCGTGTAGCCGAGCTGGTTCTGGTTGAAGCCGTGGACATAGATGCTGGAGTTTTGCTCGTTATTGCCCCAGGGATCGACGTTGGTGAACGTGACACCTGGCAGAAGATCCAGCGCCTGCATCGGGCTCTGACCCGGCATGAGCGTCTGCATTTCGTCACCGCTGACACTCATGACCGAACGTGTGCGGTGGCCGGTTGCGACGATCTGCTCGATCTCATGCGCCTGCGTCTCACGCAGGCGCTGCGGCTTTGGGCGGGGGGACGTGCCCTTGCGGATGATGACGCCGCCATCAGGCATGGCCTCGGCCTTCAGGCCGCTGCCGCGCAGCAGGCGCTTGACGGCCTCATCCGGCGACAGGGTGCCATCCACGGCCGGGGCGCGGAGATTGGCCACCGCATCGGACGTGAAGATGATGTTGCGACCGGTCTGCTGCCCCAGTGTCACGAGGGCCTGCCCCATGGGCTGCGATGCGATATGCACGCTGGATGCGGGGGCAGCGAAGGCGCTGGAGAGCGTCTGCGTCAGAATGGTCGCGCCTGCCGACAGAAGCAGGACGGTGCGGCGGGGGTAACGGGTGGGCGGGGTCATGGGGCTCGTTTCCTGTCGTCGGGCCTGAATGCGGTCTCGACAGGAAGACAGATGAAAAACCGGAACCCTCAGCGTGGTGTGACGGTTTTCATCGAAACGTCACAAAGCAATGATTTCGTAAGCGTTATGGGCGGGTCGGATGCGCAGTGGCAGCAGATAGGGAAGCATCTGCAAAAACGCATCGCCCTGCCGCACATGATAAACGCCGCTCAGACGCTGCGAAGCCAGACGCGGCGCGGAGAGTACGATCTGGCGCGAGGCATAGCGGTTGATTTCCTGGATCACGTCCGCCAGCGGCTGGTTGCGGAACACCAGTTCTCCGCCCTGCCAGGACAAAAGCGTTTCCAGATCGGGATAATCGATGTTCCATCCGCCATTGCGGTACATCCGCAGGCGCTGCCCCGGCATGACCCAGCGCCCCGCCGCCCGCAGAGCCGCGGCACTCAGGAACACCTTGCCCCGGACGGCCGTGATTTCCGTATCGCCGCTGTTGATCCGGATATCGGCGGCCGTCTGCCCGTGAAGCTGCACCGTCATGCCATCGGCGGACAGATGGAACGCATCCGGCCCCGACGTCGAAAGCATGACCTGCCCATGACACAGCCGCGCCTGCTGCCCGCTGCGCCCAACTACAAGGCGGGTCTGGGTGTCGAGGCGACAACGAGTGCGAGGTGTGATGTGGATATCGCGGATGCTGCCGGTTCCCGTTTCCTCGATCCGGCTGGCATGCGCACCTTCCCAGGGCGGCACTGCCAGAAAAACCGTCGCGACCAGCCCGGCCAGCGCATGGCGCCGGCTGAACGCACGACGACGATGTGCTGTCTGGTGCGCAATTGTAACGGATGGTTCTGCGACGCCACCTGCCAGTTCCCACAGTTCGGTCAGATGTTCGAAGACCGGACCGTTCCGGGGATCGCTCGCCAGCCAGTCCCGGAACCTGTCATGATCGAGTTCCGTGCAGTCCTCGGCATGCAGACGCGCAATCCATTCTGCCGCACGGGTTTTGGTGACATCCATCAGATCGGTATTTCAATGATCCATCCATGTTGAAAGGAAGACCAGCGCCTTTGCGATATGTTTTTCAACACTGCTTTCACTGATCGCCAGTGATTTCGCAATATGGCTGTACTTCATTTTTTCAACACGGTTCATCAGAAAGATCTGACGGGTCCTGTCCGGAAGCTGTTCGCAGCCCGCACGGAAATGCGCCAGTTTCTGACCCGATTCATAGATATCTTCCTGCGACGGCGCAGGGTCCGGGGTCTCGAGGAGCGTCTCGAACCCTTCCGCCGCCTGGACGTATCCCTGCTGCTCGCGACGGATCGCATTGAGCGAGGAATTGATGGCGCTGCGGGTGATATAGGCTTCCTGATGCTGCACGCTGCCTTCAGGCCGCTCGAAATAATTCACGAGCGCATTCTGAAGGTGATCATCCGCATCCTCCCGGCGGGTCCGGGAACGTACCCTGCGATAAAGACGCAACCATTCCTGCTGACAGCGCATCCATGTTCCCGTTGCTGGACGTTTCCGAATCACAGCCGCGCCGAGGAGCTTGTCCGAGCGGCGGCGGATCAGCGTTTAGGGAATTCATGCGCGCTCATTCGTGACAGTTTCATGAAATGCCGTTTCGGGGAGTGGGCAAAACCTTCTGCCATGTGTCCACAGAGCGGAGGGCGTGTGTCCCAAGACCTCTGGGAGCCCGGTTCCGCTGCGGACCGGGCTCTGTTGGAAAGAAGTGCTGCATGGTGTTCATGAAACGTAGAAGCTTGCTGACCGGCCTTGGCGCGGGTCTCCTCCTGTCCACGCGCGTCCGCGCCCTGCGGGCCGCCGTTCCGCGCGATCTGGAAAAAAATCCGAGCTTCAAAACGTCTCCGTTCCAGCTCGGCGTGGCCTCGGGCGATCCTGCGTCGGACGGGCTGGTGCTCTGGACGCGACTGGCGCCGAACCCGCTGGAAGAAGCGGGTGGGATGGAAGTTCTCAAGCCGGTTCTGGTGAACTGGGAGGTCAGCGAGGACGGGAGTTTCTCGAAACCCGTGCAGAGCGGACAGACGCTGGCGCATCCTGAGCTGGGCCATTCGGTTCATGTCGAGGTGGCAGGTCTGAAGCCGGACCGTCCGTACTGGTACCGCTTCTATATCGCGGGCTATGAAAGCCCCACTGGCCGGGGCCGGACACTGCCACTGCCGGGTGCGCCCCTGTCGCGCGTTCGCTTTGCCGCGGCTGGCTGTCAGCATTACGAATATGGCTACTACACCGCCTGGCGCGCCATCGCGAACGAGCCGATCGACTTCGTGTTCCACTATGGCGATTACATTTATGAAGGCCCGGACAGCGGCGATCATCTGCGCGAGATCGACGGTCACAAGGCCCATGTCCTGCGCCGCCATGTCGGTCCGGAATGTTATTCGCTGGACGAATATCGCCGCCGTTATGCCCAGTACAAAATGGACCCGGATCTTCAGGCCGCGCATGCGGCGACGTCCTGGATCGTCAGCTTCGACGACCACGAGATCGACAACAACTGGGCCGGAGATACGGATCAGGACGGCACGCCGCCGGAGATTTTCCGTCTGCGCCGGGCGTCGGGGCTGCAGGCCTATTACGAGAACATGCCGCTGCGGGCGACGTCCATTCCCGATGGCTGCCACATGCAGCTTTATCGCAGCTTCCGCTTCGGCGACCTGATGAACATGTTCGTGCTGGATACGCGCCAGTATCGCAGCGATCAGGCTTACGGCGACACGAATGCGCCGCAGGGCAAGGATGTCTGGTCGCCCGAGCGCACCATGATGGGCGCGCAGCAGGAGCAGTGGCTGTTCGATGGTCTGGGCCGGTCGGATGCGAAGTGGAACCTGCTGGCGCATCAGGTCATGGTCATGGATCTGGCGCATCGCAAATCCGCCCATTCCGAACTGACCTACAGCATGGATCAGTGGTCGGGCTATCTCTACAGCCGCAAACGCCTGCTGGATTTCATTGGCACGCACTGTCCCGGCAACGTGGTCAACGTGACCGGAGACGCGCACCGCCATTTCGCCGGGGATCTGCTTGTCGAACCGGGACGGGGCAAGCCGGTCTCGGTCGAGTTTCTGGCGACGTCTATTTCATCCGGCGCGGATGGGCTGGGCGATGATGATCATTTCAGCCGGATCGTCCGTAGCGAGAACCCGCATCTGAAGGTCACGACGGACAAGCGCGGTTATGTGCTGTGCGATGTGGGGCCGGATGTGTGGCATGCCGATCTGAAAATCATCGACCGGGTCATGGTGCGGGACGGCGCGCTGTCCACCTATGCCAGCTTTGCCGTCGAGCGCGGTAATCCGGGCCTTCAGAAAGCCTGAGGCCTGGAGGTGACTGCCCTAATGGCAGCCGCCCTTGCCGGAGCGGTCACAGCCCGTGCACCCGCCGCAGCCCTTGCCGATGGTAGGTTGCGGCGCGGGGGCGAAGCCCACGGCCGTGCGCAGGCGGCCCCAGCCCTGGGGGAAGAGGCGCGCATACCAGTAAATCGCGGCAACGCAGACAATCAGCAGGGCAACAGCAACTTCGATCATCAGGGAACTCCCGTAATGGCGCGGGTGATGTGATAGGTCAGGAACGCCGCCAGATAGGCCAGTCCGAACAGATACGCCGCAGCCCATAGAACGGTTTTGATGGACCCGGTTTCCCGCCGCATGACAGCCAGCGTGGAAATGCATTGCGGCGCATAAACATACCAGGCCAGCAGCGAAAATGCGGTGGCCATGCTCCACTGCGTCGAGAGCAGCGGCAGGAGCTTGTCGGCCGCGCCATCATCAGTGGCTCCGATGGCATAGACGGTGGCCAGTGAACTGACGGCCACTTCACGCGCTGCAAGACCGGGGATCAGCGAGACGCAGATCTGCCAGTTGAAGCCTATGGGCGCGAACACCCACTGCATCAGATGGCCAATTCGTCCGGCCAGACTGTAATCGATGGCGGCACCCGGAGCGCCTGCGGGCGGCAGCGGGAAGCTCGACAGCGCCCAGAGCAGCACGTTCAGCGAGACGATGATCGTCCCCACGCGGGAGAGGAACATCACCGCGCGCTGCCACAGACCGAGTGCCAGGCTCTTGAGGTTCGGGCGGCGATAAGGCGGCAGTTCGAGCAGCAGCGGGTGTTCTTCGGACTTCACACCCCGCGTCATGACACGGGCGGCAATCACGCCGCTGACGATGGCCACGGCATAGAGCCCGAACAGCACCAGCCCCTGAAGCCCGAAAATTCCTAGAATGGTCCGGTGCGGCACGAACGCGCCGATCAGCAGCGTATAGACCGGCAGGCGCGCCGAGCATGTCATGAGCGGCGCGATCAGGATCGTGACCAGACGGTCGCGCGGGTTCTGGATGGTCCGGGCTGCCATGATGCCCGGAATGGCGCAGGCGAAGCTCGACAGCAGGGGAATGAAGGATCGGCCGCTCAGCCCAGCCAGTGCCATCAGTCGGTCCAGCAGGAACGCCGCACGGGGCAGATAGCCGGATTCCTCAAGGGCAAGGATCCACAGGAACAGGATGAGGATCTGCGGCAGGAACACGATGACCGTGCCCGCACCAGCAATCACGCCATCGGCCAGCAGGCTGTGCAGGATGCCGTCCGGCAATGGCTTGAGGACGATTTGCCCGAACGTCGAGATCCCACTGTCCAGCCCGTCCATGAGCGGTTGTGCCCAGGCGAAAACCGTCTGGAACATGACGAACAGCACGACCAGAAGAATGACCGGTCCCCACACAGGATGCAGGAAGACGCGGTCCAGCCGGTCGGTCAGGCGATCCATGCCTGCGGAGGGGTCGACGACATACGCCGCCAGAAGCCGTCGCACTTCCATGTGGGGATCGATCCCCGCCGGGAGCGGGTCCGGTGGCGCGGGAAGGGGCAGATCGAGGGCCTGAAGAAGCGGCACGACACCCGCGCGGTTGAGACTGACGATGGGGATGATGGGCATGCCCAGATCGGCCTGCAATCCAGCGACGTCAATCTGAAGGCCGTTGCGCCGGGCCTCGTCCATCATGTTCAGCGCCACGATGACGGGCAGGCCGAGCTGCTTCAGTTCCAGCAGGAAGCGCAGATGCAGCCGCAGATTGGTCGCCGAAATGACGGCCACCAGCATTTCGGGCTGTGGTTCGGAGCGGTGGCGGCCCAGACAGACATCACGCGTGACGTCTTCGTCGGGGCTGGTTGAATCAAGGCTGTAGGCGCCCGGCAGATCCAGTACGCGGATCGCGCGACCGTTAGGCGTCGTGAAGAACCCTTCCTTGCGCTCGACCGTCACGCCCGCATAGTTCGCAACCTTCTGCCGGCTTCCCGTCAACTGGTTGAACAGGGACGTCTTGCCGCAGTTCGGATTTCCGACGAGGGCGATATGCAGGCTGGGGGCGGGCGTCTGCGTCGAGGCTGTCGAACTCATGGAGATCAGGCGGCAGGCCGCAGACCCACGCGGGCGGCTTCGCCCCGGCGCAGGGCAAAGCGCGACGTTCCCAGACGCACGGCGATCGGATCCCTGCCCATCGGTCCGGTCGCGACCACCTGAACGGCCTCGCCGGGGACGAAACCCAGCTCTTCCAGTCGTGTGGCGATCGGGTCCAGAGGCGCGCGCTGCTCGATCTTCTCGATTACGGCATGAGCGCCCTTGGGCAGTGTATCCAGATACAGCATCAGTTCGGTACCCCGGTAATATGGCGCGGGCTCAGCGGCCCGGACCTTTACCCTAGATAGGCGCATCCTGTCCGTCCGGGAAGGGGAGTGAGAATGATTTGCATCAAGAGCGCTCAAGACTGAACGAAATCGCCGGTTTTATAATAAATTTTATGAAAATCGGTGCCGGGTGGACAGGGAACGGCAGAAGCACCCCGAATAACAGGAAAGACCTGACTGTTCGGGCATGAGGGGGTATGTTTTTCCCGTCGGCAGACTCGGTTTTTTCCGATCCCGAAACACGAGCGGGTATCGTTGGACTGGAAATTCCGGACGCAGAGGGGCATACACCGGCCTGTGGGCGCCGGATTGGGCGGGCATGAACCCATGATGTTACGTTCGGAATGTCTGGCAGAGGGCGGATCCTGGAATGGCACTATCCCATAAAGAACATGCAGTGGATGTCTGCGAGAGCTGCGCGCCGCTGGACGATGACGGCCGGCGTGTCGAGCAGCCCCGCAAGAAGGCCCTGACGAACCGGGTCCGCCGGATCGAGGGGCAGGTTGGCGGTGTTCTCAACATGATCGAGAATGATCGCTACTGCGTCGATATCCTGACCCAGATCTCCGCGATCAAGTCGGCGCTGGATGGGGTGTCCATCCAGATCCTGTCGTCCCACGCCAATGGCTGTGTGCGCCGCGCGGTGCAGGAAGACGGTGGAGAAGACGCCATCGACGAACTTCTCCAGGTCGTTCGCCGGATGATGCGCTGAGAGAACCCTGCGCGCTCAGCGGTCCAGCGTTTCGCCGGGAGCGGACTGGCTCGTCATGCCCATGTCCATTTTCTGACAGGCGGCGAGTTGCTGCTTCATCTTCGGGGTCAGGGTGCTTTTCTGGCGGCTGAGCGTCTGCAGATGCGAGCACAGGACCATCTGCTGATCCATGCTCAGCCCGGCCAGCGGATTCTGGGTGCTGGATGACGGCATGGACATCTTGCCGCCGCTCATGTCCATGTGGCTCATATCCATGCCGGGCATCGACGGGTCGGCGGCGTGCGCCATGCCGGTGGCGAGAAGGACGGTCAGTGCGAGGAAAGTCTTGCGCATGATGTTGGGCTTTCGTTGTGATTGAACAGGGATGATCAGAACCAGCTTCGGACGCCGAGGCTGAAGCGGACGGAACCGGTGTCGTCGTGCTGGTCACGGGCGATCCGGCGGGCCTGGGTGAGATATCCGGAGTAGGTCACGGCCACGTAGGGCGCGAATTTCCGCCAGAGCTCGTATCGCAGGCGCAGACCTGCATCGACATCCGACAGACCGGCGCCAGCCTGCCGTCCCGCATCGGATTTCGTGTACAGGTTGAACTCGGCCTGGGGCTGGAGGATCAGGCGGTTGGTGAGGAGGAAGTCGTACGATCCCTCCACACGGGCGGCGAAACGCCCGCGATCGCTGACATAGCCCGTAGCCTCGAATTCGAATTCGTAAAGCGCCAGACCCTGCACACCGAACGCGCCCCAGGTACGGGTTGGACCGTCATCAAGATCCATGCGTACGCCGCCCTGAAGGTTCCAGTAGGGCGAGATCGAGCGGGTATAGAGCAGTTCGTGGTCGCCATCGCTCAGGCGGCCCTTTTCAAGCGTGCCTTCGGATTTGAGCCAGATCTTGTTGTAATCGCCACCGAACCAGGCCTCTCCATCCCAGCGGAAATCGGTGCCGCCGGGTGAATAGCGGCCTTCAAGCTCATTGAAGATGCCGTGCAGCCAGGTCCCCTGATCCATTGAAGGCTTGATGTTGCCGATATAGACGACGGGGGTCGCTTCCGGTGCATCGGCGGCGTGATAGACCGTCTGGTCGGCGCGGGCCGTGCCGGACGACACGACGAGGGCGGACAGGGTTGCGAGGGCCAGAACCGCGCGGGAAAGGGCGTGTTTCATGCCACGATCACCGTGCGGAACATGCCCAGATCCATGTGATACATCAGATGGCAGTGATACGCCCACATACCGGGGGTATCTGCCGTCACGAGATAGCTCAGCTTCGAGCCCGGCTGGGAAATGATGGTGTGTTTGTAGGGACGGTAGTCGCCCTGACCGTTTTCCAGTTCGCTCCACAGACCGTGCAGATGGATCGGGTGTTCCATCATGGTGTCGTTGATGAGTGTGAAGCGCACGCGCTCGCCGAGTTTGAGGCGGATCGGACCGGATTCCGAGAACTTCCGGCCATTCATGCCCCAGATATAGCGTTCCATGTTGCCGGTCAGGTGCAGGATGATCTCCCGCGTCGGTGGCCTCAGGTCCGCTCCGGGGCGCGTGGCACGGAGCTGTTTGTAGTTCAGGACGCGGCGGCCGTTGTTCTCCAGCCCGTCGCCGGGGCTGCCAGTGCGGTCGATGGGCATCATGGCGCGCATCTGGTTTTCGACATTGATGGGCGGCGGGCCGGGATCGTCCACTTCCATTTTCGGCATGGCCATGTGGCTCATATCCATGCCTTTCATGTCCATGCCGTGCATGTCCATTCCGGCCATGTCGCCATCCATCTTCATGCCGGACATATCGCCGGACATGTCCATGTCCTTCATGCTTTCGCCGGGCTTCATGTTCCCCATGCCCATATCCACCATGGTGCGGACGGGGCGCGGGTCCATCGGGGGCAGGGGGGCGATCATGCCCTCGCGCGGGGCGAGGGTGCCGCGGGCGTAGCCGGTGCGATCCTCGCTCTGGGCGAAAATGGCATAGGCGCGCTCGTCCTTCGGCTGGACGATGACGTCATAGGTTTCCGCTACGCCGATGCGGAACTCATCCACGGGGACGGGTTCGATATCGTTGCCGTCGGCCTGCACGACCAGCATTTCGAGGCCCGGAATCCGGACGTCGAAGAACGTCATGGTCGAGCCGTTGATGAAGCGCAGGCGCACTTTCTCGCCGGGCCGGAACAGGCCGCTCCAGTTCATGTCTGGCGCATGACCGTTCAGCGTGTAGGTGTAGATCGCGCCCGAGACATCCGCGATGTCGGTCGCGGCCATGCGCATTTTGGACCAGGCCAGACGGTCCGAGAGCGCAGCACCCGCGCTTCCGGCCTCGCGCGCTTCTTTCGGGAAGGAGGCTGCCGTGCGCTGGCGGAAGACGTAATAGTCGTCCTGCATCTTGAGGTTGCTGACGATGTCATCGGGCATGACATCCGTCCATTCGCCCAGGAAAATGACGTAATCGCGGTCGCAGGCGTTCGGGTCCGGGCGGCGTGGGTCGATGACCAGCGCGCCATACAGGCCCATCGCTTCCTGCATCCCGGAATGGCTGTGATACCAGTAGGTGCCGCTCTGATGGAGCTTGAAGCGGTAGGTGAAGGTCTCGCCTGGTGCGATGCCGCCAAAACTTAGCCCCGGTACGCCGTCCATGTTCGAGGGCGTGCGGATGCCGTGCCAATGGATCGAAGTGGGTTCGTTCAGCGTGTTGGTGACGTTGATGCTGACGGTATCGCCCTGTTTCCAGCGCAGGATCGGACCCGGCACCGTGCCTCCGGCGGTCGGCGCGTGCATGGTCTTGCCATCGAGCGAGATGCGCGTGTGGCCGATTTTCAGATCCCACCGGTCGGACGGCATGGGGGGTATGATGCCGGAAGAGGCCTTGGACGAGAATGCGTGCGAGGTGCGGGGCAGGGAAGCCAGAAGGCCCCCTGCGCCAAGACCCGTTACGAAACGTCGTCGTGTCAGGCCGCCCCGGATGCGGGACGGAAAAGTCATGAGGAAAATCCGCGAAAATGACAGAGGATCAGGCCCTGTCTGCCCCTTGAGCGCAGCAGGACGGGTCCACGCCTGTCAGGCGTGCGTCAGATTGCGCGGAATTTCGGCGGGGGAGAGGCGGGGATCCAGTCGGTGCCGTTGAAACGGTCGTGCCGTCCGGACGCAAAGGCCCGTGCAACGAGACTGACGGGACCGGAAGGCTGGATGGACGCCACGGTCAGCATGGGTTCGGTCGAGACCGCATGCGTATGGCAGCAGCCTTCGGAAGACTGCTGGGGATGGGGGATCGCATGGAACGCCGACGTGCTGCAGCAGTCCGTGTTGTCGGGCTTCTGGTGATGGGCCATGTGCTGCATCGCCATGGTCATGTGATGGGGTGCTTCAGTCCGGGCCTGCGCGGTGGACGTGCCAAGCAGCAGACCGACCTGCATCAGCAGGCAGGCCAGCAGGCCGATCCAGATCCGGGCATGTGTCCTGACCATCAGAAGTCCCCGCAGGAGGGTAAGAAACAGAGCGATCCATCGTTCGAATCTGATATGATCCTATACCCGCCGGGGGGATGGGGAAAGATTATTTTTCGAGACGCAGAAAAAATGACTTGTCGAATCTGTTTCGTAGGCAATATGAAAATTGCATACCCCAGTACGGTATATAAAACATAAACAAATGGTGGAATAAGGGATATTGCTAGAATCATTTATTGTGAATAGTTATATATACCCTACCCCCGTACCGTATTCTAATGTGCCATTGCAGGGGTGTGGCTCTCTATCTGAAGGATTTCATGACATGACAGAAACAGCGCACATGACGGTCGAGGGAATGTCCTGCAATGGCTGTTCCGGCAAGCTCCAGCGCGCCCTTGAGGCCGTAAACGGCGTGAAGGCCGTCGACATCGTGCTCGATGGCGGAAAGGTCACGGTGTCCTATGACCCCGCCCAGGTTTCGCCCGTCGCTTTCAGGGACGTTGTCGAAGACACGGGATTTGACGTCGTTTCCTGAGGCGCGACATGCCTCCTCCTGAAAAGATGGTGCGGCCAGGTCTGCCAGATTCGGAACAGGAGCGTTTCATTACCGGTCCCATGCCACGCGACGTCCCTTTCGGAACGCAGGATGTTGCATGGCGCCGGCATGTCTCTCTAGGACAGACACTATGACACAGCATGGCACTTCAGTTCGTCGTCGGCTCAGCCTTTCTGCCATTTCTCACAATGCCCTGATCTGGGGCAGCCTGATGGCAGGCGTCTGCCCTGCGGCCATGGCCGATACGGTCGCGGCGCGGACGAAAAATCACCCGCCCGTTTGCCATGCCACACACAGGACGCTGCATCCGGTGCGCTGTACTTCGCATCAGGCTGCGGCTCCGAACGTCCAGCAGTCTGCAAAGGCGCCTGTCGCCGGTTCCGTAGCAGCCGCTGCTTCTGCCACGGCCGTTGCGCAGTCCTCTGCCGATATGGACGGAACAGAGGCGGAAAATATCCAGGTTCTGGGGACCAACCACACCTATACGGCACCCGCCGTTGAAGCCTGGGGCAAGAGCCCCGTGGCGCTCAAGGACGTGCCGCAGTCTGTTTCCGTTATCACCCAGCAGCGCATGGAAGATTCCAACATGCTGACGATGGCGGATGCCATGCGCCAGATCAACGGAATCCGCGTTCTGCCCGGCTCGACGGCCAATTCGAATTACTATTCCCGTGGCTATCAGCTCACGACATCCGTGGACGGCACGCCCGATGCGTCCGGCACGCTGAACAACGCGGCTTTTGACCTGTCCATGTATGACAGGATCGAGGTGCTGCGCGGGTCGTCGGGTCTGTTGCAGGGCGGCGGTGGCGCGGGTGGTGTCGTCAATGAAGTCACGAAGAAGCCGGGTCGGGATTTCGCGGTCGATGGTTCCGCCATGGTCGGGAGCTTCAACAATTACCGTGCCGATGTGGATATGACCATTCCGCTGAACAGGTCGAAGACGCTCCGCTTCCGGACCGCCGATCTGTTCCAGGACAACGATTATTTCTACAAATACTCCCATTCGCGCAAATGGCAGGCCTATGGCGCGCTGGAATGGGACGTTACGCCGACCACGACGTTCCTCGTCTCCCATGCGGCCCAGCAGCAGGACATCACGGCACCGTATTACGGTCTGCCGGTCACGACGCAAAAGACGCTGTGGTATGGTGGGCGCGACGCCAATCCAAGCCAGGACTGGGGCTACAGCAATTACATGACGCAGCAGACGATCGCGTCCATCACCCAGAAGCTCTGGGGCGACTGGACGGCGACCGCGCGCGCCACGTTCTATGACCAGAGCTACAACACGCTGTATAACGAGCCCTGGACGACGATCGATGCCAATACGGGCCTGCTGCAGTATCAGGATGCCGGTATCGTGGGGATGCGGGGCAAGAACACGTCGCGTTCAGCGGATGTGTATGCCCAGGGCAGTTTCCGTCTTCTGAACCGGACGCATCACGCGCTGTTCGGCTTCAACTACAACTCCTACGAACAGCTGACGCAGTATGCGAATGTCAACTGCGATGCCATCTACAATAATGTCAGTATCAACAACACGGGCGTCGTGAAAGCACCGGCTGCGAACTGTATCGACTACAAGCAGAACGATGATGGTTACGGCACGGACGACTACGCCTATCAGTGGGGTTTTTACGGACAGCTCCGCCTTGAAGTGATCCGGCATCTCTCGCTGATCCTTGGCGGACGTGTATCGCGGTTCTACGAGAAGCTCCAGTATGTCTCGCCCGGTCCGAAGAGCGAATGGACGACGACCTCCGACATTCATGGCCAGCTCACCCCGTATCTGGGCACGGTCTATCAGATCACGCCGAACATCTCCTGGTATGCCAGCTATTCCAGTATCTTCACGCCGTCGGTCGGCCGGCAGACCTATCGGGGGGGCGGGCTGAAGCCGCAGGAAGGCAATCAGGTCGAGACCGGTTTCAAGGCGGAATATTTTCATGGCCGCCTGAACATTTCCTCCGCGCTGTTCCGGATGGAGAGCGTGAACCAGCCGGTTCAGGATCCGGAGCACTCGCAGTTCTACATGACCACGGGACCAATCCGGCGTCAGGGCTGGGAAGCGCAGATCGATGGCGAGATCCTGCCGGGGCTCGATGTCTCGATCGGCTATACCTATCTGGATACGAAGGTCTCGAACTCGAAGGTCAGCGATTTCGGCGGTGTCTATTCCCCGCACCATATGTTCAAGTCCTGGGTGCATTACAACGTGCCGAGCGGACGTCTGAAAGGGCTCAATTTCGGTGCGGGCATCGATGCCAACAGCAATCTGCGCGGCAGTTATGCGACGACCGTTCAGGGCGGCTACATGACGCTGGACAGCATGATCGGCTACCGGATCAACAAGCATCTGAAGCTGCAGCTCAACGCGACAAACCTGACCAACCGCTATTACTATGAGCGCGCCAGCGGCGTCTGGCAGTTCAACTTCCCCGCCGCTCCCCGCAGCTTCATGGCCACACTTCGTGCAAACTACTGACGAAACGACCCCGCCACATTCGCTTTCGGACTGGAAAGTCCTTTTTCCCTACTGGAAATCCGAAGAGAAGTGGTGGGCCTGGTCCCTTCTGGGAGGGACCATCGGACTGTCCGTGCTTTACGTTCAGTCCGCCGTCTGGTTCGGGGCCTGGTATCACCGGTTTTTCGATGCGTTCTTTGCCGGTCAGGTGGGGCATTGTCTCGGAATGCTGCCGCTTTACCTGCTGGTGACGGTCGGCTCTGTTGCGGTGCATGTGACGCAGACCTATCTGACGCAGGTCCTGTCCATGCGCTGGCGTCTGTGGAACACGCGGGTCTATCTGCGGCAGTACCTGTCGGAAGAGGCGTATTACCGGCTCGAACACGGTCCGAACCGGGCGGACAACCCGGATCAGCGTATCGCGGATGACCTGTCGCAGATGACGGTCCAGACGCTCAAACTCGGTCTGGATGCGATTGATGCCGTGACCACGCTGTTCTCCTTTGCGGTCGTTCTGTGGAACATCGGGGGGGTATTTTCTTTCAATTGGCATGGCCATCATTTCCACATTCCCGGCTATCTTTTTCTGGGCGCCGCGATCACGACCCTGACGGCCTCGGGGATTCTGGAGCGGTTCGGCTCGCCTCTGATCGGGGCGAATTACCGGCAGCAGCATTTCGACGCGGATCTGCGTGCGGGGCTGATGGATATCCGGCGCAACTCCGAACAGATCGCCTTTTATGGTGGCGAGGATGCCGAGCATCTGCGTCTGTCCGGCTATCTGGCGCATATCGCCACCAACTGGCGCAGCGTCGTGCGTTACACCTGGCGGGTCAATTTCATCGGTGAAATCTATACCGGAATCGCAACGGTGCCGTTGTGGCTGATGCTGGCTCCCAAAGCTATGGCCCATGCCCTGACCTTCGGGCTCTATTCCCAGATCAACTCCGCTTACACACAGGTCCGGATCAGTCTGGAATGGTTCATTTTCAATTATGCGGATCTGGCGACGCTGCGTTCGGTGCTCCAGCGTCTGGGTGAGTTCGAGCGGACGGTCAGCCAGCAGCCCGAGACAGGAATTGAACGTTTCGCATCGGAAATCCCTTCGGTGCAGATCCGCGATCTCACGCTCTGCCTTCCGGATACGAAACCGATTGCCCGGATCGGCAACCTGACGCTGGAAAGCGGGGAGCGCTGGCTGGTTCGTGGGCCGTCAGGTTCGGGGAAAAGCACGTTCCTGCGCGCGCTGGCCGGATTGTGGCGTCACGGGAGTGGGGCGGTGTCCTTCAACATGCGTCAGGCCATGTTCCTGCCCCAGCGCAGCTATGTGCCGTCCGGAACCCTGCGTCAGGCCCTGAGCTATCCCGCAACGCCGGACCGTTATGAAACAGCGTCCTGTCAGCAGGCTCTGGAAGCCGTGAATCTGGCGGGATACAGCCATAGACTGGATGAAATCGCCGACTGGGGAGAGGTATTGTCTCCCGGAGAGCAGCAGCGGCTGGCTGTGGCCAGAGCGCTCCTGTTCCGGCCGGCGATCCTCTTTCTGGACGAGGCGACATCCGCGCTGGACGAAGGCAATGAACGCCGTCTTTACGAGGCCCTTCTTTTCGCGCTGCCAGGCACCACCTTCATCAGTGTGGCGCATCGCGATGCGCTGTGCCGCTTCCACGATCACGAGATTGTTCTTGGCGATGGAAATGCCGTCTTTTCCGTGCTTGAAAAATAGGGTGGTGGGGTATATTTCTCACGAACCCTTTGCAGAATCCTCCTAGCCGACAGGACCCTTTCCAGATGTCAGAAACGATCAGTTTCCCCGTCGGTGGCATGACCTGCGCCGCCTGTGCCGCGCGGATTGAAAAAGTCCTCAACCGTCAGGACGGTGTGAAGGCGACCGTGAACTTTGCGTCCGAGCGCGCGCAGGTCGCTTTTGAAAACGCCTCGTCCTCCGTTGAAAGCGTCGTGGCGGCCGTGCGTCGTGCGGGCTTCTCCGTGGACGAGCAGAGCCTTGACCTGTCGCTGTCGGGCATGACCTGCGCGGCCTGTGCGGCCCGGATTGAAAAGATCCTGAACCGCCAGCCTTCCGTACAGGCCAGCGTGAATTTCGCGGCCGAACGGGCGCATATCAATTACATTCCCGGCGTAGTCGAGCCGGCTTTCCTGATCGGGAAGATCGAGAAGGCCGGATTTGGAGCGCAGCGTCTGGACGAAGGCACCCGTGAAGACCCGAAGGCCAAGCGGGCCGCCATCTGGAAGCGTGAGCGCAACCGCTTCATCCTGACGCTCATCCTGTCCCTGCCGCTCTTTGCCGAGATGATCGGCATGTTCTTCGGCCGCATGATCGTGCCGGTTCCGGTGCAGTTCCTGTTCGCCACCATCGTGCAGTTCGTCTGTGGCGCGCATCTGTATCGCAGGGCCTGGAATGCCGTGCGGGGTGGTTCCGCCAACATGGATGTGCTGGTTGTGCTCGGAACGTCCATCGCCTGGCTGTTCAGTGCGGTTGTCGTGGTGTTCGGACTGCACCAGCATGTTTATTTCGAAGCCAGCGCATCCATCATCACGCTGATTTCGCTCGGCAAGCTCATGGAGACCCGCGCCAAGAACAAGACGAGCGCGGGGATCGAAAGCCTGCTCCAGCTTCAGCCGCAGATCGCGCATGTCGAGCGTGATGGTGCGATCGTGGACCGTGCGGTTGCGGACATGCATGTCGGGGACATCTTCGTCGTGCGTCCGGGCGAAAGCGTGCCTGTGGATGGCGAGATCATCGAGGGGTCTTCCGAAGTCAACGAGTCCATGCTGACGGGTGAGAGCGTCCCGGTTCTCAAGGAAGTCGGGCAGGACGTCTTTGGTGGCACGATGAACGCCAACGGTGCGCTGCGTGTCCGGGCGACCGGCGTGGGTGCGGATACGGCGCTGGCGCGGATCGTGAAGATGGTCGAGCAGGCACAGGGCTCGAAGGCCAATGTGCAGCGTCTGGCCGATAAGGTTTCGGGCATTTTCGTGCCCACGGTTATCGGGATCGCCGTCCTTACCTTCCTGATCGGCTGGGCCGTAACCGGCTCCGCGACATGGAGTCTCGTTTCTGCCGTGTCCGTTCTGGTCATTGCCTGCCCATGCTCGCTGGGTCTGGCGACGCCGACGGCCATCATGGTCGGGACGGGGCGTGGCGCACAGTCTGGCATCCTGTTCCGTAATGCCGATGCGCTGGAGCGGGCCGAGAAGCTCAAGACCATCATCGTGGATAAGACCGGCACCCTGACACAGGGCCGTCCCACGGTGGCCGCCGTTCATCCGGCTGTGGGCATTCCGGTGGATACGCTTCTGAGCGTCGCCCATGCCCTTGAGCACAACTCCGAGCATCCGCTGGCCCGTGCCATCGTGGACTATACGGAAAGTCACGGTGTCAGGGCCGCTGTTGCCGCGGAAGGCTTTCAGGCGGTTCCGGGCAAGGGCGTGGTGGCGCAGGTTGGGGGACAGGAAACGCGTCTGGGCTCGCCAGCCTTCATGCAGGCGAGCGGACTGGACCTGTCATTCCTGCCGGTCGCGGCGCTGGAAAGCGAGGGCAATACCGTCATCGCCGTGGCGCAGGGCAGTCAGGTTCTGGGAATCATCGCATTGGCGGATGAACTGCGGGTAGATGCCGTGGCGACCGTGAAGGCCCTGAAGGCGCGGGGCATCCGGGTCGTGATGCTGACCGGCGACAACGAACGCGCGGCGTCGGTCGTGGCGCGACAGGTTGGCGTGGACGACTATCTGGCTGGCGTGCTGCCCGAGCACAAGGCGGATGGTGTTGCGAAATACCGGGCGCAGGGGGGGCTGGTCGGCATGGTGGGTGACGGCATCAACGACGCGCCGGCGCTGGCGGCCGCCGATGTCGGCTTCGCCATCGGCGCAGGCTCTGCCGTCGCTCTCGATACGGCCGATGTCGTGCTGATGAAGAGCGAGATGACAGGCGTTCTGGATGCGATTTCGCTGTCCAATGCCACCCTGTCCAAAATCCGGCAGAACCTGTTCTTCGCCTTCATCTATAACATTCTGGGTCTGCCGCTGGCGGCTTTCGGAATGCTGAACCCGATCGTGGCAGGCGCTGCCATGGCCATGAGTTCCGTCTCGGTGGTCAGCAACTCCCTGCTGCTCAACCGCTGGAAACCGATCTCCGGCAAGTCCTGAGGCAGACTCTTCCGGGTGCGGTTACTGCACCCGGAACGGGAGTTTCCTGCGGGCGAAATCGAGCATGGCCGTCGCACCATGCTCCCACAGGCCCAGCGGTTCGCTGCTGCCGATATGGCCGACAGCGCCCGCTTCCAGAAAATCCGACTGCCACTGACCAGCAAGTTCCCGCGCACGTGGCAGGGACAGCCAGGGATCGTTGCTGCTCGCCATGATCGCGGTGGGGACGGGCAGGGGCACGTGGGGAAGCGGCCCGAAAGCGCGGATGCGTTCGACCTCCGGATGGGCCGTCTGGTCGATATCCGCAGGCGCCACCAGAAACGCCCCGGCCACCTTCTGGCCACCATGCCGACTCAGCCATTTCGCACTCAGCACGGCGCCGAGACTGTGAGCGATCAGGAAAACCGGACGGGATGAAGCCTCGACCGCAGCGGTGAGTGCTGCTTCCCAGTCTGCGGGGCTGGGCGTTTCCCAGTCCGTCTGGTGCAGACGTTTCAGGCCATAAGCCTGTTCCCAGTGGGACTGCCAGTGATCCGGACCCGAACCGAAGAGGCCGGGAACCAGCAGCAACTCGACCTGCTGGCCAAGGCGCTGGAACGCGCCGGCGATCTGCTGGCGGCCCGTATCAGGCAGGCCATGCGTGGCCCAGGCGGGATCGAAGGATGTCGGACGGCCGGAAAACAGGTTCATGACGTTATCTCCTCTCAGCCGTCCCGACTCTTCTGCAGAAGAGCGGAACAGGACTTCGCGTTAATAACGAACACAAACGATTATTAAATAAAACAACTTTTGTTTGTGGTTGTTTTATTGACTCTCAGGCCAGCCCGTCGAAGAGCTGTGTGGAGAGGTAGCGTTCCGCAAAGGACGGGACGATGGCCACGATCGTCTTGCCACGATTTGAGGGCTTGCGGGCCAGTTCCATTCCCGCAAACAGCGCGGCCCCCGAGGAAATTCCGATGGGAATCCCTTCAACGGCTGCACAGAGCCGTGCGGTTGCCACAGCTTCCTGCTCGGAGACCTCGAACACGCCGTCCAGCGCCTTGAGATCCAGCGTGTCAGGTTCAAAACCCGGGCCGATGCCCTGAATGCCATGCGGTCCGGGCTCGTCGCCATGCAGCACGGCACTTTCGCGCGGTTCCACACCATAGATCTTGATGGATTTACGATGTTTCTTGAGCCCGTGGGCAATGCCGGACGCCGTACCGCCTGTTCCCAGACCGGCCACGACCATATCGACCTTGCCTGCCGTATCTTCCCAGATTTCCCGGGCCGTCGTGGCTTCATGGACTGCCGGATTGGCGTCGTTTTCGAACTGGCTCGGCATCCAGGCATCGGGCAGGGTGCGGTTGAGCTGTTCGGCGCGTTCGATGGCGCCGGCCATGCCGCGGGATGCAGGCGTCAGTTCGGTATCTGCACCCATCAGGCGCAGCATTTTCCGACGCTCGGTCGAGGCATTTTCCGGCATGGTGACGATCAGGCGGTATCCCAGCGCCACGGCCGCAAAAGCAAGCGAAATGCCGGTATTGCCCGAGGTCGGTTCGATCAGGACCGTGCGGCCCGGCGTAATCAGGCCGCGCGCTTCAGCATCCCGCAGCATGGCCACGCCGATCCGGTCCTTGACGGAGCCGAGCGGGTTGAAAAATTCCAGCTTGAGGAGCAGCCGCCCGTTGAGATGCTCACGCTGGGTCAGGTGTGGCAGCGCGACCAGCGGTGTGCCTCCCACCGTCTCCAGAAAGGAGTTGAAAACGCGGCCCCGGGGGGCGGCATAACCTTCGAACGGGGCGGGGGACAGCGGAACCTTCTTGCTCATGGCCTCACTTAACACGGGAAATGGGGGAAAGGGCAGACGGTAAATGATGATTTCCGTTACAACGAATTAATAACGTTGTTATGTGTTCTGCGTCGATATCACATCATGTTCATGCGTTATTTATTGACGGTGCCGTGTATGGTGTCGTATGTGATCCGCTCCAGTGGCATCCACAACAACAGGACCAGTCGGTCAATGATGTGTCGAATGTGTAGCTCGCAGCGCAAACGCTGCTCCGCTTCAGGTCCGGAGGCAAGTGTCTCCGGCGTGTCATAACGCCCGACAACTGGACTGTCGGGCTCTTTCTTCAGGGTCCGGCATCATGCTTGGTTCAACAGTCATCGAAATTAACGGCGTCTTCCTCGGCGCGGCCATTCTGGTCAGCGCGAGCGGGACGAGACGCTTCTATGCCGCGCATGACAGCGTGCGCGCGCTCCATAACGAACTCCTTCCCGATCTGGTCGCGCTTCAGCAGCGCATCCGTCAGCATGTGCGCAAACCTGGCCGTCAGATGGTCTGATTGACGAAGAGCCTCTTCTGTCCGGACGTATTCGTGCTGTAGAACGAAAAAAGATCACGAACCGGAACGGAATGGAGCAGGCGTGGAAGGAAGTTATCGGCGGATTATCCGCGCTGTTCTGACGCGCCGTGACGGCGCTTTCGCGGCCCTGCTTCTGGCTTCCATCATTCTCGCCTGTCTGTCTGCCCCGCTTTATGCGGCGCTCAACGGGATTGATCCGTTTTCTTCCGACATCGCGGGGACGACGATCCGGAACGGACAGCGCGTTGATCTCATGCAGCCCAACGACAATCCGCTGCATCTGGGGCTTAGTCCAATCGGGCCGGACTGGCGGCCGGGACCGTATGCGCTCGGGGCGGACTCGCAGGGGCGGGATGTGGCGGCGCGCGTCCTGTATGGGGGGCGCAATTCCCTGCTGATTGCGGCGGCGTCCGCGACGTTCTGCCTGTGTCTGGCGGCCTGTATCGGGATTTGTGCGGGGTATTTCGGCGGTTGGATTGATCTGATCCTGTCCCGCATTCTGGATATGCTCTGGGCGATCCCGGTCTATCTGTTTGCGATTTCGCTGTCCGTCGTCACGGTGGGGCATGGTATCCGGCTTGGACCTGTGACCATCGGGGCGGATAATCTGCTGATCCCGATCGGGATTATCGCGCTGGTTTATGTGCCCTATGCGGCGCGGCCGTTGCGGGCGCGGGCGCTGAGCCTGTCGCAGGCGGGGTTCGTGATGGCGGCGCGGGGAATGGGAGCGTCGGACTGGCGCATCCTGTGGCGGGAAATCCTGCCGGGGCTGACGCCGACCATGGCGGTTCTGGCACCGCTTGTGATGGCGCTGTGCATGCTGGCAGAATCCGCACTGTCCTTCCTGTCGCTCGGGGTGCAGGCCCCGGCGGCGTCTTGGGGGACGATCATTCAGGACGGGGAAGGGCTGCTCTATACGCGGCCCATCGTGGCCATTGCGCCGGGCGTTGCGATTGTTCTGACCGTTCTGGCACTGAATGTTCTGGGCAATGCGCTGCGGGATCATCTTGATCCGAAAGGCGGGGCCTGATGATCCGTAGCCTTGCGTCCCGGACCGGGCAGATGCTGCTGGTCATTTTCGGGATTTCCGTTCTGGTGTTCTGCATTTTCTTTGCGACACCGGGGGCAGACCCGACAGCGCGGATTGCAGGGCGGGGTGCCAGTCCGCAGGTCGTGGAACGTATCCGCGCGGAGTATGGGTTCGATCGCCCCTTACCCGTTCAGTACGTAAAAATGATGGAAAAGCTGTTCGTCAGCCGGGACCTGACGTCTTTCGTCAATCACGGGCAGCGTGTCGTGCCGGAAGTGTTGCAGGCAGCACCCGTGACGCTCTCGCTGGTGCTGTGGGCGGCATTTTTCTGGGTCAGCGGATCGCTGGTGTTCGGGATTGCCTCGGCCGTTCTGCGTGATAGCTGGGTGGACCGGCTGCTGATGGTTCTGGGGCTGATCGGGCTGTCCATGCCGGTGTTCTGGCTCGGCGAGGTCGTCAATCTCGTCACACAGAGCCGCTGGCATGACACGTTCCTGTTCCGCTGGGTGCCGCCGCTTGGATATGTGCCGTTTTCGCAAAGTCCGTGGGGCTGGGCGAAGGCGCTGTTCCTGCCGTCCCTGACGCTTGCGGTGTGTTTTATCGGTCTGTATGCGCGGGTCCTGCGGTCCGAACTGCTGACCGCTATGGGTGAGGACTCCATCCGCACGGCGCGCGCCAAGGGCGCGGGACCGGTGCGCGTGTGGCTGTGGCATGGTCTGCGGCTGTCCTGGCTGAGCTATATTTCGCTGTTCGGCTTGGATTTCGCGCAGCTTCTGGGCGGTGGCGCGCTTCTGACGGAAGTCGTGTTCGCCATGCCGGGCGTGGGACGGCTGACCTATCAGGCACTGGCGACGCTCGACCTGCCGCTCATCATGGCGACGGTCATGTATGCCGCCGTGTTCGTCGTCATCGCCAATGCGCTGGTGGACGGGCTGTATGCCCTGCTGGACCCGCGGATCATGGAGGGACGGCATGGGCGCTGAGGCTCTTTTAAAGCTGCATCACCTGCATCTGGAACTGCCGACCGGGACGGCACTGCTGGAAGATGTGTCCCTCACCGTAAAGCGTGGCGATGCACTGGGCGTGGTCGGAGAGTCGGGATCTGGAAAGAGCCTGACGGCCATGAGCGTCATGGGCCTGCTGCCGGGGCTGAAGGCTTCAGGGTCTATCCGTTTCGAGGGGCGCGAATTGCTGGGGATGAAGGATCGGGAGTGGCGGCGTCTGCGTGGTGCGGGCATGGCCATGATCTTTCAGGATCCGATGACGGCGTTCCTGCCGGTCCGCTCCATCGGTGCGCAGATCGACGAGCAGATCCGACTGCATGAGCCCGTCAGCCGCCGTGAAGCGCGAGCGCGGACGGTGGCTTTGTTGGGACGGATGGGTGTGCCTGATCCGGAAGCGGCGGCGAAGCGCTATCCACACCAGCTTTCCGGCGGTCTGCGCCAGCGCGCCATGATCGCAATGGCGCTGTCCTGTGGCCCCGCACTTCTGATCGCGGATGAGCCGACCACGGCGCTCGATGTCACGGTGCAGGCACAGATCCTGACATTGCTGTGCGAAATTCGCGACAGCGGGGCCGGTGTGATGCTGATTACGCATGACATGGGCGTGGTGGCGCAGACCTGCACGCATGTGGCGGTTGTCTATTCCGGGCTTGTGGTAGAGCAGGGGCCGGTTGCGGCGGTCATGGCGCTGCCGCTGCATCCCTATACGCAGGCCCTGTTGGAAGCGATCCCACCGCTGGATGGTCCGAGGCCGGATGCGCTGCCGACCATTCCGGGGCGTCCGCCAACTCCGGATGCGCGGCCGGAAGGCTGTGTTTTCGCGCCGCGCTGCCGGTACGTGCGACCGGACTGTGCCGTGCGTCCTGCGCTGCGGGAACCGGAAGAAGGGCGGCGCGTGGCCTGCGTGCTGTACAACGCATGACCATCCTGCTTGAAGCGAAAAATCTCAGCAAACACTACCGCCTGTCGCATGGGGAAACCCTGCGCGCCGTGAGCAATGTGTCGCTGGTCGTGCATCGTGGGGAGGCTCTGGCGCTGGTCGGGGAGTCCGGCTGTGGCAAGTCCACGCTGGGCCGGACGCTGATCGGGCTGGGGTCGCCGAGTTCGGGCGACGTGTTCTTTGAAGGTGAGCGGATTTCCGGCCTGTCGGACCGGGCACTACGGCGCTGGCGGCCCCGGATGCAGATGGTCTTTCAGGACTCGTCCTCGACGTTCAATCCGCGCCGCACCATCGGCGAGACGTTGGCGGAACCGATGCGGATCCATGGACGGACCGGCATTGCCGAACGGATCGCAACGCTGCTGGAACAGGTCGGGTTATCGTCTTCCATCCTGTCCCGTTATCCGCATGAGTTCTCGGGCGGGCAGCGGCAGCGTCTGAACATTGCGCGAGCCCTGATGCTGGGGCCGGATCTTCTGGTCGCGGACGAGCCGACATCCGCGCTCGATGTGTCGGTGCAGGCGCAGATCGTGAATCTGCTGCGGGATCTGCGCAATTCGCTGGGTGTGGCGTGTGTGTTCATCTCCCATGATCTGGCGGTCGTGCGGCAGATGGCGGACCGGATTGCTGTCATGTATCTGGGGCGGATCGTGGAGGAAGGGGACGTCCTGGCGGTTCTGGACGCCCCGGCCCATCCCTATACGCGGGCACTTCTGGACGCAGTGCCCCGTCCAGACCGGCCTTTGCCGCCGCCGCTTAAAGGCGATGTGCCAAGCCCGATCCATCCGCCGCAGGGCTGTGCGTTCCATACGCGATGTCCACTGGCCCAGCCGCGCTGCTCGCAGGAACGACCGCAACTGCGGCAGGTTGGGGAAGGACGCACGGTCGCCTGCCATTATCCGCTGCTCTAAAAAAGGCAACGGTTTGTTCCGATCTTGGATATAGACGGCAACGCCTGCCGTGAGGCACAGAGGGCTGCACACCCCTTAGTATTCCTTGCCCGAGATCCCGCCCGATGCGCCAGACTATCCGTTTTTATCTGGGGGAAGACCTCTGCACGCTCAGGGATGTGTCTCCGACGCTGACCCTGCTGGATTGGCTGCGTGAGGGCGGCCGGACCGGTACCAAGGAAGGCTGCAATGAAGGCGATTGCGGGGCCTGTACGGTGCTGGTCGTCCGGCTTGAGGACGGGCGGCTGAACTGGCGGGCGGTCAATGCCTGCATCCAGTTTGTCAGCATGCTGGACGGCGCACAGATCTACACGATCGAGGATCTCGGCACGCCGGATGCGCCGCATCCCGTGCAGAGCGCCATGGTCGAGCAGCATGGCTCGCAATGCGGGTTCTGCACGCCGGGTTTCGTCATGTCGATGGCGGCCTATCGCAAGACCGAAGGGGCCAAGGCGGACGATCAGGCTATTGATGATGCGCTGGCTGGCAATTTGTGCCGCTGCACCGGCTATGCGCCGATTGTGCGGGCCATGAAACAGGCGATGACAGCCGGGCCGGACCGTTTTGATGCGCAGGTGGAGGCGATTGCCGGGCGTCTGACGGCGTTGCAGGACGGCGAGAGCGTGCGGCTTGAAGGGGCTGAGGGCACGCTCAGTATTCCGGCATCTGCGGATGATCTGGCGGAGATCCTGCTGGTCGATCCGGAGGCGACCATCGTTGCGGGCGCCACGGACGTGGGGCTGTGGGTGACGAAGGGGATGCGTCGTCTGAAGCATGTCGTGCCCATCGGGCGTGTTCCGGAACTGCGTGCCCTGACCAGAACGCCCGAGGGACTGCGGATCGGAGCTGCGGTGACGTATCAGGACGCACGTTCCGCCATTGCGGAGCTGTTGCCGGATGCGGGGGAAATGATCCGCCGTCTGGGCTCCACGCAGGTGCGGAACAGCGCCACGGTTTGTGGAAATATCGCCAATGGCTCCCCGATCGGGGACGGACCGCCGATGTTCATTGCGGCCAATGCGACGCTGCATCTGCGGCGCGGGGCAGAGCGTCGATCCATCGCGTTGGAAGACTATTTTATTGCTTACGGAAAGCAGGATCGGCAGCCCGGCGAGTTCGTGGAGGCCCTGACCATTCCGACACCGGCACAGAATGCGCAGTTCCGGGCCTACAAGATTTCCAAGCGCTTCGATCAGGATATTTCCGCCGTTCTGGGAGCTTTCATGATCGAGACGGACGATCAGGGCCGGATTACTGCGGTCCGGCTGGCCTATGGCGGCATGGCGGCTACGCCCAAGCGGGCATCGGGTGCGGAAGCGGCGCTGCTTGGAAAGGTTTGGGACGAGAACGCGCTTGAGGCTGCGCGGTCAGCGGTTCTGAAAGATTTCGCCCCGCTGACCGATATGCGGGCGAGTGCGTGGTATCGGCAGACCGTGGCCGCCAATCTGCTGACGCGGTTTTTTGAGGAAACGACGGGATCGGGGCAGGCGCGTCTCGTCCGGACGGGAGGGCTGGCGCATGTCTGATCTCGTTCCGGGGGCTGCTTCGACCAGCATGAAGCATGAAAGCGCGCTGCTGCATGTGACGGGGCGGGCAACCTATATCGACGATATGCCCGAACCACGCGGGACGCTGCATCTCGTGCCGGGGCTGAGCACGAAGGCCCATGCGCGGATCGTATCGATGGATCTGGACGCCGTGCGCGCCGCGCCGGGTGTCGTGTGCGTACTGACGGCGCAGGATGTGCCGGGTGAAAACCAGATCAGCCCGGTCCATCGGGAAGACGAGCCGCTTCTGGCGACGGATCATGTCCATTTCTGGGGGCAGGTGATGTTCGCCGTGGTGGCGACGTCGCGTCAGGCGGCGCGTCAGGCCGTTCGGCTGGCGAAGATTGAGTATGAGGAAAAGCCTGCGATCCTGAACATCGCGCAGGCGCGGGAGAATGGCAGTCCGATGGTCTGGCGGTCCCTGACCATGCAGCGCGGCGATGTGGAGCGTGGCCTGAAAGCCGCGCCGCGCCGTCTGTCGGGGCAGATCGAGATTGGCGGGCAGGAGCATTTTTATCTGGAAGGGCAGGCCGCGCTCGCCCAGCCCGGAGAGGCCGGGGAAATGCGGATCTGGTCCTCCACGCAGCACCCGTCCGAGACGCAGCATCTGGTCGCGGCCGTGCTCGGGCGGCCGCATCATCTGGTTACGACGGAAGTGCGGCGTATGGGCGGGGCGTTCGGCGGAAAGGAGACGCAGGCCAATGCTTGGGCCTGTCTGGCCGCCATCGCTGCCGACCTGACGGGACAGGCCGTCAAGGCACGTCTGGACCGTGATGACGACATGATGGTCACGGGAAAACGGCATGATTTCCTGATCGATTACGACGTCGGCTTTACCGATGAGGGCGATATTCTCGCCGTGGATATGGTGCTGGCCGCGCGGTGCGGTTGGGCGGCGGATCTGTCCGGACCTGTGACGGATCGGGCGCTGTTTCACGCCGATAACGCCTATTTCTATCCCGATGTACGGCTGAAATCCGAGCCGTTGCGGACCAACACCCAGTCCAACACGGCCTATCGCGGTTTTGGCGGACCGCAGGGGATTGTCGCGGCCGAACGTGTGATTGAGGAAGTCGCGTTTGCGACCGGTCTTGATCCTGTAACGGTCCGACTGCGCAATGTTTACGGGACGGGAACGCGCAATCTCACGCCGTATCACATGACGGTTGAGGACTCGATTACGGCTGAGATCATTACGAAGCTGGTCGAGCGCTGTGACTATCAGGCGCGCAAGGCGGAGATCCGGGCGTTCAACCGTACCAGCCGCATCATCCGTCGCGGCATTGCGCTGACGCCGGTGAAGTTCGGAATTTCCTTCACCGCCACCCATTACAATCAGGCCGGTGCGCTGGTGCATGTCTATACGGACGGCTCGGTTCAGGTGAACCATGGCGGGACGGAAATGGGGCAGGGGCTGCACACCAAGATGGTGCAGATCGTCCTGCGCGAGTTCGGCCTGACGGCGGATCGCGTCCGCATCACGGCCACGACGACCGGGAAAGTTCCGAACACGTCCGCCACGGCGGCGTCTTCGGGGGCGGATCTGAACGGCATGGCGGTGCTGGACGCCGTTCGGAAGATCAAGGATCGGATGATCACGTTTGCGGCTGAAAAATGGGGTGTGGCGGCCGAAGACATCCATTTCCGGCCCGATGGCGTGCATGTTGGCGCGGAGGTCATGACCTTCCAGCAGATTGCCTGGCAGGCCTATTTCGCGCGGGTGTCGCTGTCTTCGAACGGGTTTTACAAGACGCCGAAGATTTCCTGGAATCCTGAGACCGGGCGCGGGCGGCCGTTCTTCTATTTCGCCTATGGCGCGGCCTGTGCGGAAGTGTCGGTCGATCTGCTGACGGGGGAGCACAGCATCGACCGCGTGGACATCCTGCATGATGCCGGGCAGTCCCTGAATCCGGACATTGATATCGGGCAGATCGAGGGCGGGTTCGTGCAGGGGGCGGGCTGGCTGACGACAGAGGAACTGGTCTGGGATTCGGCTGGCCGTCTGCGGACCCATGCACCCAGCACTTACAAAATTCCGGCCTGTTCTGATCGGCCGCGGATTTTCAACGTGGAACTGCTGGAAAACGCACCCAACCGGGAGGAGACCATCTTCCGCTCTAAAGCCGTTGGGGAGCCGCCTTTCGTGCATGGGGTTGCGGTCCTTCAGGCCATATCGGACGCGATCGCCAGTCTGGACGACTACCGCACCTGTCCGAAGCTGGACGCGCCGGCCACGCCTGAGCGGGTACTGAAAACCCTCATGGCGCTGCGGGCACAGGCCGGCTGACCATGCTGGCGGATGTTCTGCGCTGGCTGCGGGAGGGGCAGGAGATCGTGCGCCTGACCGTCATCCGCGCCCGGGGTTCGACGCCACGGGAAGAAGGCGCGTTCATGCTCCTGACCCATACTGAACAGACTGGCACGATCGGCGGAGGACGTCTGGAATGGGACTGCATGGCGGAGGGGCGTGCGCTTCTCGTATCGGGAGGTGCATCTGTAGAGTGCCATATTCCGCTGGGCCCGGCCATCAACCAGTGCTGCGGCGGCGCCGTGACGGTTCGCATTGAGCGTGTGGAAGACCCCGAGGCCCTTGAGGCGGAAATTCGTGCGGAATGGGAGAGACTGCCGCAACTGCTGCTGTTTGGGGCCGGACATGTGGGGCGCGCTCTGGCGCGTTCGCTGGCACTTTTGCCGCTGCGGCTGGTCTGGGTGGATGCGCGCGAGGAGGAGTTCGGGACCGTGCCGCCAGGCGTGGAGGCACATGTCACCGAGCAATGGGAGCCGCTTGTTCAGGGTGCTCCCGCCGGATCGGGCGTGCTGGTCCTGACCCAGAGCCATACGTTGGATGCGCTCATTACGGGGGCTGCGCTGGAGCGCGGGGACCTGCGCTATGTCGGCATGATTGGATCGCGGACGAAGCGCAAACGGTTCGAGAGCGCCTTCCGTCAGATCGATATTCCGCAGGAGCAGATCGACCGTCTTGTCTGCCCGATCGGGGATTTCGGGGTGCGCGACAAGCGGCCGGAGGTCATTGCGACCTTCGTGACGGCGGAAATTGCGGCCCGGATGCTGTGCCAGACAGAGTCGTGCAGGGGGGATGTGGTTTCGGATACGAGTATTTCAGATATCGGTGATGTTACATTCGCCCCAATCCTGTCATAAAGCATGACCCTACAAGGACGGAGTTCCTTCACTTTCCGGGTGTCACGGAAAGTTGATGTAACGGTGGGTGCGTCGGTGTCACTCCTTCTGCTTATCCTCCCCCGCATGAGCATGCAGCACCGGACGCAGCGGACTTCCGAAGTCCTGACTTTCTCTCCAGCTACCGGGAGTGGTCGAAGGAAAAAATCCCGGATTTCCTGCCTCTGTCAGATCGGTCTTGCACTGGGGGCTCTGGCGGGAACGTTTGGCATCGCACAGGCCGAGCCAACGGTCAGCACCGCGCTGACGCCGGCGCTTCAGCCTGCAAGCCTGCCTGCGGCCGATGCGGCTTTCGTTGATGATCTTGAAAAGCGCACGTTCAACTGGTTCTGGGAAACCGCCAATCCGAAGAACGGTCTCGTGCCGGACCGTGCGCCGCTTCCCAATGGCGCGGCGAGCATTGCCAGCGTCGGCTTCGGGCTGACGGCTTACGGCATTGGCGTGGAGCGGCACTACATCACCCGCCAGCAGGCCGTGGACCGGACCCTGACGACGCTGCGCTTCCTGGCCAGCCTGCCGCAGAACGATCACGTCTCGGGCGCTGCGGGGTATAAGGGTTTCTTCTACCATTTCCTTGATCCCAACACCGGCCTGCGTGTTGCCGACTGGTCCGAGCTGTCCAGCGTTGATACGGCGCTGCTGATGGGGGGCGTGCTGTTCTCGCAGTCCTATTTCGATCATGACACGCCGCAGGAAAAGGAAATCCGCGACGTTGCGGACAAGCTGTATCGCCGGATCGACTGGACCTGGATGAAGGCGCGTGGTCCCTGGCTCAGCATGGGCTGGATGCCGCCCCATACGTTCCTGCCGAGCGACTGGAAGGGCTATAACGAGGGTCTGATTATCTATCTTCAGGCTCTGGGTTCGCCGACGCATCCTCTCCCGGCCGAGACCTGGAAGGCATGGACCGCGACCTATGAGAACCAGTGGGGCGATTTCCAGGGGCACAAGCTGCTGAATTTCGCGCCGATGTTCGGCCATCAGTACAGCGAATCCTGGATTGATTTCCGGGGCGTTCAGGATGCCTGGGATCGGGCCCATAACGTCGATTATTTCCAGAACGGGCGTGAAGCCGCCTATGCCCAGCGGGCCTATGCCCAAGCCAATCCGGGCGACTGGAAGGATTACGGGCCCAATATCTGGGGTCTGACCGCCTGTGACGGTCCGGGCGATGCGCAGCAGGTCTATGACGGCAAGAAGCGCCATTATCTGGCCTATAGCGCGCGCGGTGCGGGTCGCGATTACATTCTGGATGACGGCACGATTGCGCCGACGGCCGTGGGTGGATCCATCGCCTTTGCGCCGGAAATCGCCCTGCCGGCGCTCAAGGAAATGCGCGCCCGTTACGGGGACCGGATTTACAACAAATACGGCTTCCTCGACGCCTTCAATCCGTCTTTTGCGGATCAGAAAAGCTACTGGGTTGATGGGCAGCAGTTGGGCATCGATCAGGGGCCGATCCTGCTGATGCTGGAAAACTGGCGCAGCGGCCTCGTGTGGAACACGATGAAGAAGAACGTCTATCTGCGGACCGGGCTGGAGCGTGCGGGTTTTCAGGGCGGATGGATGCGGACCAAGACGGCGACGTCCAAGTCGGTTGGCCAGTCGCTCTGAACTGTCGCTCCAGGCGTGCGGGGGCCTGCGTTTGCGGGTGCCCTCATGAACCGGAGTTGCATCCCGAGCGTTTCTCACCGATCACTGATGTCAGAGCATCTTTGTGAAAGGAGAGCACCATGCGTCTCATTCTTGCCCTGCTTCTGCCCTGGCTGCAGTTCTTCACCATCGGCCGCCCGTTTGCCGGGCTGGTGTGCCTGATCCTTCAGATCACGGTGATCGGCTGGATCCCGGCTGCCATCTGGTCGGTCTATGCGCTGAGCCAGTACAATACCGATCGCAAGATCGCCGCTGGTCGCGGCTGACGTAAAAAAAGCCCCCGTTCCGGCAAGGAACGGGGGCTTTTTTGTGCTGTAAGGGCCCGATTGAAGAGCCGGGTTCAGCGGCCGATATTGCGCAGGCTTACGCCCTGGTTGAGGCGGGTTTCGATGGCTTCAAGGGACACGCCCTTGGTCTCGGGAACGAAGAACAGCACTACGAAAATGAACACCGCATTCAGTCCGGCATAGAGCCAGAAGGTGTGCGAAGCCCCGAGCGTCGTGAGTAGCCCAAGGAACGTCGCACCGACCACCATGTTTGTGATCCAGTTGGTGACGGTCGAGCAGGTGATGCCGAAATCACGTCCCTGCAGCGGCATGACTTCCGAGCACAGCACCCAGACCAGTGGACCGGCCGAGAAGGCGAAGCCTGCGATGAAGCACAGCAGGACCGAGATCGCGAGGTAATGCGACAGGTCCGTATTGCCGACGGCACCCGACATGATGGTCGCCAGAACAGCAAGGCCGGCCGACATGATGGCAAATCCCGTGACCAGCATCGGACGACGACCCCAGCTGTCGGCGAAAGCAATGGCGATGAACGTGGCGAGCCAGTTGACTACGCCCACAATCGCCGTGCCCCACATCTGGCCGCTCGACCCGAAGCCGACCTCCTGGAAGATACGCGGCGCGTAGTACATGACCACATTGATGCCGGTGAGCTGCTGCATGACCTGAAGCACGATGCCGAGGAGGACGGCGCGGCGGAAGTTGCGGTTCTCCAGGAACATCGCCAGACCGCGCTGACGGTCATGGATCTGCCCTTCGATGTCGCGGATTTCCTGATGGGCGTGTTCGGGGTTGTGACGCAGTTCCTTCATGATCGACAGGGCTTCTTCATGACGGCCACGCAGCATCAGCCAGCGCGGGCTGTCAGGCAGGAAGAACGAACCGATCAGGAAGAACGTGCCGGGAATGGCCATGATTCCCAGCATCCAGCGCCATGAGCCGCTATAGGACAGGATGGCGTTGGACACGAAGGCCAGCAGGATGCCCAGCGTGATCATCAGCTGGTACATCGACACCAGACTGCCGCGCCGCGAAATGTCCGAGACTTCGGAAATGTAGAGCGGGGCCACGAAGCTTCCGATACCGATCGCCAGACCCAGCATCGTGCGTCCGATGATCAGTTCGGACACAGAGGACGCCAGGGCGCAGACGAGCCCACCCGCTACGAACAGGAAGGCGCTGAAGATCAGGGAGCGGCGGCGTCCGAACGCATAGGACATGCGGCCTGCGCCCACGGCACCGACGGCCGCGCCGAACATCATGGACGATACGATCCAGGACTGCTCGAAATCGGTGGCGTGGAACTCGTCACGGATGAAGCCGAGCGCACCGGAGATGACACCCACATCCAGCCCGAACATCAGGCCGGCAATGGCAGCCAGGACGACGGCGAACATCATGCGCCCGACCATGGGCGTTTTGACGGCGCCAGAAGAGTGGGCGCCAGCGGAAGCTTCGGAGGGGGCGGGGGAGGGGTTGAGCACTGTGTCGCTCATGACGGGAAAACTCCGGCGACCCGCAGGGCAGACCTGTCAGGGGAAAGGCAGAAAAAACCGGCCAGAACAGCCTGTGCCGGGGATCGAGGGGAAGGCTCTTCTGTGACAGGCACGATGATTCGCCATCTTGAGCCCTAAAGTATAACGCATAATTGGGAAAATATTCAAAACTATATGTGATAATCGGCTGGATTTTCTGTCCTGATGCAATCAGGTCACAGATGAGGAGGCAGGGACGCGCTTCCGCGCGGCCTGACGGATTGCCACGGACGGATCAGGGCGACACACTTCCTGCCCTTTCCGTGTTCATGGACAAGCCCTCGTGTTCCTGCGTCAGCTGACCTATCTCATCGCTCTCGACCAGTACCGGCATTTTTCCCGGGCCGCGGAGCACTGCAACGTGTCGCAGCCCGCGCTGTCAATGGCGATCCGTCAGCTCGAGCATGAACTTGGCGTGCCCATCGTCCGGCGCAACCGGCGTGTCCTGGGGCTGACGCCGGAAGGCGAGCGCGTACTGGCCTGGGCGCGGCAGACGATGGCGGCTCTGGATGGTCTGCGTCAGGAAGCCGATTTCGCGCATGAAGTCGCAGGCGGCACACTTTCGATCGGCACCATCCCGCCCGCCATCCAGATCATGCCGCTGCTGATGGAAAGCCTCAGGGCCGCGGTGCCGGCGCTCCATATCGAGCTGACGGTGTCTGCCAACACTGACATCCTGCATGACCTGACCGAACAGCGCCTTCAGATGGGGCTGATCTATCTGGATCAGGTTCCCGAAGACGGGAGTTTCGAGACGCACCAGCTTTATGCGGAACAGTATGTCTTCGTGGCGGGCTCCCGGATGGAATTGCCGTCCCGCAAGACGTTCAGCTGGGCGGATGCGGCCGAACATCCGCTGGGCCTTCTGGGCCATTCCATGCGGACCCGGCAGATCGTGGATGAGTGCTTTGCCAAGGCCGGGGTCAGGCCCAATGTCCTGCTGGAGACCAACGCGCTCGAACTGCTGTATGTGGAGCTGCTCGCCGGGCGTCTGGCGACGATCCTGCCCGTCGCGGCCCTGCCGGACCAGCGCGATCCGGCCAACCCGCTCCAGATCCGCCGGCTTGCATCCTGTCCTTCCCCGGGGGTCGGTCTGGTCCGGCTGAAACAGCCCGTGCAGACGGCCCTGATGTCCCGAAGCTGGGAAGTGGCGACGCAGCTTGTTCTGGAGGACGCCCTGACAGTCTGACGCGCATCATAAGCATGACTTATGATACAATCATGACAATGTCTTGGACAGGTCCGGCCCGTTCTCCGCAGATTGCGGCTTTTCGGACGGAAAAGTGCCAGGTTTGGGCGGGAGAGCGGCCGGTCTCGCGGTGTCGGGATCAACATTCGGATCGGAACTGCGGGATGTCCTGACCGAACGCTGGGGATGGCTGTTTGCGCCATCCGCGAAGGATCTGGGTTTTGCGGTCCGCACGTCGGTCGCGGCGATCCTGTCCCTGCTCATCGCCATGTGGATGGAGCTGGACAGCCCGCAATGGGCGCCGCTGACCGTCTGGGTCGTGGCGACGGCCTCGCGCGGGGAGAGCCTGTCCAAGGCGCGCTGGCGGTTTGCGGGCACGATCATCGGGGGCTGCATGGGCGTGGCCCTGATCGCAGCGTTCCCCCAGCAGGCGGGACTGTTCTTCATCGCGCTGGCGCTCTGGATCGGGCTGTGCTGCGGTTGGGCGACGTTTCTGGACGGCTATCGGCGCTACGGGTTTCTCGTCATCAGTTTCACCTCCGCCATCGTGGCGACCGGCGCGATCAGCCAGCCCGACGACGTTTTCAACGTTGCCATGGCGCGCGGCACCTACATCATGCTGGGCACGGTCTGCGAAGCGGGGCTGGCGGTCCTGTTCCTGCCGAATGTGCAGAAAGAAGCCCGCGCGCGGCTGCTTGGCAAGCTCCAGCAGGTCACGGCAAAGGTGGCGTCCCATGCGGATGTGCTGCGGGCGGGGCGGTTCGATCCCGAAACCGAAGGCCGCCTGCTGGCCGAACTGGTGGACGCCAATACCCGCATCGAGTTCGACGTTCTTGAAATGGGATCCGGCACCCGGCGCAGCGCGGATCATGCGAGGGCGGTTCTGGCGCGTCTGCTTGCCGTTCTGGCCCGGGCGCAGGGAGGGGCGACCGGCATTGATGTGGACCGGGACCTTGAGGCCGCGCGGAATCATATCCATGCCATCATCGCGCCCCCGCCTCATGACCGCTTCACGTTCCGCACGCGATCCCCGCGCCATATCCTCGAAGCGGTCCTGAACGGGCTGCGGGCCGCGACGGGCATCATGGGAGCCTGGCTTTTATGGGAAGTCACGGCCTGGCCTTCCGGGCCGGCCTTCGTGTCTTTCGTGGCGCTGGTTTATGGACTTCTGGCGACCCGCGAGATCCCCGCGCTGGCGTCGTCCGGTTTCTATCGTGGTGCGGTGTGGTGCGCGGGTGTGGCGGGGATCTATGCGTTTTTCGTCGTGCCCGCCGTCACGGCGCCGGAATATCTGGCGCTGCTCCTGCTGATCCCGATGGTGATCGGCGGCTTGGCTGCCCGGGCGCCGAAGCTCGTGAACCATGCGTTTTCGTTCAACATGTTTCTGCCCGTCCTGATCGGCCCGTCAAATCTCATGCGCTATGACGAGGTGTCGTTCCTCAACGGCGCCAGCGCTTTTCTGGGGGCAGTCATCTTCACGCGCGTCACGTTCGGCGTGGTGTTTCCGTTCCGCGCTGACAGCCATTTGCGGCGTACATCGGCCTGGGTCGAGCAGCAGCTCCGTTTCATCGCGCGGGGCGGCGGGCAGACGGTTCACCAGTGGCTGGCGATCAACGCCGCCAGCATGGTGCGCGCCGTGCGGAGCTGTCAGGGCGTCCCGCGGGATGTGATGCTGGCCTATATGGCGCGGCATCTCAATGCGATGGCGCTGGGCCTGTGGGTGATTGAACTGCGCGATGCCGCCGCACGGGAAACCACGCCCGTATCCATCCGCAGGCGCCTGCAGGTCTTTCTGCGGGCGTGGTTCCGCAAGGGCGATGGTGCGGCTCCGCTCGCACAGACCGTTTTCCTGTCCCTGCGCAGGGATCCGGCCGTCGAACCCGATGTCCGGACCGCGCTGCAGCGGCTTGCGGGGGACGTGCCCCCGTCTGCCTGATCAGCCGTCTTGATCAGATAGTGTCGACGGTGCCGCCATCGACGCGCAGGGCCGCGCCCGTTGTGGCGGACGCCAGAGGCGAGGCGGCATAGACCACAAGATTGGCCACTTCATCGACCGTGGCCATGCGGCGGAGGATGTTGCTCGGGCGGTGCTTCTGCACGAATTCCGCCGCCAGTTCCGCGACCGGGCGGGTGCTGCCGGGGTTCTGGGCCTTGAGCATGTCCTCGACACCTTCGGACAGCGTGGGGCCGGGCAGGACCGAATTGACCGTCACGTTCGTGCCGGCCATCAGCTTGGCCAGTCCGCGGGCCAGACCCAGCATGGCGGTCTTGCTGACACCGTAATCGACCATTTCGACTGGAATGTTCAGCGCGGATTCCGATGCAATGAACAGCACGCGGCCCCAGTTGCGCTCCTTCATGCCCGGCATATAGGCCCGGGACAGGCGTACGCCGGAGAACAGGTTGACCTCGAACAGATGCTGCCAGCTCTCATCCGTCGTCTGGAAGAAATCGTTCGGTGCGAAAATGCCGGCATTGTTGACGAGGACATCCACGCTGCTTTCGGCCTCAAAGAGCGCCTTGCAGCCCTCGGCGGTTCCGACATCGGCGACGACACTGCGGAAGGCGCCGCCCGGGACGGCCTTGGCCAGCTTCTCAAGGGCGCTATCGACGCCTTCCTGCTTGCGGCCGTTGATGATGACGGTGGCGCCCGCCTCGCCCAGCTTCCGGGCGATGGCAAGACCGATCCCGCCGGTCGAGCCGGTGACGAGGGCGGTGCGGCCGCTCAGATCGAGGTTCAGCATGGCAGACTCCTGAAAATGTGATCGCGTCCCGACAGGAACGTCAGGGATGCGGGAAAGTGGCACATTCTTTTGTAGAGGTTTCGTGACAGGATGCGAGACATACGGGATCTGCTATTGCTGTGACACACTTCCGAAACAGGATGTGTCAGGATACCGGCGCTGAGAGGGAGGAATGATGGATCTTGTGGAGGGCACTGAAGAGGCCTCCGGAGCGCTGATGCTGCCTCCGGCGTCTGCTGTCGGCCGTGCGTCCATCCTGTGTGTCCATCTTCTGGCCCTGGCCGCCGCTGAAGGCGGGGGAGAGGCTGCGCTTCTGCTGCGCGACGCCGATGGCGTGCGTATTCTTGGCGGTGAGGGAGGTGCGATCGCCGCGGAAGGCGCGGCCTGCCTCATGGATGGTCAGTCCCTTGATGCCTGCACCGTGCGGCTCCTGCCGGTGCGCTCCGGCGCGGTCGAGGTCTGGCTGTGCGTGCGGCGCAATGCGCCTGCGCTCGAGCATGTTCTGGCCCTGTGCGCCCTGCAGGTGGACGATCTGCTCCGTGAGCGTGCCGCGGCCCCGCAATCGGGGGAGCATGCGCTTGTGGAACGCATGCAGCTGCGGATGCAGCGGATGGCGGACACGGCGGATGTCGCGTTCTACCGCTGCGATTTTGCAACCCGCGTGGTGACGGGGGATGCGCGTTTCGCGAGCCTCTGGGGACTGCCTCCCGAGCGGCTGGCCGTGGGTGTGCCGATCGACGAGCTGCTGATGTTCCTGCATCCCGATGACCGGCTGGTCTATGACGGCAGTCTTGAGGACGAACTGCGGGACGAGGGCTGCTACGAGCTGCGGTTCCGGATTCTGGTCTCATCCCCGTCCATGCCCGGTTCCGGACAGGCGCAGTCACGCTCCCCCCGCAGTTCCAGGCTGCGGCATGTTCTGCTGCGCGGGTGGCGGGAAGATGAAAGCCGGCCCGACAGCCGCCGCAGCGTCGGCCTCGCGATGGACGTCTCTTCCGCCTCCATGACGGCGGAAGCCCTGCGGTCCAGCGAGGCATTCACGCGGCTGCTGCTGTCCAGTCTGCCGGACTGTATCCATATTCTCGACTGCGAAGGTTGCATCCGCTTCGTCAATGAAGGCGGCATCAGGTCCATGGAAATGGACAGCCCGATCATCATGCACGGCCTGCCCTGGGTCGATCTGTGGCGGGGGCAGCCACGCCGCCGGGCCGCCCTGGCGGTGCAGACCGCTCTGGCTGGCGAGACAGCGCGGTTTCAGGGTTATGCCATGACCATGCGGGGGCAGCGCCGCTTCTGGGACGTGGCTGTGACGCCGGTTTTTGGCGAGGACGGCGATGTGCGGCGTCTGCTGGCGATCGGGCGTGACCTGACGGAAGCCAACCAGTCCGCCGAGCGGCTCCAGCTTGCCCTTGATGCAGGTGCGATCGCCGGGACATGGATGTGGGATGACAGCGCGTCCCGGATGACGGGGGATGCCAGGCTGGCGCAGACACTCGGGCTGGACCCGGCCCGTCTGCGCGAAGGCGTCATGCCGAATGTTATTTATGATTCGGTGGACCCGCGGGACCGGTTCGCCGTGGTGCAGGCCGTCACGGCGGCGACGCGGCGGGGCGGGAAATGCCGGTTCGAGTTCCGGGTGGACACGCCGGAGGGGCAGCGCTGGTTCGAGGGTAACGGACGCTGCGATCTGGGGGACGAAGGGCGCGTGGTCCGCTTCCCCGGCATCGTCTTTGATATCGACCGGAGCAAGCGGCAGGCCCTGCGTCAGGCTGCGCTGGTCGAGCTGGGAGACCAGCTTCGCGCGCTGGATGATACCGGCATGATGGAAGAGGTCGCCGCCCGCATTATCTGCCGTGAACTGGATGCGAGTGGTGCGGGCTATGGCGTCGTCAACGATGACTGGACCGGCATGACCGTTGGCGGCACGCCTGAGGTCACGCGTCCGCTGGTGGGCGTGCGGATGTTCGCGGATTACGGCGCGTTCAGGCCGATCCTGGGACGGGGCGAACCCGTGGCCATCGCCGATGTCCATACCGACGCCCTGACGGCAGGTTATGACGCCCGCTATGACGCCGAGGGCATCGTGGCGATCCTCTGCGTTCCGATCTTCAAGTTCGGGCGTTTCGTGGGGCTGATGTTCGTCTGCCACGATGCGCCTCATACCTGGACGGACGAGGAAATCGTCTTCACCCGCGCCGTGGCGGACCGCACCCATGCGTCCATGCGTCAGGCCCGCACGCAGCAGCAGATCCGCGATCTCAACGTCATGCTCGAAGAGCGGATTCTGCAACGGACCCGCGAGCGCGACCGGTTGTGGAACATTGCCCGCGATCTGTTCATCATCATCGACCGGCGCGGTTATTACGTTGCGGTCAGCCCGAGCTGGGAAGAGACGCAGGGTTACAGGGCCGAGGAACTCGCAGGGCTGCGGCTGGATGCGCTGTGCCATCCCGATGACAGGCGCATGGTGCTGGACACGTTCGAGCGTCTGTTGGCGGGGACGCCCTGGCCGACGGCGGGGCTGGATGTCCGGATGCGGCGGTCGGACGGCAGCTGGCGGACCTATAACTGGAGCTGCAACGACGAGGGCGATGCGATCTATGCGGTCGGGCGTGACCTGACCGAGCGCAACGAACTGGAAGAGCAGCTCCGCCAGGCCCAGAAAATGGAGGCTGTCGGGCAGCTCACGGGTGGTCTGGCGCATGATTTCAACAATCTGCTCGCCGGAATCGGGGGCGGGCTGGAACTGATCGGGCTGCGTCTGGCGCAGGGGCGGACAGACGGGCTGGGACGTTACATCGCGGCCTCGCAGGATGCGGTCCGCCGGGCTGCGTCGCTGACCCATCGTCTTCTGGCTTTCTCGCGGCGTCAGACCCTCGATCCCACGCCCACGGACATGAATGCGCTCGTTCTCGGGCTGGAAAGTCTGCTGCGGGGGACGGTCGGGCCGGGCATAGAGCTCGTTTTCGATCTGGAGCCCGGCCTGTGGCTGACGCGCGTGGATGCCAACCAGCTTGAGAACGCGATCCTGAACCTGTGCATCAATGCCCGCGACGCCATGCATGATCGCGGGACGATGCTGCGGCTTGAGAGTGCCAACAGGGTTCTGGCGGCTGATGTTGCCTCAGACATGTCCATCCGGGCGGGCGATTATGTGGTCCTGACGGTGCAGGATGAAGGCTGCGGCATGGCGCCCGAGATCGTGCAGCGCGCCTTTGACCCGTTCTTCACGACAAAGCCGCTAGGGGAGGGAACGGGGCTGGGGCTGAGCATGATCTACGGCTTTACCCAGCAGTCAGGGGGGCAGGTGGAGATCCACTCCGCGCCGGGGCAGGGGACAGCCGTGTCGCTCTGGCTGCCGCGCTATCAGGGGCAGAAAACCATCCGTCCCGAACCGCCGCCTTTGCCTGTCGCGTCCCAGCCTCGCCTTCTGGAAGGGCAGCGGGTCCTCGTCGTGGATGACGAAGAGGCCGTGCGGATGATCGTGTCGGACATGGTGACGGATCTGGGCGGGATCGTGCTGACCGCGGCTGATGGGCCGTCAGCGGAGGCGCTGGCTGCGGAGAAAGGTGCGCCGGCGGTTCTCATCAGCGATATCGGGATGCCGGGTGGCATGAACGGCCGGGAACTGGGCGAGCAGATGCTCGGACGCTGGCCGGGGCTGAAGGTGCTGTTCATCACGGGCTATGCCGAGCAGAGCATTCTGGGCGATCAGGCCCTGGCGCCGGGTTGCGCACTGCTGGTCAAACCGTTCACGGTTGCGGCATTCAGCCGGAAACTGGCCGTTCTGCTGAGCCGGGACTGAACCCGGCCTTTACGATGGGCGTTGGTCAGTCAGCAGGCTTTGTACCCGTGGATTTTTTCATCTTTGCAGGGAGACAGACATGTCGTCACAGGTTCCATCCGCCGAGGCCCAGACCGTGATTTCCTTTCATGACGGTCACACCATGCCCCAGATCGGGCTGGGTGTGTGGGAAACACCGCCGGATGAGACGGCCGAGGTCGTGAAGGAAGCCGTGAAGCTCGGTTACCGGTCTGTCGATACGGCGCGTCTGTACAAGAACGAGGAAGGTGTCGGCAAAGGTCTGGAAGACCATCCGGATATCTTCCTGACGACCAAGCTCTGGAATGACGAGCAGGGCTATGACAGTACCCTGCGGGCTTATGACGAAAGTGCCCGCCTGCTGCGTCGCCCGGTACTGGACCTGTATCTGATCCACTGGCCGATGCCGGCTCAGGGCCAGTATGTCGAGACCTGGAAGGCACTCGTCGAGCTAAAGAAATCCGGCCGCGTGAAGTCCATCGGCGTTTCCAACTTTGAGCCGGAGCACCTGGAGCGGATCATGGATGCCACGGGTGTCGTGCCGGTCGTCAACCAGATCGAGCTGCATCCCGATTTCCAGCAGCGCGCCCTGCGGGAATTCCATGAGAAGCACAACATCCGCACCGAGTCCTGGCGCCCGCTGGGCAAGGGGCGCGTCCTGAGTAACGAGCGGATCGGGAAGATTGCTGAAAAGCACAGCCGCACTCCGGCGCAGGTCGTGATCCGCTGGCATCTTCAGAACGGGCTGATCGTCATTCCGAAATCGGTCAATCCCAAGCGTCTGGCTGAAAATCTGGATGTGTTCGGCTTCGTGCTGGATGCGGATGACATGCAGGCCATCGAACAGATGGATCGCAAGGATGGCCGGATGGGCGCTGATCCGAATACGGCCAAATTCTGAGGAATATTCCCCTTTAGCAACATTAAGTAAAAAATCAGGCCTGTGCTATGGGCTGCCTCATGCAACCGGAAGGTGGATGGCATGAGGCAGCGTTTCAGTCGGGGTTTTGGGGCGATACTGGCGGTTCTTGCGGGGCTCGGAGTCTCCGCTGCCGGCGCCCAGACCGTGGGGGAGCAGACCGCGACCGGGCAGGGCAAGGCCTGGATGGACCAGTGGTTTTCCGACGTCACCTTTGGCGCCCAGATCGAAGGTGGCGTGATGGGCAGTTCCAGCCATCCCGCCAGCAATCTCAATTTTGGCCAGCTCCTCTCCCCCTATGCCGATCAGGCAACGCTGAACCAGCTCACATTCACGCTCACCAAACCGGTCGATCCGATCGGCGGCGGATATGGTCTGGGGATAAATCTGCGGATGCTCTATGGCTCCGACGCACGCAGCTACACGATTGCCGGTGTTTCAGACCGCTGGATCAATGGCCGCTATCAGGCCATGCCGGTTTTCGCCAATGTCGCGATTCACATGCCCTGGTTCACGGCCAAAGGGCTGGACGGGCAGATCGGTATCCTGACCTCCCCCATGGGTGTGGAGGCGCTCGATCCCTCGACCCGCGCTTTCTATACGCTGGCCTATACGACGGAATATTCCACGCCGTTCGAGCATGTGGGCGGCATGTTCCAGCTCCATCTGGACGATCATTTCGATCTTCAGTTCGGGGCGGATACCGGCAACCAGACGTCTTTCGGGCGCGGCGACAACAATGGCCGTCCCGCCGGCTATATCGGTGTGACGGGCATCAATCTGGCGGACGGGCATCTGTCCTTCACCTATCTGCTGCGGGTCGGGCCGGAAAATGCCGTGCGGTCGCTTGGGCCGCGCGCAAATGGCGCCATGCGGTACTGGAACGATCTGAACGGGACCTGGACGTTCTCGAAAAAATGGAGCGTCACGGCGGAGCTGAACCAGCTTCATGACGAAGGCCTGCGTGCGGATACGTGGAGCGCGGTCGTGTGGGGCGGGTGGCACATTCACCCGAATTTGACCGTCAACGCTCGGGCAGAGCTGTATCGGGACAATACGGGCAGTTTTGTCGCCAGCTTTGCCGAGAACGAGGGCTATGCGCAGGCCATGCTCGGCAATCCGACGCGTTCGGAAACCGCGCCCGCCACGACTTATGGCGCGCTGACGCTCAACACGGTCTGGCGGCCGGATGTAGGGCATCACGTCAAGCTGCTCCAGTTCCGGCCGGAACTGCGCTTTGACCGTTCGCTCAATGGCACGCGCCCGTTCGATGACCAGCACCACATGGGGCGTATCCTGTTCGGGGCGGACATGACGCTGGGGTTCTGAGGAGCGCAATCCCTGCCATAGTTCGTTTCGGCAGGGGGAGGTGCGCTTGGCGTCGGATTATGGCAAGGAGATTGTCATGACGACTCCGAACGAAACCGATTTCCGCAAAGCCATGTCCCATTTCGCCACGGGTGTGGCTGTGGTGACGGCCAAAGGCAGCGAAGGCGAGCAGGGCGCGACCATCAGCGCCCTGACGTCCGTGTCCCTCGATCCGCTCCTGCTGCTGATCTGTCTTAACCGGGCCAGCGCGACCTATCGTGCGATTGCGGAAGCCGGGGTGTTCGGCCTCAGCATTCTGGGCAACGACCACAAGGACGTGGCGATGCTGTTCGCCAGCCGCACGGCCGACAAGTTCGGGTCGGACGTGATCGAGCGCGCGGCGGATGGCACGGCCTTCGTGCGCGACTCACTGGTCAAGATGCACTGCGAACTGGTCGAGACGTTCCAGGGCGGCACCCATGCCCTGTTCATGGCGCGTCCCGTTGCGCTGGAGCTCGATGAGAACCGCTCGCCCCTGCTGTATTTCCAGGGGCAGCTCGGCATCAGCCTTTAAGCTGCTTCGCTTCCCGTCCATCGGTCCGTGGCCATTTGGATGGCCGGAGCAAGGGGAAAGAGGCGTGAAGGTGCCGCGCCGACATGGCCGTGCCGGAGCAAGGCATTGCCATCCAGAGTGGCGCCGAAAGGCTGGAAACGCTCCGTGTCCGTCACGGGCAGGCAGAGCCGGATCCACCGGCGCTCTCCATCCACAGTGATGCAGGTTCCATCCTGAAAGGTCGGCCCCTCCGGCTGGGCCAGACGTTCGGCCAGATGCAGCGCCGTACAGGTTTCCCATCCCGTTCCGATCATCAGGACCTGCGCCTCCCTGTCCGACAGGGCGGCGAGGGGGGACTGGGGGCCGAACGGATCTTCCATTGGCTGACGCGCCAGAATATCCGCTGCCTGTGGTCCCAGAGCACTGAACGAGACCTGTGGATGCGTACTGCGCTGCACGCCGGTCCATGTCCTGAAGGTTTCGGCAATCTGCCCCATGCCGCGCGTGGGGGTGAGCTGCGGGTCATAGGGCGGCATGGTCGCACGGATCGTCTCCCACCAGCTTTCCGGTACCGGCGGATCGCACCAGCCTGACGGATCGCTCAGTTCGGAAGACTGCGCGGGCATGACGATCGTGCCTTCCGGCCCGACCGCCTGGAGCAGGCTCCCGATCACGGCAGGTGCCCCGCCGCAGACCCATCCGATCCGGCTCAGCGACGCATGGACCAGCAGCGTCATGCCGGGCGTGATCCCGAGACGCTGGAAGTCCACCACAAGTCGGGCCTGCGTGACGGGTCCGCTGGAGCGGGCGATGGCGGCGGCTTCGGTCATGGGCTGGTTCAGCCGCGGCCGCGATAGCCGGGAACGTCCTGCGCGGGAATCCACACGCCCTTCGGCGGTTCACCCGTCTGCCAGAATACGTCGATCGGAATGCCGCCGCGCGGATACCAGTAGGCGCCGATGCGCAGCCATTGCGGGTCGAGCAGGGCGACCAGACGTTCGGCAATGGCGATGGAGCAGTCTTCATGGAAGGCACCATGATTGCGGAAGCTGGTCAGGAAGAGCTTAAGGGACTTGCTCTCCACGATCCATTCGCCGGGGATGTAGTCGATGACGATATGCGCGAAATCCGGCTGTCCCGTGACCGGGCAGAGCGACGTGAACTCCGGTGCCGTGAAGCGCACGACATACTGCCGGCCCTGATGCGGGGAAGGGACGCGCTCGAGGATGGCTTCCTCGGGACTCTGCGGCGTGGTGGTGGCGCGGCCGAGCTGGCTGAGAGCGTCGGTACCGGGTGCGGACGGGCCGGTCGGGTGATGGTCGGACATGATCGGAATTCCTCAAAGGGGCAGTGTTTTGTGTGATGTGGCCCAGCTTTCCCGGAGGCTCAAGGCATCTTCAGGACGAAAAGACAGTGACAGAGTTTGCATATTGGCGGGATTCGGTGCAGAAGACGGCGCAAATCCTCTCTTCGATGCCTCCCGTCTGGAAGACCAAATGGAACTCCGTAATATCGCCATCATCGCGCACGTCGATCATGGCAAAACCACGCTGGTTGACGCGCTTCTCAAACAGTCCGGTTCTTTCCGTGACAACCAGCATGTTGCCGACCGCGCCATGGACAGCAACGACCTCGAGCGCGAGCGTGGCATCACCATTCTCGCCAAGTGCACGTCCGTTGTGTGGAAAGAAACCCGCATTAACATCATCGATACCCCGGGCCACGCCGATTTCGGTGGTGAGGTCGAGCGTATCCTGAGCATGGTGGATGGCGCGATCATCCTCGTCGATGCCGCTGAAGGCGCGCTGCCGCAGACCAAGTTCGTGCTTGGCAAGGCGCTGGCCCGTGGCATCCGTCCGATCGTTGTCGTCAACAAGATCGACCGTTCCGACGCCCGTCCGGACGAAGTGCACGAAGAGATCTTCGACCTGTTCGCGTCCCTCGGCGCCGACGAGCATCAGCTCGACTTCCCGATGCTTTATGCTTCGGGCCGTCAGGGTTGGGCCGATCTGGAGCTTGACGGACCGAAGAAGGATCTGGCTCCGCTGTTCGACCTGGTGCTGCGCCATGTGCCGACGCCGAACGTGGACAAGGACGCACCGTTCGGAATGGTTGCTACCATTCTTGAGAGCGACAACTTCCTGGGCCGCATCCTGACGGGTCGTATCGATCAGGGCCGCGCGAAGGTGAACATGCCGGTGCGCGTGCTGCGTCCGGACGGCACGATCGTTGAGACCGGCCGTCTGACGAAGCTGCTGTCGTTCCGTGGCCTTGATCGCGTTCCTGTGGAAGAAGCCGAAGCCGGTGACATCGTGGCTGTGGCCGGTCTGTCCGACGCGACGATTCCCGACACGATCGCCGATCCGTCCATCGACGTGCCGCTGCCGTCGCGTCCGGTTGATCCGCCAACGCTGTCCATGACCTTCCGCATCAACGATGGCCCGCTCGGCGGTCGTGAAGGCAAGAAGGTGACGTCGCGCCAGATCCGTGACCGTCTCTTCAAGGAAACCGAAGGCAACGTGGCCATCAAGGTCACGGAAAGCCCGGAAAGCGAAGCCTTCGAAGTCGCCGGTCGTGGCGAGCTTCAGCTCGGCGTTCTCATCGAGCAGATGCGTCGCGAAGGTTTCGAGCTGACGATCGGTCGTCCGCGCGTTCTCTTCCGTGAAAACGAAGAGACCGGTGAGCGTGAAGAGCCGTTCGAAGAAGTTCTGGTGGACGTGGACGAGCCGTATTCGGGCGTTGTCGTCGAGAAGATGTCCCTGCGTAAGGGCGTCATGCAGGATATGCGTCCGTCCGGTGGCGGAAAAGTCCGTCTGACGTTCCTGATCCCGTCGCGCGGCCTGATCGGCTATCACGGCGAGTTCCTGACCGACACGCGCGGCACGGGCCTCATGAACCGTCTGTTCCATGGCTATCTGCCGTATGTCGGTCCGATCGAAGGTCGTCGCAACGGTTCGCTGATCTCGGCTGAAGATGGTCAGACAACGCAGTATGCGCTGTTTGCCCTTCAGGATCGTGGTACGATGTTCGTCGATGCCGGTGAGAAGATCTACACAGGCATGATCCTGGGTGAGCATTCCCGCGAGAACGACCTCGACATCAACGCGGTTCGTGAAAAGAAGCTGACCAACATGCGTGCATCAGGCAAGGACGAAGCCCTGCTTCTGACGCCGCCGCGCCGCATGAGCCTTGAGCAGGCCATCGCCTATATCGAAGACGATGAGCTGGTCGAAGTCACGCCGTCTGCCATCCGGATCCGCAAGCGTTACCTGGATCCGCACGAGCGCAAGCGTGCTTCCAAGTCCCGCGAAGGCTGATCCGTCCTTTTCAGGGCCGGTTTGAAGGAAAAGGCGTGTCCCGGAGTTCCGGAACACGCCTTTTTTCATGGGCGCATAATGGAGTTTGTCTGAATTGAGGCGTCTTTGTGTATTGCACGGATACGGGACTGAAATTTCATAAAGTTAATGCGCGACCCTGCCAGACAGGAATGATAATGTTGCAGTCAAGGCCACTTCGGGGAAACTGAACGCTGGCTTGTCTTTATTCTGTTGTGGAGCTCCGTTTCCAGATGCGTCTTTTCAACCTCTCCCTGATCGCTGCCGTTTCCGCCCTGGCCCTGACGGCTGCTCCGGCGTTCGCCGATCCCACCACGACTGCTGCTCCCGCTGCGCCTGCCGCTGAAGCTCCCGCGGCTCCGGCTGCCGAAGCTGCACCTGCCGCCGAGTCCGATGCTGCCACGGAGACGGGCACGAAGAAGCATCACGGCAAGAAGCACCACCACAAGCACAAGCACCACAAGAAGACCTCCGCTGCCACGGATGCCGCTCCGACCGAAGCTGCTCCGTCCAACTGAGGATATGTTTTCCGGCCTTTCACAGGGCCACAGGACACGGAACGGGGTCTGCTCAGGCAGGCCCCGTTTTTTTTTATGACTCCGTCAGATTTCGGGGCGGGTTTTGCAGGCATTTGCATGTGCTCTCGCCCCTCACTACGCTGCTGGCATGACGTCCTGTCTTCTGAGCTTCCATGGGTCGATTGTCGCGCGGCGCGGGTTCTCGCTGTCTCTGGCGTCTTTGCCCGATGTGATCGCGGGGGTGGTGGATCCCGTCCCGCTGACCGGGAATGGCGGTCTCATGGAGCTTCTGCCGATCGATCCATCCGGGGGGCGTCTCCTGTATGCGGTGCGTGCCGGGAATGTCTTTCTGACAGCGGCGCCGGAGCGTGGATGTGGCACCGCATCGCAGATCCAGGGTTGGGAGCAGTTCCTCGCTCTGCCGGTCGCGCGCCTGCCGGAACTGCAGCGGCTGGTATCGCGTCCCTGGCATGTTGCTGCTGAACCCTTTTCGGTTCTGCGCCCTGCGATACAGGATTTCCAGCTCCGGGTCGGGGACTGGGCGGTTGCTCTGGAAACGCTCAATGTGCAGGCGCAGGAAGACGGGTCCGTTCTTCTGGCAGGCAAAAATGCGTCTCCCCTTCGGCTGGAGCCCTGTCCGTCACCTGAGGTGGTGGCTCTTCTGGAAGACGTCCGCAACGTTGTGCGGCGCGGAGATCAGGCGCCCTGGGCCCGTATCCGGGATTCGTTTGCGAGTCTTCAGTCGGAGACCTCCAAGGTTGCCCTGTATCCCGAGGATCTGTCCCGCCTGCGATATCTGGCGCTGATCTGTGTGGACTGCGGCGAGCTGGCGCTGGCGGAACGTGCGCTGGAACTGGCGCGTCGGGCCGATGATGGCGCGGACATGCTGTATTTCTTGGCTCTTCTGGCAATGCGCTGCGGTCATCACGTCCGGGCGGCTGACCTGCTGCATGGTGCCCTGCTGAAGCGCTTCCCGGAGGGCAACATTCCGCAGCGGACGCAGGATCTCGATGCACGGCTGCGTCAGGGTGAAAACGCCCTGTTCCTGGTGCCGGGTCTTCTGCGGCATCTCCGTCTGACGCCCTTTGACGTGCTGTTCGAACGGGTTCTGACGCCTATGCCACTTGCGGAACGGGACGGGTGGGACATTCGGCAGACTTATGGACATCGCTTCGAGGAGACGTCCCTGCGTCTTGGGGAAAAACCCCGCCAGGCCCTGCTGGAACTGGACCGGCGTTTTAACGGGGACAGTTACTGGAATGCTCTTTGCAGCGGGCATCAGTTTTGGCTCGCGGGCAATGCGGATGCGGCCGACAGCCAGTATGCGGTGGCCAAAGCCTTGGCCATTCGGACCGGGCTCATGCCGATCCACTATAACTGTGGCGTGCTGTCCTGGCTGGGTGGGGCCGCGCGTGAGGGTATGGAGCAGCCGGTTCCTGACCGTCTGGGCATGGGGGAATGGCACTGGGAGGCCAGTGTTGCTCCCGGCGATGTCCCGGGTGCTCAGCCGCCAGCGCTCTGTCTCGTTTTCGGATGCGATGCCGGGTATGTCCGCTTTCTCCCCAAGCTCCTGCTGTCGCTGCTCAGGGTTTGTGCTACTCGCCTGGACCCGGCATTCCGGATCCGGCTGTGTCTGGGGATCGATACGCCGACGCCGGAGCAGCTTGCGTTCATGCGCGAACTGGTCGATGCCCTCGCGCAAAGGGATTTCGGTCTCGATATCACTCTGGCGCATGGACAGCTTACATGGCGCGATGCCGCGACCTATACGGCGATCCGCTATCTGATGTTGCCCGAAGTAGTACGGCGCTATGCCTGCCCGGTCATCACCGCGGATTGTGACGGTTATTTCCCCGATGACTTCCTGGCGCTGTTTGATGATCTCAGGAATACCGCTGATTACGGTTTCCGGCTTTATGCCTATAACCATGAAGGACGCCAGACTTTTGGCGAGCCCTGGGGGTTTGGCGCGGGGATTTCATGGTTCGGGGAAGCTGACAGGCTGCCGGAGATCGCGGCGTTCCTGCATGATTATCTGCAGGTCGCCTATGACCCTGCCAATCCGACGAACTGGTGCATTGACCAGTGCGCGCTCGTCCAGTCTTTCCGGCGGTTCGTGGTGCCGCACTGGAGTGATCTGGGGATCAGGTTCATGGATGAAGGCACGCCGCTGATGGTCATGCCGCATCATGTGGGCGGCAAGGACGAACTCCTGCGCCGGGACGGGACCGTCTCGATGCAGGATGTCCAGGCGTTCCTCTCCCGTCCGTAAGACCCAACGGACGGGAGCGTGTCTCAGACGCCGTAGCGGTCTAGCGACAGGTCGAGGGACGGAATGGCCGTCTGGCGGCTGGAGATCTGGTCCGCGACGATCTGGCCGGAGCCTGCCGCCATCGTCCAGCCCAGCGTGCCATGGCCGGTGTTGAGCCACAGATTGCCGTAGCGCGGGGAGGGGCCGACGATCGGCGTGCCGTCCGGGGTGCAGGGACGCAGGCCCGTCCAGTATTTCGCGGACGACAGGTCGCCGCCGCCATACATCTCGCTGAAGGACAGCTCCAGCGTCTCGCGACGGTCCGGGCTGAGGCGCAGGTTGAAGCCGTTCAGCTCGGCCGTGCCGCCGATGCGGATGCGGTCGCCAAGGCGCGTGATGGCGACCTTGTACGTCTCGTCATTGACGGTCGAGACCGGGGCGCGGCTTTCATCCGTGATCGGCATGGTCAGGGAGTAGCCCTTGACCGGATAGATCGGCAGACGCAGTTCCAGCGGCTTGAGGAAGCGCGGTGAATAGCTGCCGAGCGCCAGAACATAGCGATCGGCGGTCATACGGCCGGCGCTGGTGCGGATGCTGACGATGGCATCGCTGGCAGCTTCCAGAGCCTCGATATTGACGCCGAGATGGAACTTCACGCCCTTCTCTTCGGCCATCTTGGCCAGACGGCGCGTGAAGAGATGCGCATCGCCCGTCTGGTCACCCGGCAGCAGCAGGCCGCCCTTGAGCAGGTGCCGCGCATGGGCAAGGCCGGGCTCGCGGGCAAGGATCTCGTCCACGGTCAGCAGCTTGTGCTCGACGCCGCTTTCGGCCAGCAGGCGCATGTCTTCGGCGGCGTATTCGATCTGGCTGTCGGTGCGGAACAGCTGGATCAGACCCTTCTGCGCACCGTCATAGGTGATGCCGGTGTCCGCACGTAGGGCGTCCAGACGGTCACGCGCATATTCCGCGATCCGCAGCATCCGGCCCTTGTTGATGTCATAGGCCTTTTCGGTGCAGTTCATGAGCAGTTCGCCCATGAAGCGGAACATGGCCGTATCGAAGCGCGGACGGATCACGAGCGGGCTGTGCTTCTCGAACATCCACTTCGCGGCCTTGAACGGCAGTCCCGGCATGGCCCAGGGGGTGGAATAGCCCGGAGAGACCTGACCCGCATTGGCAAAGGACGTTTCCAGGCCCACACCCGGCTGGCGGTCGATAACTTCGACTTCGTGGCCTTCCTGAGCGAGATACCAGGCCGTTGTCACGCCGATGACGCCGGCGCCCATAACGATGACTTTCATATCTGTCCTGCTGTGTTGTCGTTCGTGAAACCGCCCTGAAGCCATGAAAGTCAGCTCAGCGCTGCGAAAAAACTGTCCCGTCTTGCTCCGTCAGCCCGGCACGCCCTTGCTCGTCGAATATTCGAAATGCAGGGCCGTGTCGGGATGGACGATGGTATGGATGGCATGGGCCGCCATGGCGCCTTCGGAGAAGCCCTGAAGGATCAGCTTCAGCTTGCCCGGATAGGTCGCCACGTCCCCGATCGCGAAAATGCCCGGCGTGCTGCTCTCGAGCGTGGCCGGGGTGACAGGGACGGTGTTGCGATGCGTGTCCAGCCCCCAGAGCGCGATCGGCCCCAGATCGGTGGACAGGCCATAGAACGGCAGAAGCGCATCGGCCTCGATATGCCGGGACGTGCCTTCAAGTGTCGTGACTTCCACGGTCGAGAGCACACCGTCCATGCCGTGCAGGGCATGGAGCTGATAGGGCACGACCTTCTCGATCTTGCCAGCCGCAATCTGCTGTTCGATGCGCGAAAGCGTCTCGGGCGCCCCACGGAAGCGGTCCCGGCGATGCAGCAGATAGACCTGAGCAGCCACTTCGGAGAGGGACAGCGCCCAGTCCAGCGCGGAATCGCCACCGCCTGCGACCACGACGCGCTTGCCCGCAAAATCAACGCGTTTCTTGACGTAATACTGCACGGCCCCCGTGCGCTCATAGGCTTCAAGCCCGTCGAGCGGCGGACGGTTCGGCCCGAATGCACCTGCACCGGCTGCGATGATGATGGCCCTGGCGGTGATGACGTCGCCCCGTGCGGTCTTCAATGTGAACGCCCCGCGCTGGCCTTCCAGCGTCTCGACCCGCGAGCCCAGCAGGCGCGGCACGTCGAACGGTGCGATCTGCTGTTCGAGCGCCTCGATCAGGGCGCCGCCTTCGATGGCGGGATGGGCCGGGATGTCGTAGATCGGTTTTTCCGGGTAGAGCGCCGCACATTGTCCGCCTACGCTGTCGAGCGCGTCGATCAGGACGCAGGACAGCTTGAGCATGCCACATTCGAATGCGGCGAAGAGGGCGGTCGGACCGGCGCCGACAATCGCGACATCGGTGTTGAGGGTTTGAGGTGCAGTCGTCATGACCTGTTTCATAATCGGTTTGAAGAGGTTGGGGTAGGGCATTGAAGGCACGATATGCGTTTGTAATTCAGGATCTCAAAGGCCTCGGCGGCACTGAACGCTCGGCCTGTGCCGTCATGAACGGGCTGGTCCGTCAGGGCTGTGAGGTGCGGCTGGTGGAACTCGTCGGGGCGGGGGCTCCGGCCTTTCCGCTGTCGCCCGAAATCGCCGTCTCGTCCCTGTTCGACCGGCCGGTGAAGATCTTCAATTCCTGGTTCCGCATCGTCTGGCGGCTGTCCCGTCTGCTGAAACGGGAGAAGATCGACACGCTGGTGGTGGTGGAGTCCACTCATGCGCTCTACGGCGTGGCGGCCGCACGGCTTGCGGGCGTGCGCTGTGTCGTGTGGGAGCATTTCAACTTCAACGTGACGCTGAACCGCCGCAAACGCGTCTGGGGACGGCAGATCGCCGCGCGCTGGGCCGATGATGTCGTTGTCCTGACCCAGCGGGACACGGCGCTGTGGCGTGAAGGCACGACGGTCCGGGCGCGCCTGACCGCCATTCCGAACATGGCGCCGCCCGTGACGGACAGACCGTATCCTCAAGCGTCCCGTCTGGTTCTGGCGGCGGGGCGGCTGACCGAACAGAAGGGCTACGACCTGCTGCTTCAGGCCTGGCGGATCGTGGAGCAGGATCCGCGAAGTGCCGGCTGGGAGCTTCTGATCCGGGGGGACGGACCCGACCGTGAGGCCCTGCTTCAGCAGACGCTGGGACTGCATCATGTGACGATTGCGCCCGCAACCGGGGGCATCGATGCTGACTATGCCCGGGCCGCTCTGTTCGTGGCGTCCTCGCGTTATGAGGGTCTGCCGATGGTGCTGCTCGAAGCCATGGCGGCCGGGGTGCCGGTCGTGGCGTTTGACTGTGAGACCGGGCCAGCGGAAATCGTGCGCGATGGCGAGACCGGGTTTCTGGTTCCGCCCGAAGAGCCCGAGGCTCTCGCGGTTGCCCTGCTGGAACTGATGGGCGCTTCTGAGCAACGCCTAAGCATGTCGGACAAGGCGCGGCAGCGGGCGGCGGAGTTTCAGGAACGCTCCGTCATGGCGCGGTGGAAGACGCTGCTTCAGCACATGTCTGGCTGAACGGGCGCCGATGTTCCCCAAACGTGCTTGCTGGCACACGGCAGTCGGGCCACATTGGGCTCCATGCAGATACGCCTTGATGACCAGCTTGCAACCGAAACTCTGGCGGCCCTGATCGCCGATCGCTGCGGGCCCGGAGACTGCCTCGCGCTTTCGGGGGGCTTAGGTGCTGGGAAAAGCACGTTCGCCCGGGCCTTCCTGCGCCATCTGGCACAGGACCTGCAGATGGAAGTGCCGAGCCCCAGTTTCGCGCTCGTGCAGCCTTACGAGACGCCGAAAGGGTCGGTGCATCACTATGATCTGTGGCGTCTGGACGGCCCGGATGCGTTGTACGAGCTGGCCTGGGACGAGGCATGCGAGGGCATTATGCTGGTCGAATGGCCGGAACGGGCCGGGGACCTGCTACCCGAAGGCGCGTTGCATCTCACATTCGTCCCCGGTGACAGTGAGGATTCCCGCCTTGTGGAGCTGACGGGCTGGCCTGAAGAGCGCCTGACAGGACTGACCCCATGAGCGGCGTCGTCACCATTGCGGGCACGGAGCCGTTTCTGGACCGTGTGGCGCAGGAATGGCTTGAGCAGGACCCGGCAGCCGGAACGGATGGTCCCGGCCTGATCCTCGTTCCCAGCCGTCGCGCGGGCCGCGCGCTCATGGAAGCGTTCCTGCGGGTTCTGGACACGCAGGCCGCACTCCTGCCGCGCATCGTTGCGATCAATGACGTGGATGAGGATGCGCTGGCATCCATCGGGATCGATGTTGTTCTCCCGCCTGCCGTGGAGCCGCAACGCCGTCTGGCCGTGCTCTCGATGCTGATCCTTCAGACGCCGCTCGTGAGCGTCGGTGTGGACAGCACCAAGGGGATCGACCGCGCCTGGCCGCTGGCCAAGGCGCTGGCGGACCTGATGGACGAGGCCGAGCGCAGCGGCGTCGATCTGGCCGAGCGCCTGCCGGATGCGGTGGAGGAGCGCTTTTCCGATCACTGGCAGCAGACGCTGAAATTTCTGGAAATCGTGACCGCCGTCTGGCCAAAATGGCTGGAGGAAGAAGGGCTCTCCAATCCCGTGGCGCGGCAGATCGCGCGTCTGAAAGCGCAGGCGCAGGCCTGGGCGGAAAAGCCGCCGCTGACGCCGGTCTGGGGCGTGGGGTTCGCGGATGGCTCTGCGGCAGTGTCGGATGTGCTGGCCGTGGTGGCGCGACTTCCCGCCGGGCTCGTGATTTTGCCGGGTGTGGATCTGGGTATGGCGGGCGAGATCTGGGCCGATCTGCCGCCATCGCATCCGCAGGCAGGCCTGAAGGAAATCCTGACAGATCTGGGCCTGTCCCGCGAGGAACTGACGGACTGGGATGGCGGCCGGGATCGTGGGCGCGAACTGATGCTGCGCGAGGTCCTGCTTCCGGAACACGGAATCGAGCACTGGGGGCAGGACAGCCGTCCCAGGGATATCGACGGCCTCTCCATCCTGCCCGCGCAGGACCAGCAGCAGGAGGCACAGGCCATCGCCCTGATCCTGCGCGATGTCGTTTCCGAAGCCGGGAAAACCTGCGCGCTCGTCACACCCGACCGTGCTCTGGCGCAGCGTGTGGGTACCGAGCTTCTGCGCTTCGGCATCCATGCTGATGACAGTGCGGGCGAGTCCTTGTCCCAGACTCCGGCCGCCGTCTTCCTGCGCCTGATCGCGACCGCCGCTGAAGCCCGTCTGTCCCCGGTGGCGCTGCTCTCCGTTCTGAAGCACCCGCTCGCCGCTCTGGGCCGTACGCCGGGCGACTGCCATGCCTCTGCCCGGCGGCTGGAACGGCTGCTGCTGCGCGGGCCTGCCCCTGCGCCGGGCATCGCGGGTCTGAAAGCCGCGCTGCACGACTACACGCAGAAGAAACATGCCCCCGATCACGGCGCCAGCGCCGACGCCCCGGATGAGCCGGAAGGCCCCGCCGCTTTCATCGCACGCATCGAGCAGGCCTTTGATCCGCTCCTGTCCATCGAAGGTGCCATTCCGCTTCCGGAGCTGCTCGAACGCCTGATCCACACGGCGGAAGCTCTTGCGGCCACGGCCGAAGAGCTGGATTCACCGGAAGACGAACCGCGCCATCCGGGCGCGCGTCTGTGGCTGGGCGAGGACGGTGAGGCCCTGTCGCGGCATCTGGCAGCGCTGATCGTCAATACCGGCATTCTTCCGCCACAGCGCCTGACGCATCTGGACTCGTTCCTCAACACGTCCATGGCCGGGCAGATGCTCACCGGTCTGCGCGCGCATCGTGGCGGTGTGGAACTGGCGCATCCGCGTGTCTCGATCCTTGGCGTGCTGGAAGCGCGGCTTCTGGCGTTCGATGTCGTGGTGCTGGGCGGACTGAACGAAGGCGTCTGGCCACCCGCGACCGATCCGGGCCCCTGGCTGAGCCGCCCGATGCGCGTGCGGGTGGGGCTGCCCTCTCCGGAGCGGCAGACGGGTGTGAGCGCGCATGATTTCGTCTCGACCATTCTGGCGTCAAAGGAAGCCGTATTCGCCAGTTCGGCCCGGCGTGAGGGCGCGCCCGGCGTTCCGGCGCGCTGGATGGTGCGGATGGAGGCGTTTCTTGGCGGCCGCTCCCAGAGCCTGCCGCTGCATCCGGCGCTGGACTGGCAGCGCTGTCTGGATCAGCCGCTCGCAGGCGCCGAAGCTGTTGCGCCGCCCGAACCGCGGCCGCCCGTTGCCCTGCGTCCACGCGGCCTCAGCATCACCGAAATCGAAACCTGGATGCACGATCCGTATGCGATCTATGCCAAGCATGTCCTGAAGATCCGGGCGCTCAAGCCGCTGGAGGAAGGCGCGGAACATGCCGATTTCGGCATGATCGTGCATGATGCGATGGAACGCGTCCTTCACGACTTCCCCGAGCGCTGGCCCGCCAATGCCAGCGCCATCCTGCGTCGCGTTTTTGCCGAGGAACTGGCCAAGGCCAATATGCGCCCGGCCCTTGTGAACTGGTGGGGGCCGCGTCTGGCCCGGATCGCGGACTGGGTGGCGGAAAAGGAAGCGGCCTACCGTCTGGAGATGGAGGAAAGCGGCCCGGCACAGGGGCGGTTCGTGGAGGTCACGGCCTCTTTCAGTCTCAAAGCGGCTTTCGCACCGTTCGAACTGCGTGGCCGGGCGGACCGGATTGATATCGGAGCAGACGGTCTGGCGACGGTCTTTGATTACAAGACCGGGCAGCCGCCCAGCGGAAAGAATGTGGCGGAAGGCTGGTCCGTCCAGCTCGTGCTCGAAGGCGCTCTGCTGGCAAAAGGGGCGTTCAAAGATGTTCCGGCCGTGGAGACGAAGAAGCTGCTCTACTGGCACCTGACCGGCGGGGACGATCCGGGCAAGGAAAGCGAAGTGCCGGGCTCACGCTCCGGCACAGATGCGCCCACCCTGATCGGTGAGGCCATGGAAAAACTCCGGACCCTCGTGGACGAATACGACAACCCCGACCAGCCCTACCGCTCTCAGCCCTGGGCCGGGCATCTCCCGCGCTACACCGATTACGCCCAGCTTGCCCGCGTGGATGAATGGCGCGCGGCCTATGCGGAAGGAGAGGGCGAATGAACGACATGCCGCCTGTGACCCGCCCCGTTACCCGCGACGAAGTTATCGCCGCCGCCGATCGCACGCAGCGTCAGGCCTCCGATCCGCGCGCTTCGGTGTTTGTCTCGGCCTCGGCGGGTTCGGGCAAGACCAAGCTGCTGATCGACCGCCTGCTGCGCCTCATGCTGCCGCTCTATGTGCAGACCGATGATGGGAACACCATTCTGGCCGATGGCGCGCATCCTTCGCGCATCCTGTGCCTGACCTATACCAAGGCCGCTGCTGCCGAGATGGCCAACCGGCTTCAGCAGAAACTGGGAAGCTGGGTCTCGCTGCCGGATGCGAAGCTGGGTGCGGAGCTTGAAAGCCTCGACGTTCCCAACACGGACGAAACCCGCCGCCGCGCCCGTGCCCTGTTCCTGTGTGTGCTCGATCTGCCGGGCGGCCTGCGGATCGAGACGATCCACGCCTTCTGCCAGTCCCTGCTGCGGCGTTTCCCGCTGGAAGCCTCAGTCGATCCGCATTTCACGCTGATGGAAGACACCGACACCACATTGGCCCTGCGCGAGGCGATGGAAGACGGTCTGGCCCGTTCGCCTGAGCTTGCAGCCGATGTCGCGGGGACGGTGGGGCTGGACCGCTTTTTCCAGCGCATCCGCACGCTCAACATGGAGGAGAGCCGCGCCCGGCCATTGCTGGAGCGCTGGGCCACTTTGCCGGACAGTGTGGTCAGTGCGTATCGCAAGGCCCTGAAAGCCGGGCAGCAAAGTCTTGAAGACCTTGAAAGCCTCGCCTGCCAGCCGTCGAAGGAAGATGATCTGCGGGCTGGACTGCGGGATGTGCTTGGTTCTGTAACCGCATCTGGGCGTGTTTTCGTCGAGCAGATGCTGGCCTGGCTCGGGACGGAACCGGATGAACGTGTGCCCGCAGTCTGGGCAAAATGTCTGCTGACGGACAAGGGGACCGTGCGGCAGATGAACCGGATCGTCGCCAAAAAAGCGCAGGAAGCCGTTCCGGGCATTGTGCCTTTGCTGGAAGACGAGGCGCAGCGTCTTCTCGATCTTCAGGCCAACCTTAAAAGCGCGCGCCTTGTCCTGCTAAACCGCGCCCTTCTGGGTCTCGCCGCGCCGATGCTGACGGCGTTTCAGGACGGTAAGTCGGCTCGCGGTCTGGTCGATTACAACGACCTCATTCAGGAAACCCGCAATCTTCTGCGCGATCCGGGTGCGGCCTGGGTGCTCTACAAGCTCGATGGTGGCATTGATCATCTGCTGCTTGATGAGGTGCAGGATAATTCCGGTCTGCAATGGGAAATCGCCGGCGCGCTCACATCCGAGTTCTTCGCCGGAGAGGGCGCGTGGGACATGGGGCCGCGTCCGCGCACCATCTTCGCGGTCGGCGATTACAAGCAGTCGATCTACGGCTTCCAGGGTGCTCAGCCGGAAGAGTTTCACCGCTGGCGTCACGAATTTGCCAGCCGGGTGCGCAATGCCGGTCTGCTGTGGCGCGATCCGGAACTGAACGTTTCCTTCCGCTCGGTCCCGCCCGTTTTGTCGTTCGTGGACGCGGTGTTCTCCCAGCCTCTCGCGGCGCATGGCCTGCTTCAGGATGACGAGAAGACGCTCCGCCCGCATGTTTCGGCCCGTCCGGGGCAGGGCGGACGTGTGGAACTCTGGCCGCTCGTCCCCGTGGTGCAGGGCGAGGATGACGATGAAGGTCTCACGCCTTGGCGTGCGCCCTCCGCCAATACGGGACAGCGCAGCGCCCCCCAGCGTCTGGCCGAAGCGCTCGCGGAATGGATCGACCAGCAGATCGGTCGTCCGCCTCAGCCCGGACAGGCGCCTCTGACGGCAGGGGACGTGCTGATCCTCGTGCCCCGGCGCTCGCCGTTCCTGCGTTCGCTGATCCGGGCTCTCAAATCGCGTAATGTGCCGGTCGCAACGCTGGTCCGGGTCGGGCTGACACAGCAGGTCGCGGTCCGTGATCTCATGACACTCTGCGCGGCCCTGCTCCTGCCGCAGGATGATCTGACGCTGGCTTCGGTCCTGACATCCCCGCTGGGAGGGCTGACGGACGACTCGCTGATGGCGCTCGCCACCCGCAATGGCACGACCCATGCCCTCGGACCGAAAGGTCAGCCGCTCTGGACGGTTCTGCGCGAACGGCACCGGGAGCGCGAGGACTGGCGTGCCGCTTGGGAGATGCTGTCCACACTCTATGCGCGTGTCGATTATGCGTCTCCGTACCGTCTGCTTGCCGAGACGCTGGGCCAGCATGGCGGCCGGACGCGACTGCTGCGGCGTCTGGGGCCGGAAGCGGCTGAACCGGTGGATGAACTGCTGACGGCGGCACTGCGCTATGAAGGGCTGCACCCGCCGTCGCTTCAGGGCTTCCTGCACTGGCTCGAAGCCAGCGAGATCACCAGCAAGCGCGAGGCTGAAAGTGAACTCGGTGCCGTCCGCGTCATGACCGTGCACGGTTCCAAGGGGCTTCAGGCGCGTCTGGTCGTGATGCCGGACACGACGTCCAAGCCGCCGCCGGGTAGCGATTTCCTGTGGGAAGAGGCGGGCGCGCTCGAACTTCCGCTCTGGGTTCCGAAAAAGGACATGGGGACCGACGTCACGACCGCCTTGTCCGAACGGGACGCCGAAAAAGCCCGCGCCGAAAACAACCGCCTGCTTTATGTCGCCCTGACCCGCGCCAGTGACTGGCTGGTGATCTGTGGGGCCGGGGCCAAGCGCGAGCCTGCGGATACAAGCTGGTATCAGCAGTGCGAGGCCGGATTCCGGCAACTGGCCAATGCGCGTTCCGAACCGATGGATCTTGGCTGGGAAGGCGAACGGCTCGTGCTGGAAGAAGCGCGCACACTTGCCCCCGTTGTTTTCCAGCCCGGATCTGCCGAACCGCCCTGCGCGACGTTGCCGGACTGGATGGGCCGCGCGCCGGACTGGACGCCCGTCATCACGCCGCATGAGGACGCCATGACGCGCCCGCTCGCGCCCAGCCGTCCGGATGGGGCGGAGTTCGGCGAACTTCCGGCCGCGCGTTCACCACTGGAGCTTCTGGCCGGTCGTCCAACGCCGGTCCGTGAACAGGCCATGCGGCGCGGCACGATGATCCATCGTCTGCTCCAGCTTCTGCCCGAAACGCCGGCCGCCGAGCGTGAGGCCGTGGCCCGGCGCTGGCTGTCCCGCCGGGCTCTGGGCCTGACGGAAGCGGAAATCGATCGTCTGGCCCAGCAGGTTCTGGGCGTGCTGTCCCATCCTGATCTTGCGCCGCTTTTTGCGCCCGGAAGCCGCGCGGAGCAGCCGATTTCCGGTGTCAGCGCGGGTCGCGTGGTGCTCGGGCAGGTGGATCGTCTGCGGATCGGGGACGGGCAGATCTGGGTCTGTGACTACAAGACGAATCGCAATCCCCCTCTGCGGGCCGGGCGCACCCCCGTCGCCTATCTGCGGCAGATGGCGGCCTATCGCGCGGTGCTGGCGCAACTTCATCCGGGCTACGACATTCACTGTTCTCTGGTCTGGACGGAAGGACCCGCCGTTGTCACACTTCCGTCTTCGCTGCTGGATCAAGCTCTTCCCGGAGTTTGATGCAGATCAAAAGCCCCTTGCAGTGAGGGGCAGGGCAGCCGATATCCGTTCTCAGAAACATCATTCGCCACAAGGAACACCCTCATGAGCGCAAACACCGTCGCCGTCAGCGACAGCAGCTTCGAAGCCGACGTCCTGAAGTCCGAAGGTCCGGTTCTGGTCGATTTCTGGGCGGAATGGTGCGGCCCGTGCAAGATGATCGCACCGGCACTTGAGGAAATCGGCGCCGAGTATCAGGGCCGCCTGAAGGTCGCCAAGGTCAACATCGACTCCAATCCCGAAGCCCCGACCAAGTATGGCGTGCGCAGCATTCCGACGCTGATCGTCTTCAAGGACGGCAAGCCGGTTGCCCAGCAGATGGGGGCTCTGCCGAAGAGCCAGCTCAAGGCCTGGATCGACCAGTCTCTCTGATCGACCCGGAACGGGAGAGGGAAGGACGTTCAGAGGGCGTGGTCACGATCCGGCGCTTTGTGTAGGATCGTTTCATGCGCTCGAAAGCTCCGACCTTCCCGACCCCCGTTCTCCTGACCTCCAGTGAAGAGCTGGCCCGTATCTGCGAGAAACTGCAGAACGAGCCTTTCGTGACCATTGACACGGAATTCGTCCGGGAACGGACCTACTGGCCCGAGCTCTGCCTCGTGCAGCTCGCCGGAACCGAAGATGTCGTCCTGATCGACACTCTGGCGCCCGGTATTGATCTCGCCCCCCTCGGCGCCCTTCTGGCCAAACCGGACTGCACCAAGGTCTTCCATGCCGCCCGGCAGGATCTTGAGATCTTTCTCCATATTTTCGATCGCCTTCCGGTCTCGGTTTTTGACACGCAGGTCGCCGCCATGGTGGCGGGCTTCGGCGATCAGGTCGGATATGACAGTCTGGTCGGCGCAATCACCGGCCGCAGCATCGACAAGGCGCATCGCTTCAGTGACTGGTCGGCCCGTCCGCTCAGCGCGGCGCAACTGGCCTATGCCGCCGCTGACGTCACCCATCTGCGAACCGTCTATGCGGCTCTGCGCAAGCAGCTTGCCGAGCAGGACCGTCTGCACTGGGCCGACTCCGAACAGGCAATCCTGACGGAAGAAAAAACGTTTCGTCCCGATCCCCGTCGCCTGTGGGAAAAGCTCAAAGCCCGCACCAGCAACCGCCGGATGCTCGGCATCCTGCGTGAAGTCACGGCATGGCGCGAGCAGGAAGCCCAGAACGCCGATATCCCCCGCCAGCGCGTCATCCGTGATGAAAGCCTGCTGGAAATCGCGGCCGTTCATCCCGATACGGTCGAGGCTCTCTCCCGCATCCGGGGCGTGACCCGAGGTTTTGCCGAAGGAAAGATGGGCAAAGGCCTGCTCGAAGCGATCCGTATCGCCCAGGAGCTTCCGGAATCCGAACTCCCCAAGGCTCCTTCAAAATCCGATCGCCCACGGCCGTCCACAGCCCTCGTGGCGCTTCTACGGGTCCTGCTGGCCGCCAAGTGCGAGCAGCACAAGGTGGCGCCCCGTCTGGTGGCCTCTTCGGACGATCTGGACCTGATTGCTCTTGGCGAAACCGATGTCGGCGCACTGAAGGGCTGGCGTCGCGAACTTTTCGGTCTGGATGCCCAGGCGCTGGTCCGTGGCGAAATCGCTCTGGCCGTCGTGAACGGCCTTGTGGAGCTTCAGCGCGTCGCCGAACCGGTCGCATAAGAACCGCCTTCGACGTGGCGGGGAGTTTCTGGTAAGAAACGTCCCGAAGATGTTCCGGGTCCGGTGGGCCGGGATTGAAAATCAACAGGATATCGGGCCGGCTCAGGCACCGAAGCGGGACAGGGAAACGAACATATGGAGTGGACGGACGAGACGATCGCCAGACTTCGCGATCTGTGGAGTCAGGGACTTTCGACCGCCGAAATCGGCCGCCAGCTCTCCATCACCAAAAATGCCGTCGTCGGCAAGGCGCACCGTCTGGGCCTGCCGCCCCGCCCGTCTCCCATCCGCAACCGCAAGGTCAAGGACGGTGAAACGGGTACGACGGAAGCCACCCCCCGTCGTAAAAGCCCCTCTCGCGCCAAGGCTGCCGAACCTGCGGCAGCGGACCTGTTTACGGATAAGGAGGCAGCTTCCGCCAAGATGTCTGTGGGTGTTGCGGAAAAGGTGGCAGAAAAGCCTGCTGCTCCGCTCCATAAAGCACCGTCTATCGCCCCTGAAGCCGCGAAACCGACGCCCCAGCCGGCCGCTGTCTCACGTCCCCACTCGGCGGCCGCCAAGGAGGCCGTCACAGCCCGTCGGGAGCCTGCTGTAGCCCCCAAGCCGGAACCTCGCGTCGCTCCCGCGCCGCGTCCGGCCATGCCGCCCCGCTTTTCGACCGCTGGCATCGACCGCCCGACCCGCCGTGGCCCGTCCTGCTGTTGGCCCATCGGCGATCCTGGTACACCGGGTTTTCATTTCTGCGGCGCGACACCGCTTCCCGGAAAGCCTTACTGCGCTGAGCATGCGGCTATTGCGTATGTAAAGATCCGCGACCGTCGCGATTAAAAGGCGCACTAGCCGGAAAAGGCCGTCCTCTCCCTCGGAGAGGCGGCTTTTTTAATGCCTGTACTTCTGCACGGGCATCATTCATCGGATTGTGGGAAGTTTTGCAGAAGGCTGTAGTCAAGATGATCCACATCCCGCTTGCGGAAGTGATCCATGACAGCCATGTGCTACGGTCTGCGATAATAGGGGATCTGAGACTGCCCGAACTGCCAAGTCTCTGAAAAGAAGGAAAAATGGTGCTGCTGGACAGGATTGAACTGTCGACCTCTCCCTTACCAAGGGAGTGCTCTACCACTGAGCTACAGCAGCATACCGTTGCCTTGGCGCGCTTCGTAACGGGTCAGCGCGCCAAGCGCAAGCCTTAATCGTCCCGATGGACCTTTTCCATGCGCTCGTGGCGTTCCTGCGCGTCGATGGACAGGGTCGCGATCGGGCGTGCTTCAAGGCGTTTCAGGCCAATCGGCTCTCCCGTCTCTTCGCAGAAACCGTAGCTTCCGTCGTCGATGCGTTCGAGGGCCATGTTGATCTTGGTGATCAGCTTGCGCGCCCGGTCACGGGTGCGGAGCTCAAAGGCCCGGTCCGTTTCGACGCTGGCACGGTCGGTGATGTCTGATTCATGAATTCCGCCTTCCGAGAGACTCGCAAGGGTTCCATCCGCCTCTTTCAGCAGATCCAGACGCCAGCGCAGAAGCTTCTGTCTGAAGTACTCGACCTGAAGCGGGTTCATGAACTCTTCATTGTCGGAGGGTCTATAATCCGGCGGCAGCGTAATCATGCGCATCCAATCCCTGGCTGATCTGCCAACGTCCGCTTCCAACAGCCGCAGGCGATAACGCGCGGCTTATAGCCACCCCAGCCGCATCCGCCAACCCCGAACATGCTTTGCCCGTTTGTCGGAAAGCGCGGAAATCTGCGTCTCTGTTAGGGGTTTCTTTACCCTGTACGACCATCCTCAACACCTGAGACCCCCAGACCTGTCTTGCAGGCATCAGGATACACCCCGCCGCCCATGCGCTTTTTCACGCAATCTCCGTTCCCCCTCCAGACCCTGACGCAGCGACTGACTGCGTTTGTCTGTGTCGGACTGCTCCTCCTGCCGGGCTTTACGCTGGCAGCCAGCGTCCGCATCAAGGACATCACGGACATGGAAGGTGTCCGGAGCAACCAGTTGATCGGATACGGTCTGGTGGTGGGCCTGAATGGCACGGGCGATCGCCTGACGAACACGATTTTCACCCGCGAAACCCTCATTTCTATGCTGAACCGGCTGGGTGTGAATATCCGCGATCAGGAAACCCAGCTTCAGACGCATGACGTTGCCGCTGTCATGGTCACGGCCGATCTTCCGGCGTTTGTGCACGGAGGCAACCGGATCGATGTCACGGTCTCGGCGGCGGGCGATGCGTCTTCCCTGACAGGCGGAACGCTTCTCGTAACGCCGCTGATGGCTGCTGACGGTGAGGTCTATGCCGTTGCGCAGGGGTCTCTGGCGACCAATGCCTTTTCGGCCCGTGGTGCGGCTGCGTCCATTACCCGCAACGTGCCGACCAGCGGACATATCGCCAATGGCGGTATCGTCGAACGCGAAGTCCCCTTTGACCTCAGTCATCGTGCGAACCTGCATCTGAGCCTGCGTAACCCCGATTTCACGACGGCGAGTCGGATTGCGGCCATCATCAACCGGACCTTCGGGCCGATTGCGATCGTTCAGGATCCACGGACAGTCCTGCTGGATCTGAGCAATCATGATCCTGTCTCCACGCTCTCCCGAATCGGAGACCTTCTGGTCACTCCGGATACGCCGGCCAAGGTGGTCGTAGACGAAGCCAGTGGCACCATCATCATGGGGGCAGACGTCCGGATCAGCACGGTTGCCGTGGCGCAGGGCAACCTGACGGTTCAGGTGACGGAGACGCCCCAGGTCTCCCAGCCAGGGCCATTCTCCGGCGGCCAGACGGCCGTCGTGCCCCGTACGAACGTCAAGGTGGACACGGGCAAGACCCATCATCTTGCGGTCGTTCCGGGGGGCACCACGCTTCGGGAGCTTGTTTCAGGGCTGAACGTGCTGGGAGTGGGGCCAAGAGACATGATCAGCATTCTGCAGGCCATCAAGGCCGATGGCGCCCTGCAGGCAGAACTGGAGATGCGTTGATGACAGTATCCTCGACCACCGCCACGGTATCGCAGGGATTGCCACTGCACGGGCAGAAGGCAGATCCGGCCAAGACCCTGAAGTCAGCTCAGAGTTTCGAGTCGATGGCCATCAACCAGATGCTTCAGCCCATGTTCGCCACGGCTGAAGAGAGCGACAGCATGTTCAGTGGCGGGGCAGGGGAAAAACAGTTCCGGCCCATGCTGGTGGAACAGATCGCCAAGCAGATGGAAAATAACGGTGGAATAGGCCTGACGGACGCGATTGACCGTCAGATGCTGGCCATGCAGGAGCAGAAATGAGCGCTTCCATTATTCCGGCCATGCAGCGGCTGATCGCTATTCTCGAAGCGGAAAACTCTGCACTGGAAGAGGCGCGGATTCCGGACGCTCTGGCGCTTCTTCCGGAAAAGCAGGATGCAGCCAGAACGCTGGAGCAGGAAGTTTCTGCGGCTAATGACCGCAGGGAGAATCTTTGCCCGTGCTGCCCGGAGGAGGATGAGGCTGTTGCGCGGGGTGACTCGCCGGCCTTCCCCTATCGCGACCTGCTGGAACAGATGACGGAACTGGGCAATCGCAATGGCGAGCTTCTGCAAAGAGCCATTACAGCCCAGAAGCGCGTTATCGAACTGCTGACATCCACGCCGATGACGGCTCAGCCGCAGAACTACGGCAATCAGGGGGGATATGCCCCGGTGACTGACAGGCCGGCCCTGTTTGTCAGCAAGGTCTGAGCTGCAGGGTCAGTCTTCGGCGAGAACCTGATGACTGACCTTGACCCTTCCGACGCGTCGGCGATCCATTTCCAGAACCTCGAACAGCCAGCCCCCGAACGCCACCTTGTCTCCCCGGGCCGGAACGCGCCGCAAAAGCGCCAGCATCACGCCGCCGAGGGTATGATAACCGCCGGCGCCTGGTAGTTCCGGCAGGTCGAGACGGGAACGCAGTTCGTCCGCCGGCATGAAGCCATCGAAAATATATTCGTCTTCACCTTCGGCCGCCTGAAGTTCCGAAGACGAGGATTCGGTCTTTTCCTCGCCGACAATGGCTTCGAAAACGTCCGAGGGCGTCACGATGCCCTCGAAGGAGCCGTATTCGTCCAGGACGAAAGTAATGCCAAGATTGACGCCGCGCATGCGCTCAATCATGTCCTGGGCGCTGAGGCTGTCTGGAATGACCGGCGGCTCACGCAGGACCGCATCGACGGAAACCGGAAGCTTCAGCAGCAGCCGGTCCATGATGTCCTTGGCCAGAATCACACCGACGGGATGATCGACATCGCCCTCACAGACGACAATCCGGGCGTAAGAAGACTGGCGCAGTTTGCGGACCAGCGTTTCCTGATCCGCATGTCGGTCGATCCAGAAAAGCTCGTTGCGGGGAGTCATGATGGCGCGGACGGGGCGATCTGCCAGACGCAGAAGGCGTTCGATCATGGCCTGTTCGTCGGTTTCGAGAACGCCTGCGCGGGCACCTTCGGCCAGAACGGCTTTCAGTTCCTCTTCCGTTACCGCTGCGCGTGTCAGGGGGCCGACACGGAGCAGGCGGAGCACCAGCGAGGACGTGCCGCTGAGCAGCCAGACAATGGGCTGTGCGATCCGGGCCACGCCGACCAGCAGCCATGCCAGCCGCGAGGCAATGGCTTCTGGTTGCTGCAACGCGATCTGTTTGGGGATGAGTTCACCGAAAACCAGCATGGCGAAGGTGATCATCGCTACGACCAGCACGATCGAGACTTCGCTCGCAATCGGACGGAGCGAGGGAATATTGGCGATCCATGCCGTGACGGTACTTTCCATCTGGCTGCCGCCAAACGTACCTTCAAGGATGGAGACCAGCGTCATGCCCACCTGAACGGTCGGCAGGAAGCTGTGCGGATCTTCTGCCAGCCGGATTGCGGTCGTAGCCCCCCGGACTCCCTGCTTGGCCAGTACGTCCAGCCGTGGCCGCTTTGCCGAGATGAGTGCCATTTCTCCCATGGCAAACACGGCATTGAGGAAAATGAGCAGACAGATAACGAGGATAGGGGTCAGCATGATCCGGCCAGAATAATGAAGACACAATCATAACAGGACGACTGGCGGATGCCATGCCCTTGATTGCGCCCCCGCAGCGGAAAGACTTTCCCCATAAAAAAACCGGCTCGCGAAGAGCCGGTTTTCTGTTTCGTACCAAGGAGGAAGCGCGTCTTCAGTCTGCTGCGTCAGCCACATCCGAGACCGTGTTGGCCGGACGGCCATTCACGCGGACGCGGGGACCGCGGGCCGGCTTGGCGCCCGTGGAGATCCGCTCCATCTGCTGCTGGACCTGCTCCTCGTAGCCGTATTCGGCCGGGCGCTGGTTGGCGAGCGAGATTTCCGGGACCATCGGCTTTTCGGTTTCCGGTCCGAACAGGGCCACCTTGGCGATATGCCAAGGACGCGCGACGGCATCCATGACGGCCGTGGACTCGTAGCCGGAATGCACCATGCAGTCGGCGCATTTTTCGTAAGCGCCGGTGCCGTACTGCTCCCAGGCCGTATCGTCCATCAGTTCCTTGAAGGTCTTGGCATAACCTTCGCCGAGCAGATAGCACGGACGCTGCCAGCCGAAGACCGTGCGAAGCGGCTTGCCCCACGGCGTGCAGTGATAGTTCTCGTTGCCTGCCAGGAAGTTCAGGAACAGCGGAGACTGCGTGAAGCGCCACTTCTTGCCCTTGCCGAGGCGGAAGATGTCGCGGAACAACTGCTTCGTCTTCTGGCGGTTCAGGAAGTGTGCCTGGTCCGGTGCGCGCTCATAGGCATAGCCCGGAGCGGTCATGATGCCGTCCACGCCCATCGCCATGACTTCGTCGAAGAAGGCCGCAACGCGTTCCGGAACTGCGCCGTCGAACAGGGTGCAGTTGATGGAGACGCGGAAACCACGGGACTTCGCAAGACGGATCGCTGCGGTCGCACGCTCGAAAACGCCTTCCTGACAGACGGAGGCGTCATGCATGAGCTGGTCGCCATCCAGATGCACGTCCCAGGAGAAGAACGGGGAGGGCTCGTAATCGTCGAGCTTCTTCTCCAGCAGCAGGCCGTTCGTGCACAGGTAGACGTATTTTTTCCGCCCGATCAAACCTTTGACGATCTGGGGCATTTCCTTGTGCAGGAGAGGCTCACCACCGGCGATGGCGATGACGGGGGCACCGGCTTCCGTGTCGGCATCCAGGCATTCCTGAAGGCTGAGACGCTGGTTCAGGATCTGCGCAGGGTAGTCGATCTTGCCACAACCGGCGCACGCCAGGTTGCAGCGGAACAGCGGTTCGAGCATCAGGACCAGCGGATAGCGCTTGCGGCCCGTGAGGTGCTGCTTGACAACGTACCGTCCGACTCGGACAGCCTGCATCAAAGGAACGGCCATTATAATCCTCTGGTTCTAGCCGCCGGAAGGTGCGTCCATAGGGCGCCCGGGGCCTTGCACATCGTGGATGGCCCGTGGCTGTCTTCCTTGTCCCGGCTCCGGAAAGTCGGGAAACATGAAGGACCATCGAGCATTAGATTGACTGCCTATAGACCCATTGTCGTGTTCGCCTCAATGTCAGGCTGCATAATTCGCATCAGGGCTGTGGCTAATCGAGCACAGATCGATCTATGGATGCCAGAACTTGTTACAGGGAACTTGATACAGTGTGTCATGAACCTGATCTCTACGCACGGAACTGTCTACAGGACGAAAGCACGATCATGATTTGCCGTTTTTCCCCGAAAGTGACCCTGTCCCTTCTGTCAGCCTGTCTCCTGACGGGGCCTGTCGCCATGACGGCGCTCTCCTCCCCTGCCCTGGCCCAGACGGCCGGCGCGGCCGCACCGGCTGATGCGACATCTGCGGTGGCGCCGATCTCGGCCCTGTATGACGCCCTGAAAACCGCCCAGAAGACGGGAAAGACCGCCCAGCAGCGCGCGACGATGATCGCCCCGGCCGTGGATCGTGCCTTTGACCTCGAAGCGATTCTCCGTCGCTCGGTCGGCGTGCGTTACAACAGCCTGAGCCCTGCAGACCGGACCCGTCTGCTGGGATCTTTCCGCCAGTTCACGATTGCGCGCTATGCTTCTTCGTTCAAACCCGAAGCCCCGGCCGCCTTCACGGTCAACCCGCAGACGCGCCCCAACCCGACTGGCGGCCTGATTATCGATACGACGATCGGTGGCACGGATGGGGGTGATGTCACCCCGATCGACTACATCATGACGAATGGAGTGTCCGGCTGGCGGATCACTGACGTCCTGCTCAACGCCCATATCAGCCAGGTGGCCGCCCAGCGCGCCGATTTCGGCGGAGCTCTGAGCCAGGGGGGCGCCAGCGGTCTGGCTGATCATCTGGACAGCAAGACTGCCCATTTCCTGCATGACTGAGTCCGCCCCCGCGACGGCACCCTTTCCCAAAAACGTTCGGGAAGGCTAGAAGACCGTCGTGCCCTTACCTCTTACGATCGCGGCCGGTTTCTGCGCCTTTGTTTCCGCCGCCGGCAATCTGCAGGCGCTGGCGGGCGCAACCCTGCTCGCACGGTTCCGCCGGACGGAGCGAAGAGCGGACGAAGCCCTGCGCCTGTCGGACCGGACCTGGCCGTCAGTCACGGTTCTCAAGCCACTGCATGGCAATGAGCCGCTGCTGGAGGATGCGCTGGAAAGCGTGTTCACCCAGGACTATCCGGATTTCCAGATCGTCTTCGGCGTTCAGGACAGGGAAGATACCGCCCTGGCCGTCATTGAGCGCCTCCGGGCGCGTCATCCGCGGATTCCGGTCAGCGTGGTGATCGATCCGCAGGAACACGGTCCGAACCGCAAGGTCGGCAATCTGATGAACATGTACGGTGAAGCCCGTCATGACATTATCGTGATTTCCGACTCCGATATTCACGCCAGCCCCAACTACCTGCGTCACGTCGTGACGAGTCTGGAAGAGCAGGGGACGGGCCTGGTTACGACATTGTATGCAGGGCGTCCTGCCGCAGGCACGCTCGTGCAGCAGCTCGGCGCCTGCCAGATCAATCATAACTTCCTGCCTGGCGTCATGATGTCCCGCTTTCTGGGGCGTCAGGACTGTCTCGGGGCCACAATGGCCCTGCGGCGTCAGACCCTTGAGGAGATCGGTGGCCTTGAGGCGCTGGTCGATCATGTGGCCGATGATGCCGAACTGGGTCAGCTTATCCGGGCGCGGGGTGAGAACATCGCCATTGCGCCTACCCTGACCCATACCACCGTGGGCGAGCATTCCATCAGCGACCTGCTGGCCCATGAGCTTCGCTGGGGACGGACCGTCAAGAACGTCGCGCCTGTCGGCTATGGACTGTCCGCCATCCAGCTTCCCCTGTTCTGGGCCGTGACGGCTGTCCTGTTCCGTCCGAACGCCTGGTGGACATGGTTCATGCTGCTTCTGACATGGCTGGTGCGCGCCATCGGAAGTCGTATCATGGACCGTGCCACAGACTGTCCGCTTCCGGCCGCAATCCAGCTTCTGGTGGTCCGTGACTGGCTGTCTGCGGCCATTATGGTGGGCAGTGCGCGCGGATCACGCGTTGCATGGCGGGGCAGAACGGTCCATATCGCCCGAAGAAAACGAAATTCCGCGTCCTGCGCCACCTCGCTCCAGGCCGGCGCCACCCACAGGAGTGTCCGATCATGATGAGAACCCTTTTTCTCCAGCCTCCTTCCTTCGACGGCTTCGATGGTGGCGCTGGCTCCCGCTACCAGGCGAAGCGTGAGATCAAGTCCTTCTGGTATCCGACCTGGCTGGCGCAGCCTGCCGCGCTCGTTCCCGGATCGCGCCTGATCGATGCTCCGCCGGCCAAGATGGGCATGGATCCCATTCTCGAAGACGTGAAGAACCGTGACCTCGTCGTCATGCACACCTCCACGCCGTCCTTTGCGTCCGACGTCCGCGTTGCCCAGATGCTCAAGGATGCGAATCCCAAGCTGATGATCGGCATGGTGGGCGCGAAGGTTGCCGTCCAGCCGAACGAGAGCATGGAGAAGGGTGGTCCGATCGACTTCGTGGCCCGCAACGAGTTCGATTTCACCATCAAGGAAATCGCCGAGGGCAAGCCGCTCGCAGAAGTGGACGGCATCACCTGGCGCAATGAGAAGGGTGAGATCATCGCGAACAAGGATCGCGCGATGATCGAGGACATGGACAGCCTGCCGTTCGTGACCGAGGTTTATAAGCGCGACCTCAACATCAACGACTACTTCATCGGCTACCTGAAGCACCCGTACATCTCGATCTATACGGGCCGTGGCTGCAAGTCGCGCTGCACGTTCTGCCTGTGGCCGCAGACGGTTGGCGGTCATCGCTACCGGACCCGCAGTCCCGAGCATGTGGCCGCCGAAGTGCGTCTGGCCAAGCAGTACTTCCCCGAAGTGCAGGAATTCATGTTCGATGATGATACCTTCACGGACGACCTGCCGCGCGCGGAAGCTATCGCCCGTGAAATGGGCAAGCTCGGTGTCACCTGGTCCTGCAACGCCAAGGCGAATGTTCCTTACGAGACCCTGAAAGTTCTCAAGGAAAATGGCCTGCGCCTGCTGCTGGTCGGCTATGAGAGCGGCAACCAGCAGATCCTGCACAACATCAAGAAGGGCATGCGCGTCGAGACCGCCAAGGAATTCACGCGCAACTGCCACAAACTGGGCATCAAGATCCACGGAACCTTCATCGTCGGCCTGCCGGGCGAGACGAAGGAGACCATCCAGGAGACGATCAAGTTCGCCAAGGAAATCAACCCGCACACCCTGCAGGTTTCCCTTGCCGCGCCCTATCCCGGCACGTTCCTGCACAAGCAGGCCACGGAAAATGGCTGGCTGAACGAGGCGGAAGCCGAACTGATCGATGAGAGCGGCGTGCAGATCGCCCCGCTGCATTACCCACACCTGTCGCACACGGAAATCTTCGAGAGCGTCGAGGAATTCTATCGCAAGTTCTACTTCCGCGGCTCCAAGATCGCCTCGATCGTCAACGAGATGGTCCGCAGCCCGCAGATGATGAAGCGCCGCCTGCGTGAGGGTGTGGAGTTCTTCCAGTTCCTCAAGGACCGTCACGCCGCCTGAACGGTGCGCGCCTGACCGAAAACTACCCAGGGGTCATGGCAGATGTCATGGCCCCTTTTTCGTGAGACCTGCCATGACATCCAGCACCCTTCGCCGTGCCATCGTATCCGCCGATGATTTTGGCATGAGCCTCGAAGTCAACGAGGCCATCGAACAGGCCCATCGCAATGGAATCCTGTCCACGACCAGCCTGATGGTCGCAGGCGATGCCGCCGAAGACGCCATCCGGCGGGCGAAGACCATGCCGGATCTGAAGGTTGGGCTGCATGTCGTGGCGATCGAGGGCAAGTCCGTCCTTGATCTTCCCGCCATCACGGATGAGCAGGGCTGGTTCGGCCGCAACCAGTTGCGTCTGGGTGTGGAGTATTTCTTCTGCCCGGCCGCGCGTCATGCCCTGCGCCGTGAGATCGAGGCCCAGTTCCGGGCTTTTGCCGCGACCGGGCTCACGCTCGATCATGCCAACGCCCACAAGCACATGCATCTGCATCCGACCGTGGGGCGCTTCCTGATCGAGTCCGGGCTGGAGCATGGATTGCAGGCTGTCCGCTCGCCATTTGAGCCGCCCGAGCCGGTCGAGGCCAACGACACGCTCGGAGACCGTGCCCTGCGTCACTGGATTAGCGTCCTACGTCACCAGATCCGCAAGGCCGGTCTGAAAACCAATGACTGGTGTTTCGGTCTGCGCTGGTCCGGCCATATGACGCCGGACCATATCCGCGGCCTCATTCCGCGCCTGCCAGCGGGCACGAGCGAAATCTACTTCCACCCCGCCACGGCCCAGAACGCCATGATGAAGCGCTTCATGCCGGGCTATGAGCAGGAAAGCGAACTGGCCGCCCTTCTGGACCCGGCCGTCCGGGCGTCATTCGATCGGTATGGTGTCGCCCGCATCGGCTGGGCCGATCTGTAAGACCGGCCCTGACCGACGGGGGAGGGCGAGGCTCAGGCCGTCAGCGTAAACGCCTCGGTCGGGCGTGCGCCGTAACGGATGATGATCTCACCGGCGGCCTGGTTGCCCAGCTTCGCGCAGGTCACGAGGTCATGCTTCTTGCTCAGACCGGCAAGGAAGCCCGCGGCGAATGCGTCACCCGCGCCCGTGGTGTCCACGACCTTCACTTCGGTCGTCGGCACATCATGGCGCTCTCCGTCGCCGATGACGACCGCGCCCTTCTCGCCACGCGTGATGACGGCCAGCTTCGTCTCGGCGGAGACCTGCGTGATGGCTTCTTCGAAATCCGTGACTTCGTACAGCGCCAGAAGTTCGGCCTCGTTGGCGAACAGGATGTCCACATGACCGGCCACGAGTTCGTGGAAGGCGGCGCGGTGACGCTCCACGCAGAACGTGTCGGACAGCGTCAGGGCGACCTGACGGCCGGCCTTGCGGGCCAGACGGGCAGCGTGTTCGAACGCCTCCTGGGCATGCGGCTTGTCGTACAGATAGCCTTCCAGATAGGTGATCGCTGCATCGGCCACGACGGATTCATGCACGTCCTCGGGCGTGAATTCCGTGCAGGCGCCGAGATAGGTGAACATCGTGCGCTGGCCTTCCGGCGTGACCAGAACGATGCAGCGTGCGGTCGGGGTGCCATCGGCGGCCGGCAGCGGCTTGGACGGGAAGGTGATGCCCTGCTCGCGGATGTCGCGTGTGAAGTGGTCGCCGGCTTCGTCAGCCGTCACCTTGCCGAGATACGCAACCTTTGCGCCCATGCGGGCCGCCACGACGGCCGTATTCGCGCCGGACCCGCCGCCGGTCACGTTTTCGATATCGACGCGGCTTTCGATGGCATGCGCCGTGGGAGCGTCAATCAGGGTCATGCTCCCGGCAGCGGCGCCAAGCCCGTCGATCAGATCCTGACCCACAGGGGCGAGGACGTCGACGATGGCATTGCCGATACACAGAAGGTCATGCTGGGGTGCAGACATTGGAACTCCGGTCAGGTCGCTGAAAACTTCGGAAAAAAAACATCTAACGGGCAGACTGCGCCATTAAATCAACACGATCATAGGTCCCCTCTGGGTTCACGCCAACTCCCGGTCCGTCCGGCGCCGTTTTCATGCGTGGCCCTTCGCCACATTTATGGAAATGCGCGTCTTGTCCCGCCGGGTGGTGAGCGTGTAGCGTTGTCGAAAGGCCCGACCTGACTGTTCCGCCTTCGCGAGGGAGCATACGGGAGACGCCCTAGACAGAGAGTGTTCTTTACCAGATCCGCAGCGGGGTTTCCTTGTTCAGAAGACGCAAACCGGAAGATGACTCCAAACCTGCAGAGAACAGCAAACTCGCAGGGCAGCCCATTTTCCCCAACCGGCCGGACGCTCCCAGCCAGACGGCTCCCGCGTCAGGATCCGGATCGCCCACCAGTCCCCAGCAGCCCAACCAGCAGAAGGACCCCGCTCCCATGGGTCGTACCCCTTTCCCGGCGCCGCCGTCCCCCAACTCTCCGACGGGCGCGATGCCGGCAGGGGCTCCGCGCCCCGGTGCGGCCGCTGTTCCGGGCGCCCCGCGCCAGACCGGGCCGGAGCGCCGCACGCTCGTCGTGGGCCGCGGCATCAGCGTCCAGGGTTCGGTGCAGGATGCCGAGCGTCTCGTGGTTGAAGGAACCGTCGAGTCCAGCATGATCCAGGCGACCGAGCTTCAGGTCACGCATGGCGGTGTCTTCCGTGGTGGTGTTGAAGTCGAGGACGCGGAACTCGCCGGCACGATTGACGGGACCCTGACCGTCAATGGCAGCCTGACGATCCGCTCCACCGGCCGTCTGATCGGTAAGGTGAAGTGCCGTCGCCTGCAGGTCGAGGACGGTGGCCAGATCACCGGTCAGCTCGAAATGATCACGGATGGTGCGCCCGCGCGTCCGGCTGCCAGCGACGCCGCCAAGGCCGAGCCGGCTGCTGGTGAAGGCTCCAGCGAAGCACCCTGATCCGTTTTCCCGGACCAGCAGGAAAGCCCGTTCCCGTGCCGGGGCGGGCTTTTTTTGTGTCCGGGTCCTTTCCGCTGGCGGCAGAACATCGCACAGGGCCGCCCAGACAGGAGAAACTCCATGATATTCCGTCTGCTCCCCGCAGTTGCCGCAGCCCTGCTGTGCGCCCCGTTCGCCGCGTCCGCGCAGGGTCTTTTCGGTCAGGCCCTGACGGGCCAGGTCACCCACGACATGCCTGCTTCCTGCGATAATGCCCGCTTCCTTGCGGACCAGCAGGGGCTTGAGCAGTCCGGCCCCACCCGCATCGATCTTCCCGAGCATCTGTGCGGACAGGTTCTCGCCATTTCACCAAAGGCCAGACGGACCCGCAGCGGCTGGCATGGCTACTTTTATGTGTCGGTCGGGCAGGGTGTTTCCATCCGGATCGTCTCCGATCTCGATGAAATGAACGCTCCCCAATGGCCCTGGGTCAACAAGGGCGATCAGGTCGAGGTGCAGGGCCGTTACTATTACGACAGCCTGCGCCGTCAGGGCGTGGACTGGACCCATCATGGTACGAGCCGCAAATGGCGCTGGCCGGGCTATGTCGTCGTGAATGGTACCCGGTACCAGTAACGAAAAAGGCCCGGCGAGACAGTGTCTCACCGGGCCTTTTTCTTGTTGGAAAGGGCTTCAGTTTGTCGCTTCGTCTTTCTTCGAAGCGCCATCCTCGCCCTTGGCGCTGTCCCGGCCTTCGATGATGTCGAAGTCGAGCGCGCCGTTTTTCATGCCGATCTTCACGGCGCCGCCCTGAGCCAGCCGTCCGAAGAGCAGCTCTTCCGCCAGCGGCTTCTTGATGTGCTCCTGAATGACGCGGCCCAGAGGACGCGCGCCATACAGGCGGTCATACCCGCGCTCGGCCAGCCATTCCTTCGCGCCCGACGAGATCTCGATCGTGACGTGACGGTCAGCCAGCTGGGCCTCAAGCTGGAGCACGAACTTCTCAACCACGCGGCCCACCGTTTCCGGCGTGAGGTTGGCGAACGGAATGATCGCATCCAGACGGTTGCGGAATTCCGGCGTGAACAGGCGCTTGATCGCCTCTGCATCCTCGCCGCTGCGCACGGTCCGGCCAAACCCGATCGTCTCCTTGGACAGGTCCGCCGCACCCGCATTCGTGGTCATGATCAGGATCACGTTGCGGAAATCAACGACCTTGCCGTTGTGATCCGTCAGGCGACCATGGTCCATGACTTGAAGCAGGACGTTGAACAGGTCCGGATGGGCCTTCTCGATTTCGTCCAGCAGCAGGACCGCATGCGGATGCTGGTCGATGGCATCCGTCAGCAGGCCGCCCTGATCGAACCCGACATAACCCGGAGGTGCACCGATCAGGCGGGAGATCGAATGACGCTCCATGTATTCGGACATGTCGAAGCGGATCAGCTCAATCCCGAGCGAGTTGGCAAGCTGCTTGGCGACTTCCGTCTTGCCGACGCCCGTGGGGCCGGAGAACAGGTAGTTGCCAATCGGCTTTTCCGCATCGCGCAGTCCGGCACGGGACAGCTTGATCGCAGCGGCCAGCGCGTCGATCGCCTTGTCCTGCCCGAAGACCATGTTTCGCAGATCCCGCTCCAGATGGCGCAGGGTCTCGCGGTCATCGGCCGAGACGCTCTTGGGCGGGATGCGGGCGATCTTGGCGATGGCCTCTTCCACGTCCTTCAGCGTCACCGTCTTGCGGCGCTTGTTCTCGGGCACCAGCATCCGCGCGGCACCGACTTCGTCGATCACGTCGATCGCCTTGTCCGGCAGCTTGCGGTCATGGACATACTTGGCCGCCAGTTCGACGGCGCCACGCAGGGCCTCGTCAGTGTAGCGGACCTTGTGATGCTTCTCGTAGCTGCCCTTCAGGCCGCGCAGGATCTTGATCGCATCCTCGATCGAAGGCTCCGGCACGTCGATTTTCTGGAACCGGCGGACAAGCGCCCGATCCTTCTCGAAATGCTGGCGGAACTCCTTGTAGGTCGTGGAGCCGATGCAGCGCAGCGTTCCGGCAGCCAGCGCGGGCTTGAGCAGGTTGGACGCATCCATCGCCCCGCCCGACGTCGCACCGGCACCGATCACGGTGTGGATCTCGTCGATGAACAGGATGGCGCCAGGGGTCTGGTCCATTTCCGTCACGACGGCCTTCAGCCGCTCTTCGAAATCGCCGCGATAGCGCGTGCCGGCCAGAAGCGAACCCATGTCGAGCGAATAGATCGTGCTGTTCAGCAGCACTTCCGGCACGTCGCCTTCCACGATCCGCTTGGCCAGACCTTCAGCAATGGCCGTCTTGCCCACACCTGGATCGCCCACATAGAGCGGGTTGTTCTTGGTGCGGCGGCACAGGATCTGGATCGTGCGTTCGATTTCCTGATCGCGGCCGATGAGCGGATCGATCCGTCCCTCACGCGCACGTTCGTTCAGATCGACGCAATAGGTCGCCAATGCGCCTTCCTTGGCACTTTCCTTGCGCTCTTCACGCTCGGACGTGTCCTTGGAAGCCGCGGCCGGACGCCGTCCCGCGCCACGGTCCGGAGCCTTGGCAATGCCGTGAGAGATGAAATTGACCGCGTCGAGTCGCGTCATGTCCTGCAACTGCAGGAAATAGACGGCATGGCTCTCGCGTTCGGCGAACAGGGCCACCAGAACGTTCGCCCCCGTGACTTCGTCGCGACCCGTGCTCTGGACGTGAATCGCTGCACGCTGGATCACGCGCTGGAAAGCCGCGGTCGGCTTGGGTTCTGTCGGGCGTTCTGCCGCCAGTCCCGCCAGATCCTTGTCCAGGAAGTCCGTCAGGTCGGAGCGCAGCTTGTCGAGGTCGATGCCGCAGGCCCGGAAGACCGTCAGGGCATCGTCGTCCTCTGTCAGCGCGAGCAGAAGATGTTCGAGGGTTGCATATTCGTGACGCCGGTCACCTGCGAATGTCAGGGCGCGGTGGAGCGTCTGTTCGAGCGTACGGGACAGCATGTGATGGCGCTCCTCTCGACCTCTCGTAGGAAAGGTATCTTGTCGCGGAGTAACGTGTAACGCCAGCCAGAAACGCAGATGGAAACAAGAAAATATCCTGCGTCCGCGCTTTTCTGTCTGTCAGACGGATCAGTCTTTCTCGATCGTGCACTGAAGGGGGTGCTGGTTCTGGCGCGCCAGGTCCATCACCTGTGTCACCTTGCTCTCGGCCACTTCATACGTGAACACACCGCAGATTCCGACGCCACGCTGATGGACCTGAAGCATGATGGACGTCGCCTCATCGCGCGTCTTGGCAAAGAAGCGCTCCAGGACATGCACCACGAACTCCATCGGCGTGTAGTCGTCATTGAGCATCAGGACCTTGTACATGGAAGGCTTGCGCGTCCGGGTTCGCGGCCGCACCACCACCCCGATGTCAAGGTCCTGATCCCCGTCTCCGTCCCCAGGTCCGTTCCCGGGCCCATGGGGCGGAATGGAGTCGGGAGACTCCGGCCCCATGCGGGATGCGAGCCGCGGGAATACGGCACGGGGAAGGCCATTCAGACAGGGGGGAAGATCATAAGAAGACATGACTGGTATGATATGGTGCGAATTTCGGTCTTGAGAAGGGCCGCGCGCCTCTGAAATGAGGTTTTTATGCGCCCTCTGCCATGATGCTGCCGCGTTTGCCTCCTGCTTACGAAAAATTAAGGAAAGTCCTTCAAAGCTGGTGGACGGGAAGTTTTCAATGCGCCTAGAGTACCTGCAACGCCGGTGGCTTTAGAGCCCGAAACCCTTCCCGCGACGATGTTCCGTTCAGAGGCTGTCAGACAAATGCGTTTTCCGTTCCAGAAAGCTTTTCTGTTGTGCGCCATGACAGCCATGGGTCTGGGATCTGCCAAAGCGCAGTATGCCGGACATATCTCCAGCTATGTGATGGATGCCCGCACGGGTGCGGTTCTCTCGGCAACGGATGCCGAGCTTCAGCGCTATCCGGCCTCCCTGACCAAGCTCATGACCCTGTATCTGACCTTCCGCGCCCTTGAGGCCCATCAGATCACGCTTGACGATCAGGTTCCGGTCTCCATTCACGCATCCGTCCAGGCGCCTTCCAAGCTTGGGCTCGTGCCGGGGACGCGTCTGACGGTGGAACAGGGTATTCTGGGACTCGTCACCAAATCCGCCAATGACGCCGCCTGCGCCCTTGGTGAGTTTCTCGGCGGGGGGGACGAGGTCCGTTTCGCGCAGCTTATGACGCAGCAGGCCCGCGCCCTCGGCATGACCAACACGACCTTCCGTAATGCGTCCGGCCTGCCGGATCCGGATCAGGTCACCACGGCCCATGATCTTGCCCTGCTGTCACAGCATCTGATTTCGGATTTCCCGCAGTATTATCACTATTTCAACGTACCTTCGTTCTACTTCCATCGCCGCATGGTCCCGAACCATGACCCGATGCTGAAGATCTATGCGGGCGCGGATGGTCTCAAGACCGGCTATACCGATCTTGCAGGCCACAATCTCATCACGTCCGCCCAGCGCGGCAATGTCCGCCTGATCGGTGTGGTCATGGGGGCGTCGAACAATACCCGTCGTTCGATGGAAATGGTGTCGCTGCTCGACAAGGGCTTCGCGGATGAGGGCGTCGCGCCCCAGCCGCTCCTTCACCCGGTGGCACCGTCCGGTGTGCTGATGGCTTCTGCCCGTCGTCGCGGTCATTTCCGTCACTCTGTCCTGCTCGCGTCGTCGCGGCCGATGGAAGTGGCCGATGCCCCGACTGCTCCACGCCGTTATGGGCGGATTTCCCATCATGGCGCGGCCGTCCGGATGGTCAGCGCGCGTCATGTCGTCGCCCACAAAAAGCGTTCCCGGCACAGCTGATGCCGAAAATCTGACCTGCCGCCTTGCGATCCCGCCCGGACAGACGCATTTTGTCCGGGCTTTTTGAAGATTGAAGGATCGGGCAGCAGATATGGACAAGGCACGGGGCATCGTTCTCTACGATCAGGACGATTTCAAACATCTGCATCGCGTCGGTCGTCTGACGGCAGAGGCGCTGGACATGATCACCCCCCATGTTCAGCCTGGCGTCACCACGGAAGAGCTTAACCAGCTTATCCATGATTTCACGATCGCTCATGGCGCCACGCCGGCCCCGCTGAACTATCGCGGCTATCCGAAATCCTGCTGCATCTCGATCAATCACGTCGTGTGTCACGGCATTCCGGGCTCCAAGAAGTTGTCCAACGGGGACATCGTCAATATCGACGTCACCTCCATTCTGGATGGCTGGTATGGCGACAGTTCGCGCATGTATGTCGTGGGCAAGGCGCCCAAGAAGGCCGAGAAGCTGGTCGATGTGACCTATGACGCGATGATGCGGGGCATTGCCCAGGTTCGTCCCGGCAACACGCTTGGCGATATCGGCCATGCCATCCAGGAATATGCAGAGGCCAACCGCTTCTCCATCGTGCGGGATTTCTGCGGCCATGGCATCGGCCGCGATTTCCACTCCGAGCCGAACATCCTGCACTACGGCAGGCCGGGTGAGGGCGTGAAGCTCGTGGAAGGCATGGTCTTCACGATCGAGCCCATGCTGAACATCGGCCGCCCGGACGTGAAGATCCTTGATGATGGCTGGACAGCTGTCACCCGTGACCGCACCCTGTCCGCCCAGTTTGAGCATCAGGTCGGCGTGACGGCCGATGGCTGCGAAATCTTCACCCTGTCCCCCAAAGGCTACACCAAGCCACCCTACGGAGAGACTGCATGAGAGCGTTTCCGCTTCTTCTCGCCACGCTCCTGATCAGCAGCACGACGCTCGCCAATGCCGCGCCTCAGGCGCTCAGCTCCGCCCATGATCCGCTGGCCTTCGGTCCGGATCATGTCAGTGCCGGTGTTCTGGCTTCGGGGCGTCACGGCATGGTGGTCTCGGCCCAGCATCTCGCCTCCGATGCGGGCGCGAAGATTCTGGCGCAGGGCGGGAATGCGGTCGATGCGGCTGTGGCTGTCGGATATGCGCTGGCCGTGGTTTACCCCGCAGCTGGCAATATTGGCGGTGGGGGTTTCATGACCCTGCGCCTGAAGACCGGCCAGACTGTCTTCATCGATTTCCGCGAGCATGCGCCGGGTGCCGCAACGGCGACGATGTATCAGGACGCTTCGGGCAAGGTTATTCCGGGCCTGTCCACCGAGGGCTGGAAAGCCGTTGCCATCCCCGGCACGGTGGCGGGTCTGGACGCCATTCTTCAGAAATGGGGCCGTCTGTCCCGGGAAAAGGTCATGGCGCCTGCCATTGCGCTGGCCCGTGACGGCTTCATCCTGAATCAGGGCGATGCGGATCTCCTGCACACCTCCACGCGCTATTTCCAGAAGGACCCGTATGCCCGGGCGTTCTATCTGCGCCCCGATGGCACGCCGCTTCAGGCCGGTGACCGTCTGGTGCAGAAGGATCTGGCCAACTCCCTCGAACTGGTCGCGAAGGAAGGCCCCAAAGCTTTCTATGAAGGTCCGATCGCGAAAGAAATCGTGCGTGCCAGCACGGAAGGCGGCGGTCTGCTTCAGCCTGCCGATTTCACGTCCTATCACATCCGCCATCTCGAACCGATCCGCTGCACCTATCGCGGCTATACGATCGATACCGCCCCGCCACCGAGCGGTGGCGGCGTTGCGCTGTGCGAGATCCTGAACATCCTGTCCGGCTACGACATGCATGCGCTTGGCCTCCACACGGCGCCGTCCGTGCAGCGTGAAGTCGAGGCCATGCGTCATGCCTATTCGGACCGCCGGGACCTGGGCGATCCGGATTTCGTGCACAACCCTGTCGAGCACCTGATCGATCCGGCCTATGCCTACCAGATCCGTCAGGGCATCCCGACCGATCATGCCCTGTCGTCCAGTACGCTGAGGGCAGGGGAGCCGCTTCCCGCTCCCGTGGCGCAGGCGGCGCCTGACACGCAGGAAAAGCACGAGACGACGCAGTTCTCCGTTCTCGATCATGATGGCATGGCCGTTTCCGCGACCTATACCCTCAATGGATGGTTCGGTGCGGGTGTGATGGGCGGTCATACCGGCATCTGGATGAATGACGAAATGGACGATTTCTCGTCCAAGCCGGGTGCGCCCAACATGTTCGGCATTGTCGGTTCGGAAGCGAATGCGATTGCGCCGGGCAAGACGCCCCTGTCGTCGATGTCACCGTCCATCGTCTCGCGTGATGGTAAAACCGTCATGGTGATCGGTAGCCCGGGTGGCTCGCGGATTCCGACCATCACGCTCTCCGTCATTCTTGGTGTGATCGATTACGGGCTGGATATCCGGCAGGCCGTGGATCTGCCGCGAATCCACGAGCAGTGGGAGCCTTCGGCCGTCGAGCTGGAGCCGGGTGCGTTGTCTGACGAGACCATGCAGACCCTCAAAGCCGAAGGTTATGCCCTGTCGCCGCATCGCCCCTGGGGTGTGGCCGAAGGCATTCTTGCGGACCGCCCGAGCCTGTCTGCCGCAAAGACCGGCCTGATCTATGGCGCGGCTGATCCGCGGCACATGGGCGGGGCGGCTGTCGGAGAATAAGACGGGACAATGAGGGCGCACTCTGATGATTGGGGGTTGTCAGACACCCCTCTCTCCGTGTTAGGAGAGCGCCGGGAGGTCGGCTTTGGACGGATACCTTGCCAACCCGGTCAGGTCCGGAAGGAAGCAGCCGCAGTGAGTTTTATCCGGGTTGAATGTCCGGCCTCCTACCTCACACAGATCACCGGACGCTCCGGTTTGTTAAACGCAGCGTCCCGACCGTTCCTCCACGGTCCCATCCTCAGTGCTGAGGGTCAGACAATTCCATGACTGATGAAAACGACGATCTCCCCCTGCCGCCCGAAAATGGCGGCGGCTTCTTTGGAGACGCGCCAGAGCCGGAAATGTCTGCGCCTCCGGCTGCCGAGGCCACGCCCTATCGCGTTCTGGCCCGCAAATACCGCCCGCAGACTTTCGATGACCTGATCGGTCAGGATTCCCTCGTCCGCATCCTGCGTCGCGCTTTCGAGCTCAAGCGGGTGGCGCATGCTTTCATGCTGACCGGCGTGCGGGGCGTAGGCAAAACGACGACCGCCCGCATCATCGCCCGCGCCCTGAACTGCGTTGGCCCGGACGGCAAGGGCGGCCCGACGGCCGATCCCTGCGGCGTCTGCCCCAATTGCACGGCCATTCTCGCGGACCGTCATCCCGACGTTCTGGAAATGGATGCTGCCTCCCGTACGGGCGTGGATGATGTGCGCGAAATCATCGAGGCCACGCGCTTTCGACCGATGCAAGCGCGGATGAAGGTCTTCATCATCGATGAAGTCCACATGCTCTCTCGCAACGCTTTCAACGCGCTGCTCAAGACGCTTGAAGAACCGCCGCCGCAGGTCACGTTCATTTTCGCCACGACCGAGCTGCGCAAGGTCCCGGTGACGGTGCTGTCGCGTTGCCAGCGTTTCGACCTGCGCCGCGTTCCGCAGTCCCTTCTTGCCGGGCATTTCCACAATATCGCCGTCAGGGAAGGGGCAACCCTTTCCGAAGACGCGCTTGCCCTGATTGCCCGCGCGGCAGACGGTTCCGTGCGTGACGGGCTTTCGCTGCTCGATCAGGCCATTGCCCAGGGGGCCAGCGATGCCGATGCCGTGGCCGACATGCTCGGCCTGGCGGATCGCGGACTGGTCTTCGATCTTCTGGATGCCCTGATGGCAGGCAAGCCCGCCGACGCGCTGGACCTGACCGATCAGGCCTATGCCCGCGGTGCCGATCTCGGCGTTCTGCTGGCGGATCTGCTGGATCTGCTGCACCTGATTTCGCGCCTCAAGGCCATTCCGTCGTTGCGGGAAGGCCGGGATCTGCCGGAAGCCGAGCGCACACGAGGCGCGGCTCTGGCCGACCGGCTGTCCAATGCCGTGCTCGGTCGTGCCTGGCAGATCCTGCTCAAGGGCGTGCAGGAAGTCGAAACCGCTCCGGATCGCCGTCAGGCCGCCGAGATGGTGCTGATCCGTCTGTGCCATGCCAGCCTGCTGCCCACGCCGGATCGCCTGATCCGCCAGTTGACCGAAGGGGGGCAGGATCTGTCCCTCCCGGCTGGTCCATCCGGCACGACGGGTGGTACGTCTTCCGCAGCGCCATCCGGGCCGGTCAGCGGCATCGCGTCCAGCAGTGTCAGTGAAACCTCTGGCGGCCCCGCGCCCCGGGCCCATGTCCGGCTGGTCGCCAATGGTGGCGAGATCATCGAGCCCGGCATCGGTTACGCCGAACCTGTTCCGGAGCCAGAGCCCGAACCCGAGCTTCCGCCCCCGCCGCGCACATGGCGCGAAATGGTGGCGATGGTGGCACGTGAGCGCGAACCCGTGCTGCACGGTATGCTCCGCAATGCCGTCCATCTCGTGCGCTTTTCGCCGCCGGACGTGCAGATCCGCGCCGAAGAGCCGCAGGCCCGCATCGAACGCCAGCTTCAGAAACTGCTGGATCGCGTCTATCCCGGCCAGTGGCGCGTCAGTGCTTCCACCGCTCCGGGTGAGCCGACGCTGGATGAGCAGGGTGCTGAAGTCGTGGCCCTCAATCAGGCTTCGGTGGAGCAGCATCCGCTGGTGCAGGCCATCCTGAAGACTTTCCCGGGCGCGAAGATCGGGGAAGTGCAGGATCATTCCCTTGATGAATACGGTCTGCCGCCGGAAATCACCGTGCCGTTGACCGATGACGAACCGCCCGATCTGGAATTCGCGCCCCTGGATGCCGATTTCCTTGATGAAGACGATCTGAACCTGAACCGATAGGACGATACTGATGAAGAACCTTGCCGGACTGATGAAGCAGGCCAGCCAGATGCAGGCCAAGATGGAAGCCGCCCAGAGCAATCTGGCGTCCCTCATTGTTGAAGGCTCAGCCGGTGCCGGTCTGGTGACGGTCAAGCTGACGGGGAAGGGCGAGATGCGCGATCTGAAGATCGACCCGCAGCTTGCCGATCCGACCGATATTGAAACGCTGCAGGACCTGATTGTTGCCGCCTATACGGACGCCAAGACCAAGGCTGAAGCTGCAAGCGCCGAAGCCATGCGCGATGTGACGGGTGGTCTCGATCTCCCGGCCGGTCTGAAGCTGCCGTTCTGATCCGGCTGACAGGGACTGCACGCCCATGATGGGCCATGGCGATATCGACCAGTTGATCACCATGCTCGCGCGCCTGCCGGGGCTCGGGCCACGCTCCGCCCGTCGGGCCGCGCTGGCCCTTCTGCGTCAGCCGGAAAGCCGGATGCTGCCACTCGCCCATCTGATGGAGCGCGCCGCCACGAGCGTGAAGACCTGCAGCCTGTGCGGTAATCTCGATACGGTCGATCCGTGCCATATCTGCACGGATGCAGGGCGTGACCGGGGCCTGATCTGCGTGGTCGAAACCGTGGGCGATCTCTGGGCGCTGGAACGCGCGGGCGTCCATCGGGGGGGCTATCAGGTTCTGGGCGGCACCCTGTCCGCGCTGGCCGGGCTTGGCCCCGATGACCTGAATGTCCGCCCGCTGTTCGAGCGGATCGAGGAAGGTGGGGTGCGGGAAGTCATTCTTGCTCTCAGCGCCACTGTCGAAGGGGCGACGACCGCGCACTGGCTGCAGGAACGTCTGCTGCCTACAGGCGTGGCTGTGACGCGCGTGGGGCATGGCGTCCCCATGGGCGGCGCGCTGGATGTGCTGGATGACGGCACGCTGGCCGCGGCTCTCACGGCCCGTCGGTCTCTCTGACCATGGTTGCGCCTTTCCGGATTTCGCCGCGCGTCCCCCGTGTCGCACTCGTCACGGGAAGCGCGCGCCGTATTGGTGCGGCTCTCGTGGAGATGCTGGCGGAGCAGGGATTCGCGGTCGCCATTCACTGCCGTGACAGCACGAATGATGCTGAAGCCCTGCTGGAGCGGATCGGAGGCAAAGGCTGCGTCCTGCAAGCCGATCTGCAATGCGAAGAGGATGTGGAAGCGCTTCTGCCCCGCGCCAGTGCCGCGCTTGGCCCGGTTGGAATCCTCATCAACAACGCCTCCGCCTTTATCCGCGACGAAATGGGCAGTGTGACCCGCGAAAGCTGGGACCTCCATCTGGAAACCAATCTCCGTGCACCATTCGTGCTCTCGCAGGCGATGGCACAGGCGCTTCCCGAAGGTGCCGAGGGTCTGATCCTGAACATGCTGGACCAGCGTGTCTGGAACCTGACCCCGCATTTCGTCAGCTATACCCTGTCGCGCACGGGATTATGGACCCTGACGCAGACCATGGCTCTCGCACTCGCGCCCCGGGTGCGGGTGAATGCGATCGGTCCCGGTCCGGTCCTGCCGGCCGTGCGTCAGAGCCAGGAGCATTTTGACAACATGTGTGCGCGAACTCCGCTGCAACACGGCTCCTCGCCCGAGGAAATCGCTCAGGCCGCGCTCGCGCTGTTCGCGCTCCCGTCCGTAACAGGCCAGATGCTGGCGCTCGACGGCGGGCAGCATCTGAACTGGTCGCCCGCGTCCTGAAGTCTCAGGGGCGGATCGCGGCCGGAAGGTAATCTTCCACGACGAGTGAAATCGGCGCGTCATCGACCCCACGCCGCAGCAGCGCCCGGTTTTCCAGAACGATTCCCGATGCCTGGCCCGGAAAACGTGTTTCGAGTCTCTGACGCCTGAAAGCCGTCTGCTGCACAACGCGTCCGAACGGCGTGTCCGTCTGTTCCAGCAGGGTATTCATGGCGGGGGAGAGGCGCTCTGGCACATACCAGTTCCAGGCGTCTGATAGCACGGTCTCGCCGCACAGCAGCCGGACATGCCGTGTCATGACCTGATGCGTCTCGCTGACCTGCAGCAGGGTCAGGATTTCTTCCGTCACCGGCCGGTCCACGCTCAGGCGCAGTACCCGGATCGGGTTGGCGCAGCGGGCCTGAAGCACCGCCGTGGCACTGGACTGGCTGTCAAGCCGGGCCCTGAATGCGCGAACGGCTGCGCTGTCCGGGGCAAATACACCTTCCGGATCAGAACAGCCGCTCATCAGCGCCGCCAGAAAAACAGCGCAGAGGACTCTGGAGACAACCTTAGTTGTCGTCGCGGTCATCCTTGTCGTTCGGGACTTCGATGTCATTGCTGAGATCATCGTCATCGTCCAGATCGTCGTCCGGGGCGATCACATCATCATCGTCCTCGTCTTCGGCGACTTCCAGATCCACATCATCCTCATGCTCGTTGGCCTGGGGCTTGGGATCCTTCTCTTCCGGCAGCGGAACCTCGCTGCGCTTGAGACGGGAATCGTCCGGCTGCGTCGTGCCGCATTTCGGGCACACCGCAGGGACGCGGTTGAGGTCATAGAAGCGGGCGCTGCATTCAACGCATGTCCGTTTCAGACCGAGTTCGGGTTTTGCCATTGTGCGGAGCCTGCTAATGCCTCGAATAAGGAACGCGGCCATGCCATCTTGCGCGCGCCCTGTCAAATCCCGAAGCATGATTCCTGACAGTTTTCAGGCGCATGACTGTGCCACCCCGGCATGATTCACGAGGTGATTGACAGGCGAGGGGAGCCCCAGCAAGAACATTGCCATGCAAGTCTCGCGCCCCCTGACCGTCTCCGCGTCCCCCAAGGGACTTTCCGGCCGCACCCGTGTCCCGGGTGACAAATCCATCAGCCACCGCTCGCTGATGTTCGCCGCTCTCGCCTCAGGCCGGACCTATGTGACCGGCCTGCTCGAAGGCGAGGATGTGCTGCGGACCGCGGACGCCATGCGTGCGCTGGGCGCAACCATTACGCGTGAAGGCGCGGACTGGGTGATCGAGGGGCGCGGCGTGGGTGCCCTGACCGAGCCGGCGGATGTGCTGGACATGGGCAATTCCGGCACGGCCGCGCGTCTGCTCTCCGGAATCCTGTCTTCCCACGCCTTTAACAGCATCATGACGGGCGATGCGTCCCTGCGCTCGCGTCCCATGCGCCGCGTGACAGTCCCGCTGGCGGCCAACGGCTCCGAGTTCCTGACCCGCGAGGGCGGTCGACTGCCGATGGCGATCCGCGGTACGGGGGAGGCGAAGTCGATCGAATACCGCCTTCCCGTCGCATCCGCCCAGGTCAAGTCCGCCATCCTGCTGGCCGGTCTGAACGCCCACGGCACCACGGTTGTGGAAGAGCCCGTCGCGACCCGCGACCACACCGAGAACATGCTCCGCCATTTCGGAGTTGAGGTCGATGTCTCCCGCTTCGGTGCCGGCGGACGCCGAATCGCCCTGAAGGGGCCGGTGCGCATGACCGCCCGTGACGTGACCGTCCCCGGCGATCCGTCCTCCGCGGCTTTTCCGATCGTCGCGGCCCTGCTGGTTCCGGGTTCGGATATCTGGATCGAAGGCGTGGGGCTTAACCCGCTGCGTACGGGCCTGTTCACGACCCTGATCGAAATGGGCGCCAGCCTCTCCATCGAAAACGAACGCGTCGAAGGCGGTGAGCCGGTCGGTGATCTGCATGTGCGTTACAGCAAGCTTAGGGGCGTGGATGTTCCGCCTGAGCGCGCGCCGTCCATGATCGACGAATACCCGGTTCTCGCCGTGGCCTGCGCCTTTGCCGAGGGCGCGTCCCGTCTGCGCGGTCTGGAAGAGCTGCGCGTGAAGGAAAGCGACCGTCTGGCGTCCACGGTTGCGCTGCTGAACGTGAACGGCGCTGAAACCGAAGTGATCGGCGACGATCTCATCGTGAAGGGCTATCACGGCCCGCTCGGCGGCGGCACGGTCCAGACCCACATGGATCATCGTCTCGCCATGAGCGCCGTCGTGCTTGGCCTTGCCGCCCAGAAGCCCGTGAACGTGGACGACACCGCCTTTATTGAAACCAGCTTCCCCGGTTTCGTGGACCTGATGAACGCTCTCGGCGCAGGGCTGACGCCGTGACATCGCGCCCGCTTGTCATTGCCGTTGACGGTCCCGCTGCGGCCGGGAAGGGCACGCTCGCCAAGGCGCTCGCTGTGAAGCTGGGGCTGCCCTATCTCGATACCGGTCTGCTCTATCGCGCCGTCGCCCGCCGGATGGTGAATGCCGGGCTGGACCCGGCTGGCGATGCGTCGGCGGAGGCACAGGCCCTGCAACAGGCCGATCTGGCGCGCACGGATCTACGCGTTCCCGAGATCGACCGGGGCGCTTCCCTCGTGGCGGCCCAGCCCGCCGTCCGCGCGGCCCTGCTCGAACGCCAGCGTGTCTTTGCGTCCGAAACGGGCGCGGTCGTGGATGGCCGTGACATCGGCACCGTTGTCTTTCCGGATGCGGATGTGAAGTTCTTCATCACGGCCTCCCCACGCACCCGTGCGCTGCGCCGGCATCATCAGGTCCATGGCGGGACTCCGCTGGGCGAGGCCGCCCTGGAGGCTGCCGTGGCCGAGATCGTGGCGCGGGACGAGCGCGACTCATCGCGTGAAACCGCTCCGCTGGTGCAGGCTCCCGACGCCATCCTGATCGAGACCGACACGCTCTCTGCCGCCGAGGTCCTTGATAAGGCCTGCGAAACCGTTGCCCTGCGTTGCGCGCGAAACTGACCTGACGACGCAGCGCCCGAAAAAGCGCCTTTTTTTATTGACACCGCGCCCCCGCAGGGTGTTGGTGCACCGTATCACCCGGCCGCAAGGGCAGGGAGATGGTCTGTTCTGCGTCTGGCAGGCAGGTCAAACAACCAACAACCCGATCTGACCGTTCAGCGGCAGCGGGGAGACGTCCGGTCCGTCATGGATCTGGCGCAGACGTGGATATCCGCTCCGCCAAGGGAACGGGCATCCGGGAATATAGTATCTACATGGCTTCAGCCACTCAGACCCCCACGGCCGATCACGGCGTTGAGGATTTTGCAGCCCTTCTCGAAGAGACCCTGGGCCGTGACACCGGCTTTGACGGCTCCGTCGTCACGGGCCGCGTTGTCCGCCTGACCGACGAATTCGCAATCGTCGATGTCGGCCTCAAGAGCGAAGGCCGCGTGTCCCTCAAGGAATTCGGTCCGGCCGGCGTTGCTCCGGACGTGAAGCCGGGCGATGTCGTCGAGCTTTATGTCGAGCGTTACGAAGACCGTGACGGCTCCATCGTCCTGTCGCGCGAGAAGGCTCGCCGCGAAGAGGCATGGACCGCCCTGGAGCGTGCGTTCGCCAACAACCAGCGCGTCAACGGCACGATCTACGGTCGCGTCAAGGGCGGCTTCACGGTTGATCTCGGCGGCGCCATGGCGTTCCTTCCAGGCAGCCAGGTTGATATCCGTCCGGTTCGTGACGTCGGACCGCTGATGGGTCAGCCGCAGCCGTTCCAGATCCTGAAGATGGACCGCGCCCGTGGCAACATCGTTGTCTCGCGTCGTGCCGTTCTCGAAGAGACCCGTGCGGAACAGCGCTCCGAGCTGATCCAGGGCCTGAAGGAAGGCATGATCCTTGACGGCGTCGTCAAGAACATCACCGACTACGGTGCGTTCGTTGACCTCGGCGGCGTTGACGGCCTCCTGCATGTCACCGACATCGCCTGGAAGCGCATCAACCACCCGTCCGAGGCTCTGCAGATCGGTCAGCCGGTCCGCGTGCAGGTCATCCGCTTCAACCCGGACACGCAGCGTATCTCCCTCGGCATGAAGCAGCTTGAAGCTGATCCGTGGGAAAACGTCGCCATCAAGTATCCGGCTGGTGCACGCTTCACGGGCCGCGTCACGAACATCACCGACTACGGTGCATTCGTGGAGCTGGAGCCGGGCGTCGAAGGTCTGGTGCACGTTTCCGAGATGTCCTGGACGAAGAAGAACGTCCATCCGGGCAAGATCGTCGCCACTTCGCAGGAAGTCGACGTCATGGTTCTGGATGTGGACAGCGCCAAGCGCCGCATCTCCCTCGGCCTCAAGCAGGTTCAGCGCAACCCGTGGGAGCAGTTCGAGGAAGAGCACAAGGTCGGTTCGATCATCGAAGGCGAGATCCGCAACATCACCGAGTTCGGTCTGTTCGTTGGTCTTTCCGCAGATATCGACGGCATGGTTCACATGTCCGACCTGTCCTGGGACGAGCCGGGCGAAACTGCCATGTCGCACTACGAGAAGGGCCAGGTCGTCAAGGCCAAGGTTCTCGACGTGGATCCCGAGAAGGAGCGTATCTCCCTGGGCATCAAGCAGCTTCAGGAAGATCCGGCAGCTGACACCCTGTCCCGCGTCCAGAAGGGTGCTGTCGTCACCTGCGTCGTGACAGCTGTTCAGAGCAACGGCATCGAAGTGAAGGTCGACGACGTTCTGACCGGCTTCATCCGTCGCGCCGAGCTGGCTCGTGACAAGGCCGAGCAGCGTCCGGAGCGTTTCGCAGTCGGTGAGAAGGTTGACGCCAAGGTCGTCTCCGTTGACCGTGCGTCCCGCAAGCTGGCCCTGACGATCCGCGGCCGTGAGGTCGAGGAAGACAAGCAGGCCATCAACGAGTACGGGTCTTCTGACTCGGGTGCGTCCCTGGGTGATATCCTGGGTGCCGCCATCCGCCGCCGTAACACGGACGCCTGAGCTCCCGCTTTGGTGAACCGGGAGAGGATTTCCTCTCCCGGTCGGATATGAAAAGGGTCGCTTCGGCGGCCCTTTTTTTATTGAAAATTCATTCTTTCAGAGTGGGCTTTTTCTTAACGGCGCCATCCGCTACACAAGAGAATGCGCTGAGACGGAAATGTCGTGAACGGAAGGGCATGCCCTGCTGGAATCCGGACGACTGGCCAATATTGAATATGGGAGTGGGCATCCGAGCCCAAGAGATTGATGGCGGTCATTTACAACACAAACTATACCCACAATCCCAATTCCTATCTGACGCTTGCTGTTCAGCGGGCAGCCCAGACGCTCTTTGGCAAGGAGCATGTTGTTGTTGCGGACAACATGAGCCTGGCCGGTATCGCGGCATCAGGTGAGCATGATGTCCTGATCTGCCTGGATGCGCAGCGCATCAATTTGCCCCTGATCCGTCGTGTGCGCCCTGCGTTCAGGACCATGATTCTCTGGACTTTCGAAGACCCCTTCATGCGGGACTTCAATGTCGAGAATGCCGAACTCTTCGATTATGTCTTCACGAATGATCCGTCCTGTGCCGAATATTATCACGGCAAGGGGCATTATCTTCCACTGGCCGCGAGTCCGTCGATTCACGAGCGCGCTGTGCTTCCCGCAGCCGAACTGGAATATGATATTTTCTTTGCCGGTACGATGTGGCCCAATCGCGTCCATACCCTGCGCAAGGTCATCGCGGCGTTCCCCGATGCCCGTCTCAAGCTCGTCTGCCCGACCAACGAATTCCTGCCACCTCTCCCGGCCGATCTGGCTGCGCTGGCCATCCAGCGCCCGATCAGCCACGAAGCCTTCATTGATTTCGCAAATGTCAGCGCCGTCACCCTGACCATGTTCCGTGACTATGCCAGTCACGGGGATGTCAGCCAGGCTACGGCCCCTGGCCCACGTTTTTTTGAACTCGCGCTGGCGGGTGCCGCACAGGTTGTCGAAGCTCCGGAAAGCATGGCGGCTGAACATTTTGAGACGGTGAATGGTATTTCCCTTGCCCGGGATGCCAATCAGGTCGTCAATGCCATTGCCCGGCTGCTCCAGCAGAAGGGTGCACGTCGCAATGCGGCTCTGGCTGCGCAGAAATCCGTCGTATCGCAGCATCTGTACGAGCACCGTCTCGAAAAGATGCGCGATATTACCGGGGCCGATTTCGGGCGTCGGACCCAGGCTCTTGGGCCCCTGCGTCGTCGCCGGCGTCTGCGTGTGCTGATGTGCACGCATTCCACGATTCACGAGCAGGCATGGGGTGGTGTTGAAGTCTATCAGCAGGGCCTGTGCGCGCTTCTGTCGCGTGATGTGGAATATTTCTACTGGTTGCGTCGCGGCGGTTTCTGCCGTCTGACCACGGCCAATGGCCATGAACTGGAGCGCTTCGACGTGCCGGAAGTGGGCTGGCAGGACGCGATGTGTGATTCGCCGGAAGAAATGGCGTTTTCCAGCGTTATCAGCCAGTACAATATTGATCTCGTTCACTTCCAGCATCTGGGGCATCACGCCCTGTCGCTACCGATCATTGCGAAGGCCAATGGCGCGGGCGTGATTTTCTCCGCCCATGATTTCTGGCTGGTTTCTGCCCGTTACAATCTGCTGAATCACGAGCTCCGCTACGTCGAGGACGAGGTCCGCTCCGTTCTGGCCGCCGATATCACCCTCAAGGCCTCCGAAAATGTGGATCATGGCGGTGAGCAGACCCGTCGTGCCTTCGTGGCCAAGATGCTGCATTCCGTCGATGCCATCCTGTTCGGCACAGTCCATTCCCGGAACCTGACGCACGAAATCTATCCGGTGCTTGATACCAAGCGCAGCCTTGTGATGGGCATTCCCAGCCCGGACAACACCGTTCCGGTCGTGATGAAGCCCTACGAGCCTCTGGGGGACCGTCCTCTTGGCGTTGCGATCGTCGGGAACTTCCTGCGGACCAAGGGTGCCGATACGATCCTCAACCTGATCGATATCGCTCATCCGGACCATTTCGTCTTCCATATCTTTGGCTATGTGCATCCGGAATATGAAGCGGTCCTGACTGCGGTTCCGCGTCCGAATGTCAAGATTTACGGCCGTTATGAGATGGGAGACATCGAGGCGCTGAAGGTGGCCGATGTTGCGCTGAACCTGTCGATCTGGCCCGAGACCTACTGCATCTCCCTGTCCGAGGCCTGGCAGAATGGTCTCATCCCCATCGTGACCGATGTGGGCGCTCTGGGAGATCGCGTCGAAGACGGCGTCAACGGTTTCAAGGTTCCCATCAGCCGCCCGAGCATGGTGCTCGAGCGGCTGGAACTGCTGCGTTCGTCCGAACCCCTGCGGCGTCAGATCATGCAGAACATCACGCCTGCGCTCTGGACCCATGCCCGGGACTATGCTGATGAACTGCTGGCGCTCTATCACGATACGGCGCCGCGTCGCGAAATGGGTGTGTCGGAACTTCGTCTGGATGCCGGGCAGGTTCATCTTCTGGCCCATCCCACCTGGCGCCATCAGGCACCGCCGCGGCACATCTTCGATCCGCCGACCGCGCGCGATCTGTCCGTGGAAATGCCGGTCCCCGTTTCAGACTGGTTCTCGGTGCAGGGTGCCGAATGTTATATCGATGACATCTGTCACCATGTCTTCTCCGGTGTGGAAGAGAAGCCCTTCCCGGGAGCACTCGAGTTCCATATCCGCGGATGGATGATCCTTCCCGGAATCAGTTCTGCGGGGCAGATGTTCACGGTCCTGCTGGGCGAAGACCCCGACAGCGCCATGATCTTCCTGGAATGCCAGCGCGAGATCCGGGCGGATATCGCAGAGCTTTTCGTCAATGCTCCGCGTCGTGCCGGCTTCTCCGGTAAGGTTGCGCTGCGTGGGAAATGGTGTGAGGGACGTTTCCGCATCGGTTTGATCAACGTGGTCAACGGTCAGGGGGCGTTCCAGCTGACGTCCATGCAGATCGAAGTCGAAGGTGGCCAGATCCGGAAGATCATCCGCTCTGCTCCTTCCAATGACCTTATCCTGTCCGACTTCCGCCGTGTCTCCCATAGTGACGGTCTGATGCGTGGTGTGAAGCTGTCCGGTGTCGGCAAGCACCAGATGCATCCTTACACGTCCGGGGCACTGGATTATTCCATCGATGATTTCACGGGGCTGGCTGGCGATCCCCCCGCTGAGCTGACTCCGGATGGTCCTCTGGCAGTCCGGGGGTGGATGTTCTTTCGCAATCTGTCCCGTGCCGGCCAGGTCTATGGCGGGCTGGTTTCGGAAAGCCGTGATGAGATCGTATTCTTCGCGCTGGAACGTGTGCTCCGTGCCGATGTCGGGACAGCGCATCGCGATGCACCGATCTGTGCCGGATTCTGTGGTACGTTCATGCCGCGCGAAGGCTATGCCCGCCCGCTTGATGGCGTCTATCGTTTCATTCTGGTGAACGTCGTGGGAGACCTCTACGGATCGAGGATGACGAATATTGCCGTGACATTCGATAATGGTGCGATCCTGTCTGCGGAATATGTCGACCTGCACACCGAGAACGTCGAACGCGGGGAACGTCTTCTCGCGGGAAAAATCGTTTCCTGACCTGCGAGCAGGAGGCTTGCCCTGATGTCCGAAACTGTTTCAGCCCCGTTATCCGAGACGCGGGAACCCCGGTGGGCCCGCTTTGATACGCAGTGGTATCTGCTGCGCTATCCCGAGGTGCGGGACTGGATGCGGGAAGAAGGACAGGACGATCCGTATGCGTTCTATCTTCAGACAGGCCAGCGTTACGGACATTCCCCGAACCGGTATTTTGATGAGATCTGGTATCGTGACGCGCACAAGGATGTGCGTCAGGGACTGATCCGGGAAGAATGGGCGTCGGGTTTCGAGCATTATACTGCAACCGGATACAGAACCCATTCTCCGCACTGGCTGTTTGACGAACCGGGATACCGCCGCCGTTATCCGGAGCTCACGCAGCGTTTTCTGAGCGAGAACGGTTTTCGCAACGGCTACGACCATTATCTTGAGATCGGAGAGAGCCACTATTACCGAGGGCATCATTTCTTCGATGATGAACTCTGCCGCGAGCTTTCCCTGATATTTCCGGACTGTTTTGACAGCCGGATCGGGCTGTTCGGGTCATGGCTCGGACTGCCGGCCCATGTTGCAGATGCCGGACGCGTCTCGTGGTATTTCGACCCGGTCTGGTATCTGACGCGCTATCCCGAGGTCCGGCAGGAAATTGCCGCAGGTCATTATTCGAGCGCCCTGCATCATTACCTCACTAACGAAACACCGCGTCTTTTCGATCCCCAGGAGTTCTTCTCCGAAGAGTTTTATCGGCAGGCCCATCCGGATATGGTGCCGTCGCTGGAACATGGATATTTCCGCAACGGTTACGATCATTTCGTCCGTTACGGCGCGCTCGAAGGGCGTGCGCCGCAGGAAAACGTGGATCTTGCCGCCCACATGGCGCAGGCGCAGGTCCGCAATGACGTGCGCAATCGCCTGTATGACAGCGCCTTCGCCCATCTTGTCGCCGGCCGGACGGGGCTGGGCGAGGGGCGTATGGCGGCGCTTGCGGCTGTGTCCGAGATTCACGAGGAACAGTCCCGGGTACTGTTCGAGCGGGAAGCGGAGGCCATCCTGCCGTCACTGGTCCGGCATCCGCTGGACTTCACGGTTCACGGTGTTCCTGAAGTCAGCGTCCTCATGGTCGTCTATGACCGGATTGCCCTGACAGCGCAGGCCCTGGCTTCGCTGCGCGCCAACTACGCCGGTGCCGTCCAGCTCATACTTGTGGACTCGGGCTCGCATGACCAGACCCGCCATATCGGGCGGATGGTGCGGGGCGCCACGATCCTGCGGTACCGCTACAATATCGGGTACCTCCAGGCGTGTAATCTTGCGCTGGAAAAAGCGGAAGCGCCGTTTGTCCTGTATCTGAACAACGATATCCGCCTGTATCCCGATGCTATCGTCAACGCGCTGAAGCGTCTGCGCTCCGAGGCCGCGATCGGGGCGGTGGGCGGCAAGCTGATCCGCACGAACATGCGCCTGCAGGAAGCCGGATCGATCATCTGGCGGGATGGTGCGACTTACGGCTATCTGCGCGAGGATGATCCGAACCTGACGACGGCCAATTTCGTCCGGGACGTCGATTATTGTTCGGCCGCTTTCCTGATGGTCCGTACGACATTGCTGCGCCGTCTGGGCGGGTATGATCCGCGGTATACGCCAGCCTATTTCGAGGATGCCGATCTATGCGTGCGGATTCTCAAGGCGGGAATGCGCATTATCTATGATCCGGACGTGGTCATCGAACATCTGGAGTTCGGAAGCTCCGGTGCAGCCGGATCCCATGCCCTGATCCGGGGCAATCTCAAGACATTTGCCCGTCTGCAGCAGGATTTCCTGCGTCATCAGCAGCCGGCTCACATTCGCAACGCCGTTCTGGCGCGCGAACACCGGATCAGCCAGCGCAAACGGGTCCTTTTCATCGAGGACCGTCTGCCTCTGCGGCGTCTGGGGTCCGGCTATGTCCGCTCGAATGACATCATTCATGAGATGACGGCGCTGGGATATCAGGTCACGGTTTTCCCAGTGCTGCCCAGGGATCAGACGGCCATCGACCTGTTCGGGGACTTTCCGGAGACGGTGGAGCTGATCGTGGATCGGGATCTGTCCAGTTTCGCCGACTTCATTCAGGAGCGGGTCGGATATTACGATCTGGTCTGGATCGGTCGCACGCATAATCTGGCGCGCCTCCTGCCCCTGCTCAATGAATCGAGCCGCTATCTGCCTTCCGCCGGTCCGATCCTGGACACGGAAGTGATCGCCACGCCCCGCACGCTGGAGCGCATCCGCGTTCTGGACCTTCCGGAGCCGGATATCAGCTTCGATGATATGCTTCAGCAGGAACTGGACTGTGCCCGGTTCTGCCAGCAGATCATCGCGGTGACGTCCCATGACGCGGATCTGGTGCGTCGTGCGGGCTATGAGAATGTCTCGGTGCTCGGGCATGAACTGCAGCTCCAGCCGACGCCCGCACCGTTCGAGACCCGGCACAGCATCCTCTTTTTCGGCGCGATCCATGATGAGGGCGCTCCTAACCACGACAGTCTTGTCTGGTTTGTGGACAGTGTGCTGCCGATCCTCGACAGGGTTCTGCCGCCGGATGTCCATTTCACGATCGCCGGTTATGTGGGGCCGGATGTGGATATGACGGTTTTTTCGACGAACAGCCGGGTGGAAATCGTGGGGCCTGTGGGGGATCCGCGGGAACTGTTTGACCGGCACCGGGTGTTTGTGGCGCCGACGCGGTTTGCGGGCGGGATTCCGTTCAAGGTTCATGAAGCGGCGTCCTATGGTTTGCCGCAGGTCGTGACGACGCTGCTTCAGGAAGAAGTCGGCTGGACGGATGGTGCGGAGATCCTGGCGGCTCCGTCGGACGATCCCGAGGCGTTCGCGGCTGCCGTGGAGCGGCTTTATCAGGACGCGGAACTGTGGGAGACTCTGAGGGCTGGCGCGCTCGCGGCTGTTGAGCGGGACTGTTCTCCGGTCCATTTCCGGCAGGCGCTGTCAGGGATTGTTCAGGGCTGCATTGCATGACGTGCCGGGGAACTCCGGTTTGAAAAGTTTGGGAGAGCAGGGAAGGTTATGGACGCAGTGAATGAAACGATCGTGGAAGCCGGAAGCGCCAGCAGCGGGACGGCCAGCGGGATGAGTGGCCTGACAGGGCGCGTTCTTGTCTGCAGTGGTGGCCGGTATGAAAGCCAGGCCAATGCGCAGATCCGTGAGTCCATCATGGATGGCTGGGCGGACTGTTTTGGCGAGGACAACGTCACGGCCGTCCATATTTCGGCCGCGGCCAGTTCCATCCGGATCCTGAAGCCGACGATCGTATTCGCCATCGGCTCCTATCTTCCGGAAAGCACGTATTTCGGCGAGGTCTGCCGCGAGGCGAAGAAGATCGGCGCGGTGACGGTGTTCTGGGCGACGGAAGATCCCTACGAGCAGGACGCGAACTATCGCATCGCCGATGATTTCGACGTGATCTTCTCCTGCGATCGCTGGGGACATAATTTCTATCAGCGCGAACGGGTGTTCCATCTGCCGCTGGCCGCCAGCCCCAAGCTGCATTACGGCGAGATCGAAGCGGATTCCGAAAAGACGATCGACGTCCTGTTCTGCGGCGTGGCGTTCACGAACCGCAAGGACATCGTCCGCAACCTGCTGCCTGTTCTGCGGGACCTGAACATCAAGATCGTTGGTCCGGGCTGGGGTGAGCTTGGGATCGGGTTCTCCGATGCGCGGATCGAGAAGTCCCAGCTTGTGGAGCTGTATCGTCGCTCCAAGCTGGTGCTGAATCTTGGCCGTTCGCTGAGCTTCGAGAACAAGCGCTTCGTGATTGCGCCGTCCACACCGGGGCCGCGGACATTCGAGGCTGCTCTGGCCGGGGCGTTCCAGGTGTTCCACGAGGATACGCATGAGATCCGCCGCTATTACTCCGCCGACGAGATCCCGGTGTTCTCCAACCGCGTGGATTTCGAGCGGCTGGTGACGACGTATCTCGACAACAATGATCTGCGCGTGAAGATGGCCCGCAAGGCCCAGGCGCGGACGCAGGCCGAGCATCTGTACAAGCATCGCATCCAGTATGCGCTGCGCGTGCTCAAGGATGAGGGGCTGATCGGTTGAGGGCCGGTCTGACCTGACGCTCTTTCCTGCCTGATCCTGAAAAAGCCGGAGCGTGTCTCCGGCTTTTTTTGTGTCCGGGGTTCGAAGGACAGGTATGAAAAAAGGCCACGGAGCAGTCCGTGGCCTTTTTGCTGTTGTGTCGGAAGGGAAAGATCAGTTCGGCTGCGGGCCCATGACGATCTGGGCCAGGTCGGTCGGGCGGACCCATTTGCGGAAAGCGGCCTGCACCTGCTCGGGCTTCATGTCATAGATCGCCTGAGCGGCCTTGGCCGGGCTGTCGAGCGGCAGGTCCAGGGCGATCAGGGACAGGTAGCTTCCGGCCAGCGCGCTGAAGCTGGCGCGGGACATGGGCTGGCTGCGCAGCAGTGACGCCTTGGCGAGATCGAGGCTCTCCTGCGAGACGGGGGTGTTGCGCATGTCCTCGACATCCTTGACGGCGAGGGCACGGGCTTTGCCGACCTTGTCCGGATCGGCGCCGAAGGTGATGCCGAAGCCGCTGCGGGTGCGGGAATAGGTAAAGCCGCTTCCGGCGCCATAGACATAGCCCGTCTTTACGCGCAGGTCCTGCATCAGGCGCGAGGAGAAGCCATCTCCGAGGATCGTATTGCCGACGGCCAGGGCATGGCGGTCGGGGTCGGTGACTTTCATGCCGATGGTCTCGACGAGTTTGACCTCATCCTGCGAGCGGCCTGGATCGGCGACCACGGCCTGCGACGTGCGGCTCAGCGGGATTGCCGGCAGGTCGACGACGGGCTTGGGGCCCACGGCCTTCCAGATGCCGAACGCCTTTTCCACGTCCGCTTTCGCGGCTTCGGGGCTGATGTCACCGACGATGACGATGGTCGTCAGGTCCGGGCGGTAGGCATGGGCGTAATAGGCCTGCACGTCCGCAAGCGTGAGCTTGCCGATTGTGGCGGGAGTCGCTTCACGCAGGGTGGGATCCTGCGGCGGGACCAGCGCCTTGCGGGCGGCACGGCCGAAGCGGTAGCCGGGGGACTGGAGTTCGCCGGCCTGCGCCTGCGCGGCCTGCATCTGGGTGATGCGGAACGCCTTTTCCGGGAAGGCCGGGTTCAGCTCATGATCGGCCAGCAGGGCGAGGCCCTTCTCGAAGTTCGGTGTCAGGGTGCTGAGCGAGAAGGACGGGCCGGCTTCCTCGTCCGCCGAGATGTCGTCGAGGGCGCGGGCGAGGGCCAGACGGTCATGCGTCTTGCTGCCGTAGAGGAACATCTGCTCGGTCACATCCGCCACGCCTTCCTGACCGGCGGGCTGTTCGAGGTCCGCGTTCTGGCGGATGCGGCCGATCAGTTCGACGGTGTGGCTGACATGCTCGGGCTGGACCAGAAGATGGAGGCCGTTCGACAGCGTATAGGCGGCCGGGAGCGGGGCTGCGGCCGGGATGGTCAGGCGGGCGAGGGCCTGCTGTGCCCAGTCGGGCAGGGCGACCTTGCCGGAGGGCGGCGTGTTGAAGGATTCCGCGCCGCCAAAGCCTTTCTGCCCAACCGGCTTGCCCGAGGGGCTCGGCGTCAGGGTGGCGGTGATGGCGTGGGCAGGGTCGAGCAGCTTTTTCGCCAGAGCGTCAACCTGCTCCTTGGTCACGTTGCGGAAGGCGGCCAGCATGTCCTGCGGGTCGTTCAGGTGCTGAATGGCAACGGCCTGCGACCAGCTTTCCGCGAGGCCGGAAATGCTGTTGGCGTTGAATTCAAGCGAGGCGATTTCCTTGCGGCGGGCGGCTTCGATCAGCTCGGCCGGGATGCCGTGGGTGCGGAAATTTTCCATAATAGTGGCGACACTGGTCCGCAGGGCGTCCGGGTTCGCATCCTTGGGGAAGCCGGCATACACGACGCCCAGACCGGCCTGCGCTTCGGGGTCATACATGAAGCCGGTATCCAGCGCCTTGCCCGACGGCACGAGATCAAACAGGGCGGCGCGCTGGCTGCTGATGGCGTCGGCGAGCAGGGTGGTTGCGGCGTAGTCGGGGTCGCGCTGGCCGGGCATGCGCCATGCCATGGTGACGAGGCCGATCGGCAGGTCGGTGTCGAGCGCGATGCTCTGGGCCTTGGCCGGGGTGGGGGAGACGGTGCCGCGCTCCGGCAGGGTGGAGGCGGGGATAGTGCCGAAAGCGGCCTGAACCTTCTTCAGCGTATCCTGCGGGTCCACATCGCCGGTGATGACCAGCACGGCATTGTTGGGCGCGTACCAGGACTCATAGAACTTCTTCAGCAGGGGCGCGGTCGTGGCGTCGAAAGATGGGCGGGTGCCGAGGGCGTCCTGCTCGTAGGGCGTTCCGGCATAAAGGGCGGCGCGGATCTGCGAGAGATAGCGATAGATCGGGCTGGAAAGATCGCGCGAGACTTCCTGCTCGATCGCGCCTTTCTCATGCGCCCATTCGGCCTCGGTGATGTTCAGGTCGCGCATGCGTCCGGCCTCGATCCGCAGCAGGACGTCGAGGTCGCTGGCGGGGGCCTTGAAGTAATACTGGGTGACGTCTGACGTCGTGTCGGCGTTGTCGTTGTTGCCGAGCTGCGCGCTGATGGTGGAAAGCTGGTCGCGCGACAGGGTCTGCGAGCCGTTGAACATCATGTGCTCAAGCGCATGCGCCGTACCCGGAAAGCCTTTCGGTGCGTTCACCGAGCCCGTCTCATAGTTCAGCATCGTCTGCACCACCGGAGCGAGGGTATCGCGCACCACGATGACCCGCAGCCCGTTGGAGAGGGTCGCCCGCGTGACCGTCGCGGGGGCGGCACTCGTTGCTGCCGCATTCGTCGTGGAGGCCGTAGCCGGTGCGGCCTGGGCGCCCGCAAGGACCGGAGGCGCCAGCATGGTGGCTGCCAGCAGGGACAGGCGGGACAGACGGGAGAGTGCGGACATGTGTTCAGAACTTTCCAGAGGAGAAATGCATCTTCACAAAAGAGTAAACCGGTTGTGCTGGTCCCTGTCCAGCATGTGTAGCCTGTGTTGATCGGGCTGTATCTGACGGTCGGATGAAGAAAAAATTATGTGCAGGGGGACGTCTGGCCGGATAAAGTGTGTGTGATGACTTTACCTGAACGCATTGCCCATGTGGATGACTGGCTGCTCGACCGGCTGTTCCAGCCTGTGGCGGATCGCCTTCCCGCGCGTCTGACGGCGCTACAGCTTGGCCTGAGCTGTCAGCTCGGCGCGCTGATGCTGGACGGGCTGTCTCTCGTGCTGCCGATGCTGCTGTTCGGGGCCAGTCTGGCCAATATGATCGACAGCGCGCTGATCTGGTGCATCAGTCTGGCGTTCTTCCTCGGCATGAAACGTTCGGCGCCGCTGGTGCGTCCCGGGATGCTCAATCCGCTGCGGCCGCTGCTGCGGGCCATGCGCCTGCTGTCTCTGGCATTTCTGGTCTACCAGCTGTTCCGGGGCATGGGGGCGCCGGGCTTCATCTGGCTGCTGACCCAGATGACCACGATTTCCCAGCTCCTGTTCACGGTGGGCCTCTATCTCGTGGCCTGCCAGCCGCGCCCGCCGTATCAGCGCATGTCCACCCGCAGCGGCCCGATCATCGAGGGCGTCTGGGGCACCGGGGGCCGGATCAACTCCTGACGCCAGGTTCCCTCGCTACGCCCATCAAGGAAAAAGCGCGTGACTTCCCGACTGAGAATTCTGCATTGCCTCTCGACCCGGGAATTCGCGGGGACGGAGCGTCATCTTGCGGAACTCTCCGCCATTCAGGCACGGACCCATGACGTCACGCTCCTTCTGGACCGCAATACGGTCGATCCGCTGACGGGCGGAGACATCAGCGGGTTTCTCTGCCCCGAAGTGAAGGTCGTGCGGGCCGGGGTGGCAGGATATCTTCCCGCTCTGGCCTCCGAACTGCGCAGCGGCCGTCATGATATCGTCCATACTCATCTCGGCCGTGCCTCCGCCCGGGCGAGCTGGCTGCGCCGGGCTGGGCTTGCGGGGTCGGTTCCGGTTGTAGCCACGCTGCATACCTCCTATCGCAGCCGCAGCTATGGCGCGCATGACGGGCTGGTCTGCATCGCCTCATGGCAGCAGGAGACCCTTCCGGCAAAACAGCGTGAAACCTCCGCGCTGATCCCCAACTGGACGGTTCCGCCCGGATCAACCTTCGCAGCGCGCGCGGCTCTGCGGGAGCGGATGCGGCGGGAGTGGGAGATTCCGGATGGAGGCGTCGTGATTGGCGCGGCGGGACGGATGGTTGAGGAAAAGAATTTCGGGCTTCTGATCCAGGCCTGGAAGCAGGCGGAGCTGAAGCCCGGGACCCGTCTCGTTATGGTGGGCGACGGGCCGGAGCGTGGTGCACTGCAACAGGCTGCACAGGGGCGGCCGGACATCATCTTCACCGGGTATCGCACGGACATGCCCGATCTTCTGGCGGCGTTCGATGCGTTTATCGTGCCCTCACGTCATGAGCCGTTCGGGCTGGTGCTGCTGGAGGCCATGGAAGCCGGATTGCCGGTCTGCGCTACGGCCGCCGGTGGTGTGAAAGATATTCTGGCGGATGCGCCGGATTGTCTGGTAGCGCCGGACAGTCTGGGGGCTTTGATGGAAGGGCTGCGGCGTCTGGAAGGGGCCACGCCGCGCCAGTGGGACATGTCGCGCTACAGGATCGGTGTGGCGGCCAGCAAGGTCGAAGCGTTTTACCGCCGGTTTCGCTGAGAGCTTACAGCTCGTAGTAGCGGCGGGAGACGTAGCTGGAGAGGCCTTCGTCCGGCATGATGTGCCAGCCGTTGGTGATGGCGGGAATGAACTCGCACAGGAACACCAGCACCGACAGGAAAAAGAGCAGCATGCCGTGTCCCACGATCTGGATGCGGCGCCAGAAATAGAGCGGGGGCAGGAGGATCCACAGGATCGTGCCGGGACGGAAGCCCGCCGCCAGCAGGCTGCGGCGGTCCATGATCAGCGCGCAGTAGAAAATCCCGACACTGACGATCATGGATCCGATATTGCTCGCAAACTCCGGAACGAGACCGAATCCTTCCAGGATTCCGACCGCCATGCTGCCGAAGAACGGGCCGATCAGGCTGAGCCACAGCCAGCGGTTGGAGATCAGGCTGGCGGGAAGGGCCGGGGGAACGCCTTCGGGCTGGGGCGGCCAGAACACGCAGCTTCCGGCCGGGTGCCATTCACCGCCGAAATCTTCGGTCCAGCACAGGGTGGAATGCCCGATGATTCCTTCCGTGACGAGGGCTTTCATCCCGTCTGCGGATACAGGCCCCTTGCGGGTGCCATGTTCTTCGTAAAACCAGCTCACAGTTCGTCCTTATTTCCGGCGGCGCATCGTCGTTCCGGCTCCTGCTGGTTCCTGAACGGCTCAGTCTCTCACGACTTTTGGGGTTTTTGGCAAGACCTATCCCGTCCTGATTATGAGGTGCGGCCCTGTCGCCATGTATGAAAAAGGCCGCAGGTCCGTGTGGAGCTGCGGCCTTGTTTCATGATGTCCAGGCTGGATCAGCTTGTGTGCTGTTTCAGCTCGCGGCGGACATCGGCGGGGCGCATCGGCATGTGACGCAGGCGGACGCCGACGGCGTTGAAAAGCGCGTTGCCAATGGCGGGAGCGACGACCGTAACACCCGGCTCACCGAGACCCGTGGGCTTTTCGGTGTTCTGGATGAACTCGATGTCGATGTCCGGCACATCGGGGATGCGCAGCGGGGTGTAGGTGTTGAGGTTGCGGTCCTTGATCGTACCATTGACGATCTCGGTGCCTTCGAACATCGCCATGCTGAAGCCCCACAGTGCCGCGCCTTCAGTCTGGGCGAGCGCGCCGCCCGGATCGACGATGGTGCCGGCATCGAGCACGAGCCAGAGCTTCTGGCAGGTGATGACGCCCGTCTTGCGATCGACATGGACCTGCGCCGCACCGGCCGTCCAGGTCGGCATGCCGCGTTCCTGGCCGAAGCTGGTGGCGATGCCGATGCCGGTATCGGCCGGAAGCTGCTTGTTGGCGTAACCGATCTTGTCGGCCAGACGCTGGAGCACGGCGGCCTGACGTTTCGCGCCACCCACGGAGTTCGGAGCCTGACCGGCGTTACGGCCTTCAGCCGTGAACATGGACAAGCGGAACGCCAGCGGGTCCTGCTTGGTGGAATGAGCTAGCTCGTCGAGGAAGCATTCCAGAGCCCAGGGCGTCCAGCCCGCACTGACCGAGCGCAGCCAGCCGGGACGGAAGGTTGCGTTAGCCAGATCGTTGCTGATGGCGCGGACGCGGGTCGGCCCGGTTTCGTACCAGTGATCCGCACCGGCAATGGCGAACGGATCGTATTTCTTGCCGTCTTCGCCGGTGGCGAGGAAGGCCGGAGCCATGACCTGCGTCGGCCAGCCTGCGACCGCCACATAATCCATGCCCACGATCTTCTTGCGGTCGTTGTCGAGTGCGACCTTGATCGTCTGGATGGACGGCGAGCGGATCGAGTCCAGTTCCATATCGTCGGAACGGGTCAGGATCAGCTTGACCGGTGCGCCGCCGATGGCCTTGGAGGCGAGGGCCGCCGGAATGCAGTAATCGCCGTTCAGACGACGTCCGAAGCCGCCGCCGAGCATGTAGGTGCGCATGACGACCTGCTCTTCAGGGACCTGAAGCGCCTTGGCGAGCTGCGGCAGGATCAGGGACTGCCACTGGTTGCCGGTGTGGATTTCCCACATGCCATCAATGTGGCGCGCCACGGCGTTGACCGGCTCAAGCTGGTAATGCGCGACGGAGGCACAGGTATAGCTGCGCTCGAAAACCTGACCGGGGTGGATGGTCAGGGCTTCGTCCACGCCCTTGTCGTTGAAGACGCGGGTGCCGTTCTTCGGGTCGGCGGCCAGCTTGCGGCCATGCTCGATGATGTCCGCCTCGGAGACGTTGATCGTCGGACCGGGAGTCCACTGGACCTTCAGGGCATCGGCGGCGCGGATCGCGGCCGGATAGGTCTTGGCGAGCGCCACGACCCAGCCCGGAACGATGCCCGAGGGATCGTCCAGAACCACATAGCGCACATAGCCCGGGATCTTCTTCGCGGCGCTGTCATCCACGGAGATGACCTTGGCGGCGTAGCGGGTCGGCGGCATTTTCGGGCGGCCATAGACCATGCCGTCGAGTTTGACGTCGATGCCGTAGATCGCCTTGCCGGTCGTCTTGTCGGGGATGTCGAGGGCCGGAACCTGCTTGCTGATGAGGCGGCGGTTGGTCGTCGGCTTGAGCGGCAGCTTGGCCATCTCGTCCGGCGTGAAGGTCCGGGTCGGCTTGGCACGGGCAACGATGTCACCGAAGGAGACGCTCCTGCCACCAGCGGAGACGACGCTTTCACTGACCGTGCAGCGTTCCGGCGTGGTGCCGAGGAGCTTCGCGCCCTCGGTTACCATCACGCTGCGGGCGGCTGCACCGGCCTGACGGAATGTGTCCCAGGTATCCCAGACAGACCAGGAACCGCCGGTGACGTATTTACCGGCCCATTTCGGGGCGGTGTCGACCTGCGTGATCTTGATCTTGTCCCAGTCGGCGTCCATTTCGTCAGCGATGATGCGGGCAAGGGCGGTGCCGACATGCTGGCCCATTTCGGCGCGGACGATGTTGACGTTGATCGATCCGTCCGGGGCGATGGCGCACCAGATATTGGGCTCGAACGCGGCTTCCGGCGGCATGGCGGAGGGCAGGGTCGTTGCGGCGCCGGCCTTGCGGGCGAAACCGAACATCAGCCCGGCGCCAGTCGCCGTCATCAGGAAGTTGCGGCGGGAGAGGCGCGTGGCGTCGCTCTTTTTCGCAATCTGTTCGATTTTAGCCATTGTTGGCGCCTTCCTGCTGCCTTGAGGCAGCTTCCTTGATGGCCTTGCGGATGCGGATATAGGTCATGCAGCGGCAGAGGCTGCCACCCATCACGCCATCGATCTGGTCATCCGTCGGGTTCGGATAGTCTTTCAGGAGGCTCGCGGCCTGCATGATCTGACCGGACTGGCAGTAACCGCACTGCGGCACCTGCTGGTCACGCCAGGCGACCTGCACGACGTGGTTGCCTTCTGGGTCGAGGCCTTCGATTGTGGTGATCGAGGCGCCTTCGACGGCGGAAAGCGGCGTGATGCACGAACGCGTGGCGCGGCCGCCCACATGGACGGTGCAGGCGCCGCATTCACCGATGCCGCAGCCGAACTTGGTGCCGGTCAGGTTCAGGTCGTCACGGATGACCCAGAGCAGGGGGGTGTCTGCCGGGGCGTCGACCGTAACGGGCTGTCCGTTGAGTTCAAATTTCGTGGTCATGTCCTGTTTTCCCAGTCCTGCCCGGATCAGTGCGAAGCGTTGACGGGCGGAGCTTCGAGCGTGGCGCGCGCGCTGGCGGCCTTCTTCTCCAGATCCGTCCAGGGGGGCAGCGTGGTGCGTGTGCGACGCAGATACGCGGCGATGCGGGCCATGTCATGATCGGACAGGCCGGAATAGAAGCTCGGCATCGAGATGTGGTCCTGACCTTCCTCCGCGGTGATGCCATGCAGCATGACCTGATAGAGGTTGTTCGGCTCATCCAGCCACAGCGCGTTGTTCAGGGCCAGTTCCGGGCGACCCAGAACAGGGTTCGGGCCGGAATTGTAATGGCAGGCGCCACAGGCGCCCTGATACAGGCGTGCATCTTCGTCGAGCGGCTGCGGACCCGTCAGGTCACGGCCGGACATCTGCATGGCGCGGGAGATCGCGGCCTGATCGCCAGCGCTGCGCTGGGCGGCCTTGTCCACGTCCGCATAATAATGTGCGATGGCGTGCACGTCTTCCTCGGGGATCTTGGAGAGGAAGCGGTGCGGAACGGGCGACATCGGGCCTGCGGCGGAACCGTGCAGCGGAGCCACGCCAAAGCGCAGGTACTGGAACAGCTCGTCTTCGGTCCAGACGACGGGCGTCGGGTTATGCTCGTTCAGCGGCGGGGCGATCCAGCCGTCGATGACCGCACCGTCATAGACATTGCTCATCTTCTCGGCGCCGAGAAGGTTACGCGGCGTATGGCAGGCGCCACAGTGCTCGTTGCCCTCGGCGAGATAGGCGCCGCGGTTCCACTGTGCGTCGTGCTTCGGGTCGTTCTGGTAGCGGCCCGGTGTGAAGAACAGCAGCTTCCAGAAGCCCTGACCCGTCAGGCGGATGTTGATCGGGAAGGGGACCGTGTTGTCACGCGGCTTCATGTGGACGGCCGGGCGCGTCATCAGATAGGCGTACAGGTCCGAGACGTCCTGATCGCTGACCTTCGTGAAGTGGTCGAACGGGAAAGCCGGATAGAGCTGGGAGCCGTCGCGGGCGATGCCCTTGTTCATGGCGCGCTTGAACGCGGCCAGCGACCAGTTGCCGATTCCCCATTCTTCATCAGGTGTGATGTTGGACGAGAAGATGTCACCGAAGGGGGTGGCCATCTTGAAGTCGCCGGCCAGTTCGGGGCCGGGCTTGCCATCCACGCGGGTATGACATTCCGCACAGTAGCCGCCATTCGCCACGAGTTCGCCACGGCTGATGGCGTCTGCGGAGAATGACGATGCGGCGGGCCGCGGAATCGGGGCAATGGCGGGGTACCAGGCATAGGCAAGAAAGCCGATGCCTCCCACTGCGCCAAGGCCAATGACGGCGGCAGCTATCCGTTTGAGCATGCTTGAACTGTCCCGGCAGGTTTGAAATCATTTGCCACAAAAGGCGGCTGTTGCGTGCAACCTAGTGCACGGAGCCGTGAAAGGAAAGATTGCGTTATCTCAAAACGGTGTGTTTCCGGAAATAAATGCGGCCTTTGTCATGAAAATAACACAGGTTTCGCGATGTTTCAGCGTTAATACGGGATATTTTCGGTCCTGATTGCAGTATTCCCCGAGATGGACTCTCCATGGATATGGGAAGGATATTGACTGTAGGTCGCGAGAGTCTGTTACATTGTTTCCGGGAGCAAGTATGCCTCCTGATGAATATTTTGACACCGAGTGTCAAAAACCTCCTATGCTTCTGACGGACTTCCAGAGCCAGTTCCGAGGGGGGCGGCCTTCGGTTTCTCCCTTGGCCTATCCCCCGGTGGGGTTCTGGTGATGCGGGAAGGCTTGGCTTATGATTTCCCTGCGGCAGATTGGCCGTTCTGCCGAGAGGAAGCGCTATTTCCGCCCGTCCTGCCCTGATCCGGTCTCTCGCATTGGCCTGTGTCATGCTGAGCGTTCTGTGCGCGCTCTGCCTGGGGCGGTATCCGCTGTCGCCACTGCGCGTGGCGAGGGTGTTCGGGTCTCTGCTGCATCTGTCTCCCGCGAGTGATCCCGTGGCGCAGGTTGTCGTCATGCAGGCGCGGCTGCCGCGTATTCTGGCGGCGCTGCTGGTCGGAAGTGCGCTGTCCTGCGGGGGCGCGACCTATCAGGCGGTATTCCGCAATCCGCTGGTCTCGCCCGATCTGCTGGGGGTTCTGAGCGGGGCGGCGTTTGGCGCGGCGCTCAGTATCGTCAGTGGCGGCTCTGCGGTCATGGTGCAGATGGGCGCGTTTGGCGGCGGTCTGCTGGCGGTCGGGACGGGACTGCTGATCAGCAGGACGCTGCCGGGCGGGGGGATTCTGACGCTGCTGCTGGGTGGGCTGATCGGAAATGCGATCTTCACGGCGTTGCTGTCTTTAGTGAAATATCTGGCCGATCCGATGGATCAGCTTCCGGCCATCGTGAACTGGCTTCTGGGCAGTCTGGCGCCGAGCGGATGGCAGGAACTGGCCTGGATGTCGGGGCCGCTGATTGTTCTGACGGTGGCGCTTGTGCTGTGCGCGCCGGTGCTTGATGTGCTGTCGCTCGGGGATGACGAGGCGCGCAGTCTGGGCGTGTCGGTACGGGTTATGCGGCCGGCGCTGATCGTTCTGGCGACGCTGGCCTGTGCGATGACGATTTCGATGGCGGGCATCATTGGCTGGATCGGGCTTCTGGTGCCGCATGTCGCGCGGCTTCTGGCCGGAGCGGAGCATCGGAGCATGATGCCGGTGACGGCACTGCTGGGGGCGGCCGGGCTGGTGCTGGCCGATACCTGCGCGCGCAGTCTGACGACGGGGGAGGTTCCGCTCGGGATCGTCACGCAGCTTTTCGGGGCGCTGGCCTTCGTGCTGGTGCTGCGGCGTCTGCGGAGTGGGGTGGCATGACGCTGCTGTCGTGCCGGAACCTGGGATTTCGTCAGCCGCTGGGGAATGCTCCCGTGCTGGAGGGCATCGATCTCTCGCTGGAGAAGGGAGAGCTGGTCGGGCTGCTGGGGCTGAACGGGGCGGGCAAGAGTACGCTGCTGCGGTTGCTGATGGGGTTTCTGACGCCTTCGGTCGGGGATGTTTTCCTGGAAGGGCGCTCTTTGCGGGAGCGGTCGGCCTCCGCCATTGCGCGGCATCTGGCCTATGTGCCGCAAAGTCATGTCGCGACCTTTCCCTATACGGTGCGGCGGATGGTCGAGCTGGGGCGTGTGCCTTATTCCGGGCTGACGGGACGGCTGTCTTTGGAAGATCGGCTGGCCGTTGATGCCGCGCTGGAGCGGATGGGGCTGGCGGGATTTGCGGATCGGCCGGTGACGGAGCTTTCCGGCGGGGAGCGCCAGCGGGTCGTGCTGGCGCGGGCCATTGCGCAGGACGCGCAGGGCCTGCTGCTGGATGAGCCGATGACCGGGCTGGATTACGGGTATCAGCTGCGTCTGATGGCGCTGCTGGCGGATCTTGCGCGGGAAGGCCGGCTTGTTATGCTCACCTCGCACCGGCCGGAAGAACTGTATGTCCGCGCAAGCCGGGTTCTGGTCCTCGATCACGGCCGGATTGACGCGGACGGGCCGCCACAGGATGTTGTGACGGCGCAACGGATGTCAGCGCTTTACGGTGTGCCTCTGACCCAGACGGATCATGCCGGAAACCGCTTTTTCCATCATGGAAGGGACGAGACATGACACTCTCACAACTCTTGAAGCGGTTTTCGGTCCTGACGCTCCCGGTGGCCCTGCTGGGCGGGGCGCTGGCCATATCCCTGCCGGCCCCTGCGGCTCATGCCGCTCCGCCCGCGCGGATCGTGGAAGGCTGGTACGCGCATAATGCGACGCTCATCATGCTAGGTGCGCAGGACCGGATCGTGGGCACCGTGGCGCGTCCGGCGATGCTGCCCTGGATGTTCCGCCTGGTGCCGGAACTGGCAAAGGCCGAGACGCTGGACCCGGGCAATCTGAATGCGGAAGAACTGCTGGCGCTGCATCCCGATCTGGTGTTTGTCACCAACTCGGGCCATTCCGCCGAAGCCCTGACACGGGCAGGGCTGAATGTGGCGCCCGAAGGGTTCGACCGGTTCGATGCCATGCTTGACTGCGTGGACGGGACCGCGACCCTCCTTCAGACGCCGATTGCCGCCAAGCGGGCGCAGGCCTATCGCTCGGCGTTCCTTCAGGTCGTCTCGCAGGCCCCGACCAACCCGCAGGGACCGCGTGTGTTGCATGTGGAGTCCCTCAAGCCGCTGCGGGTGGATGGTGATGACAGCATCATCGACCAGTGGATCCGCAGTGCAGGCGGGCAGAACGCGGCGGACGGGATTCATGGCAACAAACAGCCCGTCTCCATCGAGCAGGTTCTGGCCTGGAACCCGGATATTCTGATCATCGCCGCCAATGCCGGTGATCCGGCAGCCCTGAAAAAGGACCCCGTCTGGTCGAAGATCAAGGCCGTGCAGTCGGGGCGGGTCTATCGCAATCCGACGGGTCTTTTCCCCTGGGACCGCTATGGGCCGGAGCTGATGCTCCAGGTGATCTGGGCCCGGCAGATCGTCCAGACCGGGCAGGTGGATGTCCCGGCGATGATCCGGTCGATCCGGTCTTTCTATCATGATTTCTATGGCATTGCGCTCTCGGCTGATGATGCGCAGCTGATGCTCGATGCGCTGCCGCCCGCCACCGATACGCACTGATCTTCCGATTTTCCAAGGAAAGCTCCGTATGACGCATACCGCCCCGCCTCGCGGCCTGAGTTCTTCCCGCAGGTCTGCCCGCGCGGCGTGGCTGCTTCTTGCGGGAAGTGTGCTGGTCGGGGGGCTGGGGAGTGTTGCGCGGGCGGAAGAGATCCTCCTGCCCGTGCCGCAGACCGTTTCGGTCTCCAATGGCGTGGCGTCGATCGGGGGCGGGATTCAGGTCGTGTGGGACACGCGGCCCTCGCCTCTGCTGTTGCGGGCGGTGGCGCGGTTTACGACACGTCTGACCGCGATCGCCGGGCCTGCGGGCCGGGGGGCGCCTTATGTGCTGCATATCTCGGCCGGGCAGGACCGGGCCTATCTGAGTGTGGACGAAAAGGAGCGTTATGCGCTCACGACGTCCGCCACTGGTGCGCGGCTGGAGGCGGATGGGCCGGCGGGGGTGATCCACGGGCTGGCGACGCTGCTTCAGCTTGTCCGGGTGACGCCGCAGGGGGCTCTGGTCGAGCGGGTGCATGTTGAGGATGCGCCCCGGTTTGCCTGGCGCGGTCTGCTGATGGATGTGTCACGGCACTTCGATACGGTCGAAACCATCGAGCGGCAGCTCGATGCGATGGAGCTGGTCAAGCTCAACGTCCTGCACTGGCATCTGAGCGACGGCGCGGGCTTCCGCGTCGAGAGCCGGATGTTCCCGAAACTTCAGACCGTAGCGTCGCACGGCCAGTATTACACGCAGGCGCAGATCCGCGAGGTTGTGGCCTATGCGGCGGATCGCGGCATCCGTGTCGTGCCGGAAATCGACGTGCCCGGCCATGCGCTGGCGATCGTTCAGGCCTATCCCGAGCTGGCGGCCCAGCCTCTGCCGGATGTGACCGCCAAGGGTCTGAACCTCAACAATGCCGCGCTGGACCCGACCAATCCGCAGACATTGCGCTTTGTGCGCGTGCTGTACGGAGAGATGGGCGGACTTTTCCCGGACCGGTATGTGCATACCGGGGGCGATGAGGTCGTCTCCTCCCAGTGGACGAAGAATCCGGCTATTGCGGCCTATATGAAGGCGCATGGCTTCGAGACGGCTGCTGCGCTTCAGGCGGCTTTTACGGGAGAGGTCGCGAAGATCGTTTCCGCTCAGGGTCATGTCATGATGGGCTGGGACGAGGTCAGCGAAGCGCCGATCCCGAAGAATGTCGTTGTCGAGCCCTGGCGGGCCTCGAAATGGACCGGGACGGCGACGCAGGCCGGCCATCCGGTTGTGGTGTCGGCGGGGTATTATCTGGATCTGCTGCGTCCGTCCGCCATGCATTATGCGATCGATCCGTTCGATACGAAGGCTGAGGGAATTACGGCGGAGCAGCTGGCGGAATATCCGCCCAAACATCCTGAATTTTCGGTGCCGTTCGCGATGGACGAGCATGCTCTGCCGCTGGATGACGGACAGAAGGCGCTGGTCATGGGGGCGGAAGGCACGCTCTGGGCGGAAATGGTGTCCGAGCCGATGCTGGATGGGCGGCTGTGGCCCCGGATGGCGGCGCTGGCCGAGCGGTTCTGGTCTGCGCAGGATGTACGCGACGTTCCCGATCTGGAACGGCGTCTGCCGCTTGTGATGGCGGAGCTTGAGGCGACCGGACTGCAGGCAACGCAGCATCGGGAGGCCATGCGTGAGGCGATGGCGCCGGGACATTCGGAGGCGCTGAAGATCCTGACCGAAGTGACGGTCCCGGTCCGCAACTACGCTCTCAACCATCTTGCTGCGCCCAGCGGGGATGCGATGCTGTCAGCGCCTGTTGCGGTGACGGACCCGGATGCGTTCGTAGCATTGCGGTTCAATGCGATGGCCGCGCGGTACGTCCGGGGCGAGCACGCGCTTGCTGCCCCGCTGCGGCAGATGCTGCAGCGCTGGTCGGACAATGACGCGGCGTTTGTGACAAGCGCGAAGGGTGTTCCGGTGCTTGAGGCTGTCGTGCCGGTGTCGCATGCCGTCGCTCTGCTGTCGCGGGCGGGGCTCGGGGTTCTGGACGGGCGGGATGGCTCGGCCTGGCGGATGGATGCGAACCGGCTGCTTCAGGAACAGCAGGCGGCCTTTGAAAACTCGGCCAGCATGCTGGCATCCGCCCATAGCCCGCAGCCGCCAGGGGGATTGCTGATTGCAATTCTGCCGGGACTCCGGGCGCTCCTGACGGGTGTGGCAGAGCGCGCGGAGTAAGACATCGGCCTGTTGTTGTGCAGGGGGATGGATTTCCGGCGCCGGGCAGGGGAAAAGGGGATATGACACGTTTTCCGATCCTTCTCCTCGACTATGACGGCACTCTGGCGGAGACGCAGCCAGCCATTCTGCGCAGCCTGAAAGAGGCCTTTGATGCGGTGGGTGTGACAGCACCTTCCGCGGACGTCCTCAAACAGGAACTGACGCGGGGCGGGACGCTCCAGACCCTGTTCCAGGCGATCGCACCCAAAAGCGACGAACGCGATGCCGCCTCATTCGTGCGGCACTACCGCGCGTTCTATCCGGCGGCCGACGAGGAAGAGACGGTCCTGTTCGACGGCGTGGTGGAGACGCTCACGGCCCTGAAGGAGCAGGGGAAAACCCTGGCCATTCTCAGCAACAAGCATGCGCCCACGGTCCATGCGAGCATGGCGCGATTTGGTCTGGAACCATTTTTCAGCGGTGTTGTGGCGTCAGAGCCGAATTTTCCGCACAAGCCCGATCCGCGCGTGATGGAAGAGCGCGTGCTTCCGCTTTTTCCCGATCTGCCGCGCTCGGCTTTCCTGATGGTGGGCGATACCGTGGCTGACCTCCAGTTCGCCCGTAATGCCGGGATCGCCTCATGCTGGGCCAGTTACGGTCATGGTTCAGCTATCCAGTGCGCGGCGCTGCAACCTGATATGCAGATCGATATTTTCAGCAACATCTTGGCCCAGGCCGTCTGACGGTAGGTTTCTGTCAGTTAGTTGCTTTCTGAGTTATCTGTGGACCAGCCCTCAAATGGTATCTGGTCACGGATTGACTGCATATAACTTGACATGGCTCGTGTTCGATCAGGTGTGCCCCAGAAATGGACAAAGCCAGTATAGAGCATCTTCGGTCGTTCCGATAGGTGGGAATCATTCATTCTTATAGCGTTATTCCAGTAATATGAAACTTTTTCTGTTAAAAATTTCAGATCTACTGATTGGGTTATTGTACATATATAGTTTGCAATACTTTGGTCAAAATGGCTTAGACTTTTCCTGTTTTGCATTTTTTCAGAAAATCGGTAGATGCAAGAGTGAATGATCTTCAAAATAAAATCAAAATCCTCAATGCGAGGAATTGAGATGATACCAGAATTAAAGCCAGGTTTATCGAGATCAAAATCCATGCTTCTCGGATCCATTTTAAATAGTTCTGATCCGACAGATGTGCCTTCTTGAATTGTGGAAAATGCTTCCATTTGTGCAGAGATGGAGTTGCTTTTGAATATAGTTTCAAAAGATGTGTTGATATCTTTGTCTACGACGATATCCGTGTCCATATAGAGCAGGGGACTAAACTGGTAGAGTGGCTTCCATTCTGTGATCCGGAAACGTGCGGCATAAAAATCCAGATTGGCCTGCCCGTGCAGATTCCAGATATGACACTTGAAAAATGCGGTGGAAGGGCAGTGCGCTCTTAGGGTGTCTTCCGTCAGGTCTGTGACAATGAGGATATCGCCGTCATATTTTCCGAATTCGGAAAGCGACTGCAGACTGAGTTCAAGAGTGTTCATATAGAACTCTCCGAACGAGCAGAAGTAGACAAGGGGCCGGAACAGGCGGTAGCGGTGTGGCATCCACCGGTCATGCCACAGAACAATTTCGCAAGGCTGGCCTTCCCGTGTTCTTACAACGGGGCTTCCGCTATCGGATGTGAAGCTTTCGGAAATACTGAAGATATTATCGCCGACTTGAATTTGGAAATCTTCGAGGATACGGATGTCAGTCCGTCCGATTTTTCGGCCTGTCTCGTCGATCCAGTCGTTTGTGATGAAAAGGTGAAGTTTTTCAAGCTCGGTTTGCCTCAGAACCAGGAAGCGTTCCCATGGATTGCTGTGTTCCTGAAAGATGCGGACGGTGCCGTCAAGATGAGCGGTTAGATAGCCGTCCCGATCTTTGAGATAGGTGTATTCTGGCTCATGGCGCGGAAGGAAAGGGCCGAAACCCTCGACGCCCGTCTGAATGCGAAGCCCGGTTGCGTAAAAAGAGCAGCAGTCATCAGGGGTTGCTAAAGATTCCAGCCTGACATGCTTCATGATACCAGGGACAGGGCCTCTGATGACGACAGTTCCCCATCTTGTGAGAAGGCCACAATACTCCAGCTCGTCAGGCATGCTCTTGTCTCTTCTTGTGCGTTCGGGTGAATGATATTCATCCACATTTTCAGGAATTATCAGACTCCCGGAGTAATGTCGATATACCGCCTCAAAAGCAAAGGAAGTCCGTGTGTCCAGTTTTGGAGGGGCGCAATATAGAATTTTCGGTTCTTATGGATTTATTGCGTTGAAGCCTTACTGATGCTGCCGCGCAGCACCAGTTCTGTGTCGAGGATGACGTTTTCGCTGCCTGTGGCGGCGCTCAGCAGGCGGACGGCTTCCGTGCCCTTGCGTTCGTGGGGCTGGCGGATCGTGCTCAGATCCTCGCGTGCGGCTTCGGGGATGTCGTCGAAGCCGAAGATCGACACATCCTGCGGGATGTTCAGGCCTAGGCCGCGGATGGTCTGCATGGCGCCGATGGCCACGCGGTCACTCATCGCGAGAATGGCGGTCGGGCACTGGGCGCGGTTGAGGAGATGGCGGACGCCTTCGGCCCCCATCTCCTCGGAATTGATCGGAATTTCCCAGGTCGGAACGTCTTCGGGAGCGATCCCGGCTTCCTGCAACGCGCGTACATAGCCTTCAAGGCGCATGGCGATGGTGCTGTGGGCGATATTGGCCCGGCGTTTGGCAGTCAGCGGGCCGAAATAGCCGTCATGGGCCGTCTTGAGTGACAGGATGCCGAAATGCCGGTGCCCGAGATCGAGAAGCGTCTTGGCCGCGCGGTAGGCGGAGCCGCGATCGTCGATTCCGACATAGGGTACGCCGTTGAGGCGGGGCTGATCCACCACCACAAGGGGGACATTGCGCTGCTGGGCCATCATGACGCAGCGGCTGTCGGGGGCGACGGAATAGAGGATGTAACCGTCCACGGCGGCGTTGCCGAGCGAGACGGGGGCCGTGCGGTTTCGCAGGTTGCTGCCCGCGGAAATCAGGGCGAGATCGGTTTCCAGCTCGTCGCAGGAGCGGGCGACGCCGTTGAGGACGCTGAGGATCGCGGGATCGGTGAAGGCATAGGGCAGGTCCTCGCTGAAGAGGAAGCCCAGTGCGCCGGCGCGACCGGTGGCGAGCTGCTTGGCGGCCGGATCGGGGCCGGTATAGCCGAGCTCCTGAGCGGCAGCGAGGATCCTCTCGCGCAAAGCGGCCGAGAGCTGGCCTGGACGGATATAGGCGTTTGAGACTGTTGTATGGGAGACGCCGACCTGCGCTGCCACATCCTTGAGGGTTACTTTGCGGCGGTCATGCTGTCTGGTCATGGGTATGGTCTGTCCAGTAACGACACCAGACCCGTCATGCCAGATCCTGACGCTCGCAGTATGGTGTCAGTGCTCTTCGAAAAATCACTGGCAACACCATACCCATTCTGCCGGACAGAAACCAGTCACGGGCGCGGGAGGATTTACGAAAATTGAAAATTTCCTATTCGCCTTTGCCCACAGTCTCCCTCGGGTCTCTCCGCAAGTGGCCCGCACCGGTCAGTCCGGAGGTCAGCCCTGTTTCGGCTTTGGCGCGGGTGCTTTCTTGGCCTGTGGCACCGGGGTGAACATCGCACGGCATTTCGGAGAAAGCTGGTCGATCTTCTTTTTCATGCAGGCGGTGATCTTGGCTTCGTTGGGAATGGCCAGGGTACAAAGGCGGATGGCGTCGCCCTGGCAGGCCTGCTTCTGTTCTTCGCGGGTGGCAGCGCCTGCGGCCTGCGTCAGTGCAAATGTCAGGCCGGTCAGAGCGATGAAATAACGGATCATATTCTTTCTCCTTACCTACAGGTAAGCGTATGGGACTTTTTACGGTTTCAGTCCCGAATAACTTTATCGCAACTATAGTTCCCTTAATGTCTTCAATAAGGACCAGACAATTCCTGATTAAGGACTGTCAGGGGTGAAGAATACGGGCGAAACGCGCTGAGGCTGCTGGTCCGGGTGTGGTTTCAGGTGCGGGAGAGGGCAGTTCTGGCGGCAGTGCGCCGGGTTGCAGGCTCATCAGCAGGGCACGGGCGCGGCGGGCGTCCGGCGTGTCGGTCCAGCAGTAATGAATGGCGCGGGATTCGCGCTGGGATTCGATCAATCCGGCGCGTCTGAGCGCGCCCAGATGCTGGCTTAGCGTGGGTTGTCCGATGCCGGTCATGGTTTCGATCTCGCTGACGGCATGGGTGCTGTCGAGCAGGGCCGAGAGGATCATGAGGCGCTGGGGCTGGGCGAGAATGCGAAGCCATTCCGCCAGTTCGCGGCTTTTCTCAAGGGGAAGCAGGACGGTCATGAACGCTCCCGGACCATGGGCTGGAAGAACCATTTCGCACCGGCCTTTTCCACGGCGGCCTGTGTCTGGAGCGGCGGCGCGACGGTTCGCTGTCCCGGCTGCCAGCTTTCAGGTGTCAGCGCGCCAGCGCGGTCCACTTCCTGAAGCGCGCAGAGCAGGCGCAGCAGTTCGGGGACGGAGCGCCCGACCGTGGCCGGATAGTTCAGGATGGCGCGGATGGTGCCGGTGGGGTCGATCACGAAGACCGAGCGCACGGTGGCGCTGTCCTGTGCGGCGCAGTCCAGCATGCCATAGGCGCGGGCGACGGCGAGGGACGGGTCTTCGATGATGGGGAAGGGGATCTGGATCCCGAACTGCGTTTTGATGGCCTCGACCCAGGCGAGATGAGCCGGGAGGCTGTCTGCCGAGATGCCGAGCAGGGCGCAGTCCCGCTTCTGGAATTCGTCCGCGCTGCGGGCCAGGGCAATGAACTCGCTGGTGCAGACCGGTGTGAAGTCGGCCGGGTGGGCGAAAAGCAGCACCCAGTGTCCGCGAAGGGCGCTCATGATGAATTCGCCATGCGTGGTCCGGGCGCTGAAATCCGGAGCCCGATCGCCAATGCGCAGGAGCGGAAGAGGGGATTCAGCAGAAGAGGATACGTTCATGATCCGGTTCCAAAAGCATCAGGGCGCTTGACATGCAACACTTACAATATTAACTTAACAGTTAATGAAAGTGTCGTAAAGGCATTCCACAGCCAGAAGGTGAACGCCATGCATGATGCAGCAGTCCAGGCCGCAACCGCGCAGATCCGGCGAACCGAGGAAGGCACGGCGCCCGCTCCCGTTGTCTGTACGTTTTTCGACGAAGCCACGAATACCGCGAGCCACGTTGTCCATTGTCCCGTCACGAAGCGCGCAGCCGTCATCGACTCTGTGCTTGATTATGACGCGGCCGCCGGTCGCACGTCCCATGGATCGGCGCAGGCGATTGTCGATTACGTGGAGCGCGAAGGCCTGACCGTCGACTGGCAGCTTGAGACGCATGCCCATGCCGATCACCTCTCCGCCGCCCCCTGGCTGCAGGAAAAGATCGGCGGGAAGCTCGGGATCGGCGCGGATATCACGCGGGTTCAGGCGGTGTTCGGCAAGATCTTCAATGCCGGGACGCGGTTTGCGCGGGACGGATCGCAGTTCGATCATCTGTTCACCGACGGCGAGACGTTCCGGATCGGGGACCTCCCCGTCACGGTGCTGCATGTTCCAGGCCATACGCCGGCCGACATGGCCTTCGTGATCGGCAATGCGGCATTCGTGGGCGATACGATCTTCATGCCGGATTTCGGCACGGCGCGGGCGGATTTCCCGGGTGGTGATCCGCGCCAGCTTTTCCGCTCCATCCGCCGTCTGCTGTCGCTTCCGGCCGAGACGCGGCTGTTCCTGTGCCACGATTACAAGGCGCCCGGCCGGGATGAGTATGCGTGGCTGACGACTGTCGGGCATGAGCGGGATTACAACATCCATGTTCATGATGGCGTGAGCGAAGAGGAATTCGTGAAGATGCGGACGGAGCGCGATGCCACGCTGGCGATGCCGCGTCTGCTGATGCCGTCCGTGCAGGTCAATATGCGCGGGGGGCATCTGCCCGAGCCCGAAGCTGATGGCGTGAGCTACATCAAGATCCCTGTCAATCGCGTCTGACCTGGGCGCGCCTGTACCTTATTCCCCGAGATTTTAGCCGTTTCTGGAGTTCCCATGCCAACCCGTCATCTGACCGACAGCTACGCCGTTTCCCCCCAGATTGCCGTGCAGGATATTGCGGATTTGAAGGCGGAGGGTTTTCGCACGATCCTGTGTTTCCGTCCTGACGGAGAAGCCCCGGACCAGCCGGAAATGACGGTGATTGAAGAAGCTGCCAAAGAGGCTGGACTGGCATTCGCCGCAATTCCCGTGAAGGCTGGAACAGTGCCGGATGAGGCGCAGGTCGCGCAGACGCGGACGGCTCTGGCCACGCTTCCGGGCCCGGTTGTCGGTTATTGCCGTTCCGGGACCCGGGCGGCGCAGATCTGGGCTCTGGCCGAGGCAGGCAAGCGTCCGGCTGCGGAGATTTTCGCGGCGGCGGCCAAGGCCGGGGTGGATATCAGCGGTCTGCGGGGAAGGATAGAGAGTGTTGCGGCACCGTCCGCCGCTCCGCGCAAGGGGGCGGCGCATTTTCAGGTTCTGATCATTGGCGGCGGCGCGGGTGGCCTGTCGGTTGCCGGCAGCCTGCTCAAGCGCAACAGCCACCTGTCCATCGGTGTGGTCGAGCCGTCGAACGAGCATTTCTACCAGCCGGGCTGGACGCTTGTGGGCGGGGGCGTCTTTCAGGCGGCCCAGACGCGCCGCAAGGAAGCGGATGTCATGCCGAAAGATGTCGTCTGGGTGCGTCAGGCGGCGAAGCTGTTCCGGCCGGATGTGCGTGAGGTCGTTCTGGGGGACGGGTCTGTCGTCTCTTATGATGCGCTGATCGTGGCGACGGGCATCACGCTGAACTGGAATGCCATTCCGGGTCTGGTGGAGACGCTGGGCAAGAACGGTGTGACGTCGAATTACCGCTTCGACCTGGCGCCCTATACCTGGCAGCTCGTGCAGCAGCTCAAGAGCGGGACGGCGATCTTCACGCAGCCGCCCATGCCGATTAAATGTGCCGGTGCACCGCAGAAGGCCGTGTATCTGTCCTGTGACGCCTGGAAGCGCCGTGGCGTGCTGGACAGCATTTCGGTTGAGTTCGACACCGCCACGCCGGGGCTGTTTGGCGTGAAAGAATTTGTGCCGCCGCTGATGGAATACATCAAGCGTTATCACGTCGGGCTGCACACCGGATCGAAGCTTGTGGAAGTGGATGGTCCGAACCGGACCGCCGTGTTCGAGCGCAAGGTTGGGGACGGTGTGGAGCGGGTCGAGCGGAAGTTCGACATGCTGCATGTCGTGCCGCCGCAGAGCGCGCCGCAGGTGATCCGCGAGAGTGTGCTGGCAGGTTCGGACGGGTTCGTCGAGGTCAATCCGGCGACGTTGCAGCATGTGCGTTTTCCGGATGTGTTCGCCATTGGTGACGTGATCGGCACGTCTTCGGCCAAGACGGCTGCGGCGGTCCGTGTGCAGGCGCCTGTGGTGGCGACCAATGTGCTGGCATTCCTGAAGCATCAGGCTCCGGTTTCGGAATATGAGGGCTATGGCGCCTGTCCGCTGACGGTGGAAAACGGGCGGATCGTGCTGGCCGAGTTCCGTTATGGCGGCAAGCTGGCGCCGACGCTGCCGAAATGGCTGCTTAACGGGCAGAAGCCGACGCGGCTGGCCTGGTGGCTCAAGAAATATGTCATGCCGCTGATGTACTGGGACGGGATGCTCAAGGGGCGCGAACTCATGGTTGCGCCAAAGCCGTTGAACGCGAAGAAGGGCGACTGAACCGGTTGTGCAGATTGCGCTTGAACTGGCCTGCGGTGTCCTGATCGGGTTCACGCTGGGCTTGATCGGCGGTGGCGGCTCCATCCTTGCCGTTCCCCTGATGGTCTATGTGGTGGGGGTGAAAAATCCCCATGTCGCGATCGGGACGAGTGCGATGGCCGTGGCGGTCAACGCGCTGACCGGACTGGTCAGCCATGCCCGGGCGGGGACGGTCAAATGGAAATGCGCGGCCATTTTCGCGCCCTGCGGTGTGGTGGGTGCGCTCATCGGGGCGGCGTTCGGCAAGGCGGTGAACGGGCAGAAGCTGCTGCTCTGTTTTGCGCTGCTGATGGTCGTGGTGGGCGTCCTCATGTTGCGGGGACGGCGCAACAAGGGTGAGGCGGGGGCAGCGTGCAATCGCCAGAACATGCCGCGCGTCATGATGGCCGGGGCCGGGACGGGTGTGCTGTCCGGGTTTTTCGGGATTGGCGGCGGATTTCTGATCGTGCCCGCACTTATTGCCTGCACGCGGATGCCCATTCTCAATGCGGTGGGGACGTCGCTTGTGGCGGTGGCGGCGCTGGGAGCAAGTACGGCGCTGAGTTACATGCTTTCGGGTTATGTGGACTGGGTGATGGGTGCGCTGTTCGTGGCGGGGGGAATTGTGGGGAGTTTCCTTGGAACCCGGGCGGCGAAGCGTCTGTCGGGTTCCGGCGCGGCGCTGACGACCTTCTTTGCCTGCGTCATCTTCACGGTCGCGGCCTATATGATCTGGAAGAGCCTTGCGGCCCTTTAAGAGCGGTTAGTCGAGGCCGAAATTCGGGAAAATCGTGAAGCAGACCATCGAGAAATAGAACATCACCGCCAGCAGGATGTGACACATATAGAGCGGCGCGATCATGGCACCACGCCTGCGGAAGAAGGCCATCAGCACACCGAAGGCCGCGATGGCCACGGCAAGCGCCACATTCAGCATGAGGCGGCTGTCGCCATTGCTGATGGCGATGACCAGAAAGACCGAGCCCACAATAGCCGAGCCGACATGCACGGGCGTTAGGAAGCTGAAGGGGCGTTTGTACCGGGCCGCGAAAATGGCGAGCCAGACGCCCATGATCACCGTGAGAGTGAAGCACCCCGTCGAAGCGTACAGCATCTGTAATCCACCCTGTTCCTGATGTCCCTGCGCAGATTCTCGGAGCCGTGACCAGAATATTCGGAAGTCTCCGTGTTCTTCGGGTCTTGCAGAACACGTTGCTCCGACTGCGTATTTACTCCAGAACGGCCTTTTGGGCCAGACGTTCCCGGATGCAGGGCGCTTTCTCCCCTGGGCGGCGCAGAAAAATTGTACCACCCCCCGGTATTCTGATTTTCAAGGTTTCCTTTCTGTTTCGATATGACATACTGGTGACACGCAAGAGGCCGGGGAGGATACAAAGGGATGGATCTGGGAGCACGCCTGCGATTTGTGCGGACGGCACGGAACCTGTCCCAGCGCGAACTGGCCAAGCGGACCGGTGTGACCAATTCCACGATTTCCCTCATCGAATCAGGCGACATGAACCCGTCCGTTGGGACGCTCAAGCGTATTCTGGACGGCATTCCCGTCACGCTCGGGGAGTTTTTCAGCCTTGCTCCGGAGGGAGGGGAAAAGACCTTTTACCGGGCGGACGAACTGATGACGTTCGAGCAGGGTGGTGTGATCTTCCGTCAGGTGGGTGCCCCTCTGTTTGGCCGGAGCCTTCAGATCCTGCGCGAGACCTATGCGTCCGGTGCGGATACCGGGGCTGCGGTCTATGCCCATGAGGGTGAAGAGGGCGGGTTCGTCCTGCACGGGCAGGTGGAAATCACGGTGGGAGACAGGCGCGAGATCCTGGGCCCTGGGGATGCCTATCATTTCGACAGCCGCCAGCCACATCGCTTCCGCTGTCTCAGTTCCGAGGGCTGCGAGATCATCAGCGCCTGTACGCCGCCGACGTTCTAGGGCTTCCGTTCCAGGTTTCCCGCCGAATTTTTCGTACCTTACATAAGCCCCGCGTTCAAAAGAACGGGAGGGGCGTGCTTTCCTGCGGGCTGCGGCGTTGTGTCAGGGGACGATGCCTGTCCGTATTGTGGTCCAGGGCGGGCGTGCCCAGCGGAGAACCACGGACATGCCAGACCGTCCGTACCCAGAAAGGAATGCGATGTTTCGCGCGCTTATCGCCTCTTTTTGCAAGAGGCTGGGCGCGGGGGCCATGGTCTGCGTCCTGTTGCTGAACGGGCCGGCTGCGGCAGAGAGCGTGACGCGGACGCGGGACATCTGCCCGGTTCAGCGGGCGATGCTTCAGATCGAAACGAAGACGCTTGCGGCCGCCGTGGCGGAACTGGCCCGCAAGACGAAATGCCCCGTGCTGATGGATGAAGGGCTTCTGCGCGGCGGCAACAGCATTGCCGTCGCCGGAGTTTATACGCCGCGCGAGGCTCTGATCCGGCTTCTGGGTAATGCCGAACTGGATGTGATCGAGACGGTTCAGGGGCTGGCCGTCATGCCGCTGAGCTATCGGGCCGCGCATCGCATGGATCATGCTGAACGGATGTAGTTCAGGACGGCGCGGTCAGCGGTGCCCTTTCCAGATGCGGCGTTGCAGCAGGAAGGTCAGGAGCGCCATCAGGGCGAGATAGGCGAGAACATAGACGCCGATCCGTCTGCGTTCGGCTTGATGGGGATGGGCAATCCCGTCGAGAAAGGCCGAGACGTCGCCGGCCATCTGTGCGGAGGTCGCAGGCGTGCCGTCGGGATAGGTCAGCATGCCGTCCTGAAGGGGCGGGGGCATGCCGATATGCTTCCATTTCAGGGCGGTGTTGTAATAGCGCCCTTCGTCGAGCGTCACGCCCGCAGGGGTGGGGGCATAAGAGAGCAGGATCTGCCGGATTTCTTCGGCGCCCCCGGGCAGCGTCAGGGCCAGCCGGGAGAGATCGGGCGGGAGCAGTCCGTGATTGGCGAGGCGCCCCATAGCCTCGTTGGGGTAAGGCGACAGGATGGGATCGGTGGCTGTGGCGGGGCGGGTTTTCGGATCGCCATTATCGTCCGTGCCGTTGGGCATCTGCTGGTCGGCGGCCCATTTGCGGATCTCATCCGGCGAGAGGCCGAGGCTGCCCATATCGCCATAAGTGACGTGTTCCATGCCATGGCAGGCGCTGCAGACCTGCTGGAAAACCATCCGGCCGCGCTGGGCGGGCGTGCTCGCACAGGCAGGTAGGGTTGTCAGGCTGGCGGCGAGTATGAGGTTCCGGGTCCAGCGCGTCATGACGACATCTCCCGTTCGGAAGTCAGCGGCATGACGAGCAGGAAATGGATGAACCACCAGGCCATCGCCACGCGGCTGACGAGCAGCCATGCCGGGGTGGGCGCGTGCATTCCGGCAATGCCGAGCAGAATGAAGGCCGCGAAGGCGAGGGGCAGCGACAGGCGCACCATCGGTCGCCGTGTTGCGGGGCGGATGGGGGAACGGTCCAGCCAGGGGAGCACGAACAGGACGGCGAGGCTCCCCGAGGCGAGGAGAAGACCACCGAGGCGTGAGGGTACTGCACGGAGGATCGCGTAGAACGGGGCGAAATACCATTCCGGCCGGATGTCGCGCGGTGTGACGAGCGGGTTGGCCTGAACGTAGTTGTCGGCCAGCGTCAGCAGGTCGGGCAGGAAAAAGACCAGCCCGGCATAGACCATCAGGAACAGGCAGAGCGCGAAGCCGTCCCGGCTGGTGTAATAGGGGTGGAACGGCAGGGTCTGGCTCGGGCTGACGGGGTCAATGCCCGAAGGATTGTTCGATTTCACGACATGCAGCGCCGCGATATGCAGGGCGATGACGCCGAGGATCGCAAAGGCCATCGTGAAATGCAGCACGAAAAGCCGATGCAGCGCCACGTTTCCCAAAGTGTCCCCGCCCAGCAGGAGTTCGGACAGCGGCTGTCCGATCAGGGGAATGGCATGGACGGCGTTCAGGATCACCGTGGCCCCCCAGTAGGACATCTGCCCCCAGGGCAGGACGTAACCGGCAAAGGCCGTGACCATCACCATCAGCATCAGGCCAAGCCCGGTCAGCCAGAGCAGTTCGCGCGGGGCCTTGTAGGAGCCGTACCACAGGCTGCGTCCGATATGGATGTAAAGGCAGGCGAACAGCATGGTCACGCCGCCCATATGCAGGCTGCGAATGAACCAGCCGGAAGGGATCTGCCGGTCGATGGCCTCGACGCTGGCAAAGGCCTGGGTGATGTCGGGCGTGTAGTTGATCGCGAGGAACAGGCCGCTGGCGATCATGAAGGCCATCGTGACGATCAGGAATGCGCCAAAGCTCCACAGGGCGTTGAGATTGCGGGGCATCGGGAAGGCAACGTACTGGCGGCGCAGCAGGCTCATGACCGGCAAGCGGCGTTCGAGCCAGCCAGGCGGATCTGTGTCGGGCGTTTTCAGGGGCGAAGTCATGCGGGCCGGTCTTCAGATCTGCTGGATGTCGGACATGCTGAAGCCCGGATCACCCGCGCTGTGGCCGATGCGGAGTTTCGTGTCGGAAAGGAACGTCACGGGCGGGACCGGCAGATTGCAGGGCGCGGGCGCGCGGCGTGCGACACGCCCCGCAGCGTCGAAGTGTGATCCGTGGCAGGGGCAGAAATATCCCCCCTTTGCTTCGGGCGTGGAGCCGGGTTTTTCGAAAGAGGGCACGCAGCCAAGATGGGTGCAGACCCCGATCAGCACGCCATACTCCGGGCGGACTGAACGGTGCCAGTTCGTCGCGTCCTTTGGCTGCTGGAGGACTTTCGAGTCTGCGTCCCGCAGGGTGGCCAGATGGTCCGGAGCCTGAAGCGCGGCCAGCATCTGAGGTGTGCGGCGCTGGATGAAAACAGGCCAGTCCCGCCAGCGCACGGTCATGTCCTGCCCGGGCGCGAGAGACGACAGATCGACGTCCAGCAGCCGGTCGGAGAGGGAAGTTGCTGTCGGGTTTTTCAGGCTCTCGACAAAGGGGACGGCCAGAGCGCAGGCCCCCGCACAGCCGAGCACCACGGTCCCGGTGGCCAGCAGATCCCGCCGTCTGGTGCCGTCCGGGGACGGGGGTGTCTCGCTCTGGGTCATGCGGAACCTCTGCCGACTGCGCCGGACACCCGGCAGGAAAGATGTTGGCAGGATAGGCGTCTTTGCGCTTTCGAGAAAGGCGGCGGCGGTAGCTTTCGGGGCGTTTGGGAGTTAGTGTTTTTCTGAACTGATGTAACGACGCGCCCCTCGAAAGGACCCGGACATGACAACGAAATCCCGCTTCAGGATCATGCTTGCGGCTTTTCTGGGAATGACGCCGTTGCTGGTGTCCCTAGGCCTGGCGTCCAGGGCCATGGCGGCGGACGGAGCAGCGCTGTATCGGGGAAAATGCGCGATGTGTCATGGACCTGCGGGCGCGGGGCATCCGGGGACTTTTCCCCCGCTTGCGGGACGGGTCGGGCAGATTGCGGGCAATCCGGATGGGAAAGCGTATCTGGCGGCGGTGCTGGTGAACGGGCTGCATGGCCCGATCACGGTGGACGGACAGTCCTATAAGGGATTCATGCCCTCATTCAGGGCGCTGTCGGACGAGGATATCGCAGCCGTCCTAGCCTATGTCAGCACTCTGGGTAACAGCGCGGCGCCCGCGGGGATATCCGCCCAGGATGTGGCCTCCGTCAGGGCCGCGCCGATGGATGCGGCTACGGTTCAGGCGAAAAGGGCTGCCCTTCAGACGGCTCACGTGATCCCCTGACAAAAGGTGACATATTTTGTCACCAAACAAACGTAAATGCGTCTTGTAACGGCGGGTCCATATCTGACTAGCTGCGTTCATTCAGGATGATACCAGCCGGTGAAATGGCCAAAGAGGGGAACGACCATGTCACAGACCATAGTGCCGCATACTTTACCGCTAAAGAACGTCCATGTTCCCGTTCGGGACCGGACCGCCGCCCGGGCACCGGGCCGGCCGGTTAATCTGAGGCTCAAGGACAATATTCTTGCGGCGATCGCGCAGGTTCTGGTGGACGAGGGCTATCAGGGCCTCACTATCAGCCGTGTTGCCAAGGCCGCCGGGGTGTCGACCGCGACGGTTTATCGCCGCTGGCCGACGAAACAGGCCATGTTCTTCGATGCGATGCGTCTGTGGCGTGACGATCTGACCCCGCAGATCGATACGGGCAGCTTCGCCGGGGATGTGGATGAACTCATCGCGGCACGCATCCGGTTTCTGGCTACTCCTCTGGGCCGCACTTACGGAACCCTGCTGGGTGAGGCCGTGCATGATCCGGAATTCGGTCAGGTCCTGTGGGAGGTGAGCGTGGTGCCGGCGCGCGCGCAGATGACGCTTTTCCTTGAGCGCGCAAGCCAGCGCGGCGAAAAGGTTTTCTGCCAGCATCCCGACACGGTCCTGGACATGCTGCTCAGCACGATCCATTTCCGCGCCATGAATCTTCTGGGGCGTGAGCCCATGGATGCGGAGAGCACCCTGCAGGAAATCCGGTCTCTGGCACACAGCCTGATTTCCGGCTGATCGTTACGCCGATCAGAAGCCGTACGACACGCGGCCGCCGATGAAACGGGGCGGTCCGGGGATGTAGAAATAGGTTGTCGTCGCCATGCCGCCGCTTTCGAAAAAGCTGCGGTTGAGCAGGTTGGACGCATAAACCGTAGCTTCCCACTTCCCCGATGAGGGACGCAGGGTCGCATGGGCGCCGAGCAGGAAATAGGGCGGCAGGCGATAGAAGCCGGTGCCGCCGACCGCGATGGCCTGACTGCCGCGATACGACCAGTCCGGCCCGATATCGAAACCCAGCCCCGGCGTCAGCGCCTGCCGCCATTCGGCCTGACCGTTGAGGGTCAGCTTGGGCTGGCCGTTATCCACGCCCGCGAAATTGCTGTTCACGGCCTGCCAGACGCCCGTCTTGGCATAGGCGGCATTGGTCGCAGCACGATTGACGTTCAGGAAGTCCTGATAATTGCCGCGCTGCCAGCCGATATTCTGCGTCACGAAGACATGGCGCACCGGGTGCAGTTCGATCGTGCCCTCGAAGCCCCAGCTCTCGGATTTGGGGACGTTTGTGATTTCGCTCAGCGGACCATAATTCGGGATCAGCACCGTGCCCACGACCTGCTGGTTATGGAAGTCATTATAGAAAGCGGCCCCGTTGAGGCGCAGGACGTTGGGGATCGGATCGCTCTTGAAGCCGAGTTCGTAGGTCAACACCGTCTCGGGGCCGAACGGGTCGAGCTGGGCCTGGATCTGGGTGTTGTTGGCGCTGAAGCCGCCGGGTTTGAAGCCTTTGCTCATCTTGTAATAGACGAGGGTGCTTTTCGTGGCTTGCCATGAGACGCCGACCTGTCCGGCGAACTGGGCCGAAGCGGTGCTTTCACCCTGAAAGGTCGTTGTTTTGCCGCCGAAGATTTCCGACGTGAGGCCGGGCAGGCTGCGATCGTCGATTTCGTGTAGCAGGCCCGCGAACAACGTCACGTTATGGGGCAGGCGGTAGCTGATATGGCCGAATTCGGACGTGCTTTCCTGGTTCATGGAAAAGGACGTAGCCATCATGTAACCGCGGGCCGCATAGTCGGTGTAATCGAAGAAGAAGCGCTGTTTCATGCGGCTGCGCTGGTAGAACGCGCCGATCACCCATTGCAGGCGGCTGTCAGGATTGCTGGAGCTCAGGCGCAGTTCCTGCGTGAAGGCATTGGCGCTGATGGTGCGATAGGTGTCTGCTTCGGAGCGGGACGTGCCGTCCTGATCGGTATATTCGCCCTGCCGTTCGGTTTCGAAGGCGGAGATGGAGGTGAGTTTCGCGAACCCGAAATCATGGTCCATATGCAGGTCCCAGCCCCAGAACTGGTTGTGTTCGCTGGGCTTGAGACTTTCCGGGCGTCCGATCAGGTTGGCAAATTGCGGGCGGACGGACCATTCGGCCTGTGTCTGGCCAAGCCTGGGCAGGCCGGTCGTGCCGATCAGGCGGTAGACAGCCTGGCTTGTCACGACCTGGCTGTTGTCCTGCACGAAATGGCCGGAGAGCAGGATCGTGGTGCGGTTGTCATCCGAATGCCAGCGCAGCTTGCCGCGCAGGGCGTAGGAATCCGCGTCTCCGAGATGGGCGCCGTTCTGCGGATCGGTCTGCCAGCCGCCACCCTGCCGGATCTGTCCGGCAAGACGGAAATCCAGCCCTTTGGCGATCGGGCCTGAAATATAGGCCTCGCTGCGGCTGCGGGCGTAGGAAGCGATGTCCTGACTGGCGCCGTAATGCAGGGTGCTGGTCGGGTCGGCCGTGCGGAGGCGGACTTCGCCGCCCGTATCGGATTGCCCATGCGTGGTGCCAACCGGGCCCGGGGTAACGGTCGCGTCCGCCAGATCGAACATCAGGCCGCTCGACATGGTCGATAACGCGAAGGGCACGTCATCGAAATAGGTCATGACAGTGGGGATGTTGTTCATGGTGAAGTCGTTGAAGCCGACGCCACGCAGATAGAAATTGGTCGAGGCCGTGCCGTTGATGGACTGGATTGTCAGGTTGGGCGCCACGCGCTCCAGATCACGCAGGGTGACGACACCGCGCTGGATCAGGCGGTCTGCGGTCAGGCGCGTGTCGGCGTCCGGGCTGTGCTGGGCTGCTGCAAAGGCGAAGTCCGTCCGGCGCGCGGTGACGGCAATTGTCTCGGTGTCACGGGCCTGGATGGACTGCGGTGCGGTCTTGCGAGGTGCTGCCTTTGCGGTCGGATGATGGGCGCTGGCGTGAGGGGACGCTCCGGCCTTGCCTGCCAGAGGCTTCGCCTTCTCCGACGGGGCCGCAAGGGCGAGGGACGGGCCAAGGAAGCCGGCGCTGAGACTGGCGCTCAGGAGAAGGGCCTTGCGAAGCGTCATGGAAAGGGCGGTTCTCCTGAAGAGGGGGCTTTGCGAGGGGGTAGCCTGCCTGAAAAAGGACAGCAAAGCCCGAAAAAACACCGTGCTTATATTGTACTCATGCAACACAGCCAACGCTCTATGCACAATGGTGCACAGGGGCGCAGATTTTGCTTGAACTGTTATGATATAACATAATAAGCATTCCGCTCTGACAATCTTTCGTCTCTGCCGTATCCCCCTGTCCGGAGGCTTCATGCCGTCTATCGTGTCTGCCCGTTCCTTTCTTCTGCTTCTGGGCTGCACTACCGCCCTTGCGGATTCCGCGTTTGCCCAGTCGGTGACTCCGTCCGTAACGTCTTCCCAGGCAGCTGCGGCCACCGCTGAAACCCAGACGGACGATGAGGCCACGACCGCCCGCGCCAGCTTCGGTCATGCCGACGACCAGCATGGTACGACAACGACGGAGAGCAGTCGCACGGGCGAAGATGACATTACCGTCAACGCCCATCTCGAACGGGCCCGGGCGGCCCTTCAGCCTTCGACGGGCGCGACGACCTACAATTTCTCGCGGCAGGCCATCGAGACGAATCCCGGCGGCGACAATGCAGGTCTGAACACGCTGCTGCTGCAGGCCCCGGGTGTGGCGCAGGACAGCTACGGACAGATCCATATCCGTGGCGATCATAACGAAGTGCAGTTCCGTCTGGACGGTGTGGCGCTACCGGAAGGCATGAGCGTGTTCGGACAGACGCTCATGACGCGCTTTGCCCATTCCATGTCGCTGACGACCGGCGCGCTGCCCAGTGAGTACGGCTTCCTTCAGGCCGGTGTGATCGATATCAACACCAAGAATGGCTATTCGGACGCCGGTGGTGATGTCTCGATCTATGGCGGCGCGCGCGACTATTTCTTCCCGTCCGCGCAGTTTGGCGGCCATCATGGCAAGTGGGACTGGTTTGCGACGGGTGATTTCGTTCACAACCGTGTCGGCATCGAAAACACCACGCCGAGCTTCAACGCGATCCACGATCTAACGAACCAGTATCACTTTCTGGGTCATGCCCGTTACACGGTGGATGAGAACACGCGGATCAGCCTGACCGCCGGTGTGTCCAATGCGGAATACCAGCTTCCCAACAATCCGGGACAGCAGCGCCAGTTCGCCAATCCGTCCTTTGCCAATAGTGACCTGTCGCAGAAGCTCTATGGCAATGGCGACAGCTCGAGCCTGACCGAACATCAGAAGGAAATCACGGATTTCGGCATCCTGTCCCTGCAGAAGGACATGGGCAAGCTGAGCTTCCAGACCTCCGCCGTGCTGCGTTACAGCTCGCTGCGCTACTCGCCCGATCCGCTGGGCGATCTGGTCTATAACGGTATTGCCCAGCGTGCGGCACGTTCGGTCTTCTCGACGGGAACGCAGTCCGACGCCACGTGGCAGGCAGCCAAGGATCATACCGTCCGTTTTGGATATCAGATATATGTGGAACGAAACGTTTCCAAATCGGATTCGACGGTCTATCCGCAGACTGGCGAGGATGCTGACGGTAATGCGGTCTATTCCGATAATCCGCTGACCATCCATGACGGCACGGGCCGGACGGGCTGGATGTACGGACTCTATGCGCAGGACGAGTGGCGTCCACTGAAGAACCTGACGATCAATTATGGTCTTCGGTTTGACGGTGTGGATGAATATACTCACGCCAAGCAGGTCAGCCCGCGCCTGAACATTGTCTACAAGCCCTGGCACGGTGGCACGTTCCATGCGGGATATTCGCGTTACTTCACGCCGCCGCCGTTCGAACTCGTGGGTGGTACGTCGCTCAACAAGTTCGCCAATACGTCAGCGGCTCCTGGGACGTTCCTGAACAGCAACGTGAAGGCCGAGCGTGATCATTACTTCGACGCCGGCTTCTCACAGACGATCCTGCCGGGCTGGCATGCGTCCTTCGATGCGTATGTGAAGCTCGCCAAGAACATGATTGATGAAGGGCAGTTCGGCTCCCCGGTCATCCTGTCGGCGTTCAACTACCGTCGCGGGCAGGTCAATGGCTACGAGTTCGCCACTGACTACACCCGTGGCGCCTTCAGCGTGTACGGCAATTTCTCCTGGTCGCGCGCCATCGGCAAGGACATCGTCACGGCCCAGTGGAACTTTGATCCGGATGATCTGGCTTATACCGCCAAGCACTGGATCCATCTGGATCATGACCAGCGCTGGACCGCGTCTGCCGGGGCAAGTTACTCGTTCTTCCACAAAACCGGCCATCCGCTGCGCCTGTCCGCCACGATGGTCTATGGCAGCGGTCTGCGGGCCGATGGCGCGACGCCAAACGGGGATTCCGTGCCTCAGTATGCGACGTTCAACCTGTCGCTGGTCCAGTCCTTCAAGGATCTGTTCCAGGTGCCGTTCCTCAAGCGCACGCAGCTGCGTCTGGACGTGACCAACCTGTTCGACCGGACCTATCTGCTGCGTGACGGCAGCGGCATCGGTGTGGGTGCGCCGCAGTATGGTCTGCGCCGGACGATCCTCACCGGTATTGACCAGCGTTTCTGACGCTGGTTCCTGACGGGTCGGACGATCCGTCAGGCTGATCCGGTTACCGGGGGCAGAAGCGCCTGGTAACGGATCTTTTCAAGGGCGGCCGGGATATCCATGACCGGCACGGCCTCGCACAGAAAATCTCCCTGCACGAAATCGCATTCCATTCCCAGAAGCGCGCGGACCTGCGTGGCGTTTCCGATCCCCTCGGCCACGACCTTGCGCCCGAGGCTGTGGACGATATCGATCACACCCCTGATGATCGCGGCATCCGTTCCATGGCGTTCCAGACCGGCCACAAATGCCCGGTTGATCTTCACCGCATCGAACGTGATGGTCTTGAGATGCGTCAGGGACGCAAATCCCGTCCCGAAATCATCGAGGGAAATCTGGATCCCTTTCCGGTGAAGAGTGTCGAGTTCCTGTTCGATCTGCCTGTGGTGTGGGCGCGAGAAGATGTTCTCGGTGATTTCGAGAGCCAGGGAAGTGAGCGGGATATTCATTTCCTCGGCAAGGAGAGCGACTTTCCGGAAGAAATCGCTGCCCTCGAAATCGCAGGACGTGATGTTGATGGCGATGCGTTCGAAGCGGATGTTCTGCTCGCGAAGTTTGCGCATGTCCTGCATGACCTGCCGCGTGACGAAGGTGTTCAGGGCCAGTGTCAGTCTGGGGTCTTCGAAGACTTCGGGGAAATGCTGCGGTGAGAGGACGCGGTGCTGCGGATGGTCCCAGTGCAGGAGCGCCTCGAAGGAAATGTTGCCGGGCATGCTCAGGGAAAAGATGGGCTGGTAAAAGAGCGCGATGCTCTGGTCGCGCAGGCCGGTCTGGACGCGCCTGCGCAGGCGGGCGGCATGGTCCAGTTTCTCTTCCATGACGGGATGATATTCCCTGATACGGTTCCGACCGCTGGTTTTGGCGGCATAGAGCGCGAGATCGGCGCATTTAAGCAGGGCTTTTTCCCTCGCATCGATCAGCGGGACGCGCACATAGCCGATGCTGACGGTACAGGCATGGGTCATGGTGCGGTTGCGGAAGCTGAAGCGCATCTGCTCGAGAATTTCGAGAAGGATCTTCTCGAACAGCGCAGGGCAGTCGCCCGTCATGAGGATAGCAAATTCGTCACCACCGATACGGGCGATGAAACAGCTGTCGTTCTGGAAAGACTGGAGCTTCTCGGCGACCTTGCGCAGTAGCCGGTCTCCGGAATCGTGCCCGGACGTATCGTTGATCGTCTTGAACGTGTCGATGTCGAGCAGGGCCAGGCAGATATAGCCTGCGGTACTTAAGCGCAGGGTTTTGCGCAGGGTGTGGGAAAAGTGCAGGCGGTTGGAAATCTTGGTCAGGAAGTCCGTATTGACGGCGTGCTGGAGCTTCTGACGGCTGGATTTCAGGTGGTTTTCCGCCTGTTTGCGCGCCGTAATGTCAAAGCGGATGGCCACATAACTGGTGACCTTTCCGCTTTCCGAAATATGGGGAACGATGGTGGTGTCCACCCAGTAAAGGGAACCGTCGCGCCGGCGGTTGCAGATCTCGCCGTGCCAGACATGGCCTGAGGCGATCGTCCGGTACATCTGCCGGAAGAACTTCCGGTCATGCTGGCCCGAACGCAGCATCCGGTGGTCGTTGCCGATGAGCTCATCCCGTGTATAGCCGCTGATTTCCTCGAACCGGCTGTTGACGGAAAGAATGCGGCCGCGGGTGTCTGTAATGGCGACAATGGCGGAACAGTCCAAGGCATGAAGAACGAAATCGTCGCGGGGGCCCTGAGGCCAGTTCTTCACATAATCCAGGCTTCTCCTGAAATCATCCTCTTGCTTTTCCATCACCCAGGCTGGCTCTCTCGATAGGAGATCTGGGTAATATCATAGAATAATTAAACGTTCGTTAAAAGGTATCCGGCTTTTTTTAGGTACATTTCCAGATCTGTTGCAGAGTTTTTCTTCCTTCCTGCTGGCGATGTCAGTTTTATTTTGACATGTAGAAATAAGGTTTCTTCACCAGGCTGAGGGGACTGTCCTTTAAGAGCCCTTAATGACATGCGTTTTGAGTTATAATTCGGCCCATTGGCGCAACAGGTTGTGATAGGTCGATGTGAGGCCGAGGACAGCGGGATGACTGTCGGGAAGCATCTTGCGGGTTTCGATGATGGAGCGGTCGAATTCATAGAGGAGGGTACGCTTCGTGTCGTCGCGGACCATGGACTGGGACCAGAAGAACGAGGCCCAGCGGCTGCCGCGTGTGATGCGGTTGACGCTGTGCAGGCTGGTCGAGGGATAGAGCACCATGTCTCCGGCGGGGAGTTTCACGCTCTGGGTGCCGTAGGTGTCCTGGATGACGAGTTCGCCGCCATCATACTCGTCCGGACCGGTAAGGAAGAGCGTGGAGGAGACGTCCGTGCGGATGCGCATTCCTGCCTCGGGGATGGGGCGGATGGCGTTGTCCACATGGGCGTTGAAATGCATGCCGGTGTCGTAACGGTTGAAGAGGGGCGGGTAGACGCGCAGGGGGAGGGCGGCACTATTGAAGGTCGGGTTCCGGCCCAGGGCGCGCAGGACGATCTCGCCGAGTTCGCGGCATTCGGGGGAGTCCTGGGGGATCTGGAGGTTCAGTTTGGCTTTGGCGGACTGTTCCCCCGCGGTGACGCGACCGTCCGTCCACTCGGCGGCTTCAAGTTTTTCGCGGCAGTAGCGGACTTCTTCGGGGGACAGGACGTTCGGAATGTGAAGCAGCACGGGATTTGGCCTCCAGAGCAAGTATGGCGCGGTATTGTAAATGATAATTACTCTTATATTGACCTTCATAGAACTGATCTGCAGGTTGCGCAATTGGGAAATGGCACGGAGCCTTTTGTAAAAGACGTGATTATTCTTACGAAAAAAACATGAGTTGTCGTATTTCCTTGCATTGACAGGGCGGGGGCGAGAGGGAATTAAACGGATATGGCATTTCATTTCATTTCCGTTGCGCGGTGTCTGGGGCTGCGGCGTGTCCGTCTGGCGCGTGTCTTCGGAATCGTGGTGGTGGGATGGATCGCGGGGGTGGGGCAGACTTTCGCTGCAGGGGGAATGGTGGCTCCGCTATCTGTTCATGATGCAATCGCCGCTGCCTGGAAGATCGATCCCGTGCGTGCAGAGCTTGAGACCAATCAGGATTCCGCCGATGCGCGGGCGAAGGCGGCGCAGTCCTGGTTTGCGGGCGGGCCGACGCTGACGGGTGACTACTATGATGACCGCATCAGCGGCTCTAATCATGGCTACATCACCTGGCAGGGCGGGGTTTCGGTGCCGCTCTGGCTGCCGGGGCAGGGGACAGCGACCGAGAACGTGGCCAAGGCCGAGGCGAAAACGGCAACCGTTCGTCTTGATGTAGAGCGGATGTCGGTTGCGGTACGGGTCGTGGATGCGACGGGGGCCGCGATCATGGCCATGCGTCGGCAGACGGCGGCGCTGGCGACGGTGGCCGCATTGCGGCGGATCGAAGCGGATGTGCAGCGTGCCGGGCATGTCGGCGAAATCGCAGTGTCGGATCAGCAGGCCGTGGAGGCGCAGCTGGCGCAGGCCCGCAGCGAAGCCGACATGGCGGCCGAGGAAATCGAGACCACGGCGAGTCAGTTGCGGACGCTGACGGGGCTGCCGGGGGTGCCGGATATCACGCAGGCGGACGAGCACTGGCTGGCGCTGACGCGGGCCAATGATGCGCGCTGGGTCGAGGACATTGACCCCCGGGTGCGGGCGACGCATCAGGCGGTGATTGCGGCGCAGAACCAGATGAAGCTGGTGCGAAAGAGCTTCATGCCCAATCCGGAAATTGGCGTCGATGCGATCGATCAGGGGCAGTATCAGAGTCCCTGGGATACACAGGTAGGGGTTAATCTGCGGGTGCCGCTGCCCAGTGCGGTGACGAATACGCCGCAGGAATCCGCCGCCCGCGACCGGATGGCAGCGGCGACGCGACAGGAAATCGAGGCGCGGCGGGCCGTGCGCAACGAGATGGCGCAGGTGCGGGCGCATTTGGTTGCGGCGACGGGATCGCTGTCCAATTCGCGCGTTGAGGCGAGTTCCATGCTGCGCCGGGCGGACGGGATGGAGCGGTCCTGGCGGGTGGGTGAGACGCCGCTGATCGAGGCTTTGCGCGCCCGGATGGATGCATATCGGGCGCTGCTGGATCTGAACCGTGCGGAAATCGCCTGGCATGCGGCGATCATCCGGATGGGCATTGCGACGGGGACCATTCCATGAGCCGGTTTGTGCGTTTTCTGGTCTGTGGAGTGGCGCTGTGCGCGCTTGGGCGTGCGGTTGCGGCGGATGCGCCGGGCTGGATGCAGCCGCTGACGCTCGGGGTCGAGGCGCGGGAGGATGAGCATCTCCAGACCGCAGTGGTGCGGCAGGGGGCGCTGCATGACACGGTGTCGGCGCTGGCGCGGGTGAGCGCGGATCTGTCGCGGACGGTGGTGATCCGCACGAGCGGGGACGGGAAGGTCACGGCTGTGCGGGTGACGCCGGGGCAGACGGTGGTGCCCGGGCAGGCGCTTATTGATTACACGGATCATTCACTTCACGTGTTGCATCTTCAGTTGGAGCAGGACGAGGCAGCCCTGGCGTCTGCGAAGGCAACGCTGGGGGAGGCCGAGCTGGCATATCGGCGCGGGCAGTCGCTTGTGGGCAGCACGGTGTCCGCCGGGGAAGTCCGGCGGCGTCAGGCGGCGGTGCAGCAGGCGCGCAGTACGGTCGTGGCGCGGGAAGCGGATATCGGGCTGATCCAGCATCGTCTGACAGAGGAGTTCACCTCCGTGACGGAAAAGATCGTGCAGGACGAGGCGTCCACGCTGATTTCGCCGGTGCGGGGTGTGGTGCAGTCCATTCAGACTTCCGTGGCGTCGGATGTGACGCCGGGGCTGGCTGTGGCGACGGTCGTGGATCTGTCGGGAGTGTGGATTGTTGCGGATCTGCGGCCGGATGAGGTGTCGCGGCTGGTGCCCGGCGGTGTCGTGACGGTGCGGCCGTCGGGGAATGCGCGGGCCAAGCCGTTCCGGGCGAAGATCACGACGATTGATGGTGTGGCCGATCCGGTAACGGGGCTGGTGCGGGTGGTCTGTGTCGTGGACCAGCCGGTGGCGTTCCTGCGGCCGGGAATCATGCTGGATGCGGCGCTTGAAACCAGTGAGGCCGTGGACGGCATGATCGTGCCGTCGAGCGCGGTGCAGACGATCGAAGGGCATGACCTTGTCTATGTGCAGACGGCCGAGGGGCAGTATGCGCCGCGCGAGGTGCGGGTGCGGCTGGCGACGGATGAGAGTGTCGTTGTGCAGGGTAATCTGAAGGCCGGGGACCGTGTGGTGACGGAAGGCAGCTTTGCCCTGAAATCCATGTCGCTCGTCAGCGGGCTGGATACGGACTGACCGGGTTTCATGCTGCATTTTTTCCAGTCCAACCGTTTTGTCCTGCTGGGCCTGCTTGTCGCGCTGATGATCGGCGGGGTGATGACCGTGCCCGGCCTGCCGGTCGAGCCGGTGCCGGATATCTCTCCTAAACAGGTCATGGTTTCAGTGACGGCGCCAGGGCTGGCGACCGAAGAGGTCGAGAAGCTCATCACCTTCCCGGTTGAGGCCAGTCTGACGGGTATTCCGGGCGTGACGGATCTGCGTTCCGTGTCGCGGACGGGGGTGTCGGCAGTCTATCTCCAGTTCGATGACGCGACGGATATTGATCTGGACCGGACGCGGGTTTCGGAGCGGTTGCAGGCAGCGCGGGACAGCATCACCATGCCGGGTGTGAGCGTCTCGATGGGGCCGCTGGCGACGGGCATGGGCGAGATCATGCAGCTCCAGATCCGTGGGGCCGGGCTCTCGCTGATGGAGCTGAACCGGCTCATGACCTGGACGGTCGTGCCGCAGCTCCGGCTGGTGCCGGGTGTTGTGGACGTCAACGTCAATGGCGGGGCGGTCGAGACGTATCAGGTGGCGGTCGATCCGGCGCGGATGCGGGCGTTCGGGGTCTCGGTTGGCGAGATCGTGCAGGCTGTCGATATGAACAATGCGTCCTCCGGCGGCGGCTGGATTGCGCATCATGCCGAGCAGAATGTCGTGGTTGGCCGCGCGCTCGTGGGCAGTCTGGCAGATTTCGGTGCCATTCCCGTGAAGATGGGGCTGAATGGGGATGTGATCCGGCTGCGGGACATGGGCGTTGTCTCCGCCGGGCCGAGGACGCGGCTTGGGGCCGTAACGCGGGACGGGCAGGGCGAGGCAGTCATCGGTGTCGTGATGATGCAGACCGGGGCGAGCTCGAATGCGACGCTGGCGGCGATCGGGCGGGCGCTGCCGGCGATCCGGCAGTCCCTGCCGCCGGGCGTGACGCTGGAGCCGTTCTACAGCCGGGCGAGCCTGACGGGACAGACCATCCATACGGTCAAGGAGAACCTGATGATCGGCGCGGCGCTGGTGCTGTTCGTGCTGGTCGTCGTGCTAGGGGACTGGCGGGCGGCGCTGGTGATCGTGTCCGTCATTCCGGCGTCTCTGGTGGCGGCGATGGCGGGGATGCGGCTGTTTGGCGTGTCGGCCAATCTGCTGAGTCTGGGCGCGATCGATTTCGGGATGATCGTGGACAGTTCGCTCGTCGTGGTGGAGCACATCATGGTCGAGCGTGGGGCTGTTCGCGGTGCGGGGCGAGGAACGCAGTCCTTTTCCGGGCTGACAGTGGATGCTGCGCGGGCCGTGGTGCGGCCGGTCAGCTTTGCGATTTTCGTCATCATCATGGTCTATCTGCCGGTGCTCACGCTTCAGGGCATCGAGGGCAAGATGTTCCGGCCGATGGCACAGACAGTCATCATGGCGCTGCTGGCCTCGCTGGCTTACTGCTTCGTGTGTGTGCCGGTTCTGGCAGCGATGCTGATGCGCAATGTCCAAGCGGATCGGGAGACCGCCTTTGTGCGGGTGGTGCGGCGGTATTATGAGCCGGCATTGCGCTGGACGGAGCATCATAGCGGGCGGCTTCTTGTCGTGACCGTGGCGGCGTTTCTGCTGGCAGTGGTAATCGGCGGCCGTCTGGGTGGGGAGTTCGTGCCGCAGCTTGAGGAGGGCTCGCTGGTTGTGACCTCGACGCGTCTGCCGGGAGCGTCTCTCGATACGGTGCTGCAAGGGGTGACGGCGGAAGAGAAAATCCTGCGGTCTTTCCCGGAAGTGCAGACGGTTGTCAGCAGCACGGGGACGGCGGCGATTCCGACCGATCCGATGGGGACGAACGAGACCGATACGTTCATTTTCCTCCGCCCGCATGAGGAATGGAAAACAGCGTCCACTCAGGCCGGGCTGGTTACGAAGATCAATGACGTGTTGCAGAAAACACGCCCGGATGCAGCGTATTCCTGGTCGCAGCCGATTCAGATGCGGATGGATGATCTGCTGGCCGGTGTGCGCACACAGCTTGCGATTTCGGTCTATGGCGATGATCTGTCGGAGCTGAACCGAATTGCCGGGCAGGTGGTCGAGACGCTGCGGACCGTGCGCGGCGCGGCAGATGTGGCGTTGCAGGGGAGCGGGACGGTGCCGTTCCTGCATATCGACGTGAACCGGGATGCGGCGGCGCGGCTGGGTGTGTCGGTGGCGGATATTCTGGCGGTCGTGGAAGCCGTGGGTGGGCATGTTGGCAAGCCGGTGACGGTGCAGGGCGCGATCATTCCGACGCAGGTGCGTCTGCGGGAGGATGCGGTCAGTTCGGCGGATCGGATCGGGCATCTTCAGGTGCGCCGGGCGGACGGGCAGGGCTGGGTCCTGCTGTCGCAGGTGGCGGATATCGTGCTTTCGGATGGGGTATCGCGGATTGACCGGGACAATATCCACCGCCGGGTAATCGTGCAGGCCAATATCCGTGGGCGGGATGTGAGTTCGTTCGTGGCGGCGGCGCAGCAGGCTGTGGCGCGGAACGTGAAGATGCCGCAGGGTTACCGGATGGTCTGGGCCGGACAGTTTCGCAATCTTCAGTCCGCGCTGCATCGGCTGTTCATTGTCGTGCCGATTGCACTGGCGCTGATTTTTCTGCTTCTGGTGGCGGCTCTGGGGTCGTTCGGTGCGGCGGCGCTGGTCTTTGCCAATCTGCCGATGGCGGCGACGGGTGGGATTTTCGTACTCGCGCTGCGGGGGCTGCCGTTCAGCATTGCGGCCGGGATCGGGTTCATTGCACTGTTCGGCGTGGCGATCCTGAATGGTGTGGTGTTGCTGAGCCAGATCCGGGTGTTTCGGCAGGAAGGGCTCGCGGCGGCGGATGCGGCGTTTCAGGCGGCCCGGAGCCGCTTGCGGCCGGTTCTGGCGACGGCCTCCGTAGCCAGTCTGGGGTTCTTTCCCATGGCGTTTTCGAGCGGGTCGGGCGCGGAAGTGGAGCGCCCCCTAGCGTCTGTCGTGATCGGAGGGCTGGTGTCCTCGACGCTGCTAACGCTGTTTGTATTGCCGACGCTCTATGCGCGGTTCTTTGGTCGCGAAGACGAAAGCACCCCGGACAAGGCATGAGCCTGTCCGGGGTCCGCGCCCTTACTGGAAGGGCAGGTAGCGGAAGTCGAAGAAGATCTGGCTCATGCTGGTATGCGGATCGCCGCCGATGCCGGCCCAGATCTGCCGCCGCGAATAGGCAAGCTGCGTGCCCGCTTCCACGGTGCCGAACTTGCCCTTGAAGAAGCGCCACCAGCCGCCGATCGTGATCTCCGAAACACTGCGGGTATTGGCGGTGCAGGACAGGGTGGAGAGTTCCTGCAGACAGCCCGCATTGGAATAGCCCGGGTTGCCGTAGCCGTAGGAATTGCCGTTTTCGTTGAAATAGGAATGGCCGACGCGCTGCGTGCCGAAATAGCCGTAGACGTCGATGCGCGGGTTGGGATGCGCGATGACACCGGCCTGGGCCTGGACGCCGAAGAGCGGATCGGGGCTGCCATTGGCCTTGAGCGTGGCATCGGGCAGCAGGACGGAGCCGTAGCGGTTGATGCCCCAGCCTGCGAGGCCGGCCATGCGCAGTTCCACCTTGCCGGGAATGAGCGGCAGGATCATCGAACCGCCCGCGCCGCCGCCGATGGCGGTGTTGTTATGGCCGGTATTGCCCATGGTTACGCGGTCATGCGGGAAGTGCAGGATGCCTTCCATTTCGTAATGGCCCCAGACGGGATCGTAGGCGACCTTGCCGATGACATCGGGCGCGATCTCGTTGGAGAACGTCGCCGTATCGTTGGTCAGGCCGACACCGTTCTCGCCGATCGTGACGGTGGAGCCGTTGGGCATCGATACGGTACCGTTGCTGGCGGAAAAGCCGGTCGTGTCATACAGCGTGGCGGGGTTTTCGATCGAAAGACCGGTCCACAGACGGTGATGGAAGAAATCCTTCACGATGCGGACCTGCCACTGGCGGGACCAGGTCTGGCCCGCCAGCATCGAGGCTTCGATCGTTTCCGGAAGGCTTTCCTGTCGTGCGACGATACCCGCACGGCCTGGCGTCAGAAGGCTCCAGGCCTGACCGCCGAGGAAATGCCAGCCTTCCTTGTTGTCGTCATAGGCCAGATAGGCCTGACGCAGACGGAAGGAGTAGCTGTTGCTTTCGTAAGGATCGGTCGTGACGGCGCCGGCACCGAAATCGGATTCAAAGAAGCCCGAGATCGTGGCTTCGGAATTGATGTTGCCGCGTGCGAGCAGGGACAGGCGGCTGTAGCGGGCGCCGCCGTCAAAATTGTTGGTGTGATAGCGCGGCTCGTTCGGATACGGCATGTCCTGCCAGTAGTTGAACGTATCGGATGCGACATGACGGTTCTCGAGCACGGCGGCCGTATCGACGAAACCGCCGAGCATGAGCGTGACCGGGCCGAGATGGAACACGCCGTGATCGCCGACGGCACCTGCGGCCTGTGCGCCCAGCGTTTCGCGTGGATGGGGGCCGACGCCGTTTTCGGCGAAATGGACGAGCACGTCTTCGGCGCGGTGGCCGACGACAGCGAGTTCCGACCCCTTGTCGGTATCGATCAGGCCGCGTCCGGTGGGGGAGAGGGAAACGCGGTCACGTCGTGCCACGGCTCCGCGGAGGGGTTCAGCTCCCCTGGCGGCGGTCATTTCGCCAGGGGTAGCCGTGAACTGGGGAGCTTCGGCGGTTTTGAGGCCATGACGGCGGGCGGATGCGGTGGTGATCCGTTCGCCATGGTCTGCGTGGACATCACTGCGTCCGTCCGGGCGGGCGGCGGCGAGTTGTCCGTCATGGGAAGGAGATGCGTGGGAGGCAGAGGTGCCCGAGGCGTGGTGTCGGGCGATTTCCGCTTTCAGCACGGCCATGTCGTGATTGATGGCGCGCTGTTCTTCCTGCACATGGGCCTGAGCTGCCTGAAGACGGCTCATTTCCTGTTCCATTCTTGAAACGATATCATCATCGGCCCGCGCCGTTGTGCCCAGTACAAGGGCGCTTAGTGTCGTGCCGAGAAACAGATATCCGCGTCCCGATAACCGCAGGGAGCGCAGCGTGCGGAAGGTGAGCAGTTTCAACTAATTCCCCCATGTCAAAAGATGTCCCGAACATGTGCATGAAGTCGTAAAGGATGGCTTTTAAAAAGATTTTCAGGTCGCCCCTGGCACCCTATAGACCGCAGAAAATCCCGGAGAATGCGCAATATTTCCACCCGGATTTTCGATAAAATGACGAAATCGTGAAGTTATTTTCCGAAAAGGGAGTGTTGCCATTTCAAGAAAAAGAAAAGGGATCGGGAAAATCGAATGTAAATATCTCAAGATATTTCTGAATATATTTTTGATTAATTATATTTTTATATTTATAACTTACATATCTTGATTTATTATATAATGAAAATTTTAGTTATTGTTTTATTTTATTCAATGGTATTGATTTTCTTTCTGTAAAAAAGCGTATCAGAGATGTTTTGCGGGCTGGAAGTGTACATCTTCCTCTGCAGGAAGACTGCATTCCATCTTCACCCCATCCTGCCGCTCAGGCATGCTGCCGACGGGCATGATGGTCCATGCGGCTTTTTGGAAATGGAATGCGGTGATGAGAGTTGCTCTGGGACAGTTTGCTGTTGCGCCGGACTGGGAAACCAACCAGCGGCAATGCCTCGATCTGATCGCACGGGCGCGGGAGGGAGGGGCCGAGCTTCTGGTTCTGCCCGAAGGGATTCTGGCGCAGGACATCAACAATCCGGAACTCCTGCCGCAGACGGCGCAGCCGCTGGATGGTCCATTCATGGAGGGACTGCGCAAGGCCAGTCAGGGCATTGCCGTGGCGGGATGTGTGAATGTGCCGGACGGGAATGGGCGGTTTTACAACACGCAGTTCGTGCTGCGCGACGAAGCCTTCATCGCAACATACCGCAAACTGCACCTGTATGACGCGTTCAGCATGAAGGAATCCCAGCGCACCTCGCCTGGGATGGAGCTGCCGCCCGTGGTGCAGATCGGGGACATGAAGGTGGGTCTGATGACCTGCTACGATGTGCGTTTTCCGGAACTGGCGCGTCATCTGGCACTGGCGGGGGCGGAAGTTCTGCTGCTGCCGGCTGCCTGGGTGCGCGGGCCTGGCAAGGAACGCCACTGGGAAATCATGTCTGTGGCGCGGGCGCTGGAAAATACCTGCTATGTCGTGGCGGTTGGGGAATGTGGCGCGCGCAATACCGGGTTCAGCATGGTGGTCGATCCGCTGGGCGTCGTGACGCTGGCTCTGGGCGAGGCGCCGGCTCTCGGTTTCGCCACGCTGGACCGGGAGCGGATCGCTCATGCCCGTCAGGTTCTGCCGGTGCTGGAAAACCGGCGGTTTGCGGCTCCTGTTCTGGCCAGTTTGAAAAACTGAAACGCGTCAGGGCCGAGGATCTATCTTCTGCGATCAGATATGTTACGGTAAGTTTCTACTGAACATTACTTCGTGGGAACAATGAAAAACGGTATCGCGTGGGGTGTAGGGGCCGGTGCTCTCATCATGGGGCTCGGCGTGCTTGGGCTGAGCCTGCGGAATCCACAGGGAATGCAGGCTGCGGCCACACGTCCTGATCCGTGCACTTCTGCGACCGCGCAGGCCCAGCGCCCCCAGAACTGTCCGGATTCCGGCCATTCCTCGGGCGCTGTGTATGTTCCAACATCCACCAGAAGGTCCGACGATAAGATTGGCGGCCGTGGAGGGGGAGACGAGAGTTCGGCGGGCCATGCCGGCTTTGGCGAAAGCGCGGGCGCCCACGCGGGCGGGGGCGAATAGTTTTCGCGCATGGTTCAGCTCCACCGCCTGACGTCTTCCGCAAGACCGGACTGGCAGGCTGAGGCGGACCGGCTCGGCTACCATTATTACCGCAACGCCGATGGCAGCTTCGCCTGGCGCGAGGACGTCCGTTACGAGTTCGATGCGGCCGCGGTCACATGGATCCGCGATGTCTCCGAAACGCTGCACCGGCTCTGCCTGTCGGTCGTGGACGAGGCCGTCAGGCAATCGGGCGGGCTGGATGCGTTTCACATTCCGCCTGCCGTGCAGGACGTGGTGCGCCAGTCCTGGGCGCGGCGTGATCCGTTCCTGATCGGCCGCTTCGATCTCGCCTGGTGCGACGGCCAGCCCCGGCTGATCGAATATAATGCCGATACGCCCGCGACCCTGCCCGAAAGCACGCGGATGCAGACCTCATGGCATCGGCAGAGAGGGCACCCGCATACTCATGTACCTCTGGATGCGCAGGCCATTGTAAATCGGCTGGCGGACCTGCGACGGAAGGGGCGGATTGATCGCACAATTCACATCGTGCCCTATCCGGACAATCTCGAAGACACGACCCATGCCGTCTATTACCGGCAATGGGCCGAACAGGCCGGACTTGAAGCGATCCATTGCGAATTGCGCGATCTGGAAATCACGCATGGCGGCCAGCTTCTGCATTGCGGGCGGATCGTCCGGAGCATGATCCGCATGTATCCATGGGAGTTGATGTTCCGCGATTCCGGCGCCCGGCACCTTCAGCACTGTGGCTGCACGTTCCTGAACCCACCCTGGACGGCGCTGCTGTCCAACAAGGCGCTCCTGCCTGCCCTGTGGAAGCGTTATCCGGGGCATCCCAATCTGCTGGCCGCCGGATATGCACCGCAGGACGTAACCGGCAGGCACGGGCAATCTTCTCCCCGCGCCTATGTGGAAAAGCCAATCCATGCCCGTGGCGGCGAGAATGTGCGCATCCTGCGCGACGGCCGCGTCCTTTGCGCCGAAAGCGGGACCTATGGCGCGTATCCGAAAATCTATCAGGAATTCGCCGATCATCGCGTTGACGGGGTGACGGCCTCGGTCGGGGCCTGGATTGTCGGGGACAGCTTTGCCGGTCTGACCATGCGGGAGAGCCAGGACCCGATCGTGCGGCACACGTCGCCGATCGTGCCGCATCTGGTCCGCAGGCGGGGCTTCATGCGCAGACTGCTGCGCTCGGGGTGAATGATCGCGGAGGATGTCTGAAAGCTTCACACAACACCGCCCCGGTTTTGCCACATGATGGGATCAGCGTCCTTTAGGGTGCCGACTTCCGTCATCGTGGGGATGCCATGCGACCTGTCAGTGCAATCAACAGATTTGGATGGGGCCAGCGGGACGGTGCTCGGGAGGGCGCGGGCCTGTCGCTGCATGACTGGCTCGCCCATCAGCTGACCGGGCCTGACACCGCTACGTTCAGAGGCGTGTCTTCCTGTGCGGATGGCCTGATTGCACTGCGGGAACAGCGCCGCACGAAGGTTCAGGGTGACCCGCTGGTCAAACCGATCTTCCAGGCGGAAGTCGCCACGCAGATGGACATCCTGCTGCTGACGGATCAGCCCTTCCGGGAGCGTCTGGCGTGGTTCTGGTTCAACCACTTCACGGTCAGTCTACGGCAGGGCAGCACGCGGGCTGTCATCGGCGCCTATATGCGCGAGGCCATCCGCCCGCATGTGACCGGGCGCTTTTCGGACATGCTTCTGGCGGTCATGCGGCATCCGGCCATGCTATTGTATCTGGACAATGCGTCCTCCATCGGGCCGGACAGCGCGGCCGGCCGCAGGAGCCATCACGGGCCGAACGAGAACCTAGCCCGCGAATGTCTGGAACTGCACACCGTCTCGCCCGCCGCCGGATACAGCCAGGGAGATGTGACGTCCTTCGCCGCGATCCTGACAGGCTGGGGCGTGGACATGAAGGCCGACCGGCCGGGTTTCGTGTTCCGGGAGAAGGCGCACGAACCGGGACCGAAAACGCTCATGAGCCATATTTTTCCGGAAGGCGAGGATGGCGGCGTGCAGGCCCTGCACTTTCTTGGCACGCATCCCGCGACCTACCGCCACATCGCCACCCAGATGGTCCGGCATTTCGTATCGGACACGCCAGCACCCGCTTCCGTACGGCATGTCGAGACCGTTCTGCGGGACAGTGAAGGCGATCTGCAGGCGGCCTCCCTCGCGCTGGCGGATTTGCCCGATCCGGGGCCGGGCGGCGGCAAGTTCCGCTCGCCCATGGACTACGCCACGGCCGTGCTCCGCGCATTATCCATCGGTGGAGAGCCCAGCCGGCCCGACGATCCACATTCCCCCGCCCATCAGCTGGCTTCGGCTTTCAGCACACTGGGGCAGCCGCTATGGACCGCACCGCTGCCCAATGGCTGGAGCGACAATGCCGCCGACTGGTGCGCGCCCGCGGACATGCTGGCCCGTGCGGACTGGGCGTGGCGGGTGGCCGCGCATGTCCGAAGCGGCGATCCGATGGACATCGCCGATATCGCCCTTGGCCCCGCCCTGCGTCCGCAGACCCGCACGGCCATGCATCACGCCGGGTCGCGTCAGGATGCGCTGGCCCTGCTGTTTTCTTCCCCCGAATTCCAGAGGCGCTGAGTCATGATGATCCCCCGTCGTACCGCTCTGCTCGGTCTGGCTGCCAGCTGGACACTGGGACGTTCCTCCCTGGCCTTTGCGGGCTCTTCCGGTGGGCCGGATGATCCGCGTCTGGTCGTCGTGATCCTTCGCGGCGCGCTGGATGGCCTGTCCGCCGTCACGCCTTATGGTGACCCCGATCTCGTGACGTATCGCCGGGCGCTCGTTCTCCCCGAACCGGGACAGGAGGGCGGATTGCTCGATCTGGGCGGCTTCTACGGTCTGCACCCGTCGCTTGCGACCCTGCACGGGCTGTACGGAGAAGGCCAGATGCTGCCGATCCACGCGGTGGCCGGGCATTATCGCAGCCGGTCGCATTTCGAGGCCCAGGATTATCTTGAGAGCGGCGCGGATGAACGTCTGGACAGCGGGTGGCTGAACCGGGCCGTTTCCGTGCTTCAGGGGAAGGCGAACCGGCCGGACGGATACGGGCTGGCCATGGGGCTGACAGTGCCGCTTCTGCTGCGGGGAGCGGCGCGGGTAGGCAGCTATGCCCCTGCCGGAAGCCAGCATCCGGACGCCGATCTTTACAGTCAGATCCTCGCCCTGAACGCCTCGGACCCCGTGACTGGCCCTGCTTTCCGGAGCGCGCTGAAGGCCCGGGGCTTTTCGGAAGCATCGCGGATGGACATGGGAGCCACCATCACCGCTGAAAAATCCCGCAAGCCCGATGCCTTCACTCGGCTCTCCACAGCGGCCGGGCAGATGCTGGCCACGCCGCATGGGCCGCGGATCGCCGCTTTGGAAATTGGGGGATGGGACACGCATGCCGGGCAGCTCGGACGGCTCGGCGGCCCGCTGGCACAGCTCGATCGCGGCATCGGGGCGCTGCGTCAGGGGCTTGGGGAAAGCTGGAAGCGCACGGTGGTTCTGGCGATGACGGAGTTCGGACGCACCGTGCGGATCAACGGCACGGGTGGGACGGATCACGGAACGGGCACGGTCGCCTTTCTGGCCGGTGGGGCTGTGGCGGGCGGGAAAGTCGGGGGAACCTGGCCGGGTCTGCGGAGCAGCCAGTTGTTCGAGAACCGGGATCTTGCCCCCACGACGGATCTGCGGGCGGTGGCGGCAGGCGTTCTCTGCGACCACCTGCATTTGCCGTCGCGTGCGGTTGCAACGGTCTTCCCGGGCCCGGCCGTGGACCCCGTGAAGGGGCTGGTCGTCCCGGTCTGAACGCGTTTCAGAACTCCGAAACAACCGCGAAGAACGTGCCCCGGCGCTGACCGTATTGCGCCTGATAAATGCCGACCCCGCTGCCATCCCGAAGCTGGTAGCGTTTGTCGAACAGGTTTACGACATCGGCACGGACTTTGATGTCATGTCCGAACGGTACATTTGTGAAACTATGCTGGTAGCCGATATTGAAGACGTCGTATTGCGGCTCCTTCTCCAGATTGGCAAAGCCGCTGCGCAGCCCATAGCCATAGACGAAATCGGCATAGGCCATGTCGTGTTTCGTGGTCCACGAGGCCCCGGCTGTAGCGGTGAATTCGCCTTGATGGTCAAGCTGGATCGCGTGATTGCGGATATAGGCCAGTTCGGCCGGATCGAACTGGTACTGCGCCGAATTGATGTCGCGGGCCGAGGTTTTGACGTAGGAAAAATTACCGAAAAGCGACCATGGCCCATGACGCCAGGAACTGCCGAATTCGGCGCCATAAACACGCCCGCGCCTGTAGCTGAAGGGGGCCAGAATGACCGCACGGCCGAACTGCCCGAGATCGGTAAGGTCATGCGCCCATTTGGCATAGGCATCGAGCGTGATCTGAAATTCGGGCGTGATGCGCTGAAGGATGCCGCCATCCACATAATGCGATTTCTCGACCTTCGTGGCGCTGTCGATCGTATTGGCCGCCGCGTTCGTCGTCCCGGCAAAGCGGGCCAGCGTGGACGGGTAGACATATTGCGGGGAAGGCGGGGCGAAATAGCGCGAATAGCCGAGATGCAGCGTCGTGCTGCGCGTCGGCTTCCAGACCATGTTCGCACGCGGGCTCAACTGGCCTTCATTGTCGAAAGATGAGGCGAAACGGTCGTAGCGGATGCCATAATTGAAGGTCAGGTTCCGGGTGATTTTGTACTCGTCCTGAATATAGGCCCCGGCCTCGACCGACCAGTTCCCGGTATTGTCGATCAGGCGCACAGGCGTGTTCACGGTCTGGTTGCCCAGGTCATCCACAGGGAAAGCGAGCGTATCGGTATCGAGACGTTCGGACGTGTACTGTCCCAGCAGTCCGGCCCGTAACGTGTGATGGCGTGCGATGTCATAGGACAGGTCAGCCTGCATGCCACCGGTCGTGAAATCGTTGACCTCATGTTCGGATACGCCCTGATAGATCAGGTCCCGGTCACGGTCCGGCGTGTAGTCGATCCGGCCGTAGCGGAAATAGGGGGAGACCTGAAGGTTCATTTTGTCCGTCGTGCGCTGATACGACAGGACGGCGTAGTAGTTCTGTTCGGTCTGGCTGTCGTTCAGGCTGGCCCAGTTCATGGCCGGATCCTGCGGGTTTACGCCTGCAACATCATAAAGCGTCGTGTAATCCGGGCTGTTCGTATCGAAGGTTTTGAAGGAGTTGGGGATCTCGAAATCTGCATAAGAGGCGCTGGTCAACAGCGTGAGGCGGCTCGTCTCGTCGAGATGCCAGGACAGATAAGAAAACGCCTTTTCCTGTTCCGTCACATCATGGATCGCGCGGAATGTGTTGCTCGGATTTTCAATGCCGATGTTGTTGCGGGTGAAGGACAGCGTGGTGAAATAATCCAGCTTTCCACGCTGCCCCCCAATCTGCACGGACGGGACAAACGTGTTGTAGCTCCCCCCGTAAAGCGAGACCTGATTGTGTTTGAGGCTGTCACCGGTCTTGGTGGTCACATCCACCACGCCAGCGGTACGAAAGCCGAACTGGGCGGGGAGCGTACCGGTCAGCAGGTCCACGGACTGGATGATGCGGGTGTCGAGTTCCTGGCCGAAACCGTTCAGCCCTTCAGGCAGCAGCACCCCGTTGACCCGATAGGTCAGCCCGCCATGCTCACCCCGCACATGCACCTCGCCATAGCTGTCGAGAACGACACCGGGGACGCGCAGGAGGATCTGGTTGAAGGCCGCGTTCTGGCCACCCGGTGTGGTCGTGATCTGGTGCTGGTCGATGGTGTAATCCACCGCGCCAAGGCCCGGGAAAATGCGGGCCCGTTCGCGGTTGAGATGCCCTGTGACGCTGATCTGCTCGGGGGCAGGGGGCTTTTCGGACGAGGCGGCTTTCCTGACAGTCTGCGGTTCTGTTTCGGGCACTGTTGGGTCTGCGAGCGCCGTCCCGAGAACGGTCAGACTGACGGTCATCCACGCACAGGAGCGCTTATTTCGCGATAGTAAACTGACTATTATATAGCTTATGCTATATCTGGTGGTGTGCATGGAAGGCGGCCTGCGAACGGGGTTTGGGGCATCACGGGTGATGGAAGTCCGTCAGGAGTAAAGCATCTGCGTTATGATATGCAATATGCTATATTGATTGGCATAGGGTTTTCTGGGCAGGGCGCTGATCGATGGGGCATTTCCTATCGGGGGGAGTGTCTGTAAGAGGGAACCTCGTTCCGGACTGTTTTTCGTCAGGGAATTTTCCTCAGGCCTATGACTGTTTCATCCCCTCCCGCTCCTGTGGTCGTCCGTCGTCGGACACAGGCTGATCGCAGTGCGGAGACGCGCGGCAAGGTCATTCAGGCAACCGTCATGCTGCTGCAGACGCAGGGCTATGCCGCAACGACCGTCCAGCGCATCGCCAAAACGGCGGGCGTCAGTCTGGGGGCGTTGCAGCACCAGTTTCCAACCAAGGCGCAGGTCATGGCGATGGTGCTGCGGCATTATGCAGTCAAGCGCGCGCGGCTGTACCGGCGGGCGCTGAGCATGAAAGGCAGTCCCGAAGCGCGCGTGGATGCCATGCTGGACACGATGTGGCGGCTGGTGACGGATGGCCCGGAATTCCTGGCGACCGTGGAGATCGAACTGGCACGGCGGAGCGATCCGGATCTGGAAGCAGTGACGGCACCGGTTCTGGCGCGGATCGATCAGTTCATGACTCACTGGCTTTCAGGGCGGCGCATGGCCCCGCCGGATCCGCGCTTCGTCGAGTTGCGGCTGCTCAATTCGGCGCTGTTGCGCGGGCTGGCGGTCGAGCGCGCGCGTGGTGTTCCGCTGGAGGATCTGGCGCGGTCCTTTGAAGTCTGGCGGCGCTTCTCCAGGGCGGAATTTCTCAGGATTGCGGACCCGTCAGCCTGAAGCCGTATGGTTCGGGAACGGAGGCTGCGGAGCCTCGGTGATCATTGCATTTTTAGAATAATTTTCTTGACGCTCATAAAACAAGTAGGTTGTATTGCTTTTATATTGGATTCACGAACGGCCTGCCCCGTAAGGGAAAAGGCGCTTGTTCCGGACAGATAAGGTCAAACATGACGATGCCGCCTCTGACTGCCGCACAGGTTTCCCCACCCGAGATCGCCGAACGTCATCGGAAGGTTCGTGAGAAAATGGAGAAGGCCGGGCTTTCGGCCTATGTCTCCTTTGATCCGAACAATGTCTATTACCTGACGAATTTTGCGAATTTCGTGCATGAGCGGCCGTTTGTGCTCGTGCTGACGATGACCGAGACGTTCTTTGTCGTGCCCGTGCTCGAAGTGCCGCATGTGCTGCGCCACAAGGTCGGGGACTTCAGACTGCTGAGCTATGCGGAGTTCCCGGCAGTCGTGGGATCACGCTGGTCCGACCGGTTTGCCGAGGCGCTGCCGAAGCAGGGAACAATCGGGATCGAGGGCGCCTGTCCGGCCTATCTGCAGGCGCAGATCCCCAATCCGGTGAAGATGCTGAACATCATTGACGAGGTCCGTGAGATCAAGTCGGCGCATGAGATTTCGCGCATCGCCTGGACGAGCGATGTGATGACGAAGGCGCTGGCGATGATGCTGGGCAAGGTGCAGCCCGGTGTGATGGTCGCGCATGCCATTGGTGACGTGACGCCGTATTTCTATCAGCGCTGCCTGACGGAATCCCCGCAGTACAACGTCATGTCGACCCATGCCGCCGGCCTGATCCAGCCGCCGGCCTATACGGATGATCCGCATAATTTCTCGTGCCTGACGGCGACCTGTGAGCCGGGCGGCCCGTTCCTCGGGCTCGTGGCTGGCAAGATCAACGGCTATGGGGCGGAAATAGAGCGCACGTTTTTCCTCCAGACGATCCCTGAAGAGGCGAAGCGGCCTTTCGATACGATGATGGAGATGCGTTACAAGGCCTACGACATGCTCAAACCCGGCGCGATCGGTTCGGAAATCGATGCCGCCTGTCAGGCGATCGCGCATGGGGCCGGCTATGAAACGCCGCTGCACCGGACGGGTCACAGCTTTGGCGTCACGAGCCATGAAGCGCCGTTCCTGGCGCTGGGTGAGGATAATGTCATCCAGCCGGGCATGATCTTCAGCATCGAGCCGGGGATCTACATCAAAGGAACGGCTGGATACCGTCATTCCGACACGGTTCTGGTGACGGAGACCGGCTACGAGATCCTCACGCAATATCCTGATAGAAAAGAAGATCTGATCGTCGGGTAAAGCCCTTCCGGCCTTGCGCCTCCTGCCGTGAAAGGTGGGGGGCGAAAGAACTGCCGGAAGAAATTGCATTCCTCTGCTGCCTTTCGTTCCGGGATAGAAACCTATGTCCATTGCAGATCGACTGGAGCGTCTTCCGTTCTCCGGATTTCACTACCGGCTCCTGTTGCTCGGGGGCGCGGGATACTGTTTTGACGGGCTGGATGGCGCCATCCTCGCCTTTGTGATGCCCGCCCTGCAGCATCTGTGGGGGCTGTCGATGACCCAGCTTGGTCTGCTGGGGAGCGGGGCGTTTTTCGGATATTTCATCGGTGCACTGTCAGCGGGGCTGGTAGCGGACCGGTGGGGCCGGCGGTCCGTGATGATGTGGGCGCTGGCGTGTTACTGCGTGGGCTCTCTCGTCTCGGCGCTCTGTATGAACTGGCATGGTTTTGTGCTGGCGCGTGTGCTGGCGGGGCTTGGGACGGGCGCTGAATCCGCGATTATTGCGCCGTATCTGTCGGAATTCGTGCCGCGGCGGTATCGTGGGGTGTTTACGGGGGCGCTGGCGGGGTTTTTCTCCTTCGGGTTCGTGGGGGCATCGCTGCTGGGATATGCGCTGGTGCCGGGTTCTGCGAATGGCTGGCGCTGGGCGGTGGGACTGACGGCGTGCCCGGTGGTCATGCTGCTGTGGTGGCGTCGGGCTTTGCCGGAATCTCCGCGCTGGCTTGAAGGCGTGGGCCGGGGTGAGGCCGCACATTCCGTTCTTTGCGATATCGAAAAGAGCGTTGGCGTTGTGTCGCCGGCTTATGAAGCGCGTGCGGTGGTGCTGGAACGCCCGTCGGTGGGCGGGCAGTTCGCGCGGCTGTGGGGCAGTGGGCTGCGGCGGGTGACGGCCATGAGCTGGGTTCTGTGGCTGTCGGTCACGTTCAGCTATTACGCGTTTTTTTCCTGGCTTCCCACGCTTCTGATCGCGCGCGGGTTCACCATCACGCACAGTTTCGGGTTTTCGATCGCCATCTATGTGGCGCAGATCCCCGGCTATTTCAGTGCGGGATTCTGCAACGAATATTTCGGCCGCAAGGCAACGGTCGTGACGTATCTCGCTGCTGCCATGCTCAGTGCAGTCGCGATGGCGCTCGTGTCGTCATCCGGAGGGATTCTTGCGGCAGGAATGCTGCTGTCCTTCTTCATGAACGGCGCTTTTGCCGGACTTTATGCCTACACACCCGAAATTTTCCCGACCATCCTGCGGGCGACGGGAATGGGAAGCGCCTCAGCTATCGGACGGACCGGCGCGATCGCCGCTCCCCTGCTGATCGGGGCGCTGTATCCGCGGGCCGGGTTTGCCGGGGTGTTCGGACTGACGGCGCTGATCCTGCTGGCTGGCGCGCTGAGCATCCTGATCTTCGGACCATCAACCGTGAACCGGTCTCTGGAAGAGATCGGGGACGCGTACTGAGTTTTTCCATGCTTTCCGCATGACTGCCACATCTTCTGAAACCGGAGTTGTCCCGGGGAGACCTGAAATGTTCCGACTTAACAATATTCTCCTGTGTACGAGTGCGCTGGTTCTGACACTGCCGGCTGTTGCGGCAACGACGTCGGGCAAGGCTGTGCATGGAACGAAAGGTCACCCTGCTGCCCCGCCTTCGGTTGTGCGGGTGCGGCATGTCGCGCCGTCTTCGGATCCGGAATCGATCCAGGTGTACCGCAGGAAAAATGCGTTCGGACAGATGGTAATGCAGCATCAGGGCGTGTCGGTCACGCATATCGATTCAACCGAACTGGCGCGGCATCAGGTGACGGATGTGAAGGGGCTGATGAACCTTGCGCCAAACCTGACAGTGCAGCCGCAGGGCTCGAGTTCGGCAGTGAACTTCACGCTGCGCGGTGTGGGGCTGAACGACTTTACGGCGAACAATACGCCGTCGGTCATGACCTATGTGGATGGGGTGGCGCTGCCGATCGGCTATATGGCGGGGGCTGCGATGTTCGACATGGCCGGGGTTGATGTGAGTACCGGGCCATCGGGCTTTACGCATGGTCAGACGGTGACGGCCGGTGAGATCAACATCAAGACCGCCGATCCGACGAAGACATTCCATTACGGGGCATCGGAAGACATCGCGACCTATGATCGCAGCATTACGAACCTGTATGTGTCGGGACCGCTGTCGTCGAATGTGCAGTACCGCATTGCGGGTTTTACGCAGCAGGGCGGGGGCTTTCAGAAGAACATCAATACCGGGCAGTCGCTGGGAAATGCGAACAAGGGCGGGCTGCGGGCCAAGGTCGCCTGGCAGCCGGATGACAGGACGAATATCGTCTTCAGCGGCAACTGGATGCAGGATGATTCCCAGGCGATGGGCGCCTACAATATCCAGGATCTGGCGCGCAATACGCCAACCTATCAGAACAACCGCAACACGGGCTGGGGCTTTACGCCGGACTTCCTGAAGATCACGGGCAATTCCGCGGGGACGAAGCCGTCCTACAACAACACGTTCTGGGGGGCGGGCGTCAATTTCACGCGCAATCTGGGCTTTGCCGATCTGAGCACCATCAGCGCGTTCCAGCAGATGTATGTGCATAATCTGATGGATCTGGATGGCACGCGCTATGCGATCTATGACGACGACGTCAATACGGATGCGAACCTGTTTTCGCAGGAAGTGAAGCTGGCGTCGCGTAATCCGCATGACCGGCTGCAATGGAATGTCGGCATGTACTATGATCGCACGCAGATGCATTCGGTCATTTACAACGACTATACCGGCTCGGGCTCGCGACCCTATATCCAGCGGACGAGCTACAATCAGGATCAGCAGGCGTTCAGCCAGTACGGGCATCTGCGCCTGACGGTCACGAAGCGTCTGCATCTTCTGGCGGGGATCACGCATGAATCCGATGACCGTGATCTCTATAACATGCAGACGATGCGCTATAATACGGCCGTCTATCCCACACCGTTTGACAACCATTACGGGCGTCGCGGGGCGCTGACGAACCAGTTTTCAGGAATGGGCGGGATCGAGTATCAGGCGCTCGACAACCTGATGTTCTATGGCTCCATCCGCAAGGGCTTCAAGCCGGGCGGCTTTACGGCGAACAATACGGTCGTGGCCTCACAGCTCAATCCGACCAAGCCGGAATCCCTGCTGGCCTATGAGGTCGGTTTCAAGTCCGATTACTGGAACCACAAAATCCGCCTTAATGGCGATGCGTTCTGGTACGATTATCACGGGCAGCAGGTGGCCGGGCTTGCCGTGGTGTCGAACTATGGTGTGGTCGGGCAGTACGTCAACATTCCCAAGAGCCGGATCTGGGGTGTGGAAATGGAGATCGACGCCAATCCCATTCCGGGGCTGCTGCTGCATCAGCACTTCGGGTATGAGCGCGGAAATTACGAGGATTACAGCGCGATCGACTCTACGGCTGTTGCGGCGACCTATATCAGGACGGGCAAGCTGGTGGCGCTGTATCGCAGCTATGCCGGAGTGGATATGGGGATCCCGAAACTGACGCTGGAGGGTTCGGCATCCTACAGGGCGAAGCTCGGGACGCGCTGGACGCTCACGCCGTATCTTGACTACAGCTATCGCGGATCGCAGCTTGATGTGCCGGGGAACAATCTGTACCGGATGCCTGCGTATTTCCTGATGGATGTCGGCCTGACTTTCGCGCCGAAAAGCGGAAAATGGTCTCTCGGGGCCTATGTCAACAACATCCTGGACCGGCGCTATGACGTGACGCGCCAGACCGGGCTGAACGGGATTTTCGGCATTCCGGGAACGCCGCGGATGGTGGGCGGACGGCTGCGGGTGGATTTCTGAACCTGCGTTCTGGCTGACAAGAAACCCGGTACAAAGATCGATCGTGCCAATCTCGAACAGGCGCGTCGTGCGGCTTCCATCGTAACCGTTCGCGGGATTCAGCGAGCGAAGGCGTTTTCCGGCAAGCGAACGCATAGTCTAAAAAGCCGACCCCGCCGATGGACTGTCGCAGGCTGGTCGTCATCCCGTCATTGCCTCTCGCCGGAGCCGACGATTCGGTCTGTCAGGGATGCCGGTCTGGCGATGGAGTTCTGAGCTCAAGGTCCGGTAAAGGGGCGTGGCAAAGCGCGATCCGCCCTCCTGTGAGGCTGGCGGAATGGACTGTCCCGGAGGCCATGACGGCAACAGTGCCCGCAAGGCCGTGCGTGATGGACCCCACACGATGAAACAGGCCTGATCAGGCTCCGTTCTGATACTCCGGTTGTCCTGTCCGTATCACTGTCGGAGGCGCCATGACCATTCCTGTTCCTGCCGTCTGGCGGTGTCCGGTGTGGCTGCGCGGCCACAGGATGACCATTACACAATATTGCTATTGAGAATCATTCGCATTAACATCTGGAATGCGGGAAACAGACCCCAGTCAGAACGTCGCGGCGGTTTCGCCTGACGCGTGGTCCCATCCGGATCAGGCGGAACCCGTCGGAAGATCTGTGAAGTTTCCAGAGTTCAGGTGCTGCATGCCTTCAGAAAACGATTTTTCGATCCCATCGCCATCGGGCGCATCTTTCAGGTCATCCCGCGACGGTTCGGGCCAGAAATGGTCGGCCCTCGTTATGCTGGCGCTCGGCGCAGGACTGGGTGTCGCAGAAACCGGGGACGCCGAGGCACAGGACGGAAGCGATACGGGCACGACCGCGACCGACAGCACGATCAACCTCTCCGCCGTGCGCGTTCACGGTCAGGTGGACGCTGACAGCAGCAATACGAACAACACGTCTCTCGATATCGGCCGGATGCCGGGCACGGTTCGTGATACGCCACAGACCATCAGTGTCGTGCCGAAAGATCTGATCATCCAGCAGCGCCTGTTCACGCTGGACCAGGCGCTCGCCAATGTTCCGGGCATCACCATGTCCACAGGCGAGGGCAATGGCGGCCTGAATGGCGATCAGTTCCGCATCCGCGGCCAGCAGGCGCGTGGCGACATCTATGAAGATGGCCTGCGGGACTTCGGAACCTATGTGCGTGACACGTTCAATACCGAGAGCGTCGAGGTCATCAAGGGGCCGAGCGGCGAGTATTTCGGCGCGGGCAATGTGGGTGGTGTGATCAACCAGACGCTCAAGAAGGCGCATCTGGGCAATCATTACGATCTGGACCAGACCTTCGCCAGCGGCATGCAGTACCGCGGCACGGCGGATGTGAACTACCAGCTTGGCAAGCATACCGCCCTGCGCGTGAACGGCATGTATAACAAGCAGGACGTGGCCGACCGCGACAATATCCGCACGGACCGTTATGGCGTGGCGGCGGATCTTGGTTTCGGTCTGGGGACGAAAACGACCTATCACCTGAATTACCAGTGGCTCGGCAGCCGTGGCACGCCGGATTACGGTGTTCCGATGATCCAGATCGGCGGCATCTATTCCCCGATCACAAGCCATGGACTGGCCCGTGATACGAGCTATGCGCGCAGCTTCAACATGGACAATTCGAACATCCACATGGTGACGTCGAAGTTCTCGTCGGAAATCGCGCGCTGGCTGACGTTCAACAACGATACGCGCTTTACGCACTACCATCGCGACTATTCCGCAACGACCCCGAATGCCTGTACCGGAACCTGTGTTACGTCGTTCCTGTCAGGCGGCAACCCGACGCTGCCTTACGGCGCTGGCGGTGGCGTGGCCTATCAGCAGGATGGCTGGGGCATCCAGAACGTCATGATGGCACGGGCGAAGTTCAACACGGGCTTCCTGCATCACGACCTCAGCGCGGGTGTGGACATCAACTACACCAAGGACGACCGGATCATGGGCACGTATGTGAACCGGGTGAACGACCAGACGATCCGCAACCCGTCCTATTCTTCGCCAGGCACTTATATCACCTGGCCCTCCAGCGGGCACCGGACGGCGGATTTCCGAGACCTGGGTCTCTTCCTGGCAGACAAGATCCATATCACCAAGCGTCTGTCCCTCTTCGGAACGTTGCGCTGGGACAGCTTCGAGAGCACATACTGGAGTGCGGCGGCAGCCTCCTCGGGCGTGCAGTCCCAATCGTCCAACAAGTTCAGCCCGTCCGCGAGTCTGATGTATGACGTGGACGACAACAAGACCGTCTATTTCACGTTCTCCCGCTCCTACAAGCCGGTCGGGACGGATGCGTCGTCTGAAATCACCAACCAGGCGAGCGTTGGAGACGTCCCGGTCAACGGCACCAACCTCAAACCGCAGCGCAGCGACCTGTTTGAAGTCGGCACCAAGATGGACTTCCTCAACAAGCATCTGGGCATGACGGCGGCGCTGTATCAGATCGAGCAGAATAACTCGTACACCTATGACGAGAGCGGCAATATCATCACCGGCTTCCAGGATGCGGGAACCGGCCGTGAGATCCGCGGTGCGGAACTGAGCCTGACGGGCAAGATCACGAAGGAATGGGAAATCTATGCCGCGTATTCCTACATGGGCGGCAAGGTAACGAATTCCACCACGACGGATGGCAAGCAGGCCCCGCAGCTCCCGCACAACAACTTCTCGGTCTGGACGTCCTATGATCTGTCGCCGGTGCTGCTCAAGCCGGGTCAGGGCAAGCTGAGTGTCGGCGGTGGCGCGCAGTATAGCTCCGGCTACTGGGCGAACGAGGCGAACACGGCCCGCATGCCGTATAACTTCTCGCTGAACACCATGATTTCCTACCAGTACGGCCGGTATCATGTGCAGTTCAACGCCAACAACCTGTCCGATCACCTGAACTATGCCTCGGCCTTCAGTACGGGCCGTGCCGTGCCGCAGTCCGGCCGGACCTTCATGGGCAATTTCGGCATCGGTTTCTGATCCGGGCCATTTCCCTGTCCTGCAGAACCCCCGGTTTTTCACCCCGCGTGAAAGACCGGACCAGAAAGGAACGCGATGTCATCAGTGTCAGGAGCGCATCAGGATAACGGGATTTCCCGGCCTGCGCCTTTGCCTGTTCCCGAACAGGTGAAGGCACAGCTGATTCTGGCGCAGACCCATCTGGATGCAGGGCGTCGGGAAGACGCCTTTTCCTGTTTCGGGATCGCCGCCCGCAGCGGACATCCCGTAGCGCTGAACATGCTCGGTCGTGCTTACGAGCGCGGCTGGGGCGTGAAGCGCAACCCGGCCATGGCGGCGCGATGCTTTGAAACCGCGATCGAGGGTGGAGACGGCTGGGCTATGTTCAATCTGGCCGATCTGTTTCTGGCCGGGGACGGGGTGCCGAAGAATACACAGCGGGCTTACCGGCTCTATGTGGATGCCGCCCGGACCGGTAACGCCAAGGCCCTGAACATGCTGGGGATCATGCACGAGGATGGCTCCGTCCCGGCGGGGGAGCCTGATCCGGATACGGCCCATCAGTTCTATCAGGCTGCGGCCGAGGGCGGGGACTGCTGGGCCTGGCTCAATCTGGCGCGTCTTGCTCTGGAGCGGGGCGTCTGGTCCGAGGCAGCGCTGGGGCTTGAAAAAGCGCTGGATTGCGCGATCGTCGGCGTGCCCGACGCCGTGCTGGCCCTGATCCGTCCCCATGCGCAGGAGCGGGTGTTTCAGGCTGTCATGATCCGCTGCCTGGCGCTGCTGGAGGCCCAGGCGGCGAGGGGTGTTTCCCATGCGGCCTGAGCTGAAACATCGCATTACAGACCGTGCGTTTTTCATACAGAATGGTGAGGTGACAGCGCCTGAAACCATGACAGGATATGGTTCCCAGGGAAGGATCGCGTTGCATGGATGATCGTGTCGCACAGGTTCTGGAGCTTTATCACGAGCGGATTCAGGCCGAGCGCGAAGAGCGTAACGCCGGGATCCATCGTCCCAATTCCGAACGGTTTCTGGCTGTGGGCCGCCGGACCGGACAGCTCATCAGCATTCTCGCGCGGGTGCTGGAAAAGCCGACCATTCTCGAACTGGGAACGTCCTACGGCTATTCCACAATCTGGCTGGCAGAGGCGGCACGGACTGCGGGCGGACGGCTCGTGACGATGGAGCTTGAGACTCACAAGATCGCCTATGCCCGCGACATGGCGGAGCGGGCCGGGCTGACTGGTTATGTCGATTTCCGCCACGGCAATGCGCTGGACCTGATCGGCCAGATGGACGACGGCATCGACTTCGTCCTGATGGATCTGTGGAAAGACCTCTATGTGCCCTGCCTTGAGGCCGTCCTGCCGAAACTCAACCCAGGTGCCATTATCGTTGCGGACAACATGCGCGTTCCCGGTGGCGAAGACGCGCGAAAGTACCAGCAGGCCGTCCGCGCCATCCCGCACATGCTGAGCGTGCCGCTGCCCGTGGGGACAGGGCTCGAAGTCAGCCGGTATCTCCCCGCTTAAATCCCTGTTTTTCTGACATCAACCTGCGGCCGGCGCTGTGCCGGCACAAGAAAGCAACATGTTCAAGACATTCATGAACCGATACGGAACCCCACTGACGACCGGGTTCTTCATTGTCTCCGGCGTCACGGGCGTGGCGCTGTTCTTCCACTGGGGGCCGACAGCGTTTCATCCCATCCATGAATGGCTGAGCATGGTGCTTCTCGCACCCTTCATCCTTCATCTGGTGAAGAACTGGACATCGCTGGTCAATTACGCCCGTCGCAAGACGCTGTATGTGCCGCTGATCATCGCGTTCGCGGGCTGCATCCCGTTCTTCTTTCAGGCGCCCAGCGGACATGCGGGCAACCGGCAGACGGCATTTATGGCGCTGCCGGTTCTGGAACACGCGCCGCTCACGCTGCTGGCACCACTGGTCCATACGGATGCGGACGCTCTCGTGCACCGCCTTCAGGCACAGGGCTATACGGTCAGCTCGGCGGATCAGACGCTCGACGATATCGCAAAGGCGTCCGGACATCCCGTCAATGATACGGTGGTCGCAGTCCTTCAGCGCCCGCATGACCATGCCGGTCCGGGTGACGGATCAGGCCATGGGGGCCATCACCAGCACCCCGAACAGCATCAGGACTGAGATACAAAAGCCCCGGTCTGACCGGGGCTTTTTCATATTCACCTGAAATCCGGCCCTTGGACACGAAACGACATGCAGGAGGATACGAATCATCCTTGATAGTGAGAATGACTCTCATTATCGTCGATTCAGTATTCCCGCAGTTCCAACAGGTGCCGTGATGTCCCTTAGCTTTTCCCCCTGGCAGATGTTTCTCGACGCCGGCCCGGTCGTGCGGGGCGTCATGACAATCCTTGCGATGGCCTCGCTGGTGACCTGGACGATCTTCATTGCCAAAACCATAGAACTGCAGCGCCTTCGCGCACGGCTGAAGAAATCGGAAATCACGCTCGAAGACGCCGAGACGCTGGATATCGGCGAGGAATGGACGCGCACCGGATCGGGCTCCGGCATCGCACATGCCATGGTCATGGCGGCCGAAGTGGAGCGTCAGCGCTCGCAGGACATTCCTGGGGACCGCGAAGGCATCAAGGAACGTATCGTCCTGCATCTCGAAAGGCTGGAAGCCGCCGAGGGCCGCCGCCTGATGCGGGGGACGGGCGTGCTGGCGACCATCGGCGCGACGTCTCCGTTTGTCGGGCTGTTCGGCACGGTCTGGGGCATCATGTCGTCCTTCACGGGCATTGCGGCCGCCCATGCCACCAGCCTTGCCGTCGTGGCGCCGGGCATTGCCGAAGCACTTCTGGCAACCGCACTCGGCCTCGTCGCCGCCATTCCGGCCGTGGTGATCTACAACCATCTCGCCCGCCAGACGGCAGCCTGCCGAGCCTGTGTCGCGGATCTGACGTCGCTCGTGATGCGCCTCGTCTCGCGGGATCTGGCGCGCGGGATCAGCGGCGGCAAGGTGCTCCGCTTCGGGCGCGATACGCTGGCTGCGGCAGAGTAAGCTTCCATGGCCATCCGGATCCGCCATGCGGACGAAACCGTGCTCGAAGCGCACGAAATCAACGTCACGCCGTTCATTGACGTCATGCTGGTGCTGCTCGTGATCTTCATGGTCACGGCCCCGCTCACCACCGTCAACGTCCCCGTCGATCTTCCGTCCTCCACGCAGCAGACGGCCCCCCGGCCGGACGAACCCGTCTTCCTGACCGTCAAGGCAGACCACAATCTGGCTCTTGGCGAAAATGACGTGCCCGCCGCGCAACTGACGGAAGCGCTCGCCGCCGCGACCAAGGGCAACCGCGACGAACGCATCTTCCTGCGCGCCGACAAGACCGTGGATTACGGCACGCTCATGGACGTCATGGATCATCTGCGCAGCGCGGGCTATCTCAAGGTGGCGCTCGTGACGCTGCAGGGCCAGACGACCGGAACAACGCCCTGATGTCGGACGGGCTGATCTCCGCGCAAGCGACGCTGCCGAGTTTTCGGGAATGGTACGCCGCAACATGCCGTCTGGAAGACCGCCGGAGCGCATGGCTCTGGGGCGGCTCGGCGTTGGGTGTTGTCGTCCTCACGGGTGCTGTCCTGTTCTGGGCGGTCACGTCTGCCCATCCCCAGCCCATTCTGGCGGCGGAACCGCCTCCGGCTGCGATTAGCATCGATCTTGCGCCTGTCCCCGCGCCGGTTCCGGCCCCGCAGCAGGATGTCGATCCCGGCCCGCAGCAGGCCGTGGCCTCCACGGAGCCGCAGCCGGAAGATCCGCCCAAGGTCGAAGCGCCGCCAAGCCCCGCGCCCAACCCGCCGGTCCCGGTGCCCAAGACGGAAAAGATCAGGCCGCACAAACCAAGTGTGCACAAGCCGCTCCCGCCCGTTCCGGTCAAAGCGCCGCCTGCGGAAAAGACCACGGCTCCGCGCAACGTGGAAGCGCCGCCCACGACCAGCCCGAGCGCCGCTTCGGCCACCACCTCCAGCCATGCATCGCATGATCCCGTGACCTGGCAGGGCGAACTCCTGGCGCGTCTGGAACGGTTCAAGCGCTATCCGCAGGAAGCCCAGTCCACGCATCAGGAGGGAACGTCCCTGCTGCATTTCGTCATGGACCGCAAAGGCCATGTCCTGAGCGCCAGCCTCAAGCGCAGCGCGGGGCATGACCTGCTGGATGCGGAGACGCTGGCCCTGATCCACCGTGCCGAACCGCTGCCCATCCCGCCCGACAGTGTGCAGGGCGATCCGCTATCCCTGACGGTTCCCATCGAGTTCTATCTGGAACACTGATCCACTTTACCCCTAAACAGCGTGCAGGGGGAAATGACATGGATATCGTTCTCGGCGCCTCAGGGCATGTGGGCGGCACGGTCGCCAGACGTCTTCTGGAACAGGGGCGGCCGGTTACGGTTGTTCTGCATCGTCCGGAACAGGACTCTGAGTGGTCTGCCCGTGGGGCCAGCGTGGCCGTGCTCGATGTTCACGACACGGCGGCCCTGACGGCAGCTTTTTGCAAAGCCCGGCGCGCATTTCTGCTGAACCCGCCTGCCAGCCCAACGCTGGATGTGGACCACGAAGAACGCCGCACGGTTCATTCCATCATCGAAGCCGTCCGGGGAGCGTCTCTGGAAAAGATCGTCGTGCAGTCAACCTATGGCGCGCAGGACAACCCGCATTGCGGGGATCTGGGGAGTCTGTACACTTTCGAGCAGGGCGCACGGGAAACGGGAGTACCGCTCTGTGTCGTGAGGGCGGCGTATTTCATGAGCAACTGGTACGGCGCCCTGTCCACTGCGCGGCAGTCAGGGGTATTTCCCAGCCTGCTGCCAAAGGATTTCAAAGCCCCGATGGTCGCGCCGCAGGATGTGGGCGAACTGGCGGCCCGTCTTCTGGTCGCGCCAGTGGAAGAGACGGGCACTTACAGCATCGAAGGCCCCGAAACCTATACGCCGGAAGACGTCGCGACCGCACTCGGCGCCGTGCTGGAGCGGGATGTGACAGTCGACGAAATCCCGCGTTCGCAATGGCTGAAGTTCTATCGCAGTCACGGCTTCTGCCCCGAAGCCGCGCAGTCCTATGCCACCATGACGGGGATTTTCGTGGACGGGCTGTATGACCGTCCGCGCACGCCCTTGCGGGGTGCGACGGACCTTCAGACCTGCCTGCGCGATCAGGCGTCGATATCGTCCAGATAATCGGCTGACGGGACGAAGAACAGCGTGCCCGTAACAGGGCGGCTGTAATCCAGCAGGCGGTCGTAATTCCCTTCCGGCTTGCCGACGAACATGTTGTGCAGCATTTCCTCGGTCACGGACGGGGAGCGGGCATAGCCGATGAAATAGGTGCCGAATTCACCCTTGCCGGCTTCACCGAACGGCATGTTGTCCCGCAGGATGTCGACCTGCTTTCCGTTGCGGGTCACGACATTCAGCGCGTTATGGGCGTAAGCGGGCTTTGTTTTGTCATCAAGCTCGACATTGGAGAGCTTTCTGCGGCCGATGATCTTTTCCTGCATCTCGATCGGCAGGGTGTTCCAGGCATCGAGATCGTGGAAGTATTTCTGGGTGATGACGTAGCTGCCGCCTTTGAAAGCCGGATCTTCATCGCCGATGATCGCGGCTTCGCATGCTGCGGCGTTTTCCGGGTTTTCCGTGCCGTCCACGAAGCCGATCAGGTCCCGGTCATCGAAATACTTGAAGCCGTGCACTTCATCGACAACCGTGCACACGCTGCGCAGGCGGTCCATGATCAGCTTGGCCATCTCGAAACACATGTCCATGCGCGTGGCGCGGATGTGAAAGAGCATGTCGCCGGGCGTGGAGACGGCGTGATGGACGCCTTTGATTTCCTGAAACGGATGCAGTTCCTTCGGGCGCGGACCGGGAAAGAGACGGTCCCAGGCGGCAGAGCCAAAACCCAGAACACAGGAAAGCTGCCCCTTCAGGTCCCGGAAACCGACCGTACGGCGCAGGCCTGAGAGGTCCGCGCAGAGGCCGCGGATGGTCTTTTCCGCATCCGTGCCGAGGTTGATGTTCAGGACCAGAAAAATGGCGGCCCGGGTCAGGGGGGCGGCAACGGGTTGGGGCGTGGTGTCGGACATCGGAACAGTCTTTCCATCAGCGTGGCAATATATGTCTGCCCCGTTGATAGCGCGCTCCATGTCGAACGAACAGATTACGAAAACGGGTGAGCTCCGTTTTGAAATACGGACTGCGTGCAGTAGTGTCCGGCCACAAACGGAAAAAGGTCATCATGGACAGTAATCTGAAATGCCCGGTCTGCGGGTGCGAACACGTTTATCCGGATGGTGCGCTGTGGATGTGCCCGGAATGCGCGCATGAGTGGAACCCGGCCGAGACGGCAGCGGAGAGCAGCGAGGCTTCTGCTGAAATCCGCGATGCCAATGGCAATGTCCTGGCGGATGGCGACAGCGTGACGGTCATCAAGGATCTGAAGATCAAGGGCTCGTCCATGGTCGTCAAGGGCGGCACCAAGGTGAAGAACATCCGCCTTTCGGACGGTGGCGACGGGCATGACATCGCCTGCAAGATCCCCGGGATCGGTGCGATGAACCTCAAGTCCGAGTTCGTCAGGAAGGCCTAACGGGCGACGGGGGCACAGCAATGTCCCCAAGGATCTGGTGGGCGGCTTTCAGCGCCGTATGCAGTTCGGCGTAGATATTGCCGTCCCCGAGCGCCGGAGTGATGTGGTGCCGGTCCATATCGGCGCGCAGATAGACGCTCACCCGCCCGAAGAGCAGCGCAATACCGCGCTGGTGCAGTTGCGCGATCAGGTCCCGCAGGTCGGCGGCAGCGGAATAATCGATGTCGGTGACGGGGCTCGCATCCAGCACGACACAGCGGACAGGATGGGGCGCATGCTCCACTAGATCCAGCAGATCCTGCCGAAAGCGCGTCGAATTGGCGTAGAACAGATCCGCGCAGAAGCGGAAGACGATCAATCCGGGTGCGCTTTCCAGCCCGTCCTTCGCGGGCAGGGCTTCCAGAACTCCGGCCGTCGGGGACTGTTGCAGCACCATCGTATGTGGCTCGTAGCTGTGCCGGACATGGCGGAACAGCGAGAGCGCGATGGCAAGGAAAATGCCTTCCTCGACGCCAACCCCCACAACGACAGCCGCTGTCGTGACGGCCAGCCAGAACTCGCCGGGGCTTTCCTGCCGGATCGCACGCAGGCTTTTCAGATCGATCATGCCGACCGCCACGGTAAAGACGATCCCCGCCAGAACGCAGCGGGGCAGGGCTTCGAGCGGTCGCGTGAGGAACAGCAGTACCAGGAGCGTCACGCAGGCGAAGGTGACCTGCGCCAACTGCGTGCGGGCACCGGATCGGACGGCCATGGCCGTCTGGGTCGGGCTGCCATTGACGGTGAAGGTCCCGCTTAGTCCCGCGGCAACATTGGCCGCCGACAGGCCCAGAAGATCACGGTCCTCATCAACGGTTTCATGAAACCGCTCCCCGAAGACGCGGGACGTGGCGGCGCTCTGCGCAATGATGACGAACACGCAGGACGCCGCGACGGGGAGCAGGGCGAGAAGCTCGTTCCACGAAACATCTGGCAGGCCGAAATGCGGCAACCCGCCCGCGACATGCCCCAATGTCGGGACACCGTGATGGGACAGGTTCAGCCCCATGCTCAGCGCAATACTGCCGATCACGACGCAGAGCCCGGCGGGCAGATGCGGGGCAAGGCGCTGCCCGGTCATGAGAATGCCGACCGTCACCGCCGAGAGACCCGCGACCATCAGGTTCCCATGCGGGATCTGGCGGAAGGTCTCATAGGCCTGCACCAGCGGATTATGCGCGCTGACCGAAACGCCCAGCATGTCATGCAGCATCGCGATGCAGACTTGCACGCCCACCCCGGCCAGAAATCCCGTCAGCACGGTGCGCGACAGGAAATCCGCCAGAAAGCCCAGTCGAAAGACCCGCGCCACCAGCAGAAGCGCCGCGCAGAGGAGTGCGGTCATGCTGACGAGCGCGATGTAATGCGCGCTTTCGGGCGGTGCCATCTTGCCGATGGCACTTGAGAAAATGGCAGCCGTCGCGGAATCAGCGGCCACAACCAGATGCCGGGACGAACCGAACGCTGCAAAGGCCACAAGTGGCAGCAGGACCGTATAAAGCCCCGTGACCGCTGGCATGGCCGCAATACGCGTATAACCCAGAACCTGCGGAATATTCACCGAGGCAAGGGAAAGACCTGCGACAATATCCGTCCACCCGCGACGGGGTCCGGTGGGGTTCTGCTGTTCCGACATGAGATGTGTTCTAGGCCTTTGCGGGAAGGATGTCTTCACAATGTCCAACAGGTGGTTGGGTCCGGCCCGAAAATGCCTCATGATCTGGCAGCTCAAAGACGGATCTTTCGTCAGTGCAGTCAGAAGGAACAGGATCATGACCCACAGAGTAGCGCTCATTACCGGTGGATCACGCGGTATCGGTGCGGCGATCGCGCTCAAGCTGGCGCAGGATGGCTTCGATATTGCCATCACCTATGCCCGCAACGAAAAAGCCGCGCAGAAAGTCGTGTCAGAAGTCGAGGCGCTGGGCCGCAAGGCCGTCGCCGTTCAGGCCGATGGCGGCAGCACGGACGGCAATATCGCAGCCATCACGAAGACGCATGAAGCCTTCGGACGTCTGGACGCCCTCGTGTGCAACGCGGGCATCTACCCCTACGGCCCGATTGCCCAGATGACCGTCACGCAGATCGAGGATGTTCTGAACCTCAACCTGCGCGCTGCGATGGTCGAGACGGTTGAGGCCCTGAAATACATGAAGACAGGCGGCCGCCTGATCTATATCGGCTCCGCCTTCGGTGAGCGTGCGCCGTTCCCGGGCATCTCGCTCTATTCGGCGACGAAGGCTGGCCTGATCGGCTTTACGAAGGGTGTGGCACGGGATCTCGGCCCACAGGGTATCACGGCCAATGTCGTCGAGCCCGGCCCGATCGCAACGGACCTCAACCCCGAGGACGGAGCGGCCGCAGCCGTCATCCGCAAGTTCACGGCCACGGAATCCTACGGCAAGGTCAACGACATTGCCCGCACCGTGTCGTTCCTCGCCAGCCCGGATGCGTCCTACATCACGGGTGCCTCCATCCTGGTGGATGGCGGTCTCGTCGCCTGAGACCGAAAACGGCTCCCTCGATATGAGGGAGCCGTCGTTGCTTCAGAAGCTGGTGGAGAGCGAGCCCATCATCGAGAAGGGCGGCTGGATGTAATAGGACGGCGCGGAATCCGCCGAGATCTTGTTGCCATACACACCCGTCGTGGCTTTCGCATTTTCCGCGAAGTAATAGACGCCACCCAGCTTGTACTGGCCGGTCAGGTTGGTGAAGTTCAGCTTGAAGACCGGGGCCTGCGCGATGAAGAACTTCGGCAGGTGATACCCCAGAGACAGCGAGTCCGAGAAATAGGACGGCATCGTCTGGTCGTTCATGAACGTCGAATACTGCTTGTCCGTGTAGCGGATGCTGGCATTCAGGAAGAACGGGCCTTCCGTATAGGTCAGGCCGATGCTGCCCATGAATTTCGGCGTCATGATCGGCGTCTTGCCGCGCGTCTTCAGATAGTCGATCGACCCGTTATCGGCTGCAATCGGCAGATTGTTGTCCATCGTGGCGTGCAGGTATTCGAACGACAGATACGGCCGGAAGCGATGGAACAGCGGCTTGGTGGACAGCATCAGGTCCACGCCGCGGATCGTCTCGCCACCCGTATTGAGCGTCTCGCTGACCGGCACGTCATTGCTGTACGTGTTGAGCGACAGCAGGCGGTTGGTGACGTTGAAGTTGTAGACGCTGACATCCGCCAGGAAGATGTCACCCGTATAGCGGTATCCCAGCTCTTCCTTGATCGAATACTGCGGCTTCGCATTGGCCCCCGAGGTCGTCATGGCACCCGTGCTCGTGCTGTAGCGGGTGATCAGATTGACGGGTGAGGGCGCGCGGAAGTCGCCTTCGGCATTGATGTAGACCTGATGGTGCGGAGCAAAGTCCCACGACCAGGACATGCGCGGCATCGGGGAGACGAAGGTGTGGTTCGAGCTGCTTGCCGTGCTGGCCAGGAAGTCCTGACCCCGCAGGGTTTCGGACACGACCTTGATACCGCCCGTCAGCGACATCTTGTGGTTCAGGAAGAACTGCGTGTCTTCCATGAAGCCGGAATTGAGGCTGTAGGAGCCGACATAGTTGGTCGAATAATAGATGTTGCCGCTCGTGGTGCGGTAATAGGCGGCCGTATCCGTGTCCGAAGGCTGCGCCCCCGTGACCTGGTTCATGCGCGAGAGAGGCGTCTTGAGGGAATAGGAATTCTCCTCGTGCCAGTAGCCAATCTGGCCGTCATTGTTCTCGCCATGCCAGTGCAGGCTGGCCACGACGCCGCCCTGCTGGTTCATGGACATGGAATTGGTCGAGACATCGGCGCGCGTGGCCGTGCTGATCTTGCCGTCGCCGTTCAGGTCAACCTTCTGCAGTGCCGTTCCCGCATAGGTATGGCCTTCCTGCAGACGCGAGGCACTGTTCAGCGTGATGGCCCCGCGCTGGTAATAGGGCGTGATGGTGACGCTGAAGAGATGGTTCAGCGCGAAGTTCATCGGCAGGGACGCGTAGAACTGGTCCTTGTCCGAGCCATGCACGCCGTAATAGCTGCTGGGGGAGAGCGGGTTGAAGGTCGCGGTATAGCTGATCGGGGTCGTAACCGGCAGCCCGTTCTTGTCCGCATAGAAATTCGCCATCGTCGGATAGCGGTTCTGGTAATAGAACGAGTGGTTATAGCCCACGAAGAGGTCGATCGAGCTGCGCTCGCCGATCTTCTTGGTCATCCGGAAATCCATGTGCTTGCGCTCGCTGGTGCCCGAACCGCGCCAGGCGTCCGAATGCATGTTCGAGAACGAGGCATAGCTCGTGATGCCGGAGTGGCCGATCTCGCCGCTGTCCAGCCGGATGAACTCGCGCGACGTGTTGAAGGAGCCGTAGCTTCCTGAGATGAAACCGCCGAATTTCTGCGATGGCGCGCGGGTGGTGATGCTCAGCGCACCGGCCGCGGCGGACGTCAGCGGATCTTCGACCGAGATCGAGCCCGGCGTCATGGATTCCGAGGCGATGTTGTTGCTGTCGATATAGTTCTGGATGAAGTTCGACGCGGCCGTCGAGGACCCGTTGGCGATCGGCATGCCGTTGAGCAGGAAACCGATGTCATTGTCATACAGGCCGCGGCTGCTGATGGAGCCGCCTTCGTTTCCGGAAGGATCTGGCGTCGAAATATTGACGCTGGGCAGGTTCTTGATCAGGTCGAGCGGTGAGCTGGTCGGGCTCTGCATCTCGATATAGGCCTGCGTGACCGACTGGACCGAGCGCGCCGCCGTTTCCGCCCGCATCATGCCGCCACCGGGCGCCTGGCTGCGCTGTCCGAGAACGCTGATCGATTCCTGACTACCTTTCGATTCTGTCGCGGTGGGCGCGGCGTGATGTGCGGCCTTGCGGGTATGTCTGGTCTTTGTGGTGTCTTCGGCCCAGGCGGCGTTGGCTGCAAGAACGGTTGCGCTGCTGAGGATCGTGGCAGCCGCCAGAATGGTTTTTCCTCGTCCGGCAAGAAAGGAGAACGCGGGCAGTCGGCAGGGACGCACGGGGTCTGACGGGGCGGGGATTGTGGAAGACATGTCTGGCGGGATCCTGAAAAAACTAACGCTACGATACCGTTATGAATCTGGGGCTGAAGATAAAGGAGATGATCATAAGAACATTCCGAAGAAATAATTGATAGTTTCATAGTCTGTCGTAAAGCAGGGATGTCCATTCCGGCCCGGAAATGTGGATGCACCGGAACATTCCCGGTTCAGAGCAGGCGTCTGGCCCCGAAAATCGCGCTCGCCGAGATCAGGGCGGTCAGGCCCAGATAGAACGCCGGGGCCTGTTCCGTACCGCTCCAGGACATCAGGGCCGCGTTCGTCAGCGGTGCGAGACCGCCGAACAGGACGACGCCGAAGGAATAGCCGATCGTCAGGCCACGCCCGCGCAGGCGGTTCGGGAACAGAAGGCCGATGAAGCCGTCCAGAGCCGCGAAATAGAGCAGCCCGGTGACGTTGAACAGAAGCGGCATGACAAGGATGCTCTCCGGCCATATCGAGACCAGCCGGAACATCGGCCAGGGCAGGCAGAACAGCAGGGCGCAGGACAGGAGCATCGGCGTGATGCTGCGGGTCCTGTCGAAATAATCCGCCAGCTTCCAGCGCAGGGGCGTGAACACAAGCTGCCCCCCATAAGTCAGCAGCGCCGACGCATAGGCCAGACGGGCCGCGACATGGAAGTGCAGCCGGGCATAATGGGGCATGTAGATGCCCAGATAGGTGATGCCACTTCCCAGCGCGACGGCGCCCATGACAGCGAGCGTGCGCAGCAGGTTCTCCCGCCTCAGGAACGGGGATGGGACCGTGACTGTCGCAACGGGGGGCGAGGGGCGCGTCCGGATCAGCCTGAAGCGCAGGACCAGCGCCAGCAGCCCCGCCAGGGCGCCCAGACCGGCTGCGATCCTGAAGCCATAGCTGTCAAAACCCTGCGCGGGCAGCAGCAGGGTCAGGGTCAGTGTAACGATCGCGGCGGCAAGGGAGGCGACGATCTGCCCGATGGCCTGCCAGCTTGCGGCCCGCGCCTCATGGCCCGGCGCCTGTTCGATCAGGAAGGACGTGGCACTTCCAAACTCTCCCCCCAGTGAAAACCCGTGCAGCAGGCGCGCCGTGACGATCAGGAGCGGGGCAGCCATGCCGATGCTCTGATAGCCGGGCGTGAAGGTAATCAGCAGACTGCCGATCGCCATGAGCGCAATGCACAGGATCATCGTGAAGGTCCGGCCCCTGCGATCCGTACAGATCCCGAGCACAACGGCGCCGACAGGGCGTGCGAGCAGGGTGAAGCCGAAGGTCGCAAGGGTCAGCGCGATCTGGGAAAAGGCCAGTCCGGCAGGAAAGAAGGTCTGCCCGATGGAGCTTGAGAACGATGCGTAAATAACGAAATCGTAATATTCTATGATGTTGCCGAGAATGGAAGCAATGACAGGCAGCGTCATCCTGAAACGCGTGGAAGGCCTGCCATCCGCGTTCATGATGCTCCGGCTCCACCAGCACCCGCTCCACCCTGTCCTGATCCGCCGTGTCCTGATCCTGTCGGGCGGTCCCCGAGATTGCGCATGATGAACCGGATGAAGGAATGCAGCGTCGGCGCGCTGTAGCGTTCTTTGTGATAGAGCAGATAGATTGGCCGTGAGGGCAGCGTGTAATCGGGCAGGAGCGCCTGAAGCGTCCCGGCTTTCAGATCGTCCTGCACCAGATCGGTCGGCAGCATCGCGATGCCCAGCCCGCCCAGAGCCGCGCGGCGCATGGCCTGCGTGCTGTTGAACAGCCCACGTCGGCGCATTTCCACCGTCACGCGGCCCTTGGGGCTTTCGAAATGCCACTCATGCCGCGCCCAGTGCCAGGGCGATGAGGACGTATAGGCAAAGGCCAGCGCATCATGCGTCGCAAGCTGTTGCGGAACCAGAAGCTCTTCCCGACGGTCGAGATAGTCCGGGGACGCACACAGCGTCATGCGGTAATCCGTCAGCCGGCGACACATGAGCGAGGACGGTTCAGGCACGCCCAGGCGGATGGCGATGTCGAACTTCTCATGCGTCAGATCCACGCTGCGTTCCGTTAGCACCAGATCAACATCCACGGACGGATTTTCGGCCAGATACCGCGCCAGACAGGGCGTGACGCTCTGGGTACCGTAAGTGACTGGAGCCGTGACGCGCAGGGTGCCGGAGGGCAGGGTCTGCGCGGCCTGTGCCAGATGTTCGGTTTCATCCAGCAGTTTGAGAATGGACTGGCATTTCTCGAAATAGACGGCCCCGAACGCCGTGAGGCTCTGCCGGCGCGTGGTACGGCGCAGCAGGCTCGTGCCCAGACGTTCCTCCAGAAGGCGCACGTAATTGCCCACCATGGTGGGGGAAATACCGCAGCGTTCTCCGGCAGCGGTCATGCTGCCGGTCTCGACGACCGCCATGAAGGTGGTCATGGCCTGAAAAACGTTCATTGCAAACCGCTGGTTGATAATGTTTCCATCATAGCAGCATTTATCGGGGCGATTGAAGGCCGTAACGATCCTGTTACGATGTTTTCCGTTCCGACCATGAAAGTGTGTGCTGCATCATGCATTCCAGAGCATTTCCTGCATCCCGTCCATTGGCTCGCAACCGTCTTTTCAGCCGGCGCCGGGTCAGCCTGTGCGGAGTGTTCGGCATGATGGGACTGATGCAGACACTGGCGCTGGGCGGATGTGCGCAGACGGATCATGCAGCCGTCAGCACGGCTCCGGTCGCGCAGCCCAGCACGGCCACGACCTCCATGGCTGCCACAGCCAATCCGCTGGCCTCGCAGGCCGCGATGGATGTGATCCGCCGCGGCGGCAGCGCGGTCGATGCCGCCATCGCGGCCCAGATGGTGCTGGCCGTGGTCGAGCCGCAGGCGTCCGGTCTGGGGGGCGGGTCCACGATCCTGTACTGGGACAAGGGCGCCGGAAAGCTCTCGTTCTATGACGGTTTGGCCGCCGCTCCTGCCATCGTGCCGCAGGATTACGCACATGACGCGGACGGGCACGCCATTCCCCACGCCCTGCTGGAGCGCAGCGGGCGCGTCGTCGCCGTTCCGGGCACGCTGCGGACGCTGGAGCTTCTGCACAAACGCTACGGCAAGCTCCCCTGGGCCGATCTGTTTCAGGCCGCCATCGCCACGGCCCGTAATGGCTATGCGATGCCCGGCTATCTGCACCTCGTCCTGACGGAACGCCCGGAACTGGCACAGAAAGCCAGCTTCAAGGCCTATTTCGACGCGGACGGTCATCCGCTGCCCAAAGGCACGATCCTGCACAATCCGGCGCTGGCCGGGACGCTGACGCAGGTGGCGAAAAAGGGTGCGGACTATTTCTACGGCCCCGCTTTCGCTCGGAAGATTTCCGCTGCCGTGGCGACAGGGCCGTATCCGGGCCACATCACACCGAAGGATCTCGCGTCCTACAAGGTCCGTGAGCGTGCGCCGCTCTGTGTCGAGGCGTTTGGCCGCCGCATCTGCTCCGCTGCCCCGCCGGTCGCAGGTGGGCTGTCCGTGCTCCAGCAGCTTGCGATTCTTGATCGTCTGAAGATTGGCCAGTACCGTCCCGGCAGCGTCGAGGCTGCGCATCTTCTGCTCGAAGCCTCGCGTCTGGCAGAGGCCGACCGCCGCAAATACGCTGCCGACCCCGATTACACGCCCGTTGCAACGGACGAACTGCTGAGCCCGGCCTATCTGGACGCGCGTGCGGCTCTCGTCTCGACGGGAGAAGCCGCAGGACAGGTCCGTCCGGGCGTGCTGAAAAGCCGTCTGGCCAGTCTTCCGGTGTCCGACGCCATGACAGTGCCCGCTACCACGCATCTGGCCATTCGGGATGCTGCCGGGGATGCACTATCCTTCACCACGACCATCAATCTCAACTTCGGGGCGGATATCGTCGTGGACGGCGTCGTCCTCAACAACGCGATCACCAATTTCGCGACACATCCTGTCGTGGACGGGCAGCCGGTCGCCAATATCGCGGCCCCCGGCAAGCGCCCCATCACGACGATGGCGCCGACGATCGTATTCGGCGCGGATGGCCAGCCTGAAGTGATCGTGGGCGCTGGCGGTGGCGCGCGGATCATTGATTCCGTGGTGCAGACGCTGGTCGGCCATCTCGCCTGGGGTCAGAACATCCGCACGGCCATCGAGCAGCCGCGCATCGGCGCGCAGAACCGCGCGGAAGAGCTGGAACACGGCACATCAGCCGCCGAACTGAAAACCGCGCTTGAGCGCATGGGCCATCATCCGCATGCTGCCGTGATGAATGCCGCCGTGCAGGCCATCACCATTGGCCCGGACGGGCTGAGTGGCTGGGGTGACCCGCATCGTGACGGCGTTGCCCTCGGCCAGTAAGTCTTTCCTGCCCGCTACAGATCCTTATTCCCGTCGCTGGAGAACATCATGAAGAAGTTTCCCGCCCGTCTTTTCCTGTGTGCCAGCGCATTTGGAACGCTCGCTGCCTGCGCCACCCCGCAGCCCGCACCGAAACAGCAGGTCGCTGTGGCCGAGCCGGACCGGCCGCACGGCGATGGTGGCGTCAGCGCCTTCTATCAGCCGCCGGCGCAGCTTCCGGCCGGGCCGGGCAACATGATCCGCACCGAGGAAATTCAGGGCAAGCACCTGCCGGACAATGCCGGTCTGGCTGTCCGCACGCTTTACACATCCGTCAGCGGTGTCGGCGAGCCCGCGCCTGTAGCCGTCTCCGGGCAGATCATCTTCCCGAAGGGCACACCGCCGAAGGGTGGCTGGCCGATCGTGGCCTGGGAACATGGCACGACCGGGATTGCCGATATCTGCGCCCCCTCATGGCGCGGCTATTTCTCGCGGGACCGGGCCTATCTGGACCGCTGGCTGGCCGCAGGCTTTGCCGTGGTCGCCAGTGACTATCAGGGTCTGGGAACGCCGGGACCGCACCCGTATCTGATGTATCGCCCCGAAGGCTATAGCGTTCTGAACGGCTTGCGGGCCTCGCTGCAGCAGTACAAGGGCACGCTGCGCAACCAGATTGTCCTTGTCGGGCAGTCGCAGGGCGGTGGTGCGGCTCTCGGAACCGGCTGGCTCGCTCCGCAATACGCGCCGGACCTGCATGTGCTGGGCACGGTGGCGACGGGCGTCGTGATCGCGTTCCATGTCCCGGCGAACACGGCCCACCCGCAGATCACGCGTGACAATCCGGAATCCCCGCATATGTCGGCGTCTTACGGCATCCTGACGGTCGAAGGCTCCATGACCAGCCTGCATCCGGAGGCGGATGTGCGGCAGTTCATGACGGAGAAGGGAAAAGACCTCTCCCATCAGGCCCGTCAGTCCTGCCTGGGCGATCTGTTCAAATACACCAACGCTCATGACATGACGGAAGAGAACGTCTTCACCGGCGATCGCTCACCGCTGGAACAGGGCTTCGATACGGCCTTCACCATTCCGGACGCGCATCTGAAAATGCCGGTTTTTGTAGGGACGGGACTTGCGGATGACGAGGCCGGCGTGTCCCAGCAGTATGATGCGGTCGCCGCGATGTGCGATGCCGGAACGCCTGTGACCTGGAAGCAGTATCCGGGCCTGACCCATAACGGCGCGGTCAATGTCTCCGCCGATGATTCCGTGCCCTTCGCGCTCAGCCTGCTCAAGGGCGTCAAACCGCGCGGCAACTGCCGGACCATCAAGCCGATCTCCAAGCTGGAAAAGCCGCTCGCCGGTGTCCGCTGGAACAACTGATCCGGCGCTGTTGCGGCAGGCATGAAAAAACCCGGGAAAGGCGAGGCCTCTCCCGGGTTTTTTCTGTCCCGCGGTATCCCGTGAAGGAACGCCGCGGAGCCTGAAGGATCAGGCGAACTGCGCGGCGGTCTCGACTGCGCGGTCTGCGAGATACGGGCCGGCGGCGCGGATCTCGATGGAGAGCAGGGCAAGGCTGTCCTGATCGCGCTCACCGAGCGCCAGCAGGCCATTGCCAGCCGTCCAGCGGCAGGTGGCGTCGTCGGCGGCCTGCCAGCCATCCAGATTGGCGTCCGTCAGATGCGACGTGATGGAGCGCGTGGCGCGGGAGTCGTACAGGACGACATCGCCGACCAGAACGCCCAGTTCACGACGGTCGTCAACGAACGGTCCAACCGTCTCGGACGGACGGGCCGTGCGGGAGACGACGCGAACTGCGCTCACTTCGGCAGGGATCATGAAGATCGCCCGGCCAGCGGCCTCACGGCTCTGACGAATGACCGTGCCGTTATCCGCCACGAGATGCAGGTCTGCATCCTGGGTCAGTTCGGCAGCAGCTTCATGGCTTTCCAGACCGGCAGCGATGGCGCGGTCCGCAATCTGGCGGAACATCGGCTCCACCGTTGCGCGGTCCACGGTCAGGGCTGCGGCAGCGTCCTGTTCCCAGCTCTTCTGACGGCCACCCAGACGTGTTCCGAGGCTTGCGACTTCACCGTGCTGGGTGAAGCTGCGACGGTTGCCGGTGTCGAGATAGCTCTCTGTCAGCATGCCGTCCGCCATGATGACAGAGTGGTTTTCCGTCTCGATGTGGAAGTAGTCATAGACGCTGATGGAGCGGTCGTAGAACACCGAACGGCCGTTGACGAGCATGCGGGTCGGGACGAAACGGCCATCGATGAAGAGGCAGTGTTCCGGCGTGACCAGCAGGTCCTTGTTCGGCACGTTCGCGGCAATCGCATCCTTGAGGATCCGCACCGGATGACCGGAGAGGTCAGCCGAGGCGCCACCCTGCGCACGGACGCGCTTGCTGCCGACCCAGGTGACCTTGCGGCTGACAGGGCTGCCATCGACCCAGGCCGTAACCGCGTCGCCGATGCGCAGATCCTCGACGGCCGCGCTGCCGGAAGGCGTCGTGATCATCGTGCCCGGCAGGAAGCAGATCTCGCTGCCCTTGGCGAGTGTGACAACCGTGCTGCCGTCGCCGTCTTTAGTCAGCTCGGCGTGGTAGTCGGAATAATCGCCTTCGAGATCGATGGTGTAGCTCGCATCGCCTTCCGTGACGACGAGGGTGTCACCATTGATGGCGGCCTTGGCCACGCCGGCATACTGCAGGCTGTCGATGTCGATATGACCGCCGACTGCAAGGACCGTCTCGTCGATCTCGCCACCGGCATCCACCGTCAGCCAGGCACCTGAAGCAACGGTGGTTTCGTCGGCCACGCCGCCGGACAGAACCGTCTCAAAAGCGCCCTGCTGCAGCGTGGTGTGATCGGTGCGACCAGCATCATACTGGATGGACCCGCTGCCGACCGTCGTCTCGCTCGCCGTGCCGCCCGCGCTGATGGACTGCTGGCTGCCGCCTTCGACCGTGGCACTGATGGAGGCGCCATACACGTAGTCCATGCCCTGCTGGTCAAGAACGGTGCCGACGGCGGTGCCGCCTGCGCTGACCGTCTCATGCGCATGACGCGTGACGGTGCTGCCGCTGGTGTAACCGCCGGACAGGACGTTGATCTTGCCAAGCGTGGTGGCGGTGTCACCGAAGGCCGAGCCTGCGACCGTGTCCTGACCGCGGATGATGGTCGCGCCGTTCTCGACGCCGCCGGCCTGAACTGTCTCGTAAGCCTGACTGCCGCTGAGCAGCGTGCCGACCGTCGAGCCGCCGGACTGGACGGTGATGTTGCCCTTGGTTTCGGTCGTGCCGCTGGCAAAGCCGCCGCTTGCAACCGTCATGGAACCACCCGTGATGGTGGTGCCTTCCGCAAGGCCGGCATCGAGGAGCGTTCCGCCGCTGACAGCCGTGTTGATGGCCTGGCCGCTGGCGCTGACGACTTCGCTGCCGCTGATCAGGTTCGTGCTGACGCTGCGGCCACCGGCCTCGACCGTTTCCGTCCCGCCGGTCACGCTGGCATTGTAGCTCTTGCCGTCGGACAGGACATCGAGCACGCCGCCCGCGTTGACGGTCTCGCTGGCGCCCGTGCCGCTGGAACCGATCTTTTCGACGCCACCACTGTTGATGGTGGTATCGAAGGACATGCCATACTGGCCGACGACTTCGGTGCCGCTTGCGTTCAGGACGGTGTTCTGCGAGATCCCGTTGTCGTACTGGACCGCGCCGGTGGACAGCGTTGCATGGTCGGCCAGGCCGTCAGCGTTGACGATCTGGAGGCTGTTGGTGGACAGCGTGGCGTCCTGCGACGTTCCGTCCACATAGTCCATGGCCTGATAGGACAGGGTCGTGCCGGAAGCGACGGCGCCTGCGCTGACATACTCATGGCCATGGGTGCTGACGGTCGTGTTGGCGGCGGTTGCGCCGGACGCGATATGCAGTTCGCCGACGCCGGAGACGACGTCATTGACGGCTGTGCCGGACAGCCATTCCTTGGCGCCGTTGGCGATCGTGGATGCGGAATCCACGGCGCCCGAAGCGACGCTCTGGAACGCGGCGCGGCCGCTGATGACGGCCCCGCTCGTCACGCCGCCGGAGTCGACGACCGACCACCCGCTGGTGTTCTGCGTGCCGACCGCGACGCCACCAGCCTCGACGGTCAGGGTGCCACCGCTGATCGTGGTGCCGAGCGCCGAACCCGCGTCATACAGATTGCCGCCGGAAAGGGTCGTGCCGCTGGCGACGCCATGGGCATAAACCTGCTCGTAGGCACCGGCATTGACGGTCTCGTTGACGGACTTGCCGCTCAGCACAACGTCGAAGCCGCCGCTGTTGACGACCGTGTTGTAGGACGAGCCGCCCTTGCCGGTCGTGTCGCCGGAGTCGCTGTACTCGACCATGCCGCCGCCATTGTTGATGACGGTGTTGGTCATCGTGCCGCCGTCGACATAGACCGCATAGTTGCCCTGCGAGTTCACGGTGACGTCGGTGGCCGAGCCCGTACCCTGGACCGTCATGCCACCGTCGTTGAGGACAACGCCCGAGGCGCTCGCGCCATTCAGGACGATGAACTGGTCATGGAAAACGGTCGTATCTACCGCGGAACCGCCGCTGCGGACGATGACGGCCTGGTTCTGCTCCTCGGTTTCGGCCGCACCGGAAATGGAGGTGGCGGAAATCATGCCTCCGTCGAGAACGTCAACCGAACCGCCATCGAGAACGGTGGTCGAAACCGCGCTTCCGCCGGAAGACACGATCAGGATGTCGCCACTGGAAACGGTTGATCCATTGACTGACTTGCCAGATGTAACTGTCTGTTCACTCATGAAATGTACGCCACGAAAGTGGTTAATAGTTTGTTAACTATGCACTCCATGAAAAAATTAACAATCGATTTTTGGCTTTTCTAACAAAACGTGACTGGTCGGGACATCTTTTGACGGATTTGTGGGAACGCCCGGCGCATGGTTTCATGACCGCGATCGCCCCTGCATGGCGGGAAAAGAGGAACAGGGTTCATGGCCGCATCCGTCACGATTTATGGAATTTCCAACTGCGACACGATGCGCAAGGCGCGCATATGGCTGGGCGAGCACAAGGTCGCGTTCACCTTCCACGACTATCGCAGGGACGGTGTGGATCGCTCACGTCTCGAAGGCTGGGTGGCCCGGCTGGGCTGGGAGAAACTGCTGAACCGTTCGGGAACGACGTTCCGCAAGCTGGTGCCGGAACTTCGGGAGGGCCTCGACGCGGAGCGGGCCATTGCGCTCATGCTGGAACATCCGGCCATGATCCGGCGTCCGGTGCTGGAAGGTCCGGGACTTCTTCTGGTCGGATTCCGCCCCGAGGACTACGCGTCGGGCCTGTCAGGCTTCAGCGCTCAAGACCCAGCGCCCTGATCTTGCGGTGTAGCGTGGCGCGGCTCACGCCCAGAAGACGCGCGGCAGCACTGACATTGCCGTGGACCGTCGCCAGCGCGGAGTGAATGACCTGCGTCTCGGCCCGGCGGAAACTTGGCTCTTCCTGCGCATCGAGCAGGGGCAGCAGGGCCGGAAGGTTCGACAGTTCACCTTCGGGCCAGTTCATGTGCCGGCGGCTGGCATGTGTCGCACCCCGGACATGACCGTCACGGTCGAGAGCGACCAGCATCGACGAGGATGACGTGGACGGCCCAAGGGTCACGATCATGTCCTGCCCGAAGCGGTCATGGAACAGTTTTTCCTCCACGCGCCGGGCGGTCGTCAGGAGGGCGTCCATCAGCAGCGGTGCGGCCGGCAGGACGTTTTCAGCCGTGAACGAACTGATATCCATCGCGCCTGCCAGTTCCCCGATGGAATTATAGACCGGCACGGCCATGCCCGTGAGCTTGCGGAAGCACAGCCGCCAGTGCTGGTCATGCACGACCATGACCGGGCGTTCTTCGCGCAGGCAGGTGCCGATGGCATTGGTCCCGGCATTCTGCTCGTCCCATACTGCCCCCGCCTGGAAGCGCCAGCGCCGGCAGCCGCTGAGCTGGCTGCGCTGCGTATGGCGGGAGAGGACGATGCCCGTGGGGTCGGCCAGCATCACCGTAAAGTCCAGCGGATCCACCAGCCGGTGCAGATGCTGCATTTCGGGTATCGCGCTCTGGATCAGGCGCTGCGTGCGGCCGCTGACGAAGCGCAGTTCCGGCTGGCTGAGGACCTGTGTTTCCCAGCGTTCGGACGGATCCAGATTGTAGTTCGTGGAGCATCTTGCCCATGAATCGGACAGGCAGGTGCGGGATGTGGTGGTGCTCATCGCGCCCCCCAGGCCGCGACATAAGACACCGGGTGCCGAAAACCTGTCGCAGTTTTGCGACAGGTGCAGCGCGGAAGGTCACAATCGGGTGAGGGTTCAACGATGTGGGATAGCCCGCGGCGAACGGAATCAGGAATGACGGATCCCGGAAAAGGTGAAACGTTGTGTGTCAGGTGGTTTTTTTCGCAAGCCATCGGTAACGCAGCGCTCCTTGTCTTTTCCGGTTCAGTGCTGTGGGTCGGAAGGGAAGCAGGCATGAAGCCGGAGCTTTTGCAAGCGCCGGTCACTGTCCTTCCTGACGTACGAACAGGGCTGACCCGTCCGCCACAGCCATGACGGAACGCCAACGGTATCGCGTTCCGCCGATGATCAGGAAAGACAAATCATTTCAGAGAGAATGGTTTTCGTTTTTCGCAAGAACGAGGTGTCATGTCTGCTTCACTCCAGAGGGTAATGTCTCCATTAACCTCTATCCTGCTCGCGCTTGTCGGGCTTTTCCTGCTGGGAGGGGGGGGATATCTCCTCATTCTCGGCGGTTCGTGGTTCTACGCCCTTGCGGGCCTCGTGATGCTTGCCGCGGCGGGCATCAGCTTCAGGAATCCGCTGCTGGGCGCGCGTCTGTACGCAGCGCTTCTGCTGGTGGCGACCATCTGGTCCGTTCTTGAAGTCGGCTTCGACATCTGGGGCCTGGAAGTCCGTCTGTTCACGCTCGTCGGCATCGCGGCCTGGATGCTGCTGCCATGGGTGTGGCGCACCGGTCATAACTGGGTTTCGGACAAGCGCGAACTGCTCGGTTCCGCCGCCCTCGCGATGGTTGCGATCATCGCAAGCTGCTTCACGTCCTACTCCATCAACGGCACGCTTCCCGCAGACCGCATGGCGGCTACGGGTCAGTCCGACCTGACGGCCAAGGACACCCCGGAAGCCGACTGGCCGGCCTATGGCCGCACGGTGGGCGGTGACCGCTACAGCCCGCTGGCACAGATCACGCCGGCGAATGTCAGCAGCCTCAAGCGTGCCTGGGTGACCCGTACGGGTGACGTCCAGAAGGCCGATGAAGGTGTGGTTGCCGGACCGGATCAGGGCCACGAGTTCAACCTCGAAGTCACCCCGATCAAGGTCGATGACACGCTCTATCTCTGCACGCCGCACAACTGGGTCATGGCGCTCGATGCCCGGACCGGCAAGGTGAAGTGGAAGTTCGATCCCAAGCCGGCTGCCGCCGATCTGGCCGCGAACGTCTATCTGGCCTGCCGTGGCGTGTCCTATTACAAGGCGCCGGACGACTATCAGGCTCCGGACGGGTCCAAGGCCTGCCAGAAGCGCATCTTCTCCCCGGTCGGCGACGTGCGCCTGCTGGCTGTCGATGCCGAAACCGGCAAGCCCTGCGAAGACTTCGGCGAGCACGGCTTCATCTCCCTGCGCCAGTATCTCGGTCATGTTCCGCATGGCTTCCACTTCGTGACGTCGCCGCCGCTGGTGGTGAAGGATCGTGTGGTTCTTGGTGGCTGGATCTTCGACAACCAGGCGAATTTCGAGCCGTCCGGTGCAATCCGTGCGTTCAACCCGATTACGGGCGAGATCGAATGGGCCTGGGACGCCGGTCACAACCCGGAAAACTGGAAGCCCGGCCCGAACGACGAGCTGACGCGTGACACGCCAAATGCCTGGGGTGTTTACACAGCCGATCCGGATCTGGGTCTGCTCTATCTGCCGATGGGCAATTCCCCGCCGGACAACTGGGGTGGCTCGCGCCGTCCGTTCGACGATGCAACCTCCAGCGCCACGATCGCTCTTGATATCGAGACGGGTGAGCGCCGCTGGACCTTCCAGACCGTGCATCACGATCTGTGGGACATGGATCTGGCCATCGGACCGTCCATGGTCGATCTGCCGGGCCCGAATGGCGAGAACATCCCTGCTCTGATCCAGAGCACGAAGCGCGGTGAGTTCTTCGTTCTGGACCGTCGCACCGGCAAGCCGGTTCCGGGTTACCCCGTTGAGGAACGTCCGGTTCCGACCGCAGGCGTTGCAGCGGATGACCATGTTTCTCCGACGCAGCCTTTCGCTGTCGGTCTGCCGTCCCTGACGCCGCCGGACCTCAAGGAAAGCGACATGTGGGGCGCGACGCTGCTGGATCAGATGATCTGCCGTATCCAGTTCCGTCAGTCCGCTTACGAAGGTCAGTTCACCCCGCCGCATGTTGGCAAGACGACGATCGTCTATCCGGCATTCTATGGTGTGGTTGACTGGCAGGGTGCCTCCATCGATCCGCAGCGCAAACTGCTGATCGCCAATGCGAGCTACCTGCCGTTCCGGATCCGTCTGGAGCATCGCCAGAAGGCCGAAAACGCCGGCATCCTGCCGAAGTGGAACGGCCAGGGCGACAAGCCGGAAGCCAAGGGCGACGCCCTGAGCGTGTCCCCGGATTACGGTACGCCGTACATCGCCTACACCAGCCCGTGGCTGAACCCGCTCGAGATCCCCTGCAAGGGGCCGGTCTGGGGCACGATCACGGCCATCGATCTGGTGACGAAGAAGATCGTCTGGCAGCACCCCGTCGGCACCACGCGCGACACGGGTCCTTTCCGGACGCATAACAACCTTCCGCTTCCGACCGGTATGTACAACATCGGCGGCAGCGTCCTGACCAAGGGCGGCGTTTCCTTCATGGGTGCGACGGCCGACGATTACCTGCGCGGTTTCGACATGTCGAACGGCAAGGTCATCTGGCAGGACCGTCTTCCCGCAGGCGGACAGGCCACGCCGATGTCCTATCAAATTGACGGGAAGCAGTATGTTGTGATCGCCGCCGGCGGCCATGGGGGCCTTGGCACCCGCAGCGGTGATTATATCATCGCTTATACCCTGAACGGAGAACAGGGCGCAGCCGCGCACTGATCGCCGGATCATGGATGGAGCGTGCCCCCTGAGGGCACGCTCCACACCCCCCATTAATTTCTATGGAAATTCACGTCATGCGTCGCAAATTCACGCTCGGAGTGCGCCTTGGTGCCCTGGCAGCCTGCATGCCTGCTGTTGCCCTTATTCCGGGCGTTGCCGCGCATGCCGCCGATATCCCCCTGGCCATCATCGGACCGCACGAATACGACCTTCCGGTGGACTTCAAGCCGTTCAACGTGGTCGTGCAGTATGGTGACGGAAACGCCGCCGGTTCGGTCTATGACAGTGGCGGCCAGCGCCGGGCGCGGGGCGGCAGTCATACCTGGAGCGGCATGACGAAATACGTGCATTTCCGCAGTTTCGACGCGATCCCGCATGTCAGCTTCGCCTTCGAGCTGATCCAGTCCGAGGCCTACACACTCGCTAACGGGCAGAACTGGGGCGGTCTGGGCACGACGATTGTCGGACCGGCGGCCTGGTTCAAGCCCAACAAGCACAGTACGCTCGGCATCCAGACCTTCATGGAAACCCCGTCGGGGACGCGGGATTCCTTGGCGTCTCATTACTGGGCCAACCTGTCGAGCATCATCTTCGATTACGAATGGAAGCATTTCAGCTTCGATGGCGATCTTGGCAGCGTCGTGAGTTCGACCAAACACCGTAACGGCGAGCACAGCTATTCAGCCGGCAATGTGTTCTACACGAACCTGCGTTTCAGCTGGAAAGCCTCGTCACGCTTTGAGCCATTCTTCTCGCTCGACTGGCAGAACAGCGGCGGTATGCATGACAACACGTCCAACCTCTGGGTCGCCAATTCAAGCAGCCGCGAAACCGCGCTGGGTGTCGGTGCGATGATCTACGTCACCAAGCGTCTGTCGATCACGCCACGCTATTCCCATTCCGTCGAAGGCCGCAACGTGGCGGAGACGAACGCGTATTATATGAAGATCGCTTATCTGTTCTGAGACCGTGTCCGCGGCCTGCTTCAGGCCGCTGCTTTCGGGCGGAAACGCGCCGTGGTGATGTCGCAGTCATACTGCGCCGCCGTCTCGCAGGGGTTGCTGGCGAGTTCGTTGACGGCGTTCAGGATGCGCTCGATCTTGCCGTCATCCATCAGCACGCTGAAATTCAGGCGCGTCCAGCCGGGCTTCTCGATTTCCTGACCCGAGAGAATGGCGCTGCGGATCAGGCCGGATTCATCCTCGTCAATTCCCAGCAGACGATGCGCATACGGCCCCGCGCAGGCACAGCCACCGCGGACCTGAATGCCGTAACGGTCCGACAGCATGCGCGTGAAAAGCTGCTGGTGAATGAAGCAGCCATTCTTCACATCGCGGATGCGGAATGAGAAAATCGGAAGGGCATTGGCGGTCGGATGGCCAAGGATCTCGATGGCCGGATTGCCACTCCAGGCCTTCACGGCACGCGCGCGCAGTTCGGCGTTGCGCTGCGCCATGTATGCCTCACCGATGACGTCCTTGACGATGAACGCCAGCGCCGCGCGGATATCCCCGATCACGTTCGGCGTCCCGCTCTCTTCCCGGGCGGCGAGATTCGCGGTGTAATCGTGGTTCCAGGGCGAGACGAAACGTACCGTGCCGCCGCCCGGAAGGACAGGCGTCGTGCGGGGCATGGCGGCATTGCGCACGATCAGCACGCCCGACGCTGCCGGGCCACCAATGAACTTGTGGCAGGACACGACGACCGCATCTTTTTCAAACGGCGTGCCGGGCTGCATGTCGATCGGGCAGTACGGGCCAGCCCCGGCATAATCCCAAATGGACAGCGCTCCGTAACGCTTGAGCAGGGCCGTGACGGCATTCACATCCGTCAGGATACCCGTCACGTTGGACGCAGCCGAGAAGGAACCGATCTTCAGCCGATCCGCCGGGCAGGCCTTCAACGCCTGTTCCAGAACACCCAGAGCCGGCCCACCTTCGGCCGCTTCGGGGATCTCGACGATCTCCGCGCCGCTCTCACGCCAGGGCAGGATGTTGGAGTGATGTTCGTAAGGGCCGATGAAAACGGTCGGACGCTTTCCGGCCTCGCACAGGGCCGGGATTTCCAGCAGATGAACAAGGCGGTTCAGCCCGGCTGTGGCGCCATTGCCCATGAAGATGGTCGTGAAATCGGGGGAGGGGGCATGGCAGAACTGTGCGATCATGGCGCGGGCGCTGTTGCGCAGGCGCGTCATATAGGCGCCGCAGAAAGACGCTTCGGTATGGCTGTTGGCGTAGAACGGCAGGATCTCGTCCATGATGAACGTTTCGATCTGCTTCAGCGCACGACCGGAAGCGACGTAATCGGCATAAAGCAGGGACTGCGTGCCGAACGGCGTCGAGAACTTCGCGCCATCCCCGATCACACCCTTGGCGAGCGCGGCCAGCCCGTTGTTGCGCAGCGTCTGCTCGAACTGTTCGAGAATGGCGGTACTGTTGTCGAGATTGCCAATCGTTTCCATGGCGCGATGTTTCCCCGTCCGTGATGGCCCTGCGTGATGACCCTCGTGATGAAAAGACGATAGACCGACGGAAAGAGTAAAAACCGCTGCTTTTTTGAGGATTAAAAATCCTTTTTGTGGTCATATGATGCGATATGGCCAGAAAACTCGATCAGACGGACAGGGCGATCCTGAGAATCCTGCAAAAGCAGGGCACCCCCTCCCAGCGCGAACTCGCCGAGAAGGTCGGTCTGTCGCAGAATGCCTGCTGGCGGCGGCTGAATGCCCTGCGCGAGGACGGCGTGATTGCCCATGACACAGTGCGGCTCAACGCCTCCGCGCTGGGCCTGACCCTGACGGTCTTCGTGCTGATGCGCACACGTCATCATTCGCGCGAATGGTTCGAGACATTCCGCAAGGTGGTCGGTTCGATACCGAACATAGTTGATTTTTATCGGATCGCGGGTGAATACGATTATCTTCTGAAGGTGGTGGCCTGCGACATGAACGATTTCGATCGTGTCTATCAGCAGATCATCAGCAAGGTGGAACTCGATGCCATCACCTCGTACATGACCATGGAAACCCTGGCGGACAACAGGGACCTTCCGGTCTGAAGCGTCCTTCTTCCAAAACGCCTCTCCCGTCCACAGCAGGAACCCCTTGTCCATGAGCCAGCCCGACCAGCTTGCCCACAGTCTGCGTACGCGCCATGTCGTCATGATCGCCCTGGGAGGGGTGATCGGGGCGGGATATTTCATCGGGGCGTCCGCGGCACTCTCGCTGGGTGGCCCTGCGGTGCTGCTGTCCTATGCGCTCGCCGGAACGCTGGTGTTCCTGGTCAATCTGATGATGCGCGATCTGGCGCTGAAGGTGCCGGGACGTGCGTCGTTCCTGCGGCAGATCCAGTATGCGCTCGGCAACCGCGCGGCCTTCGTCGCCGGCTGGGCGTATTGGCTGACCTGGATCATCGCGATCGCCGTGGAAGTCATTGCGGTGGCGACGATGCTCGCGCCCTATATTCCGCTGCCCTATGCCGTGCTTGAAATCCTCATCATGGCGATCATGACCGGTGTGAACCTCATGTCCGTTAAAGGCTATGGTGAGTTCGAATACTGGTTCTCGGCCATCAAGGTTCTGGCGATCGTCTGCTTTATCGGGATCGGCGTCTGGGCGCTGCTGAGCCGTCCCATTCCCGTGCATGACAACCTGTTCGCCCATGGTGGTCTTCTGCCCCATGGCTGGCTGGCGCTTCTGGCCGTGATTCCGACCATCCTGTTCTCGATGGGCGGCAGCGAAATCTCCACCGTCGCAGCCGTTGAATCCGACAACACCGAGCAGAACATCGTCCGCGCCACGCGCTCCATCGCGCTGCGGATCGGCGGGTTCTATCTCGTCTCCATCGCGCTCGTACTGTGTCTGGTGCCGTGGAGCGACGTGGTGTCCGGTTATTCCCCGTTCCTGCTGGTGCTGCACCGCCTGCATGTCCCGTTCGCGGATGTGGCGCTGGCGGTCGTGGTCATGACTGCGGCTCTCTCCAGCCTCAATTCCGGGATCTATGTGACGTCCCGCATCCTGTACGAACTGGCGGAATCCGGCTCTGCTCCGGGCTCGTTCCTGACGGTGGATGCCTCCACGAAACTCCCCCGCCGCGCCATTCTGGTCAGTGCGTTTGCGTCCATTCTCGTGGCAGCCGTGGCCGTGCTCTCGCCGACGCTGATCTTCGGCCTGCTGGTCAGTCTCACAGGCGGGTTCATGGTGTTCAACAACACCATGATCGTGGCGGGGCGTCTGAAACTCGTGCCGGAATCGCCCTGGAAGGCCTACGCCGCTCTGGTGCTGATCGGATGCACGCTGATCGCCATGCTGATCCAGCCCGAAACGCGCTCGCAGATCGTGCTGGGTGCGGCGGCACTCCTGCTGATCTTCCTTGCGGAGCGGTTCGTGCCGCGCCGTCAACCGGACTGAGGCTTCAGAAAAGCGCTCCCTGCGCCGGGCTGCTGGGTACGGTCCGTCCAAAGTCCCGCTCGATCCAGCGTCGCAGCACAAGCAGGATCTGCGCCTGCTGCTCCGCCGTCAGCGCCTTGCCCGGCGCCATACCATGCCATTTGGACAGACAGCTCCGGCAGCACGCACCGGTGGCGTGCTGTGCGATAAAGACCGGATGCCCGCGCATGGGCGTCTGCTTGCCATCGCGGGGCGGATGGGCCGGAGCCAGACGCTCGGCTATGAAAGCCGCCCCATGTTCCATGACGGCATCAAGACCCCGGCTTTCGAGATAGAGTCGCGCCTGATCGTCCAGATGAAAGCGGGTTCGGAACCGGGACCGGGCAAGACGTTCAAACAGCTCTTTGGGATCAAATCGGCTCACCAGCCCACAACCTTCTGAAAAACAGGCAAAAAATCGCGTGAGAGGGCCTCAGCCCCCTGTAAGAACATTTGTTCTTTCTCCATATGGTGACGGATGGACGCTTTTCCGAGACGCTCCCGCTCATCTTCCGCGGCGGGAGATACAACAACACTGACAGTCCTCTCTCCGCTTCAGGTGCAGGACCTGTTCTCTGCCCGGCTGGACGAGATCTGCGCCGCTTTCGACGAATGGGGCTTTCCGCTGATCGTGGCGGGACAGCTCGGCGATGCTGCGCCCAATGCCTATCCCAAATATTACCAGCTGCCCCTGACCGATCCGCAGTTCGGAACCACCCTAGCCCTTGAGGTGCAGAAATCCATTCTGGCGCGGGCAGAAGTCGGCCCCGGCGACCATGTCCATGTCACCGGCATGCTGCGCGCCCGACAGTATCGCGGGCAGGTCGTCCTGCGCTTCGAGGTCGTGGCCGTGGAACTTCACGATCCCGGCCGCCAGAAAGTCGAGCGCGTTGAGCGTTCCGTTCTGGACGTCCTGCGCGGACTGCCCTGCGCGTTTCATCCCTATCCCACCCGGCCTGATGCGCGGCTTCTGCTGATCCACTCCGCGGCGTCCAGTGCTCTGGTGGCCGCGGATTTTCTTCAGGCCCTCGGCGGTGCCTGCCGCCCGGAACGTGTACGAAGCCTGCCCACGGCCATGAATGATCCCGGCCGTCTGGCAGAGGCAATCCGGACCTGCCGGGAAGACATCATCGTCCTGATCCGCGGGGGCGGCGATGTGTCCGATTTCGTGGTGTTCGAAAATCCGCAGGTGCTGGAAGCTCTGGCCGTTTGTCCCGCGCATCGCGTTCTGGGGCTGGGTCATACGGCGAACCGGACCCTGGCCGAGCGCGTCGTGGACCATGCCGCGACAACGCCCGCCGATGCCGGGCATTACATCCGCCGCATGAGCGGCCGGGTCTGGCAGGAACAGGAAGAAGCCCGGGCGCAACTCGAAGAAATGGCCGCACTTCGGGATAGCGCAACGCTCAACGTCACACCCGAACGCGCACCGATCGGCGCGCGCCTGCGGAACGGGCTGATTCTGATTGTGGCCGGTGTGGCGCTCGGGCTGTTGCTGAGCCGACTGCTTTAGAAGCCGGAAGATTTATGCGGCGGATGTTTCCCGGAAGACGCCGGTCATGCGCAGAATGGCCAGCGCCATCGCTCCAAGAAACATGCACAGTCCAAGACGGGGATATCCGTGCCCCTGTAGCAGCATGGAGTTCAGGGCAAGAATATAGGTAAAGAGCGTAACCTGACCACGCACACCGAGCGCGCCGCACCGGAGTGCGAAAACAGTGCAAAGAATACCAAGCGCCAGTTCGGCACCGATCATGCCCCCTCTGTAACCCCATACGAGGCCGACGATAGTTGTCAGGGCAAGCAGAGACTCTGTTCTGGACATGGCTTCGGGCTTCTTTTCCCTAAGTAACAGAATGATTCGTAGTGCAACGGGCAAGTCCGCGTCAATTCGAAACCGACATGGATTTGATGATGCTACGCACGCCTCCCTGAGGATAAGTCATATCCGCCGGGTCCGACTTCTACCAAAGCGGCTTTGACTGTCAGGCTCCTGTGAGCTTCATTTTGATGAGCAAGCCAAGCGTTGTTATGGCGACAAGTGCAAGCGCAACGAACCCATGCCCGTGCGTTACCGCGTAGGTTGTCACCGCAACTGTAAGAAACAGGTCCGGACGGTTCAGGCGGGAGAGAGGCATTGTGCCCAGTCGTGAAATAATAAGTCCCGATGTCCTTTGGTATGTTTTTTTGTTTAAGTGCCAAAGTCCTAGAAAAAGAAGCATGAGCGCAGTGACCTGGGCCACGACTGCAAAGTCAGGCGCCTGAAGCAGACCGTAAATAAGGGTCTGCACTCAGCCAATACCCGCCATCGCGACGATGATTTCAAGAAAAACGCTGGATGCCACAAATCCTGCCTCACGACTTTGCGCGACAGGAAAAACGGTATCATTCCACCACGAGCAGGGTCAATATTTGAACGGAACAAGTCGTGGCGTATGCCAGTCGTCTGTGGCCTCAGCGCACGTCCACGCGGACGGATGGTTTGGTGGCGGACGGATCGGTGATGGCGTGCATTTCGATCTGGATGGGCTGCGCGCCGGCCCTTTCGATATGGGAGGCGATGACCGCCGCCAGATGGTTGGTCACGTCCGTCAGGGCCTGCGCCTGCGCGTCCGGGGTCGGCTGCGGCGGGGCAAAGGCCTGCACGGTGAAAAGCACGTTCGGCTTGCGTGACAGCGCGGCCTTCGCAGCACGCTCGACGATGGGGCCGTATTCGGATTCCGGGGTTCCTTCGGAGACCGATAGGAACGGGGCATGCGGCGGCGGCGCAGGCGGCGCGGGCGGAATATAGGGGTGAGGCGGCTTGCCCGCATTCGGGTTGAACGTGCGCTGGTCCAGCAGCTTGCACCCCGAGAGCAGGGGGGCAGCCAGCAGCAGCCCTCCCATCAGGAGGGCGGACCGGGGCACAGGACCCCGCGGCGAACGGAAATGTCGGACAAAAGGTGCCATATCGCGCGGAACCGTCGCAGGAACGGAGGCTTTGAGCAAGATTATAGAGTCAACTTCATGAAAAACTGTTGATGCCCCCTGTTGCTCCGCTGTGGCGGTGCTATGGAAGATGCCCGAGTTTTCAAGGAACGGAGTAGGGCAGGTCATGGCTGTAAAAATCGCGATCAACGGTTTCGGACGGATCGGACGGCTGGTGCTGCGTGGCATCATCGAAAGCGGACGTACGGATGTCGAAGTTGTCGCCATCAACGATCTGGGTTCGGTTGAGGCCAACGCGCACCTGCTGGCCTATGACAGCACGCATGGCCGCCTTCCCGGAACGGTCCGCGCCGAGGGCAACAGCCTGATCATCGAAGCCAATGGCCGCACCTATGGTCCGATCAAGGTGTCGGCCGAGCGTAACCCGGCACAGGTTCCCTTCCAGGGCGTCGATGTTGCGATGGAATGCACGGGCCTGTTCACCTCCCGCGAGAAGGCGTCAGCCCTGCTGGAAGCCGGTGCCAAGCGCGTCGTCATCTCCGCTCCGGCCACGGACGTCGATGCGACGATCGTTTACGGTGTGAACAACGATGTCCTCACGCCGGACATGAAGATCATCTCCAACGCGTCCTGCACCACGAACTGCCTCGCCCCCGTGGCGTCCGTTCTGGACAAGGCCTTCGGAATCGAATGTGGCTACATGGTCACGATCCATTCCTACACGGGCGACCAGCGCACGGTGGACACCCTGCACAAGGACCCGCGCCGCGCCCGCGCCGCCGCCCTGAACATGATCCCGACCTCCACCGGCGCCGCCAAGGCCGTCGGTCTGGTCCTGCCGCATCTGAAGGGCAAGCTGGACGGAACCTCCATCCGCGTTCCGACGCCGAATGTCTCGGTCGTCTCGCTGGATTTCGTCCCGACGCGTGCTCCGGCTTCTGCCGATGCCGTCAACGAAGCCATCCGCGCCGCCTCGCTCGAAGGCTCCCTGAAGGGTATCCTCGAGTACAACGCGGCCCCGCTCGTCAGCTCCGACTTCAACCATGACAAGGCGTCCTCGATTTTCGATGCGACGCAGACGGTCCTCGTTGACGGTGGCAAGATGGTGCGGGTCTGCTCGTGGTACGACAACGAATGGGGCTTCTCCAACCGCATGGCCGACACGGCCGCCCTGTTCGGGAGCCTCTGAGTGATGGCCTTCCGCACCCTTGATGGTGTGGACGCACGCGGCAAGCGCGTGCTGGTCCGCGCCGACCTCAACGTTCCGATGCATGACGGCGTCATCACCGATGACACCCGTCTGCAGCGGGTTGCCCCTACCATCCGCGAACTCGCCGACAAGGGCGCGCGCGTCGTGGTGTTCAGCCATTTCGACCGCCCGAAGGGGCAGGTCGTGCCGGCCATGTCCCTGCGTCCGATCGCGCTGAAGCTCGGCCAGATCCTCGGCCAGCCGATCGGTTTCGTAGCCGACTGTGTTGGCCCGACCGTGGAAGCGGCTGTGGGCGCCATGGCCGACGGCGATATCATCGTCCTCGAAAACACACGTTTTCATGCGGGTGAAGAGGCCAATGATCCCGAGTTCGCCAAGGCTCTGGCGCAGAATGGCGACATCTTCGTCAACGACGCGTTCTCGGCCGCGCACCGCGCCCATGCCTCGACCGAAGGCGTGGCCCGCGATCTGCCGTCTTTCGCCGGACGTCTGATGCAGGCCGAGCTGAGCGCGCTGTCCGCTGCTCTGGAAAACCCGGAGCGCCCGGTCGGTGCGATCATCGGTGGTTCCAAGATCTCGACGAAGCTCGATCTGATCGGGAACGTCATCGAGAAGGTGGACACGCTGTTCATCACGGGCGCGATGGCCAACACGTTCCTCGCGGCTGAAGGCATGAATGTGGGCAAGTCCCTGCAGGAAGCCGAGATGCATGAGACGGCGCGCAAGATCGCTCATCTCGCGCAGGAAAAGGGCTGCGAGATCATCCTGCCCGTCGATGCGGTTGTGGCGCGCGAGTTCAAGGCCAATGTCCCGACCGAGACCTGTCTGATCGGCGAAGTCCCGGACGATGCCATGATCCTTGATGCCGGTCCGCGCACGGTCGAACTGATCCGGGACCGTCTGGACACGCTCAAGACGCTGGTCTGGAACGGCCCGCTCGGTGCGTTCGAGATCGCGCCGTTCGATAAGGCGACGGTCGAGGTTGCGCAGTATGCCGCGCAGCTTACGGAAGAGGGCAAGCTCAAGACGATTGCCGGTGGTGGCGATACGGTCTCTGCCCTGCGTCATGCCGGGGTTGTGGACAAGATGACCTATGTCTCCACGGCAGGCGGGGCCTTCCTCGAATGGCTGGAGGGCAAGATCCTTCCGGGGATTGAGGTGCTTCGATCCGCGGGCCACGATCTGGGGCTCGAATAAGACAGAAGCCGGGAAGGATCACCTTCCCGGCTTTTTTTGTGCTCTTTTGAAAAGTGGCGCTGATGTTGCGGAAGTTGGTGTCGGGCTGTTTTCTACTCTGTGGTCTCAGCGCCTGTCAGGCCTATGACCGCCCCCCGACACCCCCTGCTGCGCCTTCGACAGGAGAACCTGTCCTGAGCGGTCGTCCGGAGGGAATGCTGCTCTCTCCCTCAAGAACTGAATCGCAAGCCGCTTATTCCGATCGGTTCAACGCTGACGGAAGCCAGAACCACGGCTTCTGACACCAGCGTTCCGGTCTGAACCGGAGTCCGACTGGTGTTCCAACACTAAAAAAACCCCGCTGGAGCATGGCTCCGGCGGGGTTTTTCGTGAAAGACGTTTCCTCAGGCCTGAAGACCGTTTTCGCGGCGGCGATGCTCGACTTCAGCGGCCATGGCCTTCTGAAGCTTCTCCATCGCACGGGCCTCGATCTGGCGGATACGCTCACGCGAGACGTTGTAATGATGGGACAGTTCTTCCAGCGTGGAAGGTTCTTCCTTCAGGCGACGCTCGCTCAGGATGTGACGCTCACGCTCGTTCAGCGTCATCAGGGCCTGATCCAGCAGCGCCTTGCGGCCCGTGAACTCTTCGGACGCGGCGTAGGTCTGTTCCTGGTTCTCGTGATCGTCCACGAGCCAGTCCTGCCACTCGCCTTCACCGTCGATGCGCAGCGGCGCATTGAGGCTGTGGTCGGGCGCAGCCAGACGCTGGTTCATCGAAACCACATCCTGCTCCGGCACGCCGAGCGTGGTGGCAATGGAGTTGACCTGTTCCGGCTTCAGATCGCCGTCATCAATGGCCTGCATCTGCCCCTTGAGGCGACGCAGGTTGAAGAACAGCTTCTTCTGCGCGGCGGTCGTGCCCATTTTCACCAGCGACCAGCTGTGCAGGATGTATTCCTGCATGGCAGCACGGATCCACCACATGGCATAGGTGGCAAGACGGAAGCCACGCTCCGGATCGAACCGGCGCACGGCCTGCATCATGCCGATATTACCCTCGCTGATGAGTTCGTTCACCGGCAGGCCATAGCCACGATAGCCCATGGCGATCTTGGCCACGAGACGTAGATGGGAGGTGACGAGGCGGTGTGCCGCGCTCGTATCTTCGTCCTTGCGCCAGCGCCGGGAGAGATCGAGCTCTTCCTGCGGCGTCAGCAGCGGGAACTTGCGGATTTCCTGAAGGTAGCGGGTCAGGTTGTTTTCGGGACCCACTGAAATGACGGCTGGGGATGCCATGATCTTCGACTCCTTTCGCCCGGGGCTTAACCCGCATCCGGATGAGATGGAGACTCATACGGACCGGCGACGGGATAGTTCCGTCTGACCCAGGTGACGCATTGGGAAGGACTTTCACGTCCCCGACCGTCAGCCCCCGGACTGGGCGACCTCTGGTGGTACGATCCATTCCGGCGGCGCGTCAGCTCGTCGGATGAGCTGTTTATGACAGGCTCAGCCAAAAAAGTCAATGGCCTTTGAAGGTTTAGCCGATCAGTCGCTTTTTCAAGGTCTGGAAGTCTTCGGGAGGCGCAGTTTCGAAAGAAAGCTGCTTTTTCGTCCGCGGATGGATGAATCCGAGTCGGGTCGCATGGAGCGCCTGACGGGGGAAATCAAGGGCCGCTTCCTTCGCATCCTGCGACAGACCGCGCGCTGCTGCGGGAATCCGGCGCAGATAGACCGGGTCACCGAGCAGGGGGTGGCCTGCATTTGAAAGGTGAACACGGATCTGATGGGTCCGTCCAGTGGCCAGACGACATTCGATCAGGGAGACGGCGGCCTGATAGGGCTCGATCAGCTTGAACCGTGTCAGGGCAGCCTTGCCGCCACTGCCCACAACCGCCATGCGTTTGCGGTCCCGCTTGTCGCGACCGATATTGCCGTCGAACTCGCCCTCGGCGGGCAGCAGTCCCCAGGCGAGCGCCAGATAGGCGCGGTCTATGTCACGGGCGGCAAAGGCTTCGGACAGCGCGTTATGGACCATCGCCGTCTTGGCCACGACCATCAGCCCGGACGTATCCTTGTCCAGACGATGCACGATTCCCGGACGCTTCTCTCCGCCAATGCCCTCGAATCCTTCCCCGCAATGCCCGAGCAACGCGTTGACCAGCGTGCCGGTCTCGTTTCCGGGAGCGGGATGCGTGACGAGCCCGGCCTGCTTGTCGAGCACGATCAGGTCGCCGTCCTCGTACAGGATATTAAGCGGAATCTGCTCGGCGATCGGCCGGGCAGGGGTGGGGGCGGGGAAAGTAAGCACCATTTCCATGCCATCGCGCAGCGTTTCCGCGGGCTCGCAGACCGTCTTTCCATTGACGGAAAGATTGCCGCTTTCAATCAGGGCCTTGACCCGGGAGCGGGAAACCGTGCCGATGGCGTCCGCCAGCGCCCGGTCGGCCCTCTGGCCAGCCGTGGACGCATCGACAACAAGACGGAATGGGGAAACAGGATCAGACATGACACAGGGTGTAGCCGAGGAAATGGCGAACAGCGAGTCGCAGACACCAAAAGCGCTTCTGGCCGCCGTGATTTTGATGGGCGTGCTGATCATCGCGGCCGTCTTCGGGCTGATCGGCGTGATTGCCTACCGTTTTCTGCATCCGCGCCCGAGCGTGACGGCCACCGTCCCGCTGGCTGAGGGCGGCTTTTCCCGTCTCGCGCTTCCACTGGGTCCGGGCGAGCACATCACGGCAGTCACATCCCGTCCCGATGGTCTGATGGCCGTGACGTTGAGCGGTGCGGGAAGTGACCGCGTCCTGCTGTGGAATCCGGAAGCCGGAAAGATCGCTGCCGAGCTTGATTTCGGCACGCCTGCACCGTCCACGCCCTGACCTGACGGCGAGACCCTCTGAACCGTGAGCCCTGCTGCCGCGTTAAGGCGGCAGGATTTATGAAGGATCAGGGATTATGGGACGTCTGGTTGATGCGGTTATCGCCGCCGGCACGGTTTTCGGAGTTCAGTACGCTGCCCGGGAAATCAGCCCGGCCGACGATCAGTCCACCCGCCGCTGGTACGAGCATCTGAACAAGCCGCATTTCAATCCGCCCGGCCCGGCCTATGCCGTGATCTGGACGATGCTTGACGGGCTGCTGGCCTGGTCGGGCTATCGGCTCCTGCGGGCCGAGAAGTCCTGTGCCCGCACGACAGCTCTGACATTATGGGCCCTGTGTGTCGCAGGCGTGGCCGGCTTTCCGTTCTTCGTCTTCCGCAAACGACAGCTCGGGACGGGTCTGGCCATCTGTATCGGCCTGATCATGACGTCGGGCGCCTCGATCCGCACGGCGCACAAGGTGGACTGCAAGGCCGCCGCGATGCAGGTGCCGTTCTTCATCTGGCTGATCTTCGCAACATGCATCCACGAACAGATCTGGCGCCGGAACTGAAATCCGGCCTCCGCGTCGTTTTTCAGGGGGCGTTGAGGACAGCCGTCAGAAGCCCGGGGAACCGCGTGTCGAGTTCCTCGTGGCGCAGGGAATTGCGATGCTGGACGCCCTCGATGCGGGTCCGCAGGATCCCGCTGTCCCGCAGAACCTGAAAATGATGCGACATGCTGGATTTGGGCCGCGTTCCGATCAGCGTGGCGCAGTTCGCTTCCCCGACCCGCGCCAGATGCCGCACGATCTCCAGACGCGCGGGATCGGCGAGGGCGCGCAGCACCAAAGTCAGTTCGAACGTCGCGGGATCAGGATGGTCGTAGGCAGCCATGGGGGTCTTATCCCTTTCCTGAGATTTTATCGCAACACCTGCTTTGTTCGACTCGCATCAAACAAAAAGCTTGCCTTGTTCGACTGTTATCGAACAATATGAGGGCCTGTCCAGAGGAGACAACTGATGCCAACCCTGTTCGATCCCATCGATTTTGGTCCCATTCACGCGAAAAACCGGATTGTGATGGCTCCGCTGACGCGCGGACGTGCCGACAAGGCGGCCGTTCCGACCCCCATCATGGTGGAATACTATGCCCAGCGCGCCAGTGCCGGGCTGATCATCACGGAAGCCACGGGCATTTCCCGCGAAGGTCTGGGCTGGCCGTTCGCACCGGGAATCTGGTCCGAGGCGCAGGTCGAGGCCTGGAAGCCGATCGTGGCCGGCGTGCACGCAAAGGGCGGAAAGATCGTCTGCCAGCTCTGGCACATGGGCCGCATGGTCCACTCGTCCGTGACCGGTACGCAGCCCGTCTCGTCGTCCGCGACCACGGCCCCTGGCGAGGTCCATACCTATGAAGGCAAAAAGCCGTTCGAGCAGGCCCGCGCAATCGATGCCGCGGATATCAGCCGCATTCTGAACGATTATGAGAACGCCGCCCGCAATGCGATCCGCGCCGGTTTCGACGGGGTTCAGATCCATGCCGCCAATGGCTATCTCATCGACGAGTTCTTGCGAAACGGCACGAATCACCGCACGGATGAGTACGGCGGCGTCCCCGAAAACCGCATCCGTTTCCTGAAGGAGGTCACCGAGCGCGTGATCGCTGCCATCGGTGCCGACCGTACAGGCGTGCGCCTGTCTCCCAACGGCGATACGCAGGGCTGCATCGACAGCGCACCGGAGACGGTTTTCGTCCCGGCGGCAAAGCTGCTTCAGGATCTGGGCGTGGCCTGGCTCGAACTGCGTGAACCCGGCCCGGACGGCACGTTCGGCAAGACGGACCAGCCCAAACTGTCCCCGCAGATCCGCAAGGTATTTACGCGCCCGCTGGTGCTCAATCAGGACTATACATTCGAGACTGCGCAGAAAGCCCTGGCGGAGGGCCACGCCGACGCAATTGCGTTCGGCCGCAAGTTCCTCTCGAACCCCGACCTGCCGGAGCGCTTCGCCCGCGGCATCGCCCTGCAGCCGGATGATATGAAGACCTGGTACAGCCAGGGTCCGGAAGGATACACGGACTACCCGTCCGCCACCTCCGGCCCCAACTGACGGTCAGATTTCCGGGAGCATCCAGTGCTCCCGGAACATGGCTCAGACCGGGCGAACCAGCTCGTAAAGTGCGACGGCCGCGGCATTGGAGACGTTCAGGCTCTCCATGTCGCCCGGCATATAGACGCTGGCGATCTCGTCACACGTCTCTCGCGTCAGACGACGCAGACCCGCCCCCTCGGCTCCCAGAACCAGAGCCACACGACGCCCGGCAAAGCTTTTGCCATCCAGTCGCGTACCTCCGGCATCCAGCCCGACAACCCAGAAATCCTCGGCCTGAAGTGCCTGAAGCGCCCGGGAGAGATTGACCTCGCGCAGAATGGGCACAACGTCCAGCGCGCCCGAAGCCGCCTTCGCCATCGCACCGCTTTCCTGCGGCGCATTGCGATCCTGCACGAGCAGCGCCGCCGCACCGAAGGCCGCAGCAGAGCGCAGAATGGCGCCGATATTGCGCGGATCCGTCACTTGATCCAGCACCAGAACCGGCCCCTTGCGCTCGACGATATCGGGAATGGCCAGCGTTTCCAGCGGCTCGACCCGCAGGCAGACGCCCTGATGAACGGCATCGCGCTCACACAGCCGGTCGAGGCGCTCACGGTCCACGATCTGCGGCTTGCGGGACGCATTCTCAAAAGATGCCGCAGCTTCGCGCGTCGCCAGGAAATCGTGAATCACACGTTCGGGATTGGCGAGAGCGGCCTGTACGGCATGATGACCGTAAATCCAGTAGCCGGGGCCGGAGCTGGCCGCATGGCCACGACCGGAACGCCCGCCCCGTTCCCTGGTGCGACCACCAGACGGGGAAGAGCCGTGGTCGGCATTGCCGGCGTGAGGAGCGGATCGGTCCGTGGAACGATCGGGAGCGGAACGGGAGGGAGATCTTCTGGCCATAAAAAAGCATATAATCGACAACTGGCAATTGACATAGCCGTCAATCCGCCATATCCCAACCGCCGACCCGGAGAGGTGCCCGAGTGGCTAAAGGGGGCGGACTGTAAATCCGCTGGCGTACGCCTACGTTGGTTCGAATCCAACTCTCTCCACCAGGTCCCCTCCATCTAACTGATTGTTTTGACTGTTTTTTCCCTGATGGGTCAGTCTGTGCTCATTGTAGCACGGGGCTGTAGCACCAATGGGTATTGGCAGCTTTGTCTATCGTCGCGGCGATACCTATTCGTTTAGGTGTCGTGTGCCTGCCGATCTGCGGAGCCGTGTGGCAAAACAGGAGGTCGTGTTCGCGCTCGGAACGCGGGATAAGGATGTTGCGCGCGTTCTGTGTGCTGCGCTTGGTCTGCGGATCAAGCAGCTTTGGGTGGAGTTGGAGCGTGTGTCTGGTTTTGAGGAAATGGACCGGATCATTCGGGAATGGTTCGGAGCTACCCTTCAGCGAGCCTGGGCTGATAATTTCTTAGACCCTTATCGTGATGAGATCATTTCCGAACGGATCGCGGCCCTCAAACATGACAGGCCCAGCGCTAATTTTGATTTCACGGAAGAGAAGGCGAGGTTCGCGGCTGACTGTGCGGATCATACGCTTCGGCAACTTGAGGAAGGCACGCTGAATGTCTCTTCCTTTAGGAATGTTGCGCGGCTCTTGGCAGCCAAAGCGGTTCCTCCCATTCTAGAAAATGACAGACGGGTCGAAGTTATCGCCGGGCAAATCTTGGCTGGCGAGAGCGAGGTTGCCGAGACAGTGCTTGAATGGGCGTCTGGAAGAACGGACTTTCATCCTTCATGGAAGCCGTCGCTGCCCCATGACCTGTTTCCGCGCACGGCCACCACCCAAAAGCCAGACGAACCTAAGAGGAAACCGAATGGCAAAGATCATTTGCCAGTGGAAACGTCTGGCTTGACGATCTCCGGGGCTTTGCAGCGATACATTGATGAGCGAAAACCTGCGGTCTCCACTGCGGCGAGTTTCCAGACGTCCATCCGGCGCTTTGTTGAAGTGTTTGGGGATTTGGATGTTGCGCGCATCACGAAACGGCAAATCGCTGGTTTCAAAGATGTGCTGCTGACGATACCTGCACGGCTGAAGCCATCGGAGCGGCTGCTGACGGTGCAAGAGGTGGCGGCACTATACAAAGACAAGCCTGACATCCCGCGTCTGTCATCAGCCACGATTAACAGTAAGCACCTTGCCGCCGTATCCATCGCTCTGAAATGGGCTTCTGATAACGGTTACGTTGATCGGGTAGTTTCGCGAGAGGTTCGCGCAAAGGGTGGAGCACCCAAAGCCAAGGCGGCACGTCTGCCATACAGTCTCGAAGACCTGAAGGCCATTTTCGCGCTGCCTGTGTTCGTAAAGGGCGAGCGGTCTATTGCTGGCGCGGGTGAGGCAGCCGTGTGGCTTCCGATCTTGGCCTTGTATTCGGGAGCGCGCTTGAACGAGCTTGGCACGTTGAGGATCGGAGATGTCATTCGGGAAAACGGTATCGACGCGATACGCATCAGGACCGGGAAGACCGTCAATGCCGTCCGGCGCATCCCCATTCATGACGAGGTGAAGCGTCTTGGCTTCCTACGGTGCGTCGAGGAAAGGCGTTTATCTGGTGATGGTCTAGACGGCCTTCTCTTCCCTATGATCCGTGCCGAGACATCCAAGGGCAAAAAACCCACCAGTCCCTTCTCGAACTGGTGGGGTCGCGAGGCAAGAAAGGCGGTTCCCGAACTGAACAAGTCCTTTCATTCGTTTAGGCACACGGCAAAGCGGGCCTTACGCAATGCCAGGGTGGACAAGACGTTGCGGGATGCCGTCATGGGTCATGATGCCGAGGACGTTGCAGAGACTTACGGCCTGGATGAAACCGGAAGCGGCTTCGATCTCGCGGCTTTGAATGATGCCATCCAGGCAATCTCTTACCCTGGGCTGACAATCACACTTGCCCCGCCTGGCAAGATGTCCATGCGTGGCGCAAGGAAGGTCCATCTTGATCCCGCCAAGCCGATGCGCCGGGCTATCTTTCCCAAGGTCAGATAGATCATACTCTTTTCGGCATGATGCTGACGATCAGGACGGCAGCCGCTCCCTGTCTGTCCTGACGCGGGCGGGCTGGTATGGGTTCGGGAAAGCTCCGCCGCAATAATCCATATCAGCGGACGCTGGGCCACCGATCAGGACGAGAACCGGCGTTGTCGAGTGAATGAACACAATAGGCACATCGGTCTCTGGTTCGATGGCGGTTCCGATGATCGGCGTGTCGTCATCGGCGCTGGTGCTGGTTATCAGCTTGAAATTGTCGAGGGCGTCGGGAAGGTCCGCGAGCGTTTCGGTTTTGATGCGGCGGACGTAAACAGTCATTCGATTATCCTTTCAGGGCGTGCTTGATGTTTTGCTGACGTGCCCACGTGAGGATCTCAAGAAGATCTCCCTTGAGGACTTCAAGGCGTCCATCTGTGGCTTGCGACAGTTCAAACTCAGCCAATCGACCTACTGCCTCGGCGGTCATTTCAATGTCCTTGATTTCAACGGCTCCGAAGCAAATTACCTGACTCGCGGTTCCGTCCGACAGGTCGATGGGGTAACACCGCGATCTGCTGAACGTGCCCTTGAGGATGATGGGTTTGACCTGTTCGTTTCCATGTTTCGAGAAACCATTGGCCCGGTGTGCGGCATACAAGGCCGCATGGCTGATTCTGTCAGACCAGAAGACGGCGTTTTCCTGTCGCATAGACAAGCCCTTGCTGGCCGTCTCTATACTGCCGTAACTTCCCCTGTAGACGGTGATCGTGCCGCTTTGGTATTGAACTTGCGGGAAGCAGTAACGAAACACTGCTTCCGTGTTCGTGTGCTGAATCTCGGCTGCTTGATCGAAAGAGACGTAGGCTGCCTGATAGATTTCGATCAGAACAGTCGCCACACTGATGGGTGGAAGCCCCAAAGATGTAGCAAGACAGGTCGCCAGCGCAATCATGCGTCCGTCTATGGCATATTCAGCTTCTCTGCCTGTTTGCTTGACCCAAGACGCGATACGGGCGGCGGATGTCAGGCAGCCATTATCAAAGAATGATCGGAGATCGTTCCGGATTTGCGGCGAAGACCTATTTACTATCTCGTTCCGCAAGAGTTCGTTTCGGACGTTGAAGCGGGCCGCGACTGCGGCGAGCGGATGAGCGCGTGCGATCAGCATGCCGCGATCTCCTCGGGCTGGTGGCACGAGCGGATCGGTCTGGGGAAATCGGGGCCGTGCGCGGTCGTGAAGGTTGCCTCTGCAAGCGCGGACAGGATGCGGCTTGAAATCCGGCATCCTTGGTCGGCGCGGGCTATGATGGCCCGGCGAAAGTCCTTCTTATCGAAGATCAGGGCAGTCTTGCCGTCAGCGACTGCCCAGTGGGCATGTCGTGCTACCGTGAAGCGATAGATCGTGACGCCCTGTCCGGCGTCGAGCGTGCGAAGTATCTTTGCGGCGATTAGAAGATGATCGAACTGTCTCCGCGTCAACGCTAGAGGGTTTCCGATGTGCGGAACTGTATTCGTCCCGGCTTTGTTGTGGGTCATGGTGGAATTATAGCACGCCATGACCTGTGGTTGTTCGATTCTATGCCAGCCTGATGAACTCTTCCCCAATACCGATTTCCGCGAACGCTTCATCTTCCCCATCGATTGAGCGACCGAATACTACCGTGCGACCCGATGAACGGCGCACCGTGCGGAACGTCCCAGCTTTTAGGGCGCGATCCATTGATTCAGAGACGATTTCGGCGCTTGCGAAGTAAGAGTCGATGTTATGCACTGATTAATTCCTTGTTTGTTGGCAAGGGAGAGCAAAACACTGCGAATCTATCGTGGTCAAGAAATAGTTTAGTTATCTATTACTAACTAACTATTCAATGTATCTGATTAAAAACCCGCCTATGTGAGGATTTGAATAGATATTTATTGTTTTTCCGCCTCTTTTTACCATCCTGACGGCGTAGTGAATACCCTCAATGGTTTCAGGGAATAGACGGATCGTCTTGCTTTGCGCGATCAATTCGATTCCGGCGTTCTTGGTCATGAAAAGAACGGGTGGGACGGGATATGGCGCTGGGCTGGTGATATCCACGCTCATGGGGCAGCTTTCGCTCTGGGGCGCTTTTTGATCTTTTTGGGTGCCATCTGCCGGACGATGGCTGGGGCGCATCCAGCGGCTCGGAAAACAGTTCCAACGCCGTGTCTCCGAAGAATACGGCGGCTCCTGCGATCTCCAAAGGCGACTTGATGGCGTTAAGCTCCGCCTTCAGGGTTTCCCGGTGCCAAGCGAAACCCCCTTCAAACGGGGTGCCTTGGATTGTCCTGATGTGGGCGAGAATGTGTGGCTGATTCTCGATGGTGCAGGACAGGATTTCAACGTCCCCCCATTGCTTCGATGCCACGCGACCCTGATGCTGGACGTCGGATGCAATGTGCATGATTTCGGGCCATCCGAACGGCGGGATGAAATGCGTCTCTTCGTCCGATGCGCCGGTCGGTGATGGTAGGATCGTATTGCAATAATGCTTGATGAATGGCGTCACAAATGCTCCTCTCTTTCGAGAGTTATTATAGCAGAAATGGCAGATTTTGGCGAGTTTTCAGGCTCTCGGGGAAGGAATGATGGTGCTCGCGACGAGTAGGCTGGAAGGGCGCGCCGATGGATACCGTCCCGCCTGTTGCGTTCGGACTTCAGGAGCCACCCGGCATCACCTGCCTTGTCTGGTGTGAAGCCATCCACTGCCAGTGCGGCCCATCCCAGACACCTGCTGAAGCGGACACGCTTTGTGATCGATATATCGGCGTTCTGCTGCTGATAGGCTCTGATGTCCTGCATGTGACGGAGGTGTTTTCGTTCGTCCACCTCTGGCCTGATGGCTCCGAGACTGGTTGAGCGCCCGGCGATGGTGGCCTCTATGTCCTGCGCGGCGCTCTTGCAGAGATATGCGGCGCTTTGCCATGACCGCTTCTCCGAGGCAAAGCGGGCGTCGGGATTGCGGACGAAAGACTCTTCTCCTCTGACGTCGAACGGCAGGTGGTTGCTGTCCGCAAGACGCTGGAAGTTCTGAACCATCTCCGGCGTTGTATTCGTGAACTTCGATAGCCTCCGGATGAGGATCTGCACCGCTTCGCGATCCGGCAGGTGGGCCTTTATGTGGACGTGGAGTCCTGAACCTCCTTTCGCTGGAAGCTCATAGACGGCGATGTATGGGACAGGAGCGCCCGTATCTCTGCCTAGTGCTTCGAGAAGGCGCGACAATGCGTTCGCTGAGGCCCTGCGGGCCTGCGCTCTCGCCTGTCTCTCGCCTTCAGAGTTCGGGCTTCGTATTTTCCCTTTCGAGTCCGGGGATGGGTTCCAGAATTTTCTGTATGCGGATGTCTTCTCCAGACGAACCATGATTTCGATGTTGAGCGGCTTTGATCTGGCTTGGGAGGCGAGCATGGCGAGCCGGACATGGGCGATCTCTTCCGCCGTCATGTCTGATGCTCTCTTGCGGTGCTTTCTTGCCGGGCTGGCTGGTAGCGTCTTGGACGCGCTGGGCGCGTCCTCGGCGCGGATAGCCGGTGTGGCGGGCCGCTGGCTTTCTTGCGGTGATGAGGCTGTCAGAATTGGATCTGAAACTGAAGCTAGGGGAGGGGACACTAATGGTCCATGCGTTTTTTCTCCCTCGCTCATGCCCTGATCGGCAGTATTCCGGGCGGCAGGAAACTGCGGATTTTTTGATGCGGCCTCATCGGATGAAATGAGGGGCGAATCTCCCATGAAATTGCAGGGCGAATCTCCCATGAAATGAGGGGCAAATGTCCCATCGAATGAGGGCGAATGTCCCTCAAAATCGAGGGGCGAATCTCCCACCGATTTTCCATTCCGCTTGGTGTCGAGGTGGTGCAGGTAAGACGCTAGGGCGCTCATGTCGGCGTCCTCGCCCATACCCGTTCGGCCGGGCACATTGAGGATTTCCAGAGCGGCTTCTGGGTCGCCATCAGCCTTCTTCATCAGCGCATCCACGATACGGGCGCGGACCTTCTGGGATGGCAGGGTCTCGCCGATACGCATTACCCGTCGCTTCGCTTCTGGGGCGCCCGGCAAATGGTGGTGACGTGCGAAATCCAGCACGGCGCGCGCAATCAGGTCGCGGCTCTCATGCTGGCAGACGTTCTTGATGAATTCTTGGAATGACGGTGCTAGTTCGCGGTGGTGTGCGCTGATATGCGCGATTACCGCCTTCGCGGCCTGTCGATAATGGTGGTCCATATCCTTGCTGGGGTTCGGGGTTTCAGAGGCTCCTTTTGCCTCTAACCCCCTCCCGGCTGTGCTGTAGGAGAGGGGCATGTTTGAACTAACCCACTTGCAGGCTGGCGGGTGGGACAGTCCTGCAAATTCAAACCTGCCCCTCTTGGAGCCCTGCAACCCAGCCCATAAGGCTATCGGCGCGGTGAGTGTAACAATATAGGCAATTTAGATTCCAGTAAAAACGATCGATTCTAGATGTTTTAATTTGCAGATTTTCGAATTTATGGCCGATTTTGTAGGCTATCCTTAGCCGAATTCTGGCAGTTTTCTAAGACTTCGCGCCTATTCTTCAGTTATAACTAATTTTTCTTCGTCTGACTCGTCGTTAGATGCCTCTTCCTTGAGGGCTGCCAGTTCTGCTGGGTCCAGGTCTCCATTCTCCAGACGCTGTTTGGCTCGGATCGCCGCGACCTCTTCCGGGGTAATCTCTCGGACTACCAGTTCAGGGATGATCTCGTCGGCTGCGTGTTTGTCCACTTCCAGAATGTCAGCACCTATCTTGATGAGATTGCGTAGAGCGTCGGCGCCTGCTGTGAAGGCCCGGATTGCGCGTGCGTCTGGTGCTGGTTTGCTCATCTCTTCGCGTAAACGCGCCTGAATCGCCTGACTGTCGGCCCATGCTGTCGCCCGCCAATGCTTCGTGGCTTCTTCGCGTTCGGTCACGTTCGGGACAGAGGCGGTGGCGATAGAGGGAACGGGCGACGTTGCCGCTGTTCCTGTCACACTGGCTGCCAGTGCTGCGCGTCGGCGGTCTAGCGCGTCATGTAGGTTGTTCGCGACAGAGCGCACGGAAACATTCAGTCTTTCTGCAATATCGTCCTGAGTCAGCCCTCGGCTATATAGCTCGGCGGCTTCATCCCACGTGGCTGTGGTGGGTCTCACATATTTTCGGGTCTTCATTGTTTCGTTGGTCCTGCAATCTCGGATATGTTGAGAGACCAATTATACCATATTATATAGTGATAATGGTGAATTGCAGGTTCCGTGCAGCAGTGAAGAGGCGGAACGTCCGCGACGCCCACTATCCTCAACGGAATTATCGTGATGGTATTTCCCAACGGCGCTTTGGATACGAAAAGACCGGCACTGGGGGCCGGTCTACGTTGCGATTCAGACTTTGGCTTTGGCGGGTTGATCCCAATAGGCATATAGAGTGGCGCGGCTTATCCCGAGTGCTTTTGCGATCTGTGCCTTGGGTTCCTTAGCATCAATCCGGGCATGTAGTTCGTTGATCTGCTCCGGTGACAGGGTCTTCTTTCGGCCCGGCAGCTTGCCTTTCGCGCGGGCAGCGATCTGCCCTTCCTTCTGACGTTCCCGGATCATGGAGCGTTCAAATTGCGCGAAAGACCCCATGACCTGAAGGATCATCGTCTGCATTGGGTTCTCATTGCCGGTGAAGGTCAGGTTCTCGTTCATGAACCGGACGCCAACGCCACGGGCCGTCAATTCCTTGACCAGTTCCATCAGGTCTTGCAGGTCCCTCGCGAAACGGTCGATGGAATGGCAGACGATGGTGTCGCCGTCTCGGACATATTCCAGCATCTCTGTGAGTGCCGGGCGGTTGCGCGTTCCGCCGCTGCACTTGTCGGTAAAGGTCTTGTTGATTTGCACGCCGTCGAACGTCTGGCGGTCGGTGTTCTGATCTGCTGACGATACCCGGACGTATGCGACGGTCTGACCTGGCATGATTAGGCTCCCTAGTGTGTATTGGAATATCTAGGGAATGCTGTGCATGTGTCAATAAACTAAAATCGCATATTTTCTGGACGGTCAAAAAGCGCGGTTTCTCGTTGGCGGCCAATCTGACCAGAAAAGTATGCAATCTGGACATAAGCTATGCCTTAGGTCGGTAGCGGGAGTGCACTTACCCGCAGCATCGCTTCTCCATAGTCGCGCGCCGATTTTTCATGTTCAGGGGTCAAATGAGGGGCATGTAAAAGCATGAGCCAGACTGCTGGAGAAAATCTAAGGATCATTTCTCGCAACCAAGCATCCAAACGATGTTCCACGAATTGTGGACCAGCCATAGGAGAATCCGTATCCAGGAGCATGTTAAATCCTGCTGGAGTTGGATGAACTGCAATATCACATAGCGTCCAATATGCTATGGATAGGTTATTATTTTCAATATTATGTTTACTCTTTATTTTATTTCTAATTTTTTGTGCTGAATATTTATTTCTTCTGTCCTCGCTATTGGATTTTGCCCAGACTAAAACTTCTTCTGGGAGTAGTCGAAAATACTCTAGAAGGTTTCCAGTCTCTATCATGTCTCTGATTATTGAAAGTGACGCTTGAGGATATCCCTGCATTATGAGAGAAACACTCGATAATGAAGAATTTAGAAGACGTAATCCGAGCATCTGCTTAACGTGATCAGATTCGTTATTGTTTTCCCAATCCACTATGCAAAGGTGGAGCAAGGTAATTCCCCATTCTATTAATGAGAAACACTTGCGTCTCCATTCGTTAGACAGGATTGCTTTTTTGCTTTCCTCTTCATTCGTTCTTTCTAGATTTCTTATGTCCCCGTATGGGCCAAATGTTGGCCATGTGTTTTCGTCCACGCATCGCCCTCTTTCTCTGTGGTCGTGTTCAATGCTTCAAATTGTATGTTCAATTCTGTCAGAGCGTTTCCCCTCCATTCTTTCCTTGTGAATCTAGAAGAGCGCGAAGTTCGTCCACGCTCAGCCAGGGCCGCTTCGCGTGGATCATCCTGTGGCAATTTGCACAAAGAAGCGCCAGGTCGGCTAACCGCGTATTTCCTGCTTCGGCCAAGTCTGCCAGCGGCTTTGTATGGTGGCACTCTATAAACCCATCCCCGCGAGCACCGTATCGTTCGGCGAAATCAAAGCTACAAGCCTCGCAGGTCAGGCGGCCCGCCTTTTTCAAGACGTCCTGCTTCTTTGCCTTAACGATCTTTCGCGACCGCTCCCGGCGATGATGCATGACTGTCAGAAGCCGTCCTTCTGGAGCTTCCACCTCGTTTGGATCCAGAACTTCATCGCTTTCGACCTCAATGTGGATAGCTTTTCCCGACACAATCGCTTGCCGAATTGCATCAGCCGTCTCTTTGAGATGTCGAGGATCATCTGCGAAGTCAGTCCATACCTCACGTTCTATATGATTTCCTGCTTTCAGGCCTGCCTTGTCAGCATGTGCGGGATCATGGGCGCGAAGGTTCATGAGCTTCATTTTCACGCCATTAGCATTGCGCAGTGTCGCTCCTTCATGGCCCTGGGCGCGCCAGAAGCTATTAAGGGTATCGCTGAGCGCAGCGACGCGAGGATCACTCTCCCGGGGCCAGGCCCCTTCAACTTGTCGATAGAGGTCCAACGCCAAGATGATCTCGTCACGGGTCCAAGGTGGGTTGCGCTTCTTTTCCGCCATTATTCAGTTAGCCGCATACTATCTTCAAAGATGTCCCAGGATACGTTCTGCGGGGAGAGAAAACTATTCCGCAGATTGACAATTCGCCTCTATCACGAGACCGTCCGCGACGGCTGATATGCTGCTCGCCGGGCTGTAGCACCACGAGAGTCAATCTTCGGATTTTTGAGACGATAACTGTATGTTTTTTATGGTGTTTTATGATGAATGAGAGCTGTTTCCAACTCTCTCCACCAGGTCAGCTCATTCTTTAAAATCGGTGTCCTTTAGCTGCCTTTCCGGACATCCCGGACAGGAACGGGTTGTCGGGCACCTGTCTGACGTGACAGATGCCCGAAGTGGCTTATCCGATCCGGACAAGCTTGCGGTTGATGAATTCCTCGATGCCGAGGAAGGACAGTTCCCGTCCGAAGCCGGAATTCTTGATCCCGCCGAAGGGGAGTTCCGGGGCGGCTGCGGTGGCCGTGTTGATGAAGACCATGCCGGTCTCGACCTGCTCGGCGACCTTTTCCGCACGCGCGATATCCCGTGAGAAAACCGCACCTCCAAGCCCGTAAGGCGAATCATTGGCCAGATCGATCGCGGCCTGCTCGGAGGCGACCTTGTGGACAACCGCCACCGGGCCGAAGATCTCCTGATAAAAGACCGGATTGTCCTTTGACACATCCGTCAGGATGGTCGGCTCCATGAAGAACCCCTTGCGGTCCATCCGCTTGCCGCCGGCCACAAGCGTCGCGCCGCCCTTGACCGCTTCCGCCGTCTGATCGAGCGCCAGTTCCATTGCCCGCAGACTGCTCATCGGACCATGGGTGGTGTCCCTGTCGAGCGGGTTCCCGATCCGGAAACGGGTGATGGCGGCTTTGAGCCCATCGAGAAAGGCATCGTAAACCTTTTCATGCACGATCATGCGCTTGGCCGCAGTGCAGACCTGTCCGTTATTGGCAAACCGTCCCCAGACGGCCCATTTCACGGCCAGATCAAGGTCGGCGTCGTCAAGCACGATGAACGCATCGCTGCCGCCCAGTTCCATCGTGTCCTTCTTGAGCGCAGCCCCCGCCTGGGCCGCCACGGCCTGACCGGCGCGTTCACTTCCCGTCAGTGCCACGCCACGGATACGCTCATCTTTGATGAGTTCTGCGGACTGGTCATTATCCAGAAAAATATTGGCATAGGCCCCGACGGGCGCGCCTGCGTCGTGAAACAGTTTCTCAAACGCCAGGGCGCATTGCGGCACGTTGGGGGCATGTTTGGCAATGACGACATTGCCCGCCATGAGATTGGGGCCCGCGACACGCGCCAGCTGGTAATACGGGAAATTCCATGGCTCGATACAGTAAATGATCCCAAGCGGCTGGTTGATGATCTTCGCCTGGCCGGTCTTCACCTTGAGAGGCGTGGGAGCAAGAAACTCTTCCGCGCCGTTTGCATAGAACGACAGGATATCAGCCGTAACGTCGATTTCCTCAAGCGCGTCGGGCAGGGCCTTGCCCATTTCCGTGGCGATCAGGCTGGCATGATGCTGCCGGTCCCGGCGCAGCAGATCAGCGGCCCTGGACACGATCTCCTTGCGTTGGGCAATGCTCCGCAGCTTCCAGTCCGTCTTCCAGACATGCTCGGCACGGTCCGTGATGTCCTTCATCTGCGCCGGCGTGTGCAGGTCAAAGCTGCGTTCGACGGTTTCCGTCGTTGGATTAAGAGTCTGATAGACGATCATGTCGGCTTTTCCTTTCCATGAAATAACTGGAACTGTAGCCAGGCGCTTCTTCACTAATACGTGTGGTCAGGGCAAAGAAAGCAGGTGATCAGGCCGGGTTTAAAACAGGAAAATGTTCTCTGTCCTGTCATTCAGGATTGTCCCGTTGACTTTGCCGCGCAAGAACGCACATAAACCGCCATTAGTGTCAGGAATGATACCATGCCGCGAACACGTCACACGACCCTCAACTGTAGTCCGGGCTGCACAGTCGAAGCCACGCTCGAATTGTTCGGCGGGAAGTGGAAAGCCCTGATCCTGTATCATCTGTTCGAAGAACCGGTGCTGCGTTTCGGAGAATTCCGCCACCGCCTGCCCAATGTCACGCAGCGCATGCTGACCAACCAGCTCCGTGAACTGGAAGCGGACGGTCTCGTTTCCCGGACCGTGTTCCCGGTCGTCCCCCCGCATGTCGAATACCGTCTGACGGATCTGGGAAAGACCCTGAAACCCGTCATCCAGGCCCTCAAGACATGGGGGGACCAGTATGCCCATTCCGCCGAAAGAGAAAAAAGACTGAAACAGGATCAGTCTGCGCAAATCACCGCATGAACCGGTAGATTTCTGCGGCACCTTCCGGATGTAGTTCCCAAATAATCGTACCCGGGACGATCAGGATGAATTTACTTCCTGACCAAGCCGGTGCGCCGTCATTCTGGATTCCGGTTTTCATTGCCTGAAGACAGGAGACACCCCATGCCTCTCATCCGCTTTGACCTGCTGGAAGGCCGTTCCGAAACGGAACTGGCCGCAATCCTCGATACGGCCCATCAGGCCGTCCTCGACGCGTTTCACGTGCCACCGCGTGACCGCTACCAGATTGTTTACGAACACAGGAAAAGCCGGGTGCGGATCGAGGATACGGGGCTGGGCATCCCCCGCACCGATGACGTCATGATCCTCTCGATTACGACGCGCCCGCGCAGCGTGGAGGAAAAGACTGCCTTCTTCCGTATCCTGACCGAAGCATTGTCCGAAAAATGCGGCATCGCCCCCAGCGACGTAATGGTGAATTACGTTGAAAACACGGATGCCGACTGGTCTTTCGGCAACGGGGAGGCCCAGTTCCTGAACGGAAAGCTGGGCACTCCCAAGGAGTCCTGACCGGAACGCGCTGATCCGTGATCCGGACGGGGAAAACCCGTCCGGATCTGCTGGATTCAGACGGCTTTCTGCAGGGCCGGCCTCTCGCTGAGGGCAAGTTCCAGCGCTGTGGTAACAGCCCGGCTGGAGTAGCCTTCGTCTGCAAAGGCCTGACCGGCTTCGACCAGTCCGGACAGGTCCGGGCTGTTGTGCAGGGCCACAATCTGTGCGGCCAGAGCCGCCGCATCCCCCTGCACGAGGCCCTCAAGCGCACCCGGAAGGCCGAGCCCTTCGGCTGCGACCGGCGTCATGACGCAGGGCAGGCCGGAGGCGAGACTTTCAACCACCTTGCCCTTGATGCCCGCCCCGAAACGCAGCGGAGCGACGCTCAGGCGATGGGCCGCCAGAACCATGCCGAGATCCTGCGCATGTCCAAGAACCCGGATGCGGTCATCCGTGAGCGCATGGAGGCTCTCGGGCATGTCCGCTCCGACCAGCGTGCAGCAGATGGTCGGATCAGCCGCCCAGACGGCCGGCATGATCTCGTCCACCAGCCAGCGGGCCGCATCGGCGTTGGGCGCATGGGCATAATTACCCACGAACACCACGCCATCGCGACGGACGGAAGAACCACTCTGCGCAGGAATGGCCCAGGGCACAACATGCACATTCGCCTGCGGCAGATCCTTGCGAAGCTGTGCGGCCTCGGCTTCGGAATGCGTCAGGACAGCATCCGCCTGAAGGGCCGCCCTGTATTCGGCAACACGGATCTGATTGGCCTGCGCCATCAGTTCGGGCCGTCCCTGAACGGCGGCCTGACGGGCAAGACGCAGGAAGTGCAGATCCGCGACGCTGTACAGCACGCGGGCCCTGCGCTGGTTGCGGCGCACCAGCGCCATGTAGCGCGTCGCGATGTCCTCGCGATGCAGATACACGACGTCGAAGCTGTTGGCCTGACGCCGCAGCACGTCTTCCACCGACGCAAAGAACGGCTGCCCGAGGACGGTGACGCCGGGCAGCGTGTCCAGTGGGAACACCCGGTCCATCTGGTCTGCGGCGACGAAGCAGACGTCGTAGCCGAGTGCTTCAAGAGCCGCCATATGCGACAGGATGGCCTGTGATCCGGCATCGCGTTTCGCGTCCGGATGCTGCCCGTCGATGACCAGCGCCCGTTTACGCGTGACAGAGCCTTTCGCGGACAGCCCACGGCGACGCAGGGCCGCATCGAACGTGGCCGTCGCCGTGCCACTCGCGGCATCCGAGCGCCCCTGACGGAGCTTTTCCACCTGTGCCAGCAGGAAGGACAGGACCTGATCGCCGTCCTGATCCTCCGCAGCAGCAGCCACGGCGCGCGCGACACTGCGGGTCATGTCGGCGTCGAAAGCGTTCGCCGGTTCGATGACCTGCGGTTCGCCAAGAAGCGCACCGTCAGAACTGCGCCGGACTTCCAGAACATGGCGCGTCATGGGCGACAGGCCCCCAGGCAGCAGGACATCGAAGCCGCACAGCACCGGCCGCCCGGTGCGCGCCACGTCCGGACGACGCCCGTTGGCGACGACCGAAGCAAGAACGGCACCGTTATCAACGATCTGCAGCGTCACGGCCTCATCGGGCGTGGCCGGGTTGCAGACCCAGCCTGCGATGCGGTTGCGCGTTGCAATATCGATGCAGCCCTCCAGCGGTGCGGCGGGGACGGTCGCGACAATGGCCTGGCGCGGCTGCTGCGCGGCCTGATCCATCATCCAGGGGCAATGGCCGAGCACGGCATGATCATCGGCGCGGCGGATTTCCAGAACGTGACGTTCCACAGCGGACAGGCCACCCGGAATGTCGAAATGAAAACCGCAGGCACTGCCGACATCGTCCCGCATGCGATCGGCCAGAACCTCGCCCAGAACCACACCGTTATCGACGATCTGCAGCCGCACGAGCCGGTCACTACCGGGCACGCGGGCCCAGCCCCCGACATGGCTGTGGGTGGCGACGTCCAGATACCCTTCAAGCGGCGCCAATGCCGTACTTTTTCGGGCAGAAGGGTTCAGGCGGTTGCGGATGGCCTCAAGCTGTGCGCCTTCCTCGACGCGCGGCGCACAGTAGCGGGCTGCCACCGTACCGGCATCCGGATAAAGGACGTCATATTCGCAGGCATTGTGGAACATGCCGCGCGAATGATCGTCCACGAAGGTTTCGGACTGCGTGCCGTTGGCGATGATGATGTCGTGCTGTTCCAGCTCGACATGGAAATAGGCCACTTCATCCATGCGCTCGGCCTGCACGATGGTGCTGCCATTGACCAGCAGGACAGCCGGAACCAGCACGCCATCCAGATACATCGCATGCAGCGGCGAAACCGACAGATCCTGATGCGGCAGACCATGCCCGAGTGATCCCCGACGGAACACGACCGGCAGGATATCGCGGTTGCCGTTCGCGAACGTGCCGGAATAGCTGCGGTGGCCAATCCAGCGGATCGGGCGCAGACCATTGGTGGTGGTCTGGACCAGGTCGCCGATCTGCAGCGTCTCGACAGGCACTTCGCCACGATCCGTAAGGATCAGCGTCCCCCGGCAATAGCAGGGCGTGCCTTCCGCCAGCAGCATCGTACCACCGGACCCATCGGCGGCCAGGCTGAAGAAATCGGCGTCATACGAACCGTCGAAGCTGATCGCATAGGTGCTGCTTCTGCTCGTGACAGTGAGTGTTGACGCATCCGTCAGGGTCGCGGTGGCATCGCTGGACCAGGCCATCTCCGGCAGATCGATCTTTGCTCCGCTGGCAAGAGTGATGCCGCTGGCAGTGCTACCCGCATACAGGGCAAGGCGGCTGCCATCCCCGACCGTGATCCCGGAGGCCGTGCTGCCGCTGTGAACGGCGGCAGTCTGCCCGGAAGTCAGGCTGACATTCGACAGGGCCGCACCGTTCGTTGCGCTGTAATCCGTCATTTCCAGCAGGGTAACGGACGGATCATGATCGGACTCGCCCGTCAGCGACCCCGTGTTGACGTGGATCGTCTCGAACTTCCCGGCGCTGGCAAAAGCCGAACTGCCGATCGTGTGATCCAGCGATTCCGCATTGCCTTCAAAGATATAGGTGTAGCGGTTGGACGGATCTTCCGTGGTGCTCATGTCCGTCAGGCCGGCATTGGCATAGACCTGCTGGGCGTCGCTCCATTCGGTGTCGTTGAAATCGCCGAGGATGCCCACCTTGGCGGTCGGATCACTGGTCAGCAGTCCGTTGACGTAGTTCGTGATGTACTGCGCCTGCGCGATGCGGTTGTTGACCGTATCCGTCGTGCCGCCATGGTTCACGGGCGGCTGCGTCGAACCATAAAGCTCGCTGCTGCCAGCCTGTGAGGACAGATGCACGTTGACGAGCGTGACCGACTGGCCATTGAACTCGAACGTGCCGACCAGCGGCAGACGGGTGTTCTTGAACGTGCCGCTGGCCAGTTCCTCGTCACCAATGGTCGTGACAGGCGCGGCAAGGGTGACGCGCTCGGGATTGTACAGAAAGACGCTGCGGATATTGCCGCCCGAAACGCCGCCCGAGGCATTGTTGGTCGGGTCCACCTCCGCCCAGGAATAGGTCGGGCCACCCGCATCCGCGATGGCCTTGACGATGGCCGCCAGGTTCTGTTCCGCGCTGACGGTGCCGTCATTGGTCGTGCCGCTGTCGTCCTGGATTTCCTGAAGCGCCAGCACGTCCGGGCTGTCGAGATTGTTGACGATGATCTGCGCGACCTGCTTCAGACGGTCGGCATTCGCAGGGTCCAGCGCGTTGAAGTTCTCAATGTTGTAGTCACTGACCAGCAGGTTCTGGTCGTCCTTGTGCAGGGACGTGACCGGCGCTGGCGTGTCGGTATGCAGAACGGTGACCTGCGTGGTCGGGACCAGCTCATAGACGCCATTATAATAGGTCAGCACACCCGTGATATCGCCGAGCTTGTCCCCGACTTCCGCACTGATGGCAGACCCCGGCGTGACACCGCTGTCATAATAAAGCTCGATCCGCTGCGTATTGACGCTGTCGGCCGTTTCCTGAAGCGCGCCGGTTGGCGTCAGCAGACCATCGCCACCATCGGGCACGACCCAGGTCGCGTTCGAGGCCGTGGCACCGACGGCCACGGCATCATGGATCGTGATGACCTGACCAATCAGGTTGCGGTAGAAATCGAGCGCATTGGTGTCGGGGCTGAGAGAGGCTGTGCTTTTGTTCAGATCGATCGCCTGCGTCAGATCGCCCAGATAGGACGCCGCCGGAACCGTCAGACCGCCCTGACCAACAACCGTCGGCGTCACGTTCACATAGGCCGCGCCGGTGTCGGTGTAGGAGACAAGGTTGATTTCCGGCAGGGTGAGGGACTTGCTCCATGATGTGCCGGAATAGTTCGTGACCGTTCCCGTAACGGACACGGTCTCGCCCACCGTCGGCAGCGTCGCCGTCTTGCCCGCATAGATGAAGATGCCCGCACTGCCGATCGTGTTCTTGTCGGCATTCGTCTGCTGGATCCAGAAACCGATGCTGCCATTCGTGTCCACACCCGTCACAACACCCGTGGTCATGACGGAGGTGTTGGCATACGGGCTGTAATAGCCGGTGCCGTTGATCTGCTGGATCGTCAGGTCCTGCGGCGTCGTATCACTGCCCGAGCCGGAGCCGCTTCCCCCAGTGTCACTTCCGCCCGTATCCGAACTGCCCGATCCACCAGTGCTGTCCCCCGAAGAGGTACCGTCATTCGCCGCCCCCGGCGTGACCAGAACCTTGCCTGCCGCGGCAACGGTGCCATAGCCGTCGATCCCGGCGAGGGACGGGTCATCCGCAACCCAGTCCGAGGTGCTGTCCGTATCCGTCCCGTCGGGGATGCGCGAGGCGCCGTTGATGATCGAACCCGTCAGGACAGGCGCGCCGGCATAGGTCGGATCGCCCTTGCCGCCATCGGACACGGCGATCGTGTCCCCGATTTCGGACCAGGGGGTGGATGTGAACGTCCCCGCATTGGCCGTATCGAGGTCATCGCCGACCTTTCCGGTGAAATCCTTGACGAGAAGAACAGTCTGCGTGCCGTTCTGCAGCGTGTTCGTCTGGAAAGGCGTGACCCAGTAACCGGCGCTGTTCGTAACGCCCAGTGTAAAGACATTGTCGATCTTGCCCGCCGCCGTGCCGTCACCATCGACGACAATCAGGGACCAGGCGCTGTAATCCGTGCTGGCGTCGCCCTTTACTTCAATAAATTCGTCAGGATCACCGGCTACACTTGGGTTGAACATGAACTCATTTATGAGAAGCTTTGACGCCATTGCACATCATCCTGACGAAAGGGGTTTTCCGTAAGTGTTACTAAACGGTAAACGCCTATTCGGAGGAATGTGAAGTAAAGAGTCAATATGTTTCATTTAAAATACGAAAGGAATCACATAACCTTCATTATGTAACTTTGTATTTCAAATATATGATCCTGTGTGTCACGTTCCGGCATGGTTTCTGACGCCGGGACATCTGTTGCCGTAAAGCTGTGTCATTGTTCGTTGCTGTGCCAACGGTTCATGTCGGTTATGACAGACGCCCCGTATCAGCCCCGGTCCGGGAAGGAGCAGCGTGTGACACAGCGGATTTTTGTCGTGATGATTCTGGCAGGTCTGGCGGGATGTTCCCATCCGCGCCCGCAACCGGCCGACAGCCGCTCGGCGCTGCTGCGCCCCCTCGCGACCAGCGGTTCGGACAACCAGAAAGACACCACCAGGTCGGATCACAAAATCCATGGCGCCGTCAGCGTCGGAACAGGTTTCGGCGGCGGGGGAAATTACGGCCTTGGCCCCCAGTCCGGCTTGCAGTCCGGTCTGGGGACCATGACCGGAACCGGTACAAGCGGAATGGGGCTGACGCCGGAAGGCTGGTAAAGCCCCCGGCGTTGCGCGCCCTCAGTCCAGAGGGGCGATCTTCACAACGATATACGGCATGACTTCCAGGTCCTTACCGCCGTGGAAAACCGGCAGCCGCGCCCACTGTCCGATCGTGCCATACAGGGCGCCATTGGCGTAGGTCAGGCCATCGGGCTCGGTCATGCGCGGATCATGGGCCACGACGGACATTTCGCCATCCGGCTTGCGGCGCAGGATGGCATGACGCTCGTCATCCGTGATGTAGAGCGACCCGTCCGGCCCGGTCGCCATGCCGTCTCCCATGCCGGTTTCGCCCTCATCCTTCACGGCCCGCTCCAGCGTCGCTTCGCTGGCTTTGGGATCGGACAGCACGGCCGTCGGTGCGGAATAAAGGCGGCGGCTGGTCTGCGGCTGCCAGTAGAGCGTCTGCTGGTCCGGGCTGATGGCAATGCCGTTCACACCACCCTGCGGCACCACGGCATGGTTCGGATCATAACGCCCCGCAACACCGTCCATCACGGCCACAAAACCCTGAACCGGCATGACGGAAACCGTATCGGCCAGAATACGCCGCTGATGCCCCGTCGCGAGATCAACAACGACCAGCGCCGGATGCACATCCGTGGATGTATCGGTGATGAACGCCGCCCCCGCCGCACCATGCGTCAGATCGATCCGCACGTCATTGACGTGGCTGTCCGGCAGCAGGGCCGGTGCCCCCAGCGGAATGACCTGCGCGATCTTCCCGCTTGCAGGATCGATCCGGAAGAGCTTCTGCGCGCCCGCAACAGTCCCCGTTCCCGCAACCATGCCTTCATCCAGAACCCAGAGCTGCCCCTTCGCATCAACCGTCATGCCAAGCGGGGAGACAAACTGCTCCTGCGCGGCCGCATCGGGGAAGGGCGTCAGCCTGCCATTGGCATAGAGCGCCAGACGCGGCCCGGAATGTTCATGCGCACTGCGCGGAAAGCCCAGCACCAGACGGCCATCGGGCAGCACGGCAATGCCGGACGGCTGGGCATTGGAAAACCGCCCGATGATCTGCACATTGCCCGAAGGGAGCGTGCCCTTGTCCACCGTCTGGGCGGCGAGGGCAGGGGACGCAGCGGACAGCGCTGCGAGACCGGCGCTGAAAGTGAGGGCCAGAAGTGTCTGACGGGGCATGGTTGAAATCTCCTTTGCCGCACAGGACCAGAGCGGCTGCATGATGACAACTCACGCAAACGCGAGCACAGAGGTCAGGTTCGCAGCAGCCGCTCACGCAGGGCGGGATCATGGGCATACAGGAACAGCCCGTGGATGCCGCGTGTGAGGATGACATTCAGCGCATTGAGAATGACGCGCTTCTTCGCGTCTTCCGGCGTCGCAATCCCGTCGCGTCCCTGAAACGCCGCACTGTCCTCATAACGCTCCGGCCGCACCCCGATCCGGTCGTTCTTCGCATCATAGAACAGCGACGGCCCGAGAATGACGCCCGCATAATTCAGATCGAAGCCCTGGATCGTATAGACCGACCCCACCTCGTCGATCGTATCCGGACGCTCGGCCCAGGGCAGTTTTTCGCTCGGCAGGGACCGGTCCCAGCGCAGACGGAACGCGCCTTCGGTGATGAAATGATCCTCACCGTTGAGCGTGTAGGGGTAGTCATAGGTCGAAAGCAGGCGGCACAGGCCGTATTTCGCATTGCACGCACACAGATCCGCATAGAGCTTCGCGCAGTCATCATAGATCCGCAGATCAAAAGACGGATCTTTCGGGCGCGGCAGGATCTCCCCCTGGCCCAGCGCATCAATCCACGAACATGTCACCGGACTGGCCGAAACGCGGAACTGCGTGTCGAGATGGAACGTCTCCGAAGGGCGCCCCTTGCGGAAACTCTCCAGAAGATCGGTGGACCAGTGGCTCTTGAACTTCAGGACCTGCAACGGATCGAACACCACCACCACGATCCGCGCCCAGCGCAGGATTTCTTCCAGATGGTTCTGCTGCGCGAAATGGTTGTAACGGTCCGGCCGCGTCAGCAGCAGATGCGCCTCGTCCACCAGAACGATATCCGCGCGCTTGCCGGTTTTGGCTGATTTGTTGATGAACGTCGTCGGGCGCTCGTAATCGCTCTTGCGCAGGTTGGGCATGGTGGCCGCGATGTTGCGATAGAGCTTGAGCATCTCCGGATGGTTGACGATCACCATGTTCCGCAGACCGCGCAGCGGATCATCCGCCGCCCCACTCCGCGCCCGGGTCTGGAGCGTATTGAAGATCGCGTTCAGGACAACGCTTTTCCCCGTCCCCGCCGCACCTTCGATCACGAAGAGCGCGCTGTCATCCGACTGATGCCGCTCGCAGAACGACACCACCCGATGCAGCAGCTCCGTCTGCGGTCCGGACAGCGCAAGCTCGGGGGAGAGCTTGTGCGTCGCGGCATTGTCCAGCGCCATGGGGGAAGCGGTCACGCGGATCAGTCCGCGGCGATATCGGCCACTTTGGCATCCGTGGCGCGCTGGGCATCCGCCGGCGTGATCCGCACGACAAAACCCTGACCGCCCGCATTGATATAGACATGCTCGCGCGGCATGGCGTCCTGCGAGATCACCACGGGGATCGGCGTTTTCGAGCCGAACGGGCTGGTCCCGCCGGACTGGAACCCCGTCAGTTCCTGCGCCTTCTCGGGGTTCATCATCCGCGCATTGCGCCCGTCAAACAGCGCCGCGACCTTCTTCAGGTTCATCCGCTGATGAGCCGGGGCCACCACGCACACCGGCTGCTTCTTGTCCACTTCGACCACCAGCGTCTTGAGCACGTCTTCAGGCGCCACGCCGATGGCCTCGGCCGCCTGCATCCCGATCAGCCCGCCATTGGGGGCGTATTCGTAATCATGGACGCTGAAGGGAATGTTTTTCGCTGCCAGAAAGGCCGTTGCAGCTGTTTCGCGGGTCATGTGAGCGCTCCGTTGCCAGAAACAGGTCTCCACGGGCCGGGCGGCTGACACCGGTCAGGATCAGTCCCGGCAGGACCTGCAATATTCTGACATCTGTATGGAGGCCTGGAACCGGATTGGCAACACGACGCTTTACTCAGGGAGCATCCCCGCCCCGGGCCCTGTTTCAGAGGCGGAGAGATGTATCGTTATTCATGGGACGGGTGCCGTTTTTTCTGTTATGGTTTAGCGGTAAAGATATTCCGGAGAAGTCGGGATCCGGGAGAATCGGCATGAGTGCCCGGCCAGTTGAAACCCTGTCGTGAGGTTAACCGTGGATCAGAAGACCGTCTGGATCGGGACGAACTGGAAAATGAACAAGGGCCCCGCCGAAGCCGTTGCGGCGGCCCGGGCCCTTGCGGCCTTTCGTCCCCCCGAGGGCGTTCGGACCTTCGTGAATCCGCCGTTCACGTCCCTGAAAGACGTGAGCGCGGTCCTTCAGGACAGCCCCATGATCGTGGGGGCGCAGAACATGTTCTGGGAAGACAGCGGCGCCTGGACGGGGGAAATTTCCGCCCCGATGATCGCCGAATGTGGTGCGTCCATGGTGGTGATCGGCCATTCGGAACGCCGGCAGCATTTTGGCGAAACCGACTGGACGGTGAACCTCAAGGTCCGTGCGGCTCTGAAGCACGGTCTGCGGCCGCTGGTCTGCATCGGCGATACGCTGGACGAGTTCGAATTCGGGGTTTCGCAGGAAACACTGGCTCGGCAGGCGAAAATCGCGCTGCACGAGCTGTCGCAGGAGGATTTCGCCCGGGTTCTGATCGCCTATGAGCCGGTCTGGGCCATTGGTGCGGCAGGCCGCCCGGCAGAAGCCCCGTTCGTGTCGCAGATCCATACGAAACTGCGCGCCGTGATGCAGGACATCACCGGCCCCGACAGCACCGTCCGGATCCCGCTGCTCTATGGCGGCAGCGTGTCGCAGACCAATATCCGCGACTATGTCGCCCTGCCGGACGTGGACGGAGTTCTGATCGGCCGCGCAGGCTGGGAGCCTGCGGATTTCATGAAACTGATCGACAGCGTCAGCACGCTCGTCTCTGCCAGGGTGGATGCCTGATGAATGCCGTGCTCGTGGAAGGGCAGGTTCTGTCTGGCCGCCGGCGCGGGATCCTTGACTATGTCACGGAGCGGGGCGTGGTGCCGGTTGGTGACCTGCTGGAGCGGTTTTCGTTAAGCCGGGCCTCGATCAACCGGGACCTTCTGGCCCTGTCCGCGCAGGGACTGCTCCGCCGGATCGGGCCGGACATCACGGCCCTGCCGAGCGCAAGTTCATCGGGGAGCGTGGTGTACCGCGCGCGGCAGGCCGTTGCGCAGAAACAGGCCATCGCCGCGCTCGCCGCCTCCCTGATCAGCCCGGGCGATACGGTGGCGCTCGATGATTCCACAACGGTGCGGGCGATGGCAGACAGCCTTTCCGCCATCGCGCCGCTGACGGTCGTGACCAACAGCCTGGGGCTCGGGACGCGTCTGGGAGCTTGCGAGACGCTCGGCCTGATCGGTCTGGGTGGACGGTACAGCCCGACATTCGAAGCCTTCGTGGGGATGGTCTGCGAACAGAGCGTGATGTCCATGCGCATCGACCTGGCCTTCGTCTCCGCTGCCGCCGTCCACGGTCTGACGGCCTATCATCAGGTCGAGGAAGTCATCCGCGCCAAGCAGGCCCTGATGGCGGTGGCGGACTCCCGCGTGCTTCTGGTGGACAGCGGAAAGTTCGGCAACTCGGCCATGAGCCGGCTGGCGTTACTTTCCGAGTTCGACGTGGTCATCACCGATGACGGCATTGATCCCGCTTACGCCGCAATGCTGCGCGACGCGGGCGTAACGCTGAAAATCGCGGCCGTGTCCCCGCCTGTGGAGAGCGCCCTTACTGCGGGGTAAGCGTCTCCTCGCGCGTCATGACCGGGGCCGCGGGCCAGAATGTGACCGAGACTTCCGCCTGCAGGGCCGCCAGCTGATCCTGGATATAGGTCATGTATTCATGCAGCCCGCGGGAAATGATGTCCTCGGCCGTCTGGTCCTCAAGCGTGGCGCGCAGATTGATGATGCGCTCCTGAAGCGGGCTGCACTGATGGCGCAGGTTGTAATGGGTGGACAGCGCGTTGAGCGTGTTGTCCACCTGCCGCAGATTGAGCATCAGGGAGCGCGGAAACCCCTCGTTCTTGAGCAGGAATCCCACCACATTGGCAGGCGTCGTCGTAACGGGCTGCAGACGCCGGAACGCGTGATACGCCGCTGCGGAGCGCAGGACAGACCCCCACTGCGTGATATCCATCTGCGACCCCGAGGTTTCACCGCCGGGCAGAAGCGTATGGTAGCGGATGTCGATCAGACGGGTAATCTGGTCGGAACGCTCGAGATATTTTCCCAGCAGATAGAAAAGCCAGGCCTGATCGCGGTACAGCGTGCCTTCCGTGACGCCGAAATGGGTCTGACAGTCCTGTTTGAGACGGTTGCACAGCCCGGACAACCCGTTGCGCCGGATGTCGGGGGTGGAGAGCTCCATCATGCTCCGGGTGAAGACATTGAGCTGCATCCACATCTCGGTGGAAATCAGCGGCCTCGCCGAGCGTGCATTCTCGCGGACCATGTGCGCCATGGCGCGGATGGAGGTCGGGTTCGCGCTTTCGGTGATGTAGAAGGCGAGGATGTTCTCTTCCGTCGCGGGAAGGGGATAGATCGCGGCGTAGCGCTCCTCGTCCGAATTGATCTGAAGGATCGAATCCCAGCCAGGGCTGCCATCGGGGTTGCGGACGAAGGCTTCCGTGACTTCCAGAAGGCGCGCGAGGTTCTCGATCCGCTCCATATAGCGGGCAAGCCACATCATGCTCTCGCCATAGCGCGACAGCAGCATGTTCAGATTGGCGAGCATGGCGGGAAAACGTGTGCTGGTCTGTGTCATCGGGCCATCACCCATGTATCTTTCGAGCCGCCGCCCTGAGAGGAATTGACGACCAGCGAGCCCTTGCGCAGGGCAACGCGGGACAGTCCGCCGGGGAGAACCCATGTGTTGTGTCCGGTCAGGGCGAACGGCCGGAGATCCACATGCCGCGCCTCGACCCCGCTGGGACACAGCGTCGGGGAGACGGACAGGTCGATGACAGGCTGGCTGATATAGTTGGACGGGTCCTCCAGCAGTTTGGCGCGGAACTCGTCCAGCTCTGTCTGCGTGGCCTGCGAGCCGATCAGCAGGCCATAGCCGCCGGACTCGCCAACCGGCTTGATGACCAGCTTGTCCATATTGGCCAGCGTGTAAGCGAGACCTTCCTCTTCGGCGCAGATATTGGTCTGCACGCTGTCGAGAATGGGATCTTCGCCCAGATAATAGCGGATAAGACGCGGCATATAGGCATAAACGGCCTTGTCATCCGCCACCCCCGTTCCCAGCGCATTGGCCAGCGTGACATTCCCGCGCCGATAGGCTTCCACAAGGCCGGGCACGCCGAGCATGCTGTCGGGGTTGAAGGCCAGCGGGTCCAGAAACTCGTCGTTGAGACGGCGATAGATCGAATGGACCGGGCGAAGCCCTGCCACGGTCCGCATATAGACGCGATGGTTCTCAACGATCAGGTCCCGCCCTTCAACAAGCGGCACCCCCATCTCGCGCGCCAGAAAAACATGCTCGAAATAGGCAGAATTATAAATGCCTGGCGAGAACAGCACGACCTGCGGATCGCTCACGCCCTCGGGTGCGACCTCGCACAGCGTCTGGTGCAGCTTCAGCCCATATTCCTCGACCGACCGCAGAGGCATGCCCGACGCCAGATCCGGCATCAGCCGCAGCATCATGTGCCGGTTCTCGATGACGTAAGACACACCCGACGGCGTGCGGGCATTGTCTTCGAGCACCATGAAACGCCCGCTGCGGTCGCGGATCAGATCGGTCCCGTTGATATGGACGTAGACGTCGCCGGGCACGCGCACGCCGACCATCGCTTCGCAGTAATTCGGATTGTTGAGCACCAGACCGGCAGGGATGATGCCGTCCCGCAGGACATGGCGCTCATGATAGATGTCCCGCAGGAACAGATTGAGCGCCTTGACGCGCTGCTGCACGCCACGATCAATATGATCCCATTCCGCAGCCGTAAGGACACGCGGGATCATGTCGAAAGGCAGGATGCGGTCGATCGCTTCGCGGTCGGAATAGACGGTGAAAGTAATGCCCAGACGATAGAGCTGCGCTTCCGCCGTATTGGTGCGGTGGCGCAGTTCGGCAAGATCGAACCCCGCGAGACGGTCACGAACGGTCTGAAGGCTCGGAGGGAGCACATCCGTCCGGTTCATGAGTTCGCAGAAGAAATCCGGCGTGTCATAGGCGGCGAACATCCCGGCCGCACTCTTGGCAGAGGCGCCGGAAGCCGGGGCGGCACTGGCTGGAGAAGTGCTGACGGGGGCGGGACTGGGAGACTGCAAAACCGGCCTGTTCATTCTCTGCCTCACAACCCTGTTCATCGCCGACCTTGTGCCGATGGAAAACCCGATCAGCCGTGCCGGTTCATTACGATATTTTATTAACGGAGCAAGATTCCAGCGCTTTGCCAAGCGTGAAATTTTCCATTTGGACGGATCGGGAAAAGTCCGGCGGAAATTGTTGCGGTTCCCGGGAAGACTGATAGGGTAATGTTTCGACTGCTGTCAGACCCAATGGTTGCCGGAACGGGATGGCCCGAAAATCACGTGTCTGAATACGAGTATCTGAAACCGTTTCCACAGGGCCTCCTGAGCATGAATTCCCGCGTCATACTGCGCCACCAGACCCGATATCAGTATGACCGGCCCGTCTTCCTGGGGCGTCAGACCGTGCGTCTGTGCCCCGTACCGCAGGTGCGATCCGCGATCCGCGATTATGCGCTGGAGGTCTCCCCGGAGAACGCGGATGTAACCTGGCGGCAGGACGCCTATGGCAACCGGGTAGCGGAAGTGCGGGTTCCGGAGCGTGTGACGGGCTTCGACGTTTCGGTTCGCATGGATGTGGATCTGGGCGCCCGGCCAACCCTGTCCGCGCTTGCGGAAGCGCCGGTCTGTACCGCCTATCGCGATGTGGACGCGGCCGGCGCGCAGATGTCGCGCTTCGTCGAATCCTGGCGGATGGCGGGAGCGGAAAAGACCTCGGAAGCAGTGGCGGATCTCAACCGCGCCGTGGCGGAGCGCCTGACCTATCAGCGCCGGCTTGAGCCGGGGGTCTGGACGCCCGAAGAGACGCTGCAGCGGCAAAGCGGGTCCTGCCGGGACAGTGCGTGGCTGCTGGTGACGGTCCTGCGGCATCTGGGATTTTCGGCGCGCTTCGTGTCCGGCTATCTGATCCAGTCGGACACGGCGGATGGCCTGAGCTGCGATCTTCATGCCTGGGCGGAAGCCTGGATCCCCGGAGACGGCTGGGTTGGCTTTGATACGACATCGGGGCTGGTGGTGGCGCAGCATCACATTCCGCTGGCGGTGACCGGCCGGCCCGAGGAAGCCGCGCCCATTTCCGGAATGCTGGACCGCTGTCGCGCCACGTTCGACGTGACGATGCACGCGGAGCCCCTTCTGTCCGGGCGCGAGGCCCCGGAACTGGCCCCGGAACTGGCCCCGGAACTGGCGATGATCGGGCAACCCGGTGTAATGCGATCCCATGAAGCTCTTTGAGTGCCAGTCCTGCGGCCAGATCCTCTTTTTTGAAAATACGGTTTGCGAGCATTGCCGCCACGCCGTCGGCTATCTGCCCGAACAGTCGCTGCTGACGGCGCTGGACCCGGCCGGGGACCGGCTGTGGCACCCGCTGGCGCCATCGGTGAAGCACGAGCAGGTCCTGTATTGTTCCAATCATGACGATGACGTCTGCAACTGGCTGACGACACCGGGTGCGACAGGGGGCAGGTCGTTCTGTCTGGCCTGCCGGTTCAACCGGACGATCCCGAACCTCGACATCCCCGGAAATCTTGAGCGCTGGCGGAAGATCGAGGTCGCCAAGCACCGTCTCTTCTACACGCTGCTGCGCCTGAAACTGCCGCTGAAGGACCGGCGTCAGGACCCCGAAAACGGGCTGGTGTTCGATTTCCTCGACGATGCGCCGGACGGATCGTCCTCCGTCATGACCGGACATGCCAACGGCGTCATCACCATCGCCATGCGCGAAGCCGATGATGCGTCCCGTGAGCGCATGCGCGTCGAGATGGGCGAATATTATCGCACCCTTCTGGGGCATTTCCGGCACGAGATCGGGCATTATTACTGGAACGTCCTTGTGCGCGACGCCGGACGCCTCGACGAGTGCCGGGCAGTGTTCGGGGATGACCGCGCGGATTACCAGAAGGCGCTCCAGGTCTATTACGACAGCCCCACACCGCCTGACTGGCAGGACAGCCATGTCAGCGTCTACGCCACGTCCCACCCCTGGGAGGACTTTGCCGAGACCTGGGCGCATTACCTGCATATCGTCTCCACGCTGGAGACGGCCTGTGCGTTCGGCGTGAGCGTGGATCCGCGGGTGCCCGGGATCGGCCATGCCTCGGGCCGCACACTGGGTGACCCGTATACGCAAGCGTCCTTCGAGGACATCATGCAGGCCTGGCTGCCGCTGACCTATGCGGTGAACAGTCTGAACCGCTCCATGGGGCTGGCGGATTTCTACCCGTTCGTGCTGACGGCCGGGATCATGCACAAGCTGGCCTTCATCCACCGCCTGATCCGTGAGAGCCAGCCGGCCTGAAGGCCGGGTTTATTCAGGGCGCGTGCCGTCCGGTTGCGCAGCGCATATCGTGTCTTTTTCGGGATCGGGCCCAGTGTGTCCCGGAACGACCCGCCTCCGGCTTTCGATACTGATCCGAACCCGTTTCCGCGCCATTCCTGCTGGCCTGCTCAGGTGGACTGTCTATGTGTAAACGATCCGGCGTCCTGCACTTCGCACTTTCGGTGACGACGATGCTGTCTGCCGTTTTTTCCCCGTCCCTCATGGCCGCGACCTGTCATCCGGCCGTTGCGCATACACATGTTTCACGGGCTACGGCGCTGGTGCTGCGGTTACGAGCGGGGAAAGCCTGACGGTAGCCAAGCCGTTCCTGCCGCATATCAGCGCGGACTGGCATTTCCTGAAGGATCACGAGCTGTATTTCGATATTTCGGAAAACACCCGGACCTATGCGGAATCCGGCTACAAGCTCTCGAACTCGCCGTTTGCAGTGTCCCAGACGGCGTATGACGATACGAAATCCTCGATCCGTCCCGAGACAGCCTGGACCTATGCGATCGGCTATCGCTACACGGGAGACGTCAAAAGCCCCGGTTACTGGCTGACGAATGTGGGCGTGCAGTACAGCTTCGGGAACATGAAGAAGTACAATCGTTATCTGGGCGCCATCAAAAACCTGACGGTCGCGTTCAACGGCTCCAACCTGACGAACAAGCGCTATATTTCCACGATGGGGCAAAACGGCAATCCGGCGGATATCGCCTCGGGCGCGCTGACGGATCAGTCCATGCAGATCGGAGCACCCCGGATGTTCTTCGGCAGTGTACGGGCGGACTTCTAGGACAAAAAGCCCGTGGCGTAGGCCGCGGGCTTTTTTGCTGTCAGGCGGGTTTCTCAGGCGCGGATGATGCTCAGTCCAGGCGCACGGAAGGCCGGACGAAGGTTTCGACCCAGTCGGAGTAAAAGGACATCAGCCCCCGGTAATAGCCAAACAGTTCGATCTGGTGCTGGCGATAGAGCATGAGATGGGCCATCCGCGCTGAAAAGCCGTGCGAGATGCCTCCCCCCCAGACCGTACCGCCGGGCAGGGCCGCCCAGCCATTGTATTTTCCCAGAGCCACGATTGCGCCCTTGTTGTGGAAAATACAGCCTGGAACCTTCTGGCCATGCTCGATCCAGGCCGGCAGATGGCGCGCAAGATGCCGGGCCTGCTGGCGGGCGACCTGCGCCGTGGCGGGCAGGGGATCGTCCTGGATGAAGGAGCAGTCTCCCATGGCGAAAATCCGCTCGTCATCAATGGAGGACAGGTTCGGATTGACGAGGATCTGACCGGTCCTGTTGATCGTCAGCCCACCATAGGCAGTCGTGACCTCAGGGGCTCGGACGCCAGCCGCCCAGACGCGCAGCTTGGCCGAAACATAGGACCCGTCCTTGAGCGTGAAACCATGCTCATCGGCCGCCGCGACGCGCGCATTGGTGCGGACGGTAACGCCGATATGTTCGAGTTCCTGCTGTGCCGCAGCCGAGACGGATTCCGGAAAAGCGGGAAGAATGCGCGCGCCGGACTGCAGGAGCGTGACATGGAGCTTGGGCGGGGCCTTGCCAAAAGCATGCAGGTTGTACGGCCCCACGATTTCCAGTGCCTTGTGAAGCTCGGCGGCGAGTTGCACACCGGTCGCACCGCCGCCGACGATCGCGATGTCCAGTTCGGAATTGTTGGCGAAGGCGCGGAGCAGCTCCATCCGGAACTTCTCGTTGAACGCATTGGCGTCCACGAGATTGTCGATGGACATGCAGTGTTCCTTGACGCCGGGCGTGCCGAAATCATTGGCGGTACTGCCGATCGCGATGACGATCGTGTCATATTTCATGCGCCGGCTTTCCAGAATGACGGTGCCGTCGGCTTCCAGAAGCGGGCTGAGAACGACCTCGCGGTTCTCGCGGTCAATGGAGGCAACCTCGCCGGGCCAGAACTCGAAATGGTGCCCGCTGGCCTGGGAGATGAAGTTCACCTTGTCGTTTTCGTTGCTGACCGTGCCGGAGGCAAAGCAGTGCAGCATCGGTTTCCAGACATGGGAAAAGCTCTTGTCGATCAGCGTGATGCGCGCCTTTCCGGATTTTCCCATCGACTTGCCGAGGCGGGTTGCAAGGGAAAGACCGGCAACACCGCCACCGACAATCAGAATTTCAGATCGAGACGCCATCGGTTTTCAGGCCTCCGTTCAGGGGGTGGGCAACAGAAAAAGACACGAGGGAAGAGACGTTTACCGCGCACGGCGGCAGTAAACGCGCTTATTAAACGGTAGAGTCCGCACAGACTGTTATGAGGATTCCGGATATGCCGAAAATCATATTCAGGTGACTGTAATAAAGACCGGCGAATTCTTTCCGGAATTCAGTAAAGAACTCAAATCAACGTGATGCGTCAGGGGCGGGATGTGCCGGGAAGGAGTCTCCCGGCACATCCCCGCTGTCCTCAGATCGGGGCGTCGATATCCACGATGTTGATGAGCTTGTGGTTCACGAACTCCTTGATCCCCAGCCCCACCAGCTCGCGGCCATAGCCGGAACGGGCGATGCCGCCGAACGGAAGATCGGCCTTCGGGATCAGGGGATGATTGATGTAGACCATGCCCGTGCGGATCTTCGACGCCACCCGTGCACCGCGGCTCTCGTCCTTCGTGAAGACCGCACCACCCAGACCATAGGGGGAGTCATTGGCGATGCGGATGGCATCGGCTTCGTCCTTGGCGCGATAGAGCTGCGTGACCGGCCCGAAGAATTCCCAGTGACGGGCTCCATTATTCTCGTGCAGGTTGGTCATCAGCAGCGGCTGGAAAAAGGAACCCTTCGTGGGAACCGGGGCTCCAATGGCCTCAACCTTCGCGCCATGCTTCTTGGCTTCCTCGACCTGTTTGCGTAGATCATCCGCCGCACCCTGCGAACAGAGCGGAGCAAGCGAGGTGGACGGATCCATCGGATCACCGGCTTTCAGCTCGGAAACGCCCTTCCTGTAGATCTCCAGAAAGCGGTCATAGACCGCATCCGCCACGATGATGCGCTTGGCCGAAACGCAGACCTGACCGGCATTCCAGTGGCGGCCCATGACGGCCCATTTCGCAGCCTTTTCGACGTCCGCATCATCCAGCACGATGAAGGCATCGGCGCCGCCGAGTTCCATCGTAGCCTTCTTGAGCGCCTTGCCAGCCGTGCCAGCGATGATGACACCTGCACCCTCGGAACCCGTCAGCGCCACGCCGCAGACGCGGGGGTCATTCAGGATCATTTCCGTATGGGGACGGGCAAGATAGAGGTTGCGGAACAGACCCTTGGGCAGTCCGGCCTCGTTCATCAGGTCCTCGCAGATGGCGGCACACTGCGGCAGGTTGGATGCGTGTTTGAGCAGCACAGCATTACCGGCCGAAAGCTGCGGCGCGATGATGCGGACGACTTGATAGAACGGGAAGTTCCACGGCTCGATAGCCAGCACGATGCCGAGAGGTTCGTGGACCAGCGTGGCCTTGCCCTCGGCCGGATTGGCGACCGGAAGCGTCTCGGGCTTCAGCAGTTCTTCGGCATATTTGGCGTAATATTCAAAGATCTCGGCGGAGAGAATGATCTCCAGTTTCGACTCTGTGAACAGCTTGCCCATTTCCAGCGTGCCGAGGCGGGCGTATTTGTCGATGTCGCGGCGCAGGATGGCTGCGGCAGCGTTCATGATCTTTGCCCGTTCGGCAAAGGGGGTGTCGCGCCAGCTTTCGAAAGCCGCATGCGCTTCGGAGAGGGCCGCCTGGACTTCTTCATCCGTTGCGTTGGGGAAGGTCTTGAGGACTTCGCCAGTAAGGGGATTTGTCGTTGCGTAGGCCATTTTTACCTCGTTACCGATTGGGAGAAGGCGACAGGGCGCAGGGCGTCCGGGCGTGAGAGGCTCTGTTTCTGGATTTCGTGCTGGAAAAGGACAGTATACGCGGCACAGGATGGAATAATGGAGTGACGAAAATCAGGTCGTGGGCAAAAGTATTCCACGGGATTACGGCCGATCTTCAACATCCATTTCGTCCTTTATCCGGATTGAAAACAGATAGACTGTCGAGAAACAGGTTGTCGTCAAAATATGGCACCGAGTGCCAGAAACGGGTATTATCCAAATCTCGGATGATGACCAGAGCGCGAGCATCACATGGGTGTGAGGTTCAGCGGCAGGACCGGGGCCCGGAAGTGGTGCAGGAAATGCAAGACCGCTGAAAATGCGCAGAAAATCCGATCGTCCAGTCATGCGGGATTTTCTCATCGCAGGGGAGGATCGGGTTGCGCCTTCAGAGGGCGCGGGACAGGTTTTCAGAGTCGAAAAGGGGAGTCGCCGGTCTGCGGAGATGCAGGCGCGCGATCAGGCAGGGGAGACCCGGGACATGCGTCATGTCCCGGGGATGGCGTGATTTAAGAAGCAAAAACCTTGGAGATGGCGTCCTGCGCTTCCTGCTGGATCGCGCGCAGATGCTCCTCGCTGACGAAGCTCTCGGCATAGATCTTGTAGACATCTTCAGTGCCGGACGGACGGGCGGCGAACCAGCCGTTCTCGGTCACGACCTTCAGCCCGCCGATCGGCGCGTCATTGCCCGGCGCACGGGTCAGCTTGCTGATGATCTTGTCGCCTGCCAGCGTCTCCAGCGGGAACTGTTCGGGCGTGAGCTTGCTGAGCTTGGCCTTCTGTTCCGGATTGGCGGCGGCATCGATGCGTTCGTAATAGGGCGTGCCGAGGCGGGCGATGATCTCGTGATAATGCACGCTCGGGTTCTTGCCGGTCTTGGCGGTGATTTCCGCCGCCAGCAGACCCAGGATGAGACCGTCCTTATCCGTGGTCCAGACGGTGCCGTCACGACGCAGGAACGTGGCACCCGCGCTTTCCTCACCGCCAAAACCCAGCGAGCCATCCATCAGCCCTGGGACGAACCATTTTAGCCCGACGGGTACTTCAACGAGCTTGCGGCCCATGTCTTTTGCCACGCGGTCAATCAGGCCACTGCTGACGAGCGTCTTGCCCACACCCAGTTCCGGGCTCCACTCCGGACGGTTCCGGAACAGGTAGGAAATCGCCACCGCAAGATAGTGGTTCGGGTTCATCAACCCGTCGGGCATGGCAACGATGCCGTGACGGTCCGCGTCGGTATCATTGGCGAAAGCAACGTCGAAGCGGTCGCCCATCTCGATCAGGCGCGCCATGGCATAAGGCGAAGAGCAGTCCATGCGGATCTGTCCGTCCCAGTCGGCGGTCATGAAGGAGAACGTCGGGTCAACCACGTCACTGACGACGGTGGCGTTCAGGCCGTAGCGGTCGATGATGGGCTTCCAGTAAGCCACGGCAGCCCCGCCCAGCGGATCAATGCCGATCTTCACGCCCGCGTCGCGGATCGCCTTCATGTCGATCACGGAGTCCAGATCGTTCACATAAGGTGTAATGAAATCGTAGCCCTTGATGCAGGCTTCCTGCCGCGCCTGTTCGTAAGGCAGGCGTTTGACGTCCTTCAGATCGTTGGCAAGGAAGTCATTGGCCATGTCCTGAATGGCTTTGGTGATGGCCGTGTCAGCCGGTCCACCATTGGTCGGGTTGTATTTGAACCCTCCATCGGATGGCGGATTATGCGACGGCGTGATGACCACACCATCGGCCAGACCCGTGGTGCGGCCCTTGTTGTAGGTCAGAATGGCATGGGAAATGACGGGCGTCGGCGTGTAGCCGCCATTTTCGTCAATCCGGGCGTCGATCCCGTGGGCTGCAAAAACCTCGATGGCGGATTTCTGCGCCGGGCCGGACAGGGCATGGCTGTCCATGCCGATGAAGAGCGGACCGTTGATGCCCTCCGCCTTGCGATGGCGGCAGATGGCTTCGCAGATGGCGAGGATATGGTTTTCATTGAAGCTGGTATGGAACGAAGAGCCCCGGTGGCCGGAAGTGCCGAACGAAACGCGCTGCGTGGCAATCGAAGGGTCGGGCTTGCGGTCATAATAAGCCGCGATCAGGGCGGGAATATCGGTCAGTTGGTCGGGGGAAAGCGTTTTGCCGGCCAGGGGGCTGAGATGGGCCATTGCTTCAAAATCCTTGCATTCGCCGTTGGGCATTGCCGTCGGTTAACGGCCGTAACGCATGAACGCCCGGTCGGGGCGCGTCGTTCGGGCAGGAAAACTTGTATCCGGGTCGATGTCCAGAGAGGCGCGTCAGTTCTGTGAAGATTGCACCGCGACCAGCCCGGCTGGAACGGACGCCATGCAGGGTGCATGATAGCCCCGCGAAACAGCCAGAAGCGGAGACGGACTGATGCGACACTCCTGTGGGAATGTTTTTGGCGGACTGCGCAGTCTTGTGCCGGTCTGCTCCATCCCGCCCGCTCTGGAAGCGTTTTTCCGGGCCCTCAGAGACGTGATCCGATCCGAGATTACTCCCCGTGCTACGGAAAACGACCGGCTCGGACGCTATCCCCGCGCCTCCATTCAGGCGCTGAAAAACTGCGGCCTGATGAAAGCGCCCCTGCCCGTGGCGCTCGGAGGCCTCGGTCTGTCCCAGGCGCTCTCGCAGGAGATTTTTCTGGAACTCGGCATGGCGGACCCGTCCGTGGCGCAGATTTACAAGGTGCATGACGACGCGGTGCGGGAACTGCTGTCCGTGGCCACGCCGGAAATGTGCCGCCATCTGGCGGAGCGGATCTGTGCGGATCAGGCCATGATCGGCATGGCACTGGCGGAAAACGGAAAGCGGGCGGTCGATTTCGGGCATGTCGTCTCCCGGCCCGAAGGCGAAGGGCACCTCATCGACGGCCGCAAGATCTATGCGACAGGCGCCGTAGGCGCGGACCTGCTGCTGGTGTCGTCCTATGACGTGGTCGCGCAGACGATGCGTCTGGACCTGCTGCCCTCCGGAACACCGGGCGTAAGCTTCGGGGAAGACTGGAACCGGCTGGGGCAGCGGGCAACGGAGTCCGGCAGCGTCGTTCTGGACCGTGTCCAGACCAGACCGGAATGGTCGGTACTGACCGCACAGTCCGCGCCGCAGGTCCATGCGCCCCTGCGCTATCAGAACGGATTTTCGATGATCCTCGTGGGGATCGGACTGGCCGCGCTGGAGGCGGCGGCGGCCTTCGTGCGCGAACACAGCCGTCCCTGGGCATCTGCCGGGGTGAATGAAGCAGCGGATGATCTTCTGGTCCGTCGCCTGTTCGGAGAGATCGGTGCGGAACTGGCCGCGGCCTGCGCAAGTGCGCGGACAGCAGCCGGACTGCTGGATGTTTTCGAACATGGCGGCTGCTCGCGGACGGATGTGGCCATCCCCGTCTACGCGTCGCGCTCCTCGGCATCCCGGGCCTCCCTGCGGGCAGGGTCAGACCTCATGTCCGCCCTCGGCGCGCGCGTAACGGATGCGAGGTACGGGTTCGACCGCTACTGGCGCGATGCACGAACACTCTCGCTGCACGATCCCGTGGAATGGAAACACGAAGAAATCGGCCGCCACCTCCTGACCGGCTGGGACCCAGCGCCGGGGCTGTACCAGTAAGGGGGCTGTGCTGAATTCCGTCTTTTCAGCTTAGGGGAACGGGAAGACCTTGGTCTGAGTTACGAGTTGGGCAGCGGGCGCGCGTTCGGCCAGTCTGCCCTGTCTCGTTTCAGGATGAGGTTTCTCGTAAACGGTCTTGCATGTAATGCCGATTATGCGGTTCTGTATTCTCGCGGCCACATTCAGTATCTGAAGTGCAGCAGGGCATCCCAGAAATCCTTTGGACCGGTTTTTTTAAATATCTTCTGAACTGGATAATATTCCTAATCGACAGCATCCGTCCCAGACGAAAGATCTGATAGCGAAGAGGGCGTGGTCGCTTCTGAGTTCCGGGCACTCCTGGATTAGTACAGCAGGAAGGGGTGGCGCTGCCGATTGAACTCTGCTTCGTCTGCTTTCCAGGTCTCCAGAATATCGGGAACTGGCATGCCCTGTGAAAGCTGTCGGCGGAGAGCGCTGCTGCCAGCCAGGATGTCGAAGGTTGAACCGGATTTTCTCCATATCGGGTTATCCGATATTTTCAGCACAGTCTGAAGCATCGTCACGCCCGTCAGCAGGGGATCGAAGGATTTCCGGTCGGTGATGGCAAGCTGGAGCCCGTGGCATAGCTGGTCTTTTGCGACTTCAAACCCGGGAGTGAACCAGTCTTCCCTGAAGAGGCAACCCGGCAGGCCTGCGTTGCTCAATTCTTCTACCCAGCGGGTTGCGTCGAGATGGGGCGCGCCGAGTGTCAGAAAGGGCGAGGCCGTGCCACGCCCGACCGAGAGGGTCGTGCCTTCGAACAGGCAGGTTCCCGGATAGGCGACGGCCGTTGTCACGTCAGGCATGTTCGGGCTTGGCGGAACCCAGACGAGATCGGTGTCGTCCTGATAAAGGTCACGGTGCCAGCCGGTCATGGAGATAATGCTCAAGCGGACGGGGCGTCCTGCCAGCTGGGGCACATACCGGCTGTTGAACAGGCGTGCCAGTTCGCCAACGGTCATGCCGTGTCGCAGCGGGATCGGGACTCTCCCTACGAATGATGAAAATGCCGGATCAAGGGTGGGGCCGCTGGCGTGCAGGCCCGTGATGGGGTTGGGTCTGTCCAGCACCATGAACGCGATGCCGCAGCGTGCGCAGGCGACGAGGGCGTCGAACATGGACCAGATATAGGTGTAGAACCGTGCGCCGATATCCTGAATATCGAAGATGAGAAGATCGATGTCTGCCGATTTCAGGAGCGCATCCAGCTTCGGGCCGGAGAGGGTGTACATGTCGTAAACGGGGATGCCTGTGCGGGGGTCGATGCCTTTGGCCTCGGAATGGCCAGCCTGCGCCGATCCGCGGAAGCCGTGTTCAGGTCCGAAAATGGCTTTCAGGTTTACGCCCGGGGCGGCGTGCAACTGGTCTGCAATATGGCGCAGGTGGCGGTCCACGCTTGTGGGGTTGGCGATCAGGCCCAGTTTCCGGCCTTTGAGCGCCTGATAGCCATCGGCTTCGAGAGCGTCATAGCCGGTTCGGACTTTGACCGGGGAAGGGCATCCCGCGGGCATTCCTGAAGCGGTTGCCCAGGATGATACGGCGGTTCCTGCGCACAGACCCATGAAGGTACGGCGGCCGAGGGAGGTTTTGCGGGCAGGGGTTGCGGAAGGACGGTGGGGCATGTCGTGCGGGCTCCCGGGATTTAGCTATTCGGCTTCGGCGACGGCAGTAACCAGATCATCCATGATTTTGGTCGGATGCGGCAGATCGTCCGGGATGTCGTTTGCGAAGATGGTGATCAGGAGGATCTGGTCGCGGGTGGTCTGAAGGTAGCCGGACAGGGAATGGGTGGCTGCGAGTGTGCCGGTTTTTGCATGCAGGTGGCCCGCGACGGGGGTGCCGATGAAGCGGTGCGCGAGCGTTCCGTCTCGGCCTGCGAGAGGGAGGTCGTCCCGCCAGTCTGCGCCCCAGGGTTGGCGGTCGGCGAGGCGCAGAAGCTGGATGACGGTCTGGGGTGTGACGCGGTTGTAGGGGGACATTCCCGAACCGTCGTAGAGCGAGAAGCCGGCGGCGGGCAGGCCCAGAGCAGTCAGTACCTGTCTGCGTTCGGTGAGGCCGTCTTCAGCAGAGCCGTTGCCGTGAATGAGAGCCAGGCGGCGCAGAAGAAGTTCGGCATGGAGATTCTGACTGACTTTCAGCAGATGGCGGATGTCGTCTTTCAGATCCGGGGCGGGGAGGGTGGCGAGGATGCGGGTGTCTGGCGCAGGAGTATCGGCAGCGGTTTTTGTCAGGCGGTGCCTGACCTGTATGTCCTGGACCCGGATCCCTGCTTCGCGCAGCAGGGACCTGAAGTGTCGGGCGGCTGAGAGGGCCGGATCGTCGAGCCCGATTTTCAGTGTCTGAACGGGCACGCCTGCCGGAAGCGTTCCTGTCAGGACGACGCGGGTGTCGCCGGGCTTCTTTTCAAGACTCAGTTCGGGTTTGCCGTCCGGTACCGTCAGGGCCTGATTGACCAGCGTCAGTCCTTCGTCGGGTGCTGACCATTTGGGCAACGGGCGATCGCCGGGATGTGTTCCTGGCTGGACGGCCAGTCCGGCGACGTTGTCGTTCAGCGTCAGCGCCGAGACTGCGGTTCCCCACTGGGTCGGCAGGTTGTTCCAGCTCCAACCATCCCCCCAGCGTTCGTCCGCAAAAAGCTGGTCATCCGCGATGATGGCATGGATGCGTCTGAGCCGCTTGGCGGAGAGGGCGTCTGCCAGTGTTTTCAGGCAGTCGGTCTGGCAGGCCGCATTATCGGACAGGACGGCATCGCCCGAGCCACGCAGGATGAGGTCTGGGGCTCCATGAGGGCGGGGGGCGAGCAGGAGTGTCGTGGGGTGTTCGGCTGCTTCTTGGTCCAGTTTTGCAAGCTCTGCCATTGCGGCGGCTGTCGTGAACAGTTTGGTATTCGAAGCCGGGATGAAGCGCCCGTTGGGATTGCGGGAGAACAGGACTTTTCCGTCTTGAGTGGCAATGACGATCCCCCAGCGCATGCCCTGCTCCTGTGAGGCTTGCAGGATGGGAGAAAGGCGTTCTGCAAGCGCATGTGGCCCGAGCGGGGGCGGGGAGTTCTGGACGGCGCAGGCACTCAGGGCGATGGGAAGTCCGGCGGCGGCGCGGGGGAGCAGCTCCCGGAAGAGCCGGGGCAAACGTTGCGAAACATGGCTGGAAATCTGACGCATGACGGCCCTGGCTGAGTGGAGAGTGTGACGTGTCCGTCGGGATGCTGAAAAGACAGAAGGCTGCCTGTGTCGGGGGAACAGGCAGCCTCGTCGTGGGCAGGACAGGTGTGAAAGACTGCGTTCAGAACTCCATGCGGATGCCGCCGCGATAGGAGCGGCCCAGCAGGCTGCTATAGGTTTCGTCGGCCTCAAGTCCCCCTTCCGGCAGCAGGATCGGGGAGGTGTTCGCGAGGTTGGTGACAGTCAGGAAGAGCTGCATCTTGCCGATTTTTTCGACGGGCAGATTATAGGTCGCGTTCATGTCGAAGTAAAAAATGCCCGTGACATGGTCATTGTTGATCGTAGGATAGTTGGCGTTATAGGCCGGGCATGTTCCCGAGCACTGGATGTAGCTGTTGGAGTAATTTCCCGCGCTGATACCCCGGGCAATGGCCGTGAGGCTGTATTTTGACGTCCTGTACGTGGCCGAGAAACGGTAGATCCAGCGCGGTGGCCCGGATGCGATGTCTCCTGACGTATCGACTGTATAGCCCATGCCGGAATCAGAGATATATTTCAGGTAGTTCGTGGCCTGTCCATGGATCGTAAATGTCCCGTCGGCATCGCGCAGAAAGCGGCTGAGCGGGAAGCTGTATGAGGCGTCGATGTCGATGCCGCTGGTTTCGAGCTTGGCAAAGTTGAAGGGAGAGGCGCTGATCAGAAGATCACGCGTGCCGGTCGGGTCAGCGCGTATGGCCGAGCAGAATGTGGTGTATCCCGAATAACATTCATCAATGATGGACTGCGGATAGAACTGTTCGATTGCGTTCTTGATCTTGGTATGGAACCAGTCGACCGAGATAGCCAGACCAGACACATATCGCGGCGTGATGACCGCACCAACGACGGTCGTATTCGCCGTCTCGGGACGCAGTTTCGTGTTGCCCGTCGTTGTGGCGAGAACGGTATCTGTCTGGCCCGTGACCGGATCGAGCACGGTTGTCGTCTGGGATGTCCCGGCATTGTAGAGTTCGTTGATGTTGGGCGCGCGGATGTCATGCGACTGGGTGGCACGGAACAGGACGTCTCTGATGGGCTGCCAGGTCCCACCGATTTTCCATGTCGTGACATAACCGGAGGTCGAGTAGTCCGTTCCGCGAACGGCGCCGTTGAAGGACAGGCCTTTTGCCAGAGGGACTGCGGTTTCGAGATAGGCCTCCTTGACGTTGTAGTGGCCAAATGTCGGCAGGTAATTACCGACAGACCAGCCTGACTGGTATTCCGTCGGAACGTATCCTGAGGAACGTTCGTCACGATATTCGCCACCGACAGCGACGTTCACGTCTCCAGCCCATGTTGCAAACGGGATCATTGAGAGGTTCACGCCCGAGACGATTTCCTGAAACCGCTGGTTTCGCCATGGCGAACCAAGAACGTAATCAATGGCCGAGGAGGACATGACGCCCGTTCCCAGCCAGTCGATCGGGGAACAGCCATTCCCGGGGTCCGTCAGGGATGAGCGGCAGACAATCTGTCCGGCCGAGTTGCGCACGGCATCAGTCGCGTTGGCGATCTTCGCCGTGTTCATGACGTTATAGATCTGCTCATGCGTATGGGTGACGCCATACTGGGCGTAGGCACTCCATGACGCGCGTTTGTTGAACATCTCGAAATTGCCTTCGCCACCGAACGTATAACGCTGGACGTTGCGGCGGTTGTCGGTCCGGCGGTAAGGCATGTCGAGCGCGGTCGTGCCGACCGTGACGGACGAGACGTCCTGCAGGGCGTCGGCGCCCAGAGCGTCCACGAGATAGGGGTTTGTTCCCTTCAGCGAGATCGAGCTGAGATACTGGGGGCCGGAGTTGTAAACGTATTCGCTATCGTTGTAGGCGCCTTCCGCATAGAGGGTCATCCAGGGGGCGACGTCGTAGCTCAGGCGTCCGAAGAGATTTTTGCGGTCGCTCTGGGGTTCCAGGCCGATGTCCTTGTTGTTGTTGGCCAGGTTCTGGTCGCCACCGACGGAAACGCTGGATGTCGAGAGGGAGCCATAATTGTAATGGTTAATGCTTCCGCCAGGGCCAAAATAGATCCCGCGCAGGGAGTTGGTTACACCGCCCGTGGACGCGTTGATGATGCCGCCGGGCATGACGTTGTTGGTGCCGGCATCGCTGACACGGAGATAGTAAGGCTGACCATTTCCGGCGACATAGTCAGGATTGTTGACAATACGGTCGCCGTTCACATTCCAGCTTCGGGAGACCTGGAAAATGCCGTCCTGATGGGCAATGTCGCCGCTGAGGAGGACATGTCCTTTTCCGTGGGCAAAGCCGAAGCCACCGGCGATGGCGGCATGTTCGTTCTCTCCGTCCCCATAATCCGAGATGCCGGAATCCGCCGTGACCTTCAGGCCCGTATAGGTCTTGTCGAGCACGAAGTTCGTGACACCCGCAACGGCATCGGAACCGTACTGCGCGGAAGCACCGCCCGTTACCACGTCCACGCGTTTGATCAGCTGCTGGGGGATCGTGTTGATGTCGACGATGCCGGTGATGGCAGAGGGCGTAATCCGTCGGCCATCCATCAGCACGAGCGAACGGACGGCGCCAAGATTGCGAAGGTTGAGCGCGTTGATGCCGGCTGTGCCATCGCTCAGGGAATATGCCGAGTTCTGGGGCGTCTGGCTGCCCGCGAACTGCGGCATCTGATTGATCAGGTCGGCAATGTTGTTGCTGGGCGCCTGATTCAGGATTTCCTGCTGGTTCAGAGAGCTGATGGGGGTCGGGGATTTGATATGGGAGTTTGCAATATGACTGCCCGTAACGGTGATGACTTCCCGGTTGGATTCTGTCTGCTTCTGTGTCTTTTTATGACTTGCGGCAGGTTTGGAAGGCTGCGCAGATGAATGCTTGGTATCGGCAGGCTTGGCCACTGTTGCTGCGGCGTAAGCCTGCTGCGGCATGAGGAATGTTGCGCCCGACGACAGGGCGGCAAAGGACAGGAAATAAGACTTTAGGGGCAGTCTGACCGTCATACCCTGGTTCCCTCGATAAGCGCCGATGGGCGGTGATGTTGCGATATCGAACTAATGTTGCATATCTGTCATGCCGTCGTCGATTTTGAAACTGCGCGCGCCATATAACCTGAAGTTATGTCTGCGTCGTTTCCTGGCGATTCAGGGATTGAAAAGAGATCAGCGAGGCTGTTGAGCCTGAAGTTTTGTGTCAAAGAAATGCAGCGTCCACAGATAGGCGTTCAGCCAGTCCTGCGTGCGCAGGAAAGCGTGGCGTTCGCCGGGGAAGACATGATCCTCAAACGGAATATTCCGCTCCACGAGCATGCGCGCCAACAGGACGGATTGTTCGAATTCGACGTTGAAGTCATCATCCCCGTGGATCAGCAGGACCGGTGAGCGCCAGTGGGCGATGTCGGCGATTGGGGAGGAACGCCATTCGCTGTTCTTTTCCCGCTGCTTTTCTTCGGGGGACAGGCCGGAATGATCGGGTTCCGTCATGTCGTGGACGCCGTGGAAGTCCGCTCCCGCCACGAACAGGTCGCTGTTGCGGGCCAAGGCCAGGGCCGTAAGATAGCCACCCCAGCTTCCGCCCCAGATGCCGATCCTGCCCGGAGCTACGTCGGAGCGGCTGCGCAGGAACAGTCCGGCTGCGTGGACGTCCTTGTATTCGCTGGCGCCAGCCCGACCGATGCCGGGAGCGGTCCGGAAGGCGAGGCCATAGCCGGTGCCGCTGCGATAATTGACGGCCAGCACCACATATCCGCGCGATGCCAGAAACTGGTTCATGGCATAGGCATTGGAATAATAGCCCATCGGATTAAAGGCCGGGAGCATCTGCCGGTGCGGACCGCCATGCACGAAGACCAGCGCCGGATGCGGGCTGGCTGTTTCGGCGGGAGGCAGAAACAGTTGTCCGTGAATGTCGCGGCCATCATCGCTGCGGATATGCACGATCTGAGGGGCTGTGAATGTAAAGCCGTCCGGGACAGTGGCTGTGACGGGCAGGTACCGGGTATTGTTCTGGAGCACGACCGGGTGGGCAGGCAGGTCTTTACCCGTGGCCATCATGGCGAGGGCCGGCCCAGCCATTGTGAGGTCCATGACCTGTTCGTTCGGGTCGCTGAGGGCAACGGGCTGGCCGTTATCGAGGGGCTGCGACCAGGCGCGCCAGTGATCCGGATCGCCGATATTGGCGGTGTAGAGCAGACGGGTTTCATCCGCCGACAGACGGTAGGACGCGATTTCGGCACCATCCGGCGTCAGGCAGCGTGGCGTTGTCGCAGGGGTAGCGACGGGCAGGACGCAGAGCCTGAGCCAGCCACTGCCTTCCCATGGAAAAAGAAGCTGTCCGTTGCGGGTCCATGTCAGGCCCATGCCTTCCGGGGCCCAGAAGCGGTTTCCGGGCCCTTCCGGTGCGGTCCAGAGCGTGTGTTCTGCGCCGGATGCGGTGTCATAAACCTGAACGGACCAAAAATGTCCCTTGTCGCGTTCGGCCGTCAGCAATGGTTGATAGGCTCGGACGAAGGCGATGGAGCGACCGTCCGGCGAGAATGTCGCTTCCTGATCGTGTCCCAGTGCGGCGGGCAGGAACACGGGCGCGGCGCTGCTGTTTCTGGCGTCCCAGAGTGCGATCAGGCTGTGGGAGCCACGGTCGATTTCGAGTGCAAGGCTGCTGCTGTCCGGGGACCAGTGCAGGGCGGTGATCTCGCCCGGTGTGGTCATGACGACATGTGGCGTCTGACCCGGTTGGCCGACCAGAAGCGCGCCGCCCCGCATAAAGGCCAGCAGGCGTCCGTCCGGGGAGAAGACCGGGCTGTGTCCTTCCCCGGCGGTGACGGTCCGGCCATTGGGCAGGATGACGCGCACGGTTTCCTTGCCCGGCACGGCTGCGTTGCCTGCGTTCGGGGCGTGGTCGTTGGGATATTCTGCGTCGCCGCCTTCGACGAAGGTCAGTGTTCGCCCGTCCGGGCTGAGGGCGAGGCCCCACAGATCGGTTCCGTCATCCTGCATATAGGCGGTGACTTTGCGGGGGGCCGCGCCTCCGTCGGAAATCAGGATATTGCGGATGCCATCCCGACGTTCCACCCAGGCCAGACGCGCCGTTTTTGCGGCGCCTGTCAGGCCGTTGGCATAGGGCATGGCCAGCAGGGCGCCCAGTTGGGTTGTGTCCTGCGTGGAGGCTGCGTTTGCGCCTGAACAGCCGATCGCGAGCAGTGCTGAGGCGGCGAGAAGGGACAGTCGGATGGTCATGGGGCTGATGTCCCGGCTTCGGCGAGGGCGGTGAAGATTTCTTCCTCGACGCGGGTGAATGAGGAATAGGCGCCCGGCCGTTCCTGCCCGGCGTCAGAGAAGCCGTCTGCGGCAAACAGGAAGCCGTCGCCAGTTGCGGGGTCGTACCAGAAGCCTGAATGCAACGAATAGGCGTCTCCGAGATGGCCGGCCAGATCGCCGGAATAGCCTTTATAGGGCCGGGTTTCGCGGCCGGAAGAATCCCGTGCTCCAGTCAGGCGCGCCATGCTCAGGCCATAGCTGGCGATCGGGTAGGGGCAGTCGCCGTTCCTGCCGTCATACTGCCAGGTGGGGGTCTGCATCAGGTCGATGCTGCGTTGCGAAAGCAGTGTTCTGCCGTCCAGTGTGCCGTGGCCGAGCATGAAGCGGGCAAGACGGGTCAGCCCTTCCATGGAAATGCGCAGGCCACCCTGCGGGGAGAACAGCGTGCCGTTTGTGCCCGGCATGTAGCTGGCGAGGGCTGCGGCGTTCCAGCTCGGGGTCAGGGGCTGGGTGTCCGTCTCGGCTTCCCATCCTTTGGGCTGGTGGCTGTAGAGCGTGGCCAGACGGTCGGGATGGGCGAGGGCCATACGGTTATAGCCGCCGTCGATCCCGAGTGGATCCAGCACATGCGTCTGCTGGTAGTGGTCGAAGCGTTCGCCGCTGACACGTTCCATGATCGTGCCCACGAGGCCGTAGCAGAGATTGCAGTACTCGAACCATGTGCCCGGCGCGTGTCCGTCTCCATGCGCGAAGTGATAGCCGGGATCACTGGGTTTGCGGGTGGCGTCGAAGAACTCGCTGATCCTGTGCTCCGGCGGGAGCGTATAGCCGTCGGCGTCGCGGATGCTGGAGGTGTGGTTGAGCAGCATCCGCACGGTGATGGGTGTCTGCGGGAAATCCGGGTTCCGGAGCCGGAAGCCCAGATAGTCGGAGGCGTCGTGGTCGAGGTCAATTTTGCCCTGCTCGACCAGTTCCATCAGCCCGATGGTTGTGACGACTTTCGAGACTGAGGCGATGCGGAAAAGCGTCTGCGGACCGACGGGGACGGCTCCATCCGGGCTCTGCCGGGCAAATCCGCCGTAATAGCTGTAAGCGACGCGACCGTGCCGCAGACGGACTGCGGCGATGGCAGCCAAGGGGCGGACTTCGCCCTGCGTCAGGACGCGATCCAGCGCGTGGGTGGTCTCGGTGGGCGTCTGGGCGTGTGCGGCTGAAGACAGGACCGTGAGGGCGGCCAGTGTGAGGCCCCGGATGGTCAAGGTTGAGCCTCCGGGCGGAGCGTTATGCGTCGGACGGCGGCTGCATCGACACTGCGGGTGCTGAATGACAGAGGCTGCATGGCGCCGCGCAGCCAGACGGGCAGAAAATCGGCGTAATGGGGTGATTTCGGATCCGCTGACTGACCGGGGAAGTTGAGATACAGCGAGCGGTCCCAGTTCCCGACATCGCACACCATCAGATAGCTGGCCCCGCCGGTGCTGGCATAGGCATTCACACCGCCTTTCTGGGGGCTGTACCAGCGGGCCATGACGGTATAGGGGTCTCCGCCGCTCTGGGCTGACGGGCCGCCGATCGTGGGGAAAGCTGCCGCAACAGCCGGGACGACTGCGAGCGGGTGACGCAGCGTGATGGTGTGGAGCGCGCCCCAGCGCCAGGCGGCGGGGAGAGGGCCGAGCCGTTCCCGCAGTTCCTGAACGGCCTCCCGGAACTGTTCGACGAGCATCCTGTTCCGCGCGCTCACCGGATCGGCGCCAAAGCGGGCATCGGGGGACTGGAACAGGGCGAGCTGAACGGTGGCGTTTACAGGGCCCGGAAGCAGGTCGTGCAGGGTGGGCGGTATGATGAGGGCGTGCAGCGCGCGTTCGAGACGGGTCCACCAGACTTCATATAGCGCGGCCGCCGCACTGCTGGCATCGACGCGGCCATTCCATGCCTTCAGCAGAGCAGCCTCTGCGGCGAGATCGGGCGGGACGTCGGGCAGGAGCCGGACCATCTGCAGGGCCAGAACGGATAATGTGTCGTGTTGCAGGGCCACGCTGTCCGCAAGGGTTGCACGCGGTGTTGCATCCAGCATCTGGGCTACGCGTTCGTGGCGGAAGCCGTCACGCCATTCGAAACTCACGCGCCGTTCCTCGACCGGATAGCCGCGGGGCAGGTTCATTTCGTTGGATGTTCCGAACCAGCCGCGTGCGGGATTGAAGCTGCTGGGCAGGGCTTCGAGCGGCTGAAGACCCTGCCAGTCATATCGTCCGTCTCCCGGTGCAGGCATCAACCCGTCATGTCCCGGAGCGCGACGTGGCAGGCCACCGGCGGCCTGCCAGCCGATATTGCCGCTGGTATCGGCATAGGTGAAGTTGGTCGGGCTGGTATGGACGCGCAGGGCTTCGCGGAAGCTGGGCCAGTCATGCGCCAGATTGATGCCGATATTGGCCAGAAGCCCGTTCGCGCCGGGGGCGAGCCAGGTGGCGGAGACTGCCGTGGCGCGATTGCGGGTTGGATCACGTGAGACGACCGGGCCGTGGACCGAGTAGAACAGGTTCACCACCTGCTCGGCTTCACCACGGACCGCGATCCGTGTCTCGACCTGCTTCATGCGTTTCCAGCCGCCCTGATGGGCGTAGCGCAGCGGATCGGCGGGGTCGGTGCGCAGGATGAACAGGTCTTCCTGATCGATATGGAAATTGGTCCGGCCGAAGGCGATCGTTGCGTTATGGCCCTGCATAACGCCGGGCATGCCTGCGCCACCGCCGCCGATCACATCCAGTCCCGGGGCCGTCAGATGGATGACGTGACGCGGACCCGGCACGCCGAAGGACAGATGCGGATCATTGGCCAAGATCGGGCGGCCAGTGGCGGTGCGGGAGGGGGCGATGACCCATGAATTGCTGCCCTCGTTCCGCCGCCGCGTTCCGTCTTCGGCTGTTGCATGGAGGTCGTGTCGGGGCAGGGGGGCCTGAAGGACGCCAAAAAGCCCGAGGTCGGCTTCGCTGATGGCGGCGGTGTCCAGCCCTTCCGGGACATGCAAATCATGGACGGGTTCCAGCGGCGTGATGAGCGCGTCATAGGCGAGCCCCCCGCGTGCTGCCAGTCGGGCCCGGCGGATTTCGGTCTGCGTGTTGCCTGTGACTTCGGCGCGGACGCGGATCAGGTCCAGCACGTCCCAGTGCAGCGGTGTGGTAGCGAAAATGCCGAATTCCGGCGGCAGGAGCGAAGGCGTGGCGGTAACTTCCGCGATGCGCGCATTGATCCCGGCGACATAGGCGCGTGCGCAGTCCTGCGTCAGCGAGGGGAAGGCTGCGAGTTCGCGTTCGGCGTCTCCGCGGAACAGCACCAGCCGGTTGGCCGTATCGGACGGGACGAAGGCCGGGCCAAAGACTTCTGCCAGTTGTCCCAGAGACCTGCGATGTCCGAAATCCAGTTCCCACAGCCTGTCCCGCGCGATCAGATAGCCATCGGCAAAGAAAGCATCGGGGATGCTCTGTGCGCGGACATGGGGGACGCCCCAGCAATCTTCCAGAACCTCGACCGGCTGGCCAAGACCGGGCAGGCCCTGAAGGGGAGCCGTGGCACGGGCGCGGCGTCCCGGCGCGGACAGGGTGGCGGCGACGCCGCCAAGAAGAACCGTGCGGCGGGTGGCCTGCATAAGAACCTGTTCCTTTCTCAGCTGACGGCGCGGGTGTCGAACCCGGCCACGATCTCTTTCAGTCTCAGGCCCGAGCCGACCGAGAGTGTGAAGCCAAGGGCACCATGCCCCACATTGAGCAGAAGATTATCATACCGGGTGCGGGCGATGATCGGAACGCCGGTGGGGGTGGCGGGCCGCAGTCCGGCCCAGGGTGTATCGTCGCCCTGACCCAGCGCGCCGGGAAGCGTCTCCGCTACGAGAGTGCGCAGCTCTCCGAGGCGTTTGGGGTTCAGGTGGGTGTTTTCGGAACCGATATCGACCATCGCGGCGATCCGCAGGCGATCGCCCAGCCCGGCATAGACCACGCGGTTATCGTAATCCGTCACGCTGACCGAGGGCACGAGGCCGGGACGCGGACGCGTGGTCAGGCTGTAGCCTTTCAGTCCATAGAGCGGCAGGTTGAGCCCGAGAGGTCGCGCCAGTTTCCGGGAGCCGATCCCGGCTGCGAGAACGACGAGATCGGTTTCGAACGGCTTGCCATCCAGCTGGACTTCGCAGCGGTTTTTCGGGCCTGTCGTGAGCGTGGCGTCGCCCTGTATGAGACGGAAGTTCGGTGAAGCGGTGAGGGTTTCGCGCAGGGCCTGGCAGAACAGGAAGCAGTCCCCGACTTCGTCTTCGGGCGAGAAGATGCCGCCTGCGATCTGTTCCCGCAGGCCTGCGAATGCCGGTTCGACATCCCTGCATTCGGAAGGAGAGAGTGCGCGCTGACGTTCCGGGTCGCTGACGGATTTTGCGGCTTTGCGGAAGGTGGCGGCATTGCGGTACAGGACGAGCTTCCCTGGTCGGCGCCACAGGAAATCGCTCAGTCCCTCCTCGCGATATTTCTCAAGCTCGGCCTGTCCGCTGAGGGCGAGATCGAGCAGGACTGCGGCATTGCGGCGGTTTGTGTGCCGGTTGCAGGCGCACAGGAATGCCAGCAGCCAGCGCCACTGATGCGGATCGGCTTTCAGCCGCAGCGAGATCGGGGAGTTCGGGCGGAACAGCCAGCCCAAAGCCTCCTGCGCGATGCCAGCATCGGCCAGCGGGCTGACATAGCGATAACTGAGCTGGCCGCCATTCGCAAAGCTGGCTTCCCGCCCGACGTCGTCGCGGCGTTCGATCAGGGTGACGTCATGTCCGTCCCTGACAAGGGTGTAGGCGGAGGTCAGGCCGATAACGCCTCCGCCAATAATGGTGATGGTCCGTCTACCGGCCATAAGTGTCCCAAGCGTCCAGAGGCTGGGCGCAGGGAAAAACTGCGTTCTCCTGCGCCGTTATCAGGAACAAAACCTACATTTCCCAAACGGATCGGCCTAATGCAAAGAGACCCGCTTCCCATAACCTGCGGTTAACACATGGTGTCTCTGCGAACACGACATGCGGGGCCGCAGAAAGGCTTTTAGCCCATTTCGGGGAGACAAATTTCCATCCTGTCCGATGGCCTTCAGAATGGATCAGGGAGTTTGGGTTCCTTCAGCTACAGAAGTACTGACCTTCTTCGGGTTCAGATCCTGCGCGTCAAAGCTGAAATCGGAGCCGATCACCTGCATTTTGATGCCCGTGACCTGACCCGAGACATTACGTTCGAACTGTACATAAGAGTCGTCTTCGGCATCCTGTCCCCGGTCATCCCAGCGGACAACAAACAGATCATGCGGCAGGGCGGAGAGCGTTCCGGTCAGGCCATCGGCGTGGCTGAAAGACATCCGCAGGTCTGTTCCCCGCCGGCTGATCGTGATCGGGCCGCGCCAGTCATCGCGATAGGTCCCGACATAATCCTGTTGTGCATCGTGTGAGAGCGTGATGAAGGGGCGTGTGGGGGAACCCGGGCCCGTTTCGGCGGCTTTTTTCGCGTTTGCGGCCTGTCTGGCGGTTTTTTCGTGCAGGAAATGCGTAACCCAGTCCGCACTTTTTCCGGTTGCGACATAGGAACTGAGTGTTGTTGCGATGGCGTATGTCGCGGCATGGTCATCGTGGTTGGTCAGAATGACAATGCCTGAGCGGCGTTCGGGCAGGAAGGTCACATAGCTGACCATGCCGTCGATGGTGCCGGTATGCCAGACACGCTTCAGGCCAAAGAAATCTTCCATGAACCAGCCGTACCCATAAGCGCGGAAATGCGTTTTTGTGGCGTCCGCCGTATCGGGCAGAGGCAGCAGTCCGTGCGGACCCCAGAGCGCATCGCGGCTGGCCTGGCTGAAGATCTGTCGGCCGTTCGGGGCGCGGCCGCCATTGAGATAGGTCTGGACCCAGCGCGCCATGCCATCGGCGCTGCACCAGATACTACCGGCGGGTGCGACCGCTGGCAGGCGGAGGGCGCTTTTGCCAGGCAGCACACTGCTTTCGCCTTCACCGGTGGCCACGTTCGTCTGGCCTTTGACCGGCGGTGTGCTCTGGCAGGCTGGCAGATCCGCGGCATTGATCAGGCGCTTCTGCACCACGTCTTCCCAGCTCTGCCCTGTTATGCGTTCGACCAGCGCGCCTGCGACGACATACAGAAGATTGTTATAGGCGTATTCGCTGCGAAACGGGGCTGTGAACGGCATGAACGGCAGCCCGGCCAGGACTTCCGGGCGGGTGAACGTGCTGTGTGAAAACAGCATCAGGTCCCCGGCACCCTGTCCCATGCCGCTGTGATGCGTCAGCAGATCCGAGACGCGGAAGTCCCGCGTGATGGACGGGTCGGCCACGCGGAACTCCGGCATGTGGTCGATGACGCGATCGTTCCAGCCCAGTTTGCCCTGATCGACCAGTTGCGCCAGTGCTGTGGTAGTGAATTCCTTGGTGTTGGAGCCGATTGCAAACAGCGTGCGGCCGTCAACCGGGGCGCTCGTCTTGTCCTGCGCGCGCCGCCCATAGTCACGGCTGAACACGACCTCGCCGTCCTGCACTACCGCGACCGCAATTCCCGGCACGTCGAAGGCCGAGCGTGCATGTTCCACTGTCGTGCCGATTTCCTGCTCGGTCAGTCCTGACGGAAGCGTCGCGGCTTGGGCGACGTATGATGTGGAAAGAAGGAGTGCTGCCGGGAGGGCGAGCATAAGTGACTGTCTGGGAAACTGGATCATGGACGGCTCTGAATACGAATTTCCGGCTCCGGATTATGGGAGGACCGTAAGGAAGACTGAGTCAGAGCACGAAACGTTCCGCCTGTCCTGTCTCAAGATGCAGGCTGTCCTTAACCTTGGATTAAGTCCCGGCCATTATTTTTTCAGGCTGAGCAGGTCCACGTCCAGTTCGCTGCGCAGCAGGGTAAGGATGCTCTGGGAGATATGAGACAAGGCATGATCGGCGCGGAACAGGACCGTACAGGTCACGCTCAGGGGGGGAGAAAGAGGGCGTGGGCGAGGCAGGCCCGGATGATGCAGGGCTGTGACAGCATCCACGATGGCACACCCGCCACCGAGACGTACGAGTTCGGCTGCCATGAAATGGGTCCGCACCCGCACATGCGCCTTGATGGGAATGCGGGCTTCTTCCATTACCATATCAAGCATGCGGGCCGTAGGATCGTTCTCACTGAGCCCGATATAGCGTTCAGGGTTGATTTCGGTGACACTGACCGGCCCTTCTCCTTCTTCCGCATCAATCATCATCAGCGGAATATCTGCGATATGCAGGGCCGTCAGTCCGTCATATGTGTAGTCGCCGAACACAATTCCGAGGTCGAGATCATGATTCATGATGCGTGACACGATTTCGGGTCCGTGCATGGCATCGATCGTCAGTTCCATGCCTGGATGATCGGCCCGATAGCGTTGCACGACACGGGGTACGAGGCTCAGCCCCAGACTCGGTACGCATCCGATACTGATCGAATGTCCGTCGCGGGCGTAACGCAGATTGTCGGTCAGGCGTTTGAGGTCGGACAGTTTCTCGAAGATCGCGTTGACATGGGGCAGCATGATGCGGGCCTCGCGGGTCGGCACCAGTCGTCCTCCCGCCCGTTCAAACAGCGCAAATCCCAGGGACTGCTCGGCATAGCGCAGAACCTTGCTTGCCGCCGGCTGCGAGACATGAAGCAGCTCGGCAGCGCGCCGGAGTGAACCCGCCGTCATAATCGCATAAAAAACTTCGATCTGGCGCAGGCGCATTGGAGTTCCTTGCTTTGAAAGATGGGTTTCTGAACTGTTCGCAGGTGAAGTGGGGGAATGAAATCCTTTTTGTCACCCTTTTGCAAAAGGTGATGCAAATAGCGAAGCCAGATCTGCTACCCGCAGAGCCTCATAACCTGAAGCTATGTTTCACGAGCTTTTTGAGAATTCCATTCCGGCTCGGATTTTCCGATGGTTGATATCCGTTCGGAATGAAACTTGTGGCTTCCCATGTTGCGACAGAATGAGGGGTTATCCTGATCGTATCAGGTCCACACAAGTGAAGTCATGCGGTTCCAGCCGCCCCCGCGTCTGTCTGCGGATCACTCTTTTTCCAAGCCGGAAGATTTTTACAATGCCTCTTCTTTCCCGTCGGCGTGCCATGACAAGGGGAGCATCCCTTTTAGGCCTCTCCAGTCTTTCCGGATGCGCGGGCGAAACCCTTCTTCAGCCTGATCTGGATGCGGATGTCCGTTCCCTGCCTGTCATCCGGGCGCGGACTGACAGAATTGACCGGATTACGGTCTGTCTGCGCCCTTTCCGGGCGGCGGGTCCCCGCCTGGATGTCGAGCAGGTGGAGCGTAAGACGGTTGTTCACAACTATGGACATGGGGGAAGTGGCTGGTCGCTGTCCTGGGGAAGCGCAAAGCTGGCTGTAGAACGGGCGTTGCCGGTCAGTTCCCGGAATATCGGTGTCATTGGATGTGGCGCGATTGGCCTGACAACGGCCATTGTCGCCCAGCAGGCCGGGGCGCAGGTTACGATCTATGCAGAGGCTCTTCCACCATTCGTCCGGTCTGCACGGGCGTCGGGAAGCTGGACACCATCTTCCCGTATCGCCCGTAAAGACGCCGTGACGCCGGAGTTTGCCACACGATGGGAGAGCATGGCCCGGTATTCGTTTTCCTGTTACCAGAATCTTCAGGGACTGCCCGGCCATCCCGTGGAATGGGATACGTTCTATGGCCTGCATTCCCGTGAACCGTCGGCTCCTCATACCGATCCCATCGGGTTCGCCAGCCTGGACGACCGTATTCAGGATATTGAACCTCAGGGGAATCTGATCCGGATAAACAACAGTCGGCTCCCGTACTCGGAAGTCCACAAGAAACCCAATCTGATTTTCAACGTCACCGGCTATGCGGATTATCTGCTGCGACAGTTTCTGGAGCGGGGCGGCAGGATCAAAATCCTGACCCTCCATCATCCCTCGGACCTGACGGCTCTGCCGGAGCCGGTTTTTATCAACTGCACCGGCTATGGCGCACGGGCTCTTTGGAGCGACAATACGATTGTTCCCATACGTGGGCAGATTGCATGGCTGATTCCCCAGCCCGAGGCGCTGTGCAGCATGAGTTTCGGGAATGTGTATGTCGTTTCACGAAGAGACGGCATTGTTATTCAATGGATGGGTACTGATATGGGGTTTGGCTATGACAATACAGATGAAAAGCCTGACCTGACAGAAGCCAGGCGCGGTGTTTCGATAATCAACGGATTATACAGAAACATGGGATATAATATTTAATCTGCTTTCTATCATATCCACGTCAGGAGAGGGGCCTGTCCTGACTGGAGGGAGGCAAAGGCCAACATTCGTCAATGGTTCTGCAGTTTTCCATCCGCCAGGAAGGATAAGAACAGCTTACGGTAGGATAGAAAAAAACATACATTCCGTTATCGTTCTGAAGTTCGTTAGATTTTCCCTCAAGGTGATCGGCTGAGTGCGGGAGGTCACCGGGAACATTCAGAACTTCCGGATGCCTGGATTGAGCGACAGGCACGCGGGAGACGAGCGGGAAGAATATCAGCCGATGAAAAAGGTCTCCATTCCTCTAAGTGCCCTTCTGCTCACCTGCGTGGCGAGCCAGCTGGTCTGTCTGCAGGCCTACGCGGCAGATCCCGCACCGGAAAAAGGCAGCGTCCCAGCCCGCAAGGCGGCAGGTATCCGTGCAGCGTCAAAACAGAAGGCGGCGTCGCTCCCCAAGGAAGACGAAACCGTCATCGTGACCGGAACGCGTGACCCGCACCAGACGGTCCGCAAAAGCGCCAGTCCGATCCAGGTCGTGACCTCTGCCGAAATTTCCCGCACGGGCCAGTCCGATCTCCGTGATGCCCTGACACAGCTGACACCCTCCCTGACGCGCGCGCCGCTTCTGATCGGCAATGCCAACATGGTGGATGTGCTGCGTCTGCGCGGGCTGTCCCCCAACCACACCCTGATCCTTGTCGACGGAAAACGCCGTCACGCGACCTCCGTGCTGTCCAACAATTCCGGGCCGCAGCAGGGATCGAACGGTGTTGATATCGACATGATCCCGATCTCCGCGATCGATCATGTGGAGATTCTTCAGGACGGTGCTGCTGCCCTTTACGGCTCCGATGCCGTGGCAGGCGTCATCAACATCATTCTCAAGCACCGCAAGTCCGGCATCACGATGCAGGCCACCAATGGCGGACGTTACGCTGGAGACGGTTTCCAGTCAGGTGAGTCCATCAATGCGGGCTTTGACCTGATGGGACGCGGCTTTTTCGATCTGAGCGCGGAGTACAAATACCAGGATCACACCATCCGCAATTCGGCCGACAGCCGGAACGGCAAGTATGACTTCAAGGATGAGGGCGATCCGCGTCAGCAGCGGGGCACCATTTCCTACAATATGCAGTATGACTTCCTGCCGGACCTGTCGCTGTATTCGTTTTCGACTTACGGCCATCGCTATGGCGAGAGCTATCAGGATGCGCGCGTCGCCTCTTCGGAATGGCCCATGTATCCCAACGGTTTCAGCCCGAAGGAGAGCGTTTCGGAAGACGATTACAGCGTCACCCTCGGCCTGAAGGGCGAGAAGTTCGGCTGGAACTGGGATCTCAGCACGACCTATGGCAGCGACCATACGTCGATGGATCTCTTCAATACCGTCAATCCGTCGCTTTATGCGGCAACGGGTGCCTCTCCGACGAGCTTCCACGAAATGGCGTTCACCAACACTCAGTGGACAAATGATTTCGGCATCCACCGCAGCTTTCACACGCCGATCTTCGCAGGCCCGATCAACCTCGCGATGGGCGCACAGTACCGCTACGACGAGTTCGACATCATGTCCGGTGACGCCAACTCGTATTACGGCACCGGCCCACAGGGTCTGCACGGTCTGAGTCCGCAGAACGCCAGTGAAAGCAACCGTGATGTCACGGCAGGTTATGTCGAACTCTCGATGCGCCCACTGAAGAACTGGCAGGTCGATTTCGCCGGGCGCTACGAGTACTATACAGATGCCGGAGACACGAAGACCGGCAAGGTCTCCACGCGCTACGATTTCAACAAGTATTTCGCCCTGCGCGGGACGATCTCAAACGGCTTCAGTGCTCCCTCCCTGCTTCAGGAACACTGGTCCAACCTGTCCGTCGCGCCGACCTATGCAACGGGTTATCTGCCGGTCAATTCCGCCGGTGCACGCCTGATCGGGGCCAAGCCGCTCCATCCGGAACACACGATGAGCTACAGCGCGGGCTTCACGCTGGACCCGCTGCCGCGCCTGCATATCAGTGTGGATGCGTATCAGATCACCATCAAGAACCGCATCCTGGCGGCAGGCGTCTATAACGGCGCGAATGCGATCGAAGCCCTTCGTCTCGATGGCTTTACGGTGCCGTCCACGCTCCAGTCCAACGCCGTCACCGCCTCCTATTACGCCAATGCGGCCGACACGCGGACGCGGGGCCTGGACGTAACCGCACGGTACGAAACCCGCTTCCGAGACTGGGGTAAGATCGACTGGGACGTGGCCCTGAACCTCAACGAGACCGATCTGACCCATACCGGCAAGGACGGGAACGGCAACAGTCTGCTGAACTCCCAGCAGGCCGCATACATCACGAGCTATACGCCCAAGAACAAGCTGATCTTTGGCGGCACCTGGCAGTATAAAAAGCTCGGTGTCTCGGTCCATGAAGTCCGCTACGGCCACGCGACCTCGTCCCTGACCTATTACGAAGGCCCGCTGGCCTATTCGAATACCGACTTCATGCGCTACGTGAACAAGGCCCGCTTCGAAACCAATCTGGCCGTGTCCTATCAGGTTCTGCCGCAGCTTGGGCTGACGCTCGGCGGAAACAATGTCGGCAACGCAAAGCAGCGCCGTATTCCCAAGGAATTCCGCTACCTTGGTGCGTTCCAGTATGACTATCAGATTGAACAGCTCGGCTATAACGGTGGATACTACTACCTGCAGGCCAATCTGAACTTCTAGGAAACGCGCTTCATGAGGGTGCCAGACACGGGAGAAAGCTCCTGACAGGGAAGGATCTCCCCCATCGTTCCGGAGCACTGCGCCTGATCGGACCTCTGATTGGAGCCAACGTTCTGGCGTGGCTTCTGGCAGTCCTGCTGTTCCATGGAAACGCCCTTCTTCTGGGCGCCGCCTCCCTGGCCTACGGGCTGGGCCTGCGTCACGCCCTGGATGCGGACCATATCGCCGTCATCGACAACGTCACCCGCGCCGCCCTGCGCAAGAACCGGCAGGCCCGTGCGGCCGGACTTTTCTTCTCGCTGGGTCACTCCACCATCGTCTGTCTGGCCACACTCGTGATCGTCCTCGCCGGACAGCATTACCGCACGCAGATCGACACTTTCGCGACCCAGGGCGGCCTGTTCGGAACATGGATCTCTGTCTTGTTCCTGCTTGTCATCGCCACCCTCAACGCCACGACCTTGCATGATCTGTGGCGCAGACGGCGCGGCGCAGAAACCACTTCCCCCGAAATGCCACCCCGCGGCCTCGCCCGCCTGCTCACCCCGGTCCTGCGTCAGGTCTCAGTCAGCTGGCACCTCTATCCAGTCGGGTTTCTCTTCGGCCTGGGCTTCGATACCGCTTCGGAAATCAGCCTTCTGGGCATTTCCATCGTTCAGAACCAGCACGGCCTGCTGATCTGGCAGATCATGATGTTCCCGCTGCTTTTCACCGCCGGAATGGCCCTGCTGGACACTGCCGACAGCGTCCTGATGCACGGCCTGTACCAAAGGGCAGGGCGCAGGATGAACTGGAATCTGGCCCTGACCACCATCTCCGTTATGCTGGCGCTCGTCATTGCGGGGATCGAACTGGTGAACCTTCTTGCGGACCATCTGCCGGGACTGGAAACGCTCACGTCTCTCGCCAGTCTGCTGTCCGATCATTTTGAACTGATCGGCGCCGCCGTCTTCTGCGCCTCCGTCCTCGGATGGTTCCTGCTGCGATCCTGCCGGGAGGAACCTGCATGAGTACCGCAGTTCTTCAGCGCGCCCGGGGCTGGTTCGGCCTGACGGCAAAACTCCGTGACGGGCAGACCGTCCGCGGCGATCTGGAGCAGGGCGGATGCTGCCGCCTCCTTTTCCCGCGCGTGGATGGCGCTTCTCTGGAAGCCGTCACCGTCAATATTTCCGGTGGCATCGCAGGTGGGGACCGGATTGAAGGCCGTATCGCCTGCGCTCCGGACACGGAACTTCTGGTCACATCGCAGGCCGCAGAACGCATCTACCGCGCCCGTGCCAGCGATACCTCGCCCGAAATCCTCACATCCTGCCACATCGCAGACGGAGCCCGGCTGGACTGGTTGCCCCACGGAACAATCTTCTTCGATGGCAGCCAGCTCCGCCGACACATGACGGTGGACATGGACGCCTCGTCCAGCTTTCTTTTTCTGGAAAGTCGGATGTTCGGCCGCACCGGATCCGGCGAAATCCTGCAAACACTGGCACTGCGGGACCGGCTGACAGTCCGGCGGGACGACCGCCTCATTCTGGAAGACCTCGTGCGGCTGGAAAGCCCCGACGTCTCCGCCCTGATGGCCCGCAAAGCCATGAGCGCGGACCAGTTCGCGGTCGCCACGCTGGTTCTGGTCTCACCGCTCGCGGAAACGTATCTCGACGCCGTGCGCGCCGTGCTGGACGCCATCGCGCCGCATGAGTTTGCAGCATCGGCGTGGAATGGCATGCTGGTCATCCGCGGGGTGGCATCGGGTGGCTGGCCGCTGGAAAAGACGATCAGACAGATCCTGCCGGTCCTGCGGGACGGGCGCCCCATGCCGGCCACATGGCGGTCATGACACAGAGTTCGGAACGGAGCAGGACATGAAGCTTACCCCACGGGAAAAGGACAAGCTGCTGGTGGCGATGGCGGCAAACGTCGCGCGCCGACGGCTGGAACGCGGTGTCGTGCTCAATTATCCGGAAGCCGTGGCCCTCATCACCGATCACGTCGTCGAAGGCGCACGGGACGGCAAAAGCGTGGCCGAACTCATGGCCAGCGGCGGCCGCGTTCTGACGCGCGACCAGGTCATGCAGGGCGTGGCTGAAATGATTCATGACGTGCAGGTGGAAGCGACTTTCCCCGATGGCACAAAGCTGGTGACCGTTCATGACCCGATACGCTGAATCCCTCACAGCCGGTGCCATTCCCGGCGAAATCCTGCCCGCCGAAGGCGAGATCGTCCTCAATGAAGGCCAGCCGCGCCGGACGCTTCTGGTGACGAATACCGGCGACCGTCCGGTGCAGGTCGGCAGCCATTATCATTTTGCCGAGGTTAATCCGGCCCTGAAATTCGACCGCTCGCAGGCCACAGGCTGGCGTCTGGACGTTGCGTCGGGCGGGGCCATCCGGTTTGAACCGGGGCAGGACCGCGAAGTTACGCTCGTCCCCCTGCGTGGCCTGCGGCGCGTCGTGGGCTTCCGGGGCGATGTCATGGGGAGTGTGGATCAGTGATGCGTCTTTCCAGACATGACTATGCCGGACAGTTCGGCCCCACGGTCGGCGACCGCCTGCGCCTCGCCGATACCGCGCTGCTCGTGGAAATCGAGCGTGATCACACGATTTATGGCGAGGAAGTCCGCTTCGGCGGCGGCAAGACCATCCGTGACGGCATGGGCCAGTCGCAGGTCACGCGGGCCGAAGGGGCAGCGGATACGGTCATCACCAATGCCGTAATTATCGATCACTGGGGGATCGTGAAGGCCGATGTCGCACTCCGCGACGGACGGATCGCTGCCATCGGCAAGGCGGGCAATCCCGACATCCAGCCGGGCGTGGACATCATCATCGGCCCGGGCACGGAAATCATCGCGGGCGAGGGCAAGATCCTGACCGCCGGCGGGATCGACAGCCACATCCATTTCATCTGCCCGCAGCAGATCGAGGAAGCGCTGGCATCGGGCATCACGACCATGCTCGGCGGCGGCACCGGCCCCGCCACCGGCACGGCCGCCACAACCTGCACACCCGGCCCATGGCATCTGGCGCGGATGCTTCAGGCAGCAGAGGCCTTCCCGGTCAATCTGGCGTTCGCGGGCAAGGGCAATGCCTCCCGCCCGGACGGGCTGGAGGAAATGGTGCGCGCCGGGGCCTGCTGCCTCAAACTGCATGAAGACTGGGGCTCAACCCCCGCCGCCATCGACTGCTGCCTGAGCGTTGCGGACCGCATGGACGTGCAGGTCATGATCCATACCGATACGCTGAATGAAAGCGGCTTCGTCGAAGATACGATCGCCGCCTTTCAGGGCCGCACGATCCACGCTTTTCATACGGAAGGCGCGGGCGGGGGCCATGCGCCGGACATCATCCGCGTGGCAGGCCTGCCCAACGTCCTGCCGTCCTCGACCAACCCCACACGCCCGTTCACCGTCAACACGCTGGACGAACATCTGGACATGCTGATGGTCTGCCATCATCTGGACCAGCGCGTGCCGGAAGACATCGCCTTCGCCGAAAGCCGCATCCGCCGCGAGACAATCGCCGCCGAAGACATTTTCCATGACATGGGCGTGCTCTCGATGATGTCTTCGGACAGTCAGGCCATGGGCCGCGTGGGCGAAGTTCCGCTGCGCACATGGCAGACGGCCCATAAAATGAAAATCCAGCGCGGCTCTCTGGCCGGGGATGGTGCGGCGGATAATGCCCGCGTGAAGCGCTATATCGCCAAATACACCATCAACCCCGCCATCTCGCATGGCCTGTCCCATGAAGTCGGATCCATCGCAGTCGGCAAGCTGGCGGATCTGGTGCTGTGGGAACCCGCTTTCTTCGGCGTCAAACCCGATCTGGTCATCAAGGGCGGGGCCATCGTCTATGCGATGATGGGCGATCCCAACGCCTCGATCCCCACGCCGCAGCCCGTGCATGGCCGCATGATGTTCGGCGGCTATGGCGGCGCGCTGACCCATACCAGCCTGACCTTCGTGTCACAGGCCGCGCTCGAAGACGATATCGGCAAAAAGCTGGGACTGCGCCGGCCGCTCTCGGCCGTCTCGAACGTGCGCGGCGGGATCGGCAAGCGCAGCATGATCCATAACGACGCCATGCCCCATATCGAAGTCGATCCCGAAACCTATGAAGTGCGGGCCGATGGCGTGCTCCTGACCTGTGAGCCCGCCGAAGTCCTGCCCATGGCCCAGAGGTATTTCCTGTTCTGATGACCCAAATCCTGGATATCCTTCCCGCCGGAAGCTGGCCCGAAACCGAGGCCAGCGGCACCTTCGCCGCCGATTACGAAGGGCGGCACCGTCGCCGGATGATGCTGACCCTGCAGAACGGTGAGAAAATCCGGCTGGAGCTGGAACATGCCCGCCTGCTTCAGGCCGGGGAGGGGCTGCGTCTGGAGGACGGCCGCATCATCCGCGTGGAAGCCCTGCCCGAAGAGCTGATGGAAGTCACGGCCCACAGCCCCCTGCAACTGCTTCAGCTCGCCTGGCATCTGGGCAACCGCCACCTGCCCGCCGCCATTGCGGAACACGCCATCCTCGTGCGCCGCGATCACGTCATCGCCGACATGATCCACGGTCTGGGCGGGCATGTGCGCATGGTGGAAGCACCGTTCGACCCGGAAAGCGGAGCCTATGCCTCCCGCGCGGGCGACCACGAGCCGCACCACCACGGGGACGGGCACCATCACCACACGCATGACTGAAACCCCGCTCCCGCAGACAGGGGCCGCCTTCCTGCGCCTCCTGTCATGGGTGTCGCCCGCTTTTCCAACGGGCGGATATGCCTACAGCCACGGTCTGGAATGGGCGGTGGAAAGCGGGGACGTCACGGATGTCGCAACGCTCTGCGACTGGATCGGCTGCCTGCTGGAACACGGCGCGCCGGGCAGCGACCTGATCGTCCTTCAGGAAGCATGGAAGACTGCGCACGACATGCCCCGTCTGCGCGAACTTGCGGAATTTGCCTGCGCCTGCGCCTCCTCGCGGGAGCGCTATGACGAAACAGTCTATCAGGGCGAAGCCTTCCTCAAGGCCGCGTCCGTCTGGCCGGTCACGCCCGATCCGTCCGAACTGCGCGGCACGCGCTGGCCGCTGCCGGTCGCGCAGGGACTGGTGTTCCGGCGCGGCGGTCTGGCGCTGGAACAGGCACTGCTCTCGGGCGGATACGCCATCATCGCCGCCCTCGTCTCCGCAGCCGTGCGCCTCGTGCCGCTCGGACAGACGGACGGCCTGCACGCTCTGGCCCGGCTGGAACCGCTTCTTTCGCGCGCCGTGACCGTTACGAAAAGCCGGACCCTGGACGATGTCGGGGGCGCCTGTTTCCGCTCCGACCTCGCGGCCATGCATCACGAAACCCAGACAACAAGGTTGTTCAGAACATGACAAAAGCAAAACACGGCCCGCTGCGGGTGGGGATCGGCGGCCCGGTCGGAACGGGCAAGACAGCCCTGATGGATGCCCTGTGCCGGACCTTCCGTGACGACTACAACATCGCTGCCATCACGAACGACATCTACACGCGCGAAGACGCCGAGTTCCTGACCCGCGCGGGTTCCCTCCCGCCGGAGCGGATCAAGGGGATCGAGACGGGCGGCTGCCCCCACACGGCCATCCGCGAAGACGCCAGCATCAATCTGGCGGGCATCGCCGAACTGACGGAGCGCTTCGAGGGCCTGGATCTGGTTCTGGTGGAAAGCGGCGGCGACAATCTGGCCGCGACCTTCAGCCCCGAACTGGCCGACCTGACGATCTATGTGATCGACGTCTCGGCCGGCGACAAGATCCCCCGCAAGGGCGGCCCCGGCATTACCCGGAGCGACCTGCTGGTCATCAACAAGATCGATCTTGCGCCTTATGTTGGTGCCGATCTGGGCGTGATGGACCGCGACAGCAAAAAGATGCGCGGCACACGACCCTTCGTCTTCGCCAATATCCGCGCGGGCGAAGGTGTGCCTGAAATCGCCCGCTTCATCGTCGAACAGGGCGGGCTCTAAGAACCTGTTCCGGCTGCCCCTGCGAGAAGGGGCAGCCGGAGTGGCGTTTCAGGCCTTGTCAGTGCCCTTGGAGCGCTGGAGCATCCCGAACAGATCGCGCGGATCATCCGGATCGGCGAGCATGTCCAGCTTCTCGTACAGGCCGGTTGCGTCCAGCTTGTCGCGCACATAGCGCAGCGCCGAGAAATCCTCGATCGCAAAGCCCACGGAATCAAACAGCGTGATCTGGCTGTCACTGGCGCGGCCCTTCGCCTCGCCGTTGATGACCTGCCACAGCTCCGTCACCGGATGGTCTTCCGGCAGCTGCTGGATCTCGCCTTCGATGCGCGTCTGCGGCGGATATTCCGCAAAGATGGAGGACCGCAGCAGGATATCGCGCTGAAGCTCCGTCTTGCCCGGGCAGTCCCCACCCACCGCGTTGATGTGAATGCCTGCGCCAACCATGTTGTCGGACAGGATCGTCGCGCACTGCTTGTCAGCCGTAACGGTCGTGATGATGTCCGCCCCGTCCACAGCCTCTTCACTGCTGTCGCAGATCGTGATGTCGAAGCCCTGTCCGCTCAGATTGCGGGCGCATTTCTCCGAAGCCGCCGGGTCCAGATCATACAGCCGCAGCGCCCGGATCCCGACGATCTCGCGGAAGGCCATGGCCTGGAACTCGGACTGTGCACCGTTGCCGATGATCGCCATCGTCTTCGAATTTGCCGGTGCCAGATACTTTGCCGCCATGGCCGACGTCGCCGCCGTGCGAAGGGCCGTCAGCAGCGTCATTTCGGACAGAAGCGTCGGATAGCCCGAAGCCACATCCGCCAGCATGCCGAACGCCGTAACCGTCTGAAGGCCTTCCTTCGTGTTCTTGGGATGGCCGTTGACGTATTTGAACCCATAGAGGCTGCTGTCGCTCGTCGGCATCAGCTCGATGACGCCTTCAGCCGAATGCGCGGCCACACGCGGCGTCTTGTCGAATTCCGGCCAGCGCTTGAAGTCGGCCTCAAGATACTCCGCAAGCTCGCGCAGGAAAGTTTCGATCCCGATGGTGTGGACCAGCGCCATCATGTTCTCGACCGAGACGAACGGCACGAAGGCGAGATGGGAAGGGGCAGGGGCGAAGGAAGTCATCTCAGTAGGTCCTTGTCTTGCGTTCGAGAACACGGCGGCCAAAGAGGCTGGCAGCCAGATCGGTCATGAGCAGGGCGGTCTTGGCGCGGACGTCGAGGAACGGATTGAGTTCCGCCAGATCCAGCGACGTCACAAGCCCGCCGTCATGAAGCATCTCCATGATGAGATGCGCCTCACGGAAGGTCGCGCCACCATTGACGGTCGTGCCCACGGCCGGTGCGATGTCCGGGTCGAGGAAGTCCACGTCCAGGCTGACATGTAGCCGGCCATTGGCTGCGCGAACGCGGTCCAGAAAGCTGTTCAGCGGTCCGACGATGCCCTGCTCGTCAATGGCGCGCATGTCGAAGACGGTGATGCCGATTTCCGCAACATGACGCTTCTCGGCCTGATCGACCGAGCGGATGCCCATCATGCACATATTGCGCGGATCGACGGGCGCGACAGGCGGCGGAAAGCCTTCGAACCCCGACTGCCCCGTGAAATAGGCGACCGGCGTGCCGTGCAGATTACCGCTCGTCGTCGTATGAAGCGTATGCAGGTCGGTATGGGCGTCCAGCCAGAGGACGAACTGGGGCTGCCCCAGATCCTGCGCATGACGCGCCACACCCGAAACCGTCCCGGCAGACATGGAGTGATCCCCGCCCAGGAAAATCGGGAAATCGCAGGCTTTCGCCATCTCATAGGCCCGCTCACCGACGCTTTTCGTCCAGGCGATGATGGCGTCCAGATTGCGCACGGCAGGGTTGGAATGGCTCACATCCGGCATCGCAGCCGGCACGGCGTCTCCCACATCCTCAACCTGCCATCCGAGTTCCTGCAGGATTTCGGGTAGTCCCGCGATGCGAAAGGCCGTCGGGCCCATGATGCAGCCTCTTTCGGAGGTTCCGCTCTGGGTGGGGACTCCCAGAATCTGGCACGTCTTCATCTCAACTCCTTTCCGATACTCTGCGCCGGGGCTTCAGCCCTGACGCGAAAAATGGCTGACAAACCTGTCGAAGCGCTCATCCATACCGCCTTTGAACAGATCCTGCGGGGCACCCTGAACGCGGACGGTTCCTTTTTCCAGAAACACGACCCGGCTTGAGACATCCCGCGCGAACGCCATTTCATGCGTGACAATCAGCATGGTCCTGCCTTCGGCCGCCAGCCCCTGCATGACTTTGAGCACTTCCCCGACCAGTTCCGGGTCCAGCGCGGAGGTCGGCTCGTCGAACAGCAGGACGCGTGGGCGCATGACGATGGCGCGGGCAATCGCGGCCCGCTGCTGCTGTCCGCCGGAGAGCTGGGACGGATAATAATCCGCCCGGTTCAGCAGACCGACACGGTCCAGCGCCTTCTCGGCTTCTTCACGCACCTCGTGGCGGTTGCGTCCCTGAACATGGACCGGGCCTTCCATGACGTTCTGTAAGACCGTCCGGTGGCTCCACAGGCAGAAGTTCTGGAACACCATGCCGACCTGCGACCGCAGGCGGTTGACCTGCCGCGCATCCGCAATCTGTCGCTCTGCGCCCTTCATCCGGAAGCGGACATCCTCGCCCAGCACGTTGAGCGTGCCGCCCGAAGGAACTTCCAGAAGGTTCAGACAGCGCAGGAACGTGGATTTTCCCGAGCCGGAAGCCCCCAGGATCGAAATCACCTCGCCTTCATGCGCGTCCAGATCAACGCCCCGCAGGACGTCCAGGGCGCCATAGCGTTTCGTCAGGCCGGTGGCGCTGATGACGGGGGAGGCGGACAGGGCCCCTGTGGCGGACTGGATCGGTTCCATGGAAACTCCGGAAAAGACGGGGGCGTCAGGGTCAGACCCGGCGACAGGGCGTGAGGCGGCGTTCAAGGAGATGGACCCCCGTGGCAATCACAAAGGTCAGCGCAAGATAGATCAGACCCGCGACCGTGAAGATTTCTTCCGAACGATAGGTCTTCGAGACCAGCCTGTAAGCCAGACCCGTAACATCCATCAGCGTGATCACACTCGCGAGCGACGTTGCTTTGAGCAGCAGGATGGCCTCGTTGCCGTAATTGGCCAGCCCGTATTGCAGAGCCTGCGGCCAGATGATCCGCCGGCGCAGCAGCAGCCCGGACATGCCCATCGCGCGCGCCGCCTCGATCTCCCGCGCGGGAACAGCCGCAATGGCGCCACGGATGATTTCCGCACCATAGGCCGAGGTGTTGAGCGAGAGCGCAAGAACGGCGCACCAGTACGCCTGCTGCAAAAACGGCCAGGCAAAGGATGCCCGCAGAAAATCGATCTGCCCGAAGCCGTAATAGACGATGAAAATCTGCACCAGCAGCGGCGTGCCCTGAAAGAGCATCACATACAGCGCAGCCAGCCAGCGTGCCGGAGCAAACCGGCTCCCGGCCAGGGCAGCGATCCCGACCGCCAGCACAAACCCCGCGCAAAGCGACGTTGCTGCCAGTCTGAGCGTTAGCGGCACGCCCGTGAGGAGCGTCTTTGCCGTTGCGAAAAGAAAAGGCCAGTCCATCCTATCGCCCCCAGCAGCGTGCAAGACGTTTCTCGACAGTCCGGATGCCCAGCGCCGTGATCTGCCCCATGACAAGATAGAGCAGCGCAGCCACACCGTAGAACAGCAGCGGCTGCCGTGTCGCACCCGACGCAATCGTGGACTGCCGCAGAAGCTCGACAAGCCCGATGATGGACAAAAGCGCCGTCTCCTTGAGAACGGACTGCCAGATATTGCCCAGCGCAGGCAGCGCAAACCGCAGGGTCTGGGGTGCTATGACACGCCACAGCAGGACAAACCTAGACATACCGCAGGCCTTGCCCGCCTCGATCTGCCCACGCTCCAGCCGCAGATAAGCACTGCGATAGGCCTCGGTTTGATAGGCCCCCGAAACCAGCCCGATGGCCACGACACCGATAATGAAGGAGGGGAGGGAGAAGAACCCCGGAAACCCCGCCAGATGCATCAGTCGCGTCAGGGCAAGCGAGCCCCCGAAATAGAACAGATAGACGACGAGGATCTCCGGAATCCCCCGGAAAACCGTCGTGTAAAAAGTGCCAATCCCCCGCAGGCTCCGCGACGACGCCAGCTTGAGCGCCGCCCCTGCCGCTCCCAGCAGACTGCCCAGCGCAAAGCTGCACACCGCCGCCACGAGCGTCAGCCCGGCCGCCAGCAGCAGGAGCTTCCCCCAGCCTTCCGGGCCAAACCCGATGAGCGTGAAGGCCGGTGTGCTCACGCGGCGTCTCCCGCGTCAAAGCGCCTGCCGCTGAACGGCGCAAGCAACGGATCGACCGTCCCGCTGACCAGAGAGCGCCCAACAACATCGCCCACCGCCGGCGAAAGCTGGAACCCATGCCCGCAGAACCCGAAGACATGCCACAGATCCGGCGTGCCTTCGCCCGGTCCGATCACGGGAATCCCGTCCGGCGTCGCACCTTCAAGCCCGGTCCAGGTCCGCAGGACAGGCACATGCGCCAGAGCGGGGAACGCCTCAAGCGTGGCGGCCGCGCCCTCGGGCATCCGGTCCATGACGGTAAAGGATGTGTCATGATCCGCGTAGGGCTTCCCAAGAATGCCCCCGCCGATTACCAGCGATCCAACAGCGCTCTGCTTGAAGGACAGCGGTCGGTCGATCCCGATGACAACGGGCTCAAGGAACGGCTGCGTCCGCGCCGTGACCATCATGGAGGGGGCGACCACCTTCAGCGGCAGCGTCTGCCCCGCCATGGCCGCCACCTGCGCCCCCCAGGCCCCGGCACAGTTGACCAGCACGCCCGCTTCATACTGCCCCGACGCCGCCGCAACGGACCATCCGCCGCCCGGCAGACGCTCCAGCCCCAGAACGCGGCAGTTCTCGACGATCTTTGCGCCCGCCGCCATGGCTGCCTGCCTGAAAGCCCGGGTCGACGCGGCCGGATTGGCATGTCCGTCCCCGCGCGAAACAAGCCCGCCCAGAGCCTGATCCGTCAGACCGGGCAGCATCTTCCGGACTTCCGTGGCGGAGAGAAGCTCTTCCGCCCCCAGTCCCCGCCGTTCCATCTCCTGCACACGGCCCAGCGTCCAGGACATTTCCGCCTCATCGAGCGCCACCGCGATCTGCCCGACGCCGAGCCGAACCTCACAGCTTTCCGCAGCCCCCGCACCAACAAGCCGGTCGAGATGCCGCCAGTGTTCCATCGCCAGTTCGGACAGCGGATATTCCCGCCAGTCCCGCATCAGCGTGCGCAGGCCCCCGGCATTGACGCTGGAGGCATGACGCCCGGCGACATTCTTGTCGAGCAGCGTGACACGCCAGCCCGCACGCGCCAGGAACAGGGCGATCGAACAGCCCTGAAGTCCGGCACCGATGATCAGGGCGGTTTCATTCTGCCGGGGCATCGACCGTATCCTCTGATGCATTTTCGGGCTTGTCTTCAAGTGTCAGCCGGATGGTGGCCCGGGGATCAAGACCTGACAGCGTCGCCACCGCCCCAAGCGGGATCGGCCGGATCGGCGGCCGTCCCCGGAATGTCGGCGGACAACCCGCAGCACGCGTCTCATTCTGAAGCAGACGTGCCGCCGTCACCATGCAGCTCCGGCCCTGACACGGCCCCATGCCGCAGCGTGTTTCGCCGCGCAGTGCATCCATGTTCCGAAAGCCCGAGCGGATCTTCTCCCGCAGTTCCCCGGCCGTCAGCTCCTCGCAGCGGCAGACGATCGTGTCATCATCCGGCAGTGCCTGCGCTAAGCCGGGCGGAAACGCCGCATCCAGAAACGGACGCACGGAAAGCGCCTTGCCAACCGCCCGCAGAGCGTCTGCCGATGGTCCCGCACCGTGATCCAGCGCTGCCAGAATGGCCTGCGCGGCCACTCTGCCATGCGCCATGGCGGCATCCGCGCCCCCGATCCTGCGGGCATCGCCCGTAACGCGCAGCACGCACGGCCCTGCGGACATTTCCGGCGGAAGGGTGGATGCGCCCAGCCCGTCCGGCGTCGTCGCCGGACGCCAGCTTGCGTTGGGCCCGTCCCATTGCAGACGCAGCCCCGCCGCATTGGGGATATCGATCGCAGGCACGATCCCGTCATGGACGATCAGCAGATCACAGGGCAGCGTCTGCCGTTTGCCCCCAACCGTAAAGCTCACGCTCTCGACGTTCTGCGTCCCATGCGCGGCCAGGTTCTCAAGCCCCGTCACGGATTTCACACCCGCCAGCTTCAGACGCCCCAGCCAGCCCAACCCCTTCACAAGCGGCACAAGCCCGCCCGGGCGCAGATGCCGCGCAGCCCGCACACTATCGGAAAGCCGGTCGGTCCGGCCCACCAGCGCCGGTTTGACGCCAAGCTGGTGCAACTGGTTGGCCAGCAGCAGCAGCAGCGGACCCGTCCCCGCCAGAACGATCCTGCCCGAAGGCTTCAGATGCCCGGCCTTGAGCAGCGTCTGCACCGCACCGGCCGTCATGACGCCGGGCAGCGTCCAGCCCGGGAACGGCACAGGCCGCTCCATCGCCCCATGCGCGAGCAGAACCTGTCGCCCCCGCACATAGCCGGCGTTCATGCCCTGCAGCCAGCCCACGGTTCCATCAGGCCGCACTTCCCACACGGTGGTCTGCGGCCGGTAATCAATTCCGGGACAGGCCCCCGAAAATGCCCGGAAACGCCGGATCAGATCCGCACCCGCCCGATAGGCAGGCCCCAGCGCGGCCAGAAGGCTCTGGCCTGCGGGGCTCGTGTCGCACAGATTGGCTTCAAGGCTCCGGAAAATCTGGCCGCCGGGCGCAGGCTGCATGTCCAGCACGATGACGGAGCGACCCGCCTCCGCCAGCGTCACCGCAGCCGCCATTCCGGCCGGCCCGCAACCGACGATGATGACATCCGCATCAGGGAGAGGCGCGTTGATGCTCATGGGACGGACGGCTCCAGCGCCGGTGGTGCCCCGTCCTGCCGGCGCACTTTCATGCCGTCGCGCACCAGCGTCAGGCAGGCCTGCCGGTTCCCGATGCCGTCGATTTCGACGAGACATTCAAAGCAGTGCCCGATCATGCAGTAGGGCAGGCGTGGCGCGCCGGAAACCGGTGTCAGGCGGTTATACGGCACCCCGGCCCGCAGCAGACAGGCCGCAACGGTCTCACCCGCACGGGCTCTGACCGGCTGCCCGTCAACAGACAGGGTGACCGCATCGGTGAGGGGGGCGAGGTCTGAAAACATCTTCGGTCCCGGTTGAAGGCCAGGGGAATGGGCAAAGGCGGGGCGCGTTACGGACTCATTCATGGATCGAGATATCCGTGCCGAACCATTTTTCTGACAGCTTCTGATTGGTGCCGTCGCGGTTGACGGATGTCAGAGCCGCGTCAAAGGCATTGCGCAGCGCATCATCATCCGGGCGGAACGCGATATTGGTCGTGTTCGACCCCAGCACCCCGCCCGAGAAGGTTGGCCCCGTCATGACGAGCGCCCCTTTGGGGGCCGCCTCCATCATCGTCCCGAAGGTGGTGACATTGGCGATGGCAATATCAATGCGCCCGGCAATCAATTCCAGTCCAAGCTGGTCCACAGAGGGATATTCCATGATCTCCAGGCCCTGAAGATAGGCATCGGCAAACCCCGCCGCCGTCGATCCGGTCTGCACCCCGATGACCTTCCCGGCCAGGGCGGTCTTCAGCTCGGCAAGGGCCGCCTGCGCCTCCTGCGGCCCGCGCGTCAGATCAAAGGGCACACCCGTATGGGCCAGACGGGTCAGGGATCCTGTGCCCGATGTCAGAAAACCGTTCGGCGCCCGGGTATAGGGATGCGAGAACGAGACAACTTTGCGCCGCTCGTCCGTAACGCCCATGGACGCAATGATGGCATCGTACTGCCCCACGCGAAGTCCGGGGATAAGCCCGTTCCAGTCCTGCGTGACAACCCTGCAGGTCGCATGCATCCGCTCGCAGAGCACTTTTACGAGGTCCATTTCATACCCGGCATAGGACCCGTCCGGTTTGGCAAAGGCCCAGGGCGGATACGTGCCTTCCGCACCGATGGTAATGTGGTGGGGAAAGTCTTCTGCAACGGCAGACGCCTTAAACGTCCCGAACAGGCACGCCCCAGACAGGACCGGAAGAAGCAGACATGTCGCACGAACAGCCATTCATGAAGTTCCCGCCAGGGTGTGAGGGAAAGGATCACTCACCTGCTTTATGGCCTTGAGTTCGATATCGGAATATATTTCTTCTTGGCAGAAAGCGTAAGCTGAGCTTACGCTTTAGGGATGCAGCCCCACCGTATTCCGTCCCTGAACTGGCTTCGCGTCTTCGATGCCGCCGCACGGCACCAGAGTTTTGCCTCCGCTGGACGCGAGCTGAACATGTCCGCCGCCGCTGTCAGTCAGCAGATCCTTGCGCTGGAAACCTATCTCAAGAAACCCCTGTTCCTCCGAAGCGCCAACAAGGTCCGCCTCACGCTGGAAGGGAACGAGTTCCTGCCGACCATTCAGGTCTCCCTCCGCGCCATCGAGGCTAAATCCGCCTCCCTGTTCCCCAGACGGGACGTGGAACGTGTCTCTCTCGTCGCCAGCCAGCTGATGGCCATGAGCTGGCTGCCCCGTCGCCTGTCGGCTTTTGAAAAAAAGCATCCCTCGGTGCGTGTGGATCTCATCACGGAAGACTCCCAGCGCAACGGAGAGCCGGACCTCGCAATCCGTTTTGATTACGTCATGACAACGCGGGAGCATCCGGGCTGGCTGATGGGGATCAGCCATGTCGTGGTCGGACAGCCGCAGGATGTGGAACGCATCACCACGGCAGAAGCCGTCATGGACTACAAGCTGCTTGATGTCCGCTCGCATGCCGTGGGCTGGAATACGCTACTGTCGCGCTATTCCGGTATTTCTGGTGACTCCGCACTGATGGTTGAGTCTGTAGATACGACGCCCCTGGCTCTCATGATGGTCAAGGAAAGCGCGGCTCTGGCTCTTGTTCCGTGGCCAGCGGCCCAGAATCTCGTTGAAGCATTGGGGCTTGCTGTCTGTAACACTCTTCCCGCTATTCCAGGTCTTGGAAACTATTATATCGAACAGTTTTCAGGTCACGGTATTCGCCCTGTCATCCGGACATTGTTCAACGAACTGCGCAGGAATTAGGTGTTTTAATTCTGTTCGCAGATAGCATGCTATTTTGCCTGGTATGGGACCCAGATGCGCAAGAAGACGATTGGACATCTGTCGCAGCGTCTGGCGACACGTCATTTTTTTGATGGAAAGGTGTCCATTCTTCGGGAAAAGTGGTCGAAGACCATACCGTTCGCCGTCTCGTCTCACGACCCGTTTTGAGATGCGATGATGAGAGTCGTTCTGGAGCCCTGCTGTTGCCGGTGGTGCGGATGCGAAGGAAAAGTATCCCGTTTCTTTACGCGGGCTTGGAATGCGTAGGGGGCCGCATCCATCGTCATGCGTCAGACCGAACTCAGCATCAGGCTGGTTTCTGAATTGAGGACGCCGTCGGTCATGCGGACTTCCCGAAGGACACGGTCAAAGTTCTGAAGGGTATCGGTGCGGATTTCTGCGATGAGATCCCAGGCGCCGTTTGTGGTGTGCAGTCTGTAGAGTTCAGAAATGGCGCGCAGGGAGCGGATTACGGATGTCGTTGATTTCCCGGCGACTTCGATCAGCATGATGGCCCGGATATCGTCGTGATGTTCCCGTGCCCGGACGGTGAAGCCGAGGATGGCGCCGCTTTGCAGCAGCCGGTCCAGCCGTGCCTGCACGGTGGCGCGCGATATGCCGATGATGGAGGCCAGTTTCGCAACGGGTGCGCGTCCGTCTTCACGCAGGATGGCAATCAGGCTGCGATCGATGTCGTCAAAAATGTGCATGATGCGTTCTGCCATGAATGGATCAGCAATATGGATAATATTACCATATATTATGGACAGAGCGCACATTCATCCTGACAGATCGTCGGGGCACGATCCTCCTGTGGCAGAGAGCAGGAGGCATTATGGTTCAGTATGTTGGCGTTGAAAATCTTGTCCGGCTGGTGCGCGCAGTCGGGCTGGAAACATTTCTGACGGAATTGGCTGGATATGTTGAGGAAGACTTCCGCCGCTGGCCGGAATTCGACAAGACGCCCCGTGTGGCCAGTCATTCTTCCAATGGTGTGATTGAACTGATGCCAACGGCGGATGATGTGCTTTACAGCTTCAAATATGTCAATGGTCATCCCTGCAATACCCGTGAAGGACTGCAGACCGTGACGGCATTCGGAGTTCTCGCGGATGTGAAGTCCGGCTATCCGCTCATGCTGTCCGAAATGACGCTCCTGACGGCTCTTCGGACGGCTGCCACCTCCGCAGTTGCAGCGCGATATCTGGCGCGTCGGGACAGTCGGGTTCTGGCGATCATTGGGCTTGGGGCGCAGTCGGAATTCCAGGCAACGGCTTTTGGGGCGCTGCTGGGGATCACGCGGGTGCAGGTCTATGATGTTGATCCTGTCGCAACCGAAAAATTCTGTGAGAACATGCGGGGGCGTGGTCTGGAGATCGCAGTGGCACGCAGCAGCCAGGATGCCGTGACGGGGGCAGACATCATCACGACAATTACGGCTGACAAGCTGAAAGCCATGATCCTGTCCGACAACATGATCGGGGCGGGTGTGCATATCAATGCCGTTGGCGGGGACTGTCCGGGCAAGACGGAGTTGCAGGCGACGATCCTGAACCGGGGCCGGGTTTTCGTGGAATATCCGGAACAGACCCGTATTGAAGGGGAGATCCAGCAGATGCCGGACGATTTTCCGGTGACGGAGCTGTGGCAGGTTATTGCCGGTGAAGCCCAGGGCCGTCGTTCCGAAGTGGAGATCACGATCTTTGATTCCGTAGGGTTTGCGACGGAAGATTTTTCTGCTCTGCGCTACCTCAGAGACAGGGTCCATGGGACCGCTTTCTATACGGATATTGATCTTGTGGCCGAGCCGGAAGATCCGCGGAATCTTTTTGGTCTTCTCAACCAGAACTGAGTGCACTCAGTTTTTACGGGAGCGCTTCCATGATGTCTTTCTCGGTTCAGGCTCCGGGAGCCGTGGTCATGATCCGTCCGCATCATTTCCATCCCAATCCGGAGACGGAACGGGATAATGTCTTTCAGACCCGGGACGGGACGCGGACAACTGTCGAGATCGCGGCGCAGGCCCATGCCGAAGTGACGCGGGCGGCTGAAACGCTCGAACAGGTGGGCGTGAAAGTGCATCTATTCGAGGACAAGACCAGGGAGACGCCGGATTCCGTGTTTCCCAACAACTGGTTTTCTACGCATGCAGGGGGGCATGTCGCGATTTATCCGATGTTTTCTCCCAACCGGCGCAGGGAGCGTCGGGGGGATATCATCGAGATGCTCAAGCACCGGTATCGCGTGCAGGATGTCATTGATTATTCAGGGCTGGAGCAGGATGGGCTGTCGCTGGAAGGGACGGGGGCGATGGTGCTCGACCATATCAGCCGGATTGCCTATGCGGCCAAGTCCAACCGGACCAATGAAGTTGCGATGGAGCGTTTCTGCACACATTTCAATTTTGAACCGATTGTGTTCGATGCGGCGGATGAGGCGGGGCGGCTTATCTATCATACGAATGTCCTGATGTGTGTCGGGACCAGTTTTGCGATGATCGGGCTGGAAACGATCGGCAATATGCGGCGTCGGCAGGAAGTGCGGGATCGTCTGGCGGAGAATGGTCGTGACATTGTTGAGCTGACCTTTGGGCAGATCAATGATTTTGCCGGGAATGCGCTGGAGCTGTCCGGGGCGCAGGGGCGTGTTCTGGCGCTGTCAGGCCGCGCGCTCAGGGCCCTGCGGCCGGATCAGGTCCGGGTGATCGAGCGTTCTGCGACGCTTCTGCCGCTGGATGTGCCAACGATTGAGCTGGCTGGCGGCTCCGTTCGCTGCATGATGGCAGGCATTCATCTGACGCCTCGCCTTGCCCGCAGGGGCTGAAACCGGGCGTATCAGGCCGGGGTACCGGCTGTTTTTTCCTGAAAGGACAACAGGTCGGCGTGCAATGTGGGCCAGTGACGGTCGCCTGAATTGATGTTCACTTCACGGTCGAGCGTCAGGCGTGTGCCGGAGAACCGAAGGGTTATCGTGTCGCGGAATGCCGTTTCCGGAAAATGCCAGACAAGTTCAAGGCAATCTGTGGAGAGCCAGCGTGCTCCGGCGACGACCGGGGTGTCGCGCAGGAGATAGCCGTGATGCAGGGAGGCACCCGGCATCGTGGAAATACCGTGGATCCAGTCTGTGAGACCACATTGGATGCTGTGTGCGCCAGTGGAGTCCACAAGGGTGAAACGGATCATTTCCGGCGTGGTGTCGAGCACGATCCCGCTGATATCCAGGGGGTTGTCGTGCATGTGCCACCGTGTTTCGCCCTTCTGGGAAGGGAAGTTTTCGCACGGCGCGATCGGGGGTGGTTTTTTCCAGGAAAGAAGCCGGTTCCGCAATGCGACGTCTTCGGACGCCTTGCCGCCTGCGATGAGAGCATGCGGGAAATATTGCCTGATATGCGGCAGGATCGCGGCGCTGTTTTCCATGGCGCCCTGGAGGACCAGTACGCTTTCCTGCTCTGGGAAAACAAGGACTGCCTGAACGAAGACGCCAAGGGCGGCGTAGTAACCGTCTCCGACAACCCAGTGATAACCGTAGGTTGGCGTGCCCTGTGGCTGTGTGGCTGCCGTGACCCATGAGGCCGGCAGGAGTGTGCGGCCGTTCCATCGTCCGTTCTGGAGATGCAGGATACCGAGGCGGAGCATGTCTTCGGTCGTCAGGCTCAGGCCGTTGCCCCCGGGATTGATGCCATCAGGGCCGATATCCCAGTGTTCTCCATGAATTCCGAGCGGAAGGAAAAGGCGGGGCCGCAGATAAGCGTGGAGTGTCTCGCCGGTTACTCTCGTGACAATGGCTGAAAGCATATAGCTCGCGGCGCTGGAATACACGTAAGTCGTTCCGGGATCGTTCACAACGGGGATACGAAAGAATTCGTCGGTCCAACTGGTTCTGATGCCACGCCAGATGGAGCCGGACACTTCCGAAGCGTGTCCTGTCCGCATTTCCAGAAGATGTTTGACGGTGATTTTTGCCGTTCGTTCACCTGAGGTCGCCTTTGCTTCGGGGAAGAAGCTGGTGATCCGGTCGTCCAGCGACAGGCGGCCTTCGTTTACAAGGAGGCCGATCGCGCAGGCCGTCACGCTTTTGGTGACGGAATGGGTCATGCGTCGGGACTGTGGCTGGTAGGGCCATCGCCAGCCTTCCGCGACAACGGCGTCCTTTCGCCATAGCATCATGGCATGGAGTTCGAGGCCGGCTGCTTCGATGCTGTCGAGCCACGCGGAAATCGCGCCGGCATCGACATGTCTTTCAGAAGGCGTCGCCCGGGGAAGCGCAGAGGCCGATACGGCATACGGGTGAGGTGTGTGAGAACTCTTATTCAACAGCCTACAACCCACAAAATCTGGAAAACCGTCTGCCGCCTGGACATGTTTGCCTGTTACGCGCGAAAGTGCGACAAGTCAATGTGTTGTATTACTGAACAAGATAATACAAATTATCCTGTGTGGTGAGCACTGCCCTCCCGGCCTTCCTGTTTCTATCGGGGAAGTGTTTCTGGTTTGACGGCCTGTCGCAGCTGTGGCCACATCCGGGCATAGCCGGATGGCGTCAGATGCAGTCCGTCGAGGGTCAGATCCGCGGGCAGGGTTCCTTCGGCATTGGCCAGAGCGGAAAAATAATCCGCATATGCGTCATGACGGCTTGCAGCGAAACTGCGCAACCAGGCATTGGCGGCTTTGATGGTTTCTGGGTCCCGGTCGAGGGCAGCGCAGCTCTTGCAGGGGGTAATCGCAGCGATGATGACCCGGATATGATGCGATTGCGCAATATCTGCCATGGCGGTCACGTTGCGTGTGATCCGTGCGAGCACGGCGCTGCGTGCGGCTTCTGGCGGCCCGGCATAGACGCGGGCATCGTTTGCGCCACCAGCGATGACAACCGCAACGGGATCAAGCGCGACGACGTCATCTTCGAACCGGAGCAGCATCTGATCGGTGTTCTGGCCGGGGACACCCCGGTTGAGGACATTGACCGTCTGGGGGAAAGGACGTTCATCCGGTTTCCAGTGGAACGTGATGGAATCACCGATCATGACGATGCGCGGGCGCCGGTCGGTGCCGGATTTCAGGGCGGCGTTTGCCTGTTCGTAGACGTGCAGGTCGGCGAGGTCGGCCTGTTGCATCAGATATTTGGCGGCGAAATCATGCACGGAAAGCTGTGGCAGGCCGTGGCGGTCTTCTGCAACGGGCGCAGCCGTCGCGGGGTGCTGTGCCATGAGCAGGACAAGGAGGCCTGCTGCAATCGTGTTCACAGGACGCATGGGGCTGTTCCTTGTCATCAGGGAGAAAGTTGAAGCCTGTTTGTCCGGATGGAACCGGTCGCTGGGGCCGGTTATTCGGAAGCGTAATCCTTCACCAGCCGATAGAGAAAGGTCCGGCCGTTATAGAGCGACTGTGTGCGGACCCGCTCGTCGAGCCCATGGATGCCATTTCCGTCCGGATCGAGAAAAATGCCACTGACCCCGTAGGTTGGCGTTCCGGCCGCAGTCAGGAACCGCCCGTCCGTCGCGCCGGGGGCGATCGAGGGAATGACGGGAACGCCCGGCCAGAGTTGTCCGGCAATCTGTTCGATCGGTGTCATGATGTCTGGCGTGAGAGGCGGCGCGATGGAGCGGGGCGCCGGGGATGAGCCGAGCGTGATGACGATCGACGGGTCGGCGATTTCCGCTGTCAGGCGTGCCTGTATGGCCTGTGGATCTTCGCCCGGCAGGATGCGGCAGTTGACGTTGACATCCGCTGACTGGGCCAGGGCATTCCGGGCGTGCCCGGCAGTCATCATGGTGGCGACGCAGGTTGTGCGGATCATCGCGTTCCAGACGGGATCTGCGTCGGCGACCCGGTTGATGATGGCGGGGTCGTTCGATCCTGCGCCGAGGGCGCGCATGTCGGTGGCGATCGTTCCGGTCTGCAGGGTTGCCGAACGCGCGAAGAAACGCCGCGTTACCGGGCTGATATCGGCCGGGAAACGATAGGCGCCCAGCCGGACCAGGGCGGCGGACATGCGGGTGATCACATTGTCCTTGCCGGGGCGGGAACTATGGGCGCCGGGACCGCTCGCTGCCAGGTGATAGTCCTGATAGACTTTCTGTCCGGCCTCGATGCTGAACAGGCGGGGTTTGCCCCCGGCGTCGAGATAGCCCGACCCACCTTCGTTGATCGCAAAGGCCGCTTTGACCGTTTCGGGACGGTGTTCAATCAGATAGCGGATGCCGCGCAGCCGGCCCCCGGATTCCTCTCCACAGGTCAGGGCGAGTTTGATTGTCCGTTTCGGTCGAAAGCCGTCCTGCCGGAAGCGGGCCAGGGTGTCGACGAAAATGGCGGCCATCGCTTTGTCGTCAACGGCACCACGGGCATAGAAATAGCCGTTTTCCTCAACCAGCCGGAAGGGATCGCGTTTCCAGTCCGATGCTTTCGCGTTGACGACATCGATATGGGCGAGCAGCAGGATTGCAGGGGCCGTCGCGTCCGTGCCGGGGAAGCTCGCGACAAGATTTCCATCCCGGGGCAGATCGGGCGCGAGAATGATCTCTGTGCTGTTTGCGGGATACCCGGCTGCGAGCAGATGTGCACGGGCCTCTTCCGCGACGGCGGTGCAACTGCCTGTGGCGGCGCTGGAATCCGTTTCGAGGATCTGTTTGTAGAGATCGTGAAACTGTTCCCGGTCGTGGTCTTCTGGCGCGGCGTGGGCTGTGCTCCATGCTGTCAGAAACGTTCCGAGGGCGAGGACCAGAGATCGGGTGACCGTTCGCTGTTTGTTGGGGTGTTTCATGTCTGGACTGCTCCTGCCGGTGAGATCCTTCAGACTACGGCAGGGAATATTGTATCATAAAAATCGATAATACAAGATGGATGGCAGGAGGACGAGAGTTGCCAGAGGCGCTGTCCAGTCGGGCCTCAGGCCGGTATCTTCGGGGAGGGCGCCATCGGGGAGAATGTCCGCGAGGAACTGGCCAGATGATCGAGCATCAGCTGGCTGGCCCGGTCGTTCCGTCCGTCCGCCAGGGCGTCCATGATGGCCAGATGTTCCTCGATTGAGGCGATGACGCGCGGTACGCCGTGGACCCAGTGGTAATTCAGGAACGAACGCAGGCGGTTCTGGCCCTGCACGGCGCCCAGAAGGTAACGGTTTCCGGAGCAGCGGGCGAGCTGCTCGTGGAAATCGGCATTCATCTGGAAAAATTCGACGGCGAGCGTATCGCGCCACCGGCGCTTTCTGAAGGATTGATGCTGGGCGCGTGATCGTTCCAGCCACTGCCAGTCCAGCTCGAAAGTGGGGGCAAGCAGTCCCGCCGGTTCAACAACCCGCCGGAAGGCATAGCTCTCTTCCTGTGCCCGTGTTGAATCGATCGCCGGCAGGAAGATCCATCCTTTTCCCGGTTTGCGCTCGACCAGTCCCAGATCCGCAAGCTGGCGCAGGACCCGCAGCAGTGTCGCCATGGTTACGTCCAGATGGCGGACCATTTCCTGCTGGCTGCATTCGTCGGGCAGCAGGCCGCTATTGCGGGCGCGTGCGATCCTGACGAGCAGTTCCCGGTCTTCCTCGCCCTGCTCGGTCAGCGCAGGAGGTTCTGGTGCTTCGCGGACGGGGTGAAGAAGGACATAGCCGCGATTGGCGCGTGCTTCGACGGTGCCAGCATTGGCCAGCAGTTGCAGGGCGCCGCGAATCGGAGTGCGGGAAACGCCGAAATGGCGGCAGAGTTCGCACTCGACGAGGCGATGCCCCGGTTCGGCCTTCTGGTCCTTGAGCAGGTTGAGGATGCGGCTGGCGAGGTCAGCGCGAAGACGGCTGGTGGCGCTGACATCGGATGGGTCGATGGCTCCAGCGGATCGGGACACTCTAGGCTCCATGTCTCATGGACGGGATGGGATCGGGACAGCGACACATGCCTTTAATGGTTACGAAGAAACCCTTTTCGTCAATCCCAATCGGGCTTTGGCGGGAGTGTCTGATTTTGTCTTTCCGATACCAAAAAAACAGTGTTATTGATGTCGGGTCGCAACGAAAGGCAGGATGGCTGATGGTCGAACGGGAGGCAAATATGCGTCGGAGGACTGTCAGGATTCTGGTGGTGCTTCTGGCCCTGCTGTCGATCGTAACGACCGCTTCTGCTGAAACGGTGCTGCGCAGCCGCCTGAATTCGGATATCGCCTCGACCGATCCGGGTATGAAACGTGACGAGAATACGGATGCCGTTCTGCTGCATGTGGTGGAGGGGCTCGTGGCCAGCCGCGAGGATGGTACCGTCGCGCCGATGCTCGCGTCCGGCTGGACGGTTACGCCGGATGGGCTCACCTATCGTTTCACGCTTCGCCAGGGGGTGCGTTTCCATAACGGGGCGCCGCTGACGCCGGCTGATGTTGTCTGGTCGCTGCAGCGTTATCTGGCGCCGGACAGTCACTGGCGCTGCAAGTCCGAATTCGGTCCGCACGGGATTGCGCGTGTGCTTGCGGTGCAGGCTGCCGGTGCGGATGGTGTGACGGTCACGCTGGACCGGCCTGCTCCCATGTTCCTCAGGATACTGGCGCGGTCTGACTGCGGGGGAACCGGCATTCTCCATCCGTCTTCGGTTGACGCCGGGGGGCACTGGATTGCACCCGTCGGTACCGGGCCGTTCCGCTTTTCACAATGGCGGCGGAACCAGTTCATCGATCTGCTGCGTTTTCCCGGTTACCGCAGCCTGCCCGGTGCGCGTGATGGCAATGGCGGTGGCAAACATGCGCTGGTCGATCGTCTGCATTTCGAAGTCATTCCCGATGGGTCTTCGGCCACGGCCGCCCTTCTGCGGGACAGTCTCGATATTCTGGACAATCTGGCGCCGAACGAACTGGGGGGGCTGACGGGACGGACGGATATCCGGTTCAGCATCGCGCCCACGATGGATCTGTATGCCCTGCTGTTCCAGACCCGGGACCCCGTTCTGTCCGATCCGCGTATCCGGCAGGCCATTGCGCTGAGCCTGGATGTCAGGGCGTTGACCCGTGTTGCGACCCATGGGACGGCAACACCGAACAGTTCCTTCATTCCCGCCGCCAGTCCCTATTTCAGTGCGGCCGTTCAGCCCGTGATCCGGCAGGATCTGGCGCGTGCCCGGGCGCTGGTCCGTGAAAGCGGTTATCGGGGGGCGCCGATCGAACTTCTGACGAATCGCAGATATCCGCAGGCGTTCGATTCCGCCATCATCATTCAGGCGATGGCGCGCGAGATCGGCCTCAGAATGGAGATCGTGACGCTCGACTGGGCCACCCAGCTCGCGCGATATGCGCATGGTGACTATCAGGCGATGGTGTTCCTGTATTCCTCGCGCCTTGATCCGGCGCTCATCCTGGATTCCCTGCTGGGGGACAAGAAGGCTGATCCGCGGAGGGTCTGGGACGAGCCGGAGGCTATCTCCCTGCTGGAGCAGTCCATGTCCGTGGACGACCGTGAGGCCCGGCAGCATATTTTTGACGCGCTGGACCGTCAGTTTCGTGAGGACGTGCCTGCGGTGGTGCTGTTCAATACATCCCGCATCGCGGCGATGCGCGCGCGCGTTTCCGGCTATCAGGGATGGGCGGGCGGTCTGCAGCGTCTGTGGGATGTCGATCCCGGCCGGAGAATCGATCCATAATGTCTGGCTATATCATCGGGCGGCTGTCGCTGGCTGTTCCTACACTGTTTCTGGTTTCTCTCGCTGTTTTCTTCCTGATCCGTCTCGTGCCCGGAGATCCGGCGCTGGTGATGCTGGGGGAAGGTGCTGATCCGGCGACGCTGGCAGCCATGCACCGGGAACTGGGGCTCGATCGTCCGCTGATGACACAGTATCTCCTGTGGCTGGGTCATGCCCTGCGGGGGGATCTGGGCATTTCGATCGTCAGTGGCGAGCCGGTCGGGGGGCTTGTGCTGTCGCATTTCGCCCTGACGGTTGCAGTGGTTCTGCCTGCGGTCGCGTTTGCCACGGTGCTTGCGGTTGTCTTCGGGATGATGGCCGCCTGGAAACATGGCCAGCCCATCGATCTTGCCGTTTCGGCTACGACCGGGCTGTTGCTGGCCGTGCCCGGTTTCTGGCTGGGGCTGGTGCTGCTGATCGTGTTTGGCGTGAAGCTGCACTGGCTGCCCATTGTCGGCTATATTCCGTTTTCAGAGAGCGCGGGGGCCGCCCTGCTGTTTCTGGTGCTGCCGATCGCGACGCTGACGCTGACTGAAACCGGCACCCTTACCCGCATGATGCGGGCCAGTGCGATTGATGTTTTCGCGCTCGATTACATTACGCATGCCCGTGCCAAGGGGCTTCCTGAACGTCTGGTTCTGGCCCGGCATGTCTTTCCCAATGCCTTTGCGCCGACGCTGACCCTGATCGGGCTGACGCTGGGCCATCTGCTGGGTGGCGTTGCGGTCGTGGAAACGGTTTTTACGCTTCCCGGGCTTGGACGGCTGATGGTGGATTCCATTCTGGCGCGCGACTATCCCGTGATCCAGGGATGTCTGCTGCTGACGGCGCTGGTGTTTGTCCTGGTCAATCTGGTCGTGGATCTGATCTATCCTGTTTTTGATCCGCGGGTGAAATCATGAAACCATCCCATCTCGGCAGTCTGGTGGGGGGCGTGCTTGTGGGGCTGCTGCTCGGAGTTGTCGTGCTCGGCTTTGTCTGGCTGCCTTACGATCCGCGCGCCATCGATCTGGACCATGTGCTTCAGGCGCCTACGGTGGCGCACTGGCTTGGGACCGATGCCTTCGGGCGGGATGTTGCGTCGCGTGCCATGCTGGGCGCGCGGACCAGTCTGCTGATCGCGCTTCAGACCGTCTGTGCGACGCTTGTCGCGGGGGTGCCGGTCGGGGTGCTGGCGGGCTACCTGCGGGGATGGACGGACAGGCTGATCATGATCGTTGCGGATGCGATCCTTGCCTTTCCGGCGATGCTGCTGGCGTTGACGCTGGTTGCGGTGATGGGCGGCAACCGGAGTGCCATCGTCATTGCGCTGGCGGTATCCTACCTCCCGGCTGTCGTGCGGGTCGTGCGGTCCAGTGTGCTGTCGATCCGTGAGCGCGAGTATGTCGAGGCGTCGAAAGTTGCCGGAGACGGCGCGCTCTACACGATGTGCCGTCATATCCTGCCGAATGCCCTGCCGCCGATCCTGATTATTGCGACCAGCCTGTTCGGATGGGTGATCCTTTATGAAAGTGCCCTGAGCTTTCTGGGGGTTGGTGTGCCGCCTCCCACACCGACCTGGGGGAACATGCTGGCCGAGGCGCGGCCTTATATCAGCACGGCTCCGTGGCTGAGCCTTGTGCCGGGGATCTGCCTCATGCTGACCCTGCTTGGCGTCAACATGCTGGGTGACGCCATTCGCGACCGCCTCGACCCAAGGGAACGGACGTGACCGATCTTCTGCTTCAGGTCAGGAATCTGCGGATTGCCACGCGTGCGGGGGCTACACTGGTTCAGGATTTCAATCTGGACCTTGCCGCCGGAGAACGTCTGGCCATCATTGGCGAAAGTGGTTCGGGAAAGACCATGGCCACGCGGGCTCTCGTCAGTCTTCTGCCTCCTCCCGTGCAGGTCGTGGGAGGGACGATCCGCTTCCAGGGACAGGAGATCACCCGATTGGGCTCCCCGGGTCTGCAGCGTCTGCGCGGCCCCGGGATCGGCATGGTCTTTCAGGAGCCGATGACGTCGCTGAATCCGGCCCTGACGATTGGCCGCCAGCTTTCTGAAGGGCTGAAACGTCATTGCGGGCTGTCGCAGGCGGCTATTCGTGGCCGGATCATTGATATGCTGCATCGTGTCCGGATCCGTGAGCCCCAGCGCTGTCTTGCGGCCTATCCGCATGAATTTTCGGGCGGGATGCGGCAAAGGATCATGCTGGCTTCCGTACTGCTGCTGAAGCCCTGCCTTCTGATTGCCGATGAACCGACCACGGCGCTCGATGTTCTCAGCCAGCGTGAAGTCATGGACATCATGGTTGAACTGACGCAGGAACAGGGGACAGCGCTTCTGCTGATCTCGCATGATCTGCCTCTGGTCGAACGCTATACCGACCGGGCGATCGTCATGGAAAAGGGCGTTGTGGTGGAGGCAGGCCCGACCGGGGCGATGATGGCTCATCCGACCCATCCCTATACCAGAAAGCTGATCGGGGCCCTGCCACGGCGGAAAGCGGTGTCTGTGGAGGGAGTGAAAGAAAAAGCGCCCGTCCTGCTGTCGATCGACCAGGTCTGTGTGGAATACGCTACGAAGCGTGGTCTGCTGCGTGCCGGGTCGCCCCGCCGGGTGCTCGATGCTGTATCGCTGCAGGTTAGGGCGGGGGAAATCGTTGCCCTTGTCGGGGGAAGTGGATCAGGAAAAACCACGCTGGGCCGGACGGTCATGGGGCTGACGTCCTTTGTATCGGGATCGGTTCTTTTTGACGGTTCCGACATCGCAACGCTTGGCGGAGCAGCGCAGCGCGATTTCCGCCGTCAGGTTCAGCTTGTGTTTCAGGATCCGTTTTCCTCGCTTGATCCCAGGCTGTTCGTTGCTGAAATTGTCGCGGCTCCGTTGCGCCATGTTCCCGGACTGGATGAGGCTGCGCGCCAGGCGCGTGTAGAGGCCGTTCTGACGTCAGTGGGACTGGAAGGCTTCGCACGGCGTCTGCCACATGAGATGTCCGGTGGGCAGCGTCAGCGTGTGGCGATCGCGCGCGCTATTATTTCAAATCCGAGGATTATTGTGGCGGATGAACCTGTTTCGGCTCTTGATCTGAGCGTCCAGCAGCAGATTCTTACCCTGCTTCAGACATTGCAGCGTGAGCAGGGGTTTGCCTGTCTTTTCATCACGCATGATCTGTCGGTTGTGGAACAGATTGCTGACCGGGTGGTCGTGATGGAAAACGGGGTGATCGTTGAGGAGGGATCTGTGGCCGGGGTTTTTGCGAACCCACAGCATTCCTATACACGCCAGTTACTCTGTGCGACGCCGAAGCTGATCCCTGATCCGGAGCGCTGATAAATTCGTTCTTTGCGAATATTTTATCGTATTTCTTTTCGATTTTGTGAAATGACAGGCAAAGAAATGCATTTTTCAGGGTGTATATGAACGAGACTGACATACTTCGTTATGACCGATACACAATTGTCCTGCACTGGGCCGTGGGCTTCTGTGTCGTGCTTTTGTGGGTGATGGCAGAAGGGGCGGAACTCCTGCCCAAAGGGCCACTGCGATTGTCCATCTGGTCGGTCCATGTTCTGACTGGCTTTCTGCTGGCTTTGCTTCTTCTGGTGCGAATCGCGTGGCGTGTGACGGGCGGCCGCCGTCTGCCCCCTGCGGAACGGGGCGTGTCCCATATGGCGGCAGTGTTCGTTCATGGTCTGCTGTATGTATTGCTGATTGCCGTGGTGGGGCTGGGGATTGCGAATGTTTTCGGACATGGCTTTCCTTTATTTGGTATCTGGCGGTTTCCGCGTCTGTGGGACAGGCCGGTACAGCATTTTATTGCTGGCTGGCACGGTACGGTAGCCAATGTCATCATGATCATCGTTCTGATACATGTGGCAGCCGTGGCGTTTCATTCTCTGATCCTCAAGGATCATATCCTGCGACGAATGATGCCGGGTTCTCGTCGTTTCCCACGATAGTCTTCATATTTGTGAAATCTGCTGTTCGTTATTCCGGATGGCCCTCCCAGGTCTTGCTTCCCTGTGAGGGCATCATATTTCAGAAAAAACGGTTATTCCTGATTCTGGAGTAATGGAAATATAGTATATTGATCTTCATATATCCAATTAATTTCATTAAATATATAAACAATACATATTTGTATGTAAAATAAACTCCTTAATTATTATGGCTTAATAATAATTTTTAGCTTATTTCAATATAAATACTTAATTCACTGAATATATGTGGGTCGAAGGGAATGCCCTCAAAAAGGGATTTCGTTTTGGAATGAGGAAGTGTCGGCCTGTCTGGTGAAGAATCGCCCCTGATGCAAAGCTAAAATTGCACTTTCGCTTTACAAAAAACATTTCATTCATATCATATCGGAATCGCACTGACGTAGGGCGTAACCGACGGGCGGTTGGGTCATGAACCGGTGGTCTGAAGGAGAGGGCATCTACGATGCTGTTTAGAAGCAGGGCTTACAGGACTTTTGCCAGCACCAGCCTGGGAGGCATGTCTCTCTTCTATGTTGATATGGCCTGGAGCCAGACCAGTATTCCGCCTGCCCATGACGGTCATGTGGTTACCCAGGCAACCGTCCCGACAAGCAAGGTCAAGCCTCCGCCTGCCAGAACCGCCGCCAGTGCCGAGCCAGTTTTGGAAAACATTGTGGTTACCGGTACGAGAGCAAACCGTTTCGGGACCGATGTCGTTCAGGCAGGAAGCTTCCGGGGGGCCAAGGCGCTGGATACGCCTTTGACCGTGAATGTGATTTCGCGTGCTGTCATCGAAACGCAGCAGGCCCGCAACCTTCAGGAAGTGTTGCAGAATACAGCAGGCGTGACCGTGTCGCAGACCACGCCAACGGTTTACAGCAACCTCGCCATTCGCGGAATTGCGGTCGACAACAGGAGCAATTACCGTCTCGACGGGATACTGCCGATCATCAACCTGATTGATATTCCCATTGAGGATAAGGATCGTGTTGAAGCATTAAAGGGCGCGTCGGCACTGTATTATGGTTTTACGACGCCGGCTGGTATTATCAACCTGACGATGAAACGGCCGACCCAGAAGCGCTATCTCGAAGTTGATGGGGTTGGCGACAGTAATGGTGGCCGTGGCGGTCATATTGATTACGGGCAGACATGGGGTATGTTTGGCGCGCGGATCAATGGATTATATGCAGATGTTGATTCTGGTATCGATAATACGTTCGGAAGCCGTTACCTGACTTCCGGTGCATTTGATCTGAAGCCAACCAAAAATCTGACCATGCGGCTGGATATCGAGCACATCTACAAGGAGATAAATGAACCGGGCATTTTCCGCTTCGTGAAAAAGCCGACCTCGACGGTGGCGGACCCTTATCCGTCGGTTACTCTGCCGCCTCTGATCGATCCGCGGACCAATTTTGGTCCGGACTGGGCTCTGAACAGGGCGCAGGAAACCAATCTTCTGGGGACGGTGGACTGGAAGATAACGAAAGCCTGGAATTTCTCCCTGAGTGGGGGGCAGTCCTGGCTGTGGCGTGACCGGCATTTCAATTATCTCGACCCGAATAATATCAATACAAATCCTGCGGCCGGTGTTGTGGGAGAAAATGTGCTGACGGTGGGAAATCAGCAGAATTACGAGGCTGTCAACCGGAACGCCCGTGCTGAGGTGGCCGGGACGTTCAGGACGGGGCCTCTGGTGCATGAACTGCTGGTCGGCGCGTCGGTCAATGTGCGTGACCAATATAACCCTTCGACAGTCAATCAGACATTTACCCAGGATTATCTGGACCCTCATCCGATCGATGAAGTCACCTACAAGTCTTCCGTGTTCACAAATACCAGAATCAATGACAAGGGCCTGTATGCGTTTGACCGGATAAAGTTCCGTGAATGGCTGCAATTGCTGGGAGGGATCCGTAAATCAGATTATACGGAAGAAATGATCAATGGCGCCAGGACGTTCCATGCCACGCCGATCACCTATTCCTATGGTGGTATCATCAAGCCCATAAAATGGATGAGCCTTTATGGGACTTATATCGAAGGGCTGGAATCAACGCCGGGTGCACCGACGACGGCTGTCAATTATGGGCAGCAGCTTCCGGCTGCGAAATCGCAGCAGGAAGAAGGAGGTATCAAGATACAGCCGACTAAAAATCTTCTTTTTCAGGTTGCGTATTTTGTCATCAATCGCGCTTCAACCTATGTCAACGGCGCGAACATGTATGTCGAGGACGGGCGTCTGCGCTATCGGGGTTTTGAATTCAGCCTTACCGGCGACCTGACGGATGACCTGTCCATTTATGCCAGTGGGCAGGCGCTGAATGCGAAGCAGATATCGGGAGCGCCAAGCAGCATATCGGCCAGCGGTGTCTATACGCCTACTGTCGTTGGGCGGTGGGTTGAAAATACGCCGAAATATACGGCATCCGTTTCGCTGAACTACAAGATGGATCGTGTCATTCCGGGTCTGAGCTTCAATGGTGGGTTCGTCTATATTGGCCGCCGTGCGATCGATGCCCTGAATCAGGCCTGGATCCCGGGATATGTCCTGTTCAACATGGGGACGTCATACCATCGTATGGTGAGCGGTCATGAGATGACGTTTCGGGTGAATGCCGACAATATTACCGGAAAACGTTACTGGGCATCGACGGGTGCAGATCTTCTGGCTGAAGGAGCGCCTCAGGTTGTAAAATTCTCGGTGGCCATGAAATACTGAGGGGATCGGTTTGTCTGGGGAAGGATTGGGGCTTTCCCCCGGATATGTCTGCTGGACCATAACCGGAATCTGTTTCCTGTCCGGAATTTTTTCAGTGGAGTTTGCAGTCAGGATCACGGCACCACGGATGCCGTGCTTCCGTGGTGTTGAGGGGTTGATGCCGCTATTGGCACAATTGTCAGTTCCCAAGGATGCGGAGCGTGACATTGTGTTAAAATGCTTTATTGCGAATCACTATTATTATCACTATGTGTGCCCGACTGTATCAGCTTCAAGGGACACACCCATCCGTGCGCCAGGATTTTTTTCTGAAATTTCAGAGGACTACGCTTTGCATTGTCTTCGGCGCATTTGCTGTTTCGCAGGTGCGGGCGGCAGAACTCCCTGTTTCGGAGAGAAACAGGATCGACTCACATCAGGCGCATAAAAAGAAGGACAAGGTGCAGGCGAAGAGTGAGCCTTCGGTGTCCGGTGCTTCCGAACGGCAGCTTGATGAATCCATTGAGGTCAAAGGATCGAGCAGAAAATTCAATGCCGATGTCGTGCAGATCGGTACTTTCCGGAACCAGTCGATCATGGACACGCCCATGACGGTGACGGTCCTGACCCGTGCGTTGCTGGATGCTCAGGGCGCCCAGACCATTACCGATGCGATGCGTGATGTTGCGGGGGTTATTTCATCCAGTACGAGCCCGATTACCGCCCCGAATTTCATGGCCAGAGGTGTCCAGATCCAGGCGCGCACGAATTACAGGCTCAATGGAACGCTTCCGATTATCGCGCTTTCGCCGATCATGCTGGAAAACAAGGAGCGTGCTGAAGTCCTCAAGGGTGTTTCCGCTCTGTATTATGGTTTTACCACGCCGTCGGCCATTGCGAATTTCGTGACGAAACGAGCCGGCTCCCGACCGGTTACGGTGGTTAGCCTGACGGGGGACAGCCAGGGAAGTTATGGTGGTGGCGTTGATCTCGGGCGGGAGTTTGGCGCACGGAAGCAGTTTGGCGCACGGATCAACGGTTATGCCAGCAATGTCGGCACAACTGTTAATGGTGTTGCCGGCAATCGATGGCTTGTGAGCGGTGCTTTTGACTGGCGCCCGACCGACCGACTGTCTTTCAAGCTGGATATTGAGAATTCCAAGGAAGAAACTTACGAACCTGGCGGTATTACGGTACCCGCTGCTGTTGACGGGCAGATTACGCTTCCCCGGATCCCGTCCATTCATAACCGGTATGCTGCCAAGGACGCGCCGTACAATGCCTGGGCGACGAATGTTCTCGGACGCATGGATTACGCGATCTGGAAAGACTGGGCGTTTCGGGTCGAGGGCGGAATAGCGCGGACGCGGCGTCAGCGTGCCATTTCCAATGTTTCCAATGTTGATCTGGCGACAGGATGGGGCACAAACACGACGACCTATGCGGGCGACCAGGATTATTACAATCTGAATGTTCGTACCGAACTGTCCGGGTCTGTCAAAACCGGTTTCATCCGGCATGAACTGCTTTTTGGCTATAACCGGAATGCACAGGTTCAGGATGATCAGAACCGTACAAATTATAAATCGTTCAGGCAGAATATCTATAATCCCATCGATATGGATTTTGACGCATTGTCTGCGACGGGGTCTACCGAAACCTATGGAAGCACCAATACGGATACCGGCTATTACATGATGGACCGGGCCGAATTCCTGAAATATTTTACTCTGATCGGAGGCGTGCGTTACGAAACTTATGAGACGTATACGCCGCACACCAACAGTGATTATACCGTCAAGAAAGTGACGCCGATCGGGAGTCTGGTTATTCGGCCCACAAAGCAGAGCAGCCTTTATGGAAGTTATATCCAGGGGCTGGAAAGTGCCGGAACCGCACCTGACAGCGCAGTCAACGCAGGGACCATCCTGTCGCCGGTGACGAGCAGCCAGTATGAGTTCGGTGCGCGGTACAAGATCAAGGAGGCCCTGATTTCCCTGGCCTATTTCCATATTGATCGTGGGCTTGCCTATGCCAACCAGGACAATGTCTATGTTGTCAACGGCCGGGCCATTCATAAGGGCGTGGAATTGTCCGTACAGGGGAGTGTCACGCATGAACTCTCCATTTCCGTTTCAGGAACATGGACGCATGCCGTGCAGGCGCAGACCGGGAATGCCGCGCAGAACGGGAAATCGGTGATCGGTGTGCCGGATTATGCCCTGTCTGCTTTTGCGGAATACAGACCGGATTTTCTGCCTGATCTGGGCCTGAATGCAGGTGTCTATTATGTGGGCAGACGTTCCGCGGACAGTCTGGGGCGTGCCTATGTGCCGGATTATGTAACGCTCAGCCTTGGTGCCAATTACCGTTTGCAGCTTCCATCGGGGCAGACTGTAACTTTCCGGGCAAATGGCAATAACGTTACCAATACCCGGTATTGGTCCAATGCCGATACGGTGCTGTTTGTCGGGTCTGGTGCGACAGCCAATTTCTCGGCCAGTTTTTCTTTCTGAACGATTTTCAGTACGGCATGGGATCGCCTGTGGTCATGCGGAAGGTCTGTCGGGGCTTCCGCCGTTCACGAGACGTGCTTCCCTCAGGGCTTCGGCGAAGCGGGTGCGGGTTGTCTGGCCCATGCGGCTCATGCCGCAGGCATCACGCATGCGGGTGATCGCGTCTTCGTCGGGACAGTCGATGGCGATAGCGCGACAGGCGAGGTCCACGAGGGCCGGGAGAGGGACCAGGGCTGGATCAATGGTCCTCTCGGAAGTCAGTGCCGTGAGGGGGAGCCGTGCGGCGACCGGAAGCCGCATTGACCACAGGAATGTGCCAACATTTTCTTCGGTGCGCCCCAGTGCGGTCGGGATGGCGCGCTGGATGCGTTCGCGGATTTCACGGCCTGCACGGGCAAAACCGTGCTCTCGTGAAATGGTCTGGATGAGAAGATCTTCACGCAGGACCCCCGCCCTATCGACCGCACGGGCGATCAGCTGCGTCAGGGTCGGGAGATAATCTTCCTGGGTGAAGCGTGATGGGTCGGCTGTCAGGGCCGGATCATGGTCTGTGGGAGCGGTGACTGCGTCTGGCGCTCTGGCATACAGGGGTTCAGCCGTTCTCACAGGGGCAGGCGAGAGTTCTGATGCCGCGGCCTCGGGGGAAGAGGGCTCCCCGGCGGGGAAACGGTCCTGCTGGTCTGTTTCCAGAGGGGTTTCGGGAGGCAGGGCGGCTTCGGCGACAGCCAGGTCGCGTTCAGCCTGTTCAGCGCGTTTTTGACGGGCGTCTTCGAGAAAGACGTTCAGCGCACGATCGATCCGCTCGACTTCGCGGGGGGCGTTGGTCCACCAGTCCGTGGACCAGATGCGCAGGATGTTCCAGCCGAGATTTTCGAGCACGGCCTGTCTCAGGCGGTCGCGATCGCGGGCTGTGGCACTGCGGTGATAGGTTGCACCGTCACATTCGACGCCGGCGAGGAAGGTACTGGTCAGATCGGGGTCGACGATACCGAGATCCACGCGGAAACCGGAGACGCCGACCTGGGTTGTCACGTCCCAGCCCTTTGCCCGAAGCATGGCTGCGACCTCGATTTCGAAGATGCTGTCGTAACCGCCGACGGATCCTTCATGGGCACCGGCCAGCGCCGTGGCGCCGCGTTCTGCGAACAGGAGGAAGCGGCGGAGGTCGCGGACACCAGTGGCGCGTGTCCGCTCGATCGCGATCTGGTCTCCACGGAGGGAGCCGAACACGATCAACTGCTCACGGGCGCGGGTGATGGCCACGTTGAGGCGACGTTCGCCGCCATCGCGGTTCAGAGGGCCGAAATTCATGGAAATCCTGCCCGTGATGTCTGGCCCGTAGGTGAGGGAGAACAGCATCACGTCGCGCTCTTCACCCTGTACGTTTTCCAGGTTCTTGACGAGAAGGGGTTCGGGGGCCTGTTCGCCGGTGAATCTTTCGAGGGACGGGTCTTTCCGGACTTCCGCGTCAAGAAGATCAATGATCAGTTTCTGCTGTTCACCGTTGAAAGTGACCACGCCGACCGAGCGGTCACGTCCGTCGCGCATGATCCGCAGGGCCTCGGCGACCACCATGCGGGCTTCCATGGGGTTGGTGTGTGATCCATTCCGGCCGGGTTCGTAAATGCCTTTCGGCACGAAGCGGAACGAAACGGCCTGATCGGATGTGACGGGAGAGGGGAAGGTGACGAGATCGCCGCCGTAATAGGCCTGATTGGAGAAGGCAATCAGGCTTTCATGACGGCTGCGGTAATGCCATTCCAGACTGATGGCCGGAACGCCAGCCCCGAGACATTCGTCGAGGATCGAATCAAGATCCGTCATGTCGTCGGATGGGGCAGCGTCGTCGGACGCCTTGCCGGAGGCGAAGAAATCCGTGGGTGGCAGCTGTTTCGGGTCACCGACGACGATAACCTGTCTGCCCCGGCCGATCGCACCGATCGCGTCCCATGTCGCGATCTGGGAAGCCTCGTCAAAAATGACGAGGTCGAAAGGAGCGGCATCGGCTGGCAGGTATTGCGCAACCGACAGTGGGCTCATCATGAGGCATGGCGTCAGTGTCCGCAATGCGCCGGGCATCTTTTCGGCCAGCTGGCGCACGGGCAGGTGTCGGGATTTTTTGGCGATTTCGCGGGTCAGGACCTTGTATTCAGGATCATGCTGACGGGCGGCTTCTCCGGGGATGCGTCCTGCGAGGCGGGCACGGATCAGGCGTGTGGCGAGGGTTTTGAGTTTTTCGTCGAGTTCCCGGAACCGGATAATGCGTCCTTCGTGGGTTGCAGCCACGAAACCGCTCAGCAAGGTAGAATCGCTGACGGCGTGCATGGTCCACCAGCGTGCGTAATTTGCTTCGAAAACGGGCAGCACGTCGTCGCGCGCGACCATGCCGTGTTCGATCGCATTGACCAGGGGGGTCAGACCGAGTTGTGCGGCGTGATGGCAGGCACGTCGCCAGGAGCACCAGTCCCGCAGTTCGCGCGTGGCGTCCTTCCAGCCGTGCAGTCTTTCATCTGTCTGTTCCGGCCAGTTCGGGGCCCTGGGATCAGCCAGCGTGCCGATGTCGCTGGCGCTACATGTGCCCAGCGTTGCCATGGCGGCTTCGAGCGCTGCGAATGTGGTTCTGTAGCGGGTTATGGCAGCATGAACGGTTCCGCCGGGCGCCAGAAGATCCTGTCCTTCCGCCAGCAATGTCCTGAGATGGGCCCTCGCCGAGAGAAGCTCGGCCGTATCAGCCGTACAGCCGGCAAGGCGGCTTCTGGCCTGCTGTCCCCATTCGAAGGCCGCGTTGATCTGATCGAAATCGGTTTCCAGACCATACCACATCGGGCCAATGCTGGCCTTGTGGGGCGCATTTTCCAGCTTCCCGACGATGGCCTCACGCTCGGCCAGCGCGGCGAGATCGTTTTCGCAGTCTTCGGGCAGGGTGATGGCATGGGGGGCGAGCCGTTTGCGGATCGCCTTGTGGCCCATGGAGCGCGTGAGCAGCCATTTTTCCTTCGTCGTGCGCCATTCAGACAGGATGTCGGGAAGCGGGAGCGTCCGGATGCTGTCCTTCCACCGGGCGGACAGATCCTCGCTCAGCGCGCGGTAGCGGGCAATCGGACTCTGTTCTTCCAGCACGGCGTCCCGAATGTCCTGTGCGGTTTCGCCGAAGGCCCAGGCTGTGGCATGGGTCTGTAACAGATGGGCGCAGAGGGCGTCGATCTGCGTGAGCCGCAGGAACGACTGGTCGTCCGGTCTGAGGGCGAGAGCTTTCGTGACCTCCTGTGTGGCATCCCCCAGGGCCGCAAGGGCGGCGCGTGTCGCATTGACCGCGTCGAGCAGTCTGGCTTCCCAGAGGGGGGACCAGTCCGTCTGTTCGAGGCCTGCCAGACGGGGAGAGACCACCACGTCACCGATCCGGGCGTAAAGTATGGCGAGGTCTTCAGCAGTCTGGACGAGGCTGTCGTAATCGGTTTTCGAATGGGTGTCCGCATTGGCCCATTCGAGGGGGATGCGGACGATGGAAGCCTCCTGGGCACGGAGGGTAACGCCGATCCCGCGATAGGGTGTCCAGCCGTTGCGTCGCACCGTATGAAGGTCACGGACATAGGCGTTGAGTTCGGTGCGAAGGCTGTCGAGGGTCTGTTTCGTGCGGGTATATTCGTCGGGCTGAAAGTCTTCGAGAGCAGCCTGGGCGGTCTGGAACTGTTGCAGGACCGCCATCTTGCTGGCCTTGGGTGAAAACAGGTCCAGACAGAATTCCGCGATTCCCAGTTTTGCCAGACGGGCCCGGACGACTTCGAGAGCTGTCCGTTTTTCGGCTACGAACAGGACGGTGCGGCCCTGTGCCAGGGTGTTGGCGATGATGTTGCCGATGGTCTGGCTCTTGCCGGTACCGGGAGGGCCGATCAGAACGAAGTTCTCACCTGCGGCTGCGCGGGCCACCGCCTTGAGCTGCGAGGAGTCTGCCTCCATCGGGCATACGAGATCGGCTTTTGCCAGGGCATCGTCGAGGTCCTTGGACGCGTCGAAACCCGGGGACCGGGACGCACCGTTCTCTTCAGCGTCCCTGACGCCATTCAGGAGGCGGCTTGCGACATCATTGGTGGCAAGCTGGTCCCGTCGTTCGAGCAGGTCTTTCCACATCAGGAACTTCGCGAAGCTGAGTGTGGTCAGACTGACATGTTCGCGGATTTCCCAGCCCGGGATGTGACGGAGATGCAGACGGAACGCTTCGATGATTTTCGGGACGTCCAGCCCGGAATCGTCTTCCGGGAGGGCGTCTCCTTCGAGCAGAGGGATGCGGATATCGTATTCCGCACGCAGCATTTCGAGCAGCGTCGTGTTGATCCGGGTTTCATCGCCGTGCGCGCGAAGGGTAAACGGCGATCTGATGCTGGCTCGCTCAAGGATGACGGGAACGAGGATCAGGGGCGCGAGATAGGGTCTGGCCTTGTTTTCGGGCGTCCATGCCACGGCGCCGATGGTCAGGAAGAGGACGTTCGTGCCGCCTTCCTGCTCGGCGCTTCGGGCGTGACGGTAAATTTCGGTCAGTGCGGTCTGGAGTTTGTCTTCCTTGCGCTGGACGACGATTTCGCGGCGTGCGAGGGCTTCCCGCGCATAGGCGCGGGAAGCGTCTTCATGGTGGCGGCCCTGATGGAGCGCCCTGTTGCGGGGATCGTCGTCGTCCATGAGACCGGGTGCGGAGACGAAACGGAGCGGCCTGGCGGTGCCGCCAGCCCGCATCTCGGCAACCATGTCTTCAAGGGCCGCCGGGTCCGGGCAGTCGAGTTCGATCAGCTGGCGGTCCGATCTGGGCAGATTCAGCAGGCGGTTGCGTGCCGACATGTCGAGCAGGCGGTTGCACCAGCGCTGTACGCGGTCGGCCGGGCGATCCGGGAGGCGTTCTTCTTCCCGATCTTCCCGCAGGACGGGAGGAGCCTCGAACAACGGCAGTTCGGAGGTCTCCGGCGTAGCGGTCTCTTCACTGCTGTCCGAAGGCGTTGGGGGCGTGGAAAGGGGGAAGATGCGGCGCAGGCGCGCCCGGTGGATATCGATGACTTCACGGAATTCTTCCTCGTCATCGTCGCTGATATCCCGAAGTCTGGCCTCTCCGTGTTCGCAGGCGGCAGTGAAGCCGGGCTTGCGGGCCGCGGTTGCCAGCGTTGTCTCGAAGACACGCAGGTCATCGAGTTTCAGGCGATTGCGGATGCCCGGCAGATCCTGGACGACCGATGATCCTGCATCCTGCTGGGAAAGCCACAGGCCGGCGAATGCGTGTCCTCGTGTCAGGACGATCAATGGTCTCAGACCGATGGCTTCAAGACAGGCGGCAAACAGGACGGTGGTGTCGAGACAGGTGGCCAGACGTTCATCGAGAACCTGCGTTGGGAGGCGGATGCGCTGACCGTGTTCGATGAACGACGCGGGCGGGTTGATATAGGTGATGTCAAGGCTGCAGATCGCACACCAGATGGCCTGTGCCTGCGCCCAGACCCGTGTCTTGTCTCCCTGGTAGCCTTCAAGGGAGGGGGACTGCCCGGCCTGGCGCATGATGTCGGAGGCATTGCGCAGGATGCGGGCGATGGCCGGGTCATTCGGCAGGACGAAGGCGGCAAGAATATCGGGAATGCCGGACAGGCCACCCCATTCGTTGCGGGCGAGTATCCGGATATCGCGGGTCGTTCTCGCCAGTTCCTGCTCCCCGGCGCGGGCGACCAAGGTGACGACGGCTTTCGAGGCTTCGGTCTGGGCAGAGAGCAGGGGGCCGTCGAGCGTGAGATCGCGATCGCTCAGGACACGCAACTCCCCGGCGCCGACCTGCTGCAACATCCAGGACCGGGGCATGAGAAATGGGGGTTCGCTGCTGATGGCAATTTCAACGACCGGATAATCGTGATCGGTCTGGTTGTCGAAAGCGAGTTCCTCAAGGATGGGAACGCTGTTTTCCCACAGGCTTGCGTTGACGGCTTCCTGCATGGCGACCTGCAGGAGCGGCATTTTCACAGGCGGCGCGGTGTCAGCGTCGTCAACGATAGGGTCCTGTGCTGCGTCCACCGAAAATTCCTCCATGCCCGGTATGTTCACGAGCTTGATGACATTGCTGTCAATCGGGTCATGAAGAAACCATCCATGTTTCGTTACAAAGAATCCTCATGGATTGGGAGTGAAAATTCAAGGGCCCTGGTGTGTTCCGTGCCGGTAGGGCGGGAAAACAGGCAGATATTCATTGCCGTGAGGCGATCAGGCAGGTCTGCCCTGATCCTGACGCGGTTCACTGCCGCCTGTCCGCATCCTTTTCATCCATTCCACGAGGACCCTGTCCTCATGCTTCTGAACGATCTGCGCGAAGACGGGGTCCTGTTCGTCCTGTCCAAGTTTGAAGGTGGGGTGAAGGGTCAGGTTTTCGATGGAGAAGCCGATGATGTGTTCTTTCATGCATTCGGTCCGGCTACCGGCTTCTTTCATGCTCCAGGGCACGGGCTGGTTGCGCTCCATTTCCGCGATGAGGATTTCCAGGCTTTGCTGTGTCAGTTCAGGAGAGAAGGTGATCCGGCCTGAAACGAAGAGACGGGCGTAGTTCCAGGTCGGAATCCAGGAACGATCCGTCAGGAGGTTGGGAGTGATGTAACTGTCGGGTCCGCAGAACAGGACACCGACGTCCTGTGGTTCCTGAAGTGCCCGGGGAGAGATGTTGCGTTTTGCCATGTGGCCAATGAGCGAGACCATCCGTTCCGGACATCCTTCCGTCTGCGCAACCAGCGGTACGTGGATCGGCTGGCCCGGATGAACGGAAACTCCTGTGATCGCGGCCAGTGGATAGTCATGCACAAGCTGTAGAGCGGGATTGATCATCAATACTAGCCGTCTGATTCATTGTAATTGTCTGGCTTGTGCCACGGGCTCAGGTCATGAAAACCATGAGGTGACAGGCGCGATATCAGGTTTGTCGCTTCGACAATGTCATGCAAGAGCCAGTTTTCATATTAATACGGGACCATTCAATCCCTCTTGGGAAGAAAACTGGCCGATGATAGGACTGTTCCGGATGTTGTTCCATCAGGGAGGAGACTGGATATGCTTCGTCCATGGCGGATGCATCTGGATGTTCGGCTCGATCATGAGTCACCGCTGCCGATCTATATCCAGATCGCCAACGCGATCGTGCATGATATTGAGCGCGGGCGGCTGGTTTCCGGAGAGTTTCTTCCGAGTACGCGTGCAATGGCACAACTGCTTTCGGTCAATCGCAAGACGATCGTGCTTGCCTATGACGAACTGATCGCCCAGGGCTGGATCGAGAGTGCCGGGACGAGCGGCACGAAAGTCTCTGATGCTCTGGGGCTGCGTCCGCCGGCTCCGGACGTCGGCTCCGGTGAGGGGCCGGTTCCGGATGCCAATACGCCGCTCTATGACTTCAAGGCTCCTCCCGGGCGGCCACTGGCCGTTCCGAAGGAAAGGAATGCGTACAAGATTGATGAGGGGTCTCCGGATGGACGGCTGTTTCCGCCGGATGTTCTGGCGCGTGCTTACCGCACCGCGATGACACGCCTGTCGCGGAGCAATACCCTGTCTTATGGAGATCCGCGTGGTTCGCTGGAACTGCGGGAAGTCATCGCGGCAATGCTCAAGACGGAGCGGGGGCTTTCGATCGGTGTTGAGAATGTCTGTCTGACCCGCGGCAGCCAGCATGGGATCTTTCTGGCAGCGCTGACCATTCTGCGGCCAGGCGATACGGTTGTGGTCGAGGATCTGACCTATGAGCCGGCCGTCATGGTTTTCCGTGCCATTGGCGCGCGGGTGGTCAGTATCGGGCTGGATGAGGATGGCGCGGATGTGGACGCACTGGCTCGGCTCTGTGAACGCGAACGCGTGTCTCTCGTTTTCCTGACGCCTCATCATCAGTTTCCGACGACGGTGTCTTTGCGTCCGGAACGCAGGCTGCGCCTGATTGAGCTGGCTCGGCATCACCGGTTCGCCATCCTTGAAGATGATTACGACCACGAATTCCATTTCCATTCCCAGCCGCTGCTTCCGATGGCGAGTTATGCGCCGGAAAATGTCGTTTATGTGGGATCGCTCTCGAAGCTCGCTCTTCCTGTTCTCCGGCTGGGTTATGTTGTGGCGCCTGCGCCGATGATCGAGGCGCTGGCTCATCATGTCTCGTTGCTGGACGGGATGGGGAATGTCATTACCGAGACAGCGGTTTCCACACTGATCCAGGAAGGCGAACTGCGTCGCCACGCGCGCAAGGCCGGCCGGATCTATGCCCGTCGGCGGGATACCTTTGCTGTGATGCTGCATGAGATATTCGGTCATCATGTCACGTTTGCAAAGCCTCAGGGGGGACTGGCGTTCTGGATACGGTTTGTGGATCCGGCCTGTCTCAAGCGGATGGAAGAGAACGCGGCATCCATGAACCTGCGCTTCGCGCCTTCGGAGTCTTATGCTGCTGCGGGGAAGGCCGTAACGGGGCTGCGTGTGGGTTTTGCGAGCATGACGGAGGCCGAGGCGCGGCAGGTTCTTCTCCGGATGGGCAAAGCCAGCGGTATTTCCTGAAAAATAATACCGGATGGTCCCGTGCAGAACATCACGATGTCGCAATGGACCCTTTGAAAAGTAAAAACTGGATGTTCTGGTAAACCAATGACCGGGGTCATTCTGACAGGGTCGGTGCATTAACCCGGGAGCTGGTTTGCCTTGCTTATGACGACTGCCAACGGCCTGTCGAACAGGACATCCGTCTCTGCACGGAGAAATCTGCAGCGCGTTCTGAGCCGAGCCGGTGTCTGCGGATTGCTGGTGACTGCCATGACGTTTCCTTCCGCCTTTGGCAAGGCCGGAACGGGCGGGGAGGTGACGTCCGGAGGGATTACACCCCAAGAAATCACGCCCCGGGACATCGCGTCGCTGCGTAGTGTAACGGATGCCGAGATTTCGCCGGATGGCAGCATGGTTGTTTACATGCGTGTCGATCCCGCAAGGAAAGAGGGGCCAACCCCTCCGGTTCTGTGGGAGGTGGCGACCGACGGGCATCGTCCTGCCATGAAGCTGCCCGGAAGCCTGGCTGGCGATCATGAAGCCCGCTGGTCTCCGGACGGGAAGAGCCTGGCCCTGTTGCGGAAGGCAAAGGCATCCGGAGAAGCGGAGCTGGTTCTCGCAAGGCCCTGGAATGCGACTGCAATCCCTGTGGGAGGCATGAAGGGCAGTCCGGTTACATATCGCTGGGCGCCTGACGGGCGGTTCATTGCGGTTATTACCAGGGAAAAGCCTGTTCCGCAGGAGAATGGAAGTCAGGTGGAAGGTGCCAGTGGTGCGTCCCATCTGTTCATCGTGGATCTGGCGCATATGACGGCGCGGGAAGTTCCGGTGTCTGCGCCATCCATCTTCGATGTGGACTGGGCGCCTGATGACCGGCGTCTGGTTCTTCGGACGGGGCAGGAAGGTGGGCTCGATTATTTCTGGTACCGTTCCGTCGTCTCGGTCATGGCCGTGGATGGCGGGCATCTTCAGACATTGCCGGGGCGGGCCACGGCTGTGCATCCGTCCTTTTCTCCGGATGGCCAGCAACTCCTGTATGGTTATTTCGCGGATAACGGGATCGGCGGCCATGTCGCGCGTTATGATCTCGCGAGTGGTGTACGGCATCCTGTAGGAGCCGACTGGGGCGGCGCCATCCTGCGGGCAGTCTGGGATCAGGATGGCAGGGGACTGACGGTGCTGGGGTTCCGGGGGCTGGACACGTCTCTGGCGCATGTCGCGACGGCAGATGACCGCGTTGAGCCGTTTGCGACCCTGCAGGGTGAAATCTTCAGCTTTTCACAGGACCGGGCCGGCAATATTGCGGTCGTGGCGTCAACCCGGCAGAAGCCGGGGGAGGTCTGGCTCTATCATGGGGCTGACGGGCATGTTCTGACGGATACCAATCCGGAGGTGGCTCACTGGGATCTGGGTGAAGAGCGGGTGGTTCGCTGGAAAGGACGGGACGGCCTGGATCTTCAGGGGATCCTTGTCCTGCCGCCTCATGTGTCGCCTCGCAAGCCTCTTCCGTTGTTCGTTCAGGTTCACGGCGGCCCGCTGGAAGCCTGGTATGATGGCTGGCTGGGATCGTGGCATAACTGGGCCCGGATGCTGGCGTCTCATGGCATTGCGGTCTTCATGCCGAACCCCCGGGGGTCCGAAGGCGGGGATACAGCCTTTACCGTGGCGAACCGCGGAGACTGGGGTGGGCAGGATTATCAGGACATCCTTGCAGGCGTAGACATGCTTGAGCATGAGGGGGTCGCCGATCCCGGGCATCTGGCTCTGGGAGGATGGAGCTATGGCGGCTTCATGGGAATGTGGGCGGCCGGTCATAATGATCGTTTCAGGGCTATTATTGCAGGTGCCGGAATTTCGGATCTTGAAACGATGGCCGTGGCAACGGATGTCGGTTTCAGTTTCATTTCTCCTTATTTTGGTGATCCGCTGACGCACCGGGTGGATTATGCGGCTCATTCGCCCCTGTCCTTTGCCAGTGCGGTCAATGTTCCCGTTCTTCTGCTGCACGGCAATGCAGATGCCCGTGTTCCTCCTGTCCAGAGCCGCCTGTTCTACGCTGCACTGCATGAACAGGGGAAGCCGGTGCGCCTTGTTCACTATCCTGCTGCGCCTCACTGGTTCGGGGGCAGTGTCGGGATGGATACCGAGATTGATGTCCAGCAACAGGTTCTTTCCTGGCTGCAGCGTTATCTCTGATTGTTCGTTACTCGAAATAAAAATCGTCAAACGTCTTCAACTCAGGTTCAGGGTTCCCAGAAATGCGTGTACATGAGCTTAGAAATGTTCGGGTGACCAGTCTCTGTTCCGGGCGCATGAGCGCCCTGCGTCTGGCTCTTATGACGGCGGTGTTCGCGCCTCCGGTCTCTGTGCTGGCGCAGGATCTTCCGCCCGTAGCGCATGGTTCGAAAACGCCGTCCAAAGCGTCCGGCCATCCAGCAACGGTTCCGGTGCCTCACCGGCCTGCAACCGATCCCGCGGATGTACAGGGAGGTCTTGAAACGATTACGGTATCGGCGGAACGCCGGCGTCAGTCCACCCATGACGTTGCGAACTCCGTGACGGTTCTTTCGGGGCAGTTCCTGCAGAAGATCGGTGCGCAGTCTTACGCGGATTATATTTCACAGGTTCCGGGCGCGACTTTCAACCAGTCCCTTCCCGGTCTTTCGACCATTACCTTCCGCGGTATTGCAACGACGGCCGGTCTGGATCAGGGGCAGGGGACAACCGGCTATTTCCTGAATGATATTCCTCTTGCCGAGCCGGGTTTTGCGATTGCTGTGCCCGATATCGATACGTTCGACGTTGCTCGTGTCGAGGCGCTTCGGGGACCACAGAGTACGCTGTTCGGTTCGGCGACCCTGGGTGGGGCCATCGATTATATTCCCAATCAGGCTGATTCCAGCAAGATCGATGCGGCGGCGCAATCATCGATCGTCGGGATGCCGGGGCATGAAGTGGGCTATGCTGAAAAAGGCATGTTCAATATTCCCATCATCAAGGGGAAACTGGCCGTGCGTGGTGTGCTGGATTACCGGCAGGACCCGGGATACATTACCAATCGGGGTATCGGCACGAATACGAACACCAGCTATACGCGCAATGCCCGTGTCAGCGTGGTGTGGACACCTACGGATGTGGACAAGCTGGCCTATACATATCTGGCACAGAGTTCCGATATTTCGGATGATCCGTATTCACTGATAGCCATGCCTGACTATCAGAAGTCTCGTCAGATCGAGGAGCCACTGCGGACCCAGATCCAGATGCACGAGTTGAGATACGATCATGATTTTTCTTTTGCCACGTTGAGCGCGATGGGCGCCTTCCTGCGCAAGGGCAAGAATGCGACGACGGATTATACACCCTATTACGGAACATCCATGGGGGGAGGCAACACGACGCTCAATGAAACGGGCGATAGTAAATCCATGTATTACGAAGTACGGCTTGCATCGCGGGGACACAGTCGTTTCAGCTGGTTGCTGGGCGCGGCCTATTACGAGACATGGAAGCGGATTGAAGACAATGTTTCGACTGCGGGAGTCAGTTCCTATCTCAGTGGTCTGTACGGATCATCGGTTGCTTCTTCCCTGACGCAGGGATCTGATAGCTGGTATTGGGGAACGGCCAATTATGATGGAACCGAAAAATCGATTTTCGGGGAGTTTTCCTACACACTGCTGAAAGGTCTGACGCTGACGGGCGGGGCACGCGTGTTCAATGCGGCTGAAACGGCTTCGACCGAAACACCAGGCTATATTGCCTATGCCGATTATGGCACATCGCTTCATCGTGCCGCGTCCTCGACGTCCCAGACCAGTGCATTGCCAAAAGTCGCACTCCGATATGAGCCCAACAAGGCCATGATGTTCTATTTCCTGTTCTCGGAAGGATACCGGTTCGGAACCCCCAACTCCGTTATTTACAATGCGGCCTATCCGACGCCGATGGGAACAAAATCCGACAGTCTCATGAACTATGAAGTCGGGGCACGTCTGAATCTGTTTCATCATCACCTGCTGCTGGAGCCCACCCTCTACTGGATCGACTGGAGCAACATGCAGGCCCGGCTTCTGCGTGGGGATGGTCTGACTTATGGTGCGAATGTGGGGTCGGCCGTCAGCAGGGGGGCGGAACTCAGTGCTACATGGATTACCCCGATCGACGGTCTGACCCTGAAGGTCAACGGTACTTATGACGATGCCCACACAAACCAGTCGATTACGACATCCAGTGGTGTCATTGCAGGAGGTTCGCAACTGGCGTCCAGCCCGAAATGGCAGTTCAGCGAGATCATGAGTTATACTGTGCCGAATGTTGCAATGGAGCCTACATTTGCGGTCATTCATCACTACCGTGGCTCTGCGCCCGGGTTGCTGGGGAACAGTCTGATGACCGGAAATTACAATACGGTTGATCTGCGCGTTTCCGGAACTTTCCACACCCAGCAGGGGCAGTTCGGTGTCAGTCTGTACGTCAATAACGTGGGGAATTCCCATGGGATTACCATGGGGTACGATAACGGGAGCGCTCTTGTGAACCAGTATTACCTGCTTCCGCCACGTTTGGTCGGTTTTACTCTGAACTGGCATCTCTAAGATCTGAAACACTCACAAAACCTGAAATATCAGACTTCGAGGGCACGGTGCGGCCCTCCCGGGAGGAAAAGGGCGCATGCTCAAGAGACGTGACTTTCTGAGTGCCGGTGTTGGCTGTGCGCTTCCGGTGCTGGGTTTCCCTGCGATCGCGGCATCTTCGCGCGAAGGTGTCGAGACGGCCTATATCAACGCAATGCTCTGGGATGGCTATTCTGCTGCCCCCTCGATGAGTGCGATTGGTGTCACGGGAGAGCATGTTTCGTGTGTGGGCGCGGAGGCAGTCAAAGCCCGGATTTCGAAGCGCACACGGGTGGTGGATCTGCAGGGTGCGTTTGTCATGCCCGGTCTGATGGATTGCCATACGCATTTTTCCCTGGCGTCACTGGCGTTGACGGAGGTTGATCTGCGGGGGGCGAAAACTCCGCAGATGATGGTCGATCAGATCGCCGCCAGGGCGCGGACTGTTGCGAAAGGGCACTGGGTTCTGGGAACCGGGTGGGATGCGGACCAGTGGGGTGGGGCGCTTCCGGACAGGAGCTGGCTCGACAAGGTGACGGGCGATGTTCCGGTTTCAGTGTCCCGCTATGATTTGCACATGCTGTTGCTGAATTCCGCTGCCCTGCGGCTTGCGGGGATCAACCGGGATACGCCGGATATTGCCGGGGGTGTCATTGTTCGCGACAGGAATGGTGAACCGACCGGGCTGTTGAAAGACACGGCCAAGACACTGGTTGAAGCCGTGATCCCGGCCTATTCGCCTCTCGAAATTGACGATGCCATGCGACGGGGTATCGCGCTGGGGCTGAGCAAGGGCGTCACCAGGGTCCATTGTCCCGAAATTGACTGGCGGACCCATGAGAGCCTGATGCGTCTGCGGGCGCAGGGTGAGACCAATCTGCGCTTTTATTCCATGGTGCCCCTGCCGGACTGGGAACGCCTGTTGCGTCAGGTGCAGGAACAGGGCTGGGGGGACGACTGGGTCAGATGGGGTGGTCTGAAGGCGCTGGCCGACGGGTCTTTGGGATCACGGAGTGCTCTGTTCCAGCAGCCTTACAATGATGACCGTTCCACGCGCGGTGTACGCGTCCATCCGGTCAGGGATCTGCTGGAATGGACCTTGATTGCTGATCGGCACAATTTTCAGGTGGCGATTCATGCGATTGGTGATCAGGCCACGCATGACGTACTCGATATTTTCCAGACCGTCAGTGACCGGAATGGTCCACGGGACCGGCGCTTTCGCATGGAGCATGCCCAGAGCCTTCAGCTTGCGGATATCGGGCGCTTCAAAAAGGAAAATGTCATCGCCTCGATCCAGCCCTATCATGCGATTGATGACGGTCGCTGGGCTGTTCGGCGTGTTGGTCCCGAGCGTCTGAAGGGGACTTTCGCCTATCGTTCGATTGTTGATCAGGGCGCGCGGTTCTGTTGCGGGTCTGACTGGCCTGTGGCGCCTCTTGATCCTTTCACAGGGATTCAGGCTGCTGTCCTGCGTCAGACGCTGGACGGAAAAAATCCCGGTGGGTGGATGCCAGAGCAGAAGCTGACTTTGCTTCAGGCGCTGAGCGGATATACGACCGGAGCCGCTTATGCGGGTTTTTCCGAGAACAGGATGGGGCGGATCCTGCCAGGATTTCTGGCTGATTTTGTTGTTCTGGACAAAAATATTTTTACCATTCCATTCGAGCAGATTAACAGCATGTCCACACTGTCCACGATTGTGGGCGGGAAAGCGCGTTATACGGCGTAATACCCCGCTCTGCTCTTGCCCGGGAGCTGAGCTTATGAGGTCCACGACTACGTCACGGCTTCGCCGTGACGTAGTCGTGGATGATGAACTTTCCGGTGTAATGCTCAGTAAACGTATTTTCCTGGGGCATCACAAGGGTAGCTCTCCTCGAACCGGTCGAACATTTATGAAAAGCTATTTGTGGGTCGGAATACGGGATGCCGCATCCGGTGCAGTCAGGTCTTCGAACTGTTCCGGATGCTGGGACGCATTGACGTCTCCAACCGGTTTCGGGTGGTGCAGGTTGTCGTATTGCAGCGGAGCGATCGAGAGAGTCTGGTCCATGGTCGGCAGATCCTTCACGGCCCAGCCACCCCCGAGGCTGCGGATCAGATCCACATCCGCATGATACAGCCGGGTCGCAACCTCAACCTGATGGATGCGGCTTTCCAGCGTATTTTCCTGACTGACGATGGCTTCAAGATAGGTTCCAACGCCCCCCTGATAGAGTGTCATGGTCATGTTCTGCGTCGCGAGATTGGCCTTTACCGCCTGTTCCAGCGCCGCGTTTTCCTTCGTCAGACGCTCGGTGAGGGACAGACCGTCCTCCACTTCGCGGAACGCTGACAGGACCTTCATCCGATACGTATCGCGGGTCTCGCGATAGGCCGACCATGTTCTCTGAAGCTCCGCCCGGCGCAGCCCGCCATCGAACAGCGGCATGTGCAGGCTCGCCCCATAGGTCCACAGCGAGTTGGCAAGATTGGCCAGATCAAAGCCGTTGGCTTCAAACCCGCCATTCAGATTCAACGCGATATGCGGATAGAACGCCGCACGCGCAATGCCGATCTCCCGGTTGGCCTGCGCCATTTCACGCTCGGACGCCGCAATGTCCGGGCGGCGCTGAAGCAGGGTCGAAGGAACATCCGTCGGGATCGTCGGCTGGATGAAATGGAACTCGGGGCTGGCAGGAATATGGAAGCTCGACGGCGACGTATTGGTCAGCACCGCGATCGCATGTTCCATGACCTGCCGCGCTGCCTGAATGTCCAGCCGGGCCGCCTGCGTGGTGTAGAGCTGAGCCTGTGCCCGCGCCAGATCGAGGCGCGGGGCCGCCTGGTTCTGGACCTGGTTTTCCGTAATGCGAACGGCCCGCTCATAGTATCCGATGGACTGCTCATAAATCGCATCCTGCGCGTCATAACCGCGCAGCTGGATGTAGTCGCGGGCCAGTTCGGCCTGCGTGCTCAGGCGCGCCATGGCGAAATCGGCGGCACGCTGCTGGGCAAACTGCTTCTGCGCCCGCACGCGGTTGCGGATGGACGACCAGAAATCAGGCTCCCACGACACCAGCCCCCCATAATCCTCACTGGTCTGCGTCAGGGTGGCGCCATTGCGGAACAGCCGGTCGGCGGACTGCTTGTTGTCCGAAGCCCCCGCATCCAGACTGGCATGGGGCAGCAGTTCGGACCGTGCCGCCACAACCAGCGAGCGTGCCTGAATGAAGCGCTCGGCCGCCGCCTGGATATCGCCGTTATCGGCCGTGGCCCGCGCTTCAAGATCGTTCAGCAGCGGGTCCTGAAACATGGTCCACCAGTTGGCGGGCAGCACCATATCCGCGGGGGTTGCCACGGCAAAGGGCGCCTGCCCCTGCCAGCTTGAGGGGACGACAAAGTTCGGGGTTCTGTAAGTCGGGGCCAGATCGCAGGCCGACAGGCTGATCAGCGCGAGGGCTGATCCACCGGTGAGTGCGAGGCGTCGGAAGGTGGCTGGGATCATCATTCGTCCCCGTCATTGTCGGAGGAGTCGTTGTCAGTCTCGAAGCCGCTTTCATTATAGCCCCGCGCCGGGGTCACGACATGCACCACATCGCCTTCCAGCAGATCGGCAGGCGGATTGTTGATGATGCGATCCGTAGGCTTGAGGCCGCTCAGGATCTCCGTGGAGCTGTCCGCCATGCGCCCCACCTGAACATTGACGTAATGGACGTGGCTGGTGGCATCCACGACCGCGACCTGCATGCCCTTTTCCTCAAAAACGAGACTGCCGCTCGGGATTTCATACAGATTGGCATCCGTGTTCTTCGCCGTCAGGGCAACCGAGGCGAACGTGCCGGGCCAGAGCAGATTGCCCGGATTGTCGAGCACGAATTCCGCAATGGCCGTGCGCGTGTTGGGGTCATAGCCCTTGGACGTCGTCAGGTACTTCGCCGTAAAGGTCTTGCCCGCATATTGCGGCACCGTAACCTGCGCGGTCATGCCGTCCTGCAGGACGTAGGAAAAGACTTCCGGCACGGAAACGAAGAGACGCAGCTTGTCCGTATCGGCCACGGTAAAGAGTTCGGAGGCACTCCCCGTCGCATTCAGACCGCCGCCGCCATTATTGACGTAGTCGCCAACATTGACCGAACGGGCTGTGACGATCCCGTCAAATGGGGCCACGAGCTGCTTGAAGCGTTCGAGCGCCTCGAAATGATCCACATTGCGCTGTGCGGCCTGCACTTCGGCATTGGCGGACTGTTCGTTTGCGTTGGCGACCGAAACCGACTGGCCGGAAACCGACTGGGACTTGCCCATCGCACGCCAGCGGCTCGCCGTGACGGACGCCAGATTGTATTTCGCCATGACGGACGCAAGACTGGCCTTGGCCTGCGCATATTCGGCATCAAGCGCCGGCGCGTTGATTTCCGCCAGAACGTCGCCCTGTTTCACATGCGCGCCATAGTCCTTGTACCACATTTTCACATAGCCAGAGACCTGCGGATAGATCGGCGCCTGATACCAGGCATCAATATTGCCAGGCAGCGTCAGGGACACTTTCGGGCTGGTCCGATGCGGCGAGACGACCGACACGTCAGGAATGGCGCCGGCATTGGTTTCGGCGCGCAAAGTGCTGACGGCATGGACGCGGTCGACGACGAGAAATGCGACGTAGAGGCCCACGGCGCAGGCTCCCGCGCCAAGAATGAACTTACGGGAAAGGGAGGCCATCAGACTGTCTCCTTGTGGCGCGCGGGACGGTTGTGAAGAATTGCGTAGACGCAGGGGACGAATAGCAGGGTCGAGATGGTGGCGACGATCAGGCCACCAATCACGGCCTTGCCGAGCGGAGCATTGGTGGAGTTGGAAATCGCCATCGGCACCATGCCGACCACCATGGCCAGAGCGGTCATGATGACGGGACGGATACGCCCGTAACCGGCTTCCACGGCGGCGCGCAGGGCATCGCCATGCTCCTCGATCCGCTCGCGGGCGAAGGACACGACAAGGATCGAGTTCGCGGTCGCGGTTCCCATGCACATGATAGCCCCCGTCAGCGCAGGGACGGAGAGGCGCGTATGGGTGAGGAACAGCGCCCAGGCGATCCCGGCCAGCGCGCCGGGCAGGGCCGTGATGATGATGAACGGATCCAGCCAGGACTGGAAGTTCACCACGATCAGCAGATAGATCAGCACCACCGAGACGGCGAGGCCAAGCACGAGCTGGTTGTAAGCCCCGTGCATGGTCGTGGCCTGACCCCGGACATCCACCTGCGCGGATGTTGGAACGGTCTTGGCCGTGTCGTTCAGGACCTTGTGCACACCATCGAGGACGGAGCCCAGATCAGTACCTTCCGCCGAGACATAGATGTCGATGTCCGGCATGGAGTTGTAGTGCGAGACCTCACCTGGCGTTCCCGTCGCCTTGATCGCACTGATGGCGCCAAGGAGCTGGGTCTGGGTTCCGCTCGGGTCGCCGTCACCCTTGTCCACGGGGATCGTCATCAGATCCGTCAGATGGGTCAACTGGTCCTGCGAGACATAGACATTGAGCGGGAAGGTCACGTTGTCGCTCGGGTCCAGCCAGTATTGCGGATCAACCGTGGAGCTTCCCGACAGCGCCATCAGTTCGTTGTTCGCAAGATCGGCTTCGGTCAGGCCGGTCGCCTGGCTGAAAGTCCGGTTGCCCTGAACCATAAGGGTCGGTGTCTTCATGGTCTGCTGGATCACGACATCCGCCGCCCCCGGAATATGCCGCAGCGGCCCGAGGATGGAGCGTGCATAGGCGTAGTTCTGGCGGATATCTGGACCCGAAACCTGGATATCGATCGGAGACGGCGCTCCGAAATTCAGGATCTTCGCCGTCAGATCAGCCGGCTGGAACGTAAAGACCGTGCCAGGGAACTGCGCCGAGAGATCCTTGCGCAGCAGACGACGATAATCCCAGACCGGCGAGGCCTCGTTCTTGAGCGTGATGGTCAGGTCGCAGTCCTGCGTTCCAATGCTGGGCGTCGGAATGAAAGCCTGGTTGTGCGGACCTTCCGGCAGGCCGCAATTGCTGATGATGTCCTCGACCTTGCCGGGCAGGATCTTGTGGATACGGTCATCCACGAGTGCTGCAATCCGGCCCGCAACCTCAATCCGCATGCCCAGAGGCGCACGCATGTGCATCTGCAGAAGGCCGGATTTCGTCTCGGGGAAGAAATCCCGTCCCGCCGTGGCATATAGCCCGAGCGACAGCAGCGAAACGCCAAGGAAAGCGCCCACGAAGGCAATACGCCGCTCGACGCAGCGGGTCAGAATACGGTTGTAGCCTTCCCTGAAGCGGGTGAAACCCCGCTCGAACCCCTGCTGGAAGCGGCCTAGGAACCCCTTGCGCGGCCCACCGGCAACCGTCTGGTCCATGTGAAGGGCCTCATGCTCCTGACCATGCAGACCGCTGTGAACATGATCCGTCAGCAGATATTTCGCCATCGTCGGAACCAGCGTCCGCGACAGGACGAAGGAGGCGATCATGGCGAACATGATGGCCATGGCCATCGGCCGGAACAGGAAGCCCGCTACGCCGTCCAGCTCGAACAGCGGCAGCCACACGATGCAGATGCAGGTCGTGGAAACGAAGGTCGCCACCACGATCTGGTTGGCCGCATCGATGATGGCGTCCTCAAGGCCTTTGCCCATTTCAAGATGGGTGTCGATGTTCTCGATCATGACGGTCGCGTCATCCACGAGAATACCAACCGCCAGCGCCAGACCGCCAAGCGTCATGACATTGATGGACTGCCCGGCCCAGCCCAGCCCGATGATGGAGCACAGGATGGCCAGCGGGATCGACGTCGCAATAATGATCGTCGAGCGCCACGACCCCAGGAACAGCAGCACCACGAGCCCCGTCAGGAACGCGGCCGTGACCATTTCACGCACGACGTCCTTGATAGAATCCTTCACGAAGGTCGAGGCATCCGTCAGGACCGAGACATACACGTCGGGCGGCAGAATGCGGCGCAGGCGGGGAAGCAGGTTCTTCACGCCGTTGACGACATCCAGCGTCGAGGCCCCGCCGCCCTTCATGACGACGATTTCCACGCCCTGACGCCCCTTGACGAGAACCACGTTCGTCTGCGGATGCCCCCCACGATACACATCCGCCACGTCATGGATGTAGATGACCGCATTGCCCACCCGCTTCACCGGAATGTCGCCGATGGCTTTCATGCTGGTGGGGGTGGCGTTGGTCTGCACCATCCAGTCGGTCGCATCGATCTTCTGGTCACCGGCCGGCAGAACGATGTTCTGGTCCCGCATCGCGGCCTGAACATCCATGGCGGACAGATGATGCGCCCGGAGCTGCGCCTGGTTCAGCGCAATCATCACGAAGCTGTCCATCCCGCCATAGGGATGGGCGACCACAGACCCGGGAACCGTGACCAGAAGCGGCCGCACGGAAATGACGCCCAGCTTGAACAGATCCGACGGCGTCTGCTTGTCGGACGTGATCTGAAGCGAAATGACAGGTACGGACGACGCCTCAAGCCGCATGACCATGGGCGCGGGAATATGCGTCGGCAACTGCTGGATCACGGTCTGCGAAATGGCGACGACATCCGCCTCCGCCGGGCCGATATCGGTCCCCGGCTGGAAGTAGATGTTGACGATCCCACGTCCGTAATAGGAGTTGGATTCCATGTGCTCGATGCCTTCGACGGTCGAGGTCACATTGAGTTCGTAATTGTAGATGATACGCCCGGCGAACTGCTCGGGCAGCATCCCGCCATAGGTCCAGACGACCGAGACGACGGGGATGTTGATGTTTGGAAAGACGTCCGTTGGTGTTTTGAAAATGGACATGACGCCAAGCATCACGATCATGATCGACAGGACGACAAAGGTGAGCGGTCGCCTCAGCGCGGTGATGACAATGGCATTCATTCAGCTCGGTTCCCGACAGGGTTACAGCAAGGAAGGGAAACCGGGACGATAAGGGGCCTGAAATACTACGTCTTTTAAATCGTGATTTATGGAATTTTTTTTACTATTTCACCAAAGTAAAAATTATTTTTTACTTTGGTATGAGCTTTATGTAAAATTTCTGATGGATCTGTTTAAATAAAAAACCATTAATTTCATAAAATAGCACAGATGGCGCGCCATCCTGACCGCGCGCCAGCCCCGCTGAAACCCCACACCGCAGGACCGTCCGCCGATCAGGCCGGATCGGCCATGAGATCCAGCTGATAATCCGACTGATCCTGCGAGCGCGTCTGCCGCAGCACATGCAGCCCCGGATCCTGCGGGACCAGACAGTTCACGAGCCACACCGTCTCGGGGCCGGCCCCGGCATTGCGATACGCCAGATGATTGGCCCCGGTCTTCAGCACGGCACGCACCCGGAAGCGGAAATCCAGAACCCCTGTCCCCCCGCGCATGGCCTCCAGTGACGGAAAGGTCGTCTCCTCCGGCACCAGTGCCAGAGGCTCCCCGTTCAGGGAGACGGACAGGCCGTGCGCAACCCGCGCAACATAGGCCTGCTGTTCCGCGGGAGACAGCCGACCGTCATGATCGGTATCGATCTGCCCGATCACAGCCCCGGCCACATCCACCCCCGGCACAAGCCGCAGATGCAGGCCGATATGATCACGCGCCGGAGCGATCGTCGTGGCCTGAAGATACTCGTCCAGCCGATGCGCCGAAGCCGTTACGGGCAGCAGCAGGGCCACACCCGCCAGCACCATGCTCCGTATCCTGCTCATGGCGCCGTAAACCGGCTGCCGTAACTGTCGGTCGGGTCCCGGTAAACCGTATGAACGTGCAGCGTCGGATCGCCGCCGACGCCCTGCGGAGAAAACTCGATCAGCAGATGCGGGCCCTGGATACGATAATAGGACGAGCCGTTGCGGTCAGGCTCATGGGTGGTCGGACCGCTCCAGGCAAACCATGTCTCGTCCAGCCCCTCGCGGATTTCCTTCAGGCGCGGCGCGGCATAGGTGTCGTTGATGATCCCGGCCCATTCGCCAATGATGTCCATCAGCATCTTTTTCTGCGCCGCATTCAGCGCAGACCCCTTGATGCCTTCAGGCACAATGGTTTCGCCATCATGCCCGGGCCCTGCCACGAGATCATCCACGGCATAGGGCAGGATCGCCTGCTTGCGCTGCTGCGCATCCAGAGCATCCAGCAGCGCAAAGGCCTTGTCGTTTTCCCCCGCCAGAACACGCACCGTCCTGCCGCCCCGCTTGTAGATCGCAGGCTGGGCCCCCGTCAGGGTCGGGGTCATCACGCTATGCGGACCATCGATCACAAGGTTCAGACCCAGATGATGCCCGCCGAACTGCACCATCCAGGGCGCCGTTTCCGAAGGCTCCCCGAAAATGCCGATGGTGTAGACGGCCCTGCCGGACGCAAAATCCGTCCCGGCATCCGCCAGTGCCTGATCCCCGTCCATGATGTCCTGAACCTTCTGATAGCCCCGTGCGCTCAGAAGCGTCTGCAGAAGGTGAAATGCCGCTGCCCGCTGGGCCGGCGTCAACTGCCCCATCTGAAGCCCGGGCCGCAGCACGTCACTGACCGGAAAGTTGGACCATACGGCCGTGCCGTAACGCTCCCCGATAAATCCTCCCGGCGGCCCCATACCCGGCCCGCGCGCGGCCGGAGCCGCCGTCTGATCGCCTGTCACAGGCACAACGGGCTGCCCCGGAGCACTCCTGCGGAAGCGGGCAAGCGTGCCGGATTTTTGTGCAACAAATGGAAACTGCACCTTCGTCCGTCCCTGTGAATCGAAGCTGGCGAGAAATGCACGGGCCGCAATGACGGCATCATGGGTCTGGTTCGCAGGCATGGTCTCTCCTGACGGCGAGGCCGCCCGGGCCTGGGAAAATCCGGCTTCCACAACCGGAGAAACCGCCAGAAACAGCCCGCCCAACACCCAGAATCTGTTCTTCACGCTGCCCTGACCCCGCTGGTTTTTCCTGCCGCCCGCATCCTGCTCCGCAAGGCGGACGCGCAACACTGCATGCCCCCGATGGAGCGATCAAGACCCGCCCGTCCGGGCCGCAGACCGTCCAGCCACGCGCCAGCAAAAGTAAGAAAATTTACAAACCTCACATCTCCGTTATATGAGACTAATTCTCATTTGCGAATTTCATTTGCAGAAATCACGGCGGAGCGGTCAGGTGGACATGCACGGGAAAACCAGCAGCACGATACAGAACCTGTACCGCTACGGCGTTCTCCTGTGGACGGTCAGCGCCGGATTTCCGGTCACACTGGCCCACGCCGCCGACCTCCTGGACAAAGAGGACAAAAAAGCCACCTCTCCCTACGCCACGGGCAACACCCAGAAGAAAGGCCCGGCAAAGCCTCCGCAGGCCCAGCAGTCCTCCGCAACAAACGAGATGCCCTCCAGCGTGGAAAGTCTGGTTGTCTGGGGGGAGGGACGCAAAAACGCGACCACCGACGGGACGGGGAGTTACGTCGTCAAGGCGGTGTCCATGGGCAAGATGCTCCTGCGCCTGAATGAAATCCCGCAATCCGTCTCCGTGCTCAGCAGCCAGCAGATGCACGACCAGAACCTCAACAGCGTCGACGACGCGCTCAAACAGGTGCCCGGCGTGAACGTCAATCTCTACGGGGATGGCACTGCCGGCATGACAGCCCGCGGCTATGCGCTCACGCCCCAGTTCGACGGCGTGCCCTCAACGGGCGGCCTGCAGATGGCGCAGCAGTTCGATCTCGCCATTTACGACCGGCTCGAAGTGCTCCGTGGCCCCAACGGCACGTTTCAGGGCTCCGCTCCCCCGGGCGGGAGCGTGAACTTCGTCCGCAAACGCCCCCTGGACCAGTTCAGGGCCCAGGGTTCGTTCAGCGGCGGCTCCTGGGGCAATTACCATGCCGATGCCGATCTCACCGGGCCATTAAGCGCGTCCAAACGGGTGACAGGCCGCTTCGTGATCGCCGGAACCGACCGCGGCTACTTCTATCAGCACGCTCATGACCGCCGCTGGACGGCCTATGCCGATGTCGATGTGCACATCACCGATCATACGACCCTGTCCATGAGCGCAACCGGACAGAAAAATGACACCACCCGCTTCATGGGCCTCCCCCGCGCGGCCGACGGCAGCGACCTGCATTTAAGCCGCAACAGCTTCGTCGGCGCCGACTGGGGCCATACGACGTCCCCCATGTATGAACTCGGCGGCGAACTGGAACACCGTTTCGGTGGCGGATGGCGCGCGCGTCTGACCGGCCGGCACCGCGTGACCGATACGAGCCTGCACTACACCTACCTCAACAGTGCCGTCACAGCTCAGAAAACCGCCAATTTCGTTGTCGCGAACTCCCTGATCCATGACCAGTACGATGGCGTGGACCTGTATGTCACCGGCCCCATCCATGCCTTTCACCGCAAGCATGACCTGGTGATCGGCGGGAATTATGATTCCGACGTGATGACAGACGGCGGCGCCACGCAGAGTTCGCGCGTCAATACGGGCCTCGCAGGCCTCGACATCTTCTCGCCCGTCATTTCAAGCACAATCCAGCCTGACATCACCACGATGTACCGCGAACCCACACGTCAGGAAGGCGTCTACGGGTCCCTGCGGATCGAACTGCTCAGATCACTGCATCTGCTCCTGGGCGGCCGGATCAGCTTTTACGAATACAAATACAGAAACATTTCCACCAATAGCCCCTATGTCACCAGCCTGAAGAACAACGCCGTCCCGACGCCATATCTGGGGCTGGTCTGGAACGTGACATCCGGGATCTCCGCCTATGTCAGCTTCACCGACACCTTTACCCCCCAGTCCGGCTACACCCCGACCGGCCGCCTGAAACCGGATCTCGGCCAGCAGATCGAGGGAGGGCTGAAAGGCGACTTCTTCCGTCATAACCTGAACGTCACGCTGGCCGGCTACCGCGTGATCGAACGGAACAAGGCCATGATCGATGGCGATCTCGCCCCCACCTGCGGCCGCAGCGGAACCGGCGACTGCTACCGTGCGGCCGGCAAGGTACGCAGCCAGGGCGCGGAAGCGGAGATGATCGGCCGTATCCTGCCGGGCTGGGATATCAACGCCAGCTATACCTATAATGACAATGTCATCCTGAAAGACAGCACGGCGTCCCTGGAAGGCCAGCCTTATGCGTCCAACTCACCCCGGCATCTTTTCAAACTCTGGAGCCACTACCGCTTCGCCGCCCCCGAGCAGACCAGAAACGTCTGGAGCGTGGGCGGCGGCCTGACCGCGCAGAGCAGCACCTTCGGCACGACACGCACCGTCAGACAGGGCGCCTACGTGGTGGCCAATGCCCAGATCGGCTACCAGTTCAATCCCAGACTGGATGTCGCCGTCAATATCAACAACATTTCCAACACACGATACTATCAGCGTCTCGGCAATATCTATTACTACAATTATTACGGAGAACCCCGGAATTTCATGGCCACACTGCGCAGCACGTTCTGAAATTCAGATGAATGTTTCCGGCAGGGACTGCATGGCAAGTCGGCACGCTGCAAGATCCCAGGCGGCACAGCCGACGCTTTTGAAAAACACCGCCTGGTTCTGCACGGGCTTTGCCTGCAGATAATCGGCAAGCGTGCCCACCTCTGACCAGTTCTTTCCAGCCTGAAGAATATCCCCCGCCTCATGGGGCGCCCCAATGGGATCATCGACAACGCAGAGACTGTTCAGGACGATACCGGGGCCGATCTCGATCATGTCCGGCCGGTACGCGCCCACCCCGATGACCAGCGTTTCCGGGGATGCCTCCCGGTCAAACAGGATGTCCCGACTGCTGGTGACGGCAAGGACCGCATCATAATGCTCTGCCGTATCGCTCTCGGCCCGGATGCGAAGAGCAGGATAGGGGCCGTCGATCAGAGACTGGATACGCTGCGTATTTCGTCCCCGGATCGTGACGCAAAGCCCCGGATAGAGTTCATTCAGTGCCTCAAGATGAACCCGTGCCTGCGCACCAGTCCCGATGAGCAGAACATGATCAAGGCGTGCCGGACGAAAACAGGACAGGCCAAGCATCGAGATCGCGGCCGTGCGCCGTTCGGTCGCGGTGATGCCATCCATGGCGAACAGGAAACGCCCGTCCTGCCCATCCAGACACGTCACCTGCCCCTGAAGGGTCGGAAGTGCGGTATTTTCAGGAAAAATGGTCAGGAGCTTATGGGCGATAAGGTCCGGCCCGCAGGCCACCATCGACAGCACCGTTCCATTCCGGTCGGCGGTTGGCACGACAAGACGTTCCGGACAGATGATGGTTCCGTCCCGGTATTCCGCAATGGCCGTCCTGAGGGCTGCGATCAGCGGCTGAAAGGGCAGGGCCTGTCGTGTTTCACTGGCTGAAAGAAGGCGCATGGAGGCTCCGGAACGGTGTCAGGGGATCAGAACTATATCTCAGGATCCGAGGCGCGCGACCAGCGTCATTTCGACTTTCCAGGCCGGATCAGCCAGACGGGCTTCCACCGTGGCGCGGGCCGGCTTGGCGTCCTGATCGAGCCAGGCGTCCCACGCCCTGTTCATCGCGCCGATCTCGGAAATATCCGTCAGGAAGATCTGCACGGAGATGATGTCGCTCTTGCGGCTTCCCACCTGCGCCAGAAGGCTGTTGATCTGGTTGAGGATGTTGATCGTCTGCCCTTCGGTGTCCAGCGTCTCATCCGTGGTCACCTGGCCTGCGAAATGGATCATGCCATTGCAGATGACAGCGCCGCTGAGGCGCTCATGGGGATCCAGACGTGTAATCGACATTGTTGATGGTCCTGTCTTGAAAAAAGGTTTTCAGGAAATGCTGACAGGCAGCGTCATGACGTCCTGCAGATAGGCGTCATAAAGACTGCGAAAGACCGGCCCGGGAATCCCACCGCCGACGCATACGCCATCCATTTCGATGACGGGCACAGCGATCGTCGAGGCGCTCGTATAGAAGGCTTCGGTCGCCTCCAGAACTTCCGCCTTTGAAAAAGGCCGTTCCACGATCGTCAGGCCATGGCGTTTCGCGATCTCAATGATCGTGCGCCGCGTTATACCCGGCAGGATGTCCTGGGAAAGATTGCGCGTGACCAGTTCATTGCCCCGCGTGACGATGAATGCCGTCGAGGAGGCGCCTTCCGTGATGAAGTCACCATCGAGCATCCAGGCTTCCTTGACGCCGGCCTGCGTGACGGCATGTTTGGCCATGACCTGCGCCAGAAGCGACGTGGATTTGATGTCCCGCCGAGCCCAGCGCAGATCCGGCACGGTGATGATCCGAGCGCCGGTCCCGATGATCGGATTGGACTGGACCTTGCTGAACTGAGGGAACATCACCACGGTCGGTTCGAGACCTTCCGCATACTGGAACGCACGCTCCGCCACGCCACGGCTGACCTGGATATAGATCAGCCCGTTACGCAACTCATTGCGCCGCATAATCTCCGTTTCGATTTCGGTCCATTTCCCGATACTGAACGGATTGGCAATGCCGATCTCCCCCAGTGAACGGTTCAGACGCTGGAGATGATGGTCATTATCCACCAGACGTCCCTCGATGACGGCCGTCACTTCATAGACGCCATCCCCGAAAAGAAACCCGCGATCCATGACAGGAATGACGGCCTCCCAGAGAGGGACAAATGCCCCCCGTACGAACCCGATACGGTTGTCGACAGTCGACACGATCTCTCCCCTGCAAGCCGGCCTGTTGACACTCTGTATAAAAGAAGTTTCCCGCGCTGGCATATCGGATATCCGGACCAACTATTCATGGGCGTGATACTCCCCTCCAACTGCCGATAGAGGAGGCACTGGACGCCCCTGCGCGCGCCATGGAGTATTTTTCGACCCGATATCATTCGCAGAGCAGGCAAGGGCGATCCTCATGGACCATTTCGATCTCATCCTGAAAAACGGGACTGTTGTCACCTCATCGCAGGAACGCGCCGATATCGGCTGCCGTGACGGAAAAATCGTCGCCATCGGAGATCTCGGTCGCGCAGAAGCGACCGAAGTCATCGACTGCACCAGCCTGTATATCCTGCCCGGTATCATCGACCCGCATGTCCATCTTCGCGAACCGGGAAACGCCAGCGTCGAGACCATCCATGACGGCACGAAAGGCGCCATCCTCGGCGGCGTGACAACCGTATTCGACATGCCCAACACGGCTGAATCGGTCGTTTCCAAAGAGGTTCTGGACCGCAAGCGCGCCATGATCCTCGGCAAAAGCTGGTGCGATATCGGGCTTTATGTCGGGGCGACAAAGAAGAATATCGACATGCTGGATACGCTCGAAGTCCAGGACAATGTCTGCGCGATCAAGGTTTTTGCAGGCTCATCGACAGGCGATCTGCTCGTCGATGACGATGCCAGTCTCGAAGCCCTGATGCGCAACGGCACCCGCCGCGTCTGCTACCATTCCGAGGACGAGACACGTCTTCAGGAACGTAAGAAGCTCTTTTCCGTCGGCCAGCCCTATCGCACGCATATGGAATGGCGGGACGTCGAATGTGCATTTCTCGGCACCCGGCGTCTGATGACCCTGGCGCGAAAGACGGGCCGCAAAACCCATATCCTGCATGTCTCCACCGCCGAGGAACTCGCCTATATGCGCGATTTCAAGGATATCGGAACGGTCGAGGTTCTGGTCAATCACCTCACGCAGGTCGGGCCGGAAGTGTACGATCGTCTCGGCGGCTACGCCATCATGAACCCGCCCATCCGGGACCAGCGCCACTACGATGCCTCCTGGGCAGCGGTCAACGCAGGCGATGTGGACTGCATCGGCTCCGATCACGCGCCCCATTCCCGCGAGGCCAAGGAACGCCCCTGGCCGCTGACGTCGGCGGGACTGACAGGAGTGCAGACGCTCGTTCCGATCATGCTCGATCATGTAAATGCCGGTCGCCTGCCGCTCGAGCGTATGGCAGCCCTGATGTCAGCCGGTCCCGCGCGTGTCTACGGCGCCGTCGGCAAGGGCCATATTGCCCCCGGCTATGACGCAGACTTCACGATCGTTGATCTCGCGCACCGTCGGACCATCGAGGAAAGCTGGATTACGTCCCCCTGTGGCTGGACACCGTTTGCAGGCATGTCCTGCACGGGCTGGCCCGTCATGACGGTCATTCGCGGCCAGGCCGTCATGCGTGACGACGAGATCATCGGCTCGCCCCGCGGTGCGGTCGTCTCTTTCTCGTGACGCTCAGAGGTCTTTCGGAAGATCGCCCACAACCTCGCGGACGCGCTCAAGGAAAAAGCGCCCCAGTCGCGAAAGCGAGCGATTTTCGGACCATATCGCATAGGCCGCCACGGGAATGGCCGGTGCAAAGGGGCGGCTGACGAGCTTGAAACGCCCCGATGATGCCGTCAGGGGGTCCACGATCGCGACCCCCGCATTGGCTTCCGCAAGGGTGCAGGCCGTATTGGCATACCGGACTTCAGCCGAGAAAGTGAAACCCTCGTCTTCCTGATCGAAGGCGGACCGGGTGGCTTCTCCGAGCTTGGTGCCGGATTCCAGCGCGATGAAATGATAGTCCCGCAGATCCCAGGGCCGTATCTGCCGCCGCTCGCTGAGCGGATGGCCCGGCGGCATGACGCAGACCATCTCTCCACGATACAGAACCTCTGAAGCCAGACCCGGTTTCCCGCTGAACCCCAAGGCAAACCCCAGCTCCGCCTTGTGGCTTTCCACGCTGTTGATGACCCCTTCATAGCGGCGGACGTCGAAATACGTCCGGATTTTCGGCCGAAGAGACTGCGTGCGCTGGATCGCGGTTGCGAGCATGCCATACCCGATGGGCGGCGTGGCCACGAGCCTGAGCTGCCCGGCCCGGCTGTCCCGCAGATCCTGGATCCGGCCTTCAAGCCTCTCATGCAGATCGAAAATTGCTTCTGCGTCATCCACGATGATCGTGGCCTCAGGGGTAGGATAGATCCGGTTATTGACTCTCTGGAACAATGCGAAACCGACCTGATCCTCCATCGTGCGAATGGCATTGCTGATTGCAGGCTGCGACAGCCCCAGAACGCGCGCGGCTGCGACGGTTGTATTGTGGCGAATGATCGCCCGGAGGATCTCGATCTGGCGAAGGTTCATCTATAAGTTTTTTGAATATGAAGGTGGGATATCTGATTAGCCGGATTATTGAGCTAACCGAAACAAAATGGCAATGAATTTGTGGCCGGCCGGTGTGCGAAGGGGTTCGCCGTCGTGCCATCATGAGACCCGGACGAGAGAAAATGACTATGGGACGGATCATTCGGATTGCCGCAGCCCAGATGGGGCCGACACAGAAGGCGGATGAGCGCAGCCACACGGTAAGGCGCATGATTGCGCTGCTGGAGGAGGCCGCTTCGAAAGGAGCCACTCTCGTCGTCTATCCGGAACTCGCGTTTACGACGTTTTTTCCGCGCTGGCTGCTCGAAGGCCATGAACTGCTGAAGGAATATGAGCGCTCCATGCCCAATCCAGAGGTGCAGCCGCTGTTTGACCGCGCCCGGGAACTCGGCATCGGCTTTTACGTCGGCTATGCGGAGCTGACACCGGAAGGCGAGCGCTTCAACACCAGCATCATCGTCGCCTGCGATGGCACGATCCTTGGCAAGTACCGTAAGGTCCATCTGCCCGGTTCGGTGGAGCCGCGGCCCGGTGCGAAATTCCAGCAACTTGAAAAGCGGTATTTCAAATACGGAGACCTCGGTTTCCCGGTTTACCGTGCAGGAGCGGAATGGTCCAACGCGCTCATCGGCATGCTGATCTGCAACGACCGCCGCTGGCCGGAAGCTTGGCGCGCCCTGGCTCTGCAGGGCATGGAGCTGCTCTGCGTGGGCTACAACTCCGCCGCGTATGACCCCAACGGCGGCGATACCGAAAGTGCGGATCTGCGGACATTCCATGCCCAGCTCGTGGCGCAGGCAAATGCCTATATGAACGCCTGCTGGGCCGTGGCCATCGCAAAAGCGGGCGACGAAGATGGATCCTGCCTGATCGGCGGAAGCTGCATCGTCAATCCGAACGGCCAGATCGTTGCGCAGGCACAGACCCTTGCCGATGAAGTGATTGTTGCCGACTGTGATCTTGATCTCTGCCAGCAGGGCAAGACCAAGATGTTCAACTTCGAGGCACATCGCCGGCCGCAATGGTACACCCGCATTACAAGCCAGACGGGCGTCGTCTACCCGGAGGACGAAATCGGCTGATGACGTCGAAATTCCGGACACTCCTGTCTCTGACGGCCTGTCTCCTTCTGGGGCAGGTGGGGGCCGCGCTGGCGTCTCCCGGAGTGCTCCGGATTTCGGTCAATCCGATCTATCCGCCCCTCGAATTCCGCGATCCGGTCACGGACCGCCTGACCGGCTTCGACATCGATTTCGGAAACGCCCTGGCGGCCCGCATGGGCGTAAAGGCGCAATGGGTCGAGACGGCCTTCCCCCAGATGATCCCTTCCGTCCAGAGCGGCCGGACCGACATGATCCTCAGCGGATTTTCCGACCGCCCCGAACGCCGCGCCTTTCTGGATTTCCTCGACTATCTCAAGTCCGGCGCACAGGTCCTTATCCTGTCACAGGGCGACGTCCAGAGCCCGGAGATGCTGTGCGGACAAAAAGTCGCCGCCAGCCGCGCCACATCCTTCCCCACCATGATCCGCCAGTGGAGCCATGATCACTGCGAGACGCAGGGACGTCCCGCGATGGTGTTCTACCCGTCCGAAAGCGGAGCCGACGCCCGGATCCAGCTCCTTCAAGGGCGCGTCGCCGCCATGGTGCAGGGGGGCGAGACGGTCGGATATTTCATCGACATCACCCATCACGCCTTTCGCAGGCTTGGAAATCCCCTGTCGAACATGCTTCTTTCGATGGCGTTCCCAAAGGGGCACGCGGCTCTTGAGGCGCAGGTCGCCCACGCCTTCGCGGATCTCAGGGCAGACGGAACCTACGCGCGCCTTCTCCAGCGCTGGTCCCTTCAGGACGCGGCACTTCCCGACACAGACTCAGACGGATCGACGCCATGACCAGAACGACAGAGTCTTCCCGGCTACTTGCCCTTCCGCGCGGCAGACATATCGCATGGACGCAGATCGCATCGGGCGTCGTGCTGCTCGCCCTGTGCGCCTGGATCATCCATGCCTTCGCCGTGGGGCAGATCGAATGGCGCTATGTCGGCCAATTCCTGTTCGTGCCCTCCATCCTGCGCGGTGTGGGCGCCACGCTGCTGATGGCCGTATGCGCCATGGCACTCGGTATGGTCGCGGGCATCATCCTGGCCTTGGGCCGTCTGTCCACGGCATGGCTGCCCCGGATCGTCTCGGGGCTGTATGTCTGGCTGTTCCGCGGCGTGCCGGTCATCCTGCAACTGCTGATCTGGTTCAACCTCGCGCTGATCTTTCCCCATGTCACCCTGCCGGGCATCGGCTCCTACCGGACGGTCGATCTCATGACGCCGTTCCTCTCGGCCCTGTTCGGTCTGGGGCTCAATCAGGCCGCCTATATTGCCGAAATATTCCGCGCCGGTTTCCAGAGCGTGGATCGCGGACAGTATGAAGCCGCATCCGCCATCGGCATGACGCGCCTGACAGCCATGCGCCGCATCATTTTCCCGCAGGCCTTCCGGACGGTCATCCCGCCGCTGGGCAACGAATTCATCAACATGATCAAGCTGACCTCACTCGCCAGCCTCATCCAGTATCCCGAAGTCCTGCACAATGCGGAGACGATCTATTACGCCAACACACGCGTGATCGAACTGCTGATCGTCGCCGGCTTCTGGTACCTAGCGGCCGTGACCGTCCTCTCGCCGTTGCAGCACCTGCTCGAACGCCGCTTTTCGCGAGGCAAATCCGCATGACCGAACCTGCGATCTGGATCCGGAACCTGCACAAATCCTTCGGCGCAAACCCCGTCCTGCGCGGCGTGTCGCTCGACATCCCGCCCGGTCAGGTCGTCTGCGTCCTCGGCGGCTCCGGCTCAGGCAAGACGACCCTGCTGCGCTGCATCGCCCAGCTTGAAACGGCGGAAGACGGCCTGATCGTCATGAGCGGTGAACTGCTCGGGCATCAGGAACGCAACGGGCGCCTTGTTCCCCGCAATGCCCGTGATATCGCCCGTCAGAGACGGCTGGCCGGTATGGTCTTCCAGCGTTTCAACCTTTTCCCGCACATGACAGCCCTCGAAAACGTCATGGAAGGTCCGGTCCGCGTGCAGAAACGCCCGGCTGCGGATGTGAAACACGAAGCGCTGGAGCTTCTGCGCAGCGTCGGGATGGAGCATCGCGCGAACCATTATCCCGCACAGCTTTCCGGCGGCCAGCAGCAGCGCGTCGCCATCGCCCGCGCCCTGGCGCTGAAACCTGCTGTCATGCTGTTCGACGAACCAACCAGCGCGCTCGATCCGGAATCCGTGGGCGACGTCCTGGCCGTCATGCAGAGCGTCGCAGCCAGCGGCGTGACGATGCTGGTCGTCACCCATGAACTCTCTTTCGCCCGGGAAGTCGCCGATCGCATCCTGTTCATGGATGGCGGCGTCATCCTGGAAGATGCCCCGACCGCCGACTTCTTCGGAACACCGCGCGAGGAACGCACACGCGCCTTCCTCGCAGCAGTTCTCGGCCAGAAATCAACTGCCTGATACTTTCCAAGCGGAGATACCCCATGATTCGCAGCTACGACGACGTTCCGATCCGCCCCTCGAATCTCGCAGGACCGGCTCCGGAATTCCCCTGGCCCCACGGCATGCGGGCCGCGATGATGCTCTCCTTCGACATCGACGCCGAAAGCGCCATCACCAGCAAGGACCCGTCCCATGCGGACAAGCTCGTCTCGATGTCCTATGGCGGCTATGAAGCCCGCGTCGGACTGCCCAAGGTCCTCGAACTGCTGCGCGAACTGGACCTGAAAGCCACGTTCTTCACAACCGGCTGGGCCGCGGATGCATACCCCGCGATGGTGGAAAGCGTCCTGCGCGACGGCCATGAAGTCGGCCATCACGGCTATCATCACCTGCTGCCCGATCCCGGATCGTCCCATATCGAAGACGAACTGGCACGCGGTTTCGAGGCGCTGGCCAAGCATGGCGTCCGCCCGGTGGGCTACAGGGCGCCCTATGGCGAAAGCTGTGACGAACTGCGCACCGCGCTCAAGCGCGAAGGCATGCTCTATTCCAGCTCATGGCGCGACGATGTGCGCCCCTACAGGCAGGTCCTGCCGGACCTTTCGGCGGGCGTCGTCGAGCTGCCGCCATCCTCCTGTTTCGATGACTGGATGCACGGCCTCAGCACCCGCTTTGGGGCGCGCTCGATCTTCCCGAAGGAACATGTCCTGTCCATGTGGAAGGACGAGCTGGACGAAACCCGCGCCTGGGGAGCCATGGTCGGCACCGTCCTGCACCCGCTCGTCAGCGGGCGCCCGATGCGCCTGCGCCTTCTGCGCCACTTCCTGACCTACACGATCGAATGCCGTGACGTCTGGATCGCCACGGGCGAGCAGATCGCCCGCCATTTCGAGGCGTGTGAAGCCGGCGGATCGAACGCATCATGAGCGCCCGTCCGATCCGCATTTCCGGCCTGCGACAGGCCGTCCTGTGGGATGACCGCAGCGCAGGGCATGTCTATGCGCCCGACACCGACCTCGTGATCGAAGGCGGCAAAATCGTCTTCGCCGGCCCGGCATCGGAACTGCCGGATGCGTATGCAGCGCTTCCCGTGGATGTCGACGGGCGCGACCTCATGGCCATGCCGGGTCTGGTGGACGTCCATTCCCACCCGGCGACGGAACCCATGAGCCGCGGCATGTTCGACGAACTCGGCTCGCCCGGCCTGTTCTATTCGTCCCTGTACGAATACATGCCGGTCTTCCGCGCCGACGCCGCCAGCAAACCGGACTGCGCCCGGGTCGCCTACAGCGAAATGTTGCTCTCGGGCGTCACCACGATCGTGGACCTCTCCACGCCGTGGGCCGGCTGGCTCGATGCGGCGACGGAAAGCGGGCTCCGGGTCTGTCTGGGGTCAATGTTCCGCTCTGCCGCCTGGAAAACCACGAACGGCTATACCGTCGACTACACTTGGAGCGAGGACGGCGGCCAGCGCTCGATGGACGAGGCGCTGGAAACCGTCGATGCGGCGCAGGCCGATGCATCGGGCCGTCTGTCCGGCATGATCGTCCCCGCCCAGATCGACACCTGCTCGCCCGAAATCCTGAAAGCCTCGTTCGCCGCCGCCGAAAAGCGGGATCTCCCGTGGCAGACCCATGCGGCACAGTCGATCGTCGAGTTCCAGGAAATCACCCGCCGCCACGGCATGACGCCCGTCCAGTGGCTCGACAGTCTGGGCGTGCTCTCCAGCCGCAGCATCATCGGACATGCGATCTTTCTGGACGACCATCCGTCCACGCCTTGGCACACAAAACGCGACCTCGACATCCTCGTCAGCCGGGACGCCGCGGTCGCACACTGCGCCACGGTCTTCGCCCGGCGCGGCTACGTCCTGCGCGACTTCGGACGCTACAAACGCGCCGGAATCCGCATCGGACTGGGGACGGATACCTACCCGCACACCATCCTCGACGATCTGCGTCTGACGGCCTATCTGGGCCGCGTGCAGGAACAGACCCCCGAGGCCGTCTCCACGCGCGACGTGTTCGATGCCGCCACCTGCATCGGCGCCTCGCTGCTCGGAAGGGACGATATCGGCCGCCTGAAAACCGGCGGCCCGGCCGATCTGGTTCTGGTCGACCTGTCGCATCCGATGATGCGCCCCTCGATCGACCCGGTGCGCTCGCTCATTTTCTCGGCCGATGACCGCGCCATTCACTCCGTCTACGTGGCGGGCCGCAAGGTGGTGGAGAAGGGACGGGTGCTGACGATGGATTATGAAGGGGCAACATCCCGTCTGGTCGAGGAACAGGCGCGGATCGTCGGCTCCGTCGCCCAGCGCGACCGGCTGGGCCGGTCCGTGGAAACGCTCGTCCCGGCCACCTTTCCGACCCGCCGCTGATGCGCCGCGCCACACTCCCGTTCGGCATGTCTCTGCCGGGCCGGCGGGTCGTGGCGCGCTCCTTCGCGGTCATGGCGCTGCTCGGTTTCGGTTCCGCAAGGGCCGAGGCTCCGGTCCCCCCGGATCTCCTGCTGGGCCTGTATCCCAGCTACCCGCCGCTCGACATGCGTGACCCCATGACGGGCGTGCTCGAAGGTTTCGACGTCGATCTCGCAACGGCCCTGAGCCAGCGGATGGGCATGACCCCACGGATGGTCGAGACAGGCTTTGCGCAACTCATTCCCTCCCTTCTGACAGGGCGGATCAGGATGTTTTTCAACGGCATGGTGGACACGCCCCTGCGGCGCCAGAGCGTGTCCTTCGTCGATTACCTCCAATCAGGCTTCCAGTTCGTCACCCTCTCCGGGGACGATCATGCGCCATCCACCCTACCGGAACTCTGCGGCCGCATGGTCGCCGCCAGCCGCGTAACCTCCGTCCCTGCCGAGCTTCTGGCCTGGAGTGACCGCAACTGCGTGGCAAAACATCTTCCGCCCGTCCTCCTGTTCGCAACCGAAAATTCGGCGGATGCCCGCCTCCAGCTCCGTGAAGGCCGTGTGGTGGCCGCCTTGCAGGACAGCCTGACGCTCCCCTGGACGGTTGAAACCAGCGGCCATACGCTCCGGGCCCTGGACGAGGCCTTCCATCTGTCCCCGCTGGGCATCGGCCTTCCCAGAGGAGACAGCACCTTCATCTGCCGTGTCTCCGGGGCTTTTTCAGCCCTCCAGCAGGACGGCACCTATCTTTCCCTGATCCATAAATGGCACCTGCCCGAAAGCGCCGCCCTTCCAGCACCGCCCGTTCCCGAGGATTGCTCCCGCCATGTTTTCTGACCGTATTCTCGTCATCAATCCCAATTCCTCGTCTCAGGTAACCCGCGCGATCGATACCGCACTTGCCGCAATGCGTGCCCGCACCCCCTTCCGGATCGACGTGATGGACCTGCCCGACGCTCCGCCCGGCGTCGCCTTGCAGAGCGATGCGGACGAAGTCGCCCCCCTGGTCCAGCACGCCATCCGCACCAACCCGGCGGAAGCCTATGCCGTCGCCTGTTTCAGCGATCCGGGCGTCGCAGGCGCGCGCGAAAACACGCCGGGCGCCTCGGTCCGCGGGATCGGGGAAAGCGCCATCCTGCACGCCCTGACCCGCGGAGACCGCTTCGGCATCATCGCCCTGTCCGAAAAATCGGTCTTCCGTCAGCGCCGTCTGGTGCGCGGGATGGGCGTGGGCGAGCGCTATGCTGGCAGCCTCGGCATCGGCACCACCGCCGCCGGAGCAACGGACCATGCGCTGCTCGACAGAATGGTCGATGCGGCAAAACGCCTCGTCGATCAGGGCGCGGACACAATCCTCATGGGCTGCGCGGGCATGGCACATTTCCAGCCCCATCTCGAAGACATCTGCCAGCGCCCCGTCATCGAACCCACCCGCGCCGCCGTCGCCCTCCTGATCGGAGACCTCACCCTCAGGCCCTGACGGGCCCTCGCACACAGGCCAGCGCCACAATCCCCGCCACCCCCAGAAACACCAGAATCCCGTCCGCCAGCCACCAGTTCCCCAGAAACGTCACACTCCACGACATGGCCAGCGGCACCACCGCAATGGACAGATTCCCCAGAAACTGTGTCCACGACGATACCCTCGCCGTAGATGCCCCGCCAAACTCCTGCACGCAGGACCAGATCGAGACCTGACCCAGCCCCAGAAACGCTGCGGCAATAAGGGCGAGGGGAAGCATGGCTGCGCTGCTCGACGTCAGCAACGCCACGGCCAGAAAGGCGGTGCCTCCGCCCAATCCTGCGATCCCGAGTGGAACACGGGCGTGCCATTGCGACAGGCCCACGCGGAGCAGCATGTCTGAGGCAAAGCCTCCGAAAAGTTTTGAAAGCAGGATGACGAAATAGGATGCGGAGACGTACCAGCCGACATGGCTCATATTCAGGTGGAATGTGTTTCGCAGATACAGGGGAAACAGCGCCAGGAAAAACCCTTCGACTCCCATCAGGCAGAAATAGGCGCTCCCGATAGTGTACAGGCGTGACAGGGCGAATGGTTCTGTCAGGGCTGTTCCGTTCTGCGGCGCGGAAGGCTCTGCCACGCTCCGGCTATAGGACAAAAGAATGCCGAAGAGCAGGATCCCGACTGTTCCATAGATCGCAAAACACAGACGCCATGACAGTGATGTCATGAGAAAGACTGAAAGCGGCGCACCGATAACGGCTCCAAGAGACAGGGCTGCCAGCAGGATCGCGATGACGGAAGAGCGATGGATAGGCCTGAAACGTTGCTTCAGGGTGATGAGCGCGGCGGTCCAGTCAGGAGCCTGTCCGATGCCGAGGAGCGCGCGACACAGGATCAGCTCTGCGATTGTGCTGGCAAATGCTGTGGACAGCAGGGCTAGGGACCAGAACAGGCAGGCCAGCGCATAGGTCCGGGCCGCTCCCAGCCTGCGGCAGACCCAGCCAGCCGGAAGCTGGCAGAGCGCGTAGGTGAAGGAATAAGCGGAAATGATATTGGTGATCTGGCCCAGACTGCAGCCGAGGCTGTTCTGGATGAGGGGCGCCATGACAACCATCGCCTGTTTGTCGATGGCCATCAGGAATATCGCCGGCAGAAGAACCAGTCCGAGAATGAGCCAGGGATTGCTCCAGTGCCTCCCCGCCTTCAGGTCTTGCCGGGCAGGAGAGAGGGCATCTGAAATCTGCATCGCCATTAGAAATCGGAGCTCAGGGAGAAAGCAACCGCAAAATCGCCGCCGACGTAATAGGTTGGTGTCCCGGCGGCAATGGACGTTCCGAAAATACCCTTCGTTGCGCGGGCATTCGTGGCGATACCGTTGACGCCGGACAGGTAGTGCTCGTCGCCGATATTCATCAGGTTGAGCTGGATCTGCGGATGCTGGGCCGGGCCGACTTTCTTGAAGCGGTAGCCGGCGGACAGGTTTGCCGTCTTGAACGCCGGAATGCTCTGGTCATCCATGAAGGTACTGTACTGAGAGTCCACGTAATTGAAGGTGAAGTTTCCGAAGAAATGGGTGTCATCGTAGCTCAGGCCGATTGATCCGGTGAATTTCGGAGCAAGGACAGCGGCTTTCCCCTTGGTGGGCAGGTAATCGTTGCCGACCTGAATGTTATTGCCCATTTCGGAGTGGAGATACTGACCCGCAATATACGGGGAAAAGTGATGCCATGCAGGAAGGCTGAGTTCCGCCTGCACGCCGCGGATGGTCTGGCCGCCGCCATTCACCGAGAAGGACTGTGGGCTGTTATTGACATACACGATGCTGGAAATCTGGCGGTTAGTCAGATTGTAATTGAACGCCGCCGCCGAGAAGTTGACCACGCCGTAATGACGATATCCGATTTCTTCGGAGATCGAGTATTCCGGCTTGAGGTTGCTCGAATGGCTGCTGGTCTTCTTTCCCGTTGTGGCACTGTAGATGTCGACATAGGCGCTCAGCGCGGCCGGTTCCTTGAAGGCGGTCGAAGCACTGAAATAGACCTGGTCATGAGGCGTGATGCGATAGCTGGCTGAAAGCTGTGGCAGGGGCTCGGCGTCATTCTTGTTGATGGCATAAGTCGGGCCGGGCATTGCGCTGGTGGCATGGCGGGAAACCATGACTTCCTTGAAGCCGGCGTTCAGCACCAGGCGATCGTCGAGGAATTTCATCGTATCGTTGATGAAAAGGGCGTTTGTCTGCTGGATGAGATGACCGTTATAGGTCCCGATGACCGCTCCTGAAGCGGTCTTGATCGGATTGCCGCCATACTCGTTCATCACGTTGCCGTTCGGTTCGACCGGTGTGTACGAGGTGTTTTCGTTGTGGTCGAAATAATCGTACCAGTAACCGACCTGAAGCGTGTTGAACTTGTGCTTCCATGTCAGGGTCGCGTTCTGTCCGCCCGCTGCCTGGGTATAGGCATCGACGTTTTCCACGGTCGCAACATTGTTGACGCTGTACGGAAGCTGCACCGTTCCGATGGACTGGTCTCCAACGAACATTGACTGTCCATTGACATTCGCACCGCTGTTAATGAAGCCACGCGTGTACATGATGTAAGGCGTGATCTTGAATGTCAGTTCCGGCATGAGTTCAAACTGCGTTGGAATGGCAGCGATGACGTTCTGCCGCTGGTTGAAGCGCAGTTTGTAATAATTGGACGTGCCGTAGGAGTATTTTCCTGCATAGTTGTAGGAAATTCCGTACTGATTCCACTGGCTGAGGGTGGGGTTTGTGTAGACGTCCGTACGCATCCAGTTCCAGGAGAAGAACGGCGCAATGCTGTTATGTCCCCATTCCTTCAGGAAATGGCTGTCGACATGGTAGCGCTTCGTATTGCCGGAGCCGCGCCAGTTGTTCACTTCCGTGTGGGAAAAAGACGTGTAGTTCCGAATACCGGTATGTCCGATCTCGCCACTGTCGAGCCGGACGAACTGCCGGTTGAGGGATTTGTTGCCACCGCTCAGGTCAATGTACCCACCCGCCTTGTGGGAAGGCTGTCGCGCAGAGGCCCGGATCTGGCCACCGACTGAATTATAGACCGGGGCATCGATATCAGGCGAGCCCTGTGACACCTCGAGATGGCTGATGTTTTCCGTGTCCGACCATTCGGTTGCGAACGGCGTGTAATAGAGGCGGTCGCCGGCGGGCATGCCTTCATAAGTCGTTCCCAGCTCGGTCTGGTTCAGGCCGCGGATGGAGACGTTCATGCGGTCGCTGAGGCCAAGGGGATCATTGGCTGCGACAACGACGCCGGGGCTCATCGCAAGGAGGGTAACGGCATTGGCTGTCGGCGACTGTTTGGCAATGTAATCCCGCGAGACGCCGCTGACGGATTTCGCTGCGCTCTGCACGGGCATCAGGCCGCCGCCCGGCGTGGTGTTCGTAACGCCGTTGGCGCCGACAACCTGTTTGCGGACCGAGATATACTCGTCCTTGTGAGCGGGAACGGCTTTGGGGGCCGGATGGGCGGTTTCCCTGGTGCGGGGAGCATGATGTGTAGGGGCGGGTTTCCCGCTTGTCACGATGGATGCTGCCAGCGTTGGCTGAAAGTATAGCGCACAGCCCGACAGAAGAAGGATTTTATAACCGTTTTTCGTCAGCATATCGGCAGTTCCGTTCCAGCCATGGAATTTGGTGTGATGCTGAAACGATAAGGGATGCAAACAGCAGAATCTCGCTCTAAATCCATCATGATAATCAGAATTGGACCTCTTGGTATTTATTCGGCTTATACCCCTTGCCGGTCTGGAAAGAAGGATCAAAGGAAAGTTGCGTAGCGAAACGATCCGGAGTGATGCCGCTCGGGGAATACGGGATGGGTACGGGCTTGACAGCAGGAAGCCGGAGCGTCCGTACTGCCTTCGATGCAGCGGGCGATTATCTGAGGAATATCCTGAGGATCGGTAATCGCATGCGGCCCAATGTGAATCCAGGACAGGAATGATGATGGAAATGGATGACCGTACACAGGCGATTCATGCTGGATTGCAGGCGATCGTCGGGTCAGACCAGATCTTTACGGGGGTAGCAACCGATCGTTGGTCACGGGACTGGACAGGCCAGTTCGAGGGTATGCCGCTTGCCGTTGTCCGTCCTGGAACCTGTGAGGAAGTCGCCGCTATCCTGCGTCTTGCCGGGCAGTATCATGTTCCTGTCGTTCCGATCGCCGGGAATACGGGTCTCAATGGCGGGGCTTATGGAGCAGATTCCATTCTGGTGTCCATCGAACGGATGAACCGGATCCGCGAGATCAGGAGCGATGCTCGTGTGGCTGTGGTCGAGGCCGGTGTCATTGTGGCGGCGCTGGACTCTGCCGTCGCCCAGTATGGTCTGACGTTTCCGCTGACGTTCGGTGCGGCGGGGTCAGCAATGATCGGTGGTGTTCTCTCTACCAATGCGGGGGGCGCCAATGTTCTGCGTTACGGCAATGTGCGGGACCTTTGTCTGGGGCTTGAAGTCGTACTGCCGGACGGGCGCGTCCTCGACCTGATGACGGCCCTGAAGAAGGACAATTCTGGCTTCGATCTGCGTGACCTTATCATCGGTGCCGAAGGACAGCTCGGGATCATCACCGCAGCCGTACTGAAACTGCATCCCCGACCGGTTTTTCACGCAACAGCGCTGGTGGCGCTAGAGGATCTGAGGGAAGCGCCGGTGCTGCTGAATGCCTTTCAGGATGCATCGGGCAATGCTGTTACGGCCTATGAATTCATGTCCCGCAGTTATGTTGCCGGGTATGAGAAACTCGTGCCGACGGTGCGTCGGTTCTTCGAGACTTCCTATCCTGCGGTTCTGCTCGTGGAGCTTGCGACCGTGCGGAACGAGGAGTTGGGGGAGCTTCTGGAAACAGTGCTGGGTGACGCCATGGAGCGGGGAGCCGTTGCGGATGCCGTAATCGCCCAGAGCGACATGCAGCGTCAGGAGATGTGGGCCCTTCGCGAGGCTGCCGCAGAACTTGCTTTTCAAAGGCATCCGGTCATCGACACCGATATTGCCGTACCGCTGGACCGTATTGCTGAATATCTAGACCGTATTCCGGAAAGAATGGCTGTGATCGATCCCGGATTTACTGACATTGCCGTCGCGCATTTTGGTGATGGCAACATCCATTATACGGTGTGGCCTTCAAAAAATGATCCGGCAGTCGAAGCGGCCTTGCGCGCGGCCATCGATGGGCTCGCAGTGGAAATGGACGGGACCTTCTCGGCAGAGCACGGAATTGGTCTTTGCAAGCTGCCCTCCATGGCACGGCATAAAAACGCTTTTGCACTTGATATGATGCGGGCAATCAAGGCTGCTTTTGACCCAAAGGGTGTTCTGAATCCCGGCAAGACATTGCCTGGTGGGAGTTAGTCATCAGTGTGAGGATCAGCTTGAAAGGGAACTTTGTGTGTTTGCACGAGATTGACATCGCGTCAGTGTAAATAAGGAGCTTCATGCAGACGAGATAGTAATCTTGGGTAATATGGCCGATCGTTTTTTTATTTATGGCTGGCCGTTGGGCAGTTTGCGTGTCCTATATTGCTTCGGATCACGTCCTTGGGAACATGGACGAAATCGCCACTGGACCATGTCCGAAGCTCTGAAAATGGCGCTGCCTGCCTTTCCACCAGTCTTTTACGGGTGTGTGGTTTACCCATACAATCAAGGGGCTCTGAGCTGGCCCTGAAAGTTAGGGAGGACAGGCCTCTCTGCTCCGCGCCAAGAGCAGCAAAAAGGAACACCCAACCAGAAAAATGTCTCTGGTTCCTGTTACCGTAGGGTTTTTTCGAGGTCGGCACCCCCTCCCGGAAGCGGGGTTTCGCCAGCCTTGCGGAGTTGCGTTCCGTCCCATGTCAGGGTCAGCAGACTACGGTCCATGACACCCTGGACCAGAATGTCATGACCATCTGGAGAGAAGGTCAGTCCCTGCGGCCAGAGTGTACCGGGAGCCTGTGCCAGTGGTGTCAGATGACCGTCACTGAATGAGAAAACCGTGACGATGCCCCGGTCATGATAGAGTGGAGAGGTAGGGGAAAGTGCGGAGCCGTTCTGGGAGACGACGGCGACATACTGGCCATCTGGAGAAATATCGAGCCCTTCCGGCGCGTTGGGGACGGGAGTGCGCTGGATTTCCCGGATTGGTTCGGCGCTCAGATCCAGAACCGAAAGAGCACCAGGCAACCCTTCACCATGGCCCAGCATTCCCATGACGGCGTAATGCCCGTCCTTGCTCAACTGGATATTCCAGGGCCCGGGTTTGATGTTCAGAGGGTGAGGATCGACGGTAATCTGTTCGCCGTTGATATGGAGGGTATAGACCTTGTCCGCCTGCCACAGGCTCACAAGGGCGCGCTTCCCGTCGGGAAGGATGGCGAGACCACCCGGAAAGCCGGAGACGGGCAGGGAAATCACACGCCGGTTGCTCAGGTTGTGTCCGTCAAACCTGAACCAGGTCAGAACGCCGGATTTGCCATTGGCGACGAGAAGGTGATGTCCGTCTGGCGTGAAGCGCAGGGTGGTTGCGCCGGGAGCAGATGCTACGCGCTGTATGATTTTCGGTTCTGCCCCGGAAATATCGATGACGGTGATCTCATCGTCCGGAACGATTTTCCCGGCTTCAGGATCAGGCTTCGAAGCAGCAGAGACGACGAGGATTTTGCCATCGGGACTGAAGGTAATGGCTGTAGGTGGCCCGATGACGCTGGTAGGCACGTTGATGCTCGTCCGGACTTTCCAGGCGCCATCGGGTGTTCTGGCAAGAAACGACAGGGAGTCTGGTTTCAGGGGGTGTGGCAGAACCTGTACCCCGTTTTGAAGAATGGAATGTGCATCATTCGCCGAAACCACAGTCTGGGCGTGGGTGGATGAAGCGAACGCAAGCAGTGCGGCACAGGAAAGCAGGCACAGTCTTTGCATCTCTGGGGTCTCCTGGAGACGTTAGACGAAAGGGCGGAAAGCCTCAGGCCTTCGCCTTTCGGGAAAGTCGGATGAAGAAAAGAATGGCGACGGCGAGGATCAGGGCTGCTCCGATCATCGCGGGGACTGTGAAAGCGCCCAGCTGTGCAATAAGCGGCTTGGGACCACCGGAACGGATGAGCTTCACATCGTCAGGTGTGACTTTGACATTCGGATTGCCGAAGCGCTGCTCGACGTAATTGCTGATATCGGCAATGTCCTGATCGGACAGGGAGTCCACATACGAACCTGGCCCAAATCCAGGCATATAGGTCGTATGACCGTTGACTTCCCGCCGGACCCCCATGAGGATCGTGGTGATCAGGTTATCGGCGATCGGGGCGCCCAGGGCCGTATTATGGAAAAGCTGCGGGTAGTACCCGTCCGGGCTGCCCTGGCCGGTTGGGCGGTGGCAGGCCGCGCACTCTCCCGAGAAGAGATATTCGCCGCGACTGATCCGGCTGGCGGGCAGAGCACGGTAGACGGATTCACGATCGGAAATTTTCCCATAGCTTTCGCGGGGGGCTTTGTCCTTGCTGTCCGAAATGGCCGGAACCTGCTTGATGTAAGCAACCATGGCACGGATGTCGGCATCACTCAGATACTGGAAGCTGTGCTCGATGGCTTCTGCCATGGGGCCGCCTGCCTGAGCTTTTCCGGGAACATCGCCGGTTTTGAGGTAGCGGAAAAGATCGTCGTTGCTCCAGCCGCCAATACCGCTGACAGGGTCCGAAGTCACATTCGGCGCATACCATGAGGACAGCGACGCACCGGCCAGAGGGCTGCTGCCCTTCTCCGCCATCATGGCGTTGCGGGGCGTGTGGCAGGTGTCACAATGCGCCAGGGCGTAGGACAGATAATGCCCGCGATTGACTTCCACGGATTTGGAAGGATCGGGCTTGAAGCGGGTATCATCCAGGAAAAGGGCATTCCAGATCGCCATGGAAGCCCGGATATTATAGGGGAAAGGCAGCTCGGTTTTTTGCGGGCTGCTTTCGACCGGTTTCACCGATGTCATGAAATAGACGTACAGGGCGTGGATGTCGTCGTCTGTCAGCTTGGTGTACGAGGTGTAAGGCATCGCGGGGTAAAGATGAGCCCCGTCGCGTCGGATGCCTTCTCGTAAGGCATGGGCGAACTCTTTCTCGGTGTAGTTCCCGATACCGTATTCTTTTGAAGGCGTGATGTTGGTCGAATAGATCGATCCAAGTGGAGACGCGATGCCATACCCGCCGGCAAACGCTTTGCTGGAGCCGGGCGCCGTGTGGCAGGCCGCGCAGTCAGCGGCGATGGCAAGATAATGTCCGCGTTCGGCGACAGCCGTGTTGGGATCAGTGTCCTGCGCACGCGCAAATGTGCCGGTTCCAAGTCCGATTGCAGCGGAAAGGGCGAAATAGCCGGGAAGACCCAGGCTTTTCTGTCGTTTCTGTTTCATGCCTGCCCCCGTGCGAAAGCGGCCTTGATGGAATCGGCAGCTTTCAGACCGAGCGCTGCCATGCTGAGCGTGGTGTTGACGACGCTGGCAGACGGCATCGCGCCGCCGCCGGGAATCCACAGATTGGGGTGGTCATGGGCCCGGCAGTCTCCGTCTACGACCGAGTCCTTGGGGTCCCGCCCCATGATCGTACCGCCCATGATATGATTGTTGGCGTTATAGTCCGTCGTGATGCGGAGTTCAGTCCCGCCCAGCAGGCCGGCAATCTGCTTGACCTGCGTGTTGACTGCATCCAGTCCTTTGCGGACATAGTCGCCGACATCGTAATGGATGTCGGGGCAGGCCAGCCCCAGAGGATCCTTGCGGGTTTTGCTCAGCGTCAGGCGATTTTCCGGATCAGGAAGCGGTTCAAGGCTGATGGAGAGGTCAACACCGCATGCTGCACGGCGGCGGATTTCGTCATCAAGCTCTTTGCCAACCAGACCCAGTTTGAGGGCCTGTTCCGTCGCAGGAGCGACGCGGCTGATATTGTTGAGGATCATCTTGTTGGCTGAGTATTCCCGCCGGAAATCTCCGTCCCGGGGACCGACGATGCAGCTGCTCTGCGCTGGTCCGCGTCCGAACCAGAGAGGCTCGTTGGCCAGAAAGGATGCATGGACGCCCGAGTGGTCCATCATGTTGCGGCCCACCTGATCCGAGGAGTTGGCGATGCCGTTCGGGTTGCGTTCATTCGCCGCCAGCAGCAGCAGACGCGGGGTTTCGATACCATTACAGGCGAGCACGAATGTCTTGCCTGTCGCCTTGTGGGACTGCCGGTGCGCGTCATACCAGTGCACGGCCGTCACGCGGTTGTTTTCATCGGTATCAATACGATAGACGACCGCTTCGGCGATGGTGACAGCGCCTTTGGACTCAGCTTTTTCGATGTGCTGAATGCCATTGTACATGGCCCCGATGGGGCAGATGGGCTGGCAGTTGTTATTGCCACAGCAGGCGGGGCGCTCACCGTAAGGCTCGATACTCCGTCCCTGTGGAATGGGAACGAGATGAAAACCGTGGGGATTGACGATTTCAGCGACCCGACGGTCTCCATACCCGAACGGGATCATGTCCCGGGGGTAGGGGCGGCTCCGTTCCGGAGGGGACTGGAGAGATTTGTCGTGCGGGCCTGAAACTCCCATTTCCTCTTCAGCGCGGCAATAAAATGGCTCCAGATCATTGTAGGAGATGGCCCAGTCGCGGCCGACGCCATAACGCGTTTTCATCTCGAAGTCGGAAGGAAGATGGCGCCAGCAGGAAGCGGCCCAGTGCCATGTCGTTCCGCCGACAGTCCGAAGATAGCCCTGCTTGAACGCCGAGCCATTGGGGCCCGACAGGCCTACATAGTCATTGGGCGGAAAATATAAGGGAGCCTGAGCCAGCGGGGACTGGGGATAAAGGCCCTGAAAATCCGAATGGAGCCGGTTGTGGAACGACATGTTGCGCCAGTTTTCCACATATTCTGCGCGTTTGAGGCGCAGTCCTGCCTCCAGAATCAATACGGAATGGCCAGCAGCAGCAAGTTCGTTTGCCACCATGCCGCCCACCACTCCGGAGCCGACGACAACGACATCCGCCGATACATCTCCAGAGGATGAAAAGTCCGGTTTGGCCATGGGTTAGTGCTCCTGACGGGGTTTGGGAACGTAAGGGGGAGAAGAGGGCGTGATGGGTTTCAGAGGCGGCGACTGCGGCGGAGTTTTGCTTTCCACGCCGAGAGGGGCCGGGGCCGGTGGCGTCGCCGGAAGCGGAGCATGGATCGGAATGCCAAGTGCCGGCGGTGTCTCGGTCCACCATCCTGGACGTGCAAAACAGTAGGTTGGTACCGGCAGACCGTCTTTTGTGGGCTGGTACATGAGAGCATTGTAATAGGCGACCATGGGGGCGCCCGTTCTGTCCTCGACTGAGCCGGTGTACCAGGCGGCATTGAGGGCCAGAAAAGCCTTTTTCAGATCGCCGGAGCGCTCGAGAATTTCGCGGGGTTGCCCCCCTTGCGCCGTGACAGAGGCCAGAGCTTGGATTGTGCTTGCATAGCCAGGAAAAGTGGCCTGCATGGCCGCGCAGAGGCGGCTGCTGAGGACCGGATCGAGATCCTGACGCCCGGTGATCGCCCGTGAGATGGCCAGGAATGTTTCATCGAGTGGAGTGGCGGCAAGAGCGCCTGCCTTTCCAAGGACTGAATTGCCGACAGCAACAGAAAGACTGCCCATGATGGTGCCGAGCAGCAGGGAGCGGCGTCCCAGGACAGACTGCTGAAAAGGAGCGGAAGGATGGCGGCCTTTGGTCATGCCTTGGCTCCTTTTCCACGATGTTCCGCAACAGAGATCATTGTCATTTCAGAGCTCCTACCGCGGTATTGGCGGCATCGGCGTCCTGGGCATTGTTGCCTCCACTGACACCGATGCCGCCCACAAGCTGGGTATTACGGAAAATAGGGATCCCACCCCCTGCCGGCATGGCATGGGGAAGAGCCAGAACGGCCATTTTCCCGCCGCTCAGAGCCGCTTCGAAAGCGGCTGACGGGCGCTTGTAAAAGACAGCGCTGACCGCCTTGCGTTGGGAAAGGTCGATACTGGCGAGCTGTGCTCCCGCCATACGTTCGACCAGAATGGGTTGCCCCGAAGGATCAACCACAGTCACGACGATGCTCGTCTGGTTTGACGCAGCTCTCTTTTCAGCCGCCTGGGCCAGACGGCGCGCCTGAGAAAGGGAAAGGGGTGGGAAAGAGGCTTCTTCCGCTTGAACCACCTGCGGAATGACTCCAGCTCCGAGAATCACTGCACAACAGATGCGTTGCAGGATTCCGCGAGCGTTCTTCGTGGACATATTCCTGAATAGCAGCACGGGACGCGCCTTTCGGTCATATTTCGTAACGGCTAAACGGCATGTGCCATGAGAACCGAGAGTCCACCTAGATCGATCTAATTCACTATATTGTGACAAAGTATGGAAAAATCGGGGATTTGCCGCCGAGGAGAAAGCTGGGTTTTTGGCGCTCAATGATGATAAGGGCTGCTATCTCAATGAAAAAACGTTGTTTTTCCTAATTCGAAATCCCCGAAAATTTTAGATCGCTCTAAATTCTTTTTTCAGGTTCTCAATGTCGTGAGGACGTCTTCACAGAATTCGTGATGAGTTCCGCTATGGGAAATGCGAAAATTATATGGCATGCCGCTTCCAGAGAATATGCGAAGTACTGATTCTGCTTTTTCTGGTTGGATAGAGTAGATTGGTAGATGCATGAAGTATGATTCACTGGAACGAAGATGTTTAAGAATCGGCTTATAATAAGCAATTCGACAGGACGCTCGTTTTATGCGCAAAGAATCTGTAAAAAAATCTTATATGTTTTTTTGATTTATTGCGTTTCTGGTGGATTCCCGTTTTTGTTTGCGAAAGGCCAGACCCAGACCCAGACCCAGACCCAGACCCAGACCCAGACCCAGACCCAGACCCAGACCCAGACCCAGACCCAGACCAAAGCCCAAGCCCAAGCCCAAGCCCAAGTCCAAGCCCAAGTCCAAGTCCAAGCCCAAGCCCAGAATTTGGGGCCGCAGCAAAATGCGTCAACGCCGTTGAATTCGGTTCAGCAGAATGCTCCGCCTCAGTCAGATATTGCTCCGGGTATTTTCACGACGTATCCCGCGCCGCCTTTGTCGCCTCCGAGTGCGGCGCCTTCTGCAATCACAGAAGGACCACCTTCCATTTTTCCGGACTTTTTCGGCATGACGCCCTGGCTTAGAAAACACGGTATCGGTTTTCATTTTGATAATACAAATGAGTATGCCGGGGCGCTTCAACACCCGACAAGAGGGCCGCATTACGGAAATTACAAGGACGGATCGAGTAATGCCGGTCAATATTCAGCAAATCTTATTGTTGACTGGGAGCATCTTGCGGGCATCAAGGGATTTGTGACTCGCATGACGACCGTTGGTCGCTATGGAACAACTGCTAATCGGATGTTCGGGGACTGGCTGGCGCATAGTTCTGAAATCTATGGCGGCGGAGGGAACGTGGTGGTTCATCTCGTCTCGTTGTATGGAGAAGAGAGCCTCTTTGGTGGCCGGTTCCTGATCGCGGGTGGGCGTATGTCCCAGATGTCCGATTTCGCATCGAGCCCTATTTTCTGTAGCTTTCAGAACAATTCTTTCTGCGGACGTCCAAAAGCGGCTGCGGATAGCACCTATTATGGCAGCTACCCTGCGGCGACATGGGCTTTTCGCATGAAGGGCCGGCCCCGCAAGGATCTTTACATCCAGGCGGGTGTCTATTTCGCCGAAAACGGGATCTATCAGAACTATCAGCACAGGACGGGATTTAAGTTCAACGGCGCCAATATCGTTGGATATGAAATCCCGATCGAAGCTCAGTGGGAGCCCCATTTCGGGCCTCATCATGATCTCCCGGGTCATTACAAGCTGGGATTTGTTTATGATGATGTGCGGCGTGCTGATAATTATTACAACACGGCTGGCCAGTCTTACTATGTGTATGGCGGTAAGCAGTTGATGAGAAACTCTTCATGGCAAACATACTTCATGTTTGACCAGAAGTTGATGAACTATCCCGGAAGGCCAAAGTCTGCTGGTTTGACTTTCATGGGTGGTTATATTTACAACTCTCCCCATACTGCTGTTCGCGATTTCGAAGTTTACGGTGCTCTCATGAGCCAGGGACTTATTCCTGGACGTCCAGAGGACATGTTTGGCGTTGCTTTCTCCTATGTCAGCATCGCACCGGGAACGCGTGATACGACCATGGCCATGGTTGCTGCGGGGGATTATTCGGGCATGCCGAACCATGCAACCGGCGTGCAGACCAACGCCGAGGTTCTGGAAGTCGATTATTCCATAAATGTGATGCGAGGCGTAACGTTCCGGCCGGATTTTCAGTATTATATCCATCCCAATGGACAGGTCGGGTTGCGTAATTCAGCGATGCTGGGATTTAAGTCCTATGTGTCTCTTTTTTAGATCGATCTATGGGATCCGGAACATGAGCACTGCGCAGAAAACAACCGATCCGAGAATTTCCGCGGCTGGAAAGCTGTCGGAAAATCGCGATGGATCAGGGAAGCTGGCCTCCACAGCTCTGGCGGATCATCAACTGTCCGGAAACCAGGATACGGGTGCTGGAGGTGGTGGGGTTGTCGATCCTGTCAAGCAAAAGGCGTGCTGCATTGCGGCCAACGCCTACCGGGTCCGTCACGATGGTGGTCAGGGTCGGAAAAGACACGGCGCTTTGAGGCAGGTCGTCGGCTCCGATGACTGCAAAATCGCGTCCGGGCATTTTCCCTCTGGCCAGCAGATATCCCATGACGGACTGGGCAAGCATGTCATTGTAGCAGACAACGGCATCCGGCGGGGTGGAGGAGGCCAGGAGTTCCGGAAAACTGCCCAGATCGGAGAGGTTCTCCAGATGGGTCGGAATGATCAGGTCGTGTTCCAGCTTGTGTTTTTTCAGGGTCTTCCTGAAGCCATCGAGCCGTTCACGCGCAGCGGAATGCACCGGTCTGCCCCCAAGGAAGGCAATTTTCCGGCGCCCATGTCTGACGAGATGTGTGACGGCCAGGGAAGTTCCGTCCGCATAGTCGGGGCCGACATAGTTGCCATTTCTCTGCGAGACGTGGCGGAGAACCTGAACGCAGGGCAGGTGAAGCCGCTCGATTTCAGACAGAAGGGCGTCGGAGCTTCCGGCAGCCGGACAGAGGATGAGGCCGTCCACGCCGTGTTCGCGCAGGCGGCGGATCTGTCGCAGCTGTCTGTCGGGATTTTCGGCGCTGTTGACCAGAATGGCTACAATATTGGCGTCAACGATAACTTCGTCGATCCCCAGCATCAACTGGCTGTAGAACGGGCTGCCAATGTCACACAGGACCAGGCCGATCGTGCCGGTTTTCTGGCCCCGCAGGTTCGCAGCGCCGCGATTGTAGATATAGCCCAGTTTATCCATCGCGCAGATGACGCGGTCTCTCGTCTCCAGCGAGACAAGGGGGCTGTCCCGAAGCACAAGCGACGCAGTAGCGCGCGAGACCCCTGCTTCAACTGCCACAGAATTGAGGGTTACCGCTTTTTTCATAACCCTCAGGCGGCCCTTACAAGCTGCAATATATTGGAACTATTCAAAAACGGACCTTTCGGAGAGCAGATATTCTTACCCGCGATCATTCCACACTTCCGGGTGGGCGGGAAGCGAAAAGGCTGAAGGGGCGATGGGCTGTTTTTCCATGTCGTCAGGTCATGTTTGTCATTGGAGCAAGAAATGAAAATCCCCTCTTCGACGCGGCGTAATTTTACGGCCGGTCTTCTTGGGTCAGCGTCCTTCTGGATGTATGGCGGCCATAAAGTCTGGGCCGATGCTTTGCAGTCAGAAAGTGCGCAGTCGTATAACCCTAAATATTTCAACCATGAGGAATGGCTGTTCCTGAATGCCGCCTGTGCGCGAATATTTCCTGCGGACGCTCATGGACCCGACGCGGCCCTGCTTGGAGCGCCTGAATTCATCGATCGACAGATGGATACGCCTTATGGACATGGAGAGTTGTGGTACATGTCCGGGCCGTTCAAGGAAGGTGCACCGAACCTGGGGTACCAGCTGTCCCTGCCGCCGCGTGACCTCTATCGCCAGGCTATTGCCGCGGCAAATGCCTATGTCCGCGATCATCATCAGGGCCAGACTTTCGCTCAGCTGGCCATTCCGGAGCAGATCGCACTTCTCAAGGTGTTCGAGCAGGGCAAGATGGCCCTTGGCGCGGTTCCTGCCCACACCTTCTTCGAGCAGTTGCGTCAGAATACGCTCGAGGGTGTTTTTTCCGATCCCCTTTACGGCGGCAACAAGGGCCTGGCGGGATGGACACTGCTCGGCTTTCCCGGCGCGCGCGCCGATTTCATGGACTGGGTCAATCAGAAGGGAGCGCCGTATCCGTTCGGGCCTGTTTCCATATCTGGCGAAACCGCCTGAGGATTTTTGAATTATGTGTGCGAAAAAAGTTGATGCCATCGTCATCGGTGCGGGTTGGGCTGGTTCCATCCTGGCCAAGGAACTCACGGAGGCAGGACTTTCGGTTGTCATGCTCGAACGTGGTGACGAGCGTGCTACGGCAGTCGAGGGCGATTACCCAAGCTCCATTGACGAGTTGAGAGGAGCCATCCGTCACCGGCTTTTCCAGAACCTGTCCCAGTCCACGGTTACGATACGGAATACGCTGGATCAGGAGGCCCTGCCTTACCGGCGTCTGGCGGCCTTCCTTCCCGGTGAGGGCGTGGGAGGAGCGGGGCTGCACTGGTCGGGCGTTCATTTCCGTGTTGCTCCGGATGATCTGGCCTTGCGCACCAATGTTGTCGCCCGGTACGGAAAGAATTTCATTCCTGAAGGGATGAATCTTCAGGATTACGGCGTGACTTATGAGGAACTTGAACCGTTTTTCGATAAGGCGGAAAAAGTTTTCGGTACGTCCGGAGAACCTTACACTATCAAGGGAAAGATCGCTGGAAACGGTAACCGTTTTGCCCCCGATCGTTCCGATGTGTTTCCGCTGCCAGCGATGGGAGAGGTCTATTCTGCCAGCCTGTTCCGATCGGCTGCCGCGAATGTAGGCTATCATCCCTATGCGCTTCCTGCCGCAAATGCTTCTGCGCAGTATACCAATCCTTACGGAGTGCAGATGGGGCCATGCAATTTCTGTGGATATTGCAGTGGCTATGACTGTTACATGTATTCCAAGGCTTCTCCCAACGTGAATATTCTGCCCGCTTTGCGGCAGGATCCGAAATTCACGCTGATTACCAAGGCACATGTTCTCAAGGTCAATCTCGACGCCGACAAGAAAAAGGCGACGGGTGTGAGTTACCTGGATCTGCGTACCAAAAAGCAGGTCGAGCTGGATGCCGATCTGGTCATTATCAGCGCCTTCCAGTTTCACAACGTCCATCTCATGCTGCTGTCCGGGATCGGCCAGCCTTATGATCCGCAACAGAACACCGGAACGGTGGGGCGGAATTTCGTTTATCAGACGATCACGACGTCCCGGGCGTGGCTGTCACCCAAGCAGTACACCAATCTCTTCGTTGGAGCCGGCGGCGCAGGTGTCGCCATCGATGACTTCAACAGCATGAACTTCGATCATGGACCGCTTGGCTTTGTGGGTGGGTCGCCTGTCTGGGTCAATCAGGCGGGTGTGAAGCCGATTGCGGCTGCTACTGGCGGCCCTGGCGGCAAGGCGCCGACGTGGGGGGAAGGGTACAAGGAGGCCATGGTCGATACCTATCGTCATTCCCTGACCATCGACGCGCACGGCAGCAATATGGCCTACAGGGATGTTTATCTGGATCTCGATCCCACCTACAGCAATGCCTACGGTCAGCCTTTGCTCCGGATGACGTTCAACTGGAAAGACAACGATATCCGGATGAACCAGTATGTGGTGGGCAAGATCGAACCCATCATCAAGGCAATGGGGGCCACCAAGTATTCTCTGGGAATGCTGAAGGACGGAGAGGTTTTCGATACCCGCCGGTATCAGACCACGCATCTCGGCGGTGGGGCCATCATGGGAACCGATCCCAAGACAAGTTGCGTCAACCGATATCTGCAGAGCTGGGACGTCTCGAATGTTTTCGTGATCGGCGCCAGCGCATTCCCGCAGGGGATGGGATATAACCCGACCGGAATGGTCGCAGCCCTGGCATACTGGGCCGCTTATCATATCCGGACGACCTATCTGAAAAACCCAGGTCCGATGGTGCAGGCATGAAGTACGGTTTGTTCACCCGCGCAACGTTTTTTGGCGTTGCCGCTCTGCTGGCAGGTTCGGTTTCTGAACTGCGGGCCGAGGATACGAGTGCCCTGATCGCTCAGGGAAAATATGTCGCGGAAGCCTCCGACTGTAGCGCATGCCATACTGTCCGGGGCAGGGGCGAGTTCGCAGGGGGAATGGAATTCAAGCTTCCCATTGGATCGATCTACTCATCCAATATTACGCCTGATCCTACCCATGGCATTGGGGCTTATTCTGAAGCGGAATTCTCCCGTGCAGTGCGTGAAGGCGTACGTCGGGACGGGGCAAGCCTTTATCCGGCCATGCCGTTTCCTTCGTATGCCCGTATGAGCGACGGCGATATTCACGCCCTGTATGTCTATTTCATGAAGGGTGTGCAGCCAGTTGCGCAGGCAGCTCCGCCCAACGGCATTCCGTGGCCTTTGTCCATCCGTCTGCCAATGACCATCTGGCGAGCGGTATTTTCTCCTTCCGTTGTCGCGGCCCAGAAGGATGTCAACCGGTCTCTGCCTGATGATGGAATAGGCCGTGGGGCTTATCTGGTCGAGGGGCCAGGGCATTGCGGGGCATGTCATTCACCCCGCGGCATGGCCTTGCAGGAGAAAGCTCTTTCAAATAGCAGCGGATCGCTTTTCCTTTCGGGCGGCGCTGCAATCGATGGCTTTGTACCGACAAGTCTGCGGCAGGATCAGCGTACCGGACTGGCGGGATGGTCTGAAGACGATATCGTGCAGTTCCTCGCCACAGGCCGTAACCGGCGCGGCGAAGCATTTGGGGGCATGACAGATGCCATTTTCCATGGAACGCAGCATCTGACGGATGCGGATCTCCATGCGATGGCACGGTATCTGCTCTCCTTGCAGCCCCATCAGCCCACGCTCTCGGCATGGCATTATGATCCGTCAGCTGCCACTGCGCTGCAGGCGGGAGATGCGTCGGCGCAGGGTGCCAAGGTTTACGTGGATCACTGCGAGGCCTGTCACCGTTCCGATGGCCGTGGATATGCCCCCGCCTTCCCGCCCTTGGCCGGGAATCCTGTTCTCATGAGTGATGATCCAGCGTCTTTGGTGCATGTAGTCCAAAGTGGTGCGGTTCTGCCGGGCATGACCAAAGCGCCGTCTGCCTTCGCCATGCCCGCATACTCAGGCATACTGAGTTCGCAGCAGATTGCGGATGTCGTCACTTTCATCCGTAAGGCTTGGGGCAATAATGCTGCTCCGGTCACTGCTGCAACGGTGGAAGAGCTACGAAAATCGGCACCAGAGCCTACAATTCAAAAAGGTATTATTCCTTTGAATTAACAGACTTCATAAGTCCAAATAATGCGCAGGGAAAATGGCTGAAAAGAAGATTTCCGGCCATTTTCTTTGGAGAGTGTGACAGCACACTTCGTGTCAAAGGCGTAGGATGGTGTGAGCATGCTCATCAGCCAAAGCACAATTTCTTAATTGTCTTTGAAGCCACAGTGCGCCGTAACGTGTCAGTACTTCCTGGAGCGCCTCAATGCAGAATGCCACGTCCATCGTGTTCGATGGGCATCAGGCCAGAACCCTGCGTGTCGTCCAGTCCATGATCACCGTGAGGCATAATACTGCGCTTCCAGGAACTGTGCGTCGATCAACCACATCAACTTCAGATTGGCGTCGCTCTGCGGCACAGGCCGATAGCAGAGTCTGACCGGTTGTTAAGCTGAAGCAGCGTGTATTGCCGCACCATCGAAAGCTGGGATCGTTTCAGGTCGGATTATAGCTTATCGTCTTGTCCGAAGATCCGGGAACACCTCTTGGAGACGCGTTGCAACACGCTACGACAGATGTCCAACCGGCTTCTTCTCGGCCATCTGTCTTGCCGCAACCGTCATGTTCTAGCTATGAGGCCTGAGCCTAGAGATGCAGATATGATGTTCCTTCAACACCGTGTTTTATAAACCCGCATGCAAGTTGCAGTTTTCTATGGTTGTGTGCCCGCTCACAGAACGGATTTCCTGTATTTCTGCGTTCCAAAAAAACTAGCAGCGTCATCTCGTTGTCCGCTTCCAGTCACTGGCTGCGGCAGTGTCCAGAATGATCGTGGCGTTATCATGAAGACGGATCGCGGAGGCACTTACGGCCTCGCTTATGGGGCCGTTCAGAGCTTCATTGACGATTGCCGCCTTGCCTTTCCCGACAGCTACCAGCACAAGGCGCCTTGCATCAAGGATCGTGCCCACTCCCATGGTCAGGGCGTGGGAAGGGACACGGTCTGGATCATTGTCGAACATGCAGCTGTTCTGGCGTCGTGTGACCTCATCAAGATGTACAACCCGTGTCCGGCTGTCAAACGCAGACGGGGGCTCGTTGAAACCAATATGACCGGTCTCGCCAATGCCCAGGAGTTGCAGGTCAATGCCACCTGCCGCATGGATAGCCGCTTCATAACGCGCACATTCCATCTCCAGATCCGGTGCAATGCCGTTCGGAACATGCGCCCGATTTGCCTGCATATTCACATGAGCGAACAGATGATTCTGCATGTAGTGATGGTATGAATTCAGATCCGTAGGCGCCAAGCCAACATATTCGTCCAGATTGAAAGAGGTCGTATCGGAAAAATCCAGTGCGCCTGCTTTATGCTGTTGCACCAGAAGCCGGTAGATATTTTCCATTGTACGGCCTGTCGCCAAGCCGAGAACAGGTGTGGAAGATCTGCGAATCTCATTCGCGATCATATCGGCGATGCACTGGAAGGCCTGCTCGGGGTTGTCGGTGACGATGACATTCATGGGGGGGCATCAATCCTGTATGATGTATCACGCTTGGCGCTCTGCGTTGATCCAGACTTTTATGACCTGAAATCCGCCAGCAGAACTGGTGCAATGATGCTCTGGTTACGCAGGACGCGCCTGCTATCAGGATGTGACATCATGGTTTCTGATCCAGAGGCAAGAGGCCAGTCTGACCATAACGTCGCGAATAGATCAGAATGGCAAGATAGGATGGCAGAACAAGTAGTGCAAACATCGCCTGAAACCCGATCACGGATTTCATGGCGACATAAATCTGCGGAATGACGGCCCTGCAGCTATCCGCCATGGATTGCAATCGAGAAGATCGTGGGTATCAGCATGGTATTGGCTGCTCCGAGAAGAGCCACGCAGAGTACAGAAACATAACCATGCGTCAGGAAGGTTGCGGTCGTGAGCAGTCTTCCCAGAACGCAGGTTCCATGAGCCGTTCCTACTTCAGAATGCGTGGAACAATCACAAAACCGGCCACGTATCCCCCAACATTGCGGTGAGGGTCAGGGTCAGAGAGGTGAAGAAGCGGGTCTGGCTGAGTGGCAGACCGAAGCCCTGTCCATAAGTGCCGATGATATTCTCTGCCATGACTTCAACGCCGACATACAGGAGCATGGCGGCAATTCCGAAAAATACGCCCACTACTTTCCCGCGGGGCCGCCACTCCGAACAGAGGTGGGCCCCGTTTTTTGGACAGGGCGATAGGCTATAATCTGACCTGAGAGAGGGCGGGTTTATGGGCAAGGTTATGCGGAAACGGTATTCGGGTGCGTTCAAGTCGCAGGTTGCGCTGGAGGCGGATCCGAGGTGAGTAGATGCTGGCGGAACTGGCGTCAAAGTACGGCGTGCGTCGGACGATGATCGGCCAATTACTGGTAGAATGTGATTTTGGTGCGAGGCCTCTGTTCGGTTGGGCGCGGGCGAGGGCCAACAGCAGTGCCATCAGAAGGGCGGCATAACGACACCCGGGTATAGCTTATCAAGCCCACAAAACTGTCCGAACGGACGGGGCCACCTCTGGGGGCGTGGCTGCCGTCCGGCGCAAGACAATCATCTGTATTTCGAAGACATGGTGTGGATTGCCCGCACCGGATCGCAGGGGCGCCACCTGCCTGATGATTATGGCGAGTGGAACAGCGTGTTCCGATACCGCCTATCGCTCAAAAGCCAATGAAGCCTTCATGGAAAAGCATGGCTTAATCCGCTTCATCTGGCGCTCTGACAGCAAAAATACATCACTCACAGGACTACCTTCCATCGTAGGCCTGGGAATCACAATAACTCTCTCTCATCTCAATGAGTTAATAGGTCCTAAAAAATTACCATATGAATATTAACGTGAAGTAACCATAATAATATCTAATTTTACTACGCTAGTTCTCCTCCATCCTGATGCTGCCGACGCTTCAGGATGGCGCGGAGGTTTTCTTTAGATCTATGGAAAAATGTTCTGATAAAAAAACGTTCTGAATCCTGTGGTTCGGAGAAAGGATAATTACGGCCCTGTCAGGCGGTGCGCTGACCGTTGACCCAGACTTCTGTGACCGCGAGGGAGGCGTCGAGAACCGTGAAATCCGCAAGAAGGTCAGGCGTCAGGGCACCACGGTCATGAAGACCCAGATATCTCGCCGCGTTGGTACTGACGAGTTTTGCAGCATCTGGCAGGGATGTACCGGCCTGTATGGCGTTGCGCAGGGCCTGATCCAGGGTAAGGATACTGCCCGCAAGAGACCCGCCGGGAAGACGCACCGTGCCATTGCTGATGACGACGTCCTGTCCACCAAGCTGACTGGGGCCTTCCGGCCCACCTGTGCCGCGCATGGCGTCCGTCACGAACAGCAGGCGACTGTTCATCAGGCGTGAGGCCAGGCGGAAGCTGGCCGGATGGACGTGGTGTGTGTCGAAGATCATTTCGGCATAGGCGACATCACTGCACATCAGGGCCGTAACGGGGCCAGGTCTGCGGCCTTCGATCGGAGACATGGCGTTGAAGAGATGGGTGGCGCCGATCGTGCCACCCGCTGCACAGACCACGCAGATGGCGCGCTGGGCTCCGTCGTAATCGGTTGTGGTATGGCCGAGACTGACACGCACTTCCGCTTCGGCGAACTGGCGCATGGCGGTTTCCGCGTGCTCCAGTTCCGGAGCGAGGGTCACAACGCGGACACAGCCCGTACTGATGGCCTCGCTGACCCTGTCAGGGCTTGGCGCAATATTGAAGGGCGGCTGCGCGCCGAGCTTGTGCGGACTGACGAACGGTCCTTCCAGATGGGCGCCATGAATCCGGGGACCTTTGTCGATCCCGGTCCTGCGCACTTCGGCCACGGCATGAAGGGCGTTCATCACGTCCTCCCATGGAGCCGTAATGGTGGTGGGGAGGATCGTGGTCGTGCCATGCGCCATGTGAAAGCGCGAGAGCGTTCGGATGGCGTCGGCACCATCCATCGTATCGGCGCCGTCACCACCATGCACATGGCCATCTACGAAACCGGGGAGGATATATCGGTTCGGGGGCGCCGTGACGGGATCGATGGCGCGGATATGGGTATCAAAAGTGATGCGACCGGGAAGGACCCGGTCGGGAAGGACGAGATTGCCGTCGAGATAGTGTGTCATGGGGTCCGATCCAAAGGAAGAAGGCCGGTCTGCCCATAACGACGGGCATAGAAAAGGATCGCAAGATAGGACGGAATGACCAGCAGTGCGAACATGGCCTGAAAACCCACGAAAGGCTTCAGGGCGACATAGACCTGCGGCACGATCGCCCCGCCGCTATAGCCCATGACGATCAGCGCCGAGGCCAGGGGAGTCCAGGGGCCGGCGCCGCGGATGGCAATCGGAAAGATCGTCGGCATCATCATGGCATTGGCGGCGCCGAGCAGCGCGACACAACCCACCGAGACGTACCCGCCGGTCATGAAAGCCATGAAAGTGAGGCCGATGCCGCCGATGCAGGACAGTTCGAGGAAGCGTTCCTGCGTGATGATGCGCGGAACGATGACAAACCCGAGCAGATAGCCGAACAGCATGGCGGCAAGGGTGAGCGACGTGAAGAATTTCGTCTGGCTCAGGGGCAGTCCAAACTGCTGCCCGTAGGTGCCGATGGCATCTCCGGCCATGACCTCGACGCCCACGTAAAGGAACATGGTCAGGATGCCGAAAACCAGATGCGGACGGAAGATCCGGGTGCCGCTATCCGGAAGGCCGGGGATGGGGGGGGCCTGAAGGTTCGGCAAGGGACAGAACGCCACGCCGACGGACGCCATGAGCAGGAGGACGGCCATGCCCATATAGGGGGCATAAATGGCCTGGACGAAGGCATTGAGAACGGCATTGCGGGTCGCGGCATCGGGCGCGGACTGTACGCTCTGGGCGACGTGGTCGATGTCCCCCATCACAACGGTTGCCAGGACAATCGGTGCGAGAATGCCGGCACATTTGTTGCAGACCCCCATGATGGCGATCCGCTGCGCGGCACGATCTGGCGGCCCGAGAAGACTGACGAGCGGATTGATGACGACCTGCATCAGCGAAAGCCCGGCCCCCAGGATCAGCAGCCCGGTCAGGGCACCGCCATAGAGGCGCATGGAGACAAACTGTCCGAAAACGGCCACGCCAAGCGCGCAAAGCAGAAGCGCCCCCGAAAGGCCCTGACGCAGGCCGAGGCTGCGCGCCAGAAAGGATGCCGGGATCGAGAAAATAAAATACGACACATAGAAAACGAGCGGCACCATGAAGGCGGCGACGTCTCCGAGCGAGAAAGCAACCCGCACGAAGGAAATGAGCGGCCCGTTCAGCCACGTCACGAACCCCATCAGGAAAAAGATGGCCGCAGCAACGCCCAGCGGTCCCGGCCCATAAGGGGCTGTCAGCGTGCCTGAGGAAGTGGAAGCCTGAAAGCGTGCCATGTCAGGAGGTTTCCATGAGCCGGTGGCCCGGGACGTTGAAAAGAAACGGGAAAAAGCCGCAGAACCGGCATACGCACATCTCAGTTGCCAAGGCCCGCATGCTCTAGCGTGGCAGCAAGCCTGTCAATCCAGTCCGCATCCACAGACCAGCCGGCCAGTCTGGCCGCTGAGAGCAGCCCCCCGCCGATGGGGGGAAGGCGCGGCGCAACGGGGGTGCCGCAACTTTCTGAAATGGCTTCGCGCAGGAAGCAGCTCTGAAGGGTTCCGCCCGCATAGCTCCAGGGCAGTTCGGGGCGGCTCAGCTTACGGCGGGCTGTCTGAATATGGGCGGCGAGCTGCGTTGCGGCTTCACGCATCATGCGGATAGCGGCCGGGCAGTCCTGCTCTGCCAGCCGGGCGACAATCCGCGCCAGGGCGGCGACGGCGGAGCGTTCATGCGTCAGGTTGCCGTACCACTCCAGCAGGGCCGGACCGCAGCGCGTGAGGTCGGACGGAAGGTCCAGCGCTTTCTGGAAGGGTTCCAGAAAGGCAATATCCTGCGTGTTGCGGCCATCCAGCAATTCTGTCACCAGACCAAGGGCTTTTCGGCCGATCCAGAAGGCGCTCCCCTCGTCTCCGAACAGCGAACCCCAGCCACCCACCCGGCAATGATGGCCCTGTCCGTCCGTCGCCCAGGCCATGGAGCCGGTTCCCGAAAGCAGCAGCACACCCTTCTGCCCCGCAAAGGCCGCCGTGCAGGCCATGTCCACATCGTTGGTCAGGGACAGCGGGATGTTTGGCAGGGAAGCGCTGATCAGGGCGCGTTGGCGCTGGTTGAGCGTCGAGCTTTCACCGAAACCCGCGAGACCCAGGCCGGCAGCGCGGGTTTCAGGGGGGAGGCGCGCAAACAGGCCCGAGAGGGTTTCACGCCACAGCGGCTGGTCGAATGGATTGGAACCTCCGGCACGACCGATATCGGCAATCGCTCCATCCTGCCGCAGAACGACCAGAAGGGTTTTGCTGCCGCCCCCATCCAGAGCCATGATAGAGGACTGGGTCATGAAAATAGTCTCGAAAACCGCTGATCAGATAGCATAGTAACTTTTATATGGATGCACATCGGTTTCTGACAGGACCCTTTAGAAGGCATGAAGCATATCATTGGTCTCAGCTGCCGGTATCGGAATATGAGCACTCTCGAATGTCTTGGGCCAGCTTTTCAATTCGGTTCCTGTCGGCATCCCATGCAAACATGAAGCGGGCAGCGCCGCCTATGAATTCGTAAAATAACCAGCCGCGACTTCTCAGTTTCAATCCAACATCGGGCGGCATGGAAATGAAAACGGCATTGGCTTCAACAGGATAAACAAGCTGAATGCCATCGACATCCTGAAGAAGTCGGCTCAGCAAACGAGCGGAACTGTTGGCATGTCGCGCATAGTCAAGCCAGCGTCCTTCTTGCAGCATTCCAACCCAAGGGGCAGCGAGAAAGCGCATTTTTGATGCCAATTGACCGGCCTGCTTGCAGCGATAATCAAATCCCCGTGCCAGGTCACGGTTAAAAAACAGAACAGCTTCTCCGATCCCCATGCCACCTTTGGTTCCACCACAGCATAGGACATCAACGCCCACCCGCCATGTCATGTCCGCAGGCGAACAGTTCAGGGCAGCCACTGCATTCGCGAAACGTGCACCATCCATGTGCAGTTTCAGACCCAGTTCTCTGCAGGTCGTACTGATGGATTGAATTTCATCCAGGGTATAGAGGAGGCCAGTTTCAGTCGGCTGCGTAATGGTGACTACTGCAGGTCGTGGAAAATGAATGTCATTCCGGCTTTCCGTAATGGTCCGGATTGCCAAGGGACTCAGCTTGCCATTTTGGGTCGGAACAGTAAGAATTTTCGCTCCATTCGAGAAGAACTCTGGAGCCCCGCATTCATCGGTTTCGATATGTGCGAAATCCGCTGCGATAATACTTTCGTAAGATCGACACAGGCTGGCAAGCGCGAGAGAATTTGCAGCTGTTCCGTTAAATACGAAATACACATCGGCATCGTGCTCAAAAGCACGGCGCAGCGCATCCGCAGCGCGGGATGTCCAGTTATCCTGTCCGTAGGAGACAGCCGATCCTGAGTTGGCTTCCATCATCGCGTTGAAAGCTGCGGGGCAGATCCCCGCATAGTTGTCGCTGGCAAACTGCTGCGCTGTCATTGTGCTCTCCCGGGCGTGCAGGCGGAACCGTAATCATCGAGAACATCTTCCACAGCTGCGAGAAGTATCGCCATGCCTTCACGAGGAATCTCACCGCTTCTCACCCGTTCGTAGAACCTGGGCAAAAACTGGCTGACTAAAGGATCGGGGAGGCCTGTGCTTTTCAGAACGTCCAGAAGGTCACTCACTGCACGCTGAATGCCGGGACGTGACCAGTAATAGCGAATGCGATCACTATAGCCATAAAGGCGCAGCATGTCGGCTTTTTCTGGATCATAATGCCCTTTCCAGAAAGAGGGCGCAGCCTGCATCTCATTTTCTAGGACCTGCATGAGTGATAAGCGACCTGGCCGGAGAACCAAGGCTAGTTCATCAAGGCTGAAGAGAGCTTCCCGAAGTGCAAAAGTCAGGGCTGGCCCAACTTTGAGTATTGAAAATCCGTCTTCGACAAGCGCACGGAGATGACTGACTGTCTGGTAGTCTGTTGAATGAGCTTCGAAAACCATACCGGGAAAAGAGGCCAGTGTAGCAACAAGCCCGCAGGCTTTCGCGGGCTGATAAAAGACAGTTTCCTCTGCGCTGAACTCGACGCCGGGTTGCACGACGAGCGCAATAACCCTGCTCCAAACCTCATCGGACAGTGTCCTGGAAAAAATCTTGCGGGTCATTGCTGCTGTAGAACAGGCGGCTTGCCCTGTGGTAGGGATGAGATGATCCAGTGTCTCCAACGCACCACCCGGCACAGGGACTTCGGTTCCGACAACATAGACCGGCATTCCTGGTGCTACGGCTTCAGCCCGTGCTGCCAGAATAGCGGCCCGCTCGGCAACAACTGCGTCCGCAAGAACTGCAGGTTCGCCAGCACATCCCATGCTCGTGTCGAGATGCAGCTTGCGGAAACCGGCGGCGGCATAGGACGCGACCATGTCCCCCGCGCGTGCCATGGCCTCTTCGGCTGGAAGATGTTTCCAGGGATTGGGGCCCAGATGATCTCCGCCCAGAATAATGGCCTCCATCGGACAACCGACCTTGACCGCAATTGAAGCAACAAGACTGCGGAAGTCCGCCGGGGTCATCCCAGTATAGCCGCCTTCCTGATTGACCTGATTGCAGGTCGCTTCAATCAGGACCGGAGTTCTGTTGCTCGCGGCTCGACGCAGGGCGGCTTCCAGGACGATGGGATGCGCAGAGCAGACAGACGTGATGCCATATCGCTCGTGCTTGGGAATGGCCGGATCATGGACCTGTTTCACCAGGTCCTTCAGAATGGCCGTCGGCTCACGCAACAGTCACGACCTTTGTGAGGTGGCGTGGAGCCAGCGTGTCCAGTCCCTTCATTCTGGCGACGTTTTCGCCCAGAAGCTGAAGGAGTGGCAAACAGACCAACGGTTCCGTAAGTGGCTCTCCCTTCACGTCAAGCGACACATCTCCGGGGCCGCCCAGTCCCAGCACGCGTGCGCCCTTGCTCTGAACATCTGCAACAACGGCAGCCTCTTCGGAGGTGGTATCTGGATGATAGAGCATGACGACCAGTGAACGATCATCGATCAGGCTGATGGGGCCGTGGCGGTATTCAAGCGGATGATGAGCCTCGCTCTGGCTGAGGCTCATCTCCTGCATTTTCAGCGCCGCTTCGCGTGCTACGCCATACAGGCTGCCGCCACCGAGAAAAACGAAATGCGTCCGGCCCGCAATCAGCTCAGGTAGAAATTTCTCCCCGGTTGCCAGAAGTTTCTCAGCTGCGGCAGTCGTCTGCGGACCAACTGAAACACCAGCATATCGAAGTCCCATCAGCAACATCAGGCTCGCAGAGGCTGTCATGACAATCCCCTCTTCGGGATGTGTCTTTGCTTCCACCAGCCTGTCTGCCTCGTGGCATAAGGAACTGCCAGGAGCGCATGTGAAGGCAACCACCGGAATCCCATTCAGGTGGCTTTTACGGGCTGCTGCAACTGTCTCCGTAGATTCCCCACTTCTGGATAAGGCGATGACTTCGACAGGGACTGACGGTGGCGCATAGTTGTCCGCGCGGACAGTCCACTCGTTACCTGGAACGGCCCGTGCCAGATGGCCCTGAATATTGAGGGTCGCTGCGATGGAATCTGCGATGTGAACAGATGTGCCGCATCCGATAACAATCTGCATTCTGCCGGGCTCTAGGCGAACGTCTTTAAGGTCAAGTTCGTTCCAAAGGGAGAACTGTTCGCGTATCCCGCGTTCTGTCGCATTCATGGCTGTATTTTCCTTACCAGGAGAGACGGGCATCCGGTTCGCTCAGAATTTGATGTAGGCATGTGAAGCAGTAGTGATTGGGCTAGATATCTTCGTTTTCATCATGCAAGCTTGTTCCGGAAACATAGCTGCAGGACAATTCCGTCTGAGCCAGACGGGACATCCATTCTTCGTCCAGATGATCATCTGTGATGACATGGGTGACATCGTCGAGCGTCCCTACTCGAAATGTTGAATGCTTGCCGAATTTTCTGCTGTCCATCAGCAGAAAGCGCATTGTTGAGTGACGCAGCATGGCGGCATTGAGGCTGGCTTCATCACTGTCAGGGGTTGCAATACTGCCGTCCGGCTGTACGGCGCTCGCGCCGAGGAATAACTGGTCGAACCACAGGGCCTCGATGCTGCGCTCAGCCAGAGGGCCAACAATACTGCGGTTCTCGTTGCGGACCCGCCCCGCCAGAAGTGTCAGTTGGATTTTGGGGGTATCGAGCAGCGCATCAACAATTGCCACGCTGTTGGTGAATACAGTCAATGGGATAGGGTGCAGTCGTAGACGCTTTGCAAGCTGCAAGACTGTCGTTCCAGAATCCAGAAAGACCGATGTGTTCTCGATCAGTTGTTCATAAGCTGCGTCGGCAATCGCCCTTTTGGTGGTCAGGCGATGGCTTTCACGGGCCTGGAACCCGACTTCAGCGTTACCCGAGCCAATAATTTCAGCGCCCCCATGTGTCCGGCGGACATATCCCTGTTCCTCAAGGCGCTGTAAGTCCCGGCGAATGGTTGCGACTGAACTTTCTACCACTTTGGCCAGCTCCGTCACGCTTGTTACCCCATGGCGATAGAGATGATGGCGAATCTGGGCGAGGCGATCGGGCTGCATAGGAACTCCGGTTCAGAACGGACCTGATAGTGGCACCGTTTCCGGCGGCTCTCAAATTCCTCTCTAAACTACGATCATGTCAAGATCGAAATTGATCGATATCGATCAACGAAATCTCGAATCGAGACTCTAATTTTTTTTCATCAGGGGGAATATGGCGAAAACCCCTGAAAACCGAGCTATCTAGACAAAAATAACGTTCAAAATAAGATTTTTCTTGATCGTTTATGAACGTTTTGTTGTTGCAATCATAATCCGCTGCATGTTTATCCTGAGGGCACCATCAATGGAGTGGTCCAATGCGTTCTCCTCTCAACTCCCTGACACTTCCCGGATCAACGGTGCGTCGTCTCTTTCAACTGACTGGCATGACACTCCTGTGTTCGACCGTTCTGACAGCGCCAGGTTTTGCTGAGACGACGACATACAAACCTCTACACAACAAGGCCGGTCCAGCCCTGAAATCTGCTTCCAAATTGTCGAAGGCATCTCTTAAAAAGCAGGCGCTAAATGCCAATGCTTCTGAAAATATTCATGTCGTTGCCGCTGCTACATCCACCGGGGTCACGAATACGACCCCGGGTGGAGGCCTCCTGCCGCCAGAAACTGCGGCAAAGGCCCAGCAGTCAGTTACGCGGGATTTTATTGCCAAACAGGCGGCAACCAGTAATCCGATCTCACTGGTTCAATATACACCGGGAATAACGCTTTCAAATGCTGATGCTTTTGGTCAGTCCGATCAGAGCAGTTTTTATATGCGAGGTATGGGACAGACCTCTGTTGGATATACATTTGAAGGGATTCCGATCGCTGATCCCTCTTCTTATGCGCCTTTTACGTCTGAGGCCTCTGATACGGAAAATATCAGCAAAATTACTGTGCAGCAGGGTGTGGCTGACATCTCTTCTCCGGTCTACAACTCAGTTGCCGGTGCCATCAAACAGTACTTGTCCGATCCGGAGAGCCATCTGGGTGGCAAGGTGAATGTATCCTATGGCAATCATCAGCTCGCGCGCGAGTTCGTGCGATTTGATACGGGGGAGATCGGCCATAGCGGTGTGAAGGCGTTTGCATCATATTCCTATGGAACCAATGCGCAGTGGCTTGGTCCGGGTCGGGACCGCCGCTCTCACGTTGATGCCAAAGTGATGAAAGAATGGGGGGAGGGGAACAGTGCGCGCGTGTTCATGACCTGGACCGAGCAGAGTTTTCCATTCCTGATGAGTATTTCCAAATCACAGTGGAAACAAAATGGGCGCTCGGCAGCCTATTATGATCCGACTTATACTCCAGGCGACGTCAATTATTATAAGTTGAATTCAGAGGAACGTCATTCGGTTGTTATCGGCGCGCCCTTGGTTTTTAACCTGGGGCATGGACTGACATTCACCAGTGAACCTTATTACGTCCATCTGCATGGTGCAGGAAACAATGGTCAGGATCAGGCTGAGGAAGGCTATAACGGGACCCGGCCGACAGGAAATCTAAATATCCCTGGTGCTGTTGACGGTTCGGCCGCCGTACAGGCCGTGGATAATTTCAATCAGCATACGGCCGGATTTAATAACGTCCTTTCCTGGAAGGCAGGGCATAATGAATTGCAGGCCGGGTACTGGTACAATTATTATAATCAGACGGAGCAGGCGCCGTTTTCAGTCATTGGGCCGAATGGAACGGCTGAAAATTTCTGGGGGAAATATCCAATTAAGGATCAATATGGTGATGCAGTCATGCAGTTCAATATCCATCTGATCCAGCAGCTGAATTCGCTTTTCCTGTCTGATACCTACAAGATGTTCAATGACAAGCTGACTTTGAATGCAGGACTGAAGTTTGTCATGATGTCTTACAAGTCCACGAATCTCATTCCAGGTGATAACTATAACTACGGCCGCAGTGATGCCCAGCCGCTACCTCAGATTTCGGCATCCTATCAAATCACGCCTCATGACCAGATTTATTTTGACGCTGCAACGGCCTTCCGTGAACCGTCCGGCATTTTGGTGTATGGTAATTACTGGGATGCGGGTGCTCCTCAAATCGACCTAGCGCATTCAACCGGTCTGAAACCAGAATATTCGATTTCGGAGGAAATCGGTTATCGTCACACCGGTCTGATCAATATTACGGCATCCCTGTTCAACTATAATATGACCAACCGTCAAAGCTCAGTGACAGCTTATACAGGAGGGCGTCTCGTCTCGCAGTATATCAATGCAGGCGGCCAGACTTCACGTGGCGCACAGCTTGCAATCGGGCTGCGCCCCTGGCACGGCTTGAGCCCCTATGCCTCTTTCCAGTACTTGCATGCGACGATGGATAACAATCTCCCGGACGGCACAGACTATATTCGAAGCGCGGGCAAAATCGCCATTAACAGCCCTGCATATACGGCGAATTTCGGTCTTTCTTACGACGACGGCCATTTCTTTGCTAATGGCTACATGTCTTACGTCGGAGCGCAGTATTCAACGTTCATGAATGATGAAAAAATGCCAGCATATGCGATTGGCAATGCGACGCTTGGTTACCGGTTTAAAAAAATCTGGTTTGCCAAATCGCCACAACTTCAGGTTAACGCTCTGAACCTGACAGATAACAAATATCTTGCCTCTGGCGGGGGCGCCTTCAATGCCCATCCGGTCAAAGGAGTGTTCGGCTCGACGCTTAAGGGAAGCTCACCGCTTTATACTGTGGGGGGTGGCTTTGGTCTTGTCTTTTCGATGTCTTCAGGTTTTTGAAACATGGCTACTTTTTTCAGGAACGCGCTTGTCGCGACCCTTCTCACAACCAGTATTCTTGCACCGGCGCGTGCTGCCAGACAGGAGGCAGCCATCCTCTCACCAGGACCCACATCCTCTGATACGACCAATAGCATTAACTCATTAGGCAATGACGTCGTCCGCCTCTCATGGCATCAAAATAATAAAACTCTGGATCAGGCGAGTTTTATCGATGTCGTTCATGGGCGAACAGTTCCACTGTTTTCGCTTTTCACGATTACTTTAGCGAACGGCGAGAAGATCTCGAACGAAAATCTTCATCAGATGGATCGGCCACATGAGGAGGCTCTCTTACCTGTTTCGGGAGCAGCGCGGGCAGCGGATCATCGGGATGGAAAGACGGTTGTTACGCATTTTTCCGATCTTAAAGGTCGTTTTACTGCGGCGTGGCGTGTTGAGCAGCGGAATGGTTCACCTTACCTGCGCCAAATTCTGACCGTTATTCCGGTGAAGAGCGCTCTTCACCTGAAAGCTATTTCGCTCTTTGACGCCCATACTGATGTCGGTGAAGTCATCGGAGACGTGCAAGGGTCTCCTGTTGCGATCGAAGACAGCTATTTTGGTATTGAGAACCCGCTCGCGGATAGTCTCGTATTCAACGGGCGCTCACATCTCAGCCTTTCGCAGGTTCTCCCTGTTCCTGCGGGGCATGAACTAACGGTTTCCGCTGTGGGTGGCATCGTTCGGCACGGGCAGATGCGCCGGGATTTTCAGATTTATGTCGAACGGGAGCGTACACATCCTTACCGACCGTTCCTGAACTACAATTCTTGGTACGATATCGGCTATTTCACGCCTTATACGCAGAAAGATGCAGAAAATCGCATCAGTCGAATCGGCGAAGAACTGGTCCGCAAACGTGGTGTCCAGCTCGATTCATTTTTGTTCGATGATGGCTGGGACGACAGAAGTGGCCAGTGGAATTTCAGTGGTGACTTTCCCGAAGGCTTTCGTCCCTTGTGTGCTCTTGCGTCATCTTACGGGGCAGCTCCGGGAGTGTGGCTCTCGCCGTGGGGAGGTTATGGTAATCCCAAGGAGATACGGGTAGCTCGTGGCCGCAAGTTGGGTCTGGAGACGCAGGACGGAGGGTTTGATCTGTCCGGACAGCGTTATTACGCTGGGTTTCACAAGGCAGTAATGACGCTTCTGACGCAGGAGTGTATCAATCAGTTCAAATTCGATGGGACGGGGAATGCAAGTCAGGTTGCCAAGAACAGTGTCTTTAACAGTGATTTTGATGCAGCAATCCACCTCATTGCTGATATCTATAAAACCAAGCCTGATACGTTTATTAACCTGACAACTGGCACCTACCCATCTCCGTTCTGGTTACGTACGGCAGACTCAATCTGGCGCGGTGGTGAAGATGATATGCTTCGAGGTGTCGGAACCAAGCGTCAGCGCTGGATTACATACCGTGACTCCGACACCTATCATAATATCGTGGTCAAGGCGCCGCTTTTTCCCCTGAATTCCCTGATGCTGCACGGCGTCATCTACGCACAGAAAAACCAACGTCTGAACGACGATCCTGGACATGATTTTGCTGACGAGGTTCATTCGTTTTTCGCGACGGGTACCGATGAGCAGGAACTCTATGTAACTCCGGATCTTCTGAAAGCCGAAGATTGGGACGTTATTGCGGACACGGCAAAATGGGCACGAGCCAATGCGGAGACGCTGAAAGACAGCCATTGGGTCGGTGGTGATCCGGGGCGATTGGAGCCCTATGGGTGGGCCGCTTGGACGCCACAAAAAGCATTTCTGACCCTGCGTAATCCAGATCAGAAGCCTCGTGCGATACTTATCGAGCCACGGAATGTGCTGGAACTTCCTGCGGATGCTCCGACACGTTATGCCGTACATGCACTGTGGACAAAATCTGTCGTACCCAAAAGCCTAGATGCCGATCATCCACTTATGATCCAGTTAGCGCCTTTTGAGGTGATGACACTCGAACTTACACCATAAGGCCATCATGTATCTTACTCGCCGCTCTGCCTTTGCTTTGGGCTTTTTTTCTTTTGGTCATCACCTGATCAAGCCTGTCTGTGCGGCGGAGGGCCGGGAGCTATGTCCAGACGGGCAAGCGCATAGCTTTACGCTTCATCCAGAAGGTTTTCGTCTGGATGGAGTACCAATGCAGATTCGATCAGGTGAAATGCATCCTGCGCGTATTCCGCGAGAAGAGTGGTCAGCCCGCATCGCAATGGCAAAGTCCATGGGCCTGAATACAATCAGTATTTATGTGATCTGGAATATTCTTGAGCGTTCACCCGGCCATTTTGACTTTCACACCGACAGATGTAATTTCCCGGCCTTCATACAACTCTGCCAGGATGCTGGTCTTTGGGTTTTCCTTCGTCCCGGTCCCTATATCTGCGGGGAGTGGGACCTGGGTGGTCTCCCGGCTTATCTTCTTTTTGATGAAGATATCCCGTTACGAACGCGCGATCCGCGCTTTCTGAAAGCCAGCCAACGCTATATCACAGCGATCGCCTCTTCTATCAGACCGTATATGGCTGTGAATGGTGGCCCTATCATCATGATACAGGTTGAAAATGAATATGCGTCTTTCGGAAACGATAGGACATATATGGCCTGGATCAGGGAGGCGTGGCTTCAGGCCGGTATTTCCGGCCCGTTCTCAACGGCAGATGGCCTGCCCCAACTTACTGAAAAACGTACCGCCTTGTCTGGATGTGCCATTGGTCTGGATGGAGAAGACGACATTTCAGGAGTAAAGAATATTAGTGCACAGGATCCCGCCTGGATCAGTGAAGCCTATCCTGGATGGCTGACGCACTGGGGAGAAAACGACCTGGCACGTGTGGAATTCACCAAAGACTTTTCTGCAATAGTGGCGAAGGGTCTGTCATTCAATCTGTACGTTGTACATGGTGGAACTAATTTCGGCTTTGGAGCAGGCGCCAATGCCCATCGGGATGGTTCGGGATTCCAGCCGGTCATTACAAGTTACGACTATGATGCGCCTATTGATGAAGCTGGACGTCCGACGAAGAAGTATTACACTTTCCGCAATCTTCTGATCAGCGCTGGGGTTTGCAAGGATCTGACAGTTCCTGAACTTCCTCCCATGACAGAATTCAAACCTGTAAAGGCGTATCGTGCCGGATCTTTGTGGGAAGGCCCGGGTATAGCAGTAGTCTGCGAGAACCCCGTTTCGATGGAGAGAGCCCTTCATCAGGGGCAGGGGATGGCACTTTACCAGACCACTATTCCTGCCGGGATGAGCGGAATGCTTGAATTGCCGGCTGTACATGATTACGCACGGTTTTTTCTGGATGGAGCAGATATTGGGACGGTTTCACGCACAAATCCACGCAAAGCTAGCTTCGTAATTTCAGAAGCCGAAAGGCCGAGGCAACTTGATATCCTCATCGATACGTTCGGCCATATTGGCTATGGAGCTGCCCTCGGTGACCGAAAAGGTCTGGAAGGGCAGGTGTCCCTCGGCGGAAAGCCGTTACGAAACTGGATCATAACGGGTTTCCCTCTGGACGATAGTCATGTTTCAGCCCTGCGCGCGTTGCCGGATCAAACCACCCGCTACGGTTTTCTTTTCAAAGCTTATTTTGATCGTCCTTCTACGGGCGGGGTTTATATCGATATGAGTGCCTGGAAGAAGGGATATGTGTGGGTCAATGGCCATGCACTTGGGCGCTTTTGGGAGATGGGTCCGCAGTATCGCCTATTTTGCCCAGCATCCTGGATGCGTTCCTCGGGGAACGAGGTGCTAATTCTCGATTATCATCAGGAAAACCCTGCCAGTGTTAGGGGGTATAAGACCCTGACCGGCCTTTAGGCGACATGGATGAATCGGTTGACGCAGGGCGAAAGGGTTAGTTCAAGGCTTCCTTTTGGAGGCAGGGTTGTGGCGAGGCGATCTGAGTGAAGCGGAGTGGCGTGTTTTAAAGGCCTTGCTGCCGATTGAGGCGGCGAACCGGGGACGTGGCCGTCGTCCGGAACGTAATCGCTCAATTATTAACGGCATACTCTGGCGCCTCTACTGCGGCGCGCCGCGGCATGATGTTCCGCCACGACTTCGACCAAAGCCCTCCTTATGTGTCCCCCCGGGCAACCGACACGCAGGACATAAAGCATTCCGTTGAGAAACAGACGGTTATCCTGTGCCGGGCGTAACCAACGGCCACGTTCAGGTGGTGGCAGGCCGCCAATGATCGCCCATTCCTCGTCCCTCACGTCGCTACGCATCTACGGGTCTCCGCAAAGACCAGCTTTGAATCACATCTCCAACAACCTGAAAAGGTCTTTTGTAAACAGAACCTAACCAAAACTGGTCTTGACGATTCTTGGTCGCCTTAAGCTCTCCAAGACGTCGAAGGCTGCGAATGAAAAGCTCGGTGAATGAAGTCGGTTGTTTCGCCAGCTCGTCAGCGTGGTCCTGCAAGAACTGCCGGAGTTCCGACAATGGTCGCTTGTCGTTCTTCACGCCAGTAATGAGTTCAAGGGCCTGGCGTCTGATGCTCATAAATATCCCGTCCAGTGATGCGGCCATTCCCAGCGCGCGGGCTTGGGCGGTGGATTTATCGCTGGTGCGGAGCGAACGGACAAGATGCTCACCCAAGATGGGTCGGATGTCGGACGGGATACGGATTTTCAGATACCAACCGGAGCCCCGGCGGGTCATGTAAGGCGTTGCCACGCAATGTCTTCCCATGTGTCACGGTTATGTGCCACACGCCGAAACCTGCATAAAAATTGTATGAAAAATTAATTAAAGCCATGGCGTCCCATAGGGGATTCGAACCCCTGTTGCCGCCGTGAGAGGGCGGTGTCCTAGGCCTCTAGACGAATGGGACGAGGCGAGGGGCTTGATAGTCGGCCCTTCGGGTCTTGGCAAGTGTTATTTAGGAAGTTTTTTGTGTCAGCAGGGGGCCGAGGGCGGCGCCGCCGAACAGATGGACGTGAAAGTGGGGGACTTCCTGCCCAGAATTGGGGCCGGAATTGCTGATGAGACGGAAACCTTCGCGGGTGAGGCCCTGCTCTTTGGCAATTTTCGAGACAGCGCGCCAGAAGCCCGTGATTTCGTCGGGAGAAGCTGTTGCGCCGAAATCAGCGATGGAGACGTAGGGTCCCTTGGGGATGACCAGAACGTGGAGCGGGGCCTGTGGGGCAATGTCGTGGAAGGCGAGTGCGAAGTCGTCTTCATAGATTGTTCGGGCCGGGATTTCCTTGCGCAGGATGCGGGCGAAGATGTTGCCGGGATCGTAGGTCATGGTCTGCTTCCTGTTCAGCCGAGCTTTTCCTTGGGGCGTGCAGCCTTCTCGGCAATGCCACTCGTGCCTTCGCGGCGCTTGAGCTCCGTCCAGACGTCTTCGGGAGAGACGCCGGCGTCCACCCACATGACGATCAGGTGGTACAGCACGTCTGCGCTTTCCCCGATCAGTTCCTTGCGGTTGCCGTTGACGGCTTCGATCAAGCATTCGACCGCTTCCTCGCCGAATTTCTGGGCGATCTTGTTGCGGCCACGAGCCATCAGACGTGCGGAATGGCTGAGGGACGGGTCAGTGCCACGGCGGGACTGGACCGTGTCATACAGGCGCTGGAGAACCAGTTCCTGCTGAAGGTCGGACTTCTTGTCGTCCTGCTGCTTCGAAGGCTTCGGGGCCGGTTTGGTAGCGGGTTTTCCCATGGTCTTACTCTCCAAGCCTGACCGGCAGTCCGGCCTTGTTCAGCGCGTTCTTGACTTCATCGATACGGAACTGGCCGAAGTGGAACACACTTGCCGCCAGAAGGCCACTTGCGCCGACTTCCGCGCCTTCCACGAAATGCTGCAGTTCGCCCACACCTCCCGAGGCCACGACAGGTACCGTAACAGCGCCACAGACTGCGCGCAGCAGATCCAGATCAAAGCCTGCACGCGTGCCGTCGCGGTCCATGCTGGTCAGCAGGATTTCGCCCGCTCCCAGATCCTGCATTTTCCGTGCCCATTCCACGACGTCCAGACCCGTGGGCTCGCGGCCGCCCTTGGCATAGACTTCCCAGCCGCCCTTGCCGTCGGAACGGGCATCAATGGCGACAACGATGCACTGGCTGCCAAAGCGTTCGGACGCTTCGCGGATCAGGCTGGGGTTTTTGATGGCGGCGGAATTGACGGCGCATTTGTCCGCACCGGCCAGAAGCAGGCGGCGCATGTCTTCGCAGGTGCGGACACCGCCGCCGACAGTCAGAGGCAGGCAGATGGCTTCGGCCGTGCGGCGGACGACATCGAGGATGGTGTCGCGGTTTTCGACACTGGCCGTGATGTCGAGAAAGGTGAGTTCATCGGCACCGGCGGCGTCATAAAGCTTGGCCTGCTCGACCGGATCGCCAGCATCGCGCAGGGAGACGAAGTTCACTCCTTTGACGACGCGGCCATCCTTGACGTCCAGACAGGGAATAACGCGGAGTTTCAGCATGAGCCGAGGACGTCCAGAGCGTCTTTGAGCTTGATACGGCCATCATACAGGGCACGGCCGACGATGGCGCCGGAAATGCCCGGAACGTCGCGAGCGACATCGCGAAGGGCCTTGAGATGCTCCAGACTGCCCACGCCACCGCTGGCAATGACAGGGATAGAAAGACGACGGGCCATGTCCGCAGTCTGTTCAAGGTCCAGTCCGGCCAGCATGCCGTCCCGGGTGATTTCGGTGAAGATCACGGCCGCAACACCGGCATCTTCCATGCGCAGGGCGAGATCGTTGGCTTCGAGTTCGGACACTTCGGCCCAGCCTTCCGTCGCGACACGCCCCTGTCGGGCGTCAATACCGGCGACGATCCGACCCGGGAAGGCGCGGGCGGCCTGACGGACCAGTTCGGGGTCCTTGACTGCCACAGAGCCGAGAATGACGCGTGAGACGCCAGCTTCAAGCCAGCGTTCAATGGCGGCCATGTCCCGGATGCCACCACCGAGCTGCACGGGCAGGTTCGTGGCTTTCACGATGGATTCAATGGCCGGAATGTTGGTGGAACGACCGGCAAAGGCGCCGTTCAGGTCCACGACATGCAGGTGACGGCAGCCGGCTTCCGCGAACAGCTTGGCCTGTGCACCGGGATCATCGGAATAATGGGTGGCATCTTCCATTTCCCCACGACGCAGACGGACGCAAGCGCCGTCCTTGAGGTCGATTGCCGGGTAGAGCGTCAGGCCATGTGCCGGCGCGTTGGCTTTCGGTTCAGGAGCCGTGCTTGAAGCCGAGCCGCTGGCGTCAGGCATGGCGATGTTGGACTGCCAGCGGGCGGCCTCATTCTCGTTTGCCAGAAGTTTCGAGAGAAAAAGTCCGCGCACCGTCTGCCCTCCGATCCGTGCATAATAGGGATGGGTCCCCCAGTGTTCGAATTCGAACGACCGGAACAGCCCGATAGCGGCGACATGCGTTTCGCGGATGTCGCAGTTTACAACCTTGCAGCCAATGGCCTTCGCGCCCTTGAGCATGGCTTCCAGCAGCGCGCGTCCCAGACCGCGGCCACGGGCATAGGGGGCCACGAAAAAGCCGGTCAGATTGGCGGTGGCGGCATGGGCTTCATAACTCGCCGGGGGACGCACGAGCTGCCCCGCGCCGCAGATCACGCCGTTCTCACGCACCACATAGAAGCTACGCTCCGGCACCAGCAGCAGGCCTTCGAAATAGCGGGCCAGAGCCTGATGGCCGGGAGGCTGGAGCCAGCCGAAGCCGCCGCCGTCCAGAATGCCGGCGGACGTGGCTTCGATCAGCGCGTCCAGATCTTCGGGCGGAAGCGGCGAGACGACGCGTTCACAGGTGATGGTCATGAGGTCCACCGCAGGAAATTGCCGAGGATCGTCAGGCCGACATCCTGGCTCTTTTCAACGTGGAACTGCGTGCCGCAGCGGTTGCCGCGTGCGACGATGGCCGGAACCTGCGTGCCATATTGCGCGGTTGCGACCAGATCGCTGTCCGCACCGTCATGCAGCGCATAGGAATGGACGAAATAGCCGTGATTGCCGGGTGTGAGGCCATCCGTCAGCAGATGCGCACCGGGCGTGAAGTCGAGTGTGTTCCAGCCCATGTGCGGCAGGCGCAGGCCGGCACTGGCGGCTTCGTCCATGCGGCGGATATTGCCCGAAATCCAGCCCAGACCCTCAGTGCGGCCATGTTCGAGACCGTATTCGCACATAAGCTGCATGCCGACGCAGATGCCGAGAAACGGTGTGCCATTGGCAGTGGCGGTTTCGAGCATGTTGCGCAGTTCGGGGCCAAGGCCTTGTGCGCAGTCGGCGAAAGCGCCCTGTCCGGGGAGGATCAGGCGGTCGGCATTCAGGATGTCGGTCGCGTCGCGGGAGATGACGACGTCGGCTTCAATCCCCTTGCGGGTAGCGGCCTTGCGGGCTGCCTGTGCGGCCGAGGCGAGATTGCCGCCATTGTAGTCAATTACGACGACGCGCATGGAAACTCCGGAGATGTGCTGCCGTAAGGGGCGGCGTAGTGCTGCTGGTCCATCCAGCGCAGGAGAGCGATGTCCCGGCTGGGGGCTGCGATCGGCGTGCCGGTAACGCGGCCGTTCAGTCGCTGTTCCCACAGGCGGATCTCAGCCGTGAAGCTGGCAAGAACGGCATGGATGGCTACAATCAGGTCAAGCCGGGACCAGAAACCCATGAAAATATGCAGCGTGATCATGGTGGCGGCTGCGGCCAGCAGGGCGGAGATCCATGCGCCGTAGGTCAGAAGGCCAAACCAGCCAAAGAACAGGACGCGCCATGAAAATCCGTCCTGCACCATAACGGGCATCTGCGGTTCCGCGGCGTCCGGTTTCGTGCAGGGAATATAAAGCTTCACAGCACGCCTTTGGTGGAGGGGATGGCACCAGCCGAGCGGGGATCGTGCGAAACAGCGACCTTCAGGGCGCGGGCAACGGCCTTGAAGCCGCTTTCGGCGATGTGGTGAGCGTTGGTGCCGGCTTTGCAGGTCAGGTGCAGGGCGATATGGGCGGACATGGCGAAGGCGCGGAAGAACTCTTCGAACAGTTCCGTGTCCATCGTGCCGATCTTCTCGCGCGGAAAGACGACGTTCCAGGCAAGGTAGGGTCGGCCGGAAATATCAACGACCGCCTCACACAGGGCTTCGTCCAGCGGCACGAGGGCATGGCCGAAACGCTCGATACCACGCTTGTCGCCAATGGCCTGACGGAAGGCCTGCCCGAAGACGATGCCGACATCCTCGACCGTATGATGGCCATCAATATGCAGGTCGCCCTTGGCTTTCAGCTCAAGGTCAAAACCACCATGCCTGGCGAGTGCCGTTAGCATGTGGTCGAAGAAACCGATGCCGCTGTCCACGTCGGAGCGGCCCTGGCCGTCGAGTGTGAGGGCAAGGGTGATGTCGGTTTCGCTGGTGGCGCGATGCAGGCGGGCGTGGCGGCTTTCGTTCATGTTCTTCCTGCTACACCAGCACGACGCGGATTTCCACGCTGTCTGGCAAAGATGTCTGCAAAATACGTTGGCAGACAGGGAGAAAATCCGGGATGGAGAGGATGCCGAACCATATCGACCGGCATGAGGGAGCGTCACTATTCCTTGAGAATGGCGGAGTCTGGAAATTGCCCTTGGCGGAGAGAGGAGATCGGGCCATATTTCCTGATTATGGCACATCATCATTCCCCCCTCGACGTCCTTCTCTCCCGCGCTTCGACGGACCATCTCGTCGAGCCCCCGCCGAAGGGGGATGAGCTCCGAACCATCCTGTCCGCTGGCCTGCGGGCTCCGGATCACGGCAAGATGCGCCCCTGGCGCTATACGGTGATCAAGGGGAAGCACCGCGAGGCGTTTGCCGATCTCGTGGTGGAAGCGATGGGTCGGCAGGAGCCTGACGCGCCAGAAGCCAAGAAGACCAAGCGCCATCACCGCTTTGCCAACATGCCGATGATCATTGCTCTGGGCATGCATCTGCAGCCGGAGGGGAAGATCCCGGTGATCGAGCAGGAAATGGCTGTGGCGGCAGGGGCGATGAACGTCCTGAACGCGCTGCATGCTGCCGGATTCGGCGGCATGTGGGTAACGGGGCCGTTCTGTGAGGACCGCGTGCTTCTTGAGGCGCTGGGTCTGCCCGAGCCGCATCGTCTGGCCGGTTTCCTGTTCGTCGGAACGCCTGCCAAGCATTCGGACGAGCGCAAGCGGCCCGAGATCGATGATTACATGGCCGTCTGGAAAGGGGATGCCATCACGTTCGCCGCGGACGCCGGTTGAGCTGATGCGTTACGACGTCATTGTTGCGGGCGGCGGCCCTGTCGGTCTGGCCTGCGCTATTTCGCTTGGACGCGACGGGCGGAAAGCCTGTGTGGTCGAGCGGTCGCCGATGGACGTGCTGGCTGATCCTCCGTTTGATGGTCGTGAAATCGCGCTGACGCATCATGCATCGGAATGGCTGAAGAGTGTCGGCGCGTGGGATGAGATCCCCGCCGGTAATGTCTGCCCGATGTACACGGCGCGCATTGAGACAGGAAAGTCCGGCAGCCCGCCGCTTCTGTTCGATGCACCTTCCGATGGCCCCGATGCACTGGGACACATGGTGGCGAACCACCTGATCCGCCGTGCCCTGTATCGTGTCGCTTTGCGGACGCCGGGCGTTGACGTCCGGGCCGGGGAAGGCATTGCCAGTTCGTGGCATGATACCCGATCGGCTGGTGTTGTATTGGCAAATGGGAAGCGGATCGAGGCGGATCTTCTGGTTGCGGCGGATGGGCGGTTTTCGCGCCTGCGGGCCGAAGCGGAGATTGGTGCGATCGTGCATGATTTCCAGCGCAACATCATGGTCTGCCGCATGCGGCACCCGGAGCCTCATGCCAATACGGCGCTTCAGTGGTTTGACGAAGGACAGACGATTGCCCTTCTGCCCGTCGCACCTGACGACCGGCCGGGATCATGCTCGTCGCTGGTTCTGACGCTGGAGCCGGATGAAATCGCGCGCCTCAAGGCGCTTGATGGCAAGGCTTTCAGCGAGGACATCACGGCCCGGACGCAGGGACGTATGGGGCAGATGACGCTGGAAAGCGCACGCTGCGTCTATCCACTCAAGGCGGTCTATGCGCACCGTTTCCAGGCGCCCCGTCTGGCGCTGATTGGTGATGCGGCCGTTGGCATGCATCCGATTACGGCGCACGGGTTCAATCTGGGCCTGAAGGGGCAGGAAGTTCTGGCCCGGGCGATTGCCGATGGTCCGGGTGATGCGGGTGATCCGTCCGTTCTGTCGCGTTTCGAACGCACGCATCGCCTGGCAACGGCGCCGCTCTTTGCCGCGACCAATGCGATCGCGACGGTTTATACGCGCGATGAACCACCGTTCCTGATGGCGCGGCGGGCCGGGCTGGCAGTGGCCAACCGTCTGCTGCCATTCAAGGCGGCGGTGACGAACATGCTGATGGACCGTCACGGCTGACCTCTCTGGCAGCGCTCATTCTGGGTTAGGAGATTTCTCCCATGAAGGCTTTCGGGCACAGACGCGCAACCCGCATGGACGACACCGATGCGCTGGTCGAACTCGACATTCCGACCCCTGTTCCGGGGCCGCGGGATGTCGTTGTGGAAATCCGGGCAGTTTCGGTCAATCCTGTCGATACCAAGCTGCGGTCGATGGACCCGCCTGGTGATGAGCCACGGGTTCTGGGATATGACGCGGTCGGAACTGTTGTTGCGACGGGTGGTCAGGTCCGGGGTTTCCGGGCCGGGGATCGCGTTTTCTATGCAGGCACTGCCAACCGGCAGGGGAGCGACGCGCGGTTTCAGGCTGTTGATGAACGCCTGATCGCGCTGGCTCCGAAAAGCCTGTCCGATGCCGAAACCGCAGCCTTGCCGTTGACTGCGCTTACGGCCTGGGAATTGCTGTTCGACCGGCTGGGCGTCCGGCTGGGTGAGATGGACAATCCGGATGCGATCATGATCATCGGCGGTGCCGGTGGCGTGGGTTCGATCCTGACGCAGATCGCGCGCCGTCTGACGGGGCTGACGGTCATTGCTACGGCATCGCGTCCGGAGACGATGGACTGGTGCCGTGAGATGGGCGCCCACCACGTCATCGATCATCGTCGGCCGCTCGATCAGGAACTGGCACGGATCGGAATTCCGCAGGTGCGCTATGTGGCTGGTCTGACCGCATCCGGCGAGCACAGGGATGCAATCGTGCGCTCTCTCGCGCCGCAGGGGGCGCTGGCCCTGATCGACGATCCGGGCGAGTTCGACATCATGCCCTTCAAGCGCAAAGCCCTCTCCGTCCATTGGGAATACATGTTCGCACGTCCGATGTTCGAGACGCCGGACATGCCCGCACAGGGCAGGATTCTGGCGCAGGTGGCATCGCTTGTGGATGCCGGTCTTCTGAAGACGACCCTGCATGAGATGCTGGGGCCCATCACCATTGCCAATCTGCGCCGGGCGCATGAACTGCTCGAAAGCGGCAAGGGTATTGGAAAGGCCGTGCTTTGCGGCTTTGAGTAAGAACTGTCAACTGACGGGCGGGATATGGCCCGTCAGTTGAAATGCGCCCGGAGCAGCGGGGTGGACGAGATGCAGAGCATGATCAGTCCGAACAGCGCCATGACCTTGATGACAAAAAAGCAGGCGTGCTGTCGCGCATCTGCGCCAGTGGCCAGCATCATGAACGGATCAGGATCGGGAAAGCCCGTTTTGCTGCCGATCTGGACGAGTTCCAGCGCCCGCTGACGGCTGGCCGCGGCCTGGGCGCGGCGGCGCATCATTTCCGTGCCGGAGATATCAGCCTTTTCGTGCAGGGCTGTGAGATAGAGTTCCAGATCCTCGCGGCGATACGCGATTTTCCCATCCGGTGCCTGCGTACGTGCCGGTCCCGTGCCGAGCATGGCGAGCAGCTTCATCCGACGTTCCGGCAGCCCGAGATGAACCGCGGCTTCCGCCATCGAGAGCGTCTTGGAGCGGACAGGCAGGTGAAAAACCTGACCCGGCGTCTTGTCTCCGGAAATCTGTGTCGGGGATGGCATCGGTCTGGATCCTGGCCTCTCTGGACGGACTGACCTTAGGACCAGTCCGTCTGGAAATCGAGTATTGCGCGGAGTCCCGGAAAGTATTTTCCGATCAGGCTGTTGTGATGGCGACATCCTCGGCATGGAAACGGCGGAAGACGTCAAAAAGAATGGCGTCCTGCACACTGCCGCCGTCACGGGCCGAGATGAGGGCGACGCTCAGGGTCATGGTCAGACTGTCATCGGCAATCGCGCTCACCCGGACTTTCGGTGATGGCGTGGCGAGCACTTCGTCACGATGGGCCGCGACTTCCAGCAGCATGGCCTTTGCCTTCTCGGGATCCGTCGTCAGCGGGATCTTGAACGTCAGGGTCAGGACGCCGGTGGCACCGCTCAGCGTCGCGTTCTTGATGCTGGTCGTGATGAACTGGGAGTTCGGGACGATCATGGTCGAGCCATCGCTCAGGCCGATATCGGTAGCGCGGATGCTGATGCGTTTGACGTCACCGCGCGTGCCGGCGATTTCGACCATATCGCCGACGCGAACGGGGCGTTCGGCCATCAGGATCACGCCGGAGACGAAGTTCTGCACGATGGATTGCAGGCCGAAACCGATACCGACCGAGAGCGCGCTGACCACCCAGGTCAGGTTCTGGACCGAGACACCCGCGATGGACAGGATGCCGAGACCGACGAGGATCCAGGCGCAGTAGGTGAAGATGCTGAGGATTGAGGTGCGACTGCCGATATCGAGGCGCGTGGTAGGGAAGAAGCGGTCCCGTAGCCAGCCGCGCGTCTGACGGATCGCGTAATAGGCCACCACCAGCAGAACGATGGCCAGCACCACGGTATCGAGCGAGATCTTCACACCGTGGATAGTATTGCCGACGAACAGCAGCCAGAGTCGGTTCGTGATGTCAGCGACGCTGAAGCTGCCATCCGTCTGTGCGATGGAGAACAGGAGCAGCAGGAGCAGGACGTTGCCGAGCCCCGAGAGGATCACGCCAATCTGTGACAGGCGGCGCTGCGTCAGGCCGAGCTGGACCAGGCGCAGGCTGAAGAAGCCGCCTTCCGAAAACAGCCGGTCCAGTACGTCGCGCCAGCACAGGCCCAGAAGCGTCACGATGGCAACACCCGTACCCAGCGAGAGCAGCCAGCCATTGAGCGTGAAGGCAAAAGCCACATAGCCCAGCAGGATGGAGATGACCGTCACCGCCAGAAGCAGGCTGGAAACACCCAGCGCGGAAGGTGCGAAGCCACGGGTATCGTTCTGGTTGCCAAGCCTGCGGAACGTGTCCACGGCGCACAGGCCGATGGCGATCGAGAACGCGATTTCCAGCAGAAGCTGAAGTGTCTGGCCAAAGGCGTCCTGAGCCTGAAAGGCCCGCAGCAGGTCCAGCAGAAGGATGCTGATGGCAAGGATCCAGTCCACGCCCCGCAGCGCCTTGCGTTCGCCCGGATTGCCCTGTGCGAGAACGCCGCTGCGCCCGAAAATCGGCAGGCCGGCGCCGATGATGAAGCCACAGACAGGGACGGTCTCGCCAATGATCGCACCGATCGGGCCGCCCCCGTCGGGAAGGGCTGCCGCCGCCCAGATGAACCAGACAAGTGTTGCGAGTAGGGCCTCGAGCGCGCCGTTAAGCGTGATGGCGATGATGCTGCCTGAGAGGGCTTCCTTCACGCTGTCTTCGGTAGCGGGACGGAAATGGGCACCGCAGCGTTTGAGCAGACGTAGAATCAGCGGTGAACTGAGGCCAATGGCCGCGAAGGTGATCGCGCAGCCGATCAGGAGATAGAGCCAGTCGGACAGCACGCCACCGGCATGGAGCGAATAGCGGTTCTCAGCACGCTCGGTAAGGAGCGTGTTCCAGAAGCGCGGGGCGAGGGGCGAGACCGTCCGTTCGGACAGGGCCGCGTGTTGCAGGCGTGTGCGCCGTGCATTGATGGCCGTGTTGAGCTGCTGGGCCTGAAGATTATAGAGCTTGGCCCGCATCAGTGCCGATTTCACGGACTGCGAGTTCTGCTGCATCCGCTGGCGTTGTGCGGTGACGGACGCGTCCTCGTTTTCCGCGGCCTTCGGGCCAAGGATTTTCAGGAAGGATTCGGTGATGCTGTCATAGGACTGGATCTGTGTGACCGCGTCCTGGGTGTTCTGCTGGACCTTCTGGATCTGGGCCGACAGGGCATCGAGTTCGTTATTGCCCGTGTTGACGTCCTTCCGGTTCAGCGTCGCGAAAACCTGCTGCAATACTGCGGCACTGTCATCGAGCTGACGGCTGATGGAGGCGGACACTGCGTTCCAGCCAAGGCCGGAATTGGCGGGATCTGACTGCTGGGTCTTGTCAGCATCTTTGGGCGCGTCCTTGATCGGGGCTGCCGCCGGCTGTGCCGCGGCTGCCAGCGCAGGAGGTGTCGTCACACCTGCGCAGAGCAGACCGAAAGCGAGGAACAGAGCGCCCAGCATGGATCCACAGGTCGTTCCGGGGCGCGGGCTGCGGAGATGTGAAAAGGCGCGCGCGGGAGGCCGTGTGGTCATGCGAAGGTGTTCCGTCCAGTGTCTTGATGGGGTTTTCAACGGCTTGCGGCCGCAGGGGTTCGATTTCCGCCCTGGAGCGCTTCATTGCGCGGGGCGGATGGATACGAAAAGGGCATCTTCCCCCAAAGGGAAAGATGCCCTGAGACGGGAACTTACAGGTCCGTCAGTTCGGCCGGTCAATGCCATGGGCATCGGCGATCGTCTCGAACCCGTCGCGACGCATGGCGTCGAGCAGTTCCGTCTTCATACGGGCCAGGATGCCGGGTCCCTGAAGCACGAAAGACGAATAGATCTGTACCATATCCGCACCCATGCGGATGCGGGCGAGGATGTCTTCGCCGGTCTCGATGCCGCCACACGAAATCAGCGCCAGGCGACCTTTGTTCAGCCCCGAGACGATCCGCAGGACATCCCGGGAACGCGGTGCGAGGGGGCGGCCGGAGAGGCCACCGCTTTCGCGGGCCGCCGGGTCACGCAGGGTTGCAGGACGGGCGATGGTCGTGTTGGTCAGGATCAGGCCCTGCGCACCGCCTTCGATCGCGGCTTCAAGGATCGGCTCGTAGGAGCTGTCATCCAGATCGGGTGCGAGCTTGACCAGAAGCGGCGGGCGCTCCGGATTGCGGGTATTGATGGCGTCCAGAAGCTCTTTCAGCATCGTTGCCGACTGGAGATCCCGCAGACCCGGCGTGTTGGGCGAGGACAGGTTCATCGTGATGTAATCGGCATAGGGGCGCACGCGGGCCACGAGGTCCGGATAGTCGCGCAGCGGGTCGGAGCCGGTCTTGTTGATCCCGATATTCACGCCAAGCGGGACGGTCGGGCCGCGCATCCTGCCATTGGGCATCGGGCGGTGCAGGCGGGCGAGACGACGGCAGAAGCGGTCCACACCGCAGCCATTGAACCCCATGCGATTGATGATCGCGCCGTCCTCGACCAGCCGGAACAGGCGGGGGCCGGGGTTGCCGGGCTGGGGGCGAGGCGTCACGGTTCCGGCCTCGATATGGCCGAAGCCCAGCTTTGCCAGCGGACGGATGGCGCGGGCATCCTTGTCAAACCCGGCGGCCAGGCCGATCGGGTTGGGAAAGCGCAGGCCGAGCGTGCGGGTCGAGAGGGCCGGCACATCCTTTGGCGCCTGGCCGCCAAGGCCGAGGGCAAGGGAGTGAATGGCGAGTTCGTGCGCCGTTTCGGTGTCGAAGCGGTGCAGGAGCGGAGTGACGAGCGTTCCGAGATCGATCATGAGTCGTTTCCATACCCTAATCCGCGGTGTGGCGCATCAGCTTCGCGCGTCTGGCTCACCCCCGGAGTATATCTGATGGCGTTTTGTCTTGGCGGTGGCGCAGGGACGCGATAGACGCGAACTCATGTCCGACGCATCCGCTGCTGAATCCTATGACGAGCCTTATCTGGAGACGTGCTGCCGCTCGACGCTGCACCGGCTTTTGCTGTGTGCGTCGACGGGGCGACCGACAGGGCTGAAAGACCAGCCCTGTCTTGAGCGGCTGGAACGGCTCGGCCTGTCAAAACTGCGCGATGACGGGCGTTTCGTGATCACGCAGGATGGTCTGAAACGGCACCGTCAGGAAATCGGCCCGATTGACTGAAAATCAGGCGTCGCCACGCCAGGCCTGATCCAGCCCCTCCCGGCAGAAGCGGATGACGTCGCCCAGATCACGGTCATAAAGGCTGTCCGGCACGTCTGACGAAAAGATCTCGACCGTGCAGGCGCCACGAAAGCCCGCATCCCATGTGGCATGCAGCATTTCATGAAGCGGAATGCAGCCATCGCCGGGGATCAGGCGGTCGGTCGCGGAATAGGGCGTGCGCCAGTCGCTGACCTGCAGGACGTTGATTTTGCTTCCCGCAGCACGGATAGCCGCGCAGACATCCTTCTGCTGCCAGATGTTCCAGTAATCCAGACACAAACCCATTGCCGGATGGCCGACGCCGTCAATGATGTCCATGGCCTGCTCTATGGTCCAGATGGCGCTTTCGGTGTTCACGGAGGTCGGGTTGAGCGGCTCCAGCGACAGGGAAACACCCAGATCCTCGGCCAGGGGACAGAGCTCCTTCAGGTAACGCACCGTCTCGTCCATGGTACGGCGCATGTTACCCTTGGGTGGCGCGCCGGTATTGGTCACAAAGACGCTGCCGGGGACATGAGGTGCGAGCGTTTTCAGGCTTTGGGCAAGACGTTTGACGCGGGCTTCAGTCGCTTCAGGTTCGGGGACCATCGCGCTTCCGAAGAAGGTCCGTACCAGCGGCTGGACCGCACTGACACTCAGCCCGCTCTCCCTGACGAGGCGCATCTGCTCCTCAATGCGGTCCGGATCGAGCTTGGCTTCACAGATCTCGATCGCATCCACGCCGAGGTCGCGGTAACGCGCCACGTCTTCCTCGAACGACCAGGGCTGGGTCGTGAATTCGTTCATGCCGAAAGGGAAGGGGAGTTTCGTCATGGGATCACCTCTTCAGGAAGTCGAGAACGGTGCGGTTGAACTTTTCGGTCTCGTCGAGAAAGACCATGTGCGCGCTGTCCTCGAATTCCACGCCGGTGCAGTTGGGCATGTGCTGCGCCACCCAGGCGGGGCCGTCCGGATTCAGAACTTTGTCCTTGCGGGCGATCATCATGAGGGCGGGGAGCGTGAAGCGGGGCAGGACGTCGCGCCAGTCCTGAGTGGTGTGGTCCGCCATCATTGCGCTTCGGGCATGAGCGGGACTTTGCGCCATTTCCCGGAGCAGGAGCGCTTTCTCGTCTTCGGGCAGGGGGTGGCAGATGCAGCTTTCCAGATTGCCTCTGTCGAACTCGTCCGGCGTCAGGGTGAGCTGCTGCTGCACGGCTGTCAGCCCGGCCTGATCGAAACAGGCGGCGTGGCCGAGCTTCCAGTCAGCCGAATAATACTGCTTCGGGGTCTGCTGGACGAAAATGGCGTTGCGGATGCGCTCTGACCCGAACAGCTCCAGATACGACCAGATGATGGGGCAGCCGATCGACCAGCCCAGAACCGTCACGTCCTGAAGGTTCAGCGCGACCAGAAGATCCCGCAGATCGGCGGCCAGACGGGAAATCCGATAGCCATGCTGCGGCTTTTCGGAACGTCCGTGTCCCCGCAGGTCCACGGTGATGACGCGGGCCTGTTCCGAGATCGGCCCGACATTGCGGTGGAAGAAGCGTCCCGAGAACGTCCAGCCATGAAGCATGACGAGAGGGCGTCCGTGTCCCTGTTCCTCGTAATGGATACGTGTTCCGTCGCTGGTCGTGATGTGCGGCATGCTCTTCTCCATGAAGGGATGGTGGAAGTGGCGTGAAGACTGTCGGAGGAATAGCGCACGGACAGGGGGCGGGGTTGCGTGCAAAGGAGCGTTTGCGCTTGCGGAGACGGGCCGCTAAATTGATCCTGCCATGACTGCTTCCGCTCCTTCCGCCGCCCCTGATGCGCCTGCCGCAGCACCCCCGAACCGTGTCCTGAAACCCATCGACCTGGGGCAGGGCGTAGTGATCGAGGAACCGGTGATCCTTGCTCCGCTTTCGGGTGTCACGGATCTGCCGTTCCGTCAGCTTGCCCGCGATCTCGGGGCAGGGCTGGTCGTGTCGGAAATGATCGCCTCCTGGGCGATGATCCGCGAGAATGAAAACACCATGCGCATGGCGCGGATGGCCGAGCGCGGGCCGAATGCGGTCCAGCTTGCCGGATGTGATCCCGAGGCCATGGCGCAGGCTGCGAAGATTTCGGTGGATGGGGGCGCGAACCTCATCGACATCAATTTCGGCTGCCCGGTGAAGAAAGTCGCGATTGGGCAGATGGCCGGATCGGCGCTGATGCGGGACGAGGTTCTGGCCGGAAAGTTGCTCGAAGCGACCGCACGGGCCGTGAATGTGCCCGTGACACTCAAGATGCGCATGGGCTGGGACCACAATTCGCTCAATGCGCCGCGTCTGGCGAAAATCGCGGAAGAGAGCGGCATCCGGCTTGTGACGGTTCACGGTCGCACGCGGCAGATGTTTTATAACGGTACGGCGGACTGGCGTTTCGTCAAAACGGTGAAGGATGCGGTGTCGCTGCCAGTCATTGTCAATGGCGATATCAACACCATCCGCGACGCACGTGAGGCGCTGCATCAGTCTCAGGCCGATGGCGTCATGATCGGGCGCGGCTGTTACGGGCGGCCCTGGTTCACGGCGCAGGTGGCGCAGTCCCTGCGGACCGGCGAGGATGTGCCTGACCCGGATCTGGCGACCGAAAAGGAAATCGCCTTGCGGCATTACCGGATGATGCTTGATCATTTCGGTGAGCGGCCGGGCCTGCGTCTCGCGCGCAAGCATGTGTCCTGGTACTCCGCCGGGCTGCCGGGGTCTGCGACGTTCCGCTCCACCATCAATGGTGTGGAAAGCGCCGCCGAGGCCATCGCTCTGCTAACTGCGTTCTACGATCGCCATATCGACGCCGGTGTCGTGCGCAACCGTGAGGCCGGCCCCACGGGCAGTCTGAGCCGCGACGGCACGCGTGAAGCGGCCTGAGGGTGTGAGCCGGCCAGCGCTTCCATGGCAGCCATGACGGAGCCGTCCGCTTCAGGTCTGGTCGAACAGGGTTGCCATCCGGTTTTCCTGTATGGCGCGTCCCGGCTGGACCGGCAGGACGTCGCCCGGCGGCTTCACAGTCATAGCCCGCGGGCACAAAATCCGTTCGTGATTGCCGCCCTGACCGCCACTCCGCGTGCGCTTCGTGAGGCGGCTCTCTTCGGCAACGGCGAGGCTGGCTGGATCCAGCAGGCTCAGGGCGGAACGCTGCTGCTGGATGAGATCGACTGTCTGTGCCCGCTGATGCAGGATCGGTTCATGGACTGGCTGGCCCAGGATGAGACGGATCTGCGTGTGATCGCGGGGAGCCGTCATGATCCTGTTCTTCTGCTCCGGCAGGGAGGTCTGTCCGCTGCCCTGCATCGCTGGCTGTCGGCGCTGCCCTCTGCCCAGCGGCTGGGGCCGGAGCGGATCAGCGCGGTCTGTCGCCTGGCGGCAGGTACGGGCACGGCGCGTCCCCGCGGGCTGGAACGCGCGCTGGAACGGCCGCTTGCTGAATATCTTGAGGGCGATCTGGAAAACGGGGCGGGCGATCTGCATGCCTGTGTGGTGGGTGAGGTCGAGCGGCCGCTGATCACGATGGTTCTGCGCCGGACCTGCGGCAACCAGTTGCGCGCTGCCGCCATTCTGGGTGTAAACCGCAACACCCTGCGCAAGCGCATCCGTGAACTGGATATCACGATCCCGAAAGGCATCGACGAGTGAGACTTCCTTCCCTGAGGCGCCTGTTTGCAAGGCTGACGAGTGCCAATGGGGCGGTTCTTCTGACAGTCATGGCGCTGGTGCTCGCCTTTGCGACGTTCGTCGTACTGTCGGGGGGCATGTCTCTGGCGCATCGCCCGCAGGTGCAGGCGATTGTCTTCCTGCTCGACTTCATCATGCTCATGCTGATCGCGGCAGCGGCCGTGGTGCAGATCGGGCGGATGCTGGCCGAACGCAGGCTCGGTCTGGCCGGTGCACGCCTGCATGTGCGGCTTATTACACTGTTCGGCATCGTGGCGGTCGCTCCGACCATCGTGGTGGGCGCGGTGGCGACGCTGTTCTTCCATTATGGCGTGGAAATCTGGTTCTCCAACCGCGTGAATGATGCGCTGAACGAGGCGCGTTCGGTCGCGGTCGGATATCTGCGCGAACACAATGACAATGCCCGGACAGAGGCTTTCGCGCTCGCGAACACACTGATCACCGTCCAGAACGATGAACTGTTCTCGCGTGGGACCGATCTTTTCCACGACCCCGCACGTCTTCAGGAATTCCTGGACGATGAAGTCACCGAGCGTGGCCTGACGGATGCGGAAGTCTTCGATCCGCTGACGTACAAGGTTCTGGCGGTCGGTGGTCTTCTGGGCAGCGACGCGGATATGACGACGGCGCCACCTCTGCCGCCGAAATCGGTTGTCGAACTGGCCCAGCATGGCGAGGCGGTCATCCTTGACCGGCCGGATCAGCGGAAAGTGCGCGCCGTGGTGGCGCTGGGGGGCAATTCGGGCCTCATGCTGGTCATCACGCGCCCGGTCGATCCGGATGTCGTGGAACACATGCGCCGCACGGATACGCTGGTGGCGGATTACCAGCGGCTGATTACCAATCGCGGCAAGACGCAGGTCCTGTTCGCGGTCATTTTCGCCCTGATGGGGCTGCTGGTTCTGGCCGTCGGGATGCTGACCGGGCTGGCGCTGGCCAATCGTATCGCCAACCCGCTCGGATTGCTCATTTTGGCAGCCCAGCGGATTTCCAAGGGCGATCTGGGTGTGCGGGTTCCGGTCCCCGACGATGCGGGGCAGGACAAGGACGATGAAGTGACGGGCTTGTCCCGCGCTTTCAATAGCATGACGGACCAGCTCGAAAGCCAGCGCTCCGAACTGATGCAGGCCTATGACCAGATCAACGAGCGCCGGCGCTTTACCGAGACCGTGCTGGCAGGCGTTTCGGCTGGTGTGATCGGGCTGGACCGGATGCAGGTCATCGAACTGCCCAATCGCGCGGCGTCCAGCGTGCTCCAGCGCGATCTCCAGCCGGCCATCGGGATGAAGCTGACGGATCGGGTTCCGGAGTTCTCGGGTCTTCTGGAAGCCGCGCGCATGGCGCCGGAACGCGTTCATACCGCTGAAATCCAGGTGGACACGGAGGGCGCGCAGCGTCCGGGTGGACCGGGTGAAGGCGCGGGGGCGGGGGCGGGGCGGACGCTTCTCGTGCGGGTCGTGGCGGAGCTGCGGGGGCAGGACGTCGCGGGTTATGTCGTGACCTTCGATGACATCACGGATCTTCAGTCCGCACAGCGTAAGGCCGCCTGGGCGGATGTGGCACGGCGTGTGGCGCATGAGATCAAGAATCCTCTGACCCCGATCCAGCTTGCTGCGGAGCGTCTCAAGCGACGATTCCTCAAGGAAATCCACTCCGATCCCGAGACCTATACCCAGCTTGTGGACACGATCGTGCGGCAGGTGGGCGATATCGGACGCATGGTTGACGAGTTCTCGGCGTTTGCGCGGATGCCGCAGCCCGTCATGCAGCCGGAAGACTTCTCGCGCCTGTGCCGGGAGGCGCTGGTGCTCCAGCGGAACGCTCATCCCGAAATCGTGTTCGAGACGAGTGGACTGCCCCCTTCAGGGCCGATCGTGCGCTGTGACCGGCGACTTATCAGCCAGGCCCTGACAAACCTTCTGCAGAATGCCGCTGATGCCATTAGTATGGCAGGCCGCGGAAAACCGGGAGAAAATGCGTCCGGGCAGCCAGCGGGACAGGTAGTGCAGCCAATTGGACACATTGTGGTGGGCTTGCACATTCACGGCGGGCATGTCCTGCTAGACATAGAAGATGACGGGATCGGCCTGCCGACGGTGGAACGCCACCGGCTGACCGAGCCTTATGTAACCCACAAGGCGAAGGGCACCGGCCTCGGCCTTGCGATCGTCAAGAAGATCATGGAGGACCATTCCGGGATGCTTCAGCTCACTGATCGGGAACCAGACCAGTCCCGCGGCGCCTCGCCCAGGCAGCGGGGAACGCGTGTCACCCTGTCCCTGCCGTTATGGGAGCAGGAGAGCCATGTTTTGGGCGGAATGGACCTTCAGACCATGAGGATAGCAGATGGAACATGAGATCCTGATCGTCGATGACGAACCGGACATCCGGTTTCTCATCGAGGGCATTCTGAACGACGAGGGCTACAAGACCCGCACGGCCGCCAATTCAGATCAGGCGCTCGAACTCTTCCGTGCGCATTGTCCGTCGCTGGCGATTCTGGATATCTGGCTTCAGGGATCCCGGCTGGACGGGATCGAACTGCTCAAGATCTTCCAGACCGAGGAGCCGGGTCTGCCGACGCTGATGATTTCGGGTCATGGAACCATCGAGACGGCGGTGTCCAGCCTCAAGCTCGGGGCCTATGATTTCATCGAGAAGCCGTTCCAGTCGGACCGGCTTCTGGTCGTGGTGCGCCGTGCGCTGGAAGCCGCGCGTTTGCGGCGGGAAAATGCGGAACTGCGTCTGCGGGCCGGTCCGGAGACGACGCTGTCGGGGGACGGCGCCGTCATTTCGGCCGTTCGCGCCCAGATCGAGCGTGTTGCCCCCACCAATTCCCGCGTGCTGATCAGCGGTCCGGCCGGATCGGGCAAGGAAGTCGCGGCCCGCATGATCCATGCGCGCTCCCGCCGTGCGGAAGGGCCCTTCATTGCCCTGAACTGCGCAACACTGGCACCGAACCGCTTTGAAGAAGAACTCTTCGGCCTTGAAGGCGAAGACGGCCAGCCGATGCGCCGCGGCGTGCTGGAGCGGGCCCATCGCGGGACGCTTCTGCTGGACGAGGTCGCGGATATGCCGCCCGAGACGCAGGGCAAGATCGTCCGTGCGCTTCAGGACCAGACATTCGAGCGTCTGGGCGGCAATACGCGGGTGAAAGTGGACATCCGTGTCATCGCCACCACCAACCGGGATCTCCAGTCGGAGATCGCCGCGCACCGGTTCCGCGAAGACCTGTATTACCGCCTTGCGGTTGTCCCTCTGCGCATTCCGTCCCTGCGCGAACGGCGCGAGGATATTCCCGGTCTGGCGCGGCACTTCCTGGAGCGTTGCGCGCAGTCTTCCGGCCTTCCGGTCCGGGAGCTTTCCGTGGATGCGCTTGCCGCGCTGCAATCCTATGAATGGCCGGGCAATGTGCGTGAATTGCGCAATCTGATGGAACGGCTGCTGATCATGATGCCGGGGACGGGCAACGATCCGATCCGGGCGGACATGCTGCCGGCCACCATCAGCCAGGGTGCGCCCTCGATGACGCGTCTCAATTCCGGAGCGGATGTCATGAGTCTGCCGCTGCGGGAGGCGCGGGACCTGTTCGAGACGCAGTATCTTCAGGTGCAGCTCATGCGGTTTGGCGGCAATATCAGCCGGACGGCCAGCTTCGTCTGCATGGAGCGCAGTGCGCTGCACCGCAAGCTCAAGCAGCTTGGGGTGACGACGAATGAAGAGCGCAATGCCGCATCTTCCACCCCGGTGAGTGGCTGAGATGTCGAACCCTCTTTTTCCCTTTTCCTTCTCTCGACTGTTAACAGCGTGACTTCAGAACTTTCCTCTTCTGCCGGCTCCCGTGCCGTGCAGGAGGTTTTCCTCGACCATCTGCGCAGAACCGAAGCGTCCGTGACCGTCTTTCTGGTCAACGGCGTGAAGCTTCAGGGCATCGTTGCCCAGTCCGATGCGCACACCCTGCTGCTCCGTCGTGATGGCCATGTGCAGCTTGTCTACAAACACGCCGTCAGCACGATCATGCCGGTGGCGGCCATGTCCCATTTTGTGGAAGAAGAACTTTGAGCGGTTTCGACACCAAAAAACCCGCAACCCGTGCGGCCGTCATCCTGCCCTGGGAGAAGTCGGGACCGCAGGAGGAAATCCGCGCGGCCGATGCGCGGCTTGAGGAAGCGGTCGGGCTGACGGCATCGATCGGGCTGGTCGTGGTGCGTCAGGCGGCCATTCTGCTGCGCGCGCGCCGTCCTGCCACCCTGCTGGGAAGCGGTCAGGTCGAGCAGCTGGCCGAGGCGGTCAAGCTGGATAACGTGGATGTGGTCGTCATTGATGCGCGTCTCTCTCCCGGTCAGCAGCGCAATCTCGAAAAGGCTCTGGGCTGCAAAGTTGTGGACCGGACGGGGCTGATTCTGGATATCTTTGGTGCGCGCGCGGCAACCCGTGAAGGTGTGCTTCAGGTCGAGCTGGCCCATCTGGAATACCAGCGCTCGCGGCTTGTGCGGCTGTGGACCCATCTTGAGCGTCAGCGCGGTGGTTTTGGCTTCCTTGGTGGTCCAGGTGAAACGCAAATGGAAGCGGATCGCCGGATGCTGGCCGAGCGGATCGGCAAGATCAAGAAAGAACTGGAACAGGTGCGCCGGACGCGCGGACTGCATCGTGACTCCCGCAAGCGCGTGCCGTTCCCGGTCGTGGCCCTTGTGGGCTACACCAACGCCGGCAAGTCCACGCTGTTCAATGCCCTGACGGGTGCATCCGTCCATGCGCAGGACCAGCTTTTTGCCACGCTGGACCCAACCATGCGCGGACTGCGCCTGCCATCGGGTCGTAATGTGATCCTGTCCGACACGGTGGGGTTCATCAGTGAACTGCCAACAGAACTGATCGCGGCCTTCCGTGCGACGCTCGAAGAAGTGGCGCAGGCCGACGTGATCCTCCATGTGCGTGACATTTCACATCCTGACAGCGCAGCCCAGCGTGCGGATGTGCTTAACGTGCTGGACGGCATGGTGCGCGACGGGATGCTCGACGCGCACTGGCCGGACCGCACGATTGAAGTGCTGAACAAGGCCGATCTGGTCGGCGGTGTCGAGGCCGTGCCGAAGCGTGAGAATGCTGTGGCGATTTCCGCCATCACGGGCGAGGGACTGCCGGATCTGTTCGAGATTCTGGACCAGTATCTCACGCGATCGATGAAGTCTGTGGATGTGCGTCTGCCGATTACGGATGGCGCGGCACTGGCGTGGCTTTACCAGCATGGTGAAGTGGTCGGGCGGACGGATCGGGAAGATGGGATGGACGTGCAGGTCCGTCTTTTTTCGGCGGATCTGGAGCGGTTCGAACTGCTGCACCCGGATCGGCTTGTGCCGCCGGAAGCCTGAAAACCCTCTATCTGGGCGCTGGCACCGCGGGTGCCGCGCCTGAAGAGACACGGGCCGCTTTGGCGCGCTGGCGGGCGCGATCCAGTGGCACGGCCAGCGCATAGGTCAGCCCGAGCCCGACCACGTTCATGACGAGCTGCTCCCAAAGATTAATGCCAAAGCTGGCGAACATCAGCCGCCCCAGCAGGTCCAGCACCGTGCTGCAGGCGAACACCTCCAGTGAGTTCCGGCCCAGCAGGGCCAGGCTCTGGCCTACCCGGTCGGCGGAAATGCGACGCAGGGCCTTGGAAGACTGCACCAGATAGAAGATCGCCATGATGTCCAGCAGGCGCCAGATGGCCAGCGTGGATTTGCCCGTATTGGGTGGAGCGGGGAAAATCCTCAAGAACGGCATGTGCCAGTATTCGTATGGGAAACACAGCACGAAAGCGCCGGCGAGATAGGCCAGACACACGGCTTTGGCCCATGGACGATAGGGCAGATCGCCGTTGTTTTTTGAGGCCCAGACGGCACCCAGAATTCCCAGAATGTACAGGAACTGCCAGCCGAACGGATTGAGATACCAGCCCGTGGGATCAAGCCAGTTGGGGATGGTGATATGGGGATCAAGATTGGCGACGGCCCAGATAGCCACGCTGAGAGCGACAAGCAGCCACAGACTGCGCTTCAGAAGCCAGTAGATCACCGGAAACAGTGCCAGAAGCACGACATAAAGCGGCAGGATGTTCAGATAGCTCGGCAAGGCGTCGAAGGTCAGGATGCGCCACAGCCAGCTATAACCGTGCGCGAGCTGGGGTTCGATCGTGTATTCGGGCAGCGGTTGGTAGTGCCGCCACTGGCGAACGGTCCAGACGAAGACCAGCGTCATGCCGGTTTGGTACAGATACAGTCTGAGGCATCGGGCCAGGATACGATGGATGCCGGTTTTCCAGCCCTGACGGTCGATCAGGCGCCCATAGGCCAGATAGGACGCATAGCCCGCCAGCATGACGAAGATCTCAGCCGCGTCCGCGAAGCCGAAATTGCGGATGGTGATGCGGTTGAGCAGATCATCGGGAACGTGATCCACGAGCATCATCAACAGGGCGATGCCGCGCAGCGCATCCACGCGGTGGTCGCGGGAGCTCTTGCGCGCTAAAGTTGATGGGGGCTGTTGGGGCGGCTCCATGACCTCTTCTTATCGTCAGTGCGGGGGCAGGGGTATGTGTGACAGGTTACGGTCAGATTAAAGATTGGACGGAATTACAGACTGTGGCTGTCCGTCTCCGAATGATGCAGGCCCGGGTTCATTCCGCCCTGCACACCCATGCCTCCACCCCCGTCACCCCCTCCGCCGCCGCCTTTTCCGCCTTCCTTGCCATCTCCCTTGTTTCCGCCGTTTGAGGAGGGGCGGGCAGGCCCCTGTTCAGGCAAGACGAGATCGGAGGGCAGGCTTTCAAGGTCCAGGGCCTTGCGGATGAAATTGCGCAGGGACACCACCAGATCATGGGTAGGGACAGGGCGTCCGGCCACAAGCTCCGCCGCTGCGCGGCCCGCCAGCCGGACCTGTTCTTCCGTTCCAAGCAGGATGATGTCGGACAGCGCGGCTTCGACGGTATCGCGGATGCGGCGGTTGCGATCCGAGCCGGAAAGCTGGTCAGGTCCCAGATCCCGCTTGTGCGTCGGATCCACAAGCAGAGTGCCGGTGAACGAACCGCCCAGCGTGCGATAGGCGCCCATCAGCACGCGGAGCCGCTCGTTGATCTGGCGATTCATCCGCTCCCGGCGCTGCTGGATGGTCAGCATCGTCAGCAGACGGATGCCGACGCCAATCAGCGTGAAAAGCGCCAGCCCGATCAGGGTGGCGAGCAGGCTGTGCCAGGAACTGAAATCAATCATGCTGCGCAATGCGTCTCTCCGGGCCGCTCGGGGATGCCGCTATAACAGTCAGGCATCCGCACGGTTTCGCGATTTCAGCTCCCGCTGAGCCTTACAGTGCGAGCAGGCTCTCATTCGACTGCGTGGCGATGATGCCGTGCTGGTCGTGATGAAGCCCCGTGACTTCGACTGTATGGCCGTGAGACTGGAGCTTGCCGATGATCTTTTCCAGAACCTGCACCGAGGTGATGTCCCAGAAACGGGCATGGCTCAGGTCGAGAACCACGGTTTTTGCATCCGTATGGTAGTCGATGGCATCGGACAGGCTGTCTGCGGATGCGAAAAAGACCTGTCCGGAGGCCCGGTATGTCAGTGTCTCGCCCGACCGCTCTTCTGTGACGCGCAGGAGCTTTGCGGCATGCCAGGCGAAGAATACGCCCGAGAGCATGACACCAACTGCCACGCCTGCAGCCAGATCGTGGGTCATGACAACCACGGCGACGGTGACGAGCATGGTCAGGCTGGACAGGCGCGGATGGCGGGTCAGATCGCGCAGGCTGCTCCAGGAGAACGTGCTGGCGGAAACCATGATCATGATGGCGACGAGGGCCGCCATCGGAACCTGCCCGACCCAGCGATGCAGCAGCACCATGAGGGCCAGCAGGAACGCGCCTGCCGTGAAGGTGGACAGGCGTCCGCGACCACCATAGCGCAGGTTGCCGACGGTCTGACCGATCATGCCGCAGCCCGCGATGCCGCCAAATGCGCCGACGAGAATGTTGGAAATACCGAGGCCCGTGCATTCCATGCGCTGGTCGCCATGGGTGTCGGTGATGTCATCGACAACAGAAGCCGTCATCATGGATTCCAGCAGGCCCACGGCAGCCATGGCCAACGCGTAAGGCAGCACGACCGACCATGTGGTCCAGTTCAAGGCGATATGCGGGGAGGTCAGGCCGGGCAGTCCTGTCGGCAGATCGCCGAGATCAGAAACCGTATGAACCGGCATCGGGTGGAGCATCGTGATGGCGGTCAGAATGACGATGCAGATCAGCGGCGAGGGGATGGCATCCGACAGACGGGGCAGCAAATAGATGATGACAAGGCCCAGCGCGATCAGAGCATAGGTGTGCCAGGTCACGCCCAGCATCTGCGGCACCTGTGCGGAGAAGATCATGATGGCCAAAGCATTGACGAAGCCGGTGCGGACTTCGGCTGGCACGAACCGCATGACGGCCTGAAGACGCAGCAGCCCGAACACGACCTGAAAGGCACCGGCCACCAGCGTAGCGAGCAGCATGGCTTGTACGCCGTGAGCGTGCACCAGCGGTGCCGCGACCAGAGCCACCGAACCGGCCGCACCGGAAATCATGCCCGGACGTCCGCCGAAAATGGCAATCGAGACCGAAATGACGAAGGACGCGAACAGCGAGACGGCCGGGGAGACGCCGGCGATATAGGAGAAGGCAATGACCTCGGGGATGAGGGCAAAGGTGCCGACCATCCCGGCCAGCACTTCGCGCAGCGGGTTCTGTGCCCACTGGCGACGATAGAGAGCGGGGGTCATGAAGGATCCTTGCAGGCAGGGCGTGAACAGGGTGCGACGTATTCAGGCCCGGCGCGGCAATGGTGAACCCAGTGTAACCCGGCTCGGTTCAGGATTGAAGGTCTGGAATGAACCTGAAGTGGAAGGAATGGGCTTCGGAGGGGGATGTTCTCCGCGCGAATTGAACAGCGGGCAACGTTTTTGCGTTGGGGTGGAACAGATCTTCCTTCATCCGGAGCATACCATGGCCAACTATCCCGCGCCGCCGTTCAACACCCCGCATCAGGATCATATTCCCGGCCAGACATCCCTCATGACGCCGAAGCCCGACCATGGTGAGCAGAGCTATGTCGGCCATGACCGTCTGCGCGGAAAGATCGCGATCATCACGGGTGGGGATTCCGGTATCGGCCGGGCTGTTGCGATCGCGTTTGCGCGGGAAGGCGTGGATGTCGTTCTGTCGTTCCTGCCTGAGGAAATGGACGATGCCCGTGAAACCGAATCCTGGATCCGCAAGGCGGGACGGCGCGTCCTCCTTGTTCCCGGCGACCTGCGGGATAGGGATGTCTGCGCCGAACTGGTGGACCGGACGGTCGCTGAGTTCGGACAGATCGACATTCTCGTGAACAACGCGGCCTTTCAGATTGAACGGTCCTCACTGGCGGATGTCAGTGAGGAGGAATGGGACAAGACGTTCGATATCAATGCCGGCTCTGCATTCCGCCTGTCGCGTCTGGCCCTGCCGCACATGCCGCGGGGTGGGGCGCTGATCCATACGGTTTCGGTCAATGCCGATCAGCCCAAGCCGAAGCTTCTGGCCTATTCCGCAACCAAGAGCGCCATCCAGAACTTCAGCGGCGGTCTGGCCCAGCTGCTGGGTGAGAAGGGAATTCGTTCCAACGTGGTCGCTCCCGGCCCGATCTGGACACCGCTGATTCCTGCGACCATGGATGTCGAACACGTGGAACGCTTTGGCGCTGATACGCCGATGAAGCGTCCGGGGCAGCCCGCGGAACTAGCCGGGGCATATGTTTTCCTGGCCAGTGATGACGCCAGCTACGTCTCGGGCGCCACGATTGCCGTCACCGGGGGCACTCCGATAATCTGAGCCGGAACGGGTTTGCCAGAAAAATCCGTGGCGTAAAAAAAATTGCGTCAAAGGACTGGACGACAGCCCCAACCTTCCTCTAGAGAATGCGTCGCTGTGTGGCGGATGTAGCTCAGTTGGTAGAGCGCCGGTTTGTGGTACCGGTTGTCGCGGGTTCGATCCCCGTCATTCGCCCCAGCAATCCTTTCCCAGAAAAACTGAATATTGCCCTCAGGGTTTTGCGACATCAGCCCGCTGGTGATGTCTGTGTTCCCAGTGTTCTTCCAGCGCCATACGCTCGAAGCGCAGTTTCTGGCGGATCCAGTTCAGCATGCCCGAGAGCGTGACGACCACAATCCCCACGAAAGTCCAGTTGTCCAGCGGCTGCTTGAACAGCAGGTAGCTGAACGCCACCGCCCAGACCATCTGGCTGTATTGCGGGAGTGCCACACGGTTCGCAGGGGCGACGGCTGTGGCCATCATCATGAAAAGCTGACCCAGGGCGGCGAGAAAACCGTAGCCGAACAGGATGGACCAGACTTTCCAGCCATGGGGCCAGGATGCATGGGCGATCATGAGCAGTCCGTCGCCGATCAGCGGGCCGAACAGGCTTGATCCGAACAATGAAAGTCGGGCGCTCCCATCTCCCGCCAGCCGGTAGGCCACGACGCTGCTGGCATTGGCGAGGGCTGCGACGATGGCGCAGGCATGGCCCAGATGGAACGTCCGTGCGCCGGGTCGCAGGACGATCAGCACACCGAGAAATCCGACCGCGACGGACAGCCACGTCCAGAACGAGACCTTTTCCTTGAGGATCGTCACGGAGATGATGGTGACGAAGAAGGGCATCAGGAACATGAGCGAAAGGGCTTCTGGCATTGGCAGCAGCATGAAGGCCATGACGCTCGCGGCCGTCGAGACGAATGTCGAAACCGCGCGCAGAATCCACATCCCCGGGCGGGTCGTCGCGAAAATGTCGGAATAGGGTTCGTCAGGGCGGCGAATGAAAGGCAGGAGAATGAATCCGAAGACGCCGCCTGAAAACGCGACTTCAAAAGGATCCAGATGCCCCGCAAGTCCTTTTGAGCAGGCATCGCTGATAGAAAAGGCGGCATAGCCCAGGAGCGCCAGAAGAATACCGGAGGAGAAAATATTCTGTTTCATGAGTCTGTTTCTCCGCGGGTAAAGCTGATTCCCATCGAAGATAAGGAAACCTGCTTGCGCTGACAGTCAATGTTTCAGATTCCCGGAATCATCTTTTCTGATGCTCCGTTCATTATTGAGAGCAGGAAGGGGCCTGGAGGTGAAATTGGAAAGGTCGCGACCTTCATGTAGGATGCGCCCCCTTCGGGGAAGCCGTATGGCCCCCATCTTGTGGATGAAAAAGCGTAAGCCCCCATGTCCCAGAAGATCGTTCCAGTCATTCTCTCCGGTGGATCAGGCAGCCGTCTGTGGCCGGTTTCGCGCAGCAGCTACCCCAAGCAGTTCTGGCCTCTCCTGTCGAAACATACCCTGATCCAGGAAACGGCGCTGCGCGGCGCGCGGGCAGGGCTGGCGGATCCGATCGTGATCTGTAATGCCGAGCACCGCTTCATCGTCGCGGAACAGCTGCGGGATGTCGGGGTTGAAAACGCCCGGATCGTCCTCGAACCCGTGGGCCGTAATTCCGCCCCGGCCATCGCTGCAGCCGCGTTCCTGGTAGCCGAGACGGATCCGGACGCCATTCTGTGGATCATGGCTGCGGATGCGGCCATTACCGATGAGGCAGCTCTCTACTCCGCGCTTGAACATGCTGTTGCCGCAGCAGCCCAGGGACGGATCGTGACGTTCGGAATGAAGCCTACACGCGTCGAGACGGGCTATGGCTATATCGAGAGTGGTGCGCCCCTTTCTGGCCTTGAAGGCGTTTATGAAGTCTCGCGTTTTGTCGAGAAGCCGGATGCCGTGACGGCCGAAGCATTTTTCCGTGATGGGCGGTATCTGTGGAATTCCGGCATGTTCGTCACCCAGGCCGGTGTTTTCCTTTCCGAGATCCAGACCTTCGAGCCTGCGATCCACGAGCATGTCGGGCAGGCCGTCCGGGGCCGCCGGAGCGATCTTGATTTCGACCGGCTGGACGATGCGAGCTTCCGTCAGGCACCGGATATTTCCGTGGATTATGCCGTAGCCGAGCGGACGAAACGGGCGGCCGTGGTGCCGGGAACATTCGGCTGGTCGGATATCGGTAGCTGGGATGCGCTGTGGGAGCTGACGTCCAAGGATGAAGCGGGCAATGCGACGTTCGGGGATGTTTTCCTCGATGACGCGCGCAACTGCTATGTCCGCTCGGACGGAATCGTGGCCACGGTCGCCGGTGTGGAAGATCTGATCGTCGTCGTGACGCAGGATGCCGTCATGGTCTCGCATCGTGACCGGGCGCAGGACGTCAAGCACATGGTCAGCCGTCTGAAGAAGGCTGGCCGCAGGGAAGCCGTGGCCCATAACCGCATGTATCGTCCGTGGGGCTTCTATGAAAGCCTGATCCAAGCGGACCGGTTCCAGGTCAAGCGGATCGTGGTTGAGCCAGGCCAGAAACTCTCGCTACAGAAGCATTTCCACCGCGCCGAGCACTGGGTTGTCGTGGGGGGCACGGCAGTTGTCACCCGTGATGCCGAGCAGATCATGGTGCGTGAAAACGAGAGCATTTATCTGCCGCTGGGCTGTGTGCATCGGCTTGAGAATCCGGGGCGGATTCCGCTGACCCTTATTGAGGTGCAGTCCGGTCCTTACCTGGGCGAAGACGATATCGTCCGGATCGAGGACGTCTATTCCCGGAACTGATGCGGACCGGAGGGCCTGATCCTTGCGCGGATCAGGGCTCCTGTTTCTGGTGGGTTCGGTTTCCAAACAGATGGTGCAGCCCGTTGGCGAGCGGAACGGGCGTGACGCCCAGACGCTGTTCCATCGAGCTGACATCGAAATTCTTGTCTTCCAGAAGGCGGCGGATTTCTTCCGGCGCGATCTGCGGCAGTCTGCGGATATGCCGCGTCAGATGAGACAGCGCCATGAGCATCCATCCCGGCAGTGAGACGATGGGACGGCCGCCAAGCCCCGCGAAATACAGCACCATGCGCACGAATGTCCGGTAAGCCACCGCCGTCGGACCGGCAATCACGATGCTCTCCGGCCCCGTGACGTCTCCGTTCTGGATCAGATGTATGGCCGAGACCAGACAGCGCGTGACGTCCCGCTGGTCGATGGGCTGCACGAGGGCACGGCCGCCGCCAGGAAGCGGGATGACGGGCAGACGTTCCAGCAGCTTCGCCAGCCGCTGCACATTGTCTTCGCCCTGGGCACCATAGATCATGGTCGGATGAAGAATGATCGACGGGCGCCCGTCGGCCTTGAGGGCCGCTTCGCCTGCGAGAACACCCCGTCCGTGATCGTCGGGCCAGCGCGTGAACTTGCGGGTGCTGCCCAGCGCTACGATAGGGGCTTTCGTAGCGGCCAGAATGGCGGGCAGGTGGCGCGCATGGGCAGTGTTGACGACAACCGCCGCATCTTCGAACGCCAAGGCCAGCGTGGCGCTGTCCGTAAGGTCAGCGATCCGCACGGCCTGACAGGCTTCTGCGATGTCTGGCGCGAGATTGCCCTGGCTGCGCACGACGGCAATGATCTTCTGGCCTTCAGCCAGAAGCGCGCGGCAGAGCGCGGATCCTGAGCGGCCGCTGGCGCCGATGATGCAGACCGGGCCTTTCGCAGGCGATGACGGGTTTGGGATGTTTCCGGTCGTCATTGCGCGGAAGCCTTCAGATCGGGGGAAGCGAGAAATGCCAGCATCGAGGCCGGGGAAGAGAAGGCGTCATTGAGGACCCGGAGGGAGACGGGCGTTCCGGAAGCATAGGTTACCGTCAGGGTGCGGCCAGCCGGATTAGCGACATAATCCGGAATCGCGCTCAGGGCCGGATTGACGGAAAGGGCCGTCTGCAGGACCTGCGCAGCCTGCTGGCGGAGCTGGTCCGCCGTCATGCCATTCCCGGCCTGCCGGGCGGACAGGACGAATCCGGTATCGAGAAGCCTGTCTCCCTTCAGTGAGAAGCTCACGTTTTGCAGGGCCGTCGACTGGAGCATCTGCTGCGGTGAGGAATGACCTTGCGCAAAATCCGTCTGAACGGTCCGGGCACTGGCCGTCAGGGTCATGAAACCCGGGACCGTGAGGGACGCGTCCGTTTGGGACGTGTGATCGTCCAGATTCGAGATCTGGACAGAATGGGCGGTCGACCCAGCGCCGTTGATCGGGAAGGGCAGCTTCTCGTCGCTCTGGAAATGAAAGCCCTTCAGATCCTGCGTCATGGTCGCGGTCTGGTTCTCCAGCGTTCCCGTCCCGTGCAGTTCATCGAGCCGGATTGTGCCTGATGTCATGCTCAGCCTGAAATTGCGGGCCGCAAAACTCTCGGGTGGGGCCATGTGCGGCGGCAGGGGATGGTGGTCCCACAGGGCTGCAACCTGGGCGGCGAGATCCTTCTGCCTCAGGTCAAGCCGCTCCAGACTGGCCTGTCCGCTGACAAGCTGCGGCTCCTGACCGGGGGCGTGAACGGTCCGCTCGTATGCGATGGTCGACCCTTCGGTGCGGAGCGTCGTGACGAGGGCGGGGCCGTAGTTGTCCAGCGTGAGACGACCGGAAAACAGGCTGTGTACATTGATCGGGCCGGGTGAGGGCGAGGGGACGAGGTTCTGGACCGAAAGCTGCTCGATCTGTCCGTGCGCGAGAGCGATATGTGCGGGATCGATTCGGGAATGGCCGTCCGTTGCGGGCCGGGAGGGCGGCAGAACCAGTTGGCGCAGGCTGAGCGTGCTGCCATGGATGATCTGCGTCGGCGTCTGAAGGAACGGTTCGCGGACTTCGACGGCGCGGATGGAGAGGCCACCATCCGGCGTCGGGCGGGGATGGCCCAGCCGCATCCGGGAGGCGCGCAGGGTGAGTGATCCGTCCCGCAGGGTGATGTCGGTCAGGGTCGCGCCCAGCGAGAGAATGGCCGGGTGTGCACTTCCATAAGTGAATGTCGTCCCGGGCGGGAGAGCCGCGCGGAAGCTTGAAAGGCCGCGGACCAGCTCCATGTGGGCTTCGTGGTGAACGCCGGCCATGCCGATCACGGCCGTTACCGAAATCAGGCTCGCCGTGAGCCAGGGTCTTTTCACGTTGATGTTCCTGTCTGAAACGGCCCCGCACAGGCGTCGGGCGCGAACGGTCTGTGTTGCGGCAGGATACCATTGTCGCGACATGGGGCAATGCAGACGTCGCTTTTGTTGCGGTAACGGGATACCATATAGCTGAAAATGGCGGAAAACTCCTGCGAATCACATAATTCAATGTGTGAACGGGGCTTGACGCGCGCGCTGAGGACGGCAATAAGGCCCCACCTGATCCGCTTCGCCGGAGAAGAGGGTGCTTTCGGGCACCGTTTTCGCTGCAAGCGCCATCCACGGTGCGGCCTGAGGGTCGTGCCCCAAGCTGGAATGTCACTAATGAAGACCACACGTTCGCTGAAGCCAGCGGAGGTGACGAAGAACTGGGTGCTGATCGACGCCGAAGGGCTCGTTCTCGGCCGTCTCGCCACCATCATCGCCACCCGCCTGCGCGGAAAGCACAAGCCGCAGTTCACCCCGCACGTTGATTGCGGCGACAACATCGTCGTCATCAACGCCGAGAAGGTCGTTCTGACGGGCAACAAGGTTGGCCAGAAGCTGTTCCACTACCACACGGGTCATCCGGGTGGTATCAAGGAGCGCACCATCACGCAGCGTCTCACGGGCAAGAACCCGGGTGAAGTTGTCGAGAAGGCCGTCGAGCGCATGATCACCCGTGGTCCTCTGCAGCGCGCCCAGATGAAGCACCTGTATGTCTATGCCGGTTCCGAGCATCCGCATGACGGCCAGAAGCCTGTCAAGCTGGACGTTGCTGCGATGAACCGCAAAAACACCGTAACCCACGAGTCGTAAGGCCTGTATCATGTCCGAGACCCAAGAGCGCACCGGCACGCTGCAGGACCTTGCGAGCGTTGCTCCTGCCGTTACCTCCAACGCTGCCCCGGTTCACGAAGTCAAGCGTGATGCCCAGGGCCGTTCCTACGCAACCGGCCGTCGTAAGGACGCCGTGGCCCGCGTGTGGATCAAGCCTGGCAAGGGTGACATCATCGTCAATGGCCGTCCGGTCACGACGTATTTCGCCCGTCCGGTTCTGCGCATGCTTCTGACGCAGCCGTTCCTGATTTCCGACCGCTACAACCAGTTCGACGTGTACTGCACGGTGACCGGTGGCGGTCTGTCCGGTCAGGCTGGTGCTGTCCGTCACGGTATCTCCCGTGCACTGACGTATTACGAGCCGAGCCTGCGTGGCATCCTGAAGGCTGCCGGCTTCCTGACGCGTGACAGCCGTATTGTCGAGCGTAAGAAGTACGGCCGTGCGAAGGCACGTCGTTCCTTCCAGTTCTCGAAGCGCTGATTTTTTCAGCCTTTTCGAACGGCGGAAAGCCCGGCCAGAAATGGCCGGGTTTTTTTGTGGCTGATTTCGGGTGCCATGCGCCTGCCTGTGAATAAAAAACCAAAAATCATCGCTATGACGGATTTTAATTTCAATAAATAAATTTTAAACGAAACAAACTTTCTATATCGCCAGCGGGAAGCATGTATGGCAGAGTGCAGCCGCTGTTTTTGAGACCAGAATCTGCGGAAGATGTTTTCCCCATGACGCCCTTCATCATTGAAAAGACCGAAACCCCGACCGATCCCGTCAAGCGGACCGAACTGCTCGCCAACCCGGCTTTCGGGCGTGTTTTCACCGATCACATGGCTCTCATCAGCTACTCCGCTGACAAGGGCTGGCATGATGCGAAGATTACGCCGCGTCGCCCGCTGAGCATTGATCCGGCATCGACGGTCCTGCATTACGGGCAGGAGATCTTCGAAGGCATGAAGGCCTATCGTGAGAAGGACGGCCATGTCGCCACCTTCCGCCCCGAAGCCAATGCGTCTCGCTTTGCCGCCTCTGCCCGTCGCATGGGCATGGCCGAGCTGCCGGAAGATCTGTTTGTTCAGGCCGTGGATGAACTGGTACGCGTGGATCAGGATTGGGTGCCGTCCGGTGAGGGACAGAGCCTTTATCTGCGTCCGTTCATGATCTCCAACGAAGTGTTCCTGGGCGTGAAGCCGGCGACGGAATACCTGTTCATCGTCATCGCCTGCCCGGTCGGCGCCTATTTCAGCTCTGGCTGTGTATCCGTCTGGGTGTCCGAACACTACACGCGCGCTGCCATCGGTGGCACGGGTGAAGCCAAGTGTGGCGGTAACTATGCCGGCAGCCTGATTGCCCAGGCCGAAGCCAAGGACAAGGGCTGCGACCAGGTTCTGTTCCTTGATGCGCGCGAGCGTCGCTTCGTTGAGGAAATGGGCGGCATGAACGTGATGTTCGTGCGCAAGGACGGCAAGATCGTCACCCCGCCGCTGGGTGGCACCATCCTGCGTGGCATCACCCGCAACAGCCTGATCCAGCTTGCCGCCGATCAGGGGATCGAGGTGCTTGAAGAGCCAGTCGATATCGACGAGCTTTTCTCGGGTGCGGCTTCGGGCAAATACACGGAAGCCTTCGCCTGCGGCACGGCGGCGGTTCTTTCGCCGATCGGAAAATTCGTGCGTCCGACGGGTGAAGCCGTGTTCGGTGACGGCAAGACGCCTGGCCCGGTCTCGCAGCAGCTTAAGAAGGCCCTGACGGATGTGCAGGGCGGCCGGACGAACGACGTCCATGGCTGGATCCACCGTATTTCCTGACGCCTGCCAGCCGGGTTCGTAAGGACCCGGCTTTTCAGTCCCGGTCGATCCAGCCGGCACGAACCGCAGCATCAAGCTGCTCCGGCGTGTCGATATCGAAGCCGAGTTCGGGCGCGCAGACGCAGATCGGCGCAGTTTGCGTGTTCTTCCAGAGTTGCCGCAGGCCGGTATCGCCCTGCAGGCCCTGGATACGCTGCTGTGTTGCCGGGCTCAGCAGCACCGGAATGCCCCGCCCGTCTTCGCCATAAGACGTGATGACATCTTTCCCGTCGGCGTCCTGTTCCAGAAGACCATGAAGATGCCGTTCGGTCAGGCAGGGCTGATCAGTTCCGGCGATCAGGAGCGGGAGGCTGCTCCCGGCGAGCGCCTGATGACCGCATCTGAGCGATGATGCCATGCCGGTCTGCCAGTCTTCATTCCGAACCAGAACGACATCGAGCCCTGCAAGGGCCTGCCGTATCGCGGCTTCAGCACCGCCCGTCACGACAACAAGATGCTCCGGTCGTGTTGCCAGCAGGAGCCGGGCGACATATCGCACCAGAGGGACACCGCCGATGCTCAGAAGCTGTTTGGGGCGGCCGAGACGGGTGCTTCCCCCCGCGGCCAGAAGAAGGGCGGAATGGCGTTTCATCGGGGCCGTGTCGCGATCATCTGGGTCAGGATGGAGAGCGCGATTTCCATCGGGGTCCGGGCGCCGATTTCCAGTCCCGCTGGCAGGTGCAGGCGGCTGAATGCCTCTTCCGGGACCCCGGCTGCCCTGAGGGCTTCAAGCCGGCCCGGAATCTTGCGCCTGCTTCCGAGAATGCTGACGCAGAATGCTTCGGATTTCAGGGCATGGGCTGTGAGAGTCAGGTCGGAAAGAGCGTCGTGCGTCAGGCTGTAGACGGCCGTCCACCGATCGAGTGAGAGCGTGGGAAGGGCGGCGTCCAGACTCCCGCGGATATAGCGTGCTGGCGAGAGGCCGGGCGGCGGTTCGGGGGGGCCGTAGGGCCGGAGCAGGATAGTCTCGAGTCCCATGAGGCCGGACAGGCTCAGGAGCGCAAGCGTAATGGGATCCCCGCCAGAGAGGATCAGGCGCAGGGGCGGCAGATACTGACGAAAGAAGCGACCGGCCTCGTTTCCGGTGGGGTGTGCCTCCTCGCAGAACCGCATGTTGCCCGTGTTGAGATCAGTCAGGAGCGTGACCGGCCTGCGGTTCTCCCGGGCCGCTCTGAGGGCTGCGACATGGGCAGGAAGGTCCGGTACGGGCCGCACGAAAATCCCGATGCGGCCGCCGCAGGTGAGCTGGATGTCCAGAACCGGACTGCCCGCGCCATAATCCAGCATCCGTGGCTGTCCGTCTTTCAGGCACTCCAGGGCCTCTGCGCGCACGGCAGCTTCCACGCAGCCGCCGGACACATAGCCCTGAACTTCACCGTCCTCGCAGATCGCCATTTCGCTCCCCAGCGGACGCGGGGAAGAGCCGGTGATACTGACCAGCGTTGCGAGGGCGGCGCGTTTCCCCTCAGCGGACCAGCGTTCCAGTGTGGGAAACAAATCGTCTGTCAGGCCATAAAGCGGCCACTGGGGAAGGGGAGAAAACTGTGCCGCGGCCGTCATGGAGGGGTCCTGATGCTCTTTGGTGGCATAAGGGTAACGCCAAAGACGATTATGACATACCCTTTCACCCTCAGACTGTTGATCCGTAGGCCATGAGGTCTATATCGGCAGGGAATACAGCGTCGGCATTCAGCCAGCGGAACAGACACGGCAGCGACCGGAGCGGAAATGAGTGAACTCCTGAGCGTTACACGGGCCATGGAGCTTGTGCTGGATTATGCCGGCAGCTTCGGGACCGAGACGGTTGATCTGACGATGGCGGCCGGGCGTATCCTCCAGCAGCCAATCCGCGCCGAACGCGCCCAGCCGCCTTATGACCGGGTAATGATGGACGGCATTGCCTTCCGCCACGGGAGCGGTCCAACGCTGGTGTCGCACGGAATCCAGCGTGCCGGGGCGCCGGGGCAGCCGCTTCCGGAAGGACATGTCTGTCTTGAAGTCATGACAGGGGCCGTTCTGCCTGAGGGGGCGGATACGGTTCTTCCGGTGGAGCGTCTCGTCCGGGAAGGTCGGCTGATCCGCTTTGAAGAGGGTTATGAGCCGCGCAAGGGGCAGTTCATTCATCGCCGGGGTTCCGACTGTGCGGCGGGAACGGAGCTTCTCGCGCCAGGTCAGCGTCTTGATGGCCCCGCCCTCGCTGTTCTGGCGGGAAATGGTCATGCCCAGGTTAGCGTATCGCGGATTCCGTCCATCGGGATTGTGGCCACGGGCGATGAACTTGTGGATGTCAGCGCACCGGTACGGGACTGGGAGATCCGGCGTTCCAATGAATACGCCCTGACGGGTGCTCTGCTGTCATGCGGCTTCAACTGCATCGAACGGTCCGTCGTACCCGATGATCTCGCGGAGACGATCGTGGCCCTGCGCGAACAGCTCTCGCGTCATGACGTCCTGATCCTGAGCGGCGGCGTGTCGATGGGAGCGTTCGATCATGTCCCTAAGGCGCTGTCGAAAATCGGGGTGGAGCGGGTCTTCCATAAGGTGGCACAGCGTCCGGGCAAGCCGCTTTGGTTCGGCGTTGGCCCCGAAGGGCAGCGGGTGTTCGGTCTGCCGGGCAATCCGGTGTCTGCCACGACCTGCGGCGTGCGTTACGTCATGCCGATGCTTCTGGCCGGGCAGGGGCTGTGTCGTCCCGAGCCTTACACGGTCATGCTCGATGCAGAGGCCGATCTGATCCCGACGCTGACCCGTTTCCTGCCGGTCAAAGTCCGCCATGACGCTACGGGACAGGCTCTCGCAACACCGTGCCCCATGCCGACCTCTGGCGATTTCAGCTTCCTGGCATCTACGGACGGATTTGTGGAACTGCCGCGCGGTGAAGGTGTGGCCCCCCGTGGAACAGCTGCGATGTTTCATGGCTGGTAACCAGACGCCTGTTCTGACCGATCGCTTCAGCCGTCCGCTCCATGACCTGCGGATTTCCGTCATGGACCGCTGCAATTTCCGCTGCCCCTACTGCATGCCGGAAGCGACCTATCACGAGCATTTCCGCTTTCTGGAACCGAAAGAGCGCCTGAGCTTCGACGAGATCGAGCGTGTGGCGCGTGTGGCGGTTTCGCTCGGCGTCCGCAAGCTGCGGCTGACGGGTGGGGAGCCGCTTCTGCGTCCGAAACTGCCGGAACTCGTGGCGCGTCTGGCCGCCATTGAAGGCGTGGAAGATATTGCCCTGACCACCAATGGCGTCCTGCTGGAACGGCATGTCCGGGATCTGAAAGAGGCCGGGCTGAACCGCGTGACGGTCAGCCTCGACAGTCTGGATCCGGCCGTTTTTGCACGGATGAGTGGTGGCCGGGCGCAGCTTGAGCCGGTTCTGGATGCGATTGACAGCGCCGCGCAGGCCGGATTTTCAGGCGGCGTGAAGCTTAATACCGTCATCCAGCGTGGACTGAACGATGCGGGTGTCGAGGCTCTGGCCGAACGCTTCCGTCATAGCGGCGTCGTGCTGCGCTTCATTGAATATATGGATGTCGGGACGCGCAATCACTGGGAGCGCTCGGAGGTTGTCCCGTCGCGTGAACTGCGCGAACGGATTGACGCCTGTTGGCCGCTCGAACCCGTGGATGCGCATTATCGTGGGGAAGTGGCCCAGCGGTACCGCTATTGCGACGGGGCTGGGGAAGTCGGCTTCATTTCTTCCGTCACGGCACCATTCTGCGGAGACTGCTCCCGTGCGCGTCTGTCGTCGGAAGGGCAGCTTTATACCTGTCTGTTTGCTTCGGAAGGAACGGATCTGCGCACGCTTTTACGCAGCGATGCGGACGACGCAGCCCTGCGCGACCTACTGGCCGGGGTGTGGCGCCGCCGGACGGACAGGTATAGTGAGGAACGGGCTGCCTCTTCGGATGCGCCCGCACGACGCCGCATCGAGATGAACTATATCGGCGGCTAGAATCGGTGGCCAGAATTCGGTGACCAGACCGGGAGATCGAAGACGATGAAGACGCTCACCCATGTCAACGAGCGCGGCGAGGATCCGCGCATGGTCGATATCAGCGGCAAGGATGTGACGGAACGCAGCGCTCATGCCCAGGCGCGTCTGGTTTTCCCGTCCGAGATGGCGCGGACCCTGTCTGAAGCCGGTTTCATGACGGCCAAGGGTGCGGTGCTGACCGTGGCGCAGATTGCGGGCGTGATGGGCGTGAAATCGACGTCGCAACTGATCCCGCTGTGTCATCCGCTCTCGCTCAGTGGTTGTCGGGTGGACATCACGATCGAAGGTGATGAAGCGGTGATCGACTGCCGGGTTTCGTGCAAGGGGCGCACGGGCGTGGAAATGGAAGCGCTGACAGGCGCGTCCGTGGCCGCGCTCACGATCTACGACATGTGCAAGGCCATGTCCCATGACATGGTCATCCGCGAGGTCAGGCTGATGGGCAAGGCCGGCGGTAAGCGCGACTTCCAGCGGATTGAATCATGACACCACTTTACGGCCTGATCCTTGCGGGCGGTGCCAGCAAACGCATGGGAACGGACAAGGCCGCGCTCGACTATCACGGCAAACCGCAGCTTCAGGCGGCGTTCGAGGTTCTGACACCTGTTGTGGACCGGTGTTTTGTTTCAGTGAGGCCGGATCAGGCGTCCGACCCACTGCGGTCCAGCTTTCCACAGATCGTTGATACGGTAGACGTTGACGGACCGGCAGCGGGTCTGCTGTCGGCCCATCGGGCTTATCCGGATGTGGCCTGGCTGGTTCTGGCCTGTGATCTGCCGATGCTGGATCGCGGCACGCTCGACACCCTGATTGCCGCGCGGGATGGAGAGCATGTCGCCGTGTCCTATCGCAGCGAGCATGACGGTCTGCCCGAACCGCTCTGTGCCATCTGGGAGCCGGAAGCGCTTGATCGTCTGGAAAAGCAGGTTGCGGGTGGGCGCATCTGTCCGCGCAAGCTGTTGATCAACAGTCCGACGAAGCTGCTGGAACCGCATAGCCGCGGTGCGCTCGATAACATCAATACGCCGGAGGAACGCGACGATGCGGCCCGGCGCCTGAAGGATCTGCCGGGAGGGCCGATGATTCGCCTGACACTGGAATATTTCGCACAGCTCCGGGAGCTTGCCGGAACGCGGGAGCAGTCGCTCGAGACCGCCTTCGCGACCGTGGGGCCGCTTTACGAGGAACTGCGTGAGAAATACGCTTTTCCGTTCGAAGCCTCGAAGCTTCGTGTAGCGATCAATGGCGATTTTGCGCCCTGGACACAGACTCTGAAGGACGGGGACCATATCGTGTTCATTCCGCCGGTGACGGGCGGATGAGCCGCTTTCGCATGGCGTCCGCGCCCGTGGATCTGAACGTGCTGCGTGAGGATCTTCATCTGGCCGAGGCAGGCGGGTTCTGTACGTTTGAAGGCTGGGTCCGCAACAGGAACGAGGGCCGTCCGGTGGATGGTCTGGAATATGAATCCTATGAGGCGCTGGCCCAGCTCGAAGGCGAGCGGATCGTGGCCGAGGCTCTGGAGCGTTTCGAGATCAGCCAGGCCGTGGCGATGCACCGCACGGGAAGCCTGAAAGTCGGGGATGTCGCGGTCTGGATCGGGGTCTCGGCGCCTCACCGGGATGCGGCGTTCCGGGCCTGTCGCTACATCATCGACGAGATCAAGCACCGGGTGCCTGTCTGGAAGAAGGAACATTATCTGGACGGGGATGCCGAATGGGTGGCCTGCCATCACTGCCAGACTGCTCCGCGTGCCTCGGAGACGGGGACGCATGATCACGATCATGACCACGGCCACGATCATGGAAGCTGCGGCCACCATCATCACTGACTGAGCGTTTCCGCGGGACCATATCTTTATGCCCTGCGGAGCGTTTTTAAGTTGTAATTGCAAATCATTCTCAATTAGGGTGACTCCGGTTCTGCTGATTCGGAGTTTTCCCATGACACGGCTGTCGCTTTCCCTGTCCGACCTCTGCTGCTGTGAACGCCTCGCGCTGTGGAGTATCCGCTGCCTCATCAGCCATTACCGCTTGCCAAGCTGCCCCGAGACAAAAACGACCGACGGTCTGTTTCCCGCCTGTTTCCGCCCGGCCCTTGATGCTGCGGAAGGGGCCTTTGCGGACGCCACCCACCTTCTGAAAGTTGCGGATCAGCCGCGTCTTGCGGTGAACGCACCGGGCATGCAGTCTCTCACGGCACTGGAGGAACGGTTCCTGCGCGGGATCATCGCGGCCCAGAACGAGGGCCAGCGCGAGGTTTTCGTGCTTCTGGCCGAAGTCTTCCCTGACAGGTTCGTCCAGGGCTGCCTGGCCACCGCGCTGACCCTTCTGGCGGACTGTCTGGCAGGGGCCGGGCACTGGCTGCCGAAGAAACTGCTGAAAGACGAGACCACGATTTCGGGGGGAGGGGCGCTGTCCTCGATCAGCCGCTGGCGATCGGTCAGTCCGTCGCGGATGCGGGTTCTCTGGCCGCAGGATAGTGGGCCCTTACATGCTGGCATGTCGCATGACGCCAGCCGGGTGATGCACTGATGATGTCGCTGAGTGGGCGCCCCGTCCGGAACGGGGCAGAACCGCAGCGTCCGGGACTTGAGGAACTGGAACACATGACGGTCTGTCTGCTGCTATTGGCTGTCGGAGCAGTCGGGTTCTGCTGGCTGGCGTGCCTGAACCTTGAGATTTCCGTGGAAGATCTTCTTTCCGCGCTCGGATACCAGTCCGGACTGGAAGCGTCATTCAGGAACTGAGGCTCCCGAAGGCGCTTCCTTGACGATCAGTCCACGCCGACCATGACGCTGGACGCCTTGATGACGGCGTAGGCCTCTTTGCCGACTTCGAGGCCCAGATCCGCGACGGCTTCATTGGTGATGGCGCTGGTAATGACCGTGCCGTTGACGTCGATCGTGATGTGAGACGTCGTCGCACCCTTGAGGATGTTCGTGATCCGGCCCTTGAGCTGGTTACGTGCGCTGAGCTTCATGAAAAAACCTTCCATAAGGATGGCAGACAGGAATGCCTGTCTGTTCCATATCGGAAGACTTTACGCCCGCGTCCAGAGAGACGGATCTGGAAAATGCTTCCGGACCCCGATTGATCCGGAGAGGGCCGTTTTCAAATGTAATATTCGGTCAGCGGCGGGAAGCCGTTGAAGCCCACGGAGGCGTAGGTCGAGACATACGCGCCCGTGGCGAGGATCTCGACCCGGTCCCCACATTCCAGAGAGTCCGGCAGGGGGATGCGGTTCTTCTCGTACATGATATCCACGCCGTCGCAGCTTGGGCCGGCGACCACGCAGGGGGAGCGGGTGGCGTCGTCTGAATCGCGGGATGTGCGGAAAGTGTAGCGGATGGCTTCACCTTCCGTCTCGGCCAGGCCACCGAAGCGCCCGATATCAAGATAGACCCAGCGCGGATCGGTTACGGCACCGCCGCGACGGCTGACGAGAATGACCTCGCTCGACACCACGCCGGACTGCCCGACCATGTAGCGGCCTGGCTCCAGCAGGATTTCAGGCGCACCGTCCGGAAAATGCGTCCTGAGGGACGCATGGATCGTGTCGGCGAAATCCTGAACGGAGGGCACGTTCTCGCGGTAATGCGTCGGGAAGCCGCCACCCAGATTAAGCATCTGAAGGTCCACGCCCTGCGCGCGCAGATCATGATACAGGCCGGCCGCCTTGGCGATCGCATGATCATAAGCGGCAACGCCCGTCTGCTGGCTGCCGACATGGAAGGACAGGCCGTAAGGCTTCAGGCCCAGTTCACGGGCACGCAGCATCAGCGCGTGCGCGTTGCTCAGCGTGGTGCCGAACTTGCGCGACAGGGGCCAGTCCGCGCCTTCGTTCTCGACGGCCAGGCGGCAGAAAACGCGCGCGCCGGGAGCGTGCTTTGCAAGCTTTTCCAGTTCTTCGATGCTGTCGAAAACGAACAGGCTGATGCCCAGATCATGCGCTTCGCGGATCCATTCGGCTTTCTTCAGCGTGTTGCCGTAGGAAATCCGGTCAGGCGTCGCGCCGGCGTCCAGGCACATCCGGATTTCCGCAGGGGATGCGACATCGAAGGACGAGCCCAGGGCCACAAGGCGGTCGAGGATGGCCGGGGCCGGGTTGGCCTTGATGGCGTAATAGATTTTCGCTTCCGGGAGCGCATCGTGCAGGGCACGGTAATGCGCCCCGACGACGTCGAGATCGACGACGAGGCAAGGGGTTGCCGGCTGCTGCTCGGCAAGGAAGCGGGTGATTTTGGGAGTCATGACACTCAATTCCCAGAACCGGACTCGTCAGGGAACGATATCGCCCTGCGAGTATGTTGCGAAACGGTCGAACGGACCGGCGAATAGCGGGAATCCGTAAAGGGTGGATTCCTGAAGGCCAGAACGCTTGACGTCGTTGCGTAACCTCGAGTGGGCCAGTGGCACGTGCGTTGCTGCGTGAGGGCGGGATATGAGACTAAATCCCCCGCCACGCAACCGATAATTTTGCATTGTGATGGTTTTGCCAATATTGGTGAGCTGAATCAGGGCGAATTCGGAACGCTGAAGGCATCTTCCGCGTCTGTACTGGCTCATGTCGTTCAATCCGGACTGTTCGTTACGGATATTCCGGTACGGAACGGCAAAGACGCCAAGACTGCTGCCCCCAACAGGACACTGCCGAGGACACCCTGCGTGAGTTTGACCCCCGAATCTGCGACCCTCTCCGGCTCCCGAACCGTGCCGGGACATGCCGTACCTTCGGACGCCGGACACTCACCTGCTGCGGCAGGCACAACGGATTCGGAACCCGTGTCCTCTCCGGACAGGCTGCACCATGCGGCCTGGCGCGTCATCGCAAAGCATCTGTTTGCCGAAGTCGGCTCAAGCCAGACATCCCTGTCGGCAGCGGGTTGCGCCTTCTACGCCACACTTTCCCTCTTTCCTGCCATTTCCAGCCTGATTTCCCTTTATGGCCTGGCATTTGATTTGCAGACGGTCGAGCCGCAGCTCGAAGTCCTCCGGCATCTCCTACCTCCCTCGGCTTACGATCTGATCGGGGACCGGATTCACGAACTGATTTCCCAGCCTCATTCGTCCCTGACGATCGGGCTGATCTTCTCGCTCGCGGTCGCCCTCTGGTCGGCTTCGGCGAGCACGAAGTCGATCCTGTCTGCGCTCAACATGGCCTATAATGCGCAGGAAACCCGGAGCTTCCTGAAATTTCAGGCCATCGCGCTGTCCACCACGCTGACGGCCATTCTGGGGGCCGCGCTGACCCTGGCCCTGATGGTGGCCGCGCCGGCACTTGTGGATTACCTGCCGCGTCACGTCAGTTTCCTGAGCGATCCGCCGTTTCCGGTTGATCTGCTACTCTCTTACGGCGCGCCGATGGTCGTGCACACGCTCGCGCCGCTTCTGATGCTGCTGTTCGTCTTCATCGCAGTGACGCTGCTCTACCGGTTTGCGCCCTGCCGCGTGCATACGCAGTGGCGCTGGATTTTTCCGGGTTCGGCGCTGGCAACCGTCCTGTGGGTCATCACGTCGCTCGGCTTTTCATGGTATGTCGCGCATTTCGCAAGCTACGGTGCAACCTACGGACCGCTCGGTGCCGTAGCTGCCATCATGATGTGGTTTTTCGTGAGTGCGTATGTGGTGCTGTTCGGGGCGGAACTGAATGCCAGCCTCGAGGCCCGGGCCGGTCAGAGGCAAGAAGTACCCCCTCAGACAGGAGCAGCCTGACAGTCAGGTCAGGCCACCGTAAAGATCAGTGATGGTGGTGCGGCGTACGATGTGTGCCGCTGCCCTGCCGTGAGGCAGGGGCGATGCTGGTTCCCGCTGCCTGAATGGCCTGTGCGCTCGTGTCCGACGGATCGGCCTCGGCCACTTCCGGCTCTGTGGCGGGATGCACGGACGGCGCAATATCCGTCATTTTCGCAATCGTGACATGGGCCGTGCCCGCACCGAGCATGCCGATCTTTGCGGCGGCGGCATGAGACAGATCGATGATGCGGCTGTTGAAAGGCCCACGGTCATTGACCGTTACCACGACGGAGCGTCCCGTATCCTGCGACGTCACGAGAAGCTTCGTGCCGAGGGGCAGGGAAGGATGCGCTGCTGTCAGATCGTTGGTGTTGAATGTCGTCCCGCTGGCCGTGCGGTGTCCATGAAAGTGCCGTCCATACCAGCTTGCCATTCCATGCTGGGACCATGCGTGCGCGGCCTGGTGGGCACGGTTTGCAAGTGCAGCCCGAACGGAGTCTGCCCAGCTCGTCTTCGGCGTCCCATCAGCAGCAGAATCGTCGCTCGCGTGAGCGGCGTGATGACTGGCCAGCCCGGCAAGCGCCACGGCGAACGTCATGTTGCGCAGGGGGATGCAACGGAAGGGATTGCGAAGGACAGACAGATCAAAGCGCACTATATCAGGTTCTTCTCCAGTGGACGGGACGGGCTCAGATCGTACCAGATAGCACAAAAATGCGGCCCTGTCCCCTTTTGGACACCCTGAAGACGGCAGCAATAGGGCAATGACGCTTTCATGACAGCTCCGAAAGTGCTATCGCGCGGCCAGATGAAACGCCCTCTGATCACCGTTCTCAACGGTCCGAATCTCAACATGCTGGGTCTTCGCCAGCCCGGAATCTATGGTCACGCCACGCTCGATGATGTCGAGCAGGTGTGCATTCAGGCTGCCGAACGGCTTGATGTCGCCATTGATTTCCGCCAGACGAACGGAGAGGGTGAACTCGTGTCCTGGGTGCAGGAATGTCGCGGCCGTGCAGACGGAATCGTGATCAATCCTGCCGCTTACGGGCATACCTCGATCGCCCTGCTCGATGCGCTTCTGGCGGTCGAGCTTCCCGTGGTTGAGGTTCATATTTCCAATATCCATCGCAGGGAGCCGTTCCGTCATCACACCTACGTCTCGCAGGCCGCCATCGGCGTGATCTGTGGCCTCGGCGTCAGGGGATACGCGCACGCGCTTCAGGCAATAACCGACATGATCGAAGACGAAGGATGAGCCGTATGCTCGTGGACAAGGATGCCATTCGGGCATTGGCCGATATTCTGACGGAAACCGGCCTGACCGAAATCGAGATCTCCGAAGCTGACAGCCGGATCCGTGTGGCCCGCAATGTCAGCGTGGTCCAGGCTGCTGCTCCGGCCGCCGCGCCTGTGGCACCTGTTGCCCCGGTCGCCGCAGTGCCCGTTACCGCTCCGGCAGATCCGGCCAAGCATCCGGGCATGGTTCCGAGCCCGATGGTCGGCGTGGCCTATCTGACGCCGGATCCGGCATCCCCGCCATTTGCGGTTGAAGGTCAGCTGGTTGCTGCCGGTCAGACGATCATGCTCATCGAAGCCATGAAGACCTTCAACCAGATCAAGGCGCCCCGCGCCGGTACGCTGACGAAGTTCCTGGTCGAGTCCGGTCAGCCGGTCGAGTTCGGCGAAGCCCTGGCGATCATCGAGTAATGATTTCCAAGGTCCTCATTGCCAACCGGGGCGAGATCGCGCTGCGTATCCAGCGCGCCTGCCGCGAGATGGGCATCAAAACCGTTGCCGTGCATTCGACGGCAGACGCCGATGCGATGCATGTGCGTCTTGCCGATGAAGCCGTCTGCATCGGTCCGCCGAGCGCACGCGACTCCTATCTGAACGTGGCTGCTATTCTTTCGGCTGCGACGATCACGGGAGCGGACGCCATTCATCCGGGCTATGGCTTTCTGTCGGAAAATGCCGAATTTGCCGAGACCGTGGAAGAACACGGCCTCGCGTTCATCGGCCCGACAGCCGAGCATATCCGCACGATGGGCGACAAGATCACGGCCAAGACGACCATGCGCGCGCTCGGCGTGCCGCTGGTTCCGGGCTCTGATGGCGCCCTGCCGGATCTTCAGGCCGCTCGTGAAGTGGCTGAGAAGGTCGGTTATCCGGTCCTGATCAAGGCTGCCGCCGGTGGCGGTGGACGCGGGATGAAGGTCGCCCAGACCGCGGATGATATCGAGGAAGCCTGGTCAGTGGCTCGTGCGGAAGCCCGTGCAGCCTTCGGCAATGACGAGGTCTATCTCGAGAAGTACATGAACCGTCCGCGTCATATCGAGCTTCAGGTTCTCGGTGATGCGCATGGCAACGTCGTACATTTCGGTGAGCGTGACTGTTCGCTCCAGCGCCGTCACCAGAAGCTTCTGGAAGAAGCCGGTTCGCCGGCCCTGACGGATGCCGAGCGTGAGGAGATCGGCCGCACCGCGACCGAGGCCCTGTCACGCATGGGCTATCGCAATGCCGGAACGCTTGAGTTCCTGTATCAGGACGGTCAGTTCTGCTTCATCGAGATGAACACGCGTCTTCAGGTCGAGCATCCGGTGACGGAGATGGTCTGCAATGTGGATCTCGTGCGCGAGCAGATCCGCATCGCATCCGGTGAACCGCTCGGTTACACGCAGGCTGACGTCAAGATGTCCGGCCATGCGATCGAGTGCCGCATCAATGCGGAAGATCCGGAAACCTTCATGCCGAGTCCCGGCACGATCAAGGTGTTCCATGCGCCGGGTGGGCTGGGTGTCCGCATGGACAGCGCTATTTACGCTGGCTATCGCATCCCGCCTTACTACGACAGCATGATCGCCAAGCTGATTGTTCACGCCCCGACCCGCGCCGAAGCTATTGCCCGCATGCAGCGTGCCCTGGACGAATGCGTGGTTGACGGTGTGAAGACGGTTATTCCGCTGCATCAGAAGATTCTGGCGGACCCGTCTTTCCAGAAGGGGGATTATACGATCCACTGGCTGGAGAATTTTGTCGCTGCCCAGCAGGCAGGGAAATAAACCGGAGACAGCCCATGAGTTACGCAGAAACCATCGTTCTCGATGTCCGTATCGGACAGATGCCGCAGGTGGTTTCTGCTCTCACAGGGCGTGACGGGCTCGCCGTCTGGGTGAGCGAGATCGGTGTTCTGAACCGGGTTGTCCTCTTCCGGACGGCAGACACCTATGACGCCCTTCTGGAAGGGCGTCCGGATGTGCTTGCAGCCATTCCGGAAGAACCTGTGCAGAATGTCGAGGTGACAAGCTGGCGCGTCATTTCCCCGCTGCTTCCGGCCGGGGAGCACGGCAGCCTCTATGAATGGCGCTGCTACGATCTGAAGCTTGGACAGGTCGGGAACGTGGAAGAGGCTTTTGCCGCTGCGGTTCCGGCACGTCTGGAACTGTCTCCGCTGCTTTGCGGGATGATCTCGATCGAGGGAACGCCCCGGCTGGCGCATATCTGGCCGTATGCGGACATGAATGCCCGTCTGGAGATCCGGGCGCAGGCTGTGGCCAGCGGTGTGTGGCCGCCGAAAATCGGTGGCGGTCTGGTTGCTATGGAAAATGCGATCCTGCTTCCGGCACAGGGCTCCGCCTGGAGCTGAGATATCCTGAAAGACAGGCACAAAAAAAGCGCTGCAGGTCAGACCTGCAGCGCTTTTTTTTATCTGAGGGCAGGGCCTTTGAAGATTACTTCGTGGCAGCTGCCGGAGCCGCGGTGGCCGGGGCCTGTGATTCAACGGCGTTTTCAGACACGAAGATCACCGAATCCAGAGCCTGGTTCAGCGCATCAACGGCGTCCTGCGGGTGATGGCCTTCCGTGAACACGGTCGCACGATAGACTGCGCCCTGAACCGGCGTGATGGGAGCAAGGGCCAGGATGAAGTCTGCATCTTCGCCGACGACCTTCATGGTCTCAGCGGCCTGATCCGTATTGCCGGATTTCAGTTGTGCATTTGCCGAGGCAACAGCCGTCTTCTTTTCGGGAGCAAGCGTTTCGTTCACGATGAACTCACCGCCAACCGGGAGCCAGTCGGTCTGGCCCACGACAGGCTGATGGTTGGCTGCAACGGGATGCTGAGGGGCAGGGTGCAGATCGTTCTCGGCGGCCTGAAACTTCTTGTCTGCCTTTTCAGCGGCGGCGAGACGCTTCTGGGCGTCATAAAGCGCCGGGATGGCGGCTTCGGTCTTGCCGCCCGTCTGGAGGATGTCGCGGGCGTTCATGATGTCCTGGAAAGCGCGCTGTCCATCAGCGGAAAGGTGATGAAAAGCCCGGTGTGCCTTGAACTGCTCCCAGTGTGAGTGAAGTGAAGCGGCACCGGCCAGAGGTGTTGCGCAGAGAAGGGCTGAAATCGCAGCCATGGCGGGAATGAATTTCATGATATCGTCTCCGTGAATATTCGGTTCTGACTCTCATGGATATTTCATGGGGACAGATCGGGCAAATTACCGATCATTTAGTGACTGTGGGCGTGGCTGATTTCTTTTGCAGCCGTGCCCCGCACTGCGCGTCAGCCTTCGTGCGGAGGCATCCGGGATTTATGAAAATCGGTATTAACACATCTTATTCACATTGTTGCTCTGATGGTGTTATTTTTGGAACTAAGAGACCATATGGCGTGATGTCTTGAAATAAAAATGAGAATATCAAGGTTTTCATTTGCGGATGGCTTGCTCTGGGAAGGGGCTTTCCGTATGTACGATGCCTCAATCACGATACCGTGCCTTGCGCCGGAAAGTCGGCCTTTCCGCAAGCGCATTGCAGGTATCAGCCGAGTAGCGAGTATTTCCAGATGTCTCTGAATCCCGTCGTCGAGAGCGTGACTGCCCGTATCATCGAGCGTTCCAAGGTCTCCCGGCGTCGGTACCTCGCCCTGATGGAACGAAACCGGGCCAAGGGTGTGCTCCGGCCCAAGCTAGCCTGCGGCAATCTGGCCCATGCCATCGCGGCATCCAGCCCCGACAAGCCTGATCTGATGCGTCCCACCGGGACCAATATCGGCGTGATCACGACCTATAACGACATGCTCTCGGCGCATCAGCCTTATGGCCGCTATCCCGAGCAGATCAAGCTGTTCGCCCGTGAAGTCGGTGCCACGGCCCAGGTTGCGGGCGGTGCGCCTGCCATGTGTGACGGTGTGACGCAGGGGCAGGAGGGCATGGAGCTTTCCCTGTTCTCCCGTGACGTGATTGCCATGTCCACGGCGGTCGGGCTGAGCCACGGCATGTTCGAGGGCGTGGCGCTGCTGGGCATCTGCGACAAGATCGTACCTGGGCTGCTGATGGGCGCGCTGCGCTTCGGTCATCTCCCGGCCATGCTGATCCCGGCAGGCCCGATGCCGTCCGGTCTTCCCAACAAGGAAAAGCAGCGCATCCGTCAGCTTTATGTGCAGGGCAAGGTCGGTCAGGACGAGCTGATGGAAGCAGAAAACGCCTCCTATCACAGCCCGGGTACCTGCACGTTCTATGGCACGGCCAATACGAACCAGATGATGGTCGAGATCATGGGCCTGATGATGCCGGACTCGGCCTTCATCAATCCCAACACGAAGCTGCGTCAGGCGATGACCCGCTCGGGCATCCATCGTCTGGCCGAAATCGGTCTGAACGGCGAGGATGTGCGTCCGCTTGCCCATTGCGTGGATGAAAAGGCCATCGTGAATGCGGCAGTGGGACTGCTGGCGACGGGTGGTTCGACTAACCATTCGATCCATCTTCCGGCCATTGCCCGGGCCGCCGGTATCCTGATCGACTGGGAAGACATCAGCCGCCTGTCCTCTGCAGTTCCGCTGATCACCCGTGTTTATCCGAGCGGTTCCGAGGACGTGAACGCGTTCAACCGCGTGGGTGGCATGCCGACCGTGATCGCCGAACTGACGCGTGCCGGAATGCTGCACAAGGACATCCTGACGGTGTCACGTGGCGGTTTCTCTGATTATGCCCGTCGCGCTTCGCTGGAAGGCGATGAGATCGTCTACACCCACGCGAAGCCGTCCACCGACACCGATATCCTGCGCGATGTGGCTACGCCTTTCCGCCCCGATGGCGGTATGCGCCTGATGACCGGTAATCTGGGCCGCGCGATCTACAAGAGCAGCGCCATCGCGCCCGAGCATCTGACCGTTGAAGCGCCGGCACGGGTCTTCCAGGACCAGCATGACGTCATCACGGCCTATCAGAATGGCGAGCTGGAGCGTGATGTTGTCGTGGTCGTCCGGTTCCAGGGACCGGAAGCCAACGGCATGCCGGAGCTTCACAAGCTGACGCCGACGCTCGGCGTGCTTCAGGATCGCGGCTTCAAGGTGGCTCTGCTCACGGATGGTCGTATGTCCGGTGCGAGCGGCAAGGTGCCGGCCGCCATTCATGTCGGTCCCGAAGCGCAGGTTGGCGGACCGATCGCCCGCGTGCGGGACGGTGACATGATCCGCGTCTGTGCCGTCACGGGACAGATCGAGGCTCTGGTGGATGCCGCCGAGTGGGAGAGCCGCAAGCCGGTTGCTCCGCCGCTCCCAGCATTGGGAACGGGCCGCGAACTGTTCGCGCTGATGCGTTCGGTGCATGATCCGGCCGAGGCTGGAGGGTCGGCCATGCTGGCCCAGATGGATCGCGTGATCGAAGCCGTTGGCGACGACATTCACTAAGGAAGAGTTCTGATGATCGATACTGCCAAACTCGACGCCGTCATGGGCCGCTGTCCGGTCATGCCGGTGCTGGTGGTCAATGACGTAGCTCTGGCTCGCCCGATGGCTGAGGCTCTGGTGGCTGGTGGACTGTCCACGCTGGAAGTCACGCTGCGCACGCCCTGCGCCCTGGAAGTGATTGAGGAAATGTCGAAAGTGCCGGGCGCGCTGGTCGGTGCGGGAACGGTGCTGAATCCGTCCGACATGGACCGTGCCGTGAAGGCTGGTGCCCGCTTCATCGTCAGCCCCGGCCTGACCGAGGCGCTGGCAAAGGCGTCGGTCGAGCATGACGTTCCGTTCCTGCCGGGCGTCGCCAATGCGGGTGACATCATGCGCGGTCTGGATCTGGGCCTGTCACGCTTCAAGTTCTTTCCGGCCGTGACGAATGGCGGCATTCCTGCGCTCAAGAGCTTGGCCAGTGTTTTCGGCAGCAATGTCCGCTTCTGCCCCACGGGCGGCATTACGGAAGAGAGTGCGCCGGACTGGCTGGCCCTTCCGTCCGTGGCCTGCGTCGGCGGGTCCTGGGTGACGGCCGGCACGTTCGATGCGGATAAGGTCCGGCAGCGCGCCACGGCTGCGGCACTCTTGACGGTCTGACCGAACCGCTTCTGGTCTGATCGTCAAAGCGTTTTTCGGATGCCGTCAGAATGTTGCGGCATCCGTGAACGTTTTGTGAACAAATGGTTTGCGAGACACGTCGAAGCAGACCATATAGGGCGCGTGACCGGACGTTCCCATCTGCTGATTGGCGGCTTTGCCGTGCTGTGCGCGATGCGCTGGCATATCCTGTCGCCTGAACCGCTCTCCGTCTGCACGGGATTGCTGGGTAGTCTTTTGCCAGACATCGATACCGAACGCTCCATGCTCGGCAGCCGGCTGAAATTCCTCTCCCGTTTTCTGGCAAAGACCTTTGGGCATCGTGGCCTCACACATTCCGGGGTGATGCTGCTTCTGGCCGCGGCCGTGCTGAACGGTCTGATGGGGCCCGAGAGCCTGCATGGGCCCTGGGGGGCGCTCCTGCTGGGGGCAGGGACGCATATTGCGGCTGATCTTCCGACAGGGGGATGTCAGCTCTTCGCGCCCCTCAGCCGTTCGCGACTCTCGCTCTGGCCTTATGTCCGGACTGGCGGGATCGGAGAAATCATGCTTCTTGTGCCCATTCTCTGCCTTCTGGGTTGGGCAGGATTTTCCGGTAATGGCCCTGTTCCGGGTCATGTTCCTCCCTCTGCGCATCACTCGCGGTTGCGCGGACATGTTTTGAAGGATATTTCATTCTCATCATGACTGAGACCCGACTCCCCGTCCGTCGCGCCCTCCTCTCCGTTTCTGACAAGACGGGACTGATCGAACTGGGGCGTGCGCTCGCCGCCCACGGTGCGGAACTGCTTTCGACGGGAGGCTCTGCAAAGGCCCTTCGTGAAGCGGGTCTGACAGTCAAGGATGTCTCGGAGCATACCGGTTTTCCTGAAATCCTGGATGGCCGGGTCAAGACCCTCGTCCCGCAGGTGCATGGTGGCATCCTCGGTCGCCGCGACCTTCCGGCCCATGTCGCGCAGATGGCGGAACACGGCATTGCGCCGATCGATCTGGTCTGTGTGAATCTCTATCCTTTTGCCGCGACCGTCGCGTCCGGGGCAGGGGATGAGGACTGCATCGAGAACATCGATATCGGTGGGCCGGCCATGATCCGCGCTGCCGCCAAGAACTTCGATCACGTCACGATCCTGACCGATCCGCGTCAGTATGCGGCTGTCATCGCCTCGCTGGAACAGGGTGGCACGGTTCTGGCGGAACGTCGCGATTACGCTGCCTCCGCCTATGCCCATACGGCTGCCTATGACAGCATGATCTCCCGCTGGTTCGCGAAGCAGGCCGGTGAGATCCTTCCTCCCGTTCTGACGCTGAGCGGCACCCGCGATGATCTGCTGCGCTATGGTGAGAACCCGCACCAGAAGGCCGCCTTCTATCGCGATGGCAGCCAGCGTCCGGGCGTCGCGAGTGCGCGTCAGGTTCAGGGGAAGGCCCTGAGCTACAACAACATCAACGACACGGACGCTGCATTCGAAGCCGTCGCCGAGTTCGACGAGCCGACGGTCGTGATCGTCAAGCATGCCAATCCGTGTGGCGTAGCTTCTGCTCCCACTCTGGAACAGGCCTGGATCGCGGCCCTGCGCTGTGATCCGGTTTCGGCCTTCGGTGGCATCGTTGCAGTCAACCGGACGCTGAATGGCGCCACGGCCCAGAGGATCAGCAAGATCTTCACCGAAGTGATCGTGGCTCCAGATGCCGACGCTGAAGCAGTCGAAGTCCTGTCGCGGAAAAAGAATCTTCGTTTGCTGCTCACCGACGGCGTGCCCGACCCGACAGCTGAAGGACTGGCGTTCCGTTCCGTCGCGGGTGGCTTCCTGGCACAGACCCGTGATGCGGGCCGTGTGACGGAAGCTGACCTCAAGGTCGTGACCAAGCGCGCACCGACGGCCCAGGAAATGAAGGACCTGCTGTTTGCGTTCCGTGTCGCAAAACACGTGAAGTCAAACGCTGTCATCTATGTCCGTAACGGGGCAACGGTCGGCATTGGCGCCGGACAGATGTCCCGGGTGGACAGCGCGCGTATTGCAGCGCGCAAGAGCGAGGACGCTGCGAAGGAAGCCGGAGAACGCGCACCGCTGACGACTGGTTCGGTCGCGGCGTCGGACGCCTTCTTCCCCTTCGCTGACGGTCTTGAGAGCGTCGTTGCGGCGGGCGCTGTGGCTGTCATTCAGCCAGGCGGCTCCATTCGCGATCAGGAGGTGATCGATGCGGCAGATGCTGCCGGGATCGCCATGGTATTCACCGGCATGAGGCATTTCCGACATTGAAAAAGCTCGCTTTCGCCAGCCTGGTCCTGGCGCTTTCCGTCTCCGCAGTCGAGGCTGCTCCCTGCGTCTATGACATGACGCCGCTGCCCGTTACGCAGGGGGTCGTCTCCGGCATCACGCCTACGGGCGTGAAATTGCGTGATGGAACCACGGTCATTCTGCCGGACGAACTTCTGGCCGGTGTTCGGCTGAACCAGAAACTGGCTGTCAGGGGGCTGGTCTCTACGACAACCCATACGGTTCAGGCGCTGGCTCTGGAAGGCAATCCGCCTGTATGCCCCAGCGCGCCCACAATCCCGCGCGGACCTTTTGCGGGGTCCCCGGCTTATGATGCGATCCATCCCTGAGTCCTAAGGTGCTGATTGCTTCATGTTGCTGAAGGGATGAGCCTTTCAGTTCTGTAGCCCCTGCCACTGTGCTCTGGCGTCCCCGAGAAAGCCTGAAAAAAGGTTTTCTCGGGGACGTATGCTTTTGGGACCGCTAAACGCTTTCTTTACTGTTCCTGTGCCAACAGTTTCCCCGGGTTTCCCATTGTCAGCGGATCCGGAGGCACACAGTTTTGTCACATGTCACGACATCCGCAGTTGTAACGACAACGGGGGCAGGACGGCTCGAAACCCTGCCGCAAACCCAGCTGGCGTCGAATGAGCGTTTTCGCGATTTTCTGGAAAGCTATGTGCACCAGAAGTCCCCTGCACATGCCGATGACAGCCAGAAAGCTTCAACAGACAAGCCCCGGGTCCTAAAAGCTGCGACATCCCCATCCCAGGAGAAGGGGCAAACCCAGATTCAGAAAACCAGTTCTGAAATGGCCGCCGCTACGAAGCGCAATGAAGCAGCAAGCTTGCAGCAGCATTCTGCTTCTGCAAAGCAGGTCAGTGCAACGGCTCAGAATACTGTATCGCCCTATGCTGCTCAGAAGGGCAGTATGGCAGCTAATAAGGGACAGCCTCAAAAAGTCGCCGGGGATGGGCAGCAAAAGACGTCTCAAACGAATGCCACAAAGAGCAGTGACAAATATTCGGTTGCTGATGGGCAGAAGGCAGAAAAACCTGCCCTGACGCAGGGTGAGGGGGCTGACGCTGCTGATGACCATTCAACGGAGAACGTATCGCCACAGGCAAATATCCCTGTGGCTGGATCGAACGTCTCTGCTGCGGACGATGCGGTGCAGAAAAACCACCCGTCATTAGCTGACACCACACAGTCAAATTCAGAAACGGGTGGGATCGAAGCATCCACTCAAAAAGAGACCAGCTTTTCGGTAGAGCAGGATAGTGCAGAAGTAAAAGCAAATACTGTCTCGGATATGACGACTGCAGCACAGAGCGTTCCGGCATTTCAACTGGACTCTGTATCCGCGGAGAAAACATCCACTGATTCAGCCACTGAGACGTCTCATGCTGCTCAGTCAGAAAATGCTTCCGAGACGGCGGGCAATAATGAACAGGTCTCCCGACATGACGAGCCGCAGCCTTTGCTCTATCAGAAGAACAGTAACGGAAGCACGACAACTCATATTGAAATGAATGTCGGCCACCACGAAAAAGTCTATGTGGAAATTGGTGAAACGCCTGCCAGGGAGCAGCGGATTCACATCAATACCGACGATCCGGAAGTCTATCAGTCTTTAAAAGACGACCGCGATACATTGCTCGCAAGTCTGGCGCAGAGTTCCGTTTCCGTGACTGCCTCGCAGAGCATCATCCCTCCGAATATCCAGATCAGCCTTTCGCAACCCTCTTTCCTGAGCATGTCATCCCAGGATGAGCGGCAGGGAAGCAATAATCAGTCAGGAGGGGAAGCAAGGGGGACCTCATCTGCGACTGATACTCCAGCCCCTGAACGCCGGTTTCTGCGTGGCGTCGTCGATCTCACCGTCTAACATAGGATTCAAAACATGGTTTCTTCAGTTGGTACAACGACCGCCAGCACGTCGCTTCTAAGTCAGGCTATTGCAGCCGCGAAAAGCAATGCGGCAGCAAATGCAGCCTCTGCTTCTTCCAGTACGTCAACGAGCGCCAGCAGTTCGAGCAGTTCGCTCTCATCTCTGGGGGGGAATTTCAACCAGTTCCTCACGCTGCTTACAACACAGCTGCAGCATCAGGACCCCAGTAATCCAACCAGCACTGATTCCTTTACGGCCGAACTCGCTCAGTTTGCCGGCGTCCAGCAGCAGGTCGAGACCAATACAAATCTGACCACCCTGATTTCCGCGACGCAGGACAACCAGATGGCTTCAGCGGTCAGCCTGATCGGCAAGACGACAACTGCAAGCAGTTCCAGCCTGCCGCTTCAGAGCGGTTCTGCATCCCTGTCGTTTACCGCGCCTCAGGCAGAGGATGTCGCGATTGCCGTAACGGACAGTACGGGTACGGTCGTGAAGTCCGAAACAGTCAATGCGTCCGCGGGAACAAATACCTGGACATGGGACGGCAAGAATAACAGCGGTACGCAGTTGAGCGATGGTGCTTATACGGTTGCTGTAGAGGGAAGCTCTACTGACGGTACCAGCGTTGCTCTTTCGACCACGATAACTGGGACTGTCACTGGTGTTTCAAAGGGAACAACGGGCGTTAATATTGATATGGGCGATGCTACCATTGACATGAGCGATCTGACCGGATTTTCGACCACCTGATTCCAGCGACTGATAATGCCCATTGTTAGGCGTACGTTAACCTTTTTGCTCCACAATCAGCATTATCGACAGTTGGGTTTAGGGGTGAGTGCTCATGTGGGCAATGCAGGAAGGTTTTTCTAAAGAGAGTCGCCAGGATGACGATTCACTGAAAAACCGGAAAGAGAGCAGCCGGTGAAAGCGCTTCTAGCAAACCTCAAGCAGTTGGGGCTGCCGCGTCTGGCGGCTCTTGGCGGCGTTGGCGTTGCGATGCTGGTCCTGCTCGGCGTGCTTGTCCTTCATGGAGTCAACGCCACAAACGGCCTGCTCTACCGTGATCTGGAAGCGCATGAAGCAGGTGAAATCGTAGAGCAGCTTGCAAAGGCCCACATCAAATATCGTCTTCAGGATCAGGGCAGTACGATCATGGTGCCTGATGACGACGTTGCACGTGCCAGATTGCTTCTGGCTCAAAGCGGCCTGCCATCAGGCGGGTCTGTCGGATACGAGATATTCGACAAGGGCAACAGCTTTACCGCCACGCAATTCGAACAGACCATCAATGAAACCCGTGCACTCGAGGGTGAACTGGAACGTTCAATCCGTCTGATCCATGGCGTCCGGAATGCCAGGGTGCATCTTGTGCTGCGTCACAGGGAGCTTTTTTCAACAGATGAGCAGAATGCTCAGGCGAGCGTCCTTCTTTCAATGGACGGTGGACGTCGGCTGGATGAGGAAAGCATTGCAGCAGTCGTGAACCTGGTTTCCGCGGCGGTCCCAGGGCTGGACGCCCACAATATCTCCCTGATCGACAATCGTGGTCATGTTCTTCTCAAGCAGGGAGAAGGAAACTCGAACGGCGGTCAGTCTGCGGAAGAGCAGCGGCAATTGATTGAACAGCGTATCGCGCGTGAAGTCGAGGATCTGCTGGGATCTTCACTGGGGCCGGGGCATGTGCGTGTAGAAGCCAACGTCACCATGAATAACGATCATGTTCGGGAAACCCAGGAAAATTATGATCCCGACCAGCAGGTTCTGAGGTCGCAACAGACCAAGACAGAAAAAAGCATCAATACCCAAGGCTCTACCAACACGACGGTGTCAAATAATCTTCCGAACGCCAATGCGGGACAGCAGCAGAATGGAAGTCAGAGCAACCGGCAGGAACAAACGAATAATTATGAGATAAGCAAGACAGTCCGGACCCTGGTTCAGGATCAGCCACGCATTGCCCGCATCAGTATGGCCGTCATGGTCGATGGTATCAGCCAGTCTGATGGAAAAGGCCACGCGTCATGGCAGCCGCGCAATCAGGAAGAACTTGGGCGGCTGACTGCGTTGACCAAAAGTGCTGTTGGCTTCGATCAGAGTAGGGGTGACGTAGTTACCGTGATGTCCATGAAGTTTACGGATATGGACATGGAAATGAAGCCAGAGATCTCCGGCTGGAGCAAGTTTTTCACCCATTCAAATCAGATGGAGGCGATAAGGTTTGGATTATTCGCAGCCTGCCTGGCGATGGTTCTGTTCTTTGTCGTGCGCCCATTACTCCGGCCGATTGGAGAGTCCAGCTCTGGGAAATTGCTCAATTTTGCCACTTCTGAAGCCCGTACTCCAAATGCCGATCTTTCTTCGCAAGGCGCTGTTTATCTGCCCGACAGTCAATCCGAGAGAGCAAGAACTCCTATGCTCGAGGCGGCTTATGTGAATGCTGAACCGGTTGATGAAGAAACAGTCTCTGTCAGTGGAGTACAGGGACGAATTAGAGCCTCTTCCGTTCAGAAAGTTGTAGATCTCGTGGAAACTCATCCATCTGAAAGTATTGCTTTGGTAAGAGGATGGTTGATTCCTTCTCAGGAAGGAGCGAGAGGATGATGGATATGGAAAAGAATATCTCCGGCGTACAAAAAGCGGCCATCCTGATGATGGCCTTGGGCGAGGAAAACTGTTCTCGTTTGTTCGAGCAGATGCATGAAGAAGAAATTAGAGAAATTTCATCTGCAATGGCTCAGTTGGGTATTGTTTCGTCAAATACCGTCGAAAAAGTATGCCATGAATTTAGCCAGGGCTTAGGGGCTGCTGAAGGTGTAGTCGGAGATCTGGAAAGTACGGAAAAGCTTCTCAAAAATGCTCTTCCCGCCAATCGGGCTGCAGCAATCATGGAGGAAATCCGTGGGCCTGCCGGGCGTACGATGTGGGATAAGCTCGGTAATGTATCAGAGACAGTTCTCGCGAATTATTTGAGAAACGAATACCCACAGACTGTTGCCGTTATATTAAGTCGGATCAAACCTTCTCATGCGGCTAAAGTTCTGGCGCTTTTCCCGGAAGAATTTTCATTAGATATCATGATGAGAATGCTTAAAACGGAAACAATACAGAAAAACGTTCTTCAAAGCGTTGAAAAGACACTGAGATCGGAATTTGTGTCAAATATTCCGCGCGGAATAAACCGGAATAGCCATGAGGTTCTGGCTGACATATTTAACAATTTTGATAGGCGCATTGAAGGTAGATTTATGACTGCTCTGGAAGAGCGGAGTCAGGATGATGCCGAACAGATCAAAAGTCTTATGTTTACATTCGAAGAGCTCGTCAATCTTTCCAGTGAGAGTTTGATAGTATTGCTGAACCAGATACCTCGGGAAAGCCTGCCGCTGGCCCTTAAAGGTGCAAGCGATAAATTGAGACAGGCGTTTCTTGCTTCCATGTCGGAGCGTGCAGGTCGTATTCTTATGGATGAAATTGAAGATTTGGGTCCTGTGCGAGTAAAAGATGTTGATACTGCACAGAACCAAATTCTTATTATTGCGAAAGATCTTGTAGACCGAGGCGAAATTGATCTGATTGATCAAGAACAGCCTGGAAATGAGATGATTGTCTGATGGTCCACAATTTCTCAGGCGGCAATAATGCTTCTGGAATTCTCTACGCGGAGGACTTCGATAGGGTCTTGCCGGGCAATGTAGAGAAAAATGACGATATACCGCCGCCCATCGAGAACGAAAACACTAATACGCTATCCGATGAACTTTTAGAAGAATTTTATCAAAAGGGACTGCAGGCAGGAAAATTATCAGGAAAGGAATTATTTGATAATGAAAGAATAATCCTGGAGAGTTTTTATAAAAATGAAATAAAAAAAGAAATAGATGGAATATGTGAGAGTGTAAAAAACATAGAGAAGGATATGTCTAAGCAGGTTACGTCTTTCTTCCTGAAAATACTGATGAATCTGTTTCCGGAGCTTTTGACGCAGTATGGAGTGGAAGAGGCAAAGCGAACGATCGAAAAAATTAATTCATTCATAAAAGATAAATTCCAGTTGGAATTAATTTGTTCTCAAGAGCTTTCAGAAAAAATAGAAGGGTACTTTGGAGAATCTACGCAAAAAATAATAAATATTATTGTGGATGGAGCGAAAAAAGGTGGGGATTTCAAGGTTTCTTGGGATACAGGTCTGTTTGTTAGGAATGCGGATAAAGTTGTTTCTGAAATAACGTCAGAAATTCTCTCGCTCTCTCATGAAAAATAGGAGGAAAAAATGCTGGATAAAGATGAGGATGGTTTCGGTATGGAAAGAGAACAGGTTTTAAAAGAAGAAATTTCAGGCGATAAAACGCCTAATGATTTGCAGGCTATTTATGACATCCCTGTTACGGTAAGCGCAGTATTGGGCCGAGCCACAATGCCGATAAACCAATTATTGAAGCTGGGGCGGGGGGCTGTGGTGGAGTTGGACCGGAAGATTGGAGATCCAATCGATATTCTTGTCAATAATCGCTTAATTGCAAGGGGTGAGGTGGTTATGGTGGATGAGACGCGTTTAGGCGTCACCATGACTGAAATTGTAAAGTCAGAAAATTAAAAAACCATATCGGAAGAAAAATGAATAATATAAAGAAAAGTTTCTCTTCCGAGATGGGAAGGATTTTTTCATCAAATAATATTCCTCAAAGCGTGCTCGCTTTGAAAAAGTGGGTTCCTGGATCAGATATCGGGCTTGCTCTCTCTGTTTCTGCTCTGTTGTCGATATTGGTTCTGCCTCTTCCGACGTTTGTTTTAGACGTCGGATTATCGTTGTCAGTTACGTTATCCATTTTGGTTCTGATGGTGGCGTTATTTTTAAATAAGCCGCTTGATTTTACGTCTTTTCCAACACTGCTTCTATTAACAACTCTACTGAGGCTTTCGCTCGAGGTAGCAACTACGCGCTTGATTCTGAGTCACGGATACGAAGGCGCCTATGCCGCGGGCCATGTTGTTGCTGCTTTTGGTGGCTTCTTGATGGGCGGAGACGTAGTTATCGGGGCTATTTTGTTCTCGATACTTCTGGTTGTTAACTTTATGGTTATTACCAAAGGCTCGGGACGTATTGCCGAGGTTGCGGCCAGGTTTTCTCTGGATTCCATGCCGGGAAAACAAATGGCAATTGATGCTGAACTATCCTCAGGCGCTATTACTGATTCTGTCGCACGTAAAAAACGTAGAGAACTTGAAGAGGAAAGTGGTTTCTATGGCGCGATGGATGGTGCTGCCAAATTCGTGCGTGGAGACGCGATTGCTAGTCTGATTATAACCGCTATCAACATTGTAGGCGGACTAACTATAGGTGTTGTTCGCCACGGTATGCAGATAGCAGATGCAGCTACCTCGTTTACGACGTTGACGATAGGTGATGGTCTTGTTTCGCAAATTCCTGCCCTGTTGGTTTCTACGGCTTCAGGTATTGTCGTAACAAAGGGTGGGACTGAAGGCGGAACTGACGTTGCTCTTGTCCGTCAATTGGGTGGTAATTCTAAACCGCTTGCCTTGGCTTCCGGCTCGGCAGTGGTTTTGGCATTAATCCCAGGTCTGCCGACATTTCCCTTTTTGTTTCTAGCAGTTTTGGCTGGGGGAGCGGCTTGGATAAGATACCGGACTCCCGTGGTTGGTACGGATAATGATGGAGATTCTGTTGTAGTTCCCGAAAATCCTGTTCCCGCAGAAGTTCCAATTTCGGAAAGCCTGAAGGTTGATCTATTGAGACTGGAATTGGGCTTTAATTTGTTGGCGATCGCAAGCGGTGAGGGGACGCGTTTAACAGAAAAAATAAAAATACTTCGTCGAACAATTGCAAGCGATATGGGTTTCGTCCTTCCACCTGTTCGTATCCAAGATAATCTGCTTTTACCGCCTGATTCTTATTCAGTTTCTATTAAGGAGATAGAGGTCGGTCAGGGTGAAGTCAGGCTGAATAAGCTTTTAGCGATGGATCCACGGGGGGGAGAGCCAAATATCGAGGGAGAAAAAACCAAAGAACCCGCTTTTGGCTTGCCTGCATTGTGGATAGATCAAAATCTGCGGGAAAATGCCATTGTTCAGGGGTACACGGTTGTTGATCCTGCAAGTGTAATCATCACGCATTTAACCGAATTGGTTAAAGATAATATGCCAGACCTTCTTTCTTATTCGGAGACGCAAAAACTGCTGGATGAGATGCCTAGAGAGCAGCAGAAATTGGTCATAGATCTGGTTCCCTCTCAGATTTCAGTTAGTGTAATACAAAGAACTCTGCAGTCCCTTCTTGAAGAACGGGTATCAATCCGTGATCTGGTTAGTATTCTAGAGGCTTTGCAGGAGGGATGTAGCCAAGGATTAAAAACTGTTGCAGCGTTAGTTTCTCATGTTCGGACCAGACTGGCTCGTCAAATCAGTGCATCAGTCATTGGTCCTCAGGGATATATTCCAATTGTGACCCTCAGTCCTGACTGGGAGATGTTTATTTTGGATCATTTGTCTAATTCGGGCGAAGAAAAACAGATTAATTTTTCTCCGTCAAAAATGAATGAGTTCGTGTCTCGCGTTAAATTCTGTCTTGATAGTGCCTCCAAGCAAGGGGAGGTGCCAGTAATATTGGTTTCGAGAAATATCCGACTTCCCATCAGGCGCATAATAGAACGTATACAGCCTTCTATAAGCGTTTTAGCACAAGAGGAAATTTCGCCGCGCGTCAAAATACGTACTATTGGGTCAATATAATAATTTCATTATATTTTTGATAGTCGATTTGAGTTGTTTGACCTCTGGCTGTGGATGCCAGAAGGTGGTGAACGAGGGATTTTCTCGAAATGCGAAATCTTACCGCCCCGGCCTGATGGACGAATGAGTGGCGGCCATTCTTTCAAGTTTCTGATATGGATAATACGGTCGCTTCAACGTGCCAGTACGACACAATATTCCCTTTCTTCAGGCTCCACTGAATGTCTGTTGTCGATCCAATTTTGAGATGGGCAGAGATTTTTGATGCTACCGTTGGCTCTGAAAAATAATGCTCCCTCAAGCCGTTCATCTGCTAAGGAGACCGGCAATAGGGAAAATGATCTCTGCTGATTTCAGGCTGATGCGATTTTTTATGAAAATTCATTTTGTTGCCTCTTCAACGGACAGCGCCCAGGCGGCACTGGCCCGACTTTCACAGAAATACGGAGATGTGCGGCTTCACGAGGCGGATGTTGTTGTCTGTCTGGGGGGGGACGGCTTCATGCTCGAGGCCCTGCACAAGGTTCTGGATAAAAGCATTGCTATTTACGGCATGAATTATGGGACGGTTGGGTTCTTGATGAATGCCGCCGATGAGGGAGACCTTTTACAGCGTCTCGAAAATGCCCAGCCGTCGGTTCTCCACCCGCTGCACATGACTGCCACGACAGTGGCAGGGAAAGTCAAAAGTGCATTGGCATTCAATGACGTGTTTCTTTTCCGTCAGACACGACAGACGTCCCGTATCCGGATAGAAATAGATGGTCGGTTGCGGCTTGAGGAACTGATCTGCGACGGAATAATCGTTTCCACTCCCGCCGGTTCGACAGCTTATAACCTGTCCGCTCATGGACCTATTGTGCCTTTGAGCGCCAATATTCTTCCGCTTACACCGATTTCCGCTTTTCGGCCCCGGCGTTGGCGGGGCGCCCTGCTGCCGTCGAGCGCAGTCGTAAAACTGACACTGCTTGATACTGAGAAGAGGGCAACAGCAGCAGTAGCAGATTTTACGGAAATCCGTGATGTGGCCGAGGTTGTTGTCCGGGAAGACCGTTCCCGGAAAGCCACGATCCTGTTCGATCCCGATCACGGTCTTTCAGAGCGGATCATTGCCGAACAGTTCGTGGCATAGGTCTTAGATTACGGGTGTCAGCAGGGTTTTATCGGTGAAATAGGCAATCAGGTTGTCCACGACCAGATTAGCCATGGCCGTTCTGGTTTCGACTGTGGCCGACGCCTGATGGGCCTGCAGAACGGTGTTTGGCAGGCTTAGAAAAGCCGGATTGATATTGGGCTCGTTCTGGAAAACGTCCAGTCCGGCGCCAGCGATGCGTTTTTCCTGCAAGGCGCTCAGAAGTGCGGCTTCGTCCACCACTGTTCCTCGGGCGATATTGACGAGGAAACCGTCTTTGCCCAGAGCATCCAGGATGTCCCTGTCGATCATGTTGGCGGACCGTGGACCGCCTGAGACCGCCAGGATCAGGACGTCGCACCAGGTTGCCAGCGCCTTCAGATCAGGCTCGAAGTGGCAAGTGCTTTCAGGCCGGGCGTGTGAGTTGAAGTAGGCCACCTCCATACCGAACGCCGAGACGCGTTTGGCAATCGCCTGGCCGATATGTCCAAATCCTGCGATGCCCACTTTTTTCCGGGTCAGGCTTCGTCCGAGGGGAGGCGTGGCGGAAGGCCATTTTCCAGCACGGACGAAGGTATCGTTCGTCACGATGCCCCGCATCACTGCCATCATCAGCGCGACGGCCATGTCGGCCACGTCGTCCGTCAGGGTGTTCTGGGTTGTGGCGACCCCGATGTTGCGGCGTCTTGCTTCATCCAGATTGATGCGGTCCGTGCCCACACCGTTGACGGAAATGACTTCAAGATTGGGCAGGGCGTCCATGATTTCGGAAGGAACCCCGGACCCACCACCTGTCGTGATCCCGCGAATGGCAGGAGCAATGTTCTTCAGGTTTTCCAGCGATGTGTAGGGGTGGAGTGTAAATGATTTCTCCAGCCTTTCCTTCATGACCGGCACGAGGGGATCAATCGTCAGAATGTCAGGTTTGGATGACATGAAACTCTCCATTTCTGTTCCGCTCAAGCTAGAAGCTTCAGGGGCGGGGGCCAAGAGCGGTTCTGGCTAGGGCGGCACAAGCGGCCTCGACGTCCTCCCATGTCGTGACGAAGCCTTCATCCGGCCCGTAATAGGGGTCGATGACGTCCTGTCCGGCACGGGCTGGAATATGGTCCAGCATCAGGGAAAGGCGCGCTTTTGAGTGGTGAGGGCGCATTTGTCTGAGAATGGCGAGATGGGAACGGTCCATCGCAATGATGTGGTCAAACCGGTCGAAATCTTCTTCGGTGACAAGGCGTGCCCGAAGCGGTGACGCATCAAGCCCCTGTCTGGACGCGACGACACGGGCACGGGGGTCAGGAGCCTCGCCGAGATTCCAGCGTCCGGTTGCCGCAGAGTCGATATCGAGGGTCAGTCCGCGAAGGCTGGCTTCGCGGCGCATGGCCAGTTCGGCCAGAGGTGAGCGGCAGATATTGCCCGTACACACGAAAAGAAAACTGGTCATGCACCTGTCAGCCAAATGAAAAATGCCATCGTGAAGATTGAACTTAACGTTCCAAAGAACAGAACGGATGCAATCTCACGTTCCAGCACATGATAGCGCATGGCAAGGATGACGTTGATCGACGCACTGGGGATCGCCATCGTCAGGACGCTCTCCTGAAGGGCAGGCAGGGGAAGGTGCCACAGACGGGCCAGCGCATAGATGATTCCGGGAATAATGACATTCCGGACGCTGACAATCACGCCGACCAGAGGGCTGAATTTCACCTGACGCGTAAAGAGCACCACGCCCGATGCGAACAGCGCCGCGCCACCTGTCGTGCGGCCGAGCAGCTGAAGTGAGCCCTTCAGAAACTGTGGCAGGAAGGCGCCGGCACTGACCAGAACAAGCGCCATCATCGGAACCCAGACGACCGGCTCCCGGCAGGAATGCATCAGATGCCCGAAAAGCTCACGGAGTTCGTTCCGGGTTTCCCCTTCAGTCTCGACCCGATGGCGGGTGCCGCGGTCATGTCCCATCAGGATCAGGGTGGTGGGAAGCTGCACCAGATTCATGGCCAGGGACGCGATCGAAATCGGCACCGAACTGGCCGGCCCGAAAATCTGTCCCAGAACAGGAATACCGATGAAGGGAACGGATGGTCCCGTGATGGTCATCGCAATCAGGGCCGCTTCGCCCAGACGGCGTTTGAGCAGTACGCGCAGAATGGCGAAGATCAGGCCGTAACCGCCGATCATGGCCAGCAGGATCAGAGCTGCCACCGGCCCCGCTGCCAGAACCTGGTTGCGGGGCGTACTGAGGATGGATGCCAGCAGTTCCAGTGGAAGCGCGTAGAGCATGACCAGACGTGTCAGAACACCAGCCTGCTGGGCATCGAAATCTTTTCGGTATGCCGCGAAATATCCAAATCCCAGCGTCACGAGAATCGGGAGAATGGACTGAACGATCGTCAGCAGCAGGGCAGGCGAATTCGTCATAGATGATCCATGTGAGAAAATCCGGTCAGGAAAAGATCATCTTTCGTAACGGTCGCTCCAACATTCGTCTATCCCCATGGCAGATGACAGTTGACCGGAGCCACGGAGAATGGCTTTGTGGAGTGATCTTGTCCTCTTTCAATCGGTGCCAGATCACGTGATGCAATCCATACTCGATACGTTGTGGGGTCTGATCCTCGGACTGCTGGGCGTGGTTGTGGCCGGTGTGGCGATCACCGAGGTCATGGCCCGCACCGTCCTGGCCAGTCTCGGGATACAGGGAAATTCACAGACGGTGCTGCTGTTCCTGCTTCTGGGAGCGCTGATCGTGGCGTCGTTCAGGATTTTCGGACGGCTGTTTGCCGTGCTGTTGGTCGCGGCCTTTTCCGTCTATTTCATGCATGTCGTCTTCGGGTTCCTGAGCGACGCGCTCATCCCGGTTCAGACATCGGGCGGGACGACCGATGTCTGAACCCTGTCAGGGCTGACAGATCAGCTTTCCGGCACCTGGATCAGTGCGATCAGCGTTGCAACGATCTCAGGATCAGCAAGGGTGGACAGGTCGCCAAATCCTTCGGTCTCTCCGCAGGCAATCTTGCGAAGCAGGCGGCGAACGCTTTTCCCCGAGCGGGTCTTGGGAAGGTCCGGCACGACATGGACGCGTTCCGGCGCCGCATAGCGGCCCACTTTTGATGTGATGGCCTGTGCGGCCCGGACGTGAAGATCCGCCGGCGCGTTATCGCGCGGGACGACATAGACGACGATCCCCTGTCCCTTGAGGTCATGCGGAACGCCAATCGCTGCACTCTCCGCAATGGCCAGTTCAGTCGCCAGAGCGTCTTCGATCTCGGCAGAGCCGATCCGGTGACCGGAGACGTTGATCACGTCGTCAACGCGTCCAGTGATCCAGTAATACCCGTCTTCGTCACGCCGCGCGCCGTCACCCGTGAAATAGTAGCCGGGATAGGGCTGAAGATAGGTGCGCTCGAAAAGGGCAGCATCATTCCAGATCGTGAGCGCCCGGCCGGGCCAGGAACCCCTGAGGCAGAGCACACCTTCCGTTGCGCCTTCTTTCGGAGCGCCGCGTTCATCCAGAAGAACCGGATGGACACCGGGTAGGGGGAGCGTGGCGGAAGCGGGCTTCTCCCGGACAGCGCCCGGAACCGGCGAAATCATGATTCCACCGCTTTCGGTCTGCCACCAGGTATCGACGAAAGCGCAGCGCCCGCCACCGACATGATCATTGAACCAGGACCACGCTTCCTGGCTGATAGGCTCGCCGACAGTCCCCAGAACGCGCAGGGAGGAGAGGTCATGACGCTGCACAACCTCATCGCCTTCGCGCATGAGAGCGCGGATCGCGGTCGGAGACGTATAGAACGTCGTGACTTTGTGGTCCTGAATGACGCTCCACCAGCGGCCCGGTCCTGGATAGGACGGCATGCCTTCGAACAGCAGAATCGTTCCGCCGTTCAGCAGGGGGCCGTAAACGCCATAGGTATGCCCGGTGATCCAGCCGATATCGGCGGTGCACCAGAAGATGTCGCCTTCCTGATGATCGAAAACCAGTTCATGGGTGTAGGACGCCCAGACCAGATAGCCGCCCGTGCCATGCACGATCCCCTTGGGCTTTCCGGTGCTGCCCGATGTGTACAGCAGGAACAGCGGGGCTGAGGTCGGCATGTCCTGCGCAGCGCAGTCGGCCGATGCCTCGTCCAGAAGGGGCGTCAGCCACAGGTCCCGTCCCGCCGTCAGATCAACCTCGTCCTGCGTCACGCTCACGACCAGCACATGTCTGACGGCCAGAGCTTCCGGACGGAGATCCAGAGCGGCGTCCAGCGTCGTCTTGAACGGGATTCGCTTGGGACCACGGCGTCCCATATTGGCAGTAATGACCAGCACTGCGCCACTGTCAGCCAGTCGGTCGGCAATCGCTTCCGGAGAGAACCCGCCGAAAAGAACCACGTGGATGGCTCCGATCCGCGCGCAGGCAAGCATGGCGATCAGGCCTTCCGGCACGGACGGTAGGTGAATGGCAACCCGGTCCCCGGTCTGCACGCCCTGTTCACGCAGCACGTTCGCCATGCGGCAGACGCGTTCGTGGAGCGTCCGGTAGGTGAAGGTCACAACCCGGTCGGCCTCTTCGGCTTGCCAGACAAGGGCGTTCTGATCGCCGCGCGTCTCAAGATGTCGGTCCAGACAGTTGACGCTCGCATTGAGCACTCCGCCTGGAAACCAGCTGCGTTCGGTGCAATGAGCCTGACCGGGCGTGGTGCTCCAGTTCAGCCGTCTGCTCTCACGCTCCCAGTAATGTTCAGGCGCGACAGTGGCCTGCTCCACCAGATGGCCATAGCCCGCCGGAGTCAGGCGGAATGTATGAGGTTGGGAGGAAAGAGACATGGACCTGAAACCTTACGCACGAAAGACGAACGCCATATAGCGGGCGCATCGTTATATTTGGCTTGCAGGATCGGAAATAGAGGAAAATTACTCATCCCCATTCCTGCCCGAATGGTTCATGCCTTTCTGACGGTGCACAGAGAGGCGATGTGCCGCCTGCACAGCGCCATGTCGGGAGACGCGCTCTGCTTGCAGGCCAGTTCGAACGCCTGCGTTTCCCGGGCCGCCGCTGCCAGTGCCGCAAGAGGCCACCGGTCAAGCGCCTGATTGAAAGCCGCCGTCCGCTTGAAGAATACGGGGGGCCTGAGCGTCTTCATGGACTCGGCCCGCCCCTGACCATCCTGCACGCCCTGCGCAACCTTCTGAAGCCGCACCAGAACGCCCAGAACGGTCCGCGCAACGGCTACGGGGTTGGCACCATCGGCCAGCGCCCGTTCAAGAGCCTGATCGGCCATCATGCGGTTTCCGCACAGCGCGGAAAAAGCGGCGTCTTCCAAAGAATTGCCGCCCGCATCGCCGACACAGTCCTGAACGGCCTGCAGATCGAGACGGCCATTTTCGCCCGCATACAGAACAAGTTTTTCGATTTCGCCCCGCACGCCACTGCGGTCGGAGCCAAGCACGCCCATCAGCCAGCTCAGGGCATCGCGGTCGATCGTCACACCGGCCTGACCGAGAGCATCCGTCACGGTCTGGGAGAGGGCGCGTCCTTCTTCGGGATAACAGGCGATGGACGCGACCTGCTTGTGGGCTTCGGCGAGCGCACGCAGTTTCGAGCGCGCCGTAATTCCCGGAGCCTCGATAACGATCAGCGTTTCCGTGTCGGTTTCAAGCACCCGCTTGAACAGAGGGGCCAGACTGTCCTGACCCTCACGCACCCAGACCACCCGTCGCCCGCCGATCAGGGAAAGCGCCGTGGCCTCTTCTTCAAGCCGGTCCTGCGTTTCCCGATCCAGCTGAGCCACCTGGAACGGATCATCCGTCGTCCCGGCCACCAGCCTGACCGCCTGCGCGGCACGCTCACGAATAAGACCCGTATCTTCGCCATGAAGCACGATGGCCCGCCAAGACCCGGCATCGGCCAGTGTCCGACTGATGCTTCGTGCGTCGATCTTCACCACTTACTGCGCAGACGTGCTGGTCGTGCTTCTGGATAGACGGCCCGTTGCGGAAGCCGGGAAGCCATCGACACCTGTCCGGTCGGTGGCGGCATTGCCGTTGTCATCCGGCATGCGATCCGTGTTCAGATAGCGCGGCAGTTCATCCGGCGCGGCTTTCTCGGGCATGTTGTGATTGCGGAACCAGATCGCGATCTGCTGCGTCATGGTCTGCGCCAGCGTATCCGAGACGCGTGCCTGAAGCGTTTCATCATTCAGCGTCTGGGCGAAATACTGCTCGAACGTGGTGTTGAAACCATCGAGTGTCGTGGCATCCCCCTGGGCCAGCAGGCGCGGATTCTGCTCGACCGTGATCAGCACCCAGTGCGCCGAGCCCGTGCTCCGGGTGCGGCCGGACGTATTGTCCTGATGGATGTCGACCGCTTCTTCATTCATGCCGGAAGAGACTTTCAGCATGTATTTATGAGGATCTTCCGGCCCGGCGCCGGCCAGGTTTTTCTGCAGGGCCAGACGGAGTTCCTGGCCATAACGCCCCGGAATGTTGTCCACATAAATCTGTGCCAACTCTTCCGACATGTCGGTTTTCGGGGTCAGCTTTCCATAGAGGGGGGAAAAACCACACCCCCCCAGCAGAAGGAAAGCCGTGAGCAGAAAGGCGCCGCGCCGGTCAGACATCAGCCCGCCACCACGAAATTGACGATCCGGTTCGGAACATGGATTTCCTTCACCAGCCGTTTTCCTTCAAGCAGACGGGCCACATTCGGCTCGTTCTTTGCAGCGGCCAGCACGTCTTCTTTCGGCGCATTGGGCGGAACCTCAATGGTCCCGCGCAGCTTACCAAGGATCTGCACACCGATCGTCACACTCTGCACGGCCAGCCATTTTTCTTCGGCTTCCGGCCAGGGACGCTCCACAACAAGTGCACTGCCCGGTTCCAGAACTGCCATCATGTCTTCCGCAAGATGGGGCATCATCGGAGCCGTCAGCAGACACAGCACGCGTGCCGCCTCACGGCGCGCAGCGGCAATGCCGGCGCCTTCGATGCGTTCGGCATCGGCCAGAGCGGAGGTCAGCTCATGCAGACGGGCCACGGCAACATTCGGCGTAAAGGCTTCGAGAGCTTCACCGACGGCGGCAATGGTCCGGTGCGTGACACGACGCAGGTCATCCCCTGCTGCACCATGCGCACTGTCGGCTGCATCCCGTGCGGCCACGGAAGCCACGAGACGATGCAGTCTCTGGCCAAAGCGTGCAGCAGCGGCAACGCCTGCGGCCGTCCATTCCATGTCCCTCTCCGGCGGGCTGTCGGAGAGAACGAACCAGCGGGCCGTATCCGCGCCATAACGCTCGATGATGTCGACCGGAGACACCGTGTTGCGCTTGGACTTGGACATCTTTTCCGAGCGGCCGACCTGAACCGGCGTTCCCGTCTCACGGCGCACCACCTGATCGCCGTGCCGCTCGACCTCTTCGGGATACAGCCAGCCGCTGTCGTCGCGGTAGCTCTCATGCGTCACCATGCCCTGGGTGAAGAGACCGGCAAACGGCTCGTCCACATCCAGATGCCCGGTTTCATGCATCGCGCGGGTGAAGAAACGCGCATAGAGCAGATGCAGGATCGCATGCTCGATGCCGCCGATATACTGGTCCACCGGCAGCCAGCCATTGGCAGCCGCCGGAACTGTCGGGGTTTCGGCATGCGGGCTGGTGAAGCGGGCGAAATACCAGGAACTGTCAACGAACGTGTCGAACGTATCGGTCTCACGAACCGCAGGCTTGCCGCAATGCGGGCAGTTGACGTGCTTCCAGGTCGGGTGGTGATCGAGCGGATTGCCGGGACGATCAAATGTCACGTCTTCCGGTAGGATGACGGGAAGCTGGTCATCCGGCACCGGAACCGGGCCGCAGGTGTCGCAGTGGATGATGGGAATGGGGCAGCCCCAGTAGCGCTGCCGGGAAATGCCCCAGTCGCGCAGGCGCCAGTTCACGACACCCTTGCCAGCCCCCAGACCTTCAAGGCGCTCAATGACTTTCGTCCGCGCAGCAGCAGGATCCAGCCCATCCAGGAAACCCGAATTGAACAGGGTCGCATCCCCCGAAACGGCCTTCTTGCCCAGGACAAAGGTCTCGGCATCCTGCCCCGGAGGCAGCAGAACCTGCGGAACCGGCAGGTCGTACTTGCGGGCAAAGTCGAGATCGCGCTGATCGCCGCACGGGCAGCCGAAAACAGCGCCGGTGCCATAGTCCATCAGGACGAAATTGGCGATCCAGACAGGTGCCGTCTTTTCGGGATCAAGCGGGTTGGCCACGCGCAGACCCGTGTCGAACCCGCGCTTTTCGGCAGCTTCGATCACTTCCTCGGACGTCCCGAGACGGCGGCATTCCTCAATGAAGGCAGCGGCCTGCGGGTTGCTTTCCGCAACCTTGCGGGCCAGCGGATGTTCCGCTGAAATCCCGATGAAGCTCAGGCCAAACAGGGTATCGGGACGCGTCGTGAAGACTTCGACGCTGTCGAGATCCTCGTCATAGCCTGCGGGCGGCTGATGCAGCGCAAAGCGGACCCGGGCCCCTTCCGAACGGCCGATCCAGCGCTCCTGCATCGTCCGGACGCGTTCGGGCCAGCGATCAAGCGTCTTCAGATCATCAAGCAGGGGCTGAGCGAATTTCGTGATTTTCAGGAACCACTGAGAGAGCTTCTTCTTCTCGATCAGCGCTCCCGAGCGCCACCCGCGCCCGTCCACGACCTGCTCGTTCGCAAGAACCGTCTCATCGACCGGATCCCAGTTGACCAGAGAATCCCGCCGCTCGACCAGACCGGCGGCCAGCATGTCGGTGAACAGCTTCTGCTGCTTGCCGTAATATTCCGGCAGGCAGGTTGCGATCTCACGGTCCCAGTCCAGCGAGAAGCCCAGACGCTGCAGTGTGCCCCGCATGGTGGCAATGTTGTCCATCGTCCACTTGCCAGGATGGACATTGCGTTCACGGGCGGCATTTTCTGCCGGCAGACCGAACGCGTCCCACCCCATGGGGTGCATGACAGCGAAACCACGGGCCCGCTTGTAGCGCGCGACCACATCCCCGAGCGTATAGTTTCGGACATGCCCGACATGAAGCTGCCCCGACGGGTACGGGAACATCTCCAGCACATAGTATTTCGGACGATCGGCCGGGGGAACATCCGGAACCGCAAAGGTATTCCGCCGCTTCCATTCGTTCTGCCAGAACGGTTCGCGGTTCTGGAAATCGAATGCGGGGGCTGTGGTATCGCTCATGTCTGACTCAGTTGTCCCGCTCGCCATTTTCGGCACGCAGTTGACGTGCGCGGGTCAGGATACGGGTAGTAATATCGGAAGTGGTGGTGGCGGAAACGGGGGTGTCTTCCCACTGGCCATCCTGCAGAACCTGCCGGAACACGGAGACCCGCAGAGCGTCCGAACGCAGGCGACGGTCCAGCACATAGGCCGCAATCTTGAACCGCTCGTTCTGGCTGGAGGACGGCTGATACCAGTCGGTCAGGATGACACCGCCCACGGCATCGGCAGAGGCCAGCGGCATGAAGGACAGGGTGTCGATCGCTCCGCGCCACAGATAGGCGTTCACACCACCGCGAAGCTCGTCAGCGCCACCTTCGGCACCGCGATCCACACCGAGAAGATGATTGCGAGGCGCGGTCAGGGTGCTGGGGTCACGCCCGCTGCCACAGGCGGCAAGAGCGCTGAGCGCCAGAAATCCCAGGGCAAGCCGGGTTGTCGGTCGGTGAAGGGGGCGAAGAACGGTCAACTGGATGCGAGACATCATGTGTGGTCCTGCGGGCCGCGCCAGGGCCGGTCACAAGCAAGGATGCAGACTGGCGAGGCCTGCAGCCGGCAACTTCTGTTTGAGTGTTCATATCGTGCCGGCGGCAAGAGGCCAAGCACCTGAAGGAAGATGTTCTTATCCTTCGGCCACGCCGGCCTTTCTCAGCGCTTCAGCCAGTCTCGTTTGCAGTGTCTTCCCCCCGAAAGGAAAGCGGTCGATTGCTCTGGAAATGGTCAGATCCGGTACCAGACGAAGAAGGTGACGACAGACCTGATGCGCCTCTTCGGCACAGTCGCCCATTTCAATCAGGGCGATGAGGTAATAAACCAGAGAACTCGGGTAGGATGGATAAAGACCGGATGACAACCGACCCATCGAGATTACTTCCTGATAGTCTTCCCCTAGCAACAGGACCATCATGAAAACCGGGCGCAGCAGTTCAAGCAACTGTGAGCGATACCCGTTTTCCAGCAGTAGCTTCACCTTTCCGGCTGCCGCCTTCGTCTCCCCACCCAGCAGGGCCAGAACAATCTCCGCCATCAGAAGATCAGGAGAATCCTTGTGAAGCCCCTCGATCCGCAAGATTCCCTCAGCCGCGGACTGGGCAACCGAGAGAGCCGTACTGTGCATGGCAGGCTCGTGCATCAGATACGCGGCGAGAAGAACTTCGACTGCATGCAGATCCGGCATCAGCGCAATGGCGGTACGAACGCTGCGAAGACCTCGGGCAAAAACAGCTTTGGCTTCAGGGCTCCATTCATTCAGGAAGCGGATATAGCAGTGCAGGGCATCAATGAGTGCAATCGCACCGTCGTCCCCGTCAAGATCGCCGGCGCGTTCCAGCAGAAATCCAATTCTGTCGAAAAGTGAAGAATCATGCCGCAGGAGCAGCATGAAAGCCCGTAGCGCCATTCCAAGTGCTGAAAGTTCTGCATCCGGTCGGGTCGCAATTCGCCGGGCTTCGGTGACAAAGATGCTCCACTGCATTGCCTGGGCAGGCGCCAGAAGGCTGTTTTTTGCGGTATCCGGACCGGAATGTGGGAAATCGTAATGCGTTCCCCATATGATGACTCCCCCGCGCCGCGCGTCCAGAACGCGGAGGATCAGTCGGTTTTTGGCACCATCAGGACCTGCCCGCAGATTCCCGGCAATGATGTAATCCATGCCCCAGTTCCGATAGACCGCGGCCGCACTCACAGGGTCGGGCGGGGAGGTTTCGGGGAGCGCAAGGATGTCGAAAGTCCCCATGTTGACGAACATGAGTTCCAGTTGATCCCGCAGGCGCTGGCCCTGTTCTGCAAGCGTTTCATTCGCAGAAAACGGGGTCAGGAAAACCAGCGTGATTTTCCGGGGTTCTGCCGCAGCCGGATGTTGTGAGGCGTAATGCAACGGCAGGGCAAGCATCGGATCCGGGCGCATCACCGGAGCTGTGAAAGACGCTTCAGGGACTCGGGTAGCCAGACCTGCCTGGGAGAAGTCCCGGTCCAGATCCTTGCCGAAGCTTTCAGTTGGAATGCTCTTGATCAGCGCCTGTGTTGCCGGAGTAAGGATATGTCCTTCGGCGTCTCCGAAAAGATGTGTCATCTGGTCAGCGAGTGCGGCTGCCCGACCCTTGTCACCACGATGCAGGGCCATCTGAACTCTGGCACGCCAGGCAACTTCATTCAGGCCGTCAAACTTCAGCAGGCGTTCAGCCACGTCCTCGACCTGATCCGGATCTGTCAATTCCCGGACGGCATTTTCATAAACCTGCTGGAGATGTGTTGAGAGGCGCTCCCTCTGCTGGACAAGCCATTCGTCCAGCGCCGGATCCACCCCTGCCAGCTCTCCGAGCAGCGGTTCGTCAGGGAGGGTCACGCTGTCGATCGTCCGGACACTGACTGTGAGCAGCCTCTCGGCATCCACCGAAGTGAGAGCCGGCTTCAGGGCCAGTGAGTGCCGCTGGACATCAATGACGTCCACGCCTAGCGGACTCAGCGCATCCAGAAGACGGTGAATTTCCTGCCGCAGAGATGCGCGCGCCATCTCTTCAGGGCGTTTGCTCCATAGCAGTTCCGCCAGCCGGGAGCGAAGGACAGGTTTCCGGTCAGAAAGAGCCAGAATAGCCAGAAGGGCCCGTGTCTTGCCCCCTACCGGAAGCACGCTCTCGCCTGTGAGAGTTCTTGCTTCCATCTGCCCGATCAGTCGCACGCGCAGAAGGGTGGGGTCGGTCTCGCGGATATGACGGGATGAACTGTCCATCATCTTCGCCGCCTCCACGATCAGCATCTCCTGTCGAAAAGGACAGAAGTTCCAAACCGTTTCAGTATGTCATTATAAGCAACGCGGATCATGGCAATTCTCAACCCAGTCAAACCTGCAAGACCTCTACAAAAAGGTATTGTGTAGGATGCCAGCTGCGAATGCGCTCTATCCTACTCAGGATTTGGTACTACCAGAAAACAGATCACCTTTTTGATGGAAAAGAGGTGTCGTGCAAGGCCGTAGCAGAAGCCTTGCTTAAAAGACTAACCAGAAAAAGTTTAGATAGCATAAACAGGGCGTGTAATCTTCATCCCCGACGATATGCCCTGTCGAGGGTTTCGATTTTCCTGTTTTCCCGGATGTTGCCGGTTTGGATGAAGAATTCCTGACGTCTTCCACTGACTTATATGGCGCAGATACGGTTGCAGCGATACCATAACTGCGATACGAGAGACGTGTTTGTCCGCGTAGCTCAGCAGGATAGAGCACAGGATTCCTAAGGTTTTGAATTGGGCGCCATGATGGGAAACCGCATGGTGGATTCGCTCAAATTCGGGGAACGCTCTGATCGTCTCGATCGTGCCAATCCCGAGCCAAGCTTTCCGGCGTGCCGGTAAGAAGGTGTAGAGACTGTACGGGCGACACCTTGGCGTTCTGGCCATGGTGAAGAGACAGTCCAGACCACGAACATGCTTGCGGGCATGGCGGTGAAAACCGAAGTGGTATGAATCCTGGGGCCGGAGGTTCGAATCCTCTCGCGGACACCAACAAACACAATATTTCCAGAACCACATTTCTTGCCCCCGCAGGTCAGGGGACGCGGGTTCTTCCCGCAGCAGGCCTTGCGGTTGTCCGGGTGGGGAGACCTCCGGGCAGATGGTCACCTAAAGCGAGATGATGTCTCCATCACCTCGCTGTGTTCAGCCCTCAGAAGCGGGCTGAAACATCCAGGTAATAATACCCGCCACTCATGCCGAGCTGGGATGTGCTCATGTAATATTTGGGCACACCGAGATAACGGTTCCCTTCAGGAACGACGGACGGAAATTTGGCGAAGATGTTGTTCCCGCCGATCGTGGCGCTCCATTTGGGCGTGATGTTGTAGGTAACGGAGGCGTTCGTCGTCCATTTCGGCACATTCTGGAACTCCAGGAAGTGGCTCGTGGAATAGGTATATGGCCCTGTATAGTAGGTGAGCTGGGACGTTGTCTCGCCATAGCGGATTTCATGGACGGAGACCGCCCATTTGTTCCGGGCAGAATGCCAGGTCCCACCGAAGATGATCTTGCTGCGGGGATACGCCGTGGTGAGGTAGGCGATATACTGGGCGTTCAGAAGGGCTGCTCCGGTTGTGCTGGTCGCCTGATGGCGCAGGCGCGTGCGATTCAGGTTGATCGCGACATCCCAGTCCGCATGACCATAACGACCGAAATCGGTCGGATAGGTCGCCGTCAGATCGAGACCCTGTGTCCGGGTGTTGGCGACATTGGCAAACCAGTGCGTGGCGAGCTGGCTTCCAGTCCAGTTTTCAGATCCTGCCGGCAGGTTGAAGCCGTCAGCCTGGAGTGCGCTGTAGGCCTGCGATCCGTAGATCGTACCCCCGGGCATGATCCGGTCGCGCAGGTCGATCTGATACACGTCGACGGTAACGTGCAGCTTCTTGATCGGTTCGACGATGATGCCGCCTTCGGCACTCGTGGACGATTCCGGCTTCAGGGTTGAGGCGCCGTTGGCGAGCGCGCCAGCGGAGTTCGCCGCAATGATGCCGCTGGCAGCCGTTGGAGAGACGGAGAGTGCGGAATAATGTTCCTGCGCGAGCGTCGGCGCATGGAAGCCATTGCTGAATGTGCCGCGGATCGCAAAGCGTGGGCTGAAATCGTAACGGGTCGAGATCTTGCCGGTCTTGGTGTTGCCGACATCCGTGTAATGCTCGACGCGGCCAGCCAGATCGATCTGCCAGTGCTTCATCAGGTTCGTTGAGATGTCGAGATAGCCCGCCGCAACGTCACGGGACCATTTGCCCGCATTGGCCGGGTTGGTGCCGGGAAAGCCGTCCGAGCTGGAATAGGTGTAGCTCGCCGGAGAGCCTGTGCCGATGGCATAGGCCTCGTAACGATAGGACGCACCACCAGCGACGTTGATGGCATAAGGCCAGAAGGAGGTGCGGAACTTGCGGCTCAGGTCGACGCTGTTCGTCCACTGCGTGTCGTTATAGGACTGTGCTGCGAAGGATGTCGGGGTCTGCCCCGTGGCGGTGTACAGGCCCACATTTGTTGAGCTCTCGGTATCGAAGGCATCGTAGTCCCGTCCGAAGACCGATGAAACATCCCAGTGCCAGCCCGCCAGTGTCCCCCTGAAGCCGGCCGTCAATTCGTAGTCGTCCTCGTTCAGGGCTTCGATGGGCGTATAGCCGTAAGGGTAGATTGAGGCATAGCCGGGATAGCTGGCGAGCGTGGAGGGCAGGCGGTAGTTCTGATATGATTCCGCATGCCGGTGCGCATAGGTCGCGCTGGCATAGGCCTGCACGTTGTCAGTGATGTTGTAGCCGGCATTGATGGCGACGCTCTCACGGGTCTGCTCGGGCTGCCCGAGAAGCTGATTGACATAGGTGTTGGTCCGGTTGTCCGCCCCGGACCGGACCGTATGGTCCTGATGAACGAAATCGCCGCCGATATGAACGAAACCGCGATTGTTCAGATTCAGGCCGCCGTCGATGAACACACCTTGCTGGAAACCGTCGCCTTCGCTCGTGATTCCCGTGTTCGAGCGCATGGTCAGACCATGGTTCTGCTTCTTCAGGATGATGTTGACCACGCCTGCAATCGCGTCTGAACCGTACTGGGCGGACGCACCGTCACGCAGAACTTCGATATGGTCGATCATGGACATGGGGATCATGTCGATATCGACAGGCGTTGACCCCTGCGCCGGGCCGCCATCCGCATAGATATTCGCCGTGGTATGGCGCCGCTTGCCGTCCACCAGAACGAGCGTTTCGTTGGGGTTGAGCCCGCGGAGCGAAATCGTGTCGGTCAGGGCACCCGCATCAAAACCGCCTGTGGGAACGGTGAGGGATGGCAGCAACAGCGCCAGGGAGTCGCGGAGTGTGGGCTGGCCGGTACCTGTCAGCTGGCGATTCGTCACGATGTCGACAGGAGCGATCGAATCCCGCGCCTTCTTGCCGAACTCACGCGTCCCCGTCACAACGACCGCTTCACTGCCCCCCGCTACTTCCACCGGCGGTTTCGGGACCGGCCGGGAAGTGGCCTTCCGGGACGGAGGGGTTGCATGGGTCTGTTTGTGCTGAACCGGAACGGATTGCGTTGTCGCAGCGCGGCCTTCGTCCATCATCAGGACAAATGCAGAGCCAAGAAGGGAAGTCCCCAGAAGGGTTACATGACGAAGAGAAAGCTGGGTCAGCACTTTTACCACGCAATAAGTTAGTAATTTATACGAAACACAAAATCGTTTCGTATTTGCGGAACGTCAACATAATTTTCCGGTTCAGGAAAAATGTCGATCACATTTTGTAGGGGCTGTGGCGTTCCTTACACGCTTGGGGCGTTATGGAAACGGTGTGTCTTGCAAATGGATTCCGGAGAGTTTGTGCATGAAGCGACGTCATTTCCTGCGGGCAGCATCAGCGGCCCCAGCGTCTCTCGCAGTTTCTGCCGCGCTGCCGGTTGCTCAGGCGTGCGCAGCTGGAAACGAGGATAACGGCACAGGGCCTTACGGGGAGCTTGATATTGTTGCCGAATTCGATGGTCCTGGCCCCTCGGGGATCGTGGTTCTCCCGAATGGCAGAATTTTTGTCGGTTTTCCACGCCATGCCGTGGATCATAAGGGAGCAACTCTCGGCGAACTGGTCGGTGGGAAGGTCGTGCCTTATCCCAGTGCCGAAATGAGTCTCCCGGGGAATGTTCCGGCAGAGTGTCTTGTTTCCGTTCACGGCATGACCATGGATCGGAACGGCAGGCTCTGGGTGATTGATGACGGCAAGCGCGCCGGACATCCCCTGCAGCCGGGGGCAGCGAAGATCGTCTGCATCGATCCGGCAACAAACCGGGTCGCGCACAAGATCATCCTCAAGGCGCCGGTGCTTCTGCCGGACAGTCACATGAACGATCTGCGGGTGTCGCTGTCCCATGGGGCGCAGGGGACGGTCTTCGTGACCGATTCATCCTTCGGAACAAGCCCCGGACTGGTGATCGTTGATGTCGCGACCCAGCAGGCCCGTCGCGTGCTGACGACGCATCCCGCAATCCTTCCGGAAACCGGATTTCTGGCCATCGTGGAGGGTGAGCCCCGCCGCTATATCCCCGGTCATCCGCAGTTGGTCTCGGGCGGCGTGGATGGCATCGCGCTGACTAAGGACGAAAAACGTCTCTATTTCGCACCCCTGACCAGCCGTCGGCTTTACAGCCTGTCGGTGGATCTTCTCGCAGATCCGGCGTCGGATAATGCCGTTCTCGGCCCCGCAATCCGCGATGAAGGCGAAAAGGGCGTGGCAGATGGTCTGGCCCTGGATGACCAGAACCGGCTCTATACGACAAATTACGAGCACGACTGCATTCTGCGGCGCGACCCGGATGGATCGTTCAAAATGATGCTCCGGGATCCGCGTGCCCTCTCACCTGACGGAATTTTCGCAACCGCGGATCATGTCTACTGCACGTTCGGGCAGTGGAACCGGCTGGCATCGTTCAATGGCGGCACCGATCGCAGGGTCACGCCCTATCTTCTGATTCGTTTTCCGATCGAGCAGTCGCAGCCTTATGATGCGTTGCCGCTGGGGCAGAAATCCTGAGCCCCGATACGAAAAAGCCCCAGCGGAACCATCCACCGGGGCTTTCTTTTTTACAGGTATTGAATGCCAGAGGGGGAGCTCAGGCCGTCGTTGACGGAGCCTGGCCCTCAGGCGTGTGCTTGTCGACGGCAGCGGGAAGAAGCTGAGCCAGTGCGGGCAGGATTGTGCCAGCGGGAAGGCCTGTCTTGGCGACGATCGTCTGGATCTGCTGATCCGTCAGGAGGCTGCGCAGTTCATCCGCCGTAATGGGCAGGTTCTCGCCATGGCCGATCCAGGACTGGATTTTGTCGGTCAGGCCAGCGCTCTGGGCCTGGCTGATAAGCATGTTCAGGCCATCTCCCTTGAGGAAATCGCCAATGCTGCCGCCAAACTTTTCGCCCAGCTGTCCGCCGATGGCGCCGACAGCCTGGTTCATGAGGTTTCCGAGAAAGCCGCTCATCCGTGTTCTTCCATTTCTTTCAGACGCGGCACTCCGGCCGTCGTCGGGTATCTGGTGGTCAGGGTTACGAGACCCGTTTGCCGCTGAGCTGCTGCGGAACCTCGACGTCGATTTCGAGCATGGAGCAGCCGCTGCCACGGTCCACCTTGATCTGGACCTTGTCCTGGTCGACGGCGACATGACGCGCGATGACTTCCATGATCTCCTTGTGAAGCTGGCGGATCAGATCGGACTCACCGGCCTCACCCGCACCGCGCTCATGCGCAAGCAGGATCTGCAGACGGTCCTTGGCGACGCTGCTGGACTGCTGGCGCCGGGCGAAGATGTTTGAGAGAAAACTCATGAACTCATGCGTCCCTCTTGAAAAGCCAGTCAAAGAAACCGCGCTTCTCGACTGGAACCGAGACCTCGAGCTTCTCGCCGCTCAGGCGACGGGCTGCTTCGAAATAGGCGCGGGCAGGAAGGCTCGTGGGTGCGGCCAGCGTAACGGGCGCACCGACATTGGAAGACTTCAGCACATCCTCGCTTTCGGGCACGATGCCGAGCAGCGGAATGGACAGGATTTCGAGAACGTCTTCGACGCTCAGCATTTCCTTGCGCGCGGCGCGGGCAGGGTCATAGCGCGTCAGGAGCAGATGCTTCTCGACTTTCTCGCCCTGTTCGGCCTTCTGGGTCTTGCTGTCGAGCAGGCCGATGATCCGGTCGGAGTCACGAACCGAGCTGACTTCCGGATTGGTCACGATCACGGCCATGTCGGCGTGATACATGGCCAGCTGCGCGCCACGCTCGATCCCGGCCGGGCTGTCGCAGATGACCCAGTCGAACTTCTCGCGAAGCTCATCCATCACGCGGGCTACACCCTCGGAGGTCAGCGCGTCCTTGTCACGGGTCTGGGAAGCGGGGAGGATGGACAGGGTTTCGCAGCGCTTGTCCCGGATAAGGGCCTGCGACAGGCGGGCATCGCCCTGCACGACGTTGATGAGATCGAAAACCACCCGGCGTTCGGCGCCCATGACCAGATCGAGGTTCCGAAGGCCGACATCGAAATCAACCACCACGACATTCTGCCCGCTCTGAGCGAGAGCGGCGCCGAGCGCGGCGGTCGATGTCGTCTTGCCGACGCCACCCTTGCCGGAAGTGACAACCAGAACCTTGGCCATGAATACTCCAAAAAAACGTCTTTGCGGTCTGCGGTTGCCTGTGACGGGTTACCGCAACCGGTTTCCCATTCTATGAAAGTTTTATACCCTGCGGCAACCTGCGAATAGGGGCGCTTTCGTGGCAGGCCCCATCAATTCACAGTTCAGTTTACGCCGTCAGGGGGAGAACCCGAACGCGGTCCTCGTTCAGGGTGGCCTGCGCGGCCTGCCCGAGGATCGCGGGATCGATGTCTTCCGTCACGGCATAATACCCGTCGAGAGCCAGCAGTTCGGCCAGCATCCGGCTTGCGAAAATCCGGCTCTGGGACTGTCCGCCCACTCCGGCGATCGCCCGGCCCCGCAACGTTCCGTATACATGAATGGATCCCGCAGCCACGATCTCCGCGCCGGACGAGACCGATCCGAGGATGATCACGTCGCCCTGCATGTGCTGGATGCTCTGCCCCGAGCGGACGGTCTGCTCGACGATGAGTGTTCCGCTACTGGAAACCGGTGCCGCGGCGCTCACGGCCGGATCTTCCGGAATCTCGACTTCACCGGCTGGACGGCCACCATCAAGCGTTTCGGGCCAGTCCCAGTGTGCCACCGCCGGCCAGTGACGGCTCCCGCCCTCGATGCCGATGACCCGGACACCGCGGCTTCGGATATCATCCAGAAGAGTCGTCAGGCCCGGCGTGGTTTCGCTGAGGAGGCCGAGGTCCAGAATGACCGGTTTTCCGGTGAAAAGCCCGCCTGAACGCGCGATCTGGTAGTCGAGACCTTCCAGCCACGCGGGAAGAGGTGCCTCGGGAGACAGGACGAGTGCAAGGAAAGAGCGGCCGCGTGCACGGATGCGCATGGGGGTGTTCGAAGAGGGTGCGGAAACGGGATCGGGCATCGTGAAAATCGTCGGACCTGTGTCGGGCAGTCGGTGAGGCTCTTGTGAGCGGGTATCGGCTGACTTAGAAAGTGGCAATGCGTATCCTGCATCACCTTCCACTTTCTCCGCAATGCCGTCTCGTGAGGCTCGCCCTCAGCGAGAAGCGACTCCCGTTCGAACCCGTCATCGAGCGGGTCTGGGAACAGCGTGAGGAATTCCTGCATCTCAATCCCGCGGGCGAGGTTCCCGTGCTGGTTGAGGAAAATGGTCTGGCCGTGCCGGGCGGGCGTGTCATCTGCGAATATCTCGAAGACGCCTATCCCGATACCCCGCTTCTGGGGCGTACTTTCGCCGACCGCGTCGAGACGCGACGGCTGGTGGACTGGTTCGACACCCGCTTCGCCCAGGAAGTCACCCGCAACCTGCTCGGCGAAAAGGTCGACAAGCGCCAGTTCGGACGCGGCCACCCGGACGGTAATGCGCTGCGGGCCGGCTATGCGAACATGCGCTTTCATCTCGATTATATCGGCTGGCTGGCGGAGACGCGGTCCTGGCTTGCGGGACCTGCGCTGTCGCTCGCGGATTTTGCGGCTGCGGCTCATCTGTCGGCGTTGGATTTCATCGGGGACGTGAACTGGTCCAAGGCGCCTGCCGCGAAGGACTGGTATGCGCGGGTGAAGTCGCGCCCCTGTTTCCGGGGACTGCTGTCTGACAAGGTCAGTGGCATCACGCCGCCGGCGCATTACGCCAATCTGGATTTCTGAGAACCGCCATGATGAACCCCGATGTGATTGTGCTCGGAGCCGGTGCAGCGGGGCTGATGGCTGCGGCGACGGCCGGTCAGAACGGGGCGCGGGTCCTGGTTCTGGATCACGGACCCGAGCCGGGGCGCAAGATCCTGATTTCTGGCGGCGGCCGATGCAATTTCACGCATCTTGAGACCGGGCCCAACTGTTTCATCTCGCAGAACCACCATTTCGCGCGTTCCGCACTGGCGCGATACACGCCGCAGAATTTTCTCAAGCTGGTGAACCGCTACGGCATTGCCTGGCATGAGAAGGCGCGCGGGCAGCTCTTCTGTGACGGCTCGGCCGGGCAGATCGTGGACATGCTGGTCTCGGAATGCCGGACCGCCGGGTGTGAGTTGCGGATGCAAACCCGCATTCTGGATGTGCGGCAGGCGGAGCACGGCTTCATCGTCGTCACGGATGGGGGCGAGATCCGGACCGGGGCGGTGATCCTCGCAACGGGCGGCCTGTCCATTCCCAAGCTCGGAGCGTCGGACCTGTCGCTGCGGCTGGCGCGGAAATTCGGTTTGCGGGTTGTGCCGCCAGCGCCTGCGCTCGTGCCGCTGGTTCTGGCGGACGCCGATCCGGAGCTTGCGGGCGTGTCGCTGCCGATCGTGGCGCGGCTGGGCAAGAAAGGACCGCGGTTTGAAGACGGAATGGTCTTCACCCATCGGGGCGTGTCCGGCCCGGCGATCCTTCAGATCTCGTCCTATCTTGAAGCCGGGGATGCGGCGCAGATCGATCTTCTGCCCGGGCAGAATGCATTGAATGTGCTGCTGAAGGTCAAGAAAGACCGTCCGAAGGCCCTGCCGCCGAGTCTGCTGGAGGCACTGCCCCAGCGGCTGGCCCGCGTTCTGGCTGCCGGGCTGGGGGACACGATGCTGGCGAACCAGCCGGACCGTGCAATCAAGGCACTGGCCGAGCGTGTGTCGAACTGGCAGCTTCGCCCCGCCGGCACGGAAGGATACGCCAAGGCGGAAGTCATGCGCGGCGGGATCGATACGCGGGATATGTCGTCCCAGACGCTGGAGGCCCGGGACATTCCGGGGCTATATGCGATCGGGGAGGCCGTGGATGTGACGGGCTGGCTGGGCGGTCACAACTTCCAGTGGGCCTGGGCGAGTGGTGTTGCGGCAGGGCGGGCGGCGGCCGGACATCGCTAGTCGCTCACCAGTCCGGGGTGTCAGCGTGTCTTTGCCACAGGATTGCCATCCTGACGTCCGATCACGCGGCAACCGATGAGGTGGCGATCCGTTTCCGCTTTTCCAATTCCGGTTTTCTGAAACTGGCCGATCAAGGACACATCGAAATGTCTCGTTCCGTTTTCCGTCATGTTTTGCGTGCTGCTGCCGGTCTGTCCTTTCTGGGGCTTGGCGCCTGTGTCGGTACGGCAGCGTCCGGTCCCGTCGCGCCGGGCACGCCGATCGCGGGGTATGGTTATACCTGCAAGGCGGGGATCTACACCTGCAAGATGCCGACGCAGGTTCCGCTTGGCGCGCCGTGCTCGTGCCCGGGTCTTGGTGCCGCGTCTTACGGGAATATTCATCAGCCGTAAGACGTCGGCCATTGGCCCCGTTGTGCTGAGGGGGTAGGACTGCGCCATGCAGGAGGGTTTTTCTGGAATGGCGCAGTTTCTTCCCTGGATTGTGGCGGCGGTGGGGCTGCTGGTTGCGCTTGTTGCCGTCCTGCGGGGCGGTAATGGTGGCGGCCGTTTCGAGCGTCTGCTTGAGCGTGAGGCTCAGGAGCGGGGGCAGGATGTGGAATATCACCGGGCGCATCTGTCGGAAGTGGAACGGGTGCTGTCCGGGCGGCTGGACCAGTTCCGGCTGGAGACCAGCGAGCGGCTGAGTACGCTTGCCCGAAATCTCGGGCAGGATCAGGCCGAAGGACGCCTCCTGCTGTCGGATGCGCTGCGGGAGATGGCGCAGAGCCAGAACGAGCAGATCGAACGGATCCGTGCGACCGTGAACGAACAGCTTCATGGTGCGGTCGAAAAGCAGATGCAGACCAGTTTCCAGCGTGTGGTGGAGCAGTTCAGCGCCATGCAGAAGGCGCTGGGCGAAGTCACGAGTGTGACGGCGCAGATCGGGGATCTGAAGCGGCTGTTCTCCAATGTGAAAACGCGCGGTGGCTGGGGCGAGGCGCAGTGCCGGGCCATTCTGGACGATATTCTCCCCGAGGGGAGCTATGACATGAACTTCCGCCTCGGGACGGCCGGGGAGAATGTCGAATTCGCGGTGAAGATGCCGGTGCGCGGAACGGAAACGCCGCCGCGCCTCGCGATCGACAGCAAGTTCCCGACCGAAGCCTATGAACGGCTGCTGAATGCCGCGGAAGCAGGAGACGCGCTGGCCGAACGGCAGGCCCGGCGGGAGTTGGAAAATGTCATCCGCTTCGAAGCGAAGAAAATCGCGTCCAAATATATCCTGCTGCCGGTGACGGTCGAATTTGCGGTTCTGTATCTGCCGACGGACGGGCTTTATGCCGAAATTGCCCGGATGCCGGGTGTGATTGATGAAATTGGTCGGCTGTATCGGGTGATGGTGATGGGGCCGTCGCTTCTGCCGGCGATGCTGCGGACGGTGCATCTGGGATATGTCACGCTGACGCTTGAGGAGCGGACGGAGGCGATTGCAGGGCTTCTGGGGGCGACGCGGCAGGAAATGCTGCGGATGGATCAGGTTCTGGAAAAGCTGCATCGCAATGCGGGGACGATGGGAAATACCATCGAGGAAGCCCGGCGCCGGACCCGGGTGCTCGGACGGCGTCTGCGGGCACTGGACGGTACGGCCGATGAAATGGAAGAAGCCCTGGACGAACCGGCCGGCCCCTGAACATTTTCCCCTTTAAGACCGATTTTAATTGGATGACATGGGGGAGTGCCTCATGTGAGGATCATGACCATGACGTCCGTACAAGAACATGGGGTGCCCGAGCGCACTGTCGGATCCTCTCCCCGGCTCCTGCTGATCGAGGATGACGACAGCATTGCGGCCGAGGTCGCCGAGGAACTCACGACCCGTGGCTATGAGGTCACGCGCGCCGCGACAGGTGTCGAGGGGCTGGATCACGCCTGCATGGGGCAGTTCGATCTGATGATCGTGGACCGCATGCTGCCGGAGCTGGACGGGCTGACCGTCATTGAAAGCGTGCGCGCCCAGCGGATCAACATTCCCGTTCTGGTGCTCTCCGCGCTTTCGGCGGTGGATGACCGGGTGAGCGGTCTCAAGGCAGGCGGAGACGACTACCTCACCAAACCCTTCGCCATGGAAGAACTGGCGGCACGTCTGGAAGCGCTGCTGCGCCGTCCGACGGACAGCCGCGTGACGATGCTCCGGGTCGGCCCGCTTGAAATGGATCTGATCGAGCGCCGGGTATTCCGCAACGGGCAGGAAATCGATCTCCTGCCGCGGGAGTTCCGGCTGCTGGAATACATGATGCGCCGTCCCGACACCGTGCTGACGCGTACCATGCTGCTGGAGGACGTCTGGAACTACCGGTTCGTTCCGCAGACGAACCTGGTGGATGTTCATATCGGGAAGCTGCGTCGCAAGATTGATCTGGCGGGTGAACCGCCGCTCATTCACAGCATCCGCGGTGCCGGGTTCAGTCTGCGTGTCCCGGGCTAACCTGCGCGTTTCCGAAATCTTTCAGGCTGATCTTTTCCGCACGGCCACGTTCCGGCTGACACTGGCCTTTGTTGTGGCGATCATTGCCGGAATGGCGCTGCAGTTCGGACTCGTCTATGGCCAGATGAGCGGATACGAGCAGCAACGCTCGACGGATCTTCTCCAGCGTGAGGCCGATCAGCTGGTTCATGAATCTCCGGCCCAGCTTGAGTATGAAGTCCGCGAACGCAGCAAGACCGACCTGCGCGTGATCCTCAACGGGGCGGCCCTGTTCGACATGAGCCGTAACCGGATCGCAGGTGACATCAAGAAATGGCCGGTCGGGCTTGAAGTTTCTCCAAAGACGCAGCGTCTGTGGGATGCGCCGCCGGGGGATGCGCCCTACGAAATGCGATATCTGGCCGTTGAAGTCGAAGGGACGAACGGCAACCGCGACCGTATTCTGGTTCTGGCCCGTTCGCTGCACATGGCCAATGAACTGCGCTATATCACCAAGCGTGCGGCGCTGATGTCCGTGGTGCCGGTCGTGGTGTTCGCCCTGATGGCGGGGATTTTCCTGAGCCACCGGGCGCTGGGGCGGATCAAGGACATGCATGAGGCGATCGACCGCATCATGGATGGCGATCTGCACGAGCGCCTGCCGACCGGCCGCGAGCGCGACGACATCGAGCGGCTTGCGGTTTCGGTCAACCGGATGCTGGACCGGCTGGAACATCTGCTCGACGAGATCCGGGATGTGGGCAACGATATTGCCCATGATCTGCGGACGCCTCTCGCACGGGTGAAGGCGCGGCTGGAGCGTGTTTCGGCCATCACGAATGACCCGGCCGCGCTTCAGGGGGCGATCGAGCGGGCGACGCTGGATCTCGAACAGTGTTTTTCCGTTATCACGGCCCTGCTGCGGATCGGCGAGATCGAGAATGGCCGCCGCCGGGCGGGGTTTGCCATGCTGGATCTGCGCGAACTGCTGGCCGGCGTGGTGGATCTGTATGAGCCCATCGCCGAGACCGAAGGCGTTACGCTGGAAGTGCTGGATTCGGATGAACCGGTGCCGCTTTTCGGAGACAAGGATCTGCTAAACGAGGTTCTGGCCAATCTCGTGGACAATGCGATCAAGTTTACGCCTGCGCCGGGAACGGTCCGGCTGAGTGCGGGGCAGGGGCCTGACGGGGCGACCTGGCTTCAGGTTGCCGATACGGGGATCGGCATTGCCGAGGACGAGCGCAAGGCCGTCATGGGCCGGTTCTATCGTTCGGATAAAAGCCGTCATGTCCCGGGAAGCGGGCTGGGGCTGAGCCTGGTGTCGGCGATTCTGCGGCTGCACGGAGCCTCAGTGGATATCGTGTCTGCCCATCCCGGCCATGCGCTGCCCGGAGCGGTTTTCACCATTCATTTCGCTCCGCCGGCCTCGCCCTGAAAAGCGCTTCAATGTGTCGTACTGTGTCAATGTTTGCCGTGTGTCTTGATATTTAAACAGAATTTTCCTTGTCGTCTGGGTCTCGATGGATATGACTCGGATCAATTTGCAAGGGGACACCCGTTGAGAATGACCGGACCAGGAAGAGCCCCAAGGGGTTGTCTGACCGCATGAATGCCATTGTCGTTACCGCGCTGAAGCGGCCTTATACCTTCGTTGTTCTGTCGATCATGATCCTGATCTTCGGGGTCAGGGCCATCGTTTCCACGCCGACGGATGTCTTTCCTTCGATCAAGATCCCGATTGTGGCCGTCATCTGGTCCTATACGGGTCTGATGCCCGACGACATGTCCGGACGTATCGTCTATTATTACGAGCGTGCCCTGACAGCGACCGTCAGCAACATCGAACATATCGAAAGCTCGTCCTATTACGGGCGCGGTATCGTGAAGGTGTTTTTCCAGCCAGGTACCAATACGGCGGTGGCGCAGACGCAGATCACGTCGGTCTCCCAGACGGTCATCAAGCAGTTGCCGAACGGTGCCACTCCACCGCTGATCCTGGCGATGGATGCGTCTTCCGTTCCGGTCCTGACACTGCAGGTCAACAATCCGACCATGTCCGGGTCGGAAATCTACAACATGGCGTCCAACCTGATCCGGCCGGAGCTGATTTCCGTGCCCGGGGCGGCCATTCCCAATCCCTATGGTGGTCTGGCTCCGGACATCATGGTGGATATCGATCCGATCAAGTTGCTGGCCCACAGGCTTTCGCCTGAGGACGTGGCCGCGGCGCTGAACCTGCAGAACATTGTTCTGCCGGCCGGTGACCAGAGGATTGGCCAGCTCGACTGGATGGTGAAGACGAACTCGACGCCCCTTGATCTGGCGGTGTTCAACAAGATGCCGGTCAAGCAGGTCGGCAATTCCGTGATCTATCTGCGCGATGTCGCGTGGGTGCATCGAGGAGGGCCCCCACAGATCAATGCGGTCCTTGTGAAGGGGCAGCAGGCGGTGCTGATCGTCATCCTCAAAAGCGGTGATGCGTCCACGCTGTCTGTCGTGAGCGGGATCAAGAAGCTTCTGCCACAGGTCGAGGCAACGCTGCCGGCCGGAACGACAATGAATGTCCTGACCGATGCGTCGAGCTTCGTGAAGGAATCGGTCGTGGACGTGGTGCGTGAAATGATCACCGCGGCTATCCTGACCAGTCTGACGGTTATGCTGTTCCTGGGCTCGTGGCGCTCCACCGTGATTGTGGCGACGTCCATTCCGCTGGCGATGCTGTGCTCGATCATCGGGCTGAGCATTGCCGGGCAGTCCATCAACGTGATGACGCTGGGCGGTCTGGCGCTGGCGGTCGGTATTCTCGTGGATGACGCGACCGTCATGATCGAGAACATCGATGCGCATCTCGAGACTGGTAAGGAACTCGAAGACGCCATCATCGATGCCGCGAACCAGATCGTTATTCCGACTTTCGTCTCTACGACCTGTATCTGTATCGTGTGGCTGCCGCTGTTCGAACTGACGGGTATTTCCGGCTGGCTGTTCATGCCGATGGCCGAAGCCATCATCTTTGCGATGATCGCATCCTTTATCCTGTCGCGGACACTGGTTCCGACCATGGCGAACTGGATGCTGGCGGCTCAGGTGCGGATGCATCGTGACCCTGAATGGCACAATCGCAAGCTGAGCATTTTCGGTCGCTTCCAGCGGGGCTTCGAGGCGCGGTTCACCAGTTTCCGCGAGCACTACAAGACGATCCTCGAGACCCTGATCTCGATCCGTGGCCGTTTCGTGACGTTGTTCTTGCTGGCGGCGGTCTCGTCCATGGCGCTGCTGCTGTTCATCGGGCAGGACTTCTTTCCCGAGATCAAGTCGGGGACGCTGCAGATGCACATGCGTGCGCCGATCGGCAGTCGGCTTGAAGAGACCGGCAAGATCGCCGGGCTGGCCGAGCGTCGGATCCGCAGCCTGCTGCCGGGCCAGGTGGTCAATGTCGTGAACAACTGTGGTCTGCCGTTCAGTCAGCTGAACCAGGCCATGATCCCGTCTCCGACCGTGGGGGCACAGGACTGTGACATCACGATCCAGCTTCGCAATTCTGAAAGTCCGATCCCTGAATACCGCAGGACGCTCCGCAAGGGGCTGACGAATGATTTCCCTGGCACCATCTTCACGTTCCAGCCGGGTGATCTCACGGCCAAGATCCTGAACTTCGGTCTGCCGTCCCCGATCGACGTGCAGGTGGTGGGACGTGATCTGAACGACAACTTCCGCTTTGCCACACAGCTAGCCAAGAAACTGCGCCATATTCCGGGTATTACGGATGTTTCCATCCAGGAGCCGATGACGCAGCCGACCATCATGGTGAATAACCGCCGAAGCTTTGCGCTGGGAACAGGCATTACCGAGCGGGACGTGGCGCTGAACGCGCTGGTCACGCTGTCCGGCAGTGGTCAGGTCGGTCAGACCTATTACCTGAATGCGCAGGGCACATCGCAGCTGATCGACGTTCAGGCGCCTGCGAACTATCTGCAGACCATGAACGATCTGGAAATCCTCCCGATCGACAAGGGAGACGGCAACCCGACCAACCAGACGCCGCAGCTTCTGGGTGGCCTGAGTGAACTGGTGCAGACCGGAACACCGGCGGAAATCGCGCATTACAACATCATGCCGGTCTTCGATATTTATGCGGCGCCTGAAGATATGGACCTGGGAACTGTCTCGAGGGCGGTGAACCGGATCGTGGACAACGAGCGCAAGCTGCTGCCGCATGGGTCGAGCATGGTGGTCCGCGGTCAGGCCGTGACGATGAATGACGCCTATGTCCAACTGATCGGTGGCCTCGCGCTCTCAATCGTGTTGGTCTACTTGATCATCGTCGTGAACTTCCAGTCCTGGCTTGATCCGTTCGTCATCATCACCGCCCTGCCGGGCGCTCTGGGTGGTATCTCCTGGAGTCTGTTCCTGACCCATACGGCCATGTCGGTCCCGGCCCTGACGGGTGCGATCATGTGCATGGGAACGGCTACGGCCAACGCCATTCTTGTGGTGTCGTTCGCCCGTGAGCGGATGGATCATCATGGCGATGCCATCACGGCGGCGCTGGAAGCGGGTTATGAACGTATCCGCCCGGTTCTGATGACAGCGCTGGCGATGATGATCGGCATGATCCCGATGTCCATCAGCAATTCCGACAATGCGCCGCTGGGCAAGGCGGTGATCGGCGGGCTTCTCGTGGCAACTGTTGCCACCCTGCTTTTTGTTCCCTGCGTTTTTGCCCTTATTCATTACAAGCGGCCTGCTGGGCCTGAAGGAGACCGCGCATGAGCCATTCTGCGGATCAGGGGCAGGTGCCTCCGACAAACCATCCGGCACGCACGGGTTCTGGAACGCGTGGCAAGCTTGTCCTGCTGGTGGTGATTCTGCTGGCGATCGCACTGGCGGCCTGGGGGATCGTGCAGCGGGGAACGCATTATCATTCCCTGACCGGCGCAACAGAAGACGCGGCCATTCCGCCCGTTACACTGATTGCGCCGCAGCCGGGGCCGAAGACGCGGCAGGTCGATCTGCCCGCCAATCTCGCGGCCTGGTACGAGGCGCCGATCTACGCGCAGGTCTCGGGCTATGTGAAGATGTGGTACAAGGACTATGGCGCGCATGTGAAACGCGGTGACGTTCTGGCGGAGATCAGCACTCCGAGCATCGACGCCCAGTTCGAGGCGGCCAAGGCGCATTACAACGTCATTCTGGCGCGGTACAATCTGGCCCTGATCACGACCAAGCGCTGGACGGCCCTGAAGGGAACACAGGCTGTGTCGCGCCAGGAAGTGGACGTGCAGGCCGCCAACGCCGCTGCCCAGAAAGCCGAGCTCGAAGCTGCGCGTCATGACGTGGACCGCTTCCAGGCTCTTGAGGACTTCAAGAAGATCGTCGCGCCGTTCGACGGGATCGTGACGTCGCGTCTGGTGAACGTGGGCGACTACGTGAACGCAGGCGGCGGCAACCTCAATTCACGGGGCACGGCATCCGAACTGTTCTCGGTGGCCGATGTGCACCGCATGCGCGTGTTCGTGTCGGTCCCGCAGGATTTCGCCAGCGTCATTTCCCCGAAAATCGAAGCCGACCTCACGGTCCCGCAGTATCCGGGAAGCCGCTTCCGGGCGACGTTCCTCGCAACGGCCAATGCCTTCAATGCCGCGACCCGTACGGTCACGACCGAGCTGACACTGGATAACAGCGACAATCTGCTGTGGCCGAACTCCTATGCGACGGCGCATATTTCGGCCGCGGGCAATCCGAATATCCTGATTCTGCCGGAAGGCGCGATCATCTTCAGGGCCGAGGGAACACAGGTGGCGAAGGTCATCAATAACCACGCCCACCTGGTGAATGTGACCGTCGGTATCAACTTTGGTACGACAGTCCAGGTCCTCAGCGGTATTACAAAAGACGACCGTGTGGTTGCCAACCCTACTGCTGATCTGCTGGAAGGGGATGAAGTCAAGATCGTCCCGACCACGCCGGGATACAACACGCCGAGCAAGGCGCAGCAGGATGCGGATCAGCAGCCTGTCCGTCAGCATGATGCAAACCCTGAGGAGGCCGGATCTCGCTGATGAAACCGGAATGTTCCCAGTCATCCCCGCTCCAGTCATCTCAGTCCGCCACGGCTTCTTCCAGACGTAACCGCTCCAGATGGCGAATCACGACAGCTCTGGCCGGCGTGTTTTCGATCGGACTGGCGTCATGTGATCTGTCGCCTGAATATCATCCCCAGAAATTCCTCTATCCCGAAGGATGGGAAGGGAAGGGGCTGATGGGCAATGCGCAGCCCGCGGATGGCGTTGTCCGCAGTGACTGGTGGACCATGTTCAACGATCCCATTCTTGATGGGCTCGAAAAGCGCATGCTGGCCGTCAATCCCGATCTGCAGGCTGCGGCGGAAGCCTTCACGCAGGCCCGCGATGTGGCCCGCGAGACGGAAAGCCGTCTGTATCCGCAGGTGACCGGCGCGGCTCATATGAGCGACAACAAGGGCTCCCTCGGCCGGCTGTATAACAACCCGGCCACGAGCAGCAGTCTCGTTTATGAGTCCAATCAGGCCTATAGCGGTGCTGCGACCTGGGAACCGGATTTCTGGAACTCGATCCGTAACACCACGCGGATGCAGAAAAACCTGGCGCAGGCTTCGGCAGGCCAGTACGCGCTGGCCCGACTGAGTCTGGAAGCGGAACTGGCGTCCGACTATATCGCCCTGCGCGGGCTTGATGCCCAGAACGCGGTTTATGATGACTCCATCCGCTACTTCCGTGCCGCGGTCGAGATCACGGAACTGCGTCAGGCGGGTTCGATCGGTGCCGGCCTGGATGTTTCGCGTGCGGAAACCCAGCTCTATTCCGCGCAGGCGGGCAAGAGCAATCTGATCGCCCGACGCAACGTCATGGAGCATGCGATTGCGGTCCTGCTCAACACGGCCCCTGCAGGTTTCCATATCGCGCCCGTCAAGGACGTGAAAATGCATTTCGGGGTCGTGAAGATCAATGCGGGACTGCCCGCGTCGCTTCTTGAACGCCGCCCGGATATCGCCATTGCCGAGCGGCAGATGGCCGCGTCGGCCCGGGCCATCGGTGTGTCACGTGCCGCGTTCTACCCGCATATCACGTTCAGTGCCGAAGGCGGTTTCGAGGATGGCGGTTTCGATCTCGCCAGCATCTCCCGGGCATTCTGGAAGATCGCGGTTCAGGCGGTCGAGCCGGCCTTTACCGGTGGTCTGCGGCGTGCAGCACTTCAGCGCTCCTGGTCGCAGTACCGGAGCATGGTGGACAATTATCGCTCTGTCGTTCTGTCCGCGTTTCAGGATGTCGAAGATGGCCTGACGCAGACACGCCAGTTCAAGATTGCCCAGGATCAGCAGCAGAAGGCCGTGGATGCGGCGCTGCGCACGCAGAGCATGACCATGGCGCTCTATACGGGTGGTCTGTCGAACTATCTTGATGCCCTCGTAGCCCAGCAGGATGCCCTTCAGGCGCGTCTGGCCGAGGTTGATGTCCAGACGGCACAGGTGCAGTCCTCCGTGCGTCTGGTTCGTGCCCTGGGTGGTGGCTGGAGCGCCAGTGACCTGCCGGGCATCAAGCAGATCGATCCGTTCGGTCCGCTCCAGTACAAGGATCTGCGGACACCGAAGCCCGTGAACGGTATCGACAGTCATGCATCCCCGCTGGACAATGATCTGCGCGGTGATCAGGTGTCGGCAAATGTCCCGCAAGGCTTGACGGGACGGCCCTGACTGGTCTAGGGGTCCGCCTCACTTCGAACGCGGGAGGAGGAGGCGTGGCCGACTCCGTTGAACCGCGGTTCGGGAACGACAAACAGGGGAGTCCCGGATATGGCCAAAAAAGTTGTTGGCTACATCAAGCTTCAGATCCCGGCTGGTAAAGCCAATCCTTCTCCGCCGGTTGGTCCGGCTCTGGGTCAGCGCGGCCTGAACATCATGCAGTTCTGCAAGGAGTTCAACGCCAAGACCCAGCAGCTCGAGCCCGGCATGCCGATCCCGGTGGTCATCACCGCCTATGCGGATCGCACGTTCTCCTTCATCACGAAGACGCCGCCGAACACGTACTTCCTGCTGAAGGCTGCCAAGATTTCCAAGGGCAGCCAGACGGTCGGCAAGTCCGCTGCGGTTGGTTCCGTGACGACGGCTCAGCTTCGCGAGATCGCTGAGACGAAGTTCAAGGACATGAACGCCAACGACATTGACGGTGCCGTGCGCATGCTCGCCGGTTCTGCCAAGTCGATGGGCCTGAACGTGGTGGAGGGCTGATATCATGGCCAAGAACAAGCGTCTGACCGCCGCACAGGCAACTGTCGAGCGTAACAAGCCGTATGGTCTGTCCGAGGCCGTCGCTCTGGTGAAGAGCAACGCCAAGGCCAAGTTCGACGAGACGATCGAAATCTCGCTGAACCTCGGCATTGACCCGCGTCATGCTGACCAGATGGTCCGTGGTCTGATCTCCCTGCCGAACGGCACGGGCAAGACCCTTCGCGTTGGCGTTTTCGCCCGTGGCCCGAAGGCTGAAGAAGCCCTGGCTGCCGGCGCGGAAGTTGTTGGTGCGGAAGATCTGGCTGAAAAGATCCAGGCTGGCGAAATCGATTTCGACCGCTGCATTGCAACGCCGGACATGATGGCTCTCGTGGGGCGCCTGGGTAAGATCCTCGGCCCGCGTGGCCTGATGCCGAACCCGCGTCTCGGCACGGTGACCATGGACGTCAAGGGTGCCATCACGGCAGCCAAGTCCGGTCAGGTCGAGTACCGCGCCGAGAAGGCCGGTATCATTCATGCCGGCGTCGGCAAGGCTTCCTTCGATGAAGCCAAGCTGGTCGAGAACATCAACGCTCTGGTCGATGCCGTTCAGAAGGCTCGTCCGACGGGTGCCAAGGGTACGTATCTGAAGAAGGCAGCCCTGTCTTCCACGATGGGTCCGGGCGTTCGCGTTGACGTTGCGAGCTTCGAAGCCTGATTGACAGGTGGTCTTCCTTCTGGGAAAGACCACCACGAAATGACGTCACGCCTTCGGGTGTGATGGCTAAGGGGTGGCCCGCTTCGGTGGGCTGCTTCCAAACCTGTCCAAGACCGCACGTGGACCTTCGGGGCCTTAAGGATCCTTCGGGATCGCGGGCGTCAGACGGGGCGACAGTATTTTTGTGGCTCTGCTGCGATGTGCTGGGTTCGCTCACTTCTGTGGACAGGCGAGCGGGACTGCTTCGAAAGAGGCGGTTCCATGGGTAACCTGGTCCGGTGAAAGCCGGACTGACGAGGAGACAGGTTTTGGACCGTACGGAAAAACGGGCCTTTGTTGAGTTCCTCGCCGATGTGTTTGGCAGCACGTCCATGGTTGTCGTCACCCAGAACAAGGGTCTGACGGTTGCCGATGTGACGGAACTGCGTCGACGCATTCGTGCGGCAGGGGCGACATACAAGGTTGCGAAGAACCGGCTGGCCAGCCGTGCTCTGGATGGGACCCAATTCGACGGCATCGCGCCGCTGCTCAAGGGACCGACCGCGCTTGCGTGGTCTGAAGACCCGGCATCGGTGGCAAAGGTGATCGTCGAGTTCGCCAAGACGAACGACAAACTGGTGGTGCTTGGTGGTGCCCTCGGTTCCCAGACGCTTGGCGTCGACGGAATCAAGGCCCTTGCCGAGCTGCCGTCGCTGGACGAGCTGCGCGCAAAGCTGGTGGGTATGATCAATACCCCGGCCACGCGTATCGCAGGTGTTGTCCAGGCGCCGGCTGGCCAGCTTGCTCGCGTCTTTGGCGCCTATGCCAAGGCCGGCGAAGCAGAAGCCGCCTGAGAATGAAGGCCCGCGCTGCGGCGTAGGCCTTGAACCTGATCAACAGTACATCAATTTAGGATAAGACCATGGCCGATCTGGCAAAGATTGTTGAAGAGCTGTCCGCTCTGACCGTTCTGGAAGCTGCAGAACTCTCCAAGATGCTCGAAGAGAAGTGGGGCGTTTCCGCTGCTGCTCCGGTTGCAGTTGCTGCTGCTGCCGGTGGCGCTGCTGCTGCACCTGCTGAAGAGCAGACCGAATTCACGGTTGTCCTGGCTGATGCCGGCGACAAGAAGATCAACGTGATTAAGGAAGTCCGTGGCATCACGGGCCTGGGTCTGAAGGAAGCCAAGGACCTGGTCGAAGGCGCACCGAAGACCGTCAAGGAAGGCGCGTCCAAGGACGAAGCTGCCAAGATCAAGAAGGCTCTTGAAGACGCCGGCGCCAAGGTCGAAGTCAAGTAATTCACTGACTTCAGGCTGCTCCGTTCGCGGAGCAGTCTCTGCCTGGCAGACAGATGGGGCGGGGATCGCATGCGGTTCCCGCCCGATTTGCCGTTGGAGCAAAACGGGCGTATAGTACGCGGCTCGCCACGTACTGAAAATTTCATAATGGCCGGTCGTTCCGGTCGTCCGCAATGCTGGGGCCAGTTTCCCAGCGCCGTTTACGGGCGACTCGAAGGTCTGGTGCAGAGGGCAGAAGAGATGAACGCGATCACCAAATCGTTCACGGGACGCAAAAGGATCCGCAAAAGTTTCGGGCGTATTCCCGAAATTGCGCCGATGCCCAATTTGATCGACGTGCAGCGCGCCTCCTACGAGGCATTCCTGCAGATGAACGTGAGCCCTGACAGTCGGCAGGATGCCGGGCTGCAGGAAGTCTTCCGTTCGGTTTTTCCGATCAACGATTTTGCGGGTCGCGGTCGTCTGGACTTCATGTCCTACGAATTCGAAGATCCGAAATATGACGTCGAAGAGTGCATTCAGCGCGGTCTGACCTATGCGGCTCCGCTGAAGGTCATTCTTCGTCTGACGACGTGGGACATCGACGAGGATACGGGTTCGCGCTCGATCCACGACATGAAGGAACAGCCGGTTTACATGGGCGATATGCCGCTCATGACCGATAACGGCACTTTCATTATCAATGGCACCGAGCGTGTCATCGTCTCGCAGATGCATCGTAGCCCGGGCGTGTTCTTCGATCACGACAAGGGCAAGACGCATTCTTCGGGCAAGTATCTCTTTGCTGCCCGCGTTATTCCGTATCGTGGTTCCTGGCTCGATTTCGAGTTTGACGCCAAGGACCTGATCTATGTCCGCATCGATCGCAAGCGCAAGCTGCCGGTCACCACACTTCTGTATGCGCTTGAGGGTGCAAACTACCTCGCGCAGCGTGAGCAGAAAATTGCGGAAGGTGGCGATGTCGAGGGTCTTGATATCCGCGGAATGGATCAGGACGAAATCCTGTCCTACTTCTACGAGGCCGTGCCGTTCACCCGTCTGGGTGGAGAATGGGCGCGTCCGTTTGATCCGGATGCATTCCGTGGTCTGAAGCTGCTCAGCCCGCTGGTGGATGCTGACACGGGCGAAGTGGTTGCCGAGGCCGATGCCAAGCTGACCGCCCGTATGGTCCGCAAGATCGCGGAAAAGACTCGCGTCGTGCAGGTCGGTCGCCTCGATATTCTCGGACGCTTCCTGGCCTATGATCTCGTGAACGAGAACACGGGCGAGATCTACGGCGAAGCTGGCGAAGAGCTGACGGAAGACCGTCTGGCAGCGCTTGAAGAAATGGGCATCACGGAGCTTCCGCTGCTGTCCGTTGACGGTTCGCATGGTCCCTGGATCCGCAATACGCTGGCTGCCGACAAGAACAGCTGCCGTGACGAAGCGCTGATCGACATCTATCGCATCATGCGTCCGGGCGAACCGCCGACCAAGGAAACGGCGGAAGCCATGTTCCATGGTCTGTTCTTCGACCAGGGCCGCTACGATCTTTCCGCGGTTGGCCGTGTGAAGATGAACATGCGTCTTGATGTCGACGCGCCGGACACCCTGCGTGTTCTGCGTAAGGAAGACATCCTGCGCACGATCAAGATCATGTGCGAACTCAAGGACGGTCGCGGCCAGATCGACGATATCGACAACCTCGGTAACCGTCGTGTCCGCTCTGTCGGCGAACTGATGGAAAACCAGTATCGCGTTGGTCTGCTCCGTATGGAGCGCGCCATCCGCGAGCGTATGGGTTCCGTCGACATCGACACGGTCATGCCGCATGACCTGATCAACGCGAAGCCGGCTGCTGCTGCCGTGCGTGAATTCTTCGGATCCTCGCAGCTCAGCCAGTTCATGGACCAGACGAACCCGCTCTCCGAAGTGACGCACAAGCGTCGTCTTTCGGCGCTTGGCCCGGGCGGTCTGACCCGTGAGCGCGCAGGCTTCGAAGTCCGTGACGTTCATCCGACGCATTACGGCCGTATCTGCCCGATCGAGACGCCGGAAGGCCCGAACATCGGTCTGATCAATTCGCTGTCGACCTATGCCAAGGTGAACAAGTACGGCTTCATCGAGACGCCGTATCGTCTGGTGGAAGAGGGCGTTCTTCAGGACGGCTGGAAATATCTTTCCGCCATGGAGGAAGAAAAGCTCGTCGTTGCCCAGGCCGACGCCAAGCAGGACGATCAGGGCCGTCTGACGGACGAACTCGTTTCCGTCCGTCGTTCCGGTGACTTCCGCGTTGTTCCGCCGGATCAGGTCACGGCCTGCGACGTTTCGCCGAAGCAGCTTGTGTCTGTCGCTGCCGCGCTCATTCCGTTCCTTGAGAACGATGACGCCAACCGCGCCCTGATGGGCGCGAACATGCAGCGTCAGGCTGTGCCGCTGGTGAAGGCTGATGCCCCGCTGGTCGGTACCGGCATGGAAGCCGCTGTTGCGCATGATTCCGGTGCCACCATCGTTGCCAAGCGTCGTGGTGTCATCGACCAGATCGATGGTGCCCGTATCGTGGTGCGTGCGACGGACGAAGCCGGCGCCACGCAGGGTGTGGATATCTACCGCTTGCGCAAGTACATGCGTTCCAATCAGTCCACCTGCATCAACCAGCGTCCGCTGGTGAAGGTCGGTGATACGGTTCATGCCGGTGACATCATCGCTGACGGTCCCTCAACCGAACTGGGTGAACTGGCTCTGGGCCGCAACGTGCTCGTCGCGTTCATGCCTTGGAACGGTTACAACTTCGAAGATTCCATCCTGATCTCCGAGCGTATTGCCCGTGATGACGTGTTCACTTCGATCCATATCGAAGAGTTCGAAGTCATGGCCCGCGATACGAAGCTGGGTCAGGAAGAAATCACGCGCGACATTCCGAATGTCGGTGAGGAAGCCCTGCGCAACCTCGATGAAGCCGGTATTGTTTATGTTGGCGCCGAGGTGAATCCCGGTGACATTCTCGTTGGTAAGGTGACGCCGAAGGGTGAAAGCCCGATGACGCCGGAAGAGAAGCTTCTGCGCGCCATCTTCGGTGAAAAGGCTTCCGATGTCCGTGATACGTCCCTGAAGCTGCCGCCTGGCACGACGGGTACGATTGTCGACGTTCGCGTCTTCTCCCGCCGTGGCGTGGACAAGGACGAGCGTGCGATGGCCATCGAGCGCGCGGAAATTGAGCGTCTTACCAAGGACCGTGACGACGAGCGTGGCATTCAGGAGCGCAGCTTCTACAACCGTCTGCGTGAGCGTCTGGTTGGCCAGACGGCGGGTGCTGGCTTCAAGGGTATCCGCTCCGGTACGCCGATCACGGAAGAGGTTCTGGACGAGCATCATCGCGCAACCTGGGCCAGCATCACGGTCACGTCCGACGAAGTCATGGCGGAGCTCGAGAAGCTGCGCGGCGAGTTCAAGGAAGCGACCCGCCGGATCGATGCGCGTTTCGACAGCAAGGTTGAGAAGCTGCAGCGTGGCGATGAGCTGCCGCCTGGCGTGATGAAGATGGTCAAAGTCTTCGTTGCCGTGAAGCGCAAGCTTCAGCCGGGTGACAAGATGGCCGGTCGTCACGGTAACAAGGGTGTCGTCTCCCGCGTTGTTCCGGTCGAGGACATGCCGTTCCTTGAGAATGGTCAGGCTGTCGACATCGTGCTGAACCCGCTGGGTGTGCCATCGCGCATGAACATCGGTCAGATCCTGGAGACCCATCTGGGTTGGGCGTGTGCCAATATCGGCGCAAGCATCGGCGATATGGTGGACGAGTATCAGCGGACCGGCGAGCGCAAGCAGGAACTGCTTGACCGTCTGCATGAAGTCTATGGAGACGTAATCTTCAATGACGACATTGCAACGCTGCCGAACGAACAGCTGATCGAACTTGCGAACAACCTTCGCAAGGGTCTGCCGATCGCAACGCCGGTGTTCGACGGCGCCTCCATTCCCGACATCGAAGAGATGCTCGAGAAGGCTGGCGTCAACAAGTCGGGCCAGTCGCAGCTGATTGATGGTCGTACGGGTGAACTGTTCGAACGTCAGACGACGGTTGGCTACATCTACATGCTGAAGCTGCATCACCTTGTCGACGACAAGATCCATGCACGCTCGATCGGTCCTTACTCGCTCGTCACACAGCAGCCGCTGGGTGGTAAGGCGCAGTTCGGTGGCCAGCGCTTTGGTGAGATGGAAGTGTGGGCCCTTGAGGCATACGGTGCAGCCTACACGCTGCAGGAAATGCTGACGGTGAAGTCGGATGACGTGTCCGGCCGTACCAAGGTCTACGAGGCAATCGTTCGCGAGCAGGACGATTTCGAAGCAGGCATTCCGGAGAGCTTCAACGTTCTGATCAAGGAACTGAAGTCGCTCGGCCTGAATGTCGAACTCGAGCAGAGCGGGCTTTAATTGCCCGCTCCCTCCTTCTCGCCACGGTTCATTTTTAAGGTGTCCGCGGGACGCCGCGGTACACATTGGGGTTTCGGCGCATGAACGAACTCATGAAGATCCTGGGTCAGACCGGCCAGTCGGTGACCTTCGACCAGATCAAGATCCAGCTCGCCTCCAGCGAGCAGGTGCGGTCATGGTCTTACGGCGAAATCAAGAAGCCGGAGACCATTAACTACCGGACGTTCAAGCCTGAGCGTGACGGTCTGTTCTGTGCTCGTATCTTTGGCCCGATCAAGGATTACGAGTGCCTTTGCGGCAAGTACAAGCGGATGAAGTTCCGCGGTATCGTCTGCGAAAAGTGCGGTGTGGAAGTCACGCTGGCCAAGGTGCGCCGTGAGCGCATGGGCCACATCGAACTGGCGTCCCCGGTTGCACATATCTGGTTCCTGAAGTCCCTGCCGAGCCGCATCGCCACGATGCTGGATCTGCCGCTCAAGGACGTCGAGCCGGTCCTGTATTTCGAGAAGTTTCTGGTGCTCGACAAGGGCGTCTGTGAATCCGATCAGATCGATTCGTACAAGAACGGCAAGAAGCGCGACCAGTACCTGCTGGACGAAATCCGCTGCGAAGACCTGCTGGATGAATATCCGGATGCGGGCATCGACGTTGGAATCGGCGCAGAGGCCATCAAGCGCGCGCTGTCCAGCTATGACTGGGGCATTCCGAACGACCAGGAACGTGAGCTGAGCCTCGCGGCGAAGGAAAAGGGCCTGCCGGATCCGTTCGACTATGACGCTGACGTCATGGAAGGCGATTCCGAGAAGACCATGATGCGCAAGAAGCTGCGCAAGGCGACCTCGGAAGCCGCGCGCAAGAAGCTCGTCAAGCGTCTGAAGCTGGTTGAAGCCTTCGTGGAAAGCGGCTCGCGCCCGGACTGGATGATCATGGACATCGTTCCGGTCATCCCGCCGGAACTGCGTCCGCTGGTGCCTCTGGATGGTGGCCGTTTTGCAACGTCCGATCTGAACGACCTGTACCGCCGCGTCATCAACCGGAACAACCGTCTGAAGCGGCTGATCGAGCTGCGTGCGCCGGACATCATTGTCCGCAACGAAAAGCGCATGCTGCAGGAAGCTGTTGACGCCCTGTTCGACAACGGTCGCCGTGGCCGTGCCATCACGGGTGCCAACAAGCGTCCGCTGAAGTCACTGTCCGATATGCTGAAGGGCAAGCAGGGCCGTTTCCGTCAGAACCTGCTCGGAAAGCGCGTCGACTACTCCGGCCGTTCGGTCATCGTGGTCGGTCCGGAACTGAAGCTGCATCAGTGCGGTCTTCCGAAGAAGATGGCGCTCGAGCTGTTCAAGCCGTTCATCTACTCGAAGCTCGAGAAGTACGGTCACGCCACCACCATCAAGGCTGCAAAGCGCATGGTGGAGAAGGAGCGTCCGGAAGTCTGGGATATCCTGGAAGAGGTGATCCGCGAGCATCCGGTCATGCTGAACCGTGCGCCGACGCTTCACCGTCTGGGTATCCAGGCGTTCGAGCCGACGCTGATCGAAGGCAAGGCCATCCAGCTTCACCCGCTGGTCTGCACCGCGTTCAATGCCGACTTCGACGGTGACCAGATGGCCGTTCACGTGCCGCTGTCGCTTGAAGCCCAGCTTGAAGCCCGCGTGCTGATGATGTCCACGAACAACATCCTCAGCCCCGCGAACGGTAAGCCGATCATCGTGCCGTCCCAGGATATTGTGCTTGGCCTGTATTACCTGAGCCTTGAGGTTCCGGAATACCGCGAGACGCCTGACGAAGCCGTCATCAAGGATGGCAAGATCGTCACGGCAGCTCCGCCGGCTTACTCGGATGTCGCCGAAATCGAGAGCGCCATGCTTTCGGGTTCGCTGAAGCTGCATGACAAGATCCGTCTGCGTCTGCCGACGATCGATGCCGACGGGAAGTCGGTCCGCCAGACGATCGTGACCACGCCGGGTCGTGCGCTGATTGCGCAGATCCTGCCGAAGCATCAGGCCATTCCGTTCAGCCTGATTAACAAGCAGCTGACGAAGAAGAACGTGTCCGACGTGATCGACACGGTCTATCGCCACTGTGGTCAGAAGGAAGCCGTGATCTTCTGTGACCGTCTGATGGGGCTTGGTTTCCGTCATGCAGCCCGTGCCGGCATTTCCTTCGGCAAGGATGACATGATCATTCCGGAAGCCAAGGCAACGCTGGTTGGCAAGACGTCGGAAGAAGTCAAGGAGTTCGAGCAGCAGTATCAGGACGGTCTGATAACGGCTGGTGAGCGCTACAACAAGGTGGTTGATGCCTGGTCACGCTGCACGGACGAAGTCCAGGCTGCGATGCTCAAGGAGATCTCCAAACAGGTCATTGGCAAGCCGACGAACTCGGTCTGGATGATGAGCCACTCCGGTGCCCGTGGGTCGCCGGCCCAGATGAAGCAGCTCGCCGGTATGCGCGGTCTGATGGTGAAGCCTTCGGGCGAGATCATCGAACAGCCGATTATCGCGAACTTCAAGGAAGGCTTGTCGGTTCTCGATTACTTCACGTCCAGCCACGGTGCCCGTAAGGGCCTCGCGGATACGGCGCTGAAGACCGCGAACTCGGGTTACCTGACGCGTCGTCTCGTCGACGTGGCGCAGGACTGCATCATTGTCGAGCCGGATTGCGGTACGGAGCGCGGCCTGACGGTCCGTGCGGTCATGGATAGCGGCGAAGTCGTTGCCTCCCTGTCCGAGCGTATCCTAGGTCGTACCCTGTCCAAGGATGTGATCCATCCGGTGACGCAGGATGTCATCCTGCCGCGCAACACGCTGATCGAGGAAGCCGAGGCCGAGCTTATCGAGAAGGCTGGTGTGGAAAGCGTCGATATCCGCTCTGTCCTGACCTGTGACAGCCGCGTCGGTATCTGCGCTCACTGCTATGGCCGTGATCTGGCCCGCGGTACGCCGGTCAATATCGGTGAGGCTGTCGGCGTTATCGCTGCCCAGTCCATCGGTGAGCCGGGCACCCAGCTGACGATGCGTACCTTCCATATTGGTGGTGCGGCAACGCGTGGTGCCGAGCAGTCCATGGTCGAAGCGTCCCGCGACGGTATCGTGACGATCAAGAACCGCAACGTCGTCGAGAACTCGCAGAAGGTTCTGGTCGTGATGTCGCGTAACTGCGAGATCCTGCTGACCGACGAAAACGGTGTGGAACGTGCCCGCTACCGTGTGCCTTACGGTGCACGTCTGATGGTCTCGGAAGGCGAAGCGGTGACGCGGACCCAGAAGATGGCCGAGTGGGACCCGTACACCCTGCCGATCATCACCGAGCAGGCTGGTACCGTCGAGTATCTCGACCTGATCGACAGCATCACGCTCGTTGAGCGCATGGATGAAGTCACGGGTCTGAGCTCGAAGGTCGTCGTTGACTACAAGCAGGCAGCCAAGGGTGTGGATCTGCGTCCGCGCCTGCAGCTCAAGGATGCTTCCGGCAACGTCGTCAAGCTCGCCAATGGCAATGACGCCCGCTACTTCCTCTCTCCGGACAGTATTCTGTCGGTGGAGAACGGAGCAGAGGTCAATGCCGGTGACGTGCTGGCCCGTATTCCTCGCGAAGGGTCTAAGACGCGTGACATTACGGGTGGTCTGCCGCGTGTGGCAGAACTCTTCGAGGCACGTCGTCCGAAGGATCATGCGATCATTGCCGAAGGCGAGGGCCGTATCGAATTCGGGAAGGACTACAAGTCCAAGCGCTGCGTCATCGTCAAGAACGACGATACGGGTGAAGAGACGCAGTACCTCATCCCGAAGGGCAAGCACGTTTCCGTTCAGGAAGGCGACTTTGTCCAGAAGGGCGATCCGCTGGTCGACGGTCCGCGCGTGCCGCATGACATTCTCAAGGTCATGGGTGTCGAGGCCCTGTCCGACTATCTCGTGAACGAGATTCAGGACGTCTATCGACTGCAGGGCGTGAAGATCAATGACAAGCATATCGAAGTCATTGTTCGTCAGATGCTGCAGAAGGTGGAAATCCTTGAACCGGGTGACTCGACCTACCTGATCGGCGAGACGGTGGACCGTATCGAGTACGAGGGTGAAAACCAGCGTCTCATGGAGAACGGGGATACGCCTGCAAAGGCCATGCCGGTTCTGCAGGGCATCACCAAGGCGTCTCTGCAGACGCAGTCCTTCATCTCGGCGGCCTCCTTCCAGGAGACCACACGTGTCCTCACGGATGCGGCGACGTCGGGCAAGGTGGATACCCTCAACGGTCTGAAGGAGAACGTGATTGTCGGGCGTCTGATCCCGGCAGGAACGGGCAGTGTGATGAACCGCCTGCGGGGCATCGCTGCCAGCCAGGACCGTCAGCGCGTCGGTGGAACGTCTCCTAAGGCCGTCGAAGACGCAGCGGAATGAGAAAGGGATCCCCGCTTTTGAATGATGCGGGGATCCGGTTCGCCCGATTCCGGAAACTTTCTTTGCAGAATCGGGCCATTTCGGCTGAACCACTTGACTTGGCGTCGAACCCTTCGTAGGTTCCGCGCCCTCGGCTACTGCCTTCCCGGAAGGCTGAAAAAGCCGACGAAGTTTAAAGAATCGCATGCGGTGCCGCTATTCTCTCAGGAGTAGATGCCAAGGCCGCACGCTAAAGAGGGAAGGGAACAGCTCAGGCTGTTTCCTTTTCATGATGTGGAAATGGCAGGCGGTCCTACCGCATTTCGGTTGGAACAAATGTCACGACAGAAACAGCAATGTTGCTGTCTGAAATAGGACAAGGATTGGGAAGGGCGCATGCCGACCATCAACCAGTTGATCGCGAACGGCCGTGAGCCGGCCGCAAAGCGGAACAAGGTCCCCGCACTGCAGGGCTGCCCGCAGAAGCGCGGCGTTTGCACGCGTGTGTATACCGTAACGCCGAAGAAGCCGAACTCCGCTCTGCGTAAGGTCGCCAAGGTGCGTCTGACCAACGGGTATGAGGTCGTGAGCTACATTCCGGGTGAAGGCCACAACCTTCAGGAACACAGTGTTGTTCTGATCCGTGGTGGCCGCGTGAAGGATCTTCCTGGCGTCCGTTATCACATCCTGCGTGGTGTGCTTGATACACAGGGTCTCGCCAAGCGTCGTCAGCGTCGTTCGCTGTATGGCGCGAAGCGTCCGAAGTAAGAGGTATTTGGAATGAGTCGCCGTCACCGCGCTGTAAAGCGCGAGATCCTTCCCGATCCGAAGTTCGGAGACGTCGTCATTACGCGCTTCATGAATGCGCTGATGTACGATGGTAAGAAATCCACTGCCGAAGGCATCGTTTACGGTGCTCTCGAAGTCATGCGCCGTCGCGGCGGCACGACTGCAGATCCGGTGGCCATGTTCCACTCGGCTCTGGACAACGTGAAGCCTGCGGTTGAAGTCCGCTCGCGTCGCGTCGGTGGCGCAACCTATCAGGTTCCGGTTGAAGTCCGCGCCGAGCGCCGTCAGGCTCTCGCGATCCGCTGGCTGATTGATGCCTCCCGCAAGCGTGGCGAGAACACGATGCAGGAGCGTCTGTCCAACGAACTGATGGATGCGGTCAACAACCGTGGTTCCGCTGTCAAGAAGCGCGAAGACACGCACCGCATGGCTGAAGCCAACAAGGCATTCAGCCACTATCGCTGGTAATCAGAACCGGTTAAAGGGCTTCCGGCAGTGTCTCGATCTTCGGATCCGGCACTGACTGGTTTGAACTTTCAGTCTTACTCCCGTTCCAGGTGGAGCGGGGTTTTGGAGAAAGACGATGGCAAAGGCTAAATTCGAGCGGACGAAGCCGCACTGCAACATCGGCACCATCGGTCACGTCGATCACGGCAAGACCTCGCTGACTGCTGCAATCACCAAGACGCTGGCAAAGACCGGCGGCGCCACCTACAGCGCGTACGACCAGATCGACAAGGCTCCGGAAGAGCGCGCCCGTGGTATCACCATTTCCACGGCTCACGTTGAGTACGAGACGGCTGACCGTCACTACGCTCACGTCGACTGCCCGGGCCATGCTGACTACGTGAAGAACATGATCACGGGTGCAGCTCAGATGGACGGCGCGATCCTCGTCGTGTCCGCTGCTGACGGTCCGATGCCGCAGACCCGCGAGCACATCCTGCTTGCCCGTCAGGTTGGCGTGCCGGCACTGGTCGTGTTCCTGAACAAGGTTGACCAGGTTGACGATCCGGAGCTGCTTGAGCTCGTGGAAATGGAAGTTCGTGAGCTTCTGTCTTCCTACCAGTTCCCGGGCGACGATATCCCCATCGTCAAGGGCTCCGCTCTTGTGACGCTGGAAGATGGCGATCCGGCTATCGGTGAAGATCGCGTTCTTGAGCTGATGACGCAGGTTGACGCCTACATTCCGCAGCCGGAGCGTCCGGTTGACCGTCCGTTCCTGATGCCGATCGAAGACGTATTCTCGATCTCGGGTCGTGGTACGGTTGTCACGGGTCGTGTCGAGCGTGGCGTTGTCAACGTGGGTGACGAAGTCGAGATCATCGGCCTCAAAGACACCATCAAGACGACCGTTACGGGCGTTGAGATGTTCCGTAAGCTGCTCGATCGCGGTGAAGCCGGTGACAACATCGGTGCGCTGGTTCGTGGCACGAAGCGTGAAGACGTCGAGCGTGGCCAGGTTCTGGCAAAGCCCGGCTCCATCACGCCGCACAAGAAGTTCAAGGCTGAGGCTTACATCCTCACGAAGGAAGAAGGTGGCCGTCACACGCCGTTCTTCACGAACTACCGCCCGCAGTTCTATTTCCGTACGACCGACGTCACGGGCGTCGTGACGCTGCCGGAAGGCACGGAAATGGTCATGCCGGGTGACAACGTTGCCATGGATGTGGAGCTGATCGCTCCGATCGCCATGGACGAAGGCCTGCGCTTCGCTATCCGCGAAGGTGGCCGTACCGTGGGTGCCGGTGTGGTTTCTTCCATCACCGCCTAAGTCCTGCGTTTAGCTGTTGGCTTTGACAGCCCCGGTCAGATTTTTTCTGACCGGGGTTCCCTTTCAGGGGCAATGGCAGTAGGACGACACCCGAATTTTTGAGTTGGACGAACAAGAACATGGACAACCAGAACATCCGCATTCGCCTTAAGGCGTACGATCATCGCGTGCTGGACAACAGCACCAAGGAGATCGTAAACACGGCGAAGCGTACGGGTGCGCGGGTTCGGGGTCCGATCCCGCTGCCGACGCATATCGAACGGTTCACGGTGAACCGTTCGCCACACGTGGATAAGAAAAGCCGCGAACAGTTCGAAATTCGGACTCACCGCCGGCTGCTCGACATTGTCGAGCCGACCCCGCAGACCGTGGACGCCCTCATGAAGCTCGACCTCGCCGCTGGCGTGGACGTCGAGATCAAACTCTAAGGTCCAGACGATGCGAACCGGATTGATTGCAAAGAAGCTGGGAATGACCCGGCTGTTTAAGGAAGATGGCACGCATGTGCCTGTGACGGTCCTTCATCTTGACAATGTCGAGGTTGTGGATGCCCGCACGAACGAGCGCGATGGCTATACCGCCATTCAGCTCGGACTTGGTAATGCCAAGGTGAAGAATGTCACCAAGGCGAACCGTGGCCATTTCGCCCGGACCAAGGTCGAGCCAAAGAAGCATCTGGCAGAGTTCCGCGTCTCTGAAGACGCCCTGCTGGAAGCTGGAACCAAGCTGTCCGCTGCTCACTTCGTTGTGGGGCAGAAAGTTGACGTCACGGGCCAGAGCAAGGGCAAGGGTTTTGCGGGTGTTATGAAGCGTCATAACTTCGCAGGTCTCGAAGCGTCCCACGGCGTCTCCATCAGCCACCGTTCCCATGGTTCTACAGGCCAGCGCCAGGATCCTGGCAAGGTCTTCAAGGGAAAGAAGATGGCAGGTCACATGGGTGACGAGCGTGTTACCACGCTGAACCTTGAGATCGCTGCCGTGGATGAAGAGCGCAACCTGATCATGGTCAGGGGTGCAATTCCTGGTGCGAAGAACGGCCTTGTGCTGATTCGCGATGCAATCAAGAAGGCTCGCCATGCTGATGCGCCGTATCCGGCAGCAACAGTGGCGGCCGCCGGTTGAGGACGAGGGGCATGGAATACGATATCAAGACCCTCGATAACGGTAGCGCAGGCTCTGTCGCGCTTCCGGAAGAGATTTTCGCGGTCACGCCGCGCTCTGACATCATGGCGCGTGTTGTGCACTGGCAGCTTGCAAAGCGCCGTGCCGGTACGCACCGTACGAAGGGCATGGGTGAGATTTCTGGTACGACCAAGAAGCCTTATCGCCAGAAGGGCACGGGTTCTGCCCGTCAGGGCTCCCTGCGCGCGCCGCAGTTCCGTACGGGTGGCGTTGTCCATGGTCCGGTCGTTCGCGACCATGGCTATGACCTTCCCAAGAAGGTCCGTCGTCTCGGCCTGATCTGCGCCCTGTCGCAGAAGGCAGCCGAGGGCAAGCTGATCGTTCTCGATGCAGCCAACGGTGTCACTAAGACCCGTGAAGCCGCAGCGAAGGTCAAGGCCCTGGGCTGGACGTCCGCGCTGATCGTTGATGGCGCTGTTGACGAGCAGTTCGCTCGCGCAATCGCCAATCTGCCGAAGATCGACGTTCTGCCGACCATTGGTGCAAACGTCTATGACATCCTCAACCACGACGTGCTGGTCATCACCCGCGCCGGTCTTGAGGGTCTTAAGGAGCGTCTGGCATGACCACCAATACCGTCATGAACGCACACAAGACGGCACAGAACATGTCGCAGGAAGCCCTGTACGACGTGGTTCGTGCACCGCTGATCACCGAAAAGGCTACGCTTCTTTCCGAGCGTAACCAGGTGGTGTTCAAGGTCGCTCCCGGTGCGACGAAGCCTCAGATCAAGGCTGCGGTTGAGAAGCTCTTCAACGTGAAGGTTACCGGTGTGAACACGCTGGTCCAGAAGGGCAAGGTCAAGCGCGTCAAGGGTCGTCCCGGCCGTCGCTCGGACATCAAGAAGGCGTATGTACAGCTTGCTGAAGGTCAGTCCATTGACCTTACAGCCAAGCTGGGCTGACGCGGGGTAGGATACCATGGCACTCAAGCACTTTAATCCCACGACGCCGAGCACACGCGGCACCGTGCTGATTGACCGCAGCGAACTCTTCAAGGGTAAGCCGGTCAAGCAGCTGACGGAAGGCAAGAACAAGTCGGGTGGCCGTAACAATCACGGTCGCACCACGGTTCGCTTCCGTGGCGGCGGGCACAAGCAGTCCTATCGTTATGTCGACTTCAAGCGTCGCAAGTTCGATGTGGCCGCAACGGTCGAGCGTCTCGAATACGATCCGAACCGCACGGCATTCATTGCGCTGATCAAGTATGAAGATGGCGAACTCGCCTATATCCTTGCTCCGCAGCGCGTGAAGGTTGGCGATCGCGTCATCTCCGGCGCCCACACGGACGTCAAGCCTGGCAACGCCATGCCGCTGGGTGCAATGCCGGTCGGAACGATCGTGCACAACATCGAGCTGAAGCAGGGCGCTGGTGGCAAGCTGGCCCGCTCCGCTGGCACGTATGCCCAGCTGGTTGGCAAGGACGCTGGCTACGCACAGGTCAAGCTGCAGTCCGGTGAGCTGCGTCTCGTTCGCGGTGAATGCATGGCAACCGTTGGTGCCGTGTCTAACCCCGACAACATGAACCAGCACATGGGCAAGGCCGGCCGTTCCCGCTGGCTCGGACGTCGCCCGCACAACCGTGGCGTTGTCATGAACCCGGTTGACCATCCGCATGGTGGTGGTGAAGGCCGGACCTCTGGTGGCCGTCATCCGGTTACGCCGTGGGGTGTTCCGACCAAGGGTTACAAGACGCGTGTTAACAAGAAGACGGATAGCCTGATCATCCGTCGCCGTAAGTCCGGCAAGTAAGAGGGGGCAAACAGAGATGGCACGTTCCGTCTGGAAGGGCCCGTTCGTTGACGGGTATCTGTTCGGTAAGGCTGAAGCGTCCCGCGCTTCGGGTCGTAATGAAGTGATCAAGATCTGGTCGCGTCGTTCGACGATCCTTCCGCAGTTCGTCGGGCTTACGTTCGGCGTCTATAATGGTCACAAGTTCCTGCCTGTGCAGGTCACGGAGAACATGGTCGGTCACAAGTTCGGTGAATTCTCGCCGACGCGGACCTACACCGGTCATGGCTCTGACAAGAAGTCGAAGCGGGGCTGAAAATGAGCAAGCCGAAGCACATCCGCACGCTCGCTGACACGGAAGCGCAGGCAGTTGCCCGCAACATCCGCGTCAGCCCGCGCAAGCTGAACCTGGTCGCGGCAATGATCCGCAACCAGCCGGCTGACAAGGCTATCGCCGCTCTGACCTTCTCGCGTCGTCGTATCGCGCAGCAGGTCAAGAAGACTCTTGAGAGCGCCGTGGCCAACGCTGAGAACAATCACCAGCTCGATGTCGATCAGCTGGTGGTCAAGACGGCAGAAGTGGGCAAGTCCATCGTCATGAAGCGTTTCCACGCTCGTGGCCGTGGCCGTTCCGCTCGCGTCGAGAAGTTCTTCAGCCACCTGAAGATTGTTGTTGCCGAGCGTGCAGAAGCACCGGAAGAGACGAAGCCGTCTCGCGGAACCAACAAAGAGCAGAAGGCAGCCTGATCCATGGGACACAAGGTCAATCCGATCGGGCTTCGGCTCGGCGTCAACCGTACCTGGGACAGCCGCTGGTACGCTGGTCAAGACTACGCACGTCTGCTGCATGAAGATCTGAAGCTTCGTGCATTCCTGCGTCGCAAGCTGTCCGGCGCAGGCGTGTCCCGCGTTGTTATCGAGCGTCCGGCAAAGAAGCCCCGCGTGACGATCTACGCTGCCCGTCCGGGCGTCGTGATCGGCAAGAAGGGCCAGGACATCGACGCGCTCCGCAAGGAGCTGAGCCGTATGGCGAAGACCGACGTGGCGCTGAACATCGTCGAGATCCGCAAGCCGGAAATCGATGCGACCCTCGTTGCCGAGAACATCGCTCAGCAGCTGGAACGTCGTGTTGCTTTCCGTCGTGCCATGAAGCGCGCAATTCAGTCCGCAATGCGTCTGGGTGCCCAGGGCATCCGTATTACCTGCGGTGGTCGTCTGGGTGGTGCTGAAATCGCTCGTGCCGAAAAGTATCGTGAGGGACGCGTTCCCCTGCATACACTTCGCGCCGACATCGATTACGGTACGGCAACCGCCAAGACAACGTATGGCACCTGCGGTGTGAAGGTATGGATCTTCAAGGGTGAGATCCTGGCTCATGACCCGCTGGCACAGGATCGTCGTGCTGCGGAGCAGGCTCCCCAGCGCTAAGACTGTGAGCGAAAGCTCACAGTTCCTTTGCTGGTGCTGATTTGAGGATTTAACAACATGCTTTCCCCGAAGCGGACAAAGTTTCGTAAGGCCCACAAGGGCCGCATTCACGGTCTGGCGAAAAGCGGAACCCAGCTGAACTTCGGTGCCTTCGGCCTGAAGGCGCTGGAGCCGGAGCGGATCACCGCTCGCCAGATCGAAGCCTCCCGTCGTGCGATCACGCGTGCCATGAAGCGTGCCGGTCGTGTGTGGATTCGTATCTTTCCGGACACTCCGGTCTCGACAAAACCTGCAGAAGTGCGTATGGGCTCCGGTAAGGGTAACCCCGAGTACTGGGCAGCACGTGTCAAGCCGGGTCGTATCCTGTTCGAGATCGAAGGCGTTCCGCCTGAGGTTGCCAAGCTGGCCCTGAGCCTGGGTGCTGCAAAGCTTCCGATCAAGACCAAGTTCGTTCAGCGTATCGGAGACGCGTAATGGCCGACACGTACAAGCCTGCCGATCTGCGCGCGAAGAGCGAGGACGAGCTGAACGCTCTTCTGCTCGATCTCAAGCGCGAACAGATCAACCACCGTTTTTCGGCTGCCACCGGGCAGTCGGAGAACACAAGCCGCGTCAAGGTCGTGCGCCGTGCAGTAGCACGTATCAAGACACTGGCTCATCAATCGAAGAACCGTGCGGGCGCCAAAACGTCCGCCGCTAAGTCCTGAGAGGAGACGGACGATGCCAAGGCGCGTCCTGACGGGTAGGGTCACGAGCGACAAGATGGACAAGACGGTTACCGTTCTTGTCGATCGTCGCATCATGCATCCGCTCTACAAGAAGTTTATTCGCCGCTCCAAGAAGTATGCGGCTCATGACGAAGAGAACGTCTGCCAGACGGGCGATCTGGTCCGCATTGAAGAATGCGCACCGATCTCCAAGCGCAAGACGTGGTCTGTCGTGTCGCGCAACGGAGAGGATCTGGCATCTGCCTCCTCTTCCGTCAGCGCATAAGGGGGTAGGCACATGATTCATCCCGAGACCAACCTGGACGTCGCCGACAATTCCGGCGCACGTCGGGTGCAGTGCATCAAGGTGCTGGGCGGTTCCAAGCGGAAGACCGCCTCGGTCGGCGACGTCATTGTCGTGTCCGTCAAGGAAGCAATTCCCCGCGGCAAGGTGAAGAAGGGTGACGTCCATCAGGCCGTTATCGTTCGCACCTCCTACCCGGTCCGTCGTGCAGATGGCTCCGCCATCCGTTTCGACAAGAATGCTGCCGTTCTGCTGAACAAGCAGCAGGAGCCGATTGGTACGCGTATCTTTGGCCCGGTGGTTCGTGAACTGCGTGCGCGCAAGTTCATGAAGATCATCTCGCTGGCTCCGGAGGTGCTGTAATGGCTGCTCGTATCAAGAAGGGTGACCAGGTTCTGGTCCTCTCCGGCAAGTCCCGTGGCGTTCGTGGCGAAGTCCTCGCCGTGATGCCGAAGGCCGAGAAGGCTGTTGTGCGTGGCGTGGCAGTTGCCAAGCGTCACACGAAGCCCAACCGCATGGGTGGAGAAGGTGGGATCATCGAGCGCGAAATGCCGATCCACCTGTCCAACCTGAAGCTGGTTGATCCGAAGAGCGGCAAGCCGACGCGCGTTGGTTTCCGTATTCTGGAAGACGGTCGCAAGGTTCGCGTTGCCAAGGCAACCGGCGAAGTGATCGAAGGCTGAGGAGCGCAACAATGAGCGAATATAAAAACGCTTTGCCGCGTCTGCACCAGCGCTACGAAGACGTTCTGAAGAAGCAGCTGCGTGAGCAGTTCGGTTACGCCAACGAACTCCAGGTTCCCAAGCTCGAGAAGATCGTGCTGAACATGGGTGTTGGTGAAGCCGCCGGCGACCAGAAGAAGCTTGATGCCGCTGTTGCGGAAATGACCGTCATTTCCGGTCAGAAGCCCGTCAAGACCCTTGCTCGCAAGGCTATTGCCGGCTTCAAGATCCGTGAAGGTCTGCCCATCGGCTGCAAGGTCACGCTCCGTCGTGCCCGCATGTACGAGTTTCTTGACCGTCTGGTGACGATCGCCATGCCGCGTATCCGCGATTTCCGCGGTCTGCCGGCAAACAAGGGCTTTGATGGACATGGCAACTTCGCCATGGGCATCAAGGAACAGATCGTGTTTCCTGAGATCGAATATGACAAGATCGATGCCGTCCGCGGCATGGACATCATTTTCGTGACCAGCGCCAAGTCTGATGCTGAAGCAAAGGCCCTGCTGAAGGCCTTTGATCTGCCGTTCAACGGCTGATCCATAATTTTTCAGACCGATCACGGTTAAAATCAGGATTCGGCCTTCCATTGGAAGGCCGCTTTCCTTTATAGACACGCTGATTGGAAAACCGTCGGGATAGGCCTGACAGGTTCCGGGAGAAAATTCGAGATGGCGAAGGTCTCAGCGGTAAACCGTAATAACCATCGCGCTGCCCTGGTGAAGCGCGACAAGGAAAAGCGGACCGCTCTCAAGAACATCATCAAGGATCGCACACTGTCGGTTGAAGACCGCTTTGATGCGACCCTTAAGCTGGCCCAGATGCCGCGTAATGGATCCGCCACGCGCGTCCGCCTGCGTTGCAAGCTTTCTGGTCGCCCCCGTGCCAACTATCGTAAGTTCGAGCTGAGCCGTATTGCTCTGCGTGATCTTGCCTCCGCCGGCCAGATTCCTGGCATGGTCAAGTCGAGCTGGTAAAGGGTAGATCGAATGTCTTTGTCTGATCCACTGGGCGATATGCTGACCCGGATCCGCAATGCGCAGCGTGCCCGTCATGCTGTCTGCGTTGCGCCTGCATCCAAGCTGCGCGCAAGCGTTCTGGAAGCTCTGAAGCGTGAGGGCTACATCCGTGGCTTCGCAGCTGAGGAACTCCGCAAGGGTGTTGCACAGCTCCGCATCGAGCTGAAGTATGTAGAAGGCCAGCCGGTCATCAAGGAAATCCATCGCGTTTCCAAGCCCGGCCGTCGCGTCTACTCGAAGATCAAGGAACTTCCGCGCGTTTATGCCGGCCTTGGTGTGTCGATCCTGTCCACCCCGCGTGGCGTCCTGTCGGACGTCGAGGCTCGCGCTGCCAACGTTGGCGGCGAGGTCCTCTGCCGCGTCTTCTAAGGAGGATCGCATGTCTCGCGTAGGTAAATATCCCGTCGAAGTTCCGGCTGGCGTGCAGGTTTCCGTTGCTGATGGCTTCTTCAAGGCCAAGGGTAAGCTCGGTGAACTGACCGTTCCGGTGTCCCGTCACGTGGAAGTCAAGATCGAGGGCAGCAACGTTTCCGTCGCTCCTGTCGGTCGTCGCTCCCGCGAAAACTGGACCATGTGGGGAACGACCCGCGCTCTGATCGCCAATACGGTCAAGGGTGTGTCCGACGGCTTCTCCAAGGGGCTTGAAATTCAGGGTACGGGTTTCCGTGCTGCTGTTCAGGGCTCCAACCTGGTGATGAACCTCGGTTTCTCGCACGATGTTGTCTATCCGATTCCGGAAGGCATCAAGATCACCACTCCGCGTCCGACCGCGATTGTCGTTGAGGGTAACGACAAGCAGCGTGTTGGTCAGGTTGCGCTCGATATTCGCAGCTTCCGCAAGCCTGAGCCTTACAAGGGCAAGGGTGTTCGGTACGAGACCGAGGTTCTGCGTCGTAAGGAAGGTAAGAAGAAGTAATGGCATCGCAGCAAGGATTGCAGGAACGTCGCCGTCAGCGGCTGCGCTTCCAGCTTCGTCGCAAGAGCGGCGGCCGGCCGCGTTTGTCGGTCTTCCGTTCCAGCAAGCACATTCACGCCCAGATCATCGACGATGCACAGGGTCGCACACTTGCCAGCGCTTCCACGCTGGAAAAGACGCTGCGCGACGCTGGCAAGACCGGCGCCGACGTGTCTGCGGCTGCCGCTATCGGCAAGCTGATTGCCGAGCGCGGTGTTGCAGCTGGCGTCAAGACCGTCGTGTTCGACCGCGGCTCTTATCTGTATCATGGCCGGGTCAAAGCCCTGGCAGAGGCTGCCCGCGAGGGCGGACTCTCGTTCTAAGGAGGATCACACATGGCACGTGAGCCAAGAGAAGGCGGCCGTGGTGGTCGTGAGCGCGAGCAGGGCGATGATCTGGTCGACAAGCTCGTAACCATCAACCGTGTCGCCAAGGTCGTGAAGGGTGGTCGCCGTTTTGCGTTCGCTGCCCTCGTGGTTGTTGGTGACCAGAAGGGACGCGTTGGTTACGGTGCGGGCAAAGCCCGTGAAGTTCCCGAGGCGATCCGTAAGGCAACTGAGCGCGCGAAGCGCACGATGATCCGCGTACCGATGAAGGAGGGTCGTACCCTTCATCACGATACGTTCGGTCACTACGGCGCTGGGAAGGTTGTTGTCCGTGCGGCTGAAGCCGGTACGGGTATCATCGCCGGTGGTCCGATGCGTGCAGTGTTCGAAAGCCTTGGCGTCAATGACGTTGTGGCCAAGAGCCTCGGCACGCGGAACCCGCACAACATGATCAAGGCGACCTTTGCTGCGCTTGAGAAGGCCAGCAGCCCGCGTCATGTTGCTTCCCGTCGCGGCAAGAAGGCTGCTGAACTGTTTGGCAAGCGCGAGCAGGGCCAGACGGAAGCGGAGGTGACAAATGGCTGAGAACGGCAAGACCGTCCAGGTTACGCAGATCGCATCGGTCATCGGTCGTAAACCGGGCCAGGCTGAGACCATTACCGGTCTTGGTCTGCGTGGAATTGGTTCCACGCGCACGCTGGAGGATACTCCGGCCGTGCGTGGGATGATCCGCAAGGTTGCCCACCTCATCAAGGTGGAGGGTTGAAATGAACCTCAACGAACTGCGCGATAACGAGGGCTCTCGGTATCGCAAGAAGCGTCTCGGGCGCGGCATCGGGTCCGGCAAGGGCAAGACGTCGGGTCGTGGCGTCAAGGGTCAGAAGGCTCGTGAGGGTGTGTCCCTCAACGGCTTCGAGGGTGGCCAGCTTCCGCTGTACCGTCGTATGCCGAAGCGTGGCTTCGTGAACATCTTCCGCAAGGAATATGCTCCGGTGAACCTCGGTGCGATCTCCAAGGCCATCGAAAGCGGAAAGCTGGACAAGGCTGCAACCGTCAATGAGGAGTCCCTGCGCAAGGCTGGTCTCGTCAACGGTAGCAAGCTGGCCGGTGTCCGTCTTCTTGCCCATGGTGAGCTTTCGCATGGTGTGACCATCGAAGTGGCTGGCGCTTCTGCTGCGGCTCTGGCTGCGGTTGAGAAGGCTGGCGGCACCGTCAAGGTGCTCGAAACCAAGAAGGAAGCTCAGGCTGACGCCTGATATTTCTTTTCCGGGCTTCGGCCCGGAATAGGGTTGGATAGTGAACAGCGTCCCGTGCTCTCGTGCGGCGACGCTGTTTTCATGAAAGGACAGGTGGATGGCTTCCGCAGCAGAGCAGCTCGCCGCCAATCTCAATATGAGTTCGTTTTCCAAGGCGACCGAACTCAAGAAGCGCATCTGGTTCACCCTAGGTGCGCTGATCGTCTATCGGCTTGGCACGTATATTCCGGTTCCTGGCGTCGATGCGACCGTGATGGGGCAGCTTCTTGCCCAGCATCAGGGTGGTATCCTGGGAATGTTCGACATGTTCACGGGTGGTGCGCTTGGGCGTATGACCGTGTTCGCGCTGAACATCATGCCGTATATCAGTGCCTCGATCATCATCCAGCTTCTTTCCACGGCGCTTCCGTCCATGGAAGCAATGAAGAAGGAAGGTGAGGCGGGTCGTAAGAAGCTCAATCAGTACACGCGCTATCTTACGGTTTTCATCGCCCTTTTTCAGGCCTATGGCATTGCTGTCGGGCTTGAGAACATGACGGCGCATGGTGCGAATGCTGTGGTGGCCCCGGGGATGTTCTTCATTGCATCCTGCGTCGTGACGCTTGTGGGCGGCACGATGTTCCTGATGTGGCTTGGAGAGCAGATCACGTCCCGAGGTGTTGGAAACGGGATTTCCCTCATCATTTTCGCGGGTATCGTGGCGAACCTGCCGCATGCTCTGGCCAGTCTTTTCGAGTTGGGACGGACAGGGGCTCTTTCGCCTATTTTCGTTGTGATCTTTCTGATCCTGGCGATTGCGGTCATCGGCTTCATCGTCTTCATGGAGCAGGCACAGCGCCGCGTCGTGATCCAGTATCCGAAGCGTCAGGTTGGAAACCGCATTTTTGGCGGTGATTCCACTCACATGCCGCTGAAGGTCAATACGGCTGGCGTTATTCCGCCGATCTTTGCATCTTCCGTTCTTCTGATTCCGGTGACCATTTCCGGGTTCATGAACGGGCATTCGATGCCGGGATGGCTCTCGGTTCTGGGTCAGCAACTGGGGCAGGGCCAGCCGCTTTACATGCTGTTCTATGCGGCGATGATCCTCTTTTTCTCCTATTTCTATGCGGCGATTACGTTCAATCCCGAGGAAACGGCAGAGAACCTGCGCAAGCAGGGGGGCTTCATCCCGGGCATTCGTCCAGGTGCAAGCACCGCCACGTATTTCGACAAGATCCTGTCCCGTCTGACGGCGATCGGTGCGATGTATCTCGTGGTGGTCTGCCTGTTGCCGCAGATCCTGATCAGCAAATATAACGTGCCATTCTATTTCGGTGGCACCAGCCTGATCATTATCGTGTCGGTCACGATTGATACGGTGACACAGGTTCAGTCCCATCTGGTGGCGCACCAGTATTCGGGCCTGATCCGCAAACAGCGTAGCCGCGGTTCCCGTGGTGGTATTCCGGGAGGCTCGAAGCGTCGATGAACATCATTCTTCTTGGGCCGCCGGGGGCAGGCAAGGGAACCCAGGCCAAACGTCTTGAAGCTCTCTATGGCTTCAAGCAGATTTCCACTGGCGACATGCTGCGGGCGGAAGTCGCTGCGGGTTCGGCGATTGGTAACGAAGCCAAGGCGATCATGGAGAAGGGACAGTTTGTCCCTGATCCGATCATTGTTGCCATGATCCAGAACCGGATTGCACAGCCGGACTGCGAGCGGGGCTTCATTCTTGACGGCTTCCCGCGGACCGAAAGTCAGGCTGAGGCGCTGGACACCATGCTGTCCGCGCGCGGTCTGACGATCGATGCCGTTATCCTTCTGGACGTCAACGAAGAGGAACTCGTCGAGCGGATCGCCAGCCGTCGCGGCGAAGATGGTACGCGGCGTCCGGATGACAATCCCGATGTGGTCCGTGCCCGTCTGGATGTCTATCGCAAGCAGACCGCGCCCATCCTTCCTTATTATGAGAAGGCCGGGCGTCTGCTGCATGTTGATGGCATGAAAGACGTTGAGAGCGTTGGCAAAGAGATCGATGCCATCGTTGCGGCAGCGAAGAAACACTGAGCATTCTGACAGAATCACGAAAAAGTGATCTCTATCATTTGACTCAGGTAGGGTGGGCAGTATATTGCGCGCCCTCGACACAGGTGCAGTCAGGCCGTGTATGCGCATGCCGGAATCGGCAGGTGACAGGTCCGGCTGCGAGATAATCGACCTGGCCACGGCCGGGCACGTAACAGTCTGGTACGGCCCTGAGCCGTTCCAATGGGAGTAACAGGCGTGGCACGTATTGCCGGCGTAAACATTCCGACCAACAAGCGGGTCGTCATTGCCCTGCGTTATGTCTACGGCATTGGCCCGTCGACGGCGCAGTCCATCTGCAACAAGCTCGAAATCCCCGATGCCAAGCGCGTCAACGAGCTGTCTGATGATGAAATCGTGAAGATCCGCGAGCTGATCGATTCCGAACTGCGCGTTGAAGGCGATCTCCGTCGCGAGACCGCAATGAACATCAAGCGTCTGATGGACCTCGGTTGCTACCGTGGCCTTCGTCACCGTCGTGGCCTGCCGGTCCGCGGTCAGCGCACGCATACGAACGCCCGTACCCGCAAGGGCAAGGCCGTGGCGATTGCTGGTAAGAAGAAGGTCACGCGCTAATCCGCGCCTGACATTTTCATCGACGTTTTTCGTTAAACTTTTAGGACGACCTCTCTCATGGCCAAGGCCGCTGCTCCGCGTATCCGTAAAAAGGAACGCAAAAATATCATTTCCGGTGTTGCTCACGTGCTTTCCACGTTCAACAACACCATGATCACCATTTCTGACGCACAGGGCAACGCGATTGCCTGGTCGTCGTCGGGTGCGCAGGGGTTCAAAGGCTCCCGTAAGTCCACGCCGTATGCTGCTCAGGTCGCTGCAGAAGATGCCGGCCGCAAGGCACGCGAGCATGGCATGGAAACGCTTGAGATCGAGGTCTCCGGTCCGGGTTCGGGGCGTGAAAGCGCTCTCCGTGCCCTTCAGGCCGTAGGGTTCAACATTACGTCCATCCGCGACATGACGCCCGTGCCGCACAATGGCTGCCGTCCCCGGAAGCGTCGTCGCGTCTGAGTGATGCTTTGCTGCGTATCGTGCGCGATACGCAGCATCTGTAAGTGATTGCATCTTTTGCCGCACCTCTGGTGCGGGCCCAGGTGCCGCCAATTTCCCTTGGCGTGCTTCGTTGTTTGAAAGGCCACGACCTTGGTTCTCCAGAAAAACTGGCAGTCCCTCATCAAGCCGGAGAAGCTTGAAGTCGAGCCCGGACCGGTTGCCTCGCGCATCGCCACTGTCGTGGCCGAGCCTCTGGAACGCGGCTTCGGCATGACGCTTGGTAACGCACTGCGGCGTATTCTCCTGTCGTCGCTGCAGGGCGCTGCCGTGACCGCCATCCAGATCGATGGCGTGCTGCATGAGTTCTCCGCTGTGCCGGGTGTTCGCGAAGACGTCACGGACATCGTCCTGAACGTCAAGCAGCTCGCCCTTCGCATGCATGGTGAAGGCCCCAAGCGCATGATCCTGACGGCCACGGGCCCGGGTGAAGTGACGGCTGGCCAGATCCAGGCGGGTCATGACATCGAGATCATGAACCCTGATCTCGTGATCTGCACGCTCGATGACGGCGTGAAGCTCGGCATGGAATTCACCGTCAATATGGGCAAGGGCTATGTTGCAGCAGCAGCAAACCGTCCGGAAGATGCCCCGATTGGCCTGATTCCCATCGATGCGATCTACTCGCCGGTGCGCCGCGTGTCCTACAAGATCGAGCAGACGCGTGTCGGTCAGGTTACTGACTATGACAAGCTGCTGTTGACGGTTGAGACCAATGGTGCGGTGACGCCCGAAGACAGCCTGGCTCTTGCAGCCCGGATTCTTCAGGATCAGCTGCAGCTGTTCATCAACTTCGATGAGCCGCGTCCGGTCCAGCATGAAGAGCCGCAGGATGACCTGCCGTTCAACCGCAATCTTCTCCGCAAGGTTGACGAGCTCGAGCTGTCGGTGCGTAGCGCCAACTGCCTCAAGAACGACAACATTGTCTATATTGGCGATCTGGTGCAGAAGTCCGAACAGGAAATGCTCCGCACGCCTAATTTCGGGCGCAAGTCGCTCAACGAGATCAAGGAAGTTCTCACCGGTATGGGGCTGTCGCTCGGCATGAGCGTCCCGGCCTGGCCGCCCGAGAACATCGAGGATCTGGCCAAGCGTCTCGACGAGACGTTCTGAGAACTTTCAAGGTAAGGAAAACTAGCAATGCGTCATGGTGTGAGCGGGCGTAAGCTCAACGTCACCTCTTCTCACCGCGCTGCCATGTTCCGCAACATGGCCGTGGCTCTCATCAAGCACGAGCAGATCACGACGACGCTGCCGAAGGCGAAGGAACTTCGCCCGGTGGTCGAGAAGCTGATCACGCTCGGCAAGCGTGGCGATCTGCACGCCCGCCGTCAGGCTTTCGCACAGCTGCGTGACGACGCCGTCGTGACGAAGCTGTTCTCGGCTGTGGCCGAGCGTTACAAGGGACGTGCCGGTGGCTACTCCCGCGTGCTGAAGGCGGGCGTCCGTTATGGCGACAATGCCGATATGGCCGTGATCGAACTGATCGATCGTGATGTCGCCGCAAAGGGCCAGGACAGCGGACCGAAGCAGAACGTTGCAGAGGAGCAGGAAGCCGCCTGAGGCTCTCTGTTTTCGAAGATTTGAAAAAGGCCGGAGCAGGAATGCTCCGGCCTTTTTTGATTCGTGGTTTCTTTGCCACGATGTTGTGTGATATGCAGTCCCCACTCTTTGCAGACCCATTCCTGTCCTGTGTCGGGACAGCGTGAAATTCCGTTTCCTCACGGGAGCGGTTCCCGCCCTTTTGGAGAACGCTCCGCCGTTCTTCGCGGTGGGTCTGCACAATTCTGAGAAACAGGTCCGAGCACTCTCGTAGGGCCTGCCACGACGCATCGAATATGTATCCCGGCAATGAGGCCTGGATGGGTTCGTGATGCGTCCAGCGTTTGGAGAGCGTTATAATGTCCGAATCTTCCCCCCCTAAACATGGGCTTGCGGAAACCCTTGGGATACCCAGAGCCCTGTTCTGGGCATTTGTGGGACAGCTCCTGTTCATGGTCGGTGATGGCGTGGAGGCGGGGTATCTCGATACCTACATGCTTCATCACGGCCATACGCAGGGTTTCGTGAACGAAATGTTCACTTTCTACGGTGTCACCGTGATGATCGCGGCCTGGTTCTCCGGGCCGCTGTCCGATCTCATGGGCCCCAAGAAAGTCATGTGGCTTGGTCTCATTCTGTGGACCATTCTTGAAGTCGGCTTCCTGTCCTTCGGTCTGGGGCCGAACAGTGGGCCGATGATCCTGCTTTTCTATACACTGCGTGGGTTTGCCTATCCGCTCTTTGCGTATGGTTTTCTTGTCTGGATCGCTGCCGCCACGCCGACAGCGATGCTGGGGTCTGCTGCCGGTTGGTTCTGGTTTTCCTTCTCTGCCGGTCTGCCGACTCTCGGTTCGCAGTTCGCACGTTTTGCCATCCCGGAAATCGGCGAGCTTCGGACCTTCTGGTGTTCGCTGGGGTTGGTGATCGTAGGTGGCCTGGTCGCCCTGCTGTTCACGCATGAACCGACGGGCAAGAAGCGTCTTCTGCCGGAGCATATCCCGGCCCGGGACATCTTCTTCGGATCCATGAGCATCATGTGGCGTGAGCCCAAGACGCTGATTGCTGGTATCGTCCGCGTGATCGATACGTCTTCGGAATATGCCTTCCTGGCCATCATGCCAGCGTTCTTCGTGGATCATCTGGGATTTTCTCTGGAACAATGGCTGAACCTGCTGTCACTCATCTTCCTGAGCAACATCCTGTTCAATCTTGTTTCGGGCATGGTCGCCGATACGCTGGGGCATCGTTTTGTTGTGGCCGTCTTCGGTGGGATCGGTGGCTTTATCGCCATTCCGCTGTTCTATTATGTGCCGCTGTGGTTCCCCGGAAACTTCTGGGCCGTGGCCGCCGCAGGTATCTTCTATGGTGCGACCGTGGCAGCCTTTGTTCCGCTGTCCGGCCTGATGCCGCAGATCTGCCCGCGTGAGAAAGCCGCTGCCTTGTCCATTCTGGGATTGGGTGCTGGTGCGTCCACTTGGGTTGGTCCGGCAGTCGTGGCTGGCTGTGAAGCTGTCTTCGGTCCGGGCATGCAGTATGTGATCTGGACCTTTGCCGTGATCTATCTGGCCTCTGCTGGCATGACGATGGCTCTGACCATCTCGCCGGAAGCACGCCGTTACAGCGAAGAGGCTGCGGCGCGGGGCGAAACCGCGCCGGCTGTCGGTCACTGAGTTCAGGGCATTCCGTCATCTCCCTGACGCTGTAAAAGAAGGGGGCAGTCCGGGATCGGGCTGCCCCCTTCCGCGTTGGGAGGCAGTCATGTCAAGGAGAAGAGCTATGGACGCCGATCTGGAACAGTATCTGGAGGCAGGGTTAGGGCGGTTGCAGGACGATGCCAGCGCCTGTCCCTGGATGAACGGTCTTGAGAAAAAAGTTTCCAGTGCTGCAAGAGAAACAGAGGCACTTGTCAGCGATTTGATGGTCGATCAGCCACTGTTCTGGTTACTGACCTCGTTTTTCATCGGGATTTTGTTGGGAAAAGGTCTTTTTCGGAAAAGTTAAACTTCCGTAGGCTCGTCACGTTACGACATGACCACGAACTCTTGGGCGAGGAGCCTGCGTCATGTTGCACTATGCGATTGTTTTCTTTATCATTTCCATCATTGCCGGTGTTTTCGGTTTTTCCGGTATTTCGGCCGCAACGGCTGGGATTGCCAAGCTGTTCTTCATCGTCTTCCTCGTGCTGGCAGTGCTGGCCATTCTCGCAGGTGTCGCGGGGCTGCACGCTCTCTGAGCCCGGCAGGCGGGGAAGATATGAAAAGGGCGGGTGCCGATGGTCCCGCCCTTTTTCTGTGCTTCAGTTTCCGTTCTTGTCTCTCTGGATGAAGGACGGAAGAAGCGGATTGTCCGTCTGGAGTGAGTTTTTGCTCGGAAGCTGCTGCGTGGTCCAGCCACCGCCAAGATCCGTTATCAGCTTTACTTCGGCAAGGAACTGCTGCTGCCGTACGCTGAGCTGGGTCTCCTGGTACTGCAGGGCATTCTGCTCTGCCGTGATGACCGTTGTATAGATCTGCGTTCCGGCCAGATATTCGTTCATCGAAACCTGAACCGCGGCCTCGGCGGACTTCACGGCAGCATTCTGCAGGGCCAGCTGCTGATCGAGATAATGCAGACCTGACATCTGATCCTCGGTGTCCTGCAGCGCGGCCAGGACTGTCTGACGATAGGTGGCGACGGCGTTGTCGTAATCGGCTTCCGCACTGCGAACCGCGGCCGAGCGTGAGCCACCCTCGAAGATGGTCTCCGTTGCCGCAGCACCAAGGCTCCAGGTCCGGGTAGCGGTCTGGATCAGCTGCTGGAGCGGATTGCCGCTGTAGCCGTAGGATGCGGAGAGTGTGACCTGTGGGAAGAAGGCGCCAATCTCGTATCCGATTTCGGCATTATAGGCTTCCATGTTCCGCTCGGCCTGCGCCACGTCCGGACGGCGCTGAAGCAGCATGGACGGGACCGCAACAGGTGCCGGGGGGATCGTCTCGGGCAAGGGAGAGGGCGCCAGCGTGAGTTCTGCGGGAGCGCGGCCCGTCAGCATTGCGATGGCATGTTCATACTGCGAGCGGGCAATATGAGCGTTGGAGAGGCTGGCCTGTGTCGATTGCAGGAGATACCGTGCCTGAAGCACGCTGGCGGGATCGGCGACGCCGGCTTCGAGCTGGTTCTGGAGGATCTCCAGGTTGTGGCGATACAGGTCCACGTTGCGGGCATAGAGCGCAATCAGGCTGTCCTGATAGCGCAGATCGAAATAATCCTGAGCCAGCTGGAGCTGATAGGACAGGCGCATGTTGGCAACCAGCGCTGCGTCGGCCTGCGTTGCCGCGACCTGCTCCTGCACCTGACGACGGATCATGCCCCAGACGTCCACGGTCCAGCTTGCGGAGGGGCCGGTCGTCCACGTGTTGGACGTGTAGGACTGGCTGACCGAGTAGGAAACACCGCTGCTGGTATTCGAGGTGCTGCTGCCTTCCGAGGTGCGGTTGAAGCTGAATTTGCCGCTCAGGGTCGGGAAGAGCTGCGCGCGGATCGAGTCAATCGTGGCGGCAGCCTTGCGGTACTGCGCCTCGTATTCCTTCAGGCTCTGATTGGATGTGGCAACCCGTTCTTCAAGATCGTTCAGGACGGGATCGTTGAAGATCGTCCACCAGTCTCCCTTGGGCATCTTTGCAAGATCCGGGACCGCAACCTGCCAGCCGGGGGGCGGGGGCGCTTCCTTGAATTTGGCAGAGATGATGGCCTTCGGACGATGATAGTTCGGTCCGACCATGCCGCCGATGCAGCCGCTCAGGAAAGGCAGGGTCGCTGCCCCCAGCAGGGCAGTGCGCAGGGTAGACTTACGGAGGGCGGTCATCAGGACTGTGTTTCCCGGGATGAAAGATGGAAGAAGGAGGCGATATGGGCCCGCAGACGGCCCATGGCGCGCCCGAACCGGTCGAGATACAGGAAAATGACGGGTGTGCTGTAGAGCGTCAGAAGCTGGCTGACCACGAGGCCGCCGAGGATGGCGATGCCCAGCGGACGCCGGAGTTCACAGCCATAGCCGTTGCCAATGATCAGGGGCACGGCGCCGAATGCGGCTGCCAGCGATGTCATGAGGATCGGGCGGAAGCGCAGATGGCTCGCCTGACGGATGGCATCTGTGGGGGACAGACCCTCACGCTGCGCCACCAGGGCGAAATCGATCAGCATGATGGCGTTCTTCTTGACGATACCGATCAGGAGGATCACGCCGATCATTGCCATGAGGGAGAACTCCTCACCGCAGACCTGAAGGGCAAGAATGGCACCCACACCCGCAGACGGCAGGGTTGAGAGGATCGTGAGGGGATGGATCAGGCTCTCATACAGGATACCCAGCACGATATAGACGGCCGCGAGTGCCGCGAGGATCAGCAGGGCCTCGTTGCCGACCGATTTCTGGAAGGCCGCCGCGTTGCCGGCAAACCCGCCATGAATGTCCGCAGGAACATGCAGCTTGACCATGGCGGCCTGAACGGCATCGACAGCCGGACCAAGCGAGACGCCCGGGGCAAGGTTGAAGGAGATGGTCGTCGCGACGGACTGCCCGTCATGGCTGACGGTCAGGGCCGTATTGGTGTTGCGCTTGCGCGAGACGACGGAGAGCGGCACCATTGTGGATGCGGTCGTGGCAACCGCAGAGCCGCTCGAAGCTGACTTGCCGCCGGCGAGCGCGTTGGCCACCGAGTTCTGATAGGAGATCTCGCTCTCGGACAGGGTGGTCGTCGTGGTTGCCGCTTTGACGCGGATATTGTTGGACGCCGTGCCGCCTGCAGCAGTGCCACCCGAGATGCTGACCCACATCTGCTCCAGCATCGACGGATCCTGCCAGTAGCGGGGGGCCGCCTCCATGACGACGCGGTACTGGTTGAGATTGCCGTAGATGATGGACGCGGCACGCTGGCCGAACGCATCATAGAGCGTGTTGGAAATCAGCTGTGGCGTGACGGAGTAACGGGCCTCCGTATCGCGGTTGATCGCGATGTTGATGCCCTGTCCGCCCTGTTCCACATCCGAGGTGACGTCCATGAGTTCCGGCAGCTTCGAGAGTGCAGCCACGATCTTGGGCGTCCATTCGAACAGGTCCTCGGCGGAAGGGCCTTCCAGCGAATACTGGTAGGCGGCATCGCCGGGACGCGCGCCCATCCGGACGCTGCCCGGCGCCATCAGGCGGAGCTGTGCGCCGGGGACGTGGGAGAACCGGCGGGTCAGGCGCTGAATGGTCGTGGCGAGATCGTCCGTGCGCTCGGACTTGGGCTTGAGGGCGACGAACATGTTGGCGGAGTTGGCCGAACGCCCGCCTACGCCACCCATGACGCCCACGACATCGCGGTCAGACGCCACGGCCTTCATGGCCTTGACCACGATTTTCTGGAGCGCCTGGAACGAGATCGACTGGTCGGCGACGACGCGGCCCATGATCTGTCCGGTATCCTCGGACGGAAAAAAGCCCTTGGGCATCTTCACATAGAGCACACCCGCAAGAACCAGCGTGGCGGGCAGGGACATTGCGATCAGGAACTGGTGCCCTAGCGCCCAGTCGAGGGAGCGCCCGTAACCTGCGGTAATGCCGTTGATCGAGCGTTCGAGGAAGCGGCCGATCTTCTTCCACAGGCCTGGACCCTGATCGTCCGTATGGGTCAGGAGCTGGGCGCTGATCATGGGCGTCAGCGTCAGGGACAGGACCAGCGAGATGCAGAGCGTGATGACCATGGTCATCGCGAATTCATGGAACAGGCGCCCGGCAATGCCGCCCATCAGCATGATCGGTGCGAAGACGACGATCAGCGAGACAGTGATCGAGACAACGGTGAAGGCGACCTCGGTCGTACCCTTGATCGCGGCTTCCTGCCGACCGTAGCCCATCTCCATGTAGCGGGCGATGTTTTCCAGAACGACGATGGCGTCATCGACCACGAAGCCGGTCGAGATCGTCAGGGCCATCAGCGACATGTTGTCGAGCTGGTATCCCATCAGCGACATCGCGCCGAAGGTGCCAATAATCGAGACCGGAACCACGATGGCCGGAACCATGATGGCCGACAGGCTGCGCAGGAACAGCAGGACCACGGCCACCACGAGCACGACGGCGATGATGAGCGTCTGTTTCGTATCGTCCAGCGAGGCCCGGATCGTCTTGGAGCGATCGATCAGGATCGAGATATCGGTGTTGCCAGGCAGGGCGGACTGGAGCACGGGCAGACGACTGCGGATGCCGTCAATCGTCTTGATGACGTTGGCCCCGCCCTGGGTGAACACGGTGCAGATGATGGCGGCCTTGCCATTGAGATAGCCGGCCTGCCGAAGGTCTTCCACGCTGTCATTGACGTCCGCCACATCCGTGAGGCGCACGGGCTGGCTGTTGCGGTATGCGATGATCAGGTCGCGGTATTCTTCGGCCTTGGTGGCCTGATCGTTGGTGGAGAGCATCATCCGCTCTCCATTGGCGTCCAGGAAGCCCTTGGGCGTATGGGCATTGGCAGACGCCAGGGCAGCGCGAAGATCCTCGAATCCGATCCCGTAGCGGAACAGACGCAGCGGATTGATCTCGACCCGCACGGCCGGAAGGGACGCGCCCCGGATGTCCACATCGCCCACGCCCTGGATCTGGCTGAGCTGCGGGATCAGGATATTGCTGGCGAAATCGTAGAGTTCCTGCGGCGTCCGGGTGCTGGACGTCAGCGTCAGCGCAAGGACGGGCGGCCCGTTCGAGTTTGCCTTCATATAGGTCGGGTTGCTGCGCAGGGTCGTGGGCAGATCCTGCCGCGCGCCCTGAAGCGCCGCTTCCACGTCACGCGCCGCGCCGTTGATATCGCGCGACAGGTCGAACTGCAGCGTGATGCGCGTCTGGTTGACCGTGGATTCCGACGTCATTTCGGTCACGCCGGAAATCGCGCCGAGATGCCGTTCCAGAGGCCCGGCGATCGTGCTCGCGATTTCGGACGGGGAGCCGCCGGGCTGGTTCGCGGTCACCATGATGACCGGGAAATCCACGTTCGGCAGATCGGCGACCGGCAGGGTGAAATACCCCATGATGCCGCCCATCACGAGGGCGACGGCCAGCAGCGTCGTGCCGACAGGCCTCAGGACGAAGAGGCGGACCAGATTCACGGAGCGCCTGTCTGGGGATTGGAGGTCTGGGGCTTCGAAGGCGGGGTGCTGCGACGGTGACGCTTGATGAAGGCACGCGTTTTCGTGCCGACCTCATCCATGAACAGATAGATGACGGGTGTGGTGAACAGGGTCAGGAGCTGCGACATCATCAGGCCGAAGACGATGGCCACACCCAGCGGACGACGCAGCTCGGAGCCAACACCCGTGCCGAGCAGCAGGGGCAGGGCGCCGAACAGGGCGGCCAGCGTGGTCATCAGGATCGGACGGAAACGGAGCATGGCCGCGCGCTTGATGGACTCAAGGGGCGTATGGCCTTCCAGACGTTCGGCTTCGAGCGCGAAGTCGATCATCATGATGGCGTTCTTCTTCACGATGCCGATCAGCAGCACAATGCCGATGATGCCCATGATATCGAGATCCATCCCGAACAGATAGAGCCCGATCAGCGCACCGATGGCGGCCGAAGGCAGGGTGGAGAGGATCGTGATCGGGTGGATGTAACTCTCATAGAGAATTCCCAGCACGATATAGACCGCGATCACGGCCGCCATGACCAGCCAGACCTCGTTGGACAGCGACGAGCGGAACGCCGCGGCCGTGCCCTGGAAAGCAGTCTGGAATTCCGGCGGCAGGTTGATCTGCTTTTCCACGCGTTCGATGGCGTCGGTTGCGGTTCCCAGCGAATAACCACTGGTGACGTTGAACGAGACGGTCGTGGCCGGGAACTGCCCGTAATGGCTGATCAGCAGCGGTGAGAGCGCATGGGTAATCGTTGTCACCTGCGACAGCGGCACGAGACCGGATGTCGGCTGGCGGGTCGGGCCGGACGTGCTGGCGCCGGCTTCGGACGAGATGCCCGGCAGGTAGAGCTGGCTCAGGGACGTCAGGTCTGTCTGGAGCTTCGGATCGGCTTCCAGAATGACGCGGTACTGGTTGGACTGCGTGTAGATCGTGGTGATCTGGCGCTGGCCGTAGCTGTCATACAGAAGGTTGTCGATCGTCTGCGGCGTGATGGAGTATCGCGCGCCGGTCGGACGGTCGAGCGAGAGCTGGGCGACCAGTCCCTCGGCCTGAAGATCGGACGTCACATCCGTCAGGGACGGCTCCTTGCGTAGTGCATCCACGAATTTAGGCACCCAGGTCTTGAAGGTGTCGTAATCCGGGTTTTCCAGCATGAACTGGTACTGCGTGGCGGAAATCGAGGAATCCAGAGACAGATCCTGGATCGGCTGGACATAGAGTTCGGCGCCGGTCACCTGCTGCCCGACGGAAGAGAGGCGGCGCAGGATCGTCTGAAGGTCGCTCGTCCGCTGTTCACGCGGCTTGAGGTTGATGAGGAAGCGGCCGACATTCAGCGTCATGTTCTGGCCGTCGATGCCGACGAAGGATGAGATGCTGGCGACGTCCGGATCCTTGAGGATTACGTCTCCAAGGGCGGCCTGACGCTCCTTCATGCCTTCGAACGAAATGGCCTGCGACATCACGGAGATGCCCTGGATGACGCCGGTGTCCTGTGTCGGAAAGAAGCCCTTGGGAATGGTCCAGGCCAGAACGCCCGTCAGGATGATCGTGCCGACCGTGACAAGAAGGGTCATGACACGGAAGCGCAGCACGACGTCGAGCCAGCGTCCGTAGCCCGCGATCAGCGCATTGATGCCGCGTTCAGTGCTGTTGGACAGGCGGCTCCAGACCGTGTTCTTCGTGGACGGCGCATGCGTATCGGAGAGCAGGCGCGCGCACATCATCGGGACCAGCGTCAGGGCGACAACGGCGGAAATGATGATCGTGATGGAGAGCGTCATCGCGAATTCATGAAAGAGACGCCCCACAACGTCCTTCATGAACAGCAGCGGAATCAGCACGGCGATCAGCGAGACCGTCAGCGAGATGATGGTGAAGCCGATTTCGCCCGCGCCCTTGAGTGCTGCGGTGTAGCGGTCCTCGCCGGCTTCGACGTAACGCGCGATGTTCTCGATCACCACGATGGCGTCATCGACGACGAAGCCGGTCGCGATGGTCAGGGACATCAGCGAAAGGTTGTCGAGCGAGAAGCCCAGCAGATACATCGCCGCCAGCGTACCGATCAGCGACAGCGGGACGGAGAGGCTGGGAATGATCGTCGCCGGAACGTTCCGCAGGAATACGAAGATCACACCCACGACCAGCAGCATGGCCAGTGCGAGTTCGTATTCCACGTCATTGACCGACGCGCGGATGGTCGTGGTCCGGTCAGTCAATGGCGTGACGTCAATGCCGGGCGGCAGGTCGAGCTTGAGCTGCGGCAGGACGCGCAGCACGTTGTCCACGACGCCAATGACATTCGCGCCGGGCTGACGCTGCACGTTCAGGATCAGCGCAGGCGTGCGGTTGGCCCAGGCGGCGAGCTGTGCGTTTTCCGCACCTTCGACGACGGTTGCGATGTCACGCACCCGGATCGGACCGTTGTTCTGATACGCGATCACCTGGTTCATGAGCTGTTCGACGGACTGGATCTGACCGTCGATGCGCAGGGAGGTGGAGCGCTTGGGACCGTCGAACGTACCGGTCGGGGAATTGACGTTCACCGTGCTGATGATGGTGCGCAGTGTGTCGATCGCGATGCCGTAGGAGGTCAGCTTCGGAATGTTGACCTGGATCCGATACGCCTTTCGGTTGCCGCCTGACAGGGTGACGAGGCCGACGCCGGAAATCTGGCTGATCTTCTGCTCAAGACGCGTGTTGACGTAATCCTCGACCTCCGGAAGCGGCAGCGTCTTGGACGTGATGCCGAGCGTCAGGACGGGGGTGTCAGCCGGATTGACCTTCGCATAGATCGGGGGGGCGGGCAGATCGCTGGGGAGCAGGGAGGTGGCGTTGTTGATCGCGGCCTGAACTTCCTGCTCGGCCACGTCCATCGACATGTCGAGCCCGAAGCGCAGGGTCACGACCGAGGCACCGCCCGAGGACTGGGAGGTCATCTGGTCCAGGCCCGCCATCTGACCCAGCTGGGTTTCCAGAGGGGCGGTGACGGACGTGCTCATCACGTCCGGCCCGGCGCCCGGATAGAAGGTCGAGACCGTGATCGTCGGGTATTCGACCTGCGGCAGGGCTGACACGGCCAGGAAGTGATAGCCGAGCAGGCCGCTCAGCAGGATGGCGAACATCAGGAGGCTGGTGGCAACCGGGCGCTCGATGAACAGGCGGGACGGATTCACGGTCTTGCTGTTCCCTAATCTTGCTGTTCTGGTCGGCGATCAGTGGTTGCCGGTATCGGCGGGCGAGGACGGGTCGTTCTGCTGCTGCGGTGCGTCGGAACTCTGCTGTCCGTTGCGGTGACGGCGGTGCTGACCGGCGGTCTGCTGTTCGGCTTCCGAGGTCTGCTTCGCTGCCGAAGAGGTGTCGGGGATCGAGATCTTCTGCCCCGGACGCAGATGGCTGACACCGTCTGTCACGACGCGGTCACCGTCGTTCAGGCCTTTCTGGATCACGGCATTCGTGCTGTCGGTTGCCCCCACGGTGACGGGAACGACTTCCACGGTCATGTCGGATTTCACGCGGTAGACGAAGCGCCCGTCCGGACCGGTCTGCAAGGCATTGCCGGGGACGAGCAGGGCATCATGCAGCGTCGTGACCAGCAGATGCGGGTTGACGAACTGGTTCGGGAAGAGGTGCTCGTCCTCGTTGGCAAAAATGCCACGCATCCGGACCGTTCCGGTCGAGGTATCGATCTGGCTGTCGAGGGCCTTCACGGTGCCCGTGGCGAGTTTCTGGGTGTTGTCGCTGTTCCAGGCTTCAACCGTCAGTTCGCCGGATTCCCGCAGATGGGTCGCGACTTCGCCAAGCTGGTTCTGCGGGACCGTGAAAATCACGGAGATCGGCTGCATCTGTGTCAGGATCGTCAGGCCGCCGGACTGACCTGCGGTGACATAGTTGCCTACGTCGAGCACGCGGATACCGACACGGCCATCGACCGGCGCGATGATGTGGCAGTACATCACGTTCAGTTCGGCGTTGCGGACATTGGCGCGATCATATTCGACCTGTCCTTCGAGCTGCTGTACCGTGAATTCCTGATCCCGGGCCGTCATCGCCGAGGTCGAGTTCTGTTTGATCAGGCGCTGGTAGCGGGCATTGTCCACGCGGGCCTTTTCAAGCTGCGCGATATCGGCTGCAAGCGTGCCACGATACTGCGCGAGCGTGGCCTCGTAGGGACGCGGATCGATCAGTTCGAGCTCGTCTCCCTTATGGACGTGCTGGCCTTCCTGATAATAGACGGCGGCGATATGGCCGTTGACGCGCGGCGTGATCGTTACGTTGGTGACGGGGACGACCGTGCCGATTTCCTGGAAAATGACAGGCATGTCGCCGATATGGGCACTTGCGACGGCGACGGGCTGTACGCTTCCGTCGGCGGCTGCCCCGCGGGCATGCTTGTGTGTCGCCCCATGGGGGCGGAAGATCGCGAACAGGATCAGGAGAGCGACCAGAAGGACAATTCCCCACAGGATCCAGCGCCGACGGGAACGGGCTGGTGAGGGAGAGGACTGGGCTGTGCTGTTCGTAAGGCGGTCGCTGGAGCCGGCCGTCTGCTGATCCATGGTGGTTCTGTCTTTCCCGTATACCAGAGCGCAGGGCTCTCAGGCGGCGATGCTGTGTGTTTTCATACCTATACGGCAGGAAACCAGCGCCTGCCATGACACGACCTTAAATCCTGTTCAGTTTTGACAACGAAAATCAAAAACCGGGCAAAATGATACGGTTCGTTACTTTTCCCCGGGGCTTGTCTCTTCTGCGCTCAGGGATCATATCGGACTGGAACCGGATGCTCCCGTCGTGCGTTTGAATGCAGACACAGGTCTATCCGGACAGAGGAGAACAAGATGGCTGATACAACTGAGACGAAGGCCGAGGGCCTCCTGGATGAAGCCAAAGGCAAGGTCAAGGACGGTTTAGGCGGTCTGACGGGCGATGCGAAGCTTCAGGCTGAGGGCAAGTTCGACCAGCTTTCCGGCATGGCGCAGCAGGACTTCGCTGACCTGTACGACGAGGGTGAAACCAAGCTCGAAGCCGCGACGGCATTCGTTCAGGATCGTCCCTTGATCTCGCTGGTGATTGCGACGGTCGTCGGAATGATCGTGGGCGGACTGATGTTCGGTCGCAAAAGCTCCTGAGGGAGCAAGAGGCGCTTCGACCACAGCGGCGTCTTTGTGCTAGAAGCCTCCCGGAGTAATCCGGGAGGCTTTTTGCATGGAATGGTTTTACGAGAATAACGGGCAGCAGGCCGGTCCCGTCTCCCGTGAAGAAATTCTGCGTCTGATCATGCAGCAGCGCATCAGACCTGAGACGCTTGTCTGGACGTCGGAATTCGGAGACGTCTGGAAGCCGGCCAGCGCGGCGGGGCTGGTGTCTCCGCTCACGGGGCTGCTGCGCATGTCGGCCGGGATCTCGGAGCACTGGGCCTGGGTTCTGCTGGTCGGGCCGTGGCTAATCCAGCGCCTGGCGCTTCTCGTCCTGGACTGGCGGCAGATCCCCGACAGCGAGCGGATGGGGACATTCTCCATCGTCGGAATGATGTCGCTGGCCCTGTTCTTTACAGCCTTCATGCTGGACCGGAACTCCATCCGTGAAAGTGGACAGACCCCGCCGGGCTTCTGGTGGTGGCTGTTCCTGCCCGGATATTTCTGGCGGCGCCGGCAGATTGTCGGGCGCGGACTGTCGCTCCTGATCGTCAGTCTTGTGCTGCTGGCGGCCAATGTGACGGAAAAAATCTATCAGTTGCCCCAGATCGAAACCGAGCTTCAGACCCGGCAGGGACAGCTGAATCAGCCCGCTCCCTCAACCCCGCCGGCCTCGGGTCAGGACAACGAACAGGAAGAACTCTGACGGTGGTGGGAAAGAGTCTTTCCCACCACACTTGACAGATTAAACTTAGAGAACATGCATTTTTGGGCTTCCCTTTCGAGTCGCTATGATTCAAAACCGATTCGGTCACCTGATTTCGGGGTGTCTGTCGGGGAGAATGCTCAGAAATGCCGGATTACGCCCTGGAAGCTGCCCACGGGGGGCTGGTCGTCGGGATCGACGAAGTTGGGCGTGGTCCTCTGGCAGGGCCGGTAGTGGCTTCTGCCGTAGCATTCATGGCTCCCCCCTCAGAAACCCTGTCTTCCCTCCTTGATGATTCCAAGAAACTGACGGTGCGTCGCCGGATGCTGGCCTATGAGGCCCTCATGGCCGATGAGCAGACGCTGATCGGTATCGGTGCCGCCTCGGTCGCGGAAATCGAGCGGATCAACATCGCCCAGGCCTGCTATCTGGCCATGCGGCGCGCTCTGTCCCGTCTGGGGTGCACTCCCGATCTGGCGCTTGTGGACGGCAAACATGCCCCGAAGCTGCCATGCCCCATAAAAATGGTGATTGGCGGGGACGGGATCAGCCTGTCCATCGCCGCAGCCTCCATCATCGCAAAAGTGACGCGGGACCGCCTGATGGCGCGTCTGGCCGTGCGGCATGATGCTTATGGGTGGGAGCGCAACGCCGGTTACGGCACGGCCGCGCATATGCATGGACTGAAGCTCCGGGGGGTGACACCCCATCACAGGCGCGGGTTCGCGCCGATACGAAACATGATTGAAGCAGAGGCACACGCAGCATGAGCGGTGAATTTCCCGTCGACCAGATCCTGCGTGGAGAGTGCATTGAGACGATGAAGACGCTGCCCGATGGGAGCGTGGACTGCATTTTCGCTGACCCACCGTACAACCTTCAGCTGCGCGGTGAGCTGCGTCGTCCGGACGAAACCGTCGTGGACGGGGTGGACGATGACTGGGACAAGTTCGCGGATTACGCGACCTACGACAATTTTACGCGCGAATGGCTGAGTGAAGCGCGCCGTATCCTGCACAAGGACGGCACGATCTGGGTTATCGGGTCGTATCACAACGTCTTCCGGCTGGGCGCGATCATGCAGGATCTGGGCTTCTGGATCCTGAACGACATCGTCTGGCGCAAGTCCAATCCGATGCCGAATTTCCGCGGGCGTCGCTTTACCAACGCGCATGAGACGCTGATCTGGGCGGCGCGCGGTCCGCAAAGCAAGTACCGGTTCAACTATCAGGCCATGAAGGCCCTGAACGACGATCTTCAGATGCGTTCGGACTGGTACCTGCCGCTGTGCACGGGCAATGAGCGCCTGAAAAACGAACATGGCCTGAAACTGCATCCGACGCAGAAGCCGGAAAGCCTGCTGCATCGTGTGCTGGTCGCCTCAACCAATGCCAATGATGTGGTGCTCGATCCGTTCTGCGGAAGCGGCACCACCCCGGCGATGGCCAAGCGCCTTGGCCGCCATTACATCGCCATTGAACGCCACCCGGACTACGTCAAAGCTGCCCGGGAACGCGTGGCGCGTGAAGAGCGTCTGACTTCCGAGCAGCTTGCAACGACCCCCGCCAAGCGCGAAATGCCGCGCATTCCGTTTGGCAGCTTCGTGGAAACCGGTGTCCTTCCGGCCGGGACGCTGCTGTATGACCGGCAGAAGCGGCTGAAAGCAACCGTCACGCCCGATGGTACGCTCGTATCGGGCAATCAGCGCGGCTCGATCCACAAGCTGGGGGCAATGCTGACCAATGCACCGTCCTGCAATGGCTGGACGTTCTGGTATTTCGAGCGGGACGGCCAGTACGTCCAGATCGATGTGCTGCGTCAGGAAAGCCAGGCGCTCCGCAACGTCGGCTGACGCCCGGGGCAGTGCTCATAAAAAAGCCGGAGATCAGTCTCCGGCTTTTTTCGTGTCTGGTGCAGAAATATCAGTGGCCTGCAAAACCAAGGAAGCCGACTGACGGGTCCGATTTTCCGCCGCTCGTATCGAAATGCGGCGACGCTGCGACGAGAGAGCGTTTCGGGGTGACGGATTTGCCGCCGATCGTAAGATGGCCGCTGCCGTTCTTCATCTCGACGCCCTCGTCAGAGACGCTGTTCTCGATCTTGCCATCCGGGTTGTAGGTCCGCATCGACAGGAGCAGGAACATGATGTCCTTGCGGTTCAGGTCGATGGCCATGTCCAGCGGCGTCTGGTCCAGAACGTTGTGACCGCCCATGTCGGCACCGCGGTTGAGGGCTTCTTTCGCAGCATTGAGCGAACCGCGGTTGATGGCATCGAACAGGGCGGTGGTCGGGTTCACGTCCGAACGGGCATGACCGGCATCGTCATCGGATGCTTCTGCTCCGGGCAGGGCGGAAGGTGGCGCGGCGCGCTGGGCGGCCTTGCGGGCCTCGGCCTTCTTCTGGGCGGCTTCGGCTTCCTGTTCAGCCTCGGCGTCGTCGGCATCCTGAGCCTGGGCGTGATGCCAGGGTACGAGAATCGTCGGCGTCATTGCCAGAGCGGCAATGAGCAGCAGGCGGGGCAGGGTGGGGAGCAGTCGCATGATGCCAATATACTGTGATCGATCGTCCTGTGCGAGTCTGCAGATGCCTCTCAGGCGTGCCGGAATGTGACATTTTTTCAATGACCTTCCCGCCACCAGCCGATTGCGAGGAAAATCAGCGCCGCAAGCAGGGCCGCCCAGGCGGGAACGAGGTCTTTCGTGCGCGTCTCACCCGCGACGGCGGCGGTTGTAACGGGAAGGCCCATCCAGTCCGATCCGCTCATGGCGTTACCGGCCGAGACCTGTCGCAGATGGGGTGTCTGATCCGCAATCCATGAGACAGTTCCGCCAGAAGCCTTGGCTGCGCCGTCCATGAGGGTCGCGGTGGCGCGCAGGTCCTGCCGCTCGATCGGGTCATGAGAAACCGGGCTGGCGAAGGCGACGAGACCATCCTGCCGGACGCTCCAGATTCCGGGCATCGTGGCAGGGGCCGTAGCGTGCCAGACGCCATTCGTCCGGGTCAGTGTCAGGGGTTGGCGCTTTCCGTCCGGGGCGGTGACGAAGGCTTCCGGCGAAACGGGCTGGCCGGCGGCATGACGTTCGATTTCAAGCTGGCCGCTCTCGATCCGGGCCGTGAGGCGGTTTTCCTCAAGGTCTGGTTCCTTCATCAGCCAATGCGACAGGCGGCGCAGAAGTTCGGCCTGCGGTCCGCCGCCACCCTCACCACGCGACCAGAGCCAGAGCTGGTCCGACAACAGCATGGCCACGCGCCCGCGATCCACACGGTCCAGCAGGAGAAGCGGCGCGCCATCGGGACCGTGCATCAGGTCTTCGCCGTGTGACTGGTCCGGATGAAGGGCGCGATACCAGGGGCCCCAGTCTTCCGTCAGGCCCGCAGTCACAGGATGGGTCTTGCCGAGATCGGTCAGGGAAGGGCGGAAGGCGCGGGTGACGATTCCGTCCGTGCTGACATGCGCGGGGAGAACCTGTGCGAGGCTTGTGTCCTGAAGCGTGCCGTCCTGCGTGAATTCAGGTCCGGCGGTCACCAGCAGGCCGCCGCCATTGCGCACGTAATCGGCGATGTTGGTCAGGTACTCGTCAGGTAGAATGTTGCTGTTGCGAAAGCCGTCCAGAATGATGAGGTCGAAGCTGCGGATCTTTTCCTGAAACAGTTCGCGGATGGGAAACGGGATCAGCGCCAGATCGGACAGCGGCGTGCCGTCATCGGTGTTGGGAGAGCGCAGGATGGTGAAGTGCACGAGATCGACGGATGGATCGGCCTTCAGCAGCCGGCGCCAGACGCGCTCGCCCTGATTGGGTACGCCTGAGACCAGCAGCACGCGCAGCCGGTCCCGAACGCCACGGATACGGACGACTTCACTGTTGTTCTCGGTGGACGCTTCCCCGGCCAGAGAGGACACGGACAGCCCAACCAGCGTCTCGCCGGGATGCTGGACGGGGAGCGTGATGTCCTGCGGCGTGCCGGTCTGGATAGGACGTGTCTGCGGCGGGGCGTCGCCGGAGCGGATCGTGAGAATGGCATCCGAAGCGCTGGCCGCTCCCAGATCGTCCACCTGAACGCGGATCGTGGCGTTCTGGCCGACGATCGCATAGGGCGGCGTGCTCAGGATGCGCAGGCGCCGGTCCTGTTCCTCGCCATGTGCCGTCAGCAGAAGATGCAGGGGAAGCGTCTGGCCGTTTGCGCCATGAAAGCGGGGCGGCAGATGGGGTGGTACGTCATGATCCATGCCATCGGTCACGACAATGGCGCCCGCAAAACGGCCCTGCGGCAGATCGGCATGGTCCAGCGCCTCGAACAGGCGTGTTCCGTGACCGGTCCCGCCCGGCACATCGACGCGATGCAGCGTCAGGCCAGGAAGATGGGCCGCGTCCTGCATGATCTGTTCGGCGGCATGGTCCGCGATGGCAGTCCGGTGCCCGACCTGCATGGAGGCCGAGCGGTCCACGACCAGAAGCGCATCCTGCGGCACGGGTCGTAGCACCGGATGCAGCGAGCGCGGTCCGGACAGCCAGCCCAGAAGAGCCAGCACAGCCAGTGCCCGCCAAAGCATGCCGCGTGCGCCACGGATGGCACCGTAGACTGCGCCCGCAACGGTCAGGATTGCCAGCGTTGCCAGAAGCCAGATCGGCAGCATGGGAGAAAGGTCGAACATCATGGTGCGTCCTCCTCGTCAACGCTGTCGGGGCTGGTTGCGGCGGCCCCATTGTCAGGTGTGCCGAGGCGGCGGAGCATTTCCGGGTATTGCGCCTGATCGTTCTTGTAGTTTCCGGTCAGGGCATACAGCACCATGTTCATGCCGAAACGATAGGCCTGCGTCCGCTGGTCCTCGCCATCGGGAATGACGGCGAAGGGATGGTTGCCCGAACCATCCACGGCCCAGGCATGCGCCCAGTCGCCATTGCCGATGATGACCGGGCTGACATCATCATTCGCCTCATCGCCATTACGCGCGACATAGACCGGCTGCCCGGCAACGCGGCCGGGGAAGCCGCTGTGTAGCAGATAGAACGTGTGAGCCAGAACGTGCTTTTCCGTCAGCTTGGCAAGCGGCGGCACGACGAGACCATCAGTCACGCGCTGCAACGCGGCGCGGGCTGCGGAACTGGTTCCGGAATCCGTATCGGTCCCCGCGCCCTGCTCGTCGATCAGCAGGATGCCGCCATGATCCATGAAGGCATTGAGGGCTTTCGTGCGCTCGGGATCGGGCTGGGCGTCGGGTGTGACCGGCCAGTACAGGAGCGGATAGAACGCCAAATCGTCCTTACCCGGAACGACGCCATCCGGATGGCCGAGCGTTGCGGAACTGCGCGCCGTTGTAAAGTCGGAGAGGCCTTGAAGCCCTTCGCGGGAGACGGTGTCGATATCGTCATGACCGGTGATGACATAGGCCAGCCGTGTATCAAGCGCAGCCTGTGGCACAGTTGTCGGCAAGGGCGGCATCTGCGTCGGGGTCTGGGCATGAGCCACGGGCAGGATCAGCAGACAGGCCACGCCCAGAGCGCCCAGCAGCCCGCAACGCCGCAGGGACAGGATCAGGTCCAGCAGCAGAAGCAGCAGGCCCGCTGTCATCAGCGCGGGACCAAGCGGACGGTCTGCAGGGGCGCCATCCGGTGTAATGCGGGACCCAAGCAGGGGTTCTTCCTTCATTGCGGGCGCAGAGTCGGAAAGGTTCAGGGCATGCGTTCCATGGGCCGGACCATAAAGTCCGGCGGGATGGGTGACGGAGACAGGCGTATGCGCCAGATCCGAGACGCGGATGGAGCGTGCGGCCTGTGGGGGCATGATGAGCCCACCGTCACTTCCGACAATCCGCCAGGGTGCAAGTTCCGAAGGCCCACCGCCCGCAACGCCGGCCGAACGCTCGATCAGGCGCTCCAGCATGTCGGGGAACAGCCCTGACAGCGGCACATTGGACCAGTCCGGCGAGGCCGTGACATGGAACAGAACGATCTCGCCATTGCCTTCCGCCCGTGCGGTCACGAGAGGCGTGCCGTCACTCAGGGCCGCCCAGACATGATCCGTGAGGCCCGTTTCAGGCTTGGCCAGAACCTGCCGGGAGACAGTGACATCGGGCGGGATCGTCAGGTCGGAAAACGGCGAGGTCTCGGGGAAGGGCGCCAGTGTCTGCGGCTTGCCCCAGGACATGGGACCGCCGAGCTGCCGCATGCCACTCATGAGATGGACGGGCAGGAGCGCGTCTGATGTTGCGTCGGACGCGGCACCCTGCTCGGCGGCGAGGCCGGGACCGGCAAAGCGCACGAGCATACCACCATGACGGACCCAGTTCAGGACACGGCTGCGCGTCTGATCGCCGGAAAGCGCGCCATCCGTCGCGATCAGGACAGACAGGGGCGCACCCAGCAGCGCCGTCGCATCCCCGCTATGCAGGTCCGAAATCGGCTGCAAGGCGCGGTTCAGGAAGAACGCCGAGCCGACAAGCGGTGTGGCATCGCCAGGCGTCTGGAGGATGCCTACGGGACGGCGGTGATCAGCCTGTCCCATCAGATGCACGGCAGCGGGGCCGGTTGCACCTTCCAGCGTCAGATGATCAAGCTGGTTCCGCAGGAGAGGCGGGAGGGAAATGGTCTGATCCTGCCCGGTTCTGACGGGATAGGCGGCGAGCGTTCCACCATTGGCATTGGCAGCATGGAGCGTCACGGTCCGCGTGGGGCAGGACAGTGTGTCCACTCTGGCGTGCAGGGCACCGTCCTGACCCGTAGATGCGGCAAGACGCAGGATATCGCAGCCATTCCAGCGCATGTCCTGCACGGAACGGGCCTTAGCGAGCGCGTCATGCAGGGTAGCATCTCCGTTTGCCGCCAGCCCGTCCGAAAGGATCATCACGCGCTGGCCGGACAGATCCCGGTGCTGGAGCAGGGACGCCAGGGCCTGACGGTCCGTTGGCCAGGGCTGAGGCCTCAGGCGGGAAAGATGTTCGGACAGGGCATGTGCATCATGCGTCGTGAACGCTTCGGGCATCGCACCATCAGGCGCGCGGGCAGCGTGCAGAAGCGTTACGTCCTGACCATTGCGGATCGCAGTTTCGCCAAGGGCCAGAGCCGCGGAAATACGCTCATTCCAGTGCGGAATGGCGGCCCAGCCATCATCAAGCACAAGGGTGAGCGGGCCGTTTCCGGTTTCGGCCTGATGCGGGGTCAGGACAGGCCGGGCCAGTCCAAAAATAACGAGGGCCACGGCGGCCATGCGCAGAAGCAGGAGCCAGAGCGGCGAACGGGCCGCGTCCTCACGCCGCGCCGTCAACCGGTTCAGGATGAGCAGGGACGGAAAGCGCTGATCCTGCGGGGCGGGCGGCGTGGCGCGGACCAGCCACCACAGGGCGGGCAGCGTGAGAAGACCGAGCAGCAGGAATGGGGCGAGAAGAATCATCGGCCGCCTCCCAATGCCATGTGAAGGGCGAGCAGGGCCGGAAGCGGATTCTGCGACGTGTCATGCATGATGCAGTCGGCATGCAGCGAGGCCGCACTCTGCTTCAGGGCCGCAAGATGGGCATTCATGGCCTGTTCATAAGCGGGGCCAAGGCTTTCCATGGCTGGAAGGGTCAGAACGCCGCCTTCCAGCCCTTCGAAACGGATTCGACCGGAGCGTTTCAGTTCCCGTTCCGCAGGATCGAGAACGCAGAGAAGATGCGTTCGCACGGGGCGGCTGGCGCAGGTCTTGAGAAAGGTGTCGATCCGGTCTTCGTCCCACAGGAAATCGCTGATCACGACCAGATCGGACCGGGCGGGAACGAGTGCCATGCGCGGAAATTCGGGTTCGTCCGCATCTGAATGCAGAAGGGAGGCGGCCAGCCGCGGCAGGACCTGCCGGCCAGCCAGTGCGCGTCCCGCCTCAATTCCGGTCAGCAGCCCGGCGCGCTCGCCACCCCGCAGGGATGCGGACGCCAGAGCCAGCGTGCAGAGCTGGGCCCGCTCGGCCTTGGTCGGCAGGGTATCAGACGATCGCCACTGCATGGAGGGCGACGGGTCGCACCACAGCATCAGCGACTGGGCGTTTTCCCGCTCGCGCTCACGGACCCAGAACGTGTCTTCGACCGGAGAGCGGGCAGACTGCCGCCAGTCGATGGACGTTGCGGGCTCGCCGGCGTGATAGGGGCGGAACTGCCAGAAATCCTCACCCGCGCCCGAACGCCTGCGACCGTGAACACCGCTTTGCAGGTTCGCAGCAATCTTTTCGGCTTCAAGAACGAGCGCGGGCAGGGCGAGGCTTTCCGCCTGCACGGTCGGAGCGCTGGAAGCGGCGCCCCGGTTGCGACGGAAGAAACTGCGCAGAGTATCGGACGGACTTTTCACGGCGATCAGAGGAGGGCCTGTGCCTGCTTGCGGATCAGGGCTTCGCGATCCGTCCCCGATGCGCGCGCGCCAAAGCCCAGCCCGATACGATGGGACAGAACCGGACTTGCAAGGGCCACGACGTCATCAAGGCTCGGAGCCAGGCGGCCGTCGAGCAGCGCGCGGGCGCGGGTCGCGATCATCAGGGCCTGTGCCGCACGGGGGCCGGGACCGTAGGACACGGCTTCCCGCACTTCCGGTGAGGCGGACGGATCTTCCGGACGCAGCGAGCGCGTCAGTGTCAGGATCGCATCCACGATCTGGTCACCAACCGGCAGACGGCGGACGAGATTCTGGGCCGCAAGAAGGCTTTCGGCATTCATCAGGGCAGAAGCCGTCGGCGTCGTGACGCCCGTGGTCTGAAGCAGCATCTGACGTTCCGCGTCCCGGCCAGGAAACCCGAGGCTGATCTGAAGCATGAAACGGTCGAGCTGGGCTTCGGGAAGCGGATAGGTGCCTTCCTGCTCGATCGGGTTCTGGGTCGCGAGAACGTGGAAAGGACGCGGAAGGGCATAGTCCTTGCCCCCCTGCGTCACGCGACGTTCCGCCATGGCCTGAAGTAGCGCGGACTGGGTACGGGGGCTGGCACGGTTGATTTCATCAGCAAGAACGAGCTGACCGAAAATCGGGCCGGGTAGGAAGCGGAAGGCGCGACGCCCGTCGGCATCCTGATCGAGGATTTCCGCACCCGTGATATCCGACGGCATCAGGTCGGGCGTGAACTGGATGCGCGTGGCGTCCAGACCCAGCACACGCGACGCCGTATTGACCAGAAGCGTCTTACCCAGACCGGGGGCGCCCATCAGAAGCGCGTGACCACCGGACAGGATCGTGACAAGCACCTGTTCAATGACGCTGTCCTGGCCCAGAACAATGCCGCCGATGGCCTGGCGGACATGACGGAGAACCGGGGCCAGACGGTCGGCTTCAGCCACGTCCGCCTCGCCCTGCAGGGTGCCGGCGGAAACGCCGGAAGAATATTGCTGCTCGCTCATGACGCCAGTCTGACAGGTGTGGGGGTTTCATCAAGGCTCGATTGCACCCAAGTTGGTGTGAGAAGAGAGTTTTTATGCAGTTGGAGGGAAAATTGAGCGATCATCAGTTCCGGCAGGCGGCCCGACCTGACGCCGCCCTGTCTCCAGATCCCCTGATGCCTCCGTCTTCCTTTCCCGGAACGCTTGGTACAGGCCCCCGGCTGCTGCCTTTTCTCATTCAGCGCGACGGCACCTGGCTTTACCGGGGCTCGGCGATCAAACGCAAAGCCATGCTGTGCATGTTCTCTTCGATGCTCACCCGCGATCCCGAAGGAACCTACTGGCTGAAAACGCCGATGGAACAGGGGATCATTCAGGTCGAGGATGTGCCGTTCGTAGCCGTCGAGCTGGACTTCCGCGGTACCTGCGGCCGACAGCAGAATCTCTGTTTCCGCACCAACATGGATGAGTTGATCTGTATCGGCCCCGAACATCCGCTCTCCTGTGACTGGGACCGCCCGTCGGACGAATGTGCCAGCGTACCCTATGTCCATGTCCGTGACGGCGAGGGAGCTTTCCCCATCCTCGCCCGGGTGACACGTGCGGTGCATTACGAACTCGCGGCGCTTGCGGTTCCCGGGCATGTGAGGGGCCAGCCCTGTCTGGGCGTCTGGAGCCAGGACTGTTTCTTCCCGCTTTCGCGCCCTGCATGACGCAGAACTCCGGTCTGCTGAAGCGGCTGCCAGATCGTACGGGACTGGATCGCATCTGGTCGGTCCTGCCTGAGGCTCGCCTCGTCGGCGGATCGGTGCGCGATCTGCTCGCCGGTGTTGCCGTCCATGATCTGGATCTCGCGACTCCGGAACCGCCAGACGATGTGCAGCGCCGGCTGGAAGAAGCCGGCATCCGCGTGCTTCCCACCGGACTGGCGCATGGGACCGTCACGGCCTTGCTGGACAATGTGCCCTATGAAATCACGACCCTGCGTCGGGACGAGGAAACGGACGGGCGCCACGCGATCGTGGCCTGGACGCAGGACTGGGCGGAAGACGCGGCCCGGCGGGATTTTACGATCAACGCCATGTCGCTGGACCGTCACGACCGGCTCCATGATTATTTCGGCGGCCGGGAGGATCTTCAGAACCATCGCGTGCGGTTCGTTGGAGACGCCTCGCGCCGGATCGCGGAAGACGCGCTGAGAGCCCTTCGTTTCTTCCGGTTCGATGCGCGGTACGGGCATGGCGTTCCTGACCGGGAGGCATGTCAGGCCGTCTCGGAGCAGCTTGGACTGATTGGCACGCTCTCGGCTGAACGGGTCGCCTCGGAACTGCTGAGAATTCTGTCTGGTCCGCGCCTGAACGAAACGATCGGGGCAATGGCATCGGTCGGCCTGCTTCAGGTGCTTCTGCCAGAGCCGGACCAGCATTTCCTGAACCGTCTGCTGGCCTGTGAGGCCCCGGTGTCTTCCCTGCTCAGGCTGTTTGCGCTGTGTCACCGGCACAGCCCGGAGCTGGCTGGGCGCCTGAAACTGTCCAACGCGGATGGCGAGAAGATCGAGGTGTGGGCGTCAGCTCAACCGACCTTGCATCTGGAACTGTCCGATGACGACCTGCGTCGTCTGCGGGTGTTGCAGGATCTGGACCGGCTTGTAGAGCGGAGCTGGTTGCTCCAGGCCCGTCTTGTGGGCGCGCCTGACAGCGCGTGGGACCGGTTCCGTTCACGGTTGAAAACCATGCCGCAGCCCGAATTTCCGCTATCGGGTAAGGATGCCATTGCGGAAGGTGTCCGGCCAGGGCCGGGCATGGGTCAATGGCTGAAAACGGGGCGGGACTGGTGGATGGCGCAGGGATGCCTGCCGGACCGGAGCGCGTGTCTGGCCTATCTTGCCACGCAGAAATGAAGCGGCGGTTTCGCCCTTTTCGCAAGGCCTGCTAAACCCCCGATATGACGAAAACGACAGCTCTTGATACGGACAGCCGCGTCCTGATGAAACGCATCTGGCGTGAGGAAATGCGCCAGCATGTGGGACGGATCATCTCCGTCATTGTTCTGACGGTCCTGATGGCAGGGCTGACCGCGCTTTATCCTGCGGTCATCAAGCGCGCCGTGGACATGTTCGCGGCGCATGATTCCCGGATCCTCTATCAGGTGCCGGCTCTGGTCGTGATCGTGACTGGACTGAAAGCCGCGTCCCAGTACGGGCAGACGATCGCCGTGCAGGGACTGGTTCTGGCCGTAATCCGCGGGTTGCAGTCGCGCATGTTCGCCCATGCGCTTCAGGCGGACGTCTCGACCATCGAAAAGGACGCCCCCGCCAAATGGGCCGCCCGCTTCACCACGGATGCCATTTCGATCCGCGAGGCCATGATCCGTGTGGTCAACGCGCTCGGTGATGCGGTGACGGTGGTGGGGCTCGTCATTTCCATGATCGTCACGGACTGGGAACTGAGCCTGATTGCGCTTGTGCTCTACCCGGTCGCGGCCGTACCCATCCAGAAGCTGGGCAAGAAAGTGCGTCGGGCCTCGGGCGGCATGCAGGAGCAGATCGGCGAGACTTCGGCCCTGCTCAACGAAAGTTTTGCTCTGGCCCGGCAGGTCCGCATCTACCGGATGGAAGAGCGGGAAAGCACGCGCGTCGATCACTCGCTTGATCTGCTGCATTCGGCCTTCCTGCGGATTGCCAAAGGGCGCGCGCGCGTCGATCCGGTTCTGGAGGTTCTGGGCGGTGCCGCTGTGGCTGCCGTGCTGGGCTTTGCGGGCTGGCGCGCGGCCCAGGGTGGTGCGACACTGGGGGACTTTACCGCCTTTATTGCCGCTCTCCTGACTGCCGCCCGGCCGATCCGCGCGCTGGGTTCACTCAATACGGCTCTTCAGGAAGGGCTGGCCGGTCTGTCGCGGGTTTTTGCCGTGATCGATGAACCCCCGGCTGTTGTGGAACGCCCGAACGCGAAACCCCTGCCGTCCGGAAAAGGACATCTGGCGTTCCAGCAGGCCAGCTACCGTTACGAGGATGGGAGGGTTGGTCTGCAGAACCTGACCTTCGAGGTTCAGCCTGGGAAAACCGTCGCGCTCGTAGGGCCGAGCGGCGCCGGAAAATCCACGGCGCTTTCCCTGATCCCGCGTCTGCATGATGTCAGCGCGGGCAATATCCGTCTTGAAGGGATGGATCTGCGGGATCTGACCCTGTCTTCCCTTCGGGACGCCATCGCGTATGTCAGTCAGGATACGACCCTGTTCGACATGTCCGTGCTTGAAAATATCTGGATCGGGCGGCCTTCCGCATCACGCAGCGAGGTCGAAAAGGCCTGCGCCATGGCGGCGGTCGATTTCCTCGATAACCTGCCGGCGGGTTTGGAAACACGCGTCGGGCCGGGTGGACGCCGACTGTCCGGTGGTCAGCGTCAGCGCGTGGCTCTGGCCCGCGCCCTGCTTCGTAACCCACGCATCCTGCTTCTGGATGAAGCGACGAGTGCGCTTGATTCCGAAAGCGAGGCGCGGGTGCAGAATGCACTGGCAAACCTGCGTTCAGGCCGTACGACAGTGATCGTCGCGCACCGGCTTTCCACCGTGCAGGCTGCCGATCTGATCGTTGTGATGGATCAGGGCGCCGTCGCCGAAGCCGGCACCCATGCCGAACTTCTCCGCAAGGATGGCCTTTATGCGCGGCTGGTGCGGACCCAGTCTCTGGCAGCAGCCTGAAAAAGCGCTGCCAGTTCAGGAATCAGATCGGCATAGAGAGCTTTCTTGAAGCCCAGATTGCGGTTCAGAACCGCCTGCGGCTCGACCCACTCCCAGGCGTCGAATTCGGGCGGGTCCTGAAGGTCCAGACGGATATCGGAATCCTGTCCCTCGTAACCCATCACGAACCATTTCTGGGTCTGCCCCCGAAAACGTCCTCCCAGGGCCTTTCCGATCAGGTCGGACGGCAGATCATAGGAAAGCCAGCCACTCCGTTCGGCCAGAATTCGCGCGTTCTGGGTTCCGATTTCTTCTCCCATTTCGCGCAGGGCAGCAACCTGTGGTGTCTCACCTTCATCAATGCCGCCCTGTGGGCACTGCCAGACGTCTCCCGGAAGGTCTGTGCGCCGGGCGATGAACAGCTTGCCGTCACGGTTGAAGAGCGCAATTCCTACATTCGGGCGGTAGGGAAGGGTCATGGGGTCGGTCATAGGGGCGCTACCGGATTGGAAGGTGAAAGATTGGCGGCCTGATCGTTGCTGATGCCGCTATCCGCAAAAGCTGATGGCGGTACAACGACGAAGTTCTGCGCGGCCGGACCTTTAAGCCAGTTTGCGAGACGGTCGATCATGACAGGCGTGATCGGCCCGACCATCAGCAGGATCTTTGCCGGCTTTCCATCCTGAGGCAGCAGTGCGGCCAGACGGCTGTCCAGAGTGGCGGCGTCGGTATCCCCGTCGATCCAGGCAGTGGCCGTCATCCCGCGCGTGCGACGGCCATCCTGCGCGGAGCCTGCCAGATAGAGCAGGCCCTTGTTGCTGATGGCACTGGCAATCGGGGAAAAATCGGGCGAAGTCGCATAGCCGCCGCCCGGCTGATCGTCCCCGTTTTCAGACGCATCCGTCAGTCCTTCCGCGCCTGCGGCACGGGAGAGACACCATTCCAGTTCGCGCTGATCGTCAGCAGCGGAGTTTCCATATCCCAGCGCGTGTGGGCCTTCATCGACCCGTTCGGGATGGGCGCTCTGCATGGGAAGAGTGACATAGACTTCCCTGTGGCTGGCATGAGCCCGCGCAATAATGTCGCTGATATTGCTGACATAAGGCGAAATCCCAACCGCCACAGGCGCGGGAATACGCGAAAGAACGTCGTAGGTCAGGGCGTCGGAATAGCCAAATCCCTGCAGCACGATTGCAATGGCAGTTTTGTCGGTCGGCAGGGGCGCCGATGCTTGTGGAGAAGGGGAAGCGGCAGAGGACACAACCGGGGGCAAAGCCTGTTGTGTCACAGCGGTCGAAGATCCCGCTGGTGAAGGCGGGATAGCCTTGGCGGGAATGGTGGTGGTCGCCGTCGGTAAGGCCATGTCAGCCGGCTTTGCCGGAACCGGCACGGCGAGTGCCTGCGCTCCAGCGGCTACCACGGTTGTCTCTTTTGGTGCCTGAGTGGAAACAATCGAAGAATTGGCCGGGGAAGTGGGCTGCGCAGGCAGAGGCGGTTTGGACTGCGGAGTGACCTTAGCGAGAACAACGGGTTTCTGCTGGTGCAACAGAAACGCCGCCGCCCCGGCTCCACCGGCCAGAAGAACGGCCCAGAACGCGATCAGAAGGCGTCCAATAACGGGAAGTCGTTGCCAGAGCCCTGGTCGGCTGGAGGCGGGACGGTTCTGCACGATCCGGGATGTCCTTGTCAGTGGTGGGCTTCAGGCGGTTTGGGGGCGGTCGGAGTAGCAGCCTTGACCTCTGTTGCCGGCGCGGTGGCCGGAGCCGGGTTTGACAGGCCTGCCATGGCGTTGATGACCTTGATCGCCTGCTGAAGCTGGAAGTCGGTTGCAGGCTTCGTGGCATCGAACGCGGGCCAGCTGGCATCCGGCATCTTCGGAATGGATTTCGCGATTGGCGGAATATCGGTGCGCGGCGTTTCGTTCGTCCGGTTGCCGCCGATATTCGTTAGGATGTGGGACAGGTCGGCCTCACGATAACCATAGGCATCGTCATCCTTCGTCTCGGCAACGGGGATATCAGGCGTAATGCCAAGTCCCTGAATGGAGCGGCCGGACGGTGTGTAATAACGCGCTGTCGTCAGACGCACGGCACCCTGGTCGCCGATGGGGATGAGAGTCTGGACCGAGCCTTTGCCGAAGGTCTTTTCGCCAAGAATAATGGCGCGGTGATGATCCTTCAGGGCGCCAGCCACGATTTCACTGGCCGAAGCCGAGCCGCCATTCGTCAGGACGACGATCGGCAGGCCATTGGTGATGTCCGTACCCTTGGCATCCCAGCGCTGGTTGTTCTCGGCATGACGCCCACGGATCGAGACGATTTCACCGTCCTTGATGAAGTCGTCCGAAACGGCAATGGCCTGATCGAGCTTGCCGCCCGGATTGGAGCGCAGGTCAAGGATGATGCCGGTCAGCTTGCCGCCCGGCGCCTTGGTGGCCTGTGCTTTCAGCTTGTCAAAGGCGGCATGCATGGCGCTTTCGAGATCGTCATCGAACTCGGTCAGGCGGATATAGCCCGTGCTGCCATACAGCGCAGACTTCACGATCTGGACGTGCACGATCTCACGCGTCATGTCGAAAGTGAGGGTCTTGCCGGTCTTGGGGCGCACGATCGTCAGGCTGATTTTCGTCCCCGGATCACCACGCATCTTGCGGACGGCCTGATCGAGTGTCAGGTCATCGATGCTCTTGTGGTCCACCATCGTGATGAAATCGCCGGGCTGGATACCCGCGCGCGCGGCCGGGGTTCCGTCGATCGGGGAAACGACACGGACATGGCCCGACTCACCCTGCACCTGAAGACCCAGACCGCCGAACTTGCCGGAGATCTCCGTCTGCATGTCGTGGAACTGGGCCGCCGTCATGTAGGACGAATGGGGATCGAGATTGCCCACCATCCCATCAAGCGCGTTATTGATCAGGTCCTTGTCGGAGACGGGGTGGACATATTCTGCCTTCACCACGTCCATGACCGTTCCCAGCAGCGTCAGCAGACGGACGGTTTCCGCGCTGTTGTCATGGGAGATTTCACGGGCGAGGGCTGCACCCGGAAAGTCGCCGGAGCCAGCAAGACGCAGGGCTCCCGGTCCGACGGCCAGTCCGGCCAGAAAGGCGGTGCCCAGCAACAGGCCACTGCGAAACTTCATGTGATCTCCATCCTCGGGAACGAAGGAACGTACTGACCGTCGTCGCCTCGGAGGCAGACTAGGCCGGTTCGGGTTGCCAAATTATTAAGAAACGATCCTACAAGGTCAGACGCGCTCGGCAAACCGGATCAGAGGAAAGGAGCGGGGCTGACAACCTGCGTACCATGCCGGAGCTGGACAAAAAGCATTCCGTCGGAAGCAGGCATCTGGCCCAGTGTGGCAGCTTTCCTGATGCTTTGGCCACCCGAAACATTCAGCTGTCCCAGTCCGGAAAGCACGAAGCGGTAATTCCGTCCGCAGTCGAGGATCAGCATCTGTCCGAAGGAGCGGAAGGGGCCTGCAAATTCGACTCGGCCCGTGCAGGGGGCCTGTACGGGCGCCGAAGAGAGGGCGGCATAGGTGATGCCGGTTGCGGGACCGGCTTCGGTCGTCTGGCCCCAGCGGACGGCAACACGGCCTGAGACGGGGGCGTGACCACTGCCGCTGGAAACGCCCTGTCCGGCCGAAGAGAGCGCCTGGGCCTGCGACCGTGCATGGCGGGCGCGTTCGAGCTGGTGCTGACGGGTCAGGGCGGCGGCTTCCTTTTCCAGCTCGGCGCGGGCCTGGGCTTCCTGCCGGACAAGCGCGTCGATTTCAGCGGACAGATCCGCTGCGGCCTGCATGGCGTCGGCCACGGCCTTGCGAGCCTTCTGGGCGCCCTGATCCGCGACGGCTTCCTGCCGTGCCGCAATTTGGGTCCGGGCTGCGGCCGCATTGCGCTCGCGGGTCTGCTGCGCGAGGAGATCTGCTAGTTCTTTTTGCCGGTTGTCCAGATCAATGCCGATTGCATGCAGTTCGTCTTCGCGCGACTGAAGCGCCTGGGCACGTTGCTGCGTCAGGCGCGAGAAGCCACCGAGGACGGAGAGCGCGGTGACGCTTTCCGACGCTGTTTCCGGAGAGGCCAGCAGTGCGGCATCCGGTGCGATGGACAGGCGTGCTGCGACGGGAAGCAGCGGTTGCAGTGCGGCATTCTGCTGGCGAATATCCGCTTCGACAGCCGTCCGCTTGTCCATCAGTTCCGCAATACTGGCCTTGAGTGCAAGAATGCGGCTCTGGGTCGTATCTACGGCGGACTGGGCCGTGTGGGTCTGGGCCGTGAAGGCGAGAGTGCGTGCACTGTCCTGTTTCGCCTTTGCTTCGGCCTGTGCCGAGGCAATCTGTTTTGCTTTCAGGGCTGCTGCTTCATCCGCCTGCCGTTTTTCCAGCGCCCGTCGCGCGGCCTGGGCGCGGGCAAGGGCTTTCTGGCCCTCGCTGGGCGCGGCGGCCGCCGGTTTTCCCGTATGCTGGAGGTGATGATGAGACGCATGCCGTGCTGTCGCCCAGACAGGCGACAGGAGCAGGGCGAGCGGCAGGAGATATCGCGGATCAGGCGCTTTCAAGCAGGGAGACACCCGTCATCGCGTCAGGCTGTTTCACGCCCATCAGCGCCAGCATGGTCGGTGCCAGATCGGCCAGACGGCCGTCATGGATGGTCTCCCCCTCGGCATGCGCCAGGATGACGGGCACCACGTTGAGCGTGTGGGACGTGTGTGCGCCGCCTGTCACGGGGTCCCGCATGGTTTCGCAGTTGCCATGATCGGCGGTGACGAGCAGAACGCCGCCCGCTTTGACAATGGCTTCATTGATGCGGCCCAGCCCCTGATCGACGGTCTCGCAGGCCTTGATGGCGGCGGACAGGGAGCCGGTATGGCCGACCATGTCCGGATTGGCGAAGTTCAGGACGATCATGTCGAATTTGCCGCTTTCGATGGCGGCAACGGCCTTGTCCGTCAGTTCAGGGGCGGACATCTCGGGCTGCAGATCGTAGGTCGCGACCTTGGGTGAGGGGACCAGAATGCGCTCTTCACCTTCGAACTGGACTTCGCGGCCCCCGTTCAGGAAGTAGGTGACGTGCGGATATTTCTCCGTTTCGGCCATGCGGAGCTGGGTCCGCCCTGCCTTGGCCACCACGTCTCCCAGCAGATTCTCAAGCGGCACTTTGGGGAACAGGATGCTCATGTAAGGTGCCAGATGATCGGAATAGCGCGACATGCCGCAGACGGCTGCGAATTTCACCTTCCGGCCGCTGTCATACTCCGCGAAATCCGGCAGGACGAGGACGTCCAGCAGCTGACGGATCCGGTCTGCACGGAAATTGCAGGCCAGAATGCCGTCCCCGTCCTTCATGCCGGCATAATCGCCCAGAACGGTGGGAAGAACGAATTCGTCTCCCTTGTCGCTGGCGTAGCTGGCCTGAAGGGCCGAGAGAGCGTCCTTCGCGTGGGGGCCTTTTGCGTCCCGGATGGCCTCGACGGCGAGGGCGACGCGCTCCCAGCGGCGATCCCGGTCCATGGCGTAATAACGGCCGCTCAGCGTTGCAATCTGCACGCTGTCAGGCAGGTCCTTCAGGAATTTCCCGATGAAGTCCTCACCCGAGCGCGGCGCCGTATCGCGGCCATCGCTGAAGATGTGAACGGCCACGGGCACACCCGCCGCGCTGACGATTTTTGCCAGTGCGACCACATGGTCCTGATGGGCATGCACACCGCCGGGCGAGATCAGGCCCATGAGGTGGCAGGTTCCGCCAGACGCCTTCAGGGCCGCGATGAACTCCAGCAGAGCGGGGTTCTGTGCCAGGGAGCCGTCCCGGGCGCTGCGGGAGATGCGGGGGAGTTCCTGCATCACGACACGGCCGGCACCGATATTCAGATGTCCGACTTCGGAATTGCCCATCTGCCCGTCCGGCAGGCCGACATCCTCGCCCGAGGTTTTCAGGAAGGCGTGGGGGCTTGTGGCCCAGAGGGTGTCGAAAGTCGGAGTGTTTGCGAGACGGACCGCATTATCGGACTCATCCTCGCGCCAGCCGAAGCCGTCGAGAATGACGAGCATGACGGGGCGGGGTGTTGAGGATGCGGACATGGGATGTCTCCTGCAGGAAAGGAGGAATGGGACTGTTACCCATCATGCCATCATTCCCCACAAATGCGAACGCCCGCCATGAGGGCGGGCGTTGCATTGTGATCGGGGAACAGGCTTCAGAGCTTGTCGATGCCGCTCTTGACCGCATCCTTGGCGTCGCCCGTGGTCTTCTGGACCTTGCCCTTGAGGTTCTGGGCCACGCCTTCGCCTTCAAGTTCCTTGTCGTTCGTCAGATGCCCGACTTCTTCCTTGATCTTGCCGGTCACCTGATTGGCAACGCCCTTGATCTTTTCTTCGATGGAACTCATGACCGGATCCTTCCGTCTTGATGTTGTACAATCCCTAACGGGCGTCTCTGCGTCGGGTTGCGCCAGGACAGTTTAAGATGCGTGACAAAATACGGCCGCGCTTTCATACATCGTCAGAAGACGCCTTTCAGATTTTCCGGAGAACCAGCATGACCCAGAGTTGCGGCCCAAATGGGCAGACCGGCAGTGGCTGCGGTGTTGGCCTGACACCGGAACAGCGGCGTATCCTTCATGAACACGGAACGGAACGTCCCGGCTCCAGCCCCCTCAACGACGAGAAGCGCGCGGGGATTTATGCCTGTGCGGCCTGCGGGCGCCCGCTTTTTGCTTCGGAAATGAAATATGATAGCGGCAGTGGCTGGCCCTCGTTTTTCCAGGCTCTGCCGGATGGCGTCGAAACCACGCAGGACAGCCGCTATGGCATGGTCCGCACCGAAGTCCATTGCGCGAACTGCAAGGGCCATCTGGGGCATGTCTTTCCCGATGGTCCGCCGCCTACGGGACTTCGTTACTGCATGAACGGTCTGGCGCTCGATTTCCGCCCGGCCGAAGGAGAAAAAGCATGAGTCAGGCGCTGCCGCCTATCGTCCTCGACCACCCGCTGGTGCGCCACAAGCTGACCCGTCTGCGTGACCGCAATACCTCCACGGCCGGGTTCCGTCGCCTGACGCGCGAACTCAGCCTGCTGCTGGCTTACGAAGCCACGCGCAATCTGTCGCTGGCGCCGCGGCATATCGAGGCGCCGAGCGGCCCGATGGAAGGCGAGGAACTGGACGGCAAGAAGCTGTGTTTCGTCTCCATCCTACGTGCCGGAAACGGTCTGCTGGATGGCATGCTGGATCTGGTGCCGTCCGCACGTGTCGGCCATATCGGTCTACGCCGCGATCACGAAACGCTGGAAGTCAGCGAATACTACTTCAACATGCCCAGCGATGTTCCGGGACGGACCTGCATTGTGCTCGATCCGATGCTGGCAACAGGGCACTCCGCCGCTGCGGCCATTACCCGCGTGAAGGCGGCTGGCGCCAAGGATCCGGTTTTTGCCTGCCTGCTGGCCGTGCCGGAAGGGATTGCCCATGTGCAGGGACTGCACCCTGATGTGCAGATCGTGACCTGCTCCATCGACAGCCATCTGGACGGACACGGCTATATCGTTCCGGGCCTCGGCGATGCAGGCGACCGTCTGTTCGGTACGCGCTGAGGCTTTGGCACACGCTCTTGTGTGCTGAAACTTCCGCGGTTTTGTGGCGGGTATGGGGGCTCATCCAGAAGGGAGCGTTCCATGCCTGCCTATGCTGTATTCATTCGTGAAAAACTGACTGACCCAGCCGAATTTCAGAAATATTCGGAGGTGGTCGGTGAAACCTTCAAGGGTTTTCCAGCCAAGATCCTCGCGGCTTATGGCAAGCAGGAAAAACTCGAAGGCACCGAGCCTGATGGTGTCGTGATTATCGAGTTTCCGGACGCGGCCTCGGCCCGGGCCTGGTATGAAAGCCCGGCCTACCAGAAGGCCGCCGCGCATCGCTGGAAAGCCGGGCCCTATAACGTTGTTATCGTGGACGGTCTCTGAAGATCAGTCGCGCCGGACGATGTAATGCCGCGCCAGATCAGTCTCGATCTGGTGGGCATGTTCGGTGTCGCGGGCTTCCACCATCACCAGCAGTTCTGCCGTCTGAACGGACGGGGACGCGAACAGGCGGTGATGGGAGACTTCAATGATGTTCCCGCCGTAATTGCCGATACGGGCCGAAATGTCCGCCAGCATGCCCGGACGGTCGGGGATCTGGAAGATCAGACGCAGGATCCGTCCGTCCCGGAGCAGGGAGCGCAGGATCGTATTGGCGAGGATACGGGCGTTGATGTTGCCGCCGGACAGGGGCAACGCAACGCGGCGTCCCTTGAACAGCTCCGGATAGGCCAGAACGGCTGCAAGGCCCGTGGCACCTGCACCTTCACAGACCTGCTTGGCCTTTTCGGCCAGCGTCGTGATGGCGCTTTCGACCTGAAGCTCGCTGACGACGAGGATCTTCGAGATCTTGTTGCGAAAGGCGTTCAGGCAGTGGTCGCCGAGCCTTGTGACGGCGATACCTTCCGCGATGGTCGAGCCGCCCTGCGTCGGGCCGTCTTCCTGCGGGTAGTTGGACAGGGACGCATAGGCCTCGACCTGTACGCCAATGACCTCGACATCCGGGCGAAGTGCGGCCATGACAGTCGCAAATCCACCGATCAGGCCACCGCCGCCCACGGGCACGACAACCGTATCGATGTCCGGAGCATCTTCCAGAAGCTCCAGCGCCGCAGTGCCCTGACCGGCGATGACGGCAGGGTCGTTGAACGGATGGACGAGAACGCGGCCATCCTGCTTCTGGAGTTCGGCAGCGGTCTCGCTGGCCTGTGCGAAATCGTCCCCTGCGAGCACGACATTCGCGCCCCAGGCCTGCGTTGCCGCGACCTTGGTGGCTGGCGTGAAGCGCGGCATGACGATGGTGGCATCAATGCCGAGAAGACTGGCCTGACGGGCCACACCCTGTGCGTGATTGCCTGCCGAGACGGTAATGACGCCGCGCGCCCGCTCTTCCGGCGTCAGGAGGGCCATCTTGTTGGCCGCTCCGCGCTCCTTGAAGGAGCCGATCGCCTGAAGGTTTTCGAGCTTGAGCGTAATTTCCGCGCCTGTCAGCCGGGAAAGGGCCGGGCAGGCGATGGTCGGCGTGCGGACCACCGTGGACGCGATGCGCTCATGGGCGCTCTCGATATCCGCGATGGTCACGGCAGGGGTGGTGGACGTCAGGACGTCAGACATCAGCGATATGTGACCTTGAGGATTTCATAGGTCCGGTCTCCGCCAGGGGCGGGAACGGAAACGGAGTCACCGACATCCTTGCCGATCAGGGCCTTGGCCAGAGGCGAGGAAATCGAGATCAGGCCCTGCTTGATGTCGGCCTCATGAACGCCAACGATCTGGTACAGGGCTTCCTTGTCGGTCTCTTCGTCGACGAGTTCGATATGCGCGCCAAAACGGACGCGCGTTCCGGTCAGCGTCGAAGGGTCGATCACCTCGGCATTGGAGATGATGCCTTCCAGCTCCAGAACGCGGCCTTCGATGAAGGACTGGCGGTCACGGGCGGCGTGGTACTCGGCATTTTCGGACAGGTCACCATGTTCGCGGGCTTCTGCAATGGCACGGATGACGGCCGGGCGGTCAACGCTCTTGAGGGTCCGCAGCTCGTCTTCGAGACGCTGCTGTCCCTTCGCGGTCATGGGGATCTTCTGCACTCTGAAATCCTCGAAAAAGCGTGACTGAAATTATGATGAAGCCAGACAACCTAGGGTTTGCCGGGGTTTTTTGCAAGGTGGGGCGGTATGATGCCTGTGTATGTCAGGCCTGATGCTGTTCCCATAGGCCGGGGTGGCTCATGGGCTGAACTGCGTGAAAGTGCAGGCCCGGCGAGAGGCAGTCTGTGTAAGATCAGGCTTTCTTCTGGCGTTCGCTCAGGACCAGCCAGCCAAAGCAGGCGGCGAGCCCGGCTGCAAAGAAAATGGCCATTTTCACGCTGATGAGAAACCGCTGTCCCATCCCGATATGCACGGACGTCTCATTGGTATCCCACAGGTCGGGAACGCCATGGGCATGGGGATTGTTGCTGTGGATGACGCCATGGGACAGGTAGTGTCGCATCAGTTCATGCGACGAAATCACGCCCTGATGGAAATGATCGAGGATCAGGACGATGACCAGAAACGACAGTCCGGCGGGACCAGCGATGAAATGGTCGCCTGCAAGGCAGCGCTTCAGCAGTCTGAACTGGATGAAGAGGACGCCGATAAAGAAGATCCAGAGCATCGGTGTGGGGAGTGTCAGCCACAGCCCGATCTCGATGGCCGCCAGGGCCGCAACCGCTAGATAGACCATAAGATCGGTCCGAAGCGGAAAACCGCTGATGGCGAGCCTGAGCATTATGATGTCCTGCATGGAGAGGGGAGTTCCGGGACGTCCAGACTATCCGCTCCCTCCTTTGCGCGACAAGTCCGATGACCCCTTCCGGAAAGGCTGTGATCCTCTTTGTGGGGCAGCCGGACCGGAAGGGTGTCGATAGGGTCAGAACTTACCCTTGAAGTAGGACTGGAGCGGGGCGACGCCCAGATTGTCTTCCTTCAGGACCGCGATGGCATAGGTCGCGGCACGGGCGCCAGCGATCGTGGTGTAATGCGGGACGCCCATGGTCAGGGCACTGCGACGGATCTCGTAGCTGTCCTGCGCGGCCTGACCACCCTGCGAGGTGTTGATGACCATCTGCACGTCACCTGAGCGGATTGAATCCACGCAGTTCGGACGGCCCTGCATCACCTTGTTCACGCGCTTTACGGGAATGTCGGCGGCTTCCAGACGCGAGGCCGTGCCGCTGGTGGCAAGGATGGTAAAGCCCATGGCGACCAGCTTGCGGGCCAGCGGCTGAACATGGGCCTTGTCGCTTTCACGCACCGAGAGGAATACCGTGCCCGAAAGCGGCAGCTTTACGCCAGCCGCAAGCTGGGACTTGGCAAAGGCACGCTCGAAACTGGAATCCAGCCCCATGACTTCGCCTGTGGAGCGCATTTCCGGACCGAGGATTGTGTCGGCATTCGCGAAGCGGTGGAACGGGAACACGGCTTCCTTGACCGCGACATGCGGAGAGACCGCACCGCCATTGAGCTGGAATTCCGTCAGCTTCGCACCGGCCATGACGCGGGCGCCGATCTTGGCAACCGGAACGCCGGTGGCCTTGGCAACGAACGGTACGGTCCGGGAGGCGCGGGGGTTCACTTCGAGAACGAAGACTTCCTGATCCTTGATGGCGTACTGGACGTTCATCAGGCCGCGGATGCCCAGTTCGCGGGCCATGGCTTCGGTCTGCGAGCGCAGTTCCGTTACCAGTGCGGGAGAGAGCGTGTAGGGCGGCAGGGAGCAGGCGGAATCACCGGAATGGATGCCGGCTTCCTCGATGTGTTCCATGACGCCTGCGACATAGACGTTCTCACCGTCGCAGATGCAGTCCACGTCCGCTTCGATCGCGTCGTTAAGATAGTGGTCGAGCAGGACGGGGCCGGTCGAGACTTCGGGGCCGGCGGCGCGCAGGACTTCGTTGAGGTAGCGCTTGAGGCCCGGCTTGTCATAGACGATTTCCATCGCACGGCCGCCCAGGACGTAGGACGGGCGGGCGACGACCGGGTAGCCGACGTCTTCGGCGATTTTCTCGGCTTCCGCCGGGCTGCGGGCGATGCCGTTGCGGGGCTGGCGCAGGCCGAGCTTGCGGAGCATGGCCTGGAAGCGCTCGCGGTCTTCGGCACGGTCGATTGCATCGGCAGGCGTGCCGAGCAGCGGGATGCCTGCTTCTTCGAGGGCGCGGGACAGCTTGAGCGGAGTCTGGCCGCCATACTGCACGATGCAGCCCAGAACCTTGCCGCCCTTGGCTTCGGTGCGGATCAGGGCGATCACGTCCTCAGCGGTCAGGGGCTCGAAATACAGACGGTCCGAGGTGTCGTAATCGGTGGAGACCGTCTCGGGGTTGCAGTTGACCATGACCGTCTCGAAACCGGCTTCGCGCAGGGCGTAGGCGGCGTGGACACAGCAATAGTCGAACTCGATGCCCTGACCGATGCGGTTCGGGCCACCACCGAGGATGACGATCTTGTCGCGGTTTGTCGGGCGGCTTTCGCAGTCCGGCGTGCCGAACCCGCCTTCATAGGTCGAATACAGATAGGGCGTGTCGGAAGCGAATTCGGCGGCGCAGGTGTCGATGCGGCGATAGACCGGCGTGACAGCCAGTTTTTCGCGCAGGGCTGCGACGTCCTTGATGCTCTGGCCGGAAAGGCGGGCGAGCTGGGCGTCGGAGAAGCCCTGGGCCTTGAGGCGGCGCAGATTGTAGGCGTCCTTCGGCAGGCCGGTCTTTTCGATCTCGCGCTCGGACGTCACGATGTCTTCGAGCTGGCGGAGGAACCACGGCTCGAACTTGCAGGCTTCGTTTATCTGCTCGACGCTTAAGCCTGCGCGCAGGGCCTGTGCGGCCATCAGGATGCGCTCGGGGCGCGGCTCGGCCAGAGCGGCGAGATAGGCGTTGTGCGAACCGTCGCCGGGGGCTTCGACGGGATCGAGGCCGGTGAGGCCCGTTTCCATAGAGCGCAGGCCCTTCTGGATGGCTTCGGCGAAGGAGCGGCCAACCGACATGGCTTCACCGACCGACTTCATGGACGTCGAGAGGAGCGCCGGAGAGCCGGGGAACTTCTCGAAAGTGAAGCGGGGGATCTTGGCGACGACATAGTCGATCGTCGGCTCGAAGGAGGCCGGGGTCGTTTTCGTGATGTCGTTCTTGAGTTCGTCCAGCGTGTAGCCGACGGCCAGCTTGGCGGCGATCTTGGCGATCGGGAAGCCGGTGGCCTTCGAGGCGAGTGCTGAGGAACGCGACACGCGTGGGTTCATCTCGATGACAACCAGACGGCCATCGGCGGGGTTGACGCCGAACTGCACGTTGGAGCCGCCGGTCTCGACGCCGATCTTGCGCAGGCACGCGATCGAGGCGTCCCGCATGCGCTGGTATTCCTTGTCGGTCAGCGTCAGGGCGGGGGCGACGGTGATGGAGTCACCGGTATGGACGCCCATCGGGTCGATGTTCTCGATGGAGCAGATGATGATGCAGTTATCCGCGGTGTCGCGGACCACTTCCATCTCGTATTCTTTCCAGCCGAGGACGGATTCTTCGATCAGGACTTCGGTCGTCGGCGAGGCATCGAGGCCGCCTGTGACGATCTGGTCGAACTCTTCACGGTTATAGGCGATGCCGCCGCCAGCGCCGCCCATGGTGAAGGACGGGCGGATGATGGCGGGCAGACCGACATCGGCCAGTGCCGCGCGGGCTTCTTCAAGCGTGTGGGCGATGGTGCTGCGGGGGCTTTCGATCCCGATTTCGTCCATGGCTTCGCGGAACTTCTGGCGGTCTTCCGCGCGGTCGATGACTTCCGCATCCGCGCCGATCAGTTCCACGTTGTGCTTTTTGAGGAAGCCGGACTTGTCGAGCGCCATGGCGGCGTTCAGGGCAGTCTGGCCGCCCATCGTCGGCAGGACGGCGTCGGGCTTTTCCTTGAGGATGATGCGCTCGACGAATTCCGGGGTGATCGGCTCGATATAGGTCGCATCCGCCAGACCGGGATCGGTCATGATGGTGGCGGGGTTCGAGTTGATCAGGATGACGCGATAGCCTTCCTCGCGCAGGGCCTTGCAGGCCTGTGCGCCGGAATAGTCGAATTCGCAGGCCTGTCCGATGACGATCGGGCCAGCGCCGATGATCAGGATGGACGAAATGTCTGTCCGTTTTGGCATGGCTCAGGCTCCTGCGTTCGTGCTGTTGGCGGCGCGACGGTCCATGACCGCGACGAAACGCTCGAAAAGATAGAAACTGTCGGACGGGCCGGGGCTCGCCTCGGGATGGTACTGGACGGAGAAGGCGTCCTTCGTAGTGGAGGCGACGCCTTCGTTGGAGCCGTCGAACAGGCTCACATGCGTCACCTTCACGTCGGCGGGCAGGGACTTCTCGTCCACGGCGAAACCATGGTTCTGGCTGGTGATTTCCACGCGGCCGGTTTCCACGTCCTTGACCGGCTGGTTGGCACCGCGATGGCCGCGCTCCAGCTTGTAGGTCTTGCCGCCCAGAGCCTGTGCGAGAAGCTGGTGGCCGAGGCAGATGCCGAAGACGGGGACGTTTGCGTCCAGCACCTTGCGGATGGCGGGGACGGCATAGGTGCCGGTCGCGGCCGGATCGCCGGGGCCGTTAGAGAGGAACACGCCTTCGGGCTTGAGTTCCAGGATCTCTTCGGCGGTGGCCGTGGCGGGCAGGACAGTGACGTCACAGCCGGCGGTCACGAGGCAGCGCAGGATGTTGTCCTTCGCACCGTAGTCCATGGCGACCACGCGGCGACGGTTTTCGCGCACGGGCTTTGTGGAGTGCCACACGCCTTCGGTCCAGACGCGCTTGGGGCGTGTAACCTCTTTGGCGAGGTCCATGCCTTCGAGGCCGGGCCACTGGCGGGCACGGTTCAGCAGGCTGTCCGTGTCGATACGGCCGTTTTCCGGGAAGGCGAGGATGGCGGTCTGCGGGCCGTTGTCGCGCAGGGTGCGGGTGATGGCGCGTGTGTCGATGCCGCTGATGCCGGCACGACCGTGATCGCGGAGCCATGCGGCGAAAGGCTCGTGGGAGCGCCAGCTTGCCGGGGCGGTGATGTCTTCCTTCACGACGGCGCCGAGGGCGGCCATCTTCGGGGCCTCGTTGTCATCGGTGTTCGTGCCGACATTGCCGATATGCGGGAAGGTAAAGGTCACGATCTGGCCAGCGAAAGACGGGTCGGTCAGGGTTTCCTGATAGCCGGTCATGCCGGTGGAGAAGCAGAGTTCTCCGACGGCGCCTTCCGTATGGGCACCGAAGCCACGGCCCCACAGGACCGTCCCATCGGCAAGGACAAGGGCGGCGTTGGCGCCGGGAGGGCAGGGATTGGACACGTCCGTCTCTCTTTCTTGTTCTTGCTGGGTTTCAGTCGTGGTGAGGTCTGCTGTCAGATCCTGCAGGGCGATTCCCGGCACGCGCAGCAGGGCCGGCCAGTGCTTGGTCGGGACCATGCGGGACTGGCGCCACTTGCGCACGGCTTCCAGTCCGACGCCGGCAAGAGCGGCGATTTCGTCCGCGCCTCCGGCTTTTTCGATGATTCTGTCGATGTCCATGGTCGCCCCGTTGCTGGCTGCCGGATGTACTTCTGGGGCCTCTGAATAAGGGATCGGAAACGGAATGGGAAGTTTTTTCCCACTGCTCGTTTTGCGTCTTGGGTAGAGGTGGGAAATTTTTTCCGAATGGCTTGTTTTGCGGCCACAGGGGCTGCCGGATTGTTGCAAACCGGCTTTTGTGCGATTTTGCCGCCATTCAAGGAATGAGGGACGGCTCGCCTAGGGAGTTTCCTGTGGGCTGTCCGATGAAGGAGAACGGCGATGTCGCTTCGCAAGCAGATCATGGACGACCTCAAGACAGCCATGAAGGCCGGTCAGTCCGAGACGGTGGCCCAGATCCGCGGGATCACGGCCAAGATCAAGGATCTGGACGTTGCCGCCCGTGCCAAGAGCGCGGAGGTGACGGATACGGACATCATTTCCGCCCTGCGCTCCATGATCAAGTCCCGCACGGAATCCGCCACGATGTATCGTGAGGGTGGCCGTCCGGAGCTGGCGGAAAAGGAAGAGGGGGAGATCGCGACGATCAAGTCCTACCTGCCGCCGGAGCTGGACGAAGCCACGTTGAAGGCCGGGATCGAAGAGGCCGTGAAAAAGACGGAAGCGGCCGGCATGAAGGATATGGGCAAGGTCATGGCCGCGCTGAAGGAGCGTTTTGGCGCGGATCTGGACCCGGCGAAGGCCAGTGCTCTGGTGAAGGCGCATCTTTCGGCTTGATCCGTCGATCAGTCGTATCGTGTGACGAAAAAGCCGCTCCTTCGGGGGCGGCTTTTCTGTTTTCAGGGTGTTCGGCAGAGTCTGGCGTAATCGCTGGGACGGTAGCCTGTGTTTTTGTGGAAGGCCGTGGCGAAGGCGCCGAGGCTTTCATAGCCGACGTCCAGTGCCACGCTGGCCACGCTCTCGCCGCGTGCCAGTTTTTCCTGAGCGTTCAGGATGCGCAGGCGTTGCCGCCAGGCCGAGAATGGCAGTCCTGTCTCAAGCGTGAAATGGCGGACGAAAGAGCGCAGCGACATGGCGGCCAGTTTGGCCCAGTCTTTCTGGTCGCGGGAATCTGCGGGATTGTCGCTCAGGGTGTTAGCGACGCGGCAGAGTTGTTCGCTTTTCGGGAAAGGCAGGGACACGGAGGCGCGCGGGGCGGTCAGGAATTCGTGCCAGAAGCATTCCGCGAGGCGGCTGATCTGGGCGTCCCATCGTGTTTCGTCGGCGTCGTGGGACAGGCGATCCGCCAGAGCGGTGAGGAGGCGTGTGCCGCCTGCGAGAAAGGGTTCGTCCGGTAGGCCGGAGCATTTTGCTGCGCTGACATACAGGCTCCAGCCCGCGACGGCGCCGTGGGAGCGGGCTTCGTGCGGAATGTGGGGCGGGAGCCAGAGGCACTGGCCGGGGCCGATCAGCCAGTAGGCGTACTCGGTGCGGATGGCCATGACGCCGCTTTCAATGCCGAAGATCTGGCCGCGTGCATGGGCGTGGCGTTCGGCGATCCGGCGTGTGTCCTGCTTCATGTGGCCGCCGAGGAGCCATGGCGTTCCGGTGCTCGAATGGTCTACGGCGGCGGGAGTCATAAAGAAATTGGCGCACATGAGTCGAATTATGGCCTGAGAGCGTGAGAACGCCAAAATGACTTTCGCTAAAACTGTTGTCTCCGGGCGGGTTTGAAACCTGAGCGGAGTGTTCAGCGGGAGATCAGGATCATGAAAGTCGGCTTTGTGGGCCTTGGGGCCATGGGACATGCGATGGCGGAGCGTCTTCTCAAGGGAAGACATGAGCTTGTCGTGACCAACAGGACGCGTGCGAAGGCGGATGATCTGGTGGCGCAGGGGGCTGTTTTTGCCGAAACGCCTGCCGATGTGGCGCGGCAGGTGGAGGTCGTGTTCTCCATGCTGTTCGATGATGCCAGCACGGAAGAGGCTGTTTTCGGAGAGCACGGAATTGCCAAGGCTCTGGCGCCGGGCGGTATTCATGCGTGCAGCAGTACGCTGTCTCTGGAGCAGGCGCGCCGTCTGCGGGACGGGCATGCGGAGCAGGGGCAGGTCTATGTCAGTGCCAATGTCCTGGGGCGGCCTCCGGCAGCGAAGGCGGGTGAGCTGTTCGTGGTGACGGCGGGAGCGGAGGAGGCACTGACGCGTCTGCGGCCTTTGCTGGAATGTTTCGGGTCGAAGATTTTCGAAGTGGGGCAGGACCCGGTTCAGGCCAATCTGGCCAAGCTGTCTCTGAATTTCATGATCTATTCGACGATCGAGCAGATGGCGGAAGTCTTTGCGCTGAATGAAAAGGCCGGGACAGATCCTCATGCGATTTTCGAGATCATGACGGGCAGTTTCTACAACGCGCCGGTTCACAAGAATTACGGAAAGCTGATGGTCGATCATGAATACGATCATCCGGGCGCGCCGGTGACGCTGGGGCTCAAGGACATGGAGATGTTCCTCAAGGCCGGGGGTGAGCATGCTGTGCCGCTGCCTTATGCCTCGGTGGTGCGGGACCGGTTGCTGAGTGCGATCAGTGCCGGGGATGCCGGGCGGGATTTCGTCGTGCTGCTGGAGCGGGCGCGGCAGGACAGCGGGCTGAAATAGGTGTCGGGGATGTCAGGACATATTGGGGTGGCCGATCATGCGCCGGAAAAGATCATCCGGGACATGTTCGCCATGTTTACGGATTTCGGGTCCGATCTGGATGCGCTGACGGCGTTCATGACGCCCGATTATCGCCAGCTTGTGGATGGGCGGGAAATGACGCTGGCGGATTTTCGTGCTCATGCGCTGGCTCTGCGGGAGGGGCTTTCGTCGCTGGAAATCGAGATCCTGCATCTGGTCTGTGAGGCGGATCGGGCGGCGACGGTTCATCTGGCTTCGGCGACCCGCCCTTCCGGAGTGCGGAGCGTGATCCGGGTGGTGGCGTTTTACCAGTTCCGCGACGGGCGGCTCTGTCTTGTGGATGAACTGACGCGTGTCCAGCAGGGTCATCACGGCGATGATGCGTTGGGAAGTCTGCAATAGATTGGGACGGGTTTGACAGCACGGCGGTGAGGTCCTCACTCTGAAATCCTGTTTTGTGGATGAGGCCAGAATGTCGGCAGGTGGTTCAACGAAGGTCGTTTTCATTGCGCTGGGGGTCAATCTTGCGATTGCCTGCGTGAAGGGTGTGGCGGCTCTGCTGACCGGGTCGGCCGCGATGCTGGCGGAGACGGTTCATTCCTTTGTCGACTGCGGCAACCAGCTTCTGCTGCTGGTAGGCATGAAGCGTGCGGCGGCTCCGGCGACGAAGGAGCATCCGCTGGGGCATCACCGGGAGCTTTATTTCTGGACGCTGGTGTTGGCGGGTGCGCTGTTCATTGGCGGTGGCGTTGCGTCCCTGCACGAAGGCTGGGAGAAGGTCTGGCATCCGGCGGCGATGGAGCCGATCCATGTGCTGGGGCATGTCTTTCCCGGCTGGTGGCTGAATGTCGCCATTCTCGGCATTTCGGGCAGCATGGAAGGCTACGGGTTTCTGGCGGCCATGAAATCCCTGCCGTCCGGGAAAGGATCCCTGTGGACCATGATCCGCCGCAGTACCGATCCGGGGCTGTTTGTCGTGCTGTTCGAAGACGGCGCGGCGCTGGTCAGTCTGACGATCGCGCTGGTCTTTACCGTGCTGTCCGTCGTGACGGGCTGGCATGTGCTCGATGGTGTGGCGTCGCTGCTGATCGGGGTGGTTCTGGTGATTGTTGCAGTGCTGCTGACGAACGAGACGCGCTCCCTGCTGGTCGGGGAGAGTAGTCCGGAAATCGATGCGTTCGTGCGGGCCCAGGCGGCGAAGCTTCCGGGTGTGATCGGGGTCAACGAGGTCGTGACCGAGACGCGGGGGCCGGGGAGCATCATCGTCCTGCTGTCGCTGGACTGGGACGACACGCTGACGGCCGGGCAGGTGGAGCAGGGGGTTTCGGCGCTGGAGCGGGTGACGCGGGCGCGATATCCGTCGGTGCTGCGGATGTATGTCGAGGCGCAGGACAAGCGCGACAGTGCCCCGGATATTGCCGTGCAGCACCCCTGAACGCAGATCGGGCCCCCTTTCGGGAGCCCGACACCGTCAGCCGTAACGGACTGGCAGGATTTTACTGCTGCGGCTGCGTGGCCGGAGCCGGAGCGGCAGCGCCCGGCTGGGTCGTGCTGTTCATCTGGCCGGGGGAGGTCGAGTGCTCGACATCGTAGGCGGTGGCCTTCTCGATGTAGGTGCCCTTCGCGCCCGGATGTTCCTTGTCGTACAGGGCGGCCTTTGCGCGGGCTTCCTTGCGGTAACGGTGACGCACATACATGCCGGTCGCGCAGCCGCCCACGGCGCCCAGGACGCCGTGATGGTTGGCGACATGTCCACCGACAGCGCCGGCAGCGCCGTATTTGAGGCAGCCACCCGGTTCTGCTTCGGCCGTCGTGATCGACGTTGCCAGCAGACCGGCAGCGGCGGCAAGCATCAGGTACTTTTTCATGAGTGCTTCCTGTTTTTCCAAAGCTGTCGGGTCACCCGGCAGCACAGAGACGGCTGCCAGCATGCCCCAACCCGGCGTTCAGAACAACCGGGAGGGGCAGCGCACCACGTTTTCGGCCGGCGCGCTGAAGGTCCAGACGGTGCCGTCCGGATCATGGCAGCAGGAACTGCTGGCACCGGGGATCGAGCGTGGATTGTGTTCGATGACGATCGATCCGAAGCCGCGCCGTTCGGGTCTGGCGACGGTGGGGCCGCCGGTCTCTTTCCAGCACATCCGGAAGACGGGTTTGTCCTCTTCGTCGTGCAGATCCCAGGTGACGGTTACGGTTCCGGTGTCGTTCGACAGGGCGCCGTATTTGATGGCGTTGGTTGTCAGTTCGTAGATCGCAAGGCCGATGCGGTCGGCAGTGTCGGGGACGAACTGAAGCTCCGGATCGCCTTCGATCCGCAGGCGTGTGGCGGGGAAATCACCGGCCACGGCAGTCTGGGATGTGACGACATCGTGGACCGTGGCGCCCGTCCATTCGCCGTGGATCAGAAGGTCCTGACTACGGGCGATGGAGGTGATGCGCTCTTCCAGAACTTTGACGAAGGGGGCCGTGGGGTCGGGGACGGTGCGCCGGATCAGGGCCTGAAAGATGGCGAGCATGTTCTTGGAGCGGTGGTTCAGCTCGTTGAGCAGCAGGGCGATCTGCTGTTCGTGCTCGCGCTGGATCGTCACGTCGCGCGAGACGCAGAGAATGGCTTCGACGCTCTGATCGGGGTTCAGGAGCGGAGTCAGCATGTTGTCCCAGTGCCGGACGGGCTCACCGGGGAGCTGGCTGATCCCCATGAAGCGGACGTTCTGTCCTTCGGCGGCGTCCTTCAGGGCCTTGCCGCCGGGAACATGCGCTTCCGGCGGGAGCAGGCCGAGCCAGCTCATGCTGAAGCCCGAGGTGCTGTCCACGCCGAGGGCCTCGCAGCCCGCGGTGTTCATGTGAACCAGCGTGCCGTCTTTCGCGATTTCCTTGATGCAGTCCACGCTGACATTGAGCATCCGGTCGCGGATGTCGGCCTTCTGAAGCAGGGCTTCCTCGTGACGTTTCTGCTCATGGATGTCGGTCAGGATGAGGAGGCGGACTGCACCTTCGCCGCTGGCGGCCGGGCGCTGGACGAGACGCAGGAGAAACCAGCGGGTGTGGCCATCAGGGTTCAGGATGCGGAAGCTTGTGCTTCGGAGCTGGTCTGAGGGTGTGGTGTCTCGGAGGATGTTGGTGATCTGTGCTTGATCGGCGGGGACAATGACCGGGAGCCACTCTGAAAAAGCGAGCGGTACGCCAAGGGCTGCCGCCTGCTGCTTCCAGGCCGTGTTGAAGTGCATGGCGCCTGTATCGCTGACAGGCTCCATGCAGATCAGGTCAGGCAGCAGGTCGAAGGCGGGACAGGAAATGTCGGGTGGGGCGGTCTGTGTCTGTCCCATATCTCTTTCTGACGGTAGCGCGCAGTATTGCGATGGTTTCAGGATCCATGCGCGATACTTTTGGTCGCGCTTTGAGACGTTTATCCCGAAAATTCATCTTTCCGAAACCTGCTTTTGGCGCGGATCAGGGCAGCAATACGGCGGCACCGTCGAAACGGCCGTGCCGGAGGTCATCGAGGGCCTGATTGGCGTCCTTTAGGGCATAGGGGGTGTTGGTCACTTTGATGCCGACTTCCGGGGCGATTTTCAGGAATTCCAGACCGTCCTGACGGGTCAGGTTGGCGACGGAGACGATTTCGCGCTCTTCCCATAATGTGTCGTAGGAAAAGGCCGGGATCTCGCTCATGTGGATGCCGCCGCACACGACTTTTCCGCCTTTTCGGATGGCCTTGAGACCAGCGGGGAGCAGGGCGCCGACGGGGGCAAACAGGATGACGGCGTCTAGCGGTTCAGGCGGGAGTTCGTCCGAGCCGCCGGCCCAGACGGCACCGAGGGAGCGGGCGAAATCCTGTTTCTGCGTGTCGCCGGGGGACGTGAAGGCGTAGACGTTGCGGCCCTGCCAGCGCAGGACCTGCGTGATGATATGGGCGGCGGCACCAAAACCGTAGAGCCCGATCTTTTTGCCGTCCCCGGCCTTTTTCAGGCAGCGCCAGCCGATCAGCCCGGCGCAGAGCAGGGGGGCGAGATCCTTGTCTTCGCCCTTGTCGCCCATCGGGAAGGCGTAGCGGGCATCGGCGACTGTCATGGTCGCGTAGCCGCCATTGCGGGTGAAGCCGGTGAAGAGGGGATGGTCGCAGAGATTTTCCATCCCGTGCGTGCAGTAATAGCAGTGCCCGCAGGTATGCCCCAGCCACGGCACGCCGACCCTCTCGCCCACCGACAGGCCGGTGACATTGCTGCCGAGCTTGTCGATCCGGCCGATGATTTCGTGGCCGGGGATGATGGGGAGGGTGGCGTGCGGGAGTTCGCCATCCACGACATGCAGGTCCGTCCGGCACACGCCGCAGGCGCCGATCCGGATGCGGATTTCATCGGGGCCGGGTTCGGGATCGGGGAGTTCGACCCATTCCAGAGGGGTGTGATGGGCTTTGAGCTGCATGGCGAACATGGCGTGTTCTCCTGTGGCTTGTAGTTCAGGACCGGAAGTCGAGCACTGTCCGGCCTTCGAGGCGACCATTCTGCAGATCGTCGAAGATCGTATTGATGTTTTCAAGTTTTCCAGGGGTGACGACGGATTTGACCTTGCCGCGGGCGAAGAAATCCATGGCTTCGATCATGTCCAGCCGTGTGCCGACAATGGAGCCGCGGATGGTGGTGCCGTTCATGACCATGTCGAAGATCGAGACGGGGAAATCGCCGGGCGGCAGTCCGTTCAGCACGATGGTGCCGCCGCGCCGGGCATAGCCCATGGCCTGCGAAAACGCCGTCCGTCCGACAGCGGTGACGAGGGCGCCATGTGCGCCGCCGATTTGCTGCTGGATGAATTTTGCAGGATCGGTGTCCTTGGCGTTGACGGTCAGGGATGCGCCGAGCTTCTTGGCCGTGGCGAGTTTCTCGTCGTCGATATCCACGGCGACGACATTCATGCCCATGGCGATGGCATACTGCACGGCCATCTGGCCGAGGCCGCCGACGCCCGAAATCGCGACCCATTGACCGGGGCGGGCCTCGGTCATTTTCAGGCCCTTGTAGACTGTCAGGCCCGCGCACAGGACAGGAGCGGTCTGGAGCGGGTCGATGGTCGAAGGCAGGTGCGCGACGTAATTGGGGTCGGCCACGACATATTCCGCGAAGCAGCCATTGACGGTGTAGCCGGTGTCGTCCTGCTTTTCGCAGAGGGTTTCCCAGCCACCCAGACAGTGTTCGCAGTGGCCGCAGGCGGAATAGAGCCAGGGCACGCCCACGACATCGCCAACCTTGACGAAATTATCGACCTGACTGCCGACGGCGACGATATGGCCCACACCTTCGTGGCCGGGAATGAACGGCGGGTTGGGCTTGGAGGGCCAGTCCCCGCGCGCTGCGTGCAGGTCGGTGTGGCAGACGCCGCAGGTATCGACCTTCACGAGGATCTGGTTGGGGCGGACGTCCGGGATGGGCAGCCGCTCGATAGTGAGCGGCTTGCCGAATTCACGGACGACGGCGGCGAGCATTGTATCAGCCATTGGGAAGGTTCCTTCTGGATTACGAGGCGGAGAGGCCCTTGACGGCCTCCACCATCTTGGAGAGCACGGCCTGCGCATCCCCGAAGACCATGGCGCAGTTGTCCTGGAAGAACAGCGGGTTCTGGACGGCGGAGTAGCCCATGCCCATGCCGCGCTTGATGACGAAGACCTGACGGGCCTTGTCGGCATTCAGGATCGGCATGCCGTAGATCGGGGAGGACTTGTCCGTCCGGGCGGAGGGGTTCACCACGTCGTTGGCGCCGATGACGAGGGCGACGTCAGTATCGGCGAAGCTGTCGTTGATGTCGTCCATGTCGTAGATCATGTCGTACGGCACGCCGGCTTCGGCGAGCAGCACGTTCATGTGGCCCGGCATGCGACCGGCGACCGGGTGGATTGCGAATTTCACGTCCACGCCCGCGGCCTGAAGCAGTTTGACGAACTCGTAGAGCTTGCCCTGGGCCTGTGCGACGGCGAGGCCATAGCCCGGCACGATGATGACCGTGGAGGCATAGCGCATCGTGGTCGCGGCATCGCTGGCGCTGACGGATTTGGCTTCCTTCTGCGGGCCGCTGGCGGCGGCAGCGGTGGCTTCACCGAAATTGCTGAACAGGACGTTGGTGATGGAGCGGTTCATGCCCTTGGCCATCATGACCGTCAGCAGCGTACCGGCCGAACCCACGACCATACCGGCGATCATCAGGGCCGGGTCGGCCATGACATAGCCTTCAAGACCCACGGCAAGGCCCGTGAAGGCGTTGTACAGCGAGATCACGACCGGCATGTCCGCACCGCCGATGGGGACGGTCATGCAGATGCCGCAGAGCAGCGCGCCGATGAAGAACAGCAGGGCGAACAGGCCACCGCCGGGCTGATGGTACTGGGCGACGGCCATGACGCCGAGCAGGATCGTCAGCATGAAGACGGCGGCATTGACGATGCGCTGTCCACCGAAGCGGATCGGCTTGTTCATGCGGCCATCGAGCTTGGCCCAGGCGATCAGCGAGCCGGAGAGCGACATGCTGCCAATCAGGCCACCTGCGACGGTGACGAGAAGCTGGCCAACGCCGGTGTCTTTCGGGCCGGTGAGGGCGATGACGGACACGGCCGCGGCAGCACCGCCGCCCATGCCGTTGAAGAGGGCGACCATCTGCGGCATCGCGGTCATGGCGACGCTGCGGCCTTTCCAGCCAGCCCAGCCGCCACCGATGAGCAGTGCGAGCACGGCAAGGATGACGTTCACGACGATATGGGGTTGGGCTGCGTCGGAAACGCTGAAGATCTGAAGGAAGCTGGCCGCGACGACGAACAGCATGCCCCAGCCTGCGGTCACGATGCCCGAGACGGCCGTGACGGGGGAGGACATGCGTTTGAGGCCATAGACCAGCAGGCCGGAAGCGATCAGGCCGCTGAGGGCCACGATATAGGCGAGCAGGATCATGATTTGGCTCCTGATGCCGGGGCCGGAGCGGATGCTGCGGGTTTTGTGCTGGGCTTGAACATGGCCAGCATCCGGTCGGTCACGACATAGCCGCCGACTACGTTGCCGGCGCCGAGCATGACGCCCAGAAAGCCGACGACCTGCTCCAGAACGGAAGACGCGTTGAACAGTGCGCCGAGGGCGCCGACGACCACGATGCCGTGTACGAAGTTCGAGCCGGACATGAGCGGCGTGTGCAGGATGGAGGGGACGCGGCTGATGACCTCATAGCCCGTGAAAGCCGCGAGCATGAAGATGTACAGGGCGATGACGAAGGTCATTGCGGTGATCATTTTGCGGTCTCCTTGCCTGCGTCGTTTGCGGCGGGGCCAGTGGGCGCGGGAGTGGCAGCGGGTGCGATCACAGGCGGGGGGGCAGGCGCGGGCGGGGCTGGCGAATTCGGATCCACGGCGGTGCGGATGCCGTCATTCGTGATGGTGCCGCCATGCGTCAGCGCGGTGCCGGAGATGACCTCGTCGGTGAAATCCGGCGCCAGACCCTTGTCCTTGGTGATGATCTGCTGGAGCAGATGCATGATGTTCTTGGAATAGAGTTCGCTGGCCTGCTCGGCGAGCATGGACGGGACGTTGACGGGGCCGACGATGGTCGTGGGGCCAACCTGAACGGTCTGCCCGGCCTGTGTGCCTTCGCAGTTGCCGCCGCCTTCCGCGCCAAGGTCGATGATGACGGCGCCGGGCTTCATGGCCTTGATCTGTTCGGCATCGATCAGGCGGGGGGCGCGCTTGCCGGGGACGGCGGCCGTTGTGACGATCAGGTCCGAGCGGGCGATATGGTCGCTCAGCGCCTTGCGGACCTTCTGTTTCTCGTCATCCGTCAGTTCGCGGGCATAGCCGCCCTGACCGGTGGCATCGACGCCGGTATCGACGAATTTTGCGCCGAGCGACTGCGCCTCTTCCTTGCTCTCGGGGCGGACGTCATAGCCTTCAGTGATGGCACCTAGGCGCTTTGCGGTTGCCAGGGACTGAAGCCCGGCCACGCCGAGGCCCATGACCAGAACCTGTGCGGCGCGCAGGGAACCTACGGCCGTGGTCATCATGGGCAGGATCTTGGGCATGTGCACTGCGCCCATCAGGACGGCGTAATAGCCCGCCAGCGTGGCCTGGCTGGAGAGGGCGTCCATAGCCTGTGCACGGGAAATGCGGGGCACCAGCTCCATGGCGAAGCAGGTGATCTTCCCATCCCGCAGGGCCTTCACCAGATCCGGATTGTTGCGGCCGTAGATGAAGGCAATGAGGATGGCGCCGGGCTTCATGGCCCTGACCGTTTCCAGCGTCGGCGGCTGGACGGCCAGGACGATGTCGGCATCGGCCACCAGCGCGTTGCGGTCCGGCGAGAAGGTGACGTCCTTGTAGGTGCCGTCGGGATAGGACGATGCGACGCCTGCGCCCGTTTCCATGGCGAAGGTGATGCCCAGCGGGGCCAGTTTCTCGGCGACCTGAGGAATGAGAGCGACGCGGCGTTCCCCGCCTTCGTCGCGTTCTTTCAGGACTGAAATCTTGACAGTCATTGGTTGCGATCCTGTGTCTGTCGTCGGGCGCGGGCTGTCGCCGAAGGACAGGCTGAGCAAAGAGGGCCCGCGCCCCGTTCAGCGTCACCATGACGCTTCTTCGGGGTGGAAACCATTGATGGATATCAAAAGGGAGAAATTATATCTGTAAGGAAATTATTCGTAATGACCGATCGGTCATTATGATTCTGTGACAGGGCTGACCGATCGGTCACTTTTCTGCGCTCCGTCGGGAAAGGGAGTATGGTGGATTTCGGGAAAAAGTTTCCTTTAAACAGAAGGGCTGGCGCTGTATGCGCTCGTGGACCTTCTTTCCAACCCGCATGAAAGGCTCTTCCTGCCCATGGCAATTGATGCTGCTTTTCTCGACGAACTGCGGAACCGGACGCCGCTGCCGTCGCTGATCGGGCGGCGTAACAAGTTGGTGAGGTCCGGGCGGAACTGGAAAACCTGCTGTCCGTTCCATGGTGAGAAGACGCCGTCCTTCTACATTTACGATGACCATTTCCATTGCTTCGGCTGCGGCGTGCACGGTGATGCCATCAGCTATGTGATGCAGAGCGAGGGGCGCAGCTTCCCTGAAGCCGTCGAACAGCTTGCGTCTGAGGCGGGACTCGAGGTTCCGAAAGCCGACCCGCGGACGGAAGCCCGTGCCCGGGAAGCGCAGTCGCTCGGTGACGTGCTCAATCTCGTGCAGGAGAGCTATCGCCGCCGGTTGTACCGCCCGGAAGGACGTGAGGGGCTGGCCTATCTGCGGGGGCGCGGGCTGACGGAAGAGACGATCGAGCGGTTCGGTCTGGGCTGGTCCGGCGACGGGCGGCAACTGCTGGACGAACTGCGACCGCATGGCGTGACGGTCGAGATGCTGATCCGCGCCGGGGTCATGCGCGTGGATGAGCAGGGCGCTCCGAAAGGGGAGCTGTTCTTCAATCGCGTGACGTTCCCGATCAGGGACCGGCGGGGGCGCATGATGTCCTTCGGCGCCCGGACGCTCGGGGACGGGCAGCCCAAATATCTCAATGGCCCGGAGACGGCCCTGTTCTCCAAGCGCCGGACGCTGTTCAATCTCGACCTGGCACGCGAAGCCGTGCATCGCGGGGCTGATCTCGTGGTGGTCGAGGGCTATATGGACGTCATCGCCATGGATCAGGCGGGGTTTGGCGGGGCTGTGGCTCCTCTGGGCACGGCGATGGGCGAGGAACAGCTTGAACTGTTGTGGCGCATGTCGCCGTCACCGATCCTGTGTCTCGATGGTGATGCGGCGGGGGCGCGGGCGGCGCTCCGGGTGTGTGAGGTTTCGTTGCCCCTTCTGTCGCCTGAGCGGACGATCCGGTTCTGCCGGCTGGACCCAAAGGATGATCCGGATAGTCTGATCCGTAGCCGGGGGCCTCGGGCCATGCAGGAGGCACTGTCCGGCGCGACGTCGATGGCGGAGGAACTGTTCGGGCTGCTGACGGTGGGACTGGTGGATCCGGGGCCGGACCAGCGGGCAGCTTTGCGTGAAAAGCTGGTGGCGCTGTCGCGGCTCATTCCGGACAAGGCTCTGGCATCGGAATATCGCAGCACGCTGCTGGACATGTTCTTTGCGCGCTTCCGGCGGAAGAAAACTTTCCAGCGCAAGGGGGGCGAGAGCCTGCCGCTCTCCACGCAGGCGCCCGGGGCAATGCGCGATGTGGAGTCGGGAAATCTGGAGCGGCTGAACATTATGACGGCGATGCTGCTTCACCATCCCGATATCCTTCCGGAAGTGGAACAGGCGTATAGCGGTCTGCATCTGACGCCTGAACTGGACCGTCTGCGTTCGGCGCTGCTGGACTGGTCCTGTCAGGAAGAGGAACAGGACGCTCTGAAGGAAGAGGGCTGCATGGCCTGGCTCGAGGAGCATGGGCTGGCAGATCTGGCGGGAAGGGTGAAAGGCGGCCCGTTGCCGCGCAGTGTGGGTGACGGGAAGGTCAAGGACGAGATCCTGAAGGTGGATGTCATTGAAAGCTGGTGGCATTTTTATGCCCTGGTCAATTTCCAGACCTTCGAGCGGACCCTGGAAGAGGACGTGACCCGGGCCGTGATTGAAGGGGACATGGAGCCTTTCGTGGATGAGAACGGGCAGAGCGGGCTTCGTTTTCCCAATGCACTCATGACCCGTCTTCGGGTTCGCGATGCCCTGAAAAGCGGAGAGAGGGTCGGAGAGTAAGGGGTGGCGGAGACTGCTCCGCAACAGCGGAAGAAATGCTTCCGGAACGAATTTTATTCCCGAAAGGTTGCATTCTTTGGGGTGCCAATCTTGACTTCGGGCGCAGGATCGACCACCTGCACGCTGCCGGATTGCTAACTCGCGGCGGAGTTGACGGAGAGACGAATGGCGACGAAAACAGCCTCTGGAACGGATCGGAACGCGCAGGAACAGGAGGGGGATACCACTCTCCTCGATACGCAGTCCGCTGCCGTTAAGCGGCTGATCGCCAAAGGGCGTGAACGCGGACACATCACCTTTGACGAGCTGAACGCTGTCCTGCCGCAGGATCAGATGTCTTCGGAGCAGATCGAGGACGTCATGGCGGCGCTGTCCGAAATGGGCATCCAGGTTATCGAGAACGAGGACCAGGACGAAGCCGAGGCTCCCGCGGAAAAGGAAGCCGAGGGCGACGGCGAGGAAGCCGAGGGCCCGCAGGGCGGTAACGTCGATGCCGAGGCCGCCAGCCGCACGGATGATCCGGTCCGCATGTATCTGCGTGAGATGGGCTCGGTCGAGCTGCTGTCGCGCGAGGGTGAGATTGCGATCGCCAAGCGGATCGAGGCTGGCCGCGACGAGATGATTGGCGGCCTGTGCGAGAGCCCGCTGACGATTCGCGCTATCATTTCCTGGCATGAGCGCCTCAAGGACGGCGAGATGCTCCTGCGTGACATCGTGGATCTCGAGGCCAGCCAGGGTGGTGGTCCGGACCCCGAGGCGGTCGAGGGCGAAGAAGGTGACGAGGCGTCCGAAGAGGACGACTCTGCCGAGGACGAGAACGAAGAGGGTGAAGGCGACCAGCAGGAAGGCAGCGGCCTGTCCCTGTCCGCTCTGGAAGAGAAGCTGAAGCCGGAAATCCTGGCACGCTTCGAAGCCATCGAGCCGCTGTATCACAAGCTTCGCAAGCTCCAGATCAAGCGCATCGAAGCCCTGACGGGTGGTGAGGATCACTCGGACAAGTCCGAGCAGACCTATGAGAAGCTGCGGCATGAACTGGTCAGCCTCGTTGAGCAGGTGCATCTGCACAATAACCGGATCGAAGAGCTGGTTGCGCAGATCAAGATGCAGGTTCAGAAGCTGAACAATGTCGAAGGCCGGATGATGCGTCTGGCTGAGAACTGCAAGATCTCGCGTGATGACTTCCTCATCAAGTATCGCAGCCGCGAACTTGACCCGACCTGGCTGGACAGCATTTCCGCGCTGCCGGGCAAGGGCTGGAAGAACCTGACGACCAAGCACATGGACCAACTGCGCAACCTGCGTGGCGAGATTGCGGCCCTGTCGCATGAGACGGGTCTGCCGGTTGGAGAGTTCCGCCGGGTCTATGCCACCATTTCCCGTGGCGAGCGTGATTCCACGCGCGCCAAGAAGGAAATGATCGAGGCGAACCTGCGTCTGGTGATCTCGATCGCCAAGAAGTACACGAACCGTGGCCTGCAGTTCCTGGATCTGATTCAGGAAGGCAACATCGGTCTGATGAAGGCGGTGGACAAGTTCGAATACCGTCGCGGTTACAAGTTCTCGACCTATGCGACCTGGTGGATCCGTCAGGCGATCACGCGTTCCATCGCGGATCAGGCCAAGACGATCCGTATTCCGGTCCACATGATCGAGACGATCAACAAGCTCGTCCGGACGTCGCGCCAGATGCTGCATGAGATCGGGCGTGAGCCGGCTCCGGAAGAGCTGGCCGAGAAGCTTGGCATGCCGCTGGAGAAGGTCCGCAAGGTCCTGAAGATCGCCAAGGAGCCGATCTCGCTCGAAACGCCGATTGGTGATGAGGAAGACAGCCATCTCGGTGACTTCATCGAGGACAAGACGGCCGTCATTCCGCTGGATGCTGCCATCCAGACGAACCTGCGTGAAGCCACGACGCGCGTTCTGGCGTCGCTGACGCCGCGTGAGGAGCGCGTGCTGCGGATGCGCTTTGGCATCGGCATGAACACGGACCACACCCTTGAGGAAGTGGGTCAGCAGTTCAACGTGACCCGTGAGCGTATCCGTCAGATCGAGGCGAAGGCACTGCGCAAGCTCAAGCACCCGAGCCGCTCGCGCAAGCTGCGCTCCTTCCTCGACGACAACTGATCGTCGGGCGCGGGACCGGGGCGATGCTGCCGGACTGGCTTAAGCCGAAAGGGACATCCACCCGTCTTGCGGTGGATGTCATCTTTCTGGAGACACGCTCTCCCCGTCCGTTTCCCGTTCTGCCGGAAGGATATTCCCTGTCCCGCGTGACGGGGGACGAGGCCGTGCCGCTTTATCGCGTCCTGTATGCGGGGGTGGGGCAGGACTACTGCTGGTGGATGCGCCGGTCGATGCCGGATGCGGAACTGGCGGGGATTCTTCATGATCCTGCCGTTCATTTCATGGTCCTGCGTGATGGCTCCGGGGAGCCGCTCGGGTTCTACGAACTGGATCTGAGGCAGGGCGGGGATGCCAATCTGGCTTATTTCGGCCTTCTGTCGCAGGGGATGGGGCGCGGTCTGGGGCGTGTGCTTCTGGATCATGCCGTGGCCCGGGCCTTCGGGGCCGGAAGCTGGCGCCTGCGGGTCAATACCTGCACGCTCGATCATCCCCATGCGCTGCCGAATTACCGGCGGGCGGGATTTGAACTCCGGTATGTCGTGCCGGAAAGCTGGGACGTTCCGGACGAATATGTGCCGCAAAGACTGAAGCGACTCTGAGGCAGGACTTGCTTTGAGACGCATGGTGTGATTAATGCCGCCTTTCCCTGCCGGGCGATGTGGCATCGCACCGGCTATACCCGTGCCCTGAAACATGGGCCCTGTTTCCGGCATGGGCCGGAGCCAGTCGCGGGTTGACCTCATCCGAAGGGAGTATTCATGCCATTGTATGAAAGCGTGCTCATCGCACGTAATGATGTGTCGCAGGCTCAGGTGGAAACCCTGGTCGAGACCATCGAAACCCTGCTCAAGGACAACGGCGGTTCCATCCAGAAGCGCGAGTTCTGGGGCCTGCGTTCGCTCGCATACCGCATCAAGAAGAACCGCAAGGGCCATTACGTCCTGCTGGGCCTTGACTGCACCCCCGACGTGCTGCGCGAGCTGGAGCGTCAGCTGGGCCTGAACGAAGACGTGCTGCGCGTTCTGACGCTGCGCGTTGACGAGATCGACGAGAACCCGTCTCCGGTTCTGGCCCGCAAGAGCGATGATCGTGGCGATCGCGGCAACTTCCGTGGCGGCTCCAAGCCGGCCGGTCGTTTCGAGAGCGGCCGTGGCGGTCCCCGTCGCAGCAGCGAAGACCGTGAAGAATATCGTGCACGTGGCGAGCAGGACGATGCTCGTGAGACGGCCGGAGCGGAGTAAGAAACATGTCCGAGACCATCACTCCCGACGTCAGCGAAGTGAACCCGGCTGCCCGTCGTACGGCAGTTGGCGCACGTCGTCCGTTCTACCGTCGTCGCAAGTCCTGCCCGTTCTCCGGCCCCAACGCGCCGAAGATCGACTACAAGGACGTGCGTCTGCTGAGCCGCTTCCTTTCGGAGCGCGGCAAGATCGTGCCGAGCCGCATCACGGCCGTTTCGGCCAAGAAGCAGCGTGAGCTGGCACAGGCGATCAAGCGCGCCCGTTTCCTCGCCCTGCTCCCCTACGTCGTGAACTGAGGAGAGCATCATGTCCCAGACCGCACTGATCCTGCTGCAGCGGGTCGAGCATCTCGGCCAGATGGGCGACCTGGTGCACGTGAAGCCGGGTTATGCCCGTAACTTCCTGCTGCCCCAGGCCAAGGCCATGCGCGCCACGGTTGCCAACAAGAAGCGTTTCGAGACCGAGCGCGCCCAGCTTGAGGCCCAGAACCTCAAGAAGCGTGAAGAGGCCGAGCGTCTTGCCGAGCGCATGCACGAACTGTCCGTCGTCATCATCCGTCAGGCTGGTGACAGCGGAAGCCTGTACGGCTCCGTCAGCACCCGCGACATCGCGGCTGCCGCTACGGAAGCCGGCCTGACGATTTCGCGTCAGCAGGTTGTCCTGGCACACCCGATCAAGCAGCTTGGTCTGACGGAAGCACGCATCGTGCTGCATCCGGAAGTGTCCATCCCGCTGACGGTGAACGTTGCCCGTTCCGCTGAAGAAGCAGAGCGTCAGGCCCGTGGCGAAGCCATTGGCGTGCAGGACGAGGATGAGAACATCCTTGGCGAACTGCAGGCTGAGAATGCCGCCGAAGAGGCTGCTGCCGAAGCTGCCGAGGCATCGGAAGAAGCATAAGGCTTTTACCGAGGACCTTGTCCTGAAAAACCCGGCCGGGGATATCCCCGGCCGGGTTTTTTTGTGTCTGTTCTTCCGGAGGAGTACAACTCCAGACCTGTTCGGGCTTTTTCCCGGTATTGGAAACAGGAGATCGGAATGAAACGGATTCTGGATTTTGTCTTGAGGAAGTTCATCCAGACAGGAAGCCTGAGGGTCACGTTCAGTGACGGGACTGTCTGCACCTATCGTGGCCGCAAGCCGGGACTGGAAGCCGGACTTCATCTGCTCAACAAACAGGCGGAGCGGGCCCTGATCATCAATTCCGGTCTGGCGTTCGGCGAGGAATACATGGCGGGCAGCATCGTGCCCGACGGCTGTACGCTCGAGACACTGCTGAGCGTCCTGATGGAGAACATCAATGGGCATGGGCATGTCTTCGAAGAAATCGAGGATCGTCTGCGCTATGTGACGCGGGCGTGGAAGACGCTCAATTCGCTCAAGAAATCCCGCAGCAATGTCGCGCATCACTATGATCTGAACGGTACGCTGTACGATCTGTTCCTGGACAAGGACCGGCAGTATTCCTGCGCCTATTTCGCGCATGAGGATATGACGCTGGAAGAGGCGCAGATCGCCAAGAAGCGGCATATTGCCTCCAAGCTCAATCTGGATCGTCCGGGGCTCGAGGTGCTTGATATCGGCTGTGGCTGGGGTGGCATGGCCCTGACGCTGGCGAAGGATTATGGGGCGAAGGTCCTTGGTATCACGCTGTCACGCGAGCAGCTCGAGGTGGCGCGGAAGCGGGCGAAGGAAGAAGGGCTTGAGGGCCAAGTGTGCTTCGAACTGATCGACTACCGCAACCTGCATCAGCAGTTCGACCGGATCGTCTCGGTGGGCATGTTCGAGCATGTGGGCCCGCCACAGTTCGAGGCATTTTTCAAGCAGCTGAAAGCCTGTCTCAAGCCGGATGGCGTGGCGCTGATCCATTCCATAGGACGTATGGACGGGCCGGGGACGACCAATCCCTGGATCCAGAAATATATTTTCCCGGGTGGATATTCGCCTGCGCTGAGCGAGACGCTGGCGGCGATCGAGCGGTCCGGGTTGTGGATGACGGACTGCGAGGTGCTGCGTCTGCATTATGCGCGCACGCTGGCGGAATGGCGCAAGCGTTTCGATGCCAATCGCGACAAGATCCGGGCGCTGTATGACGAGCGGTTTGTCCGGATGTTCGAGTTCTATCTTGTGGGGGCCGAACTGGCGTTCCGCGTGCAGGGGCACATGAACTTCCAGCTTCAGCTGACCCGGTCGATCGATGCCGTGCCGTTCACGCGCGACTACATGTTCGAGCGTGAACGGGAAAGCGTGACGTCGTAAGGGGCCTCAGCGGCTGGCGAGATTCAGTTCCGCCAGCCGCGCGAATTCGGCGACCGAGAGCGTTTCGGCCCGGCGGGTCGGTTCGATTTCGGCCTGTTCCAGCAGACGCTCGCCGCCGATGGATTTCAGCGAGGAGCGCAGCATCTTGCGGCGCTGGCCGAAGGCGGCGGCCGTGACCTGCTCCATGGCGCGGAACAGCTGCGGAGACGGCTGTTCCGCATGGGGGATGATGACGGCCACGGCGGAATGGACCTTGGGTGGCGGTGAGAAGGCGGCCGGCGGGATGCGCAGGGCGACCGAGCATGAGGCGCACCACTGGGCCAGCACCGCCAGGCGTCCGTAAGCTGAACTTCCCGGAGCCGCGCAGATACGCTCCGCGACTTCAAGCTGGAACATCAGCGACAGCCGTTCCCACTGCGATGCCTGGCGGAGCCAGCCTATGAGCAGGGGCGTGGCAACGTTATAGGGTAGGTTCGCAATGATCTGGCGCGGAGCGGGGGCCAGAGCCGCAGCATCCAGCTTCAGGGCGTCCTGACGGACGACGTGCAGGCGGTCCGGGTAGTAAGTAGCCAGTTCGTCCAGCAGGGGCCATGCGCGCTCGTCGATTTCCACGACATCGACGCGGCTGGCAGGGGTGTCCAGCAGGGCGCGGGTCAGGCCGCCGGGACCGGGACCGATTTCGACGACACTGCGTCCTGTCAGATCACCGCCGAGAGCTGCGATCCGGGCGCAGATGCCCGGATCGAGAAGGAAGTGCTGGCCGAGAGATTTCTTCGCATCCAGACCATGGGCCTGAATGGTGTCACGCAGTGAAGGAAGGGACACGTCAGTTGAAGGCCGTCTTGGCGGCGGGACGCATCTCGATGATCGCGCGGCGCTGAAGGTCGCGCTGAAGCTGGCGGGAGGCCTGCTCGACACGTTCGTTCATGAGCTGATCGGCGATTTCGCTGGGGCTCTGCTGGGCCAAGTTTTTCTGCTGGCGGTTGCAGACCATGAGCAGGGCAATACCGTCCATCGAGACCAGCGGACGGCTGACCTTGTTGGGGGGGAGCGCTTCGAGAACTGCCTTCATCTGGGGCATCAGGCGCTCGAGGATCTGCGAGCCCGGATTGCTGGGACGCTTTTCACCAAGGGATTTGTTGAGCGCTTCCATGGCGTCACAACTATGGACCGTCTGTACGGCTGTCGTCGCTTTCTGCAGGGCGGCACGCTGCTGATCGGTCGGGTTCTGCGGGTTCAGGGGCGCATCGAACGGGAAAAAGGCCTGTCGCAGGTCGAGCTGGGTGCCCATCTGCTTGCCGACCACGCGTTTTGACTGAACGGTGGCGATCACGAAGCCGCCGGCGACCTGGATCGGGTTGGAAATGGCGCCGATCGGCATCTGGCGGACGATGTTGACGACCTGCGGATCGAGGTTGTCTTCCTGCACCCAGCCCATGGAGCCGCCATCGAGGGCTGACTGGGCCTGCGAGAACTGGGCGGCCACGATCGGGAAGGGAGCGCCTTCGCGGAGCTGGGAAATGATCGTCTTGGTGAAGGTAAGCTCGGCTTCGTCATGCCGTGGATCGGCCACGGGAACAAAGATTTCGCTCATGAAATACTGGGCGCGTCCCTGCTCGGCCTGAAGGGCCTGCTCGCGCTGGCTGATCTGGGTGGCGGTGATCCGGCCTTCCTCGCCCAGCTTTTCACGCAGGACCTGCATCCAGCCGATCTGCACGCGGATCTGGTCGATCAGCGTCGTCAGTGACACGCCATCCGAGGCCAGACGGTCCCGCAGGGCGTTCTTGGGCATGCCGTTGCGCTGTTCGATATTTGAAATGGCGCCCGCGATCTGGTCAGGTTCCACATTGATGTGGAGCCTGAGGATTTCCTGTGTTTTCAGGCGCTCGTCGATCAGCTGATGGATAATCTGGCCGCGCATGCGGTTCATGATTTCCGGGCTGATGGGCAGGCCGGTCGAGAGCACGAAGAGCTTTGCGCGGTTGTCCACGTCACGCTGCGTGAGGACCTGTCCGTTGATGACGGCCAGGATCTGGTCCTCGGGCGGCTTGGCCGGAGGAGCGTCCTGCTTGGTCGCCGCAGTTTTCGAAGCCGCTTTCGGGTCCGCCTTGTGATGCGGGGCGGCCGTGGCGGGGAGGGCTGCCGAGAAGGCGAGAAGGGCAGCCAGGGCCGTAGAGGCGATGCAGTGGGTCTTGGACATGCTCAACCGTTGATTCCGAAGGTGCCGATCGTCTTGAACGTGAAGTTGAACAGGACGGTCTCGTTACGCTGTTCGCCGCCGATACGGGTGTATTGCTTGATATACATGATATCCAGCCCGAAACAGTCATTGGAATAGCCGATCGTGCCACCGTTTGCGACGAACTGTTTCCTGGACAGGCTGCGGCGGAAGAAACCCGACGCATGGTAATTCCGCCAGTGGGTTGAAAACCCGCCAGTCACTTCGCTCGTCTTGACCATGTATGGCGCATTGGGACCGGATTCGCGGAAATCTGTCGCGTAATAATAATATGGCGTTACGGGCGCGTAGATGTAGCCACCTGTCAGGCGGAACATCGGAACGCCGGTGCTGACGAGGCCTTCGCCGTAGTCGAACTGGTGGGTCCACGGGTTGAAGCGGCCGCGGGCCGTGACATCGACATACTGGTTCGGGCTGACGCGCAGGCGACCCACCGGGTCCGACAGGTGGTGGTCGAGGCCGGAATAGGGCAGGCGGTTGTGGTCGATATGTTCCTGGAAGCTTTCACCAACGAGCATGTCGATGGCGTGGCCGTTCCAGGACCAGTTCTGATGGATGCCCACATTCGCGCGCAGGCCGCCGTCGAGACGGTCCGTGCCGAGATAGCGGTTGAGGGAAAACAGCGTGGTGTCGGTGAACTCGTAGGACAGGCTGTCTTCGTTGGGGATGTTGCGGTTCTGCGAGTTGCCGGTGTTGGGGGCAGCAATGATCTGGGCGATCGGCTCCAGGATCTGCGAGCCATGTCCCTTGGCGAAGCTGCGCAGGAACGGCCAGTTCATCTTCAGGGCGATGGTCGGCTGGACCTGTCCGACGAGATGGTTGCCGCCGGCGTTCGTGTAGTAGGTCGGCTGCTGGTAGGCCTGGGTGGCGTGATAGACCATGGAATCAATCCGGGCCGTCAGCAGGAACTGCTGCCCGAGCTTGTTGTGGAACGGGCGGTCCCACTGGATGGCCGCTTCGCCGCGCTGATCGTTGATGCCGTTTTTGCGGTACAGGTTGAAGTCCGTCGTCTGGACGCTGAGACGGCCGCCGAACATGTCCGGCTGTCCCTGAAACGCGTAGGTCAGTCTCGGAAGGGCCCAGGGGAGATCCGAGTTGCGGATGACGCCCTGGTTCAGGCCCTGATAGGCCTGTCCGTCGAGACGCATGTAGGAGCCAACGCCGTATCCTTCGAGGAACAGGTTGGAATTCAGCATTTCCTGACCGTAGCCGGGAACGCGGTAGTCACGCATGTAGTTGGCGGAACTGGCGACGTTGATGTTGGCGCCAAGCTGCCAGTTGCGGTCGAGGGCGAAATTGGCGCGACCGAACACATAGCCCTGTACGCCATATTCGCTGGATGAGCCGACATTGTTGCCGAAGGTGTTGGTGTACTCGCTTTCGTTATGGGTGTCGTAGGCCACGCCGCCCGTGACGTCGACCGAGCCGAAATTCATGCGGTTGCGGTACTGCGCCGTCAGTTCGGGGCCGGTCTTGGTGGAGACGAGGCCGCGTACCGTCAGGTCCTGCTGCTCGTCGATAGCCCAGAAATAGGGGAGCGTGAAATAGGTGCCGAGATAGCGGTCATGCGGGCTGATGCCCGGCATCAGGAAGCCGCTCTGCCGTTTAACGGACGGATCGGTCATGGAGAAGAACGGGAAATAGAAAACTGGCAGGCCGAGCATTTTCAGCCAGGCATGATCGAATTCGAGCCGCTTGTGCTGCACGTCCTGCGTCGCATCAAAAGCCTGGAACTGCCAGAAGGGGGGCAGGTCGGGATTTTTCTCGCAGATCTTGCAGGCCGTGTAGACGGCATGCGTCAGGTCGTTGAGCATCCCGTTCGTGCGGCGCATGCCGTTGCCGGCGAGCTTGGCGTTGTCTTCCATGCGGATGTAGATGCCGCTGCCGATGCCGTCGTGCATGCCGTGGCTGAACTCGACGTAATCGGCATAGGTCGTGCTGCCATCGGGTTCCACGACCGCGACATGGCCCTTGGCGGACAGGATGCCGGTGCTGCGGTCATAGGTCACGCGGTCGGCGCGCATGGCGTGATCGCCCTGCCAGACGCGGACATTCCCTTCCCATGTGATCAGGCCGTTCTTGGCATAGCTTTCGCTATCCGCAAGATAGGTCAGGGGATCGGTCTGGGATGTTGGCTTTCCGATGACGATGACATGGGAATTGTCGCGCTGCATCGTGTTGGCAGACATTGTCTGCGGCGCCACGAGCGCGGTTCCAGCCATCAGCGTGGCACCGACGAACGAAGCGCGTCTGCGGGCGCGTGTTGGGAGCCACAGGGGCACCGTCATCAACCATCCTCCATGTGCAGCAAAAGGGCCACCGCGAGGCAGAGCCCCGCACCTGTCGGCGCCCATGCGGCAAGAACCGGCGGCAGGGCGCCGGATTCACCAAACTGTTCGGCCACTTTCGAGATGGTGAACAGCGCAAAGCCTGCGGCGATTCCCGATCCCAGCATCCGGGCCACGCCGCCGCGCCGTGTGGGGCGCATCGAGAAGCCTGCGGATACCAATGCCATGGTCCCGGCCAGAATGGGAAGGGCCAGTAGCGACTGGAAATGAAGTCTGTGCCGGATCGAGGGGAATCCCGAGCGCTCCAGAAGGCTGATGAAGCCCGGAAGAGCGAAGACGGACAGCGTATCCGGCGATGCGAAACTTTCCTGCACGCGGCCGACCGTCAGATCGGATGGCAGGGTCATGTCCCCGATCTGCTGCGGCAGGTGATCGGGGTGGAGCACTGAGGTTCCGTGCAGGATCCACTGGTGATCGCCCAGCGCGCCCTGGGGGGCTTCGACGCGGACGATCAGGCGGTCCCGGTCATCGAGGCGGAAGATCGAGACGCCCGAAACCTTCAGGGCGCCGTCGATGAGATGGACGTCCTGGGCATGCAGGATCGCAACACCGTGCGGAACCAGACCGTCATCGGACTGTCTGAGCCAGAGCGCACCTCCATTGAGTGTCAGGGGGCCGCCGCCGGTGCGCAGATAGGTCTGGTCGAGCATTTCGGCGCTGCGGAACATGGTCGAGGACAGGGCCGAGATGCCGGTTGTCGTCAGCAGGCCCGTCAGCAGGGCGCAGGCCAGCGGGCTGGCGAGGAACTGCCAGGCGGAAATGCCGGCGGCGCGCGCCACGATGAGTTCGGAGGAGCGTGTCAGGCGGGAGAAGCACACGATCCCGCCCAGCAGGATGCCGAAAGGCAGGACGTAGATGATGTAATAAGGAACATGCAGGGCCGCGATCTTGACGATGAGGCTGGCCGGGACGTTGGGCCGTGTTGCCGCGCGGCGCAGCAGGTCGATGAAGTCGAACAGGGAGACCAGTCCGGTCAGGGCCAGCACCATGGACAGGGTGCTGAGCATGAACTGCCGCGCGATGTAGATCGCGAGGGTCGTAGAAAACCCGGCATGTTCGTCGCGGGTGCTGATCGCCTGGAACAGGGATGTCAGCCAGGGGCCCAGGCGGGGGGACGGGATGGCTCTCATCGGGCGCCCCCTGCGGAGGGCACGGAGGCCGGAGCGGTCTGGCGCACGGTGCCGGTCCACTGTTCGAGGAACAGCATGGCCGCGCAGACGATGGCCGGGAGAATGGCCTCAAGCCAGATGAGAGGCACCAGCGCGAGGTGCCGCCCGGCGAGGTTCTGGAGCATGAGCGAGATGGCCAGAAGCCCGACGACCGTCAGGATGGCGATCAGGGGGCGTGTGATGTTGCCGTGACGGGAGAAGGCCCCCCGGAGCACGGTGACCAGACCGATCATCGCGAAGGACAGGGCCGTCAGCGGTGAGGTGAGCCGGCGCCATCCCACGACGATGTTCTTGCCGCGGTCACGCTCTGAGACTTCGTGGGGATCGGGATGGAACAGCTCGCGCAGGGACATTTCGTCCGGGTCCCGGTCTTCGTGGTTGTGCTGGCGCGACGAGGTGAGATCGATGGTGTTGCGTCCGAATGTCAGGACATTCAGCCGTCCTGTATGGCGGTCGATTTCCTCGCGCGAGCCGTCATACAGCACGACGCGCGGCTGGTCGTTGACCACGACCATGGTGCCGCGTTCCGCGAGGATCGTGGTGTGGGAATCGGGGTCGCGGTCGTCTTCGACCAGCACACCGTGCAACTGGCCATCACTGGTGCGGCCGCGCACATAGACCGTCATGTCATTGGACAGGCTGGTGAACACGCCGTCCTGAAGCAGGAAGGCCGCCATGCGATTGCGGATCTGGAACTCGTAGCGATGGAACGCATGGTACGAAACTGGCGCGAGCCACAGGGTCAGGACGTAGCACAGGATCACCGAGAAGAACGCGCAGAGCAGCCCTGGCCTCGCCAGTTCCAGCGGTGAGCGGCCGGCTGCGCGCATGACCGTGAGTTCCCGGTCGCCGACCATCCGCTGATAGGTGAAAAGCACGACGAGAAACGTCGTGATCGGCAGGATTACGGCGATGAAGGATGGCAGCATCAGCGAGGTGAGCTGGATGAAAACCCTCAGGGACAGGCCGTGCTGGACCACCATCGAGACGAAGTGCAGCGACTGGGTCAGCCAGATCAGTGCCGTCGCCCCTCCCGTCAGCGCCAGCAGGGCGATGAGAAGCTGGCGGAGAATGTAGCGGTCGAGCAGAGGCAGGATCTGCCGCCCGGAGGTTCCGGAGGATGAGGCCATGGCCCTTCATCTATCCCTAGCGCGTGGCGGGAGGAAGGCGAAAAAACGAAACAGTTTCTATCGCAGATAGGAGGCCCGGTCGATGGGCGCCCTTGTGACGGAGAGGCTGTGATAGAATTGTGTTCCGGCAATGCCGACCAGAAGACCCGCACCGGCGGCGAAGACGATGGCGATGTAGCGCCAGGGTCTCTGCATGCGCAGGGTTGCCAGTTCCAGCTGGATCAGCCCCAGATCCGTCTGGCAGCGTCCCAGGCGCGTCTGTGCCGTGCGGGTGTCGGACTCGCTCTGGCCGAGGCGGCGCTCAAGCCCGGAGATCTGCTCCTGGAGACGTTTTTCGCGCTCGGTCTCGTCTTTGCCGGATATGGTTCCGATACGGGAGGTGAACAGGTTTTTCAGCGCGCCGCCCGTGACACCGTCGCGCCGGGCCATCTGGCGGATCCGTTCCAGAGCGGTCGCCGCATGCCCCGGCTGTTCATCCAGCACCAGCGCCAGAATGTCCGACAGGATCTTGATTTCCCTGGGGTCCGGGGCGCGGGCCATGCTCAGGTCAGGGTCGCGGCATGGGTGCGCGGTTCAGCGGCGCGGCGAAGACGGTCCCGGATGGCGAGGCCGAGCCCGTGGCGGGGGATCGGCTGGGCGGCGATGGTTTTCAGGCCGCGACGGGTGCCTTCCGCATCCAGAAAGCGCAGTCCGGCGAAGAGGCGGGCTGCCGCTTCTTCAAGATTGCCGCTCTCGCTCAGGTTCCATGTCAGTCCGGCGCCGGGCAGGGGCGTACCGAAGGCAAGCTGGGCTTCGTCGGGCGCGATGGAGGTCGCGTCCAGCCTGACAGGCAGGCTCGGGGCGTAATGCGAGGCCAGTCGACCGGGCGAGGCCGGGGCGATTTCCGAAAAATCGTCCGGATGGCGGATCGGGCCGCAAAGTGCGGTCAATTCTTCGAGGGTCACGCCGCCCGGGCGCAGGAGGACGGGCACCTCGCGGGTCAGGTCGAGAACCGTACTTTCCACGCCGATGGAGCAGGGGCCGGAATCCAGAACCGCGTCGATCCGTCCATCCAGTGAGCGCAGGACGTGAAACGCATCGGACGGGCTGACCGTGCCTGAAACATTCGCAGACGGCGCGGCGACGGGGGCACCGACTTCGCGGAGCAGGGCCAGGGCCGTCTTGCCGCGCGGAACACGCAGCGCCAGCGTGGACAGGCCGGCCGCCGCGAGGTCGGAGACGGTTGAATTCGGGGAGCGGGGCAGAACCATCGTCAACGGGCCGGGCCAGAAACGCTCGGCCAGCGCATGGGCGATGTCTTCCATCCTGCCGCTCAGCGATGCCTGCGCGAAGGCGCTTTCAGCATCGGGGAGATGGCTGATGAGCGGGTTGAAGCGCGGGCGTCCCTTGGCGGCGAAGATCTTTGCGACAGCGGTATCGGACGAGGCAATGGCGCCAAGGCCGTAGACGGTCTCGGTTCCGAATGCGACCAGCTTTCCGGCCTTGAGGAGCTCGGCGGCGCGGCGGATGCCTTCAGGGGTGGCTGTCAGGCGCTCGGTGTGAAGCGTGTCGCTCAAGATGCGCCTCCGGTGCAGTAGAATGAGCCGTTCAGCCGGTCCGGCTTGCCATAGCGCAGGGGGGCGCCGGTCTCGTCGAGCAGGGCGCCGCCTGCGGCTTCCAGAATGGCCTGGGGGGCGGCCGTGTCCCATTCCATCGTGGGGCCGAAACGGGGATAGAAATCCGCGGCACCTTCGGCCACCCGCATGAACTTGACCGAGGATGACAGCTTCTCGACGGAGGCGACCTGTCGTCCGGCGAGCCAGCGCTCCAGAAGTTCGGGATTGCCGTGATGGCTCGAGGCCAGAACGCGCAGGCCTTCTGCAGGCGGTGTGGCGGTATGGATCGGCGTGCTGTTTGTGCCGTCCGAGCGGTGGGCGCCGAGACCCTGTCCGCCGCTGTAGATCAGGCCGTAACCTGGCAGGGCAACCACGCCCAGAACCGGACGGTCATGGCGGACCAGGCCGATATTGACGGTGAAGTCCTTTGCGCCCGAGGCAAAGCCGCGTGTCCCGTCGAGGGGATCGACCAGCCAGTAGGCGTCTTCCGCGTTCACCCGGATTCCGGCCGACATTTCTTCCTCGCCGATGGCGGGAATGGACGGGCAGGCCGCGCGCAGGCCCGATAGGATATGATGTTCGGAGGCGTGGTCCGCTTCCGTGACGGGGGAGGCATCGTCCTTGATGTCCGTCCGGAAGCCGCGTTCGCGGATGGCGTTGATGATGTCCGAGGCTTCGGATGCGAGCCGGAACGCCAGGGCCAGAAGGGCGCGGTCATCGTCCGCAGGGACGGTGATGGGTGAGGCAGAAGTCATTTGTCCAGACTACTCCAAGATGGCTTTTGCGTCATGTGCTGATGCGCCCGTTATTGCGGGCAGGTCGGGACGGGCGCCTGATCTCCGTTCCACCGGGCAAACGGGATCTTTGTCGCAGCGCTCAGGGCGATGGCCGCGTGGCAGGTCGTGACCGGAGATGCGAGCGTGGTGCGAAGCGCGAAATAGAACGGCGTGCTGCCAGGTTCTCCGTCCCCTTGGGTCAGCTGGTACACGCGGATATGTGCCGGACTGGGCTGCGGGACTGGATTGGTGCCGGTGTCGCGGGTGGTCACGAACAGTAGAAGAGCCGGGGTTCCGTTTATACGGGCGGATGCGAAATGGATGGTCTGGACCGCGTCTTCGCCGGTGTGGGGACTGTCCTGCAGCATGTCGAGAAGCTGGCCGGCATGGTCCGGGTTTTCCGTATCGATGAGGCTTGTGCGGCCGGGCTGCTCTGTGTCGCGGGTGGTGACGGTATAAAGATGGTAGCTCCATGCGTTTCCGTTTTCACGCCACAGCGGGGTGATGGTCACGTCCGGGAAGCCCGATGGATGAAGCGTGACGGGGCTGTTGCCGAGTGGGATAGGCGTGATGTCGGTGAGCCGTGAGGTGGCCTGTGCGTGCGGGGCAGTGCAGGCGAGGCCGGAGCAGAGCAGAAGCTTCAGGAGGGAACGGCGCATCGGGCGGTCTTTCTTCATGCCGGATGAGGGGAGGACTTGCCGGGGCGGTCGGTGTTCCCGATAACGGAGGCAACGACTTCATGTTCCAGACGGCAGGGCCATCATGCTTTCAGTGATTTTCGATTCCTTTCCAGCCTTTTCTGCGGATGCGCCCAGGGCTGTTGTCCTGCTGTGCGAGGCGGCGTCCGGCGAGCCATTTGCCGCGCTGGACAAGGCTTCCGCCGGGGCCGTTTCGCGCGCCGTTGCGCTGAAAGGCTTCAAGGGCGAGGCCGGCCAGAGCGTGGTGCTTCCGGCACCGGCCGAAGGGCTGTCGCAGGTCGTGCTTGCCGGTGTGAAACCCAAGGGTGGTGCGGCGATTGATGCCGTGGCCATCGAGAACGCGGCCGGTCGGGCCGTTCGTCTGCTGGATGGTGTTGAAAGCGCTGTTCTGGCTTTTTCCGAAGGACTGGAGCAGTTTGCTCCGGACGCGGCTCTGGGCGCGCGTCTGGCATCCTATGATTTCGATCTGTACCGCACAAAGAAATCCGATAGCCGTCCGGTTCTGAAGACGCTGCATGTTGCGGTTTCCGATGTTGCGGCAGCGCAGACGCGGTGGACGGCTCTGGATGCGGTCTCGCAGGGTGTGATTCTGACACGGAACCTCGTGAGCGAGCCGCCGAATGTGCTTTATCCTCAGACCTTTACGCAGCGCATTGAAGAACTGCGTGAGCTTGGCCTGACGGTTGAAGTGCTCGACGAAAAAGCCATGACAGAGCTGGGCTTTGGCGCGCTTCTGGGCGTGGCCCAGGGCAGTGTGCACAAGCCGCGCACGGTGATTGTCCGTCATAATGGTGATGGCAGCGAGGCTCCTCTGGCGTTCATCGGCAAGGGCGTGACCTTCGACAGCGGTGGCATTTCCATCAAGCCTGCGGCTGGCATGGACGAGATGAAGACCGATATGGGTGGTGCTGCGACCGTGATTGGTCTGATGAGCGCGCTGGCCCGTCGCAAGGCTCCGGTCAATGCGATCGGTGTGGTTGGTCTTGTTGAGAACATGGTGTCTGGTGGGGCCCAGCGTCCGGGCGATATCGTGCGGGCCTATGACGGTCAGACGATTGAGGTTCTGAACACGGACGCAGAAGGACGCCTCGTTCTGGCGGATGTGCTGTCCTATACGCGGAAGCGCTTCAGCCCGAAGCTGATGGTCAATCTGGCGACGCTGACGGGCGCGATCGTGGTCAGCCTTGGCTATGAAAATGCCGGTCTGTTCAGCAACAGCGATACGCTGGCCAAGGGGCTGGCCGAGGCCGGGGCGCAGGTTGGCGAAGGGCTGTGGCGGATGCCGATGGGTGAGGCCTATAATCGCCAGATTGACTCCGATATCGCGGACATGAAGAACATCGGTGGCCGTCCGGGCAGTGCGATCCTGGCGGCAGAGTTCCTCAAGCGCTTCGTGGGCGACACGGACTGGGCGCATCTGGATATCGCAGGGACGGCCTGGAAGACCAAGGCGTCTGCTATCGCTCCGAAGGGAGCGACGGGCTTCGGCGTGCGTCTGCTGGACTGCTTCGTGAAGGCGCACGAAGCCAGCGCCTGAGGAGCGGAATTACGCCGTGGATGTCGGGTTCTATCATCTGACGCGCACGCCGCTTGAGCAGGCACTTCCGGCCCTGCTGGGCCGGACGCTGGATGCGGGGGAGCGTGCGGTTGTGCGCTGTCCGGATGCGGCTGCGGTCATGGCGCTGGATGCAGCGCTGTGGGCCTGCCGGGACCCGGTCTGGCTGCCGCATGGCACTGCAAAGAGCGGCCATGCGGTCCGGCAGCCGATCTGGCTGACCGAGGGTGAGGACGTGCCGAACGAGGCGCGGTTCCTGTTCCGCGTGGATGGCGCGGGGAGCGATGAGTTCTCGCCCTTTACGCGGATTTTCGATCTTTTCGATGGCGGAAATCCGCAATCCGTTCAGCGGGCAAGACAACGCTGGGTGGCCATGAAATCTTCCGGTCACAATCTCGTGTACTGGAAACAGGAAGAGCGGGGCTGGAAAAAGGCGGGGTAAGGTTTCAAATTGTGTCTGAGACCCTTGATGGAAGACGCTCCGTAACCGGGGTGCCGTTCATTCCACTGGAGAGGACGCCTGACTGTGCCAGAGCCCACGAATTCTTCCCCCGCGCCTTTGAAAACTGATCTTCGTCGCGTCGATATCAATCCCGACTTCTGGTATCCGCTGGCCTGGTCGAAGGATCTCAAGCGCGGCAAGACGATCGGGCGGCGGTTCGGGCGCTTTCCCATTGCACTGGTGCGGCCTGAAGAAGGAAGTGTCTTTGCGCTCGAAGACCGTTGTGCGCACCGTCAGGTTCCGCTCAGTCTGGGGAAGGTCAGCGGTGAGGCGGTCCAGTGCTGCTATCACGGCTGGGCTTATGGCCGGTCCGGGCGGTGCATCGATGTGCCGTATCTGGGCAAGGGTAAACTGCCGAATGGTGTGAAGACGTATCCCTGTCGTGAGGCAGGCGGGATGATCTTCATTTTCCCCGGTGATGCGGAAAAAGCGGAGAGCGTGCCGCTGCCGCCTCTGGCCCAGGTGGACAATCCGGCGTTCAAGACGCGGCGTTTCAGCCCGGTCGTGAAGTGCCACTATACGTTCATGCATGAGAACCTGATGGACATGAACCATCAGTTCCTGCACCGTCGCCAGATGGGGCAGATCAGGGCGCGTTTTCTGGGGCAGGATGCGGGTGAGAACTTCATCGAGGCGCACTACAGCTTTGCGCGGACGGGAAACCAGCAGCCGCTGGCGGAACGCCTGATCTTCGGCAAGCATCATGATGATCCGAACCGGGAGCAGCCGGTCGAGGAGATCGTCAGCATCCGCACGACCTATCCGTATCAGAGCCTGAAAATCCATGACAAAGACGGCGATCTGATCATGGAGTTGTTCAGCGTTTACGTCCCTGACACGGCGGACGGGATGAGCACGCAGACGTTCGGTCTGCTGTCGGTGCTGCGACCGAAGACGCCGTTCCTGATCGACATGATCTGGCCTGCATTGGGCATTTTCACGCACCGGATCTTTGAAGAAGACCGGGAAATCATGGAACTGGAGCAGAACGCCTGGCGTGAACTCGGGGGCGATCATAACGTCGAGGTCTTCCCGATCGTGCGGAAATTGCGGGATCTTCTGGCGCAGAACGGTGTCGCGCCGGGGACGGATACGGTGGCGCAGGCTGAAGTTTCGAGGGAACAGCCGGCTGATCCTGTCGTTGTCTGAGGACACAGACAGGAAACGGTCATGAAAACAGTCACACTCAGGAATGGTGTCAGGGTTCCCGCGCTGGGCATGGGAACCTGGAATATCGGCGACAGTGCCGCGCGGCGTTCTGACGAGATCGAAAGCCTGCGTCAGGGACTGGAGGCCGGGCTGCGGGTTGTTGATACTGCCGAGATGTATGGCAACGGCCGGTCGGAAGAACTGGTGGGGGAAGCCATCGCGGATGTGCGCGATGACGTTTATCTTGTCAGCAAGGTCGTGCCGTCCAATGCGTCGTATGATGGTGTGCACAAGGCATGCCGCCGTTCACTCAAGCATCTCGATACGGACTGGCTTGACCTGTACCTGCTGCACTGGCGCGGGGGTACGCCGCTTGAGGAGACGATCCGCGCGTTCGAGGATCTGAAGGATGACGGGCTGATCCGGGGCTGGGGTGTTTCGAACTTCGATGTCGATGACATGGAAGAAATTGAAAGCCTGTCCGGAAACTGTCTGGTCAATCAGGTTCTGTACAATCTTGAGCATCGCGGGACGGAATTCGATCTTCTGGATCATGATCTGAGCACCGATATGGTCACGATGGCGTATTCGCCGCTCGGGCAGGGCGGGGAGCTTCTGGAACATCCGGCTCTGAAAGACGTAGCGTCGAGGCATGAGACGTCGCAGGGGCCTGCCGATCCGGCTCAGATCGCGCTGGCCTGGGTGCTGCGCCGGCCGAATGTGATGGCCATTCCGAAGGCCGGGTCTCCGAAGCATGTTGCCGGAAATCTGGCCAGTCTGGAGATCAGTCTGACGGATGCGGATCTCAAAACGCTGGACAGTGCTTTCCCTCCGCCGAAACGCAAGGTATCTCTCGCCATGATCTGACGGTCGTGATGATTGCGGTCCGTTTCCACCTCTTGTCCGGAACGCGCCCTGCATATTTTCGTCTCCCTTTTCCACGTTGATCCGGTTTCTCTCTGCCTGGCGTTTCTGGTCGTTCCTGCCTGTGTGCAGGCGATGCAGCCGGGGCGGGCTGGGAGAGCCGTGGTTCTCTGTGTGGCGGCGCTGGGTGCGGTGCTGGGCCTGTCGCCAGCCGTTCAGGCTGTTGCGCTGGGCGTGATTGCGGCGCAGGACCGGGAAGCCTGTCCGGCAGTCTGGAGCGTTCCGGCTCTGCTGTTGTCCGTGCTGTTTCCTGCCCAGACATTCGTCGTGCTGGCAGTGCTGCCGGTCCTGTTCTGGTCCGCGCTGGTGCGCCGGCCTGACGGGGGGCAGGAGGGCGGGGCATTTTCCGCCGTGATGGGTATTCTGGGCGTATCGCTGGTCTGGCATGCGCCGACGGCGGTTTCAGCAGAACTCGTTGCGGGGCTTGGGGCCGCTGTGATCGGGCTGCTGGGCCGGTCTGTGCTCGGGGCCTGCCGTCCGGGAGATCTGGGGCTTTTGCGCCCTGTTCTTCTGATGGTTCTGGTCGTGGCGGCGCAGGCGGAAGGTCTTGCGGTCTGTGCCCGGATTGCACTGGAAGCCACACTTCTCGATCTCTCACTGCTGGTTCTGACGGCCGCACTGGTGCGCGTGTTTCCGGTGCTGTCGGTGTTGCGGCTGCCGTTTCCGCCTTTGCCGGGGCTGGTTGTCCTGTGGCTCGGGATTCATGCCGCGCTTGGTATGGCGGCGGGTGTCGAGGGGTGGAGCGTGCTTGGGGTGGCGGTTGCCCTGCTGCTCGGCCTGCTTGGTCTGTCGGATATCCTTGTTGTGGGGCGGGTGTTCCGTGCGTGGCAGGGGCGTGTTTCGGGCGTTTCCGTCCTGCTGGTGGGGGCTGGAAGTCTGCTGCTGCCCGCTCTGGTGTTCGGAATGGTGAGCCCGGTCCTGCATTTCGTGGGTGGGGAGTGGGTCTGGCCTGTCTGGCGTATGGGCGGCGGCGATGGCGCCTCTCTGCGCTTGCCGGCTTTCGTGCTGACGGGGGCGGTTCTGTGGTGTGTGCTGGTGCGTCCATGGCGGGTTGTCGGAGGGATCGTGCAGACGGCCTCCACGCTTCTTCCTGCGCTGGGAAACCTGCTTTCGGTCGGAGACGGTCTGTTTGAGGAAGCGCCGTCCCTGGGATGGAAAATGCGCTGCGTCATTGTGGCGGGGCGGCGGCGTTTCAGGGCGCTTGGCGGCGTAAAGGCTCCTGTTCTTCCCGATCTGCGTCAGGGCGCGGTGGGGCTCTGGCTCGTGCTTCTTGGCCTCGTTCTGGCGGTGCTGGGAGTGATGGCGTGATGGGGCATGAGATCGGACTGATCCTGCTGTCGGTGCTGGAAGCGCTGTTTCAACTGGGGCTGCTTCTCATTCTGGCGCCCGTAATGGGCTGGTGTCTGGACAGTCTGCCGTTCTGGCTGGCGGGACGGTCGGTCGGGACAGTGCGGTTCCGTCTGTTGCAGGCGGTGCGTTTCTGGAGATCGCTGTTTCAGGTTCCGCTGGGCGGGCGTCCGGCGCTGGCGCTGACGGCGGGTGTGCTGACGCTTGTGTGTCTGCCAGCGGTCACGACGGGATCGGGGCTGTCGTCGCTGGCTGATCCGCTTGTTATCGGACTGGTCGTGCTGCTGGGGCGCGGATTTCTGGGGCCGGGCCTGGTGCAGGGTGAGGCGGCGCGGCTGATGCCTGCGGTTCTGCTCCTGTGTCTGACCGAGGCCCTGATTGCTCTGGCCGCGCCGGGAACGGACGGTCTGTCTGGCCTGTGCGCGATGCTGCATATCGAGCCTGAGCCGGGCCTGGAAGGGGCGCTTGCGGCCTGTGCGCTGGCGCTTGGAATTGCCTGTCCGCCTTTGCGTTCGGATGATGTGACGCAGATGCTGTCCGGATTGCGGGACCGGCATGAACGTGAGGCCGCGCGTAGTATTGCCGATGTGCTGAACTGCGGCTGGCTGCTGCTGCTGGGGGACCTGGCGCTGCCGGTGAGCGTGGGGCTGGCGCAGGGTGGTGTGCAGGGCTGGTGGCTCGGGTTGCTGGCGCTGGGTGGACGGCTGGCACTGACCGTAGCTGTGGCGGTCGGGCTGCGTCTGATGGCGCAGGAACGGAGTGCCCGGCTGACGGCGCTGTTCGCGGGTGTGGCGCTTCTTCTGGCTCTGGCGGGGAGGTTCGGCACATGATCGTCGGATTTGGATTGCTGCTGCTTCTGGCGCTGGCAGGTCTGGGCAAGGACGGGCGGGGGCTGCCGCTTTACGGGGCGGTCTGTGCTTTTGCGGGGGCGACGGTCTGTTCGGGGCTGCTGGCGCTGCTGACGTCCGCGGCTCTGGTCGGGCTGAATGTGCTGGCCTGGGCCTGGCTGCGGCGGTTTGCGCCTGAAGCGCCGGACCGGGCGGCTGTTCTGCCGGTTGTCGGGACGCTTGTGCTGCTGCTCGCGCTCGGGCTGTCCGGTGCGGGGCTGGGTCTCGCGCCGGTGCTGGGCGCGGGGGCGGTTCTGGCCGGCCTTTGCGGCGCTGCGTGGGGGACGCCGCTGGTTCAGTTCACGGGGCTTCTGCGTGCCGCGGACGGGCTGGTTGTCGTGGCCTGCGTGCTGCATTCATGGCCGCTTTTTGCGGCGGCGCTGAGCCTGTGGGGTGTTCTGGCGGCGCTCGGTGTGACGCTTCTGCCGCGTCTGGCGTGGCGCAGGGTGGAGGACGTCTGATGCATCCGCTTGCTCCTGTTGGAACGCTGTTTGCCGTAACGGTCTGGCCGCTTCTGGCGGCGTTCCTGCTCCTTCTGACGCCGGAAAACCGCCAGTCTGCCAGCAGTCTGACCTTCGCTGTGGCCGGGCTCCTCATTACGCCGCTGGCTGTGTGGCTCATGCCGGGAACGGATGCGCTGGCGGCGGCGTGTTCGTGCATCGTGACGGCCATTCCGCTGCTTTTGCCGCAGGCTCAGGACCGGACCGGGCGCATCCTGCCGTTTCTGGTGACGGGCTGTGCGCTTCTGGCGCTGAACATTCACTCGGCTTTTGCCGTGACGGTCCTGTGTGGTGCGGGAACGGTTCTTTTGGCCTGGCGCGAAGGGCGTGGGCCCCGCAAGGCGCTTGTTGTCTGGGATATGGCGCGCAGCCGGCTGGGCGGTGTGGTGCTGGGGCTTCTGGGAGCGTCGCTTCTGCCGATGCAGCAGTCGTCGCTTGGTGCGGTACTGCTGACGGTTGGGCTGTGCATGGTGGCGGGGCTTGGACCATCGCCAGCTCCGGCGCCTGAGGCAGCACTTCTGGATACGGGGCTGCGGTTTTCGGTACTCATGCTGATGTTCCGGCTGAGTGCGTATCCGTTGGTTCATCTGCTGATGCTGATCGCGGGGTTTGGGACGATCATCATGCTCGTCTCGTCGCGGTCTTCGGGGCGGAACATGTCCCTGCCGATGCTGTCTGCCTTCGGGGCCCTGGCAGCTGCGACCGGGGAAGGCACGACGCTGGTCCTGCTGCTGCTTGCGGCGCTCGGGCTTGCGGTTCTGGACCTGCGCGGGGCAGAGGGCGAGGACGGGATCGCGGCCGGAGCCGCGCCCTGGCCGGTGTTCTGTGCGCTTGTCGGGATCGGGCGTTCGCTTGAAACCGGGCAGCTTGTTCTGCTGGTGGTGTGTCTGCTGCCCGCTCTGTGGTCGGTACGGCACAGGACGCTTCTGCCGGCGTTTGTGCGGGGAGAGCGGGGCATGGTGGCCGTGATGCAGGCGGTTCTGCTGCTGGGGGGGCTGTGTGGTCCGCTGTTTCTGGCCTGGCATCCGGTGACGGGGTGGCGACCATGATGGGGATGGGGCGGATCATCCGCAGCGGCGAGCGGGTTGCGCTGTCGCATTATCATCTCGATGCTGAACAGTGGAGCGCGATGCTGTCTGCGCCGGGTGCGACGCTGCCGCTGATATCCTGCTGGGCGGATGATGCCCGTGCCTATGTGCTCCTGCTGGAGGGGGATCGTCCGCTTCTGGCGAGTACGGCGGTGGAAGAGCGGCGTTATCTTGCGCCGTCCTCGCGTTTTGCCGGGGCCGAGTGGGGTGAGCGCGTGGCGTATGACCTCTATGGCGTGGAAGCGATGGATGCCCGCGGGAACGGAGCACCGGCGCTGGATGAGGGTGGCTGGACGTCCACCTGGCCGCTGTCGTCCCGTCCGGGGCCGGCGGCGGGAGGATTGCGGCCGCTGGCGGGAAGCCATCTGCTGCGTCCTGAGCAGACGGGGCTGAGCGGCCCCCTGGAACTGTCCTTCGAGGTTCTGAAGGGGAAGGTCCGGAGTGTGGAGGTCTGTGCGGGCGGCGCGCATCGCGGGGTCGTGTCGCGCCTGCTGGGACGGACGCCGGAAGAGGCCATGCCGCTGGTGTCGCGGATGACAGCGGGCGGGTTCGTGGCGCATCCGCTGGCTTTTGCGCGGGCTGTGGCGCAGGCGCGCGGGCTGGTTCCGGGGCCTGGTATCCGGGATGTCTGGATGGTGCTGCTGGAGATCGAACGGATGTCGCTTCATCTGTTCGACATGGCCCGGACGGCGCGGGGCGTGGATGCGGAGCTGCTCGCGACGCATTGCGATCATGCGCGGGAAGCCATCGCGCGGGCCTGTGCGGAGCAGGGCGTTTCCCGCCGTCTGATGGATATGGTGGCCTGTGACGGGTTTCGGGATGGGCTCGAGATCGTGCCGCTGGCTCAGGCCGTTCATGCGGCGATGCAGCCGCGTCTTGCGGCGCTGGAAGAGCTTCACCGGGTTTTTGCGCCACGTCTGGACGGGTTTGCGGTTCTGGATGTACGGCTGGCCGAGCGTTTTGCCGTGGGGGGCGTGACCGGGCGCGCGAGCGGTCGCAGCATGGACATGCGGCGACGGGAAGCAGGGATGCGGCTGGAGGCGTTGCGGGCGACAGGATCGAGCCAGGGCGATGCCCGGGCGCGTGAAGGGCTGCGGCTTGCGGAAATCCGCGATTCCCTGAAGCTGCTGGAGCGGATCCTGGGGAGTATCGGTCTGGAAGACGACGAGCCGGCGCCGGACCGGACGGATGAGGGCATTGGCGTGGCCGAGGGCGCGCGCGGAGACGTGTGGTACTGGGTGCGCTTGAAAGACGGGCGGATCGAGAGCCTGCATGTGCGGGACCCGGGCGTATCGCTTCTGCCGGTTCTGGGCGCGATGCTGCGGGGCTATCCCGTCAGCCGGGTGCCGGCGGCTCTGGGCTCGATCGGGATTTCACCGGCGGGGATTGCGCTGTGAAGACTGTGCAACGGACGGGGCCTCTGAGCCTGCTGTACGCTTTCATGGATGCAACGCGCGGGCGGGCGTCTGTGGAAGGAGAAGTTCCGCGGCGGGAGCGGCCGATCGGACTGTATGTCCTTGAGACCGGTGGGTGCGAGGGATGCTTCATGGAGATCGAGTCCCTCAATGGCAGTGCGTTCGCGCTGGAGCAGGCGGGTTTTGTCTGTGTGAGCGATCCGGCGGACGCGGACTGGCTGTTGCTGACGGGGGCCGTGACGCGGGTCTGTGCTGAAATGGTGGACCGGGTGTGGCGGGCCATGCCGCCGGGCCGGAGCCTGATTGCTGTGGGCGCCTGCGCGGTGGATGGCGGGCCTTTTCCGGCCGGTTATGCGACGCTGGGTGGGTTACAAGCGCTGACGCCGGTGCGGCGTTCGATTGCGGGATGTCCGCCGTCGCCGGACGATATTCTGCGGGCTTTGCAGGAACTGGCGCAGGTCTGAACGGTTTGTCCGGACGCGGGAATTTTCCTGAAACAACGAAGTTTTGTCCCCCGACGGCTTGCCGTAACACGGTTTCGCGTTAAAGCAGACGGACGCACTGGATGCGTTTTCCATGAGGTTCGGTCGCCTGTCTTTCAGGTCACCGTATAGAGCACAGGGCTAGAGATGGCTGATTATCGCCTTGGAATTGATCTTGGTGGCACGAAGATCGAAATTGCCGTTCTGAACCGTTCGGGCGATCTCGTCCTGCGTGAACGCATTCCCAATCCCGGTATCTATAATGAAGCCGTTCTGGCCATTCGTGATCTGGTGACGGATGTGGACCGTCGTCTGGGTGCGGTGCCGAGCCACCGCGTTTCGGCCGGACAGCATACGTCCACGCTGGGCATCGGCATCCCGGGATCAATCTCCCCCGAGACCGGGTTGATTAAGAACGCCAATGCGACCTGGCTGAACAACCAGCCTTTCGGTCAGGATGTAGAATCTGCGCTGGCGCGTCCGGTCCGGACGGAAAATGATGCGAACTGCTTTGCCTTGTCCGAGGCAGCTGATGGTGCGGCCAAGGGCATGCTGACGGTGTTCGGTGTCATTATCGGAACCGGCATGGGCGCGGGCATCGTCAATAACGGCCGTGTTCTTGAAGGGCGTCATCACATTGCAGGCGAGTGGGGGCATCTGCCTCTGCCCTGGCCGACGGAAGAGGACGCGCCTCCACGCGAATGTTTCTGTGGCAACAAGGGCTGTATGGAGCGCTATCTGAGCGGTCCGGCCCTGGCGGTGGATTGGAAGGGGCCGGGTCACCGCAATACAGCCGGGATCGAGGAGGCGGCTGCCAATGGCGATCAGGCTGCGATTGCGGCGCTGGGCCGTTATACCGAGCGTTTCGCACGGGCCTGTGCGATGGTCATCAACTTCCTTGATCCGGATGTGATCGTCCTCGGTGGTGGCGTGTCCAACCTGCATACGCTGTATGAGCGCGTGCCGCCGCTTCTGGCCAAACATGTGATCACGCCGGTCTGCACGACGCCGATCGTACGGAACAAGCATGGTGACAGCTCGGGTGTGCGTGGCGCGGCATGGCTGTGGGACGTGACGGAATAAGTCCGTCGCGCACTGGATATGAAAAAGGCCGCCCGGATGACCGGGCGGCCTTTTTTGTTGGTTCGTTTTGGTTCAGGCGGGCTCTTCTTCCACCGTTTCCGACATTTCTTCCGCCGCCTGTTTCAGGCGGTGATAGGAGCGGCGGGAGAAGGGCAGGATCGCAATATAGAGCAGTCCTGCTCCCGCAAGAGCGCCCCAGGGGTCTGCGACCATAAGGGCGGCGTAGAGGCCGGTTCCCAGCATCAGGGGCAGGACGTAGCGCGCCGGGACCTTGAAATTCTTGAAGGACCAGACCGGCAGGGTCGAGACCAGAAGCAGGCCTGTAAAGATCAGGCAGACGGCCGAGACGATGGGCAGGCGGGCAAAGGCGGCCAGTCCCCCGGCATGCAGCCGGTCGGCCTCAAGGCCCAGGAAGACCGGGAACAGCACCAGCCCGGCTCCGGCAGGGGCGGGAACGCCCGTAAAGAAGCTGTAGGAATATTCCGGCTTATCATCGTCATCGAGGCTCGCATTGAAGCGGGCGAGACGTAGCGCCATGCAGACCGTGAACAGGATGCAGGGGACGAAAGAGTAGCGCCCGGCATGTTCGAGCGACCACATCAGCAGCACGAAGGACGGTGCCACGCCGAAGCAGACGAAGTCCGACAGGCTGTCGAATTCCGCGCCGAAGCGGGTGGCGCCCTTGAGCAGGCGGGCGATCCGCCCGTCCAGGCCGTCGATACAGGCGGCGATCAGCAGCGCCACGGCCGCGGGTTCGAACTGGTGTTCGAGCGCGAAACGCATGCCGCTGAGCCCGGCGCAGAGGCCGAGCATCGTCATGATGTTGGGGATGAGGCGGTTGAACGACGGCCCCCGCACGCGGGTGCGGGGATTGCGCCCCATGCGTCGGAGCCTGCGTCGGATGCGGCGTCTTTTGGCGGGGCGGATGGGTTCAACCGTTGGCGGTGTGGTCATGAACGGCGTCTGGCTCAGAGCTTCGCCAGGACAGTTTCGCCACCAACCATGGTCTGCCCTTCCACAACCAGGGGTTCAACGCCGGGCGGCAGATAGACATCCGTGCGTGAGCCGAAGCGGATCAGGCCGAAACGCTCGCCGGCTTCCACGCGGTCGCCTTCCTCGACGAAACACAGGATACGGCGGGCGATCAGCCCGGCGATCTGGACAACGCCGATGTTGCGACCGTCCGGCAGCGTCAGGCGCAGTTCGTTGCGCTCATTGTGTTCGGAGGCCTTGTCGAGGCTGGCATTGAGGAACTTGCCGGCGTGATAGGCAATCTTCGTCACTTCACCGGCGGCTGGCATGCGGTTGATGTGGACGTTCAGCACGGACAGGAACGTCGAGACGCGCCAGACCGGGGTGTGGCCCATTTCCAGAGCGGCAGGTGGGGTGACGAGCGCGATGGATGTGATGCGGCCATCAGCGGAGGCCAGCACCAGATCCGTGCGCGGTGGCGGGACGCGCTTGGGATCGCGGAAGAAGTAGAGACAGAACGCCGTGAAGGCGATGCCCGCGTTGCCCAGCAGGCGGGTAGGGCGCCAGGGCGTGGCCCGTCCGAGAAGCCCGACGAGTGAACCCGCGAGGAGAAAGGGAGTCGCGGCGCGATGCGGCGGCGACAGGACAAGCTTGAAGGACTGGATCAGCGACATGGAACGCACTCTTACGGCACACGGCGGGAGGGTCAAGAATTCGCCACAAAGAAGGCGTTTTTCGGGCAGGTTTTCTGCTTCCGCCGCCTTCAGGCGGGCTCGGCCACCTGCCGGGGGAACGGGACGCACAGTTTTTCGTCGATCAGGGGCGTTCCCGCATAGACATTCTTGCGGGCGGTGACGACATGCACTCCGCCGCAGGGCAGTCGCAGTGTGCGGCCTGCCCGTTCCATCAGGCGGCCATGCGTGACTGACAGCGCGGCGGGTGGGGTCATCAGCGCGGAGGAATGGTGTTCGATCCGGAACAGGGCCTGATCGAGCAGGCGCGTCAGCTGCCCGCTGCTGTAGGGGATGCCGTGACCGAAAGGGGTGGCGTCCGTGTGGGCCCAGTAGCCGGAGCGGTTGGGAACGACCAGCGTCAGGACCCCGTCATCGCTGAGGGTGCGCCAGATGGCGCGGAGGAAATCCGGAGCGAAGCGGGTGAATTCGAGGCCGTGGACCACGAGGACGGCGTTCATCGAGAGGTCGTCGAAGGGCAGGCGTCCGCTGCTGACGATGCAGTCCGCCCAGGGGATGTTTCGGGTCTGGCTTCGGGTGGGACGGGTGCTGCGCTGCGTCTGCGGGTGCAGGAGGCGGCCCGAAACGGCGAATTCCGCACTTTCCGGGAGATAGGGGGCTGTGTAGCCTATTCCGAGGATCCTTCGGCCGCGCATGGGGGGCATGATGCTCTGCAGGCGGTCGTTGAGAAGCAGCGCCGTGCGCTGGCCCTGTCGGCTTTCATAGAAAGTGGCGGCATCATCGGAACGGATGCGGGCCAGGGACGTCAGCATGCAGCTACCTCATCAGCAGGACACTCCAAGGGGAACAGTCATGCCACTCGATATCAAGCCGATTCCGGTTCTCTCCGACAATTATGCCTGGCTGCTGACCGCGATGGAGGGTCAGCGCGCCGTTGTGGACCCCGGTGAAGCGGGGCCGATCATGGACGAAATCGGGGAAGGGCGGCTCGACATGATCCTGCTGACCCATCATCACGCCGATCATACAGCGGGGACGGACGCGCTGCGGGAGCGCTATGGCGCGAAGGTATATGGACCGCGGCAGAAAAGGGAATGGTTGCCCCGGCTGGATCACGACGTCGAGGACGGGGACAGCTTCTCGCTGGGCAGTGCGCAGATCCGGGTTCTGTCCACGCCGGGCCATGCGGTGGGGCATGTGTCGTATATCGTGCCCGAGGTTCCGGCGCTGTTCTGCGGGGATGTGCTGTTCAGCCTGGGATGCGGGCGGCTGCTGGAAGGGACAGCACAGGAGCTGTTCGACAGTCTGCATCGCTATGACAGTCTGCCGGATCAGACGCTTGTCTGCGCGGGGCATGAATATACCCGCTCCAATCTGGCTTTCGCGCTGCATGTCGATCCGGACAACGCGGCTTTGAAGGCCCGGGCCGGGGAAGTCGAGCGGCTGCTGGAAGCAGGCCGGCCGACGCTCCCGGTGACGCTCGGGGTGGAGCGGAAGACCAATCCTTTCCTGCTCGCGCCGGATGTTGTGACGTTTGCGCGGCTGCGCAGGGAAAAGGATACGTTCTGAAGGCACAAAAAAGCCCCGCTCGAAAGAGACGGGGCTTTTTTGTGAAGGATCGTTGGGCCGTTACCAGCCGAAGATGATCTTCTTGAGCAGTTCGGCGCCGAGGCCGACGACGACAACGCCGCCAGCCCAGATCGCCACGAACCAGCCCACACGTTTCATCCAGTTCAGGAAACCCGGTTTCTGTTCGGGCTGTCCGTATTCGATGCGCATGAGCCGGGTTCCCTGTTCTCAGTGGTAGTGATGTCCGGCGGACATCTTTCCGCGGAACACGTAGTACGAATAGGCCGTGTAGGAGAGGATCAGCGGTAGCAGGAACATCGTACCGACCAGCAGGAAGGTCTGGCTCTCCGGCGGAGAAGAGGCCTGCCAGATGGTGATGGTCGGGGGTACGATGTAGGGCCACACATTGATGCCAAGGCCGCTGAAGCACAGGAAGAACAGGCCCAGTGTTGCGACGAACGGCAGCAGGTGCGAGCGTGGGTTGCGCAGTCCCATGAACAGGACGCCCGTCAGCACGATGACGGCGACAGGCACCGGAGCGACCAGTGCGAACTGCGGCATGGCGAGCCAGTGCTGCATGTAGGTGGTGTGCAGCATGGGCGTCCAGATGGAGACCAGGGCGATCGTGATCAGCATCAGCCCGGCAAGAGCGAAGGAGATCCTGCGCATCGTGTCGTGCAGTTCACCCTCACAGCGCCACAGGAGCCAGGTTGCGCCGAGAAGAGCGTAACCGATGACCACGGCAAGGCCACAGAACAGGGCGAACGGAGAGAACCAGTCGAAGCTGGACCCGACGAACACGTTGTTCTCGACCTTGATGCCCTGGACGAGCGTTCCGAGGATGACGCCCTGCATGAATGCCGCCACGAAGGAGCCGCCGCAGAAGGCCGTGTCCCAGAAAAACTGGCTCATGGGCGATTCCGACTTGAAGCGGAACTCGAAGGACACGCCGCGCAGGATCAGGGCCAGCAGCATGAACAGGACCGGCAGGTAGAGCGCCGGAAGGATCGTGCCGTAAGCCACGGGGAAGACGCCGTAGAGCGCGGCGCCACCGAAGATCATCCAGGTCTCGTTGCCGTCCCAGACAGGGGCGACGGTGTTGACCATGAGGTTGCGGTGATCGTGGTCCTTTTCCTTGAGGAAGAGGATGCCGATCCCGAGGTCGAAGCCATCGAGGCAGATATAGAGGAAGATGGCGGTTGCTGCGAGCAGCGCCCAGACCACCGGGAGCCAGAAGCCGGCTGTTTCTGTCATGGTTCTTACTCCGCCATGCCAGCGTCGGGCTGGGGCTGATGGGAGACCTGTGTTGTGCCCGCAGCGCGCTGGGGCTGATCTTCGGCCGGACCATGCTGATCCGGATGGGGCTCTTCGGCGAAGGTCCGCAGCAGGATGGTGATGCCGCCCGTGAACACGATGAAATAGACGATGACGAAAGCGATCATCGACGTCGCGATGTTCGGCAGGGCGATCGGGGAGACGCTGTCGGAGGTCCGCAGCAGGCCATAGACCGTGAAGGGCTGACGGCCGACTTCAGTCGTGATCCAGCCGCAGAGCAGGGCCAGGAAGCCGGCTGGCGACATGAACAGTGCGATACGGTGCAGAAGCGGCGTATCGTACAGCTTCCCCTTCCAGCGGAGGTACAGCGACCACAGTCCGACCAGCACCATCAGCATGCCGAGCGCGATCATGATGCGGAAGGAGAAGAACAGCAGCGGGGAGTAGGGACGGTCTTCCTTCGGATAGTCCTTCAGGCCCGGAACCTTGCCGTCGAGGCTGTGCGTCAGGATCAGCGAACCCAGATAGGGGATGGCGATCTTGAAATGCGTCGTCTCGTTCTTCATGTCCGGAATACCGAACAGAAGCTCGGGCGCGCGGCTTTCGGACTCCCAGTCGCCTTCGAGGGCTGCGATCTTGGCCGGCTGGTATTCCAGCGTGTTCAGGCCCTGCGTATCGCCGGCCAGAACCTGGATCGGGGAGACGATGGCAGCCATCCACATGGCCATAGAGAACATCAGACGGACCTGTTCGGACGCCTGACGGCCTTCACGGCGGGCCTTGAGCAGATGCCATCCGGCAACGCCCGCCACGATGAACGCCACGCACAGGAAGGCTGCGAGGCCCATGTGCACGATGCGGTACGGGAAGGAGGGGTTGAAGACGATCTGCCACCAGTCAACCGGCAGGAAGCGGCCGGTGGCCTCGTCGATGCGGTAGCCGCGCGGGGTCTGCATCCAGGAATTGGATGACAGGATCCAGCTCATGGAGATCAGCGTGCCGATCGAGACCATGCAGGTGGCTGCGAAGTGCAGGCCTTTGCCGACGCGGTTGAGGCCGAACATCATGACGCCGAGGAAGCCGGCTTCAAGGAAGAAGGCCGTCATGACCTCGTAGGCCAGCATCGGGCCGAGGATCGGACCGGCTTTCTGTGAGAACGACGACCAGTTGGTTCCGAACTCGTAGGACATGACGAGGCCGGAGACCACGCCCATGCCGAAGACGACGGAGAAAACTTTCAGCCAGTATTTGAAAAGGTCGAGATAGGCGCTGCGACCCGTTTTGAGCCACAGGCCTTCGAGGACTGCGAGATAGGCTGCGAGACCGATCGAGAATGCCGGGAATACGATGTGAAACCCGACTGTAAACGCGAACTGGAAACGCGCCAAGAATAGAGCCGACAAGCCAAACATGTCGATTGCCTTCTGGGTAGATGGCGAGACGCACAGACCGGCAGGAAGGATGTCGGCTCCCCGGGGGCCTTACGCACGCACAACAGGGTAACGAAGTTGTGATCTCTTCGCGTGTTGCCGTCTTTTGAACCCTCTAAACGTATTTTGCCAGAAAAAGTTTGATACTCCGGACATGATTTTGACAAAAATCAATGCGGCATCCGGGATTTTTCCGGGCGTTCAGGGGGTTCTGAAACCCTGGCTGACAAGTGCTGAAACCGCCTGCGCATCCGGGAGGATCTGGCCATTGACGACGGGCATGGAGAGCGAAAAGGGGCGCTCCTTCATGGCCGGGATGCCGGATGCTTTCTCCAGCAGTTTCTGCAGCGCGGCCTGAAGGTCGGGAGCGAGATGCGACTCTATTTCCGGACGATCGAGGAGACGGGACGCCAGTTCCTGCCAGTGGGTCATGGTGAGGGTGAGCGTGCCGTTCTGTTCCGGCAGGGCGAGGGCGCCTGTCAGGGTGATCCGGTTGTCCGGGGAAGCCGGGACAGGAGTGGCGGAGGCATCCTGAAGGATGAGGCGTCCGTAGGATGTGGGGTCGAGCAGCGAAAGTCCCTGCGATGACTGCGATGCTGTCAGGGCGATTGCCAGACGTGCGTTGCGCAGGTCGCTGGAGAGGCCGTAGGGCAGCGGAAAGCCGTTGACTGTGGCGGCATGCGCGATGAGGCCGAGGCGCGTAGCGTCCGGGCTGGCAGCGGGAAAACGGATGAGGCGCCCTGACAGGGTCTGTGCGGAGAACTGTCTGTTCGGCCATTGGCCCGAGAAGGCCAGTTGAAGCCGGGGTGCCGAAAAGACCAGGTTTTCCGGATTGCGGAAGCGGATCTGAAGGCCCGAAGTCAGCACGGTTAGAACATTCTCATTCACGACAAGGCGGGCGGCCTGATGTCCTGTCAGGGAGAGTGGAAGCCCTGCCTGGAGCAGGGAGAGCCATGATCCGCCCAGACGGATTTTCTCACAGGCCCATCCCGCATCATACGGCGACGCGGCCGACGCGGAGTGTGTGCCGTTCAGGCGGTCGAGTTCCACCCAGGCCCCGAAGGGCCAGCCGCCCTTGTGCAGCGGAGTCGTCTCAACCCTCCAGCCATTTTCGCGCGCCGCGGTGAGGGCGGTTCGGGCCGTGGCGTCCAACCTGTGGATTGTGTGGAGCCAGAAGACTGTATCCAGCGTCGCGGATATTGCGAGGACGGCAATCAATACCAGAGCAGATCGGCCGTAACGCACAGTAAAGAATGGACGAGCCATTGAGCATGTCTTTTCAGGTGTGGCTGCGGGATTGGTCAAGTCCCATCTGTTTTATCCCCAGCCATTGAAAGAAGCTCCAAAACGTTGGAAAGCGCTCACGAACGTGTGATCTTAAGCGGAGCTTCTGGAAGTGTGAAACGCTGAAAACGGCAGAAAACCAAGAGATGCGAAGATTCTGTCAGAGGTGGGACGTCAGGAACACGTCGGGTCTGGAATAGTCCTGAAAGATTTCAGTTTTTTGCAGTCCGGTCATGCGTTTTCCGGGTCCACAGAGTTATCCACAGGATCGCGGGGAAGGGTATGGGTTGTGCACAGTTCATCCCACGCGCTCTCCAGAGCCTGTGTGAAGGCTTTGCGCTCCTGCTGCGGGGGCAGAGGCTGACCGATGACGACGTGCAGGGTTCCCGGACGTTTGAGCCACGCATTGCGGTCCCAGAACAGGCCTGAATCGGTGGCGACGGGCACGATGGGAACGTCTATCTGTCGTGCCAGGGCGACGATGCCGGGCTGGATCGGATGGCGCTCTCCGGGAAGGGTACGGGTGCCTTCGGGGAAAATGATGATCTGGCGATCGTCGGCGTGGGCTGCCTTGGTGTCCCGCATCATGTTGCGCAGGGCTTTCGAGCCGGCCTTCCGGTCGATGGCGATCATGCCGGTCAGGAGCAGCATCGGGCCGACGACGGGAATACGGGTCAGTTCGGACTTGATGATGTAGTCGGGCCGGTCAACGAGGGTCATCCAGATGAAGCCGTCGAAGAAGGACTGGTGCTGCGAGGCGATCAGCAGCGGACCGGGAGGCAGGTTCTCGCGCCCCGTGACCTCGATGCGGACCGAGCAGATCCGGGTGAAGCCGGCTAGGACGGCCCGTGCCCAGAGTTTCGCGTAGGACAGGGCCAGATCCTGGTTTTTCATCAGGCGGATCGGAATGGTTCCGAGGCCCATGAACAGGGTGATCCAGAAAAGATAGAGATTGAAAAGGACGCCGCGCAGAATGCTCATCATGCTGTTCTGCACACCAGAAAAGCGGTCCGGGCACAAGGGCTGTCAGGCGCCGTCCAGTCCTTCCCGGCCATCCGGAAGGCCGGTGAGGACGCAGATTTCCGCGCCGAGGAACTTGTTGTACTCGCGGAACATCAGGAACAGGGTCCGGCGGGAAAGGGGCGCCTGAAGGGCGAGAGGCACGACCGGATAGGGGACGAGAGCCAGATCCGGAGCCACGCGATGGATTTCGAGAACCGCCCGGCGGATATGGTAGCCGGCCGTGACGACCAGAAGGCGGTGAAGGTGATTGTCACGGGCCCACTGGGCGGTTTCGTGGGCGTTGCCGATCGTGCTGGTGGCGCGGCGGCCGAGCGTGATGCGCTCGGCCAGGGGGGAGGACAGGGATTCCTGCTGGAGATGCAGGATGTGCTGTAGCGTGACATGGGGGCCGACCCCCGAGATCAGGAGCAGATGCCCGTATCCGCCCCGCAGAAGTGTGATGGCCGTATCGACGCGTTGTTCTCCGCCGGTCAGGGCGACGATGCCGTCGCAGACGGGGGCTGTGACGGAAGCCTTGCTCGCGTCCTGAATGAACCATGCGAATCCCGCCAGCCAGAGCCCGCCCAGAGCCAGACATGTCAGGAACAGCCGCTTCATGGCAGTCGCCGGAGCCAGACGAGCACGACGGTCTGCGCGGTGAGCCAGCCCAGGCAGGCGGCAATCAGCGGCAGGGCGCCAAGCTCTTCGAGAAGGAGGCGGGGCAGGACATGCAGGGTGTTCCACCAGCTGGCCAGCATGGTCTGCCATGTTGTCGCAGGCAGTGCGGCCGGCCCTGCGTCATGTGAGAAGGGCGCCAGTTTTCGCGCGAGCATGGTGATGACCGGGCTCAGGAAGAACAGTCCGGCGAGGCCCCCGGCGAGGCTCAGAAGGGCGGCCCGGCCTGCAATGCGACTGGAGATCGTTACATCTCCGGCACCAAGGAAATGGACGATCTCGACAGCCTTGCGCTGGGCCATTACAGAGCGGCGGACGGTCATGCCAACCGACAGGACTGCGATGGCGGCGATAAGGCTGACCGCAAGCCAGGCGCAGGCGACGAGGCTGCTTCCCAGACCGTTGAGGCGCTCCCCCCAGCGGCGGTCTTCTTCCACGACGGCTTCCGGCAGGGCCTCATGGACGACCTTTCCCAGATCAGGGGTTCCGGTATGGGCGACGATCAGGACGACGGGCAGGGAAAGGCCGGTGAGATGCCCGCTGTCCGAGACCTGTCCGAGCCAGGGGGCGAGAAGGGTCTGTACCTGCTGCGGGGAAAGTTCCCGGACAGTGGTGACATCGGGCGTTTTGTTGAGGGTCTGGATGAGGGCGCGGGTGCGGTCTTCAAGCTGGGGCGTGTCGGACGGGATCTCGATCGTGGTGGCGTTGCGTGCAGCGCCGGCCCAACCTTCGGCCAGGGTTTGAACGCCTGTCAGCCCGGCGAGCGAGAGCCCGGCCAGGAGAGTCATGAGTGCGACCAGAAGTGGCAGGCTGCCGGAGCGCAGGCCGGGGGAGACAGGCGCGCTCATGTTCCGTCGCTCCGGCGTGCGGCGATTCCGTCCTGAGGATCGGCCCCCGCGAGTGTGCCGTCCTGAAGGACGATGGACGTGGCTGGAGCTTCGCGGACCAGCGCTTCATTATGGGTTGCGACGATGACGGTCGTGCCCATGTCCACCAGTTCCTGAAACGTGGCCAGCAGGCGACGGGCCTGCGCGTCCTCAAGGGCATTCGTGGGTTCGTCGGCCAGCAGGACTTCCGGACGGCCGATCAGGGCGCGGGCGATGGCAGCGCGCTGCTGTTCGCCGCCGGAAAGGGTTCCGGGGCGCTTGTCAGCAAGATGCGCGACGTCTAGCCATTCCAGAACGGCGAAGGCCTCGCGTCTGGTGTCGCGTTCGGAGGCGCCGCGCAGTCTCAGCGGGAGAGCTACATTGTCGAACACAGTCCATTCCCCGATCAGGCGATAGTCCTGGGGAACAAACCCGATCCTTCGCCGCAGGTTCCGTAGCGTGGCCCGGCTGGCCTGACTGACGGATACGCCGAGGAGGTCCATCTGACCGGCGGAGGGGCGTGTTTCGAGCGTCAGGAGGCGCAGCAGACTCGATTTGCCGGCTCCGGAGGGGCCGAGCAGCCAGCGGAACTCCCCCTGCGGGACGGTGAGCGTCAGATTCCGCAGAACGGGCTGTCCCACGCCGGGGGGCATCATCGAGACATTCAGGAGGCGGATCATGATGCTTTCATTGAAAAGGCGGGCAATCTATTAACCATTTAATAACGATCATTTCGTCATAACAGGCAAGCACACGGATCAGGCTAGGCCGGATCGGAGCCGGCTGTCGAAGGGATTGATTGAATGCGCATTGAATGCCCCCACTGTCATGCAGTCTTTGAGGTCCCGGAGGCGTTGGCAAAAGGGGTCAAGCGTCTGCGCTGCGCCAACTGCGGAGACAGCTGGGAGCTGGGCGCGCCCGCAGCTTCGAAACTGGAGGAGGCGTCCGAAGGGGCTGTCGCCGCGCCTGAAGTTTTCGAGGTCCCGGAAGAGGAGGCTGCGCCTGTCGTTGCGGAGTCGCCGGTTTCCGGAACAGAAGGGACGTTCCGGGCGACCGGGGCCATGGCCAGCCGCAGCAATGCCCGCCGTTCCGCGGTTCTGCATTCGCGCTCGGCCGGAGAGGTACAGACGCCCGCGGATACGGCTGGTCCGTCAATGATCGGGTCTACCGGAGCCTGGATTGCAGCCTGGGGCGCCAGTCTTGTTCTGGCAGGATCCGGGGTGGCCGCGCTGTGGTACTGCAAGGGCGCAGGCGTTTTCGGGTTTCTGCCTGGGGCCGGGCATTTCTCCTGACCCCTGCGCATCTTACATGTTGCGGGCGGCGAGGGCCGAGACCGTGGCCCCGATCGCGGCGATGGCCATGAGCAGGATACCGTCGAAAATCAGGGAGCCCGGCGTGATGAGGTGAGAGCCGATCTGCAGATGGTTTGGAAGAGTCCCGGCGACATGGTTCATGATGTCACGGGCCTGCGGATCGGCCGTGGCGGCGCTTGTGGTGATCGCGTTGACGATATGTGGCAGGATGTACCAGCCCACTCCCAGAATCAGCAGGAGAGGCGCCAGAAGTTCGGCGATCTGCTGGGCCAGATAGAAGGCGAAATAGCAGACCGACCAGATGCCCGTCCGGATCATGGAGGACGTGGTGAGCGATGAATCGCTGCGGCTGCTGCGGCCCAGAAGGCGGTCCGTGATATGGGATGGGGGCTGCATGTCCATAGATATGGCTTCCAGTGGTCCGGCAACGGGAGTTAGTCTTCGCCCCTGAAAACGGACGAATGGTTCACCTCGGACTAGCTGCAAGAGAACGCCAATGCAAACTTTCCCGTGCTGTCATGCCTTTTCCTGAGTTCGAGATGCCTATGGTGACGTCTAACATGCCCCGGGTGGTCCTTGTGGAGCCCGATTGTGACCATGCCAGGCAGATTGCCCAGGTTCTGGTCAAGGAGGGGTTTGCCCTGACCTGCGCCACAAGTGGCGAGGAGGCGCTGGGCACGATCGAGGAGACCATGCCGGATCTGGTGGTCGCCTGTACCGAACTGCCGGGCATGAGTGGTGGCCAGCTGGCGCGGCGGCTGCGGCTGGATGCGCTGACCCGGAACATCCCGATCCTGATGCTGACGGAGGATGCCTCTCCAGGTGTGGAGCGTGAGGGGCTGGAGAGCGGCGCGGACGCCTATATTTCCAAGTCGGCCCATCCGGATCTCATGGTGCTGCGGATGCGGGCTCTGCTGCGGGAAGGGCCGGAACTTCTTCAGGTCGATGAGGCATCCCGTCTGCGCCGGGCGCGGATCGTGATCGTCAATTCTCCGCGTGAGGATGAAGACGAGGAAGAAGTCGTCGAGGACGTGCCGGAAACCACTCTGGGAGAACTGCTCTGGCGTGACGGGCATACCGTCACCTCCATCGAGCGGTCCGATGATCTGATTGAGGGCGGCTGGCTTCGGGGGGCGGACAGTCCGGACTGTCTGGTGCTGGAACTGGGCAGCGGGGACGAGGATCTGAAGTTCTGCCGTCTTCTGGATGCGCGTCGGCAGGCGGTGCTGGAAGCGGGCGGGATTCCGTTCCGGACGCTTGGGATCGTGGAAGCGTCGCGTTTCCGGCGGCAGTCTTCCGGTGAGTTTTTTGAGGCCGGGATTGATGATCTCGTACCAAGCGATATTGCGCTTGAGGCGCTGGCCATGCGGATCCGGACGCTGGCGCAGCGCAGGATGGCGCAGGACGAGTTTCGTCAGCAGGAAATCGAGCGTCAGCAGAACGCCCTGACGCTTGAAGCCGCGCGCGCCAAGGCGGAAATGGCCGAGGCGCTGGCGCAGGCCAACATGGAGCTGGCGCGGACGAACGAGCGGCTTCTTCAGGCGCAGTCCAAGCTCGTGCAAACGGCGAAAATGGCGTCGCTGGGCGAGCTGGTGGCGGGCATTGCGCATGAGATCAACAATCCGCTGGCCTTTACGATCGCACATGCGGATACGGTGACGCGGACCCTCAAGCGGTTACAGGGTGTGAATGCCTCCGACGAGGCGATGTCCCTGACGAAAAAGGGGATGTCGCGGCTGGAGTCCATGAAACTCGGTTTGCAGCGGATCCAGAACCTGGTTCTGAGCCTGCGGCGGTTTTCACGGCTGGATGAAAGCTCGTTCCAGAAGGTTGATGTACCGGCAGCGCTGGAAACCGCGCTGGCTCTTCTGGCGCACAAGCTGGGGCCGGGGATTATCGTGCAGAAGGATCTTCAGGCGCCGGCCGAACTGGTCTGTCAGCCAGCGTTTCTCAATCAGGTTGTCATGAACATCATTTCCAATGCGGCCGATGCGCTGGCGGACATGTCCACCGACGGAGATATCGTGCGGGGCAGGATCGTCATTGCCTCGCGTCTGGAAAACGGTCGCTACGAAATGAGTGTGAGTGATGACGGGCCGGGGCTGCCGCCTGACCTGCGGACGCGGATCTTCGATCCGTTCTTCACGACCAAGCCCGTGGGAACCGGGACAGGTCTGGGGCTGGCCATTGCCTATAGCGTCATGGAGGCGCATGACGGGGTGATTGAGGTAACGGACGCCAATCTGCCGGACGGGCGCGGGATCGGAGCGTGTTTCCGGATGAGTCTGCCCGTTCGCATGACCGAGGAGGGGCCGGTGGCGACTGGTCGTGCAGCATGACTTTCTGGAGTGCCAAAGGGCCGTCGCGCCCGCTGATCCTGCTGGTTGACGATGAGGAGGAGATCCTCGTCGCCCTGACGGATCTGCTGGAAGACCAGTATGAAATCCTGTCCACCACGGACCCGCTGAAGGCGCTGGATCTGCTGCGGGCGCACAGGGATGTCGCGACCATCATTTCTGATCAGCGGATGCCTGGTCTGACCGGAGACCAGCTGCTGATGCAGGCCCGGGCGTTTTCGGATGCCCGCAGCATTCTGCTCACGGGATATGCCGATCTGGAAGCGGTCGTCTCCGCCCTGAACCAGGGGCAGGTGCAGGCCTATGTGCACAAGCCCTGGGATTCGGATGCCCTGCGTTCGCTGGTTGGGGAAGTCACGCAGCACTGTCTGGCGCAGCGGGCCCTGAGGACGGAGCAGGCGCTTTTGCGGGGGCTGATGGAAGCGCTGCCGATCGGGCTCGTCTTTTCGGACCGGGACGGGCGGTGCATCCGCAGTAATGTGCGGGATGAATCCGAGAGCGGGGCTGAGAACGAGCAGGCCCATTTTCCGGAAAATCTCTGGCCCGAAATCACGGCCATGCGTGAGGATGTGCGCGTTTCGGGGCAGGAAGAGCGTCTGGTCGGAGAGGTTCTTACGGAAGGAGAGGGCCGTTCTGTCACGCGCTGGCATGAGCTGACGCGGCTGGTTCTTGCGTGGCCGGAAGGTGCTTCCAGGGCAGATGCCTGGCAGGTCAGCATGGACCGGGATGTGACGTCCCGTGTCGTTATGGAATCACGGCTGCGTCAGGCCGAAAAGCTTCAGTCGCTCGGGACGCTGGCTGGCGGTATTGCGCATGATTTCAATAATCTGCTGGCGGCAATTTCAGGGTCTCTCGAGCTTCTGGAGGATATCGCGGAGTTTGATGAGGCTTCTCTGGCACTGTTGCGCAATGCCGCGGATTCCGCCCAGCGCGGGGCCGTTCTGACGCGGCGGCTGCTTCAGTTCGGACGTCCGCGCGAGGCACGTCTGTCGGCTGTGTCGCTGGGGCAGTTGCTGCCGGGGCTGACGGATCTTCTGCGTCAGAGCCTCAAAAAGCGGGGTGTCCCGGCATCGGCGGCCCCATGCGCGCTGTGTGTGGAAGACGTGCCACCGGATCTGCCGCTGGTCTGGTCGGATGCGGACCAGCTTGAAATGGCGCTCCTGAACCTGTGTGTGAATGCGCGGGATGCCATGGCGGATGGCGGGACGGTGCGGATCAGTGCGCATGTCGTCGAGCAGAAGCGGACAGGTCTTCCCGCGGAGTGCTGTCCTGACCGGGCCGTGGCGCTGGAGGTCGTGGATGAAGGCGAAGGCATGCCGCCGGAGGTGGCGGCAAGGATTTTTGATCCCTTCTTTACGACCAAGGATGTCGGGCGTGGGACCGGGCTGGGTCTGTCCAGCGTGTATGGTTTTCTGAGCCGGAGTTATGGCGAAATCGTTGTTGACAGTGTCGTGGGCAGGGGGACGCGCATGACGCTGCTGCTTCCCGTGGCGCGGGGCAGTCAGGAACGGGTTGCTGTGCCGCAGCTTCAGGGTGCGAAGCTCGAACGGCGCCTGAAGGTTCTGGTGCTGGATGATGAAGCGCCGGTGCGGATGGTGACGGCGGGATTCCTGGCCCAGGATGGCCATGAGGTGACGGCTGTGGCCTCGCTGACGGATGCCCTGAAGCGTGTTGATCTGGCGTCCCCCTTCGAGCTTGCGATCATTGATATGAGGATGCCGGATCATGATGGTCTGGCCTGTGCGGAAGCATTGCTGAAGGCTGTGCCCGGATTGAGGGTGCTGTTTATCAGTGGGCACACAGATGATATGCCGGCCCCTGAAAACGGGCTTCTTCTGCCGAAGCCCTTTACGCAGGAAAGCCTGCAGAGGGCCGTTGCCGAAACCATGCGTTCTGTTGACGGTGGTGCGTCATAAGAAGCCGGTCCTGCGTTGGCTGGCGGCACTGGGCCTGTGAATTGGAGATTGTGACACGTGAGTGATGCCTATCTTGTTCCCCAGGAGGACACGGCTGCTGCGGCTATCGAGGAGATCGAGGCCGAACTGGGTCTGTTTGATGACTGGATGGAGCGGTATCAGTACATCATCGAGATGGGACGCAAGCTGCCGCCATTTCCGGAAGAGTGGCAGGATGATGCCCATCGTGTTCCGGGCTGTCAGAGCCAGGTCTGGCTTGAAGCGGTCGAACGGGATGGAAAGCTGTTTTTCGCCGGGGCGTCGGATGCCGCGATCGTTCAGGGGCTCGTGGCGCTTCTGCTGAGGGTTTATTCCGGCCGTCCGAAATCGGAAATTCTGGAAACAAGCCCTGTGTTTCTGCATGACATGGGACTGGTCAAGGCGCTTTCGACGAACCGTGGGAACGGGGTCGAGGCCATGGCGCAGGCCATTCAGAAGCGCGCGTCACACTAGAAATAAAAAAACCCGCAGGCTCAAAGCCGGCGGGGTTTTTTCTTGCAGAGATTATAATCTTACTGCGGATGACTTGCCGACGGAGTGGCGCTGGTCGCAGCTGTCGTGCCATTGGCGGTTGTCGGGCACTTCGTGAACTTCCCTTTTGCGTCCCGGCAGGGCTTCGGCTTCTGGGGAGCTTCGCATTTCGTGAACTTGCCCTTGTCGTCGCGACAGGGCTTGGCGTGGGCCATCTGGGTACCGAGCGCCAGAACGGCGAGGGCGGCAACGGAGAGGCGACGGAACGGCATGGGGTATGATCTCCAGAGCGGTGCCGGGTTACGGGGAACGCGTCCCGGCTTTCAGAAAAGAATGCAATACGTTGCGAGCGGCGTGCAAGCGGTCTTGTAGCGGGAGACTAGCGGAAACCCTGCTGGTCCACAGGATGGGTCGTGTCCCAGGTGATGTTCCCCCGATACTGTGCCGTGATGGGCTGTCCGTCCTTAAGGGCCGGGTAGTATCTGGCAAGGCTGAAATAGGCGAGCGAAGCGCGTTGCAGGATGGGCGGACCGTCACTGACTGTGCAGTCATGCGCGGCACCCATTGGGTCGATCTGACAGAGGGCGGTGATGTGACCGCCAATTCCGGCAGCGTCGGCGGTTTCGGGATAATGGGGCGGAGGCGTATGGGCCTTGTCGAGCATCGGCGTCGTCAGGTCGGGCGAAGCATGGAAGGTGTAGGTCTTCTCCCAGGTGCCGGGCACGGCCACGCTGTTCTGGTAGGCGGGCAGGAATGTCGAGCTGTAGGCCATCTGCTCGGCTGCGAGGCCGAAATCCGGTTGTGAGGCGGAAGACTGGCAGTCGGTGGCTATTCCGGCAGCGCTGATGGTGCAGCGGACATGGGCCGTTCCGCTTTTGTGAAACTCAAGTTCGGCCGGCGGGTAAATGAGAGGGCTGTGATGATGGGGATCCAGCATCGCGCCGAGAGGATGGTCTTCGGCCTGTGCGGACAGGCTGCTGCCCGCAAGAAGGAGGGTCAGGGCCAGAAGCGGGCGGATGACGGACAGTCTCATGATGTGTCTTTCATCGGGAAGTAACTTTGTTACCCTATGTAACGATTGTATCTTCCGCCAGTCTGCCGGAACGAAAAAAGGGGAGATGCCTGATGGCATCTCCCCTTTTTCATGGCCCCGAGGGTCCTGTCAGATCATTTCTGATCGGGCAGGGCGTAGGCGATGATGTCGTCGCCCATGCGGGTCGGGAACGAGTTGTGTCCGCCTGCATAGGTCACGATGTACTGCTTGCCGTTGATGGCATAGGTGATCGGCGTTGCCTGGGCACCAGCCGGCAGACGGTCCTGCCATAGCACCTTGCCCGTCGTCAGGTTGTACGCACGGATGTAGTAATCCATGGACGCCGTCAGGAAGCCGAGATTGCCAGCCGTGGAGAGCGGGCCACCGAGGCTCGGGACACCGATCTTGATCGGCGGCAGCGGGATCGGCAGGGAGCTGCCATACATCGAGTCACGCAGGGTGCCGTTGCGGTGCTGCCAGACGACCTTGTTGGTCTTCAGGTCAATACCGGCGACATAACCCCAGGGCGGCGTGCGGCAGGGCATCTTGATGCCGAACGGCAGCAGCACCGGATCCAGGAACGGATGCAGATTGACGGCATACGGAATGCCATAGTTGTGCTGCAGGCCGGTTTCACCACCCGTCCCCTTGGCATTTTCTTCAGGCCAGAGCGGGTTGCCCGGTCCGCGGGGAACAAGCTGGGAGACGAACGGCAGGGAGATCGGGTTGGCGAAAGCCACCTGACGCTGCGGATCGACAGCCAGACCACCCCATTCGAACATTCCCAGATCACCCGGGAAGATGAGCGAGCCCTTGAGCGACGGCGGCGTGAAGGGGCCTTCGTAGCGCAGGGTGTGGAAATAGATGCTGCAGAACATCTGGTCGAAGATCGTGCCGCCCCAGATATCGGAGTCGTTCAGCGGGTTCTTCGGACGCAGGGTCAGCTGCGACATCGGCTGGGTCGGGCTGGTGTGGTCACCCGGAGCAGCACCCTGGGGAACCGGGGTTTCCGGAGCCGGGACGATTTCCTTGCCGGTACGACGGTCGAGGACGAAAATGTCGCCGGTCTTGGTCGGAGCGTAGATGGCCGGAACAAGCGTGCCGTCCTTCTGCGTTACGTCCACGAGGCTCGGCTGGGACGGAACGTCCATGTCCCACAGATCGTGATGAACGGTCTGGTAGAACCAGGCGAGCTTGCCCGTATCGGCGTTCAGCGCAACGATACCCGGAGCGAAACGCTCGGAATCCTTCGTGCGGTCACCGCCCCACTGGTCGGGAGTCCCCACGCCCATCGGGATGTACACGAGGTTCAGGTTGGCGTCGTAGGACGACACGATCCAGGAGTTCGGGGAGTTCGGGTGGAAGACAGGGTGGCTGTCATCCGGAAGCTGGTTCGGATCCGGGTTGGATGCATCGAACACCCAGACGCGCTTGCCGGTGTAGACGTCGAATGCCTGCGTGGCGCCAGAAGCCTGCTTGACCGAGCCGTTATCGGTGATGGCGCTGTTGGCGATGATCAGCTTGTTCGTGATGACCGGCGGGGACGTCGGCTCGTACTGGCCGGGCGTCGTGTAAGGCTGGTTCGGAACGCGCAGATCGATCTCGCCGTTGTTGCCGAAGCCGGAGCAGGTCTTGCCCGTGTCGGCATCGACTTCAACCAGACGGCCATCGTTGACCGGCAGGATGATGCGCTTGGCGCAGTCCGTCGGAGCAGGATTGCCATCGGAATCCGTGGCATTGGCCGGCGTTTCGTGGAAGCTGACGCCACGGCAGGTCAGATGCTGGAAGCCAGGGTTGATCTGGAGCTTCGGATCGTAGACCCACTTGACGTTACCGGTGGCACCATCAACCGCAAACAGCTTCTGATGCAGCGAGCACATATAAAGCGTGTTGTTGAACTCGATCGGGGTCGCTTCGTTCGTCGCTTCGCCCGGGTCATTGGAGTTCATCATATCCTTGGTGTGGATATGCCATGCGACCTTGAGGTTGCTGACGTTGGACGCGTTGATCTGGTTCAGCGGGGACCAGCGGTCACCGGCCTGTGTACGACCATAAGCGTGCCACTCGCTGGCCGGGACGTTGTCCGGGTCGGCGGGGGAGGCGTTTGCGATCTGCGTCGGCAGTTCGCCGCTGATGTCATGCGGGTCGGTGAAGAGGCTGGCGAACAGGGCCAGAACCGCAACGCCAACGGCGCCGGCGAGCGGCAGGACGGTCGTCCGCGTGCCACCGATCTGGCGCGAGACGAACGGCAGCAGCAGCCAGATGCCGAGGATGATGACGATGTCCGAGCGCGGGATCAGGGCCCAGATGTCGAGACCGACAACGGTGAGTTCCCAGATGACCGTTCCGAAGACGACGACTGCGAACAGATAGAGGGCAGCCGGATTGCGCCGGAATGAGAGGAAAGCCGTGGCGAGAAGTGCCAGGCCAAGGATGACATAATAAAGAGGGCCGCCGATGGCAGCGACCCATGCGCCGCCTACGGTAAGGATCGCGCCGCAAAGCGCGAATACCGCGGCCGTAATCAGGGCCCAGAGCCCTGGCCGGGATGTTGTGCTCATGATGTTCCTGGATCTGTTGTTCTGATGCATCACGGTGACTTCCGGACAAAGCACATGGATGGGCGTCAAGGGTCAAGATGTCAGAAGGTTCATCTTGCTCACGTCACTGTGAGGACTTTCACGTCGTCGTGACTTGAGGAAAGGAAGGACTTATGATTGAGCGTTCAAGAAAATAATGCGCTTGCAGGCCACTTGGGCTTACGATAAGGACACCGCTTCCGCGCACGCGTCCGGGCCACGAGTGGCATGCCCGGCCGTGCAGAGTCTCTGCAGGATGCAGGACCAATCGTTTACGGCGAGGGAGACCGAAATGCCCAAGATGAAGACCAAGTCGTCGGTCAAGAAGCGGTTCAAGATCACCGCGACCGGCAAAGTGATGTGTGGCCCGGGCAACAAGCGCCATGGCCTTATCAACCGTCCGCAGAAGATGAAGCGCACCAACCGTGGTCCCCAGACCATGACGGACATGGATGCGAAGACAATCAAGCAGTGGGCGCCCTACGGGCTCTGAGGAGATAAGGTAAATGGCACGTGTCAAGCGGGGCGTAACGTCACACGCCCGTCACAAGAAGGTTCTCGAGCTCGCCAAGGGCTATCGCGGCCGTTCGTCCACGAACTACCGTATTGCTCTGGAGCGCGTCGAGAAGGCGCTGCGTTATGCGTATCGTGACCGTCGCAACAAGAAGCGTGATTTCCGCGCCCTGTGGATCCAGCGTATCAACGCTGCCGTCCGCGAGCATGGTCTGACGTACAGCCGCTTCATCAATGGTCTGGACAAGGCTGGCATCGAGATCGACCGTAAGGTCCTCGCCGCCATCGCTTTTGACGATAGCGCCGCTTTCGGTGAAATCGTGAAGAAGGCCCAGGCCGCTCTCGGCTGAGCTTTTCCGGCTTGATCCCCCTGGGGGTCTGGTGACTGGCGGGCCGTCCTGTTATCAGGACGGCCCGTTTTGTTTTGTGCTGCAGGGGATGGGCGGTATGGCTGACGATCTCGATATACTCAGAAATGACACGCTGGCTGCGCTGGCCGGAGCGCAGGATCGCGCCCAGTGGGACGCGATCCGCGTCGGAACGCTGGGCAAGTCCGGTGCGCTGACCGGTCTGCTCAAACAGCTGGGCAGGCTGGAGCCGCAGGAGCGCAAAGAGCGCGGTCAGGCGCTGAACCGTCTGCGCGACGAGCTGACGGCAGCTATCGAGGCCCGTGGGCGCGATATCGAGGAAGAGGCGCTTCAGGCCCGTCTGCGCTCCGAGCGCGTGGACGTGACGATGCCGGCGCCTGCGGTTGTCACGGGCACCATCCATCCCATCAGCCGGACCATTGAGGAAATGACGGCCATTTTCGGCGCGATGGGCTTCTCCGTCGCCGAAGGGCCGGACATCGAGAGCCAGTGGCATAATTTCTCGGCCCTCAATACGCCGGAGCATCATCCTGCCCGGACCGAGCACGACACGTTCTATCTGCCACCGAAGAATGAGGGCGGGGAGCCGCGGGTTCTGCGGACGCAGACCTCTGGTGTGCAGATCCGCACCATGCTCGGCTCAAAGCCACCGATCCGGATCATTGCACCGGGTCGTACCTATCGTGCCGATCATGATGCGACCCATTCGCCGATGTTCCATCAGTGCGAAGGCCTCGTGGTCGATCGCAACATCACGCTTGGCCATCTCAAGGGCTGCCTGATCGAGTTCCTGCGCGTTTATTTCGACAAGCCGAACCTGCCTGTCCGTTTCCGGGCGTCCTATTTCCCGTTCACCGAGCCTTCCATGGAAGTTGATATCGGCTGGTCGAAGGCGACCGGCGAAATCGGTGGCGGGTCTGACTGGCTTGAGGTTCTGGGATCAGGAATGATTCATCCGCGGGTTCTGGCAAACTGTGGCCTGGATCCGTCCGAATGGCAGGGCTTTGCGTTCGGGATGGGGATCGAGCGTCTGGCGATGCTGAAGAACGGCATCCCCGATCTGCGGTCTTTTTACGAAAGCGATCTGCGCTGGCTGCGTCATTACGGATTTTCGGCGTTCTCGCCTGCCACGCTGACGGAGGGCGTGTGACATGAAGTTCTCTCTTTCCTGGCTGCGCGAACATCTTGATTTTACGGCTTCTGTTGAAGAGATCTGTGCCCGGCTGAATGTCATCGGGCTTGAGGTCGAGGGTGTTGAAAACCCCGCTGACCGTCTGGTGGGTTTCCGGACCGCCAAGATCGTCGAAGCGCACCGCCATCCGGATGCGGACCGGCTTCAGGTCTGCCGGGTTGCTGCGGGCGCCGGCTTTGAAGATGTGCAGGTCGTTTGCGGTGCGCCGAATGCGCGGGCTGGCCTGCATGTGATCTTTGCGACGCCGGGCACGTATGTTCCGGGGCTCGACATCACCATCAAGAAGGGCAAGATCCGCGGGCAGGACAGTGGCGGCATGCTGTGTTCGCTCCGTGAGCTCGGGATCGGTGAGGAAAGCAATGGCATTGCCGAGCTTTCTGAAGCGGCTCCGATCGGAGAGTCCTACGCCGCTTATGCCGAGCTGGATGATCCGGTCATCGAAATCGCCATCACGCCCAACCGTGGTGACGCGCTCAGCATCCGGGGCATTGCGCGGGATCTGGCAGCTGGCGGGATCGGGCATCTGAAGCCCTGGTTGACCGAAGCGATGGAAGGGGATTTTCCGTCGCCGCTGACGTGGAAGACCGAGCATCCGGCCTGTCCGTATATCGTCGGGCGTGTGATCCGGGGTGTGAAGAACGGTCCGAGCCCGGACTGGCTGCAGCGTCGTCTGGAATCGGTCGGGGTCAAGCCGATCTCGGCGCTCGTCGATGTGACGAACTACCTCACTTATGATCTCGGCCGTCCGCTGCATGTCTTTGATGTTGCAAAACTTAAAGGCGATACGCTGACGGTGACGCATGCGGCCCGTGAGACCTTTACGGGGCTTGATGGGCGCGAATATGTGCTTGGCACCGAGGACATGGTCATTGTCGATGAAGCCGGTGTGCAGTCGCTCGCCGGGCTGATTGGTGGTGAGAGCAGCGGCGTGGATGCGAACACGACCGATGTGTTCGTGGAATCCGCCCTCTTCGATCCTGTGCGGATTGCCCTGACGGGCCGTCGTCTGGCCATTCACACCGATGCGCGGCAGCGTTTCGAGCGCGGGATTGATCCGGCGCAGGTTCTCAACGGACTTGAAGCCGCGACGGTCATGATCCGCGATCTGTGTGGCGGTGAAGTCAGCGAGATCACCGAGGCTGGCGCCCTTCCGGACTGGAAGCGGACGGCGACGCTGCGGTTCGAGCGTCTGAAGACACTGGGTGGTGTGGATATCGCGGCTGACGATGCCGTGCGCTCCCTTGAGCATCTGGGCTTTGAGGTGACGGAACGGACGGAAGACGCCGCGACGTTCCTGGTGCCGTCCTGGCGCAATGACATTGCCTCGGGGCAGGTTCTGGCACAGGCCCCGACGCTGGATGAAGACGTGGCCATTCGCGCTGCCAGCCATGTTCAGGCAATAGAAGCGGAATGCGATCTGCTTGAGGAAGTGCTGCGGCTTTACGGTCTGGACAATGTTCCGGCGGTTGCGCTGCCGCAGACGACGGTTGTGCCCGCTCCGGCTGTCACGCCGCTTCAGGCGCGTGCGGCCCTGCTGCGTCGTGTCTGTGCGGCACGCGGACTGACCGAGACGGTCGGGTTCTCGTTCGTGGCGCAGGATGATGCGGCTCTGTTCGGTGATGTGCCGGAAACCCAGCATCTGCTGAACCCGATTGCCACTGATCTGGATCAGCTTCGTCCGACGCCGCTGATCAATCTGGCGCGGGCCCTGTCACGCAATCTGGCCCGTGGTCTGGGCCTGTCGGGCGAGGGTGCGCTGTTCGAGGTTGGACCGAGCTTCGATGCGACCGGACAGCATCTGCGTCTGGCGGGTCTGCGGGCTGGTCTGACGGCGCGTGAGCCGGGTGTTGCGGCGCATGAAGCGACGCTCTGGGAGGCGAAGGCCGATCTTACGGCGGCTCTTGTTGCGCTGGGTGTGCCGGAAGCGGCGCTGTCGGTTACGGCTGATGCGCCGGGATTCTATCATCCGGGCCGGTCGGGCCAGGTGCGGCAGGGGCCGAAGATGGTTCTGGGGACGTTTGGTGAACTGCATCCGCGTGTCGCGCGGGCGCTGGGACTGAGCGGAACCGTGGTGGCGTTCGAGGTCTATCTGGATCAGGTGCCGCTGCCGAAGGCCAAGCGCAAAGCCGCGCCTGTCCTATCGCCGTTGCAGCCTGTCCGTCGTGACTTCGCTTTCGTGGCGGGGCCGGATGTGGAAATCCAGGCGGTTCTGAAGGCCGCGCGGATGGCGGATCGCAATCTGGTGCAGGATGTCCGGCTGTTTGACGTGTTCGAGGGCGGCAGTCTGCCGGAAGGGCATCGTTCGCTCGGTGTGGAAGTGGTCTTGCAGCCACAGAGCGAGAGTCTTACGGATACGCAGCTTGAAGCGGTTTCCAAATCGGTGGAAGCTGCGGTTCTCAAGGCAACAGGGGCTGTGCTGCGTCGATGAACTCTCTTCCAGAATCCGGATCTGACGGACAGTCCTCGGCGGACCCTTCCCAAAAGGCCACGCCTTTGCCCCGTTACGGGCGAGTGATCTGGATTCTGGCGGGTGAGGCCAGCGGGGACGTGATTGGCGCGCGTCTCATGCAGGCACTCCATGCGCAGGACCCGTCGCTGGTTTTTGCCGGTGTCGGGGGCGGGCGCATGGAAGCGCTCGGGCTGCACAGCCTGTTTCCCATGAGCGATCTGGCAGTGATGGGGCTGGTCGAGGTCGTGCCCCGTCTGCGGCAGCTCTCCCAGCGTCTGCTCGAAGCCGTGCAGGATATCGAACTGCGCAAGCCGGATCTGGTCGTGACGATCGACAGCCCGGGCTTTACCCTGCGGCTGCTTCAGAAAATCGAGCGTTCAGGTATCAAGCGCGTGCATTATGTCGCGCCGCAGGTCTGGGCCTGGCGTGAAAACCGGGTCAAGGAGTTCCCGGGGCTCTGGGACAGGTTGCTTTGCCTCCTGCCGTTCGAACCGGAGTGGTTTGCACAGCGTGGGCTGGAAGGGCGGTTTGTCGGGCATCCGGTGCTTCAGTCCGGTGTGCGGCAGGGGAATGCCCAGCGTTTCCGGCTGCGGCACAATATTCCGGCTCATGCGCCGGTCGTGATCCTGATGCCAGGCAGCCGGCGTTCGGAAGCGCCCCGGCTTCTGCCAGTGTTCCGCAAGATGCTGGATATCCTGCGGGTGCAGTATCCGGATATCTGTCCGGTCATTCCGGTGGCGCCCGTGATTGCGCCGACGATCCGCCAGCTGATCCGCAAATGGCCGATCCAGCCGCATATCGTCACTGACATTCATGACAAGCATGATGCGTTTGCGGCGGCACAGTGCGCCCTGACCAAGTCAGGGACGTCCACGCTTGAGCTTGCGATGGGCAATGTGCCGATGGCGGTGACGTATCGCGTCAACCCGGTGACGGCGACGATTGCGCGGCGTCTGATCAAGGTGCCGCATGTGGCGATGGTCAATCTGCTGGCAGGGCGGGAAGTGGTGCCTGAACTGCTTCAGGAAAACTGCACGCCAAAGAAGCTGGCCGAGACGGTTTCGAAGCTGCTGAGCGATCCGCAGATGGTGGAAAAGCAGCGCATGGCATTTGCCGATGTGCTCGATAAGCTCTCGCCGCCTGTGGGCACGCCTGCGGATGCAGCGGCGGCCGAGATCATGGACCTTCTGAACGAACCGGTTTCCCGGTCGTCCAGAAGCTGAGATTTTAGCGCAGGAAGCCGACGAGACGTTCGGCTTCCCGGACGATCGGTTCTGAGATGCTGTTGGCGCGTTCGGCGCCGGCGCGCAGAACCGACAGAAGATGTGCCTCGTCCTGAAGCAGGCGCTGTGTTTCGCTGGCAACCGGCGCCAGACGCTCGACCAGAAGATCGGCGAGGGCGTTCTTGAACGGGCCGAAGCCCTGACCGCTGAAATGGCCGAGGACAGCGGCCGGCGTTTCATCCGACATCGCAGCATAGATCGAGACGAGATTTCGGGCTTCCGGGCGCTCGCTCAGGCCGTCCATTTCGCTGGGAAGCGGTTCGGAATCGGTCTTGGCACGGCGGATCTTCAGGGCAATGTCGTCGGCTGTGTCGGTCAGGACGATCCGGCTCTGTTCGGACGGGTCAGACTTGGACATCTTCTTGCTGCCGTCACGCAGGCTCATGACGCGGGCTGCGGCGGGGGGGATGAATGCTTCGACCTGCGGGAAGAACTCCACGCCCATGTCGTGATTGAATTTCTGGGCGATGTCGTTGGTGAGCTCGATATGCTGGCGCTGGTCTTCGCCCACGGGCACGCGGGTCGCGTGGAAAGCAAGAATGTCGGCCGCCATCAGGTTTGGATAGACATACAGACCGGCCGAATGGTTTTCGCGGTTCTTGCCGGCCTTGTCCTTGAACTGGGTCATGCGGTTGAGCCAGCCGAGGCGGGAGACGCAGTTGAAAATCCAGCCGAGGCGGGCATGGGCGCTGACGGCGGACTGGTTGTACAGTCGCGTGGGCTCGATCCCGGCTGCGAGAAGGCAGGCTGTTGAGCCCAGCGTCTGCTCGCGCAGGGTCTGCGGGTCCCAGGGCATGGTGATGGAATGCAGATCCACCAGACAGAAGACGCAGTCATGATCTGCCTGCAGCGTGACCCAGTTGCGGATCGCTCCGAGATAGTTGCCCAGATGGGGAATGCCGGTTGGCTGGATGCCGGAAAAGACGCGCTGCATGAATTCAGTCTTCAGTTTCTGAAAAAATCAGGGAAGGGGTGATGCGTTTCATCGAACGGGCGTCTGCAGGTCCAGCTTCTGGCGTTCCTGCAGAACCTCGGACGCAGACATCGGGTGTGTGCGGGCAGTAGCAATGTCCGCGGCTGTGAAGGTCGGAGCCGTGCCGGATATTTCCTGACTCGCGACAAAGGTCAGAATACGGGCGATCTCGTCGTTGGGCAGACGCTGGAAAGACGGCATGGCACCGTTGTAATGGCCGCCACCGGCCGTGATGGAGCCATCCAGTCCGTAAAGCAGGACATCGACGAGATAGTGATGACCGGCAGGCGTTTGTGCAATCGGGCCGACGCGTCCGAAAATGGGGGCGATTTCAGAGACCTGACCATGGCCGCCGTGATGGCAGATGCTGCACTCATTGGAGTATTCGCGCGGGGCCTGGATACGGTTTTCCCACGCATGGCCGATCACGAAGACAATCACCATGGAAATGGCGAGAAACAGGGGAAGCCGGATAGCGGGGTCAATTCTGATCACACTGTCGTTGTGGCATTTTCAGAGGCGTTTCAGCAAGGCCGGGCTTGGCAAAACACTCGGAATAGGGCTCATGGCGCTATCGGAAGGAGCAATCATGACCGTCAGGGGACGTCTTGTACTGTATGTGGGGCCCATGTTTGCGGGCAAATCCGCGCATCTGATTGCCGCGGCAAAGCGGCAGACGGATGTTCTGGCGCTCAAGCCCGGGTTTGATACGCGCGATGGTTCGGAGCTGGTGAGTCGGGACGGGTCGCATCTTGCGGCTGTTTCCGCGAATGCCTGGCCCGAGGATGCGGACCGCTACAGTCATATCGTTCTGGATGAGGGGCAGTTCTGGGTGGCGCCGCATTACCATGGCGATATCGTTGAGGATATCCGGGCTGCGCGTGCGCGGGGTGCGGATGTGACGGTCGGGGGGCTGGATACTGATTACCGGCGTGTGCCGTTCGACGTCATGACACGCCTGATGGATGAGGCGGATGAGGTCATTGCCCTGACGGCGCGCTGCCATGTCTGTGGAGCGCCAGCGGCCTGGACCGCGAAGACCCACGAAACCGGGCATCTGCTGGAGACGGGCGATCAGGAACTTTACGAGGCGCGCTGTGATGCGCACTGGACCCTTCCGGACAGACCCTGAGGCCTGATCCGGAAGGGGGCGGCTGTTACTGCTGGCCGCCGTTATTGACGCCCAGGAGACGGATCTTGAAGATCAGCGGGCTGTTGGGCGGGATGATGCCCATGGAGCGCTTGCCGTAGCCGAGATTCGGCGGAAGGTAGAGCATCCATTCGTCACCGACATGCATCATGGGCAGGGCTTCAAGCCAGCCCTGCACGAGGCCGTCGAGCGGCATTTCCATATAGGCGCCGCTGCCATGCTGGTCAGAGCTGTCAAAGATGCCGCCATCGGGGAGGCGGCCTTCGTAGATGACCATGATGGTGGAGCCGTGACGGGGGCTTTCACCATCCTTGGGACCCGACTGGAGAACCTTGTAGGACAGGCCGTCCGGCAGGGTCTTGACGCCGGGTTCAGCATGGATTTTCGCCATGAACTGCTCGGGCGTCAGGTCGGAATCATCCACCTGCTTGTGGCCACCGGCGCACCCCGTCAGGGCGAGGGCGCCACACAGGGCGAAAGCGGATGTAAGACGGATCAGACTGGTCATGGTCCCCCAGGGAGTCAGTTGAGAAATCAGAGCGTGCCGCCGCGACGGCCAATCTGGCCGCCAAGCCGCAGACGCAGGGCGTTGAGCTTGATGAAGCCCTGGGCATCCTGCTGATTATAGGCGCCTTCGTCGTCCTCGAAAGTCACGACGCGGGTATCATACAGGCTGTGCGGGCTTTCACGACCCACGCAGGTCACATTGCCCTTGTACAGGCGCATGCGAACACGGCCGGTCACGGAATGCTGGCTGGTGTCGATCAGGGCCTGAAGCATCCGGCGCTCGGGCGAGAACCAGAAGCCGTTATAGATGATCTCGGCATAGCGCGGCATGATGCTGTCCTTGAGATGGGCAGCTTCGCGGTCGAGCGTGATGCTTTCAATCGAGCGGTGTGCCGCCAGCAGGATCGTGCCGCCCGGCGTTTCGTAGATACCGCGGGACTTCATGCCCACGAAGCGGTTTTCCACGATGTCGAGACGGCCAATGCCGTTGTCACGGCCCAGTTCGTTCAGACGGGTCAGCAGGGTGGCCGGGGTCATCTCGACGCCGTTGATGGCCACCGGGTCACCGCTGACGAAATCAATGGTGATTTCGGTTGCGACGTCGGGTGCGGCTTCCGGCGAAATCGTGCGCTGGAAGACGATTTCCTCGGCGCCGATCGACGGATCTTCGAGCAGCTTGCCTTCGGAAGAGGAGTGCAGGAGGTTCGCGTCCACGGAGAACGGGGCTTCGCCGCGCTTGTCCTTCGTGACCGGGATCTGGTTCTCTTCAGCGAAGGCGAGGAGCTTCGTGCGGGATGTCAGATCCCACTCGCGCCAGGGGGCGATGACTTTTACGTCCGGCTTGAGGGAGTAATAGCCAAGCTCGAAGCGGACCTGATCGTTGCCCTTGCCGGTTGCGCCATGAGCCACGGCATCGGCGCCGACGGCTTCGGCGATCTCGATCTGGCGCTGTGCGATCAGCGGGCGGGCGATGGACGTACCCAGCAGGTACTGGCCTTCATAGAGCGTGTTGGCCCGGAACATCGGGAACACGAAATCCTTGACGAAGGTTTCGCGCAGATCCTCGACGAAGATTTCCTTGACGCCGAACATCTCGGCCTTTTTGCGGGCCGGTTCCAGCTCTTCACCCTGGCCGAGATCGGCCGTGAAGGTGACGACCTCGCAGTTATAGGTCTTCTGGAGCCAGCGGAGGATAACCGAAGTGTCCAGGCCGCCAGAATAGGCGAGCACAACTTTCTTGACGTCCTGGTGGGCGCTCATAACTGCGTGGTCCTTGGTGTGTTTCGTTTGAGAAGCGTTTCTAGCATCTCGGGGGGAAGAGGGAAACCGGGCGAATGTCAGGCGTCGGGGGTGGTGGACCGGCGCTGGCGCTCGCTTTCGGTCTTGAGCTGACCGCAGGCCGCAAGGATGTCCTGACCGCGTGGGGTGCGGATGGGAGAGGCGAAGCCGGCGTCCATCACGATGTTGGCGAATTTCGTGAGCTGCTGACGGGTCGAAGGCTGGAAATCCGAGCCCGGCCAGGGATTGAACGGGATCAGGTTCACCTTGGCCGGCAGGTCACGGATCAGACGCACGAGCTCGCGGGCATCGGCTTCGCTGTCATTTACGCCACGGAGCATGATGTATTCGAAGGTGATGCGCCGGGAATTGGACGCGGCTGGATAGCGGCGGCAGGCGGCGATCAGCTCTTCGATCGGATATTTACGGTTGAGCGGCACGATCTGGTCACGCAGTTCGTTGGTTACTGCGTGCAGGGAGATCGCGAGGTTGATGCCAAGCTCATCGCCGCAACGGTCCATCATGGGCACCACGCCGGATGTCGAGAGCGTGATGCGGCGGCGGGACAGGGCGATGCCTTCGCCGTCCATGATGATCCGCATGGCCTTGGCGACGTTTTCGTAATTGTAAAGCGGTTCGCCCATACCCATCAGGACGATGGTGGACAGGTAGCGCGGCATGTCTGCGCTGGGGCTTGGCCATTCGCCGTAGCTGTCGCGCGCGGCCATGAACTGGCCGACGATCTCGGCCGGGCCGAGGTTACGGACGAGTTTCTGCGTGCCGGTATGGCAGAAGGTGCAGGACAGGGTGCAGCCGACCTGTGAGGAAATGCAGACGGCACCGCGGTCTTCCCGACGATCCGGGATGTAGACGGTTTCGGCTTCCTGACCGTCGCGGAAGCGGAAGAGGAACTTGCGCGTCTCGTCCACAGAGGTTTGTTCGGTTGCGGTCGTGGGGCGGCTGACGACGAAATGCTGGGCCAGTTTGGCCTGCATGGGCTTGGCGATGGTCGTCATTGCCGAGAAGTCGGTCGCGCCCTGATGGTAGATCCAGTGCCAGAGCTGCTTGGCGCGGAAGGGCTTTTCGCCGATTTCCGTCATCAGCGCGGCCAGTTCTTCGCGTGACAGGCCCACCAGATCGCGCCGCCCGTCCGAAAGGCGTGCCTCGGGCGGCGCGAACAGGGCGGATTTCGCATGGATGCGCTCGCGCTCGGCAGCGTTCAGGTCGTCAGAGGCGACGGAATTGATTCGGGGGCGGATATCGGGATGGATTACGGCTGTCATGGCGGCGGAGCCATAGCACGGGGAAGACCCGCAGTTCCAAAGGAAAAGCGCGGTCTTCCCCGTAAAACTATTCCGCGGCGGCTTGTGTCGTACCGGTTTTGCGGGCTGCGATCAGGAACTCGCGATTGCCTTCGGGGCCGGTAATGGGGCTGGCCTCGATCCCGAGGACTTCCCAGCCGGGGAGGGCTGCGAACCATTCCCGGATTTCTTCGCAGACACGGTCGTGGACGGCCGGGTCCCGGACGACGCCTTTTGCGCCGACTTCCCCGCGGCCTGCTTCGAACTGGGGCTTGATGAGCGCGATGGCCCAGGCATCCGGCGTCGTGAGTTCAAGAGCAGCAGGCAGGACGGTGCGCAGGCCGATGAAGCTGGCGTCGCAGACCACGATCCCGGCGGGTTCGGGGATCTGCTCGGCCGTCAGGGCGCGGGCGTTCGTCTTTTCCAGGACGACGACGCGTTCGTCCGAGCGGATTTTCCATGCCAACTGGCCATGTCCGACATCCACGGCATAGACCTTTTCGGCTCCATGGGTCAGCAGGACGTCCGTGAAGCCGCCTGTCGAGGCGCCGACATCGATTGCGATGCGGCCTTTCGGGTCCAGCCCGAAATGCTCGATGGCGTGGATCAGCTTGAGGCCGCCACGCGACACCCAGGGATGATCCTGCCCTTTGAGGGCGAGGGGAGCGTCTTCGGAGAGCTGGTCGCCGGCCTTCGCGATCCGGCGGTCACTCGTATAGACGAGGCCCGCCATGATCAGGGCCTGCGCCCGTGTCCGGCTTTCGACCAGCCCCCGGTCAACGAGGAGCTGGTCGGCGCGGCGTTTGGCCATCAGTCGTTCAGGCGGACTGCTGGGCGACTTCGACGCCGAGGGCGTCCGCCGCAGTGCGGATGATATGCGGTGCGCTCAGGCCCGCATCCTCGTACTGGGCATCCTGCGTGTTGTGATCGATGTAGCGATCCGGCAGGGCCATCGGACGGAACTTGACCTTGTCCAGCAGGCCGGTCTCGGCGAGGTGCTGAACGACGAGGCTGCTGAAGCCGCCAATGGCACCTTCTTCAATCGTGATGAAGACTTCGTGCTGGCGCGCGAGATCCTCGACGAGTGCCTTGTCGATCGGCTTGGCGAAGCGGGCATCGGCGACCGTGACAGGGACGCCCTGTGCAGCGAGCTGATCAGCGGCGCGCAGGGAGTCGTGCATGCGGGGGCCAAGCGACAGGATGGCGACGCCACCGCGGGCATTCGGTGCCCGGCGTGCTTCGCGCACGATGCGGCCCTTGCCGATTTCCAGAACTTCGCCCTTTTCCGGGAGATCAAGGCCGATACCGTTACCGCGCGGATAGCGGAAAGCGATCGGGCCGGCATCGTATTCGCAGGCCGTGGCTGTGGCGTGGAGCAGTTCGACTTCGTCGGACGGCGCCATGACCACCATGTTCGGCAGGCAGCACAGATAGTTCAGGTCAAAGGCACCGGCATGGGTGGCGCCATCGGCACCGACCAGCCCGGCACGGTCAATGGCGAAGCGGACCGGCAGGTTCTGCAGGGCGACGTCATGGACGACCTGATCGTAAGCACGCTGCAGGAAGGTCGAATAGATCGCGCAGAACGGGCGCAGACCTTCGGATGCGATACCGGCAGCGAAGGTGACGGCGTGCTGTTCGGCAATGCCGACGTCAAAGAAGCGGTCCGGATAGGCCTTGGCGAAGGCGTTCAGGCCGGTGCCGGACGGCATGGCGGCCGTGATCGTGATCAGCTTGTCGTCGGTCTTGGCGCGACGCATCAGTTCACGGCTGAAGATGGACGTGTAGCTCGGCGGACCGGCCGGGGCCTTCTTCTGCTCGCCCGTGACGACGTTGAACTTGCTGACGGCGTGATACTTGTCACCGGCGGCTTCTGCGGGTTTGTAGCCGCGGCCCTTCTCGGTGATGATGTGCAGCAGGATCGGGCCCTGATCGTCGGCGTCGCGCAGGTTGCGCAGGATCGGCACGAGCTGGCTCATGTCGTGGCCGTTGACCGGGCCGACATAATAGAAGCCAAGTTCTTCGAACAGCGTGCCACCGGTGATCATGCCGCGGGCATATTCCTCGGCGCGCTTGGCGGTGCGCTCAATTTTGCCTGGAAGGCGCTTGGCGACCTTGCCGGCGAGATCGCGCAGGCTGAAGAACTGGCGCGAGGACATCAGGCGGGACAGGTAGTCCGACATCGAGCCGACCGGCGGGGCGATCGACATTTCGTTGTCGTTGAGCACCACGATCAGGCGGTTTGCGCCGGGGCCTGCGACAGCCGCGTTGTTCATGGCTTCATAGGCCATGCCAGCGGAGATCGAGCCGTCGCCGATCACGGCGATGACGTTGCGTTCGTGATAGCTCGGGTCTTCTTCCGCGCGCAGGTGATGCGCGACGGCCATGCCGAGGCCAGCCGAGATCGATGTAGAGGAATGGGCAGCGCCGAACGGGTCGTATTCGCTTTCTGCGCGACGGGTGAAGCCGGACAGGCCCTCGGGCTGGCGCAGCGTGCGGATGCGGTCGCGGCGGCCCGTCAGGATCTTGTGCGGATAGGCCTGGTGTCCGACGTCCCAGATGATGCGGTCGTCCGGCGTGTTAAAGACGGCGTGCAGGGCGACGGTCAACTCGACCACGCCGAGAGACGCGCCGAGATGGCCGCCCGTGGTGGAGACGGCATCAACGGTTTCAGAGCGCAGTTCATCGGCAAGCTGCTTGAGCTGGTCGACGGACAGGTTCCGCATGTCGGCAGGGAAGCGGACGCGATCCAGCTCCGGATAGCGGCCATAGGTGGGAATCGTGGAGGTCTTCTTGCTCATGGGATCAGTTCCTGCGCTCAACGACATAATCTGCCAGAGCCCTGAGGGCGTCGGCCTGTGCACCGAAAGATGAAAGGGCCTCCCGGGCCCGGTCGCTCAGGCGACGGGCTTCGGCGCGGGCACCGTCAATGCCAAGCAGGGAGACATAGGTTGATTTGCCGCTGGCTTCGTCCTTGCCAGCGGTTTTGCCGAGTTCCTCGGCGGTTGCTGTCGAGTCCAGAACGTCATCTGCGACCTGAAACGCTGTGCCGAGATCGCGGCCATAGGCGACGATGGCGGCGCGGCGGGCGTCGTCTACATCGGCGAGGATGGCGCCAGACTCGGCGGCATAGCGGATGAGGGCCCCGGTCTTCAGGGCGTGCAGACGACGGACCTGGTCCAGCGGGAGGGCGCGGCCTTCGCCGCGGATGTCGATGACCTGACCGCCGACCATGCCAGCCGATCCGGAAGCCTGCGCAAGCGCAAGGGCCAGATTGGCGCGGACGGTCGCGTTGGGGCTGGTTTCAGGCTCGACGAGAATTTCAAACGCGCGGGTCTGCAGGGCGTCACCGGCCAGAATGGCGATGGCTTCGTCAAACTGCTTGTGCGTGGACGGCCGGCCGCGTCGCAGGTCGTCATCGTCCATGGACGGCAGATCGTCATGCACCAGCGAATAGGCGTGCAGCAGTTCAACCGATGCGGCGACACGCAGGGCGGCCTTGCGGTCTGCGCCGAAGAGTGTTGCCACTTCGACAGCCAGGAAGCCACGCAGACGCTTGCCGCCGCCGAGGGCCGCATAGCGCATGGCATCGAGGAGAACAGACTCGTCACCTGGCACCATGGGTAGCAGGGTATCGATCGTGTTTTCGATCTCGGAACAGGCGCGGGCGAGCGCGTCCTTCAGGGAAACAGACGTGGTAGGGGCATTCATCGGCCGGACTCTCCGGTATCGGCAAGAGGCTCCGTGCCTGTCGTGCCGTCATCGTTCTGCACGATGGCGCGGACACGCATCTCGGCCTCTCCCAGCTTCGCATCACAGTGCCTGCGTAGGGCAGCACCGCGTTCATAGGCGGAAATAGCGTCCTCGAGCTTCATCTGGCCGCCTTCAAGGCCGCGGACGATCCGCTCCAGTTCGGAGAGGGCATCCTCGAAAGACATGGCATCAATGGGTTCGGGCATGAAAAGCCTCAAGGCACACTTTGGAACAAGGTAGCGAGGGGATTACAGGCAGAAGACAGGTTTTGCCAGCCCCGAGCATGGGAACGCTGGAGTTTCTTCAGGACGGTGACGTTTCTGCACGTCGCCGGATCATGAAAGAAAGAACGCCTGCGGTGTCCGTAAACGCAATGAGCGCATGGCCGGTTTCGCGGCAGTAGGACTGGAAATCAGCCACTGATGCGCGGTCCGTCGCCAGGATGCGCAGTTTTGCACCGGGCGGCATGTCGCGAAGGGCGCGGTTGGCCTTGAGAACAGGCATCGGACAGGTCAGGCCACGCAGATCAAGGAGTGTTTCTGTCGGGGAAGCGTTCATGGGGTATTATTATGCGCCTATCCGCCAGGAGGGCCAAGGCGGGTTTTCCTGTGCCAGATGGTGGTTTTCAGGTTTTCGTTGATAAACGGTGTGTTTGTTTCTACATTAATGGCTTAATGCCACAAAAGCGTTCCCCTCGGGGAGCGCTTTTTTTATTTGGGGGACGGCATGTCGGACAGGGAAGGCCTGACAATCAGTCTGGCTGATGGGAATGAGAGACGCGCTTATACGCTTCGGATGCTTGAGGACCGGGTTCTGCGGCTGGAGACGATCGCAGGCGGGCTGTCGGACCGATACGAGGACCTGCGGACCGAGATGCGCCAGGAAATCTCGTCTCTGCGGGATCAGATGAAGCTGCTGGAAGCGAAGGTTGACGAGGGGAATCGTGTCGTCAACGGCAAGCTGGATCGCCTGATCGGGGGGCGGGCGGTCATTACCGGGATCATCACGCTGGCAACATCCATTCTGGGGACGGGCATGGTGCATTTTGCCCTGTCCCTGAGCACGAAGTGAGGGGGCGGCATGAGCGGAATTGATGCGGGTCAGCTCAAGCATCTGGTGGTTGCTCCGGCGCTGGCGGCGCTGGGACTTGATGGGGAGGTCGCGGTCAATCTGGTGACGGGAACGGCTCTGGCGGAGAGCCGGGGGACTTATGTCAGGCAGATCGGTGGGGGGCCGGCTCTGGGACTGTGGCAGATGGAGCCCGCGACGCATGACGACTGCTGGGTCAATTTTCTGTGTTATCCGGTTGGAAAGCGGTTTGAGCGGATTCTGCAGGGGATGCTTTCGCAGGATCTGCCGAGGAGCGCGCAGCTGGTCTCAAACCTGAGATATGCGTCCGCGATGGCGCGTATCCGGTATTACCGGGTTTCGGCACCCTTGCCGTCGACGAGTGATCCGGCCGCTCTCAGCCGTTTTCACAAGCAGTATTACAATACGGCTGCGGGTGCGGCGGATCCGCTCAGTAATATTTCGTATTTCCGGCAGGCGGTCATGGTCTGAATATAGGGGAGCGGTGTCGGGGAATGTATGCATCACGCTCCCGACACCGCATGAGTGCTTAAACCGTTTCAATATGACCGAATAGTGGCAAGTGGTGTCGGAAATCGGATCGGGTCGGTTTGAGGATCAGGAAAGGGGCAGGGTCCGGATGGCCAGGTCACCTTTGAATATTGTGCTACCGGTATGTGTCAGGGAAAGGCCGCGGTGCAGCGAGACGCTTCCGCCCATCGCGATCCAGCGACGGCAGAACGCGAAATCTTCGGAAAGATAGGTGCGGGTTTCGGGATCGATCAGGCAGTCGAAAAGGGCGTAGGCGTCTGCGGACGGGGCGTCCGGACTGCTGCCTTCGGTTCTGGCGTCAATGCGACTGTAACGCGTTTCCGGATAATGGGCGATCATGTCGCGCACCATCTGGCGCGTCATGAGCATGAAGCCGGTCCCTATATAAGAGACGGTTGCGATTTCGCCGGGTGCGGTTCCGTCATGAAGCGCTGTGCAGTCTCCGACATAACGCAGGCTGGCCGTGGCTGCGGGTTCTCCGGCGGCGATAAAACGGTCTGTATCCCGGTCCCAGTAATGGGATTTCAGGGGGTACGCGCCTCCGATCAGGGGGCGATCTGCATCCAGAAGGGCGAGAATATCGGTGATGGAGAAGCCGATGTCGCTGTCGATGAAGAGAAGATGGGACGCATCGGTCATGGTCACGAACTGATGCAGCAGCGTGTTCCGTGCCCGTGTGATGAGGGCATCGCTTCCGATGGTCGAGAGCGTCAGTTGCAGGTTATTGGCCGGGGCTGTTGACATGCAGCTGATGAGGGACTGCATGTAGCTCAGTGTGACGGTGCCACCGAAGCAGGGTGTGGCGATGAAGACGTGGTGGGGTGTGGCGGGGCAGGAAGTCATGACAGACAGCCTGCCCGGAAGTCATGAAAAAAGGATTAAAACTGCGTCTGGAAAGTGATCATGCGCCCATGTGGGCCTGAAGAATCATGTAAAAGACGAAGGCGGCATCCAGGCCGAGAACGATGGGTGTCAGGCGCTGGAACTGGCGCATGGCGATGGCGAGCGCGGTGTAGATCAGCAGGCCGCACGACAGGCTCAGCATGAAATTGCCCGTCACACCTGCGATGAGCAGCATGGTTAGAGGCGGAATGGCTTCTGCGGGCGTTTCGGCGACCCGGCTGAGGCTGCCGAGCATGTTCAGACCCACGAGAATGAGCACGGGGGCGGTGGCGATGGCCGGAATGGCGGTGATGAGCGGCCAGAACACCGAAGACAGTGCGAACAGGACGGCGACGACCAGCGCGCTCAGTCCTGTGCGACCACCGGCTTCAACACCTGCAAGGCTCTCGACATAGGCGGAGACGGTGCAGGTTCCGAGCGACGCTCCGATGATGCTCGCGGCACCGTCGGAGCCGAAGGCACGATGATCGAGAGCGGGTTTCTCGACTGTTCCGTCCAGACCGGCGCGGTGGGCGACGCTCATCATGGTCGCGGTTGCGTCGAAGAAATCACTCAGCAGGAAGTAGAGTGTGATGGGGACGAGTAGTCCGAGATGGGAAAAATATTCGTGGAAATCGAAGGGGAGGAACAGGTTGGTCGGGTAGTGCGGCCAGTCCAGAAGCTGCGCGGGCAGATGCGTGATCGGGCCGGAAGGCGTCTGGATGAAAAGGCCGGCCATGGTGATGGCCAGAATGGCGATGAGCAGACCTGCCGGGACACGCAGCACCACGAGGATGGCGCTCAGGACGACACCTGCCATGCTGAGTAGAACGGACGGGTTGCTCAGGGATCCAAACGTCAGACCTTCGGATGAGGGGACGGCGATCCCGCCTGTTGTCAGCCCGATCCGGGCAATGAAGGCACCGAGGGCGATCTGGATACCGAGGACGATCGAGGGCGGAAAACCGCGGATGATGCGCTGGCGGATCTGGCTGAGGGAAAGAGCCGTAAAGCACAGGCCGCTGAACAGAACGACCGTGAAGGCCGTGCGCGGGCTGACATGAGCCTGCTGGACGACGACCTGCGCGAACAGGACGTTGCTGCTCATGGCCGGGGCAAGGGCAATCGGAAGTCTGGCCCAGAGTGCCATCAGGAGCGTGCCGGCGACTGCACCGGCGATGGTCGTCATGACCATGTCATGGCGGTCCAGACCCGCCGCCGAGAGAATGGCGGGATTGACGGCCACGATATAGGCCATGGCCCCGAAAACCGTCAGTCCGGCAATGATCTCACGCGGGATCGTTGAACCGCGGGCCGTGATATGGAACCAGCGGTCGAGTCTGGATAGCAGCAAGCGGACGCTCCGGGGCAGGGATTGGCTGGGCCAAGCTATAGTCAAAAAAGCCGCTCCTGCCACGGGCCGGATCATATCTTTTCATTTCGGGTTCGATTTTTTCTCCCAGACCTTGCGGACTTCAGCCGGTGACAGGCGGCGGTGCGGGGTTTTTGCAGTTTTTCCAGCAGGCTGGGTTCCACTCCGTGTCTGTGCGGGGTGCGGAACGCTGCTGGGGCCAGTACCTGTGGTTTTGCTGGGAGCAATGCCGGCGGCCGGATGCTCGTTCGCTTCCAGAATGGCTTTTTCACAGGCCGAGCCTTTGCCGACGCCAAGCTGGATCGTCGGGATCAGGGCTGCGGGCGGGAAAACGATCCCCAGGCCCACGGAGGCGGCGACGCGGCCGAGCAGTTCCGCGCCGGGCAGGATCGTCGGGCTTTTCATGGAGCCAAAGATATGGACGGCGCCGGGCAGGGACAGGATCTGAGGTCCGATCGAGCGTGTTGTGACCGCGTAGTCCAACGTGTCCTTGTGGAAATTGACGGTTCCCGTGCCCATCGTCCGGGTGGTGCCGGTCTGCAGGAGCATGGAGTTGGTGTGCACGATTCCGTCTTTCAACGGCAGATCGGCCACGAGGCATTCCAGCTTGGAGCGGTCCGGGATGCCAAGGGCGGAGAGGACGGCAGAGCCCAGTTTGAGGCCCAGAAGATCTGGCAGCAGTGCCGTAACATCGCCGCCGCGATCCAGAACGAGGGTCGTGCCGCCGTCGCCATTTTCAACGAGGGTTGCGACCGAATTGCCGGTCGAGGTCAGGGTCATGTGACCGCCAATGGTGCCTTCGCCCTGGAACATGTCTTTGGACGTCATGATGCGGGACAGTGGCAGGCGCGAGACATCAAGGCGGAAGCGGGTGTGGAACTGTTCGTTTTTCGTCGGCTCCAGCGTGGCGTTCGCGGAGATGGTGCCTGTTCCGGTTGCGAAGGTCAGATGTTTGAGATCAATGGCGCCGTCGCGAACGTTCAGCTCCGCATCAATATTGTCCAGCGGCCAGTTTTTGTTGCGGATGTGATCGCCGTGATAGGTCAGATGGACGTTTGCGGCATTGAGTTTGGGGACATTGATCTTCTTGTCAGGCAGGACGCGTGCACTGGCCGGTTCGGCTTTCTTTGCTTCGCCGGGCTGTGCGCCGATGAAGCCGCCCAGATCCGCTAGATCGACAGAGTGTGAGTGCAGCGCGGCTTCCACGAAGATCGGCTTCTGATGCGGATCGACGTTGATATCCCCGCCGATATCCGAAGAGCCCATGTGACCCTCGAATTTCTGGAAACGGATCGCGCGGTCGGAATAGGCCAGAGTGCCGGTCACGCTGTAGGCCGGGGTCTGCGGGATGGGGACGCCTGTCAGCGGGTAGAGGAGCGCCATGTCCGGTCCGGCAAAGTGCAGTGCCAGATTGGTGCCCTGGAAATGGATGGGATCGTCGACCGTGCCGCGCAGCGTGACATAGGTCGGGCCGTTGGCGAGGCGGCCGTCGATCGGATAGGGGTGTGTTGCATCCGTCAGGCCGAGCAGGGCACCACCGACGATATGGCCTGTGATCGGGGCCTGCGCGTACCGGCCCTTGAGGTCGATGACGAGATGCCCGTCCCCCCCGTTTTTCGGCTCTTCGGTATGGATGAGGACATGCATGTCCGTCTTGAGCTTCGCCAGAGCCAGGCGGATATCGCCGTCATTGATTTCGATCTTGCCGAGCTTCGGCAGGGTCGTGGTGGACGATGAGGATGTCTGCGACGACGGATCGGAAGAGGATGCGAAACTGTAGTTGTTCGTGCCGTTGAGCAGCGAGACGATATCGCCTTTTGGGGTGTCGGCGCGGATCAGCGGCAGGGAGAGGCCGCCGCCTGTCAGGTAACGCCAGACATCGACAGTAACTGTGATCGCCTTGGCGGAGGCGAAATCGTCCTTCTCTTTCTCGAAACCTTCCGGCTGATCGATTTTCAGGTCATCGACGGTGACGGTGGTTTTGAAACCAAGGCCGACATGCAGATGCGCGATGCTGACAGGACGGTGCAAGGCTGCGGTACCCTTGCGATCAATATAGGGAACGAACCAGTCCCACTGCCAGATCAGGATCAGGATGACGATGGCAGCCACCAGTGTTCCCAGCACGCCCCCGACGGTTTTCAGGATCAGATGCCGCTTTCCCGGGCGGGTGGCGTGGTCGTCTGAAGGAAACGCGGGTTGGGGCGGGGTGCTGCTCAACGGGGTATTCTCCGAAATCCGGGGGCGTGTCAGACAGAATCTGGTCGTCGCAAGTCACTCTAATTACGGACAGAACCGGAAACGGTTTCACAGCGCATGGGAAGATCAGCACGAATGGAGACAGTTGGAGGCGCTGATGAGCAGAAGAATTCTGGTCTGGCGGAACTGCGACGTGTCAGCCGGGAGGCCCATGAGGCGGTCGATGAGGCTTTTTCCCGTTTCGGGCTTGCGGATCCGCAATCCTATGGGGACTTTCTGACGGCTCATGCGCGCGTGCTTGGGGCTGCGGAGGCGTATCTCAGCCGACATGCGGCCTCACTGCCGGTCTGGCGTCCGCGGGCGGAGCTTCTGAAGGATGATCTGCGTCAGATGGGACTGGCGGTTCCGGCCGTGCAGGCGGACTGTTTCCCGGAAAGTGACGGCACGGCGATGGGTGTTCTGTATGTGCTGGAAGGCTCGCGGCTTGGGGGGCGTGTTCTGTCCGCGCGCGTGGCAGAAGGGCTGCCCCGGGCCTATCTGTCGGCGTTTCACCAGAAGGGAGAATGGCCGGTATTTCTGGAGCGGCTCGGGCAGTATCTGGATGAAAGTGATGCGGGGCGCCGGCAGGCCGTGATGGAGGGCGCGATCGCGACGTTTGCGCTGTTCCGGAAGAATGCCGAACGTCAGGACTGAGGGGGACGCACCGGCATGAGGCTTCGCGGGATCAGGCCGGGAAAGGTCTGCGCGAGGCGTCCGGCGTCTTCGGGGTCAAGCATCGCAATGGCACAGCCCAGTGCGCTGGCGTCTGGAGCAGGGAGCCGGTCGATCCCCCGCAGGAAATCAGCAAGACCATGGCCTTCCGCCGTCAGCACCATGAATGATGTCATCCGCGTGTAGAGTGCCGTGGTGGCATCGATCTTGGTCAGGGCATGGTCGGGAATGGCAATCCGGATTTCTTCGCCACTGACAGGCGACAGGACCGTATTTTCCGCGATCATGACATGAAGCGGCACCATCGGCAGAAGTGTGGGAGAACCGGGAAGAGATAGGTAGCGCCCGGGGAGCGGGTTTTCCGTGAAGAGGCAGGCGTTCCAGATATCTCCGTCCGATACTTCGAGAGCCATGACCAGGGGATTGTAGCGGCCGAAGTTCACGTCTCCCGCGCCGACAGGCACAAGGGATCCCGTCTGCATGTCTCTCATCAACTGCTTCGTCTGGCCGAGCATGCAGAAATGGAACTGCGGAGGTGTCCGACGGGATGACGGCGCGGAGAGCTGTGCTGGTGTCAGGCCGAGATCCTGAAGAACGGTCCGGTCTGCATGGGTGACGGTGGCCTTGAGGCGCCAGTACAGATCCGTCAGCGAGGCCTGAACAATGGAAGAGGCAATCCGGCGGCTTTCCGGCAGCCAGCGGCTTGCGCCTGTATATTCGGCGTCGTTGCGATCGAAGTTCTGCCAGGCTTTGTCCGGCGTGGCGCTGGAGTTGCGCCGCAGGAAGCTTTCATGATCGCCGGCGGCGAAATGAAGGACACGGCTGTCGGACCAGGTCGCGTTTCTCTCAAGCGCGGAAAACGGGTCGGGCAGACTGCTGCCCATCTGGCGCGGCCGGACGAGGTGCCGGACGATGCGATGATCCGGCAGGCTCAGCAGGCCGTGGCGGGTAAAGGTCTCGATCGGGGAGAATGCGGACGGAACCTGATGCCCGGAAGAGCCGAACAGACACCAGTTCACCGGCAGCATGGCCGTCGTGGCTGCTGCAGTAAACTCGGCGACGGACCGGGCAGTTTCAAAATGCAGATATTCGTCCGCCGCCAGAACCATCATCCAGTCGAATTCGTCCCGCCCCTGTTCAAGAGCCTTTTCGTGAAAACGGGTCTGACGATCCAGTCGTTCGGACAGCGTCGTATCGGAGGACTGGACACGGATGTCATAAAGCGTGGCCGCGTTTGACAGAACCATATCTGTTCCGTCTGTCGAATGGTCATCACAGACAATCAGGGTTGAAAACCCGATGGTCGCATGATGCGCAAGCCACCATCCGATCGTGTAGACTTCGTTGTGGACGAACAGGATGGCGGCGCTTTTCGACATAAGGCAGGGCTCAGTCCATTTTCAGGGCGGCGAGGAAGGCGCTCTGGGGGATTTCGACCTTGCCGAACTGCCGCATGCGCTTCTTGCCTTCCTTCTGTTTGTCCAGAAGCTTGCGCTTGCGGGAGATGTCACCACCATAACACTTGGCGGTCACGTCCTTGGACAGCGCGCCGATCGTTTCACGGGCGATGACCTTGGAGCCGATGGCGGCCTGAATGGCGATCTTGAACAGTTGCTTGGGGATCAGGTCCTTGAGCTTCGCGCAGATGGAGCGGCCGCGCTGCTCGGCAACGGTGCGATGCGAGATGAAGGACAGGGCATCCACCGGTTCGTGGTTTACGAGGATGGAGATGCGGACGAGATCGCTCTCTTCGTAGCCGTCCATCTGATAGTCGAACGAGGCATAACCGCGGCTGATGGATTTCAGGCGGTCGTAGAAATCGAACACCACTTCATTGAGCGGCAGGCGGTAGACGGCCATGGCACGGTTGCCGACATAGGTCAGATCCACCTGTACGCCACGGCGTTCGGAGCAGAGTGTCAGGACCGGGCCGAGATATTCGTCCTGAACCATGATGGTCGCCTTGATCCAGGGCTCTTCGATGGTTTCGATCTTGCTGAGTTCCGGCATGTCGGCCGGGTTGTGCAGATCTTCGGACGTGCCGTCCGTCATGTGCATCTTGTAGACCACGGACGGGGCAGTCGCGATCAGGTCCAGATTGAACTCGCGGGACAGACGCTCCTGGATGATTTCCAGATGCAGCAGGCCGAGGAAGCCGCAACGGAAACCGAAGCCCAGGGCGGCGGAAGTCTCGGCCTCGAAATGGAACGAGGCATCGTTCAGGCGCAGTTTTCCGAGGCTGTCACGCAGCTTCTCGAAATCATCCGCGTCGATCGGGAACAGGCCGCACCACACCACCGGAATGGACGGCTTGAAGCCGGGAAGGGCCTTGGGGGCGGGGCGTTTGTCGAGCGTGACGGTGTCACCGACATTGCAGTCCGCGACGGTCTTGATGGCGGCGTTGATGTAGCCCATCTCGCCCGGGCCGAGGCTCTCGACCGACTGCATCTTGGGCAGGAATACGCCGACCTGATCGACATGATAGGTCGCGCCGGTCTGCATCATGCGGATGCGGTCACCGCGCTTGAGGCGGCCGTCCTTGATGCGGACGAGAATGATGACACCGAGATAGGCATCGTACCAGCTGTCCACCAGCAACGCCTGAAGTGGGGCTTCGGCATCACCCGTAGGGGCAGGAAGACGCTGGACAAGGGCTTCGAGCACGCCTTCGATATTGATGCCGGTCTTGGCGCTGATCTCGACGGCGTCATCGGCCGGAATGCCGACCACGTCTTCGATCTGGGCACGGACGCGCTCGGGTTCGGCAGCCGGAAGATCGATCTTGTTCAGGACCGGGACGATCTCGTGATTGGCATCGAGCGCCTGATAGACGTTCGCCAGCGTCTGGGCTTCCACGCCCTGGGAGGCATCGACGACCAGCAGCGAACCTTCACAGGCAGCGAGCGAGCGGCTGACTTCATAGGCAAAGTCGACATGGCCCGGCGTGTCCATCAGGTTCAGCGTGTAAACCTTGCCGTCCTTGGCCGGATAGGTCAGGCGGACGGTCTGCGCCTTGATGGTGATCCCGCGCTCCTGCTCGAGCTCCATCGAATCGAGGACCTGGTTTTTCATTTCACGTGCGGTCAGCGCGCCACAGGCCTGGATCAGCCGATCGGCCAGCGTCGATTTGCCGTGATCGATATGAGCGATGATCGAGAAATTGCGGATAAGGGAGAGCGGGGTATCGGTCATGGCTGCTACATAAGGGATTATCGCAGAAATGTCAGTAGATCTGCGCAAAAGCCTGCCTTTGTGAAAAGGCAGGCGGACGAGGGATCAGCGATCTGTCAGACGGAACTCGATCCTGCGGTTTCTGGCATAGGCTGCCGGCGTGCTGGCAGCGTCCAGAGGCTGGTAGTCGGCAAAGCCCGTGGCGGCGAGATGACGGGGGTCCACACCCTCGGCAATCAGCAGCTTGACCACCGTGATGGCGCGCTCGGATGACAGTTCCCAGTTGCTGGGAAAGGCACTGTGGATTGGCTGACGGTCGGCATGGCCGTCCACGCGCAGAATCCACGGAAGGTCCGTCGGGATCGTCGAGGCGACCTGCTTGAAGGTATGGGCAAGGGTCGTGATTTCCTTGCGGCCTTCAGGCGTCAGGTCGGCACTGCCCTGCGGGAACAGGATTTCCGACTGGAAGACGAAGCGGTCTCCCACAACATTCACGCCCTTCTGGTCTTTCAGCAGGTCCCGCAGACGTCCGAAGAACTCCGAGCGGTAGCGTTTGAGCTGATTGACCTTGTCGGCCAGCGCCAGATTGAGCTTGTTGCCAAGATCCGCGATCTGGGTGTCTTTGCCCTGTTCTGCCTTCTTCTCGAGGTCGAGGGCGTTGCTGATTGCCTGAAGCTGGCGGGTCAGTTCTTCAACCTGAGCCTGAAGATCCGAGATCTTGCTGTTCTGCTGCTTGCTTGTGTCGTCTGCCGAGGCGAGTGCCTGATCCTTCGACTGAAGCTGCCCTGTCAGAGCGGCGATCTGGGTCGAAAGGGTCTGGAGCTGGACCTGATTGTGCTGCTTCTCGTCAGACAGCGTGGCGACGGTCGAGGACAGGCTCTTGTTCTTGTCCTCTGTCATCGACAGCATGTGCGACAGCTCGGCCAGCTGCTTTTGCAGGGCATCGAGCGTGTGCTCACGCCGGGCTAGCGACACCGAGAGGAACTGCTGCCCCACGACGAACACCAGCAGGACGAATGTCACGACCATCAGCAGGGTGGACAAGGCGTCCACATAGCCGGGCCAGGCATCAAGGGCGTTATGGGATCCGCGTCTGCGCCGGGCCATGGATCAGCCCTGCCTGCCGGGAGGGGGCGTCGTATTGCCGGACGCTGCTGCAATCGTGCGCGCCAGAACACGGAGATCGTTGCGAAGTTCTCCGATCGTCTGGGCGCGGCCTTCATGCAGTTCCTGGATCAGGCGGCTGAGATGCGTCTCGATCCGCAGGAGCGCCGTGCCCTGAGACCCCGGACCCTCATCGCCCATGTGGCGCAGAAGGGCTGTCTGGGTCTCGGCCGTGCGGGTCATGAGCGTCTGGTTTGCGGCGAGCAGATCCGTCATCCCGCGCAGGCGTTCCTGAAGGCTGTCGAGCATATGCAGTTCGCGGACGCGGTTCTCTTCGCTGCGGGAGACGGCGTTCTGAAGTGTTTCCAGATTTTCGGCGGTCTGTTCGAGCAGGGCCTGAACATAGGCCGGAACGGGCGCGCCATCGCTGTCGATCGATGTGCTGCCGCTCACGCGCGTCACGCCAGCCAGCCATTCTTCCAGTTCGTTGAAGAAGCGGGTCTGGGCCTGTCCGGCGGTCAGATCCAGAAAGCCGAGGACCAGTGCGCCGGCGAGACCGAACATCGAGCCCGAAAACGCCGTGGACATGCCCGCCAGCGGGCCGGCCAGTCCGGTCTTGAGCTGGTTGAACATGACATCCATGTCCCCACCGCCCGCGGACATGTTGCCGATAACACCGGCAATCGAGCTGACCGTCAGCAGAAGTCCGTAGAACGTGCCCAGCAGACCCAGGAAGATCAGGAGCTGCGTCATGTAGCGGGAGATTTCCCGGCTTTCATCCAGACGCGAGGACAGGCTGTCGAGCATGGCCTGTGTCGTCTGGGTGGAAAGCGTCAGGCGGTCCGTGCGGTTGCGGGCTGCCAGCATGCTGGCCATGGGGGCGAGCAGGCGCGGGGCCTTGGGGGCGGCCAGACCGGCGCGGGGCTGACGCAGGAGCTCAACCCACTGCACTTCCGGCATCAGGCGCTGGACGACATGGAGATTCCACAGGATCCCCAGCAGGAGCACGCCCAGGATAATGGCGTCGAGTTTGGGGTTCGCGTTGAAAGCATGGAGCAGGGTCGTGCCCATTGTCGCGGCCAGAAGGCCGACCGCGACAAGGAAAACGGCCATTCGCAGCAGGTAGGTCGTAGGACGTGTCACGGCGTGTCTTTCCTGATTTTATTGTGGCATGCCGTTTGCGGAAGAGGCGGGGGTGTCGGTGGGATTTGTCTCGATGACAACATCCAGCCGGTCAGCAGGTGCGGTGTCTCCTGTCGCCGGACGCCCCAGCGCGCGGGGGTAGAGGCGGGTCGTGGCGACACCTGCGTGAATGAAGATCGAGCGGACAGCGAGCGCTCGTGCCAGCGCGATGCGGCGCGGCATGGACACGTCATCGCCGGGCAGGGCTGCGTACGCCATCAGCACGACGCGCTGCTCGGGATGGTGGGAAAGCCCGGTTCCGTAGTCCTGAAGCGCCTTGAGGCTGTCTGCGTTCAGCGCTTCGCTTCCGCTCGGGAACAGGACCCGCATCCCGCCCTCAGGGAGCGGCGCCGTGTGGCTGGCCGCGTCAGCAACGGCCATGACTTCGGCGGGCGGGACGGGAGGATGAATCTGGACGGGGACGAAAGGCGGGGGCAGGACGACCGGCGGCGGCGGAGCAGGGGGAACGCCGGGAATGGTCGTGTGCGTCGGCGTGCTCCGGACGGGCTCTGCTGGAGAGGATGCTCTCGCTGCGGGCGGTGCGGCCACGGGGGCCGGGGCCTTTGCCGCGGATTTCTGGACGGCGTGTCCTGCCGGATGCGTCGTCGGGGCTGGTTTTTTCGCGGAGGGGGCGGTCTTGGCCTGAGGCAGATCATCCAGATTGCTGGTGACCTGTGCCTGTGCGGCGGACAGCGGAAGGCAGGCCAGAAAGGCCGCCAGAGGAAGGGAGAAGGGGATCGGCCTGTACATGTCAGGCCGATCCTAGACGAGGCCTCACGACTCCCGCAATGGGAAGTGAGGGCAGTTTCGTCAGCTCCGGTTCAGAGCCTCGTGCACAAGGGCGCGCAGGGGGCCGTGAAGGTTGGTGTTTCCGGCAACGACATTGACGTCGTCGGGAAGGTCATGGAGTTCGGTTCCGTCCGGATCGGTCGCATAACCACCGGCTTCGCGGACGAGAAGCAGGCCGGCTGCGCAGTCCCAGGGCTTGATGCCGAATTCCCAGTAACCGTCATAACGGCCAGCTGCGACCCAGGCGAGATCCAGGGCTGCGGCACCGAAGCGGCGAATCCCGGCAACCTGAGGCATCAGGGCGCCGAGGACGCGGGCGAACGGCAGACGGCTGCTGCTCGGGACTTTCGCGAACGGAATTCCGGTGGCGAACAGGGCTTCGTGCATGTTGCGGCGACCGGAGACACGAAGGCGGCGTTCGTTGAGGAACGCGCCCACGCCCTTTTCGGCCCAGAACATTTCGTTGGCAGCCGGGTTGTAGACAACCGCGGCTGCCATTTCGATCGTTCCGTCCGGCAGCTTGCGCTGAAGGCCGATGGAAATGGCCCAGTGCGGGATGCCGTGCAGGAAGTTCGTCGTGCCGTCGAGCGGATCGACGATCCAGCGCCAGGTCCAGTTGTCCCCGCCCGAAGCACCGCTTTCTTCCATCAGGAAGGCGTAGCCGGGACGGGCACGGCTCAGTTCCTCGCGGAGGATGGCCTCTGCGCGCAGGTCGGCCTGGGAGACGAAATCTCCCGGGCCCTTGATGCTGACCTGAAGCTGTTCGACCTCGGCAAAGTCACGGAGCAGGCGGCGCGAGGCCTTCTGCGCCGCGCCCTGCATGACGGCAATGTGCGGGGAAAGACGCATGCTGGATCAGTCCTTCGCGCGTTCGACGTAGGATCCGTCTTCCGTGCGGACAACGATGCGCTCACCGGCTTCGATGAACGGCGGGACCAGCGTCTTCACGCCATTGGACAGCATGGCGGGCTTGTAGGAGGAGCTGGCCGTCTGGCCCTTGACCACCGGGTCGGCTTCCGTGACTTCCAGCGTCACGTGCGGGGGCAGTTCCACACCCACCGGGTCGCCTTCGACCAGCTTGACGTTCAGCGGCATGTTGTCCTGCAGGAAGGCGAACTGGTCGCCGAAGATGTCTTTGGCAAGGACGAGTTGCTCGAACGTTTCCGGATCCATCAGGACGACATTGTCACCGTCCATGTAGGAATAGGTGTAGTCCTTGTCTTCCGTCATCAGACGTTCGACGGAATCTGCCGTTCTCCAGCGCTCGTTGGTCTTGTTGCCTGTCTTGAGGTCGCGCATTTCGACCTGGATGAAGGCGCCACCCTTGCCCGGGGTGATGATCTGCTGCTTGAGAACCGTCCAGCGGCGGCCATCGTGCTCGATGACCTGGCCGGCCCGGATAAGGTTGGCTTGCTGTTTCATGCTTGTGTCCTGATGACCCTTGGGGAGGGATTTTCTGTCACGTCTTGTGGGCTTCTAGCGCCGCACGGGGGCTGGAAGCAAGGCCAAGGGGCGCGTGACGGTTTGTGGCTTCAGGAAACTGTGAAGGGCAGGGGGCTTGGGGCATGGCGGCGGACAGGTCATGTCAGAGTGTGTGTCTGTCCTGAAGGTCAGGGCGAAACGCAAGGAGAAGCCGCATGTACGATATGAAGAACCTCTCGCGCATTTCCCATCTTGAAGCCAATGCCTCCAAGGGCATGGATGCCTTCTGGCAGTTCGACCGTGCCGCATTCGAGGAAGGCGAAGTCAGCGCCCTGACCAAGCAGCTCGCCGCCGTGGCCGTCGCGCTGACGACGCAGTGTCCGTACTGTATCGAGCTTCATGTGAAGGCCGCGCGCGAAGCCGGCGCAACGGATGCTCAGCTCTCCGAGATCGCCCTTGTGGCCGCCGCCATCCGTGCGGGCGGCGCCATCACCCATGCCACTCACATGTTCGACGCCAAATAAGGCGGCTTCAGTTTTATGGGGCGTGTCAGGTAAAGCTGCACGCCTCTCCGTCGGGCGTTGAGACCGTGCCCGGAGACGCGGGGTCCAGATATTCCGGCCCGATCGGCACCTTGCCTCGTCCCCCCGGAATGTCGAGAACATAGGTCGGCCAGGCCAGTCCCGTAACGCGCCCGCGAAGCTGCCTCAGCAGGGCCTGACCTTCCGGGACAGGGACGTGGAAATGTCCCGTTCCGGCAGCAGCATCGAGATGGTGCAGGTAATAGGGTTTGACCCGCGCCTTGATGAAGGCCCGCAGCAGGGCTTCCAGACTTTCCACCGTATCATTGACCCCGCGCAGCAGAACGGACTGTGACAGGACCGGAATAGCCCGGGCCAGAACGGCGCGGATGGCCTTGGTGGCCTGCGGGGTCAGCTCGCTGGCATGGTTGGCGTGCACGACCAGCCACATGGAGCGGTCCGTTTCCATCGCATCGAGCAGTTCTTCCGTCATGCGGGCCGGATCGGCGACGGGCACGCGGGAGTGGATGCGGATCGTCTCGATGTGCGGGATGTCGGACAGGGACTGCACGATATGCTTCAGTCGGCGCGGAGCCAGCATGAGTGGATCGCCGCCCGTCAGGATGATTTCGCGGATATCGGGATGCTGCCGGACCCAGTCGAGCGCAGTTTCAAGCTGCGCATCGCTGAGAAGCCCACCGCCTGGTCCGACATGCTCGCGCCGGAAGCAGAAACGGCAATAGAGCGGGCAGACTAGCAGAGGCTTGAGCAGGGCGCGGTCGGCATAACGGTGCACAATGCCGGGGACGGGAGACAGGGCATCATCGCCGATCGGGTCCGGGTCTTCGTGCGGCAGCATGACGAGTTCGCGTGCGTCGGGAATGACCTGTCGGGCGATAGGGTCATCCGGATGCGTGATCAGGTCTTGGAAGGCGGGGGGAATGGCCATCGTGAAGCGTTCGCCTACCGCTTCGAGCGTTGTCCGCTGGGCTTCCGTCGCCATTCCCGCCTCGATGAGGTCGGATGGCGTGCGAAGCGTGTGACGTTTTGCAGAACGTCCCGTAAAATGCCCTTTAAAATGCGCTGGGGCTGTCTTGACCATATCATCCATGTGATGCCTCTAGCGGTGCGGGTGCCGGTTTTGCAACAGGAGCGAGAGACGTCATGACCGTATTGTCTGCTGATCCGGGCCGGATCGCCGAACGCCTGCCTTTGCTTGAGCGGCGTACGCAGATGGTCAGATCGGTCCGGACCTTCTTTGAAGAGCGTGGATATCTGGAAGTGGAAACGCCGTTCGCGGTTCCTGTTCCGGGTGAGGAAGTCCATCTGCGCTGTTTCAGGACGGAACTTGAGCGGCCGGACGGCTCCCGTGAGGCGCGTTTCCTGCATACGAGTCCGGAATTCGCGATGAAGCGGATTGTCGCGGCGACGGGGCGGCCCGTGTTCCAGATGGCGCGTGTCTGGCGCAATGGTGAGGCCAGCAATACGCATGCCCCGGAGTTCACGATGCTCGAATGGTATCGTCCGGGCGCGGATCTGTCGTCTCTCATGGATGAAACCGAAGCCTTCCTGCGCGCGCTGCTGCCGCCTGTGGTGCATCGGGGGATGGATGTCATTGATCTGTCACTACCCTTCGAGCGGCTGACGATGCAGGCTGCATTCGCACGCTATGTGGGGGCGGATCTGCTGGGTACGGCGGGAAATGCCGAAGCCCTCGCCAGGCAGGCGCATGTTGGCCTGCGCAACGGGGAGAGCTGGGAGGACCTGTTTTTCCGGCTTCTTCTGGAGCGTGTCGAGCCCGTGATCGGGCGTGAGCGTCCCACATTCCTGACGCACTGGCCGGCGGAACAGGCGGCACTCGCACGCCGGGACCCGGAAGACGGGCGCGCGGCGCTGCGGTTCGAACTTTATGTGGGTGGGCTGGAGCTGGCGAACGCCTTTGAAGAACTCACCGATCCGGTGGAGCAACGGGAGCGTTTTGCAACGGATCGTAAGCGTCGTATGGAACTGTCGCCGGATCAGGACTGGGCAGTGGACGAGGCGTTTCTGGCGGCTTTGCCGGATCTGCCGCCCTGTTCAGGAATTGCGCTCGGGTTCGACCGGCTGGTCATGCTGGCAACCGGAGCGCCGCGGATCAGTGACATTTTGTGGTTGGCCTGATCTTTTCGGAACTTGCAGGAGTTTTAATCCTTCTTTTGCGTCAGAAGGGCTAGAACGTGTCGAAAGAGGAACATGACCGCATTGCCGCGGCACAGTCGGGGAAGATGATGATGAAAAAAGTTGGATTGCTGTCTGTCCTGGCGCTGCTGGGCCTGTCTGCCTGCGAAGTCCCCACCCTTCAGCAGCGCAAGGTTCTGGATTCCATGGTTGGCAAGTCCGAAGTGGACGTGCTGCGTCAGTTCGGCGTTCCGACCCGTAACTACGATGCCCAGGGCCATACGTTCCTCGCCTATATTGATAACGAAACGCAGTATTCTCCCGGCGGTGGCTGGGGTTGGGATGGCTGGGGCGGCGGTATGGGCGGCTGGGGTGGCATGGGCGGCTGGGGTGGCATGGGCGGCTGGGGTGGCGGCTGGGGCGGCATGGGGGGATGGGGTGGCGGTTTCCCGTCGACCTATTACAACACCAGCTGTCAGACGACATTCGAGCTGGTCAGCGGCAAGGTCGTCGGATGGACCATGCGCGGGGACGGGTGCTGATTCGGCCAACCTGCTTTATGGTCGTTTCTCCCGCTCACAGGATGGTGCGATCAGGCATGGATGTGCGACTCGATGTTTTCTCTTCAGGACGGTTTCCGCGCTGGGGGAAGGGACTGAAACTCGGCGTGGGGCTTCTTCTGGGGGCCTCGCTCTCCGCCTGTGGCGATCCTGACTGGCAGGGCACCGACTGGACGAAGAACTACCAGGACAACTTCGAGACCCAGATCAGCGCCCGCGCGGCCCTCATGCCTGGAAGCACCGACCAGGCCTATCAGCCCAGCCCGGACGGCACGCCCAACAGTCCGGTGGCCTATCATGCGCCGCCGATGCTGTCTTACGAAGACCATCCGCTCAATGAGAACATTGCGGGATCGCTGGAACTCGCCGATTACGTCAAAGCCATTCAGGTTGCGAAACTGGATCCCTGGATCAGCGGTCCGGGCCCCTACACGCTCTTTGCCATTCCCAATGCCGCCATGGAGCGCCTGAGCGCCCGCTGGCCGGGTGGACTGTTCGCTCCCGCCAATCGCGGACAGCTCACTCACATTCTGGGCTATACGATTGCATACGGAAAATGGGATGAGGCGGCTCTGCGCAAGGCCATCCAGCGCAATCATGGTCGCGCCATCGGGCTGAAGACCCTGTACGGGGATCTGCTTGGTGTGCAGCTTTCCCCGCAGACGGGCGAACTGATCCTTGAGAATACGGTAGGTCAGACCAATCGTCTGGGGAGCAGGTCTTTCCCCCAGTCCAACGGCGTTCTCTACTTCACGCAGGATACGCTTCTGCCCGTGCCGGCGCTGAAACTGGCGTCAGCCGGCAGCAAGAACGGCCATCGCTGAAAACCGCTCCGCATCCTTGCCATCGAACTGAAGGGGGATGGCAAGGAAGTCGGCGCCTGCCGTGATGGCGGACGAGGCGTCTTCCGTGTTCCGGATGTTTTCTGCGACGCCTGGCAGTTCCATGACGGAACTCCACCATTTCACCAGTTCCAGATCGCCGGGCGGAAACGCGACGTAATCGGCGCCCGATTCGCCAGATTTCATGGCATCGTCGCGGTTGGTGCACAGACAGCCGACCGGCATGTCGCTTCCAACCGCCTTGCGCAGGCTTACAAGGTCCTCGACGTTGGTCGCGTGAAGTCCGTCACAGATTCCCAGAAGGGATTTCGGGGTGCCGGCCAGCGATCCCGCGACTTCCAGGATCATGGCGACACCATTGGCATGCAGCAGGTCCACGAGCTGTGAAAGCTGCGTTGCCTCCGGCGTCCATCCGGCGGGGATGCGAAGAGCCGTTATTTCGGGCAGCACGAGGATGTCGCGGAGCACCTCGAGGGCAGCGTCCGTCTTAAAACCGGCGGGCAGAACGGGGTAGAGATCACAGGCTGTCATGGGGACGTTCTCGCAGATTGTGGCGGCGGGAGCTAGGCGGGCGGAGAGTCAGGACACGTCCGCGATAATTGTTATATGTTTCCAGGGCGCGGAACTGGGCAGGGCTGGCGCGGCAGATGGTCCAGCCGATCCCGGCGTCCAGCGCCTGCCGGGCGATTGCGGGCGATGCACCGCAGTCCAGAATGGATCGCCCGGCCCGTGATCCCACGACTTCGAGCCACCAAGGGATGCCGAACGCGTTTCCCGCGCTTTCGGCGGAGAGGGCAAGAAACGGTTTATCCAGCGACAGAAGCAGCTGATCCATCTCCTCACGGGACGGAACCATAAAAACAGGGTAGTGAACGGGCAGGGATGTCCTTGACCCCATGCCGGGATCGGGTCTTTCCTGATGGTCTTGCCGGAGCGGGTCTGTATTGGGCATTTTAATCGGGCATTTACTGGCAGAATGAGTGCATGAACGGAAAGATCGTGGCGGTAAACGAGACAGGTAATGGGCAGGACGATAAGGCGGTTGAACGTCTTGAGGAAGCGATGATGCGGATTGCCGCTGCGTCCGAGCGTCATCTGCTGGCGAAGGAAGCCTGCGAGCGTGCGCTCCATTCCGCTCCTGATCTTTCGGAATTCGCGGCCAATATCGACGCGCTGTGCGCCCGCATTCAGGGCGTGCTTGACAGGAAGGAGGGCTGACCGATGGGACAGGTATCCATTCGTCTCAATGGTTACGTCTACAATGTCGGGTGTCAGGATGGGGAAGAAGCCCATCTCTATGACATGGCCCGTCATGTGGAAGGCTGGCTCCAGCGGGCGCGGACCCTGGGCGGGGCCGCGAGCGAATCCAAGACGCTCATGATGGCCGCCCTGCTGATGGCCGATGAGATTTTCGAGCTGAAACGCCGGCAGATCTCACCCCAGGCCGAAACGCAGATCCAGCAGGCCGAGCAGCTCCTTCGACTTGAGGGGGCACGACAGGAGCGTCTGGCGCGTCTGGCGGGGCAGGCAGAGCTTCTGGCGGCGGAACTTGAGCGCGCGTCCTGATTTTACAACGTTTACATTGAACATCGGGCTGGACAGTCTAATATAGGTTGTGGAGCTGCCTGGTACGTCAGGCAAATCATCCCCCGGGCCGATAAGCATTCCTACGGGAACTGGCTCTGTCGTGGCCCTGGTCACGTTAACCGGTGCCCACCTGCACTTGCAGGTCTAGGAGGGCTGAAAAGACCAACGGCTTTGGCGGCTCCACAGATTTCCGACCTCGACCTCCTGAAAAAAGACCTGCGCCTGAAAATGGCCCAGCTGCGGCAGGCCGCTTCTCCTGATGACGAGACGGCGTTGCGAAAATTTCTCCTGAAAGAAATTCTGGCACGACCCGCTCACAGGATCGCGGCGGTCTGGCCACTGGCCGGAGAAGTGGACCTCCGCCCCCTCTGCCACGCTCTTTCGGCGTCCGGACGGCAGGTTCTGTTGCCGGAAACCACGCCTAAAGGCTCTCCCCTGATCTTCCGGCGATGGACGCCTGCCAGCATCATGACGGCCGGCCGCTTTGGGACGTTACATCCCGAGGGCGAAATCGATATTCCGGATCTGGTTCTCGTGCCGTTTCTGGCCTTCGATGCTTCCGGCTATCGGCTCGGATATGGCGGCGGCTATTACGATCGTACTCTGGCCATGCTGGATGTGCCGGCAATCGGTTTCGGCTTTGCCGGACAGCGGGTCGAGCGTGTTCCCAGAGGTCCTTACGATATTCCGATCCCGGCGATCGTGACTGAGCGCGGGATCATCAGGACCGATCCTTCCAAAATCACTATGAAAGACTGACTGTTGAGACTGCTGTTTCTTGGCGACATTATCGGGCGTAGCGGGCGTGAAGCCATAATCCGGAACCTGGCCGACTGGCGCCAGAAACTCTCGCTGGATCTGGTGGTCGCCAACGGAGAGAACGCGTCACACGGATATGGCCTGTCTCCCGACATTGCCAAGAACCTGCACAATGCCGGTGTCGATGTGATTACGCTGGGCAACCATGCCTGGGACCGGCGGGATATGATCGGCTACATTAATCAGGCCCCTCACATCGTCAGACCCGCCAATTATCCTGCCGGAACGCCGGGGCAGGGGAGCTATATCGTCGAAATCAGTCGTGGGCGCCGGGCGCTGGTCATCAACGTGATGGGGCGCATCTTCATGGATCCGCTGGATGACCCCTTCCGCGTCGTCAGCGAAATCCTCTCCCGGCACCGTCTGGGAGTGACGGTCCATGCGATCCTGATCGATGTTCATGCAGAAGCCACCAGCGAGAAAATGGGCTTCGGTGCCTATTTCGACGGCAAAGCTTCTGTCGTGGTGGGAACGCATACCCACGTCCCGACAGCGGATCATCGTATTCTTCCTGCAGGCACGGCCTATCAGACGGATGCGGGCATGTGTGGCGATTACGACAGCGTTATCGGGATGGGAAAGCCTGCCGCATTGCACAAACTGGTCCGGAAGATTCCCGGGGATCGGCCGCAGCCAGCAGAAGGGGAGGCTACGGTTTGTGGGCTGATGGTGGAGACGGATGACGCAACCGGGCTGGCCCGAAAGGTGGCTCCGCTGCGAATGGGGGGGCACCTGGCTCCCAACTGGCCGGACTTCTGAGAAGAGCAGAAAAATTGAGAAAAATCTGCCTTTTTTTCGAGTGCGATTCGCAATGAATAACGGGGGTTAGTCTTTTTTGTCGCAGAAAACCGGTGTTTTCCCTGTTGATAAGTGCCTTGTGAATTCTGTTTGACACTCTGCTGAGGTCCCCGTATAAGCCCGTTCACCGACGCGGCGGGGCCCACTTCGAGGGGTTCTGGAGCGGCGGGGAAGATGGTCTTTGAAAATTGAATATGGAATTGGAAGGGATATG
>NZ_JABCQF010000002.1 GCF_015244705.1 Gluconobacter potus
CACCACAAAAATCCCCAACATCATCACACACCACCGCGGGGTGGAGCAGCCCGGTAGCTCGTCAGGCTCATAACCTGAAGGCCGCAGGTTCAAATCCTGCCCCCGCAACCACTGATACCGACACTCCCGTGAGCAAAGCTCCGGGAGTGTTTCTTTTTTCAGACTTTCCAAGGGCTTGCCGCTCGATCCAGTTCAGGATCGTGCCCAGTTCCCCATACAGCATCGCGTCGATCTCGCCCCGGTTCGGGCCGGGCGTCAGCACGACCTTCTCGATCAGCGCCCGCAGTGCCTCGGCAGCTTCCAGCCGTTCCTCGGGGCGGTTGAGGGCGTCGGTCAGGCGGCCGACTTTCTGGGCGTAGATCGCCGAGGCACTCGGCAGCAGGTCAGGCACGACATCGGGAACACCGGAGAGTAGCGACGCCAGTTCGGCTTTGCGGGCTTCGAGCGTATCCATCTCTGCTTTCATGCTGGGATGGAACATGCCTTCCTTGATGGCTTCGATGATGCCCCGGATCTGCTTTTCGACCTTCACCTGTTCGACCTGCCAGACATCGGCGTTGGAGCGACGTTCGCGGTTGAGACGATTGGTCTCCTCGGCATAGGCACGCATGGCCTCGGCCGCGATTTCCGGCGCCATCATCCGGTCCTTGAGGCCGGAGAGCACGCGGCGTTCCAGATCGGGGCGGGGGATCGTCCGGCTGTTGGTGCAGGAACCATTGGTGACGTGGGACGAGCAGGCGAAGCGGTCGGAACCTCGCAGTGTGTAGGGACCACCGCACAGCCCGCAGAACAGCAGGCCCGACAGCAAGGATTTCGGGCGGCGCGTGCCGTTGAGCCGATTCCGCTTGTGATGCGCCCTTACAGCTTCAGTGACGTTGACGTATTTCTCGGCGATGACGCTCTGGCGAGCTTTCGTTGCCTGCCACAACGCGTCGTCGACGATCCGCAGGTCGGGAACCTCCGTCACTACCCATTCTGACTCTGGATTGAGGCGTGAGACGCGCTTGCCCGTCGATGGATCTTTGACATAGCGCTGACGGTTCCAGATCAGGCGCCCGATATACAGCTCATTGTTGATGATGCCGGTGCCGCGCTTCACGTGACCCCTGATTGTGGTGTCACTCCACAGCTTGCCCTCGGGACCAGCAACGCCCTGATCGTTCAGGGCTTTGGCAATGGCGCGTGGACCGATACCAGCGGCGAAGTCGTGGAAGATACGACGGATGATCTCCGCCTGGCGGGCGTCGATTTCGCGGTCGCCCCGGATCTGCTCGCCCTTTGCGTCGAACTGCCGGACAACGCGATAGCCATAGCACAATCCACCGCCGGATTTGCCGCCCTCGACCCGGCCGCGCAGCCCGCGATGGGTCTTGGCCGCCAGATCTTTGAGGAACAGGGCGTTCATCGTGCCCTTGAGGCCGACATGCAGTTCGCTGATCTCGCCCTCGGCCAGGGTAACGATCGGAACGCCGGCGAATTTCAGGTGTTTGAACAGGGTGGCCACGTCGGCCTGGTCGCGCGAGATGCGGTCCAGCGCCTCAGCGAGCACGATGTCGAAGCGTCCGGCCTGGGCATCTTGCAACAGGGTCTGGATACCGGGACGCAGGATCATGCTGGCGCCCGAGATGCCCGCGTCCTTATAGGCGCCAATGACCTTCCATTTTTCCCGCTTTGCGTGTTCGCGGCAGATGCGGAACTGGTCCTCGATCGAGGCGTCGCGCTGGTTGTCGGAGGAATAGCGGGCATACAGGGCGACGCGGGTCATGGGGATGTTCCTTGGTGGTGTTTCCTGTCAGGCGACCTTGTCCATCCGGCTCGGTCGGATCAGCACCTCGGCGGAGATGCCGAGGCCGTCATGCAACTGGCGGATCATGTCGATCGACAGGCCGCGTTTGCGGTTCATTACGTCGGCCACCCGGTTGCGCGGGCCGATCATTGGCTCCAGATCCTTGCGGGTGAGGCCCTGTTGCTCCATGCGGAAGCGGATCGCCTCGACCGGATCGGGCGGGTCGATCGGATGGTGCTTCGCCTCATACGCGTCGATCAGCGTCGCCAGCACGTCGAGCTTGTCACCGTCCGGCGTGCCGCTCCTGGCACCCCACAGCCGCCCGACTTCTTCGAGTGCCGCGTCATAATCCGCCTCGTTGCGGATGGGTTTCAGATCAGCCGTCATGCTCCACCTCCGTCACGTCGATCCTGTCATACGCCTTGTGCGTGCCGATCCATTTAATCCAGACGATGCTTTTCTCGAAATCGACCGCCACGACCAGGCGATAGGCGTTGCCCTTGATGTTGAAGACGATCCGCTCCGCGCTGACGATACTGGCCGTGGCATAGAGCCGCTTCACATCGGCGGTGCTCGCCCAGGCGGCCCTGCCGACTTCGGCGAACCAGGCGTCCAGCGCTGCCTTCACGGCCGGCTGGTCCTTCTGGCCCGTCAGGCTGTCGACGAACTCTCTCAGCGTTCGACGGGCGATGATCCTCATTGACTGACCTTATATCACGGGACCATAATGGTCACAAGAAAAATACACGACTGCCCGACGAAAGGGCGTTCGCCGGGGAAACGCAGCCGGGAAGGGGAGGCTACCGCATAGGACCAGATCGGTTCTGCCGGGCCTGTTTCCGCTCCAGCGCGCGGGCACGCTCGAACTGCTCGCGGGCTATCTGACGGCCGATCAGGCGGGCGAGGGAGCGGATGGCATCGTCGGACGGGCGGAATGCGTCTTCGGCCGTTTCCGCCTTACTGGCGGGGCTGAACACCTTGATCCTGATCCTGTCGGGTTTGCGTGCCATCCTGTCCACCTTCCCGGTCATGGGGCGACAGAACGATGAAGGACAGGACAAGGGGATTTGAGAAGACCATACGCAGGTCAATGCGGTAATCGGCGGTGATCGCGCAGAAAAGGGAGGCTTATCGCTCGTGGAAAAAATGATCATTCTTCTGGCGATTGGATACGCCCTTGGATTCTATATCCGGGGTCGGCGCGCGACGGCCGACCTGGCACAGGCCGGGCAGCAGATTGCCGAAAGGAATGCTCGACTTCAGACACTGGATCGTCAGATCTCTGGACGCGATACAGAAGTTTCGTCTTTGCGTCGTCGGATTGCTACGCTGGAAACACAGGCCGCTGACCAGAAGAAGGAGGCAGAGCGTCGGCGGCAGTATTTTCAGGACAACGATCTGTCCAACACGCAGAATCAGCTACATTTCATCAGTCAGTGCAGCCTGCGCGCCGTCCGGCCCGTCAACAAGGAGGCTGTGCAGGTACTCTACGCGCTCGACGAGTGGATCAGGACATATCAGCCCGACTGGCGTTTCGCCTTCGAGGTTTCGATGGGTGGGTTCATCAGAACGACTTACGATCCGGAAGATCCGCGTCAGAAGCAGGCTTTCAGCTCCTATAGCGGCAAGCGTGTCGATTTCCTGCTGATTGATCGCTATGGGCTGCCTGTATTGGTGATCGAATATCATGGCACAGGCCACGATTTGTCCGGCGATGCGGATGACCGCATGGCGGTGAAGCGTTTGGCTTTGCAGAAGGCGGGTGTCCCGCTGCTCGAAATTCCCGAAAAGATGGCCAAACCTCAAATCATGGCTGCCATTTCCGAGGCAGCCGGGTCGGCTCTCAAGGTAAAAACAGGCTAAGGGCGCTGCCCTCGCGCCGGAAAGGGTTCGCGTCAGCGCGCTGACGCCGCCCGATAGGGTGTCCCCGATCTTCCTGCGCTACGCTCCGTGCAGACCGGGAGAGACCCCTCCCCATCGGTCGCCCTTGCCATTGCTACCCCGCTGCTCGCCGCGAGGCAGAGGAACAGCGGGGGCTGTTCCTCGCGGAACAAAGGGCAAAGACCATGACCGGTAATACCAACACGGCGACCGATTTCCGCAATACCATTCTCAACGGCGACAGCGTGGAACTGATGCGGGCGCTGCCTCGCAATGCTGTGGACTTCATCCTTACCGACCCGCCTTACCTGGTGAACTATCAGGGCAGGGATGGGCGGAAGGTCCGCAACGACGACAATGCACGCTGGCTCCGGCCGGCGGTCAATCAGATGCACCGTGTTCTGAAATGGGGCGGCCTTGCCGTGAGTTTTTACGGGTGGAACAAGATCGACCTCTTTGCCGAGGCGTGGAAGGCGGCCGGTTTTCGCATGGTCGGGCATATCGTCTTTCGCAAATCTTACGCGTCATCGTCGGGGTTGCTGCGCTACGAGCACGAAAGCGCCTATCTTCTGGCAAAAGGGAACGTGAAGCGGCCCGGCCAGCCGGTGCCGGACGTGATCGACATGCCGTATTCCGGGAACAAGCTGCATCCGACGCAAAAGCCCGTCGTGGCTCTGCTGCCCCTGGTGGATACATTCTGCCCGGCTGGTGGCCTGGTGCTGGACCCATTTTGCGGTTCGGGTTCGTCGCTGGTGGCGGCGCAGCATCTTGGCCGGGACTGGCTGGGGATGGAACTGGATGCGGACCATGCGGCAACGGCGACCCGGCGCCTGGCCTGGCACGCGGCGAAGAAAGTAGCGGCGTAGGAAGTGAGCGCCGCAGGGCCGACAATTCGGTTCTGCGGTCCCCACTTTCTTGATCTATCTGTCCGCACAAATTTGCGCCGATCCGACGTAGCGGATCGGCGCGAGGGGAAGGAAACGAAACGCCGCTCGCCGGACGAATGCCCGGCTCGCGGACTATTCTGGCACGCGCCGACGAACGTAATAACGTGGTGCGATCGCGTTACGAGATCGACATATCTCCAAACACAGTCTGCACAAAATCTTCCTATTGCGCATCCTGATGTTCCTGCTGCCAGAAGCAGGCGCAAAAAGAAGGGTAACGCGATGCCGATGTCAGATTGGCAGTCGCCGGCCGCTTACGAACACGCACAAGACATAGCTGCCGCCGGCATGGCCTGGGAATATCTTCGACGTGATGATGAATATCGTCGCTCGTTCCGAAAGATGAAAACGCTTCCGGCTCCGAAACCTCGGGGCAGGAAAGCCTTTTCCAAACGATGGGGTCTGCGATTTCCCTGTCGATCCGGTGCAGCCTGCCGGCCGCACGCCTGTTTTCTGGATACCGGAACTCTCGCCTGACGTGATCGAACTGCGCGAGGCTCTGGCGAATGCGAAGGATCCGGCCGTCATGCCGATTAACCTTGCGGAATTGCCGGACCTCGTCGCGCGGCTGGATGACGGTGGAGCGTGGCATGGTTTCTGGCAGCCCGGCGCGTCGGCACATCAGGTTTGGCTCCCGACACGTCCAGTGGGTGGAGCTGCCACCTATGTCGCTATCCTGCCACTTGATAAGCTGCTGGAGCTTCGCGCGGAGGCCGTGCTGCGTTTATGGCGCGCGCTGGTCGGCCGGTCTGAGGGCAAGCGGACTCACGATTTCCCAAAGCAGACACGGGATCGGCATATCATGATGCTCCGGGCGTTTGATGGTCGGGCGGCTGGCGCGAGTTATCGCAAGCTTGCTGAGGCATTGCTTGGGTTTTGTGGCAGGAAGGTCGATTGGGACAATGATCCTCGCAAGAACCAGGTTCGGCGTCTCGTTGCCGATGGTCGGTATTATGTTCGTGGGGGTTACCGTGATCTTTTGCGCTATCCGATCCGACTGTCTGATCGTTGAGATAAGGCATGTCCGGTGTTTTCCCGTTCGGACGAAGGCGGTGTCGGGAGAATTAGCTCGCGAGCATATTCATCGTTTGCCAATGGAGAACTTCGCATCGGCAAAGCACTTCCTGAACTGCCAGCCCCAACCCCTTGTTTGGGATGGGCAAGGATACCCTGCACTCATTTATAATTTACTGCGGTCTGAGCACCATCGGATTACTTGAGGATTTCGTTGAACTCCAGGACGTTCCTGTCCGGATCACGAATGAAACAGACAATGCGTCTGTCTTGTCCCATCTGGACTGGTCCTTCCGTAATGACGATCTGTTCCTGTTCCAGCCAGCGCACCAGATCCGCCATGCTCTCAACAATGAACGCCGCGTGCGTATAGCCCGGGCGTTTGATAGGAACATCCATAAGAATATTCCCGACCGGGTCTGGCACGCCATTGAAAATGAGATGGATACGAAGTCCGGACGGGTGATGTAGGCCGCAGGCCTTCACGGCCGGAGCGAACTCTTCCGGATCGCGGATAAAGCCGAATTTGGCATAGAACCGTTCAGAAACGGCGAGATCTGTCACGCGAATGCCAACATGATCGAACGTCAGGTGCGCGAAGTTCATTGCCCGCATCCTGTTTCCAGGCCAGCCACAGTTTTCTGAAGTGGGACAAAGCCCTTCAGGCTCTCCACACGCTGAAGCCAGACAGCAATCGCGTCATATCCCGATAGATCAACATTTCCCTCCGGTGCTCTTGCGATATAGCTGTAGAGAGCGACATCCGCGATCGTGGGCTGCTGGGTTCCTGCAATCCAGGTTCTGTCCTTCAGAGCGTACGCGATCACTTTGAGTGTGTCATGAGCGCGCTGAATAACCTCTGCCGTATCAAATGATGCGCCAAAAACTGTCACTAGGCGCGCAGCGCAACATCCATAGGCAATCTTTCCCGCCGCTACAGACAGCCAGCGTTGCACTTCCGCCTCTGTCACTGCGTTCTCGGGCAGCCAATGAGACGGACCGACTTTCCGTGCCGCATACACAAGGATGGCATTGGAATCCGGAATAATGATCCCGTTATCTTCCAGGACGGGAATTTCCCTGAAGGCATTCAGCTTCAGGAATTTCGCAGTCTTCTGCTCACCTGCGGCAAGGTCAACAGGCTTCAACTCATGAGGCAGGCCAGCAAGAGAGAGAAAGAGATGCGCTCGATGCGCATGTCCCGAAAGAGGGTGATAGTAGAGTTTCATGGGAACTCCCGAAAGAACGACAGAACAGGAGCATTGTCTTTCCACGGGGCAAGATGCGCGATAATCTCTCAAAAATGCATTTCACTATTGCGGTTTGCGCTCATAATCTACTGAGTTGCAGGAGAGACCTCTGATCGACCTTCAGACATTACGGATTTTCATGGCCGTGGCCGATCAGGTCAGCTTTGTCGGAGCTTCCCGGAAACTGGGGCTTTCCGCCACCACAGTGACCCGGACGATCAGAAACCTGGAAACTACCTTAGGGCTGTCCCTGTTCAACCGTACAACGCGCTCTGTTCATCTTACGACGGAAGGGGCGGAGTTTCTGGTCCGGTGTCGTGCAGCGATTGCCGATCTGGATGGTGCGGTCGCTGTTGCACGAGGCGCGGGGACGGAGCCACAGGGCGTATTATCGATTACCGCTCCAGTTATTTTCGGGCGGCTACATGTTCTTCCCGTTGTTACGGACCTTTTGAAAGCTTGGCCACAATTGACCATACGGCTCTTCCTGACAGACCGGGTTGTTCATCTTGTGGAGGAAGGGATCGATCTCGCCATCCGGATTGCCCCGCCGCAAGACAGTGCCTTGAAAATGCAGAAAATCGGCGAGGTCCGGAAAGTTTTTGTCGCCAGCCCGGCTTATCTGGCACAGCATGGAGAGCCACAGAGTCTTGAGAATCTCGCGGCACACAGTCTCATCGATATCGATGAATATGCGACTGGACATTCGGAATGGCGACTGGGCGGAAAGAATGAACCTTCAGTCAGAATTTCACCTCGGCTCTACGTCAATAGTATAGACGCGGCCCTTGCGGCTGCCAGAGACGGCCTCGGTATTACCAGAGCGTTGTCGTACCAAACCCATGATTCTATCGAAAAAAAACAGCTTTGCAGAGTTCTGGCAGATATTCCTACGTCTGCATTACCTGTCTTCATGCTGTTTCCGGCCAGGGAGCGCCAATCCGTTAATGTTCGGATGTTTCTAACCGCCATGAAAGAACGTTTCATGACAGGTACTTTCTAAAAAGCACGCTAGTGTCCTGTCCCGCAAATAGCGTTACATAAACGTTCAACTTGTTCGACGGTGGCCTTGCATGTAGCGGTCCGGACAAATGGTTTCGCTCTGGCGTTATAAGTCTGGACGAAGGCATTGATTTTCTCAGTGAGATCTCTGGCACTGACGAAAGAAGCTCGGCGTATCTAACGTTCGGTGAGGAGTGCGAACCAGCGTTCGACCTGATTGAGCCAGGATACGTAGGTTGAGCATCGCTCGAATGGCGAACACAAATATTATCTTTCGAATTTATCCTAACTCTTTCCTGCCAAAGTAATGCTAGAACGGACCGTCCGGCCCGACTTAGCAAGCGCGCAGGCGGGAGCCGTTCTGTTCTTCTTCAGATGCCTCACCTATATGTATCACTCAGCACATATTGGGGACCAGAATGACGAAGACGCCTGCAGCACGACGCGGCAGACCGCGTAACTTTGATCGGGATAAAGCCCTCCGAAGCGCCATGAACGTGTTCTGGCAGCATGGTTTTGACGGTGCGTCGATGACTCAGCTTGTCGATGCCATGCAGATCAACTCGCCCAGCATTTACGCCGCCTTCGGCAGCAAGGAAGACCTCTTTCGCGAAGCAGTCGAACTGTACATTACGTCTGATGGTGACTCGACCATGCGGGCACTGACCGATGATGGTGACGTGCGCGACGCGCTACGATCAATGCTGGCCGAAACGATCCAGACCTTTAGCCGCTATGATGAACCGCGCGGTTGCCTCATTGTGCTCGGCGCTCGCCATCTCGGGCCTATTGGTGATCCCGTTCGTACTTTCCTGCGAGACCAGCGTGAACGCATCCGCGTCCGGCTCGCAGAGCGCCTGTTAAAGGCGAAACAGAAGGGTGAACTGGCACCCGAAGCTGATGAGGAGGTGCTCGCGACCTGCGTCATGACATTCCTAAACGGGATATCGATCCAAACCGTAGACGGCGTGTCGCAGCCGATTTTGCTCGCTGCGGCAGAACAGTTCATGGATCACCTGTTCCCCCGCTGATATTATGTACTGCCTATCACAGAATCCTTGCGGGTCGGCACTGAGTAATATATGTGTTGCGCATCACATAAAGGATGATGCGCATGCAACCTACCGGATTTTCGATCGGTGAACCTGTCTCTGGCTTTGGTTCAGTAACGAGCGTTCCCCTTCTGCCTGATGGCTTTACCGATACCTTCAAGAGCTATCTGGTCGATATCGGCACCTTGCGTTTGCATGCCGTAATCGGCGGCAAAGGGCCGGCGTTGCTGCTGCTCGGCGGTTGGCCGCAAAACTGGTTCGCGTGGCGCGCGCTCATGCTGCCGCTTGCCGAACGCTTCACCGTTATTGCCGTCGACCCGCGCGGCGTCGGCCTCTCCGACAAGCCGGAAGATGGCTATGATGCCGATACGCTGTCCGCCGACATGTTCGCGCTCATGGATGCGCTCGGCCACGAACGCTTCGCCATGGTCGGTCACGACATCGGCATGTGGACCGGTTACGCGATGGCCGCCGACCGACCGGAGCGGATTGCCCGCATTGCGCTGGGAGAGGCGATCATCCCCGGTCTCTCCGCGTCGCCGCCGCTGATTAGCGACGACCGACGCACCAGCGACTTCCTGTGGCACTTTAACTTCAACCGTGCGCTCGGCGTTAACGAGGCGCTGGTCCGGGGCCGTGAGGCAATCTATTTCGGCTACCAGTTCGCCACCAAGGCGGGTTCGCCGGAGGCGCTCCCCGCCGCTGCGCGTGAGTTTTACATCGAACAACTGCGCCGCGACCCCAAAGCCCTGCGCGCGAGCTTTGAATATTACCGGGCAATCGATGCTTCGATCCCGCAATATCGTCGGCGCATGGCACGCAGGATCGCGCTGCCGGTGCTCGCCTTCTCCGGCGCCCTGGCGTGCGACGACATGGTCGAACAGGAACTCCGATCCGTCGCCGACAACGTGCAATCCGTTATCATTCCCGACAGTGGCCACTATCCGGCCGAGGAACAGCCTGAAGCTCTGCTTGCAGCACTTCAGGCCTTTCTCGCTCCCTACGCCTGACAGACAGGAAACACGACTACCCTATCCTGACACACGCCATGGCCTAGGATGTGGATTGCGTCGTGCGGGCCGGCGCGCTTGCCGACAGCGACATGGCGGCCCGATCTCTGGGGGTGATGGAAGAAGTCACTGTGGCCAGCCCGGACTATCTGGCGCAGCATGGAATGCCCGCGACACCGGAGGACTTTGAGGGCCATCAGATGATCGGTTTCGTGTCGTCGCGCACCGGCCAGCCCCTGCCGCTGGAGTTCATGCGCGGAGACGAGGTGATCGAGGTGATGCTGCCGACGCGGCTGTTGGTCAGTGGCGCTGAAACCGGTGCCGCGGCCGCGCGGCAGGGCTTCGGCCTCGTGCAGGCACCACGTTACCGCTTCATTGATGATTTCGCGAATGGCACGCTGATCGAGGTTCTGGCCGATTTCCCACCGACACCCACGCCGCTCTCGGTGCTTTATCCGAGCAACAGGCAACTTTCTCCGCGGATACGTGTCTTCGTTGACTGGGTGATGGAGGTTATCGGCCCGAGACTTCATCCGGGCGCGTGAGGTCTGCCGCGTGAAGCCGTATCAGGCTGGTGCTTCGAAGCTGCCAGGACTTTGATCGGTCGCCGTCCATTGTGCAGTGCGGTCAGGACTGGCCGAAGCCAGCGCCTTCGCAACACCCGCCGCATCCAGATCCGCGCAATAGACCGGCGTTCCCGGCTGCTGGCGCCAGGATTCCGCCAGAGGCCCGGCATCAACAGGATTGAATCCGATGTCGTCGACCAGTGTCATGACGGCTTTCTTCGCGGACGCACTGTCCCCCGCGACCGGCAACGTGATGCGGTTCGCCGTGCCCTTTGGGGTTCCATTTTCCAGCAGGTGCTTGGCGTAGATGTTGTTGAAGACCTTGATGACCGGGCGACCGATCTGTTCCGAGACCCAGACGCTTTCCACCTTGCCTGCTTCGATGGCGGCGATGCGTCCGTCCCGTTCGCGGGGATAATAGTTCCCGGTATCGACGATCACCACATCTGCGGGAACATGTTCGAACGGTTTGTGGCCCAGGGTTGGGATGTTCTTCTCGGGAATAGTGACGACGATCAGGTTCACGTCCTTCACTGCATCCGCGACGGTAACGGCTTTCGCGCCGGTTTCCCGCGCCAGTTCGGTCAGCGTCTGCGGGCCGCGTGAGTTGGCGATTTTCACGTCATGGCCACAGATCGTAAATCTGCGGGCCAGTGTGCCGCCAATCTGGCCTGCGCCTATAATGCCGATCTTCATGCCATCGTCTCCCGGTTTGCGAATACTGGTTCTGAAATGGTGTGCTTTCGGACCGAAACCAACCAGGCCCACGTTCTGGATTTCAGGCAGGCAGCTTCCGCCTTCATGTCGGATAATCCGAAGCACGAACGAGTGACCTCAAAAGCGGACGACGTTGGCCAAGCTTGCCTGCGTGGCTTTATTTCCTCAGGAGAGTATCAATGCCCGGCCAGTTCAGTTCGATCCGAACTGGCGTTTCTTTTCTGAAGGCTTGATGAAGCGCGTGGCGAGCAACAGAGCGCCATGGAATAACGCGAGCAATCCAAATGTTTCGGCATAAGCCTCTGATGCAACATGAGACGGACCGATCCCCGCGAGCCGCCACCCAAGGAATGTTGCGCACGCTGTAATCAATGTCGGCCCGCCGATCCTTTGCATGATGTTCAGCGCCGTCGTTGCCATCGGAATATCCGCGCGTGCGATCGAAGCGTATCCCGCGCTCATCGCCGGAATGCCGACGGCGCCCCCACCTCCGCCACGCAGCAACAATGCTAAGGCGAGCAGGACGACATGCAAACCGTTATAAGCGAGCGCCGCCAGGATCACTGTTCCGGCCAGCGAAAGCAGTGCGCCGCAACCAGTCAAGTTGCGTGCGTCAAACCGCTCGCTCAGACGGCCAATGAGCGGATAGACGCACATCATCCCCAGACCCAGGGGCGCCATGAACAGGCCTGTCCGCTCGGGCGAGACACCGCAGGCGTGGATCAGCCATACGGGCAGAAGCATCTGACCCGCGAACGACACCCCGTTCGTCAGAAACATGATGATCGCCGACACCGAAAAGGCGGGTGCACGCAGCAGGCGCAGGTCGATCAGCGCGTCATCGCCCTTGCGTCGTGCGGATCGGATATACAGGAGGAACAGCACGAGGGACGCGCCTAAGGTCGCCTGTCCATAAAGCCTGGCGATATGATCCATGCCGAAGAGAAACGAGACGAGAGAGGGTGCGAGAAATCCGAGCCCTGTCAGGTCAAACGGACGGGGCCGCTCGTCATGCTGATCGTCAGGGAGAAACAGAACGGCAAGGGCAAAAGCCGCAAGTCCGACCGGCACGTTGAGAAGAAAGATCCAGCGCCAGGACGCGACGGAGAGAATGGCGCCCGCGAGGACCGGTCCAAGAAGTGGCGCGAGCAGAACGGGCACCGTCATCGCGCTCGCGACCCTCGGCATCTGACGGCCCGCCACACGGGCAACCGTCATCTGCGCCATAGGGGCAAGCAGGCCGCCCGCCATGCCTTGCAGCAGACGGAATACGATCAGGGACGGCGCGGACCACGCCAGCGCGCACAGGCCTGATGTCAGCGTGAAGGCACCGAAGCACCATAAATAGACGGCTCGCCCCCCGAGGCGGCTTACGAGCCATCCATTCAGCGGCAACGTCAGGGCGAGCGCCAGCAGATAGCCACTGACCACCCACTGAATGTGTGAAAACGGCGCGTGCAGGGTAGCGACAAGATCTGGTAGCGACACATTGACGATCGTGGCGTCCAGTTGCGCCATGAAAGACCCTATCGCCGCGACGCTCACGATTTTCCAGATGCCCGGAGGCAGTTGATCCGGGTCTGAGCCTGGCGACGACGTTCTGGCGTTCATGAATGATCTCGCCGGGAACCGCGAGACACGCAGACATGAGCCATGCGTTTACGCATCCAGCGCGATCGCGTCGCTCGTCGTCACCCGGCCGAGGCGAGGAAAAATCTCCTCGCAGGCAAAGCGCTGCATGTCTTCGGTGAATGTGGACATGACATCCTCGACGAGCACGACGTTGTATCCATGCTCATGCGCCGCTCTGGCGGTAGATTCCACACCCAGATTGGTGGCGATTCCGCCGAGCACGATGGTCGTGATACCACGTCGCCGTAACTGAAGATCGAGATCCGTGCCGTAGAAGGCACCCCATTGCCGTTTCGTGATACGCAGATCGGTCGGTTCGGCAAGCCCGTCGACCAGTTCAGCCCAGTCTGGTGCGAAGCCGCCAGGCGGTGAAAAGGAGCGATCGACAGCCGCATTAACGGCATCGGCGAAATCTGGCGCGAACGCTACATTAACCAAAATGACCGGAGCTCCGGCGGCTCGGAAACGCGCGGCGAGTTCTTTTGATCGCTCAACAATCGCCGTACCCGGTGTGGGAGCCAGGGGAAGCCCCGTGATGCCCTTCTGGAGATCGATCAGGACGAGGGCGGTCCTGGTGGCTGGGAGTGAAATCATGGCAAGACCTTCCCTGTTGACGTTCGACCGTCATCCCGAACCGTTGTCCGGAACACGCGGAAACGTTAGTAAGTTGAGTAGGCACTCAAGCAGGGGTATTATTTGAGGATGGACTCAAATTCGTCAAGAGGTAAACGGACATCTCTTCAGCCGCTGCGCGCGGCTGGGCGTCAGCGCGTCGAGGAACTGCTGGAGGCCGCGTCCGACCTCATGGCGGAACGAGGTTACGAGGCGACAACCATGGCGGAGATCGCCGCGCGTGCCGGGGCGAAGATCGGCTCGCTCTATCGTTTCTTTCCGAACAAGGAGGCGGTAGCGGACACTTTGGTGCAGCGGCATATCGCCGTTCTGGAAGACGAATGCGCGGCACTTGCCAAACGTGCCGCCACGCTGCCCCCGGACGTTTTGGCGGACGTGCTGATCGAACTGCTTGTCACGCTTCATCCTCGCGTGAAGTCCCTTTCCGCGCTGATGGAAGCACGGACTGACAAGATGGAGATCCGTGATCGTGCACGGGGACATGCCATAGCCGGAATTGCGGCAGCGTTGCGTGTCTGTGCGCCAGGGTTGGATGAAGCACTGGCGAGAGATATTGCTGCGGTCGTTCTGAATACCATGAAAATCTTGCGCGGCATGCTCGCGAAGGATGCTCCTGCGACGCTAGGTGCGCCCGAAGAGTTGCGCCGAATGAACCGTCTTTATCTTTCAGACCGGCTGGCACCCTTCCGAAATATTTGAGCCAGTGCAATGGACACGAAGCCATAATTTCCCGGATTGATGAGGTATTGGACAGACGTCGTGAGAGCCTTGTCGCCGTCGCGGAGAGTGAGACGTTGGCGAAGATTTCGCCTTCGTAATGGAAATTGTTGTCAGTTTTTGCTCATTCTGAAAGCGGACATACCTCGCCATTTTTCAACGGAGATCGAACTGATATCTCTTTGATCGTGCGATAAGACACTTGAGATCCATGGCCGATCTGGCGTTTTATTTGGCTAGAAGCGTTCTATTGGCCAATCGGTAAAACCATTATCAGGAAGCATCGTGAAAGGAAGGTCGCAATGCGGAATGATATTGAGTTCCCATCTGAGGGAAGAACGCTCCGTGGCTGGCTTTATCGCCCAGAAGGAGAAAAGGACAAATATCCAGCAATCGTGATGGCGCATGGTCTTTCTGGCGTTAAGGAGCAATATCTCGATCGCTACGCCGAAGTTTTCGTCGCCGCAGGGTTTGGGGTGATCCTGTATGATCACGCCAATTTCGGAGCGAGTGACGGCATTCCCCGACAGGAAGCCGACCCCGTGCTTCAGAGGCGGGGTTACCGTGACGCCATCAGTTTTGCCCAGACGGTTCTAGGGAAAAGCTCCTGCGCTGTTTCCGGCAGTCTCCGACAGGCCGGAAATAGCGTGCGCCATGGGCGGAACAGATGCCTATGATTTCTTCAACGGCACCCGGAGTTTTGCACCGACATGGTGGAATGAACTGACCCTTCGTAGCGCCGAATTCGCACGCGAGAACGAACCCGGTATTCATATCGCTCGAATCAGCTCCACCCCTCTACTGATGATCGTCGCTGATCAGGACATCCTGACGGCGACTGATATCTGCCTCGAAAGCTACCAGTCAGCTTTGCCCCCAAAAAGCTACACATGATCCACGGGGGACATTTCGACCCTTATGTACGGTGCTTTAACGAGACCAGCCAGGCCGCCCGAGAGTGGTTCATTGAACATCTGATCGATGATGCCGTACATTAATAATTCTAAACCCGCTGATATCCAGGCGCTTGCGCGGGACTACGTGGATGGCGAGACAGTTGGTGAACACTGCCACAAAGATGGTCAGTTCATTCATGCGACTGAAGGCGTCATGGAGATCCGCACCCCGACGCGTCTGTGGCTTGTGCCTCCGCAACGCGGTTTATGGATACCGCCTCGCACCCCGCATGCGTTAAGAGCGCGGGGCAAGGTTACCCTTCGAGCGGTCTATATTGTTGCCAGTAGAGCAACATTTTCTCTCGGTGAACAGCCAAGTGCCTTTGCTGCTATGTTCAGGCGAATTATGGGGGTAACGCCTGGTAACTATCGTTAGCGCTCTCTGAGTAGACGAATATCTGCGCCCATAAACGCAACAGCGAACATAGAGTACGCCATCAATAGATGGGTTAACCTAAATCTATGACTGTTCGTATCTTTGAGTAACTCCGAAGCGGACTTTCCGCATTCCTGAAGAGTTTCGGGCGCCGTGAGGCGTACGAAAGTCGGGGAGGACCGAACCCGCGACACCGGGACTCAGTTATGGGGAATTTGCAACTGGCGCTGCCCTGAGGCGCCCCTGAGCGGGGTCACGTGGCGGCATTCGTGACGCGGCAAAGGGCGTTTCCCGCTGATCCTACACATGAAGATGACAGGATCTTCAGGGCCAGGTGCGCACTCTCCGCCGTTTTTTCGCGTTTTGCGTAAGCCTGTCGGTGTGCCGGAACGAGACGGTTCCGGCAGGCATCGGGTTATAGGGTCATGTCTGCCGGTCATCATGCTGATTCCCCGGCCGGATCAGTCGCCCGTGGCGGTCCTCTGGGCTGGCACCAGCGGGGAAGGATCTGGATAACGACCATCTGCCCCCCACAGCATGGGCAGGGCGGTGGCGTGACCGGTCCGGACTCCGGGACTTCCGCCGCTGGTGTGGGGATGACATTCAGCAGGTCCCGCGCCCGGGCGAGACTGGCCTTGCGGTTGGAACTGGCCAGCAGGCCGTAATGGCGGATGCGATGAAATCCCCGTGGCAGGACATGCAGCATGAAGCGGCGAATGAATTCATCCGTGCCAAGCGTCATGACCTGCTGCTGATGCGCGGTATCCCGGCGGTAGTCCTTGTACCGGAACGTCACGCCCCTTTCGTCGAACGCGAGGAGACGGCGGTTCGAGATGGCGACGCGGTGGGTATAGCGCGACAGATAGGCCAGCACCGCTTTGGGACCGGCAAAAGGCGGTTTGGCATAAACGACCCAACGCCTGCTGCGCACGGGGGCCAGATACCGCAGAAAGTCACGGCGGTCTGCCAGGGAAGCAAGCTGGCCCCGAAAGGCCAGCCGATCGGCCTCGAAAAGCGCAAGTAGCCGGGTGAGGAACAGACGGCGAAACAGCTTGCCCAGCACGCGAACGGGTAGGAGGAAGGCCGGGCGCGACGAGATCCAGCGCTGGGCATCGGGCGACAGGCCGCCACCCGGCACGATCATGTGCACATGGGGATGGTGGGTCAGCGCCGAACCCCAGCTGTGCAGCACGGCGGTGATGCCGATGCGGGCACCCAGATGCCGGCGATCGGCGGCGATCGTCATCATCGTCTCCGAGGCGGCCTGGAACAGCAGGGCGTAGAGAACGGCCTTGTTCTGCAGCGCGATGTCGGCGATCCGTGCCGGCAGGGTGAAGACGACATGGAAATACCCGACCGGCAGCAGATCGGCCTCCCGTTCGGCCAGCCATGTCCGTGCGGCGTTCCCCTGACAACGCGGACAATGACGGTTGCGGCAGCTGTTATAGGCGATCCGCCAGTGTCCGCAGTCCCCACAGGCCGCAACATGACCACCCAGGGCTGCCGTGCGACAGTGCTCTATCGCCGACATGACCTTGAGCTGCTGTAGGGGAAGACGTCCGGCATGGGCTGCCCGCCAGGCAGGACCGGCAGCCCGAAAGATATCGCCAAGTTCGAGCGAGGCGGACATGACCGTGCCCACCGAAGCTCGGGGATCAGCCGTCGGGCCTCGCCTGCGTCGTCGCCAGGGCCCCCAATGTGTCGAGCGGGCTGATCACCGCCCGCACAGTGCGGGTAGCGACCCTTGTATAGAGCGCTGTGCTGTTGAGACGGGCGTGACCCAGCAGGGCCTGGATCACGCGGATATCGACGCCATCATCCAGCAGGTGCGTCGCAAAACTGTGCCGCAATGTATGGGGACCGACCCGTTTGCTGATCGACGCGGCATGGGCCGCGGTGACGACCACACGATGTAGTTGCCGGGTGCAGATGGGCCTCATCGCGTTCTGGCCGGGAAACAGCCAGCCCTGCGGATGCATCACGCCCTGCTGGCGGCCGAGTTTCCACCACTCCCGTAGCAACGTCAGCAGGTCGGCCGGCAGCATGGCGTTGCGGTAACGACCCCCTTTGCCCCGCTCGACCCGCAGCAGCATGCGCGCGCTGTCGATATCGCTCACCTTGAGAGCGGCCACCTCGGCGACGCGCAGGCCCGCCCCATAGGCGACCGAGAGCGCCACCTGGTGCTTGAGGCAGGTGGTCGCATTGAGCAGGCGGGCAACCTCATCGCGGCTCAGCACGACGGGCAGGTTGCGGGGATGTCTGGTACGAACCAGCTTGCGCGCAAGATCAGGTCGGTCGAGCGTGTAGGTGAAGAAAAATCGCAGCGCCGACACGATACTGTTCATCGTCGGTATCGGCAGGCCGGCCTCGTGCTGCTCGATTTGGAACTGACGGACCTCCTCCGCCGTCGCCGTGTGCGGAGAACGGCCCAGATGGGTCGCAAAACGACCGACGTCACGGATATAATTGCGCTGCGTCTCGCGTGAGAACCCTCGCATTGTCATGTCGTCGATCAGGCGCTGGCGAAGAGGGCTGATCGCGCCTACAGAAATAAGCTCCGTCATCATCTGGCTCCTTGTGTTGGACACAAGCCAGAGTGCGGCGGACCATCAGGCCAGCTTCAAATAAAACACCTCTCTCACGCCGTGGTGACAGACAGCCACGCTACACCATTCCCGCGCAGCGGGTTCGTTCTCCCCTCCCATGGCGGTCGTTTCCAATAAGCCTCCCCCATCGGGATGCCGGAATCAATCCCTCTTGCTTCCGGCACTCTCAATCTCGCCGATCTTCCGCCACGGTTCGCCATGGCCCGCTGTCGTTGCCGACAGCCGCCGAACCCAACCGGAGGCCCGATCATGCTCGATCCCAAGACGGGGTTGCCGCCCCGTTTCCTGCGCACGCCCGATGCGGCGCGCTTCCTCGGCATTTCCATCCGTACGCTGGAAAAGCACCGTACCTACGGCACAGGCCCGACCTATCGGAAGATCGGTGGCCGCATCGTCTATGCCCTCGACGACCTCCAAGGCTGGACCGAGAGCGGTGTCCGCAGATCCACGACCGATGTGACACCCAGCCGGGTCTTTCCGGCCCGTCCGCTGACCTTGGCCGAAAAGGCGACCCTTTGAATGGCCAGCGTCATGCCGCGGCGCGGGCGGCAGGGGCGCGAGAGCGAGCGGCTGCGCCTCGATCCCTTCGTCATCGCGGGCAGCGATGCCAGCCCTCGCGATCAGCGCGACCTGATGGAGCGGCCGTTCTTTTCGCTCTCCAAGGCAAAGCGCGTTGCGCCGATCCTCTATGAGGCCGGCGGCCAGAGCGTCGAAATTCGTGGTTTGGCCGAGCACGGCATGGCGACGATCTGGGATGCCGACGTGCTGATCTGGGCTGCCAGCCAGATCGTCGAGGCCGAAAATGGTGGCCTCAGGACATCCCGCTTTCTGCGCTTCACCCCGTACCAGCTTCTGACGGCCGTTGGCCGTGCCACGGGCGCAAGGGAATACCGCCTGCTCAAGGCGTCGTTCGCCCGCCTGCAATCGACTGTGATCCGCACCACCATCCGTAACGACGAACATTGGCGCCGACACCAGTTCTCCTGGATCAACGAATGGGAGGAGCGGACGACACGCGACGGCCGTGTCGAAGGCATGGAGTGCGTTCTGCCGGACTGGTTCTATCGCGGCGTCATTGACCGGTCGCTGGTCCTGACCATCGACCCGGCCTATTTCCGTCTGACCGGCGGCATCGAACGCTGGCTCTACCGCGTCGCCCGCAAACATGCCGGGCACCAGCCGCAGGGCTGGCTGTTCGAGATTCCCCATCTTCATGAGAAATCCGGCAGCCTGGCGCGTGTCTCCGATTTCGCGTTCGACCTGCGGCGCATCGCTGCTCGCCAGTCGCTCCCCGGTTATCGCCTGGCGATCCGGCATGAAGGGCGGCGGAATCTACTGCATATTCGCCCCTTAAACTTACCCACAGTGCCTGTGGATGATGGTGTGGACGGACACGGGATTTCGGGCGCAGGGACTATCGGGACTTCGGGCGCATCACTATCGGGATTTCAGGCGCACGAACCCCAGCTAAGCCTTTGGCCTGAAACACGGAATCGCGCTCCTAACTTAGAGTCTAACTTAGAATCTAACTTTTTGATGTTGGGGCGACCGGATGTCGACCGTGGTGCCGGTGCCGCCGACAGGCCGCATGATCCGCACGCGTATGGTCTTTCTCCCATGCCGGGAGACGGGCCATGACCAGCGCCACAACGCCCCGTGCGCGGGGCCCCGCCCTGCCGTTCGCACACGACGCCTTGACCCATGTCGAACTGACCCACATCGAGAAGCGCGTCGAGAACTGGATCAGGTTCGGCCATGAGGCTCAGGAACAGATCCTCGACCGCCGACGTCGTATCTTTTGCTTCCGTCCCGGCAGCGTCTTCGCCTTCGTCCGCTGGGTAGCCAATGATTTCGGCACGATCGCATCGCGCATCGACATCCTGCGCGCCGTGGCACCGGGAGACGCCTGTCAGACAGTGCCCTTCGTCCGACCGGGCGGTGAAATCCTGCTGCGGGTCGCGGGCTGGCCGAAGGTCGAACAGGTGCTCCGTCATATCGATGCGCTGGAAGAGGCCGGCATCGACGCCTGCACGGTCGCACCCGATCACTGGCGGCATGTCGGCAACCGTCTGAACGCGGGTGATCGGCCGCGCACCTACACCATGGCACGTCATCGGGCGTGGCTCAGACGGCAGGAGATCGTGCCATGACCCGCTTCGGTTATGTCATGGCGACGTATTTTGCCGCGATGGGCGTGGCCGTTGCTGCCATCGTTCCCGTGCCGGTGAAGCTGCTCTGGAACGCATCCGCCAGCGCGCCGCTCGGCCTCTACGACCTCACAGCGTCGAACGGGCTGAAGGCCGGTGATCTGGTCGCCGTCAGGCCACCGAAACCGCTGGCCGATTTCATAGTCGGACGCGGCTATATCGGGCGGGGTGTACCGCTGCTGAAGCCTGTCGCGGCGCTGCCTGGGCAACAGGTGTGCCGTGTCGGTCGTATCGTCACCGTGGATGACGTGCGGCTCGGCGAAGCGCAGGACCGAGACCGGCGGGGGCGCGTGTTGCCGGTCTGGCAGGGCTGCCGCCGCATTGGACCTGATCAGATTTTCCTCATGAACCCAGCCGTTCGCGACAGTCTGGATGGGCGCTATTTCGGCCCGCTCCCGCGCGCTGGCGTGATCGGCCGGGCGACGCCGCTCTACACCGACGCGCGCGGCGACGGCCATTTCGTCTGGCACGGCCTGTTCGCTGAGAGGTCGATGCCGATCCTTTCCCATATCGCTACGGAGACTTCCCATGCCGCAGATCGGTAGCTTCACGCGCGACAAGGCCGGCTTTGCCGGGCGTATCCAGACCTTCCTCGGTTCCCATGAGATTGTCATCGTACCGGCTGAGAAATCGGATTCCGACAACGCACCGGATTATCGCATCCATCGTGATGACGAGGATGGTCCGGAGATCGGCGCCGGCTGGAAACGCACGGGCGAGCGGGCCGGTGATTACGTTGCTCTGCTGATCGACGATCCGCTCCTGCCGCAACCGTTACGTGCCAATCTGTTCCGTGACGGCGGCAATGGCGGTATCTGGTCGCTGCACTGGAGCCGCCCCCAAAAGCGCGATGGACGGGACTGACCCCATGCGCAATCAGACCCGGATTGCGTGTCTGCTGATGGCGGGATGTCTCGTGTCCATGGCACCGTTTGCTGTATCGGCGCAGACATTTGACGTCCCGTATGCCGCCGAGGTCACTGAGGCTGCGCGGCGTTTCGACATTCCAGCGATCTGGATCAGGGCCGTCATGGGGGCCGAGAGTGCAGGTGATCCGGGCGTGGTTTCGTCGGCGGGTGCGATGGGGCTGATGCAGATCATGCCCGGCACATGGACAGATTTGCGCGTCCGCCATCATCTCGGGCGTGATCCCTACAACCCGCGCGACAACATTCTGGCAGGCGCGGCCTATCTCCGCGAACTGCATGACCGCTACGGATCGCCGGGTTTTCTCGCCGCCTATAACGCCGGCCCCGATCGCTATGAGGCGTCTCTGGCAGGGCGTCCATTGCCATTGGAAACGCGCGCCTATGTCGCCGCCATTGCGCCGATCATCACAGCCGGTGGCGATGTTCCCGTCGTGATCGCCGCGCCCGATCGGTTTGCCTGGCCCCGTGCGCCGCTCTTCATCGTGCAGCAGGATCGCAGCGCGGCGGCATTGTTGCGAGATATGTCGGGGATCATGCCGCGCTCGGATGGTCTGTTCGTGGTGGCTGGCAACATGGGATCGCGGCCATGATGACGATGTGCAGGGCAGAGGGTGGAGAGGCACAAAGAGGGCAGAAAAGGGAGCGCAAGATTAAAGCGGACGGCACCCCATGGGTCCGATCCGCAGGGTAAGCCCTTGTCTGCACATTGTTTTGGGTGGCACCCCCTTTGAGGGGGTATGGTGCCGCCACAGGCGGCGTAGCCAGTTTCCGCCCCGTTTTTCGCGGCACTCCTGCCTGTTTTTGGCAGTTTCAGGCGGATCGGCAGTCATGAGCGCGGGTGACGACAACCGGTTCCGCCCGAGGCCGGGGCGTATCCGCGCCGACACGCCGAAAGTCGGTCGTGCCAGAAGTTTCCTCACCAGGGTGCGGACCGTCACGCGCCAGCAACAGGCGGCGAGCGGCGGGAGCGGACGCACCCGAGGTGGCGGTCCTAGCCATGCGCCAAGGGGGGAGGGAAGCATCGCGTCCGGACGTGGTGTGCGACGTGGACGCGGGGCGACGTTCGTGCGCGCCCGGAACCTCTCGAATGGCTGGAGCCATCGCCGACCAGGCAGTCGTCGCGTTGTCGTCAAATCCCGCTCCGTCCGGGCCGCCGGGCGGAATGGCAAGGCCGCCGCCCATCTTCGCTACATCCAGCGCGACGGCACCGCCCGCGATGGTGAGCGCGGACGGCTCTATTCTGGGGCCGAGGATCGCGCCGATGGTAATGCCTTTCTCGATCGCGGGCAGGATGACCGGCACCAGTTCCGCTTCATCGTTTCGCCGGAGGACGCCGGGGATCTTGCCGACCTGACGGGCTATACTCGCGACCTGATGGCGCAGGTCGAAGCCGATCTCGGTACGAAGCTCGATTGGGTGGCCGTCAACCACCACAATACCGGCCATCCGCATGTGCATGTCGTCGTCAACGGCCGTGACGATTTGGGCGAGGATCTGGTCATCAATGGCGACTATCTCGCCAACAGTATCCGCGAGCGGGCGAGCGAACTGGTGACGCTGGAACTCGGCCCTGTCACCGAGATCGAGCAGCGCCGCAAGATGGTTGCCGAGATCGACCAGGATTGTTTTACCCGCATCGACCGGGCGATGCTCGCGGAGGCCAATGACCGGTTTCTCGATGTGCGTCACGAGCCTGATGATCCGCGCGGGCAGGCGGATCGGACCCTCCGTTTGCGTCGCCTTGGCAAGCTGGGCGACATGGGTCTTGCCACGGAACATGCGCCGGGCGTGTGGGAACTGAATGAGCGGCTGGAGCCGACGCTGCGAGAGATGGGCGAGCGTGGGGACATTATCCGCACGATGCAGAAGGCGCTGCGAGCGGAGGACGCCGAGCGCGACCCGATGAGCTTTGCAATCCATGATGCGGCACCTGCGATGCCGATCATCGGTCGCGTCATCGACAAGCATCTGTCCGACGAACTGGGTGAGGAACTGACCCTGGTGGTCGATGGGATCGACGGCCGCACGCACCATGTTTCCGGTATCGACCCGGTCCGCGTCGCGGAGGCGCGGATCGGCAGCATCGTCGAGATTGACCTACCTGATAGCGCAGGTCGACCTTCTGATCGGGCGATTGCCAGCATCACTGAAGCCGGCACTTACCGGCCGAGCCGTCATTTGGAACAGGCGCGGTTCGAGGGTCGGGTGCCGGGTGGTGATTATGACGGTTTTGTCGCCTCCCATGTCCGGCGGTTGGAGGCCCTGCGCCGGGCTGGTATCGTCGAACGGATCGACCCCGACCAGTGGCGTATTCCCGAGGATTTCGCCACCCGTGCTGCTGCCCACGATGCGGCGAGGGGCGGACTGGCCAACGTCCGTATCTTGTCGTCCTTCGATCTTGAAAGCCAGGTCGGCGCGGATGGCTCGACCTGGCTCGACCGGCGGCTGGTCGGAGGCATGGTGTCCGATCTGGTGCCCGCCGGCTTCGGGGAACAGGTGCGCGAGGCGATGGAACAGCGGCGGGTGAGGTTGATCGGGCAGGGTGATGCGGTCCGCCGGCTGGACGGGCGCGTCAGCTACCGGCGCAACCTGCTCGCCACGCTTCAGGAGCGGGAGGTCGCCCGTGTCGGGGCGGAACTGGCGGCAACGAAGTCCGTGCCGTTTCGGTCCGCTGCGGACGGCGAGACGGTCAGTGGGATGTTCACCGGCACCGCAGAGCTATCCAGCGGGAAATTCGCCATTGTCGAGAAATCCCATGAGTTCACGCTGGTCCCGTGGCGGCCTGTGATCGAGCGCCACCTCGGTCGGGAGGTGACCGGCATAGTGCAGGGAGGATCGATGTCGTGGCATTTAGGGCGAAATAGAGTACTTGGATTATAACGGATTCAGTAGGGAGTGTTAAAATTTGAATTTGATGATTGTTCCCTGTGTTTCTTAAAGAATAGTGGTCGAATTTTGACTTATGATTCTTGGCCATTAATAGGTCATAAAAATTTCTTATTAAATCGACAGCGCCTTATGAACTATCTTAGGACTTTTCATTCACTTTTGTGGCCCTGTAAATAGAAGCGTAAATGAGTAATTTTTCCATGATTTCTAAGTAATTATCTGGGATGATCTGCGAAAAATATTCGCGCCTCAATCAGTATAGGCATTAACTTGTGGGCTTCTTCGGAAAGTCTGTACTCGACGCGAGGTCGCTTTTCGTTGAAGTCAATTCGTTCGATAAGATGATCCTTTTCCAGAGCGCGCAGGTGCTGCGTCAGCATTTTCTGAGAAATCCCAGGAATATCTCGGCTTAACTGCGAAGACCGCATGGTTGGGTCGGCAAAAAGTCGGAAAAGAATGGGCAGTTTCCATCGACCTTGGATCATTTTGATCACGCGGATCACATGCGCGGCGGCTCCATCAGGCCCAAGGCATGCTTCTCGATGGTCAGGAGATATAGGCACTTTAAAGTGCGTAATTGTTCTATCGACCTTCATGACCCACCTTTCTCCTATCGCTATTTAAAATAGGACCTTAGGCATTGGACTTACAACTTAAAAACAAGACGGCATTGGTGACGGGAAGCAGCAAAGGGATTGGCTCTGCAATTGCCGAAAACTTGGCACGTGAGGGAGCGATTGTCGTCGTTCACGGACGAGACAGAGTACAGGCCCAACACGTCATGGATAGTATTCTTGCTGCAGGAGGGATTGCCCATGTCGTTCTGGGTGATCTTACGCAGCAAGAAACCGTGGAGCGGCTCGTCTCTGAGGCACATAAGCTTGTCGGCCCGATCGACATTTTGATAAACAACGCAGGCGCGTCTGGTGTGAAGAGCGATTGGCGAACCACATCTGCGGCTGAATGGTCTGCTACTTATGATCGGAACGTGCTCGCCGCTGTTCGCGTCAGCATGTGCCTCCTTCCCGCAATGCGCTTGGCTGGATGGGGACGGGTGATCAATATTTCCAGTGGTGCGGCAACACTCCCTCCGGCCAATGCGCCTGATTACTCCGCCGCCAAGGCAGCAATGAATGCGATGAGTGCTTCAATGGCGAAAGCCGTGGCTGCAGACGGTGTCACCGTTAATGCAGTCTCTCCAGGAACGATCAAGAGTCTAAGGCTTGAGGAGGCTTTCCGTGCTGCTGCCGCAGCGCAAGGCTTGGCGGCAGCAGATGCAGCATGGGACGAGATTCAGAGAGTTGTTCTGCCATTATTTGCGAATGTTCCGATGGGCAGGGTCGGACAGTTAAGCGAACTCGCTAATGCTGTAACTTTTCTGGCGAGTCCTCTGGCTGGATACATCACCGGAGTTAATCTCCATGTCGATGGTGGTTTCTCATGCATTCCATAAACGAATTATGAATATCTTCTAGCATGACGATAAGTGATTAAATGCGGCGTGCACGGCATCTTTCTAAGGTTACAGGAATTGCAGGCGGTGGCATACCGCTCGTTTCGCTTATTCAGCTTCTCTCGGTCGCTGAATATCTGAATTTCCGACATGCAGCCAATGCATTGGGTGTTACACAGTCGAGCGTCAGTACCCGAATCAAGGCTCTGGAAGAGACGTTGGGTATTTTACTGTTCGAACGGCGTCATCGCGGCGTTCGGCTGACGGAGGCCGGGCGCCGCTTCGTCGCAGAGATTTCGGCCGGTATCGAACAGATCGATCATGCTGTCAGGACGGCAGGCGCGATTGCCGACGGCACGGTCGGGCGCCTTGCGATCGGGCTGAATGGCTCGATCGCGACAGGGTTTCTTGCCGATCTACGCCAACGCTACAGAGCAGCCTACCCGGCAATCGAGCAGAGCATCCTCGAAGGACCGTCGTCACATACGCTTGCCATGATACGTGACGGCAAGCTCGATGTGGCCTTTATCATCAATGTCGCCGATGTCCCTGACTGCCATAGCCGGCACCTCTGGAGCGAGGCCCTGGTGATCGCTCTTCCTGCCGCGCATCCGCTTGCGGCTCTGGAATCCCTAGCCTGGGCAGACCTTCTCACGGAAAACTTCCTTGTCCGGTCGAATGGCGCCGGGCCGCAGGTTTTCGAACATATCGTCCGGCGCGTGGCCGAACATGGACGATCGCCGCGCCTCCAGCGGCGCGATGTCGGACGGGACACGTTGATGCACATGGTTGCCGCAGGAGAGGGGATCACGCTGACCCACGAGGCAGGGAGTCATGTGCCATTCCCCGGCATCGTCTTCCGTCCGATCGACGACGAGAAGGAACACGCCCGGTTCAGCGCGGTCTGGTCGCCACAGAACCGCAGCGCCGCGCTGCGGAATCTTCTGGATCTCGCTACACATATGAGTCGTATGGATGGTTTGACCATGCAGGCTCAAACCGTGCCATCATCGTTTCCAGTCAAGATACCGGAACATCACGAAACGGGCGGTGCAAGCTTATGAAGCTATGAAGCGCTGGTCTGTAAAAACAGCCTGTTACCAGGAGGAAAATCCCCATGACCTTCGAAACCTTCCGCCAGATCTACGGTCTCGACGACAGTCCGTCGCCGCTCGACCGGTCAGTGCTGATCCTGATCGATATCCAGCGCGAATATCGCGACGGGCGTGTGCCGCTCGCTAATGTCGATACGGCGGCGGATGAGGCAGGGCGGCTTCTTGCTCTTGCGCGTCGCAATGGCGTGCCGGTCATCCATATCGCCCATGACGCAGGACCAGGCGCTCCCGCCTTCGCCAGCGATGGCCCGTATCGCGATTTCCTGCCCCAGGTGACGCCTCGCGAAGGGGAGACAGTTCTGTTCAAGACCCATGCGAATGCGTTTATAGGCACCCGGCTCGCGGAGTGCATCAAGGAGACGGGTCGGAACGAGGTCATTATCGCCGGCGATACGGTGGGTGTCTGCGTGTCCACCACTGTCCGCGCGGCGGCTGAGGAGTACGGCCTGCGCGTGACCCTGGTGGCGGACGCTATTGCCACACGCGATGTCGCCGATCCGTTGGGCGGAACGATCGCAGCGGAAACCGTGCGTCGCGTCGCACTGGCCGAACTGGCGGATATGTTCGCCGTCGTCGTGAAGGACAGCACCGCGTGGAAGGAGTGAGGGCGTCTTTTCCCCTCAGCCGGTCAGCGCGGGTTGGGCGGGGCAGCTTTCAATAAGGCGCCCGGTTCCACGTCCAGTGCCGCTGCAATCTTTCCCAGGATCGTGACGCTTGCCGACACGTCCGCACGTTCGATCGCCCCGACATAGCGGGTGCTCAGCCCGGCGCGATCGGCCAGCTCTTCTTGCGTCATGTCCCTGTCATGACGCATCCGACGCAGGTTGACCGCCATGACCTCCTTGAGGTCCATGCCATCATCGAGACCTGCGTCGGAACGATCGTTCCAGGAATGATCGTTCCTATTCGTCCTGGCTCGTGGTATTCTTCTCTTTCGGCGAGGACTTTTCCTCGCCGTGCGCCAGACGGGCGAGAAGATCGGCGCCAGAAACGCCAAGGGCGGCTGTTATGTCAGCGAACTCAATGACATCGATTCGGCGCTCGCCATTCTCATATTTGGCGACGAAAGATTGGGGTTTGCCGAGTGCGGCCGCCAGTTCCGCCTGCGTCATACCCCCGGTCTTGCGCGCTTCTGTAAGGAGCGATTGGAGCAAACGCTGCCGGGGTGTGCGCAGGGATTTCTTCATGCGGAATGGCTCTCCGGCGGGGAGGGGAGCCGTTCCGATAATCCTGATTTGGGATTATCCCATTTTAGGATATTATCGACCGCAATCCTGCTGGAGGGCTGTCGGATGACAGCAAGACCCGAACTGGACCCCGATGTCGATGACCTGGCGCCGACCGTGCCGGAGATCACGACCTATGACGAAGTGCATTTCATCACCTATCTCCGCCTGCTCGACGCCGAGGCGGATCGGGCCGACTGGACGGAGGTGGCGCGGATCGTGCTGCACCGCGACCCGGCTGACGGAGAGCGCACGCGCATCTGTTGGGAAAGCCATCTTGTCCGTGCACAGTGGATGACGAAAATCGGTTACCGGAAGATTCTCGAGCAGGCCGTGATCGACGCCCGCGCAACCCGGCACTGACCGTCCTTTTTCTACGCCATGGTATCCGGCGGTACGATCGCGACTCATTATATATTGCCTGCCACTTGGTCGCCCCTTCTCTGATCGGTTTCATTCCCCAAGCCGATTGGAGCCCCGATGTCCGGAAGCCGTGTCCTGTGGGGGCAGGTCGCCCTCGTTCTGTTGATCGTCTTCGTCGCCATCTGGAGTGCCACGGAATGGACGGCCTGGCGTCTCGGCTTTCAGCCCCAGCTTGGCGCTCCCTGGTTCACGGTGGCGGGCTGGCCGTTCTACGATCCGCCGGCCTTCTTCTGGTGGTGGTACTTCTACGATGCCTACGCCCCGTCGATTTTCGTGACGGGCGGATATATCGCCTCGTCCGGTGGAATTATCGGCAGCGTCGTTGCCATCGCCCTATCCATCCTTCGGGCACGGGAGGCCCGCAACGTCGCCACGTATGGTTCGGCCCGCTGGGCGGATGCTGTCGAGGTGAAGGAAGCCGGGCTGCTCGATCCCGATGGCGTGGTGCTGGGCCGGTGGGATCAGGACTATCTGCGGCATAACGGCCCCGAGCATGTCCTGTGTTTTGCGCCGACCCGTTCTGGCAAAGGCGTCGGGCTCGTCGTGCCGACGCTGCTGACCTGGCCGGGTTCGGCCATCGTCCATGACATCAAGGGCGAGAACTGGGGATTGACCGCCGGATTTCGTGCCCGGCACGGGCGTGTGCTGCTGTTCGATCCGACCGATCCGGCATCCTCGCCCTACAACCCGCTGCTGGAAGTCCGGCGTGGTGACAGGGAGGTGCGCGACGTCCAGAACATCGCCGATATCCTCGTCGACCCCGAAGGTGCTTTGGACCGGCGCAACCATTGGGAGAAGACCTCGCATTCCCTGCTGGTCGGCGCGATCCTGCATGTCCTCTATGCGGAACCGGACAAGACGCTGGCCGGTGTCGCTAACTTCCTCTCCGATCCGAAGCGGCCGGTGGAGGCGACGCTGCGCGCCATGATGTCCACGCCGCACCTCGGCAAGGCGGGCGTACATCCCGTCATCGCCTCATCGGCGCGCGAACTGCTCAACAAAAGCGACAACGAGCGGTCAGGTGTATTGTCCACCGCCATGTCGTTCCTGGGCCTCTATCGCGACCCCGTGGTGGCAAAGGTGACGGCACGATGCGACTGGCGCATCGCGGATATCGTGTCCGGCAGTCAGCCCGCCAGTCTCTACCTTGTCGTGCCGCCGTCCGATATCGCTCGCACCAAGCCGCTGATCCGCCTGATCCTGAACCAGATCGGCCGACGGCTGACGGAGGATCTGCACGTCTCCGCCCATCGGCACCGGTTGCTGCTGATGCTCGATGAGTTTCCCGCCCTCGGCCGGCTGGATTTCTTCGAGAGTGCGCTGGCCTTCATGGCGGGCTACGGGATCAAATCCTTCCTGATCGCGCAGAGTCTGAACCAGATCGAAAAAGCCTACGGCGCGAACAACAGCATTCTCGACAACTGTCATGTCCGTGTTGCCTTCGCCACCAACGACGAGCGCACCGCCCGGCGGGTGTCGGATGCGCTCGGCACCGCGACCGAGATGCGTGATTCCACCAATTATGCTGGCTACCGCCTGTCACCCTGGCTCGGGCATCTCATGGTGTCACGGCAGGAAACGGCACGGCCGCTGCTCACGCCCGGAGAGGTAATGCAGCTTCCACCGACCGATGAACTGCTGCTGGTCGCGGGTGTCGCTCCCGTCCGCGCGAAGAAGGCGCGCTATTACGAGGACGCGCGGTTCATGGAGCGTGTCCTGTCGCCCCCGGCCACCGAAACGAAACGCCCGTTGGCACTCCCGCCCGACGACTGGTCGGTGCTGGAGACAGGGGCTCCATCAGGAGGGCCGGCTCCAGATGGCAGTGTGGGCGCTGATGGTGATCCTGCAAATGCCGGCATCCGCCGCGAACCGGAACTGCCGGAGCATGAGGACGTCGTACCGCCCGAGCGTCCGGGTATGCAGGAGTTCGATGTGCTCGACGACGAGCCGGATGTCGATGCAGCCAAAGCGCGCACCATCCGCCAGCAGGCCCGCGCCGTTGCGCGGCAAGCAACGATGGACCCGGCCGATGGCCTTGATCTGTGAGGATGCCCATGCCGAGCAAGACCCGCATGAATGTGTATTTCGAGCCGGAGCTTCTGAAGCAGGTCGAAGCGCTGGCGTTACGGCGCAACGTCTCGAAATCGGCGGTAATCGAGGCGGCCGTCGCGTCCTTTCTTTCTGCCGACGCCTCGGAGCGGCTGGAAGCAGTGTTCGCCCGTCGCATGGACAGGATCGACCGCCAGATCGCCGGGATGGACGAAGACCTCGCCATTATGGGCGAGACGCTGGCACTGTTCATCCGTTTCTGGCTGACCGTCACTCCGCCATTGCCTGATAGTGCCCAGGCATCGGCCAGGGCAAAAGGCGTCGAGCGGTTCGATGGTTTCCTGCAATCGCTCGGGCGGAAACTGGCGACCGGAGATCGGTTTCTTAGGGAACTGTCGCGGGACATCGACACGCGGCGCAATGGTGGTGAAGACCTCCAGTAATCGTCAGATTGCGTGGGGTTGCCGCAAGGATTCGTCAATCCCGCCGATCACCGCCGTTTCCGCGCGATGACCGCACGGTGCGCAATAGTTGTTGAATCGAGCCGAAATGGCCTTCTTTTAATCATCCTCATGTGGGGATCGTCTGTTCTGGTCCCGTTCGAGCGGGGGGCAGATGGCGGTTTCGCATCATAATTCGGAAAGTCAGCTACGCGGCATCTCCATGCTGCGCACGGCGATGGGACCAGCGATCGCGCTGCATCTGGCAGATCCAGCCGTAGTCGAGGTCATGCTCAATCCCGATGGGCGACTTTGGATCGACCGGCTGTCCGAAGGGCTGTCCGACACGGGCGAGACTGTCACGCCCGCCGACGCCGAGCGCATCGTCCGGTTGGTGGCCCACCATGTTGGGGCGGAGGTGCATGACGCGGCCCCACGCGTCTCGGCGGAACTGCCGACTGGGGAACGGTTCGAGGGACTGCTCCCGCCCGTGGTGATGGCTCCGAGTTTCGCCATCCGCAAGCCCGCCGTCGCCGTGTTCACCCTCGACGATTATGTCGAGGCCGGGATCATGACGGAAGGACAGGCGGCATATCTCCGTTGCGCTGTTGCCGAACGGAAAAACATTCTCGTCGCGGGCGGCACGAGCACGGGCAAGACCACGCTGGTCAATGCCCTGCTGGCCGAGGTTGCGAAAACCGACGACCGCGTGGTGCTGATCGAGGATACGCGCGAACTGCAATGCGCGGCACCCAACCTCGTGTCCCTGCGCACTCGTGATGGCATTGTGACCCTGTCCGAACTGGTGCGCTCGGCTCTGCGTCTGCGGCCCGACCGTATCCCGATCGGCGAGGTGCGCGGTCCCGAGGCACTGGATCTGCTCAAGGCGTGGGGCACCGGTCATCCCGGCGGCATAGGCACGCTCCATGCCGGCACCGCCATCGGTGCCCTGCACCGCATGGAGCAACTGATCCAGGAAATCGTCGTCACCGTGCCGCGTGCGCTGATCGCGGAAACCATCGACGTGATCGCTGCCCTCTCCGGCCGAGGCACGCAGCGCCGCTTGTCCGAACTCGGCACCGTGGACGGGCTCGATCCCGCCACAGGCACCTATCGCATTCATTCAATCAATACCGATGGAGATTCCCAATGAACCTCGCGCTGTTGCGCGTGCGTCGGCACGCGCCTGCCGTCTCTGTCATGCTGCTGCTCTCGGTCGCATGGTGTTCCTCGGCCCTGGCCTCGGGCTCGGACATGCCGTGGGAGGAACCGCTTAACCAGATCCTGGAATCCGTGCAGGGACCGGTGGCGCGCATCGTGTCGGTGATCATCATCACGGTGACCGGTCTGACCCTGGCCTTCGGAGAAACGTCGGGGGGATTCCGTCGCCTGATTCAGATCGTCTTCGGGCTGTCCATCGCTTTTGCAGCGTCCAGCTTCTTCCTGTCGTTCTTCTCCTTCTCCGGCGGGGCACTCATCTGATGGCTGCCGGATATGACGATGATACGGTGCCCGGATTTCATGTTCCGGTGCATCGCTCCCTGACAGACCCGATCCTGCTGGGTGGCGCTCCACGCACCCTGGCGATCGCCAACGGTACGCTGGGGGCGGCAATCTCGCTGGGCCTGCGCCTGTGGCTGGTCGGAGCCGTGTTCTGGATCGTCGGGCACAGCCTCGCGGTCTGGGGTGCGAAGCGCGATCCGCTGTTCGTGGAAGTAGGCCGGAGGCATCTGCGCTATCCCGCGTGGCTGCGGGCATAGGGAGGGCAGGGCGATGATGTCCCTTGGTGAATATCGCAACCGTGCTGGCCTCCTGTCGGATTTCCTGCCCTGGGCCGCTCTGGTTGAGAGAGGCGTTGTCCTGAACAAGGACGGAAGTTTCCAGCGCACGGCAAAAATCCGTGGTCCAGATTTGGACAGCGCCACACCAGCGGAACTGGTCGGTGTGACGGGACGGCTGAACAATGCGCTCCGCCGCTTGGGTTCAGGTTGGGCCGTGTTCGTGGAAGCGCAGCGCGTTCCGGCGACAGTGTATCCCGAGAGCGATTTCCCGGACGCCGCCAGCCAGATGGTCGATCTGGAGCGCAGGGAGCAGTTCGAGGATGAGGGTGCGCATTTTGAGAGCCGGTATTTCCTCATCCTGGTCTGGCTACCGCCGGCGGAATCTTCCGGCCGGGCCGAGCGGTTTCTCTATGAGGGCCGGGAACACGACGGACCAGACCCGCATGCGATGCTTCACTCGTTTCTGGATCGTACGGACCGGATGCTGGCGTTGCTCGACGGCTTCATGCCCGAGGCAGCCTGGCTGAATGACGGCGAGACGCTGACCTATCTGCATTCGACTATTTCGACGCGGAACCAGCGGGTCAGGGTGCCGGAGATTCCGATGCATCTTGATGCGCTCCTGGTGGACCAGCCGCTCTCGGGCGGACTGGAGCCGAAACTCGGCGATGCCTTCCTGAAAACCCTGACCATCACGGGTTTCCCGAGCCGCACGTTTCCCGGAATTCTGGATGATCTGAACCGCCTGGCCATGCCCTATCGCTGGTCCACGCGAGCGATCCTGCTCGACAAGACCGACGCCACGAAGGTTCTGGCGAAGATCCGGCGTCAGTGGTTCGCAAAGCGTAAGAGCATTGCGTCCATTGTCCGGGAAGTCATGACCAACGAGGCTTCGGTCCTCGTGGATAACGACGCTGCCAACAAGGCGGCCGATGCCGATCTGGCGTTGCAGTCTCTCGGGGCGGACGATGTGGGCCAAGCCTATATCACTGCGACCATCACGGTGTGGGATGGCTCCGCGTCAATTGCCGCTGAGAAACTACGGCTTGTGGAAAAGATCATCCAGGGCCGCGACTTCACCTGCATGACGGAAAGCCTTAACGCCGTGGAGGCGTGGCTCGGAAGCCTGCCCGGTCATGTCTACGCCAACGTCCGCCAGCCGCCGGTCTCGACGTTGAACCTTGCGCACATGATCCCGCTTTCCGCCGTGTGGGCGGGACCGGAGCAGGATGGGCATTTGAGGGCAGCACCGCTTTTCTACGGCAGAACGGCGGGTGCGACACCCTTCCGGTTTTCCCTGCATGTCGGGGATGTCGGTCATACGCTGATCGCAGGACCGACCGGGGCAGGAAAGTCGGTGCTGCTGGCGCTGATGGCGTTGCAGTTCCGGCGCTATCAGGGCGCGCAGGTTTTCGCCTTCGATTTTGGCGGCTCAATGCGGGCCGCAACGCTGGCGATGGGCGGGGACTGGCATGATCTGGGTGGTGGGCTGATAGATGATGACGGCCACTTTGCCGTTTCCCTCCAGCCGCTGGCACAGATTGACGATCCCGATGAACGCAAATGGGCCAGTGAGTGGCTGGGGCATATCCTTCTCGGCGAAGGCGTGGCGCTGACGCCGGACATCAAAGCCCATCTCTGGTCCGCTCTGAATTCCCTGGCGTCATCGCCCCGCCATGAACGCACGATCTCCGGCCTGGTGGCACTCCTTCAGTCCAACGTCCTGAAGCAGGCTCTGGCCCCATATTGCCTCGGTGGTCCTTATGGCCGGTTGCTTGACGCCGATGCCGAGCGGCTGGGCGACGCCGATGTGGTGGTGTTCGAGACCGAGGGGCTGATCGGTTCCGGCGCCGCGTCTTCCGTGCTGTCCTACCTGTTCCACCGCATTGAGGGCCGTCTCGACGGACGACCCACCCTGCTGGTCATCGACGAGGGCTGGCTTGTTCTGGATGACGGGGACTTCGCCGGCCAGTTGCGAGAGTGGCTGAAAACCTTGCGCAAGAAGAATGCGTCGGTGATTTTCGCCACCCAGTCCCTGTCAGACATCGTCAACTCGCCGATCGCGCCAGCCGTGGTGGAAAGCTGCCCGACCCGGATCTTCCTGCCGAACGAGCGCGCCATCGAGCCGCAGATCATGGCGCTCTATCGGGATTTTGGCCTGAACGACCGGCAGATCGCGATCATCGCGCGCGCGGCGTCCAAGCGTGAGTATTACTGCCAGACGCAGCGCGGCAACCGCCTGTTCGAACTGGGCCTCGGTCCTGTGGCGCTGGCATTGTGCGCGGCATCCGGCAAGGACGATCACCGACTGATTGATGCGGTTTTGGCGGAACATGGGCGGGACGGCTTTCTGCCTGCCTGGTTTGAGGCGCGTGGTGTCACGTGGGTGGCGGACCTTCTGCGGGAAGGGGGCGTGCCGTGAGATATCGTCTGATTTCTACCGTAGTGGTCATTGCTTTTACGGTTTTATCTTCTCCACCTGCCCACGCGCAATGGGCGGTCTATGACGGCGCGAACCATGTCGAGAACGTGCTGATCGCGGCCCGGACGCTTCAGCAGATTGACAACCAGATCACCTCTCTCGCCAACCAGGCGCAGATGCTGGTCAATCAGGGTCGCAATCTGGCGAGCCTGCCGCTCTCGGCACTCTCGACGCTGCAATCAACAATTTCCCAGACTACGGCGCTGCTCGCGCAGGCGCAGAACATTGCGTATAGCGTCCAGTCGGTCGAGCGGCAGTATCAGCAGGCATACACGTCCGTCTCGTCGAGTATGTCCGACAGCGCCCTGTTTTCTCAGGCGCAAACACGCTGGCAGAATTCCGTCGGCGGGTTCGAGGACGCCCTGAAACTCCAGGCGCGGGTAGTGGGGAACATCCCGTCTGACAGCAGCGCCATGACACAACTGGTTTCGGCCAGCCAGACATCGACCGGGGCGTTGCAGGCGGCCCAGGCCGGCAACCAGCTTATGGCGCTTCAGTCCCGTCAGCTTTCCGACATTCAGGCCGAACTGGCCGCCAACGGTCGCGCCACGGCCCTGCAACAGGCACGTGATGCTGCGACGGAAGCGGAAAGTGACGCGCAGTATCAGCATTTCTCGCAGCATGACGCCTATGTGCCCGGCACGGTGTCCATGTTCGGCGGCAGCGGGAACTGAGCGCCATGGCTACGAATGATGTCGGCGTCATAGACAATTTTCTGAATACCTTCACGACCACGATCGACAGCGGTTTTGGTCTGCTGAAAGGAAATGTGGTTTCGCTGGCGGGATCGCTGTCCGTGCTCGATATCGCACTGGCCGGACTGTTCTGGGCGTGGTCGGCGGATGAGGACATCGTCCAGCGTCTGGTGAAGAAGACACTGTATATCGGCTTCTTCGCATTCCTGATCAACAATTTCGACCATCTTGCGAAGGTGGTGTTCGATAGTTTCGCCGCCATGGGTCTCAGGGTCGGGGGTGGCAATCTGGCGCTTTCGGATTTCCTGCGTCCCGGTCGTCTGGCCTCGACCGGTTTCGATGCGGCCCAGCCTCTTCTGGACTCAGTCCATAATCTGCTTGGCCCGGTCGCCTTCTTTACGAACTTCATCCAGATCTTCGTGCTCTGCCTGTCCTGGCTGATCGTGCTGGCGGCATTCTTCATTCTGGCCGTGCAGCTTTTCGTGGCCCTGATCGAGTTCAAGCTGACCAGCCTCGCAGGCTTCGTGCTGATCCCCTTTGCCCTGTTCAACCGGACGGCCTTCCTGGCCGAGAAGGTGCTGGGGAATGTCATGTCATCGGGCGTGAAAGTGATGGTGCTGGCGGTGATCTCCGGCATCGCGTCTGTATTATTCCAGCAGTTTACGACTTCTTATGGCGATGCTGTGCCCACCGTCGGACAGGCAACGTCGGTGGTACTGGCGTCTCTCGCTATCGTCGGTCTGTCCATTTACGGCGGCAGTATCGCCAACGGGCTGATCTCCGGCGCACCACAGCTTGGCGCGGGGGCTGCCGTCGGCACCGGCATGGCGGTGGGCGCGATGGGGGCGGCGGCTGTCGCTGGTGTCGGAGCGGTTGCCTCTGGCGGGGCTGCGGCCGTGGGTGCCACGGCTGCTGCCGCACGGGGAGGGGCCGCGATCGCGGGTGCGGCCAATACGGCATATTCCATGGGTGCCATGAATGCTGCTGGCGAAAGTGCCGGTGCCCGCATGGCAGCCGGGCTGGGCGGTATCGCCCGCGCGCCAGGTAGCGCTGCCACGAATGCCGTGAAGAGTAAAATGTCTTCTGCGGCGACCGCCATGAAGCAGAGCTACGGCGAGGGCGCGCGAGGTGCTTTTACCGCGACGGGCGGACGCTTCACGGGAGGGGCCGATGTGGGGGGCGGGTCGTCCGGCGGCCCGTCAGGTAATGGCGGTGGCGGAGGTGGTGTTACCGGTGGCCCCGAAGGCACGCCACCCCGATGGGCACGAAACATGAAGCGCCGCAATGCCGCGACCCATGCCGCCGAAGCCGCGCATGTCATCCGCTCGGCCGATGGCGGCGGCGGATCTTCTTCAATCGATCTGTCGGAAAAGGAATGAGGACGATGTTCCGTCGCTCCACCAGCCGTTACGGGATCGCGCCCGCTCCGGTCACGCCCTATCAGAAAGCCGCGCAGATCTGGGATGAGCGGATCGGCTCCGCCCGCGTGCAAGCACGCAACTGGCGGCTGATGGCCTTTGGCTCCCTGTTCCTTTCGGCCGGGCTTGGGATCGGGCTGGTCTGGCAATCTATGCGCGGCACCATCACGCCGTGGGTCGTGCAGGTGGACCGGCTGGGTCAGGCGCAGGTCGTGGCCCCGGCCACGTCCGGCTACATGCCCGCCGATCCGCAGATTGCCTGGTATCTGGCGCAGTTTATCGGTGATGTGCGCTCCCTGTCGTCCGATGCCGTTGTGGTCCGCCAGAACTGGCTTCGTGCCTATGATTTCACCACCACCTCCGGCGCGGTGGCGCTGAATGATTATGCCCGCCTGAACGATCCGTTTTCACGGATCGGGCATGAGCAGGTCGAGGTGGACATCGCCTCGGTGATCCGGGCCTCGCCCAACAGCTTCCGTGTCGCCTGGACGGAGCGCCATTACCGTGACGGCGCGTTCACCGGCACCGAACGCTGGACGGCCATCGTGTCGGTTGTTCTGCGCACCCCGCGCGACGCCGATCATCTGCGGAAAAACCCGCTCGGCATCTACGTCTCTTCCATCAACTGGTCGAAGGAACTCGGACAATGATCCGCATGGTCATGCGCGCCGTTCCACTGGCGCTGCTCACCCTGTCCGCCTGCGCGGGGCAGTATCATCCGCCCGTCATCCGCTACGATGATGCGGCCCAGGCGACACGCCAGCCCGATCCACCGAAGCCTGTGCAGGTCGTGGAAGTCCCGAAAATCCTTCCCCTGCCGGGCCAGCTCAAGCCGCTTCCAGCGTTACGGCGCGTCCACTCCGCGCCCGAAGCGGCCGATCCCGCCGTGCGCGTGACCCAGGCCAATCTTGCCGCCCGCATCCAGCCGACGCGGGCGGGATTCATCAATGCCGTGCAAGTTTATCCCTATTCTCCGGGCGCCCTCTATCAAGTTTATACCTCGCCCGGCGAGATTACCGATATCATGCTCCAGAAGGGCGAGAAGCTGGTGGGCACCGGCCCGGTTGCTGCTGGGGATACGGTACGCTGGATCATCGGCGATACCGAGAGCGGGGCAGGAGGGACAAAACGCATCCACATTCTGGTGAAGCCGACACGTCCCGATCTCACCACCAATCTGATCGTCAATACGGATCGCCGGACCTATCTGGCGGAACTGCGCTCCACGCCTGCCACGTATATGGCGTCGGTGTCGTGGGACTATCCCGAGGATGACCTCATTGCGCTGCATCATCAGGACGATACGGCGGCGGATGAAGCGCCTGTCGATGCGGGGCTGGCTCTGGCCGCGCTGAATTTCCGTTACACTATTCAGGCGGTAAAAGGCGGGACGCCGCCCTGGCTTCCGAGCCGGGCCTTCGATGACGGGCGGAAGGTCTATATCGCTTTCCCGTCGGGGATAGGGCAGGGGGAACTGCCGCCGCTCTTCGTGCTGGGGGCGGATGGTGGCCCGGAACTGGTCAATTATCGGGTGCGGCAGAACTGGATGATCGTCGACCGCCTGTTTGCCGCCGCTGAATTGCGCCTGGGTGACAAACACTCCGAGCAGCGCGTGCGTATCGTGCGCACGGACGGCAGGAAGTCATGAGCAGCGCGGACGAACGCCCGGATGAGGAGGGGGGCGCTACTGGCAACGGGAGCGTAGCGGGGCCGGCACCCTCACCAGATCTACGGCTGCGCACACAGCGTCCGCCGGTCGTAAAGCTCTCGCGCCCCGTCATCTGGACCCTGGGGGCCAGCGGAATGCTCGCCATCGGTCTCGCGTTGGGCTACGCGCTGCAAAGCAATACGCAGAAGGGGCCGGTTCAGGCGGCACAGGATACCGACGCGCGCGCCTCGGCCGACGGGCTGTCGGCTTTGCCCAGCGACTATACCCATGTCCCGAAGCTGGGGCAGCCTCTGCCCGGCGATCTGGGCGGGCCGATCCTCAATGCGCAGCGGCAGGGACGTGCGGGGCCGGTTCCCGGCATGGGGGATCGTCGCGGCGACCAGGAGATTGAGGCGGCGCGGACCAGCCGGCTCTTCGCGCAGGTCGAAGCGCGAGAGGGGCAGGGTGAGCAGGCGGCTCCAGTCATGGCTGTCGCATCCGGAGCGCAGGCATCACTGGCTGGGACCGACCAACAGATCGGCAGTCGCGCCTTTCTGGCAGGCCAGCCCGACCGCGCGACAACCAGCCCGGACCGGATTACGCCGCCCGCATCCCCATACGTTCTTCAGGCGGGCACGGTGATCTCTGGAGCGCTGAATACGAAGATCAGTTCCGATCTACCCGGCCAGATCGTCGGGCATGTGACCCAGAACGTCTATGACAGCCCGACCGGCCGTTATCTGCTGGTCCCGCAGGGCAGCACCCTGTTCGGGGCCTATAACAGCAGTGTTTCCTTCGGGCAGCAGCGGACCCAGATCATCTGGACCCGGCTGATCTACCCGAACGGGGAGAGCCTGGTGCTGGAAAAGCTGCCCGGTGGTGATGCGATCGGCCAGTCCGGCCTGTCCGACGAGGTGAATAACCATTGGGGGCAACTGTTCCGCGCAGCCCTCGTCACGACTCTGCTCAGCGTGGGCTCCGAAGCAGGAACGTCGTGGAATGAAAACAATCTCATGCAGGCCATCCGCAGCGGTGCGAGCAACGGCTTTTCCATGGTCGGCAACCGTCTGATCGACCGGAGCCTGAACGTCCAGCCGACGCTGACCGACCGACCGGGCCTCCCGTTCACGCTTATTTTGAATCGCGATCTTGCCCTTACACCTTGGGAAGAGAAGGAACCCCGTCCATGACAAAACTGAAGCTTGGTCCGATCGAGGACGACAAGCCCGTGAAGGTCACGCTGGAGTTGCCAGCCGCGCTGCATCGTGATCTTGCTGCCTATGCCGAAATATTGGGTCGCGGAACCGGGCAGACGTTTACCGATCCCGTGCGCCTCATTGTACCTATGTTAGAGCGATTTATCGCGACGGATCGTGGGTTTGCGAAGGCACGACGGAGTGTGAAGGTGAACATAGTCGCAGATGGATAAGATATGTCCCTTTGTTTCATTAAATCGAAATTCATATTATTCAGACTTCTGTAACTGAACCGATTTCTGCTCCACCGTTCAGAAAATACCATTTGCGGGTGTCATTTTGATCAAATCCGTGCAAAAATTGCCTTAACAGGGCGAATGTTGTGGGTCGCCGTTGGTTTTGAGAAGGTGCGGGTTTGGATGGCGCGTAGCGACCTGATTATTAATCTTGTCAAGGCTAGTGTCCAAGGGGACGCTGCTGGTGCACGCGCGGTCGCCGAAGCTATAGCGGCTGACGAACGGTCAAAAAAGCACTCCGGTGTCGCCGATCGCATTGCGCGAATGCTAGATGCGACCCAGAGCACTCAGAAAAGCAACCAACCCCAAACAGCAGGGATTCGGGTTCGCGACGGTTCCGGTGGCATCCAACGTCGTGAACCTCGACGTCCCTTATCGAGCCTGTATCTAGAAGAGCCCGTGCGTAGAGCATGTGATGAACTTATAGAAGAGCAGCGACGCGCAGATGTCTTGCGAGTGCATGGTCTAGAGCCTCGCCATCGGCTATTGCTAGCTGGGCCTCCTGGAAATGGTAAAACCTCCCTGGCTGAAGCGATCGCTTACGAATTGGCACTTCCGCTTTTCACTGTTCGTTACGATGCAGTTGTCACTAGTTACTTGGGAGAAACGGCGCAGCGCCTACGGCGGTTGTTTGACTTTGTTCGGACTGAGCCGTGCGTACTATTCTTCGATGAATTTGATGCTATTGGTAAAGAACGAGGCGATATTCACGAAACCGGGGAAATTAAGCGAGTTATCACTACTTTATTGCTTCAGATTGATGACCTGCCATCCTACTGCTTGTTAGTGGGTGCTACAAATCATTCTGAGCTTTTAGACCGTGCCACATGGCGGCGGTTTGAGATTCGACTGAACCTGGAGGCGCCTTCGCCTAAGCAAATGATCAGGTATTTTTCTGATCAACTTAATACGTTAAACGGGCAGCCTGGGTATACAGCTAAGCGTTTATATGAGGCGGTTGATCCCATCAGTTTTTCAGAGGCTGAAGCCTTCTTTCTCGACGTCAGGCGAAGAATAGCGCTGGCACAGGGAAATCGAGAGCTTCGCTCGATTTTGGACGATCGAGTTAAAGCACTTCAATCTCATTCTGGTATGCGGGGAACTGTAGCATAAATGGTGGAACGACCGATCCTCCGGTTTCCTGACCCAGTTACGGCTGATCGTCGTAAGGGAAAACCAGTCTCCATGCCGAAACCATCGGGACCTGGCCGGCTTCGTCAAGGAGAGAGATTCCAGGCGACATTCGATAGATTAGGTGCTGCACTCAGCAGTAATGATCCCTCAATAGCTTTACGTAATGATCCTGCGGGTATTGCTCCCGAACGTGCACTTGTCTTCGTTACAGCAGGCAGTATTTCGAAATTTTCCAAGGTGGCACGGGAGGCTGGTCTAGAAGTTTTCTCCGAGGAGGAATTAGAGCCTTTCGAGGAATATCCAGAGGGCTTTCTGCCTGCTCAGGGTTCCGAGACGCTGCCACGCACACTGTACGCGACGATTCCGACTATTGCCTCGTTCCGCCAAATGTTATCACTCTGGCGCGCCCATCAACGCGGTGAGACTGCTCCTAATGGAGCTGCACCATGGTGGGAGGTATTTGATCTACTTCTTGAATTACGCCCATGGGGACCAGAAGACAGGCTCGGAGAAGATGCTCGGACCATTATCGAGGATCGTCTTGCCTTCACACCAGACGATGATCAAATTTCCATAGAATTTGAAATTTGGCCGACTGAAAGCGCTGCAAAGCGAAAAAAATGGCGCGAGGAAGTGGAACTGCGTGTTGCCTCGCGGGCAGGGACAATATTGGATCGCAGTTCTATATCTGAAACGGGATTTGTCTATGAAGCGCTTCTCGTCGAACTGCCATGCATGGCTGTGCGGGAAATGCTCGCAAATCCTAACGATATAAATGGACTAGCCTCTATCGAAGGTATTCAATTTATCCTGCCTCAAACGATTGGCCAAGCGCTACCGAACGGTTCAGATAAAGCTGAGGACGATAATGCGCTGCAAGGCACTTTTGATGAGAATGCCCCGATACGTGTCGCGTTATTGGACGGGACACCGGTAGCTGCTCACCGCGCACTGGATGGCGGCGTTGTCATTGAAGATTTACACGATTTGGTTCCGCTGTCGCCGGTATCACAGCGTTATCATGCCACAGCGATGGCATCGCTAATTCTTCGAGGAGACCTTCAAGCTGATGGTGCTCCTCTGACGGATACGCGACTTATTAGTGTGCCTGTACTGATTGATCAAGAAAGCGGCGCAGAGACAGCGGGGAATCGACTTTTCGTTGATATCGTCCACACTACTCTGATGCAACTGATTGGTACAGATGAACCCGTTGCACCTGATATATTTGTTGTCAATTTTTCCATTGGTGTTCGTGACGGTCATTTTGCTGGGCGTATTAGTGCTCTCGCCCGCCTTATGGACTGGTGGGCTGCAACAGAAGGGCTGTTGTTTGTGGTGTCGGCTGGCAACGTTGGATCTCTTGTTCTTTCTCGAACAACGACAACAGCAGTTGAAAACGCAGACGTTACTTCTCGGCGAATGAATATTCGTAGTGCGATGAGGAATACTATATTTAACCGAACGCTTCTTGCACCATCAGAAGCTATGAATGCCCTCACGGTGGGTGCTTTGTCGCTTGATCTCACTTACCACGCTTCTCCACAACAAGCGGGGATATTTAAGCTCGAGGATGATGGAGAGTTCGTGCCACAGGTAACTAGTGCAGTTGGTCTTGGTCTTAAAAGGTCTATAAAACCTGACTTGCTGGAAGCTGGGGGTTGTCTTGAGGTGCGTGCTCGACCGTACGGACACGATGTAAAATTGTGCAGTGTCGACCGATCAAGTCGTACTGGGCTGGTGACGGCATCTCCTCCAGGTCAGAATGCTATCCAGAAATCACGTGGGACGAGTCCTGCTGCTGCTTTGGTTACCCGCTCGTTGTTACGTGCTGCCGAAAGTCTTACTGGAGAAGGTGGCCCATACGAAGGCCGTGAATTAACTCGTTTCCAGAATGCTCTTCTGACACGGGCATTGGCAGTCAATGCAGCCCGGTGGCCACAGGATGCGATTGATCTATACCAGGAAGAAAGAGCGCGACTTGGTAAGAGTCAACATCTTCGAGCAAAAGAGGAAGTTTGTCGTTATTTTGGTCATGGATATTTAAATAATCTCCTGATGTGCGAATCTCCGGAAGGTGGTGTCACGTTAGTTGGCTTAGGTAAAATCCGAAAGGACGGCGCACAAATATTCAGAATGCCCGTACCACCATCCCTGTCGGGTGAGAGATTACCCCGATCAATGCGTGTTACCTTGGCATGGTTTTCGCCCGTCGATACCTCACGTGCTCAATACAGGCTAGCCGCGTTGAAAGCGGCAACTATTAATGAACCTAACGATGAGGACGATGGTAACTGGGGCTTTGATATGAAGTCAGATGGCCTTGATGAAAATATTATAAAACGTGGTTCTGTTTGGTCTAAACGGCTAAAAAATAGGGTGCAGACCATTCCAGAATTTGACGAGGGTGCGAATATTCCCATTCGTGTAGAATGTCGTGATGCCTCTGGAGGAGGGTTAAGCCCCGACGACGATATCTCGTATGCTATTGTTGTAACTCTTCAGGTCGAAACGGAAGTACAATTTGACATACATCAGGAAGTTGAGCAGGAGTTACGCGTCCGTCTTTCTTGATTTTGTAAGTATTGGTCTTTGAATTTTATTATAAACTGCAATCGTAATCATTCTGGGTTCTTGTTTTCTAAACAGCCAACGTCAGAGATTGTCGGTATCGGGGGCTGCGTGCCCCCGCAACCATCTGAATAAGTCCTTGATCGGACACGATAAACCCGCCCCTTAGAGGCGGGTTTATTTTGTTGCTAAACACCAGGCGCCTATCAAATCCCCCATCATTTCAATGCCTTGGCACCCGCAGGTTCAAAGCGGGGGTGCCCTACATCTAACCATCTGCTTTATTTGCGCAATCCCGTCCCATATGTAGGGAGGTGCCAGTAAACCGGAAAGAAAAGTTGTTGGACTCAAGGAGGAATCCATTGTGGGGTATAGAGTATTTGCAGCAGTATTGCGGATGTGCAGAGTAATTTTTAGATCTTGATCTGATGAAGGGAGAAGAAATGACGCGCTATGTTCAATGCTTTTCCCTATCTGTAGCCCATTAATGAAGCATTTCACTGTGCCTGCAATTTTTGGTAAGACCAGATGGAGAGTTTCTTTATAGGGTCTGTTAAAATTAGATAGGTGCAGGGTATAAATGCCTGTGCCGGAAAAATACTCAAATCCCTGTTGTTCCCAGCCGCATTCAACGGCGATAGGCACCGGACGGCTTTCTGGATCGGGCTGAAAGAGCCACCCGTCTTTGAGCATCTTTTTGTAAGAAGTCGGGAGACAGGCTTTATCTTCCATTGGGAAACAGTGGATTTCTGCTGTTGTGACAGATAATTCAAAAGTTGAAAGCTGGCGGGGCATCAGGGAGAGGGTGAATGTCGTATTGGCGGGGACACAAACCGGTGACATTGCTACCCCCGTATTGCATCGCCACTCTAGAAGAATTCGTTCCCGTGGTGCTGGGGCAAGTCTGGCGGTTCTTTCCTGATCTGAGTCATTAAAGATAGCTATGCGTAGCAGGGAGGGGGTCAATCTCTGTAATGTAATCCTTTGAGGTTGGCCTTCGATTGACAGGAGAGGTGGAGGGAAGTTTTCTTTAATAAGACGAGTAATTTCCGAAGTTGTGATAACTGGCCCTTCGATCCACCGCGTTCTGTCATTTCGGGAGGTTGTTATGGCTTTGCCTGATCTGAGCAGGCGTCCCCCCGTATGGGAGAATTTTTCAAGGATCGAGAGAGTTTGAGGATCACGCACGACGGTGACGTCTGGCAGAATAAGCGTATCGAACTGGCCTGAAACCAGATGCAGCCAGCCGTTGCAGACGGTTTCCTCACTGATCTGCTTTTCGTCAATAACGGTATATCCGACGCCTGCGTCCATCAATGCTTCGGCCCAAAAGCCGAAATGAGCTGCGCAGTCTGGTGTACTGCTACTTTCCCTGAGCTCCTCCAGGGGATAGAGCAGGGCGACGGATCTTATAGGCGTTCCGTCTTCCAGAAAAGCCGAGAGACGAGCAACTTCTTCCAGAACGTCCGGTGCGTCCTCCCACCAGGGCTGAAGGTTGAATCCAGGTGCAAAGTCAAAACGAGGATCGGACTGATGAGAGGGATTTGGATGAATCGCGTCTGGCAGGAAGAGGGCATGGAGCAGAACGCGGCGTGCGCCTTGAAGGATATGACGAATCATCTGGGCGCGTAGGCGAGAAAGTGAAAGGTCCCATTGTCCGTGCAGTGATGGTCGACCCACTTCCCGGCCGGTAGAATATTGTTCGACCGTGCAGCGTGTGCGGCCATGCGCACGGGCGAGGGAGTCTCCCAATATGGCGGAAAGCTGGGTACTGTAGTCAGCAGCATCCGTGACGGTCTGGGTTTTAAATGTATCGATATCAAAATAGTCTACGCCCGGACTGACACGTGCATCAATACCGTCCAGCCCTCCAAGCAGATTCCAGCCACCGACATGGGGCAGGAGTTCATGGCCAGTAAGGCCAATGTCATGCGTGTCGCACCATCGTCTCAGTGTGCCGAAAAAGGCATGATGCATTTGCCGGGCGTAGGTTTCAAACAGATATGCGCGACGGGATGCTGCCTGTGGGTCCGTGCCATAAACTGCGTCTAAAAGGACGATACCGTTAATTCCAGCGTCAATCAGGCTGTCGTCCCAGAGGAGGGAATTGTGGATTGCGTCAGGTCCGGAGCCTGAATTCTGGCCGTTCCATGTGTAGAAACCGGCATAAGGATGGTCGAAGAAAAATGCTTCTGCTTTGGGAAAAGCCGCTCGCAGGGGCGCGTAGACACGGTTGGAAAAGCGTTCGGCTGTTTCCGGAAGAAGGTAATTGACCAGCCGAGATGTCAGGCATGTCGCTGCCACAAAGAGGGCAACAGGGGTTTCGTCTGGGAGATCCGGGGCAATGATCTGTACGGTGCAACCGCTGTCGCTTGTTTCAAGAAATCTGATCTGGGAAGGCTGAAGAAGTGTCCGGGAGGGTATGACGCCACCGGCTACGATCTGCCACAAGCCCCATCGGGCCTTGCCACCTTCATGTGTCCAGCGTCTTCCGGCTGGCCCGAGGAAATCCAGAAACGTGGCGTCGATGCCTGAAATCTGAAGTATGGTCTGTCCGTTTTGGAGGATTCCGGTAGTCCAGAACAGGTGTCGTTCACGGAGGTGATCTGCGCCCTGTACAGTGAGGCCCCCTCCATGTCCCGACATCCAGCCATATTCATCGTAGATCTCAATACTGAGCCCGTGTTCTTCTGCGAGATCCGAGACGAGACGGCAGAGGGCCAGATAGTTTGGAGAAAGATAGTCGGACAATGGCATGGCAAGTCGGGCCTGCACGAGAATGCAGCCCAGCCCAGCCCGTTTCATGTCCGCGATGGCCTCGCGGCACATCTGAGGCGTGGGCAGGTGATGCCAGAACCAGAAGGCCGCGGTTCGGAAACGGTTTTCGGGTTTCTGGAACCAGTCGGGCAATGCCGTGGTGCTCACGTCGTGAACCGCGGAGCGAGGTAAAGATCGAGCCGTTGCCCGCAACGAATACCGGACAGGTCTATGTCCGGGCTTTGTGGTGTGGGGAAGGGGCTGCCATCCACACGAATTTCCACGATCCGCGCGGCGTAGGTCGGGCCGGGTGTCAGGATGCCCTGTCGGCCTTCAGCAGCATGGATATGGCAACTTAGGAGGCCATCGCTGATCGTGAGCTCTGTCAGGCGGCCCGTTCCTGTCCAGGAGAGAACTTTTTCCTGTCCACGGCAAAGGGTCATACAAGCATTCGTGGTTGTCACGACGACTTGTCCAATAGGCGTGTGGATCGGGCCAAGTGTGACGTCCGCACCTGTGTTATGCAACTCCCAGCCTGCCCAGGGATTGATGTCCATAACGTCTGCAACGCCCAGCATCGGCAGCATTGCCCCCCAGGAATAGAATAGGTCAGTATCTGGTTGGTCGTTGGCTTCGCCTGTTGTCGCGGAGTAATTTTCTGCTGCAATCCTGCGTCGGCGCCAGGACTGGTTGAACAAAGCCATGCTGCGTTCAGCAAGCAGGGACGCTTCGGCTACAAAACCGTAGCGCCGCAGGCCATGCCATACAAAATAATTTACATTCGGCCAGATACGGCCGCGCCAGTAAACGTTATCTGCAAAGGCAGGGTCATCCCGGCTGACATTCGGGATCATATATGGGCCGTCGAAGCGAACTGGATCAGAAAAGTGCTCGATCAGGGACTGGGCCTGTTCAGGCGTGGCGGCACCACAGATCAGCGGGAAGAAGCTTGTTGGACCAAGACTGCGGACGAACCCGCCGTGGCGTTGGCGATTGGCAAAAATGCTGCGTTCATGATCCCACAGATGCTCCCGGATCTTGCTTCGGGTGTCGTCCGCCATTGCATCGAAAGTCTGTGCATCTTCAGTGTGTCCCAGTTCCCGCGCAATATGGGCTAGGTACTCCGCATCAAGCGCTAAGGAGCAGTTGAGACCGACATCAAGGAGTGACAGTGTGCGGGTTTCCGGATCGTAGATAGCTTCGTCATGGGTTGGGGAATTGTCCATGCCTGTTTCGTTGCGGGCTCCGAAGTGAGTACCTTTGTACAGGGCCTCTCCGACATCGGAAGTTCCGCAGGAGACAAGCCCCATGCCGTCGGGATCGCGTTCACGTCGCCACCACATGTGGTTGCGGGACAACGCCTCGTAATGACATTCGAGGAATGATCTTTCGCGCTGGCGCAGATAGATCATCCACGTCATGAATGCGCCGTTCGGAGCTTGTGTCCGGTCCACCCATGTGTCGTTCGATGTGGCAAGGCAGGCAAAATTGCCTTGAGGCGTTGCGCTTGCTGTCGCTACCGCCATGTTCTCTCGCGCAGTCTGTCCATCAATGAGGGCGGTCATCAATGCGGAGTAAGTCTGATCGTTGTACCAGACTGCGAATGTCCCCAGATTCCAGGTCCGGCTGAAAGTGGTATAAGGGCGACGATTGATGCCGTCATACAGGGTGTTCCAAGCCATGACATCACGAACGGCATCCAGGGCTCCAGCGTGACGTCCGGTCTGGGCTGGAAGCATTGGTTCTTTCTCAAAAGTGCGCTTAAGTGCTTCTCGTGCTTTCACTGTAGCCAAAGCCTCACTGTCCGCGACGGCTGCGGCGAAACGCCCTTTGCGCATCATTTCCAGATTGAACCGTAATGCGATGACGGAGGCGGATGTGCCCCTGCTGGCTGTATGGAAATAGCCGTTGTCGTCGAAATCTTTTGCTGCGGCTTCCAGCGTTTCATGAGCCGTGACCTGAACGGGGGCCATGTCGCCCATCAGGGCTACATACCGATAACCCAGCCGGATGACGGCCGCTTCCCCATTATAGGTCACAGTTGTACCGCACTCGGCAGACAGGCACAGTGTCAGCCAGTAACGCAGTCCCCATTCCGCGAGAACCTGTCCGTCCCATGCCCCCCGCAGGCAGTAGGGGTCATCCTTCTCATAGCGGAATGCGATTTCCGTTCCGCCATGCCGGGTCTCGAACTCCACCAGCCTTCCGCCCATGTCATGACGGCCGAACAACAGGTCCTTGCCCGGCGGTAGAAGCGTCGCGCAGCGCTGGCTGGTGGAATAGAGCAGGGGCGTTACATGAACGCCCAGTGGCAGGAACGTCATCGCTGCCGGGCGGTCGGACCAGGTGTTCCATGCTCGGGCCGGGGGCACGGTGCTCTCAACAATCATGATGGTTCCAGTTCGCTGCGATGTTCGGGTTTTCTTGCGCCACTGCGTCTGTTGGCGTCATCAAGGATCTGTGTCAGCTGGGTTTCGTCCAGCTCCAGATCGAACGACCAGCAAAGCGTGTCATAAATGCCGAGGAAGGAACGGCGGCAGGGGGCAAGCCGCGTTTCGGTCTCGGAGATGCTCTGGCCCGTCACATCTGCAAGCCATGTGACCAGATCATCCTGCAAACCCGCAACCTCCAGCGCCTGTCCGGGCGGAGTGTGCAGGTTGAGCCATCGTGCTGGAGTAGCGTCTCCCGCGACATGCAGTTCCGTGACAAGGCGGATATCGCGGGAGGATGCCCCGATTTCGATGCTGACCGTTCCGGTGAGAACGGTCCAGTCCTCACGCACGGTGTCGAAATAGGCGAGATCGCGGCGGTCCAGCGTCATGTCCACGACGCGGCTTTCGCCCGGTTCCAGATGAACCGTCGCAAACCCTTTCAAGGCCCGGAGTGGATGATGGGGGAGTGCGCGGTTGGGAGCGGTCGGACTGCGCCCAAGGTAAAGCTGGCAGACTTCCCAACCGGCCCGGGTGCCGGTGTTGGATAGTGTGAACTGGATAGCAACACCATCTGCTCCGATTGTCAGCTCCAAGGCGTCATAGGTGAAGGACGTGTAGGACAGCCCGTGGCCGAACGGGAAAAGAGGCTGTATGCGGCGGATGTCGAAAAACCGGTATCCGACGAAAATGCCTTCCCGGTACAGATGCGTCCCCTGTTCACCGGGATATCCCAGAAAGGCCGGGCAGTCTTCTGGTCGCACAGGCCATGTGACGGACGTCTTGCCGGAAGGGTTGGCATGCCCGAACAGGATATCGGCGACGGCCTGCCCAAACCCCGCTCCCGCATAACCTGCCGAAAGAATGGCCTGCACGTTATCGGCCCAAGGGAGCACGACAGCGTCAGGATGTGTCAGAACCACCACGACCCGATTGTGGATCTTCGTCAGCTCGGTGATCAGATGATCATGCGCCGGACAGAGATTCAGATCGGGCCGGTCGGCATTTTCGCCACTGAAGCAGGGCGGGGTTGAGGCAAAGACGATAACGGTTTCGGCTATGCATGCTGCGGCAAGGGCAGTGGCCAGACGTTCCGCGTCATGGTCGCCATCCGCGCCCCAGCCCGGTTCCCAGTGGATGGATACGCTTTCCGGGGCAGTCGCTTTCAGGCACTTCAGCGGAATATCGCATTGGATGGGCCGCACAGCGGCGCTGCCCGCACCCTGGATTTCGGGTGAGACCGCGCCTGTGCCAATGACCAGCAGGCGTTCGCCGGGCTCAGGGGTGAGGGGCAGGACGTCGTTCCGGTTGCTCAGCAGAACGCAAGCGCGGGAGGCGGCCTTGCGGGCGAGGTCGTGATGGGCCGCGAAATCCGGGCGTGTGACGGGCAGTCTGCGCTGGGCATCCACGATCCGCAGGGTAAGGGCCGCGATATGGGTGCAGGCTTCGTCCAGCGCAGTTTCGGGCATACTCCCGTTCAGGACTGCGTTTTCAAGCTGTCGTCTGCGGGCGGCATTGAACGGCATGTCCAGATCGTTTCCGGCTTTTATGGCGGCGGGAAGATCCTGAATTCCGTGCCAGTCGGACATGATCGCGCCGTCATACTGCCACCGATCCCGCAGGATATGGCGCAGAAGCCAGGGGTTCTGGGATGTCTGGATTCCGTTGAGCCGGTTGTAGGATGTCATGACCGTCCACGGACTGCTTCTGGCAATCGCACGCTCGAATCCCAGAAGATACAGTTCGTGCAGCGCGCGGGGCTCGACGACGGAATCCATGCTGATGCGCTCAACTTCGGAATTGTTGCACGCAAAATGCTTGAGTGATGCCCCCACGCCCCTGTTCTGAAGACCGCGGATGACGCCCGCTGCCATTTCTCCCGTCAGGATCGGATCTTCGCTGAAATACTCAAATCCTCGACCTGCCAGCGGTGAGCGCCGCAGGTTGATCCCGGGCCCGAGCAGGATCTGGGCGCCCGCAGCACGGCATTCGATTGCCAATGCTGTTCCGACTTCATGGGCCAGCGCGATGTCCCAGCTGTTGGCCAGAACCGAGAGCGCTGGAAAGCATGTTGCCGGCACGCTTTTGCCGAGCAGGACATTGCTGTCCCGGTTTTCCGGATCGTCCGTTGTATCAACGGCATCAAGGAATGCCCCAAGATCGGCATTCTGCGTATCCGTAGAAATCTGGTCCGGCACGACGCGCAGGCCGTTGGAACCATCGACCATCAGCAGAGAGGGCAGCCCCAGACGGGGCATGCCTGTCGTGCGCCACAGGCCGTTGCCACAGACGAGGTCGAGTTTTTCCGAAATCGTCATCTGCGCGACGATCGTGGCGGCCTCCCTGTCGAATGGGTGCGTCATGTCAGATGCTCTGTGGCTCAACTGGGGTCTCCGGCTGGAGGATGCGCGTCATCTCGGCCTCGGAAGGGTAAAGCAGGATAATCAGGACAGAGAGGAGGGCGACACAGGCAGGCACGCCCAGAAAACCGAACGTGATGAAGGCGCGGGCAGTGTGGGTCTGGGTGGCGGCATGGGGAACATAGCCGCCCCAGCCCAGAAACGCCGCGGAAAGCGAGCCGCCGATGGCCCAGGCGACCTTTCCCGCAAAACTGTTCACGGAGTAGGCCATTCCGGATGCCGTCACACCAGTGACGGCCGTGCCGTAATCGATGGAATCCGCGACCATTGCGTAGAAAACCGGCAGCGTCATGCCCTGGAAAAAGCAGATCAGTCCGAAGACCGCGACAAGATAAGCGGCACTGTTCGGACCATATGCAAAGAGCGCCAGACCCATGGCAGACAGGATGTAGGGCAGAACAATTGTCAGCTTCTGTCCGACGTGTCGGGCAAGCCACGGCGAGCAGGTTACGCCCAGAACCTTGCTGGCCCCCATCATCGAGATGAGCAGCCCCCCGAAATACTGCGGGCGATGCAGGACTTCTGTCGCATAGTAGATCGACAGGCCGTAGAATGCCGTCAGATTAATATAGAACAGGCTCAGCACGATCGTGATGATCACCCATGCCCGGTTGTGGAACAGGGAGCCGAGCAGCACCCGGACGGGACTGTCATTCGCTTCCAGTTCGTAGCGCTCACGGCAGGTGAAGAAGGGAATGAGCGCCAGCCCTCCGCCTATTGCTCCCGCAATGGTCATCGCCAGCGGGTACCCCAGCTTTTCGTTGCCCCCGCCAAACAGGTGCACCATGGGCAGGATGGATGATCCGACCAGAAATGTTGCAAGTGTTGCGCCCATCATGCGGAAAGTGGACAGGGAGAGACGGTCTTCCCGGTTGCGGGTCATGACGTTGGGCAACAGCCCGTAAGGTACGATGACGAGCGAGAAGAGTACCCCCATCACGAGATAGGTGGCATAGGCCCAGGCGAGGCGGCCGCCTGACCCAAGCGGCAGGGGCAGGAAGCAGCAGAATGTCAGGAAGCCGAGTGGCAGGGAAAACCATTTCAGGTAGGGCCGGACGCACCCCCCGAACAGGATGCGATGGTCAATCAGATATCCGATGACCGGGTCCACCACGCTGTCGACCACACGTGCCAGAAGCATCAGCAGGGCAACGGAAGACGCGGAAATACCGTAAACATTGGTGTAGTAATAGATGAGATAGGCCCCGGTAATTCCGAACAGGGCATTCCCTGCTAGATCGCCGAAGCCGAAGCTCATCCGTTCCCACAGGGCAGGGCGCTGGTTGTTCGTCATACCGTTCATGCAGCCATCCGGTTGGGGGTGTGGCTGCCTTTCCATCAATCCGGAAAGGCAGTCCTGGGAGGATGTCCGATCCGGACAGGGGAGAGTCAGAAGTCTGCCTTTACTCCACCGAAGAACTGGCGGGGTGCGCCCACGACCAGCGACTGGTAATCGCCCGAAAGCGGATTGCCACCGTCATCGCCGGTCATGATCAAGTAGCGCGATCCTGTCAGGTTGGTGACGTTAAACGATGCCGTCAGATTTTCCAGACGTCCGATGCGGCCGAAATTGTAGCGCGCTCCGAAATTGACCAGCCAGTAGGACGGAAGGGAGGTGTCGTTCGTGTAGCTGAACGGACGGCTGCTGGTGTAGAGGGCGTCGATGTTGAAGCTGGCCTTCTTGTAGGTGTATTCCGCCGTCGCCTTGTACATCAGGTCCGGATAGTTCACGACATGCTTGCCCTTGGTGGCATAGGTCGTGCCCTGTTGAGTGATGTTGTTGTCATATGTCGAGTGGTTGTAGCTGATCGAGTTGAAGATCGAGAGGCCCCGCAGGGGACGCAGGGTCAGGCCTGCATCCACGCCGTTCATTGTGACGCCGCCAAGGTTCAGCACCGTCGTCTGCGGGTTGGTCTGGCTGCCCTGGACCAGCGCGCCCAGACGGTTCGAGAAATTCACGCGGTAGGCGCTGACCGAGAAATCCACGCGACGCTGCGTGAAGCGGTAGCCGACCGAATAGGCCCAGCTGGTTTCGGGTTTGACGGAGCTGCGTGACAGGTCGAAGGCCTCCTGCGAGACGGCAAACGGTGATGCCGACAGGTGATAGCCGCTTTCCGGATAGGCGCGCATGTTCTTGGCAATATCGAAATACAGCTCATGATGCGTCAGGAAATGCCAGTCTCCGCTGAAATGCGGCAGGAACGCTCCGAATGTCGTCAGACCCACGCCGCCGGCAAGGGCATTGGTGCCGGTATAGGGCTCGTAATTTCCGGTCTGCCCGACACGGGTCGTGCTCAGCATGGACTTGAAACCGGCATGGAGCGACAGGTTTTTGACCGGGCGCCAGGTGTCCTCGATATAGGTCTGCATCGTGTTGGTATTGTAGGTCTGGCCCCAGAGTTTCGCGAAAGGATCGGACCATTTGCGGAAAGGATTGGGCGTCAATGTCTGCCCATCCGCCAGGAGCGGGTCGTTATAGGCATACATGTTCGAGATGTATTTGTTGTTCTCGTACCAGATGCCGCCATGAATTTCGTGTTTGCCGATATCATACGTCATGCTCGACGTCAGGCCGAAGCGCTGGATATCGGGCTGCTTGACGATTTCGGAGAGGGGAGCGCCGTTCGCCGACGCCATCCACGGGTCGGACCACTGGGTATTGGCTTTCTGGTTGTGGCCGTACACGACAGAATCCCAGCGAAGGTGATCCGTCAGCTTGAGATGAAAGTTCAGTCCACCCAGCAGATCACGTGAGGCCGTTGTCCCGGCGTAGTAGGACACATCCTTCGGGTCACTGGTCGTATCTTCGCCGTGCGAGTAGATCCCCTGCGCGGCATTATAGGCCAGCCGGTAATTCGGATAATAGTTGGAGATGCCGTAGCCCAGCTTCTGGACCGTCTCAAGTGTTTCGGACTGGTAGTTGAACTGCTGGACGTCCGCCCAGTCAAACAGGAGCGAGACGCTGCTTTCATTATGGATCGGCTGCACCAGTTTCAGGTTGGCCTGCTGGAAGAACTGGGTGCCGTATCCTTTCCACAGCTTTGTGTCATTGCGCATGTAGGACACGTAGAACTTGGTCCCGGTGGGGTTCAGCTTGCCACTGTCGATGCGGATGAAGGCATGCGTGGTGGCGTTGCTGCCACCCGTTGCGGCAAGGGTGCCGCCGAACTTGTCCTTGGGATCGGACGACGAAATCATGATCGCGCCGCCGAGCACGTTGGTGCTGGGCATATCCACGGCGCCAGCGCCCTGGGACATCTCCATATGGCCGACGTTTTCGGACGACAGTGCTGCGACGGCATTCAGGCCGTTATAGTTACGGTAGACGGACTCACCGAGTGGAATGCCGTCCAGTGAAAAGCCGATCTGGTTCTGCGAAAACCCGTGGATATAGAGTTTGACGCCGCCTGTATCGACGCCCTGCGCATCGTCCGACTGAAACAGCACGCCCGGCACGTTCTGCAGTGCCTTCATGACGGAGGTTCCGGCAACGGCGTTCGTAAAGACATGTTGGGAGATAACAGTCTGCGCACCATGCGAAACGCGTTGCCCCTGGACCTGCATGAGTTCGGGCTGCATAGGGCGGGTTGGGGCATGCCGTGCGGCAGGGGCTCCTGACTTGGGGACCGTGTAAAGCGGATGCGCTTTCCCCTTGCGGACATGCTGTGGTTTTTCTGCCGCCCATCCGTATGAGGGAATGACGGCCAGCACTGTGGAAAGCAGAGCCATGTGGCGTAACGCGAGCTTGTTCTGAGTGACGATACGCATTGAGATCAATCCTTGCCCTCACACGGGTCTGACGGGGTGGCAATCTGGATAACCGGGGAACGCTACGTTGCGATTTTATAACGTGTAAACGACAATATGAATGACAATTCGATTCTGCAACAAAAAATCAATTCGCAAAAAACATTGTATTGCTGCCATTGTTTGCTGTTTCTGCCCGCTATGTATCTCTGACAGGCATAAGCCTTTCCGTGGTGTGTACGTCATTAATCATGGCTGCATGTCATGCTGAATTTCGTGCGGTCCGGGATGGCCGGTCGGGATATCCGGGATGCGGCATGAGGTGTTCTCCTTATTCTCGTGGGGAGGGGAAGTACGATCGGGAAATTTGAATATACAATCCTCCCGGAGCCTGTAAGAATCCTGGATGGTTTTAATGGAGAAAAATCCGATGTCGCATGATGCAGATTACGAACTTTGCAATCAGATCGGACATCTTCTCCGGCGTGCCTATCAGCGGCACACAATCATCTTCCAGCGCGAAATTCCCGATGATCGGCTGACCTCCGCCCAGTTTGCCACCATGGTTACGGTTCATCGCCTGAAAGAGGCGCCCCTCGTACAGATCAGCGCGGCAACCGGCATCGACCACGCAACTCTGCGTGATATCGTCATGCGTCTGCGCAAGAGAGGGCTGTTGAGCATTGTCCAGGATCGCAATGATCGCAGGCAGCGTATCGTCTCCCTGACAGCAGAAGGGCTTGCTCTTGTGGAGAGCACGATTCCGAGTGCCGCTGACGTAACTGCACGAACACTGGCGCCTCTTGATGAGTGCGAGAGGATTGCGGCGCTGCATATCCTCAGAAAACTGGCGTTTTTCGAAGACTGAAACCCCCGGAATATATCCCCTACAGGAAACGAAACGGAATCGTCATAATTCGCTTGACGTTCCAAGAAGGACTGTGAATTATCCATATATCGTGTGTACGCCATTATTGTTGAGCTCTCTTGCTCCGCGATGGCCAGCAGCAGAAGGGCAATCAGATGTCGGGTGGTGTTCGGGTCGGTATTGTGGGGGCTGGTCTTGGCGGCGTTGCAGCAGCAGGACTTTTGCAGCGTCAGGGTTTTGACGTAACGCTTTATGATCAGGCTCCCGGTTTTTCCCGACTGGGGGCAGGTATCCAGTTTGGCCCCAACGTCCTGAAAATCCTTGCTCATCTTGATGGTCTGGACAGGAAACTCGAGGAGATTTCCTGTCTTCCGGGCTACTGGGTCAGCCGGAACGGAACGGATGGAGCGGTTCTCGCAAAAATCCCGCTGAATGCAGAGCGTGATCGTTACGGCGCGCCTTACATCACCATTCATCGCGGTGATCTGCATCAGGCGATGCTGGACTGCATTGAGCCCGACCGCATTAAATGGGGGCACAAACTCGTCGACTTCACGGATAACGGGAAGACCGTTTTGCTGGAATTCGAGAACGGGTTCACGGACACGGTAGATATTCTGGTTGCGGCAGACGGGATCAACTCGCGTGTACGCGAGAAAATCTTTGGTCTGGAGGAGGCTCTTTATACCGGCTGGATCGCGCATCGGGCGATTATCCCCGGTGCGGCCGCAAAGGCTCTGGGCGCGGATGTCAATGCCAAGTGGTGGACTGCGGACCGCCATATCGTCTGCTATTACCTCGATCGCAAGGAAGAGGAATTCTATCTTGTGACGGGAGAGCCGGCGGAATGGACCAGTCGCGCCGGTCAGCTTCCTTCCACGCGTGAAGAGTTCAAGGCGGCGTTCGCGGATTACCATCCGATGGTTCAGGGCTATATCGATGCGGCGGAAACCGTGACGAAATGGCCGCTCAAGACGCGTGAGCCGCTTCCGAAATGGCATGAGGGCCGCGTGGTGCTTCTGGGCGATTCCTGCCATCCGATGAAGCCCCACATGGCGCAGGGTGCAGCCATGGCCGTCGAGGATGCAGCGGTTCTGACGCGTTGCCTGAGCGAGCTTGGCGTTGCCGATCTGGAAGCGACGTTCGAGGCCTATTACGGCGCCCGCAAGGAGCGTGCGACCAAGGTCCAGACGATCTCCAACGCCAACACCTGGCTGCGTCAGCCGGAAGATCCGTACTGGTGCTACGGCGACAATGTCTATGACCTGAAGCTGACGTCCTGACGTGAAGAAGAGGGACGCTATGACGGACAGCGTCTTTCTGAGGGTGAACGGGGAACGGCGCGAGGTTCACGCTGCCCCCGGCACACCACTTCTGACAGTGCTGCGCAATGATCTCGGTCTGAATGGTCCGAAATTCGGGTGCGGACTGGGAGAATGCGGAGCCTGTACCGTGCTGCTGGATGGCAGGGCCGCGCGGAGCTGTGTGGTCCGGGTCGAAACGGCCGCCGCCTGTGAGTCCGTCGTGACGCTGGAGGGGCTTTCTCCTGACGGGTCCGATCCGGTCCAACAGGCCTTCATCAAGGCACAGGCCGCGCAATGCGGATATTGTCTTAACGGAATGGTCATGACGGTGAAGGCGTTTCTGGATGTCGTGCCCGATCCTGACGAAGCGGCGCTGAGAGAGGCGCTGCGATATAATCTGTGCCGCTGTGGCACCCATGTCGAAATCATGAAGGCGGCCTGCATTGCGGCGGGTCTTGTGAAGGGAGACCCTTGATGGCGCAGGCCTCGCTCCCCACTGGTTCTCTCAGCATTTTTCGTCCCGCGCAGCCACCGAAAGGGCTGGCGGCACGGGGCGGGTTCATTCCCAAAGACGAAATTTTCCTGCGCATCACGGCTGATGATCAGGTCGTGGCGTTCTGCGGGCATGTGGATCTGGGAACGGGAATTGCGACGTCTCTGGCGCAGATCGTGGCGGAAGAGCTTGATGCACGTCCGGCACGGGTGCGGATGGTGCTGGGCCATACCGAGGACACGCCGGATCAGGGTGCAACGATTGCGAGCGAGACCATTCAGGTCACGGCCATTCCGCTGCGCCGGGCCGCAGCACAGGCGCGGCGTCTTCTCTTGGAACGTGCAGCGGAACTGACAGGCCGTGCGATCGGGACCATGACGCTGCGGGATGGCGAACTGGTCTGTGACCCGCCTTTGCCGAACCGGGTCTATCGCATCGGAGATCTGGTTGAGGACGTGGAACTGCGGGTTCTGCTGGATGATGCGGCGGCGGTGAAAAGCGCGTCCGAATATCGTCTGGTGGGGCGCAACATGCCGCGCGTGGATATTCCGGACAAGGTGACGGGCCGGGCAGTCTACGTGCATGACGTGCGTGTGGACGGGATGCTGCATGGGCGTGTCGTACGGCCGCCTTATGAAGGTTACGACCACGGGCCCTATGTCGGACGGGCGCTGCTTTCGGTCGATCGGGAGTCTGTGGCGCATCTGCCGGGTGTGGTGGATGTGGTCGTGGTCGGGGATTTCGTGGGTGTTGTGGCCGAGCGCGAAGAGCAGGCTGCGGCTGCCGCGCAGGCATTGCGGGTTGAATGGGCGCCTGTTGCGCTGCCGGATTTGACCGATCCGGCCGCGGCTGTACGGGACAATTCTTCGACACCGCGCGTCGTACTGGATCGAGGCACGCTTGAAGACGGTCTGGCAGGTGCGCAAACTGTTCTGGAACGGGAATATTTCTGGCCATACCAGATGCATGGTTCCATCGGTCCGTCCTGTTCGGTGGCGGACTGGCAGGATGGCAAGCTGAAAGTCTGGTCCGGGACGCAGAACCCGCACATGCTGCGCGCGGATCTGGCGTTGCTGATGGGTCTGTCCACGGCAGACATTCAGGTCATCCGGCACGAGGCGGCCGGATGCTACGGGCGCAACTGCGCAGACGACGTGGGCGGCGATGCGGCTCTGCTGTCGCGTGCGGTGGGGCGTCCGGTGCGGGTGCAGCTTTCGCGTGAGCAGGAGCATGTCTGGGAGCCGAAAGGCGCTGCCCAGCTCGTGCGGATACGGGGCGGGATTGATGCGTCCGGGCAGCCCGTCGCGTATGATCTGGACACCAGCTATCCGTCCAATGTCTCGCCGCTGCTCGCGCTGGTTCTGACCGGTGTTGTTCCGGCGGAAGTTCCGGCCGTGGCGCAGATGGGGGACCGGACGTCTGTTCCGCCCTATGATTATCCCAACGCGCGGGTGACGGTTCAGGACATGCCCCCGATTGCGCGGGCGTCCTGGTTCCGGGGGGTCTCGGCACTTCCGAACAGCTTTGCGCATGACAGCTATATCGACGAGTTGGCGGCAGAGGCCGGGGCTGATCCGCTGGAATACCGTCTGGAGCATTTGCCGGACCAGCGGGCCTGCGAGCTTCTTAAGGCGACGGCGGATCGGGCTGGATGGACCTATCGGGCCGGCCCAGTCAAAGTTGATCCGCAGGAACGCGTGCTGAAGGGCCGCGGACTGGCCTATGCGCAGTATGTGCATGGGACGTTTCCGGGAACAGCGGCGGCGTGGTCGGCCTGGGTTGCGGATGTCGAAGTCGATCGTCAGTCCGGTGTGGTGAGTGTCACGCGGGCGGTGGTCGGGCAGGATGCGGGCATGATGGTGAACCCGGCCGGGGTGCGCCATCAGCTTCAGGGCAATGTCATCCAGTCCACGAGCCGCATCCTGCGCGAAGAGGTGCAGTTCGACGACAAGGGCGTGGAGAGCAGGGACTGGGGCGGCTATCCGATCCTGACCTTCCCGGAGCTTCCGGCGATCGAACCCGTTCTGATGGACCGGCAGGACCAGCCGCCTCTGGGAGCGGGGGAGTCCGCGTCAGTGCCAAGTGCGGCGGCGATTGCCAATGCGCTTTATGCCGCAACGGGCGTGCGCTTTCGGGACGTGCCGTTTACGCCGGAAAAGGTGAAGGCGCGGCTGGATGAGGCGCTGGGTCCGCTGACGGCGGAAGCGGTGCGGCCACTGGCGGCGCTGGGCGTGTCTGGGCCGGAAATGCGTCCGGCGATGGCACGGACGACGCTGGGCGCGAAGCTGCGCCGTGGGGCGTTTGCAGCGGCTTTTGCGACGGTGGGCGGTCTGATGGCGACGGTCATGCCATGGCGATCGGCGATTGCGCCGGTCTCACCGCCGGAGGCCGGGCTGTTTTCCGACGCCGCGATTGCGCGAGGCGAGAAGGTTGCGGCCGCGGGAGATTGTGCGGTCTGCCATACGGTACCGGGTGGAGTGACGAATGCGGGGGCGTTCCCGTTGGAGACGCCGTTCGGGATCATCTATTCCACCAATCTCACGCCGGATGTGGAGACCGGGCTTGGAGCCTGGTCCTACGAAGCGTTCGAGCGGGCGATGCGTCATGGCATCAGCCGGGACGGGCGGCATCTCTATCCGGCGTTTCCCTATCCGGCGTTTGCGAAGACGAGCGATGCGGATCTGCGGGATCTGTATGCCTATCTGATGTCGCAGAAACCGGTGCGCAACGCGGTGCCGAAGACGGCGCTGAAGTTCCCGTACAACATGCGTTTTTCGATGGCCGGGTGGAATATGCTGTTCCATGACCCCGAGCCGTTCACGCCCGATCCGGCACAGTCCGAACAGTGGAACCGCGGCGCCTATCTGGCGGAAGGGTTGGGGCACTGCTCGGCCTGTCATACGCCACGCAATGCGCTGGGGGCCGAGCGCTGGAAGAATGCGTATCTGGGCGGGGGAGAGGCAGAAGGCTGGACGGCACCTGCGCTGAGCACGCTGTCGCAGTCTCCGCTGCCCTGGAGCGAGAACGATCTGTACGCCTATCTGCGGACGGGGTTCAGCCCAGCGCATGGTCCAGCGGGAGGGCCGATGGCGCCGGTTGTTCATTCCATGGCGTCCCTGCCTGATGCGGATGTGCGGGCGATTGCGCATTACATCGCGTCCTTTGATCGCAGGAACGCCATCGAAGGTGTGGCGTCGCGTCGGGATGCGGTTCTGGAGCAGGCGCGCGGGCTGCAGGCGCTGGACCGGGGCGAAGGCTCGCGGATCTATAACGGGAGTTGCGCAAGCTGCCATGAAGGTGAGGGCGCGCATCTGTTCGGCGCGCGTCCGCAGCTTGCGCTCAACAGCAATATCCAGGCGGACAGCCCGGATAATCTTGTTCATGTCATTCTCAAGGGGGTGTCGGAGCCAGCCTATGTGCAGGCGACCACCATGCCAGGGTTCGGGGAGATCCTGTCTGATCGGCAGATTGCGGAACTTGTTGCGTATCTGCGGCGGACCATGGCACCGGGTCGGCCCGAATGGACGGAACTGGAGGCGCATGTGGCCCGGATCCGTGCGCAGGGAGGACACTGAGAATGGGTGAACGCTGGCTTCCGGTCTGGCGCCGGGCACAACGGACGGACATGATCGCGCCCGATGAGCATCCGGGCGTGGGGCAGACCATTCTCCTTGGCGGCCAGCATGTCCTTGCGATGACGGGATCGACCGTGGTGGGACCGCTGCTGATGGGGTTTGACCCCAATGTGGCGATCCTGTGCTCGGGGCTGGGAACGATCCTGTTCTTCCTCATCACCGGCGGACGCATTCCGAGCTATCTGGGATCGAGCTTTTCCTTCATTGCACTCGTCGTGGCGCTGACCGGATATTCCGGACACGGTCCGAACCCCGATATTGCACTGGCCTGTGGCGGGATTTTCGTGGCAGGCGTGGTGTATGCGCTGATCGGGGTTCTGGTACGGATTACGGGATCGGGGTGGATCGAACGCCTCATGCCACCGTCCGTCACCGGGGCGATTGGCGCAGCGATCGGGCTCAATCTGGCGCCTGTGGCGTCGCGAGGGCTCGGGCATGGTGGGGCGGGCACGGCCTGCGGCATTTTTGCGCTGCTGTGTACGGCTCTGCTGGCGGTCTATGGCGGGCCTTATCTGCGGCGGCTGTCGATCCTGCTGTCCCTGATTGCCTCCACGCTTTTGTATGTCTTGGTGGCGAATGTTCTGCACCTGGCGCCGGCCATGGATTTTTCCGAAGTTTTGACCGCCCCACTGATCGGAATGCCGCATCTGACGGCGCCGCGCTTTACCGGCCATGCGGCGATCCTTCTGGCCCCTGTCGCGCTGGTTCTGGTGGCGGAAAACCTCGGGCATCTCAAGGCGATCGGCGCCATGACAGGGCGGCCGCTGGATCATCTGACGGGACGGGCGTTTCTGGGGGACGGGCTGGCGACGATGCTGGCAGCCAGTCTCGGCGGTACGGGCGTGACCACCTATGTCGAGAATATCGGCGTTATGGCGCTGTCGCGGGTCTATTCGACGCTGACTTTCGGGGTGGCCGGAATTTTCGCCATTCTGCTGGGTTTTTCGCCGTTCTTCGGGGCGTTGCTGCGGGCCATTCCGGAGCCTGTGCTCAGTGGCCTCTCGGTCGGGCTGTTTGGTCTGATCGCGGCGACGATGGTGCGCGTCTGGGTGGATAACCGCGTGGATTTCTCCCGCGCCTCAACGCTGTTTCCTGTTGGTGTGGCCCTCGTGGCCGGGGCGGGAGACCTTACTTTCACAATCGGTGGTGTGACGCTGGGCGGCATTGCGACCGCCACGATCGCCGCCATCGGCCTCAACCAGATCCTCAAGGCAGGATCGGAGTCCAAGGAGCCACCTTCATGCCCGTAAGTGATTTTGAACTGGTGCAGGCCTGGCGACAGGTGCTGACGCTGTGTCGTCTGGAAGCGGGGCAGACCGTGACATTGCTGACGTCGCTGGGCAGCAATGAGCAGACCCTGCGCTGTGCGGTTCTGGCCGTGCGGGAAAAGGGAGCGATTGCGAACCGGCTGGATCTTCAGCCGACGAACGGGGCGCTGTCCTTCTCGCGGGATCCGCTGGCCTTTGTCGGGACGACGCCGCTGACGAACAACCGGGCGGCGGTCGAGATGCTCAAGGCCAGCGATCTGGTGCTGGATCTGATGACGCTGCTGTTCTCGGCCGAACAGCATGAAATCCTTGCAGCGGGTGGCCGTATCCTGCTGGCCGTGGAGCCGCCGGAGGTTCTGGTGCGGATGACGCCCACGATGGAAGACCGCGAGCGCGTTCTGGCGGCCTCGAAAAAGCTTCAGGCGGCGAAGGTCATGCGGGTGACGTCAGCAGCAGGGACGGATGCGTCCTTTGCGCTGGGCGATTATCCGATGCTCGAAGAATATGGCTTTGTGGATGCGCCGGGACGCTGGGATCACTGGCCGAGCGGTTTTCTGGCGACATGGTCCAATGAGGGCTCGGCGGAAGGGAAGATCGTTCTGGCGCCGGGAGACATTCTCCTGCCGCAGAAATCCTACGTGACGGCACCCATCACCTGCCACCTTGAGAAAGGCTTTGTCCGGGCGATCGAGGGCGGCTACGAGGCCGATCACCTGCGGGACTACATGGAAAGTTTCAACGATCCGGAAGTCTATGCGGTGTCGCATATCGGCTGGGGGATGCAGGATCGGGCGCACTGGTCGGTCATGGGGTTCTATGACCGCGAAGCCAGCATCGGCATGGATCCGCGCGCCTGTTCGGGAAACTTCCTGTGGTCCACGGGGCCGAATAACGAGGCGGGCGGCACGCGCGATACGGCGTGCCATATCGATATTCCGATGCGGGGCTGCACGGTCACGCTTGATGATGTGCCAGTCGTGAAAGACGGCAGGCTTGTGGAGAACGCATGATGAGCACGCAGGATAACCGCGACGAGGACCGCTACAAAAAGCAGGGTTTCGGAAACGAAATGGGTATGACGGGGCGCATCGCGCTGTTGATTGTCGATTTCGTCAACGGATTTGCCGATCCGGAAGCCTTTGGTGGCGGCAATATTCCCGAAGCGATCGAGCGGACGAAAACGCTGCTGGCAACGGCGCGGCGTCTGGGCTGGAAGGTGGCGCATACGCGGATCGTGTTCGCGGATGATGGCGCGGATGCGAACGTTTTCTCGCTGAAGGTGCCGACGATGCTGGGGCTGACGGAGACCAATCCGGCCTCTGCCATCGTGGACGAACTGGCGCCGGAGCCCGGCGAATATGTGGTCCGCAAGACGGTTCCGTCTGCGTTTGCGGGCACGCCGCTGGCCTCCTGGCTGGTGACGCACGGGGTGCAGACCGTTGTTGTGGCCGGCTGTGTGACGTCCGGCTGTGTGCGGGCGAGCGTGCTGGATGCGATGCAGTACGGCTTCCGTCCGGTGATCGTCTCCGACTGCGTGGGCGACCGGGCCATCGGGCCGCATGAGGCCAACCTGTTCGACATGGCGCAGAAATGCGGGGACGTCATGGACCTCGACACCCTGCTGTCCCGCCTTCCCAACGCCTGATATCACGATTTTTCAGAAGGATCACGTCATGACCCAGACACGTCTGCTTTATGGTGCAAATGTTCATGCCAATGGCATCCGGCAGCATTATCTGCGCTATGGCGGCAAGGGTGCGCCGCTGGTGCTGGTGCCCGGCATTACGAGCCCGGCCATCACCTGGGGGTTCGTCGCGGACCGTCTGGCCGAGACGCATGATGTCTATGTGCTGGATGTGCGCGGGCGTGGCCTGTCTTCGACGGGGCCGGACCTGGATTATGATCTCGATACCTATGCGGCGGATGTCCGCGGCTTCATTGACGCGCTGGGCCTGAAGGATGTGGTCCTGATGGGGCATTCCATGGGCGCGCGCATTGCGATCCGTGCGGCGCGGCAGAATGATGCCGGGCTGGCACATCTGGCGCTGATCGATCCTCCCGTCAGTGGTCCCGGACGTCGGGCCTATCCTGCCAAACTGGACTGGTACACGGAATCAATCCGTCTGGCGCGCAGGGGCATGAGCGGGGCGGAGATGAAGCGATTCTGCCCGACATGGACGGACGAGCAATGCACGTTGCGGGCGCAGTGGCTCCATACCTGTGATGAACTGGCGACCCGGATCACGTTCGAGAAGTTCCACACCGAAGATATCCATCAGGATCTGCCTCATCTCAAAACGCCTGCCATTCTTGTTATCGCAACGCGGGGTGGCGTGATCCAGAAGGAGGATGTTGAAGAAATCCTGCAGCTCAATCCTGCGATAGCCATCACATATGTTCCGGATGCGGGACATATGATTCCCTGGGACAATTTCGACGGTTTCTTCGAGGCGCTTCAGGGCCGCTACTGACTTTCAGGACCGAATTTCCGCCCCGCTACAGGACGTGCCTGTAAGCCAGATGAGGTAGACTGCATATGTGTAAACGACCCGGCTCCCTGCACCTCGCCTTCTCCGTGACGACGATGCTGTCGGCCGCCTTTTCTTCGTCCGCCATGGCGGCCACCAGGCATTCGTCCGTGGTGCACAGAGCAGCTCCCGCTGCACATAAAAACATGCCCCGTGCGGCAGTTCCGAAGCATCGGCATACCGGGCCATATGTAAGCAAAAGCGCGGAAAACATGGCGGTTGTGGCCCGTCATCCGCCGCGCGGGACAGTCGAGACGGTCAGCCAGAAAATGCTGGCGGAAGCACCGGCCGGTACCAACCCGATGAAGGTGATCTCACAGCTTCCGGGCATTGTGTTCCAGTCGGGCGATGCACAGGGGCTCGACACATGGAGTGCGCAGATCTTCATGCATGGCTTCCAGCAGCAGGAAATCGGCATGACGCTCGACGGGATGCCGCTCGGGGAGATGACATACCGGAACTATAACGGTCTGAACCCGATCATGGCGATTTCGTCGGAGAACGTAGCGCGCATCGATGTGTCGCAGTCGGCCGGGGCGGAAAGCATGGCGGCGAGCAACAATCTGGGGGGCGGGCTGAGCTATGTCTCGATGACGCCGTCGGACAAGATGGGTGGTACGGCTTCGGCGGGTTTCGGCAGTTACAGCACCTACCATACATTCCTGCGCTTCGAGAGCGGCAAGCTCAATTCCAGCGGAACGAAGTTCTATACGTCCTATATGCGCAACGACAGCGGAATGTGGAAGGGCTATGGCGAGCAGTTCATGCAGCAGGTGAACGCCAAACTCGTTCAGCCAATCGGCCATGACAGCTCGATTTCAGCGTTCTTTGACTGGAGCGACCTGCACCAGAACACCTATCCGGATGTCTCGCCGCAGATCATCAACCGGGTGGGCTATGGTCTGTCGAGTTACGAGAACGGCAGCAATTCTGGCTATATCGCGGCTGTGAACGCGGCGAACGGGACCTATCCTGGGAAAGTCGGGACGCTCGATGATCCGGCGGACGCGGCGTATTACGATGGCAGCACGAATACGGTCGATACGTTTGGTGGCATCAAGGCCGATCTGCGCCTGACTGACCGTCTGACATGGAACACGACGGCCTACGGGCATGGCGAGCGCAACCAGACCTCCTGGGCGACTCCCTATTATCCATCGCCGACGGGATCGCCGGTCAGTGAACTGATGAAAGAGCCGGAAATCCGGCGTTTTGGCATCGTCTCGGCACTGCATTACGATATCGCGCGCAATCATATCGGCGCAGGTGTCTGGTACGAGAACAACAGCTACATGTCGCCCATGAACGCCTATGCGCAGCCGGCGGTCGTGAATGGCGTGGTGCAGGGTAAGGTGCACGATCCGCTGACCCAGTGGCGCGATCCGTTCGCCCAGATCTTCAACCAGAACTACAACACCAACACGTTCACGGCCTTTGTGCAGGACACGTATAACGTGCTGCCGAACTTGGCCCTGCATTTCGGCTTCAAGTCCCTGCTGAGCACGACGCGTGTTGGCGACGGCTATCTGAACCAGGACTATTATGGCGCTGGTGCTGCGGTTACGAGCGGGGAAAGCCTGACGGTGGCCAAGCCGTTCCTGCCGCATATCAGCGCGGACTGGCATTTCCTGAAGGATCACGAACTGTATTTCGATATTTCGGAAAACGCCCGGACCTATGCGGAATCCGGCTACAAGTTGTCGAACTCGCCGTTTGCAGTGTCCCAGACGGCGTATGACGACACGAAATCCTCGATCCGTCCCGAGACGGCCTGGACCTACGCGATCGGCTATCGCTACACGGGCAAACTTGTCGCCGCGACGGTTTATGCGTATCGGACGAACTACAACAACCGCCTGCAGCAGATCACGGAAGGGCCGGTCGTCAACCCGATCTCGGCCGTCTCGAATGTGGGTGGTGTGACGATGAACGGTGTAGATGCGGGTCTGACACTGATGCCGTTCCGCGGTTTCGCTCTGACCAACTCCATCAGCTACAACCATGGCGTCTATGACCAGAACCTTGTCAGCGGCTCCACGGTCTACGCAACGAAAGGCCAGCAGATCGTCAATTATCCACGCTTCATGTACAAGGGGCGCGTGTCTTACGAATGGCATGGCATGACGGCCTATGCCGATGGAAGCTACACGGGCACGCGCAATTACAGCTACACGGGAGACGTCAAAAGCCCCGGTTACTGGCTGACGAATGTGGGCGTGCAGTACAGCTTCGGGAACATGAAGAAGTACAATCGCTATCTGGGCGCCATCAAAAACCTGACGGTCGCGTTCAACGGCTCCAACCTGACGAACAAGCGCTATATTTCCACGATGGGGCAAAACGGCAATCCGGCGGATATCGCCTCGGGCGCGCTGACGGATCAGTCCATGCAGATCGGAGCACCCCGGATGTTCTTCGGCAGCGTACGGGCGGACTTCTAGGACAAAAAGCCCGTGGCGTATGCCGCGGGCTTTTTTGCTGTCAGGCGGGTTTCTCAGGCGCGGATGATGCTCAGTCCAGCCGCACGGAAGGCCGGACGAAGGTCTCGACCCAGTCGGAGTAAAAGGACATCAGCCCCCGGTAATAGCCAAACAGTTCGATCTTCTGGCTTTACTCAGGTACGGCGAAGGCATCATAGAATTCTCTCAGAGCCAAGGTTTTAAGGTATTCATGTCTGCTTGCCGATCGTAGTTGATCAATTGAGTAATTTTGCGAATATTGGAGCAGAGATAACGGACACCGAGCCATTATATAATAGGATCACGAAACCGCATGCAGGTTGCTGTTTTCTATGGTTGTGCCCCGCAGCCATCTTCAACGAACCCTCACACAACGCCCCAGAGCCAGCGCTCGGGGCGTTTTTTGCTTTCGGGAGAGAGGAGAGAAAACAGGGCGGTAAAATACTCTTCCCTTCAGCAGAATATGTTTTCTACGAAGCCCTGCTTCTCCGGTTTAAAGAGGGGGTAGCAAGGATCAGCGATATATACTTACAGAGAGTTGGTTTTTTTATTTCTCTCGCGCCTTAAGAAACTGACCAGAGCCCGGCGGAGCGACCAGCTTGCCATCATCCATGGCTAACTTGCCTCTCTGGTAGACTTTTACAGGCCATCCCTGGACGGATCGACCTTCATAGGGTGTGTAATCGATATTGCTCTGGAAGAGGCTGTTGGTAATCGTCACGGATTTTTTCGGGTCCCAGAGGACGAGATCTGCGTCGGAGCCTGGAGCAATGGTGCCTTTTTGCGGATAGAGGCCATATCGTTGGGCGGGGGTCGTCGCTGTCAGCCGAACGAAGTCTGTCAGGTCGATTTTTCCGCTATTGATGGCCGCGTCATAGAAAACGGGCAGTCTCGTTCCTAGGCCGGGCATACCATTGGGGATCAGAGAGAAATCCGCGTCCCGACCGTGCCGTCCCTTGCCGACGGAGCCGTCGAATGTATAGCCACAATGGTCCGAGGAAATAATGCTGATCACGCCACTGCGGATATACTGCCACATGCCTTCCTGAGCCGCTTTTGTGCGCAGGGGAGGGCTGCAGATATATTTCGTGCCTTCGAAGCCATCCCGCTTGAGGTCTTCTTCCGTCAGGGTGAGGTAGTGCGGGCAGGTTTCCGCCACGACCTTCACGCCACGCGACTGGGCGCGGCCGATTTCTTCGGCGACTTCGGGGCAGGAAACGTGGAAGATCTGGATTTTCTGGTGGGTCAACTCGCTCATCGTCATGGCGCGATAAGTAGCCTCGCGCTCAACACAGGGCGGCCGTGATGTGACATGGCCATGCGGCTCGGTGCGGCCTTCGGCCAGATGCTTGAGGATCAGGTGGCGGATGGCGTCATAGTTCTCGCAGTGTACGGAGACGAGGATATCGCTTTTGTGTGCGGCTTCCAGAACCTGCAGGAACTGGCCGTCAGAGAGGTGAAAATCGTCATAGGTCATGAAGACCTTCAGGCCCGCGGCACCTCTTTCGGCCACGACGGGAATTTCATCACGGATGGTCTGTTCGTCGGTCCGGGTGATGATCTGGTGGATGGCGAAATCGATGCGGGAATTGGCGCCTTTCCTGCGATAGGCGTCAAACTGCTCTACGAGGCCACGACCCGGAACGTGGGAAGCAAAACAGACGACCGTAGTGGTGCCGCCCAGCAGGGCCGAGCCGGTGGCGGAAACGAAATCGTCTTCGTGGATCGTCCCGTCGGCTTCTTCCTGTTCGATATGACAGTGGCCGTCGATTCCGCCCGGCAGGACGAGCAGGCCGGTTGCATCAATGGTTTCATGGCCTTTCAGATCGAAACCGATATCGACGATCTTTGAGCCGTTTATTCCAATATCGGCAATATATTTATCCGTTGCGGTCACGATCATGCCGTTGCGGATAACGATGTCAAAAGTCGTCATGACGGGTTCTCCTGAAATATGGGGAAGCTGTTCAGCCGCCCCTGAGAATGTCCATGCAGTCGGTTGCGACATTGCGCAGATGCATGACCATGGCTTCGCGGGCGCCGGTGCTGTCACCGTCGAGCAGGGCGTCCAGAATGGCCAGATGTTCCCGTGTGGATGCAGGAACACGGCCGAGGGGGTAGGTGACCTCGCACAGGCGGGTCAGAGTCCGCAGTTCGTTGATGGAGCGCAGAAGGACCGAGTTGCCCGAGACTTTCGGGAACATCAGATGCAGCCTGTCATCGAGCTGCCACTGGGCGGCAGTCTGTTCCGGCGTTTCGCCGAGCTCGATGACCTCCTGGCGAAGGTTTTCCAGCATGCTGCGATCAAGTCTGTCGAAAGACAGGTTGATGGCTTCGCTTTCGAGGATCTCGCGGATGTGAATGCCCTGGAAGAACTCGGTGGCCGAGACATTCCGGACTGCAAACGAACGCGACCCCTGCTTGACCAGAAGATCCTCGGCGGCGAGTCGCATCAGGGCTTCGCGGACTGGGGTCCGTGAGATGTCCAGATGATCGGCCAGACGGCCTTCCACAACGGACATGCCGCTCGGAAGCTCTTTCTCGAGAATCATGCGCCGGATCTGCGTGTAGGCCAGTTCCGCAAGATTTAATTCGCGTTCGGCCACCATGTAATCGCTCATTATGGTCCTTCCAGAGTCATTGCGTCCTGCAATGCGGCTGACAGTTCCTGCCATTCTTCTGGAGCGATGATATCAGAAGCCTTGCGGGTACGGCAGGAGGGCCATTTGCCCTGCATGACCAGGCAGGCTTTCAGGCGCAGGGTTGCGCGTCCCGACGGCGCACGGCCGTAGATCAGATTGGCCAGTGGCTGGATGACGTCATGGACCTGGCGGGCGGCCGGGAGGTCATTGTTTTCCATCGCGCGCCACAGCTTTGCGAGCGAGACGGGCAGGATAGCGGCGAGACTGACGAGACTGCCCGTCGTTCCGATGGCGAAGCAGGGCAGGAGATGTTCATCCCCCGAAGCCATGACGTCCACATGCGGTGCGACGCGGGCGGCGAGCCTGCGATGTTTGTCATAGGCGTTGGTTTCCCAGCTGCCTTCCTTGATGGCGACGATACCGGGGAGCCTGAGCAGGCTTTCCAGGATCGGAAGGGAATAGGCCATGCCGCCGCTGCCGACTGACGACTGATACAGCATGATCGGGGCGTCTACGGCCTCACAGATGGCGGCATGATGGGCGATGATGGCATCATGGTCCTGCGAGACGGCCCATGAGAAAGGCGGAAACACGAGCAGGGCGTCGGCTCCCGCCTCGACGGCATCCCGGCCGTGCAGGCAGGCTTCGTCGAGGTCTTCGGACAGGATGCCCGAAACGATGATGCGGTCCTCGCCAATGGTTTCGGCCGCCAGTTCCACGACGCGCCGCTTTTCCGCACGCGTCAGCAGATGGTTCTCGCCCGCATGACCGTTGCACAGGATGCCCACGATGCCTTCGGGACGGGTGCAGTCCAGAAGATGCTGTCTGAACCGGGGCTCATCAAGCGTCCCGTTTTCCAGAAAGGGGACCAGCGTTGCGGCATAGACACCCCGGAACGGCGTGGGGGATGCTGGGATCATGACTGTGGTCCAGTGGCTGCGGGGGTGGAAAAGCGGGTGGGGTCGAAGGCGCTCAGGTCCGGGTTGCCGCCCAGGATCCGCTCGGCGAGCAGTCGGCCCATATACGGGCCGCTCGTAAAGCCGGAATGGACGCAGCCGACGACAAAGGCATCATCATCGGGCGTCAGCGCGCCGATCAGGGGCATGGCGTCCGGCGTTTCGGATTCGAGGCCGAGCCAGACGCGCAGGACCTGCGCTTCGTCGAGACGCGGGACGACATACTGGGCCAGACGGACATTGCCGCGCAGGTTTTCGGGAATGACGCGGGTGCCGCCCTGATTGATGTTGCCTTCGCCCTGCCAGCCGCCGCCGATCAGCACGCTGCCATTGGCGAACTGCTTGAGGGACAGCAGGCCATTGGCAATACTCAGGACACTTCCCATGACGGGAGGAAGCGTCTCCGTGACGACGAGCTGGTTGATGAGGCAGCGGATCGGAATGGTGTATCCAAGCCACCCCAGCATTTTCTCGAGCCATGCTCCGGTGCTGAGTACGATCCTGCGGCCATGCACGGGCTGGGTACGATTGGAAACCCGGACGTCATAGCCACCGCCAGTGGCGGGGGTAATGGTCTCGACCGGACTGTTTTCGATGATCGTGACGCCGGCCTGCCGGAGCGCACGAGCATAGGCTCCCCCGACGCGATAGGTCGGAATATGGCCGTCCAGTGCGCAATAGGCAGCGGCGCGGAGGGTCGGATTCACGCCCGGTTCGATCCGGACGGCTTCTTCGGGAGAGACCACCTTGATGGGGGCTCCCATGTCCTGCCTGACCCGTGCACGCTGGCGCAGAAGCTCTTCTTCGGCTTCGGTGAAGGCCATCGAAAGCCCTGGTGTCGCCAGGGCTCCCACGTCTTCCCCAAGCCAGCTGGCGCTGTCGAGCCACATTTCACGGCCGCGGATGGCATGGGGAATGAGCTGGGCGCGGGTCATGTGCAGGGTCAGGGTGCCTGCATTGACGCCGGATGCGGCCCGGAACATGTCCTGCCTGTCGACCAGCGCCACCTTCTGGCCGCCGCGCGCGAGGAAAAGCGCGGTTGTGGCGCCCATGACACCGGCACCCACGATGACCGTGTCAAAGACGTCCGGTCTGGTCTGCAGGGTTGGGGTCATAGCGGGGCTGCCTTCGGAAGGGGAATGTCGGAATAGGCGAAGGTCCCGGTCACGGCTGTGAGGGGGAGGGGGAAGAAGGGCATCCGGTCCGTGAAACTGCCCGCTTCTTCGGGAGTGTTGCCACAGGCTGCCGTCAGCAGGCCCCGGGCGCTGTCCTCGCACATCCGACCCTGACAGGGGCCCATGCCGCAGCGTGTCCAGGCCTTGAGCTGGTTCAGGTCTTCGGCTCCGGCCTCGATGGCGGAGCGCAGGGTCGCGGCCTTCACCCGCTCACAGCGGCAGACGATTGTCTCGTCCTGAAGATGGGCCGGGATGACACTCCCGGCGTTCATCAGGGGAAGCATCCGGCGGGAGACGGCTTCGAGACGGCGAAGCCGCCGCAGGGGTGCACGTGTCAGGGTTTCGTAGGTTCGGGCGGAGATCACCCTCCGGTCCTGGGCAATGGCATGGGCCGTGATCAGGCCCCGCAGACGGGCCACGGCCATGCCCCGGATGCCGGCGGCGTCGCCCGTGACGTAAAGATCGGAGCGGCTGGTACGGCCTGCGACATCCGTAACGGGTTCGAGATAACCGCCAACGTGATCATGACGGTGCTGGACACCGGCCGTGCGTGTGATGAGGGTGGAAGGCTTGAGCCCATATCCGCAGGCCGCGGCCTCGGCAGCATAGACGTGGCGGCGTTCAGGGTGGTCCATTTCGCTGACGGTCAGGAGAAGGCCGGTTTCCGTTTCCTGCGCTGCCGAAATATTGGCGCGGTGGTGGATCGGAATGCCAGCTTGCTGGAGGCGCAGCATCCAGCTGGTGGCCTGCGTCAGACGGGCGGGATCCAGAGACAGCATGGCGCCGAGACGGAGCCAGTCGGAGCGGTGACCTGCATCCACGATGGCGGCGACCTTGCCGCCCAGTTCAAGCACCTGATGGGCGACCGAGAACAGGAGTGGCCCCGACCCCGCCACTACGACGGTCTGGCCGGGCAGGGTGCCGCCGTTGCGCATCAGGATGCTGGCGCCGGCGAGCCCGGTGATGCGCGGCGTGGTCCAGCCCTGGAACGGAAGGAAGCGCTCGGTGGCACCATTGGCGACGACGACGGTCGACGGGGGAAGCTGATCGATACCGTCCGGCCCGATCAGGTCGAGGGTCAGGGTGGGGGACAGGCCCCAGACGCGGGTGGAAAACCGGACATCCACCGGGGATGCGGCCAGTTTCTGACGCAGGGCATCGCCGCCGGAAAACTCGTGATTGGGGGGAACCGTCTGGCGGGCATAGGGTGAGGGCGCGCGGAAGATCTGACCGCCCGCAGCCGGCTGTTCGTCAATCAGGGTGACGGGAAAGCCGTGCCGGGCGAGCGCGATGGCGGATGTCGCACCGGCGATGCCTCCACCGATGACGGTAACGGGGGAGAAATCAGGACTGGACATAGGGCGTGACGGTCATGTTCGGGAGGACGGGAGCCTTGCAGGCATAGGCGACGGCGCCGTCGATGCGGACGCGGCATTCCTGGCAGCTTCCCATGAAGCAGAAGGCGCCGCGTGGTGTGCCATCGACGCCGGACTGGCCGAGTTCCGTGATTCCGGCGCGCCTGAGGGCCGCTGCAACCGGTTCTCCCTCAATGCCTTCGATGGCCTGGCTCAGGAAGGTGAAGGTGACGGATTGCATCTTGTTTCCTATCGGGATCGGTCCGGAGAAGAAATTTCTTTTAAAGGGTTTTCTATCGTATACAGAACGTATATCTGAATTAGATCAGTGATCGGGCAACCGCAACCCCAAAGTCGCACAGCATGCAGGGAAACCTTTCTTGAGAGCGAATTGGAACAGTCTGTTGCTGGGGTTCTGCGCTGTTTCCGGTGCCCTGTGGGGTGGGGGAGCAGGGGCGAGGGACAGCGCCGCCATCCGGGCGAGCGGGCACATCAATATTGGTGTGGAGCCCGGGCTGCCTCCGCTTGGGGAATATGACGATCATAACGAACTCGTGGGATATGATGTCGATATCGGCCGGGAGATTGCCCGGGGCATGGGTGTTGAGCCGCGTTTCGTGACGCTCTCGTCCAGCGGACGCATTCCCTATCTGATGGCCGGGAAGGTCGACATCGTTCTCGGCGGCCTGACGCTCACGCCCGGTCGTGCGGAGGTTATTGCGTTTTCGCGGCCGCTTTATTCCGAACAGTTTGCGGTCATCACACCCGAGGATCGGGGCATTACCTCCTTCACGGATCTTGAATCGGGCGCGCATCGTTTGATCGAGGTGCGGGGCTCAACGGCGGTTGCCTATTTGCAGCAACGCGTTCCCAAGGCGCCGATGCTGCTTCTGGAGAGTTATGCCGATGCCATCCGTGCGCTGGCGCAGGGGCGCGGCGATGCGATGGTGGATGTCATTGAATATGTCGGCCATTACCTGCCGTCACAGCCGCAGGTTCACTGGCGGATCATTCGGGGATTCGCGCCCCCCGTAGGGGATGACTGCATTGGGATGACGCGGCAGGACGTGGCCCTGCGCGCGGATGTGAACCGTATTCTCGACGCGATGGAGCATGACAGGCGTCTGGAGCAGATCCATCGCCGGTGGTTCGACCCGGCTGTGGCGGAACGCGCGCCATGACGGGGCTGGATTTCCGTCCCGTTTTTGCGCGGTTGCCGTTCCTTCTGGGCGGTGTCGGTGTGACGGTCCTGATTGCGGGGCTGGCCTTCGTGTTCGGCCTGTTGCTGGCGGTCGGGCTGGCGGTTGTGCGTTTTGAAAATCAGGGGGGCTGGCGTAGGCTCAGTCGCAGCTACAGCACGGCCCTGACCAACACGCCGCAGCTCTCGCAGATTTTCGCGGTTTTCTACTGTCTGCCGCTGATGGGGCTGATGGTCTCACCGTTTCTGTCGGTCGTGATCGGAATGACGCTCAATGCGGCGGCCTATCTGGCGGATATCCTTGGGGCTGGCATGGCGCGGGTGCCGCCGGTCTATCATGAGGTTGCGCTGACGCTGGGGCTGAACCGGCGTCAGACCTATCTGCGGGTGATCCTGCCCTATGCGGGGCGCACGATGTTTCCGGCGCTGGCCAACCATTTCCAGATCATGATCCTGGGCAGCGCGATGGCGTCCATTTTCGGCGTCGAGGATCTGACGGGCCGGGCTTACGATATCGGATCGACAACGTTCCGGATCCTTGAGGTCATGCTCGTGACGGGCGGTCTGTATGCCGTGCTGTCCTTTGCCCTGACCGGCGTATTTGCTCTGTGCCGTCGGACGATGGAGCGGATAGTATGATCGCGTTTTCGCATTATGACATCGCGCTTCTGCTGCAGGCGATGGGCCGGACGGTCGAGCTGTCGCTGGGCGGCGGTCTTCTCGGGATTGCCGGGGCGATCCTCCTGACGGCGCTGCGGCTGTCGGACCTGCGTTACATGTTTCCGCTGCGGATGCTGGCAGTGCTGTATGTGCAGACCATCCGTCGCATTCCGTTCATCGTGACGCTGTATATCGTCTTTTTCTGTGCGGGCATGATGGGTGTGGACGTGTCGGCCACCGTGGTGGCGATCGGCTCCATCGGGCTGATTGCCGCGGCCTATCTCTGCGAGATCCTGCATGGCGGCGTGAAGACGGTTCCGGTGGAACAGGTCGAGGCGGCGCTGGTGCTGAACCTGCCGCTCTGGGCGCGGTGGCGCTACGTGATCGGCCCGCAGGCGCTGTCCGCCATCGTGCCGCCCGCGGTGGGATACCTGGTTCTGTTCATCAAGGACACGGCGCTGGCCTCGCAGATCGGGGTTGTGGAGCTGAGTCAGGCGGGAGTGATCCTGTCCAACCGCGGGCTGCCCTCGGTGCAGGTCTTCTGCGTGGTGCTGCTGCTTTATTTCGCCATTTCCTATCCGCTGACCTGCCTGAGCCGCCTGCTGGAGAAACGTATTGCCGTACATTGATGTCCGCGACGTCGGCGTCCGCCACGGGAAAAACGAGACCCTGCGTCATGCCGGGTTCGAGGCCGAGCGCGGAGAGATCGTGAGTTTCATCGGGCCGTCGGGCTCGGGCAAGACCACGTTCCTGCGCACGCTGATCGGGCTTCAGCCGGTCTGGCAGGGGCAGATGGGCGTTGACGGGAGGATCGTGGACATGGCCGCTCCGGCCTCGGCACGTATCCTGCGGGAGCAGGCGGCGATCGTGTTCCAGCAATACGGGCTGTTCGGTCACATGTCGGTTCTGCGGAACCTGACGCTGGCGCCGACGGTCGTGGCGAAGCGCTCGCGCCGGAATGCCGAGCATGAGGCCCGGGCGCTGCTGGAGCGGCTGGGTCTGGCGAACAAGGCCGACATGCTGCCTGCCGACCTGTCAGGCGGCCAGAAGCAGCGTGTGGCGATTGCGCGCGCGCTCATGCTTCGGCCTTCGCTTCTTCTGCTGGATGAGCCGACATCGGCGCTCGATCCGCACAAGGTGCGCGATGTCGGTGTGCTGCTGCGCGATCTGGCGCAGGACGGCATGACGATCGTTCAGGTTTCCCACGCGATGAATGTCGTTTCATCGCTGTCCGACAGGATTGTCCTTCTGGAGGATGGTCAGGTCAGGGCTGTCGGAAAGGGTCGTGGATGTGCGGCGCAGCAGCCGGATATCGCGGCGTTCATGAATACCCATGGCGGTGATGCCGCAGCGGATCCAGCCGGCTTGCGGCCGGACCCGGAACATTGAGGAAGGAAAGACCCATGAAGTTTCGTGGAACATATACCGTCATGATCACGCCGTATGACAGCGAAGGGCGCGTTGACGTCCAGGGGCTACGGCGCTTTACCGACTGGCAGATCGCGCAGGGTATCGCGGGCCTCATCCCGCTGGGGTCCACCGGCGAGTTCCTGTCGCTGACGGATGATGAACGCACGCTCGTTGCGCAGACGGTCATCGAGCAGGCGGCGGGGCGTGTTCCGGTCTTCATCGGGACGGGCGCCGAGAATACCTATGACGTGATCCGCTACAGCCAGGAAGCCGAGAAGCTCGGGGCGGATGGCGTGATGATCATTCCGCCGTTCTATTCCACGCCGACGGATGATGAACTGTTCGTCCATTATCGCCGGATTTCGGATGCGATCGGCCTGCCGATCATGCTCTACAACAACCCGGCCACAGCGAATGTGGATATGAAGCCGGAACTCGTGGCGAGGCTGTCCCATATCGACAACTGCTGCCTGATCAAGGAATCCACGATGGATGTGACCCGCGTGCGGGACATCATCCGGCTTTGCGGGGACCGGCTCTCGGTTTTCGGCGGGATCATGGGCTTTGAAAGCTTCCTCGAAGGGGCGATCGGCTGGGTAGCTGTTGCGTCCAATGTGGCGCCGCATGTCATGAGCGAGATTTTCAATCTCTGTGACGATTACAAGGATATCGGCAAGGCCCGCGAGATGTATTTTCGCCATGTCCCGCTGATCCAGTTTGTGGGCGGTCAGGGCTATGTCTCGGGGACGAAAGCCCTGCTGAAGCATATGGGCTTCGATGTGGGTGGTCCGCGCGCGCCGCGTCTGCCACTGCCGGCTGAGGATGATGCACGGGCGCTTCAGATCGTCCGGGATCTGGACCTGCGGTTCGAAGAAAGCGCCTGATATGGGGGGCAGCCCTGTATCCTGTCTGATCCGGGGGGCGGGGCTGCTCTGCGCAGCCCTGGCGTTCGGAGCGCAGGCTGCGCCATGCCCGGAGGCAGTCAGCGGGCTGATTTCCTCCGGGCATCTGGTCATGGCGACCAATCCGACTCTGCCGCCCCTGCAATATGTGACGGTGGACGGACAGATCGCCGGGATGCGGATCGAACTCGGAAGCGAGATCGCCCGCAGGCTCTGCCTGACGCCGGTCACGCTCTCGACGTCCTTTGCGCAGCTCACGCTCGGGTTGCTTGAAAAGCGGTGGGACGTCATCAATACGGGGATGTTCTACACCGCCCAGCGGGCGCGGCTGATGGAAATGATCCCGTACGAAATCCAGGCGATCAGCGTTTCCCTGAATGATGATTCCGCGTTGCATCCTGCCAGGCTCGAGGATCTGTCAGGATCTTCGATCGGGGTCGAGATGGGCGGGATCGAGGAGCATCACGCCCGGGAGGCCGATAAGGCGCTTCGGGACGCCGGGCGTCCGGGCTTCGATATCAAGACTTTCCAGAACGTGGGCATCGCCTTTGCCGCCCTGCGGGCGCGGCAGGTGACGGCCGTGTTCTCCATAGACGCGGTGGCACGGCGCAATGCGCTTCAGGGCGGCGTGAGGCCGGTTCTGAAGGGGCTGTATCCCACCCCCGTTGCCCTGGCGCTGCGGGATCCGGCTCTGGCGCAGCGACTGGCGGATGTTCTGGAAAACATGCGTGAGGACGGAACGCTGGAGCGCCTCATGGCGCCTTATGGCGTCTCGCCCTTTCCCGGACGGATCACGGTCTCAGGGCCGTCCCATCCGTCCGACACACCCTGATACGACACACTGATTCGACACACGAGCACGGGGCATCGACATGCAGATCTGGAGCTGGCACGGCTTCTTCACCTATCTCGGCAGCCCCTATATTTTCCGCGGGGCGCTCATCACGGTCTACATGACGGCCGTCTCAATGGTGATGGGGTTCCTGCTGGGCCTGCTGATTGCCGTCATGAAACGCTCGCAGCGTCGTCTGCTCTCCTGGCCAGCGCGGTTCTATGTCTGGTTTTTCCGGGGCACGCCGTTGCTGGTCCAACTGGTCGTGATCTATGCCGGACTGCCGAAGCTGGATATCCGGCTGAGCGTGATGGCGTGTTCGATCATCGGGCTGACGCTGAACGAGGCGGCGTATCTGGCGGAAATCATCCGTGCAGGTCTCAATGCCGTGCCAACCGGCCAGATCGCGGCGGCACGGGCGCTGGGTTTGAGCGAACGGCAGATCGCCTGGCGCATCGCGTTTCCGCAGGCGTTCCGGCTCATCATCCCGCCGCTGGGCAATTCGGTGAACGGACTGCTCAAGACGACCAGCGTGACGTCAGTCATTTCCATGGAAGAACTGATGCAGCGCAGCCAGATCCTGGTGCAGGACCAGTTCATGGTTCTGGAGCTGTTTTCCGTGGCGGCCCTGTATTACCTGCTGATGACGACGGCCTGGGATTTTCTGCAGCGGCGGATCGAACATTATGCGGAGCGTCCCTATCGTCGTCAGCAGCAGTCCGCGGCAGTTGATCCTATCGAACTGCCTGTCACGACGCAGGACGCACGCTGATGTCGGATCATCTGAGTTTCACGTTCAATGACAGTCCTGTCTCTGCGCAAGCCGGCCAGACCCTGACGGCAGCTTTGATGGCTGCGGGCCGGATCGTGCATCGTACAGCTCCGGACGGGTCAGGGCGCGGGCCGTTCTGTGGGATCGGGGCCTGTCAGGACTGCCTACTGGAAGTGGACGGGCAGATGTCGCGCCGGGGCTGCATGACGCCGGTGCGGGACGGCATGCGGGTCCGGAGCAATGACCGTCTCCCGGATGCGGCTGTTTCAGCGCCCCTGTCGCAGGGTGAGGAGCGGCTGGCTGAGCATGTCTGCGAGGTTCTGGTGGTGGGCGCCGGGCCGGCGGGACTGGTGGCCGCGACGGAGCTGGCACGGGGCGGTGTGGACGTTTTTGTCGTGGATGAGCGTCACATTCCGGGCGGCCAGTATTTCAAGCAGAACGCCGTACATCCGGAGCAGCAGGACGATCAGGCGCGCAAGGGGCGGCACCTGATTGATGCCATGCGGACCAGTGGTGCACGTCTGTGGCATGACACGCTCGTATGGTGCGCCCATCGCGAGGACGGCACGCTCGTCATCGGGGGGCTGCGGGATGGCGAGGCGTTCTATATCCGCACGCAGCACATCATCGTGGCTACCGGCGCGCAGGAAACGCCCGCTCCGCGTCCGGGCTGGACGCTGCCGGGCGTCATCACGACGGGAGCGGGACAGACGCTGCTGCGGGCCTATGAAACCGTCTCTCCGGGCCGGGTCATTATTGCCGGAAATGGGCCGCTCAATCTTCAGCTCGCAGCGGAACTCGTCGGTCGTGGGGCCGATGTGGCGGCTGTTGTGGAGTCAGGGCCTGCGCCCGTGAAACGGCCCGTCCTGGCCGGGCAGCTCTCTGCGGCCGCGCCACGTCTCGCACTTGCCGGGATGCGGCATCTCTGGACGCTGCGCCGGGCAGGTGTGCCCGTGTTGTGGGAGAGCGTCGTGACACGGATCGAGGGCTCGGGGCGTGTCGAACGTGTGACGGTGAAGCAAGCCGGAGCAGAAGCGCGCTCGATTGAGGTCCAGACGGTTTGTCTTGGCGACGGGTTTGTCCCGGCCAGCGAGTTGCCGCGTCTTCTGGGCTGTCAGCAGGACGTCCGGGACTGGCCCGTAACCCACCCCGAAACAGGACGGCATCCCGACGGGCGGACCGATCAGGCGGATGTGTCCGTTATCGGCGAAGCGGGGCGTTTTGGCGGTGCTTTTCTGGCGCAGGCCCAGGGCAGGCTGTGCGCGGCGCGACTGCTGGAGCGTTCCGGAAAGATGCTGCCCCCCGGTCTGGACCGCAGCCGGCGGATGTATCGCGACAATGCACGTTTTCAGGCCCTTCTGTGGAAACTCTATCAGCCGGTTGTGCCGCTTCCGGTGCCGGAGGATACCACCATCCTGTGCCGGTGCGAATGTGTGACGACCGGGACTGTCAGGGCACGGGTGGCCGAGGACGGGATTGCGGATCTGGCGGCTCTCAAACGCGCAACACGTGCCGGGATGGGGCGCTGTCAGGGGCGGTTCTGTCAGGCATCGCTGATGAAGGTCCTGCCTGAGCCGAAAAGCGAGAAGGACTTTACGGCGCCCCAGATTCCGCTTCGTCCGGTGCCGGTGGCGGCACTGGCGCGGCAGAAGCCGGAATGGCGGGGACATGTCCGGGTTCCCATTCCGTCGGGTCTGGGACAGGCCGTGCAATCGGCTTCTGGCACCGCTGAGACCGTGGATGTCGTGGTCGTGGGCGGGGGGATTGTCGGGCTTTTTGCGGCGCTCTTCCTTGCGGAGGCCGGGAAGAGCGTCGTGGTGCTGGAACGCGGGCGTGCCGGGGCGCTGGCCTCGGGGGGCAATGCGGGCAGTCTGCATGCCCAGCTCATGGCGTTCGATGCCAGTGCGGATACGGATGGCCCGTCGATGCCCGCGCGGACGCTGGCTCTGCAGCGGGAATCCATCCGCATGTGGGAGGCGCTGCGTGGGACGTTCGACCGGGATCTGGAAATCAAGGTCTGTGGTGGCCTGGTCGTGGCGGAAACTGAATCCGACATGGAGCGTCTGCGCAGCAAGGTTGCGGTCGAGCAGTCTCTTGGCGTTGATGCGCGGATCCTGGATCCGGGTGAACTACACGGGATCGAGCCAAACCTGAAACAAGGCTTTCTGGGAGGGGCGTATTGTTCCGAGGAAGGCAAGATCAATCCCATGGCAGCAACGCAGGCCGTCCTCGCCCGGGCGCGTCAGGCGGGTGTGCGGGTTGAGGAACTGACGGCACTCTCCGCAATCGAGCGCGATGGAAGCCGGTTCCGCGTCAGTGCGGGGGCGGCAAGCTGGTCGGTCGGGGCGGTGGTGAATGCTGCCGGGGCCTATGCGGGAGAGGTTGCGGAGCTGGTCGGCAGGCGTCTGCCGGTCTTTGGGGCGCCGTTGCAGATGATCGTGACCGAGCCTGTGGCTCCGCTGGTCTTTTCGCTTCTGGCACATGCCAGCCGTCACCTGACGCTCAAACAGGCAGCAAACGGCTCCCTGCTGATTGGCGGGGGGTGGAGCGCCGGGCTGGATCCGGTGCATGGCCATCCGCGTCCGCTGCGGGAGAATCTGGAAGGGAATCTCTGGGTTGCCCAGAGGCTCATTCCGGCTCTGGGCGCGGTGAATGTCGTCAGGAGCTGGGCTGCGATGAACATCGATATCGATGGTGCTCCGATCCTTGGGGAAAGCCCCGATGTTCCCGGATTCTTCACGGCCGTAACGGCCAATGGTGTCACGCTCGCGCCGGCCATGGGGCGGCATGTCGCGGATATGGTTCTGCGCCGTTCCGAACGTCCCGATCTGGAGATCTTTTCTCCTGCACGTTTTTATGGAGATCCGTCATGATCACGCTGGACAATGTGGCGAAATCATATGGCGCCTTTCAGGTGCTCAAAGGCTGTTCGGCGGAAATCGGGAGGGGAGAAGTGGTCGTTGTCTGCGGGCCGTCAGGCTCGGGCAAGTCCACGCTCATCAAGTGCATCAATGCGCTGGAGACGTTCGAAGGCGGCCAGATCTGGGTCGATGGCATGGCCGTGCGGTCTGCACAGACTGATCATTCGGCGCTGCGGGCGAAAGCGGGGATGGTGTTCCAGAGCTTCGAGCTGTTTTCCCATCTGAGCATTCTGGACAACATCATGCTGGCACCACGTCTGGTCCAGAAGCGTGCGAAGGACGAGATCCGCGAGCATGCGAAAACCCTTCTGCGCCGGGTCGGGCTGGAGAGCCATGCGGACAAGTATCCGATCGCGCTTTCCGGTGGGCAGCAGCAGCGTGCGGCGATTGCCCGTGCTCTGGCGATGAAGCCGGATGTGATGCTGTTCGATGAGCCGACATCGGCGCTTGATCCCGAGATGGTGCAGGAAGTTCTTCAGGTCATGACGGAACTGGCCCGTGAGGGCATGACCATGATGTGCGTGACCCATGAGATGGGATTCGCCCGGCAGGTGGCAACGCGGATTCTGTTCGTGGATGCGGGCGAGATTGTTGATGACTGTCCGGCAGCGGACTTTTTCGCGGGTCGCTGCTCGGTGCGGGCCCAGGCTTTTCTGCGGTTTGAGGCCGATCATCCCGGATAGGAAATTTTTTTTGCAGTTCGGACAACATTCCGCTTCGAGATCGAATTCAGTTCGTATACAAAGAGAATATGAACTGAAGACGGAAAGGCGATCCGGTGGGAGAAGGCGCTGTGCTGGAAAAGACTTCCTGTTGCAAGAAAACGCTGACCGAGAGTCTGGACTGTGTTGTCGACCGGGATTTCGAGACGCGGCAGGTGCCGTTTCTCCAGGAGCTTGTCAGGGTTCCGTCGGACAACCCGCCCGGTGACTGCGCACCGCATGCGCTGTTCTCTGCCGGGCAGTTGCGGGATCTTGGGTTCGAAGTCGAATGTCATCCTGTTCCCCGGGATTTCGTGGAACGCCACGGAATGCAGAGCGCAACCAATCTGATCATCCGGGAACGTTTCGGGGACGGTAAGGGGCCTGTTATCGCTCTCAATGCGCATGGTGACGTGGTCCCTCCCGGTGAAGGATGGATTCACGATCCGTATGGTGGCGTCATCGAGGACGGGAAGCTCTACGGTCGCGGAGCCGCGGTCTCCAAGTCCGACTTCGCAACCTATGCGTTTGCACTGCGGGCGCTGAAAGAAGCCGCTTCGGATCTCTCCGGGACCGTCGAGCTTCACCTGACCTATGACGAGGAAATTGGCGGCCATGTCGGCCCGGGCTGGCTTCTGGCCGAAGGGCTGAGCAAGCCGGATCATGTCATCAGTGCGGGTTTCACCTATGACGTGATGATCGCGCATAACGGCAGTCTTCAGCTGGATGTTGCTTTCACCGGCAAGGCAGCCCATTCCGCCTGGCCAGAAACGGGGGCGGATGCGATCGAGGCGGCCAGTCGTGTCATGTCGGCGCTGTATGCCTATCGGGACGGGCTGGTGGAGACGGTCTGTTCCATTCCTGGAATTGATACACCAACGCTCGTCATCGGAACGATCGAAGGCGGCGTTGCAGCCAATGTCGTTCCCGAACATGCGAAATTCCGCCTGGAACGCCGGATTCTTCCCGACGAGAAAGCGGCCGATGTCGAGGCCGAACTACGTCAGATCATTCTGGAGGCGGCGGATGTTCCGGGTGTGCAATGCGTCGTGACACAACATCTGCTGGCGCTGCCTCTGGTGCCGGACGCGGGTCAGGCCCCTCTGATCGCAGCGTTGCAGGATGCTGCGGAGGCTGTTTTCGGGGAGCGGATTGCCGTGAAGGGCATGCCGCTTTTCACAGATGCCCGGATTTACAGCAATGCGGGTTACCCCACGGTTCTGTACGGTGCCGGGCCGCGCCGGCTTCAGGACGCCAATGGCCACCGTGCGAATGAGCATGTGGTTCTCGAAGACATGCGCCGTGCGACGAAGGTGATTGCAAATGCACTGGCCAGTTTGCTGCGCCCCGAAGCCATGTAGTCCCGACCACGAGATAATCCCACCGTGCAGCAGTGGGCCCTCCGGTTCCTGCTGTGCGATCTGACTATTCCGACTGATATCCCTGTCTTGCCAGGGCGATGGAGCCGATCATGAACATCAGGAAACTTGCGCTTTATTCGACTTTTCTCTCCGTCAGTTTCTGCACTGGTTCGGTTTTTGCCGCCACGACAAAGGCCCCTTCAGGCCCCGTGAAGGCGTCGGTTCACAAGGCCCCTGCCAAGGCGGCGCCGGTGAAGGCAGCTGCGCCCGCCAAGAGGGTGGCAAAGGCCAGGAATGCGCCGTTCGTCGCAGGGGGCGAAGAGGGTGTGATCGTGACCGGTACGCATGCCACGAACCGCCATGCCCGTCAGAGCACGAGCCCGATCACGGTTCTGTCCAGCGCGACGCTGCGTCGCTCAGGCATGATGAACCTCGCCGATGCGCTGGCGAAGACGTATCCGTCCATCAACATGAGCACGATGGGCAATGACGCCGGCGCACTGACATCCTTTATCCGGATGCGTGGCCTGAATCCGAACCAGGTTCTGGTGCTGGTGGATGGCAAGCGCCGTCACACCACGGCCAACATCAATGCGGATGCTGGCCCGAATTTTGGCGCGACGCCTGTGGATCTGAACATGATCCCCTCGAACATGATCGACCATATCGAGGTGCTCGAAGACGGCGCTGCTGCGATGTACGGCTCCGACGCCATTGCGGGCGTGGTGAACATCATCACCAAGAAGCAGGATCATGGTCTGAACATGAGCGCCCAGACGGGTGCGAACGCCTATAACGGGGATGGCTGGCAGTACCAGCTCAACGCCGATGGCGGTCTCAAGCTCGGCAATGACGGGTTCATCCATATTTCTGGACAGGTTTACCACACGGATCATTTCGTTACGAATACGGTCGACAACCGCCTCGCGGGTTATGTCCCGGCAGGTGCTGCGAACGAGCTGTATACGGGCTCCGTCAAGGTGCCCAAGAACTCCAACAAGATCATGAGCACGCCTGAAGAGACGCGTGAGAATCTCGGGATCGATTTTGGCAAGAACCTGACCGAAAACATCCAGTTCTACGGACAAATCACTTATGCGCACCGTCATGCGGAAGCGTATGAGAATTATCGTGTTCCGTCGGGGGCCAGTGCCAGTAACCCGGAACTGTTCCCCTACGGCTATTCTCCGCTGGAGACGATCGACGAGAACGACTATGCAGCGACCCTTGGCCTGAAGGGCGGGCATTTTTTCGGGTTTGACTGGGATCTGAGCAGCACCTGGGGTGAGGATCTGGACAAGATCTCCAACCAGAACACGACCAATCCGAACATGTATGCCGCAACCGGATATACGCCCACGACTGTCCGGACGTCCAATTTCCGCCTTGCGCAGTGGACGAACAACCTTGATCTGCGTCGGAACTTCAAGATCGCCAATGTGGTTCCCGTCACGGTGGCATTTGGCGGCGAGCACCGCCTTGAGCAGTACACCATCATGGCTGGTGAGCCTGCGTCCTATGAATATGGTGGAACGTCCGCATTGGCCGGCCTGACGCCGCAGGATGCCGGAAAATGGAACCGTGATGTCTGGGCGGCTTATCTGGATGGTGACTTCCATCTGCTGAAGAACTGGGATCTCGACTTCGCCGGCCGCTTCGAGCACTACACCGATGTCGGCAATACCGAGAACGGCAAGGTCTCCACGCGTTACGACATCACGAAGCGGATCGGCCTGCGCGCCACCATCAGCAACGGTTTCCGTGCGCCGACCATGGCCGAACAGCATTACAGCGCCATCAATGTCGGCCCGACATCAGTGCTGGGTCTGCTGCCGGTGTCGTCCTCCGAAGCCCGCGCGACGGGCGCGTCCCCCCTCAAGCCCGAGCGTTCGACCAGCGCGACCGGTGGTATCGTTCTTGAGCCGATCGATGGCTTTCATATCGAGACGGATGTCTATCAGATCAACATCCGCGATCGCATCGTGCAGGGCGGTAACGTGACAGGAGCGACCGCGATTTCGGCGCTGGAAGCCATGGGTGTGTCCCTTCCGGCCCTGACCCAGCTTTCCGAAAACGCCGTGCAGACCTACTACTTCACGAACGGGGCAAGTACTCGGACGCAGGGGCTGGACATCAAGGCGGATTATATGTTCCGCATGCATCGATACGGCAACCTGACCCTGTCCATGGCGCTCGATCTGAACCGGACGCGCCTGACGCATAACGGCATGTCGTCCACGGGATCGCCGCTTCTGAACGCCCAGAACATTGCCTATCTGACGACGGCCTATCCGCGCAGCAAGATCATTCTCAATGCGTTCTGGACAATCGGGAAATGGGACGTGAATGTGCGTCAGACCCGTTACGGCGAGACGACAGACATGATGACCTATCAGGACTGGACGCCGACGGCCTCGATCTGTCCGATTGATGGCAAGCAGCTTCAGCAGTCCAGCAGCTGCTTCGCCCAGTTCAAGAATTCTCCGCGCTGGCTGACGGATCTTGAGATCGGCTATCGTGTGAATTCCCGCTGGCATCTGGCTGTGGGTGCGAACAACATCTTTAATGTCCGTCCCCGCAAGCTTCCAGGTGAGCTGAACCAGCTTGGTGGCAATCCTTACGATACGTTCTCGTCACAGGTTCCGATGACGGGTGGGTATTATTACGGACGTGTTAATTTCACGCTCTGATATCAGAGGCGTTCTGAAAAAAAACCCAGGTTTTACGCGCGGAAAGGTCCTCCTTTCCGCGTTTTTTTGTGCAATGCCGTTTGGTTCAGGTTCAATCCAGCAGGCGGACAATATCCGAGAAGCGGCGGGTCAGACTGTCCGATTTCTTCTCGACCAGGTAGCACACGCGAAACTTGAATTTCACGGCGGGTGAGAACTCCCGGACAATGATGTTCGTGTCATCCGATGGGATATAGAAGGGATGCACGATCGAGACGCCCAGCCCCGCCGAGACGAGAGACAGCAGGAGCGGTGCCGTGTTGACGACATGCGCGATATTCAGCGTCGCGTTTTCCTGCTGGAAAATGTCCCGGACCAGCTGGGCTGTCAGCGATTCCACGCTGAATGAGATGAACGGGACGTTCGTCAGGTGATGCGGTGTGATGATGGTTTGTGCTGCAAGCGGGTGGCCACGAGGCATGATGCAGACCATCGGGCGCTCCATGAGCGAAACGCAGGTGATACCGTCTGTCTGTTGCTGGCTGCCGATCACACCGACATCAATCGTCTTGCTGGTAAGGCCACGCAGGATATCGACTGAGGGCAGGGAAACGATATTGAGAAAGACGTTCTCGTTCTTTTCAAGATAAAGTGCAGTTGCCCGGGAAATAAAACCTGTTGAGAGAGCGGGCAGGACGCCAATAACAAGCTCTCTGTTCTTGCGGCGCCGGATGGCCTGGACGACATCTTCGATCTTGTTGAGACTGTGATAAAGGCAGGACAATTCTTCATACAGTGTTCTGGCTTCGGCAGTGGGCCACAAGCGGCCTTTCGCGCGCTCGAACAGTTCCAGACCAGTATCGATTTCAAGGTGCCGGAGCAGTTTGCTGGCTGCTGGCTGGGAGATGTTCAGTTCTACGGCTGCCGCGCTGACGGTTTTCTGTTCCATCAGGGTCGTGAAGAGTTCGATCTGCCGGAAATTCAGGGGCTTCATCGCGGCCATAACCTTCCGGAATGGGATGGGTCAAAAACGGTCTTAGACAGTTCATAATCGAATCTGCAATGTTCTTGTATCGAAAGGACGGGATGTGATGTTCGATTGCGTGGTCATCGGGGGTGGGGTTGTCGGTTCGGCCATTGCCTATGGTCTGGTCTCGCATCTGGATTCTGTTCTGATGATCGATGGAAGGGACAGCGATCCGCGCGCTGCCCAGGCGAATTTCGGGTTGGTCTGGTATCAGAGCAAGGGTGTGGGCATGCCCGCCTATCAGCGTCTGTCCCGGCTGGCGGTCGAAGAGTGGCGCAGTTTTTCCAGGGAAATCGAGGAAACAGGCGGAATCCCGATCGAGTTCGCAGGGCAGGGCGGCCTTACGTTCTGTCTGGGCGATCAGGAACTCGAAGCCCGGCAGATGATCCTGTCCAGACTTGCAGGCTAGATGGAGAGGACCGAAATCGGGATGCTCTCCCGCCGCGAGCTGGAGCATCTCTATCCCGGGATCCGCCTTGGAAAGGACGTTACCGGGGGAGCCTTTTCCGCCCTGGACGGTCATGTCAATCCGCTGCGTCTGCTGATGGCGCTTCAGCAGGGATTTGTGGATGCTGGCGGGACGGTTCATCGCGGAAGACGTGTCGATGGGATCGAGGTCTGCGGCGGGCAGTTCAGGCTGCATCTGAAAACGGGTGTCGTGCACGCGGCCCGGGTGGTGATTGCGGCGGGGGAAGCGAGCCGGGTTCTTGCCGAGCCGCTCGGCATGACGCTGCCGTTCACCTTGCAGCGCGGGCAGATCCTCGTGACAGAGCGTGTGGGGCCTGTATTGCCTTATCCCTCCGACCGCATCCGGCAGACTGCCGGGAGCACGATCATGATTGGCGGCACCAAGGAGAATGTCGGCCGCGATACAGGCACGACGGCCGGTGCGGCAGCCAGTCTGGCGGCACGCGCCATCAGGGTATTTCCCGATCTGGCGCGCGTTTCAGCCGTCCGTCAGTGGAGCGGCCGACGCGTGATCACGCCGGATATCGCGCCCATTTACGAGCGCAGTTCCAGGTTTCCGGGGGCGTATGCCTGCATCTGCCATTCGGGGGTGACGCTGGCGGCCTATCACGCCCGCGGGCTCGCGAAGCGCATCGCCGGATATGGGAGCTGGGATGACGTCCAGCAGTTCAGTGCCAGGAGGTTCAATGTTCAGGCTGCTTGAAGATGACCGGGGCAGGATGGAGAGCACGGTGACGATCGAGATCGACGGGTATCCGGTCATCGCGCGGATCGGAGAAACGGTGGCGTCCGCGCTGTTGCGTGAGGGCGCTTCCTGGAGCCGGACGACACCGGTCTCCGGTGCCCGGCGGGCTCCGTACTGCATGATGGGTGTGTGTTTCGACTGTCTGATGCTGGTCGAGGGAGAAGGGCTGGTCCGCGCGTGCCAGACGCTTGTCCGGGCCGGTCTGAAGGTGCAGCGGCAGACGGGGCCACGGAAGGTGGGGCCGTCATGCTGAAGCCGGATCTTCTGATCGTGGGAGCCGGCCCGGCTGGAATGAGCGCTGCGATCGTTGCGGCGCGCGCGGGGCTGAAGGTCGTCGTCGTTGACGAACAGCCGACGCCCGGCGGCCAGATCTGGCGTGGGGTCGAAGCAAATGCGGGGACGTCCCGCGGCAGGGCGCTGGGCTCGCAGTACTGCTCCGGTCTGGCGACAGTCCGGGCGTTTCGTGAATGTGGGGCGGTTTACTGGCCGTCCACGCGCGTCTGGCAGATCGAGCCTACTCTGGGGACGTATGTCACCGGCCCCGGGGGGACACGTGTGATTGCCCCGCGTCTGGTTCTGATCGCGACAGGAGCGCAGGAGCGTCCGGCTCCGTTCCGGGGGTGGACGTTGCCCGGGGTCATGACGGTCGGGGCGGCGCAGATCCTGCTCAAGAACCCCGGAAGCGTTCCTTCGGAGCCTGTCTGGATTGCAGGATGTGGGCCGCTAGCGCTGCTTTATGCGCATCAGTTGATCAGAATGGGGGGAGCGGTGGCGGGTTTTCTCGATACCCGGCCTTCCACTCCACTGCGTGAGTCGTTGCGGCTCGCAGGCAGGGCTGTCCTGCGGAGCAGCGGCGAGCTTGCCAAGGGCATGTCCTGGTATGCGGGGCTGCGCCATCGTGCCGGACGCTATGTTCCGGGTGTTGTTGATCTTCAGGCTCTGGGGACGGACCGGCTTGAGGGCGTACGCTACCGGACGGCAGCCGGACGGCTGGCAGAGATCAGGACGTCTCTTCTGCTGGTTCATGAAGGGGTGCTGCCCGAGTTGCATACGGCACGCAGTCTCGGATGTGAAATCCAATGGGATGCCGGGCAGGCCGCCTACAGGCCCGTTCTGAATGAATGGGGCGAGTGCAGCCATCCCGATATCCTGATCGCGGGAGATGCGGCCGGTATTGGTGGCGCCGAGGCTGCGGTCCATCGGGGCAGGCTGTCGGCTCTGCGCATCCTGCAAAGGCTGGGGAAAGTCGCGGCTGAGCCCGGGATGACCGAGGAGAGCTGTCGGGCGGCCCTCGCGCGTGCCCTGGCGCTGCGTCCTTTTCTGGATCGGGTTTTCCGGCCGCGCGGGGAGATCTTTGCGCCGGATGACGACACGATCGTCTGTCGCTGCGAGGAACTGCGGGTTCGCGATCTGCGTACGGTGCTTGCGGGGAGCGTGGGGCCGAACCAGCTCAAGGCCTTTACCCGGGCGGGAATGGGGTCCTGTCAGGGGCGACAGTGCGGCCTGACCGTGGCGGCCCTGATTGCCGCCGCCGAGGGGCGTCAGATGGGTGAGGTCCAGCCCTTCCGGGTGCGGCCGCCCCTGAAACCGGTCCGGCTCTGCGATCTGGCGGGTCTGGCAGATGAAGGTCTTTCGTCATGAAGGCCGGGCAGGCCACGACGGCCGTGATCGGCGGGGGGCTGCATGGTCTGGCCTGTGCGCTGGCTCTGGTGCAGCGGGGGCAGGACGTCGTGCTGTTCGAACGGTCATGGATCGGGCGTCGGGCGTCGGGCGCGACGGCGGCGGGTGTCCGGACGCTGTGGCGCGATCCGGCGGAAATCGGCCTTTCCCTTGAGGCGCTGGAGCGGTGGTACCGGATGGATGCGCTTGTCGGGGATGACTGCGGCTTTTGGGCGGGCGGTCAGATCAAGGTTGCCGAAAGTCATGCCGAGATGGAGGCACTGGCGGCCCGGGCCGCCCGGACGCGTGACCTCGGGTTCCATCATGAAGAACTGATCGATACCCGGGAGCTGCGTCGGCTGGCCCCCATGATCAGTGAGCACTGTGTTGGAGGGCTCATCGCCCGTCGTGATGGGGCGGCTGATCCCCACCGGACGATTGCCGCATTCCGCCGGGCTGTTGAAGGGCATGGGGCCGTCATTCGCGAGGGGATCTCCGTCATGGCGCTTGAACCCGAGGCCGGGGGGTGGCGCGTGGTGACGGATGCCGGAAACTGGGCCGTGCGCCATGTCGTCAATGCGGCAGGTGCCTGGGGCGGTCAGGTCTGCCGGATGGTCGGTGAGGTCATCCGGTTTGGGTACAAGGCCTCCATGGTGTTTGTCACCGAGCGGGTGCAGCAGGCGTTCGGGCCGGTTTTCAGCACGGTCGGCCGGCCCCTGAGCTTCAAGCAGTCGTCGCAGGGAACGCTGGTTGTCGGCGGCGGGATCCAGGGTTGGGCCGATCTGGAAAAGGGGTCAACGCAGGTTGATTTTCGTGCCCTGTCCCGGGGGGCGGCAGCGGCGCAGGCGCTGTTTCCGGCCATCCGGAACGTCCAGATCGTGCGGGCCTGGACGGGGCTGGAAGGAAAGACTCCTGACCTTCTGCCTGTCATCGGGCCGTCCGCACGTGCTCCCGGCGTCTTCCACACATTCGGATTTTCCGGCCACGGGTTCGAGCTTGTTCCCCTGGTCGGGGAGATCATCGCCGACTGCATCATGCACGGTCGGTCCCGTTACGATATCGGCGCCTTCGATGTCGCCCGTCTCCTGACCTGAGGTTCGCATGATGTCTGGAAAGAACCCGAATACTGAAAACAGTCTGTCAACGGAGGCTCCCATGGTCCGGATAGGAATAGATGTCGGCGGAACGTTGACCGATTTTCCGGTCTCGGAGGCTGAGGGTGAGGAACTGTCCTATTTCAAGACGCCCTCCACCCCACATGATCCGTCCGAAGCCATTCTGACGGGGATCAGAACGATCCTTGCGACACGGGGGATTGCAGCCGGGAAGGTTGCTTATCTCGGGCATGGAATCACTGTTGCCACCAACATGATCATTGAGGGCAACTGGGTCGTCATGTAGTCGTCATGTAATCGCCAAAGTGCCCTCACAGTTCGATCTTGATTGATTGGTAAAACGACGCGTCTGGCAATGGAGGACGTGGTTATCTGCCTTCAGGATCAAATGAAACGCCGCCCTGCGAGGGTTCCTTGCAGGGCGGCGTAAAGTGTTGTTCTGATCCCGAGGGAAGCGTCTTGGTTTTGCTCAGAAGGAAGACGAGATGTTGATCACAAAGGTCATGGGGGCTGCGAGGAAGTAGGCGGGTGTCGAGCCTGCGACGATCTGGCCGTTCGTGGCGCGTGTTGGTCGTGCATTGGTGGTGACAGTACTGATGCCGCCGAGATAGGCTTTGTTCGTCAGGTTCATGAAGTTCAGACGAAGGACTGGCTCGTGGAGGACAAACCATTTCGGGAAGTGGTAACCCAGACCCAGATCGACGGTTTTGTAAGCCGGCATCGACTGATCGTCCATGAAGGTCGAGTACTGGGAATCAACATATTTGAAGGTTACGTTGGCGAAGAACGGTCCTTTTGTGTACATTACCCCGACATTGGCCATGAATTTCGGACTGAAAACCGCAATTTTCCCGGCAGTCGGCAGGGTCCCCGAGGCTGTGTTGAAATTGTTGTCCATCGTGGAATGGAGATATTGCCCGTTCACATAAGGCGCAAAGCCATAAAACGGATGAAGGGACGCTTCTGCTGTCACGCCGCGTACGGTCTGGCCGCCTGCTGCGATGGCGGTGTTGGTTGATGCGCCGTTGATGAAAGCCTGGGTCGTGACCTGGTGGTTCGTCAGGTTGGCATTGAAAAACGCTGCGTCGAAATTGAAAGCCCCGTAGTAACGGAAGCCCAGTTCCTCGCTGATCGTGTATTCCATACGGGCATTGTTAGAGCCACTCTGGGAGATTGCTCCAGTCGCGGTGCTGTAGATGTTGGGATAGGTGGATAGCGGGACGGGCGGTCGTGCGTTGGTTGTTCCGTTGATATAGACCTGCATGTCCTTGGTGATGTTGTACGACACCGATACGCGCGGCATGGGCTGTGTTATGGCCTGCGAGAAATGATATTGTGGCCCGGCGAGCTGGTTGGTGCCGGAGACGTAGAACATCATTTCTTTCACGCCGGCAGTAATTTTCAGCTTGTCATCGAAGAAGCTCTGCGTGTCAGAGACGTAGAAATTGTTGATCATCGTGGACATCTGATACTTTGCGCCTGCGATGAGGCTACCATTCGTGGCGTAAAGCAGGTCCTTGCCCATATAGCTGGACGCATTTCCGTTAATGTCCAGAGGTGTAACCCCGGATGTTGCGTCCATGTTCCAGTGATCGAACCAGTAACCGAAAATCAGGTGATTGCTGTGGATCGGATCATACTGGATATAGGTGTTGACCCCGGTCTCGTATTCACGCTGCGCCGTATTCGCCAGGCCATTGACGCGTCCGTTGACGAGCGTCAGGCTGGACGTATCCAGGGTGACGCGCTGGTCTCCCGAATACAGAGAGTCGGGGTTAAGCGAAGTCTGGCCCGGGCTGTTGGAGAAGTTCCAGTGGAAATAGGGCGTGATATGCAGGTTCAGGTGCCGCGCAAGCGAGAACTCGTTCTGGAATGAAATCAGAACGCTGTTACGGTGATAAAGATAGTTCTTCCAGTAGTTGGTCGTCACGCCTGGGGTATAAGTGGAAGCATAGTTTCCTACGGAGAAATTATTGTTCGTCTTTGCAGCGGTTTCGTAGGCTGCGAGCGTATAGGGATTGCTACGGGCATTCTTCCAGGCGTCGTAAGAAACGAACAGACTGCTGCGTCCGATGGAGCCCCACTCTTTGAGCGCCTTGAAGTCGACATGTGTTTTGTTGCTGCGTCCGGAACCCGCGAAGATGTCCGCGGCGGTATAGGACGCGGAACCGAACAGACGGATACCGGAATGACCGATATAGCCGCTGTCGAGCCGTCCGAATACGCGTTGCGCGCGGTAGGACCCCGCAGCATAGGAAATCATGCCACCGGCTTTTTCTGAAGGATCCCGTACGGTCTCGATCAGTTCACCACCCGAGGAGGACTGAACCGGGTCGTTGATCCGCGAGGTGCTGGGAATCAGCGTGATGTCAGACAGATTCTCATTGTCGGCATAGGTTTCAGTATAGGGATTGTAATAGGCCTGATCGACGCCCGGCACACCTTCGATCGTATAGCCCAGCTGTGTCTGCTGGAAGCCGCGGACACTGATCGTGTTGCGGATACTCAGACCGAACGCATCCTGCGTGCCGTAATTGACGCCCGGCAGGGTGGAGACGAGTTGCAACGGCGAGGCAATGGCTGATTTGCGGGCAATGGCCGCAGCCGTGATGGAGCTTGTGGATTCCGGGGCGACCTGACGTTTCATGAAACCACCCGCCATGCGCCGTCCGGCTGAGACATGGATCTGCTCGGGATCGGACTGCACCTTGACCGCGCTTGCCTGTTTGCGGGGTGTCGGGTGGGATGCGGGAGGGGCGCTATGCCCGCTGTGAGGCCGGATGCTCTTCGCGGAGGGCGTGGCACCCTGCGCGCCTATGGGGGACATTGCACTGGCTGCAAACAGGAGTGTGGTTGCCGACAGGCGTCTGGAGAATGTGAAAGATGCCACTGACATGATCTCCGTTTTCAGGGCTCGCAGCGGGTTGCGATCGGTAGAGCGGGTTTGCTGTCGTTACGATCTGGAAAGCATCTTCTGAAGGGCGCCGGAATCCAACACATAGCTGTTATTCAAAAACTGCAGGTAAATCAGTCTGGCGGCCGGCCCGGGTGTATAACTGATATACTGGTCGCACATCAGGAAATTGCATACTGTTGTCACGAACGTTTCGGAAGGGAACCAACATGATGGGGGAACGACCGGGGAGGCAGGGAAGTTTGAGCGGAATTGACGCGGCCCTTGTCGATGAATTCGGGATGCGTCCTGTCCGGACGTCGTGGGGCGCTGGCTGGGTCATCCTTTTTGCCCTGGTGGCGCCGATCAATCTGCTTATGTCGCTGGACCGTCAGGCCATGACGCTGTCAGCGCCTCGGATACAGGCGGAATTCGGCTTCTCCCTCGTCCAGATTTCCATCATCATTGCCAGCGTATTGTGGACCTACGCGCTGCTTCAGCTTCCGGCCGGCGCCCTGGTAAACCGTTACGGTCCCAGGAAATGTCTGTTTGTCGGCTGTCTCGCCTGGTCTATCGCAACGATCCTGACGCCCATGGGCAGTTCGTTTGCCAGCTTCCTGCTGATCCGTCTTGCGATGGGGGTCGGACAGTCTCCTGACTGGTCTTCGAGCATCGTGACCATCAACAACTGGTTTCAGCCCCGTCGGCGGGCACGGGCGAACGCGGTTCTCTTGGGTTTTCTCTATCTGGGATCGGTGATCGGTGGTCCGATGCTGACGCAGATGACGGCACATTATTCCTGGAAACTCGGGTTTTACGTCTTTGGCGTGGGGGGCGTGATCTGGAGCTGCCTGTGGAGCATCTTCATGCGTGATCGGCCGGCGACGGAGGAGCCGACGGTCGAAGACATGAAGCCGGTGGCAGACCGTGTGCCCATGAAACGGTTTCTGCGCTCACGGCAGTTCTGGTTCATCGGCGTTCATTACATGTGCCTGCTGACCATCCAGTCCTTTTTCCTGACGCTGATGCCATTCTATCTCATGGATCACCGGCATCTTCAGTTCACGTCAATGGGATGGCTGTATTCCCTGCCATGGGCCTTCCTTTACGTTTCCGTGTTCCTGAGCGGCATGATCGCGGACGCTGTGCTCAGGCGGACGGGGTCCGTGTGGAAGGCCCGGACGCCTATGGGCATGATCGGGACGTTCTGTTGCGGTACGCTGGTTCTGGTTGGCGATCATGTACAGAATGTGACGGGTATGATCGTGATCTTCGGTCTTGCCCTGGGTTGTTCAGGACTCAGCCAGATTTCCATCTGGACCTCCGTTCAGGACCTTACGTCCGGACAGGCAGGGATTGTTGCCGGGTGGACGACATTCTGGGGAAATGCGGCCAGTGGTGTTGCGCCAATCGTCATGGTGTATATCGTCAGGATGACAGGAAGCTGGTCCATGGCACTTCTTCTGCCATTCATTGCGGGGATGATCGGTGCGGTCTGTTGTTCGGGCACGCATCCGGAACGCCCCATTGAAGGAATATAGCGTGGTGACATCGGTGTCGTTCGTCCAGGAGAGAGCAGCGACGCGGAAGACGCCGGTACAGGATGCTCCGGCTGCGAAGCAGGCGCAGTATTCCCAGAACTCCGATCGCGCGGCGCAGCTCCTCATGATTCTGAACGAACATGGGTCGCAGGGACTGGCGCTTGGCCGACTGGCCGAGCTTGTTTCAGCAGAAAAATCGGCTGTCCACCGGTCCCTGCAGGCGTTACGGAGGCATGGTCTGGTCGTGCAGGCGGCCCAGCGGGGACGCTATCGTCTTGGCCCGGCAGCTCTTGCGCTGGGACGGTTCAGGACAAGTCCCGTGGAGCGTATCCGGCAGTGGAAGCCCTATCTTGCTTTGCTGGGGCGGGAGTTCAGGGCTTCGGCGTTCCTGCTTGAGCGCACAGGTCTGGATGCGATCATTACCGACATGTACATCACCGATAGCCGTCTGCCCGTTCTGGGTCATGACGGGCTGGGGGGACGTCTGCCACTGGGTTACGGTATGGGAAGCACGGTCATTCTGGCGAATCAGGATCCGGACAATCAGATGGCGATCTTGCAGGCGAACGCATCGCGCTATCAGGAACTGAACGTTGACCTTGAGGCGTTGCAAGACCTCCTGAATCAGGTCCGTGAGGATGGGTACGATTCCCGACGCAACGCGGTGATCCAGGGCATATCGGGTATTTCCCTGCCGATCCTCGAGGGAGACGGGACATGTCGGGCGGCGGTGACCGTTGCCAAACCGACGGATGAACTGTCCGACCGCGAGGCCGGGCAGATCATCGAGAAAATCAGGAGTTATATCGAGTTCCTGTCCTGACGTTGGGACTCTGATCCTCCTTTGTCCTGCGATCAAGCCATGTCTTCATCCTGACAGGTGAAGCAGAGTTCAGAAACGCTGGCCGTATTGGGCAGGTCGAGCGCTGTTGTGACCATGACAGCGATATCGGCAGGCTGTGTCATGTCCTGCGGTGTCCAGCCTGCGATGTCCCGCGTCATGTCTGTGGCGACGAAGCTGGGGCATACCACGATGGAGCGGATTCCGCTGTCCCAGCCAGTGCGCCGGATTGCTGCGGCAAGGCCGGACGTGGCGAATTTCGTGATGGCATAAGTGCTCGATCGCGCGGATTTGACGCGCTTTCCCGACATGGATGACAGCAGTACGACTCGCCCCCGGCCACCAGCCGCAAGGGCGTCCCACGCCGCCCGGACCAGCCGTGTGGGGGAGCGGACGTTGATCTGGAACATGCGATCCAGATCGGCATCGTCGGTTTCAAGGATCGACCCAGGAATCATGATTCCTGCGGACAGGATGACGGTATCGATCCGGCCGAACACACGCATCGTTTCTGCCACCCAGGCCTCTTCCGAAGCCGGGTTCGCAGCATCATACGGACAGGTCAGATGGGGCGCCGTCAGCCAGCTTCCATCCACGTCCCGCATGCCGGCGCTGATGCGCCAGCCCTGATCTGCAAGACGTTCCGCAATGGCGCGGCCGATCCCCCGGGACGCGCCCGAGATCAGGGCAACGCGCCCGGAGGGAAGGGGAGAGCACTGTTCCGACATGATGTGATCTCCTTGTCCGGGGTCAGAGAACGTCCGGTGTTCCGTAGCCGCCCGCGCCGGGGGTTACGATTTCCACGATATCCGAGGGGGCGAGCGTGGCATTGCCACGGACCATCGGCGCCGTGCATTTCACCTGTGCCATACCACCCGGACCGCCGCCATTCAGTCCCCAGGGCGCCGTCGAGAGGCGGGACATGCTGGTGGAAACGTAACATTCCTCTTCTGCCCGGTAAACGCGACGCAGGCCCCGGCCACCGGTGAATTTACCCTTCCCCCCTGAGTCTTCGACCAGTTCGTATCGCAGCAGGGTCAGCGGGTATTCTGTTTCCAGTGCTTCGATGGGCAGGTTAGAAGTGTTGGTCAGATGGACCTGGACACCATCCAGACCATCCTTGTTATAGCGCGCACCGGACCCGCCGCCGATGGTCTCGAGATAGATCCAGAACTTGTTGCTGCCCTTGCGTGTTCCGCTGAAGGTTGCGGAGCCGACGCAGCCATTGGTCGCGGCAGTGATGCTTTCGGGGCAGACAGGGGCCAGTGCCGCCATGATGACATCAACGACACGCTGGCATGTCGAAATCCGTCCCATGACGGCGGCAGGAAGGGCGCAGCAGAGCAGGGTTCCGGATTCAGCCTCGACATGCAGGGGGCGGGCCAGACCGGCATTGGGCGGGATCGTCGGATCAACGATCGATTTTATGGCGTAATACACGGTGGCCAGCAGAGCCGAACGCGTCATGTTGAGATTGGCGCGGACCTGCGGCGGGCTCTGAAAGGCGAGTGTCATTTCATCGCCCGTAATCGTGATCCGGCAGCCGATTTCCATGATCTCGGGATGGTCGATGGTCTCGAACAGGTCGGAGGCCGTGTAGGTGCCATCCGGAATGGCTGCGATGCCGGCGCGCATCTTGCGTTCGGCATAATCCTGAAGGGTCAGACCTGCGCTGATCATGACATCAACGCCGTATTTCGTGCAGAGGCTCTTGAAACGGCTCACACCGAGCCGGTTTGCGGCCATCTGGGCGCGAAGGTCGGAGATCCGCTCGTCCGGCACCTGACAGTTCAGGAGGATCAGGTCCTGCACGTCCTGTTGCAGAACCCCCTGCTTGTAGAGCTTGATCGGCGGGATGCGAATGCCTTCCTGGAAGATATGGGCATCACCCCGATCGGCAAAATCCGAATGATGGGCCGTGTTGATGGCCCAGGCCACGAGCGCACCGTCCATGAAAATCGGTTCGGCCAGCACGATGTCGGGCAGATGCGTGCCGCCGCCTACGAAGGCATCATTGCCGATGAACACATCGCCCGGTTCGATCTGGGCTGTGGGATAACGGTCCATGACGAGGGGGATGAATTCGATGAACGACCCCAGATGCATCGGGATGTGTTCGGCCTGACACAGCGTGTAGCCGAACTGGTCGAACAGGGCGGTGGAGCAGTCCCGGCGTTCCTTGATGTTCGTTGAATAACTGGTGCGGACGAGAGCCTCGCCCATCTCTTCCACGACGGAAGCCAGTGCGCTTCCGATGATTTCGACGGTGACAGGATCGAGGGCGATGCGCTGGAAAGAGGTCATGATGCAGGATCTCCGATGCGTCGTCAGGGTAGTGAGAGAAGACAGGAAAGGTTAGCCAAAACGCGTGAAACTGAAGGGGGCCGGATCAACAGAGGTTGTCACGTTCCGGACAATCTCAGACAACAGCTTTCCGGCACCTGGTCCGATACCGAAGCCATGACCGGAGAAACCCACGCCCAGAACCAGCCCCGGAATTTTTTCGGCACGGTCGATGATGGGCACGGCATCCGGCGTGACGTCGATCATCCCACCCCATCGTTCCACTTCACGCATGGTGCGGAAGGGCGGAAAATCGCGTTTGATGATCCGTGCGGCTTCTTCCAGCAGGCCGTGCGACGGCTCGGGGTCCAGAGTGCGGATCTTTTCGAAAGGCGTGACACTGTCGGGTGTCCAGCGACGCTCCATTCTCCATTCGTCCAGAAATGCGCGGCTCAGACGCAGGCGCAGCTCCTTGTGATTCTTTAGATAGGAGCCGGCAAACTGGCGCAGCTGACGGAAGGAATCCGGGGTAATTTCCGATACGCTCGCGTTCCGGCGACTGATATTGTAGCCGCCCTGAATGTTGCGCCGGAAGGCAAAGTCGCTGCCGCCCACCGTTTCTTCCGGAGCGCCTTCCACATTGTCCACGCGCATGACGCTGCCGAGCACATTGAGCGAGGGAAGGTTGATGCCTTCATTCCCCCCGAAAAGCCGCGACCATGCGCCGCCGGCGAGGACGACAGTGCTGCATCTGATGCGGCCACGTTCGGTGACGACGCCCGAGATCCGACCGCCCTGCCGATCCAAGGCGCGGACGGCGCAATGCGTCAGAATTGCCGCGCCGTGCTCCCGCGCGGCTTCGGCGACAGCCGATGCAGCCATTGTCGGCTCAGCCCGGCCGTCCGTTGCGCAGAAGAGACCCCCCTGGAAGGCGCGCTGTGATCCCGCTGCCATCTCGGCCGTCCGGGCACCATCCATGAGTGTTGTCTGGATCTGGTACCGATCGGCGATATCTTTCCAGTTCCGGAATTCGTCCAGCTGCTTTTCGTTATCGCAGGCATAGAGGATGCCGCACTGGCGGAAGCCGGTTTCGCGTCCGGTCAGTCTGTTCATCTCGCGCCAGAGATTGAGACTGCTCATTCCCAGAGGGAGTTCACGTTCGTCGCGTCCCATGACGCGCGTCCAGCCCCAGTTGCGGCTCGACTGCTCGCCGCCGATAACACCTTTTTCGCAGAGCGCGACGGAAACGCCCGCACGTGCCAGGAAAAAGGCGGTCGTCACGCCGATAATGCCGCCGCCAATCACGACGACATCGACCGTTTCGGGCAGGTTTTCATCCGATTTTACGGGAATGACCTTCGGCGCCATCTTTTTTCGTCCTCGAACTGAAAACAGTGTCGTTTTTTATCGATGACAAGACGTGCCATGACTCTTTGCGGCGTGTCTTGGCATAGCTGTTATTTCAAAACGGCTCTTATTCCGCGCCGAAAGAGATGGGTATCGTGAACAGATCACGACGCAATCAATGAGCGGAGCGGAAAATGGCGTGGAGACTTGGTGTCGATTCTGGTGGAACGTTCTGTGACATCTGTCTTTATGATACGGAATCGAAAAGGTTTGCGATCTGGAAAGTCTCTTCGACGCCGGATGATCCGTCACGCGGAATTCTGACCGGTATCACCGAAGGACTGAAAACGGTTTCGGCCGAAACCTCGGATATCAGTTTTCTGGGCCATGGGACGACTGTCGGCACGAATGCGCTCATCCAGCACAAGGGCGCGCTGACGGGGTTCATTACCACGGATGGCTTTCGTGATCTTCTGGAGATTGGCCGCCAGCAGCGTCCGAGCCTCTATGATACGCAGGAAGACAAGCCGGAAACCCTGGTGGCTCAGGCCCTGCGGTTCGAGGTGCCGGAACGGGTGCGGCACGATGGCACGGTGGAAGTCGCGCTTGATGAGGAAAGTGTGCGCGACGCGGCACGGGCCCTGAAAAAAGCCGGCGTCAAGGCGGTGGCGATCGGCTTTCTGTATGCATTCATAAAGCCGGAGCATGAGCGCCGCGCCTATGAGATCGTTCGGGAGGAGTTTCCCGAGGCCTTTACCTGCGCAAGCTATCAGGTCGCCCCTGAGTTCCGTGAATATGAGCGCTTCTCGACGACGGCGGTGAACGCTTATCTCGGCCCGGTCATGGAAGTCTATATTGCCCGTCTGGGGGCACGTCTTCTGGAGCTGGGTCTCTCGGTTGCGCCCCGGATTACGCAGTCCAATGGTGGTGTCATCAGTTTCGATCTGGCGCGCGCCCTGCCGGTGCGAACGGTTCTTTCGGGGCCGTCCACCGGTGTTGTCGCGGCGCAGGCCATCGGACGGGTCATCGGCATCCCCAACATCATCACCTTTGACATGGGGGGAACCAGCACGGACGTTGCGCTGCTGAAGGATGGCACCTGCCGTCTGACCGGTGAAGCGGAAGTGCATGGCTATCCCGTCAAGGCGCCTATGCTGGATATCCATACGGTCGGTGCAGGGGGCGGTTCGCTGGCCTATCGCGACAATGGCGGCCTGCTGAAGGTTGGTCCCCAGAGCTGCGGCGCTTTTCCTGGACCCGTCTGCTACGATCAGGGCAACCTCACACCCTCCACAACCGACGCCAACGTCGCATTGCAGACCCTCAATCCGGAATTTCTGCTGGGCGGCCGTATGGCGATCCGGCGGGATCTGACCATGGAGCGCATTGGTCTTCTGGCCGGAGAGCTCGGCATGGACGTGATGGCGACGGCGCAGGGCATCATCTCTGTCGTGACCGCCAACATGGCACGTGCCGTGCGTGTCATCAGCGTGCAGAAGGGCCATGATCCGCGTGACTATGCCCTGATGGCGCTTGGTGGAGCAGGGCCGCTGCACGCCGTGCGTCTGGCGCAGGAGCTGGACATGAAGCGTGTCATTATCCCCCTGACACCAGGGGTGATGTGCGCACTTGGCCTGCTGCTGACAGATCTGCGGGCGGATTTCTCCAGTACGCAGATTATGGTCGCGCATCCGGGCATGTACACCGATATCGTGTCGATCTTCCGGGACCTGCTGAAACAGGCCAACCACTGGTTTGCTCAGGAAAATGTCCGTGAGGAAGATCGCGGACTCAGGATGAGCGCGGATATGCGCTATGTCGGGCAGAATTACGAACTCGCGGTGGACATGCCGGTTTCGATTGATGCCATGAATGATGAGAGTGTGACCGACATGGTCCGCAGCTTCATCGCAACGCATGAAGCGCAATACGGCTTTGCCTCACAGACGGACCCTGTTCAGTTCGTGACATTCCGTATCGAGGCGACAGGCAAGGTGGAAAAAGCCGCATTCACGGCACATCCGGATGCCGGACCTGATGCGCAGTCCGCCATTACAGGCGCGCGCGACGTGTGGTTTCCTGAGACGGAAGGCTTTGTGTCATGCCCGATCTATGAACGCAGTCTGCTCAGGAGTGGGAATGAGGTCGCCGGGCCGGCGATCATCGAACAGATGGATGCGACGACAGTATTGCCGCCGGGAACGCGCGCCATCGTCGAGCCACATCTCAATCTCATTGTTGAAACGGGGCGTTAAGTCCTGCTTCAACACGTGGTTGAGAGGTCCTCTCCGGGCTTGCTTCCGGAGAGGACCTGAAGGCTTCAGAAATCTGCTGTCAGAGGGTCAGGACCGATGCGGCCGTCGGGACGGTCCATCGTCGCGATCTGCGCCATATCATCCGCGTCGAGTGTGAAATCGAAAACGGCGATGTTCTCGGCGATTCTGGAGGGCGTGACTGATTTCGGGATCACGATCAGGCCGCTCTGAAGGTGCCAGCGGATGATGACCTGCGCCGGAGATTTGCCGTGCTTCTCCGCGATTTTCCCGATGATCGGACTGTTCAGCGTGCGCCCCTGTCCAAGCGGGCTCCAGGACTGGGTATGGATGCCTTTTGAGGCGTGAAAGGCCCGCAGGCTGTGCTGCTGGAATTCGGGATGGAGTTCGATCTGGTTGAGCGCCGGGGTGACACCCGTTTCCCCGATGATCCGTTCAAGATGGGTTTGCGTGAAATTCGAGACACCAATCGCGCGAACGCGGCCTTCGTCCCGCAGACGGATCATGGCCTTCCAGCTTTCGACGTAGAGATCGAGGCGTGGTGCCGGCCAGTGGATGAGGTAGAGATCAACTGATGTCCGGCCCAGCTTGCGGCTGCTCACGTCGAAGGCGCGGAGGGTTTTGTCGAAGCCCTGATCCGTATTCCAGAGCTTGGTTGTGAGGAAAATTTCGGGATGTCCTTCCAGGCCCGTTCCGACGCCTTCTTCATTGCCATAGATCGCGGCGGTATCGACGGCGCGATAACCGGCAGCAAGCGCGCATTTCACGACATCCGCCGTCTGATCGACGGGAGTCTGCCAGACACCCAGCCCCAACTGGGGCATATCGATGTCCCGGCCCAGGGAAATAATGGGTTGTTCGGTCATGATGTGGATTCCTGTGCTGAAAGGTCCAGCCCGTGTTGTTCCATGGCGCTGGAAGAGGACCAAGGCGGTTTTATGTATAGCTGTTATGGAAGGAAAAAAACGCTGCGATGAGCAATACTTTTTGATGAGATCTCTTCCTTTCTCGGAGAAAGACAGATGCCGGATATCATCAAGGTCAAATCAGGAAGCATGTACGAAGAGCGCAACAGCTATTCGCGACTGGTGGCAGTCGGTGACATGCTTTTCGTCGCCAATACGGCAGGTGTTGATTACAGAACGCGGGAAATCTCGCCTGACGTCGCGGTCCAGGCCCGGCGTGCGCTTCAGACGATCGAGGGGGCACTGAATGCGGTGGGATCGTCTCTCGCCGATGTGGTGCGAATCATCACCCATGTTCCGGATCGTGCGAACATGGCTCCCGTGGCTCTGGTTCTGGGAGAGGTTTTCAAGGGGATTGATCCGGCCGCGACAATGGCCTGCACACCTCTGGCGCGCGATGATTTGAAGGTGGAATTTGAAGTCACGGCAATCCGCGGTGTTTCGAAACAGCCGCAGGAATATCTCAGGATTTCGGTCTGACGGCAGGAGGGGGAGGCCATTCGTCCTGAATGGCCTCAGAGAACGATCTCTTCCGCTGCCTGTAAAGCACCATTCAGGGAAGACGCCGGGATGGCCCGTATGTTTGGCTGTGTGTTCCCGGGAAGTTGGGGCCAGAGAAAATCGTCCCGAACAGTTTCGATCATTTTCTTGATCTGGGTGACAAGTCCGGCGTTGACCGGGCGGCTCTGGGACGCTGCGAGTGCGATGGTGCGGTAGAGTGCGGGTTTCGTGATCAGTCGGCACCGAAAATAGCCGGAGAGAATTTCGCGTTTCAGAGATGCTGCCGGCAGAAGGGTCGCTGCCATGCCGGATGAAACCACCTGGAGCATGGAAGAATAGGAATCACATTCGCATTGTACAGTCAGATCAAGCGCATTCCGGTTGGCCCATGTGGTGACGATCTGCCGCAGGCCATGGCGTTTCCCAGGTAAAACTAGCGGGATTCTGGCCAGTTCAGCGGCCTCGATCGTCGCATTGATGTCTGATGTTTCCAGCCCGGCAGGACAAGCCTCAATGAGATAAAGGGGTTGCGAAAGCACGGCTTCCAGATTGGGATGAGCAAGTCCTGGCGCATCGTAAAGCAGCGCGACATTCAGCGAACCGGCATTCAGGCTGTTCAGCAGATCGCCGTTACAGCCGTCGAGAAAGCGGAGTTCGGCATCCGCATGGGCGTCGCGCAGGGCACGGGCGAGGGGGGGGAGCAGAATGGCGCTGACGCTCGCAGGCATTCCGATGGCAGCAGAGTCCAGGTGGTCCGGTGAAAGGTGGCGAATCTGGTTCTGTGCTTCCTGGATCTGGCGAATGATCGTGGCGCCAAGCTGCTTGAGGCGTTCCCCCGCCTGCGTCATGACGACGCCTCGACCATTTCGATAAAGAAGCGGAACTCGCAGTTCAGTCTCCAGCTCACGAATATGACGGCTGAGCACTGGTTGAGGGCGCCCTAACTGAACAGACGCACGAGAGAATGACCCACATTCCGCTACAGAAATGAAATATTCGAGATCCCTGACATTCATCGCTCAACCTTTCTCGTACGGCCTTGTGCCGGATGACGACTTGGAAATGCTGAACCGACCGCAATCGGAAGCGGTGAACCCGGGGTCCCGCTCTTATATTGAGGCAAATATATGATACGAATGTCAAACCATATTCTGTCTTATGAGACAAAAAAATATATATTCCAAATATCACAACAAATGATTCGTAACTAATTTTATTATTTGTCAAAAGGATTGGCTGTAGATGGAGGAAGCAGGCCTTTCGGGGCTAGGACCTTCTGCCGCCTGAGCGTGGCCGCTGGTCCCGGCCAGCACAGGATAACCGTCTGTTTCTCAACGGAATGCTTTATGTGCTGCGCGTCGGTTGCCCGTGGCGGGACATGCATGAGCGCTACGGAAAATGGAACTCGGTCTATGTCCGGTTCCGTCGATGGGCAGAGCAGGGTGTCTGGGACGCCCTGCTGGAAACGCTGGTCGAACTTGGCCTGACCGATGACTGGCAGCACATGATCGACAGCCCGGTCGTTCGGGCTCACAGCCAGGCTGCTGGCGCAAAAGGGGGACACATAAGGAAGGCTTTGGTCGAAGCCGCGGCAGCTTTACGAGCAAGATCCACGCCCGCGCTGACGGTCAGGGACGCCCTCTTGGCTTTGAACTGACGGGCGGTGAAATTTCTGACTACTCCGGCGCTGATGCCCTGATGGACCTGTCGGTCGTGACACCGCGCCGACTTCTGGCCGATAGGGGATATGATAGTGACAGGATACGGGAGAACCTGCTTTTTCGAGGCATTCTTCCTGTCATCCCGCCGCGTTCAAAGCGCACAGAGGATATCCCCTGCGACTTCCGTCGCTATCGGGATCGCAACCGTATCGAGCGGATGTTCAACAAGCTGAAGCAGTTTCGCCGTATCGCCACACGCTATGACAAGACAAGAAAATCGTTCTTCGCCCTTCTTAACCCCGCAGTCGTAAAACTGTGGCTACCGTCCTTTGTCAACAGAACCTAGGCATTTGAACTGCCCGACGATGCTCTCACGCATTACAGCGTTCATCCGCTCTGGGCGAAATCTACTGCCCCCGTAGCCCTGGATGCCGATACTCCCGTCGTGATCCGCTTTGCGTCCTTTGAAGTCATGACTCTTGAGCTCACTTTCTGATCTCGTTTCCAAATCGTTATGAACCTGCCGGATCGAGACCTTTCGATCCTTTGATTACGACATTTACACGATGGGTCAGGCCGTCATTTTCCATATCGATCGGCCGGGTTAATGCAACGAGCGCATCGTCAACCTGCATGAAGAGATCTCCCTGGCAGACATGGTCGGGGTTTTCTATCCGGATGTGATATTCTGACGTTTTCCAGCGCAGGCGCACTTCATATGCGGGCCATCCCGCAGGAATGCGCGGGTTCATCAACAGCTGGTTTTTTTCAATCTGTATCCCCAGCAACGTCTCAACTCCGATGCGCTGCATCCATCCTGCCGATCCTGTGTACCAGGACCAGCCACCCCGCCCGACATGCGGGCTGGAAGAGTAAACATCTGCAACAACCGCATAGGGTTCGACCTTGTAACGGTCTGCCGCCTCCCGATCGCGGGAATGATGAATCGGATTGAGTGTCGAGAACATCTCATGCGCTGCATCGCCCTCTCCGAGCAGAGCGGTCGCCATAACCGTCCAGAGGGCCGCGTGCGTGTACTGGCCGCCATTTTCCCGAATGCCGGGCGGGTAGCCTCGGATATAGCCGGGGTCCGGCTCTGAAACATTGAACGGGGGCGTCAGGACCATGATGATCTCTTGTTTCAGATCAACAAGCTGTTCCTGAACGGATCGCATGGCCTGCCGCGCACGATCGGGAGAGCCTGCCGCTGAAATCACGGCCCATGACTGGGCAATGGCATCGATGCGCCCTTCACTGTTGGCGTGACTGCCCAGAGGGCTTCCGTCATCGAAATACGCCCGCAGATACCACGCACCATCCCACGCGGCTTCCAGAGCGGTTTCAAGCTCCGCCATAACGCGGGTCCACTTCTCGACATGTTCAGTGTCCTGTCGTGCGCGGGCAAGGGGAAGGAACGCTGACAATGCCGCATGCGTGAACCATCCCAGCCAGATGCTTTCCCCTTTTCCGGCTTCGCCAACACGGTTCATGCCGTCATTCCAGTCGCCGGTTCCCATCAGCGGAAGGCCATGGGCACCTCTCTGCAGACTATGATCGAGCGCAAGAATGCAGTGCGTATAAAGAGAGGCCGTATCGTCCGTAACTTCCGGCTGGAGAAAGCGCTCATGCTCCCCATCCGCCAGGACAGGCGCGCTGAGGAAGGGTATTTCCTCATCCAGCACCGCCGCATCCCCACTGACACGGACATATTGCGCGACGGTATAGGCGAGCCAGGCACAGTCATCCGAAATCCTCGTGCGAACACCATTCCCCTTCTGGGGGAGCCACCAGTGTTGCACGTCTCCTTCCGGAAACTGCCGGGATGCCGCCCGGAGCAGATGCTCCCGGACCAGCTGCGGAGCCGCCAGAACGAGAGACATTCCGTCCTGCAACTGATCCCGGAATCCATAGGCGCCACTGGCCTGATAGAAACCCGCCCGGGCCCAGATACGGCTGGACAGGGACTGATACAGCAGCCAGCCATTGAGCATGATATCCATGGCGCGGTCCGGCGTCTGGACCTGCACGGTTTTCGTGATCGTCTCCCATCTGCGATGGACAGCCTCCAGAACGGCATCGAGATCTGCCGCTCTGTACTGCCGGATTAGCTGGCGGGCGTGTTCGGCATTCCGTCCCTGACCCAGCAGGAAAAGGATTTCGGCGCTTTCCCCGGCTTCAAGCGTGACGACAGTCTGCAATGCGGCACAGGGATCAACGCCGGCCCCGATAATGCCCTCAAGCGGTCCACCCCGGATAATGGCTCTGGGGGCGGAAAGGGTGCCGTTCGGACCAATGAACGTGCACCGGTCATCTGTGCTGGACGTCTGCTGACCGGCCAGATCCGCAAAGGCGACCTGCTCGCCAAACGTCTCGCCCCATCTGTTCCTGACGAACAGCGCGCTGGATTCCGGGTCCTGCTCCGTGAAAACAAAGGGTGCCGTTGTGCTGCGGGACTGTCCGAGCACCCATTCGGTATAGGTCGTGACCCTCAGGGTCCGGGCGCGCGAGGATGTATTGGTCAGTTTCAGTCTGGAAATCCGGATGGGATCTTCAGGCGGCACATAGTGCAGCAGGCTCGAGACAATTTCGTTGGCGTTGCGCTCGAACCGGCTGTATCCGCGCCCGTGCCGGCAGACATAAACGGCATTGTCGTCCGGGCATACGGCGGCCACCGGGGACCAGAACTGCCGGCTCTCCTCATCGCACAGGTAAAACGCCTCTCCGGTCGGGTTGACGACCGGATCATTGGACCAGGGGGTCAGCTGGTTCTCCTTGCTGTTTTCGGACCAGGTATAACCGCTGCCTTCCGCAGAGACCTGAAAACCGAAATGAGGGCTGGAAACGACATTGACCCAGGGCGCAGGAGTGCGGGTCCTGCCCCGGATGATGACGGCATATTCCTGCCCGTCAGACGTAAAGCCACCATATCCGTTCGCCAGTTCCAACACAGGCAGTTCAGGCGTTTCCTGTGCTCCGTGGTAGGGACGGCAGGGACGCTGGACGGCCTGCACGGCTTTCGAGCGCTGCTTCATTTCGAGCCGGGTGATCTGATGTTGCAGGTTCCCACCCTTGCCCGTCAGAACGACGCAGGCCACCGAGAACAGAAGCTCCCTGACCGTTTCCGGCATGAGCGTCCCACGCAGGAGACGCACGCTTCCCGGCTGCCCGGAAGAGCGGACCAGGGCTTCAAGAGCGTGCTGCAGATCCTGCGCATAAGACGCCGAATGGTCGTTCAGAATAACGAGATCAAAAGCCAGCCCCTTGAAGCTCAGATAGTCATGGGCCGTGAGAATGCTTCGCGCGAGGTCGAAATCCTCGCTTTCGGCAATGACCAGCAGCAGGATCGGCAGATCGCCGGAAATTCCCTGTCCCCACAGATCCGCCTGTTTGCCCGCCCCGCGTTTGATGCGGGCAGCCGATGCGCGCAGGGCCGGTCCCGGAAACAGGAGATATCCCGCAAGCTGCTGGAACAAATCCGCTTGGACGGGCTGGATGTCGAGATGCCGCAGATGAACCTGGGCATGCGTCCAGGCAAGGGTCAGCGCACGATCGAGATCCGCGTCATTCTGATGGCGCACGATGCTCTGCATGAGGGCTTCGCGGGTTGAGGCCACGATCGTCCAGAATGAAACATGCCGCGTGGAACGCGCAGGAAGTGTCAGCTTGCAGCGTGCGGAGAAAACAGGATCCAGAACCGTTCCGGTTGATCCCGAAAGCGGCCCGGTCCCCGTAACGGCAATCGGATCCCGCAGATCCCGGCCACGCCCGATGAACCGCGAGCGATCGGTTTCAATCGAAAGCTCGCTGCCGCCCACAACCAGATGCGCGGCCCAGATCTCCGGATCGGACGGATTTCTTTTGCGCCGCGTGGCAATGATCGCCTTGCAGGCGGGAAGATATTCCGTCTGCACAAACATCTTGGCAAAGGCCGGATGGCTGATGTCCATCCCCGGCGGGCACAGGGCGAGTTCCACATAGGACGTGACATAAACTTCCACTGCGGCCGTGCCGGAATTCCGGACCGAGATGCGACGAAGCTCGGCGTCGTCCTCGGCCGAAACGAGGACTTCCAGCGTCGTCGTCAGCCTGTTGTCCTGCCGCGTATAGGTCGCGCGATCTTCCAGGAACTCGATATCGCAGCTTTCGGCTTCAACGCCGGAAGGCTGTAACCCCGCCGTCCAGACGTGAGGGCTCCCGGCGCGCTGGAGGTAGATATAGCTCCCCCAGTTATCGAGAGTGGAATCCCGGCGCCATCGCGTCACCGCCTGATCCCCCCATTTGCTGTACCCGGACCCGGCTGCCGTCAGCATCACGCTGTAACGCCCGTTTGAAAGAAGATGCGTGACAGGCGTGTTCGTATCGGCCGTGCGAAGATGACGTCCGCCGGACTGCAACTGGATGGTCAGCGCAGCAGGCGCGGTCTCTTCTTCTTTCAGCGGTGTCGTAATGACGCCGCCTGTTGGCGCGCGCTCCTGAAGCAGCAGCTCCGTCGCCCCGATCATGGGCTCCGCATGAAAGCGGGAGCGCATAAGCCCTTTCAGGACCGTATCCGCTATGGCGAGGATGGACATGCCCTGATGATGGGCCATGTAGGAATGAATGACCGCAACGGTCTGGTTCGGCTGCAGCCGCGCTTTCGTATAGTCCAGCGCCTCATAAAATCCGTAGCTCCCCTGCGCTCCGGCAGCCTGCAGGGCCTTGAAGTTCTCCGTGGCCAGATGCGCATCCACCATGGTGGCCAGCGCCGTGGCATAAGGCGCAATGACCAGATTCTGCGCCAGCCCCCGTTTCATCCCAAGGCCCGGAACACCAAAATCGGAATACTGGTAATTATAATCCAGATCCCGCGCATTATAGGCGGATTCCGAAATCCCCCAGGGCACACCGCAGAACTGCCCGTATTCGATCTGACGCCGGACAATCTGCCGGCTCGTCTCTTCCAGAAGGCTGTCAAAAGGCGCGGCCATGATCAGGGACGGCATGAGGTATTCGAACATGGACCCCGACCACGAGACCAGAGCCTCTCCATGCGCCACAGTGGCCAGTGGCCGTCCCAGACGGAACCATTCCCAGGCCGGAATGTCGCCTTTCGCGATGGCAAAGAAGACAGCAAGCCGGGCTTCCGACGCCAGCAGGTCGTAGCAGTTCTCATCCAGCGTGCCCTCATTGACGACATAGCCGATGGAAAGCAGCTTTCGATCGGTGTTCCGGAGAAAGCCGAACTCCATCTCCAGCGCCATGTTTCTCGCGCTCTGTGCAATCCTGTGGAGTTCGTCATGGAGCAGGGGACTGCTTTCGAGATCCTTGCGTTCACTCTGGATGCAGTCCTGCGCCGCATGCAGCCAGAAAAGAAGGTTCTCCGCACCCGTGGCAGAGATGTCCTGCCCTGCGCGTCCTGCCGTGGCCCGCCTGTGCAGGAGATGCACAAGTTCTTCGGCCTGACCGACCAGCATCTGCACCCTGTAGGCGAGCGTGAGCTGGCTGGCATGGCCGTCCTTCATGTCCTGAAGAACAGTCTCTATGAGCTGCGCGAGTTCCGAGGAACGGAAGACATCGCTGCCCGATGTGGCCTGTTCGAGTGCGAGGTTCAGGGCGTCACGCACACCCTCCCGCCAGGTGTCGGATTTCCGGCCTTTCTGGATCCATTCTTCGCAGGCGCAGGCCAGCGTGATCAGATGGCCGGCCAGATTGCCACTATCGACGGTGGACACATAAACGGGCGGCAGCGGGGAAAGATCGGCAGTACTGTACCAGTTATAGAAATGTCCCCTGAACCGTGGAAGCTGCGCCATGGTCCCGAGCGTGGCGCTCAGACGCGATGTGGCATCCGCCACGCCGATCCAGCCGAAATCGCAGGCCGCAACAACGGACAGAAGATAAAGCCCCATATTGGTCGGGGATGTCCGGTGCGCGACGAGCGGGGCAGGGGTCTCCTGGAAATTGTCTGGCGGCAGCATGTGATCGGCGGCAGAGACGAATGTCTCGAAATACCGCCATGTGCGCCGGGCCTGCATGCGCATGAAAACGGTCTCGGCCTCGGTCGCCTCAAGCCTGCGGGCGGAAGCGCGGTACTGGCTGGCTTTCCACGCAATCGCCGGCGACAGGCACCAGGCCAGCGCAAAAGGCAGAATGACGAGCCAGACCCAGGGAGCCGATACAACCATGACGCCTGCTGTCAGCAGGCCGATCAGGACGGCTCCACTCATCTGGCGGAAATAGCCCTGGATCTGCTCGCGCGGCGCTTCGGCTGCCTGGGCTGCCGTAACCCATTGCAGAAGATGCTTGCGGGTCACGAAAACGCGGGCCAGTGTCCGGCTGATTGCATCGCCCGCAAGGCAGGCCTGATCGGCCAGAAACGCGAAGCACAGCGCCGTGGTCAGGGCCGTGCGCTGAAGATCGACCGTCAGAAGGGAAAAATAGCTGCGGAACGTCTCCCCGCGTCTGCGCCGGATAATATCCACCAGAAGCGGCAGGGAAGCCGGAATGACGAGGGTCGAGACAATGCACAGGCTCCACACCAGGGCATTATGAAACCCGAGGAACCAGCCTGCGAAGAGCGCTCCGATGGCCATGGGGGCCGAAAGGCTGCGGCGCAGATTGTCCAGCATCTTCCAGCGCGCAATTCCCGTGAGTGGGTTGGTTTTGATCCGGATGGTCGGCAAACGGCCCATCCATGAGAAAATCCACGGCAGAAGCTGCCAGTCCCCGCGGACCCAGCGGTTGAGGCGCGTAACCGAAACCAGATAATCGGTTGGATATTCCTCGATGACCTCGATATCCGTCACCAGACCGGCCCGGGCAAAAACGCCTTCGAACAGATCGTGGCTCAGGAGCGTCCCATCGGGAACGCGCCCCGCCAGTGCCGCTTCGAACGTGTCGATCTCGTAAATGCCTTTTCCGGCAAAGGACCCCTCGGCAAACATGTCCTGATACAGGTCGGAGACGGCCGCCGTGTAAGGCTCTATCCCGTTGGGGCTTGAGAAAACCCTCTGGAACAGGGTGCTCTGCCGTGCTTCCGGCAGAGAGGGCGTGACACGCGGCTGAAGAACCGCATAGCCCTCCGTGACGCGCCCTTCGTTCGGATCGAACTGCGCATTATTGAGTGGATGGGCGATTTTCCCGACGAGACGCCTGACAACCTCATGCGGCAGCCGTGTGTCGGAATCTACCGTCACGACATATCGGACATCCTGCGGAATATTCTGCCCGGACAGGCTGAAAAAACTGGTATCCGTCGCGCCGCGGAGCAGCCGGTTCAGTTCATGTAGCTTGCCGCGCTTGCGCTCCCACCCGATCCATTTCTCTTCGCTGGCACTCCACTGCCGCCTGCGATGCAGGAGCAGAAATCGCGTCCCCGCAGGACCCGCGCCATAAGTCTGGTTCAGGCGGGCGACTTCCCGCCTCGCCACTGCCAGCAGGTCCTGATCACCTTTCCGGCTTTCCGTGGATGAGTCCGTCCAGTCCGTCAGAAGGGCGAAATAGATCTCGCCATCCCGGCTGGAAAGATAATGCTTCTCCAGGCGGTTCACCATTTCCAGAATGGAGGAACGCTTCGTCAGAAGGGTCGGGACGACAACCATGGTCCGCAGATTCGCGGGAACGCCGTCCTTGAGTTCCAGCGCAGGAAGTTCCGAGACCCTGATGGCCCACATCAGGAAGCGGTTCACACCCGCCACAACGGCATCCGTGGCTGGAATAAAGCCCAGAACAATCAGCGCGCACGCCGCCCGGCCCGACAGGTTGCCGTTCATGATGGACAGGAAGGCTGACAGCAGAAGAAGCGTCAGTAACGTAACGCCCAGGCTGTATCCCGTGATGCCGAGCCGACGGCAGATCTGCCCGATCTGGACCCTCAGCGGGGCGCGGAATTTCAGTTCCGCTTCAAAGCCTGGTCGTCCTTCCGCCAGAAGGTAATAACCCGGATCGGCGCGGCGCGGATCGGGATTTTCCTCATTGGCCGCCATCGCGGCAAGGGCCGTCACCCTGTTCGCAATGTCACATTCCGCATGCCCGGACCCTTTCGCCAGGGCCTCGATGGCCTTGCTGTACAGGTTCCGGGTCGCAGGATCCATGTCCGAAAAGCCGGCATGACGATATAGGATCTGGCTGACCGCGCTGATGCTTTCAAAAATACTGCTCCAGTCCAGCGTGGTGATCAGCCGCATGCTTGTGATGATGTTGCGGATGGTCGCATTCAGGGCGCTCTGTTCCTGCAACTCTTCATGAACGATCTGCTCCAGAGTTGTCCCTTTTTCCTGCAATATCCCTTCCAGCCACAGGAAAGCCGGGTCTTTCTGCGGGTCGTGCCCCTTCAGGCGATGCGCGAACTGGACAAGAAACGCCGGGCCAAGTGTCTGCGTGTTGATTCTGGAAAGGGCTTTAAGAATTTTCGTATTGCTGGCCTGGGCATCAAGGAACACTGTATTGGCAAGCGCATTGGCCGCCTTCTGTTCCTGAAGATTCTGGCAGATCTTGTCCGCCACCCGCCGGAGATTCTCGATCAGGACGATCTTGATCTGGGTCGGAATGGCCCAGAGCTCCCTGATCAGCAGAGGCCTGCGGTCCTGATAGGCGCGCAGGAACTGGCAGAGTGTCTTCGGCTCGATATGGCTGTCCGTATGCGCCACGAGAGCCCAGGCGATCTCGAAAACCCTTGGCAGACCGGCAAAAGGCCCGCTGGAAAGCTCGGGAAGGTCTTTGTAATATCCCGGTGGAAGATCAAACCGGATGGTCTGTATCTGTGCGTCCATCAGGTAATAATTATCAATCAGCCACCCGCCTGCCGGAGTAATCTGCTCACCATTTTCAGAGGCCTGAGATAAAAGGATGTTAGCCTCAAGAAGAACCCTGGCATTGTCATTCAGCCGGTTCGGTAAAATGTTGTTCTGCGTGGCGAGCAGAATATCGCCATGAATTTCCGCCAGGCTCTGGGAATGCTGCAGAAGCCGGTCTTCACTGAAAAGATCAGAGCGGATGATCTTTCCGGAATGAATCCGAAACGAATCCCGGGAATTTTTTCCGAAAAACTTGGCCATATCTGCAGGTCCTTGAGGTAGGAAGCATCGGAGAACGGGTAGGCTGTATTTTCTGTGATTTTCGGAAAATAAAATTCGGATCTATTGATTTCCGTTATTATTTTTATAAATATAATAACGGATTACATGCTTTTGGGCGCTGTCGAAGTAATCCATTTAAAGCGCAACGTAGAATTGGCTGGGTGGTTACTATTTTCGTCGAAAGTTTTTTGCAAAAGGTCGGCAGATTTCTGCCGAACGCTGACGATGCGAGAGTGTTTCAGCCTAAATTGTCCGCGGCATTCCGCCGGACAGCCTGAGGCGGCTGGTGAAACTCGCGCAGGAAGGCGCGGCGCATCCGCTCGGGATCATGAAAGCCGGTCATGACGGCAATGGCTTCGATGGGGAGTGTGGATCGCTCGACCCGCTCGCGCGCGGCTTCCAGACGCAGTTTCTCGACGGCTCTGGCGGGACTCATACCCACCGCGCCCCGGAAATTGCGTGAAAAATTCCGCGGGCTCATACCGACCTGACTGGCAAGAACATCCACGGTCAGGCGCTGCTGAAGGTTGGACCGGATCCATCCCAGAAGCCCGGAAAAGCGATCCTGGGTGCTGCCCATTTCCAGAAGGGCCGAGAACTGGGACTGCCCTCCGGGGCGATGATAGAACACCACCATCTGCTGCGCCGTACGACGTCCGATATCCGCCCCGAGATCTTCGGTCACCAGCGCCAGCGCCATATCAATACCTGCGCTGATGCCAGCCGACGTCCAGACCGGACCATCCTGAACATGAATGGCCTCTGCCGAGACCCTGATTTTTGGAAACCGTGCTTTCAGGGCTCCGGCCTGTTGCCAGTGCGTGGTTGCCCGACGTCCATCAAGCAGCCCGGCCGCCGCCAGCAGGAAAGCACCCGTACACACGCTGCAGATCCGCCGTGCCGTACCGGCGTGATGGCGGATAAAACCCTGCAACTCCGGACAGTCCATGGCCGTTACATGACCCTCGCCTCCGACAACGACGAGCGTGTCGAAGGACCGCGCTGTGGCGAAGGGAACGGTTTCGAGCGCCATGCCGGAAGATGACCGGACAAGCCCACCATGCTGCGACAGGGGGGTCATCTCATACGCAGCCTCTCCCAGCGTCCCGGCGATTTCGAAAGCCGCAGTGACGCCGGCTGCATCGAGCAGTTGGAAGTTGGGATAAAGCAGGAGACCGATCCGTATGGGCATGGCCTGAAATGAGGGATCATTGTCCTTTCGTCAAATGCTCTTGTGGAAAACACTGACAGGCACCGGGTCAGCCCGTGATCCATTTCCGAACCAGAGGCGGAATTTCCCAATGTCCCGACCCCCTTTCCCCCCCTTCAATGCCGAAACCGCTGTCCAGAAGGTCCGTCTCGCGGAAGACGCCTGGAATACCCAGGACCCTGAGAAAGTGTCACTGGCCTATACGCCCGACAGCCATTGGCGCAATCGCTCGGACTTTATCCTGGGGCGGGAAGAGATCGTGACGTTCCTGACGCGGAAATGGCAGCGCGAACAGGAGTATCGCCTCATCAAGGAACTCTGGGCTTTTCGGGATAACCGGATCGCGGTGCGCTTTGCGTATGAATGGCGGGATGTGTCCGGGCAGTGGTTCAGATCCCATGGAAACGAGAACTGGGAGTTCGATGAAAACGGGCTGATGCGTTACCGCGCCGCGTCCATCAACGACCAGCCCATTTCAGCCGCCAGCCGCCTGTTCCACTGGTCTGAAACGAGACGTCCAGACAACCATCCCGGCCTTTCGGCGCTGGGGCTGTAACTTTCCGCAAGCGCTCCCCTACGGTGTGGAGCGGAACGCCTTGCGGCCTTCCGCATCCAGGGCCGCGAAGTCCTCGTCGGAGAGTGTGATGCCGGCGGCGGCTACATTCTGTTCCAGATGGGCGATCCTGGACGTGCCCGGAATGGGCAGCATCACTGGGCTGCGTTTCAGAATCCAGGCCAGTGCGATCTGGCTCGGGTGAGCCTCATATTTCCGGGCCATGACATCCAGGATCGACCCCGGCTTCGCAAGATCACCGGCCGCAAGTGGAAACCACGGGATGAATCCGATGTCCTGTGCCGCGCAATAATCGAGTACGTCCTCACTGGTGCGGTCGACGAGATTGTAGCGGTTCTGGACAGTTGCCACGTCAAAGAACTTCGACGCCGCCTTGATGTCATCGACGGAGACCTCGCTCAGCCCCGCATGACGGATCAGTTTCTGATCGATGAAGGATCTGATCGCATCGAACTGCTCGTCCGCCGGCACTTTGGGGTCGATCCGGTGCAGTTGCCACAGATCGATCTGTTCGACGCCGAGATTGCGCAGGCTTTTGTGCACCTGCTGGAGCAGATATTCCGGCCGCCCGACCGGCTTCCAGATATCCGGTCCGGAACGGGTCAGACCGCCCTTCGTCGCGATCACGAGCCCCTCGGGATACGGATGCAGCGCCTCCCGGATCAGCCATTCCGAGACATCCGGGCCATAGGAATCCGCCGTGTCGATGAAGTTGACGCCGAGTTCGGGAAGACGTCTTAGCGTGCGGATGGCCTCATCATGATCAGTGGGCGAACCCCATATCCCCGGCCCCGTAATACGCATGGCGCCAAAACCAAGCCGGTTGATCTCGAGATCGCCACCGATCCTGAATGTGCCGGATCGGGAGGCAGTGGAAGCTGAATTGGTCATGGTCCTCGGTCCTTGTTTCCAGCAGGGGAAAGCAGCCATTCCGTCAGGCTGCGAAGCCACCATCGATGTTGTATGCAGCGCCCGTGATGATGCCGGCCTCGGGTCCGGCAAGATACGCCACCAGCCCCGCGATCTCCGAGCCCTTGGCATGGCGTTTGATGGCCATGAAACCATGCATCACGTCCTTCAGCGGACCCTCTGCAGGGTTCATGTCGGTATCGGTCGGCCCGGGCTGGACGACATTGACGGTGATCCCGCGTGCGCCGAAATCCCGCGCCAGCCCCCGGGTCATGCCCTGTAAAGCCGATTTGCTGGCGCTGTAGGCCGCAAGCCCGGCCATTGGCATACGGTCGGCATTGGCGGAACCGATAAAGATGATGCGCCCACCGTCAGGCATGGTTCGGGCGGCAGCAACGGCCGCGTGATAAGGCGCATGGATGTTGATGCGAAACAGCCGGTCGATCTCATCCGGGGGGATATCCAGCGGATCGCCCGCGCCAAGAATGCCGGAATTGACGACCAGAACGTCGAGAGGACCAAGTGAGCCGATCAGCGCGATAAGAGCGTCACGGTCGCCACTATCGGCACGCAGGGCCTCGCTTCCGGTCTCGGCAGCCAGAACTTCGGCATCGTCCGGGGAAGACAAATACGTGAACAGGACTTTTGCTCCATCCGAAGCAAAACGACGCACGATGGCGGCCCCGATCCCGCGGCTGCCACCGAGCACAAGGACGGATCTGCCCTCAAAACCGCTCATGACTGCGTCTTCCGCGACGCCAGAATTTCTGCCAGTCTGTCGAAGGCTGGCTGATAGATATGTGTCGGCATCCGGGCCTCCATACTGGCGGCATGTTCGACAGGCGCCTCGAACTGCCCCCGCCACTGAATGAACGTGCGGTCGCCATCCGTTATGGGAAGAAGGCTGATCGTCGACCGATAGTTCCCAATCGGCAGGGCAGATTCAATAATCGAGAACGTCACCGCATGATCCACGTCGGACAACGCGAGAAGCTGTTCCCGGATCACACCAACGTCGCCCATTTCAAGACGGCGGATCGCGCCCACCCGGTCACCGGCCTCATCGCCCTCGATTACGCAGCTTTTCACACCTGGCAACCAGTTCCCAAGAGCGCCGAAATCCCGGATCAGCCCCCAGACGGACGAAACGGAGGCAGGAAGAACGCTGCTGGCCATCACATGGATCATGACGCGTCTCCCGATCGTATCTGTCCGGCCATCATAGCGACTGCCCTCCCGTCACTTCGATGCGCTGACCATTCACCCAGCCCATGTCGTCGGACAGAAGGGCCCTGACCGCGGCTCCGATATCATCGGGTTGCCCGACACGTCCCAGCGGCGTGATCTCTGCGAGGCTTTTGTTGACCGTGGCATCGTCGCGAACCAGCCCCCCGCCGAAATCCGATGCGACCGCGCCAGGTGCGACGGCATTGACGGTAATCCCGCGCTCCCCCAGCTCTTTCGCCATGTAGAGCGAAATGACTTCGGTCGCGGCTTTCATGGCCGAATAGGGACCATGATCCGTCAGATAAAAACGGGTCGCGGCAGAGGTGATGTTGAGAATACGCCCGCCATTCCGGATCAAGGGCAGAAGGGCCACCGTCAGCAGATAGGGGCCCTTGAAATGGATGTTGTACTGGTTGTCGAGCTGCTCGGACGTCGCGGCATCGAAGCGGGTGTGGATGATGTTGCCCGCATTCTGCACTACATAACGCAGCGTCTGCTGTCCGAACTCACGGGCAAGAAGCGTTTCGACCTGCCCGGCAAACGCTGCGAACGAGGCATGATCCGCAATATCCAGCCGAAGCATCCGCAGTTTCGCACTCTCACCGTCCAGCGCGGCTTCTGCCGCTTTCGCCTCGTCTTCATTGGAGTGATAGGTCCCGATCACGTCGATGCCCGAGGCGATCAGATGCTTTGCGATACTGTATCCGATGCCACGATTGGCCCCCGTGACGAAGGCAATGTCCTGTCTGCTCATAACCGGATTCCTTGACCGAGTGCGGCGATATGTTCCGGAATTCAATTTCCGTATCGATCAGTCCATAATATGCGCACAGGATAGCGTCAAGGAATTATGGATCGGACGATACGGAAAAGGATTATGGAACTCCGGCGCCTGCGATTGCCGCAAGGCGTCAGGAATTTTTCGGGTGTTTTCCTGTTCCGGACATCACGGCACTGGCATCCCACAGCGTGAGGAGAGAGGTGATGGCCGCATCCAGGTTGTCCGACGTTACCCCGTCCCGGGCTTCGCAGGTCATGCCATGCAGGAAGGTCGTGAAAATATCAGGCAGCACCTGTGTTGCCGCGCAATCCCGCAGTTCCCCGCTGGCAATGGCGCGTTTCACGCAGGCCATGAATCCGGCGCGTGTCCGCTGCCGCTCTTCGGCAAGCAGCGCCTGGACGGGTTCGTTTTCGGGCGAGCAGTTGCTGGCACCTGCGACGATCAGACAGCCGCAGGGATGCGTCCGGGCCGACTGCATGCGCGCCGAACCGCGCAGCGTCCGTTCGATCGCATCACGCGGCGCCAGACTTTCATCCCCCAGAGGCGCCATGACCTGCCCGTAAGTCGCCAGATAATACTGCACAACTTCGCGGAAGAGGGCTTCCTTGGAGCCGAACGCGGCATAGAAACTCGCAGGCGAAATATTGCCCATGCAGGACTTGAGCTGCGTCAGGGAGGTCGGTTCGTAGCCCTGCGACCAGAACAGCGCCATGGCGGCGTCAATGGCCCTGTCCCTGTCAAACTCCCGAGGACGCCCTGTCCGCGCCATGATGCCGCTCCTTCCGAAAAGACTTCCATATTAAGTGATCCAGAAGTGATTGCCAAGATTTTGCGGCTCTCATATATGTACCAATCGATCCATATATGAGAGCCGCATGACCCCCGAGACGACATCTCCCCGCCAAAGCCCCGATGACGGACTGCCTGTCTCCGGCCTGCTCGCACTGGCCATGACCGGCTTCATCTGCATCATGACCGAAACCCTCCCGGCCGGTCTGCTGCCCCAGATCGGGGCCGGGCTACACGTTTCCCCCGCGCTGGCAGGACAGATGGTCACGGCGTATGCCCTGGGCTCCCTGAGTGCCGCGATCCCGCTGACACTCGCCACGCAGCGATGGCCGCGACGGCGGGTCCTGCTGCTGGCAATCATCGGCTTTGTGGTCTTCAATTCCGTCACGGCATTTTCAGCGCATTACGGTCTGACCCTTGTGGCCCGCTATGGCGCCGGTGCGGCGGCCGGGCTCGCCTGGGCCCTGCTGGCGGCCTATGCGCGCCGGATGGTGACACGTTCCCAGCAGGGACGCGCCCTGGCCATCGCCATGGTCGGCACGCCAATCGCGCTCTCGCTGGGCGTGCCGGCGGGAACATGGCTGGGCGCTGCCGTGGGATGGAGACTGGCCTTCGGGGTCATGTCGGCCTCGACGTTGCTGCTGATCGTCTGGGTTCTGGCGAAAGTGCCTGATTTTCCCGGCCTGGCGCATCATGAGCGCCTGCCGTTCGGGCATGTCCTGCGAACGCCCGGTGTGCGATCTGTCCTGGGCGTCGTGATGGCATGGATGCTCGCGCACAATGTGCTCTACACCTATATCGTGCCGTTCATCGCACCCGCCGGACTGGCGGGACAGGCCGATCGCATCCTGCTGCTTTTCGGTCTCGCCGCCCTTGCCGGCATCTGGCTGACCAGCCGCACGGTTGATCATGCCCTGCGCCTATCCGTTCTGGCCAGTCTCGCCATTTTCGCCGCTGTCGCAGGTGTGTTTGCCATTGGATCCGCATCGCCTGCGGTGATCCTGGTCGGTGTGGCGATATGGGGCCTGACTTTCGGTGGTGCTGCGACGTTGCTTCAGACCGCCCTCGCGGACGCGGCCGGTGATGGTGCGGATGTCGCCCTGTCGATGAATGTCGTCGCCTGGAACAGCGCCATCGCGGGCGGCGGCCTGCTGGGCGGGATCATGCTGGATATCTGGGGAGCAGCCTCGTTCCCCTGGGCTGTGGCAGGTCTCGCCGCCGTTGGTTTCTTGATCACATGGCAGGCCCGGACGCATGGTTTCCCCTCAGGCCACCGCCTGGACCATGAAGACGGGTACTGAGGGGGCTGAGCCCTGAGGAGTGATCCCTGCTTCAGGGAGCGCGTCAACGGGATCACGATGAAGCAGTGACTGTGCAGAACGATCCCGGGGCTGACCCGATCATGTTCGGCTGTTACGGCTCATACCGATGATCAGTGTTTCAGGCGAAGCATCCGGTGAGAATGTTTTAAGACGGTTTAAAACGCTCCTTAAAACGGTACTGAGCCAAGAAGCCTAAACGCCAGTTCCGGTTCCAGACTGTTTGTCCATGTCGCCTAGTTGTTTAGTCCCGTGGTTTGATGGGTTGGACTGATGATGAATCTTTCTGGCTCTGAAGTCTATATTTTGCAGACGTATTCGTAAGGGGTGAGGCCGTTCAGGGTCTTGAGGCTTCGCCCGAAGTTATAGGCTGCTATGAAATCGCTGAGGTGTGTCCTTAACTGCTTGTGGCTGTCGTCATGGAAGCGCTTGACGGTTGCTTCCTTGATAGTCCGGTTCATCCGTTCAACCTGACCATTGGTCCAGGGATGGTTGGGTTTTGTCAGACGGTGTTCAATCCCGTGGGCTTCGCAGATCATGTCGAAGCGCATTGGACGTGACCACGCCGTATTGCGATTGCGGGGCTGTTCAGCGAACTGGATGCCGTTATCGGTCAGAATGGTATGAATCCGGTAAGGGATCATACTCAGGAGATATTCGAGGAATTCCCAGGCCGTCTTCCGATCGGCTTTCCCGACCAGTTGTGTGACAGCGAATTTGCTTGTCCGGTCGATGGCAACGAAGAGGTACAGCTTACCTTCAGCGGTCTGGACTTCCGCTATGTCAAGATGAAAGAACCCGATCGGGTAGCGTTTGAAGCGCTGTCGTTTTGGCTTGTCTCCCTCCATGTCCGGCAGTCGTGAGATCTCGTGACGCTGAAAGCAGCGATGCAGGGCCGAGCGTGTCAGATGGGGAATGCTGGCCTGCAGGGCATAAAGGCAGTCATCCAGCGGTAGCAACGTATGGCGGCGAAATGCCACGATCATTGCTTCGTCCGTCTCGGAAAGGACCGTTGATCGAGGCTCTTTTGGTCCCGTCTTCTGATCTTCGACAGTTTGACGCTTCCGCCATTTCGCAACTGTTTTCGGGTTGATCCCGAACTCCTCGCTCAGCGCCGCGAGCGAAGCCTGCGATCGCTGTAGTGCTGCTCGCACGGCGGGCGTGGTCGTGGCGCTCCCATGACGGTTCTGTCCCATAAGGCTTCCTTCCACTCACGTGAAAATATCACACCATCAAACCCCGGGACCAAACACCAAACCTCATTGGTAAGGGCGGATTGGATCAATCACTCTGTTTCCGGGCGAATTGCATACCGATCCCAGGAAAGCACCGTTTTAGATCCCGTGAGATCCCGCAACGTCCCGGACAATCCTACTTCCTAATTCTCCCATACTGACTGTCCCCCTCCATCGTAGGCCTGTGAATCACAATAACTCTCTCTCTCATCTCAATGAGTTAATAGGTCCTAAGCCTAAAAAAGCATGGTGTGAGGATTTCGACTGCCTCTCACTTCCTTCACCTCGGCAGGGGATGAAAGGCGGTTATTTTATCAAACCAGACCCAGGCGTCGAACTGATTGAAAAGATCGGCATCCAGATAGCCGTCTTCTCCTTCGGTGATGGAAAGCTCCAGAGATGTCACACAACATATCACATTTATCTATGATAAATCACATATAAATGTGTTAAACATATCATTTATTGTGTTATGAGGGCTCATCGTTCTTATCGCTCGATGAGCTGCCACGCTGTCTGGAGGGTGTTCAATGCGCCAGGATTTCACCATCGGAATCGACAGTGGTTCCACGACGACCAAAGCTGTCGTGTTTTCGCCGACTGGTGCGATCACAGGGACGGGGCGTCGTCGTGTTCCACAGCATATGGACCGGCCGCACCATGTTGAGCGGGATATGCATGAGGCCTGGGAGGCCGTCATCGGTTCGGTTCAGGACGCACTGGCGGATGCAGGGATCGATGGTTCGGCGGTTGCCGCCGTCGGGCTGACTGCACATGGGGACGGTGTTTTTCTGCTTGACCGCTCAAGTAGCCCGTTGGGGCGGGGGATCATGTCGCTCGACAGCCGTGCTACGGCGCTCCATGAGCGCTGGCAGCGCGACGGCCTGTCCGATCTGGTGCTTCCGGTGGCCGGCCAGCGTCCTTATGCCTATTCGGCCAACACGCTTCTGGCCTGGATCCGGGAAAACGAACCGGAACGTTATGCGGCGATCGGGTCCGTCATCTTCGCCAAGGACTGGATCCGGTACTGCCTGACGGGCGAGATTGCGACGGATCTGACGGAAGCCAGCACGTCTTTCACGGATCTGCATACACAGAACTACAGCGATGAACTGCTGGAAATCCTGGGATTGCAGGGCATCCGAAAGGCGCTGCCGGAGATGCGCCTGTCCTGTGAAAGCGGTGGCGTCCTGACGCCTGAGGCTGCTTCCCGGACCGGCCTGAGGGCTGGAACGCCTGTTTCGGTCGGGCTGCATGATGTCACGGCCGCTGCGGTCGGTGTGGGTCATACGCAGGCCGGGGATCTTTCGATTACGGCGGGTACGTTCTCAATCAATGAAGTGTTCCGGGACCGGCCGGTCATCGGGGAGGGCTGGGCCTGTCGCGCCGGATATCGGCGGGGCCTGTGGAACTGCATGGCCATTTCGCCAGCATCTTCCAGTAATCTTGACTGGCTGGCCAAGCTTCTGAAGCCCGACGAACAGGACGCGGCCCGGCAGCTCTCAGCGGAAATGGAAAGCCGCCTGTCAAAGCCGGGCGGACGTCATCAGGTTCCGCTGTACCATCCCTTCCTGTTCGGCTCGCCCTATGAAGCGCCGGCCAGTGCTTCGCTATTCGGGGTCCAGTCCTGGCACGACCGGGCTGACCTGTTCCAGGCCATGGTGGAAGGAACGATCTTCAATCATCGCGAGCATGTCGATGCCCTGCGCCAGACAGGCCCGGTCCGCAGGATCGGCGTATCGGGCGGCGGGAGTGGCCAGCCGGTGATTGCACAGATGTTCGCCGATATTCTGGGAGCAGACGTTGAAATACCCGAAGTGCGTGAAGCAGGCGCGCTGGGAGCTGCGCTGACAGCCAGTGTCTCTATCGGACGATACGCCGATCTGGAAGAAGCCGTATTCTCCCAGATCATTCCGATGCAGACATACAGGCCCCAGACCGAACGGCGTCGCGTCTATGAAGGGATTTACCGGCGTTATGTCGCTCTGACCCAGGCCATGCGGCCTTTCTGGTCGGATCTTTATGATGGTGGCCCGGCTCAGGCAGAGCCCGTTGCAGAGCCGGCCGACGTGGAGACAGGCGCTGTCCTGAATTATGCCGCAATGGGCTTCATGCCGCAGGAGGCCAGACCATGAAGGGGCTCGCCACCATACCGGACAATGCTACGTTCGATGTCGCGATCATCGGGGCCGGGATCAATGGGGCTGGCCTGTTCCGGGAACTGTCGCTGCAGGGCCTGCGTGTCCTTCTGGTGGACCGGAGTGACTTCTGCTCCGGTGCGTCCTGCGCGCCCTCACGCCTGATCCACGGGGGCATTAAATATCTCGAGACCGGCGAATTCCGGCTCGTGGCGCAGTCCACGCTGGAGCGCAACCTGCTGCTGCGGAATGCACCCCATGTGGTCAAGCCTCTGCCGACCGTCCTGCCGATCCGTTCCTGGTTTGGCGGCATCGTGCCGTCGTTCCGGAAATTTCTGAGGCTGGGCGGCAAAATGACGGATCGCGGTGCGCTCGTTCTGGAAGCCGGGCTGCAGATTTACGATTTCCTCGGGCGCCATGCCCGGGTGATGCCGCGTCACAGCCTTTTTCTCAGGCGCCAGACACGGCAGGAGTGGCCGCATATAGCGGCGGATGTCATGGCGACGGCCCAATATTATGACGCCTCCATCACCCAGCCGGAACGTCTCGGTTATGAATGCGTGCGCGACGGCCTGGATGTCGGGACGGGCTGCGCGGTTTCGACCTACACGGCGCCGGTGTCTTTTGCAGATGGGGTTCTGGAGCTGCGGGACGAAAAAAGCGGTGAGACGCGCCATGTCCGTCCGCGGCTCATCGTCAATGCGGGTGGAGCATGGATCGACCGGATCAACGCTGATCTGGGTCAGCAAACCCGTTATATCGGCGGAACGAAAGGCAGCCATCTGCTCCTGCGACATGAGGGGCTTCTGCAGGAGCTGCGTGGCCGCATGATGTATTTCGGAACGCCGGACGGACGCATCTGCCTGGCCTATCCGTTCTATGGCCATGTGCTCGTCGGTTCGACCGATCTGCGGATTGATGATCCTGACACCGCCGTCTGCACCGATGAAGAACAGGACTACATGCTGCGTATGCTCGGCGGCCTGTTCCCGGGCTTCCGGTTCAGCGCGGAGGATGTGATCTACCGCTACAGCGGTGTACGCCCGTTGCCTGCGACCAATGCCGCCGATCCAGGAGCCATCAGCCGCGATCATATCATCCATGAAGACGTTCTGGACGGCATACCGCTCCTGTCGCTGGTTGGCGGGAAATGGACGACGTTTCGTGGGCTGGCGGAAGAAACGGCAGACAGGGTGCTGGAAATGCTGGGAGCGGAACGGCACCTGTCCACCCGGGACTTCCCGATCGGTGGCGGCCGCGACTATCCCCCGCCGGAACGGTATTCCGCCTATCTGGACGAGTTCTTCGTCACGCACGGCCTGCCGAGAGCACGGGCGGCCCTGCTTCTGGAGCGTTATGGATCGCGGGCCCGGGCGTTTGCCGTGTTCTGTCAGGAAAAGCCGGATGCGCCGCTGCGCAGTCTGCCGTCCTACACGCGGCGTGAACTGGCCTTCATCGCCACCGATGAACTGGTGCGCACGCTGTCAGATGTGCTGTTCCGCCGCACGCCGATTGCGCTGAGCGGCCTTCTGACGCCGGACGTCGTCCGAGAAGCCGGGGCCATCGTGGGGGAGGCCCTTGAGTGGAGTGCTCAGGAAACAGAGCAGCAGTGTCTGCTGACCTGGCGGGAAGGGCAGGAGCGCCATCAGTTGAAAGGTGAGCTTCCTGCTGCATCGTTTTCACATACAGCCCTGAGGGCATGAACCATGAACCGTTACGAAGAAAAGATTGCCCGCATGGTAGCGGGTCAGGACAGCCGGACCGATTTCATCCTCGCGGATGCCAAGGATTCCGATATGGCGGCCGGAATCAGCGCCACGGGTCTGCATCGCCATCCGGTCTCCATGCAGGAAAAGCGCTCGCGCTTCCGCACCCGGCGCGACTATGTCGATGTGATCAGGACGATCCTCGATCAGGACGTCGTGGACATCATGCTGACTTCGGCTTCGATCCTGGAGACCCTGCTTCAGGAAGATGCCTTCGCCGGGACGCGCATCCAGTCGGCCATCCGCGCCAATGACACCACGGACCTGTGGCGGGGCCGGGGAAGCAGCTATCAGAGCCAGAAATCGGTTCCGTTCCGTTCGGCGTCCCTGATGAAAGCGCAGACCAATCTCGGCCTGTATTCCATGACCTTCAATGGCGATGCCGAGCAGGATAGTCTGGCGCTGGAAGAATTCGCCCGGTTTCGCGAAGAAGCGGCGGAGCGGCGTTTTTCGTATTTCCTGGAAGTGTTCAATCCCAATGAAGGGCGCATTTCCCGGGCGGATCACGGTTTCTTCCTCAATGACATGATTGTCCGCTGTCTGGCCGGTTTGCGACGCGAAGAGCGGCCGGTTTTCCTCAAGGTGCCGTTCAATGGCGCAGAGGCGCTGACGGAACTCTGCGAGTTCGACCCGTCTGTGATCGTCGGCATCATGGGCGGCGGAAGCGGTACGACCCGCGACTGTCTGGAACTTCTGCATCAGGCCCAGTGCTGCGGCGCCCGTGCTGCCCTGTTCGGCCGCAAGATCGTGGACGCGGACGATCCCGTCCTGCTGATCGAAGCCATGCGCAGTGTCACGGACGGCGCACTCTCGCCCATGGAAGCCACCCATCTCTATCATGAAAAAATGGGCAAACGCGGACTGGTCGCCGGGCGCGATCTGGAGATCGACAGTGTGGTGACGGAAACTGTCCTGCTGGAGCGGGCGGCGTGACGTTTGCGTGAAGGGTGGGGAACCTTTCGGATGTATCGTTATTTTTGATGATAATAACAGTTTTAATGTTATAATTTAGCGATAAAGTGGTTTAGATATCATTGGGGTGGGAGAATCGTCATGAGCATTCAGCCAGTTGGTCAGTCTTTCGGGAGGTTGGTTGTGGATCAGAAGAGCGTCTGGATCGGGACGAGCTGGAAGATGAACAAGGGACCGGCCGAAGCGATTGCGGCGGCGCGGGCACTTGAATCCTTCCAGCCGCCGGAAGGGATCCGGTCGTTCGTGATCCCGCCTTTCACGTCCCTGCGGGATGTGTGCTCGGTGCTGGAAGACAGCGCGCTGCTGGTGGGCGCGCAGAACATGCACTGGGAGGACAGTGGCGCCTGGACCGGGGAGGTTTCCGCGCCGATGATCGCCGAGTGCGGAGCGTCCATCGTGGAAATCGGCCATTCGGAGCGCCGACAGCATTTCGGCGAGACGGACTGGACGGTGAACCTCAAGGTGAGGGCTGCGCTGCGGCACGGTCTGCGTCCGCTGATCTGCATTGGCGATACGTCGGATGAATTCGAGTTCGGGGTTTCGCAGGAGACGCTGGCACGGCAGGTGAAAATTGCGCTGCATGGGGTGTCCAGAAAGGATCTGGGGCAGGTCATGGTTGCGTATGAGCCGGTCTGGGCCATCGGATCGGCGGGACGTCCGGCCGAGGCGTCCTTCGTGTCCGGGATCCATACCAGGTTGCGTGCTGTCGTGCGTGAACTGGCGGGGGACAGTGGCGTGCGCATCCCGCTGCTTTATGGCGGCAGCGTCTCGCAGGCCAATATCCGCGACTACGTCGCATTGCCGGATGTGGACGGTGTGTTTGTCGGGCGTGCGGCCTGGGAGCCTGCGGATTTCATGATGCTGGTGGAAAGTGTGAGCGGGGTTGTGTCCCGCAAAATTGCCGCGTGATGACGGTCATCACGGGATCACGTCCTGTTTCCGGCAGCGGAACAGTCTGACTGAACGTCAAAGAAACGGAGAACAGTCATGCGTATTGCGATTGGTGGAGACAGTGCAGGCGAAGGCCTGGCACGGCTTCTGGTGGAACATCTCTCGACACTGGGACGGCATGTCGTCGTTGACATGTCCCATCCCGAGGACGAGCGGGCCGAACTGTATTCGGAACTGAGTGAGCGTGTGGCGCTGGCTGTTCTGCATGGAGAATTCGACCGGGGCATCCTGTGCTGCGGGACGGGGATCGGGGTGTGCATTTCCGCCAACAAGATCCCGGGCATCCGGGCCGCGCTGACCCACGACACGTATTCCGCAGAGCGTGCGGCGCTCTCGAACAACGCGCATATCATCACGATGGGATCGCGCGTCATCGGGCCGGAAGTGGCGAAATCCATTGCCGAAGCCTGGCTGGCCTGCACGTTTGATCCGCGCAGTGCCTCGGCACGGAATGTGGCTGGCATTGATGCGCTCGGAAAGAAATACCGCCAGCAGGCTCCTGTCGGCGCAAGTTGCTGAAGTAAAACTCCCGGTCCGGAACTGATCCGGCTGGTTCTTTGAAAGAATACACTTATGAAAACGGCATTTGCTTTTGCCGCAATGCTGACGGCTGCGCCATTTCTGGCGCCGCTTGCAGCAGGTCAGGCCCATGCAGCGGATAACAGCGCACCCCTGCGCTTCGTGCTGATCCCCAAGACCGTGCATCCCTGGTTCGACAAGGCGAATAATGGGGCACAGGCGGCTGCGGCGATGATCTCGCAGGCGACGGGGCGGAAGGTCGAGATCGAATACCGCGCGCCGCAGACGGCGGATGTGTCGTCCCAGAACGACATTATCGAGCGTGCCATCGCGACCCATCCGGACGGGCTGATCCTCGATCTGCTGGATGAGAAGGGCAACCGCGCCACCATGGACGAGGCGGTGGACGAGAAGATCCCCATGACGGTGTTTGATTCCCTGCCGCCTGAAGGCATGGATATCACGGCTGTGGGCGCGGATTTCTGCGAGCAGGGCACGATGGCGGCCGAGCGGCTGGCGAACCTGGTCGGCAAGAAGGGCGAAGTGGCGATCATGATGGGGGTGCCGACGGCGCCGAACCACACCCTGCGGGCCGAGTGCGAAAAGAAGGTCTTTGCGAAATACCCGGACATGAAGGTTGTCGCGACCGGCGTGGACAATGACAGCATCGAGACCGCGCAGAAGCAGGCCTCTGCTATCATGCAGGCGCATCCGGATCTGGTCGGATGGGTCGAGTGCGATGCCTCCGGACCGGTGGGCGTCGGCCAGGCCATCCGCGAGAGCGGCAAGACGGGCAAGGTCAAGGAAGTGGGGCTCGATAACCTCAATGACATGATCCAGCTCATCAAGGATGGGGTTGCTGAGTCCTCTGCGTCGAGCCGGCCGGAAATGCAGGGTTACTGGGCCGTCGTGTCTGCCTGGCAGCGGGCGATGGGGCAGAAGACGCCCAAATACATCGATACCGGCATCGATCTTCTGACGAGCAAGAACCTCTGACGCAGCAGGACAGGAAGGGGAGTGACGGTCATGACAGTTCTTCAGATTGAAGGCGTCCGGAAGACCTATCCCGGTGTGGTGGCGCTCGATCATGTCGATCTGACGCTGGAGCCCGGGAAGATCCATATTCTTGCCGGGGAGAACGGCGCCGGGAAGTCCACGCTCATCAAGACGCTGACCGGGCTGGTCGTGCCGGATGAGGGAACCATCCTGATCGAAGGACAGGATGCGCTGCATGACCGGACACTGTTCGAGAAGGTCGCCTATGTCCCGCAGGAGCTGAACCTGTTCGGGCCGATGACCGTAGCCGAGAACATGTTCATGCCGTTCAACCGTTCCGGGTTCGGGCATCTGACAGTGTCGCGCGGAGCAATGGAGAAGGCGGCGGCGGAACTGATCGAGCGGTTCGGCATTCATGCGAAGCCGGGGCAGCTCGTAAACCGCATCAGCGTACCGGACCAGCAGCTCCTTCAGATTGCGCGCGCGGCATGCCGTGAAGAATTCAAGGTTCTGATCCTTGATGAGCCGACGTCTTCGCTGACGGCCAATGAGACGGAGCATTTGTTCCGCATCATTCACCGGCTGCGCGATGAAGGCTGCGCGATCGTGTTCGTGTCGCACAAGATGGAAGAAATTTTTGCGCTTGGGGACACGGTGACGGTGTTGCGCAATGGCCGCAGCGTGGGAACCTATCCGATGGCGGAGATGACGGAGGTGCACCTGATCCGGCTGATGTCGGGCAGTTCGGTCTCGCTTGAGGAGAAGTTCCAGCCGCGTATGGCGGCGTCTGAATCCGACGTCATCTTGAGCGTTAAAGATATGTCGGGGCCGGGGTTCTCGGATGCATCCTTTGTTCTGCGGCGGGGGGAAATCCTCGGGTTTGCGGGGCTTGTAGGCGCCGGGCGCTCGGAGCTGATGCAGACGATCTTCGGATATCTGCGTTCGACGGGGGGGCATGCGTTTCTTGAGGGTGAGGAGATCCCGAAGGGCCGCACTGACCGGGCCGTGGCTCTGGGGATGGTTTACCTGTCCGAGGAGCGCAAGCATCACGGCATTTTCCCGCTTCTGAGTGTGCGGGAAAACATCAGCCTCTCGGTTCTGGACCGCATGAAGCGCGGCGGGATTATTTCTCCGGCGCGTGAGAACGAGGTCGTGGCCGATACGATCCGCCAGTTCGATGTGCGGACGTCCTCGGCCGGCAAGAAGATCGCGCATCTGTCGGGTGGGAACCAGCAGAAGGCCATCATTGGTCGGGCGATGGCGCGGCGGCCGCGTGTGCTGATTTTCGACGAGCCGACCAAGGGCATCGATATCGGCACGAAGTTCCAGATCTACCGCATCATGCAGCAGCTCGCGGAAGAGGGCGTGGGGATCATTCTCGTCTCGTCCGAAATGACCGAGCTCCAGCGCTGCGCCTCGCGGATCATCACCATGTATTCCGGCCGGATCACGGGATCGTTCGATCAGGCCACTACTGACGTCAACACGCTTGTCGGCGCGATCATCGGCGCCCCGGAGACCCGTCATGTCGCTTGAAACCACTGTTCCGGCAGCCCCTTCGCAACAGCCGCCGAAGCTCCCGCCACTCAAGGCGCTCGTCTCCCGTCTGGCAGGAAATCCGCTGGGGGGCGTGATTGCGGCGCTCGTCATTATCTTCGGGGCGTCCTGTGCGCTTTCGCCGCACTTCCTGACGACGTTCAACATGATGATCATTGCCCGTGCGCTGGCCTTTATCGGGCTGGTGACGATCGGGCAGTCCGTCCTGATGATCCTCGGCGAGCTTGATCTGTCCGTGGGTGCGATTGGTGGGCTTGCAGGCGTGGTTGGTGGCATCCTGATGGTTCAGCTCGGGCTCAATCCCTGGCTGTCGCTGGGTCTGTGCCTGCTGATGGGTGGGGGGTGCGGATTGCTGAACGGGGCGCTGATCACGCAGCTCCGCCTGCATTCCCTGGTGCTAACGATTGGTATGGCCGGCGTATATGGCGGCGCCAACCTCGTTGCGACCAAGGGTGTTGCGATCACGGGTGTGCCGCGGGACATCACGTTTCTGGGGCGAGGGCTCGTGATGGGCGTGCCGGTGCCGTTCCTGGTGCTGCTGGTCTGTCTGGCGATCGTGGCATTCATCATGCTGCGCACACCGGTCGGGCGTTACATCTATGCCATTGGCAGCAATCCCGATGCAGCGCGGATGCTGGGCATCCGGGTCAATGCGATCCGCATGGGTGCATTCGCGCTGGCCGGGTTCCTTTCGGCGCTGGCGGGCATTCTGATGGTGGCGCGTCTGGGCACGGCCCAGCCTTCCATCGGTGACACCTGGGTGCTCGGGCCGATTGCCGCGGCCGTCATTGGTGGCGTGGCGACAACGGGTGGCATTGGCAGCCCGATTGGTGCGGTTCTGGGCGCCGTCATCATCGGCATCATCGAAGACATCATCGTTCTGTTTGGCATCTCGCCTTACTGGCAGTCGGTCGTCAGTGGGGGGATCGTCGTACTGGCGATTTCCTTCGATGCGCTGGCCCGCCGTTACCTCAACCGTGATGCCGTCTGAAATCTGAAAAGGGAGACGTTCCATGACCAAGATCTGCGGTGACGCATCGACTTTCGCAGCGTCCGCCCTCCGGGGCTTCAGCCTGCTTCATCCCGATCTCGTGCGGCATGTGCGCGGCGGTGTGCTTCGGGCCACGCCGGGTCGTCGCGGCAAGGTTGCCGTCGTCCTCGGCGGGGGGTCGGGGCATTATCCGGCCTTTGCGGGCTATGTTGGACCGGGCTTCGGCGATGCAGCAGTGGCGGGGGATATCTTCGCATCGCCGTCCACGCAGGCCATCAAAAGCATTGCGCGCCAGGCCGATCTGGGAGGCGGGATTATTCTCGGTTACGGCAACTACGCCGGGGATGTGCTGAATTTCGGGATCGCAGCGGACCGGCTGCGCGAAGAGGGCTATGACGTTCGCGTTCTGGCCACGGCGGATGATGTGGCCAGCTCGGATGCCTCTACACGGGAGAAGCGGCGCGGAATTGCCGGGGATCTGGTAATCTTCCGCATCGTAGGCGCCGCAGCCGAAGCGGGACTGACACTCGATGAAGTCGAGGAAGTCGCGCAACGGGTGAACCGTCAGACCTGCACATTTGGTGTGGCATTCGATGGTTGTACGCTGCCGGGCGAGAAGGAAAAGCTGTTCGAGGTTCCGAAGAACCGCATGGCGCTCGGACTGGGCGTGCATGGGGAGCCGGGCATTGACGAGAAGGATATCCCGGACCCGGAGCATCTGGCGCATATCCTGTTCGATCGCCTGCTGGCAGAGCTTCCGGAAGGGGCTTCGCGCCGGGTGGCAGTTCTGCTGAACGGTCTGGGCAGTACCAAGCAGGAAGAGCTGTTCGTTCTGTGGGACCGGCTGGTGCCAATGTTCGAAAAAGCAGGTCTGACGCTCGTGGCGCCGCTGGTGGGCGAGTATGTCACAAGCCTTGATATGGCAGGCTGTTCGTTGACGCTGACCTGGCTCGATGAGGATCTTGAGCGGTACTGGCGTTCGCCTGTGGAATCTGCCGCGCTTAGCCATGGCCAGCTGAGCGGGGACGGGACTACGCGGCTTGAAGTGCCTGAGGAAACCGAGATCCTCTACATGCGCTCCGGAACGGCGCAGGGCCGTCGTGGCGGGGCGTGTGTGGCGGCGGTGATGGATCATCTGGCCCGGACACTGGCTGAAGCGGAGTCTGACCTCGGGCATATTGATGCCGTGGCGGGTGATGGCGATCATGGTCAGGGCATGGCCCGTGGCTCGGCGGCGGCGGCGAAGGTCGCGCGGGCGGCGGCAGATGCCGGCGCTGGTCCTGCGACGGTTCTGGCCTCGGCGGCGGACGCCTGGGCGGACAGGGCTGGTGGCACGTCTGGCGCTCTCTGGGGCGAGGGACTGCGGGCCTTCAGTCTGGCGCTCGATGACAACAGTCTGCCCGATGCGCGACAGCTTTCAGGGGGCGCGCGGAACAGCATGGAGCGCATCATGGAGCTTGGCCGTGCGAAACCTGGCGACAAGACACTCGTGGATGCGCTGGTGCCGTTTGTCGAAACGCTGGAGCAGGCGCTGGCTGCGGGGCATGGACTTGTGGATGCTTGGCGCATGGGAGCGGAAGCGTCTCACGAGGCTGCGCAGGCCACGCGTGATCTGTCGCCCCGGATGGGACGCGCTAAAATGCACGGCGAACGCAGTAAGGGGCATCCCGATGCAGGAGCACTCTCGCTGGCACTTTGTGCGCGGATTGTAGGTGAGGATCTGGGCAACGGTCTGGCTCCTGCGGGTGGAGACAAAGACCGGATAGAGGCGATTCGTCTTGTGAAGGCCGGACGGTAATCTGCACCCTGTCCTGATAAAGGACGGACTTTACAGGTTGCCACCAGAACTTGGAAAAGGCCGCTCCTGCGAGCGGCCTTTTCTGTTGTTCGGACCCATGACGGATTTCAGAAGTTCACTCCATGCCTACAGGAAAAACGTAATGCCCCATGTGGAAATGGCCATATAGCGCCACCTTCACAGGCTCGAAACTGCCTTTCAGCGTAATGCGCACCATGCTTGCAATCCCTTCTCATACGTCACTAGAATTCTTCTCATGGCATGTGGTGACACGGTGATATTCTGGCCGCCGCAGCACCGCATCGTGAGGTGGAGGGTTCGAAAAACCCGTTGGTTTTGTGGGCGTCTCTGTAATTCTATTTTCCCTGCGTGGATTAGGGATAGATGGCATGAAGCAGCCGGGTTTCTTTGATGTTGAAGAGCGGCTTGCTCGGTTGAGTGGGCCTGGTGATCAGCTCGAAGCCTTTTCCCGGACTGTGGATTTTGAGATGTTTCGACCTGATCAGGAGAAGGCTCTTGCCTATTCGGATGGACGCAAAGGTAGAGAGCGCCGTTTGATCCGGTGTTGATGTTCAAAATCCTGGTGATCCAGACACTGAACAAGCTCTCCGACGAGCGGATGGAAGACCTGATCAATGACCGTCTATCTTTTATGGGCTTCCTTGGTCTGGGCGTGTCGGATCAGGTACCCGACGCCAAAACGATCTGGCTGTTTCGTGAGCGGCTGACGCAGGCCGGTGCGATTGAAAGACTGTTCAACCGCTTCAATACCACATTACGGAACGCCGCTTATCTGCCGATGTCGGGCCAGATCCTGGACGCAACGTTGGCGGCGCCAAAGCAGCGCAATACAAACGCTGAGAAGACGGATCTCCGGGAAGGACGGATCCCACAAGACTGGCAGGACAAACCCTCAAAGCTGTCTCATAAGGACAGGCATGCGCGCGGGACGCTGAAGTTCATCAAAGCAAAGCGACAGGATGATGGAACATTTCCGGCAACGGATCTTGCCCTCTCGTCCTTTGGCTATAAATCCCATGTCTCCATCGACCGAAAGTTCAGGCTGATCCTTCAATGGAAGGCAACTGATGCCGCCTCTAATAATGGTGCGAGATTGAGAGAAGGGTTGCTTGACCGCAGCAATACCGCGTCTGATATCTGGGCAGACACAGCCTACTGCTCAAAAGCCAATGAAGCCTTCATGGAAAAGCACGGCTTTGTCTCAAAAGTTCACAGGGAGAAGCCTCATCTCAAGCCCATGCCGCGGCATATCCAGCGGTCCAATGCCGGAAAATCCGTCGTTCGGTCCCGTGTCGAGCATGTCTTTGCCGATCAGAAAGCACAGACGGGACTGTTTGTCCGGACAGTGGGTATCACCCGTGTCACCATGAGGATTGGGATGGCAAATATCGTCTACAACATGCGCCGCTTTCTGTTTCTGGAGTGGATCAGTACGACCGCATAGCAACTCAGCGGGGCAATATCCCCACACGGATCAAAACGCCATAACTCTGAAATCAGGAAACATGAGTTCAAAAAAAGATTCTTCGATCCCCCCACTTTGCGGCACATGACAAGACTTGTATTGTAAATTACGAGCAGGAAGACGCTGGGAAATGACTATGCCCTACGACTGCCGTGGTTTGTAATAAGACTAATCGCGAGTGGGAGATAGGCTTCAAGAGCGTTCAGGAACGAACGGTTCACGACAAGCCCCAGAAGAGGCCAGTTTTTGCGAATTTGGGTTCTTAGCCGGCCCATTGATCGATACTCCTGCTTCCTGGAAGAGTTATGACGGTTTCCGGGAGGCGAGCTGTGTTGGGTCGTTCTTTTTGATTTTGTGGAATTCTTCGTCCATCAGTTCAGATGCGAGGCGGAAGGCCCGCTTTGCGTGAGCGTAGGGAAGCCACTGACCCAGTGCGTTCCACGGCATCCCGTTGTTATAAGTCGCGACTGCCATCAGCGTTTCCCCCGTTACCGCATCCGTGGCGACAAGTTCTTCGCTGGCGCCACCCGGGAACGGCGGTGGGATCGGGGGCATCCCGCCCCCTGCTGCGCCTGCGGCAAATCCGGCGATGACGGGAATAGCATTATAATACCACTTGCTGCGGCGGATATTGGTAATGGCCGCGCGGACCCGGATCGTGTTGTCGCAGGCCGTGCCGCATTCTTCTGGCGTCACAACCTGGAAGTCGTGCGCCAGTGCCTTGGCAAGTGAGTCGTGGAACGCCGTGGTCATCCGGGCTTCCGCCTTCGGGTTCAGCTTCGGGGCCTTTGCCACCGGATGCCAGACGACGGGATCGATGACGATGAAGCGGTATTTCGTGATGCCGATCTTGGGGGAGACATAGACCAGATCATCCGTATGGTCCTTCTGATGGGTCATCTGTCCATAGGTCTCTTTGGGGATGAAACCCGTCTGGGTGGTTTTCTGGCCAGCGCAACCTGTCAGCGAGAAGATGAAAGCGCAGGAAATCAGCATCGGTGCGACGGGCAGGATACGGGAAGGTCTGTATGGCTGGGCGTGGGGCGGCGAAGGGGTCATGCGTGTGGCTCTTTTCCGAAAAAAGAGGATTGGTCCGGACAGTGCGTCGCCTTTGTTTATGAGGGAGCGCTGCGTCTTGGAGCCACTTTAGGGGTCGTCTTTTTCCAGCATGTGTCTCAAATATGCCGGTTCTGAAACATGCGGATTTTTACCGGATTTTCGGCAGACGAATCCGGGCTTCGAGACCACCTTCGGGGCGATTAAGCATGGTGATGTCGCCGCCATTGGACCGGATGATGGTCTGCGCTGATGTCAATCCCAGACCGACCCCGCCTGTCTGGCGATTCCGGGACTTGTCGAGCCGGAAATAGGGTTCGAAGACTTCGGACAAGGAATTTTCAGGAATACCGGGGCCGTTGTCGCGGATGAAGATCATGTAACTGCCATCGTCCTGTGGCTTTAGGGTGATGGTCGGCGGCGTTGCGTATTTAATGGCGTTTTCAACCAGATTGGAAAAAACGCGCTTCATGGCATAAAGCTGGCCGAAATAACCCGCTTTTACCGGGCCATCATATTCCACGGGAAAGCCCTGATCGCAGTAGTCGTTCGCGATGGTCTGCAGAAGGCCCGGCAGATCGAACATGATGCTGTCTTCACGCGAGGCATCGTTGCGGAAAAAGAACAGGGCACCATCGATCATGGCCTGCATTTCGTCCACGTCCCGGAACAGGTTTTTCTGCTGTTCGGGGCAGTCGATGAATTCACCGCGCAGACGGATGCGCGTCAGGGGCGTGCGCAGGTCATGCGAAATGGCAGCCAGCATGGTCGTGCGATATTCGATGAACTGCTGGATCTGGGCCTGCATGCCGTTGATGGTTTCCGCGACCAGCCGGATCTCGCGCGGGCCGTCCTGTTCCAGCCGTGCGGAGCGGGGCTGGAGCCCGAGACTGCGCACGCCATCTGCCAGATGTTCGATCGGACGGGAAAGCTGGCGGGACGCGATAAGGGAGACGGCAATGACCCACAGGCTGAACATCAGGAACTGGAGGCAGAACCGCTCGAACGCATACATGCCCCAGAACCGGTGTAGCGCTACGCACAGGATCCAGCTGCCATCATCCAGCTGAAGCCCGGCAAAATAGGCGTCGTCGTACCGGGTTCTGTCGTAGGGAAGGCCGGCAGCACGGGAGACGGGGTTGTTTTCCTGGAAAACAACCATCCGGTCGGGATGTTGCCGCAGATAAGGCTGAAGGAAACGCCAACCTTCGGAGATCTCGTGAGGGCTGTAATGGCCGTTCTGGAGAATCAGTGCCTGTGGGGAATTGGGAGCGTACCAGGCGAAATGGATTTCATCAGTATTGGCGGCCTGCGCCAAAAGCTCCCGGTCAGCAGCGGGGGCAGCCCCGACGATCCGGATGACAGCGCCGACTTGACTGACCACGCCGGCTTCCTGAATGTCCGGCTTGGCCCATTTTCCGCCAAAGGTGAAAAACAGTTCCAGAAGAATGAGTGTGACGGCTGCCGAGAGTGTGACAGTGACAACGAGACGTCTTGCAATCGTGTCTTCCATAAAAAACGGACGTTTCACAGGCGGGTCACCGTCGTTTCGAAAATATATCCCCCATTGCGGACCGTGCGGATCAGGGCGGGATTTTTGGGATCGTTTTCCAGCTTGTGCCGCAGGCGGCTGACCTGGACATCGATGCTGCGATCGAACGCTGCATGGTCCGGGCCGCGGGCCATGTCCATGAGCTGGTCGCGCGTCAGGACGCGTCCTGGGTGTTCGACGAAAGACAGTAGCAGATCGAATTCGCCACTGGAGAGCAGAACCAGAGAGTCGTCAGCCGAGCGGAGTTCGCGGCGCGCGACGTCGAGCTGCCAGTCTCCGAACTTCAGCACGGGACGCGTCGTGGTGCTGCACGTCACCGGGGCAGATTCCGCGGTTCGTCTGAGGACGGCCTTGACGCGGGCCAGAAGCTCGCGCTGGTCGAAGGGTTTGGTCAGATAGTCATCGGCGCCGATTTCCAGCCCCACTACGCGATCGGTATGGTCGGCCATGGCGGACAGCATGATGACCGGAATTTTCGAGGAAGCCCGCAGTCGGCCGCACAGGCTGAAGCCATCCTCGTTCCGGAGCATGATGTCGAGAATGACGAGATCAATGTTCTGCGCCCGGAGAATCCCGAACATTGCTTCGCCGTCTTCGGCCACGGAAACGCGATAGTTGTGTCTCTGCAGAAAGCTGGTCAGAAGCGTCAGGATGTCCTGATCGTCATCGACAATGAGGAGATGGGGCATGGGGGTCATTCCCTGATCCTAGCATGAAGGCCCCCGGCTTTTGATGTCTAGGCAAGACACCATGTTTCAACCTGGAAACATACCCTCCCAACTGACCCGAGCTGAGCCGAGAGGTCCTGTTCGAGCGGGCAGGGGGCAGTGCTGCGGTCGGCCGCACGGGCATCGCTTTCAGGTCTTGCCGGGTGGCCGATGGAAGCATCCGGAAACAGGATACTGGTTCAATGGTCGGGGCAGGCCGGTTTCGCCTCCGGACCTGATCGAGTATCTGCATGTGCGACAGACGAAGGTGGTTCTGCCAGCGGCCCATCTGAATTATGATCCCACTATGACCCGGCAAACGGTAAGGCCTGAAAGGCTGCAGCGCATCGAGTTTCTCCCGGTGCGCCATCCAGCACTTTTGCTCTCCGTTGAAAGTGGCACCGCCCCGGGCTGCTTCCTTACGGCGCTCAAACGGGACGCAAAGCGGGCACCTGTCCTGTGCAGGTCCTGGATGTTTAGCCCCAAGATTTGATGAGTTGGATTGAGGATGAATTTTTCTGGCTCTGAAGTCCAGATTTTGCAGATATATTCGTAAGGTGTGAGGCTGCTCAGGGTCTTGAATCTTCGCCCGAGGTTATAGGCCGCCATGGAATCGTTTTGACGGTTGCCTCTTTGATTGTCCGGTTCATCCGTTCCATTTAACCATTCGTCCAGGGATGACTGGGTTTTGTCAGACGGTGTTCAATCCCGTGAGCTTCACAGATCATCTCGAAGCGCATAGGACGTGACCAGGCCGTCTTCCGGTCGGCTTTCCCGCCCAGTTGTGTGACAGCGAATTTGCTTGTCCGATCGATGGCAACGAAGAGGTACAGCCTACCCTCAGCGGTCTGGACCTCCGCAATATCGATGTGAAAGAACCCAATCGGGTAGCGTTTGAAACGCTGTCGTTGGGGCTTGTCTCCCTCGATGTCCGGCAACCGTTTTTCTGATCTTTTACAGTCTGACGTCTCTGCCACTTTGCCACGGTTTTCGGGTTAATCCCGAACTCCCTTCTCGCTCAGCGCCGAGAGCGAAGCCTGCGATCGCTGTAGTGCTGCTCGCACGGCGGGCGTGGTCGTGGCGCTCCCATGACGTACCTGTCCCATAAGGCTGCCTTCCACCCACGTGAAAATATCACACCATTAAATCCCGGGACTAAACAGAAAATCATTTTGCCCTGTTGACTTTTTTTTCGTTTCTCCATCATGCTTGAGCCTCGTCAGGGGGGTCCCGCCTTAAGGGACTGAGAGGCTGATTGGTGTTGTCGGGCAACCGGCGACACGGTGAAGCGACCCTTTGAACCTGACCCAGTTGATACTGGCGTAGGAAGACCGAAGGGCGCTCATTTCCATCGATGTATGGTGATGCGTCTATCGGGCCGATCCGGCCCTGCTTGTGTCTGTGTGCACAGGGGACGGCGGCTCCCTTTCTGCTTCACGTTCTCCCTGGGTCTTTTCGAGTGCGCTTGAGGAGACACCATATGAACGCTTCCATTCCAGCCATCACGACAGGGCCTCTGCCGGCCTCCAGCAAGGTCCATGTTCAAGGCACGCTCCACGACATCAGGGTGCCCATGCGGCAGATCGAGGTCTCCGGGGAGTGTCCGCTGAACGTCTATGACAGTTCCGGTCCGTATACCGACACCGTCATCAGCATCGATATTGCGAAAGGCCTTGCGGACAGTCGCGGGGACTGGCTGCGCCGTCGCGGCGACGTGGAAGAGTATGACGGTCGCACGATTACGGCAGCCGATAACGGTTTTGCCGAGGGGGAGCGGCTGACGCCTGCATTCCCGAACCAGCGCCGCCCCCTGCGGGCGGTCGGCGATCGTGCCGTAACCCAGATGGCCTATGCCCGGGCTGGCATTATTACGCCTGAGATGGAATTCGTTGCCATCCGGGAGAATATCGGCCGGACGCAGGCGCTGAAGGAAGAGCGGGATGGCGAGGATTTCGGAGCCAGCATTCCGGATTTTGTGACACCGGAATTTGTGCGGCAGGAAATTGCCTCGGGACGTGCGATCATCCCTGCCAACATTAATCACCGCGAACTGGAGCCGATGATCATCGGCCGGAACTTCCTGGTGAAGATCAACGCTAATATCGGCAATTCGGCTGTCACCTCTTCCATGGAAGAGGAAGTCGAGAAGATGGTCTGGTCGATCCGCTGGGGCGCGGATACCGTTATGGATCTCTCCACAGGCCGCAACATCCATAACATCCGGGATTGGATCATCCGGAACGCTCCTGTGCCGATCGGGACGGTGCCGCTTTATCAGGCGCTGGAAAAGGTGGGCGGGATTGCGGAAGACCTGACATGGGAGATCTTCCGCGACACGCTGATCGAGCAGGCGGAGCAGGGCGTGGATTACTTCACCATCCATGCGGGCGTCCGGCTGCATATGATTCCCCTGACGGCCCGACGGGTGACGGGCATTGTGTCGCGCGGCGGCTCCATCATGGCGAAATGGTGCCTGCATCATCACCGTGAGAGCTTCCTGTACGAGCATTTCGAGGAGATCTGCGACATCTGCCGCCGTTATGACGTGTCGTTCTCGCTCGGGGATGGCCTGCGTCCCGGCTCGATCGCCGATGCTAACGATGCGGCGCAGTTTGCGGAGCTGGAAACGCTTGGCGAGCTGACGAAAATTGCCTGGGCAAAGGACTGTCAGGTTATGATCGAAGGGCCGGGTCATGTGCCCATGCACAAGATCAAGGCCAACATGGACAAGCAGCTTGAGCACTGCCACGAAGCGCCGTTCTATACGCTTGGTCCACTGACGACCGATATCGCGCCCGGTTACGATCACATTACCTCGGCCATTGGCGCGGCCATGATCGGCTGGTTCGGCACGGCCATGCTCTGCTACGTTACGCCGAAGGAACATCTGGGTCTGCCGGACCGGAATGACGTCAAGACGGGGGTCATCACCTACAAGCTTGCAGCTCATGCGGCGGATCTGGCGAAGGGCCATCCGGGCGCGCGGATGCGGGATGATGCGCTGTCGCGCGCGCGGTTCGAGTTCCGGTGGGAGGATCAGTTCAATCTGGGACTGGATCCCGATACCGCCCGTTCCATGCATGATGAAACCCTGCCCAAGCAGGCGCATAAGGTATCCCATTTCTGCTCAATGTGTGGGCCGAAGTTCTGCTCGATGAAGATTTCGCATGACATCCGTGCCGCAGCGGAAAAGCAGGACGGAATGGAGCAGATGGCAGAGAAATTCCGTGAAGGCGGGCAGCTCTATGTTCCTGTGACGGAACCGGCGGAATGATCCATTCCGTCCTGGGGGAAGGGGTTACGGCACTGTGTTGTGCCACGGCCCTTTTCGACCGGGGCCTTGACGTGGAAGTCATCGTCCCGGATGGCGCCCCGGAACCGGCATCACGGTTTGCAGGGGGAATGCTGGCGCCTTTCTGCGAAGGGGAAAGTGCGCCGGACCTGATCGTGGCAAAAGGTCAGGCCGCGGTGAACTGGTGGGCTGCCCATGTTCCGGGTGTCGTGCGGCAGGGGACGCTTGTCGTCGCACCACCGCGGGATGTTTCCGAACTGGAGCGCTTTGCACGGGCGACGCGGGAGCATGACTGGGTGTCTCCCGGGGATCTGGAGCCGGATCTGGCAGGGCGTTTCGCACGGGGGCTGTTCTTTTCGAGCGAAGCGCATCTGGACCCGCGTCAGGCACTGGCCAGTCTGCGAAGCCGTCTGGAAAGCAGAGGCGTGTCGTTCCGGACCGGGGCGCCACGGGGCTGGATCGTGGACTGTCGGGGACTGGCGTCCCGGGAGGATCTGGCCGATTTGCGCGGGGTCCGGGGCGAAATGTTAATCGTGCATGCGCCGGATGTGGCGCTGACGCGGCCCGTTCGCCTGCTGCATCCACGTTTCCCCTGCTACATCGTACCGCGCGAGAACGGGCGCTACATGATCGGTGCGACCATGGTGGAAAGTGCGCGTCGCGGGGGTGTGACGGCGCGCGCTGCGATGGAACTGCTTTCGGCGGCCTATACGCTTCATCCCGGTTTTGCCGAAGCGGAAATCCTGGAACTGGGCGCAGGGCTGCGTCCGTCCTTTCCTGACAATATTCCGGCCATCCGGCACGCAGCGGACCGCATCCATGTCAACGGAATGTATCGCCACGGTTTTCTGATGGCGCCTGTCTGCGCAGAGCAACTGGCCACGGAACTTGCGGAGCTTCACGTCCATGCGGATTGATCTGAACGGCCAGACCATCGAAACGCAGGCCCGGACACTGGCGGATCTGCTGACGGAGCAGGGCTTTGAATCCCCCTGTGTGGCCACAGCCGTGGATGGTGATTTCATTGCCCGTCCCCTTCGTTCCGGAACACCGTTGAGTGATGGCGTGAAGGTGGAAGTCCTGTCGCCGATGCAGGGAGGCTGACCATGTTCTATGGTGTTGATCTGACGTCCCGTCTGATGCTCGGGACTGCGCAATATCCGTCGCCGCAGGTTTTGCTGGAGGCCATCGAGGCATCCGGTGCGGAGGTCATTACCGTCTCGCTGAGGCGCGAAGGGGCGGCCGGGGGGGCATTTCGTGACCTTCTGGCGAAAAGCCGGTGCCGCCTGCTTCCCAACACAGCCGGCTGTCATACCGTTCGGGAAGCCGTGACCACTGCCCGGATGGCGCGCGAGGTGTTTGGAACTTCGTGGATCAAGCTGGAAGTGATCGGTCATGCCGACACGCTGCAACCCGACCCGTTTGCGCTCGTCGAGGCCGCGCGTGTGCTGTGTGCGGAGGGGTTTGATGTCTTTCCCTATACGACCGAAGACCTGATCGTGGGAGAAAAACTGCTTGAGGCCGGTTGCAAAGTCCTGATGCCCTGGGGTGCACCCATCGGGTCGGGGCAGGGGCTGCGAAATCTGGCGGGATTGCGGACCATGAGAGCACACTTCCCGGACGTGCCGCTGGTCGTGGATGCAGGGATCGGTGCGCCCAGTCAGGCCGCGCAGGCCATGGAACTGGGGTTTGATGCTGTGCTGCTCAATACTGCCGTGGCGAAGGCGATCGATCCTGTGGGGATGGCACGGGCTTTTGGCCGCGCCATACAGGCGGGACGGGAAGGCCATCAGGCCGGTCTTATGCCTGAACGGGACATGGCCAGTGCTTCGACGCCCGTTTTCGGTCTGGCGGAGCTGGCGTGATGACGCTCGATCCGTTTTATCTGCTTGTCGGCGACGTGGGGCTTCTTGAGACGATGCTGCCCTGTGGTGTGCGGCTGGTGCAGCTTCGTCTCAAGGACAAACCGGAAGCGGAAATCCGTCGCCAGATCCGTCATGCCCGTGATCTGTGTGAGCAGCATGGTGCCCAGCTTGTCATCAACGACTACTGGCGCCTTGCGCGGGAACTGGGATGCGATTTCGTCCATCTCGGGCAGGAAGACATGGAAACGGCGGATTTTGCCGCGCTCCGGAAAGCCGGAATCCGGTTCGGACTGTCCACTCATGATCCGGCGGAACTCGAACGGGCTTTGGCTTATGAACCGGCTTATGTTGCTCTTGGTCCCGTTTACCCGACCCTTCTGAAGAAAATGAAATGGGGACCTCAGGGGCTGGAGCGGGTGGCTGACTGGAAGAAGCGGGCCGGTCAGACACCGCTTGTCGCCATTGGTGGACTGACGCCCGAGCGCCTCCCCAGGGTCTTTGCCGCAGGGGCAGACAGCGCAGCTGTGGTAACGGATATCCAGATGGCGGAGGACCCGGTTGCCCGCTGCCGGGAATGGGTTGCTGCGACGCGGGCTTATGTATGATGAGCCGGTACTTGCGGCAGGTCGGCCTCTTCCCGCAGGGTGAGGCCGACCAGAAACGTCTTCTGGATGCCCATGTTCTGGTTGTCGGTGCCGGTGGGCTGGGGGCGACCGTGCTGCCAGCACTCGTTGGAGCCGGGTGCGGCAGGATCACGGTGGTGGATCATGACCGCGTGGATGAAGGCAATCTTCATCGGCAGACCCTGTTCCGCATGGAAGACATCGGCAGACTGAAAGTCTCCTGCGTGGCAGAACGACTGGAAGGGCTGAATCCGGATTGCCAGATCATACCTGTCGCCCGGCGTCTGGAACCGGCTTCTGCACGCCGTTTTCTGCCGGGTATTTCCGTTGTGGTTGATGCAGCAGACAGTGTGGCCGTGACCTATATGCTGTCTGACCTCTGCCTTGAGGCAAGTGTGCCTTTCGTCAGCGCCTCAGTATTGGGGCAGTCCGGTTATGTCGGAGGCTTTTGTGGTGGTGCTCCCGGTTATCGCGCCGTTTTTCCTGATATTCCTGCCAGCTTTCCTACCTGCTCGGAGGCCGGAGTGCTGGGGCCGGCCGTGGCGGCGCTGGGTGCCATACAGGCGCAGATGACATTGTCGATCCTGCTGGAAATGCAGCCTTCCCCACTGGGTCAGATGATCAGTCTGGATCTGGAGCACTGGCGGAGTTCTTCTTTCCGTTTTGATGACGCACCTTCGCCGGAAGAGGAGGGACCCTTCATTCTCGGGCTTAAAGAGATCACTGAAGCCGATCGTGTGTTCGATCTGCGGGAGCGGGACGAGACGGGCCCACCTTCCGTGGAATGGGCCGCTCGCGGGCCGGTTGAGAATCCGGAAATGCTGGATATCAAGGCGGCCCGGACCGTGTTCGTCTGTACCAGTGGCTTGCGGGCCTGGCGGGCTGCTAAACGCTTTTCCGGGCGGAGTGGTGCAACTGCGTTTATTGCGACAACAGGGCGATGACCCGGCCCGTTCTTCTGATTGGTGGAATGGATTCCAGCGGAGGGGCCGGGCTTGGACGTGACCTGCTCGCTGTTCATGATGCAGGATTGACGGCACGCATCGCCGTAACGGCTGTCACCGCCCAGACGGATCGCGAAGTTCTGGCTGTAGAGCCCGTCTCTCCGGAAATGCTTGCCGCCCAGATCGACGCTGCACTGGAAGGTGGGATCGGGGCCGTCAAGATTGGTGTTCTGTGCAACGCAGCTCTGATACGCTCTGTGGCGGGCCGCCTTCCTGATGTGCCGATCGTACTGGATCCGGTTGTCTGCTCCAGCTCTGGTCATGCTCTTCTGGAACCAGAAGCTATTATAACACTTATTGATCTGCTTCTGCCTCGCGCCACTGTCCTGACGCCCAATCTGCCTGAACTGGCAGCATTGAAGTCGGCCTTACAAATGAATTCTGCCTCTGAGCATATTGATATCGTGAAAGCAATTTTGGAGCGCGGTTGCCAAAGCGTTCTTGTGAAAGGCGGTCATGACGGTCATCCTGAGCTATCGACGGATATTCTTTATCAGGAGGCCCTCCCTTCATTGTCTTTCTGCTCTCCGCGTTATCAGTTTGATCTCAGGGGAACAGGATGTCATCTGGCCAGCGGCCTCGCCGCCGCGCTGGCAGAGGGAAAGACTCTCCCAGAGGCTATCAAGGTCGCTCGACACGGACTAGCTGAACGTTTTCGAATAGAATTTGAACGTAAAGCGGAGCTGGTGCGGTAGCTCAATCAATCGGTGCAACACATGCCATCCAGCAACATGTCCAGCGCGGCCGGAACTGGCGCTGACCCGACTTTCTCTTCAAGCAATTGATGACTGATCGCCAGCATGGCCAGGCCGTGCACCTGGGCCCAGCTTGCTGCCGCCAGGGCACTGACGGCAACCGGTCGGAAGCTTCCGTCGCGTTGTCCTTTTTCCAGAAGCCCCAGAAGAATCCCGAAAGTGCTCATGGCCGCGTCATGCAGTTGCGGGTCTATCGTCTTGTCGGCATCGGAACTGAACATCAGGCGATAAAGACCGGGATTTTGATACGCAAACCCGATACAGGCCTGCGCTGCTGCCACGAATTGCGCGCGCGTGGAAGGCATGGCCGGGGACATAGCCTCTGTCATGGTCTCCCCAAGCCTGACGAAGCCGATTGAGGCCAGTTCCCGCAACAGCATCTCGCGATCACGGAAATGCTTGTAGGGCGCCGCGTGACTGACACCTGTACGCCGCGCCACTTCTCGCAGGGTGAAGGTCCAGTTCTGGTCTACGGCCAGCATGGCAAGCGCCGTGTCGATCAGGGCGCGGCGCAGATCACCGTGATGATAGGGGCGGTCCTTGATTTCACTCATTCGTGAGGCTCATGTTTACAGAAGAAACTTTCATTGACACCAGATCGTCGTGCTCCATATTCTGCCTGCAAAAGTTTCTCCTGTAAACATGGAGGACGTGATGTCCGATGTTACGCCTGCTGACCTGCACCGTATTCTCGACCGCCAGCGTGCCGCGTTCCTGAATGTCGGGCCACCTGACCTGAAACAGCGCCGGACCGATCTGCGGCGTCTGAAAGCCGAAATCCTGAAGCAGCGGGGTGACATCGTGCGTGCCCTGAAAACGGATTTCGGCCAGCGATCCGAGCGTGAAAGCGCCATCGTGGAACTCATCCCACTGGTGCAGTCGATCAATTACATGATTTCGCATCTGGGACGCTGGATGAAACCGGAACGCCGCCACGTCTCGGCCTATTTCCAGTGCGGTCGCGCCTGGGTGGTCCGTCAGCCGATTGGTGTCGTGGGCATTATCGCGCCGTGGAATTATCCGGTCTCCCTCGCTCTTGTTCCGCTGGCGACGGCGATTGCCGCCGGCAACCGCGTCATGCTCAAACCATCGGAATTTACATCGGTCACATCGGCGGTGATTGGCGAGATCGTGCGGACAGTCTTTCCGCCGGAGCAGGTTTCCGTCGTCACGGGAGATGGCGATGTGGGGGCCGCGTTCTCTTCTCTGCCCTTCGATCATATCTTGTTCACCGGCAGCACGGCAGTTGGCAAGAAGGTAGCGGAGGCTGCTGCGCGCAATCTCACCCCCGTCACGCTCGAACTGGGTGGCAAGTCTCCGGTGGTGGTTGAGCCCGGTTTTTCCATGGGGCGGGTGGCGGACCGCGTGGCGTTCGGCAAGCTGACCAATGCCGGCCAGACCTGCGTCGCGCCGGATTATGTATTGGTTCCTGAAAACGACAAAGACGCTTTTGCCAAAGCCTGGCAGGAGGCCGTGAAAAAACTGCATCCGGGCGGTTATGTAGGATCACCCGATTATACGGCCATTCTCAACCAGCATCACTATGAGCGGCTGAGCGGTTTAATCCGTGATGCTGAGGAGCATGGCGCCCAGATTATCCGGATGGGGAGCGATTCAGCCGCCAGCCATGTCCTTGCGCCGGTTCTCATACTGAACGTCAAACCTGAAATGGCGGTCATGCAGGAAGAAATTTTCGGGCCCGTCCTGCCTGTGTTGACCTACAGGAACCTTGATGAAGCAATTGCTTTCATCAACGCGCGTCCCCGCCCTCTGGCCCTGTATTATTTTGGAGACAACCGCGTTGATCGCGACAGACTTCTGAAGCGCACGGTTTCAGGAAACGTGACGATCAACGGCACATTGATGCATTATGTGCAGGACGATCTGCCGTTTGGTGGCGTGGGGGACAGTGGCATCGGGGCGTATCATGGAAAGGAAGGCTTCATCGCGCTCACCCATGCCCGTGGCGTGTACCGGCAGGGGCGTTTCAATGCGGCAATGCTGCTTAAGCCGCCATTCGGCAAGCTCACCGATGCCATTACAAATCTGATACTGCGATGACAACGCGCGTTCTGCTTGTCGGGCCCCCCGGCCTTATCGGGCGTCTCGTCGATGCGGAGTTTATCACGCGGCCCGATACCGTCGTCACTAGGCTCAGTGAAGGGAGACAGTCAGTATGGAAGAATTAGGAAGTGGGATTAACCGGGAAGTTACGGGATTTGGTGGGATGTGAAACGACAGTTTTCCCAGACCTTCATGTTGGTTGAGTGCCAGGCACCTGTTTCAGTAATATCTGTCTCCGCCGAGGAAGTTTTATCGACAGAGGCAAACAATTTGAAACTAACTAGCAACTGTGTTTAAGCGGCTGGGCTCATACGCCACGACAGGCCTGTTTTGAGGGCAGCATTTGCGATTGTGACGAGACGCCGCGCAATCGCGATGATGACCAGTTTATGTGGCTTACCCCGCTGTTTCATGCGCTGTGCCACAGCTTTCAAAACCGGATCATGACATGAAGCTGCCAATTCGGCTTGAAACAGGACATGGCGGAGAGATCCGTCCTCCTGAAATGACACGTTTCCCGCGCATCGCGCCGCTATCGTGAGACATTGGTGCAAGTCCGGTCATGGCAGCGGCTTCGGTCGCTGTCATGCGACCGAGTTCTGGCATTTCTGCGAGAAGCATGGCGACTGATACCGGGCCGATACCAGGAATGGAATGGAGAAGTTCTGCTTTGACAGAAAGTTCTGTTGCCTCTGCGATGACGCTTTCAATCCGTTGTTCAAGCTCGTCGAGCTGGCTCTCAAGAAAAGCTTTGAGACTGCTGTCTATATCCTCCAGTTCAGCGCTTACACTCTGCTTGCGACGCGCCGAAATCTGGGCAGAAAGCGCGTTTGCGCGCGTCTACCATCTGCGTTCTGCGAACTGTTAATGCCCGGAGAAGCTGAAGTTTTTCATCGGGAAGTGTTCGGCCGGCCTCCGGGCGAAACGCCATGAAGCGCGCAATCCGTTTCGCGTCGATCTGGTCGGTCTTCGCTCTCTTCCCCGTGGAGAATGCGAAAGCCTTGATTTGTGCTGGTGGCAACTGGACGGCATTGATTCCCACATGCCGTCGAATGGCTCGACGTCCTGCCGTTCCGTAGCGACGATAACGATGCGGTCGCGATGATTATGTACAGCGCCAGCGGTAATCAACTCCACCATCATTGCAGGAAAGGCTTGAGACGATGAACGCAGTGACAACGACGCAGGGGCATGAGCCTGCAAACAGTTATCGTCTGCGAAGGTGAGAAGGCCACCGACGCCGCGCAAGTCATGTTCCCTCGCCCCCTTTGCATTACATGGATGGTGGGAAGAAGAAAAGCGGAAGCGACTTTCGAGAGGCACTGAGGGCGAGAAGAGCGCTCGCCAGGCGCTAGCCGATTTCGAGGGAGAGCTTGAAAAAGCTCCCCTCAAGATGACCTTCGCCGATTGCTTGAAGCGCCACGTGGACAGTCGGCGCGGCAAGGTGTCAGCGCTCAAGCGCTTGGAGGAAGCGATCATTCCTTTGCATGAGGGGCTGGGCCATCTCCGCATAGACCAGATCAACCAACGGGAATGGGACCGGTATGCTGCAACTCGCTTCAAAAAGAAGGGCGGCAAGCTGACGGCTAACCTAGTATTGCCTGGCACCCTCCGGCGTGAGTTCAATGTGCTACGGGCCACCTTTCGCCGCGCATGGAAGGACGAGTTCCTAGTCAGGCCGCCAGAGATCGAGCCCCCACGCGATAGCGCCCCGCGAGATCGGTTCCTGACGAAGGCAGAAGCAAAGAAGCTGCTCGACGCCTGCGAAACGCCACATGTCCGGACCTTTATGGCCTTTGCCATTTATACTGGCGCACGCAAGGGATCGATCCTTGCCCTGACATGGGATCGCGTGCACTGGCAGACGGGACTGATCGACTTTCAGGAACCAAGGCGCACACTGACCGGTAAGCGCCGTGCCATCGTGCCTATGACCAAGGCGCTTCAGAAGGAGATGGAAGAGACGTTCAAGTTGAGCAATGGCGACTATGTGGTCCACTGGCACGGTAAGCCGATTTCCAATGGGTTGCGATGGTCGTTCAACAAGGCCTGTGAACGTGCCGGACTGACATGGCGGCCAACACCTCACCACCTGAAGCATAGCGTTGCGTCATGGTTCGCCATGGACAAGGTGCCGATCGATCAGGCGGCGGACTGGCTGGCCACAGATCCGGACACGTTGCGGAGGGTTTATCGCAAATTCGACCTGTCATATCTGCGCTCGATCGCAGACGATTTCGAACTGTAGTGGTCCAAGTGGACCATTACGCCGCATGTGGATAATTCAATTTTGGCTGAAAGCCGTGGCGTCCCGTACGGGATTCGAACCCGTGTTGCCGCCGTGAAAGGGCGGTGTCCTAGGCCTCTAGACGAACGGGACTGGAGGCGTGAGCGGGTGTATAGGGGCGGCTCCTGCGTCCGTCAAGCGGGGGCAGCGTCAGAAATGAAAAAAGACAGATTTTTTCTCTCCTGCCATGTCTCGGCCCGCAATGTGCCTGCGACATGGACCAGCGGCATGGAGCGGTCTTCCAGCAGGGCGGCGAAGGGTTTGTCGGCTGCACGGAAGACGAGGCCGCGCAGGCGTGTACCTCCGTCCTCGCCTTGCAGGATGACGCGCAGGGTGTTGCCATCCTTGCCGATACGCTCGCTTTTGACGCAACGGACATTGCTGATGGCGAGGACCGGCTCCTCGTTGCCGGGGCCGAAGGGTTCCAGCCGGGCAAGCTGGTCCGCGACAGCGATGGAGGCGCCGGCCAGCGTCATGATGCCGTCGAGCTTCAGGGCATCCTGTTTCGGGAGGGCAAGCGCGCCGGAAAGCTGTGTGTCGAGCCAGCTGTGGAACTCGTCGGCACGATCGGCAGAAAGTGAGAAGCCGGCTGCCATAGCGTGGCCGCCGCCGCTGAGCAGCAGGCCGTTCTGGCGGGCTGCGATAATGGCGGTTCCGAGATCCAGGCCCGAGACGGAGCGGGCCGAGCCCTTGATGACGCCATCTGTCAGGGCAGCGACGAGGGCAGGGCGGTTGTAGCGCTCTTTCAGGCGGCCTGCGACGATGCCGACGACGCCGGGGTGCCATGTTTCACCGTGCAGGAAGATGACGGCGTGGCCCGCATCGAGCTGCTGCTGCGCCTGTTCCATGGCGGAATCGAGGATTGTGGATTCGACGGTCTGACGCTGTCGGTTGACGCGGTCGAGTTGTTCGGCAAGGGCGCGGGCTTCCACGACATCGTCAGATAGCAGGAGTTTCAGGCCCAGATCGGCCTGTGCGATGCGGCCGCCAGCGTTGATGCGTGGTCCGAGGGCGAAGCCGCAGGCCATGGCGCTGGCCTCTTCCTTCACACCCGCGACAGAGGACAGCGTGGCCAGTCCCAGACGCTCGCCGCGGGACATAACGCGCAGGCCCTGCATGACCAGAGCGCGGTTCAGGCCGGTCAAGGGCATGACGTCGCAGATGGTGGCCAGCGCGGTGAGGTCGAGGCGTTTGAGCAGGTCGGGAATGGCCTGGCCTTCATCGAACCAGTTGGTGCGGCGCAGGTGGCGGATTGTGGCGACCATCGTGAGAAAGGCGACGGCTGTGGCGCAGATGCTGCCCAGCCCGGAGGTGCAGTCCAGACGGTTCGGGTTGACCACGATGCCTTTCGGCAAGGCCGCGCCGTCGGGTTTGTGGTGGTCGAGCACGATAATGTCGGCGCGGTCCGACAGGCCATTGAGGATGTCGATCGCCGCTGTGCCGCAGTCGATGCAGACCAGAAGGGTGGCGCCCTGGGAGAGCAGGTTCTCAAGGGCTGCGGCATTGGGGCCGTAGCCTTCGGTCAGGCGGTCCGGAATGTGGGTGCTGACGGTGCAGCCGAGTTCGCGCAGCGTGTCGCAGACGAGGGTGGTGCCACAGGCGCCATCCACGTCGTAGTCGCCGAACAGGCCGACATGCTCGTGGTTGCGCACGGCCTGTGCGAGGCGTTCGGCGGCCCGGTCCATGTCCTGCAGGCAGGACGGGTCGGGCATGGCATCGCGCAGACGGGGATTGAGAAACGAAGAGGCGTCGTGGGGAGCGACGCCGCGGGCCGAGAGGATACGGGCCAGAAGTTCGGGAATACCGGCCTGCTGGGCCAGGGCGAGAGCCAGGCGGTTGTCTGCTTCCGCCAGGCGGGGATCGCGCCAGATCCAGCGGCGGTGTCCTGCACTTCGGGTTACGCCGAGGACGGCACCCGTATCATCTGCGAGCATGGTTCTCCGTTCAGGAAGCGGCTTGTGCCTTCGGTTTGAAGGTATGGTGGCTTTCTATATAGCGCACCGTGCCGGATTTTGAACGCATGACGATGGAATGTGTGCGGGCCTTGGTCGGGCTCGGACGCTCCACGCCCTTCAGCAGCGGGCCGGATGTGACGCCCGTTGCGGAGAACAGGACGTGGCCGGAAGCCATGTCGTGCAGGAAGAGCTTGCGGGCCGGATCGAGCCCGTTGGCCATTTCACGTGCACGTTCCCGCTGGGTATCGTCCTCGAACAGGAGGCGTCCCTGCATCTGGCCTTCCATGCAGCGGATGGCCGCTGCGGCCAGCACGCCCTCGGGAGCGCCACCGGAACCGGCATAGAGATCCACACCACCGCCGTCGATACAGGTGGCGATGGCGGCCGCCACGTCACCGTCGCTCAGCAGCATGACGCGGGCACCGGCTTCGCGGGCATGGGCGATCATCTCTTCATGTCTTTCGCGGTCAAGTGCGCAGAGGACCATGTCCGAGACGTCGCGCTTCTTGGCCTTGGCCAGCGAGCGGAGGTTGTTGCCGATCGAGGCATCCAGATCCACCACCCCGTCCGGAAGGTCCGGTCCGACGACGATCTTTTCCATGTAGATGTCAGGCGCATGGAGGAACTTGCCGCGCTCGGCGAGGGCCACGACGGTCAGGGCGTTGGGCAGGCTCTTGGCGCAGAGATTCGTGCCTTCGAGCGGATCGACCGCGATATCCATGGCCGGGCCGCCAGAGCCGACTTTCTCACCGATGTAGAGCATCGGTGCTTCGTCCATCTCGCCTTCACCGATGGTGACGACGCCATCGATGGCGACTGTGTCGAAAGCGGCGCGCATGGCCTGTACGGCAGCGCCGTCCGCTTCGTTCTTCTGGCCGCGACCGGTCCAGTGCGCGGAAGCGATTGCGGCGGCTTCCGTTACACGGACAAGCTCGAGAGCAAGATTGCGGTCAGTGACGCGGTACGGGAGAACATTCTGAGGGTCGATCACGCAAGGGGATCCTCGATTTTGAGCGCAAGCGGCTTTCCTGTCACGACAGGAAGGACGGCGAGCGCTGTGGCAGCTGCGTGGATGGCCTTTTCAGGAACCTGATGGGTTACGATCGCCAGGTCGGCACATCCTGTTGCAGCATCGTGCTGGGAAACAAAGTGGACAGAGACATTGTGGTCCCGAAGAACCGATGTCAGGTCAGCCATTACGCCCGGACGGTCCTGAACGTTCAGACGTAAATAGAATGCGCTGTTCAAATCAGCGAGATCGGCACAGTCGATGGCTGCCGGAACGGTGCTCCTGCCCCAGACAGGAATGGCGGTTCCCCGCGCCAGATCGATGAGATCGGCGACGACCGCGCTGGCTGTCGGGCCTTCTCCGGCACCGCGACCGGAAATGGTCATCGGGCCGCTGAACACACCCTGCGTGGAAACAGCGTTGAAGACGCCTTCAACGCTCGCAATGGGCGCGCCGGTGGGGACGAGGCACGGACGCACCCAGGCGGCGACGGTGCCGTTTTCAGCCTGCCGGGCCATGCCGAGCAGTTTGATGCGGTATCCGAGCTGATCGGCGAATTTCAGGTCGGTCGCGGTGATGTCGCGGATACCCTGCACGGACAGGGTGTCGAACGCGACGGGCTGGAAAGCCAGACCGGCGAGGATGGCCAGCTTGTGGGCCGTGTCCCAGCCGTCCACGTCCGTTGACGGTTCGGCTTCGGCATAGCCCTTGGCCTGCGCTTCGGTCAGGACTTCGGTGAAGTCCCGGCCCGTGGCGCGCATTTCGGTCAGGATGTAGTTGCAGGTCCCGTTCAGGATGCCGCCCACGCTGAGCAGACGGTCGGCTGCGAGCCCTTCGCGGACGAGCTTGATGGCGGGGATGCCACCCGCCACGGCCGCCTCGAACAGGAGGGGAGCGTTCTTGTCGGAGGACAGGCGGCTGAGGCGGTCGCCATGCAGGGCCACGAGTGCCTTGTTGGCGGTCACAACCGGCAGTCCGCGTTCAAGCGCAGTGCGCACCATGTCGCGCGCCGGGCCTTCGGAACCGCCAATGAGTTCGACGGCGACGTCGATCTCCGGGTCCTGCGCCACGGCGGTGGCGCTGTCGTGCCAGCGCATGGCGGACAGGTCCACGCCGCGGTCGCGGGTACGGTCCCGGGCCGTGATGGCCACGACTTCGATCGGCCGGCCGGCCCGGGCGGTAATCATGTCAGCGTTCTCACGCAGGAGACGAATGACACCGATCCCGACAGTCCCGAGTCCAGCCAGTCCGATCCGCAGTGGTTTCACGATGATGCAGCTCCAAGAAGATCAGCGGTTCCGGCCCCGGCGCCGTGCCGGGTCATGAAGCCCTTGATGGCCCGCGTCGCCTGACGCAGCCGCTGGGTGTTTTCGACAAGTCCGATCCGGACAAAGCCCTCGCCGTATTCCCCGAATCCGAGGCCCGGCGCAACCGCCACGCCTGCTTCCTTGAGAAGCAGCTTGGAGAAGGCGACGCTGCCCATCTCGGCGAAAGCGGGCGGGATGGGTGCCCAGGCGAACATCGAGCCTGCCGGTGCGGGGACGTCCCATCCTGCGCTCTGAAGGCCGCGCAGCAGCACGTCGCGGCGGTCCTTGTACATGGCGCGGATTTCGGAAACGTAGTCCTGCGGGCCGTTCAGGGCGGCGACGGACGCGACCTGGATGGGAGTGAAGGCGCCATAGTCCAGATAGGACTTGATGCGCGTGAGGGCCTGGATCAGACGCGGATTGCCGACCGCAAAGCCCATGCGCCAGCCTGCCATGGAATAGGTCTTGGACATGGACGTGAACTCGACGGCCACATCCTTTGCGCCCGGAACGGCGAGGAGGGACGGGGGCGGTTCGTTCTCGTTAAAATAGATTTCCGCATAGGCCAGATCGGACAGGATCCAGATCTCTTCCCGGCGCGCGAAGGCCACGAGTTCCTTGTAGAAATCAAGGTTCGCGACAAAGGCTGTCGGGTTGGACGGGAAGTTGACGATCAGGGCCGTCGGCTTGGGGACCGAGTGCCGGACGGCACGTTCGAGCGCGCGGAGCATGTCCTCATCCGGCGTGGCCGGGATCGAACGGACGGAGGCACCGGCGATGATGAAGCCGAACTGGTGGATCGGGTAGGACGGGTTCGGGACCAGGATCGTGTCGCCGGGGCTCGTGATGGCGGCGGCCAGATTGGCCAGGCCTTCCTTGGAGCCAAGGGTCGCGATGACCTCGGTTTCCGGGTCCAGCGAGACGTTGAACCGGCGCTCGTAATAGTTCGCCATGGCCTTGCGCAGGCCCGGGATGCCGCGGCTGACGGAATAGCCATGCGCACGCGGATTGCCGACCGTCTCGATCAGTTTCTGTACGACGTGAGCCGGGGGCGCGCTGTCGGGATTGCCCATGCCCAGATCGATGATGTCGTCACCGGCGGCTCGCGCGGCGGCCTTGGCCTTGTTCACTTCAGCGAACACATAGGGCGGCAGGCGGCGGATGCGGTGGAACTCTTCGGTCATGACCAGCTCTGGGACAGAGGGTGAAAGGGAGCAGCGACGATAGACAGGTTTTTTCAGGAGTGGAACAGCCTGACTGCGCCTGATTTCACAATGTCGTCTTCCAGGGGATCTCTTCCGGGCTGCTCGCAGTGTCAGTGGTTGATCGTAACCCGGACGCCATCGCCAATGGCTTCGGCTTTGAGAATGATTGCGGATGCGGGCACGCCGCGCGCGATCAGAGCGCGGGCGACCACGCGGGCGCGCAGCAGGCCCAGCGCGATTTCCCGGTTCTGGTCCGCGGGCGCAAGGGCTGCATCCGCGCTCATGAAGGCCCCGAAGCCAAGGATGGTCAGGCGCTTGTTCCCGCGCAGGGAAACGATGTGCTGGTAATCACCCTGCGGATCACCCGTGACGTGGTCCGTTGCGGGCTGGAAGCGGATCAGGGTGCCTTGGGGCGTGGATGTGTCGATATCCGGGCGGACGGGATCACTGACCATTGCATCACGCGGCAGGTCGAACCCCGGAAACTGCGGCGGAGGTGGAGGCAGATCGCCGATTTTCGGGAACTGGCCCGGCGGGGTCGGGGGGATGGATTTCGCAACGACGGCGGGAAGTTCCGCTTCCGCCGCCGGGGCGGAGGGAGCCGTCTTTTTTGCTGGTGCGGAAGCATTGGGGACCGATGTCGTCGTCAGATCGGGAGCCGGATTGATGGCGGAAGGGCTCTCCGGTTCCGGCTGTCCGACTGTCGTCATGGTCATGCCGCTCTGTTCCGTATTGGCTGTCGTGGCGGCCGGGGCAGGTTTGGGCGGCGGGGGAATGGTCGGCAGGGCACCCTGGGCCGCACTTTCGCGCTGGGCCAGGTTCCGCTGGGCTTCAAGCTGTGTCGTCAGTGACAGACGTGCCTCGGGCGTCGGAAGGTCGGGGGCCTGCGTCGGGGTACGGCCGACATGCGGATAGCGCAGGTTCTCGCCCGGCGGTGGGGCGCGCAGCTTGGCAATCTCGCCGCCTTCAAAGTTGTGCCACCAGCCGGTTACGGTATCCGTTGCGTCCTGATGCTGGCAGGCCGCCAGCAGCGGCGCGGTCATCAGCAGGAGAAACGGGATTTTTCTCGCAGTCCTGCGTGTCGCCGCTGTCATGGGCTGCCTGCTGTTCCCTGGGACCACTGTGCCGTTCCTGCCGTCTGTAGAATGTCCAAATGCGGCGGAGACTAGCGGTTCGTGGCAGGGATGGCGAGAGTTCCTGTCGGTCCGGATCGGAAGCCCGATCCGAAGGAGGACTTGGCACCGACGAAAACGAAGCGCAGGATAGGGAGTATGAAGATGCATGCTGGATCTGGAAACGATATGGATATCACCAGAATGACCCCGACCCGCCTGGACCCGATCCATCTGGACGACGAGCCGGATGCTCCGGAGCCCGAAACCAAAGAAGACGACAACAAGACGCTGAACAGCCCGATCAGCGAGCTTGAGGGCCGTCTGTTCGATCAGCGGAAAGTCCTGATCTTCGGCGGTATCAACGACAAGATCGCCCGTGATGTCACCGGTCGCCTTCTGGCGCTGGCCGGGACGTCCGACAAGCCGATCGACGTGTATGTGAACTCCCCGGGCGGTCATGTGGAGAGTGGTGACACCATCCATGACATGATCCGTTTCGTGGATTCGATTGCGCCGATCAACATGATCGGGACCGGCTGGGTCGCCTCCGCTGGTGCGCTGATCTACGCTGCCGGCCGTCCGGAACGACGGGTCTGCCTGCCGAACACGCGCTTTCTGCTGCACCAGCCGATGGGTGGCGTGCGTGGTCCGGCAACGGATATCGACATCGAGGCCCGCGAGATCATCAAGATGCGCGAGCGCCTGAACCGGATATTTGCGAAGGAAACCGGGCAGACCTACGAAAAGGTCGCCAAGGATACGGACCGCAACTACTGGATGTCGGCCCATGAAGCCATTGCCTATGGCCTCGTGAACCGCATCATCCACTCGGCAACCGAACTCAAGTAAAAACTACAAGCTCCAAGGGGCACGGCGTGCCTTTCCGGCATGCCGCGAACACAGTTATGAAAAGTCTGGCCGAAATCTATTCCCATCTTCCCGACGCACCGTCGGAGAAGACGCTCGAGCGCGTTGATTACGAAGCGCGCCACTGGAGCAGCCCGATCCAGGGGCCGCTCAAGCCGGGTACGGAAGAGCACAAACGGGCCGTCGCCGCGATGTTCCGTGATACGTTCAATCCGTACAAGCCGTCCGTGATCGACTGGCCGAAGCTGGATCCGGAGACGCTGCATCGCATCACGTCGCTGCCGATCTGGGATATTGCGGTCCAGACCGAGGGTAAGGCCCGCCTGCGCATGGCCGCCTATGCGGACATGATCACCGACCCGGACATGAAGGATGCGCTGTCGCGTAATGCCTGGGAAGAGAACCGGCACAAGGAAGTCCTGACCAAGCTGGTCGAGGCCTACAACATTCCGATGGCGCCGGAGCCTCCGTATGTGACGCCGAAGGATACGGAATGGGCGTATCTGGTCACGGGTTTCTCGGAATGTGTGGACAGCTTCTTCGCGTTTGGTCTGTTCGCGCTTGCCGAGCGGGCCGGGCTGTTCCCGCAGGAACTGATCGAGACGTTCGAGCCGGTGATGCAGGAAGAGTGCCGCCATATCCTGCTGTTCGCGAACTGGCTGGCCTGGCACCGGGCGACCATGCCGTTCTGGAAGCGGCCCTGGTTCGAGCTGCGTGTGATCGCAGTGTGGCTGTTCCTGGCCTATGAGCGCATGGGTCTGGCCCGTTCGATCGACGAGAACGGTGAAGAACACACGCAGGACAACAATTTCACGGTCACGGGTGCCAAGGACATGACGACGATGGACATCAGTCTTCCAGACCTGATGCAGCTCTGTCTGGACGAGGATGACCGCCGGTTCTCCGGTTATGATCCACGTCTGCTACGGCCGACGACGACGCCGGCGATAGCGCGTGCGATCATCAAGGGTGCAAAGCTCTGGGATCGGGTCCGGAGCAAGATCGCCGCCTGAGCGATCCTCTTCTCGATAGTCAAACGGCATAAAAAAGGGCTCCGGAAGGAGCCCTTTTTTTGTTTCAGTCTTCCGGGGTGCCTTCGGCGTCGGGCTCCGGATCCGTCATCAGGGCGTCGGAGAGGACGCCGGCTTCTGCGCGGATGCGGCGCTCGATTTCGGAGGCCATCTCCGGATGCTCGCGCAGGAACTGCTTGGCGTTTTCACGACCCTGTCCGATGCGCTGGCTGTCAAAGGAGAACCATGCGCCGGACTTCTCGACGATGTTGCCCTTCACGCCCAGATCGAGCAGTTCGCCCATCTTGCTGATGCCTTCGCCATACATGATGTCGAACTCGACCTGGCGGAACGGGGGCGCCATCTTGTTTTTCACGACCTTGACTCGGGTCTGGTTGCCGACGACCTCGTCCTTGTCCTTGATGGAGCCGATGCGGCGGATGTCGAGACGGATGGAAGAGTAGAACTTCAGCGCGTTACCGCCGGTCGTCGTTTCCGGATTGCCGAACATCACGCCGATCTTCATGCGGATCTGGTTCAGGAAGATGACGAGCGTGTTGGAGCGCGAGACCGTTCCAGTCAGCTTGCGCAGGGCTTGGCTCATGAGACGGGCGTGTAGGCCGACATGGCTATCGCCCATATCGCCTTCGAGTTCGGCGCGGGGCACAAGTGCGGCGACAGAGTCCACGACCAGCACGTCAACGGCGCCGGAGCGGACCAGCGTGTCAGCAATTTCCAGTGCCTGTTCGCCGGCATCCGGCTGGCTCAGGAGAAGATCGTCGATGTTGACGCCGAGTTTGCGGGCATAGCCCGGGTCGAGCGCATGTTCGGCATCGATGAAGGCCACGGTGCCGCCCTTTTTCTGGGCTTCGGCAAGCACATGCAGGGCGAGAGTGGTCTTGCCCGAGCTTTCCGGTCCGTAGATTTCGACGATACGGCCGCGGGGCATGCCACCGATCCCGAGAGCGATGTCCAGCCCGATGGATCCCGTGGAAATCACATTGGCTTCCACTTTCGGGCGCTGGCCCATGCGCATGATCGAGCCTTTGCCGAAGGCGCGCTCAATCTGGCTGAGTGCGCCTTCAAGCGCCTTGGTCTTGTCCATTCAATCCTCGCAATAGGTTGGGGCTGGCGTTTCCAGGATACGATAGACCGGGCGGCCACTCTCGCAAAGAGCCGCGATTTCCGCGATTGCCGGCTTCCTGTGCTTCCTGTGTTCGCAAAATGTTCTCGTGCAGACATATCATGCCTGACCCCCCTTTCGCCAAGGGGGCTGGTCGCTTCCAGGAAAGATTTTTTCAGGACCGGCGGCTGTGTCTATCGCAGGGGAGCAGAACGGCTGGCAGGGCGTTTGAGTTTCCAGACATAGGCAATGATGGCCGCGACGACCTTGAAATGTTCAGCAGGGATTTCGCTTTCGAGAGGAAGGGTGAAAAGTGTGCGGGCCAGCGGCGGGTTGGCCACAATCGGGATGCGGTTGTCCTGTGCGATTTCCCTGATGCGGGCCGCCACTTCGTCCATGCCCTTTGCGACGATTTTTGGCGCGCCACCGCTGCCCTTCTCGTAAACAAGTGCGACGGCGTAATGCGTCGGATTGGTGACGACAACGGTCGCTGTCTTGACGGCCGCCATCATGCGCTGCCTGGCCGCTTTTGCGCGCAGGGCTTTCTGGCGGCCTTTGACGTGCGGATCGCCTTCCGTGTTCTTGTATTCGTCCTTGAGGTCTTCGCGGCTCATCTTCAGTTTGGAGATATGCCGGAAACGCATCCAGAAAATATCAAAGCCGGCGATGACCAGTTGCGCCAGAATCATGGCGGATGCGGCCCTGAAGCCGAGATCCGTCATCATTTTCAGGAGGGGGCCGGGTTCCATCCCGACCATTCGCGGTGCGCTCGGGATGGCACCTTTGGAGATATTCCAAAGGACCACGGCAAAAATCGCAAATTTCGCGAGGGCCTTGAACGTATCGGGAAGCGTTCCGCCACCGGCGATGCGCTTGAAACCCGCCAGAGGAGAGATCCGTTCGAATTTCGGAAGCAGGGATTCAGGATGGATGAGGAACCCTGTCTGCAGGAACCCGCTCCCAAGGCAGAGCACGGCGACGGTCGCTGCCATTGGCACGGCCAGCTTCAGCCCGGCTTCAATGGCGTGGTCCGTACTGTTGAGCAGGCCCCCCTGTGCCATGGGGACCGTGCCGGCATTGGCCATAAGGACCAGCATGACGTGTACAAAGTCCGTCACCAGATACGGCAGAACCATGAAAATTCCTGCAAATCCGCCCAGAAGAACCACAAAATTCATGGCCTCGCGTGACATGACGATCTGCCCGTCCTCACGCGCCTTCTGAAGGCGTTGTGAGGACGGGGCTTCTGTCTTGTCGTCGGAATCAGACATGCTTCAAAGTCCTGGAAGAGCGCGGAGGACGTCGAAAGCCTGTCCCTGCCAGATGGTGACCATGGTGCTCAGCGTGAGGCCCAGAAGAGCGATGCCGCCGAGAAGCTGAAGGGGACTGGCGGCATTATAGATCTGCAGGGTGGGGAGCAGGCGCGTCATGATGCCGAGCATGCCCTGCCAGACAAGCGACAGGATCAGAAATGGCGCACTGAGCTCCAGTCCGAGGGCGAAGCTGCGTTCCGTGAGTTGGATGATGCCTTGGGTGGAATCGCCCAGCAGGTTCCAGTGTGCGTGAGAAGCAGCGGCAAGCAGGGCTCCTCCCGGCGGAATGATGCTGTAACTGCCGAGGATCGCGCGGACGGGCAGGATATATGCGCCGGTCACGAGAAGCACGAGAGGCGCCAGCAGGTTCAGGAAGCGGGCAGGCGCGGAACTGCCCGAACCCAGATCCGGGTCCGGTTGAAGAACGCTCGAAATCCCCATGCAGACCGCGATGATCTGCCCAGCAATCGGCAGGGCCATGCAGATCAGACGCGCCATCCAGCCGACCAGGATTCCGGCAAAGAGCTCGACGGCGATCATGCCGCAGAGCCCCAGCGGGGCCAATGCATCCAGGTGGTCCTGCATCAGCAGGGGGGCGACGAGTGGAAGGAGGAGAACCGTGAGGGTGATGGCGCATCCCGCACGGATCATCATGGGCATGGACTGTTCGCCAAGACCCGGCATGACCATGACGACCGCCCCGGTGCGGGAAAGGACCAGAACAAAGGCGAGGGCCCAGACGCTCAGGGCCGGTCCACTGAGATCCAGCCCCTGTAACGCGCTTGCTCCGCCCGGACCGGCAAGACCAGCATTCACAGCAGAGCGTCTTTCAGACCGGAAAATCCGGACACAGGCATGTCAGTCAACTCCGAATCCGGAAGGGGAGGGCTCAGGTGGTACCGACGAGGATGAGCTGGTCGAAGAGATGTCGGGTAAAGCTGATGAGCGTTGCGGTCATGAAGGAGCCGGCCATGACCATGACGGCCCCGATCGCCAGCACCTTGGGGACGAAGGACAGTGTGGCCTCGTTGAGCTGGGTGACCGCCTGCACCAGCGAGACCAGAAGGCCGACCCCGAGGGCAGTCAGGAGGGCGGGGGCACTCAGCTTGAGAGCGACGAGAAAGGTCTGTTCCAGAATGGCGCCGAGATCGATGGCCTGCATGGTCAGATCGTCATTTTCATCACGTCCTGATACGCCTGTACCATGCGGTCGCGGATCACGGTCGTGGTCTGGAGAGCGAGCTGCGCGTTGGACACCGCGGTGACGATCTGCGTCATGTCTTCGCCGCCTGTCAGGCCCTGTGCGGCCTTGGCTTCGGCATCATGACCGCTGTCGATGACGCTGCTGACGGACTGGGAGAGGATGGAGCCGAAATCCGTACCGGAACTGCTGCTGGCGGTCGCTGCGGACGACTGTATCCCGTCATCGACATTGTCCGTAAGCCCCTGCAGGCGGCTCTGGAGACTCTGGACGGCGTAGGCATTATGGGCCTGGGTGAGGGATGTGAGCATCTGGATTACTTCAGCAGGTCGAGTGTACGGGACAGCATGGTCCGGGTGCTCGACAGGGCATTAAGGTTGGCTTCGTAGGAACGTTCGGCTTCACGCATGTCCATCATCTCGGTCATGGAATCCACGTTGGAAACCTTGACGTAGCCGCGTTCATCAGCGGCGGGATGGGATGGGTCGTAGCGGGTGTCGAAGTCCGACATGTCCTGTCCGACATTCTGGACATCCACGGTCGAGGCACCCGTTTCGTCGTCTACATGTTCGGCGAAGGTGATGGTCTTGCGACGATAGGGATCTGCGCCGGGCTGGGAGCCGGTCGTATCCTGATTGGCGAGGTTTTCCGCGACGATGCGCAGGCGCTGGGCCTGTGCGTCCATGCCGCTTGCGGAAATGCCGATGGTGGTGGACAGGTTCATCCGTCAGGCTCCTTACTTGCCGAGTGCCGTCTGGAACATGCTCAGGTATTTCGAATAGACGTTCACGGCGAGATGCTGCTGGTCGTTCACGTCTGCGACCTGTTCCATCTGCTGGTCCAGAGAAACCTGATTACCATCCAGGGACTGTTCGGATGTGGTCTCGATGGTGTGGGTGCCTGAGGCGTTGTAACCGATATGATCGGGCTGGGTGACGGTGGGCGTAATGTCGAATTCGCCCATCGCCGCCTCGAAAGGGGAGACGTCCTTGGCCTGGTAGTCCGGTGTATCGGAGTTGGCGATGTTGCCGGCCAGCACCTGCTGGCGCGCCTGAAGCCAGTTCATGCGGTCACGGCCCAGAGAAAAAAGGTCGGTGCCGCCTGCGCTGGTTGGGTCGATGTTACGCATCGAGACAGTCTCCATCATGCAGGTGCCGGAAAAATCCCGGTGAAGCGCATGATGGCGTGAAATCTTTAATAAATGGTTGCCTGAGCCGTCGATTCTGCTGTGGGAGAGGGGTGTGAGGGGACTTTGTCAGGCTTCGCAGTCGTTACCGGGCGTAGAGCGATCCATAGCCTCTTCTAAAGTCTTTCCGGTGCTGTCTTTCCACTTCGCCCAGCCGTTGACAGAATGTCCCAGCAGGACGGTGGCCGCGGGGCTTGGGGCTTTGAACAGTACGTCGCGGGTGAAATAAATGCGGTCGCCTTCAATACGTAACAGACCTTGCTCCAGCATGGCCTGTCGCTTCTGAGCATAATTAAAACTGCTAGAAACTTCAGCGCGGCCATAAGAGCCTGCCAGTACCACCAGTCCTTCTTGCGTATACTGGGCACGTCCGTCCACGCCGGATGCACGGCAATAAAATTCGGTTGGGATGGACTGTTTCTGTAAATCCAGAACAGGTTCAGTTGTCTGAGTAACAGGATTCCGGTTGCGGATGAGGGGTTCGAAAATCGGGTATCCCAGGGTCGTCAGCAGGATGTCGATTGTTTCGAAAATTTCACGACATTCTGCTTCCAGCGCGGGCAGGGTGTGGGGTTTTGTGCCGCCTGTGCCGTTGTCCATTTCAAAGCGCTGGGCCTGTGCGGCATGGCTGAGGGCGAGCCATTCCAGATAGTGCGCGTGTGTGACGGTCAGGCTTTGGGTGAGCGAGAAGGCGACGACGGCCCGGTTCCACCAGAGGCCCTTCTTCTCGTTGTGCTGCTTCAGGCGGTTTCCGAAATTTCCGGTCTGTCCGACATAGGCTTTCGGCCGTTCCGTTTCGTCGTTTTCACCGAACAGGATGTAAATGCCGACCGAGTTGGCTTCGGGCCGCTTCAGAAATTCCTCCAGTCGCAGGCGGGGAATTTCGACAACCTGCACGATCCGGGTGGTGATGGAGGCAGTACGGATTCCCTGTGGATCGCCGGAGGGAAGGAAAATCTGGATCGTCTGGGGATGGGCGTTCACGACGTCTGGTCCTGCGCAGAAACATTCAGAAAAATATTTCTGACAGGGACAGCATGCTCAGGACAGGGGTTTTCTGCTTTTTGGACAGCATCTTTGGCAAAACCGAGGGGCAATTAAGCGGTCGTTAATCGGTCTTGGGCATCATGTAGGGGAATGAGGATGACTGACCTATGACCCTGCATGAGTGCGTGAACGCGATTGCCGCTCTGATTTTTATTATCGTGCTGATTTTCTGTGCCCGACCCCTGCTGCGTTTTCTGGAACAGAAAAGGGGCGGTGCTCGGGAGGGGCAGGCGGGACTTTCGCTGGTGGGGCAGATGGCGCTGGACCGGACACGGCGTCTTTCGGTTGTGCGTTATGGCGCACGGGAGGTTTTGATCCTGACGGGTGGGAATCAGGACATCCTGATGGACTGGACAGAGCGAGACACGTTTGCTTCGGCGCTCGACGCTTCTGGCGCGGAGGACGTGGCATGAGGAAGGGTCTGTCCGTACTTCGGGGGCTGGTCCCGGTTTTCGTATTGCTGGCCTGTCTGGCTTTTCCGCATCTGGCGCATGCTCAGGCCGTAAGCATCGATCTGGGGCAGAATGGTGCTTCTGGTGGCGCGGGGACGACTAGTCGGCTGGTGCAGCTGACGGCTCTGATCACTGTTCTGTCTCTGGCGCCGAGCCTGCTGGTAATGATCACGGCGTTTACGCGGATCGTGATCGTCCTGTCCCTGTTGCGCAGTGCGCTGGGGGCGCAGGGAACACCCCCCAATACGGTTCTGATCGGGCTGGCTCTGTTTCTGACGCTGTTTGTGATGCAGCCGACGCTTCAGAAATCCTGGGATGCGGGGATCGAGCCGATGATGGCCGGGCGTGTCGGCGAAATGGAAGGTCTTACGGCCGCGGCCCAGCCGTTCCATGATTTTATGGCGGTGACGGCACGTCCTGCGGATGTGGCGACGTTCCTGAACATCGCGCATGAGAAGCCACCCGCGAAGATCGGGGATACGCCGTGGCGCGTGTTGGTTCCGGCCTTCATGATCGGGGAACTGCGTCGCGGTTTTGAGATGGGATTTCTGCTCTATCTGCCGTTTCTGGTCATCGATCTGGTGGTGTCCAGCGTGTTGATGAGCCTTGGCATGATGATGCTGCCCCCCAGTACTGTATCCCTGCCGTTCAAGCTGATCTTTTTCGTCGTGGTGGACGGCTGGTCGCTGGTGGCGGGAAGTCTGGTGCGAAGTTTTACCGGGTAGAGCCCCGGTCAGGAAAAAGCCCCGCCGGTCAGAAGATCGGCGGGGCTTTTTTCGTCAGTTCCTGCTGTCGTTCGTCGTGCCCGCGGCGAGGCCAGCGGCACGGGGGTCCGTGGAGCCGCGGCACGAATCGTTGCCCTGGCAAAGGATGGCGTTGATGCGGCCAGCGCCCTCATGCGGAATCGGGGTTTCATGTGCGGCAGCGCGGGCAGCGTCTCCGACGGCATCGGCGGCTTCGTTCTGGCCGGAGGCCGCGATGACAGCGCGCAGGTTGCGCTGGTCACGCAGGACGGCGGCGGAGAGCAGCGGCTGGGGTGTACGGGCGGGAGATGCGCCGAGCACGACGCCGGTGCTGCCCGCAATACGGCCGGTTCCGAACAGGTTGTTGTCACTCAGGACGCAGGCCACGGCCATGCCGGAATGGTCGGTCACGACAAAGGACGTCGAAGCCGGAAGGGCCGGAAGGGAGCCACCACCGGAACGGCCGCTGTTGAGAGCCGCCTGGGCGGCGGCGAGCGATGTGTTGCCGGAGGCGCGCCATGCCGCGACGGTGCCCTGAGCGGAGGCGCCGGTCGTGTAGCGGACGGCTGCTCCAAGGCCACCATCGGCTGGCGGGGCCAGGAACGAGGCTTCCACACCGCCCTGTCGCGTCGTCAGGGCTTCTGTCTGGAGGGGAAGGGTCTGGCGCATGTCGTCATCGTTCAGGCCACCCCCGGCTTTCTGGGCTGCGGTCACGTAGACGTCAGCCAGAGCCCCGTTATAGAGGTCGCCGACGCCGGCAACCCGGATGCGCTCCAGGAAGCCTGCGAGGCGCGGCTGGGCCAGGCTGTCACCGGCCACGAGAGTGGAGGCGTCGCCGCGGCCGAAGATGGCGCGGGCACCGTCATCGGCCAGAAGGGCCGGACGCACGGCGGCCAGATCGGCTGCCAGCGTGCGGCTGACAGTGATGCCCGTGCTGGCGAGATTGAGGGCCGGGGCGATCAGATCATTGAAATCGACCGTGCCGTAATGGAGCTGCATCAGATACAGGCCACGGAAGTCGGCCGGTGTGGCAGCCGGACGATCGGCGCCCTTGCTGGTGCCGGCGCGGGTCTGGAACGTGATGGACTGTGCCACTTCGCCGGGACGGCTGACGAGGCAGGCGCCGCCGCCGCCGAAAGATGCACGGGACGGCAGGGTGACGCCGAGCGCCAGGGCCGTCGCGGTGGCGGCATCGGCTGCGTTGCCGCCACGGGCCAGCACGTCATGGCCGACCAGGGCAGCCTGCGGTTCGTCAGCGACGACCGTGCCGATGCTGCCGCCTGCAGGAGCGGATGTTTCGCTGATGCCGACGAGATGGGAGCCCGGGATCCACGAGCAGGCGCTCAGCAGAAGGCCCGAGGCGACCGACGCCATCAGTGAGGCGGGCAGGCGGGAAGAGACGCGACGGGCCTGTGTGGCGTCCGGGGTGGAAATCTGGTGCTGTCGATGCGCCACCTGGCGTTTCTCCAATGTCTGGTCACGACTGTCCGGCCTCGTGGCCTTCGCGGATGGCGGGCGCGGGCAGACGGGTCTGCGCCGTGGGTCCTGGTCCGGTTGTTGTTCCCTCATAACGGGAATCTGTTGTTTGTGGGAGAGGCGAGTTGGTGTCTTCTCTTTGCCACAGACCTTCTTTATGCCGTATGGACCTGATGTCCTGTCTTTCCTTCAGCTGATCCGGAGCTTTCCGTTGAGATACCCTCTGCTTGCCACAGCGTCTGCCGTTGTTGCCGGAATGGCCTTTCTTGTGGGCGGTCAGGCTCTGGCAGCTCCGGCGACATCCTTCACACCTGCCCAGCGGGCCGAGATCGTCGGCATCATGCGTGATGCGCTGCAGAACGATCCGAGCATCCTGACGGACGCCATCCGCGCGATCCGTGAAAAGGCCGAGGAGCAGAAGCAGGATTCGACGCTTGCTGCCGTGAAGGCGCATCAGTCCGAGCTTCAGACTGCGCCCGATTTCGCCATTCGGGGCAACCCGCATGGCAGGATCACGGTGGTGGAATTCTATGATCCGCGCTGTTCGTACTGCCGGTCCATGATGGGCGAGGTGGACAGTTTCCTCAGCCGTCATCCGGATGTCCGGCTGGTCGAAAAGGTCGTGCCGGTTCTGGGTAACAACAGCGTTCTCGATACGCGGGCGATTTTCGCTGCGAGCGCACAGGGCAAGTATGAGGCCATGCGTCGGGCGCTGATGGCAGACACCACCAAGCCGAGCATGGAGCGGATCGTCGAACTGGCTCAGGCCAATGGCATCGACGTGAAGAAGCTGACGGCCGACATGAGTTCTCCCCAGACCGTGGCGCTGATCAACACCAATCTGGATCAGGGGCGCGCCGTTGGTCTGGACGGAACGCCGACGTTCATTTTCGGTACGGCGGCCGTGGCTCCGGGTGCGCTCGAAGCGGACCAGATGGATGCGTTTCTGGAGCGTGCCCGAAAGGCGTGAGCCTCCGGACACTTTGATCGGGGCACTTTAAGGGGTCAGCGTTTCTCGCTGTCTGCGCCTGAGCCATCCGCGTCCCCGTTGCCGTCAAGGATACCGGCGCGGGACGGAGCATCCGAACCCGGCTGAACCGTGCGGGTGATCGCGGCGACTTCGTCATCGGATGCGGCAGGAGGCGTTCTGTGGTTTGGGGACCGGCTGTTGGGGCTGTCAATGTCGCGCTGCAGCACATTGGCCAGCGCTTCGGGATCCGTGCGTTCGGCAGCGTCCAGAAGGCGTTCGGCCAAGGCGTCGTCCCCGATCTGCCGGGCGCGGAGAGCAGCCTCGGCCTGTTCGGTCGCGACCTGGTATTTGCGGTCTTCGCCTTCGAAGGGAGTGTCATCGATGATGGACATGAAGCGTACCTTCTTTCTGGGGGCGCGATTGGGTTGGGGCAGAACTGAAAACACGATCATGCTGCCGCAGTTCCCGAAAGGGATGTTGAGGCTCTCCGTATGATAACGGCACGGATGAAGGAAAGTCGGATGAAGCTGGCTGGAAACGGGCCGGTGGCAGTGATGGGGATCGTGAACGTCACGCCGGATTCCTTTTCCGATGGTGGCCGTTTTCTGCGCCCTGAAGCGGCTCTGGCCCATGGACGCGCGTTGCTGGCAGATGGGGCCGACCTGCTGGACGTCGGAGCTGAATCCACGCGACCGGGATTTGAGCCTGTCCCGGCGGAAGAGGAATGGGCGCGGCTTTCGCCTGTGGTGGGGACGCTTGTGGCGGAAGGGGCCGTCATTTCGGTCGATACCACCAAGGCGTTCGTGGCCCGGCGGGCGCTTGAGGCCGGGGCTGACGTTATCAATGATGTGTGGGGGCTGCAGGCCGATCCGGAAATGGCATTCGTGGTGGCGGATTCGGATGCCGTGGCCGTGCTGATGCATAACCGGCATGAGGTGGATGCGGCGCTCGACCTGCGCGCGGACTGGCGGCGGTTTTTTGACCGCTCGCTGGAGCTGGCGGAGCGGGCCGGGTTGGAGCAAGAGCGGATCGTGCTCGATCCCGGTGTCGGATTTGGCAAGACGCAGACGCAGAATGTTGAAGCCGTGGCACGGCTTGGGGAGTTGCGGTCCGAATATGGGCTGCCGGTTCTGCTGGGGGTGTCGCGCAAGTCGATGTTCGGGCATTTTCTGGGGCGCGCGTCGTCCGAGCGGCTGGCGGGAACGCTGGCGACCAATCTCTATGGGGTAGAGCAGGGGGCCGCGATCCTGCGGGTGCATGATGTGCGCGAGCATGTGGATGCGTTGAAAATGCGCCAGATTCTGAAGGATGTCCGATGATCGTTCCTGTCCTGACTTCCGTTTTCGTGCGGGATCTGTGCCTGTTTGGCTATCACGGCGTGCTGCCGGAGGAGACGCGGATCGGGCAGCGCTTTGTGGTCGATATCGAGATCCGGGCCGATCTGTCAGGCGCGATTGCGGGCGATGATTACGAGCAGGCCGTCTGTTACGGAACGCTGTGCGATATCGCTTCGGATATTGTGACGGGGCCGCCTCTGCAGCTGATCGAGACAGTGGCGGGGCGCATTGCTGAGACCGTGTTGGCGAAGCTGGAGCGTGTGGAGTGGGTGCGGGTCGAGGTGCGCAAGCCCTCTGCGCCGGTGCCTTATGCGGTTTCAGGGACGGCGGTGTCCGTGGAGCAGGCCCGGGTTCATGAGGTTGCGTTCTCGCTGGGGAGCAATCTTGGGGAGCGCGAGGCTGTTCTGGCGGCGGCGGTGGATCGGCTGTCGCTGGTGGATGGACTTGAGATCGCGGATGTGTCGTCACTGTATAACAGCGCGCCCTGGGGCGGGGTGGAGCAGCCGGCATTTGTGAATATCTGCGCTACCGGGCGGACAACGCTGGAGCCTCACGCGCTTCTGCGGGTCTGCAAGGCGATCGAGGCCGATCTGGGTCGTGTGCCCGGTGTGCGCTGGGGGGCGCGGGCTGTCGATATCGACATTCTTTATTATGGAGCGCGGGAAATCCGGGACCGGGTGCTGACGCTGCCGCATGTGTGTCTGTTCGAGCGGGCTTTTGTGCTCGAGCCTCTTGCAGAAATTGATCCAGATCACGTCATTGGTGGACGTCGCGTGCGGGACGCGCTAGCAGTCCTGCCGCGGAGCCCGGGGGATGTGACCCGGCGCGCACCTGACGGCACCGGCCGTTGGGGCATCAAGGAGCCTGAACCCGCATGACCAACCTGAACGCCACGATCATGACCGCCGCTTCGGCACGTCTGTCGGACAGTCAGGACAGCCTTTCTTCCGAAGAACTGCGCCCCATGGGAGCATTGCCGCTGCCTGCGGATGCGGAAGTACGGATTGCGGGTGCCGTGCGGGAGATCCTTGAGGCACTGGGCGAAAATCCGGAGCGTGAAGGCCTGCTTGATACGCCGCAGCGCGTGGCGAAGATGTATCTCGAAGTGTTCAGCGGTCTGCATCAGGACCCACGGGATCATCTGAAGACGCAGTTCTCGGCGGACCGGCATCATGGTGCGGTCATCGTCAAGGACATCCGCTTCCATTCCATGTGTGAGCATCATCTGCTCCCGGTCTATGGCAAAGCGCATGTGGCCTACCTGCCGGCAGGTGGCCGTCTGACTGGACTGAGCAAGATTGCGCGGCTGGTCGAAGGCTTTGCCCGTCGTCCGCAGCTTCAGGAACGCCTGACGGACCAGATCGCGCAGGGCATGGAAGATGTTTTGGCGCCGGAAGCCGTGCTGGTTGTGATCGAAGCCGAGCATATGTGCATGAGCATGCGCGGTGTGCGTTCGCCAGGCTCGACGACCGTGACGTCCATCGCACGCGGCACCTGGCTGAGGGACAGCGCTGCGCGGATGGAGATCATGTCGCTCCTGCGCGGCTGATCCGTATCGCCTGGCCGGGCGCCCGGATATTTGTAAAAACAGGGCCTGACATCAAGAGCTTGGCAGTAAAAATCGAGTGTACCAAAAAATATTGCGACAGATAAGTATTGTTTGTTACAAATATTAAATTGATATGGTATTGATTATATAAATAATTCATATTACTGATTTTTCTAGAGAAATATATGGATTATTATGACGCCTGTCAGGGAAAACCAGCTGCAAGCGTCAGGATATTCCGATGAAACAGCACGGTCAGTCCGCAAATATCAGGGCTCGTATTTCTGGACCAGCCTGTTTCAGGTTGTCTCGACCGTCAGCCTGCTTCTGCTCTGCTACATCCTGATTTACGCCGGTCTGGTAAAGGGCTGGTGGTGGTCTCTGGCGCTCACCCCGCTGGCGTCGGGCCTGTCCATCCGGACCTTTGTTCTTCAGCATGACTGCGGACATGGCTCGCTTTTCCGACGGCGATGGGCCAATGACGTGACAGGATGGCTCTGCTCGCTGCTGACGCTGACCCCGTATGATCACTGGAAGAAGCATCACGCCCTGCACCACGGGTCCTGGAATAATATGGACACGCGGGGGCGTCTGTCTGACCTGTATTCGGACTGTATGACTGTCGCCGAATACCGTAAAATGACACGGCTGAAGAAGTTCCTGTACCGGATGAGCAAGAAGCCGGTCCTGACGGTCTTTTTGATGCCGCCAGTCATCTTCTTCATCGTCTACCGCTTCGCTTTTGATACACCGCGGCACTGGATCCGAGAGCGGGTGGGCGTTTACGGAACCAATCTCTGTCTGGCGGCAATGTTTGTCGCTCTCTCCTGGCTTGTCGGGTGGAAGCTTGTGCTGCTGGTGAGCTTCATGGTGATTTATCCAGCTGCCGTGACCGGTGTCTGGCTTTTTCTGGTCCAGCACAGGTTTGAAGGCGTGCAATGGGCCGGAAATCCTCAGTGGAACAGTTTCGATGCGGCTGTGACCGGCTGTTCGTTTCTCCGTTTCTCGCGGGTGATGCGCTGGTTTACGGGTGATATCGGAACGCATCATGTCCACCACATGGCCCCTGGCATTCCGAATTACAGGCTGCTGGCCTGTCACGAGGCCCATCCGGCATTTCAGGACGTGAAAATCCTGACCTGGCGGGATGGTATCCGTGAGGCCCGGAGCAACGTGCTATGGGACGAGGAAATGCAGACTATGGTTGATCTCCACTCGGTGACATGATGCATCATGTCACGATGAAGGAGTGGCCCTCATGGCATTTGGAGAGCGTGCGTTTCAGGCCCTGACGCGTTATGCGCTGGCCTATCAGATCGATGAATGGGGCTGGCAGATCGGTCCGCATACCTACGGCGCCCCGGTCATCCTCGAAGCGGGAGAGGCTGGTCTGACGATCGGTGATTACTGCTCGATCGGGCCCGGTGTCACGATCATCCTGGGTAACCATCGCGCCGATCTGGTCAGCACCTATCCTTTCAAAACCCTTTCGCATTTCTGGCCCCCTGCCGAAGAGGGGGAGGACGATCACTCCTCCAAAGGCGACGTCATCATTGGCAATGATGTCTGGATCGGGGCGCATGCCACGATCATGTCCGGGGTGACGATTGGGGATGGCGCCGTTATTGCCGCGCAGGCTCTCGTCACGAAATCGGTGCCGCCTTATGCGATTGTCGGCGGTAATCCGGCAAAAGTGATCCGCTACCGTTTTTCCGAAACGGTCATTGCGCGTCTGCTGGCGCTGGCATGGTGGAAATGGCCGGAAACGCTGGTGGAAGAACGCTCCGGGCGTCTGATGAGTGACGATATCGAAGCGTTTCTGGCGCTTTATGAAAATGCTCCGTACGGGTCCGGGGACGGTTCATCCTGATTTGGTGAGTGGTGTTGCGCCTTCATGAGGGGGCAGGCTTGCGGTACGGTTTCTTGAAACCGTCGTACCGGAACTCCCCGGGTATCCGTGCGATTGGGCTGTGTCGGGAAACGTGCCGCGACAGGGGGTGATCCGTGGGGTCCTTCGGGAGTGGTGACGGTTTTCCCTGTATCGAAGGGGATCTTGATGAGTACCGCGGAAACAATGATGTCACAGATGGCGGAAAAAGGCGGATTTATCGCTGCTCTGGATCAGAGCGGCGGCTCCACGCCTGGTGCGCTGAAACAGTATGGCATCCCTGAAAGCGATTACTCGGGCGAGAGCGAGATGTTCGCGCGGATGCACGAGATGCGGGTGCGGATCATCACGGCGCCGTCTTTCACGGGAGACAAAGTGATCGGGGCGATCCTGTTCGAGCGAACCATGGATGGAGACGTGAAAGGCGAACCGGTCCCGGCCTATCTCTGGCGCGAGCGGGGGGTTGTTCCGTTCGTAAAGATCGACAAGGGCCTGGAGGCGGAAGCAGACGGTGTCCAGCTTATGAAGCCGATGCCGGGGCTGGATGAGCTGCTGGCGCGGGCCGTGAAGTTGGGTGTCTATGGGACGAAGGAACGCTCCACGATCCGTCTGCCGTCCGAGAGCGGGATTCGCGCTATCGTGCAGCAGCAGTTCGCGGTGGCAGAGCAGGTTCGCAGGCATGGGCTGGTCCCCATCCTGGAGCCGGAAGTGCTGATCAAGAGCCCGGACAAGAAGGCCTGTGAGCAGCTTCTGCATGATTATGTTCTGGAGGAGCTTCAGAAGCTTCCCGAAGACGCGCGGATCATGCTGAAGGTGACGATCCCGGAAGTGCCTGATCTGTATGACGATATCGCGCGTGATCCGCGCATGGTCCGTGTCGTTGCCTTGTCCGGTGGCTATCCGTTGGATCAGGCCTGCGAAAAACTGCGGCACAATCATCGGATGATCGCGAGTTTCTCCCGGGCCCTGATCGGGGATCTGCGGCATCAGATGGATGATGCGCAGTTCGACGCGACGCTGGGCGAGACGATCGATCAGATCTACGACGCCTCGGTCCATAAGGTCTGAGACCAAGGCTCCGGACCGGGCGTCAGGCGATACTGGCGTCCGGCCTGTTCCACCAGCACTGTTCCGGTGGCCGCGAAACGGTGGGCAGGTAATGCTGCGGATTGCCGCCAAGACGGACGGTGTTGGTGGGCGTTTCTTCCAGTTCGATCTCATGGACACGCAGGATGTCGCCCTGATCCGCGAGGATGGCGGTCAGTTTGGCGAGCATGAGAGCGGCCATAAGTTCGGTCGTCGGGTCACCAGGCGTGACGACGATGCGCTGGGCGCGTTCGGGTTCGTTCTCGCGGAACCATGCAAGCAGCGGATCGGTTTCCGAGAGCTGAAGCGCGTGATCGAGGCTGTTATCCACGAAATGGTGCCAGCGCGTCTTGGCCTCGGCGAAGGGCAGGATCATGTTCGCATGGCCATCCAGCCGGGCTTGCTTCGCCGGACGCAGCGTCACGCGGACATATTCATTATGACCGTGCGGAATGGCGCAGCGTTCGCTGGCTCCCGTGATAAGCCGGTGTCCCATACAGAAACGACGGGTGAAGACGAGTTCAGCAGTCATGCGGCGCCTCCGTGCGAACGGCGGCTCTGCTGGTAACGCCGCCAGCCATCGGCACGCAGGTTGCAGGCCGGACAGGTGCCACAGCCATAACCCCAGTCATGCTGATGCGTGCGGTCGCCCATGTAACAGGAATGGCTGTCCCGATTGATGAGGTTCACGAGCTTCTGGCCGCCGAGTTCTTCCGTCAGATCCCAGGTCTGGGCCTTGTCGATCCACATCAGGGGCGTGTGCAGAACGAAGCGCTGGTCCATGCCGAGGTTCAGGGCAACCTGAAGGGCCTTGATCGTATCGTCCCGACAGTCCGGATAGCCGGAATAGTCGGTTTCGCAGACGCCCGTGACGATGTGCCGTGCATTGCGGCGGACGGCGAGAGCCGCTGCGAAGGTCAGGAAGATGATGTTGCGGCCGGGTACGAACGTATTGGGGAGGCCGTTCTCGCTCAGTCCGATCTCGGCCTCGCGGGTCAGGGCCGTTTCAGACAGGGCGCCGAGGGAAGCGAGGTCGATCGTGTGGTCATCGCCGAGGCGTGCTTTCCAGTCCGGTGAGAAGGCAGCCATCTCGTTCCGCAAAGTCTCGCGGCATTCGAGTTCGATGGCGTGGCGCTGTCCGTAGGCGTAGCCAACGGTCTCGACACGGTCGAAGCGGGAGAGGGCCCAGGCGAGGCAGGTCGCGGAATCCTGACCGCCAGAGAACAGGACAAGAGCAGTGTTGCTGCTGATGGTCATGGTCAGGGGATTCCGATCAGCTTGTGGGTCTGGAGCGACAGGCGCCAGCGCGGATGGCTCAGGCAGTAAGCCACGGCGGCCTGTGTGTTGGCGATGCGGTCGGGGCCGTCCATCGGCTGAAGCCAGAAATGGCGGAACGCGAACTGCTCGAAGAGTTCGGGCGGCAGTTCGGGCTGGGGATAGACCAGCTTGAGTTCTGCACCTTCAGTCTGCACGAGTGCACCGCCTGGTTTGGGGCTGACGCAGATCCAGTCGATTCCTGCGGGACCTGCGATGGTGCCGTTGGTTTCCACCGCAATTTCGAAGTCGCGGGCCTTTACGGCGGCAATCAGGGCGTCATCAAGCTGGAGCAGGGGTTCGCCGCCCGTGAAGACGACATAGCGCCGGCCGCTGTCATCGGCCGTACCGGTCCAGCAGGCCTCGATGGTGGAGGCCAGGGCCTCAGCCGTCTCGAAACGGCCGCCGCCTTCACCATCCGTGCCGATGAAATCGGTATCACAGAACGTGCAGGCGGCCGTGGCGCGATCCTGCTCGCGGCCCGACCACAGGTTGCAGCCGGCGAAGCGGCAGAACACCGATGCGCGGCCTGTCTGTGCACCCTCGCCCTGGAGGGTCACGAACATTTCCTTCACAGCATATGACATGACCGCAGCATGTCGGCGAGGTTGGCGCAGGATGCAAGGGAAATCATCACGCCATCCTGTTGCGAGGGCGGCAGAGGGTGGTTTCGGCCGTCAGGGGGGATGGGCAGGACACGCTTTCATGGTAGGGAGAGCGCATGGAAGACATGAATGCCCGTTCTCCTGTTCTGGTTCTTGAACCCCAGCGTGGATGGGGGCTTGTCCGCTCTGCCGCAGCCGATCTGAGGGCAGGTCTGCGGCTGTTTCCGCTCGCCGCGGCGCTTGGCTGGCTGGACATCAAGATGCGGTATCGCGGCTCCATTCTGGGGCCGCTGTGGCTGACGCTCTCCACCGCCGTGATGATTGGCGCAACGGGTGTGGTGTACGGCTACCTCTTCCACATGGACCTGAGAACCTATCTGCCCTTCCTGTCGCTTTCGATCGTGCTGTGGGGATATATCGGCACGGTGGTCAATGATGCAGGAACGGTCTTCACACAGAACACCCCCTTGTTCCATTCGATGCGGATTCCGGCCAGCCTCCCCGTCATGCAGGTGATCGTCCGGAACCTGTTGATCCTGCTTCATAATATGGTGGTAGTCGCCGTCGTATTTGCGGTCTTCCGGATCTGGCCACACCAGATCTGGAGCCTGCTTCTCAGCCTTCCGGTCTGGATCGTGGACAGCTTCTGCGTCATCCTGCTCATCGGGATGCTGGGCGCGCGGTTTCGCGATATCGCACCGATCGTGGCGTCCCTGCTGCAGATCTTCTTCTTTGTGACGCCGGTCATCTGGAAGCCCGAGCTGATCACGACCGGGCGTCAGTATCTGCTGCTCGACCCGTTCTATTCGCTTCTTGAAATCGTGCGCGCGCCTCTTCTGGGGCGGACGGTTGATGCGGTTGTCTGGGGAGCGGCCATTGGGCACAGCGTGCTCCTGTGGCTTCTGGCGGCCATCCTGTTCTGCCGGATGCGGTCGCGCATTCCTTACTGGATCTGATCTGATGCCCGGTATCGTTGTTGACCGTCTCTGTATCGATTTTCCACTGTATCATGGCCAGAGCCGCTCCCTGAAACGGCAGGTCGGCAAGACCCTGACCCGCTTTGCACCGTCCTCGCCATCGGCGCATCTGATGCATGACCAGCGGGAACGCACGATTGTCAGCGTACTGCGGGAAATCAGTTTCACGCTGCGCTCCGGCGAGCGGCTGGGGCTGATTGGCAGTAACGGCGCTGGCAAGACCACCCTCCTGCGGGCGCTGGCCGGCATCTATGAGCCTGTTGCCGGGCGAGTCCGGCTTGAGGGGACGATGCGGACCCTGCTGGATAGCAGTCTGGGTATGAATCCCGATCTGACCGGTCGTGAGAACATCCGTCTCAAAGGCCGGTATGAAGGACTGTCACGCCAGCAGATCGACCGGATCGAACAGGACGTACAGGACTTCGCGGAGCTCGGGCCTTACATGGACATGCCGGTGAAAGCCTACAGTGCGGGCATGAGTGTCCGCCTGGCGTTCGGTCTGGCGACGGCGTCTGCCCCGGAGATCCTGCTGATGGATGAATGGTTCCTGGCAGGCGACGGCATTTTCATGAACAAGGCCCGCACCCGGCTTGAGGAACTCGTCCAGAAGGCGGAGATCCTGGTGCTCTCGACCCATCAGCCCGAAATCATGCGTCAGTGGTGCACGCGTGTCCTGTGGCTGGAGAACGGCCATGTCCGGATGGATGGCTCACCCGACGAGGTTCTGGACGTTTATCTGGCACACACGGGTTGAGACGTCCTCAGCTCCCTGAACCAAACCGTGCAAGCGCCCAAATCGTCCCGAGATACAGGATGATCGTAAGGGCACACCCTGCCATCAGAGCCACCCAGAACGGCACTCCCACTCTCAGCAGCCGCGGGATGAGCAGAAACATCGGCAGGGACGGAAGTACATACCAGAACGTCGCTTCCGCATGGCGGCTCATGACGATGCGGTCAGGTTTTTCCACCCAGAGCCAGATCATGCCCAGAACCGATACCAGCGGCAGGGACGCAATCAGGGCACCCGCTCCCGGATAACGTCGCGCGACGCCTGAGGCCGCCGCGATCAGAACACCCGAGATCAGACATTTCAGAATGAAGAAAACCATATCCTTACCTAGAGGTAAGCGATCGTTTTCGGAATTTGTTTTTTCTGGGAATGTGGCCAACTCCAGAAGAGGAGTGGCGCGAGTGACGGGGCTCGAACCCGCGACCTCCGGCGTGACAGGCCGGCGCTCTAACCAACTGAGCTACACCCGCAAAGCTGCTTTCCAGCATCTTGGGACCTTCCGTTCGGGAAGCTGTTTGGCTTCCTCTCGGTCGGTGGCGGTGATTTATCAGCCTGCCCTGGGGGTGGCAATAGGGTTTTCTGAAAAAAAAGCTCACCCGGGCAAAAAAACTGCCTTGCCCGGTCCGGATGGGACGTGTCCTTTGTAACGGATCGATACAGATGCGGGGATGTCATGACGCTGGGCCGACTGGGTGCGCTTCTGCTGATGGGGACTGTTCTTGCCGGGTGCGAGAGTGGTCCGCGTCAGTGCAAACTGTTCATAAGCGGTGACATGCCGGTTCTGAATGACTGGGGAAGTCCCATCGTTCGTGCCGCGATCAATGGGCATCCGGTTGCACTGATTGTTGATACGGGGGCTTTCTCCACCACGATCGGGAAGAATTTCGTGGAGCCGCTCGGTCTGGACGATACAGGTGGGACCGTGTTCGTCCGTGGCGTCGGGGGAGACGAGTATGCGCGTGTCATGACAATCCGCACGCTGGACATGGGAAGTTCCAAGGCTCTGAACATCGCTGTGGCCGGGGCCGGGAAGTTTACCGGAAAGATCGCCGGCCTCCCGATTGTGGGATTGTTCGGGCGTGATTTTCTGGGACGCTACGATACGGTCGTGGACATGCCGTCTCATCGGGTGCGCCTGGTTGAAACTGAAGACTGTGAAACGCCGACGCCCGGATGGACGGGTCGTATTCACACGGTTCCCATCAGCCATCCCTATAACGGCGGCCAGAAAACTACGCTGGATATCCGCCTGAATGGCCACGCGACCGATGCTGTTCTTGATACGGGAGCAGCCAGCAGCCTGATTAGCATGGATGGCGCAAGAGCTGCGGGTGTGACGCGTGCCATGCTGGAAAAGGATCCGGTCACGACCGGTTATGGCCTCACGCGGGATCCGGTGAAAAATTATCGCCATCATTTCGATACCCTCCAGATGGGCGATATCGTTTTTCGCGATGTCGTCCTGAGGGTCGGGGGTGATCTTCCCGATACGGATGCCCTGCTGGGAGCGGATGTTCTCCGGCATTACCGGATCTGGATTCCCCGCTGGGGCCACTGGATGTTCGTCCAGCACGATGTCGATATTCCAGTATCAGCCAACTGAAGAAGTCTGAGAGGCATTAACGGAGTTTCAATCAACTGTTCTCTAGGAAGGGAAGCATCTGGTCGGCTGCATGCGGCTGTCGTGGTGTGATCTGTGTTTCTGGAGGCGGTCTGGCATGTCCGACATGCGCTTTGTTCCCATGCAGCGGAGTTCCCTGTTGCGCAGGCGCCTGCTTCTGGCGTTTGCCATTCCTGTCGCTGTTTCTGTCTGTCTGGTGGGATGGCACCTGAAGACTGAGGGGAGCCATACTGCAGATATCTGGCAGTCCGTTTTCCCTGAACTGGCGCTTCTTGGTCTCTTTTGTGCTGCTGGAATCGTCGCCTTCTTTCAGGTCGCAGCCTACGGGGACGATCTGGCCGGAGGCGTGAGGCAACTTGCGTCGGAAGGAACGCTGCCACGGAACGTCCGTGAAGCCAGCCTGATCCGCTTGCAGGTCCTGCTCGGCGAAGCTCGGACGCATGCCGAGCGCAGCGACGCCATGACCGCACAGGCGCAGTCTGCCCTTGCCGCTGTGCGGGTTGAGGCTGAAGACGCCCGCCAGTCGGCAAGAGAAGAAGCATCCGAGCATGAGCGCGTCATTGCGGTTCTCGGGAATGCAATGGCCAGTCTGCGTGATGGCGAACTGGACTTTCGTCTCGAAGAAGCTCTGCCGGACCGGTACGACCGGCTGCGGCAGGATTTCAATGATACCGCATCGTCGCTTCAGAAGATGATGGTGTCGCTGAATGACAGCATTTCAACGATCTCCTCCGGATCGGCGGAAATCGCCTCGGCGGCTGACGATCTGGCCCGTCGCACGGAACTTCAGGTCGCCCGGCTTGAAGAAACCACAGTCTCGGTGGGGAACGTCACGGAGACTGTCCGAAAGACGGCGGCAGCGTCTGTCCATGCCAGTGAAGTCGCAAGCCAGACCCGTGACCGGGCCGAGCGATCGGGGGAAGTGATGGCTGCCGCCACCGCGGCCATGCAGGACATCCAGCAGTCTTCCATCCATATTGCGCAGATCCTTGGCCTGATTGATGACATCGCCTTTCAGACCAATCTCCTGGCATTGAACGCCGGCGTTGAAGCCGCCCGGGCGGGAGATGCAGGCAAGGGGTTTGCCGTCGTCGCCGCCGAAGTCCGGGCCCTGGCTCAGCGCTCGGCTGATGCCGCCAAGGAAATCAAGGGGCTCATCACTTCAAGCACGCAGCAGGTCAGCCGGGGCAGCTCCCTGGTCGAAGAGACAGGGGGCGCGATGAAATCCATCGTGGAAAATGTCAGTGAAATCAGCGTCCTGATCGGTGAAATCGCGACGGCTGCGCGCAGTCAGGCCAATGACCTTTCGGAAATCAGCGTTGCGGTCAGCCAGATGGATCAGAACACCCAGCAGAATGCTGCGATGGTCGAAGAGGCGACGGCCGCCAGTCATAACCTGAGCGCGGAGGCCCGGGAACTCGTCGGAAGCCTTCAGCGGTTTCGTCTGAAAAGCCTGCATGACGCCGAAAAACCTCTTTTCGAGAGCGAAATGCCAGCCTCTGATCTTCCATCGTCGCAGTGGGGAAATGAGTCCTTTCAGACATCGGATGAAGGATGGGAGGAGTTCCGCTGATGAGCGTTCTGATGCTGCCTGAGCTACTGGACACCAAATACGCCGTTCCTTTTTCGGAACTCCTCAAAAAGGAAGAGAGGGAGTTTGTTCTGGATGGAAGTCAGGTTGGCCGGATCGGTGGCCTCTGTTTCCAGTTGCTTGTCTCCGCGTACCAAACGGCGCAGGTGCAGGATGCCGGTTTCGAGATCAGGAATATTTCTGATGCGATGAGAGAAAATCTTCAGCTGATGGGCGGAGATTTTCTTCTGGAGGCGCAGGGCGACGCATGAATATTCTGGTCGTTGATGATTCCCGAACCATGCGGGACCTTGTCAGTCGAGAGCTGCGCAAAGACGGTTATGAGGTGGAAACATCAGAAGATGGCGTTGAAGCGCTGAAAAAAATTTCCGATTTTCTGCCGGCAGTCATCATAACGGATCTGAACATGCCGCGTATGGATGGCCTGCAACTGACCAGAGCCCTTCGCGCGCGGTCAGATACAAAATACGTCCCTATCATTTTTCTGACGACGGAATCCGGTGACGATCTTCGTCGTGCCGCACGTGAAGCAGGTGCGACCGGGTGGATCGTCAAACCGTTCGATGGTCCCAAGCTGCTTGCCGCGGTGAGGCGTGTCAGCGCATGAGCACTGAAGATTTCACCGATGATATGGACGCGATCCGGCTGATTTTTTTTGATGAATGCGACGAGCAACTCACGCTTCTGGAAGAAGAGCTGACGGCGCTTGAGGACGAGCCCGAGAGTGGAGAGAAGATTAATACGATCTTCCGGTGCGTTCACTCCATCAAGGGCGGAGCGGCCGCCTTTGGTATGGAAGATCTGGTAAGATTCTCCCATCTGTTCGAGAGCGTGCTTGACCGTTTCCGGTCAGGAGAACTGTCCGTAAATGCTGAGAGCATCAGGGTTTTTCTCAAGTGCAAGGATGCGTTGTCGGATATCGTTTCAGACTTTAAAAATGGAGCCAGCACTTATGATGTTGCTCCGGAGATAACTGCCGAACTGGAGCACTATCTCGGGTCTGATGCTTCGGAACCGGAGCCGGCCTCTGAAAAGGTCGGAACAGAAGATATCTTCGGCATGTCTTTTGCGCCGGTGAAAATTGAAATTGATGCACCCAGTGAGCAGCAGTTTTCAATTGTCCTGATTGTATCCCCGGAGTTTTATGAGCGCGGAGATGACATCCGGAATATCCTGATGGCATTGGAAGGTCTGGGGCAGATTAAGGTACAGGTTGATAGTGATGCTGTGCCACTTCTTGCCGATATTTCACCGGGTCAGAGTTATCTGACGTGGCAAATTCTGCTGACAACAGAAAAATCACGAGAGAGCATTGATGAGATTTTTGACTGGTGCGGCGATGATCTGCACGCGGTCATTACATCTGTGCCGGAAGAACCTGAACAAACCACAATACCATCTGCTCCGGTTGCAGAAGAGAAGACGGATCCACAGGTTCGGAAAGGAGCCGAGCGCAAGGATTCTGCTACCGTTCGGGTTGATATCCAGCGGATCGACAAACTGGTCGATCTGATTGGAGAGCTGGTGATCAACCAGGGGGCCATTCAATCCCAGATGCGTCGCAACAAGGTGCCGGGAGATTCATTTCTGGGAAACGTGGTCACGGCGCAGGAGCAGCTTATCCACGAATTGCAGGAAAACGTCATTACGATGCGCGCCTATCCGATCAAGACGGTCTTCCAAAAGCTGGGGCGTGTTGTGCGGGAGACGGCCAGACTGACAGAAAAGCAGGTGCGGCTTGTTCTGGAAGGAGAGGACACGGAGGTTGATCGGTCCATTCTTGAAAAGCTCTCCGATCCTCTGACCCACATGGTTCGCAATGCCATTGATCACGGCATTGAAAGTCCAGAGGTCAGGGCGCAGGCGGGAAAGGACCCCGAGGGTCTGCTTCGACTGCGCGCCTTTCAACGCTCGGGTCGGATCATCGTGGAAATTCAGGATGACGGGGCCGGTCTGGACCCGGACAGGATCTACGAAAAAGCTGTTGAAAAGAAGATTATTGAAAAGGGTCAAAGACTGGATCGGGAGGAAATCTACTCGCTGATTTTCGAGCCGGGGTTTTCGACTGTTGCAGAAGTGACCGATGTCTCAGGTCGGGGCGTGGGGATGGACGTTGTCAAACAGAGTCTCCAGCAGATCAACGGACGGATTTTCATCAGTTCATCAAAGGGAAAAGGAACGATATTTTCAATTTCTCTGCCTTTTACCCTCTCCGTTATCGAAGGCATTATCTTCAAATCGGAAGGTCAGGATTTTGTCGTTCCGATCAATAATGTTTCGGAGACAATAATATTCGATAACAGTAAGGCGTTTCATATTGGAGAAGGAAAATATGGATACCCTTATCGGGATGGTTATCTGTCCGTAATTTATGCCTCAGACCTGCTGGGCATTCCTTCTGATAAGAAAAATCAGAAAATATGCTTCGTTATCGAAAATGAAAACGAAGAAAAAATGGCATTTATTGTGGATAAGATTATCGATCAATCGAGGTTCGTGGTGAAAAATCTCGAAGATAATTATCGAAAAATCGCCTGCTTCTCGACTGCGACCATTCTGGGCGATGGCAACGTAGCATTTATTCTGGATGTGGAATTTCTCTTTGGTGAGCTTTTGAAGAAAAGAGAAAGTTCATTGGAGGAAAGAGTATGATTGGGAAAAAATCGTTGGTCTTTTCTTTAGGAAAACAGGAATTTTCCATCCCGATTTCGGCTGTCAAGGAAATCAAGACCTGGTCAAAAGCAACGCCTTTCCCGGCGGCACCGGCGTTTGTTGAAGGAGTGGTGAATGTTCGGGGATCCGTAATTCCACTCGTGGATATGGCCCGGATGATGGGCGTTTCTGAGAACAGCAATGAGAAAAAAGCTATTATTTTCCTGAAAAACAAAGACAAGGTTATCGGGTTCTCGGTTTCAAATGTGACAGATATTTCGGATTTGGATGAGGAGGAATTCAAGCCTCTTCCCGAATTGTCCAGCGATGATCTCAAATATTTTCTGAATGGAATTCAGCCTGTAGCAGATCGTCTGATATTCTCTGTGAATGTAGATGCGTTGTTTGAGGGGAGTCTGCAATGACAGCGATCCCTGTGCTGGAGACAGACGAAATTTCTGATGGAAATTTCCGGATTATCGCTGGAATTGCCAAGAGTTACGCCGGGATTTCTCTGTCGGAAAAGAAAAAGGGCCTCGTCTATTCCAGAATTTCCCGCCGTGTTCGGCAGGAAGGGTTTGGCTGTTTCGATGAGTATTGTGCTTTCCTGATGAGCGAAGCGGGTTCTGATGAACGCCAGCACCTCGTTTCGGCGCTGACAACAAATGTCACCAGTTTTTATCGGGAAAAACACCATTTTTCATACTTGGAATCCCTGCTTCGTCAGCAGTTATATGGCCGACTTGAACGTGGAGAAGAACTCAGGATCTGGTCTGCGGCCTGTTCGAGTGGTGAGGAAGCATATTCGATCGCCATGACAGTCATAAAATGTCTGTCCACTATCCCACATCTGAAAGCGAAAATTCTGGCGACAGATATAGATTCCGATATTCTGAAGCAAGGCCGCTTGGGAAGCTATGCTTCTGTAGAAGCTGAAGCTCTTTTTAACGACGGAATACTGACGTCTTGTCGTCTTGAAGACGATCGGGTCATCATGTCCGAAAAAATTCGGGAGATGATCCGTTTCCGACGCCTCAATCTGGTTGAACCCTGGCCATTTTCATCCTGTTTCCATGCCATTTTCTGCCGGAATGTCGCGATCTATTTCGACCGCGAAACGCAGGACAGGTTATGGGGTAGTCTCTCGGGACGCATTTTCCTGGGGGGAGAGCTTTATCTGGGGCACTCGGAGCGTATCGCTCATCCTGAGCGGTTTGGAATGGAAAGCTTCGGGCATAATGCCTATCGCAAGGTTTCGTCTGGCAGGAGGCGCTCTTGAGTGGCGCAAGACCCCTGACCGTTGTCGTCGTTGATGATTCCCTGACGACCCGTGCCCTGATTGCGGCCGCACTCCGGCGCGATTCCAGAGTAAAGATCGTGGGGACGGCCGGAACGCCGTTTGAAGCGCGTGATCTTATCGTGCAGCTGAATCCCGATGTGTTGACGCTCGATTTCGAAATGCCGTCCATGAATGGTCTGCAGTTTCTTGAAAAGATCATGAGGTTGCGGCCGATGCCCGTCGTGATGGTGTCGGGTCATCTTTCCAGTCATCGGGGACTGGTTGAGCAGTCGCTCCGGATGGGAGCAGCGGAGTGGTATTCGAAAACGACCGCGGCTAACGGCGAGGATCCGTTTGCGGGGCTGGGAGATGCGATTGTCCGGGCCGCGGCCATGAAGCGGCAGGCTCCCATGCCGGTTGCTACAGATTCTGCAAACAGGACTGTTCCGAAGAGAGGAACAGTCGTCGGGATTGGTGCATCGACGGGGGGGGTGGAAGCGCTGACGGATGTTCTGGGGCATTTCCCCGTGGCCTGCCCGCCAACGGTTATCGTGCAGCACATGCCGCGGCAGTTTTCAGAAAGCTTCGCACGTCGTCTGGACCGGATCGTGAAGCCGGAAGTCAGGCTTGCGGAAGAAGGCGATATGCTGAAACCCGGCACGGTGTATGTCGCGTCTGGTGGAGAGCGCCATCTGCGCGTCCGCTGTGGTGCGCGATCTGGAGAATATGTCTGCCAGCTGGTTGCGGCTCCACCCGTCAACGGACACCGTCCCTCGGTGGATGAACTGTTTTATTCCCTCGCTACCACAGTCGGGAAAAATGCTGTGGGGGTCATTCTGACCGGCATGGAATGCGACGGGGCGCAGGGCCTGCTAGCCATGCGTCATGCGGGCGCCTCCACAATCGGTCAGGACCGGGCGAGTTCCGTCATCTATGGCATGCCCCGGGCCGCATCCGAACTGGGCGCTGTCGAGACGCAGCTTCCACTTTCCGCCATTGGCCCAGCCATTCTCAATCTTTGTGAACGCCGCTCTCTGGAGACATATCCATGATTTCAGCCTCCTCCATGTCCGTCCTTCTTGTCGACGATCAGACATCCATCCGCTCTATCCTGCGTAATACGCTGAGCCAGATCGGGTTCGTACAGATCGCTGGTGTCCGGAATGGGCTGGAAGCGCTCGAACATCTCAAAAGCAACCCGGTTCATCTGATTATTTCGGATTTCAACATGCCGGATATGGACGGGCTCGAGCTTCTGAAAGCAGTCAGAAGCAATGCACGGACGGCGAAAACGGGCTTCATCATGCTGACCGGACAGGCCAGCAAGGATCTTGTACAGCAGGCTATTGCGGAAGGAGTGAACAATTTCCTGGCCAAGCCTTTTACGGCCAGTTCGCTCAAATCCCGCATCGAAGCCGTTTTCGGGCCGATCTGCAGTGTCTGAGGCATCAGGGAATCTTGCACTGCCTCAGATTCTGGAAGGTGTGCGGGCCCAGTTGGCTGTAAGTCTGCAGGATCTGCAGCGGCTGGAGGATGCCTGTCTGAAGGCGTGTCCGGACGAGAAGGCCACATTCTTGCAGGATTTTGACAGGATCACGCAGGTTCTGGGGCAACTGGCACAGTGTTGCGAGCAGTTGAGCCATGAGGGGAGTGTGAGGGATGTGGAGGTTCAGCGTTCCATCGTGGATCGTCTGACGTTCGCAGAGCTTCGGCAGCGTCTGCTGGCAGATGTTGTTCAGGTTTCCCCCGACGCGGGGGAGGTAGAATTCTTTTAAGGTCCCGGAAGGATTTCGTCAGCTCGGCTTGCTGGCATCATCGGGGTTGGAGCGGATCATGGTGCGCTGTTTCTGCAGGCCGCGAATGATCTGCTCGACATCCTGCGGGGCGAAGACGATCCCCACCGGACCATAAGCCGGATGCTGGAAAGCCAGCATGGAGCCTTCGGTCAGGGCATCGATCTGAAGAGCCCAGTTTGTGGTGTAAACCGGCGTGAAGCGTGCACCGGCAATAGGCGCCGGCGGACGCATTTCAATAAGGCTCGCATGCGCCAGACCGAGACTTGTGATCAACTGGGAGAGCTGGCTTTCGTCTAGGGCAATACTCCCGGAGATGCCACTGCCTTCCAGGAAGGACAGGATGATGGTCTTGCCGTCCTCTGAACGTGTGACCTGCATGCGTGGTGCTGTCATGACGTCCGTTGCCTTTCTGTGCGGTTGCGTTGTGATTAGATTGAAGCTTCAGTGTGGTGAAAGCCACCAGCCCATGTCCACCAACCTAGACGTGCGCTCTGTGCATTCAGGACGCGGGCGGCGGAAACAGCTCTTTCGGGGCTGGCGAAAATGCCGAAACAGGTGGCACCCGAACCGCTCATGCGGCTGAGCAGGCAGCCTGGCAGGCTCTCGATCGAGGCCAGAACCGTGCCGATGACAGGGCATTGTGAGAGGGCCGGGGTCTGAAGAGCGTTCGTGGTGGCGTTCAGATCGGCTACCATGTCCTGCGCTGTGTTCCAGCGGTCAGGCAGAAACGGCTCGGGACGCTCAACAATACCGCCTCCTGCTGCGAAGGCCCGGAAAACGTCCGGTGTTGAGACACCGACGCCCGGATTGACCAGCAGGAGACCCGCATCTGGCAGCGCCGGAGCGGGGGCTAGAATTTCCCCGATGCCCTGCATCCGGGTCGGGCGCTGGGCAACGCAGACGGGAACATCCGCTCCCAGTGTCTCGGCGATCGGAAAGAGGGCTGCCTGATCGACATTCCATTCCCGCGCCAGCAGACGGAGCGTGGCGGCCGCATCAGCCGACCCGCCACCGATACCGGATGAGACGGGCAGGTTCTTTTGCAGTTCCAGATGAAAGGATTCAGTCAGGCCGCCAATCGTGGTGCCAGCCTGGGCCTGAAGAGCGCGGGCGGCACGGAGCACGAGATTCTGATCGTCCGCTTCAAGGCCCTTACCGAACGGTCCGTCGATCGTCAGCGACATGGTGTCGCTTGGAGCAGTAAGGGTAACGCGGTCTGCAGCGCCTGCGAACACGGCAAGACTGTCGAGCAGGTGATAGCCGTCATCGCGGCGGCCGGTAATGTGCAGGAACAGGTTGATCTTGGCGTGCGCACTAGCCTGAGGAGCGGCGGAAGAAGTCGTGTCTGGAAAGGTCATTGTTTCTGTTCGAAAGCTGCGAGATGGGGGCCGCCGTTCTGGAGCGCCTGCATCAGAAGGGCGCGATCCTGCGGCTGGGGATTGTCGTCCAGGGACTGGTTCCACTGGTCCTGTGCTTCGGTATGCCGTCCGAGATACCAGTAGGCAACGCCGAGATGGTAGCCGATTTCAGCATCGCTGGGCGCATGTTCCGCAGCCTGCACGAGGATGGGGAGCGCGGTTTTGATATCCGCGCGATATTTGAGCAGGGCCCAGGCATAGCTATCCTGAATGGAGGCATCAGTCGGCTGGAGATCAACGGCCTTTCTCAGCATGGCGAGGGCCTGAGCCTGATCGGCATCATGCTCGATATTGGCATAGCCCACGAAATTGAGCACTTCGGGCTGGTCGGGCGCGAGTTCCAGCGCATGCTTCATATCATCCTGGACCATCGGCCAGTTGCCGCTTTCTTCCGCAGCCATCGCGCGACCGAGCAGGATGGGCCACAGGATCTCCTTGCGGGGCGGGGACGCTTTGAGGGCGCGGGTATAGAGATCAATGGCCTGCGTATGGTTGCCGCGCTGGTCTTCGACTTCCGCAAGCTGGATCAGGAATTCGGGATTGTCGGGACGCAGGGCAAGGGCGCGATGCAGGGCATCCGCTTCCTGCTCCAAGTCGCCCGAGCGCAGGGCCAGATTGATGCGCTCCTGTGCAGCTAGGGCGGCGAGGGGATCGGAGGGGGGGATGCCATCCAGTTCAGCCAGCCCGCTGGAGATCTGGTTGGCTTCCCGAAAGGTGTCGGCCAGGAAGATGCGCGCGATTGTCAGGCCGGGATCAAGAAAAATGGCCTGTTGCAGGGCAATGATGGCCGGGTCCCGCGGAATGCCGTCCTGCTGGATGACATCCGTGATCATGAGGGCAACCTGCAGGTTGAGAACCGCGCCGCCAAGGGACGGGGTCGGGTTCTTCAGATGCGGAAGGCTCTGCTGGATCGGGCCGATGACGAGAGAGGCCAGAGGAGATGTCACGCCAAGGGCTGCGATGGCGTCGCTGGCCTCCTTGTGACGGCCATGGCGTTCGAGCCAACTCCCATAGAGCTGTGCATAGAGGATCTGGAGTGTGAGCGGGTCGCCGGAGGCATTTCCCGTCCGGTGATAAAGCTGTCCCGCCAACTGCGGGGTAGGGAGCGATTCCGCGATCATGGCCGCATGCAGAAGATACAGTCTGCGGGTCGCGGGTTGGGCTGCCGCTTCTCCCAGCAGGTTCAGGGCCTTGTCGGCATGTCCCTCGGCCGCAAGGCTCCAGGCCATGAGAGTGGGGGCAGCAATGGCGACGAGCGGACCGTGATGGGGGCTGCGGGTCAGGATACGGCGCATTTCGGCCCAGTCCTGACGGGCAAAGGCATCCTGCGCGAGAATGAGGGTCCCGATATCGCTGCCGACGTCATGATCGGGCAGTGCGTTGGCGAGTCTGATGGCCTCGGTCTGCTTCCCGGCCATCGCGGCGTAACGCAGGGCATCGTGTTGCAACTGGAGGTTGTGCGGTGCGAGGGGCAGGGCATGCGAAAGCGCCAGATTGGCGGCGGAAACGTCTCCGCGTTCCATCATGACGGTCGCGGCCATCATCCAGCCGGTCAGGGATTTTTCGGGATTGACGGTCGGCAGCATGGCGGGAGGAACGGCGGCCGCGGCAGCCTCCGTGAGGCAGCCACCCAGCACAAGAGCAGGAAGCGCCAGACGGAGCGGACGGGAAAAATCCTCGAATGATCTGGGCCAGCCGCGTGTGATCTGCATAATGGACGAAACTCTAGCCCTCTTTGAGGCCTGACGCCAACCGCTCCTCCTTTTCCGTGAGGGCAGGGCTGCCGGCCCGGAGGCAACCAGAACGGATAGATCATGACGCCCCAGCCGGTTGTGAGCCGGGCCGAACTTCTGGCCGCGCTCCAGCTTCAGTATGAATGGGGAGCCGACGAGGCTCTGTGCGAACTGCCCGTGGACCGTCTTTCCGAGACGGCCCCCCGGCTGCCCGCTTCCATGCCGCAGCGTGAGAGCGAGGGGCAGCGGACGGCTGCGCGGCCTTCGCCGGAAATGTGGGATGGTACGCGTCCGGCCAGCGCAAAGGTTACCGGAACGGCAACGGGGAGCCTCTCCCTGCAGGCGCTGGAGAAGGCGCCTGATCTTCCGACCCTGATGCGGCTGACAGAGGCACCGGACGACTTGTTTCTGGCCCGGACTGCCACGCACCGGCTGGAACCGGTCTTTGTGGAGGACGCACCCTTCATGCTGATCGGCGAGGCGCCCGATGCAGACGAGGACCGGTCCGGCACGCTTTTTGCGGGAGAGGCGGGGTCGCTTCTGGAGAAGATGCTGCGGTCAGCAGGGCTGGAGCGAGGGCAGCTTTCCATGGCGCCGGCCCTGCCGTGGCGACCGCCGGGCGGCCGGACTCCAAGCGATACGGAGATGCAGGCCTGCCATCCGCTCCTGCTGCGGACGATTGCCCTGTGTCGGCCCCGCTTTCTGGTGACGATGGGTGTGACGCCCCTGAAGATGCTGCTGGGTCCGGATGCAGCTGTCGGACGGCTGCGCGGGAAGTGGACGGAGGTTCCGGTTCCCGGGCTCGCGACTCCGGTTCCGCTCCTGCCGATGCGACACCCCCTTCAACTGCGGGCCAGTGCGGCTGCGCGGCGGAATGCGTGGCAGGATCTGCTGATTCTGATGGAGAAACTGGCTCCGGAGGGATGAGGACCGAACCGGTACAAATGGCATCGTCAAAAAACTTCGGGAAAACGTAAAAAAACGCGCCAGGACAGGCGTTTGCCACTGGATTGTTTTGAGGTTGGGTTATATCATTGCCCAGTCCAAGGCTGCATCAATCTTAACAAGTTCTTGCCAACGGCATGCAAAGCGGGTAGCAACCCGCTGCTATGCGAAGGACAACCCCTTTCATTTCTGGCAGTAACGCACGGGCTTTGCTCGTCAGCGTGCTGATTCTGGCCGGTGGCTCACTGTCCCCGGCGCGTGCGGAAAGCACACAAAACCTTCCCCCCCAGCCGGAGCCGGTGGGGGATGAGACCGCTTTTGCCGAAGCCCGTCCGTCTCTGGGCGGGGATGGTATTGTCTCGCTTCCCCATCCGCTCACCGCGACAATGGCCAGCCGTTATCGGCTGATCTTTCAGGCGCAGCGGGAAGGCAATGTCCGGATCGTTCAGGACCAGATGCGTCTGGTGACGGATCATGTCCTGCTGCCGGATGTGCTGGCCGAGCGCTATCTGGCGCCAGGCGCCCATCCGGCCGTCGAACAGCTTCGGGAATGGCTGCATGACTATGCGTCCCAGCCCGATGCCGCCAGTATTCAGGCCCTGCTGCTGAAAATCGCGCTTCCGGGAACGGTGCAGCCCCAGTCCTTCGTCCGTCCGCTCGCCGCTGATGCGCGGGCTGAAGACGTGAAGGGCACATCTGCCCCGGTCGATCCCCTCCTTCATGCTTTTGTGCGCAATCCGCTTCTGGACCGGACGGTTCAGGAACGGGTGCTCTCCGGCGTTCGGGGAGCGGAAAGCGCCCTGCATCTTGTGGATATCACGCCGGGCATGACGGCGCCCTATGCCGCCCAGCTTTATGGCGAGGTGGCTCTTGGACTGCTGTCCCAGGGCGAAACCCTGCTGGCCCTGCGGCAGGGCAGCGCGGGATTTGGCCGTGGCAACAGTCAGGTGGGCCTGCCCGCTTATGTTGCGGGTCTGGCGGCCTGGCGTGAAGGCCATATCGAGGCGGCCTACGACCTGTTCCAGTCCGCAGCCAACGCGCCTGTCACGACGGTGGAACTCCGCGCGGCCGCTGCCTTCTGGGCCGCACGTGCCGAAGGGCGGCGTCATGACATGGTCGGCTATGTGAAATGGCTCCATCGCGCCGCCATTCACCACGAGACCTTCTACGGTATTCTGGCGTCCCAGACGCTTGAGCTTGGACGGCACGGTCATGCGCGCCTGCCGGATGGCGGCGTGGAGATCACGCTGCACGATCCGGTGCCCGTTCTTGCGGAAATCGACGTCGAGGCAGTCGAGGCCCTTCCGCAGGGGCGTCAGCTCTTCGCTCTGCTGCAGGTCGGCGAGCGGATGCGGGCCGAGAACCTGATCCGGCGGATGTGGGTCGATGTTGCGGATGACAGCGCGCGGTCCCGCTCGCTTCAGCTCGTGGCGCAGGCGGCGGGTTATGAAGATCTGTCCGAACAGCTCGCCTCTCTCATCATGCATCAGGAAGCGCAGGTAACGAAGCCGACGCCGCTTCCCCTGCCGTCCCTGAAGCCCAGCCATGGCTTCCGGATGAACCCGGCGCTGGTCTATGCGCTGACGCGGGTTGAATCCAACTTTGACCCCTTGGCGACGTCAGGTGCCGGAGCGCATGGCCTCATGCAGATCCGTCCCGTAACGGCCAGCTTCGTCACTGCGTCGCACATGACGTATGATTCGCATGGTGTTGCGGTGATCCCGGTTGCGCCGGATATGGTCAGTCGTCTGCATAACCCGTCCTCCAATCTGGAAATCGGGCAGCTCTACGTGTTGTATCTGGCGAACCAGTCCAGCCGGGTCGCAACCGTTACGCCTCCCGAAGGCGGCGATCTGGTCCGGGTTCTGGCATCCTACAATGCCGGCCCGGGGGCCATTGCCCGCTGGGAAGGGGCACAGAAGGCGGACATGCACGATCCGCTGTTCTTTATGGAAACGCTCCCCAACGGGGAAACGCGGGACTATGTCCATCGCGCCCTGACCTACACATGGCTTTATGCGCACCGCATGGGGCTGCCCTCTCCCTCGCTGAAGGCACTGACGCGGTCTGAATGGCCGTCCTTCGGGGAAGAACAGGCCATGGCGCATGAGCGAATGGCGCTGAACTAAAAGATACCGAACAAAAAAAGCCCCGGCCTGGACCGGGGCTTTTTTTGTTCCGTTGCTGTGGGTCCGTATGAAGGACCGTAGATCTTCTCACGGTCGCAGATGGAGCCGTGAGAAGATCCCGGAATGGTTTTCTTATACCTTCAGGCCCGCCGAGCGGTCTGTTCCTCAGGAAGGACGGTATCCGTAAAATAGGTGTTGGTCGCCAGGATGGTGATGGAAAGGACGCCGAAATGAAGGGGGGCACGCTCACCGAGCGGGATGAGACCGTTACCGGTCGTCCAGCGGCAGCGTGCATTTTCCGGCCCTGCCCATCCGTCGAGGGGCTGATGCTCCAGATGAGCTTCGAGGTCGGTGGTGTTTCCTGAATCGAAAAACACGATATCGCCCACGAGAACGCCAAGGGCGCGGCGGTCATCAACAAAGGGGCCGACCGTGTCACACGGGCGCGACACGCGGGACATGAGCTTGACCGAGCTGATTCCCGGCGGGATCATGAACAGGGTTCGGTCTTTTGTCTGTCGCATCGGATAGATGATCTGACCGTCTGACGCGAGGAGATGCAGGTCGGGATCTTCTGTGGTCTGCGGGGCGTGGACCCTGTTTGCCATTGATCTGTCCAGCTGGCAGTGGGTGAGAGCGCGGGTTTCGATCTGCCGATAGAGGGGTTCGACAAAAGCCCGGCTAACTTCCAGAGGGGCAGCGGCATCGTCCCAGCTTTTATGCTGGCCACCGATGGCAAGGATTTTTCCGTCCTGCCGGAAGGTGTGACGGTTGCCTGTATCGAGATAGCTTTCGGTCAGCATGCCGTCAGCCATGATGACGGAATGCTCCCTGGTCTCGAGGTGGAAGTATTCGTAGGAGGTCAGGGACCGGTCGTAGAAAATGGAACTGCCGTTTACGAGCATTCGGGCGGGGACAAAGCGGCCGTCCATGAACAGGCAGTGTTCCGCTGTGATCAGCATGTCCTTGTAAGGGACATTTTCCGAAATGGCGTTGGCGAGGATGCGGATGGGATAACCCGCCTGGTCATCCGGCAGGAACGGGTTGGTGGTGGCCTGTCGCCAGCCGGTCCAGATGACTTCGCGGACAACGGGTGTGCCCTCGTGCCATACGAGGATCTCGTCGCCCGTGCGGATGTCCTGGATCGGGGTTTCGCCAGACGGCGTGCGGATCATGGAGTCAGCAAGGAAGCAGACGCCAATATAGGTGTTACCGTCGGAATAGGTGATGCTGAGCGGGTTATTGTCTGTGCTCAGGGCATTGTAGGTGCCGGTTGCGAGTGTGGTGCCGCTGGCCAGCGTGACAGTATAGGTGGCGATTTCGGTATTGCCATTCCCGCCATAGAGCGTGATCGTGCGTGAGGAACCGGTCCCGGCTATTGTATATCCGGTAATTTCGGTAACCGTATTCTGGAGTTCGATCGTGTCCTTGGCCGGGTCATAGTTGGTGATCGATGTGCAGCTCAGGTTAATGAGCGTACCGCCGCCATTGAGGATCAGGGTTCCGCCGCCAGTACCGAAATTGATTGTGGAGCCGGTCAGGACGCTGGCGAGATTTGACCCGGAAACGTAGGAACCACCCTCACTGATGTTGATGGTGGAGCCCTGAAGCGCGCTGGCAATAAGGCCGCTTGAGAAGGTCAGTTCTCCACCAACGACATTCAGTGTCAGTCCTGATACAGCGCTGACGCCTAGAGTGACAGTCGTGTCGCCGCCAATATAGAAATTCACGGCACTGAGTGCATTGAGAAGAATATCAATATCGCCGGTTGATCCGGGAACACTGACATAGGTTCCACTCAGAAGGCTGGCCAGAACGACAACAGAATCGGACCCAGTGACGATATTACCTGTTGGAACATTGGACAGTGTGGTGATGGTAGTGCCAGAACTGTCTTTAATGGTGACATTCTGCAATAAGCCCAGAAGGTCAGACTGAGTAACGGTATAAGTGGTGTTGGTACCGGGATATGAAGTCATGATACTTCCCCTTTTGTGTTAGGATTGCACTAACATCCGTCCTGATTTTATCCTGCATTTTGTTAGCGATATAAAAACAAGACTTATATAACTCTCACAATTTTTCGATTCTGCTCAACAAAAAATTAACTCAAATATAGGTTACTTTATCGCTACTTTATTTAGACAAAAATTGATTGTATTTAACAAACAAAATATGTCTTCCGTGGTTTATGAGATGTATTCTCAATACGGATTTTAGGGGCTGCGCACCGTTTTTTCGGGGGGCATTTGCGGGGTTCCGCTATTTGTCTGGGATTATGCAGGAAATATTTTGATTGTAAAAAATTAACTTAAGGCTGTAGTACTATTGTGAATTGCAATATTTTCGCTATTTGCGACCCCCTTTCCAAAGGGTGTCGAGGGCCCGGAGAGCTTATTTAATAAATTATTTTTTAAAAAATCTCGATCAGAATGATACCAGCTGTGATCAGGAGCAGGACTGCGAAGAGGACGAGGGCCAGACGCTTTTCAATGAAGTCGCGGATGGGTTCGCCGAACGTGCGGAGCAGCGCGGCTTCGAGGAAGAAGCGGGCGCCGCGGGTGACGATACTGGCGGCGATGAAGGGCAGCAGGGAGAAATGGGCGGCACCGGCCGCCAGCGTGACGAACTTGTAGGGGAGCGGGGTCAGGCCCTTGGCGAGAATGATCCACACGCCGTAATGGCGGAACATGGCCTCAAGGTTCAGGATGCGCTGATCGGCATGATAGAAATGCGCGATCGGTATGCCAATATGTTCCATGAGGAACGCGCCGAGGACCCAGCCGATCAGCCCACCCGCAACGCTGGAGAGTGTGCAGACCAGAGCCAGAAACCAGGCCCGTTCGCGATTGGCCAGCAGCATGGGCACGAGCATCAGGTCCACCGGCAGCGGAAAGACCGAGGCCTCCGCCATCGCGATAATGACCAGCCACCATACGGCGCGCGGAGACGCGGCGAGTTCGGTAATGCGCGTGTACAGCAGTGTCAGCATGGCGGTCGGGTGTTCCTGTGAGAGCGTGCAGGCTGTCCTAGCCGTCCTGCTTCCGCTTGAAAATCCGTAACCCGGCGCAACGTGTGTTCCGGCCAGGGAACGGGTTATAGAAAGCGGAACCGTTCTTCCGGAGTGCTGCCGTTTCATGGACAAGACCCTTCCGCCGATCCAGCGTTATTCCCTTGTGGCCAGGATATTTCACTGGAGCATGGCGGCGATCATCATTCCGCTGTGGCTGCTCGGGTTTTATGTGGGGCGGATCATGCCGCATGCGGCTACGCCCCAGAAGGCGCTCCTGCTGCTGATCCACAAGGAGATTGGACCGTTCATTATCGTCCTCACGGTCCTGCGGCTTGTCTGGCGGGCGCCGCATCATCCCCCCGCCATGTCATCGGAGATCCCTGAAGAGGAACGTCTGGCGGTGCAGGTCGGGCATTTCGGGCTGTATGCGATGATGCTGGTCGTGCCGCTGACGGGATGGGTGCGGAGTTCGGTTCACGGCCTGCCGATCCCGATGATGTGGGTCGTCAATCTGCCGCCCCTGGCGCACAAGGCACCGGTTTTCGTGCCGCTGGTGAATGTGTTGCACCAGTTCTCGTCATGGGTTCTGGGGATGCTGATCGCCGGGCATGTGATCGCCGCGCTGCTTCATCGCTATGGTCGCAAGGACAGCATCATGGACCGGATGCTCTGAATCCTGGTTTATATAGTGTGCTGTTATTTGTCGTGCTCTATTGGATTATGAAATAAGCAGATAAATTATATAAAAAACATAAAATATGATTAGAAACAGAAGAATTATAAGAAATAATAGAATTATATTGACAAATATACTTTTATAAATGAAGATATTTCTATGATTGAATATAATATACGCAAATAAAAGAACTGAAACCGTAGCCAGAACCGCTAACGAAAATTCCATCATCGGGTCTGACCTGATTTCATTGATCCATCAACAGATCTGATGACTGCTCTGACAGCCGGCATGTCGTTGTACCCTGATGGATCAGCACTCTGCCGATCCATCAGAATCTTTCAGGATTAACGAGGGGCAGCGGGCTGCTGCACCGGAAAGGCCTCGGGCTTGAGGACCGGGCGCGGATGGTCGGCCATGTCCTTGCGGAGCCAGGCGATGGCGGCGTCGAGCTGCTGGTCCTGCCCGTTGAAGGTGGCGACCGGCATGTTCTCAACCTCGATATCCGGAGAGACACCTTTGTTCTCGACCAGCCAATGTCCGTTCAGGTCGAAATACGGGTTCTCGGCCGTGCGGGCGTTGCCGTTGTCGATCAGGCGATCCCCGTCAGACAGCCAGACGCCAGCACCTGCCGTACGCTCACCAAGCAGCGGGGCGATATGCAGGGACTTGATGCCCTGCGAGAAGGTCTCGCCGTCCGAATAGGTCATCTCATCGGACAGGACGATCAGACGGCCCTGAAAGGACTGCTGCATATCCACCGAAGGTGCATTGCCGTAGCGGCCCCAGAACATCCACGGGCGACGCATGAGCTGCGTCAGGACCCAGCTGTCGATATTGCCGCCCGTATTGCCACGGACGTCCACGATCAGGCCGTCCTTGTCGATATTGGCATAGAATTCGCGGGCGAAGGCTTCCATGTCGTCGCCGACCATGGACTGCAGATGCAGATAGCCGATGCGGCCGTGGCTGGCGCGATCGACGACATCCGCCCGGCCGACTTCCCAGTCCCGCGCACGCAGGTCACGCTCCTTCATATAAGGAACGGGCGTCACGATGACCTTGTGTTCCTTTCCGGCGCGCGAGAGCGTCAGGAGAACCTGTTTTCCGGCCTGATCGGCAAGCAGCGAGCCCAGATCGGGCTGCCCCGCCGTGGGCTGTCCGTTGACGGCGACGATCAGGTCTCCGTCACGGGCATCCACACCGGGAGCCGCCAGCGGGGACTGCTGGTCCGGGAGGTCGCGGTCGCCCTGATAAATGTGATCGATGCGGAAGCCGTTGTCCTCATGCGTCAGATGCGCGCCAAGGCCCGCGATGAGGCTGGACGCGGGTTGATCGACGGTCGTGGGCGCGTGGAGCTGCGAGTGCATGGCCCCGATTTCCGCCACCATCTGGCCGAGCAGATCGTCGAGATCCGCGCGGTCCCCGAGGCGGTCCACGAAGGGGGCGAAATGGGCGCGCACGGCTTTCCAGTCCACGCCTTGCAGGTCGCGGTCATAGTAATGGTCGCGGTGCAGACGCCAGGCATCCACGAACTCGTCCGACCACTCCTGTCCGGGGTCGATCCGCAGACGCAGATGGTCGAGTTCGATCTTCTTGCCGGTCAGTTCCTTGGGCTGCTTTTCGCCCGCAGGCGTCAGGAGCAGGTCGGGAGCGTTCTTGCCCTTGCGGCTGAGGGTCAGCAGGGTCTTGCCGTCGGGCGTGATGTCGAAATCCGAGATTTTGGCGGCGTAGGTTTCGATCTTGTGTTCGTTATTGTCGATATGGATCGACTTCAGATCACCCGGACCATCGCCTGAGCCGGAGCTGTCGATGGTGAACAGATAGTCGTCAGAGACGCCGAGACCACTATAGTCCCCGGCCGGGACCGGAGCCTGATACAGACGCGTGGCAAGACCAGCCCATTCGATGGCAGGGAGAGCCTTTTTCTTGTCTCCGTCTTTCTTCTTGTCATCTTTCTTGTCGGTATCGGGCTTCTTGTCCGCCGGGTCCAGCTCTGTTGCGGGCTGGAACGGGAAGCGTTCTCCGGTCTGAAGGGCCAGGGCGTAAATGCCGGTCCGCTTCGGGAAGGCCGGGCCGATATTGCGGTCACCCCAGGGTGAGCCATTGGACAGCGAGAAGGTGCGGTCCGAAAGGAACCACAGCCATTTCCCGTCTGGAGAGAAGCTGGGCGTATAGGATTCGTAGCGTCCGTCCGTGACCCAGTTCGTCTGGCCGGTGGCGGGAACGTAGAGCGCGATCTGACGACGCAGGTTTGCACCACGGGTACGCACGAAGGCCAGAACATGACCATCCGACGACCATGACAGGGAGTCGAAGACGTTGGTGCCGTCCTGCGTGGCGTTATCGACGAGCTTGTCGGCCTTTGTGGAGAGGTCTGTCAGCCACAGCCGCCCCAGAAGATCGGTATGGGCAGCGTATTTTCCGTCCGGCGAGAGCGAAAGAATCACGGGTTCGGTCGGGGAGGGCTGGGTGATAGCTTCACCCTTGCCGCTGCCATCCGCTGCAAAGCGCCACAGAGCGGAATCGCCGTTGACGTCGCTGAAGGCGATGACGGATTTGCCGTCCGGCGTGATCTGGGCGAGGCGCAGGCGCACATTGTCAGGGGTTGCGAGGACGACGACACGCCGCGGCGAAGCACCTGCGACGACGACATGGCCGCGCATGGTGAAGGCCGCGGTCTCACCTTTGGGAGAGATGGCCGATGCGGTCAGGAAGCGCGTGGGCTTCTCCAGCCAGTACGGGCTGCGGGGCAGGTTGTCGGAGGTCAGGTCCACCTTGATAGGGGTGGTCTCGCCGCTCGCCAGATTGAAATCGAACAGGTCCGCGCCTTTGCGCATCACGATATGGTCGCCGGAAATGGAGGCTTCGAGGACGCTGTAATCCGTGAAATGGGTGAGCTGCTTGGCGTCCGAGCCGTCCGTGGCGAGGCTCCACAGATTGTAGCGGCCGTTCTCGTCGGAAATGACGATCAGCCGGTCGCGCCAGGGCATCGGGCGGATGAGGTTGGCGTCATGCGTGCCGATGCGCTCGGCTTCCTTGCCGTTCTGAAGATCGAAGCGCCAGAGCTGGGACAATGCACCACCACGATAGGCGCGCATGTGATCGCCGGTCGTGGCGAGGCCGAAGCGGACGGCATAGAGCCAGCGCCCATCCGGGCTGAGGGCGGCATCATTGACGCCAGAGAGCGGAAAGACGTGCTTGGCGCTGGTCTTCGGATCAATGGCGGTGACGGTCTGGGTGTAATACGGCCCCGTGGCAGCGGGGGCGGCGTAGAGGATACCGGCATGGGCGTCCCAGCCGATGATCTTCAGGCGGGCGACGTTCTCGAATGTCAGGCGCCGGGGCGTGCCGCCGCTGCGGGGCATGACATAGATTTCGGTCGGGCCATCGAAATTGGCGGCAAACGCGATCTGGGTGCCGTCCGGAGAAATGAGGGGGTGCGGATCAATGGCGTTGGCCCCCTGCGGCACGGTTGTCAGGCGCTGGGCCTGACCGCCAGCGAGGGGGACGCTCCAGACGGACTGCTCGGCATTGAACAGGACGGTCTGGCCGGAAATCGAGGGTTCACGCAGATAGCCCGGCTCGGCCTGAGCGATGCCGAGACCCAGCCCCATCAGGGCTGCACAGGACAAAAGGGAGCTTCTGAGCGACGGGCGTTGGGGCATGACGATGATCTCGATATGAAACGAATATGGTCCAGTCGTTTCATAAAGGAGTCATGTCGTCAAAGGCCTGCGGATGACATCCTGGTAAGGTATAATATGTCCTTCAGCCCACGGCTGCCTTCAGACCCTGTCCGGCGGCGAGGGGGCACAGGGGCAGGCACGCGAACAGGCAGGCTCCCAGCAGATCCAGACTGGCGGTAGGCGACGTGGCAAGCTGTCCGGCATAGGAGGAGGCTGCGCCGAAGATCAGGACTGGCGTTGCGAGTGGCAGGACCAGAAGCGGCAGCAGCACGCCGCCCCGCCGCGCGCCAAGCACGATCGAAGCCGCCATGCCGCCGAGGAGCGAGAGAGACATCGTACCCATCGCAAGGCCGAGCAGCAGGAGCGGAAGTTCCGAGCCTTTGACGCCGAGCATGATGCCGAGCGGAATACTGGCGATCAGCAGTGGCAGGCCGGTCGTCAGCCAGTGAGCCGCCATCTTGGCGAAGGCCACGGCGGCCGGGGCCGGGCCGGTCAGCATCAGCAGGTCAAGGGAACCATCCTCAAGTTCAGCTCCGAACAGCCGGTCCAGCGGCAACAGGCAGGCGAGCAGGGCGCAGACCCAGATGATCCCCGGCCCCATGTGCCGCAGCAGATCCGGTGAGGGGCCGAGCGCAAGGGGAAACAGGCTGCCACAGAGGATGAAGAACAGCAGAGAGGCCAGCGTGTCGGCGCCGAAGCGGAAGGCCAGACGGAGGTCACGGTCGATCAGGGCAAGAAAAGCGGTCATGACAGCCAGAAGGATTCCACATGCGCGAGCGAGGGCAGCTCGTGGGAGCGGGTATTGTCGAGGGGAAGGGGCACATGCGTCGTGACGATCATGGCGCCTCCCTTGGCGCGATGGGCGGCCATGACGGCGCCGAGACGTTCGATGCTGGCGACATCCAGCCCGACCGTCGGTTCATCAAGCAGCCAGAGCGGCGCGCCTGAGAGCATGACGCGGGCGAAAGCGGCGCGGCGCTTCTGCCCCGAGGACAGCAGGCGGGCCGGAAGATCGGTCAGATGGGTGAGGTCCAGCGCCTCAAGTGCATCGGGCAGACTGTTCGTGCCAAGCTTTTCAGCCAGAGCCAGGTTCTGCGCCAGCGTCAGTCCGGGTTTGAGCGCATCCTGATGGCCGAGCCAGGCGAGATCGCCATAACGGATGACTTCCCCTGAATCGGGGCGACGCAGACCGGAAATCGTGCGGAGGAGCGTGGATTTCCCCGCACCATTTGGTCCCGTCAGAATCATGGCGTCCCCGGCATCCAGCGTCAGCGACACGCCATCGAGCACCAGCCGGTCACCACGGAACACCGTGACGTCCTCGACATCGAGCAGACGTCCGGGGACGGGGGGCGTGGGGAAGTCAGACGGGCTGGTCATCGAAGGGTCTCATGCGGGGTTCGGTTCTGTCCCGGTGTGTGTGTCTTTCTGTTTTAGAGACCCTGCGGACGTGCTTCGCAAGGGCCGGGGGCGAGGTTGGGCGAATATGATGATCGTATGAATTGTGCCGCGCACTGTATTAAGGTCTCGATACACTGGCGCAGGTCCGTTATGAGGGCTGCGCGGTCATGTGATCGTGCGTTTCTTTTGTCGAGGGTTTCCGGAACTGGCTGATCTGGTGCTGCAGGCGAGTGGTATCGCCAAGTCCTTTGGTGAGAACGAGGTTCTGAAGGGCCTGTCGCTCGATGTGGAGCGCGGCGAACTGATCTCGATGATCGGGCCTTCGGGATGTGGCAAGTCCACGTTCCTGCGCTGCCTCAACTTTCTGGAGCATCCGGATGCGGGCTCTGTCCGGATCGAGGATGTGACGGTCGCGTGCACGGGCAAACACTGGAGCCGCGCCAACGAGGCCGAGGCCCATAAGCTGCGCTCGCATGTCGGCATGGTGTTTCAGGCCTTCAACCTGTTTCCCCATCGCACTGTGCTGGATAACGTCATGATGGCGCCGATCCAGGTCAAGAAGATGTCGCGCGACGAGGCACAGTCCATCGCCTGCGAACTCCTGGCGAAGGTCGGGCTTGCAGGTGTGAAGGACCGCTATCCGGACAGTCTTTCGGGCGGTCAGAAGCAGCGCGCGGCTATCGCGCGCGCTCTGGCGATGAAGCCGTCCGTGATGCTGTATGACGAGCCGACATCTGCGCTGGACCCCGAACTGTCCGAGGAAGTCCTGTCCGTCATGCGGGCGCTGGATGACGAGGGCATGACGCAGTTAGTCGTGACGCATGACATGCGGTTCGCGCGTGCGGCCTCGGACCGTGTTCTGTTTGTCGAGGGCGGGGAAATCGTCGAGAGCGGTGATCCGGACCTGATGTTCGCCAACCCCCAGGAGGGACGGACGCGCCGGTTCCTGCGGACGCTGCTGTGATGAAAAAACTTTTCGCACTCCTGCTGGCGCTTGCCATCAGCCCCGTTTCCGTCGCGCTAGCGGATGCACCTGCCGCCTCACAGGAACTGCTCTGGGCGTCGGACGGTGAGGCGAATGTGCCTTACGTCTTCCACGACCCGGCCCATGAGTCCCGGATGACCGGCTTCGAGTACGAACTGGTCAACGAGATCGCCGCGCGGATGCACCGGAAGGCGCAGTTCATCCAGAATGACTGGGATGGCCTGATCCCCGGCCTGTCCCGCGGGCTGTACGGAATGGTTCTGGACGGCATCGAAATGACGCCGGAGCACAAGGCGGCTGTCCTGTTCTCGCGCCCCTATTATGTGACGAGCGAGCGCATCATTGTTCGGCACGATCAGAACGGTCTGGATACGATGGACGCCCTCAAGGGCCATACCATCGGGACGATCAAGGACACCACGGCCGAGCGGATGCTGCGTCGGCAGGGCGGTTCGAACGTGCGTTCTTATGAAGAAGAGACGAATGCGTTCTCGGATCTGCGGAACGGACGGCTGGATGCGATCCTGCTCGATGCGCCGATTGCCCTTTATTATGGCAGCATCTCGCCGGACATGAAGCTCGTGGGCGAGCCGATCGGGAGCATGGAATATGGGATCGCCTTCTCGCCGGAGAACCGCGCGCTGCGTGATCAGGTGGATGCGGCGCTGGGCGAGATCATTCAGGATGGGACGCTGCACCGCATTCTGGCGCGCTGGAACCTGTGGACGCCGCTGATGGCGAACTACACGGGCGACAACAGCCAGCCGGATATCGCGCCGACGGAATGGGATCATTACCGGCAGGCCATGGCGAACACGACCGGCAGCGGCTGGCATGTTCTGGTCCGGCGCTATGTGAGTTTCCTGCCGCTGATCGGGCAGGCGGCGCTCATGACGCTGGCGGTGTCGGCGCTGGCCATGGTTCTGGCCGTGGCACTCGGGCTTCTGCTGGCGCTGGCCCGGCATTACGGTGCGGCTCCACTGCGTTTCGTGGCGGGCGTGTATGTCGAAGTGGTGCGCGGAACGCCGCTGCTGATTCAGGTGCTGTTCATATTTTACGGACTGCCGGCTTTCGGCATCCGCCTGTCGCCATTCATGGCGGGTGTACTGTCGCTGGGCCTGAATTACGCAGCCTATGAAGCGGAGAACTACCGCGCCGGTCTGCTCTCCGTGCCGCGCGGGCAGATGGAAGCGGCGATTGCGCTGAACATGACGCACTGGCAGGCGCTGCGGCTGGTGATCGTGCCGCAGGCGTTCCGGACAGTTGTGCCGGTCATGACCAACGATTTCATTTCGCTGCTCAAGGATAGTTCGCTCGTCTCCGTCATCACGCTGACAGAGCTGAGCCAGACCTATGTGCGGCTGTCCTCAACCTATTACGATTATTTCGGAACGGGGATCATGGTCGGCTTGGCCTATCTGCTGCTCGGGCTGCCGTTCGTGCGGCTGGCACGGATGGCGGAGCGGCGGCTGGGTCGGGGTTTTTCGGGAGCCGGGCACCACTGAATAGGGTGCCCGGTCCGGGTTCACGCCGGCTGGGGCGCGGACGGATCGTTGATGAGCGGGGGCACCAGCGTCGCCGTATCCAGCGTTCCGTCAAAACCCTGCCGCAGGGCGCGGGACCAGCCGATCATCCAGCGATCCAGGGAGTCAATGAACTGGGCAGCGTCCGGGTTCTTGTGAACCGACGCCTTGTTCCAGTACTGCGGCGGCGCGAGTAACTGGCGTGATCCATGTTCGATCGGGGCAACAAGCGTCTCCACCGTTTCGATATGAGCGGTGTTCTTGCCTGCTGCTGCCGCATGATACCAGCCGACATTGATCATCAGGCTCGGGATCGGGAAGCCGAGCGTACGCATCCGCGAGAAGGCGGCCGTAATGAACGGATCGGTGCTGACGCTCTGGTTTTCGAGCACGGCATTGCTGGTGTAGCTGCATTCCTGCGATACACCGGGTTTGTCGGAAATATGGGCCGCATAGTCCCGGTCATCATGGCATGGCGTTTCGAGCTGTTCCGCCAGATCGGCCGGAACGGGCTGCTGCGTGGCGCGCACGACGATAACGCCGGAGACGACGCCACGATCGGTGCGGGCCAGGATCTGCTGGGACAGTTCACCATGCGCGCCGCTGCGGGCCGTCAGGATCGGATGCCAGTCTCCGGCCGGAAGCGGCAGCGTGCGCCCCGCGATGGTGAGGCTGCCATGTTCGGTGATTCCGGGATCGGGTACTCCGATCTGGTCTCCAAGACCCGGAGCGCCGCCGGGCTGGGCGCTCCCCTGCTGACCGTCCGACTGTGACGCGCCAGCTCCTGCGTTATAGGGCGTCGCCCCGGGCAGGTGCCCCGGAAGCCACGGCATGGCCTTTTTGAGCGCCGGGGTGGGGTAGAAGGCGGCCATGCCGAGCGCGCCTACCGTTACGATCACACTCGTGCGCCAGAGCGGCGCGCGTCGCCAGAGCCGTCCGAATGCCGTCATGGATCAGTGGCTCACCCGGCCAAGCTGGGTTTCGGTATCGCTGGCGATCTCGGTGACGACCGTGCCGTCCTCCTGCGTGACGAGACGGACGCGCTTGGCACCCTGCTGACGGGCGACGATGAGGCTTTCGCTGACCATGTCCTCGATGGAGCGGACAAGATCGCGCGCGCTCGCGCCGGTGCCGAGGTTCTTCTGCTTGACCATGACCTGGAACAGCACCCCGGCATCGATGCCGCCGGTTTCCACATGCAGGCCATAGCCTTCGATCATGGCCTCGATCTCGAGAGCCGCGACGCGGGCCAGATCCAGCCCGCGCAGGGCCCGGAAAATGAAAATACGGTCCAGACGGTTCAGCACCTCGGGAGCGAAGCCGGACTTGCGCAGGGCTTCGACCGACTCGGCGCGCATCTTCTCAGGTTCGTTGGCAAGACGGTCGGCGATTTCGGTCAGGGCCTCGGTTGCAACGTTGGACGTCAGCATGAAGATCGCGCGGGTCGTGGAGACCTGCTCGCCCGTGGAGGCTTCCGTGACATGGCCGTCGTTCCAGGCGGTGAGGAACTTCTTGAAGACGTCCGGATGGGCCTTTTCGATTTCGTCGAGCAGCACCACGGCATCCGGATGATCCTTGAGGCCGCCGGTCAGCTTGCCGAAGGTGTCCGACCCCACATAGCCCTTGGGCGAGCCGAAAAGCTGGGTCGCGGCATGGGCGCTGGACATCTGCGTCATGTCGAAATGCAGCAGGGGGCGTTCCATCTGCCTGGCCATCTGCTTGGCCAGATAGGTCTTGCCGGTGCCCGGAGGGCCGGCGAGCAGGAAGATGCCGACGGGTTTGCCGCGGACCTGAAGGGCCAGGCGGCGGCGCATCTGCTGGGCGATGTCTTCGCAGACCTGGTCCTGTCCGATGACGCGGGCACGCAGCGAGGCGGCCAGTTCGTCGGCGTCGATGACGGTTTCGCGCTGTTCGCGGGCCATGAGCTCTTCAAGGGCTCCGCGGTTTGTCAGACGGCTGAGAACATCCATGATGAGACCTTTCCTGCGGCGCAGTCCGCGACGCGCCAGTTTTTCGGCTGACGTTTCATACGCCAGTCCCGTGACTGCCAGAAGGGCACTGATGCCTGCCAGCGGAAGATAGAAACGCCGTCCCCATTCGATGGCAGCCCACAGCCCGTTCAGCGACAGGTGTAGCATGACCGCGACCTGAATCACTGCCAGAATAAGGAAGGCCGCCATCATCAGCGGCATGGCCCGGTTGAGCATGGGAACGAGGGACTTGAACACCGGGGCGGTTCCTTACTGGACGATCACGTTGAGCAGGACGCGCTGGTCGAGCGTCATCAGGGCAGGCAGGGCTTCGGGACCGAGGGCTGTCAGTGCTCCGACGATCAAAGCTGGCGCGTGCGGCATACTGACGGGCGCAATGAGGATTTGCCCGGCTTCGACAATGGGAATGACCAGATGCTGGAACTTGCCCGTCAGGACAACGCGCTGTGTCAGACCCGAGACCGTGACGTCAATGGTCTGGCCGACTGCGCCCGATGCATCCAGCACCGGCATTTCCACGAGCCGCATTTTGCCATCCTTCACCGCCGCGAGAATGCGGGCGCGGTCGGCAGGGCTGAAGCCGCTTTTTGCGAGGGCGGCCGGAGCCTTCGCTGGGGGAAGCATGGAAAGCTGGACCGCGGCGGTCTGGGCGGCCGGCACGGCGGGCGTGCTCTGGGACGGCGGTGCGACCGCAGGGACGGGGGGCGCGGCTGTATTATGCGTGTAGAAAAAAGCGCCGGCCCCATTATGCGTGTAGAAAAAAGCGCCGGCCCCGACCGTCAGGGCCGCGATCAGCCCGCCTCCGCCCCACAGCGCCCGGCTGCGGGATGCCGGTTCGGAGGGCAGCGGCTGGGCGCGCGGTTCTGGACGGGGCTCATACTGGGAAGTCATTTCAGAACCATCTCACTCCCGACGGCGTTCGAAGACAAGGGCTTTCGAGATATGGGAATGTAAACAAATCTTTCGACTCGCCCAATGGATAAGAGCTTCAGGAACAACGGGATTTGCGTTCCTCTTGCGTCCTGCGGGGAGGTGACTTACATAAGGCACATTCCATTCATCTTCCGCTCATTTGGGGGGTGGCCCTGACGGGCCGCCTTTTTTGTCTTGTCTCAGCAGAACGCCTCTTCCGACATCGAACTGCCCCATCTCACGGGGCTGGAAGCCCGCATTGCGGAGCGGATCGCACCGACGCTGGCCGATCTGGGCTACGAGCTCGTGCGTCTGTCCGTGCTGGGACGCGACACCCCGACGATCCAGATCATGGCGGACCGTGCGAACGGCTCCCTGATCTCGGTGGAAGACTGCGAGCAGATCAGCCACGCCGCCGGCGCCATCCTGGATGTTGACGATCCGATCCCCGGTGCGTGGATGCTGGAAGTCTCGTCCGCAGGGATCGACCGTCCGCTGACGCGCGCCAAGGATTGGGAGCGATTCGCCGGCCATCTGGCGAAGGCCGAGCTGGACGTGCCGCTCAACGGCCGTCGCCGTTTCTCCGGCACCGTTATGGGCGCACGGGACGGCAATGCCATCATCCGTCTGGATGACGGGACCGAGGCTGTCCTGCCGCTGGTGGACATCCGCAAGGCCCGTCTGGTCCTGACCGATGCGCTGATCGAAGCGAGCGCTGCCCTTGCCGGGGTCAGCTCCGAAGGGGAAGATGGCGGGGAAGCGCGCCAGGCGCCCAAACTGAATCCGAAGAAGCCGGGGAAAAAGTGATGACCCGTCTCATGCTGGCTGGAGGTCCGATCTGATGGACACGTCTGTTACACGTCCCGAACTGCTGCTGGTTGCCGATGCAGTATCCCGCGAGAAGAACATCGACCGCGAGGAAGTGCTCGAAGCCATGGAGCAGGCCATCCAGAAGGCTGGCCGCGCGAAGTATGGGCATGAAAAGGACATCCGTGCGACGATCGACCGCAAGACGGGCGAAGTCCGCCTGAGCCGCTGGACCGAAGCGGTCGAGCATGTGGAGAACGAGGACACCCAGATCCCGCTGCACATCGCCCGCAAGTTCCAGCCGGAAATCCAGGCCGGCGAGCATCTGGTCGATCCGCTGCCGCCGATCGATTTCGGTCGTATTGCAGCGCAGACGGCCAAGCAGGTCATCGTGCAGCGCGTGCGCGAATACGAGCGCAAGCGCCAGTACAACGAATTCAAGGACCGCGTGGGCGAGATTGTCAACGGCACCGTCAAGCGCACCGAGTACGGCAACCTCATGGTCGAGATCGGCCATACGGAAGCCTTGCTGCGTCGCGACGAGCTGATCCCCCGCGAATCCTTCCGCAATTCTGACCGCGTCCGCGCTTACATCTATGATGTGCGTGACGAGCCGCGCGGCCCGCAGATCTTCCTGTCCCGCACGCATCCAGCCTTCCTGGCCAAGTTGTTTGCGCAGGAAGTGCCGGAAATCTACGACGGTATCATCGAGATCAAGGCCGTGTCCCGTGATCCGGGATCGCGCGCCAAAATGGCCGTGATTTCCCGCGATGCGGCAATCGATCCGGTCGGTGCCTGTGTCGGTATGCGCGGCTCCCGCGTTCAGGCCGTCGTGGCCGAACTGCAGGGCGAGAAGATCGATATCATCCCCTGGAGCCCGCAGGCTGCGACGTTCGTCGTCAATGCGCTGGCCCCGGCTGAAGTCAGCAAGGTGGTGATGGATGAGGAAGCAGGTCGCGTTGAAGTCGTGGTGCCGGACGAGCAGCTTTCGCTCGCCATCGGCCGCCGTGGCCAGAACGTGCGTCTGGCCAGCCAGCTGACGCGTTGGGACATCGATATTCTGACGGAGGCCGAGGAATCGGAGCGTCGTCAGGAAGAGTTCCGCAAGCGCTCCTCGCAGTTCGTCGAGGCGCTGGACGTCGATGACGTGATCGCGGGCCTGCTGGTGACGGAAGGCTTCCACACGATCGAGGAACTGGCCTACACCGATCCGGGCGAACTGAACGATATCGAAGGCTTTGACGAGAGCGTGGCTGAAGAGCTCATGCATCGCGCCAACGACTATCTGGCCAGCAAGGAACAGGCCTTGGACGACCAGCGCAAGGCGCTGGGTGTCACGGATGACGTGGCCGAGCTGGGAACCTTCACGAACCAGATGCTGGTGACGCTGGGTGAGAAGGGCGTGAAGACGCTCGACGATCTGGCGGATCTGGCTGGTGACGAGCTGGTGGAGATCCTCGGTGAGGAGGCTATCGACGAAGATGCCGCCAACGAGATCATCATGGCAGCGCGTGCGCACTGGTTCGATGGTGAAGAAGCCGACTCGGCAAAGCCCGAAAACGGTGACGGGGAGTCGACCGACGTCTGATATTTCTGATACTGATAATGGTCCCGTTCGTGGTGCTCTAGGGCGTCGCGGCTCGGAGCGGCGATGCATCGTTACGCGAGAGCAGAAGCCGCCTGAAGGCATGATCCGTTTCGTGGTCAGCCCGGATAACCGGGTTGTTCCCGACCTCGCCGGAAAACTTCCGGGTCGGGGAATGTGGTTGAGTGCCAGCCGGGATGTGTTAGATAGCGCCCGCACACGACAGGCTTTTGCCAGAGCGGCCAAAGCCCAGGTGATCGTACCGGACGGCCTGGCCGATCTGGTCGAGGCCGCGCTGGTGCAGCGGATGCTGGACGCAGTCAGCCTGGCCCGAAGAGCGGGTCAGACGGTCTGCGGGTTTCAGAAATGCCGGGAGTGGCTCACTTCAGGCAGGGTAGGGGTGGTGATCCGTTCGGAAAGTGCAAGCCCGGACGAGTTCTCCAGACTGGTGTCGGGCCGGCGTTCTCTGCCGGTGGTGACAGTTCCCGATCGGGTCCTGGAATCGGCGTTCAGCCGGGACCGGGCGGTCTATGCGGTGATGGCGCCAGGAGCGCTGGCACAGCGCCTGATCGCCGAACATGAGAGATTTTCGGGAGTGGCAGGACGTCCGCTCCCAGACCCCGCAGGGGTCAGTAAGGAACAGGCGGAACTATGAGCGACGGCAACGAGCGCAACCAGGACGGAAACAACACCCCATCACAGGGCGGCGAACAGACCAGAAGCAGCCGCCTGTCGCTTCGCCCTGCTGGACGCCAGGAGGTCGGGCGTACTGTGGATGCCGGCTCCGTGCGTCAGAGCTTCAGCCATGGCCGTTCCAAGGTCGTGCAGGTTGAGGTCCGCAAGCCCAAGCGCAATGCGGCTGGCCCGGGTGCCGGTGCGGCGGCCCGTGGTGGCCGTGCGGGTGGTCGTGCCCTGACGGCAGCCGAACTGGCCGCCCGCCAGCGCGCCCTTGAGGGGCAGCGCAAGGCTGCTGCCGAAGAGGCTGCACGGCGTGAGGAAGAAAAGATCCAGATCATGTCTGCCGCCGAGGCTGCGCGTCGCGCCGCCGAGGAAGAGCGCCTGATCAGCGAACAGAAGGCTGCGGAAATCGCGGCTCTGAAGGAAAGCGAACAGCAGGCTGCCCGCGAACAGGCTGCGGCTGAAGCTGCGGCACGTGCTGCCGAGCAGGCCGCTGCCGAAGCAGCAGCACGCGAGGCCGAGGAAGCCGAGCGCTCTGCTCCGCTTGATCCGCGCAGCCATTCGACCGGCGGCGTGCAGCTTGCCGCTCCGGTCCAGCGTCTGCGTCCGCTCGCCGAGCGTGCGATCATGCCGCCGCGCCCGGTCCAGCCGTCGCGTCCGGCAGCGTCCGCTTCTGCACCGGCCCGTAACAACGAGACGCTGCATCTGCGTTCCGGCGCTGCCGCCGGTGGCGATGACGAGCGTCGTCCCGCGCCGCGCCGCAGCGGTCCCGGCGCACCGCCGGCCCCGCCGCGCCGTCCGTCCGCTCCGTCCCGCAAGGGTGGCGGCAGCGATCGCCGTTCGGGTCGTATCGACGTCCGCGCCGCGATCGAAGGTGATGACGACAAGACGCGTTCGCTGGCTTCGGTCCGTCGTCAGCGTGACCGCGAGCGTCGTCAGGCCGAGCTGGAGCGTCTGCGCTCCGATCAGGTCCGCGTCGTCCGTGACGTCATTGTTCCGGAGACCATTACGGTCGCCGAGCTGGCCAACCGTATGGCGGCCCGTCAGGGTGAAGTCATCAAGGCGCTCATGAAGATGGGCGTCATGGCGACGGCCGCGCAGAGCATCGATGGCGATACCGCCGAACTCGTGGTCGAGGAATTCGGCCACCGCATCAAGCGCGTTTCCGAAAGCGATGTTGAAATCGGTATCGAGGGTGTTGAAGACAACGCTGACGATCTGAAGCCCCGTGCTCCGGTCGTCACGGTCATGGGTCATGTCGATCACGGCAAGACCTCCCTGCTCGATGCGCTGCGCACCACGGATGTGGCTGCAAGTGAAGCCGGTGGCATCACACAGCATATCGGCGCGTATCAGATCACGGCGCCGTCGGGGAAGAAGATCACCTTCATCGATACGCCGGGTCATGAGGCCTTCACTTCCATGCGTGCCCGCGGTGCATCCGTGACGGATATCGTGGTGCTGGTGGTGGCTGCCGATGACGGCGTGATGCCGCAGACGATCGAAGCCATCAAGCACGCCAAGGCGGCCAATGCTCCGATCATCGTGGCGATCAACAAGATCGACAAGCCGGGCGCCAACCCGAACCGTGTGCGTCAGGAACTGCTGAACCACGAGATCGTGGTCGAGGAAATGGGTGGCGACACCCAGGACGTCGAGGTTTCGGCTCTGAAGCGCATCGGTCTGGACAAGCTCGAAGAGTGCATCCTGCTCCAGTCCGAAATGCTGGATCTGAAGGCCAATCCGGATCGCGTGGCCGAAGGTGTGGTGATCGAAAGCCGTCTGGATCGTGGACGTGGCCCTGTTGCCGCCGTTCTCGTCCAGAAGGGCACGCTGCGTCGCGGTGACATCGTGGTGGCCGGTGCCGAATGGGGCCGTGTCCGTGCGGTGCTCGATGACCGTGGCCGTCAGGTCAAGGAAGCCGGTCCGTCCATGCCGGTCGAAGTGCTCGGCCTGACGGGTGTGCCGGGTGCGGGTGAACCGTTCGTGGTTGTCGAAAACGATGCGCGGGCCCGTGAGATCAGCGAGTTCCGTCAGCGGAAGATCAAGGAGAAGGAAGCGGCGTCGCAGGTTGCGGCTCGTGGAACGCTCGATCAGATGCTGGCCCGGATCCAGGCCGGTGTGCAGAAGGAAGTTGCCCTTCTCATCAAGGCTGACGTGCAGGGTTCGGCGGAAGCTATTTCCACGACCGTGCAGAAGCTGGCCCATGAGGAAGTGGCTATCCGCGTCCTGAACGCCAGTGTCGGCCAGATCACGGAAAGCGACATCCAGCTTGCCAAGGCTTCCGACGCCATCATCGTGGCCTTCAATGTCCGTGCCACCACGCAGGCCCGTGAACTGGCCCAGCGCGAGGGTGTGGACATCCGCTACTACTCGATCATCTACCAGGTGGCGGATGACGTGGAGCAGCTGGTCAAGGGCAAGGTTGCGCCGAAGCATCGCGAGAAGTTCCTCGGCTACGCAGAGGTCCGTCAGGTGTTCAACATCACCAAGACCGGTAAGGTCGCGGGCTGCTATGTCACCGAAGGTCTCGTCAAGCGCGGTTGTGGCGTGCGCCTGTTGCGTGACAACGTGGTCATTCATGAAGGCGAGCTGAGCCAGCTCAAGCGCTTCAAGGATGACGTCAAGGAAGTGGCCCGTGGTTATGAGTGTGGTCTGTCGTTTGCGGGTTACAACGACCTGCGCGAAGGCGACATGGTCGAGTGCTATGAAATGGAAGTGATCCCGGCTTGAGCTCCCGTTCCAGACATGACGTGAAAGGTCCCGCGGGCGTCTCCGCTCACGGGCCCAGCACCCGCCAGCTCAGGGTGGCCGAAGAGGTCCGTCGGGTTCTGGCGGAGCTGTTCGCCCGGACCGAATTTCGCGATCCGGAACTGCTGGATGTGCGGATTACGGTGACGGAAGTCCGCATCTCTCCGGATTTCAGACATGCCACGGCTTTCGTGACGCGTCTGGGACGGAGCGATGTAGAGGTTCTCCTGCCCGCCCTGAAGCGGGTGGCACCCTTCTTAAGAACGGGCCTCTCCAAGGCTCTCAATCTCCGGACGGTGCCGGAGATCCACTTTCAGCCCGATACGGCGCTGGATAACGCCATGGAGCTCGACGAGCTCATGCGATCTCCGGAGGTTCGGCGGGATCTGGAAAAAGATCCGGAGTAGTTTTTAAAAAAGTCCCTCACTTCCTGTGAGGGGCTTTTTTTGCATTCCGGCCCCCTGCTGGTCTATCAGCGGCCTTCACAAGCAAGGACGGGATGTATGGGCAGGAAGCGTGGACGCGATATCGACGGGTGGCTGATTCTCGACAAGCCACTGGGGCCGACCTCCACGGATATGGTCAACAAGCTGCGATGGGCTTTTGATGCGAAAAAGGCCGGACATGGCGGGACGCTCGATCCGCTGGCTTCCGGCGTGCTGCCGATTGCGTTCGGCAAAGCCACCCGGACCATTCCCTACATCATGGACGCGACAAAGCGTTACCGCTTCACCCTGACTTTTGGGGAAAGCCGGACGACGGATGATCTTGAAGGCGAGGTTCTGGCGACATCCCCGAACCGCCCGACCGATGACCAGATCCGTGCCGTCCTGCCTGCGCTCACTGGAAACGTCATGCAGGTGCCGCCCGTCTTTTCGGCGCTTCGGGTCGGGGGCGAGCGGGCCTATGACATGGCGCGGGCCGGCCGTCCGCCTGAACTTCCGCCACGTCCGGCGCGGATCGATTCGATAACGCTGGTGGAACGTCCGGACGCGGATACGGCCGTCTTCGACGTGCAGTCAGGCAAGGGCGTCTATATGCGCTCGCTCGCGCGTGACATCGCGCTGGCCTGCGGAACGGTGGGGCATATTTCGGTGCTCCGGCGGACGAAGTGTGGCCCGTTCGATCTGGGCCATACCCTGACGATCGATCAGATATCACTGGACAAATCGACTCAAACTGTGGACAAGGCCGATGCTCTTCCGGCTCCTCTGCTGGATGCGGCGACCGCGCTGGTCGACATCCCGGCGCTGGCCGTCACCGATGCGGAGGGAAGGATGCTTGTCTGGGGGCAGTCGATAGACCCCGCGGGCCTCGTGCATCCTCTGCCGGCATCGTCGCAGGGGGAAGACCACCTGTGGCGCGCGATGATCGGAGAGCACGTGCTGGGTCTGTGTCATGTCCGTCATGGGCGGCTCAGGGCAGCGCGTATGCTGGAAAACCACGAGTTTTTTGGAGAACACGATGTCGATTACCGCAGAACGCCGCACGGCACTGATTTCTGAGTACAAGCAGAGCGAGACGGATACGGGTTCGCCGGAAGTGCAGGTTGCAATCCTGTCCGAGCGTATCGTCAACCTGACCGAGCACCTGAAGACCCACAAGAAGGACTTCCACTCCCGTCGTGGTCTTCTGATGATGGTCGGTCAGCGTCGTAGCCTGCTGGACTATCTGAAGCGCAAGGACCAGGCCCGTTACCAGAGCCTGATCGAGCGTCTCGGCCTGCGTCGCTGAGCTAGATCTGTCCGGGAGCCTGCTCCCGGACACCCCGCCATCGCCTGTCCGGCGGTGCGGGTGCGCGACCGGCGTTTCAGGCCACATGGTGTCATGTCGGGGGCTTCCCGTCATCACCGCCATGCCGTCCGAAACGCTGCTCCGCCACCTGCCGGACGCCCGGGGATGGTTTCATCCTTAATTTGGGAAAACATGCATGTTTGATTATTTCCGCAAGGAAATCGAATGGGCCGGACGCCCCCTGATCCTGGAGACCGGCAAGGTCGCACGCCAGGCAGACGGCGCCGTCATGATCACGTATGGCGACACGGTCGTGCTCTGCACCGCCGTTGGCGCCAAGAGCGTCAAGCCGGGACAGGACTTCTTCCCGCTGACGGTCAACTACCAGGAAAAGGCTTACGCTGCCGGCAAGATCCCGGGTGGGTTCTTTAAGCGTGAAGGCCGTCCGTCCGAAGCCGAAGTCCTGAACGCACGTCTGATCGACCGTCCGATCCGTCCGCTGTTTCCGGAGAACTTCCGCAACGAAGTCCAGATCACCGCAACGGTCCTGAGCTACGACAACGAGAACGATCCGGCCCTCGTGTCGCTGATCGGCTGCTCGGCTGCGCTGACGCTCTCCGGTATTCCGTTCTTCGGCCCGGTCGCCTGCGCGCGCATCGGCCGTATCGACGGCAAGCTGGTCGTGAACCCGACTCATGACGAGATCAAGGACAGCACGCTCGACCTGATGGTCGCCGGTACGGCCGAAGGCGTGCTGATGGTTGAATCCGAAGCCAGCGAGCTTTCGGAAGAGACGATGCTCGAAGCCGTCACGCTGGGTCACACGTCCTTCCAGCCGGTCATCGATGCCATCATCGCGCTCGCCGAGCATGCTGCGAAGGCTCCGTGGGATCTGCCGTCGCTGACGAAGGAAGAAATCGCCCTTCGCAAGCGCGTCGAGAAGGTCGGCAACAAGCTGATGGCGGACGCCTACAAGGAGCGTCAGAAGCAGGCCCGTTACAAGAAAGTCGCCGAAGCCAAGGACCGGATCAACGAGATCCTGGCTGAGGAAGGTCTGGACGTCGAACTGGCCAAGCCGATGCTCAAGGAGCTTGAGGCACAGGTCGTTCGCGGCTCCATCCTCAAGACGGGCATCCGTATCGATGGCCGTGACCTGAAGACGGTCCGTCCGATTCTGGCCGAAGTCGGCATCCTGCCGCGCGCCCATGGGTCTTCCCTGTTCACGCGTGGCGAGACGCAGGCCCTCGTGGTTGCGACGCTCGGTACGGGGCAGGACGAGCAGATCATCGACGCGCTGGAAGGCGAATACCGTTCCAACTTCATGCTGCACTACAACTTCCCGCCGTATTCGGTGGGTGAGTGTGGCCGCATGGGCTCCCCGGGCCGTCGTGAAATCGGTCACGGCAAGCTGGCATGGCGCGCAATCCACCCGCTGCTGCCGACCAAGGAAGCCTTCCCGTACACGATGCGTGTGGTTTCCGAGATCACGGAAAGCAACGGCTCGTCTTCCATGGCGACCGTCTGCGGTTCCTCGCTCGCGCTGATGGATGCCGGCGTTCCGCTGCCGCGTCCGGTTGCCGGTATCGCGATGGGCCTGATCAAGGAAGACCGTGGCTATGCCGTGCTGTCCGACATCCTGGGTGATGAAGATCACCTTGGCGACATGGACTTCAAGGTGGCCGGTACGGCTGACGGCGTGACCGCGCTGCAGATGGACATCAAGATCACGTCCATCACGCCGGAAATCATGAAGATCGCCCTGGAGCAGGCCCGTGAAGGCCGTATCCACATCCTCGGCGAAATGGCCAAGGCCCTGACGGAAGGCCGTTCTGATGTTTCGGGCAATGCTCCGAAGATCACCACGATCTCCGTGCCGAAGGAAAAGATCCGTGATGTGATCGGTTCCGGCGGCAAGGTGATCCGCGAGATCGTCGAATATTCGGGTGCGAAGGTCGATATCGGTGACGATGGCACCGTGACGATCGCTGCTTCGAACGACGAGCAGGCCCAGAAGGCCATCTCCCGGATCGAAGGCATTGTCGCTGAGCCGGAAATTGGCCGCATCTATGACGGCAAGGTCGTCAAGGCTGCTGATTTCGGTGCGTTCGTGAACTTCCTCGGCCCGCGTGACGGTCTGGTTCACATTTCCGAACTGGCTGAAGGCCGCGTTGCGAAGACGTCCGACGTCGTCAAGCAGGGTGATGCCGTGAAGGTCAAGGTCATCGGTTTCGATGACCGCGGCAAGGTCAAGCTCTCCATGAGGGTTGTCGATCAGGCCACGGGCGCCGATATTACGGAAAGTGTGGGGGCCAAGCCTGGCCGTCCGCCCCGTCGCGACGCCGAATGAGTGTTGGGGCGGGGCTCGCAAGGCCCCGCCTTTTTTTTCTGAGTTTCGGAGACAGCCAGTCCCCATGAAATCTATTGATACCCTCCGTTTTGGTGGTCAGGATGTGCTGCCTCTGATCGAAGGGGGCAAAGGTGTTTCCGTCTCCACGGGCGTCTCGGCCGGACACTGGGCTGCCGCCGGCGGGATCGGAACCATCTCGGCCGTCAATGCGGATAGTTACGATCAGGATGGCAATCCCGTTCCGCAGATCTATCACGGCCGTACGCGCCGCGAGCGCCAGCAGGAGCTGATCCGCTACGCGATCGATGGCGGTATCGCCCAGGCGAAGATTGCCCACGACATCTCGGGCGGCAAGGGCCGGATCAACGTCAATATCCTGTGGGAAATGGGCGGGGCCGAGGAAGTCATCATCGGGATCCTCGAAGGGGCTCCCGGACTGGTACATGGCGTGACCTGTGGTGCGGGCATGCCGTATCGCCTGTCCGACATCGCAGTGCGTTTTGGGCTCCCATATTACCCGATCGTCTCTTCGGGACGCGCGTTCAATGCCCTGTGGCGCCGTGCCTACAGCAAGGCGCCCGAACTTCTGGGGGGCGTGGTTTACGAGGACCCGTGGCGTGCGGGCGGTCATAACGGCCTGTCCAACACGGAAAATCCGCTCTCTCCGGAAGATCCCTATCCGCGCGTTCTCGAACTGCGCCGCGTCATGCGCAATTACGGTCTGGGCGAAACGCCGATCATCATGGCCGGTGGCGTCTGGCATCTTGAGGAATGGCAGGACTGGATTGGCAATCCGGAACTGGGGCCGATCGCGTTCCAGTTCGGAACCCGTCCGCTCCTGACGCAGGAAAGCCCGATCCCCAATGCCTGGAAGCGCCGTCTCCTGACGCTGAAGAAGGGGGATGTGTATCTCAACCGCTTTTCCCCGACCGGGTTCTATTCTTCAGCCGTCAAGAACAGCTTCCTCAGGGACCTGCGCGAGCGCTCCGAGCGTCAGGTGCCGTACAGTCAGGAAGCCGGCGATGGATATGAGGCGTCTTACGGCGTCGGTGCCCGCAAGCGCGAGGTCTTCGTGCCGGCGGCCGATCGTCCTCGCATTGCCGAATGGGAAGCTGCCGGCTTCACCGAGGCGCTGCGCACTCCGGATGACACGCTGGTTTTCGTGACGCCGGAAAGCGCGCGCGAGATTCTTGCGGACCAGACGGCGTGCATGGGCTGCCTGTCGCAGTGCCGCTTCTCCAACTGGATGCAGAAAGAACCGTACACGACGGGCCAGAAGGCTGACCCGCGTTCCTTCTGCATCCAGAAGACGCTCCAGACCATTTCCCACATTCCGCCCGGAGCGGATGAGGATGTGATTACGGACCACAACCTCATGTTCGGCGGCACGAATGCGTGGCGCTTCGGAACGGATCCGTTCTACGCGAACGGCTTTGTCCCGACGGTTGGCCAGCTCGTGGAGCGTATTCTGACTGGTCGCTGAGACATGGTCCGCGACCCTCTCTCCTCTGGTCCGTCGTCCCGGCCTGCCCTCAATCGGGGCAGGCCGTTCGACTTTCTGACGCAGTTTCTGGCGCGCCACTCGGTTCCCGTCAGTCCAGAGCAGATCGCTCCGGCTGAGGGGAGCCGGGCCGCGGTCGCCACTGTCGTGGCGCTTCTCCCCGCAATTTATGAACATCAGACCGTGCTGGCCTGGGCCGCGTTTGCGGCATTCTGGAGCTGCCTGATCGAGCCGGGCGGAACGGCCCGCGAACAGCTCCGCATTCTCGGACTCTTTACGGTAGCCGGCGCGATCCTGGGGGGCATGACGTCCCTCATCGCGGTGTCTCCGCTCTGGGGCGTGCTGCCCTGGCTGGTTCTGACGGGCCTGCTGGTTGGTATGGCTCGCGCGCTGACGCCGTCCATGGCGCTGCTCTGCGCGCTTCTCGGCTGCGTCATGCTCGCGGGGACGGGGTTCCCGGCCCATGGGCTTCAGGATGCTCTCGTCATCGCCGTGGCATTCGGGGGTGGTGGATTGTGGGCCATCCTTCTATGCCTCGCTATCTGGCCGCTGCATCCCTATGCGCCTGCGCGGCGGGCCGTGGGAGGCTGTTACCGGCTGCTGTCGGTCATGGCGGGCGAGATCGCGGCGGGGCGGCTTCAGGAAACCGTGCACCGGCAGAACGTGCGGGCGGCGATCGAGCGCGCGCGCGGAATGGCGCTTCAGATTGACGCCGGACATGCAAGTTACGGCATGCGCGGGCGTCTGATCGCATCCCTGGCCGGGGCGGAGCGCCTGTTCACCGCCATGCTGGCCGTCGAGCATCTCGTCGAGACGCGCGGTCTGGATTTCGAGGCGCGGGGGACGCTGGCGGCGTTTTCCGCGCTTTGCCAGCATGCCAGTGACGCCGCACTCGACCCCGCACCGGATCTTGGCCATCTGGCCTCTGAGGGGCTCGCGCTTGCGGGGAGCATTCCCGCGACGGCGGGACCGATCGGGGAACTGGTCGCGACCAGTGCACGGACACTGGGGACGCTGGCCGAAGGGCTCGCGCAGAAGGAGCGCCTGCCATTCGATGCCGAACTGCCCCGGCATGTCGCCCGGCTGACGCCTGCGATCTGGCAGCATACGCTGCGCCTCGTGGTCGGCCTGCTGGCGACTTACATGACCACCTGGTGGCTGGGACTTGATTATGGGTTCTGGGCGCTGGTGGCGGTGCTGCTGGTGATCCAGCCGTCCGGACAGACGACGCTGGTGCGGGCGCTGGAGCGTGTGCTCGGGACCGTGGGCGGTGGCGTGCTGGCGCTGCTGCTGACGCCGTTTCTGCCGGGTTCGGCCCAGATGCTGGCGGCGGTGGCGGTCTTCGTGATCGGCGCCATCGCCATGCGGGCGGTGAATTATACCATGCTCGTGGTTTTCATCAGCGCGCAGTTCATCGTCGTGACGGAAATGATCATGCCGTCGCAGGGCGTGGCGTGGATGCGGATGCTCGACAACACGCTTGGCAGCGTGATCGGTCTGCTCTGCGCCTTCATGGTCTGCCCGCAGCGGCGGGGGCAGGACATGGACGGTCTGTTGCAGACGGCTGTGGTTGGAAATCTGCGTTATCTGGCGGCCGTTCTGAAACGGGAAGATCCCGTCATGACGGACCGCATCCAGCGTCAGGCCGGGATTGATACGACGCGCGCGGAGTTTGCCCGGGGCTCGCTGCCCGTTCTGGGGGGTGTATCCGCCGTCGGAGAACGCGCGACGCAGGCCCATGCTCTCCTGCGGGCGCTGCGCAGGCTGAGCGGCGAGGCGACCCTGCTGCGTTTCGATATCTCTGCCGGGCTGTGTGAAGGCGATGCGCAGGCCGGTGAGCGGTGGAGTGCTACGGCGGCAGCTCTTGAAGCGGGTGCCCCGCTGGCGGATGTCGCCCTGAAGATCCAGAACGGGGAAATCATGGCCGAGATCGCCGCTCTGGAACGGGCCGGGCGCGGGGATCGCGCTGCTTCCTGAAAACAGGACGGGGGAAGACGGAACTCCGTTTTCCCCCGTTCTTGCGTCATGTTCCGAAAGAGGCGCGGACGTCAGTGACGGCCACCCCCACCCCCGCCGCCATGACCACCGCCACCCCCGTGGCCGCCTCCGCCGCCGGGACCGCCACCATGGCCACCCCCGCCACCTGAGCCGCCAGGGCCACCACCATGACCGCCGCCGCCCATATTGCCGCCGCCATGGCCTCCGCCACCCGGGCCGCCACCGCCGGGACCACGTCCGCCGGATCCGCGTCCACCGCCAGGGCCACGCCCGCGATAGGGGCCGACGCCATAGCCCGAGCCCCAGCCGCTACCCCAGCCACCGCCCCAGCCGGTATCGTAGCCGCCATAATAGCCACCGCCACCATAGCCGCCGTAACCGTCATAGCCATATCCGTCATAGCCGACGCAGCCAGACAGCATGCCAAGCAGGCAGAGCGCACCGCCGATGCGGGCGAAGGTCTTTGTTGTCCGACGGATCATTTCGCGTCTCCTGTCAGGCCGGTGTCATGCAGTTCCATGACGCCGAAGGCGGCACCTGCCGGATCGGCGAGAACGGCGATCATGCTGTTCTGGTGATCGAGATGTGGCTCGACCAGAACGCGCCCGCCAAGCTGCACGGCTTTTTCAGCCGCGCTGCCCACACTGTCCACCTGCACGAAGCTGAGCCAGCGGGCCCGCGCGTTCGGCGGCAGACGCGGCGGGAGTGGATTGACCGTCGCACGAGCCACGGACTGCGACTCAAGGATGTAACGCTGGTTGGTGTCAGGCGCCGGCGCGGCCTCGACCTGATAGCCGAAGAGTTTCTGGTAGAACCCCGCACTGGCCGACGGCGTGGAGGTCAGGAGCGCATTCCAGATCCAGTCGCCCTGCACCGTAGGATCCGTATCGTTCGGATCGCCATGCGGGGCATGAAGGCTCGCAAACAGGGCTCCCTGCGGATCGGCGATGATGGCCTGTTCGCCCCGGCCCTGGATCATGGTCGGGCGGAACAGCACCTTGGCGCCCCACTGGCGCGACGACTTCGCCAGTGCCGGGACGTCCGGCGCTGAAATGAAGGGAAGCCAGAGCGGATGGGGCGGGTTGTCGCTGTCTGGCAGGGGGCGCTCGACCAGACCAGCCACCACATGCCCGTTCACAAGCGCTTCGGCATAATGCCCGCGCGAGACGGGACGGTCCTGAAAGGTCCACCCCAGAAGGCCGCCGTAGAATGCCTTGGCCTTGGCGAGATCGGGAGTCGTGAGCTGGGCATAGACGATCTTGCCGGGCAGAATGCTGGCCTCGGTGGCGGGAGCCGGGGCAGTCGTCTGCGCATGGGCGCCGGAAAGCGGGGCTGTCAGGCCGAGCCCGATGGAAAGAGCCGCTGACAGCGTGACGGCAGCCGTACCTGCTCGGGAAGGACGGGGAAAGGGCGGCAAGGCGGCACTCCTTCTGTTCTGGCCCGCACGCAGCGCCTGTGGGCGCCAGGTGGGGCGGAGAGGGGACATCCTGTGGTTCCCCGGAATAGGGGCATGACGTTTCATGTCCCATTCCGTTCCCGGAATGCAGCAAAAATGTGGCAGGGCCGTGTTGGGAAAGCTCAGATCAGGGCCAGCTCGGCCAGTTCACGCCGGAGCTGGGGCGGAAGATCGGCGATTCCGTCCTGCGTCAGGCCGTTGCCGAGATCCGGCGGGGCGTCTTTGGGGTCCAGATAGCGCCAGCCCTGAAAGGGGCGCATGGGGCGCGGCTGGACCGGGATGATCTCATCAGACACGACGATCAGCGTGCCCGTGCTCCCATCCGAGCGCTGGCAGGACTCCAGTCCGATGATGGGCTGGCGGCACAGGATCATGCCATCCATCACGCGGTACAGGGAGCCACCGTCCAGAACTTCGTCCGCACGGCGTGGCATCGTCCGGGTGGGGACGGCGCCGTGTCCGTTGATACGGGGATGGGCCATACGCTCACGCAGGACTTCAAGGCTCGGGCAGCCGACGGCCAGCTTGATGATGTTCAGCATGTGTGTCGGTTGCCCTCCTGTATTCAGTGCGTGCCCAGGGCGTTCTGGGACTGCGAGACGAAATCGTTGATGAAGCGCGTCTTGTCGATGGACTGCACGATCTTCACCTTCCGCAGGTTAACGCCCTTGGGAGCCGTGGAATCCGGCCAGATATGGGCGTGGCCATAATCCATGCCGTGTTCGATGTTGATATCCATGACAGCCGTGACGGACTTCGTGACCAGTGTGGGATCAACGGCGATGGCGGAGGTCAGTTCATCCCATAGCGGCAGGGGAGCCTGATACTTTTTCAGATAATCCGTGACGGCGTTGTGCTTCGCGTCGATGCGATTGGCGAGTTCCGGTGTCATCATGATGTCGTTCGAGACATTCCCGACGCAGGTAATGGAAGCCCAGGGTGCGGTCAGGGTGATGCGGGCGGCTTCGGGGTCCATGATCATGTTGAAGTCGGACGCGAAATCAGCATTGCCGGTGACGGACATCATGCTGGCATCAAGCAGGCCGCCCATGAAGACAAGCTGCTTCGCAGTCGCGGCAAAGGTCGGGTCGATGCGGATGGCGAGCGCAAGGTTCGTCAGTGGCCCTGCGGCGATGACCGTGACCTGATGCGGATGGGCGTGGACTTCGCGGATCAGAAACATGGCGGCCGGGAGCGGATCGGCGGCGGTATGCGGTGCACCTTCCGGCAGCTTGCCGACGGGAGGCTGTGTGGCCGGTACGTGCTCGATGGAGCCGAGGCCGCCCCACGCGCCCTTCCACGGAATGACACCGAACTGCTGTTCACGCAGTTTCGTCTCCGCGACCGTGTTGACCAGAGGCGTGGTGGCGCCGTCAGCTACGGGAATCTGCGTCTGGCGGGCGATTTCCAGAAAGCGGAGAGCATGCGCCGTGCCTGCGTTTTCCCAGTCATCGCCGATGACGGAGGTCAGACCCAGCAGCGTCACGCCAGGGCGGTTGAGCAGCGGGACGATGGACTGGATGTTGGAGCCGCCCGGGCCGAGGAAGTCGTTGTCGAGCACGACATAGTTCGGAGCGGGGGCAGCGTTCGCAGTGGCAAACGGGGCCAGCACGGTGCAGGCGGCCAGAAGGGCAGAGAGAATGGGTCGGCGCATGGTCTCTTCCAGATGGATTAAGACCGGATCATGCCTTCAAGTGACCAGTCGCGCCAGTATTGCTTCAAGCCGGAGCCGCCCTTCACACGTCGCGCGCAGGATGCCGTTGTCCCGTTCAAGGTAGTTTTCCTCGATGCAGGCTTCGAGCAGGGCCGGGTCTACACAGTCCATGAGCGCTCGTCCCGTGCGGGCAGCAAAGCGGGCTTCGTCGATCCCTTCGGACAGGCGCAGGCCCATCAGAAGGGCTTCGCGGCCTTTTTCTTCCGGCGTGAGGAGCGTTTCCTCCGTGCTGCCGGAGCCTGTCTTTTCGACGCGCTCGGCCCAGGGCTCCGGCGCACGATGGCGACGGGTGGCGTAAAGCTCTCCGTCCAGCGTGAGGCGCCCATGAGCGCCGGGACCGATGCCGATATAATCCGCATAGCGCCAGTAGGTCAGGTTATGGCGGCTCTCGGCACCGGGGCGGGCATAGTTCGAGACTTCGTAGGGCAGCAGGCCGTGACGGGCGGCGATTTCGCCGGTCAGGTCATACAGACGCGCGGCGGTGTCTTCGTCGGGGAGGGTCAGTTCGCCGCGCCGGTGCATGGCTTCGAACTTCGTGCCGGGCTCGATGGTGAGCTGATACAGCGACAGGTGATCAGCCACGAGCTCGAGCGCCGTGTTGAGTTCGTCCGTCCAGTCGGCATCGCTCTGGCCGGGCCGGGCGTAGATCAGATCGAAGGAAATCCGGGGGAACAGGGTACGTGCGGTTTCGAGCGCACGGATGGCCTGGGTGGCGGAGTGTTCGCGGCCGAGCTTGTGCAGCGCATCGTCCCGCAGGCTCTGCACGCCGAGCGAGACGCGGTTGACGCCGGCCTGACGGAAGGCGGCGAATTTCCCGGCCTCGACGCTGGTTGGGTTCGCTTCGAGCGTGATTTCCAGATCATCTTCCGCATCGAACAGGCGATGCGCGTCCTCGATCAGGGCAGCGACGGTTTCGGACGCCATGAGTGAGGGCGTCCCCCCACCAAAGAAGATCGAGCGCAGGGGGCGTTTGACGCCATCGCGGGTCAGGCGGGCGGCGTCATGGGCCAGTTCGCGGCGCAGGGCCTTGGCGAAGCGCTGCTGCGGGATCACCTCCCGGACATGGGAGTTGAAATCGCAGTAAGGGCACTTCGCCAGACAGAACGGCCAGTGGATGTAGAGGGAAAGAGGCCCGGGTTGTGATGTGGTTGTCAAATGGCGATCCGGACACCGAACTCCACAACGCGGTCAGGCGGGATGCGCAGGAACTCGGTTGTGGAGGCGGCATTGCGCAGGAGCAGAAGGAAGATCCACATCCGCCAGAGCTGCATCTTCGGTACGCGTGAGCGGACGACCAGCTCATGCGAGGTGAAGTAGGAGGCCTGGATGGCGTCGAATGCCACGCCAAGCGCGTTCAGTTCCAGCAGGGCGCGGGGGAGGTTCGGCATCTCCATGAAGCCATAGCGGACGATGACACGGTGGATGTTCGGTGCCAGTTCCTGAACGATGGTGCGATGCCCACGCTCGGCTTCCGGCTGGTCAAGGTTCTCGACTGTTACGAACAGGATGTGATCGTGCAGGACCTTGTTGTGCTTGAGGTTATGCAGCAGCGAATTCGGCACGATGTCCGGGTTGGCGGTCAGGAAAACGGCCAGACCGGGAACGCGGATCGTGCGGGACTGCGGCAGTCGGGCGAGGAAGGAACCCATCGGCATGGAATCCGCCTGCTGCCGGGCTGCAATGAGGCTGCGTCCGCGCTTCCAGGTGGTCATGATGATGGTGCTGATGATGCCGATCGCCAGCGGGACCCAGCCGCCATCGGGGATCTTGAGCACGTTCGCCGAGAAGAAAATGCTGTCCACGATGAAGAAGAAACCGAAGACGATCGCAACCGTCGCGGATTTCCATTTGAAGACGCGGCGGAACACCACCATCGCCAGCACGCAGGTGCACAGGAACGTGCCCGTCACGGCGATACCGTAAGCTGCGGCGAGGGCCGAGGACGTGCGGAACGCCAGCACCAGAACCAGAGCGCCGAAGGCCAGGATCCAGTTGAGGGACGGCAGATAGATCTGCGCTTCCTCGGAGGCATTGGTGTGCATGATGCGGGTGCGCGGCAGATAGCCGAGCTGGATGAGCTGGCGGCACAGGGAGAAACTGCCCGAGATGCCGGCCTGCGAGGCGATCACGGTCGCAAACGTCGCAAGGACCAGCATCGGGATCTGAGCCCAGTGCGGCACCAGAAGATAGAACGGGTTGGACAGGGCGTGCGGATCGCGGATCAGCAGGGCGGCCTGTCCGAAATAGTTCAGCGTGAGCGACGGCAGGACGAAGAACAGCCAGGCCTTGCGGATCGGCGCCCGGCCGAAATGGCCCATATCGGCGTAAAGCGCTTCCGCACCTGTCACGGAAAGCACGACCGAACCCAGCGCGATGAACGACAGATAGCCGTGCATGATGATGAATTCGAGCGCGAACGTCGGGGAGAGGGCAAGCAGGATGTGCGGGTAGAGGAAGATCCCCTTGATGCCGAGAATGGCGAGCACCGCGAACCAGGCCACCATGATGGGCCCGAACGCCTTGCCGATCTTGCCGGTTCCCAGAACCTGCACCGAGAACAGTCCCACCAGCACGACCATCGCCAGGGGGATGATGATGTGGCTGGCCGAGGGGACGGAAGTTTCGATACCTTCCACGGCCGAAAGCACCGAAATGGCCGGGGTGATGATGCTGTCGCCAAAGAACAGACAGGTACCCGCAATGCCGACGAGGCCGAACAGCCATCGGAAATGCTGTGACTTGCACACGCGCTGGGCCAGGGACATCAGCGCGATGATGCCGCCCTCGCCATCATGGTCGGCCCTCATGATGAGGATGACGTATTTGATGGTGACGATGAGCATCAGTGCCCAGAAGGTCAGGCTGGCAAGCCCCATGATTTCCCAGGGCTGGGCCGGTGCCTTCGGCGAACTGACGATGCTGACCGAGGATTGCAAAGCGTAGAGCGGGCTTGTGCCGATATCGCCATAGACCACCCCCAGAACCGCGAGCAGGGCGCCCATGCCGGCGGGACGCTCATGGCCGGAGCCCTCTTCTCCACCGCCGATTTCGTGGGTGTGTCCCTCCGAGCGGGCCTGCTCGATCGTCTGCACGATTCCGGCGGAGTCGTTGGGAATTCCTACGCCATGAGGAGGGTTGGAGGCGTGGTCACCGTCATGTTCAGGCATTGCTGGTTCCATTTACGGGCGTCAATAGAATGCCGTTGTCTACTGTCGCAGCACCCTTCAAGCGCGGCTCCGCATCACGGCAACTGTCCCTCATGACAAGATTTCTGCGACGGACGCAAGCCGCGTGTCAGGATTGTGGCGCGGGACGGCTTCCGAAAATGGCTGTCCCGACCCGGACCAGCGTTGCATTTTCGGCAATGGCCTTCTCAAAATCCGCCGACATGCCCATTGACAGTACCGGTAGCCCGTGACGCCCGCCCATCTGGCGCAGGAGACGGAAATGCGGGGTGGGGTCCTCGCCTTCGGGGGGGATGCACATCAGACCACGGATTTTCGGACCGAATCTTTCGAGCGAGGCTTCGATGAAAGCATCGGCCTCTTCGCGTGGCACGCCGGATTTCTGCGGCTCGTCGCCGGTGTTGACCTGCACGAGAAGCTCCGGAAGACGCCCGGCCTTCTGCGCGCCTTTCTCGATGGCATCGGACAGGGACAGGCGGTCGAGGCTCTCGATCATGTCGGCGATCTGGCAGGCTTCGGCCGCCTTGTTGGTCTGAAGTCCGCCGATGATGTGCAGTCTCAGATCCGGGAAGGTCTGGCGCAGTTCGGGGAATTTCGAGGCGGCTTCCTGCACGCGGTTTTCGCCGAACAGGCGCTGGCCGGCGTTCAGGGCGGCTTCCACGCTCTCGATCGGATGGAACTTGCTGACGGCGACGAGGGAGACATCCCCTGCCGGGCGTCCGGCCTGTTCGCAGGCCCGGGCAATGCGGCTGCGGATGGCGGCAAGGTTCTCGCGGATAGGGTTCTGGGCAGTAAGATCGGACATGTCTGGAGAAGACGCCATTGCGTCCGTGGCCGCAAGATGCGATTTCGGCAGGATGCGAGAGATCGATAGCCTGTCATGACCCAGACCCCTTCCAACACGTCGCCCCGCAATCCGGCCTCCAAAACCCGGAACGGCGGACCACGCCGCCCCCAGGGAGGCCGTACGCCGCAGCGCCGTCCTGCGCCGGACCCGACGCGCGATCTGGCCTTTGATATCGTCTGTGGCGTGGTCGAACATCGCCGGATGCTGGAGACGACGCTGGACCGTGCGGGTGCGATGGACGCACGCGACCGTGCGTCCGCACATCGTCTGGCGGCAACGACCCTGCGTCATCTCGGCAGCATGACCGAGCTGCTCCAGCCGCTGCTGCGCCGCGAGCCGCCCGAGCCGGTGCGCTGTGCGCTGCTCATGGGCGTGGCACAGCTTCTGCATCTGGAAACGCCGCCTCATGCCGCCGTGGGTACGATCGTGGACCTGCTTCGCCGTCGCGGTCTGGCACCGTTCGCGGGGCTGGCCAACGCCGTTCTCCGGCGTGTCGCGCGTGAGGGGCAGGAGCTTCTGGACGGTCTGGACGAGGACCGGCTGGATGTGCCGCCCTGGCTGTGGAGTGCCTGGGGCAAGCGGGCCCGGGCGATTTCGCGAGGCCTGCACCGTGAGGCCCCGCTGGATCTGACGCTGCGTCCGGGCGCGGTTGCGCCGGAGGGCGGCGAGATGCTGCCGACAGGCTCCGTCCGTTATCCGGCCGGGACGCGGATCACGGCTCTGGAAGGGTTCGAGGACGGCGCGTTCTGGGCGCAGGACGTGGCGGCGACGATGCCGGTGAAGCTCATGGGAGACGTGGCGGGCAGGACCGTCGTGGATCTCTGCGCGGCACCCGGCGGCAAGACGGCGCAGCTTGCGACGGCGGGTGCGCAGGTCGTGGCGGTCGAGCGTGAGGAAGCGCGGGCGAAGCGGCTTGAGGAAAACATCGCGCGCCTGAAGCTCTCGGCGAAGACGGTGGTGGCGGATGCTGCCACATGGCGTCCGCAAACGCCGGTGGACATGGTGCTGCTCGATGCGCCGTGTTCCGCGACGGGAACGCTGCGCCGCCATCCGGATGTGCTGTGGATCAAGCGTCCGCGCGATGTGACGGCACTGGCGGAAGGTCAGGATGCACTGATCGACGCAGCGCATGAGATGCTCAAGCCCGGCGGCGTGCTGCTTTATGCCGTGTGCTCGCTGCAGGACGAGGAAGGTCCGGAGCGGATCAAGGCAGCCATGGCTCGTGGTGGCTGGAAGTTCGATCCGTTCTCGGAAGAGGAACTGGCCAACATGGCTGTCGCGCGGACCTGGGACGGGATGTTCCGCACCCATCCGGGCCTGTGGAGCGAACTCGGCGGCATGGACGGGTTTTTCGCCGCGCGTTTGATCAAGGTCTGATACCGCCCGGCATCAGGGGCGTATAAGCCCCGATGCCGGGTGCTCAGTCTCAGGGGGCCGGGTTGGAATGGACCTGATGGATGGCGTTGATCTTCTCTTCCAGCTCTGGCGTGATGGTCACGTTTTCCGCGCCGAGGATGGTGCGGAGCTGGTCCAGGCTGGTGGCCCCGATGATGTTGGACGTCACGAAGGGCCGTGAGGTGACGAAGGCAATCGCGAGCTGGACGGGGTCGATCCCTTCCTCGCGGGCCAGAGTATGATAGGCCGTGATGGCCTCATCAACGCCGGGCTTCTGGTAACGCTGTCCGCGATCGAACAGCGTGGTGCGTGCTCCGGCGGGACGGGCGCCGTTGAGATACTTCCCGGTCAGATAGCCCTGTGCCAGCGGAGAGTAGGCCAGCAGCCCGACTTTTTCCTGAAGCGCCATTTCCGCCAGCCCGATCTCGAACGTTCGGTTGATCAGGTTGTAGGCGTTCTGAATGGAGGCCACGCGGGGCAGACCGGTGCGGGAGACTTCCAGAAACTTCGAGACACCCCAGGCCGTCTCGTTGGAGAGGCCGACATGACGAATCTTGCCTTCGTTTACGAGGTCGCCGAGGACACCAAGTGTTTCTTCGATGGGCACGGATGTTTCTTCCGGCAGGTCGCGGAAGGTCGTGCCGCCTGCGCCGAACAGGCCGATTTTCCGGTCCGGCCAGTGGAGCTGGTAGAGGTCGATATAGTCCGTGCCGAGGCGCCGCAGGGAGCCTTCGAGCGCGTAGCGGATCTGGCGTGGGGTCAGGCGTGCTTCCCCGCCATCGGGCCGGAACCACGGCATGGCGGTCCGTCCGACGACCTTGCTGGCGATGACGAGGCGGTCACGGCCACCGCGGGCTTTCAGCCAGCTTCCGATGATGGTTTCCGTTGAACCCTGCGTCTCGGCACGGGGCGGGATGGAGTACAGCTCGGCGGTGTCGATGAAGTTGATGTCGTGGTCCAGCGCCATGTCGAGCTGGGCGTGGCCTTCGGCTTCGGTATTCTGCTGACCGAAGGTCATGGTGCCGAGGCAGATTTCGCTGACGGCAATGCCGGTGCGGCCAAGTTCACGCTGTTTCATGGAAAAGACCTGATCAGAAAATGGGGGAAGCCCCCAGCATGGAAGGCCCGGCACCATTGATCAAGGTGCGGGCCTTCCCGGACCGGGATTACGGGGCCAGCGTGACGATGACGCGCAGCCCGCCGCTCGGCCGGTTTTCGAGGCGGACATTGCCGCCCTGACCATGCAGGATGGTGCGGGCGATCGACAGTCCCAGGCCGCTGCCGCCTGTCTCGCGGTTGCGACTGCTCTCGATGCGGACGAAAGGCTCGAACACACGGTCCAGCTCGCTTTCCGGTAGGCCCGGGCCATTATCCTCGATCAGGATCTTGACCACATTGCCCTTTTCGCCCGGATTGGTGGCGGGAATGAGCGTGACATGCGCGCTGCCACCGTATTTGAGGGCGTTGAGGATCAGGTTGTTCAGCGCACGCTTCAGCGCCACGGAGCGGGCCTTGATCCGGACGGGCACATTGGGCGGCTCATAGAACAGGTCGTCCGCCTTGTCCGGCACGCTTTCTGCTGCTTCGTCCATGATGGTCTGAAGCAGGGCGCGCAGGTCGAGCGAGACGATGGGCTCGGCGGACGCGCTGTCCCGTCCAAAGGCCAGCGTGGCAGCGACCATGGCTTCCATCTCGTCCAGATCGGCCAGGACCTTGTTGCGCAGTTCGTCATCGTCGATGAATTCGGCACGCAGCTTCAGGCGCGTGATGGGTGTCCGCAGATCATGGCCGATGGCCGTCAGCATGAGTGTGCGATCCGTCACGAAACGGCGGATACGCATGGCCATCGTGTTGAAAGCGATGGCAGCGCGGCGGATTTCGGACGGTCCGTTCTCGGGCAGGGCCGCGGTATTGACGTCCCGGCCCAGCGCTTCGGCGGCGTTGGCCAGCGTCGTCACGGGCGCGATCAGGCGCTGCGTGGCCCAGACGATCATCGCACTTCCCGCAATCGACATGACAAGGAACGCAATCATGAAGGTCGGGGAGCCGAACGGATTGGGCAGGGGAGTAACGAAACGCACCACGAGCCAGCAGTCCCGGTCCGGAAGGAGGATCGAGGTCGAATGTGTGCGCATTTTCTGCCCGATCAGGACCTTGCGCGGATAGAGCGAGGACGGCAGGAGCGCCCAGCGCATGAAGGGCGGCATGTCACGGCGGCGTATGGTGCCGGGAAAGCGGGAATCTCTGTTCAGATGCTCGTCATCCGCGCGGTCACCATCGGCGTGGTCGGCGGGGAAATGGAACTCCGGTCCGCCCGGTCCGCCACCCATTGGGCCCATCGGCCCGGGGCCAAGGCCGGGACCGGGAAAGCCGGGACCACCCATGTCGGGGCCGGGGTGCGGGCCACCCGGATCCATCGGACCGGGAAAGCCTTCATGGCCCTGCGTATCGTCATGCAGGCGGTGCAGGAAAGACGGCGACGTCATCGCCGGGAAGGGGACTTCATGCCCCTCGATCAGCGGATCCGGCTCCTTGAGCAGCAGGACCGTGACGTTGGAAGGGATATGCAGGTCGTCGATCGCGTCGTGGCGGTCGGCGGGTTGGGCTTCCGCCACCGTGCGATAGATCGAAAAGACCTGGACCTGCTCTTCATGAACCTGGCTGCGTTCCTCCAGGTCAAAGCGGTCCAAGGCGTGGATTCCGAGCCCCGCCGCTTCCACGATCGCAAGGCCCACGATCAGCAGAAGGCTGGTCCGGGCAACAAGAGACCGTGGCAGGATGTGCATCGGGTTCAGAGACGCTCCACTTCCGCTGCGAGCACATAGCCACCGCCCCGGACCGTCTTGATGACCTGTGCATTGCGCCCGTCATCCTCAAGCTTGCGGCGCAGGCGGCTGATGGCCACGTCGATCGCGCGGTCGAACGGCCCGGCCTGACGGCCCCGCAGCAGTTCGAGGAGCATGTCGCGCGTCAGGACGCGGTTGGCACGTTCGAGCAGCGCCATCAGCAGGTCGTATTCTCCCCCCGTGAGGGAGACTTCGGCACCATCCGGGTTCAGCAGACGGCGACGCACGGGGTCGAGGCACCAGCCCGCGAAATGGATCTTGCGGGTATCGGCGGCCTGACGCTTGTCTTCCACATCGACCGTCCGGCGCAGCACGGCGCGGATACGGGCGAGCAGTTCGCGCGGATTGAACGGCTTGGCGACGTAATCGTCCGCGCCGAATTCGAGGCCGATGATCCGGTCCGTTTCGTCGCTCATCGCGGTGAGCATGATGATGGGGATGTTGTCCTGCGAGCGCAGCCAGCGCGCGACTTCCAGGCCGCTCTCGCCGGGCAGCATCAGGTCCAGCACCACGAGCTGGTAATGCCCGTTGGCCCAGGCCTTGCGGGCTTCCCGTGCATCGCGGGCCGCCGTGACGCGGAAATGGTTGCGCTCAAGGAACTGGCTCAGCAGTTCGCGGATTTCGCGGTCATCATCCACGACCAGAAGATGGGGCAGGGTTTCCGTGCTCATGACCAGAGGCCTTTCGGGAATGCTGTGACCGCGTTCAGACTGCTGATGCCGCCCGACCGGAAAACGGCATTTCCGGCCGGGACAGACAGGGAAGCGATGTTAGGCCAGCCAGGGCGGAACAGGCAGGTTTTTCGCACGCAGGAACTCCGGATTGAACAGCTTGGACTGATATCGGGCACCACCGTCGCACAGAATTGTAACAATCGTATGTCCGGGACCAAGTCTGCGTGCCGTCCGTATTGCCGCAGCAACATTGATTCCGGACGAGCCACCTACCGACAGACCTTCTTCGGAAGTCAGGGAAAAGATCTGCTCCAGTGCTTCGGCATCGGGGATGCGTTCGGCGTCATCGGGATGAGAACCTTCGAGATTGGCCGTCACACGGCCCTGTCCGATGCCCTCGGTGATGGAGCCGCCCGTGATGGTGAGGTCGTTGGATTTGACCCAGCCATAAAGCGCGGAGCCTTCCGGATCAGCCAGGACGATACGCGGCGCCGTCTTCCCGGCAGCCTGCGCCTGATCGCGCAGCCCGAGTGCAATGCCCGCCAGCGTCCCGCCGGTGCCGCAGGCGCAGGTGAAGGCATCGACCTTCCCGCCCGTCTGCTCCCAGATCTCCCGTGCCGTGGTGGCGCGATGGCCTTCGCGGTTGGCGGTGTTGTCGAACTGGTTGGCCCAGAACCCGCCGATCTCTTCGGCCAGACGGCGCGAGACGTGAACATAGTTGCCCGGATCGCGATACGGCTTGGCGGGAACAAGGCGGAGATCGGCGCCGATCATACGCAGGAAGTCCAGCTTCTCACGGCTCTGTGTTTCCGGCACGACGATCACGGCCTTGCAGCCGACGGCATGGGCGACCAGTGTGAGGCCGATTCCCGTATTGCCGGCCGTTCCCTCCACGACCGTCCCGCCGGGCTTCAGCGCTCCGCTTTTCAGCGCGTCCTCGATGATCGCCAGGGCTGCACGATCCTTGACGGAGCCGCCGGGGTTCATGAACTCGGCCTTGCCGTAGATGTCGCAGCCCGTTTCCTCCGAGGCGCGTCGGAGGCGGATGAGGGGGGTGCCCCCGATCGCGGCGGTCATGCCCGGAGAGATGGTCTGCCATCCCGTCGTGGGGGACTGGGGGATGGTTTGGCGGTTCGGGGAGATGTCAGTCATAGTTCACTCCTGTGCTGGGTGAATTATAGAACGCGTTTTGGAAGGATGAGGAAGAGCATGAAGGTCCTGACGGCAAGACAGGCATGGGAAATGCTTGAAAAAGACCCTGAAAACGCCACCGGCAATGCCGATGAAGGCGCGCCGCGTCCCATTCTGGTGGATGTCCGCACACCGCCGGAATGGATGCATGTGGGCCTGCCGGACGCCGACGCGATGACCGCGCCGCTCCTGTGCATCACCTGGCAGCCGGACCGCCAGCAGGAGTTCGTGGAAGCGCTGCTCGAAGCCGTCCCCGACCAGCAGACGCCGCTGCTGTTCCTGTGCCGGTCGGGGGTGCGCTCGCATTATGCCGCACTTCTGGCGGAAAACGCCGGTTATGCGGATGTCAGCAATATCGTGGACGGATTCGAGGACCAGCACGGCCCCGGCAAAGGCTGGCGCTCCAGCGGCCTGCCGTCCTCTTACATGCCGCTGTCGGGTTCCTGATCCGCATCGTAATGGACTTCCAGCACGGCGCACCACGGATAACGGCTGTCATAGCTGTGCCCTGAGCCATCGGCGATCATGCCGTTGGCGTCCGTGGGAACATGGGTGAGGGCCACGGCATCATCCACGTTACCGCCGACGATGCTCAGCTCATGCCCGAAGGGCTGGGCATTCTGGTTCGTCGCCGACACGATGCCGCAATGCGCCGGAAAGCCGTAGCTGGTGGGCAGCATGGAAAAGGTGACGGTCTTGCTGCGGCCTCGACCGACGCAGATCAGGTCGCCGATCTTCGGAGCATAGGTGCCCGGATCATGCGCCGTAACACCACTGGACTGCCCGCTGGCCGCGGCGTTGATGTAGGTCGAGTGATTGGGCGAATACGGGAAGCGGTCATTGGCCCCGGCGACCCGCATCACATAGGAAATGAAAGCTGCGGACCAGGCATAATGGCCGTCATGCTCGATCTCGAAACGGGTGCCCTGGGAGTCCGTCTTGCCCGTCCAGCCGACTTCCGTTTCATACGGGTCCTGCCCGATCCACCAGTATTCGCCAACGCGCTGCCACAGGCCGGGGAGGCGTTCGGGCTTGAGTGCGGCGTCGGTAGGTTCGGGGCGGTCTTCGGGATCGTCGTCCGAGACGGGGGAGCCGAACATGCGCCATTCGCGCAGGGCGATGGCCGCGACGTCCTGACGGTTGAATGGTTCGAAATTGCGGGTGGCGAAATCCGGGACGTGGCTGTCATAGCCAGCCGGACCAGTGGTTCCGTTCGCATACTGGGCGTTCGGCGTACGGGCCGGGTACGGGCGGACACTCTGCTGGCTGGAACATGCAGCCAGTGCGAGCAGGGCGCCCGTAGCAGCTGCTCGCCTGAAAATATGCGAATCTGGCACTGTTATCCTCGTTGGGGGATCTGTTTCCCAGGCTGAATGAAGGGCCAAGACGACCGGGGCGTCAAGGACGGGCGCTCAGAGGGGCATGGCTGGCCGCATGGGCCGCCATGATTTTCGTACAGGCTTTCTCAAGCAGTGGCACGTCCGTGGGAAGGAACCAGATGCCGAGCAGAACTGTCGAAACCAGCGTGTTCACGATCATCCGCATCGGAGACGGGGACGCCGTCCTGAAGAGAAGGAGGGCTGTCACGATGCAGATGACCGGCAGGAGCAGGAGATAGAAAAGCAGGCACCATCCGAAAAGCGGCTCGTTGTCGGGGCTGGACAGGGCCATGCCAGCGCCGAGCCCTACCGGGAAGAAAAACGCTCGCGACCATTCCGGCAATGGCGTTGGCCATCAGGAAACCCCGCATGATGCGGAACCACAGCGGAAGAAGGGCCGCAGGTGGTTCCACGGAGACGGGAACAGGAGATGGCATTGCGCAGTCCAGGTCCTGGCAGGAGGACACTCCTCAGTGGGCTTTCGTCTGCTCCGGAAAGAGGGACTGAAGCCCGGCCTCGGATGCATCACAGCGGCCCCGCTCGGTGATGAGACCCGTCACGAGGCGCGCGGGCGTTACGTCAAAGGCAGGGTTGGCTGCCGGGCTGTTGAGCGGAGCGATCCGGACGCGGCCGGCTTCCCCGTTGCTGTCCAGCCCCGTCATGAACAGGACTTCGTCCGCGCTGCGCTCTTCGATCGGGATGTCCTTCACGCCGTCGCGCACGCGCCAGTCGATCGTCGAGGACGGTAGCGCCACCCAGAACGGGACATTGTTGTCATGGGCCGCGAGCGCCTTGAGATACGTGCCGATCTTGTTGGCCACGTCCCCCTGAGCGGTCACACGGTCGGTGCCGACAATGACCATGTCTACGCGCCCGGCCTGCATGTAATGCCCGCCGGCATTGTCGGCGATGACGGTATGCGGCACGCCATGGCTGCCAAGTTCCCATGCGGTCAGGAGACTGCCCTGATTGCGCGGGCGGGTCTCGTCCACCCAGACATGCACCGGAATGCCCTCGTCATGCGCCATGTAGATGGGCGCGAGGGCCGTGCCCCAGTCCACGGTCGCGATCCAGCCGGCATTGCAGTGCGTCAGCAGGTTCACCTGTCCCTGTTTGCCCTTGCGCTCCCAGATCTCGCGGATCAGCTCCAGTCCGTGACGGCCGATGGCCTCATTGACCTGCACGTCCTCATCACAGATCGCATCGGCCTCCACATAACCCGCAGCCACGCGCTCCGTCGGCGGGACGGCTTTGAGGCGCGCCACCATCCGCTCGATGGCCCAGCGCAGGTTGATGGCCGTCGGGCGTGTGGCCACCAGAAAGGCTGCGGCCTTCTCCAGAGCCTCGTCCGAGGCATCGTCCTGAAGCGCGAAGACCAGCCCATAGGCCGCAACGGCCCCGATCAGCGGCGCGCCACGCACCTGCATGCTGGTGATGGCGTCAGCGACGGCGCCCACATCCCGAAGCTCCAGGATATCCACGTTCCAGGGAAAGCGGGTCTGATCGAAAATCCGGATGCTGCTCGCATCATCGGAAGGGCGCCAGAGGCTGCGATAGGAAATGCCGTTGATTTTCAAGGGAACGCTCCTTGCGGACGGAAAAGGAGGGTGGGTCGCTGACCGGCCCGCAAAAACAGGGGCACGCGCGGCCCGCGACATGCTGGACCAGAGGTTCCTGCATGTGCGTGATCCGCCGTCCTAACTCAAGACCCTTCGCGTGAAACTTTCACGCCCGAGGTTCAGAGAACCCTGTCGAGAATGGCTCTGGCGCTGTCTTCCCAGGGAACAGGCCGGAATTCGCCCCGGACTTTCGCCGTCCACGCCGCCAGCCCCTCGCGATCCTCGATCGTCTCGCGGATTACCCTATAAGCCTCATCAAGGCTGTAGGGGCTGAAATATCGTCCGAGCGGTCCGCCGGCCTCGGGAATGGAGGTCGTGTTGGACACCACGCACGGGCGCCCCATGGAGAGGCTCTCCGTCACGGGCAGGCCCCAGCCTTCAAAGAAAGACGGGAAAACGGTGAAGCTGCAATCTGCATAAAGGCGGCGCAGGTCTTCGTCCGTGGGATTCTGGATGAACCGGATCTTGCCATTCAGCCAGTCCGCATTTTCAAGCTGCTGCATGAAATCGGAAACCAGCCAGCCCTCCCGCCCTGCAAAAACAAGGGTCGGCACCCGCTCAGCCGGCATTTCTTCCAGCATCCGCCGCCAGACCCGGAAGAGCAGGGCATGGTTCTTGCGGGCCTCAATGGTCGAAACAAACAGCACATAAGGCTCATGCACCAGTGCTTCCTCACTCATGCGCCCATCGGACAGACCAAACCCGGTCCCCAGGGGAATAGGATGGACAGGAATATCCGTCCCGATGTCCTGTTCCGCGAGGTAAGCCCGCACGTCTTTTGCCGTAGCATGGCTGATGGCGAAAAGCGTATCGGCGAGAGGCAGGATGTCCTGATGCCAGGCGCGGAACGTCGTGATGATGCCGCGGTTGCACCACTCCGGACAGCGGATGGGGACCAGGTCGTACATGAGCAGCGCGTAGGACAGCCGCAGGTCGTCACGCAGCCATCTGACGGTCTGGCTGTAACTGGCGTGGTGCCAGGGGGAGCCAAGGGTCAGGAAGACATCGCCGGGGCGGGCGACATCTGCGAGCTGTGTGCCTTCCGAGAAGGTTGGCAGTTCCGGCCGCCGGGAACGACGCGCGTCGAGGCGGGTCTGGAGGGATTTCAGACCAAGCCGGGCGAATGTGCGGGGGAGGCTGGCAAGACCTTTCAGGATCCGGCTTTCCGTCCGCAGGAACGCGGAGAGTGTGTCTTCCGGCGCAACCTGTTCGAGCGCCTGGAATGTCAGGGGCGGAGCATTGACCGAAGACGAGCCGGGTTTGATGCTGCTGTTTGTGGCCTCGCGAAACACGGTTTCGACCATGGTCCAGTCGACGGTCCTGAAATCACGGGCATCCGTGGCACCTGGGCCACGGCGCACGAACTGGACGTCGTGGCCGGCGAGGTTGCGCAGGGCCGAACCGATTTCGAACACGACGCGCTGGATGCCGCTTGGCCGGCTGTGATGCAGCAGGTGATGCAGCAGATCGTCGATGTCGATCCACAGGGTCATGATGTCTGTCCGTTCATACGGCCCATCAGATGGGCGGAATGGCAGGCGTCGAGGATCGCATCCGCGCTGCGTTCCCAGGGGACAGGTCTGAACTGCTCGCGGACCTCGTCCTGCCATTTTTTCAGGCCGGGCCGGTCCTCGATTGTCTCCCGGACGACACGATAGGCTTCGTCGAGGTCTTCGGGGTTGAAGTACCGCGTCAGCGGGCCGCCTGCTTCGGGGATGGAGGTCGTGTTCGACGCGATGCAGGGGCGTCCGTTGACGAGGCTCTCGGTCACGGGCAGTCCCCAGCCTTCATAAAGGGACGGGAAAATCGTGAACATGCAGCCATCGTACAGATGGGCCAGTTCCTCATCCGACGGGTCACGGAGAAGACGGATTTTTCCTCGCAGCCATTCGGTATTTTCAAGCTGCTGCATGAGGTCGGAAACGAGCCAGCCAACCCGGCCCGCAAAAACGAGGGTCGGGACCTGATCCCGTGGCAGGTCCGTCACGAGACGGCGCCAGATGCGGAATGCCAGCAGGTGGTTCTTGCGGGCCTCAAGGGTGGAGACAAACAGCACGTAGCTGCCCTTTTCTGGCAGGCCCCTGGGACGTTCGTTCCCGATCTCCCGGGGCGGCCCGAAGCCGCTGCCGATCGGAATGGTCTGCACGGGGGCCAGCAGCTTCAGACGCTGTTTGCGGGCGTAATCCTCTACGGTCTCGGCCGTGGCATGGCTGATGGCCAGAAGGCGGCCACACTGGGGAAGGGTGGTGTCGAGCCAGTGCCGGAAATCCCGGATCAGGGAAATCGCGCACCATTCCGGCCGGACGGCGGGAATGAGATCATAGAGCAGCAGGACGGGCTGAATGCCGTAGGTCCTGCGCATCCGGGCCAGGCGTTCGCCGAAATCGGGTTCCGACCATGCCGCACCGAGGATCAGAAAGATATCGCCGGGTTTTGGAACGTCGTCCGAGGTGGCTGCGGTCGCGGCTGAAGACAGGGGGGCCTGCGCTGTGTGGCGCGACGGGGTGGTCCGCTGGAACTTCGTGCGGGCGTAACGGCGTAAAAGCTGCAGGGCTCTGAGCTGATTGACGGCAAGGTTCAGGAGCGGACGTGCCAGTTCCGGCGGCAGGCTTTCAATCCGCCGGATAATGGCATGACGCAGACGGCGCATCAGGGAGTGGGATGGCGCATGTGCAGCGCTGCGCTCCCCTCCTGCATGAAGGGGAGTTGCTTCGTCGGTATGGGTGGAAAAAAGTGTATTCAGCGCTTCAAAGGAGACGGGAGACAGGAGAGGGCCTGCCTCGGGGTTTCCATCTGTGTTCCGACGGGTGAGGACGATGCGGCCGATATCCGGTTTCGCGGCAGCCTGCTGGCGGATGACACTGAGTATTTCGAAGACAAGACGCTGGATGCCGCTGGGACGGGTATTGTTTTCAAAATACCGGAAGATATCTTCGACATCGATCCAGATGGTGTACTCTTTGGTCATGTGTCCGGACTGGCTTCGCTATTGCCGACGAAATCATCGGTCTTTCAAATATCGCTAACGCGGTGTTGTAGAATAATCATCGCCTTATGGGCAAGGGGCGGTCATAACATCGCAGGTGAGTGAGTATCTTCCCTGAATATTCGCCATGATACATTTCATCAAACTTTCGACATGTTTCCGACATATTTTATTTTTTCTGGAAACATATTCGGGATTCTGGTGTGTTTCCTGAAGTATTCTGTTGCGAAGGTCCTGCCGGACAGTGTGGCGGGGGCTGACTTTTCAGGGGCTCGTAATCATGGTCCTGGAAGCTCCTGTGTTTCGTTCGGCAGTAACATGATCGCCTCCGAAGCAGGCTCGTTTTTCTTCTGACCATTCCTTAAAGACGGTTAGAAAAAGAAACGGACGTTTGCCGATGATTGCTGCCTTGTGAGAGCCGCCACAAAGATAGGAATGAGTGCGTTCGCGCTCTATTTTTCACTCTCTGCCTTACTGCTTGTCAAAGGGTTTTCCCTGCGTCACCACCTGATTGGTGTGGGGGCCGATGTGGAGTCCTTTGCCTGGATGCTTTACTGGTGGCCCTGGGCCATCGGGCACGGCATCAATCCGTTTGTGACGGATCTGGCGTGGAATGGCCTGGGCTATAACCTGACCTGGGCAACCGCACTGCCGACGTTCGGGCTTCTCCTTGCGCCTCTGACGTGGCTGGGTGGCCCGGTTCTGACAACCAATCTTGTGATCGTACTGGCTCCTGCCTGTGCGGCTTTCGCGGCATTCTTGTTGCTGCAGTCCGTGACCGGACGCTGGGTGCCGGCGTTTCTGGGGGGCTGGTTTTCGGCTTTTCGCCGTATGAGATGGGGCAGTCGCTTGGTCATCTCAATCTGACGAGCATCGCTCTGGTGCCGGTCTGCCTGCTTTTGTGCAAAGCGTATCTCGAACAGACGATCACAAATCCCCGCTTTATTGCGGCGCTGTCGATGACTGCACTGCTCCAGCTCGGTATCTCCACGGAGGTCCTGTTTACTTCCGCCGTAATGGGGGTTGTGACCTGGTGCGTGTTTGTGGCGACTGCGCCGGGCAAGGCACGACACATTTATCTTCTGCTGGCACGTGATGTCGTGCTGGCAGGGATTGTAACGATTATTCTTGCATCGCCGTTTTTATTCTATCTGGTCAAGGGCATGAAGGTCGTGCCGGGGCAGCTGAATGATGCGGATTTCTATTCTGCTGACATTCTCAATTTTCTGGTTCCCACGCCGGTGACGCTGCCTGGTGGGGCGCTGTTCAGTTCGATATCCCGGCAGTTTACGGGGAATATCAGTGAGCAGGACGCTTACATCGGGTTGCCGTTTTTTCTTCTGGCCGTCTATTTTTCAACCATCGCATTCCGGAGTTCGCTTCTGGTGACGCGGTGTGTGCTGGTGTTCTGGATTTCCGTTCTTTTCTCGCTGGGAGGTGTTCTCCATTCCGGGAAGACCGTCGTCCATGTTCCCCTGCCATGGCATCTCGTGGACCGTCTGCCGGTTGTGAGCTCGGTTCTTCCAGTCAGATTTGCGATGTTTACCAGTCTGGCTCTGGCTGTCCTGTGCGCGGTGTTTCTCGCGCAACGTGCGACAGTAGGCCGCTATGGCGTTGTTCTATGCGGGCTCCTGTTCCTGTTTCCCGCTCCGGCGGCGCAGGGCTGGGAAGCGACGACGTCCAGTCCGTTTTTCACCGAGGCCAGTATAAAGCGTCATTTCGGCGACGATCCTGTCCTGGTTGTCCTGCCGTTCGGGTATCTGGGGCATTCCATGGCGTGGCAGCTCCAGTCCGGCTACGCCTTCCGTCAGACAGGCGGATATCTCGGCTATACTCCGACCAGTGAACATAACGACGCTGTTCTTTCAGCCTTTCTGAATAACGCCATACCGCCGCATTTTGATGAGCAGCTGGGTTTTTACTGCGTTGATCATCACGCGGCGGCCATTGTCATCGGGCCCAGGACAAAGGACGTATTGAGGCAGGCGATCCTCGAGACGCACTGGCCGGCTGAACAGGATGGAGACATGATTATCGTGCGGGTCCCGCCGCGCGAGACGCTGCCGCTCTTTCACATTTCGGGAGACTATTGGCCCAGTCCTGCTGAAGTGAACTGGATGGGACAGCAGATCGTGGTCGAGACGGGTGTTGTACCAGCCCGGCTCGAAATTGGCCGGCCTTATGCCGTTTCTTCACCCGGAGTGTCGGTCTCTACAGGCCATATTTTACGACATATTGGCTTTCAGCCTGGAGAGAAGACGGTGATCGATCTTCCGGCGAACAGCAGGACGACAATCCGAGCAGATAAGGTGTTTGTACCCGCAAAAGAGGGGATCAATACGGATCAGAGGGCCCTTTCCCTTCTGATTGGTCGGCGCTGATGCCGCATGAAGGCGAGAAGGATTTTCGACGCTTCTACGGATGATGGATATAAGAATTGAATTCTGTATTTCCATGATGATTTCTGAACCATGGAAATATGCCGGTGGATTTTGAAGAAGGTGGGATGATTTTGTGGGGGGGATGACCGTTCGGCAGTGTGTGATTGTTCTTGAAGATGGCGTATCGGGTTCTTTGTCAGCAGAAAGCGCGCGTCCCAAGACACTTGCTCCATGTGGTGACAGGCCGTTTCTGGCCTGGTTAATGCGGGAAATGCAGCGCTTCGGGGTCGAGGAATTTGTTGTTCTGGTATCTTCCTGCTCTGCGCAGCTTGAAGACGCGATCGAACAGATCCGTTCCTTTTTGCCAAAACCATCTGAAATCATTCTGAGCACCTGTTCTTTTTCTTCGGGGACGGGCGGTGCCCTTCTGTATTCAAAGCCCTTGCTTCAGGAGCGTTTCTTCCTCTGTCACGGAGAAGCGCTGTTTTCGGGCAATCTTTCGCGTTTTCTGCAACAGGCGCGAGAAGGGAACTCTGTTCTGGTCAGGTCTGTCGACGGCTTGAGCCGGTACGGCAATGTTCGCCTGCAGCCTGATGGCGAATATGTGGAAGATTTATATTTTGAGCCTGATCGCTCCAGGACGGCGGGATTTGCCAGCAGCGGCGTTTATATTTTTGATCATTCTGTTTTCGATCATCTGACTGAAAACTCTTCTCTGGAAAAGGATGTTCTTCCGGCCCTCGCGCGAAACCGTAGCCTGAAAGCTGTGCCGCTTTCGGGGGCGTTCTGGGATATCGGGAAGATGGCCGACCATGAAATCCAGGCTCTGGATTTGTCTGGGAGCCTGCTTCGGCCGGCAGTGTTTCTCGACCGGGATGGTGTCATCAATCGCGATCATGGCTGGGTCGGAACGCGTGAGCGGTTTGAATGGGAAAGCAATGTCCGCGAAACCCTCGCCTGTATTGTGGATCGTGGATATCATATCTTTATCGTAACGAATCAGTCCGGGATCGCGCGCGGTTTTTATTCCGAGCGCGATCTTGAGCATCTCATGGACTGGGTGATCGACAGTATCCGGGAATACGGTGGAAATGTTGATGACTGGCGATACTGTCCCATGCATCCCGAGGCGGTTATCGATAAATACCGGGGGACGAGTATGGATCGTAAACCCGGACCAGGAATGCTTCTCGACTTGATGAAGCGGTGGGAATTACGTCCTTCCTGCTGCCTCATGTTCGGCGACCAGCCTTCCGACATGACTGCCGCTCGCGCGGCGGGTATGGAAGGCGTTACCGTGGGGCCTGCGTCGCTCTCAGAACTAATCGCTTCAAGGGAGGGTTTCTGACTTCCTGCGTCCCTTGAGGATCAGGCCGTCGTCTTTCGCAGGCAGTCTTCATAGACATCGCGCAGGGTGTCTTCCCATGCGATCTGTCGTCTCCATCCCAGGGTCGAGGTGATGAGTGTCGCATCGCCTCGGGCAACCGGGATATCCGAAGGGCGCAACCTGTCAGGATCCGTGACGATTTCGGCGTTGATGCCGCTGATGGTCAGAAGATCGTCCAGAATGGAGCGAATGGAACGCGTCTCACCGGAGCACACATTGAAGATCGTGCCCGGCGTCAGCGGCTTCTTCGTTGTGAGGACGTCAAGATAGGCGTCGCACACATCGCGGACATCGAGAAAGTCGCGCTGGGCATCCAGATTGCCGACGCTGATTTCCGGTTTCTGGAGCCCTTTCGCGATGCGCGCGATCTGGGACGCAAAGGCCGGGACCACGAAATCCGGAGACTGGCCAGGGCCGGTGTGGTTGAACGGACGCATGCGGATGACCCGCAGGCCCTCTCTGGCCATTGCGCCCAGGGCCAGATCGGCAGCAGCCTTGGTCGCGGCATACGTATTGCCCGGGGCAAGGGGGGCATCCTCGGTCAGGGCCGTCCCGCGCTGGAACGTGGTGCCATAGGCTTCTGCCGTGGAGGCGAAGAGGAAGGTGCTGTGTGGAACATGTCGCAGCATGGCGCGTGCGACATTGAGCGTTCCGTGCAGATTGACGTTCCAGGCGTGGTCCGGAGATTTCCGGGCTGCACCAATGGTCGAAACGGCGGCGAGATGGACGCAGTGATCCGGTTTTTCGGCAGCGATAACCTTCTCAACAGCCTGCGCATCCCGGATATCCGGGATGGCAGGCACAATCTCGCAGTCGGGGAAGCGTCTCCGCACCTGGTGCTGCAGGTGCTGCCCGACAAAACCCCTCAGCCCTGTTATGAGAAGGCGCATACGTCCGTCCGCTTAAAGGCCGTTGCGTTTGCGGTGGCGGGCCAGATCAGCTTCCACCATCTCGGTGATCATCTCTTCCAGCGTGGTTTCCGGCTCCCAGCCAAGCGCTTTTTTCGCTTTGCTGGCATCGCCCAGAAGAACTTCGACTTCTGCCGGTCGCAGGAAGGCCGGGTTGGTGACAACGTGATCTTCGTAATTCAGACCAACTGAAGAGAAAGCGATACGGCACAGGTCGCGGATGCTTGTGGTGCGGCCTGTTGCGATGACGTAGTCGTCCGGAACTTCCTGCTGGAGCATCAGGTACATGGCACGGACATAATCCCGCGCATGTCCCCAGTCACGGGTGGCATCCAGATTACCCAGGGCCAGTTCTTTTGCCAGGCCGAGCTTGATGCGGGCGACGCCGTCCGTAACCTTGCGGGTTACGAACTCGATGCCCCGTAGCGGGCTTTCATGATTGAACAGGATGCCGGAGGAGGCATGCATGCCGAAGCTCTCGCGATAATTTACGGTCATCCAGTGCGCGTAAAGCTTGGCGGCGGCATAGGGAGAGCGTGGATAGAACGGTGTTTTTTCGTTCTGCACCGGCTCCTGGATCAGGCCATACATTTCGGAGGAAGACGCCTGATAGAAACGGGCATCGCTTTTGACGATGCGGGCCGCTTCCAGCATGTTGACTGTCCCCATGCCAGTCACGTTTCCGGTCAGCAGCGGCTGCTGCCAGGATGCGGCGACGAAGCTCTGGGCAGCAAGATTGTAGATCTCGTCGGGTTTGACGGTTTCCACAATGCGAATGAGCGAGGACAGGTCCGTCATATTGCCGTCGAGCAGCTCGACATCATCAAGAATGCCGAGCCAGCGGAGACGCTCGCCGATAACATCTGCGGAAGCCGAACGACGCAGGAGGCCTACGACCCGGTAGCCTTTCCCAAGCAGAAGTTGACTGAGATAGGCACCGTCCTGGCCAGTGATTCCTGTAATGAGAGCTGTAGGCATGCTTTTCCCAGTCCGGCTTGATGACAGTCTGCGCCCACCATATGGGCTTATAGGGTTTCAGGGGTTAACCTTCCGTATCACAGTGGTCAATGTCTGAGTGTGGGTCCTGCCTGGACATCCGGAAACGGAAATACAAACTGTCCTGCACAAATCACGAAGAGGTGTCTGTGCGGATGGAAAGATGCTCACCCTGGGGAGGTATGGGAGGTGTCAGTAAATTCTCGACAACTCAAGATTATTTCGGTTACAGGCTGTAGCAAAGTATTTGAATGGAAAGATGATGGCATCTTACAGGAAAACTGAGGGGGCTTCGTTCCATATTCCTGCGGAATCACAGGACTGCCACTCTTCTGAAAGGGAGAGAAAGCCAGCGCTGTCGGCTGTTGAGAAGTATCGTCTGCTTCGTGAGACACGGCGGGTTCTCAGGCGTGAACGTCTCGCCGGGGAGCGGAAAGCCGATCTGCGTTAAGACGCGGACGCCGAGGTTCCGCTGTTCTTCCCGGATATGACGGGAGTATCGGTCATTCCGGGATAGGCTGACAGGTTGGCGAGAGGAGCCGGGCGCCCCATCAGGAAGCCCTGTGCTGTGCTGCAGGAGGTGTGCCTCAGCATTTCGAGTTGGGCTGCGGTTTCGACGCCTTCGGCGATGACTTCCATCGACATGGCGTGCCCCAGTGTCATGATGGCGCTGACGATGCTCTGGGCCTGCGGGTCGTTCAGCATGTCCCGGATGAATGAGCGGTCAATCTTGATCCTGTCGAAGGGAAAACTGCGCAGGTAATTGAGGCTTGAAAACCCGATACCGAAATCGTCCATGACGATCTTGACGCCAAGAGCGCGGATCTTGGTCATGGTTTCCAGATTGCGCTGTACGGCGTCGAGAAAGATGCTTTCTGTCAGTTCGAGTTCAAGGCGTTCCGCCGCCAGACCTGTCTGGAACAGGGTCTGGATTACGGCGGCGTACATGTCATCATGAAGGAACTGGACGGCGGAAATATTGACGGCGACCCTGACATGCGAGGGCAGTCTGCTGACCTGGGCGCAGGCTTCGAGCAGGACCCACCGGCCGATCGAGACAATCAGGCCGCTCTCTTCCGCTATGGGGATGAACTCGTTGGGAGAAATGACCCCTCTTGTGGGGTGCTGCCAGCGCAGGAGCGCTTCAACGCATTCGATCCGGTTCGTCCTGAGGCAGATCAGGGGCTGGAATTCCAGGAAAAACTGGTTTGTCTCGAGCGCGCGTTGCAGATCATGTTCCAGCTTCGAGCGATGATGGACATCGGCCTGCATGAGGGGAGTGAATCTGATCCAGTCCGGCGACTGAAGGCGGCGCGCCTCGTTCAGGGCCAGTTCTGCGTAGTGGCAGGCGGTTTCGAAACGGTAGGTGTCGAACGGGATGAGGCAGCAGCCGATGCTGGCTGTCAGGTGGATCCTGTGTCCGTCTATCGAGAGGGTGGTATGGAAAATATCCCGGATGATCTGGGCCCAGCGGGTTGCCTGGATCGGGTGTTCGTAGGGGAACGGGCAGAAAATGCCGAAATCGTCGCCGCCCAGCCGTGCGGCCATGCACTCCTCGGTCAGGAACGCCCGAAGACGTTGCCCGATTTCGCTGAGAACGTTATCGGCGATACGGGTGCCATAACGCTCGTTAATGGTGCGGAAACGATTGATGTTGGCGTGTAGAAGAATTCCTGCGGGCTGCCGTGTTGTTCCGTTGCCGAGAAACGCGCTCATACTTTTCTCGAACTCTTCCCGCCCGCACAGCCCTGTAACACTCTCCGGAGGAAGGCTGTGAGATGCAGAGAGGCAGGGGGGAAACGTGATGGCCAGGGCCAGGCAGTCCAGGTCATTGCGTCGAAGCGGAGTCAGCCGGAACGCGACCTGAAAGCTCCGTCCTTCCAGTGTTCGGAGGACACCGGGATGGTAACTGTTATCCGGTGGGGTTTTCCGGACTCCGGGAAGGATATCGCGGATGGCGGGGAAGTTCTGGAGATCGGTTCCGATGCAGGAGAGAAGGGGCCTGTTGGCCTCGATGATCCGGTCCTGATAGAGGATGGCCAGTCCTTCGCTGGAGGCGTCGGCGAGATGATGGATGGGAAACAGCGCGGTGATGTTTTCTCGTGAGGTGCTGCCAGGTACCCTTCCCCGGGGCGCAGTCTTCGGGAAGGTGGCGTCCACGCGGTGTGGAGTCCCTTCCTGGCTGGTCCTCTGGGGAATATGCACGATCATTTCTTATCCTCTGTCTTCGAAGAAGATGGCGCGGTTTTTGTTAAGAAACTGGAAATATCGGACAGTCATGAACTGTCCAAACTGAAACAAAATGTTTCTGAACGAGGACCCGGACATCATGCAGCACCCCGTCCTGACCATTCTGCCACCGCGGGAGCGTTATGAGGCGGGGCATGCGGGGGCGATTTCCCTTCTTGTCAGCCGGGAAGCGCGGTTTTCGGATGTTGTGGCGGGAATGGGACGGATCGGTACGCCTCTGCCCGGTGGGCGGTACAGGCCGTTAATCCTGCCCCGGGTTCCGCTCTCACGGAAGTGGCGTCTGCGTTTCGCCTGTGTGGCGATGATGCGGTTTTGTCGCCCTGCTTTGACGGAAATTCACAATCGGCCTGATCTGGCGCGTTTTCTGGCCCGGTTCGGGCCCGTCAGGCTGATTCTCCATAACGATCCCTGCACCATGCGCGGCGCGCGTTCCGTCCGGCAGAGGGAAGATCTTGCCCGGCATGTTCTGGTTTGCGGCGTTTCGGACTGGGTGACCGGGCGTTTTTGTGAAGGATGCGGGCCGGTCCGGACGGAGGTGCAGCCCAACTGTATCGATCTGTCCGTATTGCCGACGGCCGGTCTGCGGCAGAAAGTGGTGCTGTTCGCGGGGCGGGTTGTAGCGGACAAGGGCGTGGACGCGTTTGTCCGGGCCTGGGGTGCGCTCCGGTCCCGGTATCCGGGATGGAGGGCTGTCATCATGGGGGCGGACCGCTTTGGACCCGATTCACCGGAAACGCCTTTTCTGGAAAAGCTGCGGCCTGTGGCCGCGGCTGCGGGGGTCATGATGACGGGATACCGGCCTCATGACGACGTGCTGGAGGCGATGGCCGGGGCGGCTGTCGTGGTGGTGCCCAGTCGCTGGGAAGAGCCTTTTGGTATGACTGCGCTGGAAGCCATGGGATGTGGTGCGGCAGTTCTTGCTTCACCTGTGGGCGCGCTGCCTGATCTGGTGGGAGATGCGGCTTTGCTCGCAGCGCCGGACGAAGCCGGGGCGCTGGAACAGGCTCTGAGCCGTCTGATGGACGACGAGGGGCTTAGAACCCGGTTGGGAGAACAGGGGCGGGAACGGGCAGCGCTGTTCGATGTTGCCGCTGCCCGTGGCCGGCAGGAAGAACTGCGGCAGGCGGCGATTGCATTCTCGCGTCGCTCACCGCAGCTTTGAGGTCAGTCCCGTGCCGGGGGCGCCATGAAGGTCGGGTCGATGGGATTGGGGACATGCCGGGCCAGAATGTCGTCCACGGCTTTCTTTTCCTCGTCGGTCAGGGACCAGCCGAAGACGTCCTTTACGCCTGAGACCTGACCCGGCTTGCGGGCCCCCCACAGGGCGATGACCGGGCCTTGATCGAGAACCCAGCGAACGGCGAAGGCCATCACCGACTTGCCGCGCTTTTCGGCAAGCTTTTCGAACTCGTCCACGGCTGCGAGATACTTCTCGAAATTCGGCTTCTGGAACTTCGGATCGTTCGAACGCAGATCGTCCTTCGGGAAGGTCGTGTCGCGGTTCATCTTGCCGGTCAGCAGGCCGCGGCACAGGGCGCCATAGGCGAGCACGATGGCATTGTGCTTTTCGGCGTAGGGCAGGATGTCCTTTTCGATCGTGCGCTCGAAAAGGTTCAGCGGAGGCTGGATCGTGGCGAGCGGGGCGACTTCGCGGAAGATGTCCATCTGCTCGGGTGAGAAGTTGCTCACGCCGAGGGCTCGGATCTTGCCTTCCTGATGGAGCTTCTGAAGCTCGCGGGCGCTCTCGTCGATCGGGGTTTTGTCGTCGGGCCAGTGGATCTGTTCGAGGTCGATCGTCTCCACGCGCAGACGACGGAGCGAATCCTCGACTTCCTTGCGGATGCGGGCCGGGCGGGAATCCCGGAAGACCTTCATGTTCTTTTCGTCCTCGCCAACCCAGTGCAGCCCGAGTTTCGTGGCGACATGCGCCTTGTTGGGCTTTTCGGCCAAGGCGCGGCCGACGATTTCCTCGGAATGGCCGAAGCCGTAGACCGGGGCGGTGTCGATCAGGTTGATGCCTTCGTCGATGGCGGCGTGGATTGTGCGGACGCCATTGTCATCATCGGGGCCGCCCCACATCCAGCCGCCGATGGCCCAGGTGCCGAGGGCGACGCGGGAGAGGGGTGTGTCGATGCCGGGGATGCGGATGGTGTCGGATGCCATGAGTGTCTCCACTTGAAATGGACGGTAACGAAAAAGCGCTTCGGACTGTAAGTGGTTGCATGGCAGCGGGAAACCTTCCATCCACGCCAGATGCGTTTCTCTCCTTCTGTCCTGACCCGGATCGGCCGCTGGGCTGCCGTGGTCCTGCCTCTGGCCCTGACGCATGTGCGCGTGGCGGGTGAGGCCGATCTTGATCTTCTGGCCGTGCTGCTTCTGCTGCATTCGGGCCTGACCGGGCGGCGTCAGGGCGGATGGGATTGGTTCCGGGAGCCGTGGGTGGTGGCGACGTTCTGCTGGTGGGGCTGGCAGGTGTTGTGCACGCTGTGGGTGGCGCCGGGGCATGGGGCGCTGACCCAGTCGCTTCTGGCGATCCGTTTTCCACTCGCGGCCGCCGCTTTGGGCTGCTGGGTGCTGAAGGATGCGGTCTGGCGCCGGCGTGTGCTGTGGCTGACCTGTGCGTGCGGGGTCTATATTGCGTTGCAGATGCTGATCCAGGCCGTGTTCGGGCGCAATCTGTTCGGGATTCCGCGTTTTCATGACGGAACGCTGACAGGACCGTATGCGCATCCACGGGCTGCGGCACCGCTGTCCCGGCTGATTTTGCCGCTGCTGATGGTCGGATGTGCGGCGGCGGAAGGCGCGCGCAGCCGTCTGGTGCGGACGCTGGGGCTGTGCGCGGCTACGGTTCTGGCGGTCGGGATCATGGTTCTGGCCGGGCAGCGGATGCCGCTTGCGCTGTCTTTGCTGGGGATTGGTGTCTGTGCGCTGCTGTACCGGCCGATGCGTCCGGCGGCGCTGGCGGCGGCGGCGATGCTGCCGGTTCTGGTGCTGGTGGCGCGGGTGTTCTCGCCGGGCAGCTTTTTTCATCTCGTAACGCTGGCGCGGCAGCAGCTCACGCATTTCGGACAGTCGCCCTACGGGGAAATCTATACCCATGCGGTCGTGATGGCGCAGGCGCATCCCTGGGTCGGACAGGGTTATGACGCCTACCGGCATTACTGTGCCGCGCCGTCCACGTTTCATGGGATCGCGGGCCTGTCTGATGCCATTCCGGAACAGGGATGGCTCTCCCTCTGTGTGCAGCATCCGCACAACCATTACCTTCAGGCGCTGGTGAATGCGGGGGTGCCTGGCCTTATCCTGTTCGTGCTGATGATCGCGACCTGGCTGAAGGCGATCTGGCCGGGGCGGAATGGCGCGGCCATTTCGATCGGCCTGTTCGCGGCGGTGTTCATTCAGGAATGGCCGATCGCGTCCTCTTCGGACTTCCTGAACCTGCCCCTGAGTGGCTGGGGCTTCCTGCTTCTGGGGCTGGCGCTGGCCTATCGGACATTCCGCGGTGGGGACGGGTTTCAAGCGGGCAGGGACCGGCCTATATCGTAAGGCAGATTACGGAGGCCTTATGTCCAGCACCCCTGACACTACTGCGACCCCGACGCGGACCGGAACCGTTCCTGTGACGGTTCTCACCGGCTTTCTCGGCGCCGGCAAGACGACGCTTCTCAATCATATCCTGACGGCCGAGCATGGCCGCAAATATGCGGTTGTCGTGAACGAGTTTGGCGAACTCGGGATCGACAATGACCTCGTGGTGGATGCCGACGAGGAAGTGTTCGAGATGAACAACGGCTGCATCTGCTGCACGGTGCGCGGGGATCTGATCCGCATTCTGGGCAGTCTGCTGCGCCGGCGGAACCGCTTTGACGGCATCATTGTCGAGACCACGGGGCTGGCCGATCCGGCCCCGGTCGCGCAGACGTTTTTCGTGGACGAGAACCTGCGGGAGAAAGCCCGTCTGGATGCGGTCGTGACGGTTGTGGACGCGTTCAACGTCATGGAAACGCTGGACGAAAGCCCCGAGGCCGTGAACCAGATCGCGTTTGCGGATGTGATCGTGCTCAACAAGGTTGATCTTGCGGATGAAGAACGCCGCAAGGAGATCGTGGCCCGTCTGCGCAAGATCAATGCGGTGGCGCAGATCCATGAGGCGCAGCATGGTGGCGTGAAGCTGACGGACATCCTTGACCGGGGCGGCTTCGATCTGACACGTGCGCTCAAGACGATGCCGGATTTTCTGGAAAACGACCATCACTCGCATGAAGAGGGCATCACCAGCATTTCCCTGAGCATCAAGGACCTGATCGACCAGCGTCGTTTTCAGGCCTGGATCGGGGCGATCCTTCAGGAGCAGGGGGCGGACATTCTGCGCGCCAAGGGCATCCTGCATTTCAAGGGCGAGAAGGACCGCTTTGCGTTCCAGGCCGTGCACATGATGGCGGATGGCGACTTCATCGGTCCGTTCCGCGAGGGCGAGAGCCGGGAGTCCCGTCTGGTGTTCATCGGGCGCAATCTCAACCGTCCGCAGCTTCGTCGCGGATTTGAAAGCTGTATTGCGGAATGATGGGTGATCTTCTGACGGACCGGGGCGGTGAGCGCCGGTTCGAGAGCCCGGTCGTGCATGTGGTGTCTGCCCGGGATGGTCGCAGCTTTGCTGCACTGACGGCGGACGGGGAGCTTGTGCTGATCCCCCGGGACCGTCTGCGTGATCCGGAGAGCTGGACGGTTGTTGTGGCGCATGATGGCGGCCTGTGTCTGGCGCAGGATTGTGCTCCGGATGCGTTCCTGTCGGGCGGCGAGGACGGAAAGCTCGTCCGGACTTTTGCTGACGGGCGGAGCGAGACCCTGCATGAGGGCCGTCGCTGGATCGACTGTGTGGCGAGCACGACGGGGCATCTGGCATTCTCGACGGGCAAGCAGATCGAGGTCCGGGCGGCGGAAGGGCGGGAAACGCTCAAGGTTCTGGAGCATCCTTCGACCGTGACCGGCATCGTGTTCGATGCGAAGGGCAAGCGGATCGCGGCGTCACATTATAATGGGGCGTCGATGTGGTTCGTGCAGGCGAAGGTCGATACCGTGCGGCCGTTCGAGTGGAAGGGCAGCCATATCGCGATTGCCATCCATCCGGGCGGGGAGGCGCTGGTAACGTCCATGCAGGAAAATGATCTGCATGGCTGGCGTCTGTCGGACGGGCACAACATGCGCATGAGCGGCTATCCGAAGCAGGTGAAGTCGCTGGCCTTCACGCGCAATGGCCGCTGGCTGGCGACGGCCGGGGCAGATGCGATCATCCTGTGGCCGTTCTTTGGCGGCGGGCCGATGGGTAAGGCTCCGGCCGAACTGGCGCGTCTGCCAGGGCTGTTCGTCAGTGCGGTCTGTCCGAACCCGAAGGAAGACATCATCGCGGCGGGCTATGAAGACGGGACGGTCGTGCTCGCGGAAATCGGAGGGGGCGACCAGCGCGTCCTGCCGCTGTGCTCCGGACAGGATACGAAGCGGGGCAAGGTGACGTCGCTGGGGTTCACGCCGCAGGGCGGATCTCTGGTGTTCGGAACTGAAGAGGGCGTTCTGGCGGCGATCGACCTGTCCAGTGCGGGCTGAAGCCTGAAAGGGGCGGCAACTTTTCTGATGAATTGTTGCTGCCCCTGAAACACGGTATGTTCGCTCATGCCCAGCATGGACCCAGCCCCAAAAGCGTCTGTGAAGACCGTGGTTTCGCCGGACGCACCGCCGTTTCCGGCGGAGAGGCCTGCTGATCTGAATATGTACGGGGATCTGAAAGCATTTTCGGATCTCGACCTTGATGACATTGCCGTCGCGGCGGCGGCCGTCTGTCGCACGCCGATTGCGCTGGTCAGTATTCTCGATGGGGACCAGCTCTGGTTTTCCGCGCGGGTCGGTACGGATCAGCCGTCCGGGGCCCTGGCCAATTCGGGATGTGCGCCTGTCATCGCGCGCCGGGTTCCGGTGGTGATCCCCGATATGATGGCCGATCCCGAGACGCGGAAGAACGGCCTTGTCTGCGGGGCGCCGGGTCTGCGCTTTTATGCCGGCTATCCGCTGTTTACCGCAGAAGAGGAGGTTTTAGGCACGCTGTGCGTTGTGGATCTTGAGACACGTCCGCAGGGTCTCTCGCAGGCGGAAAGTAACGGTCTGGCGGCTCTGGCACGTCAGGCCATGCGGCTGATGGAGATGCGTCGGGAAACCGTGGCGCAGGAGCGGCGTCTGACGGCGCAGCAGATCCGCAGGGAGCGGGCCACCCGGCAGGCGAGGCAGGCGGATGTGGAGCGCCGTCACGCCATGGAGAAATATGCCCTCCAGCAGGAGGCCGGCGCGGCCGGTGGGGTGGGGATCTACGAATATGATCTGATCAGCGGGGACATCGCCGTTTCCCCGGAAGTCTGTCGCATCATCGGCCTGCCCGTCACGGATATCCTGACGGTGCGGCAGTGGGTCGCGCAGGTGCATGAGGACGACAGACCGCAGATGCCTGTCCTGTCGCAGCTTCTGGACGGATCGGCGCCCCTGAAGCTCGAATATCGCGTGGTGCGGGCGGATGACCAGCGGGAACGCTGGGTTCTGCGCCAGGGCGTGCTGGATCGTGACGAGGCGGGGCGTCCTGTCCGCCTGATCGGAACAATCCAGGACATTACCCCTGAGCGGAATGCGACCAGCCGTCTGACGACCCTTCTGGCGGTGGGCGATGCCCTGCGGACAGCCTCGACCCGCAAACAGGCGCTGACGGAGTCCTGCCGCCTTCTGGGGCAGCGGCTTGAGGTGCAGCGTGTCGGGTTCGCGGCCATTACGGTGCGCGACGAACTCTTCACCGTCGATCAGGGATGGTGTGCGCCGGAGATGCCGCCGATTTCGGGAGAATTTCCGTTTCAGGCCTTCCGCCGGACGTCGGATTTCCTGCGAAGTGGTGCTGTTCTCATTCTGGACGATCTCTCCAGTCCGTCCTGGATGGGTGAGGAGCGTGAAGCCTGTCGTGTCGTACAGGTCGAGGCGCAGATTGTCGTCCCGAAAATGGATCATGGCGAGCTGACGGGCTGTCTGTTTGTTCACAGCGCGCTTCCGCGGGAATGGACGCTGGATGAAACGTCTTTCATCCGCACTGCCGCGGACCGGATTTTTGCGGCGCTGGATGAATGGGACGCCGAGACGCGTCAGGAGATCGTCAATCATGAAATCCTGCACCGTCTGAAGAATACGCTCAGCATCGTGCAAAGCCTGGCCCATCAGGGGTTCCGGAACGTGGATGATCAGGGGCCGCTCGCGACTTTCACGTCCCGTCTGGTGGCGCTGAGTGCGGCGCATGATCTGCTGATGCGTCGGAACTGGCAGTCTACGGATCTGGCGAGTCTGGTTCAGGGTGTGCTCACGCCGCTGGGCGTGGAGAACAGGGTTCAGGTCTCGGGACCGTTTCTCAAGCTGGGTCCGGATACGGCGACGTCCTTTTCGATGCTGCTGCATGAACTGGCGACGAACGCCATGAAATATGGTGCGCTGAGTATTCCGGAGGGGACGGTGTTTCTACACTGGACGATGACGGGAACAGGCGAGGGGGGCGTCATGGCATTGCAGTGGCGTGAGGCCGGTGGACCGCAGGTTACGCCACCCGCACAGACCGGCTTTGGTGTGCGTCTTCTGAAGGCCGGATTGGGGCGGCACGGGAAAACGGAACTTCATTACGCCCCGACGGGTTTATGTGCAGACCTGACCGCCCCCATCCTGTCGCTTGCGACGGTCTGAGACTCACCGGAGACCCGTTTTACATGCCGGAGGACCCTGACACACGGCCCACGATCCTCATCGTCGAAGACATTGTCTTCATCCGGATGATGACGGAGGACTACTTCGCGAATGCCGGTTTCAGGACCCTGAGCGCGCGTACGACGGCAGAAGCCATAGTGCTTCTCGAAACGGATCCGACGATCCGTTACCTGTTCGCGGATATTCACCTGCCAGGCGGTGAGGACGGCCAGAAACTGGCTGCCACGGCCCGGAAGCGCTGGCCGCCCGTGAAGATCATCCTGACCTCCGCCGACATGCCCGCGGATCAGGTCCGGTTGCCGGTGCGCGGGCTGTTCGTTCCCAAGCCCTACAGTCTGGACCGGGTCCGGCAGGCTTTCGAGACGATGCCCTGATCGGGCTGCGGGTCAGCGTTCCGGCTGCGGATCCGAGGTCCGGTCCGTGTGGCCGAGGTCGCGTTCGGGAGCAATGATGTCCCTGACGCGTTGTTTCAGTTCCTTGGGGCCGGGAAAACCGCCATCGCGCTTGCGTTCCCAGATCAGCGTTTCATTCACATGGATTTCGAATCGGCCGCCCGTATCGGGGATGAGCGCGACTTCAGCCAGGGCCTGACCAAAGGTGGAGAGCAGCTCCTGCGCCATCCAGCCCGAGCGGAGCAGCCAGTTGCACTGCGTGCAGTAGCGGATGGAAACACGGGGTGAAGCAGGTGTCATGAAGATCCTGTGGGGGCTTTGGGATGTTTGTCCCAAGACAGTCTCATAAGAGTTTCATACGTAAAAGCCTTCGCGCCCGCAGCCGTGAACGTTAAGGATACGGACTGGTTCCTCACTCCGTTTTCCTGACTGGATTTTCCTGCTTATGCGTCCTGCCCTTCGTCTGCCCGCTGCACTGCTCTTGTGTGCGACTGTTCTTTCCGCCTGCGCACCTGCGACGCATACGTCCGCTACTGCCCAGGGCGGCATCCTGCCGGACAGTGCGGCTCCGGACGAGCGCCTCGTGCTGGCTCCGCCGCCGGCGCCTGGAAGTGCCGCGCAGAGTGATGACGACCGGGTGTTTCATGTCACGCGCGCGCTGAAGGATACGCCGCGCTGGAAACTGGCGCAGAGCGATGCGGATCTGGACCCTGCGCATCTGGTCCGGGACTTCTCCTGTGCGGCAGGTTTCGAGATCGATCTGGCAAAGGCGCCGCATCTGGCCCGCGTGCTGGAGCGGATCCGACATGCTGTCGGACACCGGACATCGGACGTGAAGAAATACTGGCACCGTACGCGGCCGTTCGTGGGCACGAACCTGCCGATCTGCACGTCTCCTGAAGGGCTTGGGCTGAATTCGTCCTATCCGTCAGGCCATACGACGGCAGGGTACGGGATGGCACTGCTTCTGGCGCATCTGATGCCGGAACATGCTTCGGCCATTCTCCAGCGCGGGCGTGTGTTCGGGGAAAGCCGGATCGTCTGCGGGGCGCACTGGAAGTCGGATGTTCAGGCGGGATATCTGAATGCGTCCTCGCTCATGGACGTGCTGCTGGCACAGCCGGAACTTCAGGACGATCTGGCGGCAGCGCGTCAGGACCTGCTGGCCATGCAGGGAACAGCCCCGGCTCCTGAGGCAGGGACGTGTGCCGTCGAGCATGACGCAGCAATTCATTCCCTGCTCAGCGAACCGTAAGTTCGTGATCAGTGCCCTGAGAGATCAGGGCACTGGTTTCCTGTCTGCTGGTGGCGGGTGATTGTGGTGAGCGGCTCGGTCATTGGCTTCCATGAAGCGGTCGGCCAGGCTGCTGTACAGTGAATGCGGGCAGATCATTTTTGATACGCCGAACGCCAGAAAGGAGGTGGCCAGCAGGGCTAGCGTGACCTGCTGGTTGTCGCACATTTCCATAACGATGATCGTCGCGGTCAGCGGAGACTGCGACATGCCGCAGAAATACGCCACAGTGCCGAGGAGCACGACAGCGCCGGGCGTGGTGTGGGGCAGGAACTGCTCTACCCATCCGCCGATCCCCGCGCCGATGGCGAGCGAGGGAGCGAACATGCCGCCCGGGATGCCGGAGCAGTACGAGACGATCATCGCCAGATATTTGAGGATGAAGAACGAGGCCGGGTAGTGCTCGGTGCCATTGAAAATGGCGCGGGCCTGATCATAGCCCGTGCCATAAGTCGCGCCCTTGGAAACAAGGCCGATCAGGGCCAGCACGAAGCCGCAGGCTGCGGCAAAGGTGATCGGGCGTTTGGCGGCGAACTGTCCCACCGGGCCTGGAATCCCGCGCGAGGCTTTGATGAGAATGGCCGAGAAGCTGCCCCCTGCGAGGCCGCCGAGAATGCCGCAGGTCAGCACCGCGATCCATGCCGTGCCGACCGGAACGTCCACATCCGCATGGCCGAAATAAGTGTAGTTCCCGATCAGCGCGATGGCGGTGACACCGGACAGGACCACGACGGTCAGGGTACGCCCCGAGGCCTTCTGCTCGAAGGAGTGGGACAGCTCTTCGATGGCGAACATGATGCCTGCGAGCGGCGTGTTGAAGGCGGCGGCCATGCCGGCTGCACCACCGGCCAGGATCATGCTGCGCCGTGCGGTGATGTTCGACTGTCCAAGCAGGCGTGAGAAGGCGTGCATGATGGACGCGCCAACCTGAACGCTGGGGCCTTCACGACCGATGGAGGCACCGCAGATCAGCCCGAAAGACGTCAGCAGGATCTTGCCGAGGGACGTCTTGAGGGACAGGACGCGGTCCACGACGGCAACGTTCTCGATGTGCAGTGTCGCGATCGTCTGCGGGATGCCGGAACCCTGCGCGCCCTTGAAGATGGTGCGTGTGGCCCAGGTAATGAGGGCGAGGCCCGCGGGGGCGACAACCAGCATGGCGGCAGGGTGCCAAGCCACGATCTGATGGCGCACGCCCGCCGCCCAGTCACCCAGTCGGGCGAACAGGACCGCCACGATGCCGACCAGAACCGCACCCACCCAGTAGACCGCCGTGCGGCGCCACTGGTGCGTCGTGACCTTCGCCGAGCGTCGCAGATGCAGGATGCGGTCCTTGCGGCGCATGGCATGCTGCGAGGAGCGGGCCTCCGGGATGGGAGGCTCGGGCGGGACGGCGGCGACGGGTGAAGGAGGCGGTGTATCAGCCAATATTCGGACGTCCGGGAGGGAGGGGCGCGGTGTGGAAGAGACGCCCGGTTCAGGCCCGTGCGCTGATGTTCTGCACCTGCCATCAACGCGGGAAAGGGGTCAAGGGTTCTTGGCCGCTGGAACGCAGGCACCTGAATCCGTCTCCGGCTGTGTCATAAACCGCACAGTCTGGTGCGGATTCTCCGCAGTCGCGGTGGCTCAGGTCAGGACGAGCGCGCCGGAATGTTTGGCTTTGTCTTCGGGCTCGACATGGATGTGGATGGAGGCGCGGCCGAGCTCGGAACGGATGGCGGCCTCGATCTGGTCACAGATCTCGTGGGCATCGTGGACCGTAAGCGTGCTCGGGACCACGAGGTGGAACTCCACGAAAGACAGGGCGCCGACCTTGCGGATGCGCAGGTCATGGGCTTCGAGAGCCCCTGTGGCGCTCTCGGAGATGACAGCCTTGACCGCGTCCATCTGCTCGGGCGAGGGCGCTTCGTCCATCAGTCCGGACAGGGAGTGCTTCATCATGGAGAAGCCCGCGCGCATGACGTTCAGCGCCACCAGTGCGGACAGCACGGCATCAAGACGGTCCCATTTGAGCAGCGGGATCAGCGAGACACCGATCACGAGCGCGATCGTGGCCCAGACATCCGACACGACATGCTCGCCCGCAGCCTGAAGGGCCTGTGAGGACTGTTTGCGGCCGACCGCGATCAGGGTGCGGCCCCAGGCGAGATTGACCAGTCCGGCCAGCGCATTGAGCGCCACACCGGAGAAAGGCGCGTTGACCGGTTCGGGGTGGCGCCAGTCATGAATGGCGATGACCAGAATGCCGATGGCCGTGAGGACGACCAGCACGCCTTCGATAACGGCGGAAAGATATTCCGCTTTGCCATGACCGTAGGGGTGGTTGTCATCGGCGGGAAGGGCCGCGACGGACATGGCCCAGAGCGTGCCGATTGCTGCGACGACATTCAGGATGGTCTCGATCGCGTCCGAAAGCAGGGCTTCCGAGCCCGAGACCACATAGGCCGCGTATTTGATGGCCAGCACCACCACACTCAGCACGATGGAGGCGCGGGCGACCTTGATGCGGGTGGATGTCATGACAGGTCCTCAGCAGCAGGGCTGGTGCGTGTCGCAGACTGAGGGCTGGGTTTCAAGCTGGAAAGTGGGATGGGCGATGTCAAAACGCGTCCGGACAAGCTCTGCGGCGCGGGCGATGACCAGATCCGTGCTGACAGGTTTTGTAGGATCGCAGACGAGATGGACCGTCAGGGCGGTCTCGGTCGTGCTCATGGCCCAGATATGCAGATGATGCAGTCCGGAGACACCATCAAGCGACAGAAGGGCGGCCTGCACGGCCTCAGGATCGATCCCCGCCGGGACGGCATCGAGCGCCAGGTTCAGCGAACTCCGCAGCAGCGACCATGTGCCGATTACGATGGAGACCGACACGATCAGGCTCATGATCGGGTCGATGATCGTATAGCCCGTGAACGCGATCAGCAGTCCCGCGATGACGACCGAAAACGCCATGACGGCATCGGCCGCCATGTGCAGGAACGCGCCGCGCACGTTGAGATCGCTCGACGCGCCCTTCATGAAGAGCAGGGCTGTCACGGCATTGACGGCAATCCCGACCAGCGCGACCCAACTGATGACTTCGCCCTGGACATTCTGGTGCGAGAACAGGCGCAGGACGGATTCCCAGACGATGCCACCCGTGACGAGCAGCAGGATCGTGGCGTTCGCGAGGGCCGAGAGGATTGTCGAGCGGCGCAGGCCGTAGGTGAAACGCGCGCTGGACGGGCGTGTGGCGAGAACCTGCGCCAGCCAGGCCCCGGCGAGCCCAAGCACGTCGGACAGGTTGTGTCCCGCATCGGCCAGAAGGGACAGCGAATGCGCCCAGACGCCCCACAGGGCCTCCCCCGCGACATATGCCGTGTTCAGGACGATCCCGATGGCAAAGGCCGTGCCGAAACTGGCTGGAGCATGGACGTGCTGGTGGCCGAATCCGAAACCGTGACTGTGCCCGTCGCAATGGTCGTGATCATGGTGATGGTCATCATGATCATGGTCCGCATGGTCATGCGCGTGATGCTCATGCGGAAGGGTGGTGCCATGGTGATCGTGATCGCAGGCGCAGTCGTGATGGGGATCCGGGGTCATGGAGGCCAGTGCTGTGAGAATTGAAAGCCGACCTTACTGCATGTGAGGCGGCCGTCCCATATCTATTGCCGAACCGTGCGCGGCATGGTGTCGTGACTGATATGAACGGCAGCGCTCCTGATGCGTCAGGATGTGCACACGAAGAAGGAGAAAGAGACGATGGCTGAAAAGCGTATTCTCATGATCGCGGGTGATTTCGTCGAGGATTACGAAATCATGGTGCCGTTCCAGATGCTGCTTCTGGTCGGGCACAAGGTCGATGTCGTATCGCCGGGCAAGAAGGCCGGCGAGCAGGTCGCAACGGCCATTCATGATTTCGAGGGCCACCAGACCTATACCGAAAAGCGTGGCCATAACTTTACGCTGAATGCGACCTATGCGGGCGTGACAGCCGACGTCTATGACGCGCTGGTCATTCCGGGTGGACGGGCTCCGGAACAGCTCAGCACCGATGAGAGCGTCCTGGATCTGGTCCGCGCTTTCGTTGAGAGTGGCAAGCCGGTCGCGGCTGTCTGTCATGGCCCGCAGCTTCTGGCGGCAGCGGGTGTCATCAAGGGGAAGAAGATCTCGGCCTATCCGGCCTGCCGGGCAGAAGTGCTGCTCGCCGGTGCCGAATACCAGTCCGTCCCGATGGATGGCGCGGTGACGGATGGGCAGTTCGTGACGGGACCGGCCTGGCCTGCGCATCCCGCCTGGATCGGGCAGTTCCTCAAGGTTTTGGGCACGCAGATCACGCCGTAAGGGATTTGTGCCGGATCGCTCACAACATTGTGGCGAAACGCGACCTGAAATCGTAGAGAGGGAGCATGACGACTTCCTCTCCTTCTCCCGATCAGCAGCCCAGACAACGCACCGGCAGTTTCGGCCGTGCGGAAGGCCTCATGGAGCGCGCGTTTTTCGCGACACGCTGGATTGCAGCACCGCTCTATTTTGGTCTGACGGTTGGGTTGCTTCTGGTGGCCTTCAAGTTCTTCCAGCAGCTGATCGGGCTGGTGCTGAAAGCCTCAGGGCTGGATTTCGACGACGTGTTCGTCGGCGTCCTGGACCTGATCGATCTGGTTCTGCTGGCCAATCTGCTGCTGATTGTCATGTTCTCGGGTTACGAGAACTTCGTCTCCCGTCTCGATATCCGCAGCCACGAGGATTATCCGAGCTGGATCGGGCATGTCACGTTCGGAGACATCAAGATCAAGCTCATGGCCTCGATCGTGGCGATGTCCGCGATCCACGTGCTGGCGGATTTCATCCGTGTGGATGAGACCTCGACGCGCGCTCTGGAATGGAGCGTGGGCATCCATCTGGCTTTCGTCGTCTCCGGCGTGCTGATGGCCATCATGGACCGGATCATGGAAGGCTCGCCGGACACGCATCACGCTGATCCTGCGCCGGCTGTGTCGAAAACGGCAGGGGACGGGCACCACTGATGATCCGCATCACCGAACTGCGCCTGCCACTGGATCATCCGGAGGAGGCGCTGCGTGAGGCCGTGCTCGCGCGTCTGAACATTGCGCCGGCAGACCTGAAGTCCCTGCATGTCGCGCGTCGTGGATATGATGCCCGCAAGCGTGGTCATATCGTGCTGGTCTATAATGTGGACTGCGATGTGGCCGACGAAGCTGCCGTGCTGGCTGCGCATGAGAGCGACCAGCATGTGCGGCCGACGCCGGATACGACCTATCATCTGCCGGAAGCGACGCTGCCTGAAGGTATGCCGCGTCCCGTCGTGATCGGCGCGGGACCGTGCGGGATCATGGCGGCCCTCACACTGGCGCAGGCCGGTCTGAAGCCCATCATCATCGAGCGCGGCAAGGATGTGAAGGCGCGGACGGTCGATACATTCGCCCTGTGGCGCAAATCCGTCCTGACGCCTGAAAGCAACGTGCAGTTCGGCGAAGGCGGTGCAGGGACGTTCTCGGACGGCAAGCTCTATTCCGGCGTTTCGGACCCGCGGCATCTGGGACGGCATGTTCTGGAAGAATTCGTGCGGGCGGGGGCTCCGGAAGAAATCCTGACCATTTCCAAACCGCATATCGGCACGTTCCGTCTGGTCACGATGGTCATGTTCATCCGTGCCGAGATCGAGCGGCTGGGCGGCGAGTACCGTTTCGAGACCCGCGTCGAAGGGTTCGAAATGGACGGCGAGGGCACAGAGCGTCGTCTGCGTGGCCTGCGTCTGTCTAATGGCGAAACGCTGCAGGCGGAACGGGTCATTCTGGCTGTCGGACATTCGGCGCGCGATACGTTCGAGATGCTGCGTGACGCTCAGGTGGAAATGGATGCCAAGCCGTTCTCCATCGGTGTGCGGATCGAGCATCCGCAGTCGGTGATCGACGTGGCCCGGTTCGGGGCGAGCGCCGGGCATGAAATGCTGGGGGCGGCGGATTACAAACTCGTCCATCATGCGTCGAATGGCCGTGCGGTCTATTCGTTCTGCATGTGCCCCGGCGGACAGGTCGTGGCGGCGACGTCCGAAGAAGGGCAGGTCGTCACCAACGGCATGAGCCAGTATTCGCGGGCCGAGCGTAATGCCAATAGCGGCATTGTCGTTGAAGTGAAGCCGGAGGTGGATTTTCCGGACGATGTTCTGGGCGGCGTAGCGTTTCAGCGGAAATGGGAAAAAGCGGCGTTCGTCGCGGGTGGCAGCAACTACAACGCGCCGGCCCAGAGGGTCGGAGATTTTCTGGCAGGCCGTCCGTCCACATCACTTGGGGCTGTTGTGCCGTCATACCAGCCGGGTGTGACGCCGACGGATCTGACGCAGTGTCTGCCGGCTTTCGTGACGGATGCCATCCGCGAGGCCCTGCCGCAGTTCGAGCGCAAGCTGCGCGGATTTTCGATGGAAGATGCGGTCATGACCGGCGTGGAAACGCGGACGTCCTCTCCGATCCGCCTGCGTCGTGACCGTGAGGGGCAGAGCCCGACATTGCGGGGTCTGTTTCCGGCTGGCGAGGGCGCAGGATATGCGGGTGGGATCCTGTCCGCCGGGATTGATGGCATCCGCGCGGCGGAATGGCTGGCGGCCTCTCTTTAAGAGGCCGTCTCGTCGCCTTCCATGTGTTCGCCCGGAAGTTCTTTCGGGCGGATGAGGGCGATGGCGCCGGTCACGAGGCTGGTGCCTAGTACGAAGATTTCCGCTGACAGTGGCAGGGTCAGGGCCGTCGGGCCGAACATGGGCACGAATTTTTGTGCCATGCCCTGTCCGATGGAGCCGAGCGCATAGCCCAGCCCCATGCCGAAGCTGCGGGTGTCGGATGGAAAGCGCTGCGCCAGATAATGCGGAACAAGGGCGAAGATACCCGAAGCGGCCCCACCCATGACGAAGGCGGCAATCAGCAGCATGTTCCAGGTTGGGGCACTCAGGAACGGCCAGATCGTCAGCATTACGACAACCAGCGCACTGAGCATGACGCGGACTTCCCCGAACCGCTCAGCCAGCCAGCCGCAGAAAACCTTTCCGCCGAACGATCCGATGCAGTAGAGCGTGACCGGCCAGAAGACCGCCTGCTGCGTCAGGTGATGACTGCCACGCAGAATCGTCGGGTAATAGGTGTAGATCGCGGCTTTCTGGAATTCCAGAAAGCTCATGAAAGCGATGGCCTGAAAAGCCGCGCCCGTCAGGCGGAATTTCGGACGCAGTTGCGGTGGCGCATGTTCCTTTCGCCCCCGTGCCAGTCGTGCTTCGCGGTTGCGGAGCCAGACGGGGCTTTCGGGTACGCCGATCCGGATGAACAGCGCCAGCGCGGCGGGGGCCAGACCGATGAAGAACAGAACGCGCCAGCCGTAATGCGGCAGGATCAGAGCCTGCACGCCGGCCGCGACGAAATAGCCGACTTCATATCCGGACATCATGAGGGCGGAGGCCATGGGGCGGGTCCAGGCGGGAACGCTTTCCATCAGAAGCGCGGCCGAGGCGGTCCATTCGCCGCCAAAGCCGATTCCGAACATGAACTGCACAGCCATAAGCACATAAAAGTGATGGGAGAGGCCAGTCAGTGCGGAAAAGACCGCAAACCAGATCACGCCGAGCATGAAGGCCGGCTTGCGACCGTAGCGGTCGGCCAGCCAGCCCCAGCCGGTATTCCCGACAGCACGTCCGATGGACTGCCCCATCAGAACGGCCCCCAGATCGGCGATCGTGCATCCGAAATCATGGGCGATGTCCGGCAGCGTGAACATGAGCGTCGTCTGGTCGAAAGCGTCCAGGAACCAGCCCAGAAAAGACGCAAAAGTGACCTGCCAGTAGGGCAGGAGGGCCCTCAGGGAGCCTTGGGAAGAAGATGTTACGGCGGAGCGGGTGGTGGCATCCGTCATGCAGAATGGGTCCTGTTCCGGCATCGGAGAGAAGCCGTGCCGAAGGGGTGTCACAGGCCCGGAAGAACATCCGGGCGGGAAACCGTAACAGCTTTGTCCGGATTGATCGAACGAAGAGTTCGGGCCGCCAGAAAATGGATAGGCCGGGCGGGTATGAGAGCGCGACGTGTGTCCGGATCGCGCCATAAAAACCCATCCCATTAAGGAAAAATTAGGCTGTTGAGCCGCATTGTCCCCGACATGAAGAACGGAGGTGTCCGCATTGGATGATCTAGGACAGGGAGCGACTTCGGTGCCGGCCGCCCCTCAGGACCTGCATGCCGGCCGGACAGTCATGACAGAAGGACTGTCCGAACTGCCGAAAGGCAAGACCGGCCACGCCTTACCCATGACTGCGTCCAGCGCAGGGATGTTCGCAACGACGTTAAGGAGCCGGAGAGCACGCCAGAAAAGTGCGCTGCCCCCTCTGCGATGGCTGCCGCGCTTTGTGGTGGGACGCAGTGGAGCAGACAAGGTGATCGGGGCGCAGGTGGACATGAGCCAGCTCTGGCTCTCGGTTCCGCGCCGGACCCTGCGCAAGAGCCGACGCAAGAGCCTGGGCCAGCAGCAGCGGGAATTTGATTCTGATCTGCTGGGGAATGCCTGTGCACAGGCTGCGACATGGCCGGAGGGCATGCGGCTGATGGTTTCGCTGGAAGACGATCAGGCACCGGATGGAGATTTCAACAACCGCCTGAATACCGTTCTTCAGGACAGCGGTTTTCCGGTCAGCCGACTTGATCTCGTGTTTCAGGAAAGTGGTCTGGCGCAGGACGACAAGGAAACCTGTTACACACTGTCAGCGCTGCGCGATCAGGGATGCCAGATTTTTCTGGGCGGGTTTGGCAGTGCGCCTTCCAGTCTGAGTCTTCTGCGGGAACGTGCGATGGGAGGATTGCTGGACGGGGTCCAGTTCGACGCCTCCATGCTCGCACCTTCCGGCATGACCTGGCGTCAGTCCGGCGATGCTCCGCTGCTGGATGAATCCGCCACGGTCTTTTACCGCGCGGCTCTGGAGACCGTGAAGGCACTGGGTCTGAAGGTCCGTAGTATCGGCGTGGATCTTCCGGATCTTCTGGCTTTCGTACAGAAAGTCGGATGTGTCGAAGCATCCGGAACGGTGCTGGCTGCACCGGAAACGACGGCACAGATCAGCGAGCGGTTCGAGGAAACGGCGGGGCGTCCGCGCCGTCGTCGCATGGCAAGAACGGCGGAAGGTCTCTGAAGAGACCTTCCGCCGTATTGGCCGGAAAGGAACAGGACCGCCTGTCAGAACGGGAGAGGATCGTTCAGTTGATCCTGCACTGGTAACTGAAGAGGCGTTCCGGATTTTCCCGAAGCATGGTGGCCAGCATCGGCAGCACTTCGGTCAGTGCCGTCTCAACGGCTTCAGGCGACTGGCCGGTCTGGTCACAGATAGAGTTCAGCCGCTTTTCCCCCATGAGGTCCTCGACCTGTTCGGGAGAGAGAGGCGTTGAGGGAGGAAGCCGGATTTCGCTGATGGTGGTGGCGAACTGGCAGTCCTCCTTCATCATCTTGATGGTGACTTCCGTCAGGCCGGAACGATCCGTGCTTGCGCCGCTCAGCCAGTCACCGAAACGGGTGAACACGGATGTTGCGGCCTGGGCATCGGTCTGGCCTTTGCCGAATACCGGAGACTTGGTTGTGAATGTATTCTGAACGGTCATTGTCAGGCTCCTTCATCTCAGGAGAAAACGGGCCTTTGCCGGGCTGGTGGCCCTGCGATCACAACGCCCTTCAGGACTGAAGGCTGCGCGACCGGGACAACACCTTTCTGTGTGATCTGTCACAGAATATCCAGGTGTTGTCACAATCCGCCGCCTGGCCGTTTCAGCGGAGCGCGGCGCTTTCCACGAGAACAATTTCCGCGTCTTCCAGCGCAGTGATCGTGAAGCGCTCCACGTCATGAATTGCTGCGCCATCCCGGTATCCGACGGTCCGGCCATCGATTTCCACGCTGCCGGTGGCGGGGACGAAATAGGAAAACATGCTGCGATCCGTCTCGTAAGTCAGCGTCTCTCCAGCTTTCAGCGTCGCTCCGAGAACCCGGCCGCGGGTGCGGATCGGCAATGCCTTGTCTTCCGGAAAGCCGGATGCGAGGGGAACGAAGCGCCCGTTGCGCTCATGCCGGGGAAAAGGACGTGTGCCCCAGGACGGCGTACCGCCTGTTTCATCCGGGATCAGCCAGATCTGGAACAGCGTCGTGGCTTCGTCATCCCGGTTGAATTCGGAATGGATGATGCCGCTTCCCGCCGACATGACCTGTACATCGCCTGCTTCGGTGCGGCCGCGATTGCCAAGACTGTCCTCATGCGTGATGGCGCCGGTGCGGACATAGGTGATGATTTCCATGTCGCGATGGGGATGCGCGCCAAAGCCGTTATGGGGTGCGATGCGGTCGTCGTTCCACACGCGCAGGCGTCCCCAGTGCATGCGGTTGCGGTCGTGATAGTCCGAGAAGGAAAAATGATAATGGGCGTCGAGCCAGCCATGGTTGGCGTGACCGAGGGTTTTGAAAGGTCTGATGTCCAGCATGGGATCATGCTCCTGAATTGATGTTCTGTCGTAGATAATGGGGTATGGACAGGATGAAGAAAATGGAAAGGATGGAAATGTGAAATTTCCGAAAATGGCATGACTGGTCTGCCCGACCTGGAAGGCTGGGCTGTTTTCGCGCGGGTTGCGGAAAGCGGGTCCTTTGCTGCTGCCGCGCGCTCCCTGGGGCTGTCGGCTCCCACGGTATCCAAGATCATGGGGCGGCTGGAGCATCGGCTTGGAGCAACTTTGTTCCAGCGCAGTGCGCGCCATCTTTCCCTGACGGCCGAGGGTGCGGAGTGTCTGGATCGGGCGCGCCGCATCCTGTCGGAAGGCGAGGGGCTGGAAACCGAGTTGCGTGAAGGAACGGCGACGCCACGCGGCATGATCCGGCTGGCGGCACCGATGACTTTCGGCCGCGAGGTGCTCGGCCCGGCATTACCCGGATTTCTGGAACAGTATCCGGACATCACGCTGGAGATGGATCTGGATGACGGGGTCGTGGATCTGCTCGGCGGCAGGTTTGAAGCGGCAGTTCGGATCACGTCCGGCCTGCTGCGCCCGGCTGTGTCGGGACAGGCGTTCCTGCTGTGCCGGTCCGTGACGCGGCTTGTGTGTTCGGAGCAGTTTCGTGCGCGATTGGGGGAGGTGGGAAATCCCGAGGATCTGGCGGGGCAGCCCGGGCTTCTTTACACCAATGCGGCCGTTCCGGATTTTCTGCGCCTCAGGCACGTTGAGGGCCGCCAGGCGTCTGTCCGGCTGAAGGGGCGGGTGAGTGCCAATAGCGGAGACATGCTCCTGCCGGCCATTCGGGCCGGACTGGGGATCGCGCTTCTGCCCGATTTCATGCTGAGGCCGGATCTGGAAAGCGGCCGGATTGTGGAAGTGCTGCCCGGCTGGACAGGAGCCGAACTGTCCGTCTGGTTCATCGTCACGGGCTGCGGGGCCACGCGGACGCAGATGTCGGCAAGGCTACGGGTTCTGCTGGCTTATCTGGAGAGAGTGCTTGGCGAGATCGTGTCACAGGATTACAGTGCCGGGCAGGAGAAAACGCGATGAACTATGATGCGATGTTTCAGTCCGCCCTTGACGGTCTGCATGCGGATGGCAGCTACCGTTACTTTGCGGATCTGGAACGCCGGGCTGGTAACTTCCCCAAGGCTTTCCATCATGGCCTGGGCCGTGATGTCACGGTCTGGTGCTCCAACGACTATCTCGGCATGGGACAGCACCCTGAAGTCCTGACGGCCATGCACACAGCGCTGGACGAAACAGGCGCCGGAGCAGGCGGAACCCGCAATATTTCCGGCACCAACCACTATCATGTGGAGCTGGAAAAAGAGCTCGCCTCCCTGCACGGCAAGGAAAGCGCGCTGCTTTTCAACTCCGGTTACCTGTCGAACTGGGTGACGCTCGGGACCATCGCGGGACGTCTGCGCAACTGCGTGGTTCTGTCCGATGAGCTCAATCATGCGTCCATGATCGAGGGCATCCGTCATTCCCGCGCCGAAAAGCAGATCTTCCGTCATAATGACATTGAGGATCTGGAACGTCGTCTGAAGGAACTCCCGGCGGATGTTCCGAAGATCATCGCTTTCGAGTCGGTCTATTCGATGGATGGCGATATCGCCCCGATCGAAGCCTTCTGTGATCTGGCCGACAAATACGGCGCCATGACCTATCTCGACGAGGTCCATGCCGTCGGCATGTATGGCGATCATGGTGCCGGCGTGGCTGAAAAGCTGGGTCTGTCCCATCGCCTGACGGTTATCGAGGGCACGCTTGGCAAGGGCTATGGCGTTGTGGGCGGCTATATCGCTGCATCCGCCGCGCTGTGCGACTTCGTCCGTTCCTTCGGGTCCGGGTTCATTTTCTCCACGGCTCTTCCGCCGATGATTGCGGCTGGCGCTCTGGCCAGTGTGCGTTACCTGCGCAGCAGCAGTGCGGAGCGTGAAGGTCAGCAGCGTGCGGTCGCCTATCTGCGTCAGGCTCTGGACAAGGCCGGCATCCCGCATGTCATGAACCCGAGCCATATCGTTCCCGTCATGGTGGGCGAGGCCGAACTGTGCCGCAGCCTGTCGGACGAGCTGCTGAACCGTTTTGGCAACTACATCCAGCCGATCAACTTCCCGACCGTCCCGCGTGGCACGGAACGTCTGCGCATCACGCCGACGCCGCTGCATACGAACGAGATGATCGACGAACTGGTCGAGGCTTTGGCAACGTTGTGGCAGGAGCGTCAACTCAGGACTTCCAAGTCCGCCGCAGCCTGAAACGGAACGGGGGCGTCCGCACGCGAACGTCTCTCCGTTTATTTCCGGAAGTGCCATGAAAAAAGGCAGACCCTTTTCAGGGCCTGCCTTTTTTGTTTCAGGTCGTCCGAAGACGCGGATCAGGCTGCGGCTTTTGCCCCGGCCTGCGCGCCATGGGAGAGGATCTGCAGGCTGAGGATGCCACCGGACATCTTCAGCGTCTGGCCAAGGTCCAGACGGGCATTGCCACCGGTCCAGCGCGCATGGCTGGTTTCGATGCCCCACCATCCATCGGCATAGGGGTCCGAAAGATGGGTGAAGATACGGTGGGTGTGCTCGCCGCTCCAGATCGTGACGTCGCCCACGAGAACGCCGAGCGTGCGACGATCGTCAACGAAGGGCCCGATCCGGTCAGCCGGGCGGGCGGCCTGACTGATGATGCGGACGCTTTTGCAGCCTTCGGGAAGCATGAAGACAAACTGCTCACCGTTGGCGCGGATCGGGTACAGGGCTGTGCCGTCTGCAAGGACGAGATGGGTCTCGCTCGTGACATCTGCCGACGGGGCTACCTGCGGAGCGGTGTAACCCAGCGCCTCGGCGCGCAGCGCAATCGCTGCGAACAGGGGCTCGACATGCTCACGATCCGTGACCAGCGGCAGGGCGGCGTCCTTTTCCCAGTTCAGGGGGCGCAGACGGGTCACCTGGCTGCCCTGCATGAGAGTGTCCGGACGATGGCCTGCATCCAGGAAGCTTTCCGACAGCGCACCATTCGCCACCAGAACAGAATGCTGTTCGGTTTCGATATGGTAGTAGTCGTAGTCCGTGATGGAGTGGTCATAAGCAATGCTCATGCCGTTGACCAGCATCCGGACCGGAACGAATCTGCCTTCGAGCATCATGCAATGCTCGGGCGTGACCAGCAGATCGCGGCTGGGGATACCGTCGGCCAGTGCTCCGGCGCGTACGCGCACGGGAACGGCGTCCACATCCGCATGTCCCGTCGTTCCGGTCGTCGCATGGGCGTGCCCAACGCGCAGGATCGTCTGCGTGCTGGTCGTGCCATCGGCATAGACCATGACCTGATCACCAGCTTCGAGGGTCTCGATGGCGCGTTCGCCTTTCGGCGTCAGGATCATGGTTCCGGCCAGGTAGCAGATCTGCCCGTTATAGCCGGTTGCGCCGCCAACGACGCTCCAGGTTCCATCGGCATTGTGCACGATCGTCGGCGTGCCCGGGCCGGAATTCGGACCGAAGGACACATCTGTCAGCGTGATGCCGTTGCCATACTGATCAAGGGCAATCTTCAGCGTGTAGGTTCCGTTGCCATTGTCCGTGAACGTGGCGCTTATCGGAGCCGTGTTGCCGCTTCCAATGGTGATGACGGAAGCCGCGTCGTAACCCGTAATCGGCGTGTTCACCGTCTGGTCGTAATCGGGAAAGACGAGCTGGCTGGACGTGCCATCCACCGCGTCACGACCAAAGACGATGTTGCCGCCGGCGCTTGCATTGTTGACATAGAGCGTCGCACCGTTTTGCAGGACCGTTGTCAGGGACGAGCCCATTATGAACTGGGCATTCGTGCTGCCGAGTGTCGTTCCGTCGAGGATCAGGGTCCCCGTGCCGCTGACATTGTTGCTGTTGATCGTGACGGTCGGATTGCCGCTGATCTGCAGGGTCCCGTTCACGGTGGGGCTGCTGCTCAGATACACTGGGTTGGACGTATCGATGTCCAGGGTTCCACCCTGGGCAATCGTTATGCTGTTGGCGTTGAAGACGGTGGCTCCGGCATCCGAAGAAGTCGCCGTGACATTGAGCGTCGCGTTGGCGGCAACCGTCAGCGTGTTAAGCTGTGTCGCGCTGGCCGTCGCAAAACTGATGGTGACGGCGCTGCCATCGGGTGTGCCTGCCAGGACATCAACCCAGGCCTTGTCCTGTGGAACGTTGCCGTCGCTCCAGTTTGTCGCAGCGAACCAGTTTCCGGTTGCGCCACCGGTCCAGTAGTTTGTCATTTTTTAGAGTCCTGAGAGGTCCGGGAGCCGCTTTGCAGAAGAGGGAGTGGGTTCCAGGGCCTGGCTTGTGACGCGTTGTCTTGCGCGAAGAGTTAATTATTAGATAATTCAAGTGCAAGATCATTCGGGTTTTAAAAATGAAAACGTCGGTGACAAATCGTTAAAGTGTTATTTTTCAGTTGCTTGCGTGCAGTGCATCCGCTGCATCACAGGATGTGATGCAGGACTGGGATTTCTGTTTTTCGAAGGAAACAGAGCATGATCGGGTCAGGAAAAAACGGCGGAACGGGTTGCCTGTCAGCAGGCTTCCGACCATCATGTCGTGATGATATCACAGGAAAAATCGGTTCCCTTCCGTAAGAATCGGAAAGTAACGAAGCTTTCTCAAAGAATGGGAATTGCGGGAGCCTCCTGTGTTCTGGATGTCATGATCAATGACCGGTCTGCCCTGGTGCGGGACAGCGCGGCTTTCATTGTGCTTCTGGAAAGAATCTGGAAGGCGCGCGATGTCGATGCGGGTCTGGTCTGGTCGGAGATCGACGAGCGGATCCGTCTGGCGGACGAGTTGCGTGCGAGTGGGATCCGTCCCTACAAGGGGGGCCGTTTCCGCTCGACGAAGCTGCCGTGACATGCCGCCCCTGCCAGACCTGTCCCACATCAACCCTGACGATCTGACCCGTCTCGACATCGCAGCCCTGATCATCATGGGGCTCTCGGCGCTGTGGGGACTGACCCGGGGTTTTGCGACTGAACTGGCCGGGATTCTGGCCTGGGTGGGTGCGATTGTCCTGACCTACCGGTTTCATGGGATGCTCGAGCCTTATCTGGAGCCCTATCTGCATCAGGCGGCCCTGGCAGGGAGTGCAAGTACGGCGATTCTTTTTGTTGTTGTGCTGCTGGTCTTCACCATGGTGGGCGCGCGGATCGGTTCGGCGGCGCGGGGCGTCCTGTCGGGCGGCGTGGATCGTATTCTGGGGGCCGTATTCGGTGTGGTGCGGGGTTATGTGGCCCTGATCGTGCTTTATCTGCTGGCGGGCTCTTTTTTCGGCTCGTGGATGACCTATGTGATGCAGGGAAGCCTCATCGGCCCTTACATTGCCGTCGGGGCAACCCATCTGACAGGTTATCTGCCTCATTTCCTGCAACCGCATCTTGCGTCTCCCGTCACAAGCGGCCATGAGGCGTCCTTGTGAAACCCGTCTGGAAAGGCCGCGCCGCATGACCCAGTCCGACAGTCTCAACCGCCCCTACGAAGAATGCGGGGTTTTTGGCGTCTGGGGTGTGCCTGATGCGTCCGCCCTGACGGCGCTGGGCTTGCACGCCCTGCAGCATCGCGGCCAGGAAGCCGCCGGTATCGTCAGTTTCGATGGCGAACGGTTCCACCAGCACAAGGGTCTGGGACTGGTCGGCGATGTGTTCGGTGACAGCCGCGTCATGGCGACGCTGCCCGGCACGGTGGCCATCGGTCACAACCGCTATGCCACGACCGGCGGGACGCACGTCCGCAATGTGCAGCCGCTTTATGCCGATTATGAGTTCGGCGGTCTGGCCGTGGCGCATAACGGCAACCTGACCAATTCCGCGACCCTCAAGCAGGCGCTGGTCAAGCGTGGATGTATCTTCCATTCCTCGACGGATACGGAAGTCTTCATCCACCTGATCGCCATATCGCTCTATACGACCGTGCTCGATCGCTTCATCGATGCCGTCAAGCAGGTGAAGGGTGCGTACTCGCTCATCACGCTGACGCCGGATGACGGCCTGATCGGCATGCGCGATCCGCTCGGTGTGCGTCCGCTCGTTCTCGGCCGGATGCCGGGCTATGAGCAGGGCAATGGCGGCTGGGTACTGGCGAGCGAGACCTGTGCTCTGGATATCATTGGTGCGGACTATGTCCGGGACATCGAACCCGGCGAGATCGTCGTCATCAATAATGACGGACTGCGCTCTCTGCGGCCTTTCGGGGATCAGGGCGGCCGGTTCTGCGTCTTTGAATACATTTACTTCGCGCGGCCTGATTCTGTTCTTGAAGGACAGCCGGTCTATGAGGCGCGGCGGCAGATTGGCTGCGAACTCGCGCGGGAGAGCGCGGTCGAGGCCGATGTCGTGGTGCCGGTGCCGGATTCCGGTGTGCCGTCCGCGATCGGCTATGCGGCGGAGAGCGGTATTCCGTTCGAGCTTGGCATTATCCGTAACCATTATGTGGGCCGGACCTTTATCGAGCCGACGGACCAGATCCGTAATCTTGGTGTGAAAATGAAGCACTCCGCCAACCGGCCGGTCCTGGCGGGCAAGCGCGTCATTCTGGTGGATGATTCGATCGTCCGGGGCACGACGTCACGCAAGATCGTGGACATGGTGCGTGCGGCCGGAGCGACGGAAGTGCACATGCGCATTACGTCTCCGCCGACGAAGCATGCGTGTTTCTACGGGATTGATACGCCCGAAGAGAGCAAGCTGATGGCGGCGACGCATACGCTTGAGGAAATGGCGCAGGCGATCGGTGCGGACAGTCTGGCCTTCGTCAGCTTCGACGGGCTTTACCGGGCGCTGGGTCATGCCAACCGGGCCGAGGGCGCGCGCCGTTACTGCGATGCATGCTTCACCGGGGATTACCCGATCGAACTGGTGGACAAGGAAGGCAAGCTGGTCGCGTAAGGCCGGATTTTCCCCGGAGAACACAAAAAAGGCGCCGGACCGCAGGTCTGGCGCTTTTTTTTATGCCTGAATGCGGGGAAAGCTCAGGGATACGGATAGGGGGTCTGGGACAGGGCTGCTTCAGTGCTGGCATCCGCTTCTGAAGGCAGGATGGAGTCCAGTGGCAAAGTCATGACGGCTTCCAGGCCCGGGCTGAGCGTGGTGTAGGTCAGCGTGCCAGAGAGACTGCTGACGACGGCATTCATCATGCGCGTGCCGAAGCCCGTTCCCTTGAGCTGGGGCGTGCATTCGCCCTGGTCCGAGACCGTGAGCACCAGACGGTCGCTGGTCTGGGTCAGACCGACATGCAGCGGACCGGCCTTGCCGTCATAGGCGTATTTGCTGGCGTTGATGACCAGTTCAGTCAGGACCAGACCGATATTGATGGCACGGTCGGCGGAAATCATGATCGGGAAGAGGGAAAGGTGGAGCTGCTCGTGCCAGTCCGCGCCCAGTGACGAGCACAGCTCTTCCATCAGTTCTTCAAGATAACGGCCGAGATCCACGATGCCGAAATGCTCGTCCCGGTACAGGCGGCGATGCACGAGGCCGATGGCGGCGATGCGGTGCTGGGCTTCGGTCAGGGCGGTCGTGGTTTCCTCGTTCGAGGCGCTGCGGGCCTGGAGCTTGAGGAAGGAGGCGACCATCTGAAGGGAGTTCTGCACGCGGTGATTGACTTCCCGGATCAGGAAATCCTTCTGCCGCAGCAGGTTTTCGCGCTCTTCCAGCGTGGCGGCGAGGGTCGCGTTCAGTTCGCGGAGCTGCTGGGTCTGGTAGTCCGCGATCAGGACGCGGCGCAGGCGGCGGGCAGCCTGTTTCTGTTCGCTCGTCCAGCGCGTGCTGTGACCGCGGATCGTCTGTTCCCAGGTCCTGAAGGACGCACGGGGACGCAGGACGTCGCTGCCCTCAGCCGTATCCTTGTGCGGGTTTCCGGCCCATTCGATGGTCTGAATGATCTCAACACGGCTCCAGATCAGGCAGGTCGGTGTCCGGAACGGGAGCGTGATGGCCAGGAGACCGGCCGAGCGTTCGGGCCACTCGGCTGCGGGCGGATAATCCTTGCCCAGCATGGTGCTGACGAAAATACCACCATTCGTGCCCAGTCTCAGCCAGTCATGCAGCCGGTGCAGGTTGTCCGCATCGGGCAGCACGCCGGTGCCGGTGATGGTCTCGTCACTGATGACGGCAAAGCCGTTGCACGGGAACAGCGCCTGTAGTTCGCCCATGAAGCTGCGCAGGTTGCTTTCGATGGGATGTCGCACGTCGAAATGGGACGTGACGAATTCCATCGCATTGCGCAGGCGCAGACGCTCCTGATAGGTGACCAGCTCCTCCTTGTTCCGCAACTGCCGTGACATGACACCCGCCAGCGTCCGGCACGCGGCGCGGATGTCTTCGGACAGGCAGCGCGGTGTGGCATTGTGGCAGGCGATCAGCCCCCACAGCACGCCATCCACGACCAGAGAGACGGAGGCCGAGGCTCGCGCGCCCATATTGGCCATGTACTGGAGATGGATCGGCGAGACGCTGCGGAGCTGGACATCGCTGAGATCAAGCCCTGCAAGCCCGGCTTCCGGGGGGCGGATGGGGGCGGCCTCGTAGGTGATGTCGGGGATGACGCGGATACGGTTGCGCAGATAGAGGGCCCGGGCCTGCGCGGGGATGTCGCTGGCCGGGAAATGGTGGTTCATCAGGGACGGGAAGGCGTCGTTGCGGCTTTCGCCGACGACGCGGCCGGTTCCGTCTTCCATGAAGCGATAGACCAGGACGCGGTCGAATCCCGTGAGGCGACGGAAGATTGCAGCGCCATGACGGCAGACGGACGCCGTATCCGGGCAGCGCTCGAAGCGGTCCGCCGTGCTGTCGATCTCGCCGAAAATGTCCCAGGTCAGCAGGTTGTGCGCTTCGACCGGTTCAAGTTCGATGAGGAGATGCGTGTCCTGGGCATGGCGCAGGATGCTGAAGGTTTCGTCTTTCAGCCCCGCAACGCGCAGATCGGACAGGGAAGGCCGTTTTTCATCGTGAAGGCGGCTTTCCGGGATTTTCAGGACATCCGCCAGGGGGCGTCCGAGCCAGTCGGGAGCGAGACGCCCTTCGATATCGCCAGCGCCACCGATGACCGCCAGACTTGTGCTGTCAGCGATCAGCAGGAGACCATAGGGCTGGATGGCATCTGGTCGATGGATCGGCTCGCGATCGCACGAGGTCATGACGGCATGTTCCAGCGAACAGCCCGGTTCGGGGGCGAGGGAGCGCTGGACTGTCAAATGGAGATCCACCTGAAAGAGGAAGAGACCGCCCGAAGCCCCTGAGAGACAGCGGACAGGGAAGGTCCAGAAATCATTTCGTCCATTATCTGTTCCTCCATCAGGCCTGTCAATTTATGACATTGTGTTTCAATTGGACTGTTTCAGGGCTGGCGACCGTCGGCCTGAATCCAGGAGGCGACGTCTGCCGAGAGGGCATGACGGCTGGCCGGACGCGTATAGAGCATGTGGCCACCCTGATAGAGGTGCAGCGACACGCGATCCGCACCCACGGTCAGATGATCCTTCATCCAGCGCGCGGTGCCGAACGGGCAGGCCACGTCATAGTAACCATTGGCCACGAAAACGCGCAGGCCCGGATCGAGCGCCAGCAGCCGGTTCAGGACCGGGATCTGATGGACGGGCGACGGGCCACCTTCACTCCATTTCCAGCTTCCGTTGACCTTGAAGGACAGCAGGTCGTATGTCAGGGGCGTTTTGAAGCCGAGGTCGTTGGCTGCGTACCCCGAGAAGGCATTGCCATAGGCGCGGCCGAAGCCGAAGAGGGTCGGATCGGGGCTTTCGTCCAGACCGTCGGCCGAAGGATCGGCGATGGACTGGGTGAAGTCGTAAAGCCCGTACAGGCGGCCGTCGCGGGACATGATGTCATGCGAGCCGATGGCGGGGATACCGTGCTGGCGTGCGATCACGTCCTGCGGCAGGCCGGTCCGCTGGGCGATCTCGGCGTAAAGCGCCTGACCTTCGCTTCCCGAGGGGAGCTTGCCGGCGATTTTCGGCAGATAGGTATTCAGGGACCACTGATAGGCATCTTCGGCCGTTTTTTCCGTCACGTTCGGGCTCTGATGCGCTGCAATCAGGCTCGGCATCATGAGGGCGGCGGAGAGCGGGTTCTCGTCCGTGTCGAGCAGGGGCATCTCGATGGCCGGGGAGATCATGACGATGCCGTTGAGCAGGATGCCCTGTTCCATCTGCAGCGCATTTGCGACCTGGATGGAGCGGATGCCGCCATAGCTCTCGCCCACGAGATAATGGGGCGAAGCTTCACGACCATTCGCCGCCGTCCACAGGCCGATGGCCTTGGCGAAAGTGCTGGCGTCCTGCTTGACGCCGTAGAACTGGTCCCCGGCCTTTGTCGTGTCGGTGGGGCGGGAATAGCCCGTGCCCACGGCGTCGATGAAGACCATGTCGGTAACGGGGAGCCAGCTGTCGGGGTTGTCACCGAGCTGGGCGTGGGTGCCGTCCGTCGGGTCCTTGGCGGGCATGGTCAGGGCCTTGGGGCCTGCGGCGCCGAGGTTCAGATAGGCCGTGGCCGCCCCCGGGCCGCCATTGAAGAAATACGAGACCGGGCGTGTGCCGGCCGGGACGCCGTCCTTGGTGTAGGACACGTAGAACATGCGGGCGGTCGGTTTGCCGTCATGGTCGCGCAGGATGAGCGTGCCGGCATGGGCGGTATAGGCGATGCCGTTCAGATGATGCTGGGTGACGGAATCCGCCGGGAGCAGGGCGGCCTCGCCGGTGAAGGCGTCGGTGGCCTTGGTGGCGTCGGTTTTGGGAGCCTCGGCCGCCGCGGCCGTACAGACGGGGGACAGGAGCGTTAAAGCCAGCAGGGCTGCGCGGCGGGTCATCATCTGACGGGCATCTCCGATAAAAGAAACAGGAATATTCCGCCGTATCAGTCCTGAGGCGGAACGGCTACCGCTGCCGCATGAAGTTTTCGTCATGCGGCAGCGGTGGATGTCAGGCTTTCGGCGGCGTGATGTTGGGGCGGAGCATCAGGCGCGGATCGGCGAAACGGTCATACTCTTCGGATGTCATGAACCCGAGTTCCAGCGCGGCTTCACGCGGACTCAGACCCTTTTCCATGGCGTGATGCGCGACCTGTGAGGCGCGGTCATAGCCGATGGCTGGAGACAGGGCCGTGACGAGGACGAGCGAGCGTTCCAGATCCTGCTTGAGCTTGTCGGTATTGGCTTTCGTGCCTTCGACGAGGAAGCGGCGGAAGTTTTCCGATCCGTCATGCAGAAGGGTGATGCCCTGCATGATGTTGTGGATCATGAGCGGCTTGTAGACATTCATGTCCAGCATGCCTGCCGCACCACCGAGGCCAACGGCAACGTCATTGCTCATGACCTGAAGGGCCAGCATGGCCAGCGCTTCCGCCTGCGTCGGATTGATCTTGCCCGGCATGATGGAGGAGCCGGGCTCGTTCTCCGGCAGGTGCAACTCGCCCAGACCGGCGCGTGGGCCGCAGGCGAGCAGGCGGATGTCGTTGGCGATCTTGAACAGGCTGCCCGCTGTCGTCCGCAGGGCACCGGACAGATGCACCAGCGCGTCATGCGCGCCCTGAAGCGCGAACTTGTTTTCGCCAGCCGTGAAGCCGAGGCCGGTCAGGCGGGCGATTTCCGCACAGGCGCGACGGTCGAAGCCTTCGTCCGTGCTGACGCCGGTACCGAGTGCCGTGCCACCCAGAGCGAGGGGAAACAGACCATCACGGGCCTGTTCCAGACGGGCGATATTGTCCGTCAGCATCCCGGCATAGCCGTGCCATTCCTGACCCAGCGTGATGGGAACGGCGTCCTGAAGATGGGTGCGGCCGACCTTGACCAGATCGCGCCATTCTTCAGCCTTGGTGGCCATCGCGTCGCGCAGGCGCATCAGGGCGGGGATGAGGCGGCGATGCGTGCCGAGAACGGCCGCGATGTGCATGGCGGTCGGGAAGTTGCAGTTGGTGGACTGCGACATGTTGACGTGATCGTTCGGGTGCAGCGGTGTCTTGCTGCCGAGCGGATTGCCGGTGATCTGGCAGCCGCGGTTTGCGATGACCTCGTTGACGTTCATGTTGAACTGCGTGCCCGAGCCCGTCATCCAGACATGAAGCGGGAACATCCGGTCATGCTCGCCCTTCGTGATCTCGTCACAGACGGTATGGATCAGATCCGCGCGCTCCTGCGACAGGCGACCGCTCGCGGCATTGGCCGTGGCACAGGCGCGCTTCATGATCGCATAGGCTTCGATCATCTCACGCGGCATCAGTTCGCGGCCGATGCTGAAATATTTCAGGGAGCGCTGGGTCTGCGCGCCCCACAGCACATCGTCAGCAACTTCGATCGGGCCCATGCCATCGGTTTCGGTACGGCTCATTGTCTGTTTTCGGCTTTCCTGCGGGTGATCCGGCTCATTCCACGGGGGAAATTATCGCACAATTGCCGCAGGACAAAGGAAGACAGCCATAGAAAATCCGGATATCGCCACAGGCCGCGTGGGGTTCAGGACTCCACGGTCTGGGCGACCGGATGGCGGCCATAGGTGTTGGTCAGGATCACCCCGGCCATCACGACCGCGCCGCCGATCAGGGTGCGCAGGGACGGAACCTCATTGGTGAGGAGATAGGCCAGAACCATCGTGACGGGCGGCAGCAGGTAAAGCAGGGCTGCACCGCGCGAGGCGCCGAGATGCCCGATGACGAAGCCCCAGGCGGCATAGCCGAAAGCCGCCGGGAAAATGCCGAGTTCAAGCACTGCGGCCTGACCCTGCCATGAGGCGCGGGAGAAGCTCGTGAGGCCCTGTGGCAGCCATGGGGTCAGGAAAATCGCGCCTGAAATCAGGACATAGGCGATTGTCGGGAGCGCTCCGTAGCGGCGGATCAGGCCTTTCTGAAGGATCGTGTAGAACGCTGCGCAGACGGCCGCGCCGAAGACCAGTGTCGCGCCTGAGCCGAAGGAAAGGCCACCGCTCTGTCCCTTTGCGATGAGGGCGACGCCGCTGAAACTCAGGATCGATCCGGCCCAGCCCCAGCGGGACATGCGTTCGCCGAGGAATACCATGGCCAGAAGGCCCGCCATGAGGGGGGCTGCGCTGATGAGAAGGCTGGCCGCACCGGATGAGACGGTCATTTCGCCGCAGTTGAACAGGATGTTGTAGACCGTGATCCCGATGATCCCGCAGGCCAGGATCTGCGGAATATCCGTCAGTTCCGGGCGGCGGGGACGCTTCCACAGCAGCCACAGCGCCGCCATGACGGCCGCGACGGCATAGCGCAATGCGGCCAAGGGCACGGGGGCAAGGTCATGCAAGGCAATCCGGACGACGGGATAGGCGCTCGCCCAGGACAGGATGGCCACGGCGACGAAGAATGGCAGAAAACGCCCGGGAGGATGTGTCATTCATGCCCATTAGCAGGAATGTTCCGCAGGCGGGAAGAGTGCCGGATTCTGGCAGGCGGGATCGGATCCCGCCGTGCATCCTGTGCCGTTATTTCAGCCAGCGGTCGCCGCTGAAACGGTTGTGGGAGAAGAGAAAACCAGCCACCAGCCCGATGGCGGCGAACATGATCGTCCATAGCGAGATCGGCAGCAGCAGGGTCGAGAGCGCCGCGAGCAGGACCATTCCGGCGAAGGCGCAGACGGCGGATTCCAGGACGCGCGGACCGTAATGGCGTTCAGCCCCGCAACTGGGGCATTTTTCCGAGGTCGGGCGCATGGGCTGGCGGCAGACGGGGCACAGCGCGATGGCGTTGGCTTCGGGTTTTCTCACTGACCGTTATTCTCCTGATGTTCGCCGACCGCGATACGCGCTTCCACGGCCATACGCCAGGGCGCATCGGCCGGTGCCGCTGCCAGGGCGCGGCGATAGAGGTCAAGGCTCTCACCAGAGATATGGCTGCCATTGCGACTTTCAAGTTCGGCGAGGCGGATGGCGAGTTCGGGCTCGAAATGCGCGTCGAGCGCGGCTTTCCAGTCCCGGATCGCCTCATCCGTCATGCCGGATCTTGCTTCGATCTGCCCCAGAAGGAAATGTCCGGTCGCATAGGTCGGTGAACCGGGGGGAATGGTGGAGACCTGGGTCTGGAGCTTGTGGATCATCTGCAGGCCCTTCGCGTCCGGGCCCGTCTGCCGTCCGCTCAGGGGCTGGGGCGGCAGGGAGGGGTGACCGTTGACGATATAGAGCGCGAAGGCCAGCACGGGAATGCCGATCCCGACGGCTGCGACCGGCAGGGCGCGGCTGCGTTTTGCGGGCTCGGCGTTCAGGTCCTCGACGGCGGCTTCGCCATCCGTGGCCAGCAGGCGGCGCTGAACTTCCAGACGGGCGGCCTGATATTCCTCGTCATTGATCAGGGCGAGGGCGTGGTCGCGCTCCAGATCGCCGAGTTGTCCGCGATAGAGGGCGAGAGCGGAGTCACGGGCGTTCACGCGCCGGCGCAGGGTGCGCAGCCCCAGAAATGCGGGACACAGGGCCACCGCCGCGATTATCAGGATTCCCAACCAGAACAAAAAGTCTACTCCCGGCCCGAAAGGGCATCCAGACGCGCGCGCTCGTCATCCGTGAGCGGCGCAGGCGTGACGACGGTGCGGCGTTTGGTCGCACGCCATGCAATGACAAGTCCAGCCACCAGCGCGAGCGCCGGCATCAGCCAGAGCAGGGCAGTGGACCATGAAAACTGTGGGGCCAGACGGATGAACTCGCCGTAGCGTTCGGTCATCCAGTCCATGATCTGCTGATCGGACTTGCCGGCCGAGACCTGCTCGCGCACGACCTTGCGCAGATCGCGGGCGAGGGGGGCGCTGCTGTCCTCGATGCTCTCGTTCTGACAGACGAGGCAGCGCAGATGCGCGCCAATGGCTTCGGCCCGCTTTTCCTGGGCCGGGTTCGGCAGCATCTCGGCAGGGTCATCCACGGCGAGGGCCACGCCACCGCCGATCAGGCCAGCCGCGAGCAGCAGGGCCGGGAAGCGTCTGGAGGCCTTCATAGTCCGGCCAGCCTCGGGCGGATTTCCGCCTCGTAGATCTGGGGATCGAGGGCGGCGCTGCCGTGCCAGATGATCCGGCCGCCCGGTGCGACCAGAAAGCTCTCGGGCACGCCGGTCACGCCCCAGTCGATCGCGACGCGACCATGACGGTCCGATGCAACGCGGGCATAGGGGGAGCCGTCACGCTGGACGAAGCCGGCCGCGTTCTCGGGCTTGTCTTCATAGGCGATGCCCCAGATCGGCATATTGCGCGAAATGGCGCGCAGGCCGGGCATTTCCGCCACGCAGGGGATGCACCATGAGGCAAAGAAATTGACCAGAACCGGGCGGTGCTGGGCTTTGAGTTCCGCATCCGTGAAGCCGTCGCCAAGACCCGGGAGGCCGGGCATGGCGAAGCTTGGGATGGGCTTGCCGACATTGGGGTTCTTGATGGCGCGCGGGTCGAAGGCGCCGCTGCGCATGTCGCTCAGCATCCGCCAGAAGCCGACGCCGAGGACGCCTGCGCCGATGATGGGGACGGCCGTGAGGATGCCTCGTCGTGTTGCGTTCATGTCCCTCTCTCCTCAGGCACGGGCCATGTTGCGGGCGGCGGCGCGCTTGGGGGCGCCGATCCGCATCCGGCGGTCAGACAGCGAGAACGCGCCGCCGATGGCCATGACCAGTCCGCCCAGCCACATCCAGGGTGCGAGCGGATTGCGGTGCAGGCGCAGGACATAGGTCGTGTCCTTGCCCGTGCCGTGCCGGTCACCGACCACGCCGTACAGATCGGTGATGAAATTGGTGTGGATGGCGACTTCGGTCGTGGTCTGGCTCTGCGTCGTGAAGTCGCGCTTTTCGGGGTGCAGGATCGTCACAAGCTTGCCGTTGTGGCGGATGGCGATGTCAGCCTGCATGGCCTTGTAGTTCGGGCCGATATAGTCGTGTACGTCCAGCAGGGTCCAGTCGTCGCCAGCCAGCGAACGGGTCTCGCCGATATGGACTTCGACAATGGCGTGCTGCGCCTGCGACATGCCGCACAGGCCGAGCACGGTGATGCCTGCGCCGATATGGGCAAGAGCCGCGCCCCAGCTTGAGCGCGGCAAGTGTTTCATGCGTTCCCACACGCCCTGTGCGGAGGTGTGGCCAATGCCGATCCGGCGCAGGACGTCAGACGCGGAGGCTGCGATGACCCAGATGGCCAGCGCACCGCAGGCGATGGGCAGGACACCGGAGAGCTTCCAGAAGCACAGAACCAGTCCGATCGCGGCGATGCCGGCGGCGGCATAGAGATGCGAGAAGGTCCGGGCGAGCTGGGCGCGTTTCCACGGCAGGGCCGTACCGACACCCATGGCCAGCAGGAGCGGCAGGGTCAGCGGGATCGTGGCGGCGTCAAAGAACGGCTTGCCGACGGAAATGGTGCGTCCGGCCAGAAGCTGCATGAAGGGCGGGTACATCGTGCCTGTCACGACGACAGCGCAGATCGAGCAGAGCAGGATGTTGTTCAGGACCAGCGACCCTTCACGCGAGATCGGCGAGAACAGGCCGGTCGAGGTGAGGGACGGCGCGCGCCACGCGAACAGGGCGAGCGAGCCGCCGATGACGATGGCGAGCAGGGCCAGGATGAACACGCCACGGGCGGGATCATTGGCAAAGGCGTGGACCGAGTTCAGGATACCCGAGCGCACGAGGAACGTACCCGACAGCGAGAACGAGAAGGTCGCGATGGCCAGCAGGACCGTCCAGATCTTCAGGCCTTCGCGCTTTTCCACGACGATGGCGGAATGCACGAGCGCCGTGCCCGTCAGCCAGGGGATAAGGGAGGCGTTTTCCACCGGATCCCAGAACCAGTATCCGCCCCAGCCCAGCACGTAATAGGACCACCAGGAACCGAGCGCGATACCACAGGTCAGGAAGCACCAGGCCGCAACGGCCCAGGGACGGACCCAGCGGCCCCATGCGGCATCGACGCGGCCTTCGATCAGGGCGGCGACGGCAAACGCGAAGGGGACGGCGAAACCGACATAGCCGGTGTAGAGAATAGGGGGATGGAAGGCGAGGCCCGGGTCCTGAAGGAGCGGGTTCATGCCCTGACCGTCCATCGGTGCGGGGAAAACGCGGTCGAACGGGTCGGATGTCAGAAGGCAGAACATCTGGAACCCGGCGGAGACGCCGCCGAGAATGGCCAGAACGCGTCCGCGCAGGATGTCTGGCAGGTTACGGCCAAACAGCGAAACCGCACCGCCGCAGACAGCGAGGATCAGCGTCCAGAGCAGAACGGAGCCTTCGTGGTTTCCCCAGACGCCGGTGATCTTATACAGCAGCGGCTTGGAGACGGCGGAGTTCGCCGCGACGTTCTGGACCGAGAAGTCGTCGCTGACGGCGCACATGATAAGGCACAGGAACGAATAGCCCAGCGCGATGAGCTGCGAGACCGCGAGATAGGGGGCTAGCCCCACGAGACGGGCATCGCGGCGGTTTGCGCCCCAGAGCGGGACGGCGAACTGCACGAGGGCGAGCACGCAGGCGAGGGCCAGGGCGAAATGGCCCTGTTCAGGTCCGAACATCAGGCGGTCAGCCCCCTGCTTTCTTTGCGGTCATGGTGTCCCAGCTCGACGCGTCCGGCGCCTTGCCGAAGCGCGGGTCCCACTTGCCGGTGCGCTTGAGTTCGTCCGCGACTTCCTTGGGCATGTAGGTCTCGTCATGCTTGGCGAGGACTTCGCTGGCCGTGAAGCCGCCGTTCTTCTGGACGGTGCCGAGGGCCACGACGCTCTGCCCTTCGCGGAACAGGTCGGGGAGGATGCCGGTGTAATGGACCTCGACCGCGGCCTGTCCGTCCGTCACCTGAAAGGCGTTCACGGGGGTGCCGTTCTCGTTGATGCGGTGCAGGCTGCCGGCCATGACCATGCCGCCGAGGCGGATGGTGCGGTCTGGCGAAGGTGGGTTGGCCTTCACCTGCGACGGCGCCATGAAAAACACGATATTGGACGAGAACGCCCGCAGGGTCAGGGCGGCGGCAGAGCCGACACAGGCCAGGCAGGCGATGACGATCCAGAGGCGACGGGTCTTGCGGGTCATGATGCTGACCTTTCACGACGGCGGGCATGGCCTTCAACGGCGGCCAGACGGGCCTTGGATTTCCGCAGGCGCAGGGCGGCGCCGAGACCGAGGACGACCGAGCAGCCCAGCGTCAGGGCATAGGATGCCGCGATATAGGGCCAGTGGTTCGGGAGATGCATCATGCGACTTGACTGTCCCTGCGGTCGAGGCGCGAACGGGCCAGAAGCTGGCGCGCGCGGCTTTCATGGATGGCGGCGCTGAGCCGGGTGAAGATGACGGCCGCGACACCGAGCGTAAAGCCGATCGTGGTGATCAGCAGCGGCCAGAGCATCATCATGGACATGGTGGGGGCGCCGGTCAGGGTAATGCTGTCGGGCTGGTGCAGGGTGTTCCACCACTGGACGCTGAACTTGATGATCGGCAGGTCGATCACGCCGGCCAGGGCGAGGATCGCCGCGGCGCGCTGGCCCCGGGCCGGTTCATCGAAAGCGCGGATCAGGGCGATATGGCCCAGATACAGGAAGAACAGCACCAGCATCGACGTCAGGCGGGCGTCCCACACCCACCATGTGCCCCACATCGGCTCGCCCCAGAGCGAGCCCGTAATCAGGCACAGGGCAGCGGCGCAGGCACCAACGGGGCCGATTTCGATGGCGGCGAGATCCGCCAGCGGATGGCGCCAGACCAGCGAGAGTACGCCGCAGATCGCAAGCCCGAGGTAGCAGGACGAGGCCAGCCAGGCCATCGGGACATGCACATACATGATGCGGACGGTGTCGCCCTGCTGCCAGTCAGCCGGGGCGATGAACAGGCCCCAGATGACGCCAACGACTAGGAAAAGGATGGCGCCACTGCTCAGCCAGGGCAGGAGCGCATGCGCCAGACGCAGGAACTGCCCCGGATTGGCATAGCGATGGAGCAGGTTGGGGGTAGGGCGCACAGGGACACGGACCTCGGCAGATTGGCAACTCGGCGATTGGTTCCCCTTTGAAATAGTCCGAAGCAATCATATTCGGAAGAGGCGCGTTGTCCCATTGTTCCGATCACTGTTATCACGTTTCACGGAAATGAGCGGTAAATGCCTCTGTAAATGCCCTTGGGGCGGGAGTGAAATGTGGCTTTCTGGCTGGTGAAATCGGAACCCGAGGCCTTCTCGTGGACACAGCAGGTCGATCATGGTGTCGAGCCGTGGACGGGGGTGCGCAACTATCAGGCGCGCAACAACCTCTCGGCCATGAAAAATGGCGATCTGGCGCTTTTTTACCACTCCGTCAGCGAAAAACGCATTGTCGGCGTGGTTGAAGTGGTGCGGGAAGCCTATCCGGACCCGACGGCGGATGATCCGCGCTGGGTCTGTGTGGATGTGAAGGCGATGGGGGCGTTTGCCCATCCCGTGAGCCTGGCCGGCATCAAGGCTGATCCGGATCTGGCGGAAATGGCGTTGTTGAAGCAGTCCAGACTGTCCGTGGCCCCGGTGACAGACGGGGAGTTCCGCCACCTGACGCAGATCGGGGGCTGGACGCGCCCCTGAGAGACGCCGTCTTAGTGAATGGCGGAGGAGTCGCCGTTCACGAGCATGTTCGTCTGGCCGTTGACCGGATGGCCGGCGTAGCTCGTCGGGGAGTCTTCGTCTTCATACGGTGACTGAACGGGGGCGTTGAACTTCACGGGCATGCCGAACAGCGAGAAATGGGACGGCAGGTTGTTGGTTCCGTTGGTCTTCTGCTGGGCGTTCGTACCGGGCATGCCGACCGGAAGATGCGTGCGGACGCGGTCACTGTAGCTGGCGAGGGCGGTCTCCGAGTCTTCCACTTCCGTATAGCCATGCGGCGGGGGCGGTGCGCCTTCGTCGGGCAGGGCGGACTGCTGGGCCGGCGTCAGGGGCTTGGCGGGGGCGCCGACGATCTGGCCCGCTGTCGGGCCCATCTGCGGAAGATTGGCCGTGCCGTGTGCGGCACGGTGACGGGTGTGGCCCGAAGGAGAAGAGCTGGAGGCGGCATGGGCCGAAAAACCGGCCGGGATGAGGAGGCTGGCTGCCAGCGGAGCAGACAGGATCCAGCGCGATAATACGGTCATTGTTGTAATTCTCCTCACCCCGCCGGGGGCGTCCCGGGTAGCGTCACAGAGCCGATATCCCCATGATGGCGCCATGTTAGGATATGAAACCTGCTATCCGGTAAACGGTTTCGGGTCTTACGAACAGGAGTTTTGATCGTCATGACCGCAGTGAATGACACGCAGCTTCCAACCAGCGAATTCGCCTCGATGGCGCTGGACGGGGATTCCCTTGCCCAGCTTCAGTCGGTTCTCGAAAAGGTGGAACAGGGCCGCGGGGTTCTCGTGCGTCTTGCAGACCTGATGGGGGGTGCGGTCGGACAGGCTACGCGACTCGGTATGCAGGGACTCGGCCTGGCGCCGGCGGTGCAGGAGAAGTTCCACAACGCGGCTGAGATTGCCATCGAGCGGGCGTTCAAAGTCGCCATACTGGGGATCGACAACGACGCGCCCGCCGTCCGTGAGCCCTGGCGTGAGAATGTGGGGCAGGCCGCCGTGGCCGTTTCGGGCGCGCTGGGTGGTTTCGGCGGAATCTTCGGTCTGGCGCCGGATGTGGGCTTCACGACGCTGACCATCATGCGCGAGATCGCACGCATTGCCCGCGAGGAAGGCGAAGACCTGCGTAACGAAGACACGCGCCGGGCCTGTCTGGAAGTCTTTGCGCTGCGCAGCTTCCCTGCACGGCAGAGCGAAGATGAGAGCGAGCTCGGGTTTTTCTCGGCGCGGGCACTGCTGCGCGGACGTCCGATCGTCATGCTGATGGCGGAAGTGGCGTCGCATTACGGAATTGGCCTGTCGCGCAAATTCGCGTTGCAGATGGTGCCGGTGGCAGGTGCGCTGTGTGGTGCGTCGCTCAATGCGGCGTTCCTCGCGCATTACCGCGCGCTGGCCCGGGCCCATTTCACGATCCGCCGTCTGGAACGCACGCATGGGCTGGCCGTTAAGGAAGCGGCTGCCGACCTGCGCGCAGGGGGAACGGGCACATCTGAAACATTCTCCTGATTTTCAGGAGCTTCCGGGGAAAAGCCCATGCCGATCGGTCTTGTCTGGCTTGGATGGACACTGGTGCTGGCAGTCGTCCAGCTTTTCCTCACCGCCGCCGCGTGCCGCCAGCAGGACGGTCTGCAATGGGCGAGCAGCAACCGCGACGGTGACCCGCCCCGCTATACAGGGATGGCGGCACGGCTGAAGCGGGCGCAGGCCAATCTGGCGGAAACGCTGCCGATCTTTATCGGGGCGGTCCTGCTGAGCTGGGTCTCGGGCCGGTACAGCCCGCTGACGGGCTGGGGTGCGGGGATCTATTTCCTGGCGCGGACACTCTATGTGCCGGCCTACGCGTTTGGCTGGGGGCCGGTGCGCAGTCTGATCTGGGGGATCTCGATGGCCGGTCTGATCCTGGTGCTGATCAGTCTGCTGTGAAGGACGCCTCGGTCATGGACGGGGGTTCGACGCCTTCGCGCATCATCCACAGATCCACGAGTGCGGAGATGACCAGGCAGACGGCGCTGACCTTGGCCAGGGTCATCAGCAGGCCATGCGCTTCGGGCATTGCGAGACGCAGTGCGCCGAGAATGACGAGAATGATGGCATAGACGAAGGCAAGCGGCACTGGCGGTCTCCCTGACGATGGATCACCCTTACCATGCCCGCTGTCGGCACGGCCATGTTTTCCCGTGCCACCCCGGATCATGACACGAGCAAAGACTGTACCCTCATGGACGACATAACGCCGGATCTTCTGCTGCGGGCCTATGCCTCGGGGATCTTTCCCATGGCGCCCGACGCCGGGAGTACGGAACTCTCGTGGTACCTGCCCGAAGAGCGCGGGATCATGCCGCTGAACGGGATGCATGTTCCAAAGAAGCTCATGCGGCTGGTGATGTCCGGCAGAATGATGGTGACGGCGGACCGGGCTTTCGATGAGGTCATGCTGGCCTGCGCGGAGCCTGCTCCGGGGCGGGAGACGACCTGGATCAGCGGCCGCATCCGCACTCTTTACGGTGCGCTGCACCGGCAGGGAAACGCCCATTCCATCGAGGTCTGGGACGGCAAAAAGCTGGTGGGCGGCCTGTATGGCGTGTCGCTGCGCGGGGCTTTTTTCGGCGAGAGCATGTTTTCGCGCGAACGTGATGCTTCTAAGGTGGCTCTGGTTCATCTTGTCGCAGGGTTGCGAAAGGGGCGGTTCACGCTGCTGGATACGCAATACACCACGCCTCATCTGACGGGGCTTGGCGGTATCGGGATTCCGGCGGCGGATTATCAGTCCCTGCTTCATCAGGCGCTGACCGTGCGCGCGGTCTGGCCTGACGATTTCAGCCTTCAGGCCCTGCGGGAATCCATTGCGTCCCTGCGTGTGCCTGCCGGGCGCGCGCCTGCCGGAGATCCGCCATGACTGTTTTCACGCGCCCCGCCCTCCTGTCTGTCGCGCCATTGGGGCTGCTGGCCGTCGGGCTGTGTCTGGTGACGCCGGCCCGTGCGGAAGATCATCCCCGCCTGACGCCGACGCGCGATGTCACGGTTGTTTATGAACTCACCACGCCATCCGCGCCGCCCAAGGCGGGGCCCAACACCGTCAAGGTGGCGTTCTCGGGGGCGGGCGATCTGCTGCGGATTGATTCGCAGGACGGCAATGGCGTCACGATTCTCGACCGGCCGGGGCAGCAGGTGACGCTCGTGATGATGAAGCAGCAGGTTTATACGCGCCTGCATCCCAGCCACGGCCTGCATAATCCGTTCATGCTCGATCTGGACATGCAGTACACGCCGGCGGGGCATGAAACCGTGGCGGGCGTGGCCTGTGAGCGCTGGGATATCCAGAGCAGCCATGGCAAGGCCAGTGCCTGCGTGACGGAAGACGGCGTCATTCTGGCTGAGAATGGCGTGGATGCGGATGGGGTGGAAGGATCGATCAAGGCACTTTCGGTGTCCTATCAGGATATTCCGTCCTCGACGTTCGAGCCGCCGGCGGGCTTCCATGTTCTGGAGCCGAAGGCCCGGCCGGCCCATCAGAGTCAGGCGGGAAGTGCGACGCCGTCTCCCGTGCCGGAAACGTCGGGCAGCGACACGAAGACGACAATGCCCGAGACGGCTTCTTCCGAGACGTCCGATTCCGATAGTCCTGTGATCGGGAGCCGGGATACTCCGGCTCCGGCGACGACAACGCCTGGCCCCGCGACGCCCTTGCCGGGTCAGTCTTCCCAGACCGATACGACGCAGCCTTCCGTCTCCAATGATTCTTCGGGGGATGGCTCGGTGTCTGCTCCGGACCAGCCGCCCAGCGGTCCTGCTGATGGAAACCACAAATGAGAATGACGTTTCTGCGCGGCGCAGGTGGGGCGGCCTGTGTTCTGATGGTGGCTGTTTACGCTTTTCCGGCGAGGGCGGATGTGCCGTCCGCTCCGGTTCCGGGACCCGCGCCGGAGCCAGGTTCGGCGCCGCTGGTGACGCCGCTGCATGACACCGACATCGATTACGTCCTGACCGGTCCGTCCGGGCAGCGTCTGCACCAGCGCATGCGCTGGACAGCCGCGCTGTGGCGGCAGCGGGTCGAGCCGGAGGGCTCGGCAACGGTCATGCTGACGGATTACCGCACACATACGCTCATGGTGCTGGATGGTACGAACCGCACGGCGACTGTCATGGCTGCGCCGGGCGCAGGATTTTCCGCCCCAGGGACGCCGGCTGCCGGCTTCTGGCGCAGGCTGGGGCAGGGCAGGATCGCGGGGGAAGCCTGCACGATCTGGGAAAGCGCGGACAGCGACAGTCACCCGACCACATTCTGTTACACGGATGATGGTCTCATGCTTGGGGCGGTCCATGATGGAAAGCCGGTCGTGGAGGCTGTTTCTGTCAGCCATGCCCCGCAGCCTGTCGAGATTTTCGACCCGCCGCCGGGTTATCACCGCGTTGATCCGCCGCGCTGAAGCCGTGGGGTGAGAGCAGGAGCAGGCGCTGTTACAATTTGTCCGTCTCCTGCCATGATTGGCGCCTCTTGCTGCCATTTTCAGCGGGCATGATCTTTCTCATGGACGGAAAAGACCCCTTTCATCCGGGGATTTCCGGTCCACGTGTTTCGAGGAGAAAGATGCCATGCGTCGCATCACACGTGCAGTTCTTATGGCCGCTCCCCTGCTGATTGGTTCTGCCATCGTTCCGAATGTTCTGGTGCCACAGGCCCAGGCTCACTGGCATGGCGGTGGTCGCGGCCCCGGTTATGGATATGGCGGGCCGCGTGGCGGCTGGCATGGAGGCTACCGTGATCATTCCGGCGCCATTGTAGGCGGGATCCTTGGCGGTCTGGCTCTGGGTGCCGTGGGTGGCGCGCTTCTGGCGCAGCCTTATGCCCCTCCGCCGCCCCCGCCACAGGTGGTCTATGCTCCGCCGGCAGTCGTCTATGCCCCGCAGCCGCAGGTTGTATACGGACCGCCGCCAGGTCCGGCCTATCCCGGGATGTATCGGGGTTACTGATCTCGGCAAACTGAACGCTTTGTGTCCGCTTTGCCTTGATCGGACTGGAAGGGTGAGGCAATCATGCCCGTCATGACAGCTTCTTCCCCCAGAACGGACCTTCAGCCGGGTGACCGGGCGCCGGACTTCACGCTTTCCGCCTCGGGCGGACGTACGGTCAGCAGTGCGGAGCTGAAGGGGAAGCCCTATCTGCTCTATTTCTATCCGAAGGCCGATACACCGGGCTGCACCACACAGGCCTGTGGCCTTCAGGAAGTCCTGCCGAAGTTCGAGGCTGATGGTCTGACCATCATTGGCGTCAGTCCCGATCCGGTGGCGAAAATTGAAAAATTCGCCACCAAATACGGGCTTCAGTTTCCGCTGGCCTCGGACGAGCACCATGCCGTCGCCGAGGCTTACGGAACATGGGTTGAGAAATCCATGTATGGCCGGACCTATATGGGAATGGAGCGCAGTTCCTTCCTGGTGGACGGGCAGGGCATCATCCGGAATGTGTGGCGCAAGGTGAAGCCTGCGACCCATGCGGCCCTGGTGGCTGAAGCGTTCCGGGATCTCTCTTCGGGGGCCTGAGGGCTTCCTCCACAAACTTTTACGAGGGAGACAGGCCGGAAACGCGCCGATGACCGTCTATGGCCGTCCCCGACTTCCCGCGCCCTCCCCGCAGGCGTTTCCGTCCTTTCTGCCCGGGACCACAGTTTCCCCGCCATCTGCATATCGCACGCTGGGCGGCGCTGGTCTGCGTCACGCCCATTGCGCTCGTCGCTGCTGCTGGAAGCGTTTTCCTGTGGGAGCTGGCGCATGGTCCGGTGGACATCACGCGCGTCTCGCATCTCGTGGAGCCTGTTTCCATCGCGGCGGGCAAGCGTCCCGGACATCCGGCCGGCCGTCTGAGCTGGGATACGCTGCGCATCCAGTGGCAGCCTGCTGCGGGCGGTGTTCCCGCCGGGCTGGTGCTGATGGCGCGCGGGCTCAAAGTCACCCGCTTCGATAATCTGATCGCCGAACGTGCCGAAGAGGCCGATGCCGTTCTGTCGCTGAGCGCGCTGTTCGACGGCGTAATCGCGCCCCGGACCCTGCGGCTTGAGAATGCCACGCTGGCCCTGCGCCGTCTGCCCGATGGCGATGTGGACATGGACCTGCCCAACCAGAAGCGGGGCGGCCGGGGTGTGCCCACACGGCTCGACCGGCTGCGGGCGATCGATGTGCATAACGTTTCCATCACGCTTGCCGGACTGCCGCAGGACCGGACCGCCGTGATCGGGCCGGTCGAGATGCAGGCGCGCCGCATCCGGGTGGCGCCGCATTCGCCGGATTTCGTCTGGACGGGAACGGCGCGGACGATGGTTATGCTCGACGGGTTCCGCACGACCCTGACGGCGCAGGCCAGGCAGGTCGGGAATACGGGCAGGCTGCATCTGGGCAGCACGCCGTTCGAACCTGCGGAGCTTGGCGTTTTCAGCCCGCTGGCGGCGGACTGGCATGTTCCGGTGTCAATCAGTGCTGATGCGGTTTTTGTGCCGCATGGCATGGACGAGCAGCCCTCGGAGCTGACGCTGAACCTGTCGCTGGGCGACGGAGAGGTTTTCCAGAAAACGGCCGATCCGATTCATCTTCACGCCGGGCAGGCGAGCGTGCATCTGCGGATGGATCGCCCGGGTCTGGACGGGGGTGCCACGGTTTCGGTGCCGTCTGCCGGGCTGGATGTGGCGGATAATGCGGGTGCGCTGACGCATGTGCATGCCTCGGCCAGTCTGAGGCTGGACAGTCTGCGCCAGCCAAAGGTGATGGACGGGGACGCCGAAGCCGGGCTGGACGGGGTGCGCTTTGCGACGCTGGGCTCCATCTGGCCGGCCAGCATCATCAAGGGCGGCCGGCGCTGGATTTCCAGGAACATCACCGACGGCACGGGGCGCGATCTTGAGGTCAAAGCCCATCTGCATGGCGATCATGGGCCGGACAGCATTCTGCCGGTCTCGGTTCAGGGGCAGCTGACAGGGCGCGGGCTGACGGTGAACTGGCTGCGGCCGGTTCCACCCGCGACGGGTCTGGATGCGTCCCTGCATTTCGACGGGCCGGAAACGCTCGTGATTGATCTGAGCCGGGGTGTCCAGCCCACGGGCGTGAAGGAGAATGTGCTTCTTCCGGACGGGGAGATCCGGATTGGCGATCTGTATGCCAAGGATCAGACCGGCGATATTTCCACGCATCTGACGGGGCCTCTGGCGGGGTTCATGTCCGCGCTGGCGCATCCGAGGCTGCATCTTCTGGCGCGGCATCCGCTGCCGTTCACGCATCCGGACGGGATGGTGGATGCGCATGTGCGTCTGACGCTGCCGCTTGTTGCGCATATTCCGGACGGGGCGCTTCATGTCTGGACGCAGACCACGTTCTCCGGCGTTCATCTGGGTAATGTGTTGATGGGGCAGCCGGTGGACGGGGCGTCGGGGAAGATGTCCGCGACCGAGGATGGGCTGGACCTGACGGGGGACGGGCGGCTTGCGGGGATTCCCACGCATGTCGTGCTGCATGAGAATTTTCAGGGCGGGGCGCCCTCGCGGGTGTTGCAGACGATCGATGCGCGTTCGGTTCTGGACCCGCAGTCCACCGCGAAGGCCCGGATTGCGCCGGGCGGGCTGTTTGACGGGCATGCGGTTCTGAATGCGCATTTCGTGCAGCAGGCCAATGAGATGTCCGATCTGAAGCTGTCGCTGGACATGGCGCAGGCGGCGCTGACGGTGCCGATCTGGGCCAAGCCGCTGGGAGAGCCTGCGACGGCCATGGTGCATATCGGGTTCCAGAAAGGGCGGATGTCGGTTCTGGATGGATTGCAGGCGCATGGGACCGGGCTTTCCGTGGCGGGGCGCGGTGTGACCCGTGCGGGCAAGCTGACGGGGATCGTGCTTGAGGGCTTCCGGATCGGCCGGACGGAGGGCGATGCGCGCATTGCCCTGCCGCAGGCCGTGGATCAGCCGATTGGCGTGACGGTCGATGCGGATCCGCTGGATCTGGCACCGATGTTCGCACCCCATCCGCCGACGGCGCCCGCTGCTGCGCCGCGGGGTGGTTCAGGCGAGAAGAGCGTGTCCATGGGGGACAGCTGGTCCATCAGCCTGAATGCGCCGCATGTCTATTATGGGCCCAAGGCACAGGTCGGCGGTGTCGTCTCCCAGATCGAACTGCGGAACGGGCATCTGGCTTCGGGGCGGTTTGCACTTGATGCGCCCACGCGGGTCCGGGCGGTTCTGGCCGATACAGGGCGTGAGCATCCTTTCGTTCTGGATATCGATAATCTGGGGACGCTGCTTGAAGGTCTGGGTCTGTATGACCGTATCCGGGGCGGGCAGACGCATCTGGACGGGGTGTTCACGCCGGACGAGACGACCGTGCGGAAGGTACCGGAAGGTCGGAACACGAAATCAGCCGGGTTGTGGGGCGGGTTGCCGCCGTTCCGCGGGCATGTGGAAATGGGGCCGTCGCAGTTCCTGCGGCCGCCTCTGACGCTGACGGCGGTGTCGGATCTGTCCCCGCTGCACTGGCTGACCAATCATCTGGACCGGTTCGAGATCAGTCATCTGGCGACGCGTCTGAGCCTGGCGGGGAACCTGCTGGTGCTGCATGACGGGGTGATCGGCAATCAGGCGCTTGGGGCCACGATGGAAGGGCCGATCGACCTGACGACGTCTAAGTTGAACCTGAACGGGACGATCGTCCCGCTGTTCGGGCTCAATGCGCTGCCAGGGCGGCTGCCGGTGCTGGGGCATCTGCTGTCTCCCGAGAAGGGGGGTGGCCTGCTGGCGGCGACGTTTGATCTGCACGGGACGGTCGAGAAGCCGGATCTGTCGGTCAATCCGCTGTCGATGCTGCTGCCGGGCGTGATGCGGCGCATCCTTCATTAAGTCGGCGGCCGGGGTTATGCTCCGGTAACGTGAGGCCGGGGATTTTCCTGACCGGCCAGGCTTCCCATATCCGGGGAGCAGACCTTCTGACGGGGCTTCGGGGAGCGGGAGATGCCAGTGACCGACATGACAGATCTTTTCGGCGGCGCTCCGGAAGCGAACCGTGCGCAGGCTTCAGGCCGTGGGCCGTCCCGTGCGCCGGAGAACATGCGGCAGCAGCGCCCGATCGAAGCACCTCAGGTGCAGCGCCGGCCGCCTTCCCGGACGCAGCCTCTGGCGGACCGTTTGCGGCCGAAGCGGCTGGAAGACGTGCGGGGGCAGGATCATCTGCTCGGACCTGAGGGAACACTCACGCGGATGCTGGAGCGGGGCACGCTGTCCAGCCTGATTCTGTGGGGCGGTCCGGGATGTGGCAAGACAACGATCGCGCGGCTTCTGGCTGGGCGGGCCGGGCTGTTCTATTCGCAGATTTCGGCTGTTTTTTCCGGCGTTGCAGATCTGCGGCGGGCGTTTGAGGAAGCGGACAAGAAGCAGGTGGCGACGGGCAAGGGGACGCTGCTGTTCGTGGACGAAATCCATCGCTTCAACCGCGCACAGCAGGACGGATTTCTGCCCTATGTGGAGCGCGGGACGGTGGTTCTGGTGGGCGCGACCACGGAGAACCCGTCCTTTGCGCTGAACGCGGCGTTGCTGTCGCGGTGTCAGGTTCTGGTGCTGAACCGGCTGGATGATGCGAGCCTTGAGAGCCTGCTGGTGCATGCGGAAGAGGAGGTCGGTCGTCCTCTCCCGCTCGATCCGGAAGCGCGGGCCAGTCTACGGGCTATGGCGGATGGGGACGGACGCTATCTGCTGAATATGGTCGAGCAGCTTGTGGCGCTTGATCCATCAAAAATGCTGACGCCGCGTGATCTGGCGGCGATCCTGTCGCGCCGGGCGATCCTGTATGACCGGGACCGGGAAGAGCACTACAATCTCATTTCCGCGCTGCACAAATCGCTGCGGGGCAGTGATCCGGATGCGGCATTGTACTGGTTCGCGCGGATGCTGGAGGGCGGGGAGGACCCGCGCTATATCGCCCGGCGCCTGACGCGGTTTGCGGCCGAGGATGTGGGGCAGGCCGATCCTTCTGCGCTGCCGATGGCGGTGGCGGGATGGCAGACCTATGAGCGTCTGGGCTCTCCGGAAGGGGAGCTGGCGCTGGCTCAGGTCGTGGTGCATCTGGCGACTGCGCCGAAATCCAATGCGGTCTATACGGCCTATAAAGCGGCCCGGGCTCTGGCGCGCGATACCGGCAGTCTGATGCCGCCATCGCATATCCTGAACGCGCCGACGAGCCTGATGAAGGATATCGGGTACGGCAAGGGCTATGAATATGACCATGACAGCGAGGATGCGTTTTCGGGTCAGAACTACTTTCCGGACGGGATGCCCAGAGCGTCCCTTTATCATCCCACGGACCGCGGACATGAGGGGCGTATCAGAAAACTTCTGGACATGCGGGCCGCCAAGAGGGCATCCCGCGAACCATGACAGTTACCAACCGCATCGTGACCGAGGATGAGGCCGATATTCGCCTCGACCGCTGGTTCAGACGTCACTACCCCAATCTGACGCAGGGCGCGCTCCAGAAACTGTGCCGCAAGGGACAGATCCGCGTGGAGGGAGGGCGTGTTCAGACCAATACGCGCCTGATCCCCGGACAGAGCGTTCGCATCCCGCCGCTGCCGGATGTGGACAAGCCCGCACCCCTGCCGCCGCCGGATCCGATGCTGGCGCGTGAGATCAGGAAGATGGTGATTTACGAGGACGAGCATCTGCTGGTTCTCGACAAGCCATCGGGCCTTGCGACGCAGGGTGGCCCGGGCATTACCAAGCATGTGGACATGATGCTCGATGGTCTGCGGACTGAGGGCGGGGACCGGCCGCGTCTGGTGCATCGCATTGACCGTGACACGTCGGGCATTCTGCTGATTGCGCGCACGCCGGGTGTGGCGGCCAAGCTGGCGGCGGCGTTCCGTGGGCGCGATGTGGAGAAGACGTACTGGGCCGTGGTTGTCGGGCGGCCTTCGCCGGAATCCGGCATTATCGATCAGCCTCTGGCGAAGATCGGTGCGGGTGGTGCGGCGCTGGTGATTGCGGCGTCGCGCGATGAGGAAGATGCGGCTTCGGCCAAGACGGAATATGAGACGCTCGATGCGGCCGGCAAGAAGCTGAGCTGGCTGAAGCTGTCTCCGCTGACCGGGCGGACGCATCAGCTGCGTGTGCATACCGAATCCATCGGGACGCCGATCGTCGGTGATCCGCGCTATGGCGGGAAGGCGGCGCATCCGGAAGGGTTCATCGACCGTCTGCATCTGCATGCGCGCCAGCTTGATATTCCGCATCCCGCTGGTGGACGTCTGATCGTGACGGCACCTCTGCCGCCGCACATGCGCGAAACGTTCCGCACGCTGGGCTTCGTGCCGGGTGAGACGCCGGCGCCCAAGCGTGTCCGGGGTGGGAGCAGCAGCAAGGGTCGGGGGCCTGCAAAATGAAGAAGCTGACCGGCGTTCTGATTGCCGTCATCGTTGCCATTGTGGGTGTGAGTGTAGCCACGCATGTCCTGATTGATCAGGACGCGCTGCGCGAGCGTGTGGCTGTGGCGCTGAAGCACCAGACGGGGCTTACGATGCAGGTCCGTCATTCGTCGGTGCAGCTTCTGCCCTGGCCGGCGTTCGAGGCCTCCGACGTCGTGCTGACACGCGATGGGCAGACGCCGGTTCTCAAGGCTCATACGATCCATGCCGGGATCGCCGTTTTTGCCCTGCTGCACCGTGAGGTCCGGTTTCAGGATTTCGTGGTCGAGGGGGCGACGGTCAATCTTGTTCGCGGTCTGGACGGGCAGGCGAACTGGTCCCTGACGCCGGATCGTGAGAACGAGGATGCGTCCCTGCCGGTGCATGGTCAGAGCGGGCAGCGGATTCAGGCGCACTGGGATCTGTCGCTGGACGGGCTGCATGTCGCGCAGGCTGCGGTGATCTGGAACGACCGTCTGACCCGCACGAGCGGTTCGTTCGGTCTCGATACGCTGGATCTGGCGGGGCTGCGCAGTTCCAGCCCGTGGATCAGCCTTCAGGGCCATCACGCGGGTACGCCGTTTACGCTCAAGGGACATGTGGGCAACCTGTCGCAGATCCGGGGCACCCAGCCTTGGGCGTTCAGCATCGGGACGACGCTGGGCGATGGGGAAAAGCGCGACTGGCTGAATCTGGACGGGCGGATTGGCAATCCGTCGCGGATGGAAAACGTGGTTCTGACGGCGCAGGGCGAGTGGCCCAATCTTCAGGACGCGCATCGTCTGTTCCCGCATGCCAATCTTCCGAATGTGCCGGCCCTTGGAGGCGATGTTGCGGTTCAGGGCAGTCCCGGTCCGCTGACGGATCTGGATGGGGATGCGCTGCTGCATCAGGTCCTGGGCAGCATGAATCCGATGCGGGTGCATCTGCATGCCGGTTATGTCGCGTTGCGCCAGGGCGTGTTGCGCAACCTGCATGTCGACTCCGCCGGGCCGGATGCGGCGCTGACCGTTACGGCAGATACGCAGTGGCGGGATACGGCCTGGCACGTCGAAGGCGGGGCCGGGACGATGCAGCAGGCGCTTGCGGCCTGGCGCGACGGGTTGAAGACGGCTGTTCCGCTGACGGTGCAACTGCGGAGCCAGACGACGCTTCTGTCCGGTGCGCCTGCGCTCAATGCGCAGGACAGCGCCCGTTTTGCTCTTTCGGGGACGATCGGTGCGGAGAACGGGCATCTCGTGACGGAAGGAAGCAGCAAGACGCTCCATCTGCCGGGTGCGGTTCTGCATGACGTCAGTCTGCATGGTACGCTGGACGCGCAGGACCGCGAGAACCTGTCGCTCGACGGGCTGACCTTCGGCAGTCAGGAACTTTCCGTGGATGGGGCGCTCAAGCTGGTTCTGGGGCATGACGTTCCGCCGGTCGTGAGCGGAAATCTGCATGCCGCGAAAATGGATCTGGATGTGCTCAAGGGGCTGTGGCTCCAGCCTGCGCAACCGGCTGCTCCGGCTGTTGCGCCTGCTGTTCCGGGTGTGCCCGCACCGAAGCCTGTGGCGCCGCAGAATGACGGCCCGGTTCCGGCTGTGAGCGATCATCCTTCGGTTGAGACGGTCGCTGCGGACCCGACACCGTCCTGGGTGAAGAGGTTGCGGGCGCAGGATGTGAACCTGCATCTGACCGCGGATCATGTCGTGTTTGCGGGGCGGGACTATACCGATCTGGCGACGCGCCTGACGCTGTCGGGCGGCCATCTGCGTCTGGATCCGATTTCCGGTCAGGCGCAGGGATTGCCGCTGTCGGGCATGGCGGAACTGGATGCCAGTGCGCTTCCGGTGACGGGCAGCGTGACGTTCCAGCCGCTGATGCTTCCGGCCGGTCTGCTGGAGACGCAGCTTGGTATGCCGCTTCTGCTTCAGGGGCCGGTGCAGGTCGTGGGGCAGCTTTCGGCGAAGGGCAACAGTTCGCAGGAACTGCGGCAGTCGCTGGACGGGCATCTGGGCATTTCCATGGTGGATGGCCAGGTGCAGAGCGAACTGCTCGGCCAGATGGCAGGGTCTGCGGCCAGCGTGGTACTCGGGAAAGGGGGGCGGTCCCTCCGCTGTCTGGGGCTGCACATGAGCATTGCGAACGACGTCGCCCATATCGACACGCTGGGGCTTCAGTCCGGGCGGTTCTCGACGTCGGGCAGCGGGACTGTCGGGCTTGGGACGCAGGCGCTGGATCTTCGCCTTCTGCCGGTGGTGGATTTTGAAGGGGCGGGCGCATCTACGCCGGTTGTGCTGACGGGCACACTGGGGGCGCCGCATGTCGAGCAGGATCGTGATGCGGGGGGTAATTTCCATGTGACGATCGGCGGGGACAGCAATACGGCCGATCCCTGCACGGCACCGCTGGCTGCGGCGCGGGAAGGGCAGGCTGGTCCGGCTCCTTCGGCGGTCAAGGCGCATCATTCGAAGGCCGGGGATATCCTGCGGGCTCTGGGAGTTCTGCATTGAGCGGGCACAAGCGTTTCTGGAAAGCGGTTTCGGTCGTATCGGAGGACGGGCTGTTCCAGCCGCGTCTGGATGGCCGGCCGATCCGTCTGCCGCAGGGCCATGTTTTGGCTGTACGTTCCTCTGCGCTGGCCGAGGCTATTGCGGGGGAGTGGGGGCAGATTGCGGAAGGCGCGTCCTTCACGCCGGATTCCCTGCCTCTGACGCGGATGGCCGGGACGATGATCGAACGGATTGCGCCCGATCCGCAGGCGGCGCGGGACATGCTCCTCGGACTCGGGGTGGATGACGGGCTCTGCTACTGCGCAGAGGGGATCGGGCCTGTTGCGGCACAGGTTTTCGCCTGGCTTTCGGGTTACGGGGTCCACCCGAATGTAACCGATGGTCTCATGCCGGTTGTGCAGCCTGAAGGGTACCGGGAGGCTCTGGCGGGGCTTCTGGCGGCACGGGATGATCTGGAGCTTGCGGTTCTGGGCGTTCTGGCGCAGGCGACGGGCAGTCTGCTTCTGTCGCTGGCTGTCGTGGGAGGCGCTGTCAGCCTCGTGGATGCGGTGCTGTGGGCCAATAATGATGAAAAATCCCAGCTTGTGACCTGGGGGCAGGACGATGAACTCGTCCGCACCATGGAAAACCGCGAGAAGGACATTCTCGACGCGGGCATGTTCCTGACACTCGGGCGGCAGGTTTCGATCTGAGAGGAAAATGCCCTGAATGGGGCATGATCTTGCCATATTCGGGGATCATTGAAGCTCCAGCCATGAGACAGAACGAGATGATTGGTGACTCGCCCCGGCCGGGGATCGGGCGCTATCTCCGGATATGTCGAACACTGTGAGATTCGAGGAAGATATGTCCGTATCCGTTCGTAGGCCCCTGCTGCGCCACATGGGTACCCGTGTCGTGAAAACCTGCTCCATCGGAGCATGGCTCTTTCTGGCCGCGACACCGCTGATCGTGGTGGTCTGCGCCATTCACGGCTGATTTCTCGGAAGCCCGATCTGCCCTGAAGCGTACTTCTCTATAAGTCAGGCGCAAAGTCGCATTGGATAATCAATAAGACTCTTCCTCCACTCCAAACTGCGTCATGTTACGGAGTGTGAATAGAGGAAGACCAGCAATGAAGCTGTCTATTGGAAGGTTGCTTGCGACCCTGTGCTTTTTTCCTGCCGCGCCAGCGATGGCGCAAGGAAACTGGTTGTCAATGCATCATACCGTTGATGGCGGAATAACAACCGGTGTGTGCGTTGCCCTTGCTGTGGATGGCGGGCTAGGTCTTCGAGTTGACGGAAATGACATCGAACTGCGTTTTACTGACGAAAAATAGAACTTGCCGTCAAACACTATCTGGTAGCACTCGGGTGCTTGCAGAGTTTCGTGGCTGCGTACAACAGGCAGGATTAGCAGATCTGGGGTCCATAGCGGGGCTGTCAAACTCCCCGTTTTGAATCAAGCGGACAATCCGGGCTACTTTTCGGGATTGTTGCGCTGATTGGGATAACTTGTCGCGCCCTGTCTAGTTCTCGTGGATGACTTGATATGGCGGATCATAGCTAAGAAAAAAGCCCGGTCTCCATGGGGAGGACCGGGCTTTTTCGTGCCGTGGGCGCAGGTCAGGCTTCTCCGTTATCCGGGACCATGATGCTGACAGTTGCGGTAGCGGCGATGCCTTCTTCGCGGCCGGTGAAGCCCAGACGCTCGGAGGTCGTGGCCTTGACCGAGATACGGCTGACGCTGACCTTGAGAAGCTCGGCAAGGCGGTTACGCATGGCTTCGGCGTGTGGGCCGATCTTGGGACGTTCGCAGATCAGCGTGACGTCGGCATTCACGAGGAAGCCGCCGCGCTCGCGGATACGTTCGCCGGCATGGATCAGGAAGCGGGCCGAATCCATGTCCTTCCATTCATTGTCGGACGGCGGGAAATGGCGGCCGATGTCGCCCTCGGCCAAAGCACCGTAAATGGCATCGCACAGCGTGTGGATGCCGACATCGGCGTCGGAATGCCCGGCGAGGCCCTTCGTATGGGGCACGTCGATGCCGCACAGGATCAGCTTGCGGCCTTCCTCGAAGGCATGGACGTCATAGCCCAGTCCAACGCGGGGCAGCAGGTTCCGGTCAATCACACCTTCAAGACGCATCAGGTCCTCCGCAACAGTCAGTTTGATATTGTCTTCCGACCCTTCGACGATCGCCACAGGATGGCCAGCCTGTTCAAGCAGGGCGGCATCGTCGGTGCGGGCATCGCGAAGAGTGCGGTGAAGTTCGAGCAGGGTGCCGAAGCGGAAACCCTGCGGGGTCTGGGCGCGCCACAGCCCGTCACGCGGGACGGTATCGACGATGATGCCGTTGGCGGCTTTCTTGATCGTGTCGATGACGGCGACGGCCGGGATCACGCCCTCATGGGTTTTCAGGGCGTCAATGACGTTCTGCACGACTTCTGCCGGGACGCAGGGGCGGGCGCCGTCATGGACCAGCACCAGATCGGGAGGTTCCGGCAGTTGGGCGAGGGCTTCGAGGCCGTTGCGCACGCTGTCATGGCGTTCCGCGCCACCGCTGACGGGCGGCAGGATGTCCAGGCCTTCGAGGCTGTCGGCCAGCAGGGGATCGTCCCCGACGGGCAGGAGCACGTCCACATGCGGCAGGAGGGCTTCGGCGGCTCTGCGGATGACGGGTTTGCCCCGCAGCATCCGGAACTGCTTGGAAGAATTTTCCCCGCTCTGCGAGGAGGCGTCAAAGCGCCGGCCACGACCGGCAGCAAGAAGGAGGGCAGCGATACGCATGGGGGAGGAATGGGCCGGGACGGCGGGAACGTCAAGCTTGTGTGACTGTTCCTCTGCCTGTCCGTGCGGCCCTCCCACGGCAGGTCAGTGCACCAGCGTGCTGTCGTGGGGGCTATCGAGGCTGAAAACGGGGATGCTGACGTCGAAGCGGTGGCCCGAGCGGGGCTCGACCATGTGGTAGGTGCCGCGCATGAAGCCGGTCGGTGTCGTGAGCATGGCGCCGGACGTATAGTCGAACTGTTCCTGCGGGCCGATCACGGGCTGTTCGCCAACCACGCCATCGCCGTGGACATGTTCTTTGCGTCCAAGCCCGTCCACGATTTCCCAGCTGCGGGAGAGGAGCTGGAACGTGTCTTTCCGCTCGTTCTCGATGCTGATGTGGTAGGCCCAGGCGTATTGATGGTCTTCGGGATGGGACTGGTCGTCCAGCCAGAAGGTCCGGACCGTGACCGTCACGTCGTCCGTGGTTTCGCTGAAGCGGGGTGCACTTTCCATGGCTTCGGCGAGTGCCGTCTCGGGATCGGCGTGCAGATGGGGGTGGGATGACTTGTCAGGCATGACGCCATTGTAAAGCCATCCCGGGGATTTGTCAGGAAAACTTATGCGAGGGCCGCGACGGCCGCCGCACCACGCTTGAGATCATCGATCAGGTCTGCCGGATCTTCCAGACCGACGGAGAGGCGGATGGCGCCGTCCGTGATGCCGAGACGGGCACGCTCCTCCGCGCTGACGCGCATATGCGTTGTCGTGGCGGGGTGGGTGGCCAGGCTGCGGGCATCGCCGAGATTGTTGGAAATCGCGATGATTTTGAAAGCGTTCATGAAGGCGAATGCGCCCTCACGGCCCTTGTCCACGACGAACGCGACCATGGAACCGCCATTGTTCATCTGGGTTTTGGCCAGTTCATGCTGCGGATGGTCAGCGCGGCCCGGATAGCGGACCTGAACGATTCCCGGCAGTTCGGCCAGTGCATCGGCTACGGCGGCGGCGTTGCGGGCCATGGCATCCGTGCGGAGCTGGAGCGTTTCCAGACCCTTGAGCAGGACCCAGGCGTTGAATGGCGACAGGGCGTTGCCGGTGTTGCGGGTGAAGGGCTGGAGCGTCTCGCTGATCCATTTGCTGGAGCCGAGCACCGCACCGCCGAGGACGCGGCCCTGACCGTCGATATGTTTCGTACAGGAATAGACGATCACGTCCGCGCCGAGTTTGAGCGGGGACTGGCCGAGCGGCGTTGCGAAGACGTTGTCCACGATCAGCAGGCCGCCGGCCTTGTGCGTCAGCTCGGCAACGCGAGCGATGTCGAGGACATCGAGCATCGGATTGGACGGGCTTTCGATCAGCACGGCAGCCGTCGGTTTGGAGAGAGCGCGCTCCCAGGCGTCGTAATCCGTGCCATCCACCAGTTCGGTCTCGATGCCGTAGCGGGGTAGGAGGTTGGTCACGATCCAGTAGCAGGAGCCGAAAATAGCGCGGGAGGCGACGACGCGGTCGCCGGCCTTTACAGTCGACAGGATGGCCGAGGAGACGGCGCCCATGCCGGTCGCTGTGGCAACGCAGGCTTCGGCACCTTCGAGAAGGGCGAGGCGCTCCTGAAGCGTGTCCACGGTCGGGTTGCCGAAGCGGGAATACTGGAAGTGCTGGACGTCGCCCGTGAAGGTGGCGGCGGCCTGTTCGGCGCTGTCATAGACGAAGCCGGATGTCAGGAAGAGTGCCTCGGACGTTTCGCCGAACTCGGTGCGGTTTGGGGCTTCGTGCAGGAGACGGGTGGCTGTGCGCCAGTTTTCTGAAGACATGATGTGTCCCTCCATAAAACGTCCTGTTGTGCAGGGCGCATGTGGCGGGCCGTGGAAGTCCTGGAAATCGTTCGATAACGACGCAGGGCCTCTTTAGCGCAGTTCTTTAACCTCGCCGCAAGCCGGCCGCTCAAATCACGAGGGTCAGGCACGCCATGACGTTTCTGACAGGCAGGACTATGAGCCGTATTTCGGTTTTGCGTCAACACCTTGAAGGCGGATTGCGGAGGGACCGCAGACCGGTTATGATCGGGGCCGTAAGCGGGCGTAGTTCAATGGTAGAACGGCAGCTTCCCAAGCTGCATACGGGGGTTCGATTCCCCTCGCCCGCTCCAGACTTCCTGAAAAATAGTGGTTATTTGGGCATCGGCGGTGCGCTGAGCGTGTCCTGATATTCCTTGCCGTTCCAGACCCAGCGGTCGTTCGGGCTGACCAGCAGGTCATGCATACCCTTGTGGCGCGTAGGCAGGACGGAAATATCGCCGTTCACGGAGTCCAGAACCGTGTTCCAGGTGTCATTGTGCTTCAGATAGACGGATGTCGTGCAGCCTGCGGAACCGCAGAGGCGTGCGGACTGGAGCTGTACGAACAGGGCTTCGTCATTCTTGCCCGAGGACAGCGGAGCAGAGCCGACGAGCACGACTGGCTGGTCATGGTGCTTGGCGGCGTCCTGAAGATCGTCTTCGTTCAGTTTGCGGGCGTCTTCATCCAGCTTCGTGCCCGGATGGGCCGTGAGGATGACGGGAGCCGCACCGGCATTGGCCGACTGCGTTGTATGCCGCGTGTGATGGCGGGTCTTGCCTGTCGCGGCATCCGCACAGGACAGGGCTCCGGGGAGCATGAAGGACAGGGCCAGAACCGCCGCGGGGCGGGAAAGAATCTGCTGGATCGACATGAGACCTGTCATAACACGAAATTGAAGAAGAACATCTGTGAAGCTTCGGGTGTCATTCGTGACGCAGCGTCACCACCAGCACGTCCCGATAGGCGGGTTGTGACGGATCGACCGGCTGGACGGCCGTGACGCCGTGATAGACGCGGTGATCGTCCACGATCGCGGCATCCAGTGGGTTGGTGAGCGTGAAGGAGCCGAGCGGGTCCTTGCGCATGCCGTGGATTGTGGTGACGCCCTGTTCGACGTTGTGGCGGGCGACCATCAGCACGAGAACCCAGTCCACGCCATCGCGATGCAGGCCTTCCGGCGTGGGGTGGCCTTCATTGCCCGGACGAGCCTCGATGCGGAACTGATGCACCTCGACATGCCAGACCGGGGGTTTTTCCTTCGGCGGCGTCAGGGCATCCGCGATCCGGCTGACGGTGCGGATGGCGGCGGTCATGGCGGGATGGGTGGCGATGGCGTCCGTTACGGCCGGAAACCAGCGCTCGATGCCGCCATTGAGCAGGTTGTAATCCCGGCTCTGGTAATGGGGCTGGTGTTTCTTGCGGGTGATGGTGTCGCCCGAGACGGCGAAGGTCGCATAACGGCGGCGGCGGTAACGGCCGCCATCCGCCATGTAGCGGTCAAGACCCAGATGATTCCAGCTCTCGGCAAAACCCTGCCAGTCCGTCAGGCCTTCATGCTCCAGCAGAGGACGCGTGACGTCGGCCTGCAGGAAGGAAAACCCTTTTTCCAGCAGCACGTCTTCGATGCGGATCAGAGCCTTGTCAAAGGGCGGGGAGAGATCGGTTGGGCTCATGAGTTCTCGGACCAGGGGACGCAGGGTTGGATGAGGCTGCGTCCCACATTCCCTCTTTGACGGGCTTCTGAAAAGGGATTTCAGGCGCCCAGATCAGGTTTGACCGGCGAAAGATGTTCGCGGAGCGTGCTGCAGGCCGTGGGGGCCACGCCGAGGATGCCTGCGAGGTGCTGGCGGTACAGTCCCTCATGGATCAGACGCGCGGCCAGACCCGACAGCAGACCCCCGCCGAAGCTGCGCTTGGCGTCCAGCATGCCCCAGCCGTTGTAGTCCCCCAGGGCCACGACAGCGCCGCGGTCGTTATAGGCGAACGGGGCAGGGGTCCTGCCGGCGATGATTTCCGGCAGGGCACGGCCGAGATACTGGCCTTCCTGGCGTGCGGCCTGAGCTGTCGGCGCGATCGGGGCTGCGTCGATGCGGGCGCAGTCGCCGATGGCGAAAACGGTCGGGTCCTGCGTGGTCTGAAGCGTGGTGGTTACGCCGAGCTGGCCCGAGCGTCCGCGTTCCAGACCTTCGAGAAGGTTCGTGGCATCCGAGGCGCGCACGCCAGCGGCCCAGACGCGGAGGCTGGCGGGGATGTGCTCGCCGGATTTGAGGCTGAAACCGGTCTCGTCCGCGCCGACCACCATGGCTTCGGTGCGCACGGAAATTCCGAGCTTTTCGAGCTGCTGCGTGGCAGCGGTGGAGACGGCTTCGGGAAAGGCCGGGAGGATGCGCGGGCCGGTCTCGATCAGGACGGCGTTCAGCAGGGACTTGCGAACGGCCGGTCCCAGACCGCGGGCGTCATCGATGGACTTGCACAGTTCGGCAATCAGCTGGACGCCGGTTGCGCCACCGCCGACGATGCCAACCGAGAGCTTCTCGCCAGCGGCACGGGCCTTCTGCACGGCTTCGCGGAAAGTGGCGAAGAGTGCGTCGGCGTCGTTCAGGCTGTCGATGAACATGCAGTGATCGACGATGCCGGGAATGCCGAAGTCATTCGCGCGTGAGCCGAGAGCGACCACCAGATAATCGTAAGGCAGTGTCGCGCCGGTATCGAGCGAGACGGTCTTGTTCTCGCGATTGACGGCGACGGGGCTGCCCTGGACGAAGGTGAAGCCGAACTTTGCGGCCGTGTCCTTGAAGGGGATGCAGTTCCCCTGATGCTGCATGGTGCCCGCAGCGAATTCGTGCAGGGCCGGCTTCCAGTAGTGGACGGGGCTGCGATCAACGAGTGTCAGGGAGATGTTCTGGCGACGGCCCAGCGCTGCAGCGGCTTCAAGCCCCCCAACGCCACCGCCAAGAACAAGCACGCGAGCTCCAGCAGACATGGATTTTTCCTCATATCAAGTGCGAAACGGCACCCGGATTTTGCTAACGGCAGAGGCGGGGACGCACAAGCCCCGCTCTCGCTGACGTGTTGGGACGGTCAGCTGCGGTAGGAGCCGTTGATGTCGATGTAGCCATGCGTCAGATCGCAGGTCCAGACGCGGGCCTGTCCGTCGCCCAGGCCGAGATCAACGGCAATTTCGATCTCCTGACCCTTCATGTGGGCGACGACCGGGGCTTCATCGTAATTCTCGACGACACCGCCGTCTTTCGCGATCCACGTGCCGCCGATGGCGACGGAGAGGCGGTCGCGGTCTGCGGGTTCACCGCTTTTTCCCACCGCCATGACCACGCGGCCCCAGTTGGCGTCCTCGCCCGCAATGGCGGTTTTGACGAGCGGGGAGTTGGCGATGCACAGCGCGATGCGGTGGGCGGAGAGGTTGGAATCCGCTCCGGTGACGGCGATACGGACAAGCTTTGTCGCACCTTCGCCATCGCGGACCACCATCAGCGCGAGCTCCAGCAGGAGATCGTTCAGCGCAAGGGTAAACTCGGCGAGAGCGGGGTCGTTGACGTCGTCGACTTCCGGATTGTCGGCCAGTCCGGTCGCGAAAATCATCAGCATGTCCGAAGTGGACGTGTCCGAATCGACGGTAATGGAATTGAAGCTCTGGGCGCAGCCGGAGGCCAGCAGGGACTGCAGCACGTTCTGCGGCAGTCTGGCGTCGGTTGCGACATAGGCCAGCATCGTGGCCATGTCGGGGGCAACCATGCCCGATCCCTTGGCGATGCCCTGGATGCGGACAGGGGTACCGTTGATTTTCACATCGCGACGGGCGGCCTTGGGGAAGGTGTCCGTCGTCATGATGGCGCGGGCGGCATCGGCCCAGCCGTTCTCTTCCAGTCCGGCCCTAGCGGCGGGAAGGGCGGCGATGATGCGGTCCTGAGGCAGTTTTTCGCCGATCACGCCCGTGGAAGCGAGAAAGACGTCCTGCGGAGGGCAGTCGAGAAGCTGTGCGGTGGCGTCCGCGCAGTCTTCGCAGGCCTGGATTCCGGCGCGGCCGGTAAAGACGTTCGCGTTGCCTGCATTGACGAGCAGGGCGCGGGCATAGGGGGTCGTCAGGGCCTCACGGCACCATAGGACCGGGGCGCCGGGGCAGGCGTTCTTCGTATAGACGCCCGCGGCGACCGTGCCGGGGACGAATTCCGCGAGCATCAGGTCCGTGCGGCCCTGATAGCGGATGCCCGCGGCGACGGCGGAAAGCCGCACGCCCGCAATCGTTGCAAGGTCCGGAAGAGGACGCGCGAGCGGAGAGACGGGGAGCGGCTTTGCCATGGACTTACTTCTTTGCAGGTGCGGCAGCCGGAGCTGCATTCGGGATCGCCTTGCCCTGTGCGTCGTAGTGAACGACCTTCACCTGGGATTCAGCGGCCTGAACGATGTCACGCACCTTGTCGCGGATCAGCTCCTGACGGACCTGGTCGTGGACCTGGTCGAAGGTCGGGATCGGGGCCGTACGGGTCGCGAGGACCTGGATCACGTGCCAGCCGTACTGGGTGTGAACCGGGGTCTGGGAGATCGTGTTCGGCTTCATGGCGAAAGCGGCTGCGGAGAAGGCCGGCAGCATGTCGTCCTTCTTGAACCAGCCGAGATCGCCACCGTTCGCACCAGCGGAACCCTTGTCCTTGGAAAGCTGGGCAGCAAGCTTGCCGAAATCAGCGCCCTTGCCGAGCTGGGCAATGATGTCCTTGGCCTGTGCTTCGCTGTCCACGAGGATGTGGCGGGCGTGGATCTCTTCTTCCGGCTTCTTGTTCGCGTAATGCGACTGGTAGAAGTCACGCATTGCGGAATCGGTGACCAGCGGGCCGACTTTCTCTTCGAGATAGGCGTTCTGCAGGGCGTTCGCGGCGGCAGCGTCCATGGCGGCCTTCACGTCCGGCTTACGGCTCAGGCCTTCCTTGTCAGCAGCGATCTGGACGGCCTTCTGGTCAACGAGCTGGTTGACGATCAGGGGAACCAGGACGGACGGCTGGATCTGGCGGGCCTGCGGCGGGAGGTTGCCCGCTGCGCGCTGCACGTCGCCCAGCGTGATCTTCGCACCGTTGACGGTGGCGATTAGCATGTCGGGGTTGGGGGCAGCGGCCGGAGCACCGGTCGGGGCAGCTGCGGGCGCTGCGGCGGCAGGGGCTGCCGCAGGAGCGGCGAAAGCCGTCGATGCTGCGACCGACGTGCCGGCCAGAAGGGCGGCGAGAGCGAAAGTGGAGCGGGAAAGCCGCATGTGGGGACTACCTCGGATGTAACCTGGAAAAAGGATGGCCTGCACCATGACAAAGGCTGGTCCGCCCTGCAAGGGTGCGGTCCGTTACCATTCCTTCACGCACCCTGCAGGCGGGTGTCGCGCGAGGCGTGTGGTCGGTCGGGGATGTGACCCTGTGATGACAATGGGAACATTTCATCGGGGTTCTGGACGGGCTCTCCATTGACCCTTTGCGGCCCGGGTCCTATCTCCAGCAGACGTGAAAATCCTGACGGCACGGTGTGGCGGGTCTTTCCGGTAGTGGAAAGAGCTGGCGCTTCGGGCCTTCGGCATCTCAAGGTTCAGCATGTTCGCACGCCTCGCCCGCGCCCTTTTCGGTTCTGCCAACGATCGCACGCTCAAGGCGTATCAGCGCCGTGTGCCCGAGATCAATGCACTGGAGCCTGCGGTCCAGGCCCTGTCTGACGTGCAGCTCCGGCACAGGACGACCGAGTTCAAGGAACGGCTGGAAAAGGGCGAAACCCTTGATGGTCTGCTGCCGGAAGCCTTTGCGGTCTGCCGCGAGGCGTCGCGCCGTGTTCTGGGCAAGCGTCACTTTGATGTGCAGCTGATCGGCGGTATGGTCCTGCATGCGGGCCGCATTGCCGAGATGCGGACGGGTGAGGGCAAGACCCTTGTGGCGACTCTTGCGGTCTATCTGAACGCGCTGAGTGGCAAGGGCGTGCATGTCGTCACGGTGAACGATTATCTCGCGCGGCGTGACGCCGAAGAGATGTCCATCCTCTACAGCTTTCTTGGGCTGACGACGGGTGTGATCGTGCCGAACCTGTCGGACGGGGAGCGTCGCGAGGCTTATGCCGCAGATATTACCTACGGCACGAACAACGAGTTCGGCTTCGACTACCTGCGCGACAATATGAAATATTCGCTTGGCGACATGGTGCAGCGTCCGTTCAATCACGCGATCGTGGATGAGGTGGACAGCATCCTGATCGATGAGGCGCGGACCCCGCTTATTATCTCCGGTCCTGCGGATGACAGCTCCGACCTGTATCGCTCTGTCGATGATGTGGTCGTGAAGCTCGTTGAGGAGCCTGACGTCTACGACAAGGACGAGAAGCTGCGGTCTGTCACGCTGACCGAGCACGGTTCGCACCGTGTTGAGGAACTGCTGGCGGAAGCCGGCGTGCTTCAGGAAGGCGGGTTGTACGACATCCATAACGTCGCTGTCGTTCATCACGTCCAGCAGTCCCTGCGGGCACATACGCTGTTCACCCGGGACGTGGATTATATCGTGCGTGACGGCAAGGTCGTCATCATCGACGAGTTCACGGGGCGCATGATGGACGGTCGCCGGTATTCGGATGGGCTGCACCAGGCGCTGGAAGCCAAGGAGCATGTGGAGATCCAGCAGGAGAACCAGACGCTCGCTTCCATCACGTTCCAGAACTATTTCCGTCTCTATCCGAAGCTGTCCGGCATGACTGGTACGGCCATGACCGAGGCTGACGAGTTCGCGGAAATCTATCACCTCGATGTGGTGGAAATCCCGACGAACCTGCCGGTGCAGCGGATCGACACGGATGATGAGGTCTATCTGACGGCGGCCGAGAAGTTCAGCGCCGTGGCCGATCTGATCAAGGAAATCCACGAGACTGGCCAGCCCATTCTCGTGGGCACGACGTCGATCGAGAAGAGCGAGTATCTCTCGCATATTCTGACGCAGCGCGGCATTCCGCATAACGTCCTCAATGCGCGCCAGCATGAGAAAGAAGCGATCATCGTGGCGCAGGCGGGTGCGCCGGGCGCTATTACGATCGCCACGAACATGGCGGGCCGCGGTACCGACATCAAACTCGGCGGCAATATCGAGATGCTGGTCAAGGCCAGCACCGAAGGCGTCGAGGACGAGGCGCAGCGTGAGTCCGTCGAGCAGAACATTCGCGCGATCGTCGAGGAGCATCACGAGGAAGTTCACAAGGCGGGCGGTCTGTATGTGATCGGCACGGAACGTCATGAAAGCCGCCGTGTGGACAACCAGCTGCGTGGGCGTTCGGGGCGTCAGGGCGATCCGGGCAATTCGCGCTTCTTCCTGTCGCTTGAAGACGATCTGATCCGCATTTTCGCCAGCGACCGCATGGGCGCGATGATGCAGAAGATGGGGCTCAAGGAAGGCGAGGCGATCGTTCATCCCTGGCTGAACAAGGCCCTGGAAAAGGCGCAGAAGCGGGTCGAGGCGCGCAACTTCGACATGCGCAAGAACACGCTCAAGTATGATGATGTCATGAATGACCAGCGCAAGGAGGTTTACGCCCAGCGCCGGGAATACATGGCGACGGATGACCTGTCGGGCGTGATCGCCGAACTGCGCGAGCACACGATCGAGGATCTGGTGCATGCGCATATTCCCGAAAAATCCTTTGCCGAGGCCTGGGATACGGAAGGGCTGACGAAGGAAGTCTCTCGCATCCTGAACCTGGATCTGCCGATTGCGGACTGGGCGAAGGAAGACGGGATGGATGCCGAGGGCGTCATCGAGCGGATCGAGGGGGAAGCCGCGAAAGCGCAGGCAGCACGGACGGCCAATATGGGCCCCGAACTGATGCGTTTGATCGAGAAGCAGGTCGTGCTGACGACGTTCGATGCCGTGTGGAAAGAGCATCTGCACGGGCTGGATCAGCTCCGTCAGGGCATTGGTCTGCGGGCTTACGGGCAGCGTGATCCGCTGAACGAATACAAGCAGGAAGCCTTCCAGATGTTCACGGCCATGCTGGATGACATGCGTATCCGTGTGACGGAAACGATGTGCCGCATCCAGGCCGTGTCCGAGCCGCCGCCGTTCCCGGTCATCAACACCGAGACGTCCGGTCCGTCCGAGGAACCTGCGGGGCTGTTCGCGCAGGGAACGACGGGGGGCGACATTCCGGCGCCGCAGCCGATGGCGGGTTTCCCGTCCGCTGCTCCGATGCCGCCGCGTCCGCAGCCCGTTCCAACGGGTGCGGAGCCTGATGCGGCCACGCTTCAGCGCTGGTATGCGGAGACGCCGCGCAACGCCCTTTGCCCGTGCGGATCGGGTCTGAAGTTCAAACACTGTCATGGCAGGCTCGCCTGAGCCTCTGACACGCAGATAGAGGAAGGAGCGACCGATGGCCGGTCATTCACAGTTCAAGAACATCATGCACCGCAAGGGTGCGCAGGATGCCAAGCGCGCCAAGCAGTTCGCCAAGGTCCTGCGGGAGATCACGGTTGCGACACGGTCGGGTCTTCCGGATCCGGCGTCCAACCCGCGTCTGCGTGCGGCGATTTCCATGGCGCGTGAAGTCAACATGCCCAAGGACAATGTCGAGCGCGCCATCAAGAAGGCGTCCGGTGCTGCGGGTGGCGACGACTATGTGGAAGTGCGTTACGAGGGCTATGGCCCGGCCGGTGTTGCGCTGATCGTCGAAGGTCTGACGGACAACCGCAACCGGACGGCGGGTGAAGTCCGCGCGGCGTTCTCCAAGCATGGCGGATCGCTGGGCGAGACGAACTCGGTGTCGTTCATGTTCCAGCGCCTGGGCGTGATCAGCTACCCGCTGGATGTGGCCTCCGAAGACGAAATGCTGGAAGCCGCCATCGAGGCCGGTGCAGACAATGCCGAGACGACCGAAGAAGGCCATGAAGTGACCTGCGCGATGGAGAATTTCTTCGCCGTGCGTGATGCGCTTGAGAGCCGTTTCGGTGAGCCGCAGTCGGCCAAGCTCGACTGGCGTCCGGAAAACAGCGTGACGCTGGACGAGGACAAGGCGCGTTCGGTCATGAAGCTGATCGACGTGCTGGAAGACAGCGACGATATCCAGGCTGTCTATGCGAACTTCGATATTCCCGACGACGTGGCTGAGGCGCTGGCTGCTTGATCCGTCTGATGGGCATTGACCCCGGCCTGCGTTTCATGGGCTGGGGCATCATCGACGTGGACGGCAATCATCTCAAGCATGTGGCTTCGGGTGTGATCGGGACCGATGGGTCCGAATCCGTGCCGCTGCGTCTGTGTGAACTTCACGGCGCGCTGAAAAAGCTGATCCGTGAATATGCGCCGGCCGAGGCGGCTGTTGAGGAGACTTATGTCAACCGCAACGGCTCCTCGACGCTCAAGCTCGGCTATGCGCGTGGGGTGGCTCTGCTGACGCCCGCCTATGAAGGGCTGCCGGTTGCGGAATATGGGGCGATGACGGTCAAGAAATCCGTGGTCGGGACCGGGTCTGCGAGCAAGGAACAGGTGACGATGATGGTGAAGCGCCTTCTGCCGGGGGCGGAGATCCGCAAGGCTGACGCGTCCGATGCGCTGGCCGTTGCGATCTGTCATGCCCATCACCGTGCAAGTGCCGCGCATGTCGTGGCTGGAAAGCGCATGGCATGATCGGGCAGCTCACCGGACTTGTCGGGCAGATCGAAGGCGAACGCTGCATCGTGGACGTCAATGGTGTGGGGTATGTGGTCTCGGCCTCGACCCGCACGCTCGGGGCACTGCCGCAGCCGCCGTCTGTGGCGCGCGTCCTGATCGAGACGATCGTGCGCGAGGATGCGATCCAGCTTTTCGGTTTTGCGACGACGGATGAGCGGGACTGGTTCCGGCTGCTGACGACCGTGCAGGGGGTGGGTGCGAAAGTGGCGCTGGCGATCCTGTCGGCGAACAGTCCGGGCGAGATCCTGCTGGCGATCAATGCCGGGGACAAGGGCTCGCTGACCCGTGCGGCCGGTGTCGGGCCGCGTCTGGCGGACCGGATCCTGAGCGAGCTGCGCAACAAGGTTGCGAAAATGCCGGGCGGGGGCGGGACCGTGTCCGCGCCGGGGATCGTCTCGGGGCCGAGTGTCGAGAATGATGCGCTGCTGGCGCTGGCGGGGCTTGGGTTCCGTCGGGCCGAGGCCTGGCCTGTTCTGAGCAGGGTGCTGGCCGAGAACGAGAATGCGACGCTTGATCTGGCGATCCGGCTGAGCCTGAAGGATCTCGCGCGATGAGCGACGACTACCGCGAAACCGATCCGGCCCGTCAGCCCGAGGATACGGGCGAGGGCAGCCTGCGGCCTGAAACGCTTGCGGACTTTACGGGCCAGAAGGCCAGCCGTGAAAATCTGGCGATTTTCATTGAAGCCGCCCGGGCTCGGAATGAGGCGCTGGACCATGTTCTGCTGCATGGACCGCCGGGTCTGGGCAAGACGACGCTGGCGCAGATCGTGGCGCGTGAACTGGGTGTGGGGTTTCGGGCGACGTCCGGGCCGGTGATCCAGCGTGCAGGCGATCTGGCGGCGATCCTGACAAATCTCCAGCCGCGTGACGTGCTGTTCATTGACGAAATCCACCGTCTCCAGCCGGCGATCGAGGAAGTGCTCTATCCGGCGATGGAGGACTTCCAGCTTGATCTGATCATCGGCGAGGGGCCGGCTGCGCGGTCTGTGCGGATCGATCTGGCGCCGTTTACGCTTGTGGCTGCGACCACGCGGGCCGGTCTGCTGGCGACGCCTCTGCGGGACCGGTTCGGGATTCCGCTGCGGCTGGTGTTCTATACGCCGGAAGAACTGCGGGCGATTGTCTCGCGCGGGGCTCTGAAGCTCGGGATGCGGCTGACGGATGACGGGGCGGAAGAAATTGCCCGCCGGTCCCGTGGGACGCCGCGTATTGCAGGGCGTCTGCTGCGCCGGGTGCGGGATTTCGCGCTGGTGTCGAAGCATGCGGTCGTGGACCGGGCGCTGGCAGATGCGGCTCTGGGGCGGCTTGAGGTTGACGAGCGCGGGCTGGATGCGATGGACCGGCGCTATCTCAAGCGGATTGCCGAGCATCATCATGGCGGGCCGGTCGGTGTGGAAACGCTGGCGGCGGGGCTTGCCGAAGCGCGCGATACGCTGGAAGACGTGATCGAGCCCTACCTGATCCAGGAAGGGCTGGTTTTAAGAACGGCCCGCGGGCGGATGCTGGGTGAGGCGGGATGGCGTCATCTCGGCCTGACGCCGCCGGCGAGCCAGGTGGATCTGCTCTCCTCGCTGGAGCAGGACGATTCCGCGCCCTGAAAGGCCCTGAACACGGTTCGGGGTATGGGCGCACCATGACTGGAGAAACAGTATGGCCACGCACAAGATCAGGTTCCGGGTTTATTACGAAGACACGGATGCGGGCGGTATCGTCTATCACGCGCGCTATCTGGGCTTTGCCGAGCGTGCGCGGAGCGAGGCGATGCGGGATGCGGATGCGTCCGTGACCGAGCTTCTAAACGATTTCGGACTGGTCTTCGTCGTGCGTCAGGCCGCACTCCGCTACCGCTCGCCGCTCCGACTCGATGACGAGATGGAAATCGAGACGGCGCTGGAGGCCATGACTCCGACGCGGCTGAAACTTTGTCAGACGGTCCGGAATTATTCCGGGGGTGGCGAAACGGCTACGGTTATCGACGTTGAACTGGCCTGTCTGAATGCTGCTGACATGAAACCTGCCAAAATTCCGCCTCGGTGGCGTGATGCAGTAAGAAAACTGGAGGCAGGAGAGGTCTGACCCACTTTCCTGTTTCGTCATGAAGTGCAATGGAGAGTCCTGACCCGCAAGGGACAGGATCTGTACAGGAGAGAACAGTGGATCATGAGGTAAGTTCGAGTGCGCTTGGGGCGGTCGGTGCGGCCGGTCTTTCGCCTCTGGACCTGTTCCTGCACGCCTCCATCGTTGTAAAGCTGGTGATGCTGGGTCTGCTGCTGTGCAGCGCCGGCGTATGGGCGATCATTGCGGAAAAAATCATTCTCATCCGTCGCGTCAACCGTGAGGCGACCGAGTTCGAGGACCGTTTCTGGTCGGGCGGATCGCTCGACGATCTTTACGAATCCGATGGAGCGCGTCCGACGCATCCGATGGCGGCCGTATTCGGTGCTGCCATGGGTGAGTGGCGCCGTTCTGCACGGATTGGCGGGATCGACCTGTCGCGGGGTGGCGTGCGTGAGCGCGTGGACCGCGCGATCGACATCACCATCATGCGTGAGAACGACCGTCTGACGCGCCGTCTGATCTTCCTTGCGACGATCGGCCCGGTGGCACCGTTCGTCGGTCTGTTCGGAACGGTCTGGGGCATCATGCATTCCTTCGCGTCCATCGCGCAGATGCACAACACGAACCTTTCGGTCGTGGCGCCTGGTATTTCCGAAGCCCTGTTCGCTACGGCGATCGGCCTCGTGACGGCCATTCCGGCCTATATCTCCTATAACGGTCTGAGCAATTCCTTCGAGAAGTTCGCGGATCGCATGGAAGCTTTCGGCACCGAGTTCGCGGCCATCCTGTCGCGTCAGTCCGAGGAACGTGCGGACGATACGACCGGCGGGAAGGCCTGAACCATGGGAATGTCTGCGGGAGGACGGGCTGGAGGTGGCGGACGCCGTAAGCGTCGCCCCGCGTCGGAAATCAACGTCACGCCGCTGGTGGACGTCATGCTGGTGCTGCTCATCATCTTCATGGTGACGGCGCCGATGCTGACCAGTGGCGTCAATGTGGATCTGCCGAAGACGGATGCCAGCCCGGTCAATTCGGATACCAAGCCGATTACCGTGTCCCTGAAGACGGATGGGTCGCTCTATCTGGGGGACCAGCAGGTGACGTCGGACCAACTGATCGACCAGCTCAAGGCACAGTCGCAGAATGATCCGACCCATCGCATTTTTGTCCGTGCCGATGCGCATATCGACTACGGACAGGTGATGCAGGTCATGGGGCAGATCACGTCGGGTGGCTTCACGCATGTTGCGCTTCTCGCGCAGCAGCCCCAGAGCGGCCAGTAAGAGGCCGCTGCCGTGGTGCGTCCACGCCGCTCTGACAACAGGCGCTTTCGTCATGCGCTTTACGGATCAGCCGCCGTTCACCTGGGGCTGATCGCGTATCTGCTTGTGCAGATCCCCCCTGAAAAACCACCCGAGCCGCCTGAGCCCCCCACGGTTCAGATGGAGTTCGAGCAGGCAGGACCGCCGACCCATCCGGTCAAGGGCGATCATCCGGCGCCTGCGCCCGCTCCGGCCCCCGCACCTGTAAAGAACGAGGCGCCTCCTGCACCGACGCCGCCGTTGAAGGCGCCGACGGAAGAGCCGCCTCCGCCACCACCACCGCCTCAGCCCGTGCCGCCTCCGCCGGAGACGCCGCCGCAGAAGCTGCCGGACATCAAGCTGCCGCCGAAGATGACGGACGAGTCGCCCGAGCCTGTGCCAGCGTCGCCGCCTAAACCGTCACCGCCGTCGAAATCGACGATGGTTGCACCACCGAGCCCGCAGACGCAGAAGGCCGACAAGCTGCCGGATATGCCGAAATTCTCGCATATGACGCAGCCGAACGCGGCCAAGAAGACGGAGGCGGACAGTCATTCGCTTCTGGCGACGCTGGATAATTTCCGGGCAGACCAGAAGCAGACCCACGCGCCGACCGCGAAAGCCAATCCGCCGCAGGGTGGTGCGCCGAACGGGGGCGGGGTGCCGAATGGTGACATCACCAAGTCCCTGTCCATGGCGGATCAGAAGGCCATCGGTGGGTCCGTGCGCCGCTGTTATACCGAGGACACCGAAGCGCGGAACTATGCGAGCTTTGTCGCGCATATGGTTGTGACCGTTGATGCGACCGGCGAGGCCCGCATTGTCAAATTTGCGCCTGATACGGCTGCGAAGATGGCGTCTGACCCGTCCTATCGCGTTCTGGCGGAGCGGGCGCGGGATGCGGTGCTGAGCCCCACCTGTGCCCATTTGCCCATTCCCTCCAAGATGCTTGGTCAGACGCATGAACTGCGTTTTGTCTTCAGGCCGTAATCCACGAGGAAGTCTCATGTCCTTCATTCCCGATACCGAAGCCGAGGCCCTGAGCGCGCTGTTCTCGCGCCGCTCCGTTCTGGGAGCGACCGCCGCGGGCGGTCTCCTGGCGACGCCTCTGGTGGCCTTTGCCCAGTCGGGCGCCGCTTCCGGCCCCGGTGAAGCCGAAATCACCGTCGATCAGGCCCGTCAGGAGCCGATCCCCATCGTTGTTCCGAATTTCGGGGCAGGGCTGGGTGAGCAGATTTCTGGCGTGATTACGTCCGACCTGAACGGAACCGGTCTGTTCAAGGTCATGAGCGGCAGTGTGCCGCCGGGCTCCACGCCGGATTTCAGTGCTCTCAAGGCCCAGGGCGCCCGTGCGGCCGTGGCCGGTCAGGCCGTTGGTGCGGGGAGCGTGCGCGTCGAGATGCGTCTGTGGGACGTGCTCTCCGGACAGCAGCTTCAGGGCACGGCCTATACGGCGTCCAACAGCAACTGGCGCCGGATCGCGCATATCATTGCTGACGTGATCTATGAGCGGATGCTGGGCGAGAAGGGCTATTTTGATACCCGCATCGCCTATATCGCCCGGACCGGTCCGCGCCATCACCAGATCACCCGTCTGGCCCTGATGGATCAGGATGGCGCGAACGAGCGTATGCTGACGGGTGGCGAGTGGCTGACACTGACGCCGCGCTTCAACCCGGTGCGCGACCAGATTGCGTTCATGTCTTACGCCAATAACCGTCCGCGCGTGTATCTGTTCGATCTGGCGTCAGGTCGGCAGCAGATCCTGGGCGAGTTCGCGGGCATTTCCTTTGCGCCGCGCTTCTCGCCGACGGGTGGATCGGTCGTGCTGTCCGCCACGCGTGGGGGTGGGTCTGACATCTTCGTTGTCGATCTGGCGTCCCGTGTGAAACGGCAGATCACCAATTCCAACGGTGCGATCGACACCAGCCCGTGCTTCAGCCCGGATGGCAGTCAGATTGTGTTCAACTCCGACCGTGGCGGCAGCCCGCAACTCTACATCATGAGCGCGTCCGGCGGTGGAGCAAAGCGGATCTCCTACGGCAGCGGGCAGTACGGTTCGCCAGTCTGGTCGCCGCGTGGGGATCTGATCGCCTTTACCCGGATCGGCAGCGGAGGGTTTTCGCTCGGTGTCATGAACCCGGACGGTACGGGTGAGCGTATCCTGACGCAGGGCTTTACGGTGGATGGGGCCACGTTCTGCCCGAATGGTCGTGTGCTGGCGTTCTGCCGCCAGAGCGCGTCCGGTGCGGGTGGTGCGGGTTTTGCCTCTGGCATCGGCACGATCGATATTACGGGCTTCAACGAGCGTCCGATCCGGATCTCGACGGGTGCGTCCGACCCGGCCTGGTCTCCGCGGAACGGCTGAGGTCAGGCTCCGCGCTTTCGATTGGAAAGCGCGGATTTTCAGGGGTGAAAACCCCCATATCCCAGAGTCCCGTTGCCGTGCTGATTCGGTCTGTGGCCGTCAGGGCCTCGTGGACCAGCTTCCGATGCTACGCCTGCAGCGCTTGGCTGCCACGCGGGCAGCGCATGTATCCAAACTGCAAAACTTCAATGCTGAGACAAATATGGCGGAATTCTGCCACATTCGTCAGAGTTAGTGTGACATTTCTGCCGAGTTTTGTGGTTCCGAAACTGAATCGAACTTTTCGGCCTTAACCCGCGTTAAGACGACACTTGACCCATGATTTGAGTCATGAGTATGGGCGCTTATGGCCACTGGTTTTCAGGCACGGCAGACAGGGATCGAAACCGACTCCTGCTTGTTCCGGTCTGGGAAGAAGTGGTCCGGGATAACGCGGCATTTTCCGCATTCGGTTCCAGATGTGGGGCCGTTCTCAGGATTGAGACACATGAAGTTCAAGGTATTTGGCGCGCTTGGTCTGGCGCTTGTTCTCGCAGCCTGTTCCAACGGCAACACCAACAAGGGTGACAGCAATGGCGCTGGCGCCGTCGCTCAGGAAGCCGGCCCGACGCCCGGCAGCGAAGCCGATCTGGTCGCCAATGTCGGCGATCGCGTCTTCTACGAGCTGAACCAGTCCCAGCTTTCTGAAGAAGCCCGCGCAACGCTGGACAAGCAGGTTGCCTGGCTTGCCAAGTACCCGCAGGTCAGCATCCAGGTTGCTGGCAACTGCGATGACCGCGGCACGGAAGAGTACAACATTGCTCTCGGCCAGCGTCGTGCAAACGCAGCCCGCGACTACCTGGTCGCCAAGGGTGTGAGCGCTTCGCGCATCACCACGATCTCCTACGGCAAGGACCGTCCGACCGCCGATGGCGATGACGAGCAGTCCTGGGCCCAGAACCGTAACGCCATCACGTCTGTTCGCTGAACCGACGTTTCAGGCCTGACGAACTGGGATGATGAGCGGCCGGGGGATTATCCCCCGGCCGTTTCTGTTTTATGACTGGGCCATGTCGCACGCGAGACCTGCCTGCGTGCCCGTGACCGTGAGTTTGTCTCAGGAGATCCGTTATGGTGCTGTCCCGTTCCCTGCGTGCCGTCTTTCTGGGCACGGCTCTTTCCGTTCTGTCGCCCGTCGTTCCGGTGCTGGCTCAGGATGCCCCTGACAGCGGGGAAATTTCTTCACGCGAAGCCATTGCCCTGCAGGACCAGATCGCATCCCTGCGCCAGCAGCTTTCTCAGGTTCAGAATGGTGGCGGTCTCGCTGCGCCAAGTGCGACGGCGGCTCCGCAGGTTTCGGCCGCAGACGGCAATCTGACGGCGCAGCTTCTGGAGCGTGTTTCGGCTCTGGAAGAACAGAACCGCCAGATGCGGGGGGAGTTGGATCAGCTCAGCAATTCCGTCCGGGATAATCAGGCCAGCGTGTCCAAGCAGATTTCGGACATGCAGTTCGCGTCCCAGAACGGGGGCGGATCACCGGCCCCAGCTCCTGCCAAGGCCGCCACCGAGGAAAAGGCCTCTGCCCCTGCTGCCGAGGCTGCCGAGCAGCCGAAGACGGCTCTGGATGCCCTGAAGGCCGGTAACGCCTCCCTGCATTCCGGCAATTACACGGATGCGGAAAGCAATGCCCGCTTCGCTATCAAGACGGCGCATAGCGTGTCGGGCAAGATGGATGCGCAGTTCCTGCTGGCCCAGTCCCTGGCAGGGCAGAAGCAGTACCGTCAGTCCGCCGTTGCCTATTACGATGCCTATACCAAGGCGCCCAAATCCCTGAAGGCTCAGGACTCTCTGCTTGGCGTAGCGGCATCGATGCTGGCGCTCGGGGATAAAGGATCGGCCTGTCAGGCGCTGGACAAGCTCAAGACCGAGTTCCCTGCGCCCGCGCCGCGTGTGAAGACGGCCGAGACGACATTCCGGAGCCGTGCCGCCTGTCACTGAGCGATGTCTTGCTGAGTTCGGGGATGGCGCATCCAGTCGGGGAGCAGGAGTTTGCCGACCGGATGGCCGGGTTTGGTCCGTGGCCACCCGATATCGATGACGCACCGGTCGGGCTGGCTGTCTCGGGGGGCGCCGATTCCGTGGCGCTCGCGTTTCTGGCCCGTCGCTGGCGGCGGAATGTTGTGGCGTTCGTCGTGGATCATGCCTTACGTCCTGAGTCTGCTGCCGAAGCGCAGCTGACGGTTTGTCGTCTTGCCGCGATGAGTGTGAAGGCCCGGCTTCTGACGCTTGTGCCGTTTCCGAAAGGCCGGATGCAGGAGCGCGCGCGTCAGGCCCGGTTCGAGGCTCTTGAGGCGGCCTGTGTTTCGGAAGGCTGTCTGGATCTGCTGGTTGCACATCATGCCGGCGATCAGGACGAGACGGTGTGGATGCGGCATCTGCGGGCGAGCGGCCCTCTGGGGCTGAGCGGCATCCAGCCTGTTTCCGTTCGCGGACGTATCCGACTGATCCGGCCGCTTCTTGCGTTTCCCACAGCGCGTCTGCGCCTGACTCTGCAAGCGGAAAACCTGCCCTGGATCGAGGACCCGTCGAACGCCAACCGGCGTTTCGAGCGGGTTCGTCTGCGGCAGGATCTGACGCCGGAGCAGAGACAGGAAGCCCGTGCTCTGCACCAGGATGCCCTACAGGAACGTCAGCGCCTTGAGGCGGAACTGGCGGGACAGCTTGGGCGCCATGCCGTCTGGTATCCGCAGGGCTGGGTTTTTCTCGGGCAGGAGGGAGTGGACGAAGAAGCCCTGTCAGTTCTGATCCGGCTGGTTTCGGGAAATCCCTATCGTCCGGCGCGTGAGGCTGTGCGGACCCTGATGACACAGGGATATGGAACGCTGTCAGGGGTTCAGGTCCGGCCGGCGGGGCGCTTCGGGGACGGGATCATTCTGGTGCGGGAGGAAAGGGCGCTTGGTCCGGCCGTTCCTGCGAAGGCCGCAGTGCTCTGGGATGGACGCTGGCGTCTTCTGACCGCCGATCTTCCGCAGGGGAGTCTGATCGGGCCGCTGGGGGATGCCGTTCACGCGCTGGATCTGCGCAGGCTGGGCATGCCTTATGCGGCTGCCCGCTGTCTTCCGGGCGTGTGGCATGAGGGGCGACTGGTTTTGGGGCCGCGTCTGGGGGAGAGGGCCAAGGGCGAAATTGCCGGTGAGGCGGATTTTGTCTGGTCGTCCGGCGTTCCTGCGACGGGGGAAAATCATTTCAGGACGTAAAAAGCGCTTCAAAAACGCAAGAAATGCGTTTTCCTGCCCCCGATGGGGTAGGATCGTGGACGCGGAGGCTTATGTTATGAAGTCAACGCAGAATGTGACCGGTCGGCCAGTTGTGACGGGGGTTCCCGGACCGCATCTGACGGAACAGTCTGAAGGACGACAGAGAGCGAGATGAACAATTTAGGCCGTAACGTCGCGATCTGGGTGGTCATCATCGTGGTCGGAATGGCAGTGCTGACAGCCTTCCAGCCCGGTGGCGGCCAGCATGCAGCCCAGCAGATCGCCTATTCCGATTTCATCCATGATGTGGACCAGCATCAGGTCCGTTCGGTTGTGATCCAGGAGCAGAATGTCTCCGGGACACTGACGAACGGAACGTCTTTCGAGACCTATGCTCCGCTTGATCCGAGTCTTCCGGCCCGTCTGACAGCCGCGAATGTCGAAGTGACGGCAAAGCCGATGGAAAGCGGCGAAAGCCCGATCCTGCGTTATGCGAGCGCCTATCTGCCGGTTCTGCTTCTGCTCGGGCTGTGCTTCATGGTTTTCCGCCAGATGCAGGGCGGTGGCGGCCGGGCGATGGGCTTCGGCAAGTCTCGCGCCAAGCTGCTGACAGAGAAGACCGGTCGCGTGACGTTTGAAGACGTCGCCGGGATCGACGAGGCGAAGTCCGAGCTTCAGGAAATCGTCGAGTTCCTGCGTGACCCGCAGAAATTCACCCGTCTGGGCGGCAAGATCCCCAAGGGTGCGCTGCTGGTCGGACCTCCTGGGACCGGTAAGACGCTGCTGGCACGCGCCATTGCGGGCGAGGCAAATGTGCCGTTCTTCACGATTTCCGGTTCGGACTTCGTGGAAATGTTCGTCGGTGTTGGTGCATCCCGTGTGCGTGACATGTTTGAGCAGGGCAAGAAGTCCGCGCCCTGCATCATCTTCATCGACGAAATCGATGCGGTTGGTCGTCATCGTGGCGCCGGTCTGGGCGGAGGTAACGACGAGCGCGAGCAGACCCTCAACCAGATGCTGGTCGAGATGGATGGTTTCGAGAGCAATGAGGGTGTGATCCTGATTGCCGCGACCAACCGTCCGGATGTTCTGGACCCGGCTCTTCTGCGTCCGGGCCGTTTCGACCGTCAGGTTGTCGTGCCAAACCCGGATGTGGCCGGTCGTGAGAAGATCCTGCGCGTTCACATGCGCAAGGTGCCGCTCTCGTCGGATGTTGATCCGAAGGTCATTGCACGGGGTACGCCGGGTTTCTCCGGTGCGGATCTGTCCAATCTCGTGAACGAAGCTGCGCTGATGGCGGCCCGTCAGGGACGGCGGACTGTTGGTATGGCGCAGTTCGAAGAGGCCAAGGACAAGGTCATGATGGGGGCGGAGCGCCGTTCCATGGTCATGACCGAGGACGAGAAGCGCTCGACGGCCTATCACGAATCCGGACATGCCATCTGCGCGATCTTCACGCCGGGAAGTGATCCGATCCACAAGGCGACCATCGTGCCGCGTGGCCGGGCGCTGGGTCTGGTTATGACCCTGCCGGAGAAGGACAATATTTCCTACAGCCGCAAATGGTGCTTGGCTCGTCTGGTCATTGCCATGGGTGGCCGCGTGGCCGAGGAAATCATCTTTGGACGCGAGGAAGTCAGCGCCGGTGCTTCGGGCGACATCAAGAGCGCGACCGATCTTGCACGGCGCATGGTCACCGAATGGGGCATGAGCGACACGCTTGGCATGATTGCTTATGGCGATAACGGGCAGGAAGTGTTCCTTGGTCATTCCGTGACCCAGAGCAAGAACATTTCGGAAGAGACGGCCCGGGAAATCGACAAGGAGGTCAAGGTCCTGATCGATACGGCTTACAAGCAGGCCCACGATCTGCTGACGACCCGTATCGATGACCTGCATCGCCTGACTGCAGCGCTTCTGGAATATGAAACGCTGACGGGTGAGGATGTTGGTCGCATCATGCGCGGTGAGGCCATCGAGCGTACATCGGACGATGAACAGGTTCCCGATAACCGTCGTGCATCTGTTCCGACCACGCGTCCCGGCGCGTTTGATCCGGCGCCTCAGGCGGGGTAATCAGGCAGCCAATCGCACCAACGGGCGCGTCATCGGGATATTTCCCGGTGCCGCGCCTTTTTCATTTCTGGCAGACAGGCAGGATTCTTCATTATGGCCACCAAAAGGTCTCTGTTCGGTACTGATGGCATCCGGGGAACGGCCAATACCGCGCCCATGACGGTCGAGATCGCACAGAGACTGGGGCAGGCGGCCGGCCTGTATTTCATGCGCAGCCAGAACCGCCGGCATAGCGTCGTGCTCGGCAAGGATACGCGTCTTTCGGGCTATATGCTGGAATGTGCCCTGGTTGCGGGCTTCCTGTCGGCCGGGATGGACGTCATTCTGGTCGGACCGCTACCCACGCCTGCCATTGCCATGCTGACGCGCTCTCTCCGGGCGGATCTGGGGGTGATGGTCTCGGCATCGCACAACCCCTTTACCGACAACGGCATCAAACTGTTCGGACCGGACGGTTTCAAGCTTTCTGACGAGGTGGAAGGCGAGATCGAGGACCTGATGTCGCAGGACCTCTCCGCACGCTTGGCGTCACCGGCGCAGATTGGCCGGGCGTCACGTCTGACGGATGCGGCCGGACGGTATATCGAGAATGCGAAGGCCTCTTTTCCGCGGGGTCTGCGGCTGGATGGCTTGAAGATTGTCATCGACTGTGCCAACGGCTCGGCCTATCGCGTGGCGCCCACGGCCCTGTGGGAGCTTGGTGCGGAAGTCATCAAGATCGGCTGTTCGCCTGATGGGCTGAACATCAATGACGGCGTGGGGTCAACGCATCCTGAAACGCTGTGTGCAGCCGTCAGGGAGCATGGGGCGGATTTCGGTATTGCGCTGGATGGTGATGCGGACCGTGTCCTGATTGCAGATGAGAACGGCAATCTTGTCGACGGGGACCAGATCATCGGTCTGATTGCAGCCTTCTGGAAGCAGCATGACCGGTTGCGGGGCAATACGGTGGTGACGACCGTCATGTCCAATATGGGGCTGGAAAAGGCCCTGGCGGAGAATGGTCTCGAACTTCAGCGCACGGCGGTTGGTGATCGCTATGTCGTGGAACGGATGCGGGAAATCGGGGCCAATCTGGGCGGCGAGCAGTCCGGTCACATGGTCCTGTCGGACTATGCCACCACGGGCGATGGTCTGATTGCGGCATTGCAGGTCCTGGCAGTGTCCGTCGAGACCAAGCGGCCTGCCAGCGAGATCTGCCGTTTCTTCACGCCCTATCCGCAGCTTCTGAAAAATGTCCGTTATTCAGGGACCAGCCCGATGAGTAGCCCCGATCTCGCTGCGGCCAAGGCCTGGGCGGATGAGCGGCTGGCCGGAAGTGGTCGTCTTGTCCTGCGGGCGAGCGGGACTGAACCGCTGATCCGTGTCATGGCCGAAGCGCAGGATGAAGCGCTGGTGCATGAAGTCGTGGACCATGTCTGTGATGTCATCCGCGCGATCGCGCACGCTTGACACCGTCGGATCGTGAACGGGGAGCTGTCTGATCCCCGGAGGGTGGTTCAGATGGCCGCGACGGTTGCGGGAACGCTGTTTCTGGAAATAGCATCAGTTGCGGCAGGAATTTCCGCGGTGTCGTCTTCGCGCAGGATGTAGCCGCGTCCCCAGACGGTCGCGATCAGGTTTCCCGCGCCGACATTCTGGAGTTTGCGACGCAGCTTGCAGATGAAGACGTCGATGATCTTCATTTCCGGCTCGTCAATGCCGCCATAAAGGTGGTTGAGAAACGCGTCCTTGGTCAGGACGGATCCCTTGCGGATCACCAGCAGTTCCAGAATAGCATATTCCTTGCCCGTCAGGTGCAGCGGAGCGCCGTCAACGGTGACGTTCTTGCCGTTCAGATCCAGTTCCAGATTGCCGACGCGAAGCTTGGGCTCGGCAAAGCCACGGGAGCGCCGCATGACGGCCTGCAGACGGGCGACCAGTTCGCCGGCGTCGTAAGGCTTGGTCATGTAGTCGTCCGCGCCCATGGAGAAGGCCCGGATTTTTGCCTGGGGCCGCAGCAGGGCGGACAGGACAAGAATGGGCGTCGTGATACGCGCGGCCCGGGCGCGGCGAATGACTTCGTAGCCTTCAAGATCGTTCAGCATCAGTTCGAGCACCACCACATCGTAGTCGTAGTGGCGAAGCATCTCGATGGCCTCTTCGCCAGACGGCGTGTGATCCACGGTGAAAGACGCGGTCCGCAGGATCTGGGACAGTGTGGCGGCGGCTGACTGATCGCTGTCGACAAGAAGGATACGCATTTTTTCAACTCCCGGCTTGGTGAAGCAATGGTTACTACTCAAGGTTGTGACTGTCGATAGATATGGATCAAAAATCGTAAAATTGTCATTATTTTTCTCGTCAGAGGGGAACGTTAGCGTTCTCTTAAGGGTATGGCTGTAGGGTTGAAAGATCGGAATAATCCGCAGGAAACGGTCAGAAACTGCCATTATGGACGACTACGACGCACTGCTTGAAAGGCTTTCGAACCTCACCTGCGACTGGGTTGTAGGAAGCGTTAAAGACGTTATCGGTCTCTGCCTGACCGTTATCGGACTCGAAGGTTTCATTACGATTGGGGACCGAGTCGCGGTGAAGGCACGTGACGGAAGAGTTGTGCAATCCGAGGTTGTGGGCTTTCAGGGCGATGTCGCGCGGCTCATGTCCTTCGGGCCTCTGGACGGAATTGGTCCGGGCTGTGAGGCCAAGATTCCGCTGAACCGTCATGATGGTGGCCTTGGCGTCAATGAAAGCTGGCTGGGCCGCGTGCTGGATCCGCTGGGACAGCCGATCGACGGGAAGGGGCCTCTGTTTCCGTCGTTTGAGCGGCAGCCGGTCCAGTGTCCTCCGCCCAATGCCGCAAGCCGGGCGCGGCTTGGCGAGCGTATCGACCTCGGGGTCCGAGCGCTTGATACTTTCACGACGTGCCGGCACGGACAAAGGCTGGGGCTTTTCGCGGGGTCGGGTGTCGGGAAATCGACATTGCTGTCCATGCTCGCCCGGGGCGCGGACTGTGATGTCGCCGTGATCTCGCTTGTGGGTGAGCGTGGACGCGAGGTGCGGGAGTTCATCGAGGATGATCTCGGACCGGAAGGGCTGGCGCGGAGTGTGCTGGTGATTGCGACTTCGGATTCCCCCCCGCTGATGCGTCGCGAAGCCGCCCTGTCCGCCATGGCCATCGCGGAATATTTCCGGAACCAGGGCAAATCGGTCCTGCTGCTGATGGACAGCGTGACGCGGTTCTGCATGGCGCTGCGTGAAATCGGTCTGTCAGCCGGAGAGCCGCCTGCGACACGGGGATATCCGCCTTCGGTGTTTGCCGAACTGCCGCGTCTTCTGGAGCGGGCAGGCCCTGGCTATGCCGATCAGGGGATGATCACGGCGCTTTTCACGGTTCTCGTGGAAGGGGACGACCAGAATGAGCCGGTTGCGGATGCCGTGCGTGGTATTCTGGACGGGCATATTATCTTGGATCGCAAGATTGGTGAGCAGGGGCGGTATCCTGCCATTGATGTTCTGCGCTCTCTGTCGCGCGCGGTTCCGGGATGTAATTCACCCGAAGAAAACGCCCTCACGCAGCGTGCGCGTGCCGCGATGGCGACCTATCAGCGGATGGCGGACATGATCCGGCTGGGGGCCTACAAGCCCGGAACGGATCGCGAGGTGGACGAGGCCATTGCCCTGATGCCGAAGCTGAATGCATTCCTGTCTCAGGGACGAAATGAACGCTCCACGCGCGCGGAGGCCTTTGAACAGCTGGCACAGATCATGCAGCCGCCGCAGAACGTCCCCCCGAATAAATCGTAAAGGAGCTCACATAATGGAACGCTCACCTCTCGAAACACTGATTACTCTGCGGGAGCAGGAACTGGATCTTGTGGAACGCAGCTTCGCAGAGGCCGTGGCGCGGGAAACGGCTGCGGAAGAAAAACTGGCTACGGCCCAGGCGGAGATCCTGAGCGAACAGCGGATCGCATCCAGTCCTACGGCGGATGACGGGGCTGTGGAAGCATTCAGCCGGTGGCTGCCTGCCGGGCGGCAGGCGGTTCTGGAAGCGCGCGAGCGCTGTCGGGAAGCGGCGATGGATCGCGAGGCGGTGCGTTCAGCCCTGATCGCTGCCCGGGCGGCCATGGAGGCCGTCAGGACATTGCGTGAAGAGCAGAAAGAGGAAGAGCGGCAGGCTGACCTCAGAAAGGAGCAGAACGTCCTCGATGAACTCGCGGTCCGTCAGTTCGGCAGGTCGTGAGACGATCCATACCCGCGTAAGGCCGTCTCGATCTGGGTTGCGGTTCCGATCAGGGCGCAGGCGACCGGGTGGGTGCTGTCACGGACGAAAGCCAGGACAAGGTCGGGATCGCTTGGGAAAAGATCGCTTTGCAGCGTGATGACGGGCGTCATTTCGCCGTTGCGGGATGCCCCTTCGGCCGCATGGGAGAGAAGGTGGGCAACGGCTTTTTCAAGTGCGGGAAGAATCACTGTGTGGGGGGCGTCATGCTGTGCGGCATGGGTTGCGATCAGTTCATCCCAGCCGGCACGGGTTACGAAAGCGGGGATGCCGTCAGGGGGCGTGTCGCGCTCGGCGCGCAGGAGGGCGCCGGACTGGGCCATGCCGAGGATATCCAGGGCAGGGAGAATCGCGGGGTCGAGTTTGATGGACATTTGGGTCTTTGGTTCGCGGGTGGGAGAGGCCGGCTTATTTCCACGGAAGGCGCGGCCTCTGTGCCGTTTTCAGTGCGGCGGGTTGCCCATGGCCTGCATCAGGGCCGTGACCTGCTCGGGTTGGGCCTTGAAGAGGGCGACATTGGACGGGTTGGGGCTGGGCATTCCCGTCGGGAGCTGTCCGTTGCTGGCGGCCAGGGTCATGCCGAATGTGGTCATGCCCATGACAAAGCTCTCGGGTGTGAAACCGTGGCTTTGCAGGACGGGGGCCAGTCCCGGCACCTGACTGATCTGCCGGATCGTGTCTGAGAGGCTCGTGCCATGGGAATTGGGGGGCTGGATATTGCGGGCCTGGAGTTCGGCGATCGTCGCTGCGGCACGGGTCATGAAGTCAGGCGGTAGCGGGTAATGCATGGCCCGCTCCGTATCCGCGCGGACCTGGGGGGAGATCTGCTGGGTTTGCTGCGGCGCGCCCTGAAGGGGCGTGCTTCCGTCAACCTGGGTCTGGCTTTGGGCGCCACCCTGATAAGCGGAGGGCGGATAGGACTGTGCCTGGGCTGCCAGTGGCAGCATTGCAGCGGAAACGAGGAGGGCGGAGAGCCCTGTCATGCGGGGAAATGTCATGCCTGCACCCATTCGCCAGCGCGCATCAGTGGCACGCGGTTGCCATTCTTGAGACCATCAAGGTCGATCTTGTCCGAACCGATCATCCAGTCAATGTGGATGAGGGAGTCGTTGACGCCTCGCTCCAGCAGTTCTTCCGGCGTCAGGCCTTCGATATCGACCATGCACTTCGTATAGGCCTGACCGAGAGCAATGTGGCTGGACGCATTTTCGTCGAATAGCGTGTTGCGATACAGGATCTTGCTGGCCGAGATGGGCGAGGAGTGCGGCACGAGGGCCACTTCACCGATCCGGGCTGCGCCTTCATCGGTGCTGAGGATGCGCTTGAGCACGTCTTCGCCATGGCTTGCGGATGCTTCGACGATCCGTCCGTTTTCAAAGCGGACCGAGATGTTGTCGATCAGCGTGCCCTGATGGAACAGCGGCTTGGTGCTGCTGACCCGGCCATCGACCTTGCTGCGATGGGGGGTCGTGAAGATTTCTTCCGTGGGAATGTTCGGGTTGCAGACAATGCCATTGCCCGATTTTTCCGATCCACCCGCCCAGAGATGACCGTCAGCAAGGCCGACTGTCAGATCGGTGCCGGGGCCGCTGAAATGCAGGGCCTCGAAGCGGCTGTCATTCATGAACTTCGCCCGGACATGCAGGGCGGCGTTATGAGCTTTCCATTCGGCGATGGGGTCGGCCACGTCGACGCGGGAAGCTTTGAAAATTCCGTCCCACAGGGCGGTGAGTGCCTTATCGGCCGGAAGCTCCGGGAAGACCTGTGCGGCCCAGGCCGGGGTGGCGCAGGCGATGATGTTCCAGTTCACGGCGAACTGCGTAATGATTTCCATCGCCGGGCGATTGGCCTTGGAATTGGCGCGGTTGGCCCGGGAAATGCGCTCGGGGTCCTGGCCCTTCAGAAGGGTCGGATTGGCGCCCGTGATGGCCATGCGGGCTGCGCCTTCACGGAAAGCGCGGGCCATGCCGTCAGCCAACCATGTGGGTGCGACGTCGAAGGCTTCGTCCGGGGCGTGGATGAAGCGGGCCAGCGTGGTCTCGTCATCCGCATACAGCGTCGTCACCAGGGAGGCGCCGGCCTTGTAGGCGTGTTCCGTTACGCGACGGACAAGCGGGACGGCGGCCAAAGGTGCTGTGATGAGAAGCTGCTGGCCCGGCGCGATGTTCAGGCCAACGCGGACGGCAACCTCGCCCAGGCGATCAAGCAGTTGTTCGTGCGAAAAGGTGGAAGGAGCGGACACGTTGGACTCTTTCGCAGTGATCATTCTGTCCGTCATGGTGTGCCCTGTGGCGCCGAAGTGCAAGAGAGCAGCGCGGGCTTAGGCTGTGACGTGACAGGTCTGCGGACGCGCAGTATCGTCGCCGGCATGGAACCCGGACTTCACATTTTCGCCGATGCCGGCGAGCCAGACCAGCGGCCGTTTGATGTTGCGGTCGTCATGCCGAGCCTGCTGCGACCGAGTATCGTCCGGGCACTCCAGTCCATCTTCGCGCAGCAGAGTGGATTGCGGGTTCAGATCATGATCGGGCTGGATAGGGCGCCAGGAGAAGGTGCGGACGAACTGCTGCAGCGTGCAGTCGAGGGACGGCCGCCGGGCTGGGCTGTTGAAGTTCTGTGGCCCGGCTATTCCACGTCCCAGAGGCATGGCGGGTTTGGCCGTGCAAAGGATGGGGGCGTGTTGCGCAGTGTGCTCAGCCAGCTTTCGAATGCGCCGCGGATTGCTTACCTCGACGACGACAACTGGTGGGCGCCGGATCACCTGTCTTCCCTGCTGACGGCGATCGAGGGGCAGGACTGGGCCTGGGCCGGGCGCTGGTTCGTGCATCCGAGGACGCTGACATCCATCTGCGAAGATCAGTGGGAGTCCGTCGGGATCGGGGGCGGAATTTTCCGGGAAAGCTATGGCGGGTTTGTCGATCCGAACTGTCTGATGATCGACCGGACGCGGGTGCCGGAAGCTCTGGACATGTGGAACCAGCCTCTGGCCGGAGACAGGACGCAGATGACGGCGGACCGGAATGTTTTCAGATTGCTGAAGGACAGGCCAGGCAGGCCGACCGGCGAATATACGGCGTATTATGTCCTGACCGAGACCGACGGGCTTCACCCGACCCGACTGCGGCTGATAGGGCCGGCGGCCTGGGATGCGGCGTCCGGGAAAACGGTCGCTCAGGACGCCTGATGCAAAACGGCCGGTGCAGAGGAAGTCTCTGCACCGGCCGTCTCGGCCGCCAATTACATGGAGCGGATCGTGTTGCGACGCGGCGGGCGGCGCTGGCGGTCGGACTGGGCGTCCGGATTGGCGGCCTTGGCAGCCTTTTCACGCGCGATGGTGCGCAGTTCGACTTCCAGTTCGCGGATGCGGCGCTGGATGCTCTCCTTCAGCGTCGGAGAGGTGTGGGACTTCATGGACGCGATCGTTTCCTTGAGGTCCCGGAGCTGTTTTTCCTTTTCGGCCTGATTACGGCGAATAGGCTGGTTGTCGGACATCTGTCCCTGAAATGCACGCATGTGTTCGTCTTTCCGCATGAAGCATTCACGGGCCTCCCGCTCATCCGGGGATGGCGGGATGGAACACGCAAAAGCGTGCCCGGCTGGCCCTGTCTGGCTCATGATTATGGGGGACGGAGTATTACCGTCCGGTTAATTCAGGATCGGGGAGAAAGGATGTCCCGCAAAGCGTCTGTCAGGCGTATGCAGGCTTCGTCCGTTCCGATCGAGATGCGCAGCCAGTCCTGGATGCGCGGGGTTGAGAGATGCCGGACAAGGATCGCCCGCTCGCGCAGGGCGGCGGCGATGGCTCCGGCTTTGTGCGCCGGGTGGTGCACGAGAACGAAGTTGGCACAGGATGGCAGGACTTGGAAGCCAAGATTTTGCAGATCCGGGACCAGCCTGTCACGGCTGGCGATGACGCGCGCCGTGATATCCGCAAGCCAGTCGGTATCCTGGATCGCGGCGATGGCCCCGGCCTGTGCCGGACGGGAGAGGGGATAGGAATTGAAGCTGTCCTTGACCCGGATGAGACCTTCGATCAGCTCCGGGGAGCCGATCGCAAAACCCACACGCAGCCCTGCCAGGGCATAGGACTTGGACAGCGTCTGGACCACCAGAAGATTGTCATACCGGTGTGTCAGTTCAATGGCGGACTGCGCCCCGAAATCGACATAGGCCTCGTCGATGATGACGGTCCGGTCCGGATGACGCTTCAGGAGCATCTCGATCTGCTCCAGCGGCAGGGCGATGCCCGTATTCGCATTGGGATTGGCGACGATGATGCCACCGCAGTCGCCGGTATAGGCGTCGATGTCGATCGCAAAATCGTCATTGAGCGGGATGTGGCGGAACGGCTGTTCGAACAGGCCGCAATAGACCGGATAGAAGCCGTAGGTCACATCCGAGAACAGGACCGGCGCATCATCGTGGAACAGGGCGCGGAAGGCATGGGCCAGCACTTCGTCCGAGCCATTGCCGACGAAAACGCGGTCTGCCGTTGTGCCGAAGCGGGCGGCAATGGTGTCGCGCAGAACTGCCGCCGTCGGGTCCGGATACAGGCGCAGGTCATCCGATGCGGCGTCCCGGATGGCTGCCAGCGCCTTCGGGCTCGGGCCGTAGGGAGACTCGTTCGTATTGAGCTTCAGCAGGTCCGCGACCTTGGGCTGCTCGCCCGGGACGTAAGGGTGCAGGTCACGCACCCGGCGGTTCCAGAAACGGCTCATGCGGGTATTCCGGTGAACAGGCTGCTCATGAGCTGGCGTTCGGCAAGGACGCGGGCGGAGACGCCGTCCGCGTCTTTCAGGTCAGGGTTCGCTCCGGCTGCCAGAAGGGTTCTGGCCATCTCTTCGCGGTTGAACATGATGGAGAACATCAGCGGCGTGCGACCGGCATGATTGGCATGATCCACCTGAGCACCGTGATCGAGCAGAAGCTTTGCGATGTCGGTCAGGCCCTTGAAGGCGACGCCGGAGAGCGCCGTGGCGCCCTTGAGATCGGTTGCTTCCGTATCGGCGCCGCGGTCCAGCAGCAGGCGCGTGGCGTCGGCGTGGCCGTTATAGGTGGCGACGATCAGCGCGGTGTATCCGCGGCTGTCGGGCGTATCGATGGCCATGCCGGCGTCCAGAAACTGGGTCAGGAGGTCGGTATCGCCTTCACGGGCCGCGTCGATGAACAGGGCGGTGATCTGGTCTGACGTGAAAGTGACGTTCTGGGCGTTCATGACGGTTTCCACATGGCGGTGTCCCCTCGCGGGGTGTTGTCGGAGGAGAGGTTAGCTTTTTGTGTCAGCCGGCGGAAGGGTAAGGCTCTCACCGTTCTCCAGTGCTGCGAAGGGGCGGCTTCCGGGACGGCTGGCGAATTCCAGGCGGGTGGGGGGCTCCAGAATGGCTTCGTCGGTGAGCTGGAAGGTCCCGAAATGGATGGGCAGCCCCTGTTTTGCCCTGAGTGTATCGAACGCCATAAGGGCTTCTTCGGGCGACATATGGACGCGCCGCATCAGGTCGCGCGGGTCGTAGGCGCCGATGGGCAGGATGGCGAGGTCGATGTCCGGCCAGCGGCGGTGAATCGCGTCGAAATGCTTGCCCCAGGCCGTGTCGCCCGCGAAAAAGACCGTGTAGCCATCCGCTTCGATCGTGAACCCGCCCCACAGCGCACGGTTGGAATCGAACGGTGTGCGAGCGCTGCCATGCAGGGCCGGGGTGGCCGTGATGCGGGCGCCGTCATCGGTCGTGCTTTCCCACCAGTCAAGCTCGGCGATGCGGGGCAGATCGGCCTTTTCCAGATGCCGGCGGTTGCCGGGCAGGGAGATGCACAGCGGATCGTCACGTTCGGCCAGCGCGCGCAGGCTGGGCAGGTCCAGATGGTCGTAATGGCAGTGCGAGACGAGGATGACGTCGATGTGGGGCAGGACATCGAGCGTGATGCCGGGCGGACGAACGCGACGGGGACCGAAACTGCGGAAGGGGGAGCAGCGTTCGGAGAAAACCGGATCAGTGATGATCCGCAGAGGTGCGCGTCCCGCGCGACCAAACTGGAGCAGAACGGTCGCATGGCCGATAAACGTAACGCAGCATTCTCCCGGAGCGGGCATGACCTGTGGCCAGGATTTCTGTGGCGGAAGGGCGTTCGGCCAGCGGGGGCGCAGTCCTATCTGCCAGCGGAAAATGTTCCCGATCCGCTGGGAAGTCCTGCGGGTTGTGCGTGTTTCATCAGGCCGCCAAACCTCGGGATTAAGGTAATGATCACCGTCGAAATGAGACGGGTTGTCATCAAGCACAAGAGCGTGTTTCACAATATGGTTTACCAATCAGCCATTGCGTCCGGCGTGACTTCGCGTCATGCCGTGGCAGCAGAATGCGCGGGGGATATCGTTGCGTTTCTTCCCGTCAGTCACAAGCCGGAGACCCCGTTCCGATGAGTACGCTTCCCCAACTCGCCATCAATACGATCCGTACCCTTTCGATGGAAGGTGTTGAACGCGCCAATTCCGGCCATCCTGGCACGGCCATGGCCCTTGCTCCCGCGATGTACGCGGTGTGGCAGCATGATCTGAAATACGATCCGGCCGACCCGTGCTGGCCGGCGCGTGACCGCTTTGTCCTCTCGGTCGGCCATGCGTCGATGCTCCTGTATTCCACCCTCTTCCTGACGGGTGTGAAGGATATCCGGGACGGCAAGGTCGTCGATGCCCCGTCGCTGACGGTGGAAGACCTCTCCCAGTTCCGTCAGCTGAACTCCAAGACGCCGGGCCATCCGGAATACCGCTTTACCGCTGGTGTCGAGACCACGACTGGCCCGCTTGGGCAGGGTTGCGGCAATTCCGTCGGTATGGCGATTGCGCAGAAATGGATGTCCGCACGTTACGACCGTCCGGGCTTCAAGCTGTTCGACTACCACGTGACGGTGTTCTGTGGAGACGGTGACATGATGGAGGGCGTGGCGTCTGAAGCTGCGTCTACCGCCGGTCATCTGGCTCTGGGGAACCTGACCTGGATCTATGATTCAAACCAGATTTCCATTGAAGGCTCGACGGATCTGGCTTTCACGGAAAATGTCGGCAAGCGCTTCGAGGCCTATGGCTGGCACGTCCAGACGCTGACGGACGGCAATGACGTCGATGCCATCCTTGCCGCGCTGAAGGCTGCGCGCGCGGTGACGGACCGTCCGAGCCTTATCGTTCTCAAGACGATCATCGGTTACGGCGCGCCCAAGAAGGCTGGCACGGCCTCGGCCCATGGTGAGCCGCTGGGTGCGGATGAAATCAAGGGTGCAAAGAAGGCCTATGGCTGGCCGGAAGACGCTCCGGACTTCTACGTGCCGGATGGCGTGAAGGAGCATTTTGCCGACGGCCTTGGCAAGCGTGGCGCGGAAGCGCATGCGGAATGGCGCGAGCTGTTCTCGGCCTATCGCGAGGCACATCCGGACCTTGCTGCTGAAATCGACTGCATCATCGAGCATCGTCTGCCGGAAGGCTGGGACAAGGATATCCCGACCTTCGACGCGGATGCGAAGGGCATTGCTTCGCGTGCAAGCTCGGGCCAGGTGCTGAACGCGGTTGCGAAGAACCTGCCCTGGATGATCGGTGGCTCTGCGGACCTGACGCCCTCCACCAAGACGGACATCAAGGGCGGTGGCTCCTTCCAGCCGGAAAAATGGAACGGCAGCTATGGCGGCCGGAACATCCATTTCGGTGTGCGCGAACATGCGATGGGCTCCATCTGCAACGGCATCGCGTTGTCGGGGATCCGCGCTTACGGTTCGGGCTTCCTGATCTTCTCCGATTACATGAAGGCCCCGATCCGTCTGTCGGCCATCATGGAACTGCCGGTTCTGTACATTTTCACGCATGACTCCATCGGTGTGGGTGAGGACGGTCCGACGCATCAGCCGATCGAACAGTTTGCCCAGTTGCGCGCCACGCCGGGGATCATGACGATCCGTCCGTCCGATGCCAACGAAGTGGCGGAAGCCTGGCGCACGCTGATCCCGATGACGCACAAGCCGGCGGTGCTCGCACTGAGCCGTCAGAACCTGCCGACGATCGACCGTACGAAATATGCTTCCGCCGCCGGTCTGGCGAAGGGTGGCTATGTGCTGGCGAGCTGTGAGGGCAAGCCGGACGTGATCCTGATTGCTTCGGGTTCAGAAGTCAGTCTCGTGGTCTCGGCTTACGAGAAGCTGACGGAAGAGGGCATCAAGGCCCGCGTGGTGTCCATGCCGAGCTTCGACCTGTTCGAAGAGCAGAGCCAGGAATACCGTGATTCCGTGCTGCCGCCGGATGTCATCGGTCGCGTTGCGGTCGAGCAGGCCGCAGCCTTCGGCTGGGACCGCTATGTCGGCATCGGTGGTGCGATCATCGCCATGAACACGTTCGGTGCGTCGGCTCCGGCTTCCGCACTGCTTACGAAATTCGGTTTCACGCCTGAGGCGGTCTATGACGCGGCAAAGCGTCAGGCCCTGCGCGGCAAGTAAGGGAGAGATCCTGTGGCAGACACAATCTCCAATACCGGTCTGAACGAAGTCGGCAGTGTGCTGCGCGACCTTGAGAAATACGGTCAGTCTCCCTGGCTGGACTTCATCCAGCGCAGCTTCACGGAGGATGGCAGCCTCCGCAAGCTGGTGGACGAGGACGGCCTGCGGGGTGTGACGTCCAACCCGGCCATCTTCGAGAAGGCCATCGGGCACGGCACCGAATACGATCCGCAGATCCGCAAGCTGCTCGAAGGGGAGGGTCTGTCCCCCGGCGAGCTGTACGAGCATCTCGCCATTGACGATATCCGCTCGGCCTGTGCGGTGCTGGATCCGGTGTTCGAAAAGACCAAGGGGCTGGACGGCTATGTCAGCCTCGAGGTTTCGCCCTATCTGGCCTTCGATGCGCACGGTACCATCACGGAAGCGCGCCGCCTGTGGAAGGCAGTCGGACGCCCGAACCTGATGATCAAGATCCCGGGTACGGTTGAAGGCACGGGTGCGATCCGCGAAGCCATCGCGGACGGCATCAATGTTAACGTGACGCTGCTGTTCTCGCTGGATGCGTACAAGGCGGTCCTGGAAGCCTATATTTCCGGTCTTGAAGCGCGTGTGGCCCGTGGCGAAGAAATCTCGCGCATCTCCAGCGTGGCATCGTTCTTCGTCAGCCGTATTGACGGGAAGATCGACGCGGAAATCGACCGTCGCGTTGCCGCAGGGGACCCGGAAGCTGAAGCGCTGAAGGCCATTCGCGGCAAGGTTGCGATCGCCAATGCCAAGATGGCGTACCAGTACTATCTGGAAGTCCGCAACAGCCCGCGCTGGAAGGCTCTGGCGGAAAAGGGTGCGAACCCGCAGCGTCTGCTCTGGGCCAGCACCGGGACCAAGGACAAGGCCTATTCCGACGTCCTGTATGTCGAGGAGCTGATCGGCCCCGAGACGGTCAACACCATCCCGCCCGCAACATTCGATGCTTTCCGCGATCACGGCAAATCCCGTGCGAGTCTGACGGAAAACGTCGATCAGGCGCGGCACGTCATGGCAGAGGCCGAGCGCCTGGGTCTGGGTCTGGACGCGATTACGGCCAAGCTGGTCAAGGATGGCTGTGCAGCGTTCAGCGTCTCGTTCGATACGCTGCTGACGGCCGTTGCCACCAAGCGCGAGGCCGTGCTGGGCGATCGTCTGCTGCGGGTCAGCGCGGATCTGCCGCCTGATCTGCGAGATGATGTTGCCGCGGCTGAAAAGGACTGGAGCCACAGTGGCGGTCTGCGCCGCATCTGGAAGAAGGACCCGTCCGTCTGGACGAACGGTCCGGAAGCCGGATGGCTGAACTGGCTGACGGTCGTGCAGGACCGCCTGTGGCATATCGAGGAGCTGGAAGTCCTGGCCCGCGATGTCCGCAGTCGCGGCTTCAAGGATATTCTGCTCCTGGGCATGGGTGGTTCGAGCCTTGGTCCCGAGGTTCTGGCCGAGACGTTCGGGCAGCGCGAAGGCTGGCCGAAGCTGCATGTGCTCGACAGCACGGACCCGCAGCAGGTTACGGCGTTCGAAAAAGCCATCGATCCGAAGAACACCCTGTTCATCGTGGCCAGCAAGTCCGGCGGTACGCTGGAGCCGAACATTCTGTTCGCGCATTTCTGGCAGGTCGCGGGGCAGGCTCTGGGCAAGAAGCCGGGTGACAGCTTCATCGCCATCACCGATCCGGGCTCGCACATGCAGAAGGTGGCCGAGGAAAACGGCTTCTGGCGCATTTTCTATGGCGATCCGAAAATCGGTGGCCGTTATTCGGTCCTGTCCAATTTCGGTCTTGTCCCGGCTGCCGCGAGCGGCATCGATGTCCGCAAGCTGCTGACGATCACGCGTCTGATGGTGGAATCCTGTGACGGCAGTGCACCCCCTTCTGCCAATCCGGGTGCGGTCCTTGGTCTGATCCTGGGTCATGCCGCGCACTGCTTTGGCCGTGACAAGGTGACGATCCTGGCGTCTGACGGGATTGCCTCACTAGGGGCCTGGCTCGAACAGCTGATTGCCGAGAGCACCGGCAAGAAGGGCCTCGGACTCATCCCCATCGATGAGGAAGAGCTTGGGACGCCGGATGTCTACGGAACAGACCGTGTCTTCGTGGATCTGCTGCTGGGCGAGGATGTTCCCGACAGCCGCCTTGGCGCCCTGCGCGCCGCTGGTGCCCCTGTAGTCACCATCCGCCTGGCCGATGCGTCCCAGATTGGGCAGGCATTCTTCCTGTTTGAATTCGCTACCGCTGTTGCCGGTGCGGTTCTCGGGATCGACCCGTTCGATCAGCCGGATGTGGAGTTCAGCAAGCTTGAGACGCGCAAGCTGACCTCGGCCTATGCTGAGACAGGCTCGCTACCGCCGGAAACGCCCTTCGCCAAGGATGGTCCGCTGTCCTTTTACGCGGATGCGAAGAACACGGAAGCCTCTGGAAACAAAGGTGATGCGGTCTCCATCCTCAAGGCGCTCTTTGATCGCGTAAAGCCGGGTGACTATGTCGGGCTACTCGCCTATATCAGGCGCGACCAGCAGACCCGGGACTGGGCACAGTCCGTTCGCATGGAGCTTCGGGACGCGCTGAAGGTGGCAACAGCCGCTGAATTCGGGCCCCGGTTCCTGCACTCGACGGGCCAGGCCTACAAGGGCGGACCCGACAGCGGCGTGTTCCTGCAGGTTACGGCGACGGATGCGGCGGATGTGCCGGTTCCGGGCCATGGCTTCAGCTTCAGTGTCGTGAAAGCGGCACAGGCGCGAGGCGATTTCGAGGTGCTCGCGGCCCGTGGTCGTCGTGCCCTCCGCGTTCATATCGATGGACCGCTGGAGGACGGGCTGAAGGCTCTGGAAACGGCGATTCACAAAGCACTGGCAGGAGCATAAGTCATGCGGATCGGAATCATCGGACTGGGACGGATGGGCGGCAACATTGCTATTCGTCTGACCCGGCATGGGCATGATGTTGTCGTGCATGACCGCACGCCGGAAGTCACCACGTCGGTCGTCAGCCGCTGTGAAGCCGGGCGCGCAACGCCTGCCGATACGCTGGCCGATATGGCAAAACTGCTTGAGGGCGACGAGCACCGTGTGGTGTGGGTCATGCTGCCCGCAGGAGCCATCACCGAGGATTGCGTTCAGCAACTCGGTGGTCTGCTCGGACGTGGCGATATCATCATTGATGGCGGCAACACCTACTACAAGGACGATGTCCGCCGCTCGGCCGAACTGGCCGAAAAGGGCATTTCCTATGTCGATGTCGGGACTTCGGGCGGTGTCTGGGGTCTGGAACGTGGCTACTGTATGATGTTTGGCGGTACGAAAGAGACCGCCGAATACATCGACCCGATCCTCAGCGCGCTGGCGCCGGGCATCGGGGATGTGCCGCGCACGCCGGGCCGTGACGAAAAGGGTCATGATCCGCGGGCCGAGCAGGGCTATCTGCACTGTGGTCCCGCCGGTTCGGGCCACTTCGTGAAGATGGTCCATAACGGCATCGAATACGGCATGATGCAGGCCTTCGCCGAAGGCTTCGATATCATGAAGAGCAAGAACTCCCCGGTCCTCGCGGAAAAGGACCGGTTCGAGCTCAACATGGGTGACATCGCGGAAGTCTGGCGTCGCGGAAGTGTCGTGTCGTCCTGGCTGCTCGACCTGACGGCCGAGGCCCTGACGCGTTCGGAGACTCTCAACGAGTTCTCCGGCGAAGTTGCGGATTCCGGTGAGGGTCGCTGGACGATCGAGGCCGCTATTGAAGAAGACGTGCCGGCTCCCGTCATGACGGCTGCGCTGTTCACGCGCTTCCGCTCACGGTCGGGTAATAATTTTGCCGAGAAAATTCTCTCGGCACAGCGTTTCGGTTTCGGCGGACACGTCGAAAAGAAATAAGCCTGCGCCCCGCATGGGCAAGGACTGGCTGGCAGGGTATGGTTTTGCCATCGATGACCAGCCAGCCCCCGCAAAGACTCTGACGGGGGTTTTTACAGGGGCTTTTATGTCCGTTGACCTCGACGCCATCCATGCGGATCTGCCGCCGCTGCCACAGACCATCCGTATGGTCGTGTCCGACATGGATGGAACCCTCCTGACGTCAGACAAGACCATCGCGCCTTCGACGCGGGCCATGGTCAGGGTGCTGCAGGAGCGGGGAATTCCGCTCTGTCTGGCCAGTGCAAGACCGCCTGCCGCCATGGTCCCCTATATCGAGCAGCTCGGCCTGACCGGGCAGAATGCCGGCTTCAATGGTGGCATCATCTTCAAGCCTGACGGCACCACGTCCGTCAGTCGTGTTCTGTCCCCCGATGTGCTGTCGATCGTCCATGACATGCTGCATCTGCACGGGATCGAGACCTGGTTCCTGCGGCAGTCCTACTGGATGGTGAGGGACGCCTATACGCCCTTCGTCCAGCACGAACAGGGCATCACCGGCCTGACACCACATCAGGTTCCCGATCTTCGCAAGGAGTTCGAGGGCATCGGCAAGGTGATGGGCGTGAGCAGCGATACCAGTCTGCTTCAGGACATTGAGACCGAGCTTGGGGTCATGCTCCAGGGCGACGCGAGCGTGCGCCGTTCTTCCGATATTCTTCTCGACGTGACGCCGGCCCTGGCCAACAAGGGTGAGGCCATTCGCGAACTGGCGCTTGCTCACGGCATTGCGCCACACGAGGTCGCCTGTCTTGGTGATGCCCATAACGATCTGCCGATGTTTTCGGTGGCGGGACTGGGCATTGCGATGGGGCAGGCCGAAGACGATGTGAAAGCCGCCGCGCAGGTTCTCACAGACACCAACGAGCGCGATGGCTGGGCCAAGGCCGTCGAGCGCTACATCCTGCCGAGAGTTCCCAATCCATGACCACCGACATTCGTGCCGCCACGCTGGAAACCCTTCCTGACTCTGAAGCCGTTGCCCTGCGGATGGCGGATCTTCTCGTCGAAGGGATTCTGGCCAAGACGGATGGCCCGTTCCGGGTTGCCCTGTCCGGCGGCTCCACGCCCAAGCGCCTGTTCGAGATCCTGGCTACGCCGTCCCGCGCAAAGCTGATCCCGTGGGAGCGTGTCGAGATTTTCTACGGCGACGAGCGACACGTGCCGGAAGGCCATGCGGACAGCAACCACACGGTCGGCCAGTCCGTCCTGCTGTCCCGCGTTCCGGTGCCAGCGCAGAATGTCCATGCCATTCCGACCGCTGGTACGGTGGAAGAGGATGCGAAGGCCTACGAAAAGACCCTTCAGGCCGCTTATGGCTCCGCAACGCTCGATCCGCAGCGCCCGCTGTTTGATCTGGTCATGCTAGGTCTGGGTACCGATGGTCACACGGCCTCGCTGTTTCCCGGGCAGCCGGTTCTGAAGGAGCGGACGGCCTGGGTCGGGACGGCCGCACCGTCCACAGCACCTTACGAGCGCATCACGCTCACCTATCCCGCCATCCAGTCCAGCGCGCTGGTCGTGTTCCTCGTGACGGGGGCCTCCAAGGTCGAGATGCTGGAGCGCCTGGTCGAGGGCGACAGTTCCATCCCGTCCGCACGGGTGACGAGCGAGGGACGGATCATCATTCTGGCAGACCGCGCTGCGGTGGGAGAAGACGCATGAGCGGCACGGATATGAACGTTCACAAGCGCACGGCTGCCCGTGAAGCTGCGGATATGGTCAAAAGCGGCATGGTCGTGGGGCTCGGGACCGGCAGCACAGCGGCGTACATGATCGAGCGTCTGGGCGAGCGCGTTGCGGAAGGCTTGGAGATCTTTGGCATTCCGACCTCGGATGACAGCGAGGACAAGGCGCTCAAGGCCGGAATTCCGCTGACCGATTTCAGCGCGCATCGCCGGATCGACATTGCCATTGATGGCGCGGACGAGGTCCAGCGTGGTTCGCTCAATCTTATCAAGGGGCTGGGCGGGGCATTGCTGCGTGAAAAGATTGTGGCGCAGGCAGCCAAGCGGTTCGTGGTGATCGTGGACGGCACCAAGCCCGTGGACCTGCTGGGCGAACGTGCGCCGGTGCCGGTGGAAGTCATTTCCTTCGGCTGGGAATGCACGGCAGAACGTCTGGCAGCCTGTGGCGCACGCGGCGTGAAGCCGAGGACGGACCGGGCCGGATCGCTGTTCGTAACCGATACCGGCAACATGATTCTGGACTGCCATTTTGGACCGATCGAAAAGCCCGAGGAACTGGCTGAGAAAATCGACCGGATCGTGGGTGTCGTGGAGCACGGCATGTTTCTCAACATGGCGTCCGAAGTCCTCGTGGCGACGCCGGATGGTGTGGAGCACTGGGAGCCATGAAAATGACGGAAAATGAAATACAGCTGGGTCTGAAGCCGCGTTTTCTCGTGGTCATGGGCGTGTCCGGAACAGGCAAGACGACGGTTGCAACCGGACTGGCCACGCGTCTGGGCTGGCATTTTCAGGAAGGCGATGCACTGCACCCGCCGGCCAATGTCGAAAAGATGAGCACCGGTCAGCCGCTGACCGATGCGGATCGCGCCCCTTGGCTTGCGCTCTGTCATGACTGGCTGCGCGAACAGGTGAAGGCCGGACATGGCGCCGTCCTGACGTGTTCCGCGCTCAAGCGCTCCTATCGTGAGCAGCTTCGCGGCGAGGACCTGCCGATCGAGTTCGTGCATATCGATACGTCGGCCGGGGAACTTGCTGAACGCTTGCAGCGCCGGGAAGGGCATTTCATGCCGGCGAGCCTGCTGCCCAGCCAGCTTGCGACACTTGAAGTACCTGGCGACGACGAGCCTGTAATCCGGGTCTCGGGCGAGAAGCACCCCGATGTGGTGCTGGAGGAGCTGATCCGCCATTTTCAGGCGGAGGACTGATCCATGGCCGAGACCACCCGGCTTCTGGTGGATGCCGATGCGTGCCCGGTCAAGGATGAGATCTACCGGGTCGGGGCACGCTACAGCCTTAAGACGGTCATCGTTGCCAATAGCTGGATGAATATCCCGCAGTCGCCGCTTATCGAGCGCGTCGTGGTGCCGGAAGGGCCGGACGTGGCAGATGACTGGATTGCGGGACAGGTGACGCCTGCGGATATCGTCATCACCAGCGACATTCCGCTCGCGGTGCGCTGTCTGGCGAAAAAAGCCTCTGTCCTGCGGCCGAATGGCGAGGAAATCGACGAACGCTCCGTGGGGATGGTCTCGGCCATGCGGGACCTGATGCAGGGTCTGCGCGAGACGGGAGCGGTCACGACCTACAATCCGTCCTTCGGGAAAAACGACCGGAGCCGGTTTTTATCCGCGCTCGATACGCTCATCGTGCGACTCCGCAGGAAAGCTGCCCTGGCGCAATCGGTCCCCAGTTCGTCAGAAACAATCCACAGGCCCTTCCCCGGAGATGTTCCCTGATTCTGGGGATATCTTCTACCGGGGGATAATCCCGCCCCGATAAGGATATTTTCCCATGAATCCACTCCGCCTCGCCCAGCTTGAAATGTTCTGCGCGGTCGTGGAGGAGGGGACGGTCGTAGCAGCGTCCCGGCGCCTGAACTGTGTGGCGTCCAATGTGACGGCGCGGCTGAAGGAACTGGAGCTTCTGGTCGGGCAGGAGCTGTTCCTGCGTGAAAAAGGGCGTCTGACCCTCACTCCCGAAGGTCGTCTGTTCTATCAGCAGGCGCTGCCGGTCGTGGCTGGCGCACGGAGCCTGACGGATCTGTTTTCCGAGGGCACTCCGCGCGGTGTCCTGAATATCGGGGCGCTGGATGTCGCTCTTGAGGGCTATCTGCCGCGGATCGTGCCTGAGTTTCTCAAAGCCTGCCCGGGTGTGGAACTGAAGATGTTCCAGCGCCCGACCTATACGCTGGAGCGCATGCTGGCGGATGGGGAAATCGATCTGGCGCTGACGGACGGGCCGATCGTTCATCCCCTGATGGAAAGCCGCTTTGCCTTTCGCGAGAAACTGGCGCTCGCCATGCCGGAAGGACAGAAAGGCGCGCGGGACGGGCAACATGTGTTCCTGTTCAACACCGACTGCTTCTACCGCCGCTATTTCGAGACCTGGCTTGAGCGGCATGGCGTCTCGAACGCGATCATCCACACGGTTGAATCCTATGACGTCATTCTTGCCTGCGTTCAGGCGGGCTTGGGTATTTCCTGTGTTCCGCACAGCATCATTTCACAGGTCAAGAAACGGCGTCGTGAGGGGATCGCGTTTACATATCCGGAAGATCTGAAAGGCAGTGAAGTCTATTTCATCTGGCGTGAGCCGGGACTGAATGATCTCGGGCGGAGATTTCTGGACTATACGCCGCCCCATACAGATATTCATTAAAAGTGAGTCCCGGGCTCACGAATCATCACTTTTTATTATCGGGGAATGCCTGCACCTTACGGTCATCGAATGAACTGCTGGTTGGCTGATGCGTCTGTTTCATCACGGAGCGCAGGGTCGCCACACAGAAAATGCAGGAAATTTCATGACTGAGAAAAGCAATCTTTTCATCAATGGAAGCTGGGTCGCCCCCAAGAATGGCGCGTGGATCAAGGTTGAAAACCCGGCCACGAAAGCGGTTGTCGGCGAAGTGGCCAAGGGCAGTCAGGCCGATGTGGATGCGGCGGTCTCTGCCGCGAAATCAGCCTTTGTTGGCTGGAGCCGCCGTACGGCGACCGAACGTGCCGATTACATCCACGCGCTCAAGGATCTGGTGAAGCGCGACAAGGAAAAGCTGGCCGCCATCATCACGTCAGAAATGGGCAAGCCGCTGAAGGAAGCCCGGATCGAGGTGGATTTTGCTATTGGTCTGCTGCGCTTCTCAGCCGAGAACGTGTTGCGGCTTCAGGGTGAAATCATTCCAGGCAGCTCCCCGGAAGAGAAGATCCTGATCGACCGTGTGCCGCTGGGCGTTATCGGCGCAATCACGGCCTGGAACTTCCCGCTGGCCTTGTGTGCCCGCAAGATCGGTCCGGCTGTGGCCGCGGGCAATACCATCGTCGTCAAGCCGCATGAACTGACGCCGCTGGCCTGCCTGCATCTGGCGAAGCTGGCTGAGGAAGCGAAGATTCCGCACGGCGTCATCAATGTCGTGACGGGCGATGGCAAGGATGTCGGCGTGCCACTGGTGGCGCATAAGGACATCAAGCTCATTACGATGACGGGCTCGACTCCGGCCGGCAAGAAGATCATGGCCGCTGCGTCCGAGACGCTGAAGGAAGTCCGGCTTGAGCTGGGCGGCAAGGCGCCGTTCATGGTCATGGAAGACGCCGATCTGGACAAAGCCGCCGATGCTGCGGTGGCGTCGCGCTTCGGCAATGCCGGTCAGGTTTGCACCTGCAACGAGCGCACCTACATTCATGAGGCCGTCTACGACAGGTTCGTCCAGAAGGTCCGTGAGAAGATCGAGGCCCTGAAGGTCGGCCTGCCGACGGACCCGTCCACGGATATGGGCCCGAAGGTGAGCGAGGACGAGCTCAACAAGGTCCATGAAATGGTCGAGCATGCTGTCCGGCAGGGCGCGCGTCTGGCCATCGGGGGCAAGCGTCTGACAGGCGGCGTGTATGACAAGGGCTATTTCTACGCCCCGACGCTGCTGACGGATGTCACGCAGGACATGGACATCGTGCATAACGAAGTGTTCGGTCCGGTCATGTCGCTGATCCGCGTGAAGGATTTCGATCAGGCGATCGCCTGGGCCAATGACTGCCGTTACGGCCTGTCAGCCTATCTCTTCACCAACGATCTGAGCCGGATCCTGCGCATGACCCGCGATCTGGAATTCGGTGAGGTCTATGTGAACCGTCCGGGTGGTGAGGCGCCGCAGGGCTTCCATCATGGCTACAAGGAAAGTGGCCTGGGCGGTGAAGACGGGCAGCACGGCATGGAAGCCTATGTCCAGACCAAGACCATCTATCTCAACGCCTAATTCTCTAACGGGCGGCGGCCTCTCCGTCGCCCACACTCTCTGAAAGGACCGCAATCATGGTAAAAGTCGCTGCACTGGCCACTGACGGCCTCGAAGAAATCGAACTGACGGGTCCGCAGGAAGCGCTGGAAAAAGCCGGTGCGACCGTCACGGTCATTTCCCTCAAGGCAGGGGAATTCCAGGCCGTGAACAAGGACATCTATCCGTCCAACAAAATCCGCGCCGATCTGGCGATTGCCGATGCAAAGGCCGAGGATTATGACGCGCTGCTGCTTCCGGGCGGTCTGGCCTCTCCGGATGCGTTGCGGATGAACAAGGATGTCGTGGCATTCGCCCGTGCTTTCGTAAAGGCGAACAAGCCGATTGCTGCCATCTGCCACGGCGCGCAGACGCTGATTGAAGTGAATGAACTCAAAGGTCGGACTGTCACATCTTGGCCGGCCATCCGAACTGATCTGGAAAACGCTGGCGCGACCTGGGTGGATAATGAGGTCGTTGTTGACGGACCTTATGTCTTCTCACGCTGCCCGGATGATATTCCGGCTTTCAACAAGGCGATCATCAAGCATTTCAAGATCGCCTGAGATTTCTGTCAGGTCACAAAAAAGGAGGCTCTCCCGATCAGGGAGGCCTCCTTTTTTGTGGCAGCGGCCTTCAGATTATGCCCTTCACGGCAATGCGTCCCAGTGCGGGATCATCCGTGAAGAAGCCGTCGATCCCCATATCCAGATAGCGGCGGACTTCCGTGATCATGCCCTTGGGGTTGCGGGCGGCGTCTCCGGCATCGCTGCGAAGCTGGGCCGGGAGGAAGTGGTTTTCCGGCCGTGCCGTATAGGAATGAACCAGCAGTCCGGCCTTATGGGCATCCGTTACAAGCGTGGAGGGCTCAAGCCACGCACCCTTGCTGTCACGCGGGATCAGGTCCGTGTTGGAGGGACCGATCACGTCGGCATAGTGGCGAACCTCCTTGAGCCCATCGGGCGTCATGAGATCTCCGAACGTCGTGGTCTTGCCGGCTGCCAGAAGATCCGGTGGGACGTCCTTGCGCTCGCCCATGAGCAGCATCAGACGCGCCTGCGGGTTGATGGACAGCACGTCCGCCCGGATGCGGCCCAGATTGCCGGTCTCAAAAGACTGGAGTTCCAGCGGGGCCTGCCGGGTATACTCGTGGGCGGCGATGGTCCGCAGGAACGCGGCTTCGGGGTTCAGGCCGAGGCTGTTGAAATGGGTGGAATGCTTGATTTCCGGCACGAGTCCAAAGACCTTGCCAGTCGCGGCTGACTGTGCGGCGACCTGTTCGATGACTTCCTCGAAGGTCGGGATTTCGAAATGGTCGTCATATCGGGTGTTGTGCACCCGGATCGTGGAAAGGCGCTCGCGGGCGCGGAGGGTCTTGAGTTCGGACAGTGTGAAGTCTGTGGTGAACCAGCCGGTTTCGGTCTTTCCGTCGATCTTCAGCGTACGATGACGGGAGGCGAATTCCGGATGGTCCGCCACGTCCGTCGTGCCGGCGATGTTGCTCTCATGGCGCACGACCAGATGGCCGTCCCTTGTCATGACGAGATCAGGCTCGATGAAATCCGCACCGTCCATCATGGCGCGGGCATAAGAGGCCAGCGTGTGCTCCGGACGCAGGGCCGAGGCCCCACGATGGGCGAACACGAGAGGCTTCAGTGCCAGTGACGGCGCTGCCTTTGCCCGCAGGTGGAGAGCGGGAACTCCGGCAGCCAGCAGGCCCAGTGCGCGGCGGCGTGACAGCATGACGGAACTCCTTACAGGGCGGCGCTGATGCTCAGGAAGAACATGCGCGGCGCGATGGGATAGGCCGAGAACTGACCCGAAGTCTGGGTCGCGTTGATCGTGGACCACCCCTTGGTGTTTGTCAGGTTGGTAATGTTGCCCTGGACCTTCAGCGACGCCAGATGCGGGATGTTGTGGAAAGTGTAGCCCGCGTTCAGGTTGAACTGTGCATAGGGTGCGGCCCACATGTCGTTGGTATAGGTCGCATAACGCTTGCCGATGACGTCACCGGTGAACTGGCCATAGGCGTTGCCCCAGTTGGTGGTGAAGACGAACTTCTCCGACCAGTCCGGCATGCCGACGACGTTCTTGCCAGCCGTATGGATGACGCTCGAGCCCGTGCTGTAGTTATCGTTGTAAACGGACTTGTTGTAGGACAGCGCGTTATACAGCGAGAAATGCGGGCCGAAATGGGTGGTGAAGGAGAAGTCTATGCCATCCGTCGTGACCGAACCTACGTTTGCAAGCGTGGTGGCCGAACCGATAATGGACGACAGCGTCTGCGTCGTTGCAACAGCCAGAAGACGGTTCGAGAAGTGGACGTGATAGTACTCGACCTGACCTTCGATCGCCGTCAGCGGCCCGAGATGGACCTGACGGTGTTCACGCAGGCCGGTCTCATACGTCCATGAGGTTTCGGGCTTGCCGTTCTTCTTGAATTCTTCAAAGGCGGCCTGGCTGGTGGCGCCCCAGGGCGTGGCATTGCCGTAACCTGCGTCCTGATAGGAGCGCATGTTTTCCTGGATGTTGGCGAACCACTGTTCATGCTTCGTGATGTCCCAGACCGCGCCGAAGGCGGGCAGGAACGGCTTGGCGGCATCGATCTCGCCACCCGGTGCCGTCACGGCATAGGACGGGGAGAGCGAACCCGCCTTGGCGGCGACCGGCAGGGTGCCGTTCGTATAGACCAGCTCGGACTTGAAGCCCGCCATCAGGGAGAAAGTCTTCGAGATCTGCCAGTTGTCCTGCAGATGCGTGACGAACGTGTTGGTGTAGAAATTGTTGGTGTACTGGTCGATCAGGGCGTTCTGCTGGCGCTCGTAAGGCGTGGTCGGATTGTTGGCATCCAGCGGATACCAGCGACGGGCCTGCGTGTTGTTGTTGCGCTCATACCAGCCGCCAAGCTCGATCGAGTGCTTGCCGAGATGGTAGCGCAGCGTGGACATCAGGCCGCCGCGGTTGTCCCAGTATTCGGTCGTTCGCGTGGCATAGCCCGAACCGCCGAAAACGGTGTTCAGATCCTGACCCGGGAAATAGGCGGCGAACAACGTCGGAAGGCCAGCGGCCGAGATCGGACCGGCTACGACGCCTTCACCCAGATCGTGGTGATAATAGATGCTGTTGTCCCAGTGCAGGTTTTCGCTGAAATCATGCGTCCACTTTGCATAGGCGAGGAAATCCTCACGCTGTGCTGCGGAATAGTAGTTCCGGTAGTTCAACCCAGCATTCGTGTAGGCTGCGGAGTTGATGTACGACTTGGCATACGCGAAATTCGGATAGGTGAACGGACGCACATAGGTGCCATAACCGTTCGGCAGCGTGATGCTGTCCTCGTTCGGCTCGACCTTCTGGGACCAGTCAAAGAACGTCGAGAAATGATCGTGTTCGCTGTTGTGCACGAACTTCGCATTGACCTGATAGCCGCCCTGATGGCCGGCGAAGTCCCAGGCGCGGGCGTCCTGACGCGCGAAGGAGACATAGGCCGAGTTGCCATTGCCGAACTCACCCGTATCGAGGCGTGCGAAGGTGCGGAACGTGGACCAGCTTCCGAATACCTGTTCAATCTGCGCGCCGCGCTTCTTCAGCGGGTCCTGCGTCGTGAACTGGAGCGTACCACCGAGGTTGGATGTGGATGCCGTGCCGAGCGCACCGGCACCCGAGGAGACCGACGCCGAGCCGATGTTCTCGCTGATTGCCGCGCGCTGCGGGGACAGGCCGTCATAGTTGCCATAGGCCTGATCGCCCAGCGGAATGCCGTCGAGCGTGTAGCCGAGCTGGTTCTGGTTGAAGCCGTGAACGTAGAGCGAGGAGTTCTGCTCGTTATTGCCCCACGGATCGGCGTTGTTGAACACGACGCCCGGCAGCATTTCCAGCGCCTTGATCGGGTTCACGCCCGGAAGGATACGCTGGATCTGGACGTGGCTCAGCCCCTGTTCGGAGCGCGTGCGGCGTGCGGTGATGACGAGCTGTTCCGTACCGCTGGCCACGGCGTCAACCTTGGCCTTGTGTTTGGTGTCATGTCTGGCGGTCGTGTTTTTTTTCGTTCCTGTCGTTGCTGCCTCGACAGGATGGGGAAGGGCTGCAGCCAGCGCAAATGGCGAGCAGAAAACGGTCAGGAGCAGGCGGGAACGCAGCAGGTTGCGCGGCATTGAAAGTCTTTCCGGATGGAGAAGAGATCGAACGCGGCGGACCCTAATCTTTCCTGAAAGAACTGCGTGTGAAGCTCCTGTGAACGTACCGTTGCAGAACTGTGACAGCCGTCAGACCGTCTGCCATCCCAGCCCGACGATGGCGACGCGACGGCCCAGCGGCGTCTCCTGAAGGACGATAACCTCGCGCTCTTCCAGATAGTTCAGCTGCCGCCGGGCGCGGCCAAGCGAGTGTGTTCCATAGGCGCGAGCCAGAGCCTCGTCGCCTGGGCAGGTTTCGCCGTCGAGTGCGGTGCGGGCGAGGAGCAGGAAGACGCCCTGCACATCTTCGGGCAGCGTCGCGGCAATGGCCTGGGCCTGCTTCCAGTCCTCGCTGTCAGCGCGCGCCCGGTCCAGTCCGGCGCGGATGGTGGCCAGCATCCGGTGGAACGGTCCCAGCTCCAGCACATTGCGCGACAGGCCCTGAATCCTCGCCCGGAGCTGGAAGTCCTGATACAGAGTAGCCAGCGGCTTGTAGTCCGAGCCTTCACCGGCCACGACTTCGGCCACCAGTGACCAGAGCTGGTCGGGATCGGCTTCGACGACGACGGCTGCCGGAGCGGGTTCTTCAGCTTCGCGTTCAGCGCCATAGGCATCGAGCTGTGCCAGAAGGTCTGGCGGGGGCGGACGGGACTCCCGGCGGGGACGGGGTGTAAACTCGTGGACCGGCTCGAGAATGATGTCCCGCAGGTCTTCGGCTGAGACAGGCTCAAGCGGCAGAAGAACCGGCCCCGTGGCGTGGCTCGCGGTCGTCACAGGGCCGATGGTCACCAGCTTCGGACGGCGGCTCAGGGCCGGCCCGAGCGCCATGAACTGACCGCGCGCCAGATCCCGGAAGGACTCCGCCGCCCGGCGCTCCATGCCCAGAAGATCGGCCGCACGCGCCATGTCGATATCAAGGAAGGTCCGGCCCATCAGGAAGTTGGACGCTTCGGCTGCGACGTTCTTGGCCAGCTTGGCCAGACGCTGCGTTGCGATGACCCCGGCCAGACCGCGCTTTCGGCCGCGGCACATGAGGTTTGTCATGGCCCCGAGCGACAGACGGCGGGCTTCGTCGGATGTATCACCGCCCGCCACAGGCGCGAAAAGCTGGGCTTCATCGACCACGACGAGAACGGGATACCAGTGCGCGCGGGGGGCCTCGAACATGCCGTTAAGGAACGCGCCGGCTGCCCGAAGCTGCATTTCGGCTTCGACCTGCTCAAGGTTCAGCACCACGGACGCGCGATGGGCGCGCACGCGTTCGCCCGCCGCGCGCAGGCTGGCTTCGGACTGGTCTTCAACGTCGATCACCAGATGGCCGTAATGGTCGGCCAGGGTGACGAAATCGCCTTCCGGATCGATCATGACCTGCTGGACAAGGGTGGCCGTCTGCTCCAGCAGGCGTCGCAGAAGATGCGATTTTCCCGAGCCGGAATTGCCCTGGACCAGCAGGCGCGTGGCCAGGAGTTCCGGCAGATCAATGCAGGTGTCGGAGCCGTCGCGGCCCTGTCCGAGAATGATGGATGTCATGGCGTCAGGCGATAGCGGAATTGGACGATTCTAGCCACCCAAGGACGCCATTTGCTGCGGCATAGGCCGTGGAAAAACAGCCCTGAAGCAGATAACCGCCCGTCGGTGCCTCCCAGTCCAGCATTTCACCTGCCACGAAAACCCCGGGGCGGGATTTCAGCATGAACCGCTCGTCCACGGCATCCTGCCGTATGCCGCCGGCTGTGGAGATGGCGCGATCAAGCGCGTCCATACCGATCAGTGGCAGGGGAAGGGCCTTGATTGTCTGGGCAAGCTGAAGAGGCGTGACGTCTTTCGGGGTGGCGGATTTCAGAAGGTCACGGGAGGGGGCATCCAGCGACAGGGCCTTGCGAAGCCGGTTGCTCTGGCTCTCGCGTTCCCGCTGGGCCAACAGGCGTTTCAGGACGTCATCGACTGAAAGCGTGGGGCGGAGGTCGAGCGTAAGGACTGCGCGTCCTTCATTCAGGATGCTTTCCCGCAGATCTGCTGAAAGCGCGTAGAGTGCCGAGCCTTCCAGCCCGCGCGATGTGAGGGTCAGGTCGCCACGGGTCTGCCGCGTGCCGAAGGTCAAGCCAACGGAATGAAGCACGCTGCCTTCGTGCCTTGCCGCAAAATCTGCGGCCCAGTCGGGCAGGAAACCACAATTCGCGGGGGCGAAAGGCGCTGTCTCATCCGTCATGAAATCCGCCCAGCGGCCGTCCGATCCCAGCCGGGACCAGCTTGCGCCCCCCATTGTGAGAACGGTCGCATCGGCTCTGACGGATGTCTGACCGTCCGCCGTGTCGAAGCGCAAAGTTGCGCCGTCCCAGCCGACAAAACGATGCCGGGTGTGGATCTGGACGCCCTGTTCGGCCAGTCGGCGGAGCCAGGCGCGCAACAGGGGAGAGGCTTTCATGGCCGTAGGGAAGACACGCCCTGAGGAGCCGGAAAAGCAGGCCTGTCCAAGTCCCTCGGCCCATTCTGTTAAAGCGGATGGCGAAAACGCGCGGATGGCGGGTTCGAGCCAGTCCTGTGCTTTGCCATAGCGGCTCAGAAAACAGTCCAGCGGCTCCGAATGGGTCAGGTTCAGGCCGCTGCGTCCTGCCATGAGCAGCTTGCGTCCCACGCTTGGCATCCGGTCGAAAACCTGCACCTTACATCCCCGCGCGGACAGGATTTCTGCCGCGAACAGTCCGGCGGGACCGGCTCCTATAATGGCGATGGATGGGGGAGGGGGCGCAGCATTCATAAGCGCCTGATTGCCATGTGGAGCAGGGTTTGTCAGGCTCCGCGCCCGCAGTTCTGGCGGGAAAGGAACATGACATGCAGGTTTTTGAGACAATCGGCGCGTTCCGCGCTGCGCGGACGGCCTATCCGACCCTCGGTTTCGTTCCGACCATGGGGTTTCTGCATGAAGGCCATCTCGGACTGGTCCGGCGGGCTAAGGCGGAAAACGGCGCGGTGGCGGTCAGTATTTTCGTTAATCCCACACAGTTCGGCCCGAATGAGGACTATGCGTCCTATCCGCGCGATCCCGAGCGAGATCTGGCGCTTCTGAAAGAGGCCGGGGCCGATCTGGCGTTTCTGCCAACGCCCGATATGCTCTATCCACCGGGTTCTGTCACCCGGATTGAAGTCGGCGGTGTAGCAGAAGAACTCGAAGGCCAGTCCCGTCCCGGACATTTCTCCGGTGTGGCGACGGTGGTCACCAAACTGTTCAACATCGTCCAGCCGCAGCGGGCTTATTTCGGGCAGAAAGATGCCCAGCAATGCGCGGTTGTGCGCCGCTTCGTGGCGGATCTGGATATTCCGGTTGAAATCGTGGTCTGCGATATTGCGCGTGAAGCGGATGGGCTTGCGCGTTCCAGCCGTAATGTGCGCCTGACAGCCGAAAACCGTCAGAAAGCTCCGGCCCTGTTTCGGGCTTTGCAGGAAGCCACGCGGCTGTTCCGTAATGGCGAGCGGGATGTGGACGTTTTGGAAAATGCCATGCGCGCGGTCCTGACCGAAGCCGGACTTCCGGATATCGACTATGCGACGGTTGTGAACGCAGACACGTTCCGCCGCGAACAGCCTTGTTCCGATAACGCTCTGGCGCTTCTGGCCGTGCGGGCCGGGGAGGTCCGGCTGATCGACAACATGCCGCTTTGAGTTGCTCACCCTTCGTGCGGTATAAGCATGCACTGCTGACGTACGGAGGATTTCAGGCATGCAGAAAACCATCATGCGTCGCGTGGCCCAGGGTCAGGGCCACGAACCCGCCGATCTGGTCATCCGCAATGTCCGGCTGTTCGATCTGGTCACGGGCGATCTTATCCCGACCGATATCGCCATCTGCGGCGATCGGATCGTCGGGACTTACGGTGAATACGAAGGCGTCCGGATGATCGATGGTGCGGGCCGGATCGCCGTACCGGGCTTCATCGACACCCATCTGCACGTTGAATCTTCGCTCGTCACACCCTTCGAGTTCGATCGCTGTGTGCTGCCGCATGGTGTGACGACGGCCATCTGCGATCCGCATGAAATGGCCAATGTGCTGGGGCGTGCGGCGTTCGATTATTTTCTGGCTGCCGCCGAGCGGACCATCATGGATCTGCGCGTCAACCTGTCGAGCTGCGTGCCGGCGACGTCCATGGAGACATCGGGCGCGGTTCTGAACGTGGATGATCTGCTGGCCTATCGGGACCATCAGAAAGTGATCGGTCTGGCCGAATTCATGAACATCCCAGGCGTTCTGAACGGCGATCCGGGCTGTGTGGACAAGCTGGCGGCCTTTGCGGACGGGCATATCGACGGTCACGCACCGCTCATGCGCGGCAAGGCCCTGAACGGCTATCTGGCGGCTGGTATTTCAACCGACCACGAAGCCACGGCTGCTGATGAAGCGCTGGAAAAAGTCCGCAAGGGCATGACGGTCCTGATCCGGGAAGGATCGGTCTGCAAGGATCTTGAAGCGCTGGTGCCGCTGCTGAACGTCGCGACTTCGCCGTTCTTCGCGTTCTGCACTGATGACCGCAATCCGCTTGAAATCGCCCATGAGGGCCACTTGGATTTCCTGATCCGCCGGGCCATCGAACTGGGCGTGGAGCCGCTGGCTGCGTATCGTGCCGCATCCCTGTCTGCGGCCACAGCTTTTGGCCTGAAGGATCGTGGACAGATCGCGCCGGGGAAACGGGCCGATATCGTCCTGCTCGATGATCTTGAGCGCTGTCAGGTGTCGGACGTCATTTCCGCCGGTCGTCTGGTGAATGATGCGCTGTTCGCAGGCCGCGAGATCGTATCGCCTGTCGGGCTGGAGAGCGTGAAACTGCCGCGTCCGGTCATCGCGCAGGACATGGTGGTTGAGGGCAGCGGGAAAGACCGCCCTGTCATGGGGGTCATTCCGGGCCAGATCATTACGGATTTCCTGCGGCTCGATCTGCCTGAAGACCATGGCCACGTTCTGCCGGATCTGGAACAGGATGTCGCCAAGGTCTGCGTCGTGGCGCGGCATGGGCATAACGACAATATCGGGCGCGGTTTCGTGCGGGGTTTTGGCCTGAAAGAAGGCGCGCTGGCGTCGTCCGTCGGCCATGACAGCCACAATATCTGCGTTGTCGGAACCAGTGACTCCGACATGGCCTGTGCGGTGAACCATCTGGAAAAAACCGGTGGTGGCTTCGTGGCGGTCCGCAATGGACAGGTTCTGGCGGACCTGCGTCTTCCGGTCGCCGGCCTGATGAGCGATGCGCCTTACGAGCAGGTCCGCGATGAGCTCATCATCCTGCGCAAGGCGGCGAAGACGATGGGCGTTGTTCTGGAAGAGCCGTTTCTGCAACTGGCCTTCCTGCCGCTACCCGTGATTCCTCATCTCAAGATTACGGATTTCGGGATGATCGATGTCCGGACCATGAGCATAGTCTGAAACAGGAAAAGGAAGTCTCGGCCTGAGATTGATCTCGGTCGGGACAGCCACGCTGATCAGGCAGAGTGTATCTGGTTTTGGGGAGTGGTGGACCTGACGCGATTCGAACGCGTGACCTTTGCCTTCGGAGGGCAACGCTCTATCCAGCTGAGCTACAGGTCCATGCGCCCTCAGATAACTGCTTCGGCGACAGATTGCCAGCCCTCTTTTTTGAAAGTTCTGTCGTCCGGACATACGCTTGGCAGAAGGTCATGGAAAAGTCTGTGTCTGGGCGGTGGCCTGCCATGCGGCAGCGGCGATATCGCCGCCTGATGGCAGGAAGCGGTCGGGGTCTGCCAGCCACGAGACGGCATCCTGTGCTGCGCCCCGGTGGTCCCGGCTGAGAAGATGATGGGCGCCGGGCAGTTCGTCGATCCGCGTGTCGGGGGGCAGTTTGCGGAGCAGGCGCGCCGTGAAGGGTGGGAGGACGAACTGGTCACGGCCACCAAAAATAATGAGCAGCGGGATCCGGGCCCGGGGGGCGGCCTTGTAGGCGGCCTGCATCAGCAGGGTCAGGCCATAGAGCGGGTGGAGCGTCGAATTGTGCAGGGTGAGGGGATCGAAATACATCCGCCGCAGGGCCTTGAGGTTGTCGCTTGCAACCCGGTGACCGGGAACGGCCGATCCGTCGAGCTTCCAGTGCGGGGTCAGGAGATCAAGACCACCCAGAATGCTCTCCCAGGGCTGACCGATATCGAGCGCCGCAGGGGCAAGCAGGATTGTACTGCTGATATGGGGCGTGTCTGTCGCGGCCAGAAGCAGGGCTATGGCGCCCCCCATGCTTTCTCCCATGACGTGAATGGGTGTGCCGGGATAGCGGGTGTGTAGCCAGAGCACCTGTTCGCGGGCGTCCTGCACCAGTCTGGCCGTGCTGCTCCATCCACCCCGGTCCGCAGTTCCGCCAAAGCCCCGGATGTCCGGCGCGGCGAGCGTAAAGCCCTGGGACGTGAAAGCCGGTGCGGCGAACTCCCAGGCATCCCGGCTGTCGCCGTAACCATGCAGGGCCAGAATGATGCCGCGGGGGCTGGGTGTGAGGGCCGGATACAGTCGCAGGGGAATATGGGCGCCATCCGACATGTCGAGTGTGAGTGTCGGGGGGATGAGGGCCGTTTCCTGTGCTGTCGGATGCAGGTCCGGAATATGGGGTGCCGTGCAGCCTTGTAGCGCCAGCGGGGTCATCAGGCAGAGCAGTCCGAAGGAAAGACGTCCGAGGCGGTTTGAAACGGAAGGGAATGAGCCTATCATCACGGATGATTTTAGAACGTCCGCTCCTTCGGGGCGAGAAGGGAGACATTCGTGCCGCCAGAAAAACCTGATCTGGGAAAAGCCGATCTGGAAAAGCCTCATCTGGTACTGATCGACGGGTCCGGTTTCATCTTCCGCGCGTTCCATGCCCTGCCGCCGATGAGCAGCCCCCAGGGTGTGCCGGTCAATGCGGTCTATGGCTTTACGAATATGCTGGCGCGTCTGCTGCGGGACCATGTGGGAACGCATCTGGCCGTGATCTTCGATGCCGGCCGCACGACGTTCCGCAACGAGATCTATCCACAGTACAAGGCGCACCGGCCGGAAGCTCCGGAAGACCTGCGCCCGCAGTTCGGTCTGATCCGCGATGCCACGGCGGCTTTCAACGTGCCGTCGATCGAGCTTGCCGGATGGGAAGCGGATGACCTTCTCGCAGCCTATGCAAAAGCGGCCGTGGAAGCGGGTGGCTGCTGCACCATCATTTCGTCCGACAAGGATCTGATGCAGCTCGTGCGTCCCGGCGTTGAGCTGATGGACCCGATGAAGCAGAAGCCGATCCGCGAGGCCGAGGTCGAGGCCAAGTTCGGTGTCCGTCCCGATCAGGTCGTGGACGTACAGGCTCTGATGGGGGATTCGACTGACAATGTTCCCGGTGTGCCCGGCATTGGTCCGAAAGGTGCGGCGCAGCTCGTAAACGAGTACGGCACGCTGGAGCAGATCCTCGCCGCCGCGCCGGGCATGAAGGCGTCCAAGCGGCGTGACAATCTGATCGAGCATGCCGATGCCGCGCGCATGTCGCGCAGACTGGTGTTGCTGGACGATAACGCGCCGATGCCTCAGCCGATCAGTGAGCTCGGCTGCCGCGAGCCTGTTCGAGAGACCCTGCGGGACTGGCTGGAAGAAATGGGATTCCATTCCACCATCCAGCGGATGGGGCTGGGTCTGGCCGCAAAGCCGCGCCCGTTCACACGCCAGATTGTCCGGCCCGAGGACAAGGCGGCTGCACGGGATGAGGTTGCGGCCGTCACGATCCCCGATGCGCCTTATGGTCCGTACGAGACCGTGACGGACATGGACGCGCTGGACCGCTGGATTGCGGACGCGCGGGCCGCGGGCGTGGTGGCCGTCGATACCGAGACGGACAGTCTCAATGCGCGGCAGGCCAATATGGTCGGGCTGTCGCTGTCGGTTGCGCCGGGGAAGGCCTGTTATGTGCCGTTCCTGCACGAAACCATACGCGATCTTCTGGAAGAAGATTCGACCGGGGAAGCTTTCGTTCGGCAGCTGGATCGGAGCGAGGCACTGGAACGTCTGGTCCCGCTGCTTCGGGATCCATCCGTCCTGAAGGTTTTCCAGAACGCGAAATACGATCTGACCGTCTTTCGCGGCGCGGGTGTTCCCGAGATCACGCCCATCGACGACACGATGCTGATTTCCTACGCCCAGTCCGCCGGTGAGCACGGGCAGGGCATGGATGAGCTGTCGGAACTGCACCTGGGCCACACGCCTGTTACCTATGATTCCGTGACGGGAACGGGGCGCAAGCGTATTCCGTTCGCGCAGGTGGCAATCGAAGCCGCGACCGCCTATGCCGCCGAGGATGCTGACGTGACGTTGCGTCTGTGGCAGGTGCTGCGTCCGCAGTTGCGGACCCGTCAGGCGCTGGCGCTGTATGAGGAAATCGAGCGTCCGCTGATCCAGATCCTGACGGATATGGAAGATGTCGGCATCAAGGTGGACGCTACCGAACTGCGCCGCATGTCCGTTGATTTTGCTGAGCGTATGGCGACGATCGAGCAGGAAATCCACGAGCAGGTCGGGCGGAGCTTCAATGTCGGCTCCCCCAAGCAGCTTGGCGAAATCCTGTTCGATGAAATGGGTCTGCCCGGCGGCAAGCGGACGAAGAGCGGAAGCTGGGGCACGGATTCCGGGGTGCTGGAATCCCTGGCCGAGCAGGGGCATGAACTGCCGCAGAAAATCCTGGCCTGGCGTCAGCTTGCCAAGCTGAAATCCACCTATGCCGATGCGCTGGTCCAGCAGATGGATCAGGACACGCAGCGGGTTCACACGTCCTTTCAGATGGCCATCACCACGACGGGGCGGCTGTCTTCGAACGAGCCGAACCTTCAGAACATTCCCATCCGCACCGAAGAAGGTGCGCGCATCCGCAAGGCGTTCGTCGCCGCTCCCGGGTGCGTTCTGCTGTCCGCGGATTACAGCCAGATCGAACTGCGCCTTCTGGCCCATGTCGCAAAGATTGAACCGCTGCTTGAGGCGTTCCGTCTGGGGCAGGACATTCATGCCCGCACGGCATCCGAAGTGTTCGGCATTCCCCTTGAAGGCATGGACCCGCTGACCCGTCGCCGGGCCAAGGCCATCAATTTCGGCATCATTTACGGCATTTCGGCTTTCGGTCTGGCGCAGCAGCTCCAGATTTCGCCGGGCGAGGCGCGCTCCTATATCGACGCCTATTTCGCCCGCTATCCCGGCATCCGCGCCTATATGGAGCGGACCAAGGAAGAGGCGAAAAAGCATGGCTATGTCACGACGCCGTTCGGGCGCCGCTGCTATGTGCCGGGCATCACCGAGAAGAACGGTGCCCGCCGCGCCTATGCCGAGCGTCAGGCCATCAACGCGCCGCTTCAGGGAGGCGCTGCGGACATCATCAAGCGCGCCATGGTCCATCTGGCGCGGCGTCTGCCGGCGACGGGTCTGAAGGCGAAAATGGTTCTTCAGGTGCACGATGAACTGCTCTTCGAAGTCGAGGAGCAGGATGCAAAGGCGCTGGCGGATTTCGTTCGCACGGAAATGGAAGGGGCCGCCAAACTCGACGTGGCCCTTGAAGTAGAAACCGGTATCGGCCCAAGCTGGGCTGACGCACATTAAAGACAGGAAGGTCATGCAGACCAATCACGAACGCCGCAAGCGGGTCGGCAATCGCATCATCTGGAGCGTTCTCGCTGTGGCGGCCGTTCTGGGATATGTCGGCTTCCATCTTGCGTCCAATGGTGGTCCGGGCCTTCTGGTCCAGTCCAATGGCAATGAGGTCGGCGGCAGCTTCCGGCTGGACTCGCTGGGCGAGAGCACCGTCACCGAAGGCGATTTCCACAACACCTGGATGCTGGTCTGGTTCTTCGATGCCAACTGCCCCGAGGACAAGTGCAAGCCCGTGCTGAAGAGCATGGAACAGGCGCTGGTCACACTCCGGGCCGAGGGGATCCGCGTCTCGCCGCTGGCTGTCTCGCTCAATCCGTTCGACGAGGCTGACCCGCTCAAGGAATATGTCCTGCCTGTCGCACCGCATGTCATGCCGTTCACGGCCACGCCGAACATGATCAAGGCCATGACGGCCGAATATCATGCGCCGCTTCAGAAGGAAGGGGACCATTTCGTTCCCGCGCCGCAGATCGTCATCATGGACCCGAATGCCCGTTATGCCGGCACCATTCCGGCTGATGGCAACGCAGATGCTCTGATCGCGCGTCTGCGTGAACTGGCGAAGCGCTGAATGAAGCGGGGGGCTGCGCTTCTCGCGGCGGGGCTGTTTCTGGGGCTTGGCGCTTCTCAGGCACTTGCCGGAGAGCAGATCCCGCCTGACTGGAACGGCATCACGCTCGGCTGTCCCCATCGTGGCGGCACGCTGCATCTGACGGCAGATGGCCCCGGCGGGACGCTGGATCCGCAGATCAATTACGGCACCCAGTACATGCAGGTGTTCGTCAACATGTACGACCCGCTGCTGACCTTTCGGCTGGCGCGGGGAACGGCGGGACTGGAGGTCGTACCGGACCTTGCTGATGCCATGCCGCAGATCAGTCCGGATGGTCTGACATGGCGCCTGCATCTGCGCCCGGGGCTGCATTTTTCCGATGGTGCGCCCGTGCGTGTCGAAGACGTGGTAGCGTCGTTCCGTCGGATCTATCGTGCGGGCAGCCCAACCGCAGCCTCGTTCTATGGCGGCATCGCAGGCGCTGCGGAATGTCTGGAAACGCCCGATCGCTGCACGCTGCCTGGTGTTGAGGGGCATCCGGAAACCGGCGAGATCGTCTTTCATCTGACGAAGTCGGACGGCGAGTTCCTCTACAAACTCGCATTCCCGCACGCTGTAATTCTGCCGGCCTCAACCCCGGTTCATGATATGGGCGGCACAACGGTCCCTGGGACCGGGCCGTATCGCATCACGCAGTACGACCCGGGACACGGCATGGTTCTGGAGCGCAACCCGTACTTCCACGTCTGGAACCCCCAGGCCCAGACGGACGGTTTCGTGGATCGCATCGAATATGATTTCGGGCTGTCGGACGAGGCGCAGGTCACAGCGGTCGAACAGGGGCGGTACGACTGGATGCTGGATGCCAAGCCTGCCGACCGGCTGGGAGAGCTGGGCGCGAATTACACGTCCCAGGTTCATATCGAGCCGCTTCTGGGCCTGTATTATCTGGCGATGAACACGCATGAAAAGCCGTTCACGGATGTCCGCGTGCGCCGGGCGGTCAGCATGGCCGTCAACCGCCATGCGATGACAATCCTGTTCGGTGGCAGCGCGATTTCCGAGCCTTTATGCCAGATGGTGCCGCATGGGATTCCGGGCGCCGATCTGGGGCTGGACTGCCCGCAGGATCTGGAGGGTGCGCGCCGTCTGATCCATGAAGCCGGGGCGGATGGTGCGTCCGTCACGCTGGTCGTTCCCAACCGGGCCATGGAACTCGGGATGGGTACCTATCTGCGCAATGCCCTGCAATCCGCCGGGCTGAACGCCCAGCTTCGCCCGATCACGGCCGGGCTTGCGGAATCCTACGAGCAGAACACCGCCAATCACGTCCAGATCGCGCTGTCCTACTGGTTCGCGGATTATCCGTCCGCCTCAACCTTTCTCGACGACCTGTTCGGCTGCGACAATTACCATCCAAACTCGGCCGTTTCACCGAACTATACGGGCTTCTGCGACCAGCGCGTCCAGGCCCTGTTCGATCAGGCCCGCTCCCAGACAGACCCCACAAAAGCCGCCCCGATCTGGCAGGAGGCCGGACACGCCATCATGCAGCAGATGCCCGGCGCCCCCATGATCCAGATGCGTACCGTCGATTTCGTCTCCAGACGGCTGGGGAACTATTACTCGACACTCCTGAACCATATGCTGTTTTCACATGTGTGGGTGCAATGACGAAAAATGGCAAATTAACCTGATATATTATCGTGGCATGGAAAATATTTGCTTATAGCGGTGGTAATTAGGTTCTGTATAGCCTCATCCGGAACAAGGTATGGATCATAATTGAAGTTATTCATGTCGGGCACATCGTATTTCATGAGAGACCAGAAATATACTACAGGTACGACTTTGGTAGATGTTTGTCCTGCTTTGTGAATATGTACATCTACACATAATAGGATGCTTTTGGGTGCCGTTCCCGAAACCTGGGGAGCAATGGGTCTGGTGATATCCGCCTTGGAATATGTGACTTCCTCCAAAGGGATGGACGTCTCCAGCAACGGAGGAACTTCCCATTTCTGCCCCAGATGGTCTTCACCTAAAACGGTAATGTCTACGGTTTGACCCGTATCGGTATAGAAAAAGAAAGAACGGCTCCCGGGAAGCCAATTATAATTCAAATGGATTTTACCAGAGGCATCGTTGGACGATAGCTGAAGAGCGAGATCTCCAAAAATCGAGAAGCATCCGGGAATAGGTCGAAAATCGTTTCCGTCATGCCACAGACATTTATAGGCGAGGCCATAATTGTTATTGAGGGGTGCCTGCGTGCCTCTTTCATCCAGCATGAGATGATTCATGATGGTTATCAGGCTGTTTTCAGTCTCGGTTGTATTGCCGGGATCAAGATGAAGCTGATTGTCACAAAGGCGCATCTTTCGGGCAACGACAGCTTGAGCGCCCTTTTCTCCCAACACGAAGGATTTTCCGGTTTGGAAACGCTCGTTGAGAGAAAGTCCTTGACGGAGGTCGATCTTGAAGGCTGTTGCCGGATAGTCTGCTGAGCCCGAAAAAACACCTGCGATGTCTGTATTGGTTGTGAAATCAACAGGACGGTCAGCTAAAAAATTTCGCAGATCTTCCAATCTTCGAATAGTTTCAGCTTTCTCCCGCAGTTGATAACAGAACTTCTGGATAGTTGCCGCATCTCCTGCCCCACCGATTGCGAAGACATTGTTGAGTCGCATGATCTTTTGTTGGGCCGATTGGATTTTCGGTATGGACTTGCTGAGCGGCATGACGATGCCATCGTCAACCGGGGTGCCAAAATGGAAGACGGCCATGTCTCCGATGAGAATAGGCACGCCGTCACGGATTTCTGCGATAATTACTGTCATCTAGCCAAATTTTATTCTGTTACAACCCGATATCGCTGCGGAAGATCTTGTCGTCCCACTGAATTGCAGACGCGCCTTCATAGGCCAGTTTCCGGGCCTCTTCAGGCGTTGCAGCTTTTGCACAGACCGTCAGGACGCGCCCGCCATTTGCGACCAGAACGCCATCGACCAGTCTCGTACCCGCATGGAAGACCGAGACGCCCGGAACGGCCTCGGCGCGTTCGATCCCGCTGATCCGGCCCCCCTTTTTCGGGGCGTCCGGATAGCCGTTCGCTGCCAGCACCAGCGAGATCGAGTGCTCGTCGGAAAATTCTGCTGCTGCGTGTTCGAGACTGTCCTGTGCCAGTGCAGCGAGGATCGGCAGCAGGTCCGATTTCAGACGGATCAGCAGCGCCTGCGCTTCTGGATCACCAAAGCGGACATTGTATTCGATCAGCTTCGGTCCTTCGCTGGTCAGCATCAACCCGGCGAAGATCACGCCACGGAACGGCGTGCCGCGTCGGACCATCTCGGCCAGCATCGGGCGGACCATGCTATCGAGCGCCTTTTCCTGCATGACTCGATCGAAAGCGGGGGGAGGGGAAATCGCGCCCATGCCGCCGGTATTTGGGCCGGTATCGCCGTCACCGAGGCGCTTGTGATCGCGGGCCGCACCGATGAGCACGGCCTTGTCGTCCGAGCAGAAAGCAAAGAGCGAGACTTCCTCGCCCACCAGACATTCCTCGATCACAAGTGGCATGCCGAGCTGACGGATGGCGTTCTCGGCCTCTTCAACGCTCTGGGCGACAACCACGCCCTTGCCGCCAGCCAGGCCGTCGGCCTTGATGACGATCGGAGCGCCACGACGACGTACGAACTCAATGGCCGGAGCTTCCTCTTCAAAGCGCTCCCAGCGCGCCGTCGGAATGCCAGCCGCGTCCGCCACATCCTTCGTGAACGCCTTGCTGCCTTCCAGCAGGGCCGCCGCCTTCGTCGGACCTGCGCACGGAATGCCCGCTTCGGCGCAGGCATCCGCCAGACCGGCCACCAGCGGCGCTTCCGGGCCGGGCACGATCAGGTCGATCTTCTGCTCCTGCGCAAAATGCACCAGCCCCGCGACATCATCGGCCTTGAGCGGAACGAGCGTTGCGACAGACGCCATGCCCGGATTGCCCGGTGCCGCATAAAGGGCGGTCAGACCCGGTGAGCGCGCAAGACATGTAGCCAGGGCATGTTCACGCCCTCCGGACCCGACCAGCAAAACGCGCATTCCGCTTATCCTTTATTATGCAATCGTGGGCTTCGTTTGACGGCGTGCGTAGCATAGACTGGCGCCATGATGGAGAGTGATGGCGCATCGATCCGCGGGAATGTTCCGCAATATTCGGTTTCCGAGATTTCCGGGGCGATCAAACGCACGCTGGAGAGTGGATTCGGCCGTGTGCGCGTGCGCGGTGAGGTCACGGAACTTAAGCGCTATCCCTCCGGGCATGTCTATCTGTCGCTCAAGGATGAGGGCGGCAAGATCGCCGGGGTGATCTGGCGCGGGAGTGTTTCGCGCCTTGGCATGGCGCCTGAGAACGGCAACGAGGTGATCGCAACCGGCCGCGTCTCGGCCTACGGCGAGCGCTCCAGCTACCAGCTCGTTATCGACCGTATGGAATTCGCGGGCGAGGGGGCTCTGCTCGCCAATATCGAGCGCCTGCGTCGCAAGCTGCTTGAAGAGGGCCTGTTCGACCCCGAGCGCAAAAAAGCCATCCCGTTCCTGCCGTCTCTGGTTGGCGTCATCACGTCGCGCTCGGGAGCGGTGCTGCACGACATCATCACGACAATCAGCCGTCGCTTCCCGCGGGACGTGCTGCTCTGGCCGGTACCGGTTCAGGGCGAGGGGGCGGCCGCGCAGATTGCCGCTGCCATTGAAGGCATGTCCGTCCGCCGTCCGCGCACGCCTGATGTGCTGATCGTCGCGCGTGGCGGTGGCTCGCTTGAAGACTTGATGGCCTTCAATGACGAGCGCGTTCTGCGTGCCGTGGCAAACTGTCCAGTGCCGATCATTTCCGCTGTCGGCCATGAAACCGACACGACGTTGATCGACCTTGTTTCGGACCGTCGGGCACCCACACCGACCGCTGCCGCTGAAATGGCCGTGCCTCTGCGCTCGGAGATGGTCGCGGACATGGCGCATCGCAATGCGCGTCTGACCGGGGCACTGACCCGTATTATCCAGACGGCGCGTGCGCGACTGGATCAGGCCGCCGCCCGTCTGCCCGATCTGCCGGGTCTGCTGGATTCCGCCCGGATGCGTCTGGACGATCGGGGCCAGCGGCTCGATCTGGCGCTTCCGTCCTTTGTTATGCGGGTGCGCAACCGGCTGGATGCACCGGGGATGCACCTGCCATCGCCGGAACTTCTGATCGGGCGCAGTCGCGCGGGGTTGCAGGCTTTGCGTCTGCCTGCGCCCGAGCTTCTTGTCAGCCGCGCCCGTACCCGCCTGACGGCCCCCACGACTCATCTGCCTAGCCCGGAACTGCTAATCGAGCGCCGCCGGGCCGCCCTGCGTGTGGTTTCTGGTGAACTGGATACGGCCTGGCAGCGCGCGCTCCAGACCTTCCAGCTCCGAACGGAACGCCAGCGCCTGTCGCCCGATATTCTCAGAAGCGCCATCCGTCTTCAGCAGGCCCGGCTTCAGGGACTGGGCAGCCATCTCGAGGCCGTCTCTCCCCGTGCCATTCTCAGTCGCGGCTATGTCCTCGTGCAGGATGTGAACGGACAGCCTGTCACGAGTGCGGAGGCCCGTCCTGTTGCGGATCGCGTCGTTCTGTCTTTCGCCGACGGTGATCGTGGGGCAAGACTGGACAGCCTGTCGCCGCAGGGCGATCTTGGGCTGTAAATCTTTCATCCACCCGATCTGTGATCCGGAGTCTGCATGCGTTCGTTCTGGTTGAGTCTCGTTGCCCTGCCGCTGCTTGCAGCCTGTGCCCAGCAGCCGACGGCGCCAGCGCGTCCTGCGGGCTCGCCCCCAACGCAGGCCAAAATCCCGCCGCAGGACTTTGCGCCGGGTCTGGCCGAGGAGACGTCTGAAGACGGCAAGAAGAAGCTGTTTAACGATCCGTCGGCTCCGCTGAATACGCCGCTCTGTGGAACGGCGCTTCAGGAACAGGCGCAGGCGGGGGCGGCGATCTACCCGCAGAGCGTGGCGAGCACGAGTTCCTGCCCGCGCAATGCCTGTTTCCAGCCGCTGACCGGGACCTATATCGCAGCAACCGGCGCACAGAGCGTCTGCCGCTAAAGCAGACTTCAGGGTTATCCGGGACAAAAGAAAAAAGGCCGGTCGGGATATCCCGACCGGCCTTTTTCATGGTTCGCGGAACGCGCTGACGGATCAGCGCTTCCACCAGCCGGCACGACGCTTCGTCGGCGCGACTTCATCAATGTTCACCGGCTGAAGGATATTTCCTTCCTCGGTGGTCGGAGCCTCGACAGGCTTGGCCTTCGCTGTGCGACGGGCGCGGGTGCGCTTCGGCTTGACGGCTTCTTCGGAAACAGTCTCCGCGGGAGCCGCAGCGACTTCGGCAGTGGGCTCAGCCGGGGCTTCAGCCTCGACGGGCTGAGCCTTTGGTGTCCGGCGGGTCCGGGTCCGACGCGGCTTGGGCGTCTCTTCGGTCACAGGCTCTTCCGGAGCCGGAGCGGCTTCTGCTGCCGGAGCTTCAGCGACCGTCTCGGCCGGAGCAGTTTCCACAGCCTTGGCGCGGGCCGGGCGACGTCCGCGACCACGGCGGGGCTTGGGGGCCTCCTCGGCCAGCGGTTCTTCCACGACGATGGTCGTTTCAGCAGCCGGAACATGCTCGATCACGATTTCCGTGGGCGTGCTGATCCCGGTCTGAAGGGCCTCGGTTGTCCCTTCAAATTCGGCCTGCTCGATCACGTCGAAGATGTCAAAGCTGCCGCCGAACGGATCGGCAGGCGTCGGACCCGTATAGCGACGCGGTGCCGGACGCTCCTCGCGCTCTTCACGACGACGCGGGGTACGGGACGGGGCAGGCGCGTTCGAACGGGTGGTCGCAGCCGACCGCGCCGGGGCGACGTCACGAGCCTCGGATACGGGCTGTGCAGCCGTATCTTCAGACCCTTCGGTGTCCTTGACGACGCGCTTGAAGCGGGTGCGGCGACGGCCCGGGATGATACCGTTTTCGTCAGCGGCTTCGGGAGCAGCGATCTCGCGCGTTTCAGCCTTGGGGGCATCCTGCTCCTGGCTGTTTTCCGCTGTCGGCATGTCTTCGTTCTGCTCACGACGGCCACCACGACGGCGACGACGACGGCGACGGCGACCGCCGTTGCTTTCCTCTTCGCTCTCGGATGTGGCTACGTCCTCGATAATCTCGGCGTCGACAACCGGCGTTTCCGTCCGCACGACGACAGGCGCTTCTTCCTCGATGATTTCGATCGTACGGACATGCTCGGGAGCACGCTCGACAGCGCGTTCCGGCGCACGGACCTGAGCAGGAGCGGGGATCTGGGCCTGCAGGCGCTCAATGCGCATGTCAGCTGCCGCCAGGTTTTCTTCCGTACGGAAAATTACCTGCATGCGGTGATGGCGTTCAATGTCCGCCAGCCAGGAGCGCTTGTGGTTGAGGATGTAGAGCGCGATGTCGGAGCCCACATGCACTTCGATTTCGGCCGAACGCTGACGGGCGCCTTCCTCGTCGATGGCGCGCAGGACATGCAGAGCCGAGCTTTCCGTTCCACGGATGAAGCCGGTGCCCTGACAGTGGGGGCAGGGCGTCAGGACGGATTCCGCAATGGACGGACGCAGGCGCTGGCGGGACATTTCCAGCAGACCGAAATGGGAGATGTGCCCGACCTGGATGCGCGCACGGTCGGAGCGCAGGGCTTCCTTGAGGCGCTTTTCCACCTGCGCATTGTGGCGGCGGCTTTCCATGTCGATGAAATCGATCACGACCAGACCGGCCAGATCGCGCAGACGCAGCTGACGGGCGACTTCCTCGGCGGCTTCGAGGTTCGTGCGCAGGGCCGTTTCCTCGATATTGCGCTGCGAGGTGGATTTGCCGGAGTTCACGTCGATGGCAACGAGGGCTTCGGTCTGGTTGATGACCAGATAGCCACCCGACGGCAGACGGGCCGTCGGCGAGAACATCGCGTCCAGATGGCCTTCGACATTGTAGCGTGCGAACAGGCTCTGGCCGCGGTTCTGCCAGAGCTTCACCTTGTTGGCATTGCTCGGCATCAGCAGGCGCATGAACTCGCGCGCGCTCTTCCAGGCCGCTTCGCCATCCACGAGGATGTCTTCGATGTCCTTGGAATAGAGGTCGCGGATGACGCGCTTGATAAGGCTTGCTTCCTCATAGACCAGCGTCGGTGCGACCGAGGACAGGGCGTGTGAGCGGATGTCGTCCCAGAGCTGGAGCAGATATTCGCAGTCGCGCGTCACTTCCTGCGCCGGGCGACCGGCACCGGCGGTGCGGACGATCATTGCCATGGACTTCGGCAGGTCCAGTTCCGCGATGATGTCGCGCAGGCGGCGACGGTCGGAATCGGACGTGATCTTGCGCGAAACGCCACCGCCACGCAGGGCGTTCGGCATCAGGACACAGTAGCGGCCAGCCAGGGAGATGTAGGTGGTCAGGGCAGCGCCCTTGTTGCCACGCTCTTCCTTGACAACCTGCACCAGCAGCACCTGACGGCGGCGGATGACTTCCTGGATCTTGTAGTTGCGCAGGAAACGGGCCGTGCGACGCGACGATGCGCTTTCCTCACCCGTGTCGTGCTCGCCACCAACGGTTTCGGGCGCGCGGCGGTCATGGTTGTCGCCGTCTTCGCTCTCGGTGCCGTCTTCGGAAACCGTTTCGGTATCGCCATCATCGGAGGACTCACCGCGCTCGGCAATTTCCTCTTCCTGGAGCGCGATGAGCTTCTCGCGGTCTGCGACAGGAATCTGGAAATAGTCGGGGTGGATTTCGCTGAAGGCGAGGAAGCCGTGGCGATTGCCGCCATATTCGACGAAAGCGGCCTGAAGGCTTGGCTCTACGCGAATGACCTTGGCAAGATAGATATTGCCCTTGAGCTGCTTCTTGGTCGATGTCTCGACGTCGTAATCTTCGACGCGGTCACCATCCATGACCACAACACGCGTTTCTTCCGCGTGTGTGGTGTCGATGAGCATACGCTTGGTCATGGAAAACTGAACTCCACGACGCTCCACAATGGCTGCCTTGGCCGGGCGGAACGTCAGATTGTGTGGGGTGGAGGGAACGGCGCAGTCCGAACGCACAGCGGCGGGACACGTTGGGTCCCGTTCCGGTGAGGTCGTTCGCTGCAAGCACGTTGAGTGACATTCGTCCCCTGAACAGACGGCCGGTCCAGAGTCTGGAGCCGGATGAAAAACCTGATCCGGACGGGCGGCTGGCCTGTACCGGAATCCATAAGATCGCCAGTTCGATCCGGTCAGGACAGGATGCGGAGGGCTAGTCGCGCATCTGTCAAACGACGGGACGTCGTGGCGGGGACAGGAAAAGGCGGGAGCGGTACGGGAAAGGCGTGAGCCCGTGTCCGGTCGGACCGCGCTTTACAGGTCCCTGACACACAGGATGGCCGAAACCGCCTTCCGTGGCAAGCGCGGCGTTTTTCATTTGTCCGTGCGATATTTTCCAGCGCCATCGTGCCATGTTCCTGACAGGGTTTCATGCTGTATGGTTCTCCGTCATTCACCGCTGTACCGGGGAACAAGGGATGCTCACGCGACGCACACTGGCCGGTGGTCTGTTCACGGGGCTTTCAGGGCTGCCGTTGCTGCTGCCCATGACGGCGTTCGGGCGTCATCCGCTCCATGGAAAACTGCACACGCCCGCCGTGCATCGCGGTGCTGCACCTCCGAAGCCGCTCGTCATGCTGGATCCTGGCCATGGCGGGAAGGATCCCGGTGCGATCGGGATTTCCGGCACCTACGAAAAGCATATTGCGGAAGCCGCCGCGTCCGAACTGAGCCGTCAGCTCCTCGCATCGGGCCAGTACCGTGTCGCCATGACACGCTCCGAAGACCGCTTCATCCCGCTGGAAGGACGCGTCGAACTGGCCCAGCGGCATCAGGCGCATCTCTTCATTTCCATGCACGCAGACGCCCTGCATGACAGGGATGTGCGGGGTGCAAGCGTCTATACACTGTCCAGTGGCGCTTCGGATGCGCAGACGGCCTCTCTTGCGCGGAGTGAAAACAGTGCGGACCGGTTTGCCGGGCCAGCCTTTCACGGCATGTCGCCCGACGTGCAGCAGATCCTGGCCAGTCTTGTTTCCGAAGAAACGCGGCGTGGTTCGGCGCATATGGCGGCAAGTGTCGTCAATTCGTTCCGGAACAGGATCGGACTACTAACTCATCCGTCACGTCATGCAGCGTTCGTGGTTCTGAAATCGTCCGAAATTCCATCTGTTCTGGTGGAAATGGGATTCATGTCCAACCGGCTGGATGAAGCGGCACTGCGTCAGGCCGTGCATCGCACGCAGGTCGCCAGCGCCATGAAAACAGCCATAGACCGCTATTTTGCTACTCATGCCGGTGTCATGACGGGCTGATCCGCCCACCATGCAATGGAGAGTTCATGGTCATGCGGGTTGCGCATGAGGAAAGAATCGGTCATTTAACGCAGCCATGACGTTTCTTTCGATCCTCTCGCTTCGACTTATCGGCCCCTGAACGCCTTTCCAAGGCGGACAGCGCTCCGTTGCGTTCAGGGGATAACAGACCGAAAACCATCCTGAACCAGACGAGACGATCACAATCATGAGCTTCCAGCATCCGTCTTTCGGCACGATCGCCGACGACCGCGTCATCATTTTCGACACCACGCTGCGCGACGGCGAACAGTCCCCCGGCTTTTCGATGAACCTCGAAGAGAAGCTCCGCATGGCCCATGCGCTGAGCAATCTGGGCGTGGACGTGATTGAGGCTGGCTTCCCGGTGGCTTCCGAAGGCGATTTCGAGAGTGTGCGTCGCATTGCCGAAGATGTCCGTGGCTCGGTGATCTGCGGTCTGGCCCGCAGCGGTGGCAAGCGTGATATCGAATCCTGCGGTGAGGCACTGAAGAAGGCCGAGCGTCCGCGCATCCACAACTTCATTTCCACCTCGCCGTTGCACATGAAGTACAAGTTGCGGATGGAGCCGGAGACGGTTCTGGAAATCATCGCCTCGGGCAACCAGAAGGCACGCCAGTTCACGGATGACGTCGAATGGTCGGCCGAGGATGGTTCCCGCACTGATCCGGACTTCCTGTGCCGCTGCGTGGAAGTGGCGATCCGTAATGGCGCCAACACGATCAACATTCCCGATACGGTCGGCTTTGCCACGCCGGAAGAAATGCGCGCCATCTTCACCATGCTGCGCGAGCGCGTGCCGGGTGCGGATCAGGTCATTTTCTCCGCACATAACCACAACGATCTGGGCCTCGGTGTTGCCAACACGCTGGCATCCGTCGAAGGTGGCGCACGCCAGATCGAATGCACCATCAACGGCATCGGCGAGCGCGCAGGCAATGCGGCGCTTGAAGAAATCGTCATGGCGCTGCGGACCCGTCACGACCAGTACGGCAAGACGACCGGCATCGAGACGACGAAGCTGCTGGGTATGTCCCGCATGCTGGCCACGATCACGGGCTTTGATGTCCAGCCGAACAAGGCCATCGTCGGTCGCAATGCCTTTGCGCATGAAAGCGGCATCCATCAGGATGGTATTCTGAAGAACGCTGCGACCTACGAGATCATGACGCCGGAAAGCGTGGGCTGGAACAAGACCTCGCTGGTCATGGGCAAGCATTCCGGTCGTGCGGCCTTCCGCGACAAACTGGCGCAGCTTGGTTACCCGCCGCTGGAAGACGAGGCCCTGAATGCCGCGTTCGCGCGCTTCAAGGATCTGGCCGACAGCAAGAAGGTCGTGTTCGATGACGATATCCGCGCGCTCGTCGATGACGAGAGCCGCGATCACGAGCGGGTCCACCTGATTTCGCTGGAACTGGCGTCCGGCACGAAGCAGAAGTCCCACGCCAAGCTCGAAATCAGCGTCGATGGCGCCATCCAGTATGCAGCCGTCAGCGGCAACGGACCGGTCGATGCGGCCTTCCGCGCCATTGGGGAAGCATTCCCGCATACGGCCGAACTCGCACTGTTTTCGGTTGCCAATGTTACCGAAGGCACGGATGCCCAGGCCCGCACCACGGTGCGCCTGCAGGAAAACGGCAAACTCGTGGACGGGCAGGGGGCCGATGCCGATACGGTGGTGTCCGCCGTCCGCGCCTATATCCATGCGCTGAACAAACTCCTGACCAAGCGTGAGCGGACGGAGCCGGAAGCGCTGTCCTGATCCACGGGACCAGGGTGCTTTCACGAAACGGGCATGCGGGGAGACCTGCATGCCTGTTTTTTTTGACACGGATATAAATAACTAAATATAATAGTTTATATAAGAAGTAGACAAACATAACACGATCGGTATGGTTCCCTTATCTGTGGAATAAGGGACTGTCATGCCGCATTCATGGCTTTATACGCTTTCAGGACTGCTGGTTGGTTTTCTGGTGGGAATGACCGGTGTGGGTGGCGGCTCCCTGATGACACCGCTGCTGATCCTGCTTTTTGGCGTCAAACCGCAGTCGGCTGTGGGGACGGATCTTCTCTATGCCGCCATTACCAAGATCTTCGGCACGGCGCTGAATCGCCATCATGGTGTTGTACGCTGGAGAATCGTTCTTCTTCAGATGGCCGGCAGTCTTCCCGCAGGACTCCTGTGCCTGATTTTCCTGCGCCATTTCGGCCCGAGTCCGTTTGTCTCGAAGCTGATTACCGAAGTGTTGGGCGTGGCGCTCCTGCTGACGGTTCCTGCCATCCTGTTCAAGCCATGGCTCCAGAAATGGTCCATCGGTGCGGGAACGCTGCGCCCGCAGACCGTTGATGTACTGACGGTTTTTCTGGGTGTCGTGCTGGGTACGCTGGTGACGCTGTCGTCGGTGGGGGCGGGGGCCATCGGAATGGCGGCGCTGACGGTGCTTTATCCACGGGTCAGCACCCGGGAACTCGTGGCGACGGATATCGCCCATGCTGTTCCGCTGGCGCTTCTGGCGGGTGGCGGACACTGGCTTCAGGGCGCGGTTGATACCGTTGTGCTGGTGGAACTGCTTATGGGGTCCATTCCAGGCATCCTGCTCGGGACGCTGCTGGCCGGACGTCTGCCAGAGGATGCGCAGAGATGGTTTCTGGGCATCCTCCTGGCGATCATCGGTCTGAGAATGATCTGAGACCGATGGTTTCAGACGTCAGGTCTCAGTAACCGTAACCGCCCTGATAGTTCTGGGCAGGCTGCTGCTGATAGCCACCCTGCTGTGAGTATCCGCTGTTGGCCGGATACTGGCAGTTCGTGTTGGGCGGGCACTGATACTGGGGCTGCTGGCAGGTGGTGCCCGGAGGACACTGGTACTGCGGCTGCATGTACTGGCCCTGCTGCTGCGGATAGGCGCTCTGCTGGCCGTTGTAATAACCCTGCTGCTGGCCATTGGCATAGCCGCTCTGATAGCCGGGGCGATTAGGCGTGGTGAGTGCACCTGCGCCGGCGCCCAGAACACCGCCAGCCAGCGCGCCGATCGCAGCACCGCGGCCACCGCCGGCGAGAGCACCGATCGCAGCACCCGTTCCGCCGCCGAGAAGGCCGCCTCCCAGTGCGCGCGAGCCAGGATCATAGTTTCCCTGACATCCACCAAGAGCCATGACTGTGGCGAATGCTCCAACCAGCGCCGTACCGCGCAGGGCAGAGTGGGAAAAAGCGGTCCTCATAATCCGAATCCTTGATCGTCTCTAACGGAAGGGAGCGCTTCTTATAGCTCAATATCCGTTGCGTGGGCGGTTGGGCGTTGTCGCTGCACCAACTGCCGCACCTGTGCCGGCTCCGGCAAGGGCTCCGATGGCAGCGCCCGTGCCACCGCCCGCCAGTGCGCCGATGGCCGCACCACCGGCACCGCCGATCAGGGCCCCCGATCCGGCGCGGGCACCACTGTTATACGGGCTGCCGCACCCCGTGAGCGCGACGCTGCAAAGAGCCAGAGCTGCCAGAAAGCGGGGTGTTGTGAAGGTCTTCATGACAAAATATCCTGTTGAGCGTTCCGGTCCGCAGTCCGATGATCGGCGCGAGGGAACGGTTTCGCGGATCTAGACACACAGAACGTGACAGAAGGGTGGCAGGATCGGGGCGCACGATTATTTTTTTCGATGTCCCCTGATGGGATCTGTACGATCCATTAAGATCCGGCGCATTATATTGACTCTCCGGGCCTTGCTGAACCTGCTGTGTCTGGTTAAGTCCACCCGCGGGGAACCGCCCCGCAATCACGATCCGCCATCTGTCCCCCGCACAGAGCCGCGCCAGGAGTTTTGGATGTTTTCTCGTCTGCTGGGTCTCATGTCTGCCGACATGGCCATCGACCTCGGCACTGCCAACACGCTCGTTTATGTCAAGGGTCGCGGTATTGTTCTCGACGAACCCTCCGTTGTGGCGATCGCCGAGGTGCGGGGCAAGAAACAGGTTCTTGCAGTTGGTAACGAAGCCAAGCAAATGGTTGGCCGCACGCCAGGAAACATCACGGCCATCCGTCCGCTGCGCGATGGTGTGATCGCAGACTTCGTAGTCGCGGAAGAAATGATCAAGCATTTCATCCGCAAGGTTCACAACCGCCGCGCCTTTGCCAGCCCGCAGATCATCATCTGCGTGCCCTCCGGCGCCACGGCCGTTGAACGCCGCGCGATCCAGGAAAGTGCCGAGAGCGCGGGTGCGCGCAAGGTGATGCTGATCGAGGAGCCCATGGCGGCAGCCATCGGCGCGGGCCTTCCGGTCACGGAGCCTTCGGGCAGCATGATCGTGGATATCGGCGGCGGGACGACGGAAGTAGCTGTCATTTCCCTTGGCGGCATCGTCTATGCGCGCTCGGCGCGCGTGGGCGGGGACAAGATGGACGAAGCCATCATCTCCTATATTCGCAAGACCTATAACCTTCTGGTCGGCGAAAGCTCGGCAGAGCGTATCAAGATCGAGCTTGGCTCGGCCATGATGCCGGATGATCCCGCGAACCCTGACGGCCCGCTGACGGAAATCAAGGGCCGCGACCTCATCAACGGCGTGCCTCGCGAAGTGATCGTCAGCCAGGCTCAGATCGCCGAAAGCCTGGCCGAGCCGGTCATGCAGATCGTCGATGCCGTGACGACCGCGCTTGAGAACACGCCGCCCGAACTGGCCGCCGACATCGTGGACAAGGGCATCGTCCTGTCCGGTGGCGGTGCGCTGCTGTATCGTCTGGACGAGGTGCTGCGTCTGTACACGGGTCTGCCCGTGACGGTTGCAGAAAATGCCCTGTCCTGTGTGGCCCTCGGAACGGGACGGGCGCTTGAGGAAATGCGTCGTTTGCGCAGTGTTCTGAGCAGCATGTACTGAGGACTTGGCTGACGCCGGAATGCTGTCCATCCATGCCCGGCAGGTGCTTGCAAAGGCCGTCCTGCCTATCCTGATCCTGCTGGCGGTCGGGCTCGTCCTTCTCGGACTGGTTCGTCGTCCGGCCGTTGACGGGGTGCGTCTGATGGCGACGGATTTCATGGCGCCGGCCTATCATGGACTGGTCTGGCCTCAGGAGCGGGCGAAGGTCTGGCTGACGGATCTGCGCGGTGCGACGGATCTGGCGAAGGAAAACGCCCGTCTGCGGGACGAAAACCGCGCCCTGCGCCACTGGTATGATGTTGCCGTGGCGCTTGCGGCGGAAAATGGCCGCCTCAAGAAAAGCCTGCACTGGATCCCCGAGACGGTACCCCAGTATGTGACCGGCCGGGTAACGCGCGACGATGGCGGACCGTATTCCCGCGCGGTCCTGCTGGATGTCGGAAGCGGCCATGACGTGCGGATCGGGGATGTCGCGCTGGATGCTGCCGGACTGCTGGGACGTGTCACGGAAGTGGGCCCCCATACGGTCCGCGTCCTGATGATCAACGACGATGCGAGCCGCATTCCCGTTACCCTCGGAAGCTCGCATGGCGATGCGATCATGGCCGGGGATGATACGGCGTCCCCACGCCTGATCTTTTATCCGCAGGACCACCATCCCGTTGAAGGCGAGCGTGTGGAAACCCGCGGCCAGAGCACGATGCCGGCCGGACTGCCGGTGGGCACGGTCCATTACAGCGCGCCCAATCGGCCGGTTGTGGTACCGGATGCGGATCTGGACCGGCTGGATATCGTCCGCGTGTTCGATTACGGGGATGACGACTCGCAGGCTCCGGACGCACCCGGACGCGTGCGCGTGAAGAAATTGCCGCAGAACCCGCTGACCGGCCCTCTGCCGTTCTCATGGCTGCCCAACCTGCCGGATATGCCGGGCCGGGGAGGGCAGTAAGCGCCATGGTTGCCGAAAACTCCACGCCGCATCTGCACTCGGCCGTTGAGCCGAAACAGACCTTCCGCCGTGCGCTCGACATGGCGGCGCGGGCAGCCATGCCCTCCCTGTTCGTCATGTTTTCCGCGATCCTGCTTTCCGCGCCCTTCGGGATCCCCGGTCAGGCTCAGCTTCAGTTCGGGATTGCAATGTGCACGGTCTGGTTCTGGGCCTATAGCCGTCCGCGCTCTATGCCCGCTCTGGCGGTTTTCCTGTGTGGACTGGTGGTGGAGATCTTCAGCTTCGGGCCACCGGGGACCGTGCTGCTGTCACTGCTGGTGATCTACGGTGTGGCGCATCACTGGCGCTATGGCCTGTCTCGTCTGGGCTTCATTGCGGGATGGCTGATCTTCAGCATTTTTGCCGCTCTCGCTTCCTTTTTCCAGTGGGCGCTCGTGTGCCTGCATGCCGTGGCACTTCTTTCTCCTGCACCCGGCCTCTTTCAGGCAGCGCTGACAATCGGTATCTATCCCAGCCTGACAGCGCTGTTTGTCTGGGGACGCCGCACATTTGCCAATCCCGATCAGGCCTGACAGCGTCTTTTGTGTTCCGCACGCCCTGTGCCGCGCGGAGAGCCGCTTTCTTTTCCGGATCCTGAATTCCTGCCCTGATGTTTTCCCGAAACAACCCTTTCCGGTCTCGGATACGCCAGAAGCGCCAGGCTGAGCCTGTGCGGTCGGGGCGTGGCGTCTTCACGCGCCGCGCTCTGCTGGTGATGGCGGTGCAAGCAGGGGTTCTGGGAGCGCTGGGGCGGCGGCTCTACACTTTGCAGGTCGTGGATGGTGGCCATCTGCGCCAGCTTGCCGAGCGCAACAGGACCAGCAAGCGTCTGCTCGCTCCGGCTCGCGGCACAATCCATGACCGTTTCGGCGTGGCGCTGGCGGACAACAAGGTGAGCTGGCGTGCCCTTCTGATGCCGGAAGAGACGACGGATATTCCGGCTGTCATCGAGCGCTTTTCCCAGATCGTCCCGCTGGATGAACATGACCGTGCCCGGATCGAACGCGACCTGCGGCATGTTCATAAATACGTCCCCGTCACCCTGCATGAGTTCCTGTCCTGGGACGACATGGCGCGCATCGAGCTTAATGCGCCGTCTCTGCCAGGCGTTCTGGTCGATGTTGGATCGACGCGGCTTTACCCGTTCAAGGATCTGACGGCCCATATCGTGGGCTATGTCGCTCCTCCCAACGAAGAGGACGTGGCAAAGGACACGACGCTTTCGCTTCCGGGCATGCGCGTCGGGCGTGCCGGGATTGAGCAGACGCAGGAAGCCGTGCTGCGCGGTGAGCCAGGCTCCGTGGAGATGGAAGTCAACGCGGTCGGTCGTGTCATTGGCGAGATCGATCGCGTGGAAGGCCAGCAGGGCGAAGATGTGCGCCTGACGCTGGATTCCGTGCTCCAGCAGCAGGTGCTCAACCGCCTTGAGGATCGTGTCGCCAGTGCGGTGGTCATGGACTGCCGCAATGGCGAGGTGATGGCGATGGTCAGCACGCCGTCCTTCGATCCGTCGCTGTTTGACTCCGGTGTCAGCCACGCGCAGTGGAATGAATGGGCCAATGATCCACGCACCCCACTGGTGGACAAGGCGGTGTCCGGCCTTTATCCGCCCGGTTCGACCTTCAAGCCTGCCGTAGCCCTTGCTGCTCTGAAATCCGGTTCCGTTACGGCTCAGGACCGTTTCAACTGTCCGGGATATTATGATCTCGGCGGGGTGCGTTTCCATTGCTGGAACCGCTGGGGGCATGGCCTCATCAACATGCGCGAAGGCCTGAAATATTCCTGCGACGTCTATTTCTATGAAGTGGCGCGCCGCTGCGGCATGGACCCGATCCAGGCCGTGGGTAATGCGATGGGGCTGGGTGTCAAACTGGACATCGAACTGCCGCATGTCCGCTCCGGCGTCATTCCTACTCCGGAATGGCGGCAGAAGCACGGCTTCCACTGGAACGGTGGCGACACGGTCAATGCAGGCATCGGGCAGGGCTTCGTGCAGGTGACGCCCCTGGCGCTGGCCACGTATGTCTCGCGCATTGCCTCGGGCCGGGATGTGCAGCCGCATCTGTTGCGGGCGACCAATGACCAGATGTCCGCGATGGCTTCCGTGGACGATGTGGCCAAGGTCGATCTGCCCCCCGAGTATCTGGACGTGGTGCGCGGGGGGATGTTCGCGGTCGTCAATGACCCGCACGGCACGGCCCCCAAGGCGCGGCTGGATCTCCCGGGCATCCAGATGGCGGGCAAGACTGGCTCGGCACAGGTGCGGCGCGTGTCGCGTGCGCTGCGTGAATCCGGACACTTCAATTCCATGAACCTGCCCTGGGAGTATCGTCCCCACGCGCTGTTCATCTGTTTTGCGCCTTACGACAATCCGAAATACGCGGTCTCGATCGTTGTGGAGCATGGTAACGCGGGTGCGGACGAAGCCGCCCCACTGGCCAAGCTCATCATGACTGACACCCTGCTGCGCGATCCCGCCAGCGATGTGCGTCCGCCTGCGCCCGTGGTTGCTCCGGCTACGGAGCCTGCCGCAGATCGTGCCCAGCCTGCGGATACAGCGCCCACTCCGGCTCCGCAGCCAACAGGACAGGGGCAGCCAGATCCGGGAGCGGCGCAATGAGACGGAACGGCATGAACACGTTCGGCTTCCTTAAATCCGACCGGCGGCTCCTGCGGGCCGAACCCGATTTCCGTCCGATGGCGCGCCTGCTTCAGGTCAACTGGCTTTATGTGTTGCTGGTCTGTGTGCTGGCAGGCGTCGGTTACATTGCGCTCTATTCGGCCGGTGGCGGGTCTGCCAAGCCGTTTGCCGGGCCGCAGATGGTGCGGTTCGGTTTTGGTCTTGTGATGATGATCGCCGTCTCGCTCGTCAGTCCGCGTATCCTGCGCATGGCGTCCCTGCCGATCTACCTGCTTTCCGTCACGCTGCTCGCGCTTGTGCTGCGGATGGGGCATGTGGGGAAGGGGGCGGAACGCTGGATCAATCTGGCGGGCATGCAGTTCCAGCCGTCCGAATTCGCCAAGATTGGCCTCGTGCTGATGCTGGCGACCTGGTTTCACCGCATCGGCAACGAGCGGATGGGCAATCCGCTGCGCCTGATCCCGCCAGCACTGCTAACGCTGCTGCCGGTCCTGCTGGTGCTCAAGGAACCCAATCTCGGAACCGCCACCATCATCGGCGTCATCGGTGCGACGATGTTCTTCGCGGCCGGGATGCGGCTATGGCAGATCCTGCTGCTCGTGGCGCCGCTGCCGTTCATGGGCAAGCTGATCTACAGCCATCTGCACGACTATCAGAAAGCCCGGATCGACACGTTCCTGCATCCTGAACATGATCCGCTGGGTGCAGGTTACAACATCATCCAGTCGAAGATCGCACTTGGCTCTGGCGGCATGTGGGGCGAGGGATACCTGCATGGCAGTCAGGGGCAGCTGAACTTCCTGCCGGAAAAACAGACGGACTTCATCTTCACCATGATCGGTGAAGAGTGGGGCTTCGTCGGTGGGATCGCCGTCATTACGCTGCTCGGAACGCTCGTCATGGGCGGTATGCTCATTGCCATCCGCAGCCGCAACCAGTTCGGGCGGCTGCTGGGTCTGGGCATTGCGATGGATTTCTTCCTGTACTGTGCGGTGAACCTGTCGATGGTCATGGGCGCCATCCCGGTGGGTGGTGTGCCATTGCCGCTCATTTCTTATGGCGGTTCGGCCATGCTGACGATGATGTTCGGCTTCGGCCTGCTCATGTCCGCCTGGGTACATCGCAACGAGCGTGATCCCGGAACGGAAGACGATGACGACGACTAGTCCTGAAGCAGGTCTGCCAGATCGTTCTGCAAAGTGAAGGGCCGTGCAGGGGCTGCAGGCTCCAGAAGGGGCACGCCGCACATCATCAGGAAATCCGCAATCCGGTCTAACATTTCCGGATCGCGCGTTGGATCATCCGCGCTGCCCTGAGGCACCCAGATCAGGGTCTCGTAACGCGCCCGCGTCAACAGAACGCGATAGGTGTTCAGCCGCCACAGCGTCGCTTCTGCTGAGCTGACCTTGGCCCATTTCGTGCCTGAAAAGCGGCGAGGCTGCCAGCAATCGCCTGATGGCGCGCGGATCAGATCGCCGTCCCAGCACAGTCCCACAAAATCCAGTTCCAGCCCCTGAATGGCAAACTCCGTCGCACAGGTCTCCAGCGCATCAGAGGCCCGGATATCCCGATCTGGGACCCAGCGGTTCAGGAACCATTGGGAGACCGCCTTGTCGTCCATATGCGGGACTTTACAGCCAAGCCCTTCGGCCCGCAGCCGCTTGGCCTTTGAACTCGCCACCAGTCCGCACCGATAGGTCAGGCGTGAGCGGTGTCGTAGCCCCGCGCGCAGATCGTTCAGACTGCGTGTGAGACGAAACGGCAGGTCCGTCTGGGCGGCCAGCCGTCGAGCCGTCTCGACGTCTCCGTTCAAAACGGCGTTGACCCAACGCGGCGCGGTTTCCTCGCGCAGGGAGCGGATGGCCACACCGAGATGCAAAAAGCGCTGCCGTCCGGCTTTAAGCGTTGCGGGCAGATGCGTCAGATCCCCGGTTCCGATCACGTCCGGAGCCGCCTCGACGCGCCATACCGGGCGGCTCAGAAGGGCCTCGCCCCAGCAGGCCAGACCGCCTTCACCGTCATTGATTTCCTGCCCATGTCCAATCAGGCACAGAATGGCCGCGAACCCGTCATGCCGTCCCATGATGTCCAGCAGATGCGCAGGTTCGGACTCTGTCAGCTTCACATGCCGTGACGCACTCTTGCGCACGGCCTGAGCCTGCGTCCAGCAGCGCTGGGCCTCGTCGATGACCATGACATGCTCAGGCGGACATTCCGCTGGCCGCCCGACATAGTGATCGCGGAATTTCGTCAGGGACTGGATGGTGGACTCCATCCGCTGCTCCACGAGGGGACGTTTTTGCCCACGGCTGACCGTATCGCGCGTCAGGGCTTCCCGTAGAACCGAAACAAGGGTCGGGTTCCCGGTCAGGAAAGTCGCACCCGTCCCGTCGCTTCCATCCGCAAAAGCCGCTTTTAGCCCGCACAAGGTTTTGCCCGCGCCCGGAATACCGGAGACGAACACAATCACCTTGCGTCCTTCCGTCCGGGCTTTTTCTAGAATGCTGGCGATGCAGGCAGAGGTCTGCGTCAGGTTTGTCGCATCCGCACGGGCAGTATGGATATCGGCAACGCTATGTGTGGCGTAAATCTGCCGTGCCGCTTCCACGATGCTCGGGACCGGATCGTAAGGAGCATGTTCCCACTCCGCGGGGATCAGCGGATTTTTGGTATGAGCCGTTTGTACTGCCAGCGTGGTCAGGAGCGTTTTCAGCCCGGTTGCATTGACGCGCTGGACTTCTGTGACGCCCAGCGGCAGCAGAAGAGGCGTTGTCTGGGCGCGGGGCGGCGCATCCGTGGCGACCAGAACGGGAATAAGCGGATGATTTCGGCTGGCGGCATGAAAATCCAGCAGGTCGAGCGCATAGCCTTCCGTCTGGGAGAGAGCGGCCGCGTCGTAACTGGACGCGCCGATCTTGAATTCCAGCACGTAAATTGCGCCCGGCGAGACCAGAACGGTGTCGATCCGGCCGCCAAGCCGCGGGATCGGGAATTCAAACAGAACCTGCCAGTTCTGTGCGTTGGGAATTGTCGGTAGAATGTCTCGCAGAAGATCGATCTGCGCTTGCCAGGCGCGAGCCTGCTGCGGCTCGCCCTGAAAACGGTTCTGCACCACCTTGTGGGATAGGGCGGCGCAGAGTTGGTCTGGGGGAGTGTGAAGGAGCGTGGTGACGGATCCGGACCACCACGCTCCCATGGCCTCAGCCCTCGATCTGGCCGAAATCGGCGATCAGGGTCGTTGTCTCGCGGAAGCGGGACAGAAGCTTGAGGCGGTTGGCGCGCACTTCCGGTTCCGGCGCATTGACCGTCACGGCCTCAAAGAACCGGTCCAGCGTCGGACGCAGGGCCGCAATGGCCTGCATCGCATCGGTGAAGCGCTCTTCCTTCAGGGCCGTCTCGATCGCAGGGACGGCCTGATCCAGACCGGCGGCGAGTGCGCGTTCCTCGTCCTGCGTATAGAGGGCCGGATCGGGCGTACCGGTATGTGGTCCGTCCTTCTTGTCCTCGATGCGCAGGATGTTGGCGGCACGCTTGGCGGCGGCGAGCAGGTTGCGTCCGTCTTCCGTCTGGATCATTTCCGACAGTGCCGAAGTCCGGGCCAGAAGCCGCACCAGATCACCATCCAATCCATCCGTCAGCATGGCTGCGAGCACGTCATGCCGCTCGCCTTCGCTGCGAAGCTGCACACGCAGACGTTCGGCAATGAAGTCCGGCAGCTTGGCCAGTTCACCGCCCGTCCGGCCATTCGCGGCCTGTGCGAACAGTTCCGTCAGGTCCAGACGCAGCCCGTTGTCACGGATCGTGCGGATGATGCCGAGTGCCGCACGACGCAGCGCATATGGATCGCCCGAACCGCTCGGCAGTTCGCCAATGGCAAAGAACCCGGCCAGCAGGTCCAGCCGGTCCGCAATGGCAACCGCGACCGAAACCGGTGCCTTCGCGGTGTCGTCTGACTGACCACGCGGCAGATAATGCTCGGCCACGGCACGGGAGACGGCCTCGTCCTCGCCATCATGCGCCGCGTAATAGCCGCCCATGACGCCCTGAAGTTCCGGGAACTCGCCGACCATGCCGGTCGTCAGATCCGCCTTGGCCAGCAGACCCGCCCGTTCAGCCTGCGCGATCTGTGCGCCATCAAGCCCCATGGCCTGCGCCACGGTACCCGCAAGTTTCGAGATCCGCTCGGCGCGCTCGGCCTGCGTGCCGAGTTTGGCATGGAACGTCACGGCTGCCAGTGCCGGAACGCGGTCGGCCAGTTTTGTCTTGCGGTCCAGATCCCAGAAATGCCGCGCATCGGCAAAACGGGCGCGGAGCACGCGCTCATTGCCCGCCGTGGTCAGCTTGCCGCCATCCTTGAACGGCAGATTGCCGACGAACGCGAAATACGGTGCGGCCTTGCCGTCCGGATTGCGCAGGGCGAAATAGCGCTGGTTGATCCGCATGGAGACCTGCATCACTTCGGCAGGCAGATCCATGAATGCCGCGTCGATTTTGCCCAGAAGCGGCACCGGATATTCGACCAGTCCACAGACTTCATCGACCAGCTCGTCATCTTGCACGACCGTAATGCCATGCTGGCCCGCCAGACGTGCCACGCCGGTGCGCACCATGTCGCGGCGGCTGTCCATATCCACGATGACCGAGCGCGTCTCAAGCTCTTCCTGCCACTGCTGGCCGGACAGGATCTCGAACGCGCCCGGAGCGAGAAAGCGATGGCCCTCGGACAGGTTGGACGCCTTCAGAGCATGCGCGTCGTCGCCTTCGCGGGCGAGGGCGAACGGCACGACATGCCCATCCAGCAGACAGGCAATCCGGCGGAGCGGGCGGACCCAGGTGAAGTTCGAGCCCGCACCCCAGCGCATGGACTTCGGCCAGGGGAACTTCCACAGGAGCTCGGGCACGGCTTCGGCCACGCGGCTTTCCGCGCTCACCGGATCGAGCGACTTGTTCAGGACCCAGAAGCCGTTTTCCAGCGTCAGCTCATCAGGTGTGACGCCATGCTTGCGGGTGAACCCGGCCAGAGCCTTCTCGGGCGCACCTTCACGCGGGCCGCGCTCGGAGACGCTGCTGCGGGCCGGGATTTCGGCATCGACGGTCAGGATTGCCGCAATGCGACGGGTGCCGAAGAACGTGCGCAGATCGCGCGGATTCAGTCCATCCAGCGCTTTCGTCAGCAGTGAACCCAGATCATCGGCCGCGCGGGCCTGCATGCCGGAGGGGATTTCCTCGCTGAACAGTTCGATAAAGAGTTCAGCCATGGGACGTCTCCTCCTCACCGGCGAGCCAGGCTTCGCAGGCGGCTTTGGCAAGCGCTCGGACGCGCCCGATATAGGATGCGCGCTCGGACACGGAGATCACGCCCCGTGCATCAAGCAGATTGAACAGATGCGAGGCCTTGAGGCACTGGTCATAGGCGGGCTGGGCCACGCCGGCCTCGGCCAGACGCATGGACTCACGCTCGGCATCGTTAAAATGGGTCAGCAGCATCTGCGTGTCGGCGAGTTCGAAATTATGGCGCGAATAGTCCTGCTCGGCGCGCAGGAACACGTCGCCATAGGTCAGGCCCTTGCCGTTGAAATCGAGATCGTAGACGTTCTCGACGCCCTGCACATACATCGCCAGACGTTCGAGCCCGTAGGTCAGCTCCGTGGACGGCATGACAGTCGGAATACCGCCAACCTGCTGGAAATAGGTGAACTGCGAGACTTCCATCCCGTCACACCAGACTTCCCAGCCCAGTCCCCAGGCGCCGATGGTCGGGTTTTCCCAGTCATCCTCGACGAATCGGATATCGTGCAGCTCAGGGTCGATCCCGATGGCGCGATAGCTGTCGAGCAGAAGCTGCTGGCTGTCTTCCGGCGTCGGCTTGAGCAGCACCTGATACTGGTAATAGTGCTGAAGGCGGTTCGGGTTCTCGCCATAGCGGCCATCCGACGGACGGCGGCAGGGCTGCACATAGGCGGCGGCCCAAGGCTTGGGACCGAGCGCGCGGAGCGTGGTGTGAGGGGAGAGCGTGCCTGCTCCGAGTTCGGTATCGTAAGGCTGCAGGATGGCGCAGCCCTTCTCGGACCAGAATTGATGAAGGCGCAGGATCAGGTCCTGAAAGCAGAGCGGCCGGGTCGCAGACAATTCGATAGGCTCCGGTTGGCAGAAATCGGGCGCCACCTTACAGGCACAGGCCCTTAACCGGAAGGGAGCGTCATTTCGTGATCTTGTGGCGGATCTTGTAGACTGCGTGCGCGTGCATCATATGATTGACGCTCTGCAATTTCTTCATCTGGAAGGATGATGACGATGAACAACGAAGAACGCGATCTGATCGCCCGTTTCGTCGCCCGTGTCGGGGGAGGGCCGCAGGTCACGGGGCCTGGACAGCCACCGGCCGCGCCCCTGCCGCCGATCGACCCTGAAGCGGACCGCTTCATCGCCGAGAACTTCCAGAAATATCCGGAAGCCCGCTATCGCGTCACCCAGATGGCCGTGGTGCAGGAAGCCGCGCTGGCGCAGGCACAAAACCGCATCCGCCAGCTCGAGTTCCAGCTTCAGCAGGCCCAGCAGCAGCTTGCACAGGTGCAGCAGTCAGGCGGCGGTTCCAAGCCTGGCCTGTTTGGTGGCCTGTTCGGTGGTGGCAACCGTCCGCAGCAGTCGGCACCGCCGCCGGGCTGGGGTTCGCAGGCCGCTCCGCCGCCAAACTTCATGCCGCAGCAGCAGTATGCCTATCCGCCGGGTTATCAGCCGGGCATGTTCCAGCGTGGCGGTTCAGGCTTCCTTGGCTCTGCCCTGACGACGGCTGCGGGTGTGGCGGGCGGCATGATGGCCGCCAATGCGCTTGAAGGCCTGTTCTCCGATCATCATGATGCTGGTGATGCCGCCGGTGGCTGGGGGGCGGGTGGCGACACCATCATCAATAACTACGGCAGCGATGCATCGGCGGCCGATCCCTTCGGCGGCTCGGGCACTGATGCCAGCAATTTCTCCAGCTCTGACTTTGGCGGCGGCGATTCTGGCGGCGGTGACTTCGGTGGTGGCGATGGCGGCGGCGGATTCGACGACATGTTTTGATTCTGTCCTCGCCAGACAGATGTTTTTCAAAACCCGCCCGGACCTGAGGTCCGGGCGGGTTTTTTGATGTTTGCCAACCGGGCGGCCTATGCTGCGTTCGCTTTCATGACTGTCCCCATTTCCCAGCCGGGAGGCCATATCCGATGTCCCAATCCGCCCCGACCGCCGATTTCCGCGATCTCTGCGCTTTTGATGCGCTCGAAGAGGGGAAAATCACGCCGTTTTCCCTGGACGGCACGCCGGTGGTGCTCATCCGGGATGGGGAAAATGTGCATGGTTTTGCCGGAAAGTGCCCCCACAAGGAGGCACCGCTGGAGCAGGGGGCTTTTTGTAAGACGGAAAAAGGCAGTGTGCTGGTCTGTCCCTGGCACAAGGCGGTTTTTGATGCGACGGATGGCAGCCTCGTTGAACCACTGGCACTCGATCCGTTGCCGCAATATCCGGTGCAGATCGTTGATGACCGTGTGCTGGTCGGATTGAAGCCGAAGCAGCGTCAGGCTCCGGAAAAACGACAGGAAAACGAAAGTGTCCTGCTTCTCGGCGCCGGAGCTGCGGCGGTCAGTGCGGCGGTGACGCTTCGCGCGGAAGGGTTTGCGGGCACCATCACGATGGTCAGCGAGGAAAAGGATCTTCCTTATGACCGCACCGCCCTGAGCAAGACCGTTCTCGTCAGCGAATCCGAAAAGGCTCATGCGCCCCCGGTTCGGGAAGAGGAATTCTATACCCAGCGCGGCATTACCCGCGTCCGCGGCCATGTGGCGCAGTTCGATCCGCAGACCCGCACGGCCAGACTACAGGACGGGACGGAACTGACGGCCGATCACGTCCTGATTGCCACGGGGGCCGTGACCAGAAAGCCGGATATTCCGGGCGTGGACATGAAGGGCGTCTATACGCTGCATCGCGAGGCAGATGCGGAGCGGATCGCCGCCATTCTGGATCCCGATCTGGCGGTGACGATCGTGGGGGCAGGATTCATCGGGCTTGAGGCGGCCTCGTCCCTGCGGCAACGCGGCGTGGGCGTGACGATCATCTCCGACAGCGAAATCCCGATGGAAAAGCAGTTCGGCCGCGAAATCGGTATTCGCCTGCGCCAGCTGCACGAAGAAAACGGCGTGGCGTTCGTCTCGGATGCGCGGGTCACGAAGATCTATGCCGAGGACGGCAAGGACGGAACGGCTTCGGGTGTGGAACTCGACGACGGCACCCGTCTGCCTGCTGCTTTCGTGTTGCTGGGCGTGGGTGTGGCACCCGCCACGGATTATGTGTCGGGTCTGGAGCGCGATGAGAGCGGCGCGATTGTCGTGAACGATCAGATGCGCGTGACCAGAGGCGGTGAGGCCGGGGTCTATTCCGGTGTGTATGCGGCCGGGGATGCCTCCGCCGTTTTCCATGACGGCGCACCACGGCGAATCGAGCACTGGCGTCATGCCGAAGTGCAGGGGCGGATCGCGGCCCTGGCCATGATGGGACATGACACACCCAACGTGCCGATGCCGTGGTTCTGGACGCAGCAGTTCGGCAAGAAGATCGAGCTTCTGGGCTGGGGGGAGAGCTTCGATAACGTGGCGCTGGAAGGCGATATCCGCGGATTCAAGTTCCTCGCGACCTATCTCAAAGACGGCAGGCCCATCGCCCTGGCTGGGGCCGGGCATGCCGCCGACATGGCGCGGGCTGCGGTCGATTTCGATGGTTTCATGCAGGAAAAGGCCTGAACGCGCCCCCGAGGTCGCAGAAAACTTGACATGAGAGGGCCGTCCCGGCTTCCTGCGCCCACTTATCCGCACAGGACGTTGAAGAGGCCCGACATGCATCCATACCGCACCCATGACTGTAGCGCCCTGCGTGAGGAGAATGCCGGGCAGATTGTCCGCCTTTCCGGCTGGGTGCACAGCAAGCGCGATCATGGCGGCCTGCTGTTCATCGATCTGCGCGACCATTACGGCGTAACGCAGATCGTCATTCCCGCTGGCACGGACCTGCTGGAAAAGGCCGAGCGCCTGCGCGTCGAGAGTGTCATCACCGTGACCGGCAAGGTCGTGGTGCGTCATGGCTCGCAGCGCAACCCCAACCTGCCGACCGGTGACGTCGAAGTCCTGGCTGATGCCCTTGAGGTACGCTCCAGCGCCGAAGTCCTGCCGTTCCAGGTGGCGGGCAACGAGAACTATCCTGAAGACCTGCGTCTGAAGTACCGCTACATCGACCTGCGCCGCGACAAGATGCACCAGAACATCATGCTCCGCAGCAAGGTCATCACGAGCCTGCGTCGCCGCATGATCGAGCAGGGCTTCACCGAGTTCCAGACCCCGATCCTGACGGCTTCGTCCCCGGAAGGTGCGCGTGACTTCCTCGTCCCGGCGCGTCTGCATCCGGGCAAATTCTACGCCCTGCCGCAGGCTCCGCAGCAGTTCAAGCAGCTCGCCATGGTTGCCGGTTTCGACCGCTACTTCCAGATCGCACCCTGCTTCCGTGACGAAGCCTCCCGCGCCGACCGCAGCCCGGGCGAGTTCTATCAGCTCGATTTCGAGATGTCCTTCGTCACGCAGGAAGACGTCTTCACCGTGCTCGAACCCGTCCTTGCTGGCGTGTTCAACGAATTTACGCCCGAAGGCTGGAAGATCACGGACGGCGCATTCCCGCGCATTCCGTATGCCGACGCCATGCGTGACTACGGCTCCGACAAGCCGGACCTGCGTAACCCGCTGATCATCAAGGACGTCACGGACGCCTTCCGCGATTCCGGTTTCGGCCTGTTCGCCAAGATCGCAGCCTCTGGTGGCCAGATCCGCGCCATTCCGGCTCCGGGTGCGGGAGACCGTCCCCGCGGCTTCTTCGACAAGCTGAACAGCTGGGCCCGTGAAAACGGTGCCGGTGGTCTGGGCTACATCATCTTCGGGGAAGAGGGCGGCAAGGGCCCGATCGCCAAGAACCTCGAAGCCGATCGCGTCGAGAGCATCCGTAAAATCTGCGGCCTTAAGGCCGGTGATGCCGTGTTCTTCGCCGCAGGCAAGGGCGATGAAGTCGCCAAGTTCTCCGGCGTTGTCCGCACCAAGGTCGCAACCGAGCTGGATCTGATCGAGAAGAACGCGTTCCGCTTCTGCTGGGTCGTGGACTTCCCGATGTATGAGCTGAACGAGGAAACCGGGAAGGTCGATTTCTCGCACAACCCGTTCTCCATGCCGCAGGGTGGCCTCGAAGCGCTGAACACGAAGGATCCGCTGACGATCAACGCCTACCAGTACGACATCGTCTGCAACGGCGTGGAACTGTCCTCGGGCGCCATCCGGAACCATCTGCCGGACGTCATGCTGCGTGCGTTCGAGATCGCAGGCTATGGCCCCGAAGTCGTGGAAGAGCGCTTCGGCGGCATGCTGAACGCCTTCCGTTACGGTGCCCCGCCGCATGGTGGTGCAGCACCGGGCGTGGACCGTATCGTGATGCTGCTGGCCGATGAGCCGAACATCCGCGAAGTCATCCTCTTCCCGCTCAACCAGAGCGGCGAGGACCTGATGATGGAAGCACCGGCCCCCGTCGAACCGGCCCGTCTGAAGGAGCTGCATCTGGCTCTGGACCTGCCGAAGCCCAAGCCGACCGCCAGCAAGTAAGCCTGACGCAGCCTTATCCGCTGTTGAGAGCCGGCATCTTCCTTTCGGGAGATGCCGGTTTTTTCATGTCGTCTGCAACACTTCGTCATTTCTATCGTTGGAGAAACAGATCCCAACCTTCAAGGCAGACACTCCAATGGCCGACGACAAGAAGAATGCCTTCCTGACAGACGTGCAGACGCTGCGCGCAAACGCAAAAAAATCCCTCGACGATGGCGCCGTGACCACAACTTACAAGGGTGACGTCAAAACAGCGATCGACATCCTTCAGGCCGTCGTGGCGACCGAACTGGTCTGCGTCCTGCGCTACACGATGCACGCCATTTCCGTCGAAGGCCTGACCAGCGAAAGCGTCGGTGCCGAGTTCAACGAGCACGCAGCCTCCGAGCGCAAGCATATGCTGGCCGCTGCCAACCGCATCGACCAGCTCGGTGGCGTGCCGAACTTTAATCCGGAAGGCCTGGCCACGCGTTCCGCGACCGAATACGGCAATGGCGGCAATCTTGTTGAAATGGCGAAGCAGGATCTGATCGCCGAGCGCGTCGTGATCGAGCATTATCAGGAACTGATCCGCTATTTCGGTGACAACGATCCCACGACCCGCATCATGCTCGAAGGCTTCCTGGCCGACGAGGAAGATCATGCTACCGATCTGCACGACCTGCTGGTCGCTCATGAAGGCAAGCCCTTCCTGAACTGATCGCGGTCCACCGGACATCTGAAAAAGGGCGCTTCCTGCCACGGGAAGCGCCCTTTTTTGCGGTTATGCGGGGATCACGAAATCCGGAAACATAAAATTATGCACTGCCCGGATTCCGCCACAGATGCGCCTCAGACGCGCCAACACAAGCCGTGCATCATCTTTCCGTGACAAGGCGTCATGAGAAGGAGAGCATTGATGCTGAAACATCTGTCAGGGATCTTGGCTGTTTCCGCCCTGTTTGCAGGTACGATGGCGATTGCGCCAATGACGGGAACAGCCCATGCACAGTTCGTGCCCTATAGCGGCCCTTACCGCCAGCCGCCTCCGCCCCCGCATGTGCTGCCCGAGCCCGTTCCGCCCCATCATGGCGACATGCGCTGGATTCCGGGGCACTGGCGCTGGAGCGGGAACGGCTATCAGTGGCAGCCAGGACATCTGACGCGACGATTCAATCTCCGTCACGCCTGATACGGGCAGGGGCCGGAGCCGTGTCTCCGGCCCCCTTGTGCTGTCAGACCGTGACCAGGACCGGAACGTGATCGGAGGCCTTTTCCTTCGCGCGCTCGTCCCTGTCGATCACGAAGGATTTCAGCCGTTCCGTCAGGCGGGGGGACAGCAGCGCATGATCGATCCGCAGCCCTGAATTCCGCTGGAACGCTGCCGCCTGATAGTCCCAGAACGTATAATGACGACCAGTGGGATGCAGGGCGCGCAGGGCATCCGTCAGCCCCATCCATTCCAGCCTGCGGAAAGCCGCCCGCGTCTCGGGCCGCACCAGCGCGTCATCCGTGGAAAGGGCGCCAGGAGCCAGATCTTCGTCCGTCGGGCAGACATTGAAGTCCCCGATGAACGCAAAGGGCTTTTCCGCATCCAGCAGAACCCGCGCCCGCGCCGCCAGCGCATCAAAGAAGGCGAGCTTGGTCGCGTAACCGTCCTCACCGCCGGAATTGCCGTTGGGCAGATAGAGATTACCGATCGTGATGCCATCGAGTTCCGCCTCGATGTAGCGGGCAGACGGATGATCGAAGCCGGGCAAGGTGTGATGCGTGACCGTAAAAGGCCGACGCCCGATCAGGGCCACGCCGTTATAGGCTTTCTGCCCCGAGGTCGCGACATGTAGCCCGGCTTCTGCGAACACGGCCGGAAACTGGCTGTTCTCGCATTTGATTTCCTGAAGGCACAGCAGATCACATTCCGGATGGCGCTCCAGCCAGTCCTGAACGTGATGGGCGCGGGCGCGGATGGAATTGATGTTCCAGCTTGCGAAAGTGAAGGGCGTCGTGCTCATCGGATCAGGCCAGCGAAAAGCTGGTGCCACAGCCACAGGACGAGGCGGCATTGGGGTTCGTGACCGTGAAATGCGCCCCCATCAGCTTGTCCACGAATTCCAGTTCGGCATTTTCCAGCAGGTCCAGACTGGTCGTATCAACGAGCACTTTCGCCCCATCGCGCTCGATGACGACATCGTCCGCAGCCTGATCCCGCTCCAGCCGGAACTGGTACTGAAACCCGTTGCAGCCACCCGCCAGAACCGCAACGCGCAGTGCAAGCCCATCGGGCTCGGGCTGGGCTGCAATGATCTCGTTGATGCGGGCGGCGGCGCTGGCGGAGATGCTGAAAGGCACGGTGTCGGACATGGGCGTGTGTTCCCGAAATCTGAAAAGGCGGCTGGACCCTGCTGGACCCAGCAAGACGGCTGCGGTCCTGATTATATGGTCAGAGCGGCGCCGAGGGCAAAGGCCGTGTGGTTGCACGCGCGCCGGGCTGGCGTAGAATGGAACCGTGATCCGGCCGGAAACGGCGCTCTACCGGCCAATGAGGCTTCGGGGCAGGGTTCACAGCCAGACGGCTCACACACAGGACATGTCTTGATGGTAGCGATCTACGCGGTACAGGACTCCGGCTCCCGGGGGCGGCTTTATCCCGAAGTGGAAAGCCCCGTCCGTTCTCCCTGGCAGAGAGACCGTGACCGTGTGCTGCACTCGGCCGGGTTCCGTACCCTGCAATACAAGACGCAGGTCTTCATCAATCATGAAGGCGATTTCTTCCGCACGCGCCTGACGCATTCGCTCGAAGTCGCGCAGATCGCGCGCTCCATTGCCCGCAGTCTGGACCTGAACGAGGATCTGACGGAAACCGTCTCGCTCGCCCATGATCTCGGCCATACGCCGTTCGGTCATGCCGGGGAGGACGCACTTGCCCTTGCCATGAAAGAATGGGGCGGTTTCGACCACAACACCCAGTCCCTGCGTCTCGTGACCGCGCTTGAAGCCCGGTATCACGCCTTCGACGGTCTGAATCTGACCTGGGAGGCGCTGGAAGGGCTGGCCAAGCATAATGGCCCGGTCAAACGCCCGACGCCCTATTTCGTGGAATACGACGCCAAGCACCATCTGGACCTGCAAAGCCATGCCTCGGCTGAAGCGCAGGTCGCCGCCATGTCGGACGATATCGCCTATCATGGCCACGACCTTGATGACGGCCTGCGCGCCGGGCTGCTGTCTTTTGAGGATATCGAAGACCTGCCGCTGGTCGGCGAAGCCCTGCGCCGGTCCCGTGAGATGGAGCGTCAGATCGGGCGGGAGGCGTCCGATCAGGCCCAGCGCGTGCGGCATGAAACCATCCGCGTGGTCATCAACCAGCTCGCAACCGACCTGACGGAGCAGACGCGGCGGAACCTCGAAGCGCTTAACCCTCAATCGGCCGATGACATCCGCCATGCCGGTTATCCTGTGGTGTCGTTCAGCCCGGAAATGCGCGAAGCCAACAAGGCCATCCGCAAGTTCCTTTATGCCCGCATGTACCGGCACTGGCGCGTCAACCGCATGGCGCGGAAGGCCAAGATCGCGGTCCGGGAAATCTTCGACATCCTCTCCGAAGATCCCGGCCTTCTGCCCGATCCGCTGCGCGGGCGGGCAAAAGCCGCCGATGACGTGCAGCGCAGGCGTCTGGTGGCCGATTATATTGCCGGAATGACCGATCGTTTCGCGATGGAAGAACATCGACGGTTGACGGACCTCTCCGTGCTGGGCTGATAGAGCCTCTGATCTGACGACGCGTTACAGGAATCGAGCTGAAATGGCCGCTGACACCACGACCCTTACGACTGACTGTCTCTTTGCCCGCACCCGGGTTCAGGTGTGCGACGCTCTGCGATCGGTCGTCCCCGGCCTGCCGGAAGAAGTGGTGCAGCGCGTCGATCTGACCCCTACGCGCGACCCGTCCCACGGTGACATGGCGACCAATGCCGCCATGCTCGCCGCCAAGCCCGCCCGTCGCAAACCCGCTGAAATCGCCGCCGAACTGGTCGAGAAGCTCTCCGCCCTGCCGGAAGTTGCCAAGGCTGAAGCCGCAGGCCCGGGCTTCGTGAACCTGACGCTCAAGCCCGAAGTCCTGCAGGGCGTTGCCGTCTCGATCCTCAAGGCTGGCGACCGCTATGGTCGTTCCACGATGGGGCAGGGGACGCGCGTGAACGTGGAATACGTCTCCGCCAACCCGACCGGCCCGATGCATGTTGGTCACTGCCGTGGTGCGGTCGTCGGTGATGCGCTGGCCAATCTGCTCGAAGCCGCTGGCAACACCGTCACGCGTGAATACTACATCAACGATGCTGGAACGCAGGTCGTCGCCCTGACCTGGGCCACATACTGGCGTTATCTGCAGGTCATCGGCACGGAGATTTCCGCAGACGATTTCAGCCCGCTGACCCCGAACGGCCTGCAATATCAGGGTGAGTACCTGATCCCCGTCGCCCAGAGCATCGCTGACAAACACGGTCGCACACTCGCCAACGCTGACGGTGGCCCGGCCGATCCGTCCGTCTGGTTCGAGACGGTCCGTCGTGAAGCCCTGACGCAGATGATGGCGGCCATCCGCGAAGATCTGGAAGCGCTGGGCATTTCGCACGAAGTCTTCGCCAGCGAAGCCGAAACGCTGGCCAGTGGTCGCGTGGATGCCGCGATCGCAAAGCTCGACAGCAAGGGCCTGCTCTATGAAGGCGTGCTGGAGCCGCCGAAGGGCAAGATGCCGGAAGACTGGGAAGCCCGTCCGCAGACGCTCTTCCGCTCGACCGAGTTCGGCGACGATCAGGACCGTGCACTCCGCAAATCCGATGGCACCAACACCTATTTCGCCAACGATATCGGCTATCACGCCCAGAAGGCCGAGAATGCCGACGTCCTGATCGACGTCCTCGGCGCCGATCACGGCGGGTACGTTTCCCGCATGCGGGCGGCCATTTCCGCCCTGACGGATGGCAAGACCGGCTTTGAAGTCGTGATGTGCCAGATCGTGCGCGTCGTGAAGAACGGCGAGCCCGTCCGCATGTCCAAGCGTGCCGGCACGTTCGTCACCCTGCGCGACCTGCTGGACGAAGTGGGCCGTGACGCCGTGCGCTTCACGATGCTGACCCGCAAGGCGGACGCGCAGATGGAGTTCGATCTGGACGCCGTCGTCGCCCAGACGCGCGACAATCCGGTGTTCTACGTCCAGTACGCCCATGCCCGCTGCCGCTCGGTTTTGCGTTCGGCCGAGACAATGTTCGGCGCGGATGCCGTAACGCCGGAAGCCCTGTGCAGCGCCGATCTGTCCAACCTGTCTTCGGATGTGGAACTGGCCGTCCTGCGCCGTCTGGCTGCTTTCCCGCGCAGTGTCGAAGCTGCTGCCACGGCCCGTGAGCCGCATCGGATCGCGACCTATTGCATTGATCTGGCCTCCGATTTTCATGCCCTGTGGAACCGGGGCCGCGAAGACACCACCCTGCGCTTCCTGCACGAGAACGACCGCGCAACCAGCCTCGCCAAGCTGGCGCTGGTTTCGGCTATTGCGGGAACATTGCGCTGTGCCCTCACCATTCTCGGCGTCGTGCCGGTAGAGGAAATGCGATGAGCCCGGAAAACGATCAGGATCGCAACCGCCCCGATCCCGGCGACTACGCCCGCGCCCCGAAACAGCCTGCGGGTGCGCCTCCCGGAGCGCGTCCGCAGGCGCGTTTTGACCGCGAGCGGCTGAGCAACGACTATGACGACGAGCCCCCGCCGCGTCGCCGTCCGGCTGCTGCCGGTGGCGCATCTGGCGCCGGTCGCCTGACGTCCCTGCTGGGAAGTGATCCCGCCACGCGCAAGCTGGTCGGCGGTGCGGTTGGTATCGGCGTCGTGCTGCTTCTGGCAGTGGGCGGCTGGTCCCTGACCGGCGGCCATCACGGCGGTATTCCCATCATCGGTCCGCCGCCGGGCCCCGTGAAGGACCGTCCGGCCGATCCAGGGGGGATGCAGATCATGGGTGGTGACGACGGCGAAACCGACATGACCGGCAATGGCGAGGCCCATCTTGCCCCCGGTCCGGAACAGCCCGACACGAAGGCGCTGGCCCGTCAGTACGGCGTTCCCCCTGGAACGCCTGCGCCGGAAACACCAAAGACCGATGCCCCCAAGGCAGATGGTGCCGCACCAGATAACGCGCCGGCAGCCCAGACGCCTGCCATCCCGCCTGAAGCCGCTGCGCCTGCCGATACGGGGCAGATGTCTCCGGGCACCGCGCTGCCTGCCACGGTTCCGGAGAAGCCGCAGGATCAGGCCGGCGAACCTGCCGAGGCGCCGAAGGCTGCAACGCCCAAGGAAGCGCCGAAGAAGGAAGAGGCGCCTGTCCATCATGCCGCACGACCGGCTGAGAAGTCGCTGCCCGCGCCGGTTCCGGACCCTGAGAATGTCGGACCGCTGAAAGCCGCCGCTCCGGCTGCGGAGAAGGCGGAAACATCGGGTGGGACGCATGAAGTCCAGCTTGGCGCGCTCGACAGCGAAGCCGCAGCCCGCAAGGAATGGGACAGCCTGCGCCATCAGGCTCCGGCCCTGTTCGCCGGCCATACGCCGCTGTTCGAAAAGACCACGCGTGGGGACCATACCTTCGTGCGCCTGCGGATCGGTGGCTTTGCGGATCTCAAGTCTGCGCGTGCTTACTGCGTGAAGCTGCACGCGCAGTCCGTCGCCTGTACGCCGGCCCAGTTCTGAGAGCTGGCGTTTGAGCGAGACACTTCATCTGACGCTTGACGGGTTCGAGGGGCCGCTGGACCTGCTCCTCGATCTGGCCCGCAAGCAGAAGGTGGATCTGGCGAAAATCTCCATCCTGCAACTGGTGGAGCAGTATCTGGCCGTCGTGGAAAAAGCCCGTGCGGAAGCGCGGAGCCTGCGGCTGGAGCTGGCGGCGGACTGGCTGGTCATGGCCGCCTGGCTCGCCTGGCTGAAATCCAAGCTGCTCCTGCCTGCCGAAAACGAAGACCCGGACGCCGAAGACGCGATCGAGCTTCTCCAGGAACGTCTGATCGAACTCGAACGGATGCGTGCCGCCGCCCAGTGGCTGGCCGAACAGCCACGTTTGGGGCTGGACGTGTTCCGGCGCGGGCAGGGGGAAGATCATACCGAAATCGACCGCTCTGGTCTGCGCGTGGACATGCCCGCGCTGATCACGGCCTATCTTTCTGCCCGACGCAGGACCGGGCGCAGGCGTGTCTATGCGCCACGCGCCCGCCGTTACTGGAGCGTGCAGGATGCGCTGTCCCGCCTCAAGCGCCTGCTCGGGACAGACCATGTTGTCGGCTGGCAGACCCTGACCTCTCTTCTGCCGGATCCGGATGAACTGGACGGCGAAGAGGGGCCTTACGGGCGCAATGCCGCTCTCGCAGGCACACTTCTGGCGGGGCTGGAACTGGCCAAGGGCGGTGCGCTTGAACTGCGTCAGCCCGAGGCGTTCGGGGAAATCGAATGGCGGGCGGCCACGCCCTCATGATGGATTCCCCAATGCTCGACCGGGCCTGCCTTCTCGTGGAGGCACTCGTTTTTGCCAGCCCTGAGCCCGTAAAGCCTGCGGCCATTGCCGAGCTTCTGACTGCCCAATCCATCCCCGTGCCCGTCGAAGAGGCGCTTGAGGCTGTGCGGAAGCGCTACGCCGATCACGCGGTCGAAATGGTGATGGTCGCAGGCGGCTGGCAGTTCCGCACCCGACCGGAATTTGCATCCGCCCTGACCAAAGTCGTGGAAAAGCCCCGTCGCCTGAGTCGCGGCGCGATGGAAACACTGGCCATCATCGCCTATCACCAGCCCTGCACCCGTGCGGAAATCGAGGCCATCCGTGGCGTCTCGCTCGGGCAGGCGGTTCTCGACGCCCTTCTGGAAGACAGTCTGATTGCCCCCAAAGGCCGCAAGGAAGTTCCCGGACGTCCCGTATTGTGGGGCACCACGGCCAGTTTTCTGGAAAGTTTCGGTCTGCCGGATCTGCGGGCGCTGCCCCGCCGGGAGGACTTCCTGCTGGACCGCGCGCCTACGGAAGCAGAAGACGATGCTTCTGCCGTAGGCGGAACGGAGCAGACAGGCTAGGAATGATGCATGTTTGACTTCAGTTTCTCGGAAATCGCGCTGTTCGTGATGGTGGCGATGGTCTTCATCCGTCCGAAGGATCTGCCGGTTGCCATCCGCACCCTGTCGAACGGGTTAAAGGCGATGCGGCGCATGGCGGCTGAATTCCAGTCCCATGTGGACGAGATGGTCCGTGAAGCCGATCTCTCCGAAGCGCGCGACCAGTTCCGGGACCTAAAGAACTTCAACCTGCGCGACCGTGTCACGAAGGCCATCGACGGCGACAATTCCATCCGCCGCAGTCTGGAACTCGGCACGCCCGCAAAAGCGTCCGCCGCCGATCTTCCGAAAGTTCCACCCGCACCGCCGCTTCCACCGCCGCCCCTGACCGATCTGGAAACGGTGCCCTATAATGCCCGTCCGCAGTTCGAGCCGGCCGCAGACATCCCCGTCGAACCGGAACCCGAGCCCAACGACGATGTCGTGGACGCTCCGTCCATTCTGCCCCCCAGCACGGCAAGACGGCTCCTGCACGAGCGCTCCCGCTGGCGGGCCCCTGACATTCTGCCGCCCGTCCGCGCCATCCATGCCGGCCGGCGCGTGACTATTGCGAGCGGAAAGGACGGCGAATGACCGATACCGACAGCATCAATGACACGCCGATGCCGCTCCTCGAGCATCTCGTGGAACTGCGCAAGCGGCTGATCTGGTCCATCGTGACCTTCGTGATCGCATTCGCCATCTGCTACCATTATTCGGGCGAGATCTACCGGTTCCTGGCGGCCCCGCTCGGCAACATCATGCGCAAGAACGGGGAGCAGCCGCACCTGATCTATACCGCGTTGTATGAAGCCTTCTTCACCTATATCCGCGTGGCCGTTTTTGGTGCGACCTGCCTTTCGTTTCCCATGATCGCCATCCAGGCCTGGATCTTCATCGCGCCCGGCCTGTATCGCAGTGAAAAGCGCGCCTTTGCCCCGTTCCTGATCGCCACCCCGATCATGTTCCTGATCGGTGCGGCACTCGCCTATTACGTGGTGTTCCCCTACGCATGGCAGTTCTTCCTGTCGTTCCAGACACCGCAGAGCACCAATGGTGGCATGCAGATCGAGCTTCAGGCCAAGGTCTCGGAATATCTGACGCTGGTCACGAAAATGATCCTGGCGTTCGGAGTCTGTTTCGAACTGCCCGTCGTGCTGACCCTGCTGGTGCGCGTGGGCCTGTTGAGTGTGGCGCAGCTCAAGCGTTTCCGCCGTTATGCTGTCGTTGCGTCCTTTGCGGTGGCCGCCGTGATTGCTCCGCCTGATGCGATTACGATGCTGAGCCTCGCCATTCCCCTCGTCGCCCTGTACGAGGTATCCATCCTCACGGCCCGGTTCGTCGAACCGAAACCCATGGCCGCTGATGAAGACTGATGACCAGACCTGCCGGAGCCCTGAACCATGCATGACCTGAAAGCCCTGCGCGCCAACCCGGCCGCTTTTGACGCTGCTCTCGCACGTCGGGGCCTGTCACCCGTGGGACAGCAGCTTGTCAGTGATGATGAAGAACGCCGCGCCGCACTCGCCGCGCTTCAGGAAGCACAGGGCGCGCGGAAGGCGCTGGCCAAGGAAATCGGCCTGCTCAAGCGCCAGAAGCTCGACACCGCCGAAATCGAAGTGAAAGCCGTGGCCCTGCGGGACCAGATCGCCGGTCTGGAAGAGCGGGCCAACACGATCCAGACCCGTATCGACGACGTGCTGAAATCCCTGCCGAACCGCCTCGATGCCTCCGTGCCGGACGGAAAGAGCGAAGACGAAAACGTCGTCGTCCATGTCCGTGGCGAGAAGCGCGAATTTGCCTTCGAGACGAAACAGCATTTCGAGCTGGGTGAAGCCTTGGGGCTGATGGATTTCCCGACCGCCGCCAAGCTGTCTGGCACACGCTTTGTCGTTCTGCGTGGTGCGCTTGCCCGTCTGGAACGTGCACTTGGCCAGTTCATGCTCGACACCCACACGACCGAGTTCGGCTACAGCGAAACCAGCGTGCCGCTTCTGGTCAATGACGAAGCGATGTACGGCACGGACAAGCTGCCCAAGTTTGCCGAGGACTCGTTCCGCACTGAAGATGGCCGCTGGCTGATCCCGACCGCCGAAGTCCCGCTGACGGCCTCTGTCATGGGCGATATCCTGCCCGCCGATGCCCTACCGATCCGCATGACCGCGCTGTCGCAGTGCTTCCGCTCCGAAGCCGGTTCGGCCGGTCGTGACGTGCGCGGCATGCTGCGCCAGCACCAGTTCACGAAATGCGAGCTGGTCTCCGTCGTGAAGCCAGAAGACAGCGACGCCGAGCATGAGCGCATGACGCAGGTCGCCGAAACGGTGCTGGAACGTCTGGGCATCACCTTCCGCCGGATGCTGCTCTGCGCGGGCGATACGGGCTTCGGTGCGGCCAAAACGTTTGATCTGGAAGCCTGGCTTCCGGGCCAGAAAGCATGGCGCGAAATTTCTTCGTGCTCGAATACGCGCGATTTTCAGGCACGCCGCATGAATGCGCGCTATCGTGCCGAGAATGGACCGGCCTTCGTCAACACGCTTAACGGGTCCGGTCTTGCTGTCGGTCGGACGATGATTGCTGTTATGGAGACATATCAGAACGAAGATGGCAGCATCGATATTCCAGAGGTTCTGCGTCCTTACATGGGCGGGCTGAACCGCATCGGCTGAGGACTTTCAGGCATGATCACGATCCGTCGTTTCGCGTTGGCTCTTCTGGCCGCAGGCACCGTTCTCGCCTCATGCCCCGCCGAGGCAGACAGCATGCGCACCCTGCACGGTGAGGCGCTGTACCGTGAGCGCATGGCCCTGCCGCCGGGTGCCGTCCTGAGTGTCTGGATCGAGGATACAGGTGCCACGCATGGCGCCCCCCTGGTCATGGCCGAGCAGCGCGAAGAGATCCATCGTGGCGTGCCCATCCCCTACACACTGACCTACCCGGTTCTGCCGCCGGGCGGACATTACGTGCTGAATGCCGAAATCACGGTCGAGGGACGCAGGCTTTTTGCCACGCCGGACGGCGGCACGCCTCTGGATCATCCCCGGCTCCTGCTGCGGCATGTGGCGGGCACGGCCATCCGCGCGCCTTACGGGACATGGCGGATCCAGAGCGTGGGCAGTCTTCATTTCGACAATACTGCCGAAGCGCCTGGCCTGACCCTGCAACAGGATGGTACGGTTTACGGCACGGATGGCTGCAACCGTCTGATGGGGCATTTTACCCTCTCAGGGCAGACGCTTCATTTCCTGCCTCTCGCCATGACCCGGAAGGCCTGTCTGCCAGCCCTGATGACGCAGGAGCAGCAGATCGGGGCTTTTCGGCCGAGCGTGACCTCATGGTCGCGTGACAGCGAAAATCATCTGGTGCTGCATGGAAATGGGTCTGCTGGCAGCACAATGGTTCTTGTCCCACAGGATGCCCAGTAGCCTTTCCAGCCAGCCATCTCTGGTCGGATTTCAAAAAAACTTTTGCTGTGTCACGCTTTTTTCGAAGGACAGGGGGGGTATCACGCCTCTTTCCCTGAAAGCGGAAATAGGACTAGTATGATCCAGCTATCTCCATATTCCAGATGGATTGAGCAAAAAGATCTTCTCCCGTCATCGCGGGAGTCCTCTGACCGGCAGAGGTTTTTTGTCGCATGGCGTGACGCGCTATTGCTATCAGGCCGGAGGCTTGGGAATGAAAACAACGATCCAGCTTGGGCTGGGACAGAAATGGACGGCATCGGCCACTGCGAAGCAGGGGGCAGGTGAGGTCAGGGAGATCATGACTCTCGGAGCCGGTCGGGTTGGTTTCCGGGTGGAAAACCAATCGCTGGCTCTGACGCAGGTCTCCGAGGCGGCGTATAGGGTATGGATCACAGAGACGGAGGCCATATTGACCAGAGATGCCATCCCAGCGGCACAGCTTTCTCCGGGGCTTGAACTCGGTCGCCGCATCCGGCTTCTGCGGGAAATGGCCGGGCTAAGCCAGCAGCAGCTTGCGGAAAAAGTCGGAATTTCGCGTTCGGCCGTTGCGTTCTGGGAAACGGGCCGCTCGGGTCATGTCGGCAAGCATCTGGGAAGTCTCGCGCAGGTTCTGGGCGTCGAGCCCGAGGTCCTGCTGACAGGGATGGCCTACAAGGCCATCCAGGCGACTCTTACTCCAGACGAAAACACGATGCTTACCCTCTACCGGCAGCTTGATCCCCTCATCAAGCTTCAGGCCCAGAAATGGATCGAGCGTCGGGTACGCAACAAGACGGACGAAGAGCAGGACACAAAGTCTGTCCGTCAGCCTAAAAGGGCCTGATCTCCCGGCCTGACAGATGTCAGGCCGGTCTGCGTTTTATGACGGCCGCTTGCGCGGTCCCCCCGGTCGCCGGTTTCCTTTTGCAGGAAAGCTGCGGCCGCCCGGCTTTTTGGGGCCGGAAAAACCCGCCCTGCTGCCCGGTCTGGCGGTATGGCCGCTGCGGCCTGGGCGGCCCCCGACGCGCTGCTGCTTCTGACTCTCGCGCATCCGGCTCTGCGTTCGCAGGACCTGCTCGATCCAGTCGTTGAGAATGGACGTGTTGATTTCTGCGTCCTGCCGGGCCGGATAGGCGTCGGGGAACCGCAGCGCGAGCCAGCGCCATGCCACCAGCCGCTTGTGCCGCTTTTCCGCCCGCTCAAGTTCCTCACGCCCGGCCTGCTCCGGATGCGGCAGGCGTCCCGTGCCTGGCGGTGGCACCGGCCGGCCCGCAGCATGGTCCGCCGCCCACTGGACAAGCCGCTGGATACCGTTATCGCGCTCGTCGATCGGACACATGGCATAGGTCCAGCGTGTCGAGAGATCGAGGTTTTCCACACCCTCCAGAGCGGCCGCGATTTCCAGCGCCTGTTCCATATCGGCCAGACGGTAATTCGGATCGTCCGCCCGCAGAACGGCGTGTTTGATGCGGGTCAGGACACCGTAAAGACTGTCGCTGCCGATCTCTTCGGCGACGGCCCGGACGATATCCGAATCCGGCTGCACGAGGGGACGCAGTTCTTTGATCTCTTCGGGCGGGGCGCTCAGCATTTTTCGCACAAAGGTCGGGCTGCCGGCGCCGGCGAGAACGCAGACCAGCCCGCTTTCATGCTTGCCGTAACGTCCCGCGCGGCCGCCGATCTGCTTGACCTCCTGGGAGACCAGATCGCGCGTCTGGCGTCCGTCGAACTTGCGCAGCGCACTGAACACGACACGGCGGATGGAGAGGTTCAGCCCCATGCCGATCGCATCCGTCGCGATCAGGATATCGGCCTCACCACTGTTGAAGCGGGCGGCTTCGGCACGGCGGACTTCCGGGCTCAGGGCTCCGTACACGACGGCAACACGACGCCCCCGCGCCATAAGCTCGGCGCGGAGATCCAGCACTTCGCGGCGGGAGAAAGCGATGACGGCATCGCTGGGCTTCAGCTCATCGAGATGCAGCGTCTCGCCTGCCTTGAGCGGGCTCTTGCGTTCGAGATGGATTTCATCCACCGGATCGTCGCAGAGTTCGGCAATGCGCTTGACCAGCGGGATGCAGTCCGGCGCGCCGAGGATGAAGACATGCCGGGCCGGGACACCCATGATGGCAGCCGTCCAGGCAGCACCCCGGTCCGGATCGGCCAGCATCTGTGCTTCGTCGATGATCGCCACATCCACCGGATTGTGGAACGGACACATCTCGACCGTCGCCGCCAGATGACGTGCGCCCGGCATTTCGATCCGCTCTTCACCCGTGGAGAGGGACGCCGGAACGCCGCGTGAGAGCAGGGACTCGCGGAATTCGTGGGCCAGCAGTCGCAACGGTGCGAGCGCCAGACCGCTCTCGGCATTCGCCAGCGCGTTGAGCGCCGTATAGGACTTTCCGGAGTTCGTCGGACCCGTCACCAGCGTGATGCGGCGTTTCAGCGCACGCGCCGTGCGGAAATGCCCGGCAAACCGGTCCAGCGCGGCCACGCGGGCAATGGCGGCGTTACCCGCCTTGTTGCCCAGATCCAGAACTTCCGGCCGGTCCTTGGTTCCGCTGCGCCACTGCGGAAGGAACGTCCGGAGCCGCTTGAGCTCCGACGGGTCGAAGAAGAACAGTTCGATCCCGTCCGGCCGCGTTTCGCGACGGGCGATGGGAATCCGGTTTTCGGCAATCCAGCGCAGGGCTTCGCGGCGCGAGCAGTGCAGGACATTCGGCAGCTCATCGAAGCTGACCAGCCCTTCTTCCCACTGGCGCAGACGCTCAAGCTCACGCGCCCTGCGTTCTTCCGCACGGGCCTGGATATCGGCCTGTTCGCGGGCACGGCGTTCTTCGGCAATCCGCAGATCGTCTTCGAAGCCGAGATCAACGCTGCCGAATGCAGCCGCGATGCTCTGGGAGAGTTTTTCAAGCTGGCCGCTCGACAGGATCACACCGGTATCGGCCAGATCGGCGCGGACGTCTTCCAGCACGGCACGCGGGGAGTCGCCCATTTCCTGCCAGCGCGTCATCAGGACATCATCAAGCGTCCGGCGCAGGGCTGGCATGTCGGCACGCGGATCATGGATGCGGGCCGCAGCTTCCTGCGTATCGGGTTTGCCGACCCAGACCTCGCCGGCCCTGCGGCACACATTCATGAGCTGGGAGGCCCAGGTCTTGCGGCGCACGACGCACAGCGCCTCGATCAGCCCGTCATGGGAAAGGGCCGCCTCCGGCCCTTCAAGCCTGCGCGCAACCTGACGCAGCAGGGCAGGGCGCTCGCGCGGCGTGATGTCGAGCGGGGTCCCGAATTCAGCCTCGGCCCGCTGAAGGGCGCGTTCGGCCGGGGAAAAAGAGTCGGAAAGAGTGGCGTCCGGCATGGAGTCGTCTGTCATAAGAGTCTTGTGCGTCATTCCGGCATGCGCTTCAACGCGCATGGGTTTCCCGAGCGGCAACGATTGGGCTAAAAGACCCGACCATTATCAGGTCCGTGACCTGTTATCCGTTCCGAACCGGAGACAGAACCAGACATGTCCACCCCGACTTTTGCCGCCCCGACTCCGACCATCGACGAGCCCCTGACCGGCCTGGTGCCGTTCGAAGGCCATCCGAAGCAGTACCGCCTTGCCGAGCCGAGCAAGGAATATGCGCATCTGTATCCCGCCAAGGTGCTGACGGTTCATCATTGGACGGACCGCCTGTTCAGCTTCACCACGACGCGTGATCCCGGCCTGCGTTTCGAGAACGGCCAGTTCGCGATGATCGGCATCGAGGTCGAAGGCAAGCCGCTTCTGCGCGCCTATTCGATCGCCTCCGCCAACTATGAAGACCACATGGAGTTCCTCTCCATCGCGGTCCCCGATGGTCCGCTGACCTCGCGTCTGCGCCATGTGAAGGTGGGCGATACGGTCCTGATCGGCCGCAAGCCGGTCGGCACGCTGCTGCTCGACAACCTCAAGCCGGGCCGCAACCTGTATTTCCTGTCCACGGGTACGGGTCTGGCGCCGTTCATGAGCCTCATCAAGGATCCCGAGGCTTACGAGCGCTATGAGAACGTGATCCTCAGCCACACTGTCCGCATCTCGGGCGAACTGGCCTATGAGAACCATATCCGCCACGAACTGCCGGAGCACGAGTTCCTGGGCGAGTTCGTCAAGGACAAGCTGCGCTACTACCCGGCCGTGACGCGTGAAGACTATGCCGTGACCGATCGCATCACCAAGCTGATCGAGACGGGCAAGATCTTCGAGGATCTGGGTATCGACAAGCTCGATCCCGAGCATGACCGCGTCATGATCTGCGGTTCGCCGGAAATGCTGGCCGACACCGAAGCCCTTCTCGAGCGTATGGGTTTCGTGGAAGGCAATATGAGCCATCAGGGTTCGTATGTCGTTGAAAAGGCCTTTGCCGAGCGCTGAGGTCTCAAAGGCACGAAAGGCCGGGATGATGCAGGATTTTGATCTGTTCGTTATTGGTGCCGGTTCGGGCGGGGTGCGCTGTGCGCGCATTGCCGCCCAGAACGGAGCGCGCGTCGCGATTGCGGAGCGTCGACACTGGGGCGGAACCTGCGTCAATCTCGGCTGCGTGCCCAAGAAACTGATGGTCTATGCGGCCGAGTATGGCCGCGAGATCGCCGATGCCCCGTCCTATGGCTGGGACGTCAAACCGGTTGCTCATGACTGGTCCACGCTGATCAGCGCGAAGGACCGCGAGATCGAGCGCCTGAACCGCGTCTATGTCTCGATGCTGGAAAAGGCCGGGGTCACGCTGTTTACAGGCGATGCCAGCTTCGTGGACGCCCATACGGTTGAAATCGGCCCGTCCGAACTCGCGCCGGATGCGTCCGTCCAGCGTGTCCGGGCAAAGAACATTGTCATCGCCACCGGATCCACGCCTACGCGCCTGAACATTCCCGGTGCCGAATATGCCATCGTCTCGGATGATGCCTTCCATCTCTCTGACCGTCCCGAGCGCGTCGCCGTGATCGGCAGCGGCTATATCGGCATCGAGTTTGCCGGGATTTTTGCGGGACTGGGTTCGAAGGTGGATCTGGTTTTCCGCCAGCCTCATCCCCTGCGCGGTTTTGACAACGAACTGCGCGCCCATCTGGCCGAACTGCTGCCGCTGAACGGCATCAAGGCGCATCCCGGTCGCTCCCCGGAGCGGATCGAAAAGGTTGCGGACGGCTATCGTCTGCATCTTGAGGGCGGTGACGTTATCGAGACGGACTGCGTGTTCATGGCGACGGGCCGTCACCCCAATCTGGCCCCGCTGAAGCTCGACAATGCAGGCGTTGCCACGTGGGATGGCCGTATTCCGGCCAAGCCCGATGATGCGACGACCAACGTGCCGGGCATTTATGCCATCGGGGATGTGACGGACACCTATAACCTTACGCCCACGGCCATTGCTGAAGGCCACATTCTGGCCGAGCGTCTGTTTGGCGAACCGGGCCGCGAATGGTCCTTTGCCACGACGCCCAAGGCCGTGTTCTTCTCCCAGCCGCTCGCCACGGTCGGCCTGAGCGAAGAAGAAGCCGTGCAGAGCCATGACGTGGACATCTATACGTCCAGCTTCACCCCGATGCGCCAGACGCTTTCGGGCCGCAAGGGCAAGACCCTGATGAAGCTGGTCGTTGATGCGCAGAGCAAGATCGTGCTCGGTGCGCACATGATCGGTCCCGATGCGCCCGAGATCATCCAGGGCCTCGCCATTGCGATCACGGCAAAGCTGACCAAGCGGGATTTCGATCGCACGATCGGCCTGCACCCCACCAGTGCGGAGGAGTTCGTGACCATGCGGAGCCTCACACGTCACGTCCCCCGAAAAGCAGGCTGAACCATCATGGCGGCGCGTAACGGTCTTACGGAGGCCCCGCAGTCGGGCCGTCACACAGTTTCTGAAAGGCAGCACCGGGCATGAAGTTTGGCTGGCTGTTTGCCCCGTCCATCACGTCCGTCATGTTTGCTCTCCGCACCACGATCGCAGCGCTTCTGGCGCTGGCGATCGCGCTGTGGATGGAACTCGGTGAGCCGCAATGGGCGGCCATGACCGTCTGGATCGTCGCCCAGAACTCTCGCGGCGAAAGTATTTCCAAGGGCCGCTGGCGTCTCGTTGGTACCGTGATCGGGATGGTGATGGCCATCGTGCTCATGGCGGCCTTTCCGCAATATCCCTGGTTGTTCCTGCCAGCCCTCGCGCTCTGGGTCGGGCTGTGTGCCGGTCTTGCGACGCTGACGCACAACTTCCGCGGCTATGCCCTCGTGCTGGCCGGCTATACCTGCACCATCATTGCGCTCGGTGCGGTCAAGGAGCCCGATCACGTCTTCAACGTCGCGATGGCGCGCGGCACCTATATTTTCCTCGGTGTGATCTGCGAGACGGCGATGGGCATGATTGCCCTGCCCAATGTCGCAGGCCGCGCACGTGAGGAACTGCGCAAGCGTCTTCAGGGTATTCTGACCCGGGCCATTCCTGCCCTGACGGCTGTGTTGCGCCAGAAGCCGGGTGCTACGGACGACCTGTCCACCCTGCTGGGCTCGCTTCAGGCTTCCAGCGACCAGATCGAATTCAGCCGCATCGAGATCCGCAGCGAGGGCAACGAAGTCGAGCACGCCTATGTCACGCTCGGGCTGGTCGCGCGCGTCCTGTCGCGCGGGCTGGGCCTGCGGACCCGCATGACGTCCGTCACGCATCAGCCCGAAGCCCTGCGGCCTTTTCTTGAAGACATGGCCACTGCCCTGGACGGCCTGCCGGAGCGGCTGCTCACGGATCGGCGCGGTATCGCGGCCCTGGTGCAGACCGAAGCCCTTCTGGCGGAGTGCCGGGGCCGCATGCAGACGATCCTGCCCCGCGACGATGAGGATTCCCTGAACGAAGGGATCATTCTCACCGGCGTGGAAGTCATGCTGTCGGATCTGTGCGAGACCCTGCGTTCCTACCGGGCCAGCGTGGATGGCGCTCCGGTGTCCGAACGCCATCGCCTGACCCGCAATCCGGACTGGCGTGCCTCGATGCGCAATGGCGTTCGCACGACCGTGGCGCTGCTGTTCGGCGCCTATGTCTGGGAAGTCACAGCCTGGCCACAGGGGGGCGTGTTCCTGACCTTCATCGCCGTGGTCTGTGCGCGTTTCGCAACCTTCGAGAACACTGTCCTGCTGAGTGCGGCTTTCTTCTACGGTGCGGTTTTCGCTGCTCTGGCAAGTGTTATTCCGGTGTTCATCGTCATGCCGGTGACGGCCAATTATCCGTTCTTCTGCCTTGTGGCAGGCTTCTTCATGATGCTGGGCGGGCTGGCGTCCCGCAATCCGTCCACTGCCGTCATGGCCGCGTCCTATGGCACGTTCTTCCCGTTCCTGCTGGGCATGGACAACCAGGGACGCATCAACGAGCTCGGCTGGTTCAACACCACCATTGCGCTTCTGCTGGGTCTTGGTGCCGGTGTGGTGATTTTCCGCGCCGTCCTGCCCTTTACCCCGGCCCGCGCGGGCGAGGTCCTGCGCTACCAGCTCAAGCGGAGCCTGCGACGGCTGGCGCTGCCGGGTGTGGTGATGGACGAATATGTCTGGATCAACGAGGGCACACAGAGCATGGAGCGTGCCGTGCGCTTTGCCGGCTCCCTGTCCAGTGAGCGGGCGGAAGCCATGCTGCGCGGGACGCTCTCCGTCCTGACAGTAGGACGGAACGTGCTGATGCTCCGCAAACTTGCAGAGCATGGAAGCCTGCCGGATACGGCGGTGACGGCGGTGGATGGGCTGGTCCGCAACCTGCTGCGTCGCAAGCTGCCCCTGACCCATACGACCGCCACGATCGATCCGACCCTGGACGAACTCTATGCGCTGGAGCGTCAGTCACAGGACCCGTCGATCCGGCATGATCTGGTGCTGGCCATCGGCTCGCTGCTGATCGTGCGCACCGAAATGCCGGTCAGCAGGGCCTTTCTCAAGGGCGCGTTCTGAAGCCCGTCAGGGTGTGGCGAGGAACCGCAGCAGGTCTTCGTTCACCCGTTCGGCATGCGTCATGAATAGCCCGTGCGGGGCGCCGTCATAGGAAATCCACGTTGATCCCGGGATGGCGGCCGCAGCTTTTTCCCCGGCGATCTCTGCCGGGACAGTAGTGTCTCCCCCACCATGAATGACCAGCGTGGGAACGGTAAAGGCCTGAAGATCAGGACGGAAATCCGTCGTCCCCCAGGCATCCACACAGTCCAGCGTCGCCATCGGGCTTGCCATGCAGGCCAGAATGAAGGTCCAGTCCAGCACGCCCTGGCTGACCGGACGATGCATCAGGCTGACACCATAGAAATCAGGAATGAAATCCTTCAGGAAGCCAAAGCGGTCCTGCCGGATCTTCTGCTTGACGCCGTCGAAGACGGAAATGTCCACGCCCCTAGGGTTGTCGGACGTTTTGAGCAGGAAGGGGACGACCGAAGACAGCAGTACCGTTTTGGAAATGCGTGAGCGGCCATGACGGCTCAGATAGCGTGCGACTTCTCCGCCGCCCATGGAGAACCCGACCAGCGTCGCATCCCACAGATCAAGCTGTTCAAGGATGACGGCCAGATCATCGGCCAGCGTGTCATAGTCGTAGCAGTTGATCGGATGGCCTGACTGGCCAAACCCGCGGCGGTCATAGGTGACGACGCGGTAGCCCGCCTCGACCAAAGCCAGCGTCTGCTTTTCCCACATGTCCCCGGTGAGGGGCCATCCGTGGATCAGGACGACGGGCCTGCCCGCTCCCATGTCCTTGACGTGAAGGCTCGTTCCATCAGTAGCGGTGATATACGGCATGGTTCTGATCCTCGAAGACATTCATACGAGGACCAGAACTTGCTGCCGGGAGTTTGGTTGCGTCTTACCAGCCGTTTCCGCGCGGGGCTGTCCAGCCATTGCCCGATGCGTCACCCAGCTGTCCGGACTGCGTATTGTTGCTGCCCTGATAGGACGAACCGAACTTGGAGATGTTCGCACCCGTCACGGAATCGCGCTCCACACCGGCTTCATGGTCCGGATCGGGGCCATGTTCGAACTCGTTGGACGGCGTGTCGGAATAACCCGGCGGCGGCTTGCGATGGCCGCGGGCACGGAAATGCTCACCGCCAGTCGTGGTCTGGGACTGCGCATCGCTCTGACCTGACTGCGTCGGAAGCGTCGTGCCGGCCGCGTAAGGCTGACCGAAGGATGCGGTCTGGGCCTGTGCCGCCCCTCCCAGCAGAGCGGTCGCCAGCAGGGCGTGGCAGAAGAAACGGGAAGAGGACAACATGTGATCCGGTCCTTGGCCGATCATGACAACAAGGCTGCCTTCCGGAGGAAACGCGACGTCAGGCTCTGACATCCCCGGCAAGGCGGCATATCAGTCTATAATCGGCCCGCTTTCCGCCGTGTTCAAGACTTCTTTTCCTCTGGAACCGTTTCAGGGCCGCCCCATATCAGAGGACATGACGATATCAGTATTGGTTTTTCCAGTTCGGGGCGGTGGCTGATGGATGATCTTCTCGCATCCGTCCGTCCGCGAACTGTCCTTGCCGAGGGGGTCGTATGGCTGCCGGGTTTTGCCCTGTCCGAAGCGCAGGGGCTCCATCAGGCCATTGCACAGGTGAGCGCACAGGCGCCTTTCCGCCATTTCCGCACCCGTATGGGCCAGATGTCGGCTGCGATGACATCGTGTGGCGCCTGTGGCTGGGTCGCCGATCCATCGGGCTATCGCTATTCCCGAACCGATCCGCAGACCGGCCAATTCTGGCCCGCCATGCCAGACGCACTTCGTCACCTTGCGGTCCGGGCGGCAACCGAAGCGGGGTATGAGGGCTTCGACCCTGCGTCCTGCCTCATCAACCGCTATGGACCCGGAGCGAAAATGGGTCTGCATCAGGACAGGGATGAAGGGATGCCCGAGGCTCCGGTTGTCTCGGTTTCCCTTGGCGTACCCGCCCGTTTTTCGTTCGGTGGCTTACACCGCACGGACCCGAAACGCATCATCGAACTGCTCGACGGCGATGTGGTGGTGTGGGGTGGGGTATCGCGGTTTGCGTGGCATGGGGTTTCGCCCGTCCGCGAAACATTCCATCAGCAGACAGGTGCCATGCGATACAATCTGACGTTTCGCGCTATCAACGCCGCGCTTTTTCGGCCATAACCAGCGCCCCGCAACTTCTGCATTCACACTCATCCGGAGGGCATTTGATGCACCCCTCGAGCCAGACCCCGACGTCCACCAACACGATGTCCTGGTCTCCTGCAAGCTGGCGTTCCCGTCCCATCGTCCAGGCTCCATCCTATGCGGATGAAGCGGCGCTTGCTGCTGTCGAAGCTCGTCTGCATCGATATCCCCCGTTGGTTTTTGCGGGTGAAGCCCGCCGTCTCAAGACGCGTCTGGCCGCCGCATCGCGCGGAGAAGCCTTCGTCCTGCAGGGCGGCGCCTGTGCCGAGAGCTTCGACGAATTCACCGCCGACATCGTGCGCGACACGTTCCGCGTCCTGCTCCAGATGGCTGTCGTCCTGACCTTCGCCGCCAAGGTACCCGTCGTGAAGATCGGTCGTATGGCCGGCCAGTACGCCAAGCCGCGTTCGTCCAACACTGAGACAATCGATGGCGTGACGCTGCCGTGCTATCGCGGCGATATCATCAACGGTCCCGAGTTCACACCCGAGGCCCGTATCCCCGATCCCGCGCGCATGGAAACCGGATATTTCCAGTCCGCAGGCGTGATGAACCTGCTGCGCGCCTTTGCGCATGGCGGTTATGCGAACCTGCATCAGGTCCATCGCTGGAACCTCGGATTCGTCGAGCGTTCCCCGCTGGCTGCCCGTTATCAGGATCTGGCCCATCGCATTGATGAGACGCTCTCGTTCCTGCGCGCCTGCGGTTTCGATGGCTCGGCCTCGCAGATCGATGAGACGGAGTTCTACACGTCCCACGAAGCCCTGCTGCTGCCTTACGAACAGGCTCTGACCCGCGTGGACAGCACGAGCGGCGATTACTACGACTGCTCGGCGCATTTCCTGTGGATCGGTGACCGCACCCGCCAGCCGGACGGCGCGCATGTCGAGTTCCTGCGTGGGGTGCAGAACCCGATCGGCATCAAGGTCGGCCCGACCACGACGGTCGCGGATCTTGAAAAGCTGCTCGAAATCCTGAACCCGAAGGACGAGGCCGGGCGTATCACGCTGATCTCGCGCATGGGCAAGGACAAGGTGCGCGATCACCTGCCGCCGTTGCTCGATGCCGTGAACCGCACGGGGCGCACCGTGACCTGGCTGTGCGATCCCATGCACGGCAACACCACGACAACGTCCAACAAGATCAAGACCCGCTCCTTCGACAACATCCTGGGCGAGGTCCTCGGCTTCTTCGACGTGTTTGAGGCCATTGGCCGCCGTCCGGGGGGTATCCATCTGGAAATGACGGGTCAGGACGTCACGGAATGCATTGGTGGTGCGCAGTGCCTGACCGAGGACGATCTGGCCGGTCGCTATGAAACATTCTGTGATCCGCGCCTTAATGCGGAACAGTCACTTGAAATGGCCTTCCTTCTTGCTCAGGAATTGACGGGACGAGCAGGAAAGAAAGAATGACCGCCTCTGATCCCCAGAATTCTCCGCAGGCCGCGCTTCAGCGCGCGCTTGGAACACTCGGCCCGCTGGACGAGAAAACAATCGAAGCGCGCACGGATGCCTATTTTGGGCGAACGCGGCACATCGTGGAGCATTTCGGGGATTCCCGCGTCACCTATGCGGTGTTCATCCGCCGCCCGGTGATTGCGGCCTGTGGGCTGGTCGTCCAGTGGCTGAAGAACGTGGCAAAGGCCCAGGGCTTCGCTCTGGACTGTCGGGAAATGTATGCCGAGGGCGAGTGGGTCGGCGCGGGTGAACCGCTGCTGTACCTGACCGGCAGCTTCACCCGGCTGGCCCCGCTGGAAACACTGGTGCTCCAGCGGATCGGCGCGACCTGCGTGGCCGCCCATAACGCCTATCAGATGGCCATGGCGCTGCCGTCCATCCCGTTTCTTGCAATGGACGCCCGGCACTGCGCGGGTTTCGAGATGCAGGAACAGATGGCCTATGCGGCAGGCGTCGGCTCCCGCGCCGCGCGGAAGGAAGGGGCCCGCGGCTTCATCGGCAATGCCAATGACGCGACGGCTGGTTTCTTCGGTCTCGATGCCGGTCTGGGCACGATGCCTCATGCCCTGATCGGTTATGCCGGCTCCACGCTGCGGGCGGCGGAGATGTATGACGAGGTCTATCCGAACGATCCGCTCACGGTCCTTGTGGATTACTTCGGGCAGGAAATCACGGATGCTCTTGCTGTCTGCCGCCGCTTTCCCGAGCGTGCTGCAAGGGGCCATCTGAGTGTCCGTCTGGACACGCATGGTGGGCGCTTCCTTGAAGGACTGGACCCCCAGTCCTCATATGGAGTGCTTGAGCGTCACACGCCCGGCACCATCCGCCGCTACCGTTCCGATCAGGAACTGCGGGATCTGGTGGGGACGGGTGTATCGGCCGCAGCCATCTGGCGCATGCGCGAAGCTCTGGACCATGCCGGTTTCCACCATGTGAAGATCGTCGTGTCCTCCGGCTTCAATGTCGCTAAATGCTCGACGATGCGGGACGCTCATGCCCCGATCGACGTGATCGGCAGCGGGTCCTTCATCCCCGACCGCTGGTCCGAAACCTATGCAACGGCTGACATCGTGGCCTATGACGGGCAGCCCCGCGTCAAGCTCGGACGCGAGTTCCTGCTCCAGAAGGTGCGTGACAGCCACGAGACACCCAAGGACATTTCATGACCGACGATACGATTGACCCTGTCGAAGGCGCACCCGAAACCGTCACTGAGCCGGGAACGTGGAGCGTACGCATCATCGATTTGTCCGGCGCGTCGGAAGGCGAGGATGATACGGTCGAGGTCGTGAAAGACTTCATCGACCTGATGCATGCCAATGCCTATGCTCGCGCCTATGTCCGTGACAGCATCGAGCGCTGCCGTACGCCGGGGGCCAGCAGCAAGGAAGTGATCGAGAACTGGCTCGCCTTCGGTGAGAACGCCGAAGTCGTGGATGCTGGCGAAGACGGCTGGAAATCGTCCACGGAACTTGAGGACTTCGCCGCCAGCCGCGCCACTCCGATGGAGCGCGACTGGCGCGCCATTGACCCGCGCCGCCTCGTCGATGACGAGGAAATCGCTGGTCCGCCGGATGATGAAGACGACGAGGATGATGAAAACCGTCACGAAGTGATCCGTCACTGAACACCCGCTGCAGGGAAGGGGCATGCGCTTCTTCCTATGCGCGGCCTTTCATAAAAACCCGCTCTGGCAACGCGGCGCATCATGCGGCATTAAGGCGTCATGAAACTGCGCTTCGCTCCGTCCCCCACCGGTTACCTGCATGTTGGCAATGCGCGCCTTGCCGTCGCCAACTTCCTTTTCGCACGCCATAACGGCGCCAAGTTCCTGCTGCGGATCGACGATACCGATACCAGTCGCGGCAAGCCCGAATATGAAGAAGCCATCGGCAAGGATCTGTCATGGCTGGGGCTGAAATGGGACGAGTATGTGCGCCAGTCCGAGCGTCTCGACCGCTATGCCGAAGTCATCGAAAAGCTGAAGGCGTCCGGCCGTCTCTATCCGTGCTTCGAGACGGAATATGAGCTGAACGCCAAGCGTGAAGCCCGCATCCGTGCCGGCAAGGCGCCGATCTATGATCGTGCCATGCTCAAGCTCACCGCCGAACAGCGCGCCCGCGCCGAAGCCAACGGTAAGACGCCGCACTGGCGCTTCCGTCTCAGCGATGGCAGCCGCAAGTGGCAGGATCTCGTCATGGACGAGTGCTCGGTCAAGCTGACGGCCATTTCCGATCCGGTTCTGGTGCGTGGGGACGGGACGATCCTCTACACCCTGGCCTCCGTCATCGACGATCTGGACATGGGCATCACCCATATCGTCCGCGGCGAAGACCATGTAACCAATACCGGCGTGCAGATTGACATCGCCGAGGCGCTTGGCGCAAAGCCCGACCATTTCACCTTCGCGCATCTGCCGCTTCTGCTGGATTCCGATGGTGGCAAGCTGTCCAAGCGGTTTGACTCGCTGGCGTTGAAATCCCTGCGTCAGGACGGGCTGGAGCCGATGTCGATCGTCTCCTATCTCGCCCGCGTCGGTTCTTCGGATGATCCGCAGGTCATGACGATGGACGAGGCCATTGCGGCCTATGACATCTCGCATGTGTCCAAGTCGGCCGCCCGTTTCGACATGACGCAGCTTCTTGCCCTGAACCGGCGCGCACTGCACAACCTGCCGTTTGAAGCCGCGAAGATTCACCTGCCGCCCGAAGCCGACGAGACATTCTGGCATGCCGTGCGTGGCAATGTGGATCTGTCGGCTGAAATCCCGCACTGGTGGGACGTGGTGCATGGTACGATCATTCCGCCGTCCCAGCCGGAAGACCGTGCATTCCTTCAGCAGGCCCTCGACACCCTCCCGCCCGAGCCGTGGGGCGAGGAGACGTGGAAGGACTGGACCAACGCGCTCAAGGAGCAGTCCGGCCGCAAGGGCCGCAGCCTGTTCATGCCGTTGCGTCTGGCTCTGACGGGTGAGGACGCAGGGCCGGAACTGCATGTCCTGCTCGGCCTGATGGGCCGTGAGCGGACGGTCGCGCGTTTGCGGGATGCCATTCAGGCCTGAGCCTGTTGCCCGTCACGCTGTTCAAAAGCGCGACGGGCTTTTTTTCAGATTGCCCGGACGGACCAGAACGCCGTCCAGCTCTCACCCGGTTTCAGGTGCAGCAGACCGGGCTTGCATGAAAAATCATCCGCAAATCCCACCGGTGTCGCATATCCGTACCAGGGTTCGATGCACAGGAATTCCGCGCCTGGCTTTGTCCACAGACCAAGTTCCCGGAAGCCGCCCCAGACGAACCGGATGCCATGCCCGTCCGGATCAACCATATCCACGGACCGGCTTTCCGGCTTCTCCAGGATGAGGGCGTCTTTTGCAAACAGCGCATCCGTCAGGGGAAGAATATTGTCCCTGACCGGTGTATGGAACTTCTCGGGCAGCATCAGCCCATCGGCACCGATCCGACGGACGGGCAGGGGCTCGTCATATTCAAAGACCAGCCTGTAGTTCTCTTTTGCTACCCCCTCCTTCAGCGGCCAGCGGAATGCCGGATGTGCGCCGAGCGAGGCATGGAGTGTCTGGCTGCTGTCCGGGTTGTGCAGGTGGTACGAGACCCGCAGCGTGGCGTTCTCGATCAGATAGACCACCTGAAGGCGGAAGGCGGCAGGAAAGAGGGCACGGCTTTCCGCATCGTCCACGAGTTCCAGCGTGCAGCCTTCCGCCGTCCGCGCGATCCATCGGAACACCCGGTCCCGCGCCAGTCCGTGCTGTCTGAGATGCACGGGCTGTCCATTGAGCGTGGACCTGTCATCGGGGAGTTTCCCGATGATCGGGAACAGGATCGGCGAATGTTTCGGCCAGGCCGGCCCCGCGTTCCAGAGCAGGTCTTCCGATCCGCTGCGCAGGGCGACCAGTTCGGCGCCATGACGTCTGACCGAGGCCTTCAGCAGGCCGGTGCCGAAATCATGTCTGTCGTCCGTCACGAAATCCGTCATGGGATATCTCCTGTCAGGGGGTAGGATCAGGTGCCTTGGGCATATCGCCCGGCTCAGTCGTATGGAAGCGACGGAAATCGACCTCCACCCGGCCATCCGGACGATTTTCGATCATATCCGAAAAACGGTAACCGTGTTTCACATGTCCGATCTCATAGGCGTGACGGGCAAAAACGGTCTGGGACGAAATCTCGTCCGTACCATCCATTGTGATGATGATTTCCGCGTTCTGGCCAATCAGCGTCTCCGCGGACAGGCCGTAGAGCGGGCTGTGTTCGTCAATCAGATGGGTTGCGTTCAGGCTGATCCGGAAGATCGGCATGTGGGACTGAATAAGCGACAGCCGGTCGAACCGCCGGACCAGACGTCCACGCTCATCGGGCATCAGGCGCGTCAGGGTCATTTCGATATTGGCAGAGAGGATCAGGGTCCGGCGCTGGTTGGCCAGGCGGATCGTCAGCGTCGGGATCACGTCGTCATAGGACACGACCGCCACATGACTGAACAGCACCCTGGCGCGGGGACGGGAGAAACGGGCGAAGACCAGTCCGGTCGCCACGGCATTCAGCATCATGCCCGCCAGCACTTCGAAGGAGACGATCGTGTTCGTCAGCCGCCCGACGGGGGACATGGTGCCATAACCGACGGTCGAGATCGTTTGAACGCTAAAGAAAATATCGTCGAGGAAATCGCCGTGCGGGACACCGCTCACACTGTGAGGGATGACATAATACATCAGCGCGAAGGCGACATTGATGACCAGATACAGGCCCAGGGACGCCCAGAAGAACGTGAACCAACTCATGGTCATCAGGGTATGGTAGAGGTCCCCGAAAACGCCTGCATCCAGACCGGTGCGGATGATGTCGCTCCGACCGTTCTCTTCGAGAACATGCGCGCGGATCCTGTTGACCGTTTCGACAACGGTCGGATGCTCCTGCGGTGTAACTGGCGCCCCGGGCTCAGGCCGGTGTGCCATCCGTTTCCTGTGGCGCCAGTGGATCATGGGGTCAGCTCCTGTTCCTGCGGGCGCTGCTCAGTTCGCTGACAACGCCGTGAAGGGTGCGAAGCTCCTGTTCCGTCACTTCGCCTCGGGTGAAGAAATGACGCAGGTTCCGCACCATTCCGGGGCGTTTCTGCTCATTTCGAAGGAAATTGGTCTCATCCAGATCGCGGATGAGATGGGACATGAAATTCTCCATCTCCCCCTTGGTCGCCACATGCGTCTCATTGGTCATGAGTTCGCGCGGCGGCGTCATGTCCTCGGTCAGGAACCACTCATAGGCCATGATCAACACGGCCTGTGCGAGGTTCAGCGACATGAATTTCGGGTTGAGCGGATAGCGGACCAGCGTATCGGCGCGGGCCATGTCCTCGTTGTCCAGTCCGGCACGCTCGGGGCCGAACAGAATGCCGGTGCGCAGGCCGCGATTGGCCGCAACACGCAGTTCCGCCGCGGCTCCGCGCGCGGTCATGACCGGCTTGACCACATGGCGCGGGCGCGGACAGGTCGCGAAAATGCGGTGCAGGTCAGCAACTGCGTCGTCCACCGTTTCGAACACCTGAGCCGCGTCCAGAATCCGGTCCGCGCCTGAAGATGCATACCAGGCGCGTTCCTGCGGCCAGCCGTCACGCGGGGCCACGATGCGCAGATGGAACAGGCCGCCATTTGCCATGGCGCGCGCGGTCGTGCCGATGTTTTCGGCAAGCTGCGGGCGCACCAGGATCACGACCGGATCGAAATCACCAAGAGGGCCGATATTCGCCCCGCCGTCACGTCCGGTCATGGTTACGTCTTCCGCCATGTTGTGCCACCAGGGCCGTCTTCAAGAGTGATGCCGTCAGCCGCAAGCTGTGCACGGATGGCATCGGCACGAGCGAAATCGCGGGCTTTGCGGGCTGCAAGACGTTCTTCAATCAGCTTTTCGATGGCGCCGGCGTCCACACCGGACTGGAACCACTCGGCAGGCGTGACATTGAACAGGCCCAGCATCTTGCCAGCCGCCAGCAGACCTGACGCCGCGTCCTGATCGCCCTGCATGGCGGCATCCGCCAGCGGATGGAGTGCGGTAATCGCCAGCGGCGTGTTCAGGTCATCGCACAGGGCGTCCATGACCGCAGCGGGGACGGCAGCGCCGGGCTGCGCGTTTCCGCGTTCCAGCGCCCGGTACAGCCGGTCCAGAACCCGCCGCGCTTCCTCAAGCTTCTCCCAGCTGAAATCCAGTGTGGAACGGTAATGCGCGCCCAGATAGAGCAGGCGCAGGGGCTCGGCGGGCGAGCGGTCCAGCACTTCGCGGATCGTGAAAAAATTGCCGAGCGACTTCGACATCTTCTCGCCGTTCGACAGCAGCATCCCGTTATGGACCCAGTGCGTGGCGAACTTGCCATGCGGGTAGCAGCACATGGACTGCGCGCGCTCGTTCTCATGATGCGGGAACAGCAGATCGTCGCCGCCACCATGAATGTCGAAGCTCTCGCCCAGATAACGGTGTGACATGGCCGAGCATTCGATATGCCAGCCCGGACGTCCGCGCCCATACGGGCTGTCCCAGCCCGGCAGGTCCGGCTCGGACGGTTTCCACAGCACGAAATCGCCCGGATCACGCTTGTAGGGCGCGACTTCAACACGCGCACCCGCAATCATGTCATCCAGCGAACGGCCGGAAAGCTCCCCATAGGACGGGAAATTGCGCACCGCGAACAGCACATGCCCTTCGGCCACATAGGCATGGCCGTTCTCGACCAGACGCCCGATCATTTCCAGCATGTCGTCGATATGGTGGGTCGCGCGCGGCTCGATATCGGGCGGCAGAATGAAGAGTGACGCGAGATCTTCATGAAAGGCCTGTGTCGTGCGCTCGGTCAGGGCGGAAATGTCTTCCCCGTTTTCCTTCGCGCGCGCGTTGATCTTGTCATCCACGTCGGTCACGTTGCGGACATAGGTCACGCGCGGATACATCGTGCGCAGCAGGCGGATGAGGATATCCGCGCACATCATGGCCCGCAGATTGCCCAGATGCGCGCGGTCATAGACGGTCGGTCCACAGAAATAGACGCGCACATTCGCAGGATCGAGGGGCGTGAACGGTCGCTTGTCGCGAAGATGGGTATCGTGCAGGCGGAGCACGTTTGAAGCAGGATCGGCCATACGCCGATCAATGCGCCAGCCTTGGTTCAGGTGCAACAGGCTTTGTTACTCTTGTCGGAAGGTTTGGCCCCTGTAATAGGGGGCGTATGAGCAGTGCCCTTTCCAGTCCGCCGACCGATCCGACAACCCTACGCAGTCACGCGCTGGCGCTCGTGCGGGTCGCTCTGCCCCTTGCCCTGTCGCAGCTCTCCGAAATGGCCATGGGTGTCACGGATACGATCCTGCTGGGTGGGCTGGGCGTGACGGAAGTGGCCATCGGTGGCCTGTCGAGCACGTTCTTCTTTACGACGATGGTGACATTCCAGGCCATTCTCGGCGGAGCGGGGGTGCTTCTGTCACATGGACGCGGCGCCGAAGAACACGGCCGGACGTCCCATGACGGTCGCAGCGTCATGAGTGCGACGCTCATGCTCGCCATTGCGGTGTTCATTCCCTGTGCCCTGCTGCTGGCTTTCTCAAAGACGATCTTCGGCATCATGGGAGAGCCGGTCGAAGTGGTGCTTCACGGCAGCCATTTCATCGACATCCTTCTGCTGTCGCTTTTGCCCGATCTGGCGGTCATCGGCGTCCTGCGGGTAGCGCTTCCGGCGCTGGGGGCGGAGACGCTGCTGCTGTGGATCATGCCAGCCATGGCAGTCTGCAATGGTCTGACCAATGCGGCGCTGATTCATGGCTGGGCCGGGCTACCAGCCATGGGGCTTTACGGTTCTGCAACCGCCACAACGCTGACCGGCTGGGTCGTCAGTTTTGCACTTTTCGGACTGTGCCTGACCCATCCGCGCGTCAGGGCGGTGCTGAAGCCAGCCCCCGTCCGCTGGGACGTTCTGAAAGACCTGCTGAAGCTGGGGGCGCCCATGATGATGGGGGCAGCGGCTGAAATCCTGATGTTCCAGATCACCAGTCTGCGGGCCGGCGAGCTTGGAACCCATAGTCTGGCCGCCCATCAGGTGGCGCTGAATGTCAGTTCCCTGCTGTTCATGGTGTGTCTGGCGATCGGGCAGGCGACCAATGTCCGCGTGGCTTACTGGCGTGGTGCCGGGCGCATGGAGCAGAGCCGTCGTGCGGCCCTGACCGGCACGGGCATCGTCCTGATGTGGAGCCTCGCCACATCCTCGCTGCTGCTGATCTGGCCGGAAAAAATCCTGCCGCTTTACTTCTCGAATCGCGCACCCGATCCCGAGACGACGGCGCTCGTCGTCATCCTGCTGCGGACCGCCGGGCTCTATCAGATCGTGGATGGGCTGCAATGTGTGTTCAGTGGCGCGCTTCGGGGCTGTGGTGACGCCGTGACACCCATGCTGATCGCCGTGGCCAGCTATGGTCTGATCGGTCTGGTTTTCGGGGGATGGCTGGCCTTCCACCAGCATGTCGGTGTGGAAGGCCTGTGGATCGGCATGGCGCTGGCGCTGGCCACGACCTGCGTGGCCTTCGGGATCAGGCTGCTGCGTGTGATGCGCAAGCCCGTCCCTGCCAGATCGTGATGAAATAGATCAGCAGACCCAGAGCCGAGAACACGGCTCCACCCCAGCCAACCGATCCCAGTCCAAACCCGGAGCTGACCAGTACGGCGCCCAGCCAGGCGCCAAAGGCGTTGGCCAGATTGAAGGCTGAATGGTTGAGCGAGGCCGCCAGTGTCTGTGCGTCTCCGGCAACTTCCATCAGACGTGTCTGAAGCGCCGGGGAGAGCATGATGATCCCGGCCGGGACAAGGAATGTGACCGGCAGCATGGCATAGGGTGAAGGCAGCAGCAGCCAGAATGCCAGCATGAAGACGATGCTTGCCGTCAGCGAGACAATCACCGTCCGGTCAATGCTGCGATCCGCCATGGTGCCACCAAGCGCATTGCCCGCCACCATGCCCAGCCCCCACACGACCTGATAGACGGCGACCAGCCAGCCCGGCAGATGCGTCACCTGCGTCAGCCCGGTTGTCAGGAAGGTATAGATCCCGAACAGGCCACCAAATCCGACCGCACTGGTCAGCAGCGTCAGCAGAACCTGCGGGCGCTTGAATGCGCCGAGTTCGGACAGTGCCGTTGCGCCCGGATGCGGTCTGTCGCGTGGCGCGAAGAACCAGATGCCCACAAAGCACAACACGCCCAGTGCTGCGATGCTGCCGTAAGCCACGCGCCACCCCACATGATTGGCGGCATAGGTAGAGAGCGGCGATCCGATCACCGTCGAGATCATGATGCCCGACAGCACCTGCCCGACGGCCCGTCCGCGCCGGGCACGTTCGACCATCGACGCGCCGATCAACGCCGAAACACCGAAGAAGGCCCCGTGAGGCAGGCCGGTGATGAAGCGCATGAGTTCGATACCGGCAAAGCCCGGCATCAGGATGCTGCCGATATTGCCCGCGATGAACAAGCACAGCAGGCAGAGCAGGAGCGTGCGGCGGGGCAGGCGGGCACCAAGGATCGCAATCAGCGGGGCGCCGATGACAACGCCCATCGCATAGGCCGAGATTGCCCAGCTTGCCTGCGAAATGGTGATGTTCAGGGAATGGGAGAATTCCGGCAGCAGTCCCATCATGGCGAATTCGCCGGTTCCGATGGTGAAAGTTGCCAGCATGAGGGACAGCATGGCCGGTCCGACACCGTGGGGTGGGCGCACCCGCTCGACGTCGAGAGGTTCGATGGAGTCCATAAGAAGTAAGTCCGGGAATGGAGGTCAGGACCGCCCTGCCATTGCCGGATAATGAAAAGCGGTAACGGCTCCCTGAGAGGGAGGAGCCGTTACGGACGGATCAGTTCTCGGTTGGCAGACGGATGGTCTGACCCGGATAAATGTCATCCTTGGATGTGACAAGCGGTTGATTTGCATCAAGGAGCTCATCACCCGTGACATCCTGCGGCAGCTTCTCGGCCACCTCGTCCAGAGTCTTGCTGGTCTTGATCTCCAGGAACTCCGGATCGGGCGTTCCGGCGGGTACTGCAATTTCGGCTTCGACCGCGGAAACACCCGCGACGTTGCCGGCCGCCAGGATCATCTGGTCACGTTCTTTGGCGCTGTCTGCCTTGCCCCGCAGATAGATGGTGCGGTCATCGATCACCAGATGGGACATGTGCATCTGGGCGAGGCCAAATCTCTTGAAAGCACGCTTGATGACGCTTTCCCCGGGCTTGGGGGGCAGGGGCGCATCAAGGGACTGGACCAGTCCTTCGAGGGAGCCTTCGCCGATACGGCCGGCCTTGGGATTGAAGCGATAGATTTTCATGCAAAAACTCGAAAAAGCGTGTTGCTCCCCCAAGGCGCGCTTCTTCAGAAGCACAGGGGGAGTTCCGGACCGTTAGCGCAGCCGGACATAAAGTGGTTGCGCATTTTCCGAACCCCCACTGCAAGAAAATCACAGGGCTGGCAAGCAGGTTTTGATTGACCCAAACCGGGGACTCCTGTAGGCGCGACGGCACAGCCGGAAACGTGGACGTACCGGCCGGACCATCAGTGCGGGATTCTGCATCCCACCGGCCCGGCATCTGGGTGCGCGCCCGTCCTTTCCAATCCGGGGAAGGGCCTACCGGCACAACAAAACGGACCGCCGTGCAGCATGGGGCGGTTCTGATGAGTACAGGGGTCAACCCATGTCAAAGCGTCTTGAGAGCAAGTACAAGATCAATCGCCGCCTCGGCGTCAACCTGTGGGGCCGTGCCAAGTCCCCGGTCAACCGTCGCGAATACGGTCCCGGCCAGCACGGTCAGCGCCGCAAGCAGAAGCCGTCCGACTTCTCCATCCAGCTGATGGCCAAGCAGAAGCTCAAGGGCTACTACGGCAACATCAGCGAGAAGCAGTTCCGCAAGTATTACGACGAAGCCGTCCGTCGCAAGGGCGATACGTCCGAGAACCTGATCGGTCTGCTCGAGCGTCGTCTGGACGCCGTCGTGTACCGTCTGAAGTTCGCGATCACGCCGTTCGCTTCGCGTCAGTTCATCAGCCACGGCCACGTCACGGTCAACGGCAAGAAGGTGAACATCCCGTCCTACCTCGTGAAGGAAGGCGACGTCATCGAGGTTCGTGACTCCTCCAAGCAGCTCGCCATCGTGCTCGACGCTGTGCAGACGGGTGAGCGCGACACGCCGGAATACGTCGAAGTCGATCACCGCCAGATGAAGGGCACGTTCCTTCGTACCCCGGTTCTCTCCGACGTGCCGTACCCGGTGCAGATGGAACCGAACCTGGTCGTCGAGTTCTACTCCCGCTAATCCGATCCCGGGCCTATTGGCCCGGATCAGAAAGCGACCGGAAAGCGCCGGGCGGGTCTCCCGTCCGGCGTTTTTTCGTTTTGTGGATGCCAAGCGTCTTTCATGTTGCGCCGAGCCTCTGCTGATCGTTACCATAATGTGAGATTGGCGAAGGATCCGGGGATGCGTCCTCTCATGGCTGCGGGACTGTGCGCAATGCTTCCGATGCTCCTCTGCCCGCCGGTCCTGTCCAGGGGGATCAACACCTTCGTTCCGCCAGCGCGTATTCCGGCTGATCTTCCGCCTGCTTATACTGTGACGTCTGCACAGATATCGGGAAGCCCCGGACATTATGTGGATGCCCCGCAGGCACGGATCATGGCGCCGCCTCCAATGCGCCTTACGCGTGCAGGAAAAGTCTGGCAGATCCTGCGCAGTGTTTTGCCCGGCGGGAAAGGGGAGGCGCCAGATACCGGCAGCCTGCATGATCCCGTCTCAGGGAGTGCCATTGAAAAATTTGGTGAGGCCTATGCCACATCAGGTCCTATGGGAACCGGGGTCGCACCTCATGGGAACACCGTGGATTAGACGGCTTTGTCGTCAAACCGGCATTTTCCGGACGAGTAGCCCTCCCATCCCTTGACGGGGCAGGGGTCCTTCTGCACATTGCCGCCTCCCGATGGAATAGACTTCGATCAGGGTTGTCCTCTGCTTCTGCTGCCAGGTGATCTGCCTGTCTGGGCACCATGAAGGTTCCAGTCCCGGGTTTTTCTTTTTACCGGAGGCACCATGTCAGAGGCGTTGAGCGCAGAAATTAACCGCGAGATCGCCCGGCGGCGCACCTTTGCCATCATCTCCCATCCGGATGCCGGTAAGACGACCCTGACCGAGCGTATCCTGCGTGCCGGTGGTGCCATCCAGATGGCGGGCAATGTCCGCGCCAAGGGCGAGCGCCGCCGCACCAAGTCCGACTGGATGGGCATTGAGCGCGATCGTGGCATTTCCGTCGTGACCTCGGTCATGACCTTCGAATATGGCGACTGCGTCTTCAACCTGCTCGACACGCCAGGCCATGAAGACTTCTCCGAAGATACCTACCGTACCCTGACGGCCGTGGACTGTGCGGTCATGGTTATCGACGCCGCCAAGGGCATCGAGGACCGGACCCGCAAGTTGTTCGAAATCTGCCGTCTGCGCGACATCCCCATCGTCACCTTCATCAACAAGATGGACCGCGAGGCGCAGGACTGTTTCTCGCTGCTCGATGAAATCGCCAGTACGCTGGCCCTCGATACGTCCCCGGCAACCTGGCCGATCGGGCGTGCCGCAAAGTTCATCGGCACCTACGACCTGCGCACGAAGGAAGTGCACACCAAGGAGCCCGTCGGCGAGGACGATCCCCGCATCATCCAGATGCGCGAGGAAGTCGAACTGGCCGAAGCCGCCCTGCCGGAATTCGATCGTGAATCCTTCGATGCAGGCCATCTGTCTCCGGTGTTCTTCGGCTCGGCCATGAAGGAAATCGGCGTTACGGATCTGCTCGACGCGCTCGTCGCCTATGGCCCGGCCCCGCGTGCCCAGCAGACCGAGACCCGGGAAGTGAAGGCGAGCGAGGATCAGGTCACGGCTCTGGTGTTCAAAATCCAGGCCAATATGGATCCCAATCACCGCGACCGCATGGCGTTCGCCCGTGTGTGTTCTGGCCGTCTGACCCGTGGGATGCGTCTCAAGCATGTCCGCACTGGCAAACAGTTTGCCCTGCACACGCCGCAGTTCTTCTTCGCCCGTGACCGCCAGCTTGCCGAAGAAGCATTCGGTGGAGACGTTGTGGGTATTCCGAACCATGGCACATTGCGGATCGGCGATACGCTGAGCGAAAGCGAAGACCTGCGCTTCACCGGCGTGCCGCACTTCGCGCCTGAAATCCTGCGTCGTGTCCGCCTTGATGATGCGATGAAGGCCAAGAAGCTCCGTCAGGCTCTTGTGGAGCTGGCCGAAGAGGGCGTGGTTCAGCTCTTCCGCCCGCAGGATGGGCTTTCGCCGATCGTGGGCGTGGTCGGAACGCTTCAGCTCGACGTGCTTCAGTCCCGGCTTCAGGGTGAGTACGGCGTGGCCATTGGCTTCGAGAGCACGCCCTATTCTCTGGCCCGCTGGATCACCGGTGACCGCGCCAAGATCGAGGCGTTTCAGGATCTGAACCGATCCGCCATGGCCGACGATCTGGACGGAGATCCGGTTTTCCTCGCAACGTCATCCTTCATGATGCGCCGGACCATCGAGATGAACCCCGATCTGGAGTTCCACGATATCAAGCAGATCGGCATGGCCTCGGTCTGAAACGGAAAAACCCCGCTCTGTAAGGAGCGGGGTTTTTTCTTACAGTCCCATCAGGGAAAGAACGCTGTCGAAGGATCGGAGCGATGCGCCTTCGACAATCAGCGTCCGGCCGATCTGAAGCGCCTTCTGCCGTGCGAGCAGACGCTCCTGTTCCGTCGTGCAGAGATCATAATCCGCCACCTGAGCAAACCCGACGGTCCGGCGGATCATCTCCAGCCCGCAGAACCCGGCCGTGTCGCGCAGGATTTCGCTCAGGAAGGTTTCGATGAGGGCTGGTCGGGTAGCGGGGCCGGACAGGGCCCACATATCTCCGCAGCCTGCCCGAAGGCCGGTTCGCAGTTCTTCGGAAAACTTCTGCCAGAAGGCCAGCATCTCTGTCCGGATTGCGTCCGCCTTGTGCGGGGCCGCACAGAGATGTAGCGCCAGATTGCCCAGATAGAGCCCGCAGTCAAAGCCGATGGGACCCATCGTTGCGAACTCACCGTCAATGACCCGTACATCCGTGCCATCCAGCATGATGGAGCCTGTATGCAGGTCCCCGTGCAACAGGGCCTGCCGGGCTGTCAGGAAGCGGTCCTGAAGCCGTCCGACGGCCTGATGCAGAACCTGATCGGTCTGAAGTGCCTTCACATCCGCCCGCAGGCCTTCTTCCGGCTCGGGGTTGCGGTCGCAGACACGATACGGGTCCGTCAGGATCAGATCGACCGTAATGCGGGTAAGGGCGGTATTGCCGGAAAACTGTTCCAGCAGATGCGCCCCGGTTTCAAAGGGCTGGCTGACCCAGCCTGTCGCGTGGACGGTGCGGGCGACATACGACCCGATCACGGCGGAAAATCCCGGAACGGCCTGATCGGCGATCAGGGCCGAACGCAACACGTCATGGTCCGTCAGGCATTCCATGACGAGCAGGAACAGATCCGGATCATAAGCGAAAAGTTCGGGCATCAGCCCCGTAACGGCAGGGGCGACGGCCTGCATGTAGCGCGACTCATACAGGGCGCGTTCCAGAGGCATCGGCCAGTCCGGCGCCACGCGCACATGGGGAAGCGCCTGCTTGCAGCACAATGCTCCCGCCGGACCATTCACCAGGAACACCGTATTGAGATTGCCGTCACTGACTTCGCGAATGTCCCAGTCGGCAGCCGCGCCGCCCAGACGCCCTGAGAGATCATGCCGTTGGGCCAGCCAGTCCCGCAGGGCCGGGGCATCGAGAATACGGTAGGTCATCGGGTTTGCTCCAGCATGGCAGACAGGGTGGGGACGAGCCGTTCGGGCAGTTCCGTATCAGGCTGAACCAGTTTCAGCGCCTGATATTCCGCATTGCCAAGACGACGGCAACGCTCTTTCAGGGCTTCGAAATCCAGTGTGGTGGTAAGATCCATTCCGATATCCACGATATGCGTCCGGGGATGTTCGCAGGCCAGAAGACAGCCCCCGACCTGACAGTCGGCTTCCGTCAGACCCAGTTCCTCGTGACATTCCGCCCGAAGCTGGACCGCCAGATCGATCTCCGCCTCGCCCTCGCGGCTTTCCACATTACCCGCCGGAGCGCCCTGCCAGTAGCCGGGAAGATAGATGGAGTGTTCCGACCGCTGACCGATCACGAGCCCCTCGAGAGTCCGCAGCAGTCCAACAACCGCCAGCGGACGCAGCGTTTGCGGGCCGTAAAGATCCGGCTCACGCATCTGGGCGAGAACCCGGCGGTATTCGGACCAGTGACCGCTGATGACGTCAGGCCCGATTACATCCGCACAGAAAACGCGGCCGTTATACAGGCTGGGATGCTTCGCAAGTGCGGCATTCCAGTGCGACGCCACGCGGGCTTCGATTTCCGGAGAGAGCACCGGCATGGAACGTCCGACCTGCATAATGACGTCGGGTTCCAGAGGCGTCACAGGCCATTCTGACGGGGAAGGGGGCATCTGACGCTCCGGACGAGGCAGCGGAAAGGGGCCTCTTTCATGGACCGGAATATCCGGCCCCGCAACGTGCCGTCAGGGCATTTCAAGCCGGACTGAAACCGGGCAGTGATCTGAAAGGCCGGCAGGTACCGTATCGTTCCTGTAGGTCATGATCCGCAGGCTGTCGGGCACGAGCCAGTTCCGCGCGGCATTACCCAGCAGGATGTGATCGATGAAATATTCCCCGCCCCAGCAGGGACTGGCCTTGCCCGCCGTCGTGAGCGTAACAGGTGTTTCGGTCTCGATCTGCTGCATCAGCGGATCATGCAACGTCAGACGGCGGTTGAAGTCACCCAGAACCGCATAGGCTTCGCCCTCATCCTGCCGTTCCAGCATCCAGTCCTGCATGATGCGGACCTGCTGGTACAGAGTCGGGCAGGAATGCTGGCGCTGGTTCAGCGGCTGGTCCCAGCATCCCGTCTTGAGATGCACCACCAGAAGACGCAGGTTCGCCTGACCATCGCTGATGGTCACATCCAGCCCCCCCCGCAACTGGTGCGGTGCGTCCGGGCCTGCGACGTTCAGGGCTGAGAGTTCATCGTTGACCGTCACGTGCAGGTCGCGACGCACGGCCACGCCCACCCGCTGGACCACAGGATCGGGCGTCAGGATGATCTGATAGGTTGTGGAACTGAAAACACGGGATGCGGCGAGGGGGCCGTCCGTTTCTTCGAAAGCCACGACATCCGAGTTCAGATGTCGGGCATAAGCCGCGAGTTTTGCGAAATCGCGGTGCTCGCCCCCTGGAACATCTTCCGGCAGGGCCGGATCTCCGGACGGGCGGAGTGTCAGCCAGTCCATGTTCCAGGTCGAGAGTTTGAGGGTATGGGCCGAAACGGGCTCCATGCTGCCGGCCAGAAAAAGACCGGCCAGCATGGAAGCCGCAGCCTGCTTCAGGCTGCCTGTCCTTCGGTCGCGCGGATTTCCTCAAGCACGTTCTCAACGGTGCGCGTCTTGCGCGTGCCCTCGTCGAGAATGAGGATTTCGCCCTTGGGTATGTCGTAGAACCAGCCCTGAAGCTTCAGCGCACCCTGTGCCAGCGCCCGGACGACTGTGGGATGCGTGCGCAGATGCACGAGCTGGAGTAGTACGTTGTATTCGGCAAGCGAACGGATGTCTTCCGGCCCGGCGTCCTCGGCCTTCAGATCGCCAAGCGCCGCGCGTGCGGCTTCGCCATGGCGCATCCAGCTCTTGACTGTCGGCAGGCTGTCGAGCTTCGGCGAGTTCAGATCCATCAGCGCGCCCATGGCGCCGCAGTTGGAGTGACCGCAGATGATGACGTTCTTCACCTTGAGTGCGCCAACCGCGTATTCAATGGCAGACGACACCCCACCCAACATCTCGCCATAGGCAGGCACGATATTGCCGACATTGCGAACGATGAAGAGTTCGCCCGGCTCCGTCTGGGTAATGAGACTGGGGCTGATCCGGCTGTCGGCACAGGTAATGAACAGGGTGGACGGAGACTGGCTGGAGGCCAGGCTCTCGAACAGTTCCGCATTTTCCGGATAGACGTCCGTTTCGAATTTCCGGACGCCGCCCAGCAGTTTCGCCAGAGTATCACGACCACAGGCCATGGTGTTCTCCTTCATCTTGAACTACCGGGCAGTTAGAAGGCTTTGTCAGGGCAGGTAAAGCATGATTCCGGTCAACCCATGCTTTGTAACCGCCCTGACATACCATGACGTGTTTTCTTATGCAGATTCCAGTGTCTTGCGCAGCATTGCAAACACCGTTGCCGAGTCCGCCTCCGGACCGCCGGCCTGCGCCATGTCGGGGCGGCCACCGCCGCCCTTGCCACCCATCAGCGCCGAAGCCTCGCGCACCAGCTTGACCGCATCCAGGCGGTCCGTGAGGTCCTTGGTCACGGCGATCACGATGCTGCCACGGCCATCGGCACTGGACATCAACGCCACGACACCCGAACCGATCTGCTTGGAGATGCTTTCTGCAAGGCCCTTGAGTTCCTTGGGACTGACATCGCCCAGATCACGCGCCGAAAGCGTAATGCCGTTAATGCTTTCCGTGGCACTGGTGCCTTCGCCGGTCGCGAGCTTGCGCTGAAGATCGGAAACCTGCGCCGTCAGGGACTTGCGCTCTTCCAGAAGAGCCGCCACGCGGGAGGCGGCATCGGCAACCGGAACCTTGAGCAGATCCGCAATCTGCTTCAGACGGCTCTCGGTTTCCAGCGCCAGTGCTTCGGCAGCAAGGCCACAGACGGCCTCGATCCGGCGCACGCCAGCCGAGACGCCGCTTTCCGAGACGATCCGGAACGGCCCGATCTCGCCGACGCGGCCGACATGCGTGCCGCCGCACAGTTCGATGGAATAGGCCGGACGATCATCGTCGCCCTTGCCCATCGAGACCACGCGGACTTCATCGCCGTACTTCTCGCCGAACAGCGCCATGGCGCCTTCCGCCACGGCTTCTTCCTGCGTCATCAGGCGCGTCTCGACCGGGGCATTCTCGCGGATGCGGGCATTGACCTCGGCCTCGACCGCAGCCAGTTCCTCATCCGTCAGCGGACGCGGCTGGCTGATATCGAAGCGCAGACGCTCCGGCGCATTAAGGCTGCCCTTCTGCGTGACATGCGTGCCGATCTGCCGACGCAGGGCCTCGTGCAGAAGATGGGTTGCGGAGTGATGGCCACGAACCGCCGTGCGACGTGCATGGTCGATTTCGGCATGAACCGCCATACCCGGCTTCAGAGTCCCTTCGACAACCTTGCCGTAATGCACGATCAGGTCGCCGTTGCGCTTCTGCGTATCGGTGATCTCGACGCGTACGCCCGGAGCCGTCAGCGTTCCATGATCGCCAACCTGACCGCCACTTTCGCCATAGAACGGCGTCTGGTTCAGCAGGATCGCAACCGTGTCGTCCCCCGCAGGAGCCACGGCCAGTTCGTCATTGCCACGGAAAATGCCCTGGACTTCCGCATCGGCCTTTTCAGACACATAACCGAGGAACTCGCTCGGACCGTGCTTGTCGCGTGCGTCGAACCACACCGTTTCAGCCGCGGCATCTCCCGAGCCGACCCAGGCCGCACGCGCACGCTTGCGCTGCTCGGCCATGGCGGTCTCGAAACCGGCTTCATCAACCGTGCGGCCCTTTTCACGCAGCGCATCCTGCGTCAGATCCAGTGGGAAACCGAACGTGTCATAGAGCTTGAACGCCACGTCGCCCGGAAGGGCTTCCTTGTCGCCCAGACGATCCAGTTCGTCGGAGAGCAGCGTCAGGCCGCGTTCCAGAAGAGCGGTGAAACGCTCTTCTTCACCCTTCATCGTCTGTGCAATCAGGGCCTGATGCTGCACGAGTTCCGGATAGGCCGCACCCATCTGCTGGATCAGCGCCGGAAGCAGGCGATAGAACACCGGCTCTTTCGCGCCCATGATGTGCAGATGACGCATGGCGCGCCGCATGATGCGACGCAGCACATAACCGCGGCCTTCCTTGGACGGCAGCACGCCATCGGCGATCAGGAACGCGGTGGAGCGCAGATGATCGGCCACAACGCGATGGCTGGCCTTGAACGGACCATCGGCATCCTGGTGCATGATTTCGGCTGAAGCTTCGATCAGCGCGCGCATCGTGTCGGTATCGTAGTTGTCGCGCTTGCCCTGCATGATCGCGGCAAAACGCTCCAGTCCCATGCCCGTGTCGATCGACGGGCGGGGCAGGGCATCGCGCGACCCATCCGGCTGGTCGAGGAACTGCATGAACACGAGGTTCCAGATCTCGACGAAGCGGTCACCGTCTTCATCGGGGCTTCCCGGGGGGCCGCCGAATACGCTGTCGCCGTGATCGTAGAAGATCTCGGAACATGGACCGCACGGGCCCGTATCACCCATGCGCCAGAAATTATCGGAGGTGCCGATGCGGATGATGCGGTCGTCGGACAGGCCGGCGATCTTCTTCCACAGGTCCGCCGCGTCCTCGTCTTTCGCATAGACGGTAGCGAGCAGCTTGTCCTTCGGAAGTCCGAAATCGCGCGTCAGCAGCGTCCAGGCGAATTCGATGGCTTCAGGCTTGAAGTAATCCCCGAAGCTGAAATTGCCCATCATTTCGAAGAACGTGTGGTGGCGCGCCGTATATCCGACATTGTCGAGATCATTATGCTTACCACCTGCGCGCACGACCTTCTGCGCCGTGGTGGCGCGGGAGTAGGGGCGTGTTTCCTGGCCGGTGAAGACGTTCTTGAACGGCACCATGCCAGCATTGGTGAACAGCAGTGTCGGGTCGTTCTGCGGCACCAGGGATGCCGAAGGAACGATGCGGTGGCCCTGCGAACCAAAGTATTCGAGAAAGGCCGATCTGATATCGTTGGTGCTGGTCATGATGAGGGAGCGTCAGTTCCGGGAAGACAGGGAAATAATCTGCCTGTCCTTAGACTATTGTGGCCGCCTTGGAAATGCAGCCCTCAGTCATTGCGGCCATGCGGTCTGATGCCGTTGTCGGGAAGGGCAGACAGATCCGGTTCAGGTTCGGGAGCCGTCAGGCCCGCCGCAGGGATCTCCACAGCCATCTGAACCAGTTCAAGCGGTGTTTCGGGTGTCTGCGCCCGGAAGACAAGACGACGGGAAAGATTGAAGTTCGCCACCATGCCGCACAGGGCGCCTGCCGCCAGCGCAAGCTCAGGATAGTGCACTGTTAGTGGAACCGTCGCGTAAAGCAGGAACACCATGCCGCGATTGAGCAGAAAACCGAATGAATTGGCCAGCAGGAACCGCAGCCATTGCAGAACCATGTGCTGGTTTTCCACCGCGGACAGCCGGAATGTCCAGACGCGGTTAAGGCACCAGTTCCCTGTTGCTGCTACGAAATAGGCAATCAATGTGGCTGCGATCAGACCAGCAGGAACGCGCAGCAGGGAAACCGTTCCCCAGTCCACCAGGAAACCGAAGGCACCGACGGTTCCAAAGCGCAGGAACTGATCGATGATTTCCGGTCGGCTGCGCGGATAGAAAATACGGCTGCGTCGCAAGGAACATGTCTCCGGAATATCGGGATGTGCTGGCTCTAGCGTGCCGGGAAAGGCAATCGCAAGCGGAGTTTCGTCCTGAACGTCGCATTTGCCCAAAGAAAAAGGCGCCCCGAAGGACGCCTTTCTCAATACCGAAGTCGAAGACCCGGCGTCAGATCATGTCTGAATTACTTCAGGATGATCTCGACGCGACGGTTCTGCGGCTCGCGGGTGTTCGGGCCGGTCGGAACCAGCGGCTTGGACTCGCCATAGCCATGGATGTCGATGGCAGCAGCCGGGACACCGTCACGGATCAGCTCAGCCTTCACGCTGGAAGCGCGACGGTTGGACAGACCCAGGTTGTACTTCTCGCCGCGGGGACCCGGGTGAGCAGCAGAGTTATCCGTGTAGCCGTTGACTTCGATGCGCGTCGTCTGGACGTGCGTGGAAGCCTGGGCTGCCTGGGCAACGATCTCACGGGCGCGGCCCGTCAGGTCAGACTTGTCCCAGTCGAAGAACACGAGATACGTGCGGGCCGGGGTCGGAGCCGGCGGAACAACAACCGGAGCCGGCGGCGGCGGCGGCGGAGCCGTGTCGAAGGCATAGCGCAGGCCCAGGATGAACTGGTGCGAGAAGCGCTGGTCGAAGTTCACGTTGCCCTTGTGAACGCCAGAAGCGTTGTAGGCCGTGGAACGATACGGACCGTTGACGAAGTCCTGACCGATGAAGCGGTATTCCGTCGTGACGGCCAGACCCGGAACGTTCGGGATGTCGTAGGCTGCACCGACGATGCCCTGGTACGCGAAGCTGCCCTGCGTGCCGCCCATGCGGTCAACAGCGCCGTTCACGTAGTTGGTCGTGGTCGGGTTGTAGTGCTGCCACAGATAGCCAGCGCCGACACCGACGAACGGCGTGACGGGGACGTTCAGGCCGAAGTTGGCGAGATCGATGTCATACAGCACGTTGACGAGGCCACCATAAGCCTGGTCGGACCCGTGGGTCATGCCGTTAACAGCCGTCGGACGACGGTGGTTGATCTGGGAGTAGTTGTACAGACCCTCGACTTCAACGCGCAGGCCGTTACCGAAGCCCCAGCCGAATGCACCGAAACCGGTGAAGCCGTCGTGGTGGCGGTAGCGGGAGCTCGAAGCAGCGTTGCTGCTCGTGCCGTCAGCCTGCGTCGTCGGCGAGAAGGAGCCGTGCTGCTGCTGAACCAGATTGTAACCACCGCCGATGTTGACATAGGGGCCGGTGATCGTGCTGGCCATGGCAAGCGACGGTGCGGCGACCATCGACGTCATGGCAAGGAGTGCCGTGCGGAGACGCATGTTTTCGTCCTCTTAGTGACTAACGTTCGAGCCGTTGGAAAATGCTTTCACCAACGGACCCAGCGCGATGCATAAGCGCATATAGAGCGCAGAGTTCCCCGGGACAAAGCCAGTCAGGGTCTTCAGGCTCTACTCGGGGTAGGGGAGTGACATAAAAGCCACAATCCATTTCGCCCGCTTCACGATCTACGCCTCGCGTCTACGTTGCCTTAGCTCATGGTTCCACCAGAAGCCAGAGGCTCGTGCAGAAAGCAGCTATGCAAAAATGGAAGCAAAACAGGCATTTAGCTGCCATGTGACGGAATTTTAACATTCCTCACGGACAGCAGCCTTCGCGGATGAGCAGATTACGCACTGTTTCTGAGGAAATTTCGCGGGTCGTAAAGGCCTTCCCGATCCCGCGGAGCAAAACGAAGGCAACCTTCCCGTCCTGCATTTTCTTGTCCCGAGTCATGTGGCGCAGAAGTATGTCGGCAGAGAACGACTCCCGGAACCAGTCAAAGCTCACCGGCATGCCCAGACTCCGCAGATGACGGTCCAGTCGATGCAGGTCCTCGACGGGCGCGTACCCGAGTTCCACCGACAGGGCCATGGCCAGGTGAATCCCGATCGAGACCCCTTCGCCGTGGAGCAGGCGTCCGTCATATCCCAGTTCCGCTTCCAGGGCGTGTCCGAACGTATGCCCCAGATTGAGCAGCGCCCGGCCGCCGACAGAAGCCTGTTCCTTTTCATCAGCCGCCACGACCGCCGCCTTGAAGGCGCAGGCCTGACGGACGGCTTCCGCCAGGGCAGCGGGATCGCCGTCCAGCACCGCGTGTCCATGCGCTTCGCACCAGGCGAAAAGCTCCGGATCTGCAATGAGCCCGGATTTGACGATCTCGGCGTATCCCGCAACGCGCTGGCGACGGGGCAGGGTCGCCAGAGCGGAACTGTCGGCGAGAACCGCGATGGGCTGATGGAACGCGCCGATCAGGTTTTTGCCCGCTGCGGCATTGATTCCTGTTTTGCCGCCGACGCTGCTGTCCACCTGTGAGAGCAGTGTGGTCGGGATCTGCACGAAGGGCAGTCCACGCAGGGCTGTCGCCGCGACAAACCCGGCCAGGTCGCCCACGACTCCGCCCCCCAGAGCGACAATGGTTGTCTTGCGCTCAATGCCCGTGGACAGAAGCTGGTTCATGACCTCGCCATAGCAGGCGAGGGACTTGCTTTCCTCGCCGCCGGGAACCGAAATCACATCCGCGCGGATGCCGGTGTCCTCGAACGACGCCAGAAGCCGCGGCAGATGCAGTTCAGCCACGGTCGCATCCGTAATGATGACGACGCGCTTCTGGGGGAGGTGAGGGGCCAGCCGGGCTCCGGCCCGCGAAATGAGATCCGGCCCGATCAGCACATCATAACTGTGATGGCTGAGCGAGACATGCACTGTCTCCGGCCTGCGATATTCTTCCAGGACTTCCCGTACGCGCTGCACGCCCTGTTCCACCGTGTCATCTCCACAATCGATAATGATGTCCGCCTCGGCGTAGACGGGGTAACGCAGCCCGACCAGCCGCTCCAGCACCTCATCCGGCCGTCCCTGCGCCAGAAGCGGACGTCCCGCACGTCCGGCAACCCGCTTGACGAGGACGTGCACCGGCGCGCGCAGCCAGACCGAAACCGCATGGCGGCGGACCAGATGGCGCGTCTGGGCATCCATCCAGGCCCCACCGCCCGTGGCGAGGATGCAGGGTGGGCCGTCGAGGAGTCGCTGGATGACGCGGCGTTCGCCGTCCCGGAACGACGCCTCGCCATGGCGGGCGAAGATTTCGGGAATCGAACAGCCGGCCGCTCTTTCGATCTCGATGTCGGCATCCACGAACGGCAGCCCGCAGATCTGGGCTAGGCGCCGTCCGATGGTGGTTTTGCCAGCCCCCATCATTCCAACGAGCACAACCGTGCGTGACGGTATGCCATCGGGCGAGAAAAAGGGTTCCGGCTTGGCTGAAAGGGGGAAAGGCAGGCGTGACATGCCCTGCTACCTATCATAGGAGAAGGAACACGTCCTGCCCTCACTTTGAGACCTTTTTCAATGGCAAATCTTGATCGTTCCCTTTTCCGCCTGCCGATGATCGGCGGGGCTGTTGCCGTCCTTCTTGTTCTGGGTGCCGGCGGAGCGTTTCTGCGTCTGGGCATGACGGCTACTCCGCCGGCCCAGACCATGGTTCACAAGGATCTGTTCGGAGGCGCGTTCGCCGCTTCCGCCACCCCGCAGGCTGCGCTCCCGGCCATGCCGCCCGTGCCGGCAGCCGGACCGATGCCTGCTGCCCAGCCGGCTCCGGCACCTGCCATGGTTCCGGCTTCCGTTCCCGCCGCGGCCGCTCCGGCGGCCCCCGCCGCCCAACTGACGCCTTCCACACCGCTGCCGACGATGCCGGCTCCCAGGGCCGCGCCGGCCCAGCCCATGCCTGCTGCTCCGGTCGCACCGGCTCCCACGCACTGATCCATTCTTCATGGCGCGCGACAGTGACGTCCAGGGGGACTGCAGGCATGTCGAGGCTTTTCTAGAGATGCTGGCCGCCGAGCGCGGCGCGGCGCTGAAAACCCGTCAGGCCTACGCCTCGGACCTCGCCGACTTCGCAACGCACTGCGCGCCGCTCTCCCTTTCCGAAGCGCGGGGAGAGGAGGTCCAGTCCTATCTTGCTGAACTCTCCCGTGCGGGACTGGCGGCGCGGACAGCGGCCCGGCGCCTGTCCTGCCTGCGCCAGTTCTATCGCTTCCTGATGCTCGAGTCGGTACGTGAGGACGATCCGACCGAGCGCCAGCAGGCCCCCCGAATAACGTCCTCTCTTCCCAGGCCGCTGGATGAAGACGAAATCCGTCTTCTGCTGGAAACCGGCACGCGCGGCCATGAAAACGAACGCCGGGACATCGTCTCCCGCGCCGCACTCGAACTGCTCTACACGACCGGCCTGCGCATTTCCGAACTGCTGGCCCTGCCGGCAACCTGTGTGCATGTCCGAGGACCGATGCTGCTGGTGCGCGGGAAAGGCGGACGCGAACGACTGGTGCCTTTGTCCCAGAGTGCGCGGGAGGCGGCGGATCAACTCGTGCATTTCGATCGTGATCTCGGCAGTCCTTGGCTTTTTCCCGGCCGCGATCCGCAGAAACATCTCACGCGGCAGGGATTCGACAAAATCCTGCTCGCCTGCGCCCTGAAAGCCGGGCTGGATCCGGACCGCGTCAGCCCCCACGTCCTGAGGCATTCGTTCGCCAGCCATCTTCTGGCGCACGGGGCCGATCTGAGGGCGCTCCAGATGCTTCTGGGTCATGCCGATATCGCCACCACGCAGATCTATACGCAGGTCATGTCCGAGCGCCTGCGACAGGCCGTGGCGGCGCATCATCCGCTGGCACGGAAAGCCGGGGCCCCGGTCGATGCGGACTGAACCGATCATTCCGCTTGTCGCAGGGACTGTTTCCGGACGCGTAGGCGTGCTATCGGGCTGGCCATGCGCCAATTCCTAGATTTCGAGAAGTCGGTCGCCGAACTCGAGACCAAGATCGACGAACTCCGCCAGATGGGCAGCCAGGGCAAGGACTCCGGCACCAGCGGCATCAATATCGATGACGAGATTGCCCGTCTGTCCGAAAAGGCCGACAAGCAGCTCCGCTCGACCTATGCCAAGCTGACGCCGCTGCAGAAAGTGCAGGTGGCCCGTCACGCCCAGCGCCCGAAGGCTCTGGATTACTTGCATCAGCTGGTAACGGACTATACGCCGCTGGCCGGTGACCGCGCCTTTGGTGACGATGACGCCATGATCGGCGGGCTGGCCCGTTTCCGTGGAGAACCGGTCATTGTCGTCGGGACCGAGCGTGGCCACGACACCGAAACGCGCCTGAAGCATAATTTTGGCATGGCCCGCCCCGAAGGTTACCGCAAGGCGCAGCGTCTGGTCGAAATGGCCGGTCGCTTTGGCCTGCCGATCCTGAGCTTTATCGACACTGCCGGTGCCTGGCCCGGAATCGACGCAGAAGCACGCGGACAGGCCCAGGCCATCGCAAAGTCGATTGATGTCTGCCTCAAGGCACCCGTGCCGCTGATCGTGACCGTGATTGGTGAGGGCGGCTCAGGTGGTGCCATTGCCATCGGTGCAGGCGACCGCATTCTGATGCTCGAGCACTCGATCTATTCCGTGATTTCGCCGGAAGCGGCAGCGTCCATCCTGTGGCGCGATCCGAAGCTGGCTCCGGCCGCGGCGGAAGCTCTCAAGCTCACCGCGCAGGATCTTCAGTCCCTCGGCGTGATCGACCGCATCATTCCGGAGCCCCTGGGCGGCGCCCAGCGCGCTCCGGAAGAAGCCGTCAAGGCGGTTGGGAATGCGATTGCCGAAGAGCTTGCATCCCTTCAGGGACTTACCGGCCCGGCACTGATCCAGAAGCGCCGGGACAAGTTCCTCTCCATGACCCGCGCCCCTCTGCACTGAGGGAGCCTTCAAAAGCCGCTGCTTCCCCGCAGCGGCTTTTGTTTTTTCAGGCTGGCTGCTTGTGCGCCGCTTCTCCAGCCAGCGGCTCGCGTCCATGCGCCATGATCAGATCATGTAGCGCCAGCGCCGCTTTCCCGACCAGATCCCCGTCATAGCCCTTGGCGACCAGCGCCACACCGCTTGCGCCATCCGGCAGGTGGTAGGGATAGGACCCCAGATCGACCATCGGGAATGTTTTCTGTAGCGTCGCCAGATCGGCGGCGAAATCGCCTTCCTTCAGGCCTGCGGCATGCCAGCTTGCGGAAACGAGCGGCGCGCCCTTTTCCAGCTGCGGCACCAGCCACGCGACCATCGAGGCAAAGATCGACGGTACACCGGCCATGACATGGACATTGCCGATGCTGAAGCCGGGCGCCACGGATACCGTGTTGAGGATCGGCGTGGAGCCTTCCGGAAGATAGGCCATGCGCTGGCGGGCCGCGTTGAACCGGTCCGCTCCCAGAGCAGCCTCCAGCAGGCGGAAGCTTTCCTCATGCCGGACCAGCGGTGCTCCCATCGCGGTGGCGACGCATTCGGCCGTGATGTCGTCATGCGTCGGTCCGATGCCGCCGGACGTGAAAACGATGTCGAAGGCGGCACTGCAATCGCGGACGGTCTGGACGATCCGCTCTTCGATGTCAGGAATGACCCGGACTTCCATGAGCCGGATGCCCTGCGCATTGAGCGCCTGAGCCAGAACCCGCGTATTGGCGTCCTGTGTGCGTCCTGAGAGGATCTCGTTGCCGATGACGAGAAAACAGGCAGTTTTTTGAAGCATGTGTCCGCTCCTGATAGTCTTCGCCACAGAACGTAACGGCTCGCCTCGCGTTGTCGAGGACAAACCCGCTCCGAACTTTCGTTTTCATCAGGAGGAACCATGACCAGCATCCTGCTTCATCAGCCCGAATGCATTCTCGATCTGCGCGCGACGCTGGGGGAGGGGCCTGTCTGGATTGAAGGCGAAAAAAGCCTGTATTTCGTGGATATTCCCGAAGCGAAGATCCATCGCCTTACACCCACCAGCGGTGCCCATCAGACATGGTCCGCGCCGGACCGCGTGGCGTTTCTTCTTCCCGTCGCGGACGGGACATTCCTCGCCGGGATGCCGGACGGCCTGCGCCGCTTCGACCCGCGTAACGGCAGCTTCTCCGAGCATACGATCGTGGAAGCCGAAAAGCCCCGCAACCGGCTCAATGACGGCTGTGTCGATCCGCAGGGGCGTGTCTGGTTTGGTACCATGGACGATGGCGAGGAGAACCCGTCCGGTTCGATCTATCGCGTCGTTCACGACGGCAAGGGTCTGAACATCACCCATCACGACGAAGGCTATACCGTTTCCAACGGTCCCGCCGTCTCTCCGTGCGGCAAGGTGCTGTATGTCTGCGACAGCCCGGAACAGACCATCTACGCCTTCGATATCGAAGCAGATGGCAATCTCGCAAACGAGCGTGTCTTTGCCCGGCTGGAGCACGGCTATCCCGACGGAATCGTGACCGACAGCGAAGGGACCATCTGGTGTGGAACCTGGGGTGGGGGCCGTGTGGCGCGTTTCAAATCCGATGGTACGGAACTGCCGCCGATTCCCATGCCCGTCACGAATGTCACGAAAGTCGCTTTTGGTGGCGATGACCTGAAAACGGTTTTCGTGACGACCGCGCGCAAGGGACTGGACGCAGAGACGCTGGCGAAAGAGCCGCAGGCCGGCTCTCTGTTCGCCTTCCGCACAGATGTCGCGGGCGTTCCGCAGCAGGTGTTTCGCCTGAACGGCTGACCTAGCCCAGAAGCTCCTGCAGAAGCGGGATCAGGGGAAGGTCAGGATCGGGCATGGCATAGCGGCTGAGATCGGCGGCCGCGACCCATTCCAGCGTCTGGCCTTCGCGCGGGGTGGGAACACCCCGCCAGCGCCGCACCACATAAAGCGGCATCAGCAGATGAAACGGCCCGGCGTTTTCGCTGACGAAGGTGAAGGGCGCTAGGCAGGCCCCCGTCAGATCCAGCCCCAACTCCTCGCGCATTTCCCGGATCAGCGCCTGTTCCGGCGTCTCATCCCGTTCGACCTTGCCGCCGGGGAACTCCCAAAGTCCCGCAAGACGTTTCCCTTCCGGACGCTTGGCAAGAAGGATCCGCCCCTGCGCGTCGAGCAGGGCAGCCGCTACGACCAGCAATGTCCGGGGTTTGGGCGGTTCGGCGACGACCGGAGTGACCTCAGCCGAGGGTGGAGCGGGGGCCTCGACTGGTTCCTGCGTCTTGGCGAGGAACGTTGCGCGCGGCAGTTCGAACAGATCGATTGGACAGTCCTGTCCGCGCGAGACGAAACGTCGGCTGGAGGTTCCCGTCTTCACAAAGCCGAGCTTTCCCAGAACCGCTGCTGACGCGACATTGTCCTGCGCGGCATCTGCCGTGATCTTTTCCAGTCGCAGAACCGTCAGCCCCCATTCAACGACGCGCTGACCCGCCTGCGTGGTCAGGCCCTGCCCCCATTCCGTGGGGGCTAGCCAGTATCCTAGCGAGCCGGAACGCCGGTCATCGGAGAGCACGAGCGCGATCGCCCCCAGAAGCGCTCCGTCACGGGTCATGGCAAAATGATGCGCGCTGCCCTGGGCGCTGTCGCGACGGGTGGAGTCGATCCATTGCTCCGCCAGTTCGCGGGGATAGGGGAAGGGCAGGCGACTGAGCATCCGGACGACGCTCCAGTCATTGATGAGACGATGGATTGCCGGGGCGTCACCCGGATGCAGGGAGCGCAGAACGAGTCTCCCTGCCTTGAGTTCCGGTGTCATGTCAGGACGAAGACACCTGGTTGCCCGCCGGCTTGTCGGCCGGAACGCCACACCGGGCCAGAAGCCTGCGAAGCATGTTGATGACCGGGAAGACTTCCTGGTTGTGGTCGCCGCCCAGTTCGTTCCAGGCCGCCTGTTCCAGCTCCACGATGTCCCGGTCTTCCTTGAAGATCCGCTCCGTGAACGCGACGAGGAACGGCCAGGCGATGTCGAGAACCAGCTTCGCCTTCGGGCGGCGGATCGACAGCAGCCCGAACACGCGGCAGGTTTTCTCTTCAGCGTCCTGCGGCACGTACACGATCCACAGATCCATGACCGGCGGCTCGTCACCGGTTGCGATGCGCAGCGTCTGGTACGGATATTCCGTCCGGATCGTCATGACATCCTTGTGGGCGTATTTCTCGCTTGCGTCGCGACGCTCACCGAAGATGAACGTCTCGCCCCAGGGCTGCTTGCCGCCGGTACGGGCGAAGCTGTAGCGCGCCTCGACCAGCGTCGGCTCGTCCCTGCCGCCGAGGAAACGCGGCTTCATCTGGCCCATCTGCTTCATGTGCATGAACTGATGGTTCATATCCATCAGGTTCTCATGCATGAAACTGTAATGGCAGGCGACCGTCTCACCGAAACGGCGGGTCTTGTATTCGGGGTTGCCCACCGAGCCCAGCTGCGGAAATGGTGTGCTCTCGGCTTTTGCCGGATCGCCCGGGAAAATGAAGATCAGCCCGCCTTCCTCACGGCACGGATAAGTCCGAACACCATTGGGGAGCTTGCCCTTGCCCAGATATGGCACGTCGATGCAGCGGCCCGAACGGCCATAGGCCCATCCGTGGTAGCAGCACTGGACCGCTTCACCACTCACCTTGCCAAGGCTGAGCGGAACCTGCCGATGAGCACAGCGGTCTTCCAGCGCAAACACGCTGCCGTCCATGGGGCGTACGAGCGCGATCGGCTGCCCGGCATAGCGCGTGCCGATGGTCTTGCCGCGTTTGAGTTCGCGCGACCAGGCGACCGGATACCAGTAGTCGGGATTGGACAGCACGCGCCGGAGATCCCCGGTCTTCCGGACCACATCTTCCACAGGAGAATATTCACCGATATCCGGGGCGATGACCCGATCGGTGTCCGGAGATGTGCTTTCGACAGTAGCAGAAGAGGCAGAAATAGTCTGCGACATGAGTATCCTGATCCGTGATGAAACCGCGACGTCGTCTTGTTGGGCATCAGCCTAACAGGCAAAGCCCCACCACAGGAAGAGATCATTCTTCACGGCCGCAGCGCGTCTTTCCCGCAACATGCGGCACAAAAACCATTTTTTTCGTGTCATTGAAACATCATCTGGCAATGCTGGCGCTTTTCGGGCGATGCAGGCACGTTTAGGAGACCGCTTCCCAAAGTTCATAAATCCCAGATTCCGGAGTTTCGGCCACGGTGCGAACCAGATCCCTGCTTCTTTCCTCCATCGCACTGTTTGCAGTCCGTCAGTCAGCACTGGCCGCAGGTCACCAGCCTCTTCCGGCAGCCGACGATGCGGCGGCGGTCACGGCCCATGCCCGCACCCATGCGGCATCGCGCCATGCTGGAAACGCCGCTCCGGTCGCGGGAGCCAAAAACACGCCGCCCCGGCATACGTCTGCACGCCATAAGGTCGAGACGCTGGAATCCCGTGCAACGGAAAGTGTCGCTGTTACCGGCCGTCAGCTGACCGGGCGCGATGCCGAGCAGGCCGTCTCCAAGGCCATCATGCGCCAGTATGTTCCGGGAACCAGCGCCTACAAGATGCTGGATCGCACGCCGGGCGTGAGCTTCTCGTCCACCGATCCGTTCGGAATCGACAGCTTCGGCGCCAATCTCTACGTCCGCGGCTTCTTCATGAACCAGATGGGCGTCACGGTGGATGGCGTTCCCCTGAACGATCAGACGTACCAGTCCGTCAGTGGCATGAGCCTCGCCTCCGCCATCATCCCCGACGACATCCAGTCCATGCGCATGTCGCAGGGTGCAGGTTCGGTCGAATTGCCCTCGACCAACACGCTGGGCGGCACGATCCAGATCGGTTCCTCGGACCCCGAGGACAAGCGTGGCGGCAAGGTCAGCCAGTCTTTCGGCAGCTACGGGTCGTATCGCACCTATGTCCGTCTGGACTCCGGCAAGCTGAACCCGACCGGCACGAAGTTCTACACCTCCTATGCCCGCACCGATGAAGGCATGTGGATGGGGAGCGGCGACCAGTTCATGCAGCAGGTCGATGCCAAGCTCGTCCAGCCGATCAATGAACGCAGCCGCATGTCGGCTTTCTTCAACTGGTCCAGTCTGGCGCAGTGGAACTATCCGGATACGTCCATCGGCATCCTGAAGAGCCTCGGTTGGCGCACACCACATCTCTATCCGAATTATGGTCTGGCTTACGGGATTGCCAACGGGACGAGTCCGCTGCCGGCCGGTTACGGGAATGTACCGGGTATCGATGGCTCAAACATCGCCATGTATGACGGTGGCCAGGCTGAAACCAACTATATGGGTGGCCTGCATTTTGACCTCGCCCTGACCGATCACCTGACCTGGAACACCACGATCTACGGTCACAGTCAGACCGGCTATTACAGCTATACGGACTCGGACGATCCCTCGCCGAATGGGGCGCCATTCTCCGAAGAGGTCTGGCAGAACCGTCAGGAGCGTTACGGTCTCGACACCAGCCTGCGTTACAAGTGGGGCCGTCATACTTTCGAGGGGGGCGTGTGGTACGAGAACAACAACCAGCAGGCAGGCCTGTTCAATTATCAGGAACCGCTTCTGGGGCAGGGTGCGCCGCTCAAGGCCGTGGGTCCTTATGACGTTTACGGCCCGGCCTTCCTCGAAGGCTACAACTTCCAGTGGACCACGAACGTCATGCAGTTCCATCTGCAGGACAGCATCCAGCTCGCTCAGGGTCTGACGCTGCATGCCGGCTTCAAGTCCATGACGGCCACCACGTCCGGCGGTGCGCAGTACAACAATGCTGACTGGACGGGGGCCGATGCTCTGCCGAATGGTTCTCTGACCGCCTCACAGGCCTTCCTGCCGCACGTCAATCTGGACTGGCACATCAACCGCCACCACGAGATCTATGTGGACGTGGCGGAGAATATGCGCGCCTACGAGGTCTCGGCCTATGGCGTGGCGAACTCGGTCTATTCCGTGCAGGATCAGGCCACGTTTCAGGCCCAGAAGAAGTCCCTCGAACCGTCCAAGGCGTGGGTCTATCTCGGCGGCTACCGCTATACGTCGAAGTACCTTCAGGCGAACGCCACCGTCTATCATGCCAGCCTGATCCACCCGATCCTGGCGGCCGCGGTTGGCTCCCTGACCAATCCGGTCTCGCAGGTCATCGATTTCGGCCACATTTCCATGACGGGTGCGAATGGTGACATCACCCTCACCCCGATCGACGGCCTTAGTATCAGCAACAATCTGAGCTACAACAAGGGCACTTACGACCGAAATGTCGACACGGTTGGCGGCTATTACGCCCTGGCTGGCAAGAACATCGTCAATTACCCGGCCTGGATGTACAAGGCAGCGATTGCCTATAGCTGGAAAGGCATGACCGCGCATTTCGATGCGAATTACTACAGCCGCCGGTATTACAGCTTCATGAACGACACTTCGATCGGTGGATACTGGTTGGCCAATGCGGGTGCACAGTACCGTTTCGGCAAGCTGAGCGTTCTCAAGGACGTCACGGCAAGCTTTAACGTCTATAACCTGTTCAACACCAAATACATTTCCATGATGGGCGAGAACGACAACCCTGCCGTCGGCGACTACCAGTCGATGGAGCGCGGCGCCGTTCGGGAGTTTTTCGGAACCATCAGCGCGTCATTCTGACTGGCGGAAGAGGCAGGCGACTTCGAGCGCCTGCCTTCATGGTCAGGAGAAAACGGGCAAAACGGCCGGGTCAGGGTCGTCGGCGTTTCGTCCCGTCAGACATGCGCGGGCCTTACTCACAACACGTCTGCTCCGGCTCACAGTGCGTCGGAACAACTGCCACAGAACGAGGATATTTTTTCCTGCTCCCGTCAGCAGCATCGCGAACGCAAGGCTGGACGCCGCTTCGACGAAGGACATAACTTCAAAACTGGTAGCGAAACCAAGAACATCCGGAGCCATCTGTAGGCTTGCGGCAAAACCATCATGGCCCAGTAGCCACGTGGCACAGCCCACAAGCAGAAGAGTTCCCAGCGCAAGAATGCCTGCAGTGTAGGGAAACTCTCTCACCCATCTGACGGGACGTGTCACAAGCCGATCACGACAGATTTTGCCGATAGATGTATCTGGAGCCGCATAAGCCAGAAAAAATGCGGCGATTATCATCAGGATGATCATATTGCTACTCTCGTGCGTTCAACGTCTTGTGCGAGCACAAACAGCCCTGAAATTCAGGCATCCTGTTCGGGGGTTACACCCAGTTCGGCGCTCAGATCGCTGATGAACTGCGAGGCCACACGACCGGATCGGCTGCCGCGCGCCATGGCCCATTGCAGGGCTTTCCGGCGGAGCTCATCGCGCGGAACCGGCAGCTTGTAATAAGCCGCATACGCTTCGACGATCGCCAGATAATCGTCCTGCGTCGCGCCATACAGCCCGATCCACAGCCCGAACCGGTCTGAAAGCGAGACCTTTTCCTCAATGGCTTCCGATGGGTTGATCGCGCTGCCTGTTTCATTCTCGATCATGTCACGCGGCATCAGGTGGCGCCGGTTCGACGTCGCATAGATCAGCACGTTCTCCGGCCGTCCCCCGATCCCGCCATCGAGAACGGATTTGAGAGACTTGTAATCCGCATCCTGGCTTTCGAACGACAGGTCATCGCAAAAGAGGATGCAGCGACGCTTCGTGGTCCGCAGAACGGCCAGCAGCTTCGGCAGCGAAGACAGCTCGTCACGCTGGATCTCGATCAGCGCGAGTGTGCCGCCGCCCTTTGCCCGCTGTTCCTCGTTCACGGCCGCGACGGACGCCTTCACCAGCGAGGATTTGCCCATTCCGCGCGCGCCCCACAGCATCACGTTGTTCGCGCTGAAGCCTTCCGCGAAATGCCGGGTATTGGTCATGACCTGATCCATCTGTCGCTTCACGCCCTGAAGCAGCGACAGCGGCACACCCGAAACCTTCTCGACCGGTGTCAGCACACCCAGAGCAGCCTGCCACAGAAAGGCGTCGTGCCTGTGCAGGATATCCGCACTCGGCGGAGGCGGACTCATCCTCTCCAGACTGTCGGCAATACGTTCGAGAGCACTGAGCAGGGCATGGTCGGTCATGGAAAACGGTCCCGAAACGAAAGGGGTTGAGATCAAAAGACATCGGCGCCGTGCTTGACGGGCAGCCCCCGGACGATATGGTCCCCGCCAGCTTCACTCAAGACTGGACCCTTACATCCATGAGCAGTCTGTTCATTTCTTCCGCCCAGGCCGCCGATGGTGGTGGCCTCCTGTCCAATCCGCAGGTGCTTCAGTTCGCCCCGATGATCTTCATCTTCGTGGTGTTCTACTTTCTGCTGATCCGTCCCCAGCAGCAGCGCGCCCGCAAGCTGCGTGACGAGCAGGGCTCCCTGCGTCGCGGTGACCGGATCGTGACGGCAGGCGGTATCGTCGGCGTTGTGCAGGCGACCCGCGATGACAGCGACGAAGTGGATGTCGAGATCGCTCAGGGCGTGCGCGTGAAGATCGTCCGCAGCACGATCACGAACATCATGCCGCGCGACAAGCCCGCCAACGATTCCTGATCTGGTCTTCTACAAGACCCGTTCATGAAAAACGCCCCGCCCGGAAAACCGGACGGGGCGTTTTTTTTATTCTGATGAACCCGGAAGGGATCAGGCAGACTTCAGTTCGGCTTCCGCGAACTCGTAGTTGGCGAGCTTGTCCAGATAGTTCGTGATGTAGTCCGGACGACGGTTGCGGAAATCGAGGTAATAGGCGTGCTCCCACACGTCGAGGCCCAGCAGTGCCTTGCCCTGACCTTCAGCCAGCGGGTTGGAGCCGTTTGCCGTCTTCGTGACAGCCAGCTTGCCGGACTTGTCCAGAACCAGCCAGGCCCAGCCCGAGCCGAACTGCGTCGTGGCAGCCTGCTTGAAGAGCTTCTTGAACTCTTCGACGGAACCGAAGTCCTCAGCGATCTTCTTTTCCAGGCCGGTCGGGATCTGACCGCCCTTGGGGGACAGGTTCTTCCAGAACAGGATGTGGTTCCAGTGCTGGCCTGCATTGTTGAAGACCGGAGCGATCTCGGGCTTGCCGTAGGAGAACGCGATGATCTCCTCAAGCGTCTTGCCAGCCAGTTCCGGCTTGCTCTCGACGAAACCGTTCAGTGCCGTGACATAGGCCTGATGGTGCTTGTCGTGGTGCAGTTCCAGCGTTTCCTGGCACATGCCGGCACCGGCGAGGGCGTTTTCTGCGTAGGGCAGGGGGGGAAGTTCGAAAGCCATGATGTCACTCCTTGGCAGAATAAGACGAGGTGACCGCCCTCAGGGGCGGCCGCTCCCGCATATCGTTCTCATTTATGGGGAAGATTGGCAACGCTGTGTTCCATCGCACCGATGAGGGCCGAGTAGTCCTCATTCGCATGTAGACGGTTCGAAAGGGCCAGCGCTTGATCGGCGACGGCCATGCTGGGCATGAACGCGCCGACCTTGCGCCCGGCATCCAGCAGAAGCCCCATATCCTTGGACATGAGGCGGGTCGGGAACTGGGACGGGAACTCGCGGTTCTGGCCCATCTTCAGCTTGCGCTTGTGGTGCGGACTGACAACAGCCACCTGCTGAAGCGTGTCGAATACGACATCACGATCCAGTCCTGCGGCCAGCCCGTAAGAGACGCCTTCCGCGATGACGTTGAGCGTAGCCCCCATCACGCCATTCACAACCAGCTTCAGCCGCGCCGCCGAACCGGCAGGACCGGCATGGATCGTCAGCTTGCCGATGACGTCCAGCACCGGCTGCGCACGCTTGACCGTCGCCTCATCGCCGCCCACGAGCATGACCAGATCGCCGGTCTCGGCTTCAGGCGTGCTGCCGGACATGGGGGCATCAAGCAGCGAGAACCCATGTTCGACAGCAAGGCTGGCAAAGGCGTCGGCCTGATCGGGGGAGACGGTGGAGGTATCGAGAACGAGCTTGCCGGGTGTCAGGGCCGCAAGTGCTCCGTTCTCGCCATGCAGGGATTCGTTTTCCGCCGCATCGTTGGGCACACAGAAGATGATGATCTCGGCAGCTTCGGCAATCGCACGGGGCGAGGGGAGCATTTCGGTCTCGTCCTTGCCGCCCGACGGGGCATAAGCCACCACCGGATAACCGGCTTTCCGAAGATTGGCCCCCATACGCTGGGCCATGGCGCCATAACCGATAAAACCGATCTTTGGACTGGACATGGAAACTGGCTCCTTGTGATGCGTTGCAACAGACTCACGCATCATAGGTGCCAGAGTTTCGCAGAGTCCGGAAATTGATCATGGCGCTTTTTCGCTATCCCCGCCCCCTGCCGTCCGAAATCACGCCGAGGGAGATGTATCTCTCGCGACGCAGCCTCATCGGCGGTGCGGCAGCGCTGGGCGCAGTTTCCGCCACTGCTGACGCAGCAACACTCCAGACACATCCAGGGCCATATTCGGGAAACCTTACGCCCACGCCACACGAAGACGTGACGCATTACAACAACTTCTATGAATTCGGCATGGGCAAGGCTGACCCCGCGACTCAGTCGCAGGCTTTCCATCCTCTGCCGTGGACGCTCGAAATCACCGGCCTCGTTCGCAGGCCGGTCCGCTTGGATGTGGAGCAGCTTCTACGCTCCCCGGCGATTGAGGAACGCATCTACCGCATGCGCTGCGTAGAGGCGTGGTCCATGGTCATCCCCTGGGATGGTATCCCGCTTGCCACGCTGCTGAAGGATGCTGATCCTGATCCTCGCGCCACGCATGTCGCTTTCGAAAGCATCGTGCGGCCCTCCGAAATGCCCGGTCAGAACGAGGCGCTCTCCGGAATCCAGTGGCCTTATGTTGAGGGACTGCGTCTGGACGAAGCCATGAACCCGCTGACCCTTCTGGCACTGGGCATTTACGGTGAGACCCTGCCGAACCAGAACGGTGCGCCCCTGCGTCTGGTCGTCCCCTGGAAATATGGGTTCAAGGGGATCAAGTCGATCCAGCGCATCAGCCTGCTGGACCACGAGCCTCCGACAACATGGAACAGGCTCGCTCCTGACGAATACGGCTTCTACGCCAACGTCAATCCGCAGGTCGATCATCCCCGCTGGAGCCAGGCGACCGAGCGGGTCATCGGCGCGCATTCCCTGTTCGGCGCCACGCGGCAGCCGACCCTGATGTTCAATGGTTACGGGGAGCAGGTCGCAGATCTTTATCGTGGCATGGATCTGCGGAAAAACTTCTGATGCCGGCACGCCCCCCGCCTGCCGTTTCAAAGATACCCGGCGTTCTGAAACGGCACTGGCGCCTGGTTCTGTATCCCGTCGGCATGATCCCGGCAGTGTGGCTCGTCTGGCAGGGGCAGCATGGCGCGCTCGGCGCTGATCCGGTCAATGTCTTTGAACGCTCACTGGGTCTCTGGGCGTTCCGGTTCCTGCTGGCCTGTCTCGCCCTTGCGCCGCTGAGGCGTTTCACAGGCCTGAACCTGCTCCGATACCGGCGCCTGACCGGCCTGCTGGCGTTTTTCTATGCCAGTCTGCATCTGCTGGCCTATGTCGGCCTCGATCACGGCTTTGACTGGTCAGTCCTGTGGTCGGACATGACACACCGCTATTTCATTATTCTGGGAATGAGTGCGCTCGTCCTGCTCATTCCGCTTGCCCTCACGTCCAATGCCCTGTCCATGCGTCTGCTCAAGCGGCGATGGAAGTTTCTGCACCGGCTGATCTATCCCGCAGCAATTCTGGCGGGCATCCACTTTTTCCTGTCCTTCAAGACCCTGAACAGTGTGTCCGCTCCTTATCTCGCAGCCCTGGCCCTGATTCTGCTGAGCCGTTTCCTGCCGCGGTCACGGATAGGAAACGGGACCTAGTCACAAGGCAGGCTGCTCAGGCTGCCGGCCGCAGGGCTGCACGGATTTTCGGAGAGAGCTCCGTCAGGGCCGAGCGCCGCTGCGTCAGCATGTCAGCCGGGATGGGGCGGGTCGGGAAGTGACATCCATCCGCCAGAAGCAACCCGTCCGGCAGATGGGTGATTTCGCCGGGCCGGAAATCAAGCCGCGAAAGCGGAATTCCGCATGCCCCGAGCACGGCGATGTGCGCGCTGATCCCGAGCGTCAGGACCAGCTTCAGCCTGTGCATGTTCTGCAGTTCGGTACACAGGGCCGCGCTGCACTCTTCAAGTTCGGATGGAAGGGCCAGCGGCTGGGGAGAGAGGGGCTGCATCACGGTGGTGATGCGCCCCACGATCGCGTCCGGCGATGCGGGCGCTGCATCGAAAACGATAGTGTTGGCCCGCAGAAAGGAGCCCAGAGTCTCCACGGCGTCTTCCGGATCGAGGCACACGATCAGCATCTCGGCTGAAAGAGGCCCAATCCCTGAGCGCCCCCCTTCCGAAGCGGGAAGAGGCGGCGGCGGGGAAGCGGTCGGTCCGGTAGAAGCCCGAGGTGTCATGAATCGCTGGTCTCGTCACTGTTGATGTCGGCAGGATGACGGACAGGTCCCTGTCTGGGGGGATTGCGCGGTTCCGCCTGACGGCGCGTGAACGAGGGCGCAATGTCGGCCAGTTCCACGAACAGGTCAGCCTGACGGCGCAGGTCGTCCCCGATCATGGGGGGCGTCGAGCGCATCGAGGAAATGACCGTGACCCGGACCCCGCGCGCCTGTACCGCTTCCACGGCGCGCCGCAGGTCGGAATCACCGCTCACGATCACGGCGTGATCGAGACGGCCGGCCTGCTCCAGAAGATCCACTGTCAGTTCGACATCCATGTTTCCCTTGATACGCCGTCTTCCTGAATGATCCGTAAACTCCCGGGCATTTTTCAGCACGAGGTGGTAGCCGTTATAGGCCAGCCAGTCGGTCAGGGGACGAAGGGGGGAATAGTCGTCCGTTTCGGGCATTGCGGCGTAATAGAAGGCACGCTGGAAAAGGCACTGGCTTTCAAACAGGTTGCGCAGGCTGCGGAAGTCGACTTCAAACCCCAGATTGCGGGCTGCGTGATGGAGGCTGGCGCCGTCGATGAAAAGGGCTGTGCGTTCGTTCTGGCGCAGAAGCATAATGGTAATCCTGGTATGTAAAATATGTTTCCCTGTACGACAGGGGCAGAGGCTGCCTTCCAGCTGCGAACGAGCTTGGATGCACTCAGGTTCAATTCCGGAGGTGAGGCAGGTGCGGATTGCAATCGCATGAACCGCATGTTATTGCCAGCATTCTCTCTTATTTTATTCCTAGTCTTACCCGAAGGGGGCCTGTCGCATGGCGCGCGTAACCGTCGAAGATTGCATCGAGAAGGTTCCTAACCGTTTCGAACTGGTTCTGCTTGCTGCACAGCGTGCACGCGGCCTGTCGCGCGGTGAGGAAATCCGTCTGGATCGTGAAAACGACAAGAACACGGTCGTCGCCCTGCGCGAAATCGCCGAAGACAAGGTGAGCCTGCCTGTCCTGCGCGAAGGCATCATCCGCTCCCTGGCCCGTGCGCCGGAGCCGGAGCCCGTTGACGAGGAAGTGCTGGATCTCATCCCGACCGACCAGAATATCTTCGGTCTTCAGGATGTCTCCACCGAAGAAGAGCACGCCCACATGGCAGAGAACATGTCTGCTGACGAGGCTGCCGCGATCGAAGCTGAACTGGGTGGCCGGGGTCGTCGCTGATTTCTGCCCAGGTTCACTGAAAGGGGGATATGCTTCATGCCTGATGCATCTTCCCCAACTGCGCCCCCGCCCGTAGCGAGCGGGGACTTCAAGCCGTCCATTGCCGGACTGCTCAGACGGATCGAAAGCTATGATCCGTCCGCCGATCTGACCCGGATCGAAGCCGCCTATGATGTCGCCGCCAATGCCCATAACGGGCAGCGCCGCGATAATGGCGATGCCTACATCACCCATCCCATTGCGGTTGCAAACATCCTTGCCGGTTTCCGCATGGATGCGACCTCGATCATGGTGGGGCTGCTTCACGATACCGTCGAAGATACGGGCGTTTCCTGTGACTCCCTGAAAGCTCGCTTCGGTGAGGATGTCGCAGCTCTCGTCGATGGCGTGACGAAGCTCACCCGGCTTGAACTTCAGTCCGATCGCACCAAACAGGCCGAGAACTTCCGCAAGCTCGTTCTGGCCATGTCGCGGGATATCCGCGTCCTCATCGTCAAACTGGCCGACCGTCTGCACAACATGCGTACGCTGCATTACGTGCAGCGGACCGATCGCCGGCAGCGTATCGCCCGCGAGACGATGGATATCTATGCGCCTCTGGCCGAGCGCATCGGTATGGATCGCGTCAAGACGGAGCTTCAGAACCTTTCCTTCGCCCAGCTTGAACCCGAAGCCGACGCGACGATCCGTGCCCGTCTGAACTTCCTGCGGGGGCAGGGGGCAGATGTCATCGAGCAGGTCCGTCAGGAACTGATGGCTCTGTGCGCTGAAAGCGGGATCGACAAGGTCGAAGTGACGGGGCGCGAAAAATCGCCCTATTCGATCTGGGAAAAAATGCAGCGCCGGAATGTGGCGTTTGAGCAGCTCTCGGACATCATGGCGTTCCGTCTGCTCGTCCCCACGCGCGATGCCTGTTACATGGCGCTCGGGGCGATCCACGGCGCGTATCCGATGATTGCCGGGCGTTTCAAGGATTACATTTCCACGCCCAAGGCCAACGGCTACCAGAGCCTTCATACCGGCGTGACGCTGCGTCATCCGCGCAATCAGAAGATCGAGGTCCAGATCCGGACCGCCGAAATGCATGATCTCGCTGAAAACGGCGTTGCCTCGCATTGGGCCTACAAGGAACACGCAACGCCAAGCGAGCGTGAAGCCGCGGCCCTGTCGTCGGCCTTCGGCGCGCCGACCCGCAAGTTGCGCTGGGTTCAGGACCTGCTGGAAATCCTCGAGGACAGTCAGGCTCCCGACGAGTTCCTCGAAAACACCAAGCTTGAACTTTATCAGGATCAGGTTTTCTGCTTTACCCCCAAAGGGCAACTGATTTCCCTGCCGCGTGGCGCAACGCCCGTTGACTTTGCCTACGCCGTGCACAGTCAGGTCGGCGATACCTGCGTAGGGGCGAAGGTCAATGGTCGCCTGATGCCTCTGCGGCACGAGCTACAGAACGGCGACCAGGTCGAGATCATGACGGCCCGTGGCGGCACGCCGTCACCGTCCTGGGAGCGCTTTGTCGCAACCGGCAAGGCTCGCGCCCGTATCCGGCGTTTCGTGGCGCAGCAGCAGCGTCAGGTCCATCTCGACAATGGGCGTGCCGCCATCGCCAAGGCGTTCCGTCAGGAAGGCGTGGACGGTTCCGAAAAAGTCCTCGATGGGATTCTCAAGGAACTGCGTCAGGCTTCGGTGGAAGACCTGTACGTCTCGGTCGGAAACGGTCAGCTCGGTCCCAAGGATGTGGTCAATACGGCCTATCCGGAGCTGCGTCAGAGCGTCCGCGCGCCGAGAATGGTGCCCGGGCTTTCTCCACGTTTCGGCCAGTCCCTCATGCTCGGCGCAGGGCATGCCGGCTCCAAGAATACGGCGGCCCATTCGGGAAGCACGATCAAGGGAATCGGCTCGGGCATCGCCATCAGCTTTGCCGGCTGCTGCCGCCCGCTGCCGGGTGATCCGATCGTCGGGATCATCGCTCAGGGCAAGGGCGTCACGATCCACCGTCGGGGCTGCCAGAACCTGTCCAGTTTCGCCGATACGCCCGAGCGTTTCCTGGAAGTGGACTGGGACTACGAGGCTCTCGGTCGCCGACAGGGCGCCGAGCCCTATACGGCCCGCCTGTCGGTCGTGGCTGCCAACGAGCCCGAAGTTCTTGCAACGCTTACCAATGTGGCTGCCAAGCACAATGGCAGCGTCATCAACCTCAAGATCGTCAACCGGCAGCTCGATTTCATGGAAATCCTGGTCGATCTTGAAGTGAAGGATCTGCGTCACCTCTCCTCCATGATCGCGGCGTTCCGGACAGCGGTGGGCGTCATGCAGGTCGAGCGCGCCAAGGGATGACGTCATGATCCTCGGCATGGGGACGGACCTGTGCATGATTTCGCGCATTGAAAAAAGCGTCGAACGCTTTGGGGACCGTTTCCTGAATCGCGTTTTTACCGAAGCCGAGCGCGCCTATGCCGATCGTTTCACGGGGGCTGCGCGCATGGGGAGCTACGCCAAGCGCTGGGCGGCCAAGGAAGCCTGCGCCAAGGCACTGGGAACGGGCTTCGCGAACGGGGTCCTGCTTCAGGATATCGGAGTCTGCAACGGCCCGGACGGGGCGCCGGAACTCCTGCTTTCAGGCGGGGCGGAAGAAGCCCTGAAGCGCCTGACCCCGCCAGGGCAGGAAGCCCAGCTGCTCGTCAGTATGAGCGATGATCCGCCCTTTGCCCTTGCGCAGGTCATCATACAATCCGTCCCCCTGACGGGTATGCAGTCCGCTCCGCAAGCATCCGCCCGGATTGAACCGCTCGCCAATGCCGCCAAGCTGCGTTAAGAGCGTCTCATGACCAAGGAGAACAGGCCCGTGCAGGGTTCAGAAAGTGCCGGTGACAAGCCCGCGCGCCGCGAAGAGACGCTTGGCGAGAGCATCCGCTATTTCTGCGTGCTGCTGCTGGCTGTATTTGCCGTGCGATCCCTCGTGGTGGAGCCTTTCAACATCCCGTCCGGCTCGATGATCCCGACGCTGCAGATCGGCGATTTCGTTCTGGTCTCGAAGTTCAGCTACGGCTATTCGCGCTTCTCGTTCCCATTCTCGCCCAATGTCTTCAGCGGTCGGATCCTGGGTTCCGAACCCCATCGCGGCGATGTCGCGGTCTTCCGTTTCACGCGTGATACGTCCGTGGACTATATCAAGCGCATCATCGGCCTGCCCGGCGACCATATCCAGGTCACGGGCGGCAAGCTGATCCTCAATGGTATCGAAGTCCCCCGCACGGCGCTCGGTCACTACGAAGTGCTGGACGAGAACAACCGTCTCCTCAGCGGTGACCGCTATCGCGAAAGCCTTCCGGGAAGTGCGGGGCGTCCCACTGTCGAGCATGACATCCTCAAGCTGACGGATGAGGGATTCGCCAACGATACGCCCGAATATGTCGTGCCGGAGGGCTCCTTTTTCGCCATGGGCGATGACCGTGACGACAGTGCCGACAGCCGTTTTCAGGGCGATGGCCCGGATGATCTCGGCTTTGTCCCGATGCAGAACCTTGTCGGTCGCGCGCCCATCGTCCTGTTCTCCATGGATATGCGTCACCCTGCCTGGCAGTTCTGGTACTGGCCCACCGAGATCCGCTGGAACCGCTTCCTGCATTCCGTCACATGAAACTCTCCCACACAGAAGCCCTGGCCTCGATGCAGGCCGCCCTGAGGCATAATTTCAAGAAGCCCGAACTGCTGAGCGAGGCCCTGACGCACCGTTCTGCCGTCTCCGGACGTGACCCCCGTCGTGCCCGCCGGAACCAGCGCCCCAAGGGTAGCGGATCGAACGAACGCCTCGAATTCATCGGCGATCGCGTCCTCGGCCTGCTGATGGCCGAGTGGCTGCTGGAGCGCTATCCGGACGAGCAGGAAGGGGCCCTCGGTCCCCGTCACGCCCATCTGGTATCGCGAACCGTGCTGGCCGAAATCGCTGATCAGGTCGGTCTCTCGGCCTCGCTCCAGATTTCCCCGCATGAGGAAGATGCCGGTATCCGGCGTCTGTCCAGCATCCGTGCTGACGCAATGGAAGCCCTTCTCGGTGCGCTGTATCTCGATGGTGGTCTGGAACCGGCCCGCCGTGTGGTGCACCAGTACTGGCAGTCCCGCATCGAAAGCGCCGACCGGCCCCACAAGGAGCCCAAGACGCTGCTGCAGGAATACATGCTCTCGCAGGGGCTGCCGCTTCCGCATTATGAACTCCTGTCTTCGGACGGTCCGTCACACGCGCCGGTCTTTCGCGTCAGCGTCACGACCATGGGTCATACGGGTACGGGAGAAGCCGGCAGCAAGAGGCTGGCAGAAAGCGCAGCGGCAACCGCCCTGCTGAAACACCTCGGTCAGAATGTGGCGTCCTGAGATGTCATCAACAAAGGATCAGAACATGACCACGCGCTGCGGTTTCGTGGCTCTCGTCGGCGCCCCGAACGCGGGGAAATCCACCCTGCTCAACCGGATTGCCGGAGCCAAGTTGTCCATCGTCAGCCCCAAGGCCCAGACGACCCGTTTCAGGACGCTCGGCATCGTCATGCAGGACAATGCCCAGATCATCCTCGTGGACCTGCCTGGCATCTTCAAGCCGCGCCGTCGCCTCGACCGGGCGATGGTCAACGCGGCCTGGTCCGGCTCGCAGGACGCGGATCTGACCCTGCTGCTGGTGGACGCAAAATCCGGCCTGCGCGAGGATGTTCGCGAGATCATCGCCAAGCTGGCCGAAAGCAAGAACCGGATCTGGCTCGTTCTGAACAAGACGGACCTCGTCGAGCGCGGTGAACTCCTGCCTCTGACGCAGGAAATCAGCGGTCTCATCAATGTCGAGCATGTTTTCATGCTGAGCGCCCGTTCGGGCGAGGGCGTGAGCGATCTGATGGCTCGTCTGGCTGCCGAACTGCCCGAAGGTCCTTTCCTTTACCCTGAAGATGACCTGACTGACCTGCCGGACCGCCTGCTCGCCGCCGAGCTCGTCCGTGAGCAGATTTTCATGCAGACGCATGAGGAAATTCCGTATCAGGCCACTGTCGAGACCGAGAGCTTCAAGGAGCGTCCGGACGGATCGGTGCGGATCGAGGTGACGATTTACGTCTCCCGTCCCGGGCACAAGGCCATCCTGATCGGGGAGGGCGGTCACAAGATCAAATCCCTCGGTGCACGGGCTCGCATGGAGCTTCAGGAGCTTCTGGACCGCAAATGCCATCTTTTCCTGAACGTCAAGGAACGTGCGGGATGGGACGAGGAAAAGGCCCGGCTGCGCGCCATTGGTCTGGACGACTGAAAAAGACAGGTGCCGGAGCGTTTGAAATCCGGCATCCTGACATCGCTTGTTCCAATCCCGCCACGTCTGTATGACAGGCGCACGTCAAGACACATCCAGCCAGAGACGGGCATGATGACCGAAAATCGAGAACAGAGCCCCTCCTACAAACGCGTCCTGCTCAAGGTGTCCGGTGAGGCACTCATGGGCGACGGACCGTCAGGGGTAGACCCCGTAATGGTGGACATGGTTGCCGCCGATATCGCCGATGTGGTGGCTTCCGGAGTGGAAGTCTGCCTCGTCGTCGGCGGTGGCAACATCTTCCGCGGCCTTGCGGCCGCAGCTAAGGGCATGGACCGCGCGCAGGGTGACTATGCCGGCATGCTGGCGACCGTCATCAACGCGCTGATGCTGCAGAACGCGCTCGAGCGCCGCGGCATGGAAACGCGCGTCATGACCGCGATCCAGATGGCCGCCATTGCAGAGCCGTATATCCGCCGCCGCGCCGTGCGCCACATGGAAAAGGGCCGCGTCGTCATTTTCGCAGCCGGCACCGGCAATCCGTTCTTCACGACGGACACGGCCGCCGCTCTGCGCGCCAACGAGATGGAGTGCGATGCGCTCTTCAAGGGCACGCAGGTGGACGGCGTCTATTCCGCCGACCCGCGCCGCAACCCTGACGCCCAGCGCTATGATCGCCTGACCTATCTCGAGGTTCTGGCCCGCGACCTGAACGTCATGGATGCCGCGGCCATCAGCCTGGCGCGTGAAAACAGATTGCCCATCGTGGTCTTCAACATGCATGCTCCCGGCTCCTTCGGGGCCGTGATGCGTGGGGAAGGGCTCTTCACAAAGATCATCGAAGCGGACTGATCTCCGCATTTTCAACGAAATCTTCAGGCTCTCTCCTGAAAACCACGTCGAACTGAAAGGAACAGCTCATGTCCGCTGCCCTGAATGACCTTCTCGCCGATCTGACACGCCGTATGGACGGTGCGATCGAAAGCCTGCGCCGGGACCTTTCGGGCCTGCGTTCGGGCCGGGCCAGCCCGAACCTTCTGGAGCCGGTGCGCGTCGAAGCCTATGGCTCGGAAGTTCCGCTGTCGCAGGTCGGTTCCATCGCCGTTCCCGAAGCCCGCATGCTGACGGTGTCCGTGTGGGACCGTACGGTTGTCGGTGCCGTCGAGCGTGCCATCCGGGACAGCGGGCTTGGCCTCAATCCGTCCACGGACGGTCAGACGGTCCGCGTTCCCATTCCGGCCCTGACCGAAGAGCGCCGCAACGAACTGGCCCGTGCTGCCAGCCGTTATGCCGAGAACGGCAAGATTTCCGTGCGTGGCGTGCGTCGTGACGGCATGGAGCAGACCAAGGCCCTGGAAAAGAAGAGCGAGATCAGCCAGGACGACATGAAGACTTGGACCGACGCCATCCAGAAGCTGACGGACCAGTACATCAAGAAGGTCGACGATATTTTCGCGGACAAAGAACGCGAGATCAAACAGGTCTGATTGCGCATTTGTCTGCAGGATCTCTTCCCCGTCAGGACCGTGTCGTCTCCTCCTCATCCGGGGGCGGCGTGAGCGTCGTTCCCGTCCATATCGCCATGATCATGGACGGGAACGGCCGCTGGGCCCGCGCGCGCAAACTCCCTGTGGCCGCAGGGCACCGTCAGGGTGCGGAATCCGTACAGCAATGCGTCCGTACGGCCATCCGGCAGGGCGTGCGATACCTGACGCTCTATGCGTTCTCGTCGGAAAACTGGCGCCGCTCCGCAGAGGAAGTCGGGGATCTGACATCTCTGCTGCGCTTCTATCTGCGTCACAAGATCAACGAGCTTCATGCCCAGGGCGTGCGACTGCGGATTATCGGTGAGCCCGAGCGCTTCGAGGGTTCCCTGCGCGAAGAACTGCGCCGCGCCGAAGCCCTGACGCTCCACAATACGACCCTGACCCTCACGCTCGCGCTGTCCTATGGTGGCCGCGCGGATATCGTGCAGGCTGCCCGCCGGCTGGCTGAAGATGCCGTTGCCGGAAAAATCGCGGCCGAAAGCATCAGCGAAGCCATGCTCGACGATGCGCTCCAGACTTCCGACATGCCCGATCCCGATCTGGTCATCCGCACCAGTGGCGAGTGTCGCCTGTCCAATTTCCTGCTCTGGCAGAGCGCCTATGCAGAGCTGGTTTTCATGGATGTGCTCTGGCCCGATTTTGGCGAAGTCGAGTTTCTCGAAGCCCTCTCGCGCTTTGCGAGCCGCCAGCGCAGGTTTGGTGGCCGCCCCGCATGAGTGCCTCCTCCAGATGGTCTGACCTGCGCCTGCGCCTGCTGTCCGCTGCGGTCCTGATCCCGGTTGCGGCGTTCTGCATCTGGCAGGGTGGTCCGGTCTATGACGCCCTGATCCTGCTGGCGATGTTCGGTCTGGCCTGGGAGGGCGAAACCCTTATCCGCCAGCCCCTCAAGACATGGCGCGGCGCCCTTCTGCTCGCCTGGCCCGTCATCGCCGGTCTGGCAGCCCTGAAAGGGGAGTGGAGCGCCGCCTTCTGGATGATCTGGCCCACCCTGATCTTCGGTTTTCCGGCCAGCGTTCCTGTCGTTGTTGCCATCATCGGGGGCCTGTCGCTCCTGTGGCTGCGGCACCTGCCGCTTGGCATGGCGTCCGTTCTGTTCGTCATCTCCGTTGTGGTCGCGAGCGACAGTTTCGCCTATCTGGCCGGTCGTATTTTCGGCGGCCCGAAGCTGGCTCCTTCGATTTCACCGGGCAAGACACGCTCCGGCGCAATCGGCGGCCTTGTGGGGGCGGCGCTGGCTGGTAGTCTGGTCGCCTGGCTGACCGTTCCGGGCACCCAGCTTGGCGGCCTGGTCTGCGGCGCTGTCCTGAGTGTGTTTTCCCAGAGCGGTGACCTTCTGGAAAGCGCGGCCAAGCGTCGTCTCGGCGTCAAGGATTCAGGCCGTCTGATTCCCGGACATGGCGGTCTTCTGGACCGCTTTGACGGCCTTCTCGCCGCGGCACCTGCCGCAGCCCTGCTTTCGCTCGCGGTTGCCGCGCAGCCTTTCTGGTCCATCCTGCCTGCAGATCTGACTGGCGGTTCTGCACACCCACCCATTCTTCAGGGGAGTTCTTCTCATGACTGACGGTTCTGCGCGCCCAACACGCCGCCGCATTACGGTGCTCGGCAGCACCGGCAGTATCGGAACTTCAACGGTCGACCTTCTTGCCCGGATTCCGGATGAGATCGAGGTGCGGGCCCTTGTCGGCGGATGCAACGCCGCGCTGCTGGCCGAACAGGCCCGTCGCCTGAACGCGGAAGTCGCCGTCATTCATGACGAAAGCCGTCACGAAGAGCTGAAATCCTGCCTCGCCGGGACAGGCATCCGGACCGCGGCTGGCCGTCAGGCCGTCATCGAGGCCGGCGCCATGGAAGCCGACTGGACCATGGCAGCCATTACGGGCGCCGCGGGCCTCGAACCCACGCTCGCTGCCGCCCGCAACGGTCATGCCGTGGCGCTCGCAAACAAGGAAGCGCTTGTCTGTGCAGGCGACGTCATGCTTCGCGCGGTGGCCGAAGCGGGTGCCACGCTGCTCCCTGTCGATTCGGAACATAACGCCATCGCCCAGTCCCTCGGCGCCTGCGACATGGACAGCGTCGAGAAAATCATTCTGACGGCTTCCGGCGGGCCGTTCCGTAAATCCTCGATCGAGGAAATGCGCGCTGCTACTCCGGAAAAGGCCCTGAAGCATCCAACCTGGACGATGGGCGCGAAGATCACAATCGATTCCGCCTCAATGGCGAACAAGGGTCTGGAAGTCATTGAGGCGGCCCGTCTCTTTGGCCTGACCGAAGACCGGATCGACGTTCTGGTTCACCCGCAGTCGGTCGTACATGGTCTGGTACAGTTTCGGGATGGCAGCCTCGTCTCCCAGATGGGCTCTGCCGACATGCGCATTCCCATCGCCCATACGCTCGCTTGGCCGAAGCGCATGGTGACACCCTGCGAGCGTCTTGATCTTGCCGCCTATGGCCGTCTGGAGTTCGAAGCGCCGGATGAAGTGCGCTTCGCCCCCCTGCGCCTTGCCCGCCAGGTTCTCCGGGCCGGTGGCGCGGCACCAGCCGTTTTCTCCGCCGCGAACGAAGTTGCCGTGGATGCGTTCCTCAACCGGCGCATCGGCTTCCTCGGTATCGGCGAGACAATCGACGCTGCGCTGCAGGCTATGGATGAAAATCCGGAACTCAGGACCCTCGATGACGTGCTGCACTGGGACGCGCGGGGCAGGGCCCTCGCCGAAGCCCATATCCTGCGGCAGAGTGGGGGGCTGCGAAACGACGTGAGCGAGAACGCCCTGAATGCATGATCTTCTGCGGACCATTCTGGCCTATGTCCTGATTCTGGGGATCCTCGTCTTCATCCATGAACTCGGGCATTACCTCGCGGCGCGCTGGCGTGGTGTGAAGGTCGATACCTTTTCCATCGGTTTCGGCCCTGCTTTGCATCGCTGGCACGATCGCTCGGGCACGGAATGGCGCATCAGTGCCATTCCCCTGGGCGGGTTCGTCAAGCCGCACGGCTTTGAAGGTCCGGAAGATGCAACCGACGAACAGAAAGCCGCCTGGATTCCGGGCCGGACTTTCCATGACAAGCCCGTAGGCTCCCGGGCTATCGTCATCCTCATGGGGCCGGTCTTCAATTTCATCTTCGCGATCCTGGCCTTCACGGTGCTGTTCGCCGTGGTGGGCAAGCCCGAGATCCACGGGGATATCTCGCAGGTCACGGCCGGAAGTCCGGCGGACCGTGCGGGCGTAAAGCCTGGTGACGTGATTACCCGGATTGGCAATACGCATATCCTTGGTGCCGAGGATGTCATGGCGACCGTCGCGTCCCATCCCGGCCAGCAGACGGTTCTGGGTATCCATCGTGGCACGGAAGATCTCAGCCTGCCGGTCACGCTCGACACCCTGAAGAATGGTGGCCACGACATGGGCAGCCTCGGCGTAGCGTTCGCCATCTCGAGGGGACGTCCCGTTTCCCTGCCGTCGGCCTTCATCATGGGGATGCAGGAGACCTGGGACAAATCGGTCATGACGCTTCAGGGCGTCTGGCAGATCCTCAGCGGGCAACGGAGTGCGAAGGAGCTGGGGGGGACGATTCGCATCGCGCAGCTCTCCGGCCAGGTCGCCAGCTACGGTCTGGCCAGCATCATTTCCTTCATGGCGCTGCTTTCGATCAATCTTGGGCTGATCAATCTTTTCCCAATTCCCGTGCTCGATGGGGGGCGTCTCGTGTTCTATATCTGCGAGGCGATCCGCGGCCGCCCGGTTTCACGCAGGGTGCAGGAAGTGAGCATGCAGGTCGGAATGGCTCTGATCGGCGCTCTTTTCCTCTTTTCAACGGTCAACGATCTGACCAACATCGGACTGTTCCACTGGCTCTTTCACGCAGTAAGCTAAATATTCTGAAAAGACTTGTGATACAGTTGAACACGTCAGGGCATCTTGCGCGGGACAGGGGTTATCGGATACCTCCGCCAATGGCGTAACGTGTCAGGCGCCTGCAAAAAATATGTTACAAGGAAAGCCGGTTTGTCAGGATCACGGTCAAGAGGTTCCCGGTCTTCGAACAAGCGTCTGGTGCTTCTCGCATCAGCCTGTCTGCTGCCCGTCGTCCTCGGAACGGCTCAAGCGCGTTCCGTTCGTCATCAGGCCCCGGCATCAGCCCCCGGTGGAAACATCATTCAGGCCATCTCGGTAAAGGGAAACACCCGTATCGAGACGAGCACGGTGCTGTCCTACATGGTCGCCCAGCCAGGTGACACGTTTAATCAGGATGACCTCGACCGCTCGCTGAAGACGCTTTACGCCACGGGTCTGTTCAAGGACGTGACGCTGCACCGTGATGGCAACACGCTTCTGGTTGACCTGGTCGAGAACCCGATCGTCAACCGCATCGTGTTCGAGGGCAACCATGCGCTGAAGGACGAGGATCTCCGTAAGGAAATCAGCCTGCGTCCCCGCGCAGTGTTCTCGTCGCAGACGACTGCCGCCGACCGCCAGAAGATCCTGAACCAGTATGCCGGCAAGGCCCGCTTCGGCGCGACCGTCACGCCCCAGATCGTCAAGCTGTCCCACAACCGTGTGGACGTGGTCTTCAACATCAATGAAGCCCAGCAGACGCTCATCAAGAAAATCGTTTTCGTCGGCAACCATGCCTTCAGCGAAGCACGCCTCTCCCAGGTCATCTCGTCCAAGGAGACGATCTGGTACCGTTTCTTCTCGTCCTCGGATGAATACAACCCCGAGCGCGTGAAGTACGATGCAGAGCTGCTGCGTCGCTTTTACCTGCATAACGGCTTCGTCGATTTCCATATGGTGGATGCCACGGGTGAGCTGGCTCCTGATCACAAGTCGTTCTACATCACCTTCACCGTGCATGAGGGCGACCGCTACCGTCTGGGCAAGATGGATGTGCGCTCCAGCGTGCGTCATGTGACGCCCGAGATGCTGCGCCCGCATGTCGAGCTGTTCCCGCATCAGATCTATGACGGCACGGCGATCCAGAACAACACGAAGAACATGCAGGAATGGTTGCAGGCCACCGGTCACCCGTTCGCCATGGTCCGTTCGGAAATCGCCCGAAATCCGGAAAAGCACGTTGTTGACCTGCTGTTCGATGTGACAGAGGGGCCGCATGTCTATGTTGAGCGTATCGACATCAACGGCAATACCATCACCCATGATGATGTGATCCGCCGGAACCTGCCGATGGCCGAAGGGGACCCGTACACACCGTTCGATCGCAAGTATTCCAAGCTTGGTCTTCAGGACCTCGGATATTTCAGTTCGGTCTCCGTCGATCAGACACAGGGATCTGCACCTGACCGTGTGAACGTGTCCGCGAACGTGGTTGAAAAGCCGACCGGTGAGTTCTCCCTGGGTGGCGGTTACTCGACGGACGTCGGTATTCTCGGTAACGCCGCGATCAAGCAGCATAACCTGCTCGGAACGGGTGTGGACGCCGGTATTTCCGGAACGGTCGCTTACTATGAAAAGCAGGCCGACATCTCCATTACCGATCCGTACTTCCTGAATCGTAACCTTGTGGCCGGTGCGGATTTCTACTTCATCCAGAACAACTACCAGACGTATCAGAGCTATAAGGAATCCCAGTACGGCATGAGCCTGCGTCTGGGTTATGCCTATAACCGATACCTGTCGCAGTCCTGGAACTATACGCTCGTTGACCGTCAGGTCGGCAACTTCTACGACGCTGCTGCCGTCGCCGAAGATCCGAGCCTGATCCAGTACGTTCCGTCGATTTACGTCCAGCAGTCGGCCGGCTGGTCGCTGCTCTCGCAGATCAGCACGTCTGTGACCTATGACCGTCGTGATCAGAGAACCAAGCCGCACTCGGGTTACATGTTCAAGGTCGGTGGTGATTTTGCTGGTCTTGGTGGTAACTCGAAATATGCCCGCGTGAAGGCGGACGGCGCCTATTATGTGCCGCTTGATGACCTGACCGGAAACCATGACTGGACGTTCCAGTTCAAGGGCGGCGTCGGTTACATGGGTGACTGGAGCTCGAGCGGAAACCGCAACATCATCGATAACTTCTATCTTGGTGGTGAAAACCTGCGAGGCTTCCTCCAGGGTGGTGTCGGTCCGCGTTCAGGCCATCTCAAGATCAACGGTGTCTATATCCCGGCCCAGGGCCAGGAAGATCTGCTCGGCGGTCGCTTCATGTACACGGCCTCTGCACAGCTCAACTTCCCGCTGCCCATGGGTGATGATCTCGGAATCTCGGGTCGTGGCTTCATTGATGCCGGCAGTCTCGCAGGCCTGCGCGTCAAGCATCTCTATACGAACCGCACGAATGACGGCGACAACTACACCCCGATCACCGGTGACAACCTGATCCCGCGTGTTTCCGGCGGTCTCGGTGTGTCCTGGAAGAGCCCGTTCGGCCTCGTCAACATCGATGGCGCCGTGCCGATCCGCAAGGAACATGGTGACCGTCTCTATCCGCTGCGTTTCGGTTTTGGCCAGCAGTTCTGAACTGTTCGAGACCTTGCCGTCCTGTTTCTCAACCCCTTGCCAAGAGGTGGTCATGACCCTCAATTCCCTGATGCGCACGGTTTCGGCCGGCGCGCTTCTGGCAGCGACGATTCTTGTCTCCGCTCCGGGCGCCCATGCCCAGGCTTCCGGCGGCAATGGTGGCTGGTTCGTTCCCAAGGCTGCTCATCCTGACGCCCCTCCGCCGCGCCCTGTCCAGCGCCGCGTTCCGGAAGCCGCGCCGGATGAGGAAGAAGACTCTGCACCGGCCGAACAGCAGCAGGCTCCGCCGATCCTGCCGCTGCCGCCGATCCCGGCTCCCCCGAGCATCGCAAAGGCCTCTCCGCCGCCGGCTGCCGTCATTGGCGTGATCAATGTCCAGGCCGTCATGCAGATTTCCAGCGCCTGGCAGGAAATCCAGCAGGTTCTGGGTGCCCGCCGTGACCGTCTGGCACAGGCTGTGCAGCGTGAGGAAGCCGCCTGGCGTGGCGAGCAGCAGAAGCTTCAGGCCCAGGCCCGCAGCCTGACGTCCGACCAGATCCAGCTGCGCGAACGTCACCTGCAGGAACGTCGCGCCAAGGATCAGCACGATTTCGGCAATCAGGCCCGCATCATCCAGGAAGCGGCACAGGTTGCCATGCACCAGATCGAGCGTGAGCTGGAAGAGCCGAACGGCATCATCGCCGCCGTTGCTGCTGCCCACAACATGAACCTGATCCTGCATGCAGAGCAGGTCGTGCTTCATGTCGGCGGTCAGGACATCACCGAGGAAGTCGGCACGCAGCTCAACAAGACGCTGCCGCATGTCTTCATTCCCGATGATGGCGTGGACCCCGAGCAGCTCGCCCGCTCCGGCAAGATGCCCACCACGGCTGACGAACAGCGGCAGGCCCAGGGACCGCAGGCTCCCGGACCCCAACAGGCTCCGGCGTCTGCACCGAGCGAGTCCGTTCTGCGTCAGCATCACTGAGGCGCCGGGCCGTGTCTGACATGACAGCAAACGAAAGTCGCCCGGGCGACAGCCGTTTCTTCCAGCGTTCCGGACCTTTCGGTCTGGAACGGCTGGCAGAGGTCTCGGGAAGCGACATCATTCCGGCCGCATCAGGGAAGGGACTGTCCGAGTTCCGTGGCGTTGCGCCCCTGCATGTTGCAGGACCGGATGAAATCAGCTTCCTCGATAATCGCCGCTACCTGCCGCTTCTGGCGGAAACGAAGGCCGGAGCGGTCATTCTCTCCCCGGCCTTCACTGACAAGCTGCCGCCCGATACGGCGGGGCTGGCCTGCAAGGCGCCTTATCTGGCCTGGGCACGTGTGGCCACGCTGTTCCATCCGGCACCTGCTTCCACGGGTGTCCGCCATCCGAGTGCCTGGATCGCGGAAGACGCCGAAATTGGCGAAAACGTCGAGATCGGTCCTTTCGCCGTCATTAGCAGCGGCGTTCGTATCGGTCGTGACAGCATTGTCGCAAGCCATGCCAGCATCGGCCAGAGCGTCGAGATTGGTGAGCGTTGCCGTATCGGGGCCCATGCCGCGATCTCCCATGCCCGGATCGGAGATCGCGTCACGCTCTATCCCGGTGTGCGTATCGGTCAGGATGGTTTCGGGTTCGCCGTCGGCCCCGAAGGTTTTGAAACGGTTCCCCAGCTCGGGCTCGTCGTGTTGGAAGATGGTGTGGAAGTGGGGGCGAACTCCACCATCGACCGTGGTTCCATGCGTGACACCCTGATCGGAGCCGGAACCCGGATCGATAATCTCGTGCAGATCGGCCACAATGCCCGTCTGGGGCGCTGCTGCATCGTCGTCTCGCAGGCCGGGATTTCCGGCTCGACGGAACTGGGTGATTTCGTCACCATTGCTGCGCAGGCCGGCCTGATCGGACATATCAAGATCGGTGCGAAGGCCCGGATCGGCGCCCAGTGTGGCGTCATGTCGGATGTGGATGCCGGCGCCGACGTTATCGGCAGTCCCGCGATGCCGTTCCGCGAATTTTTTCGTAATGTTGCCACCTTGCGGAAACTTTCGCGTAAAAGCGGGGACTAGCAGTCCTGCGGCGCGGATGGTAACTCCCCCGCAGGTTTGCTAAGGGAAGCCATTCGTGCTGCCACAGGGCAGCGACTGACAGACAACACCGCTTGAAGGGCATGGTGAAACGATGGACCGAGTGGACGCTCCAGCCGAACAGATGACTCCCGCGACAGACGCCGCTGCTGACAGCCATCAGGTTCCGCAGAGCATCGACATCCTGAAGATCATGCAGTCGATCCCGCATCGCTATCCGTTTCTGCTGATCGACAAGATGGTCGAGATCCATGCCGGGCAGTCCGCCATCGGCATCAAGAACGTGACGGTCAACGAGCCGTTCTTCCAGGGACATTTCCCGTCTCACCCCGTCATGCCGGGCGTGCTGATCGTCGAGGCCATGGCCCAGACGGCAGCGACGCTGGTGGTCATGACGCTGGGCAAGGCGTTTGAAGGCAAGCTGGTCTATTTCATGACGATCGAAAATGCGAAATTCCGTCGCCCGGTCGGCCCTGGTGACCAGCTCCGGATCCATGTCGACAAGGAACGCTCCCGCGCCAATGTCTGGAAGTTCAAGGGTGTGGCCCGCGTGGACGATGTCGCCGTTGCCGAAGCGACCTTCAGTGCGATGATCATGGGTTGACCCTGATGCAGATGGCAGGCAAGCGCCCCGAAACCGCCGAAATCCATGCGACCGCCATCGTCGACCCGCGCGCGCGCATTGGCGAAAACGTGCGCATTGGCCCCTGGTGCCTGGTCGGTCCCAATGTCACGATCGGTGACGGGGTCTGTCTGCATGCGTCCGTTCTCGTGGATGGCTACACGACCCTGCGTGAAGGCGTGGAGGTCTATCCGTTCGTGACGATCGGTCTGGCGCCGCAGGACCTCAAATACGCTGGCGAGCCGACACTGTGCGAGGTCGGGGCCAATACCGTCATTCGTGAAAACGTGACGATTCATCGTGGCACCGCGCAGGGGCATGCCCTGACGCGGATCGGCGCGAACTGCCTGATCATGGCCAATTCACACGTCGCCCATGACTGCGTCCTCGGTGACCGTGTCATCATCGTCAACAATGTCGTCATGGGTGGCCATGTTGAGATCGACGATGACGCCAAGATCATGGGCTCGGCCGCGCTGCACCAGTTCGTCCGGATCGGCCGTGGTGCCGTTGTTGGCGGTGTCTGCGGTGTGGAAATGGACGTTATTCCTTACGGAAGCGTTCTGGGGAATCGCGCCCGTCTGGTCGGACTGAACTGGATCGGCCTGAAGCGCTCTGGCGTTGGTCCGGAGGAAATGCAGGCCATGCGACGCGCCTTCCGGACGCTTTATCCGCGTCATGGTGCGACGGAGTCCGTTCTGGAAACCCGGATCGCCGAAGTCCGTCAGGAATACGGGCATCTCCCCCGCATCGCCGAGATGCTGGACTTCATGGAGGCTCCCAGCCGTCGAGGCCTGACCCGCGTTGCGCGTCAGGAAGGACAGTCCGAAACCGAAGGCGCCTGATCGTGGGGGATCGTGGTTGCATCGGCATTCTGGCAGGCTCGGGACCGCTTCCCGCGCAGGTCGCCGCAGCAGCCATCGCCAAGGGACGCAAGGTTTTTGTTATCGGGTTCCGGGATTTCGCCGATCGTGCGCTTCTCGAATCCTACCCGCATGAAATCATCCGTCTTGCTGCTGCCGGAGACATTCTGGGTGCTCTCAAACGGAACAACTGCCGCGAACTGGTCCTGATCGGGCCGGTGCGTCGTCCCGCATGGCGTGACCTGCGTCCCGATGCCGAAGGCGCGCGTATCCTCGCCAGGCTGGGCCGTGCCATCTTCTCGGGCGATGACGGATTGCTCGGAGCCGTCGTCCGTGTCCTCGGTGAGGAAGGTTTCCATGTCCGTGGCGCCCACGAGTTCCTCGAACATGCCACTGGCCGCTCCGGAACTCTCGGTCGCGTCCTTCCCGACGCCCAGGCCAAACAGGATATCGCCCGGGGTGTCGAAGTCCTGAAGGTCATGGCAACCTTGGACATTGGTCAGGGATGTGTTGTCCAGAACGGTCTCGTGCTGGCAGTCGAGGCTCTGGAAGGGACGGATGCCATGCTGGGGCGCTGTGGGCGGCTCATGCAGGCGGGAAGTGGCGGCGTTCTGGTGAAAATGCCCAAGACGGGGCAGGACCTTCGGGCGGACATGCCGACGATCGGGCCGGAGACGCTGGAGAATGCAGCCCGGAACGGATTGCGGGGCGTTGCGTTCCAGCCCGGAGTGACCCTCATGACGGACCCTGCTGGCTGTGTGAAGCTGGCGGATCGTTATGGGCTGTTTCTGTATGGGCTGACGCCGGAAGATCTGAAGGACAAGTGATGAGCACGTTTCTGCATACGATGGTGAGAATCCGGGATATCGACCGGAGTCTGGCGTTCTACAAGCTGCTCGGGATGAAGGAACTTCGCCGCAAGGAAGTGCGCGAGGGGCGTTATACGCTCGTTTTTATCGGATTCGATGACAACGAACACGGACAGGCCGAGATCGAGCTGACCTATAACTGGGACCAGGAAACCGACTATGAGGTCGGCACCGGTTTCGGGCATTTCGCAATTGGCGTGCCCGATGTGGCCGCTCTTGTGGAGACGGTCCGCAGCGGAGGCGGTAAGGTGACACGTGAGGCTGGTCCGCTGAAATTCGGAACGATCATCATTGCGTTCGTCGAGGATCCCGACGGCTACAAGATCGAGCTTATCGAGAAGAAGTAAAGTTTTTCAGCAGCTTCAGGGCATTTTCCAGCGCATCGACGATCGTCTTTGCGTTCTGCTGGACCGCCTTGTCCTTGTGCGTGCCGAGAATGTCGGCACAGAGCAGGGCAGGGGCGAGCGCGTTGCGCATGTCGTGGCGGAAGGTCGCGACGTCCTGGGGAGAGTTGCTGGCGGGGAGAGTATTGCTGGACTCGGGCATGGGCTGAAGTTCCTGTAGGTCTGGCATTGACATAAGGGGCCTGCGTGCTTACAAGCCCGGGTCTCAATCACCGGGCGTTTCGTGCGCCCGATCGACGCGGATGTCCAGCAGTTGAGGCGTCCGCCTGGTTTTTAAGGATCAACGTCATGAAGCGCACGTATCAACCCTCCAAGCTGGTTCGCAAGCGTCGTCACGGTTTCCGTACGCGTAGCGAAACCGTCGGCGGCCGCCGCGTACTGGCCAACCGTCGCTCCAAGGGTCGCAAGAAGCTCTCTGCCTGAGTTTGACCCGATCGGCACGATCCATACAACAGGCCACACTCCGCACCGTTTGAAAAAACGGCCGCAGTTTCTGCGTGTGGCCGGGAAGGGGCGCAAGGTCGCCACTCCCGGTATGGTCGTGCAGATCCTGCCGGATGACACAGCGACCGAAACCCGCGTCGGTTTCACGGTCACGAAAAAAGTCGGTAATTCTGTCATCCGTAACCGCACCCGCCGTCGCCTCCGCGAGGCCCTGCGTCTCGTTGCACGGGAAGACGGTCTGCCTTCTGGCGATTTCGTCCTCATTGGGCGGGACAAGACCCGGGAGCGCGATTTTTCCCTTCTCAAGGATGATCTGCGTCAGGCCCTTCGCAAGGGGCTGGATGTCAATTTCCGGGAAAGCCCCCGCGGGACCTCCACCAAAGGCCGGGACCGGGCGAAATGATCGCGTCCGTGATCAGGAAAGCCGTTACGGCCCTGATGCTGTCGCTCATCGACGCCTACAAGCTTTTCATCAGCCCGTTTATCGGCAGGAACTGCCGGTTCGATCCGACATGCAGCACCTATGCGCTGACGGTCATTCGTGAGCATGGGCCTGTACGTGGGGGATGGCTTGCACTGCGCAGGATCGGGCGCTGTCATCCATGGTCAGAAGGGGGTGTGGACCTGCCTCCGAAGCCACACCGGCATTAAAAAAGCCCTCCGCCTATTGTTTTGAATGCGGTTTTCGGCCACTTGAGGCGCAAGCCCTATTCAGTGAGACGAAAGACCGGCATCCGCCCGATGGACACCAAACGCATTATTGCGGCCACACTTCTCTCGGCCCTTATCCTGATCGGTTTCGACTATTTCATGCCGAAGCCCCATCAGGACGATCCCCATCCCGTCACACATGCGCCTGCAGCACAGGTTCAGAACAGCGCGCCGACCACGGCTGCGCCACCTGCCGAGGCTGCTGCCGAAACGCAGGCGACTGCGCGGCGCATTCCGGTGACGGGGCCGGATGTGCAGGGTTCCCTCAACCTGAAGGGTGCGGTGCTGGATGATCTGATCCTCACGAAATATCGCGAGACCCTGGCCAAGGACAGCCCGCTGGTGCGGCTGCTGGACAAGGCGGGGAGTGCGCATCCCACGTTCGTCGTGATCGGCTGGACGAATGCTCCGGGCTCCAATGCCCGCGTGCCGGACCTGAACACAGTCTGGGAGAGCTCGGATGAGACGCTGACGCCGGATCATCCGGTGACGCTGCACTGGGATAACGGGCAGGGGCTGGTGTTCTCCATCCAGATCGCACTGGACGAGCACTATATGTTCGCCGTGAGCCAGACGGTTGAGAACCATTCGGGTCAGCCGGTGGCTCTGGTGCCGTTTGAGCGCGTGCAGCGTGACTATGATGCGCCGGAAGGGGCTTTCACCGCGCATGAAGGGCCAATCGCCGTCATCGGCGGCCGGATGCAGGACGAAAGCTATAAGAACCTGCGCAAGGGGGCAGACCATCCGGATCACGTGTCCTGGTCGTCCACGGGTACGAATGGCTGGGATGGTATCAGCGACAAGTTCTGGCTGACGGCCGTGGCCCCTGCGGATGGTACGCCGGTTGCGGCGAGCTTTGCTTACGTGCCAGGAACGCCGGGGTCGTATCAGGTGGGGATGTCCACCCAGAACGCCCAGCAGATCATGCCGAACGGGTCCATCACCGAGAAGAGCCATGTCTTTGCCGGTGCGAAGGTCGTCAGCCTGCTGCAGGGCTACAGCAAGCAGCTTGGCATTCCGGATCTGGACAAGGCGATCGACTTTGGCTGGTTCAGCTTTCTGACCCGTCCGCTTCTGACGCTGTTGCACTGGCTGTATCTGCATCTGGGCAATTTCGGTCTGGCGCTGATGGCGCTGACGCTGATCGTCAAGATCGTTCTCTTCCCGCTGGCCTCCAAGGCTGCCCAGTCCTCGGCGCGGATGCGTCTGCTGGCGCCGAAGGTCAAGGAGATCCGGGAGAAGAACAAGGACGATCCGATGGCCATGAACCAGAAGGTCATGGCGCTGTATCGTGAAGAGAAGGTGAGCCCGGCAAGCGGCTGTCTGCCGATGCTGATCCAGGCGCCGATCTTCTTCTGCCTGTACAAGATCCTGAACATCAGCATCGATGCGCGTCATGCGCCGTTCTTCGGCTGGATCCATGATCTGTCGATGCCGGACCCGACGAACGTGTTCAACCTGTTTGGACTGCTGCCGTTCGATCCGACGCATTACTCGTCGTTCCTGCATGTCAGCATCTGGGGTACGGCGCTTGGCCTGACGTTCTGGCTGCTGCAGCGCCAGACCAGCTCGACGGCGAGCCTTGATCCGGCACAGGCGCGGATGATGCAGTTCATGCCGCTGGTCTATGTGTTCTTCATGTCCGGCTTCCCGGCCAGTCTTCTGGTCTACTACACCTGGAATAACCTGCTGACAGTTGCGCAGCAGATGTTCATCCAGCGCCGGACGGGTCTGCCCGTTCCGGTATCGCGGACCTGAGGCCAGGCAGAGGCATGATGAAAGAAATCCCGGGGCCTCCGACCGAAGCCCAGATCGAGGACGGGCGGCTTCTGTTCGCAGGGGAATGTGAATTCTTCTTCGGCTCACAGAAGATCGACCAGCTTCCGCCTGTCGGCCGCCCCGAAGTGGCGTTTGCCGGCCGGTCCAATGTCGGCAAGTCGAGCATCATCAATGCGCTGACGGGGCGTCGTGCGCTGGCGCGGGCGTCCTCCGAGCCGGGGCGGACCAAGCAGCTCAACTTCTTCAATCTGGCTGACCGGCTGTCTCTCGTGGACATGCCGGGCTACGGGTTCGCCAAGGCGGCGAAGTCGGTCAAGGAAGACTGGCAGGACATGATGTTCGCCTATCTTCGCGGCCGGACGACGCTGGAGCGGGTCATCCTGCTTCTGGACGCACGGATCGAACTCAAGGCGTCGGACAAGGATGTCATGGAGCTTCTGGACCGCGCGGCCGTGGTGTTCCAGATCGTGCTGACAAAATGCGACCAGGTGAAGCCGAAAGCGCTGGCGGCGAAAATTGCGGAAGTCGAGGCTCTGGCGCTCAAGCACGCCGCAGCCTATCCGCGCATTATTGCCACCAGCAGCGAGACCGGTTTCGGGATCGAGGATCTGCGGGCAGAAATTGCCCGTTTTGCCGTGCCACTCCAGACGTCAGGGGAAGGACAGTCCGGATCATGACCAGTAAGACCCCCATTGAAAGCAACAGCCGGACGCACAGCGACAAGCTGCCGGACGTGGCGCCTGTCGTGAATGCGGAGGAAGCGCAGCAGCAGGCGGCCATTCTGTCCAGCGCACTGCCGTTCCTGCGGCGCTATGCCGGGGACACGATTGTCGTCAAATATGGTGGTCATGCCATGGGCGAGGGCAAACTGGCGCATGCCTTTGGCTATGACATTTCCCTGCTCAAGCTGGTCGGGATCAATCCGATTGTGGTGCATGGCGGTGGGCCGCAGATCAGCGCCATGCTGGACCGGCTGAAGATCCGCTCCGAGTTCATCGACGGGCTGCGTGTGACCGACAAGTCCATGGTCGATGTGATCGAGATGGTTCTGTCCGGCAGCGTCAACAAGCAGGTGGCGCAGCTGATCAACCGGGCCGGAGCCTTGGCTGTCGGCATTTCCGGCAAGGATGGCGGGCTGATCCAGGCACGTCGTCTGACGCGTACCAAGCGCGATCCGGACAGTGAGATCGAGAAGGTCATTGATCTGGGATTTGTCGGACAGCCGGAAAAGATCGATCCGCGGGTCCTGTACGCGCTGCTCGGCGCGGGGCTGATCCCCGTGATCGCCCCTGTGGGCGTTGGCGAGGACGGCGAGACCTACAACATTAACGCTGACACTGCGGCTGGCGCGATTGCCGGTGCGGTGCATGCGTCGCGGCTGCTGATGCTTACGGATGTTCCGGGTGTGCTGGACGAGAACGGCAAGCTCATCGAAGAGCTAAGCGCGGAAGAGGCCATGCGCCGGATTGCGGACGGGTCGATTTCGGGCGGCATGATCCCCAAGGTTGAGACCTGCCTCGAGGCAGTCCGCAAGGGAGCGAAAGCCGCCGTCATTCTGGACGGGCGCGTGCCGCATAGCTGCCTTCTGGAGCTGTTCACACGGGCCGGACCGGGAACGCTCATCAAGGCGTAACCAACTGGCAGCAGGACTGGACCGGGATTATGGCGCTTCGTGTGAGAAGCGCCATTTTCTGTTTTCGGCCACCCCTTCCTGAAGGGCCTGCATGCCGCGTTCGAGCAGGCTCTCGGGAGTTTCCTCGGCATTGGCTTCGCGGGAGACAAGCCCCAGCTGAAGCGGCAGGTGGACCGGCGGATCGATCAGGATGGGAATGCCGTGGGCCGTCATGCGCTCGGCGCGTTCGGCTGCGGCAAAGCGGTCCCCGCCATCCATCCAGAGCCCGAACGTATTGTTGCTGATCCGGCCGATGGCATCTGTGGGACGAATGGCTTTTCGCAGAAGAGCCACGCACTGACGCAGCGCCTCTTCGCCGGCCTCGAAGCCCCGGGTCTTTGAAAGCTCTGTCAGGCCGGGCACGCGGGCGATGATCAGGGTTGCGGCCATCGCCTCCTGATCCAGCCGGCGGCTGCGGCGCTCGATTTCCGATTTCAGGCCGTTCCAGTTCAGAAGGTTCGACGCGATGTCATAGTCGGAATCCGTCAGGATCCGGCGGTGGATGCTGTCCAGTTCCCAGAATCCGGCCAGCAGGGAGCAGACTGTCTCACAGAGCTGCCGGTCCTGCGCAGACCAGGGCTCGGAGCGCCAGAGGACGAGGCAGAGCTGTCTGAGGCTGCGGATATTTTCGCGGCAGATCATGACATGGCTGCTGCCGGTCCTGAACAGCTCCGTGCCCGCCTGAGGGGCGGGTGTCGACAGGACGGACTGGATGTCGGCAGGCAGGGCGGACGATATGAAAAGAAAGCTCTTCGGAGCCGAGGTGTCCAGCAATGCGCCTTCCGCGGCGAGCGGGGTGAGCAGGGCGTCCATTGCAGCAGCAGAGGCCAGTCTGGGAACGATGGCCTTGCGGAGCGCGGTGGTGATGGCGGCGAGGATCGTGATCCCGGCAGCGTCGGAATGGCCATCCGTGACATGAGCGGTATCAGGCTGGGGAGCAGAATCGCTTTCGGCCGGGGCCGCAATGACGGCAGTAGTTCCGGGCAGCGTCTGTGAGACCGCCTTGAGGGTGCCGCGTGTTCCGGTGATCCGGCCTTCGCTGTCCTGGAATGGGCATGAGGAGAGGATGACGGTCAGGGGCTCGCCCTGCGGGTTCGTGATCTGGACAGGCGTGCCGGTATGGGTCTGAAGGACGTTCACGGTGTCGCACAGTGCGCTGAACGGGCGGCCGATCAGGGGCGTCGTGGGCTGTCCAAGCCATGTTTCGGGGGAAATCAGGATGATCCGGCCCCGGCTGTCGGTTTCGAAGACCAGATCCACCGCCTGATAGAGCAGGGAACGCCAGCGTTCGCGGCTTTCGAGAGTTGACGCCAGCATGTTCCGCAGGTCCTGCGGGGTCCTGTCCGGGGACGGATTGTTCATGAACTGGGAGAACAAGGAACGCAGATCAGGCAAGGGTGACATATCCCGCAGAGAGCTCTCGGTCGGGCCAGTCAGTCAAAGCCCCCGGTTTTCATAAGCGTGATTGGTTAAGAAGTCATTAACAATGCTGGAGCACGGACAGAGCGGCCGTCAGGAGTAAAGATCCGTTGACAGGAAACCCCTGGAACCGCATGGTCCGGCGGATTTCTGCTTCTTTTTTACCGGACCGACCTGATGCCGAATGCACCCCTTCGTACCGCCATTGAAGCTCTGTGGGAGCGTCGTGCGACGCTCAGCGCCCGTACGGAAGGCGAAGACCGCGATGTCGTGGAAAAAGCCCTGTCCGCGCTGGACGCCGGGACGCTGCGTGTCGCCGAGCCGTTCGCAGATGGCTGGACTGTTCATGAATGGCTGAAGAAGGCGGTTCTGCTGTCGTTCCGTCTGAATGACAGCAGGGTCATGGAGCGCGGTTGCGGTGGTGAGCCGGCATTCGACAAGGTTCCGCTGAAGTTCGATGGCTGGGACCAGTTCCGTTTCGCCGAGGCCGGTTTCCGTGCGGTTCCGGGTGCGATCGTGCGTCGCTCCGCGTTCATTGCGCCGAATGTGGTGCTGATGCCGAGCTTCGTGAATGTCGGCGCGCGCGTCGACAGCGGCACGATGATCGATACCTGGGCGACGGTCGGGTCCTGCGCCCAGATCGGCAAGAACTGCCATATCAGCGGTGGCGCAGGTATTGGTGGCGTTCTGGAGCCGCTGCAGGCTGCTCCGGTCATCATTGAAGACGACTGCTTCATCGGGGCGCGTTCAGAAGTGGCCGAGGGCGTGATCGTCGAGAAGGGCTCCGTCCTGTCGATGGGCGTGTTCCTGGGCGCTTCCACCAAGATCGTGGACCGTGCGACGGGCGAGATCTTCATGGGCCGTGTTCCGGCCTATTCCGTCGTCGTGCCGGGCACGCTGCCGCCGAAGGAGCCGGGTATGCCGTCTCTGGCCTGTGCGGTGATCGTCAAGCGTGTGGACGAGCGGACGCGCTCCAAGACCTCCATCAACGATCTTCTGCGCGACTGATCCTGTGACGGGGTCAACCTTTCCGACAGATCCTGTGGCGCTGGCCCGGGATCTGCTGCGCTGCCAGTCGGTCACGCCGGCCGATGGAGGGGCTCAGGCGCTTCTGGCAGGTGTGCTGGAGGGGATGGGGTTCGAGACGTTCCATCTCCCTTTCGGGCCTGCTGACGCGCCGACGCCCAATCTTTATGCCCGGCTGGGGAAAGGGCATCCTGCCCTCTGCTTTGCAGGGCATACGGATGTCGTGCCGCCTGGCGAGGGCTGGGCGCATGATCCTTTTGCGGCGGTCATCGAGGGTGACCGGCTTTATGGACGCGGGATCGCGGACATGAAGGGCGGGGTGGCCTGTTTCGTGGCAGCCGTTGCGCGGCGTCTGGAACAGGGGCCGCTGAAGGGTTCCGTGTCTTTGCTGATTACGGGAGACGAGGAAGGTCCGGCGCATTTCGGGACGAAGCCGGTCATTGAATGGCTGGCGGAACGGGGTGAACTTCCGGATTTCTGTGTTCTGGGCGAGCCTACGAATCCCGAGGCTCTGGGCGATGTCATCAAGATCGGGCGGCGGGGCAGCATGAATGCTGTCGTGACCGTACACGGGACGCAGGGACATGTGGCCTATCCGCATCTGGCGGATAATCCGGTTCATCGTCTTCTGGCAGCATTTTCCGAACTGACGGCACGGGAACTGGATGCGGGGAGCGAGTGGTTCGATCCATCGTCCCTTCAGGTCACGAGCATCGATGTCGGGAACGGGGCGACCAATATCATTCCGGGAAGTGCTGTCGGCCGGCTGAATATCCGGTTCAATGATCTGCATACCGGGGCCGCTCTGACGGCGTGGATCGAGGACGTGGTGCGGCGTCACGCGCCTCAAGCGGACGTGCAGGTGTCCATCAGCGGCGAGGCGTTTCTGACGCAGCCCGGGGATGCGGTAACGCGCCTGTCCGAGGCTGTACGCAGTGTCACCGGACGGACGCCCCGGCTCGATACTGGCGGCGGGACGTCGGATGCGCGGTTTATTTCGCAATACTGCGAGGTGGCGGAGTTCGGCCTTGTCGGCGCGACCATGCACAAGCGTGACGAGAACGTGGAGCTTGGGACGCTGGAGGATCTGACACGGATTTATCTCGCGTTCATGGAAGGATACGGACTGTGACTCCCCGACGGCCGGGTCCGTTCCCTCCCACCGGGAATATGGCCATTCCGTTGGGCGTGTGGCTTCTGGGGCGGGGACGGTCCGAAGGGATCAACTGTTTCGCACCCGGAGCGGGAGCGCTGTTCGCGGCTCTGGCGCCGACGGTTGCGCTGGCGGTTATCGGTGTGTGGATGGCGTTCATGCTCCCACCCGCCGAACGGATCATGGGGCTGGTGCGGGCTGTGGTGCCGCTGGTCTGCACGCTGTTGCAGCTTGTGGTGTCGGAGCTTTATGCAGGCGCCTTGAGCCGCAAGGGTCTGTGGACGCGTTATGCCACCGCATCGCTCTGGTGCGGGTGGCTGCCACTGGCCATGCTGATCATGGCGCAGGGCGTGCTGCATCTCGTGCTGCCGGGGGCTGCGGCGTCCAGCCAGGCGCTGGGAGGACTCGCTTTCGGGGCGCAGCTCTATACGCTGTGGCTGACCTGGTATGTGACGAAGGTCGGGCTTGTGACGACCGGCTGGCAGGCTTTTGTCATGACAGTCCTGCAGACCCTGCCGGTGGGGGGACTGCTCTGGGTCCTGTGGCTGCTACCGCCGCATTACAATGCGGTTGTCGATCTGCTCGGGCTGTCGTCCTAGGAGCAGTTGAAAGGATCGTCGGGATAGCCGACATCCATCAGGCAGAGCCCCTCTGGAGGGGCTGTCTGTCCGGCCGCGCAGCGGTCTTTTGCTTCCAGAATTTCAATGATCTTTTCGACCGGCCACTGACGTGAGCCGATCATCATCAGGGTGCCGGCCATGTTGCGGACCTGATGGTGCAGGAAGGAGCGCGCCTTCGTGTCGATCATGACCAGTTCGCCGTCGCGATGGATGTTCAGGACGTCCAGCGTGCGAATGGGGCTTCTGGCCTGACAGGCGACGGCGCGGAAGGATGTGAAGTCGTGCGGCCCGAGGAGATGGTTCGCGGCCTGCTGCATGAGGTCCACGTCCAGCGGGCGTTTGATGTGCCAGACGCGGTTTTCCATCAGCCCCGGACGGGCAGGGCGGTTGAGAATGGTGTAGCGGTAGCTGCGCCATGTCGCGGAGAAACGCGCGTTCCATTCCGGGCCGACTTTCGCCGTTTCCAGCACAACGACGCGGTGGGGTTTGAGGTGGTATCCCATGCCGTCGCGGATCTGTCGGGCGTCGATCGGGGCGTCATCCGGGAAATCAAGATGAATGACCATACCTGCCGCATGCACGCCGGCATCCGTGCGTCCGGCGGTGATGCCGGGGACGGGGCGGTTGCGGACCAGTTTTGAGGCGGCGGCTTCGATCAGGCCCTGAATGGAGGTGCCGTCGTTCTGCTTCTGCCAGCCGAGATAGCCGGTGCCGTCATATTCGATGCGCAGGGCCCAGCGGTTCAGACCCGTGGGCTCGGCGGCGGGTTCAGCGAGAGGCTCCGCAGCCTGGGTGTCAGACAAGGCGGGTGCCTTTCGGCACGGGCTGACCGCGCAGGAAGTCGGAAGCGGACATCATGCTGCGACCGGGTTTCTGCAGGCGATCGATGCGCAGGGCACCGGTGCCGCAGGCGATGGTGAGGCTTTCGTCGAGCGTGGTGCCCGGGGCAGCGCTATGGCTCTCGGCAGGGAGCGGGGTGGCTGCACCGATCTTGAGGACCACATCGTCGAGTGTGGTGAACGCGCCGGGCCATGGCGTCAGACCACGGATCTGACGGTCGATCTCGGCGGCGCTGCGCGTCCAGTCGATACGGCCGTGATCGCGGGTCAGGCGCTCGGCGTAGGTAACGCCGTTTTCGGGCTGCGGCACAGGTTTCGGCTGTTCGGCGAGGGCACGGACGACAAGACGGCCGCCGATTTCGGACAGGCGGTCGTGCAGCGTGCTGGCGGTGTCGGTCGCGCTGATGGGGGTGGCTTCCTCCAGCAGAACCGCGCCGGTGTCGAGACCTTCATCCATCTGCATGATGGAAACGCCGCTCCGGGTATCGCCTGCGACGATGGCGGACTGGATAGGCGATGCGCCACGCCAGCGGGGCAGGAGGCTTGCATGGATGTTCAGACAGCCCAGACGAGGGGCGTCCAGCATCGCTTTCGGCAGGATGAGACCATAGGCGGCGACCACGGCAGCATCGGCGTTCAGGGCGGCGAAGGCAGCGTGCTCTGCCGTGTCGCGGCGGACGCGCGCAGGGGTGCGGACCTCGATCCCGGCGGCCTCGGCAGCTTCATGGACCGGCGAGCGGCGAAGCGCCTTGCCGCGTCCTGCGGGGCGGGGCGGCTGTGTGTAGACCGCGACCACCTCGTGACCGGCGTCGAGCAGGGCGTGCAGCGCCGGAACCGAAAAGTCCGGCGTTCCCATGAAGATCAGCCGCATCGGGGATCAGTGCCTTCTGAGTTTCTGCTCTTTGGCCAGGCGGCGCATGATCATGTTGCGCTTGAGCGTCGAGAGGTGGTCGACGAACAGGATGCCGTCGAGATGGTCCATCTCGTGCTGGATGCAGGTGGCGAGCAGGCCGGATGCATCGCGCTCGATCGTCTCGCCCGCGAGGTTACGGTAGCGCACGCGGATCGATTCGGGGCGGACGACTTCGGCATACTGGTTCGGCAGGGAGAGGCAGCCTTCCTCACGCGCGGCAAGCTGATCGGAATCAGAAATGATTTCCGGATTGATCAGCAGCATGGGCTCACGCGGTGCGTCTTCCTCGGCCACGTCCACCAAAGCGAAGCGCATGCCAAGACCGACCTGCGGGGCTGCGAGGCCGATGCCCGGAGCCTTGTACATGGCTGAAAACATGCCCGGAAGCTGGTCGCGGATGAAGGCGATGTCTTCGGGGCGCACGTCGCGGGTGACCTCCCGCAGCACGGGCTGGGGGGCGATCAGGATCGGGGTGGGCGGCACATCGTCGATGCCGGACAGGAAATCGAATTCGCTCATGTCCTGCGATGTAGCGAGCGCGGGCGCCAAATGCCAGTGCAAGATCGGGTTTGAGTGCAGGTTTTGCGTTGTGTCCTGTAAGGGTAGAGCTTGCATCCGTGAGGGTGGACACCATATCGTGGGGTCAGCCGGTTGCCGCATGATGGGACCGGCCCTGTTTATGTCTCGCTCATGGAGGAGGCTTTAGCCCTATGTCCGGTCGCCTGTTCACGTCCCCGATGTTCCTCGGTTTCGATCACCTCGAGCAGATGCTCGAACGTGCCGCCAAATCGACGTCCGATGGGTATCCCCCCTATAATATCGAGCAGCTCAGCGCCACGGCTCTGCGGATTACGCTGGCTGTCGCAGGCTTTGTGATGGACGATCTGCAGATCACGCAGGAAGACAACCAGCTCGTGATCCGCGGCCGTCAGGCGGATGACAGCCAGGGGCGCATTTTCCTGCATCGCGGGATTGCGGCGCGGCAGTTCCACAAGGCGTTCGTACTGGCCGAAGGTATCGAAATCGGGGGCGCCTGGCTTGATAATGGCCTGCTGCATATCGATCTTTTGCGTCCGGAGCCGGAAGTGCGTGTCAAGCGGATTGCCATTTCGCAGGGACGGCGCAGCCCCGCCCCAGGGCCGACGGTCCATCATGAAGTGGTGCCCCCTGTCGTGAAGACGCGGCGTACGACGCGGCCGGCCCGCGATATCGACGACGAATAGGTCCGGCACGCGCCTCTGTCGGCCAGATTTTCTACAGACTGAACCCCAGGGCCAGGCGGCATGAACCGCCGTGGCTTCAGAAGGAACCTGACTTGAACAATCCCTTCGAAAACGGTGATCGTTCGGACGACAAACTCCCCGCGGATCTGCGGCGCATCACGGGGCCGCAGCTCCTGACGCTGGGCATGTCCCACCTCGCCTATGTCAAATCCGTCATGCATGACGGGGAACTGGTCGTGGCCATCCATGCCGCCGACGGCACGCCCATAGCGGTCGCGGAAGACGAGGAGAGCGCCCTTGATGCGATCCTCGAGCATGAGATGATCCCGACCCTGCTTCAGTAAATCCAGCCAGAAAGTCTACGCCCGTGAGCAAGAACGCCGATATTACCCGACACCTCGAAGAAGAGCGCCTTGCGGGCGTGGTGGTCCATAACGGGCTGGCCTATCTGGCCGGACAGGTCGCTGATGATGCCAGCCTCGATACGGAAGGGCAGACGGTCGACATCCTGCGCCAGATCGACGCGCTTCTGGCCTCTCTGGGGACGGACAAGAGCCGGATCCTGTCGGTTCAGATTTTCCTGACGGATATCGGGGAGATTGGTGCGATGAACCGGGCCTGGGACGCTTGGCTGGATACGGCAAACAAACCAGCACGCGCTACTGTTGAGGCGAAGCTGGCAGTGCCGGAGTGGCGGATTGAGATGACGGCGATCGCTGCGTTGAAATAGTTTTTTGAATTTTTCGGAAGTTGAGAAGCCGTCTTTCCGGTATGGGAAGGCGGATTTTTTGCAGGAAAGTCCGATGCGGTTACGGTCTGTTTCGCGAGAAAAGCGGAATGTCTGCTGTTGAACAAACAACATACCAAAGCGGAAAGGTGACATCCGTTTTTTTGAACAGGGCGATAAGCTATAATCCGATCTGAAACGGCTTCGGCTTTCGGTCGTGGGGTATGTACGTTGCTGTAATTCAACCGATCGGGCGTCTCCTACGGGCCTGTGTCCAAGAGCGAGGCAAATCTGGAACGGACGCGGCTGATCATGATCCGCGTGTTGTTACACTCTCCGGCAGCGCTGCCCGTCCTGACATTTCGCATATCAATTTGCTTCCGAACCGCTTGTCCATGTGCAGTTCAGGTGAGCGCCATGCACAGGATTTTACTGCTTGCTTGCTGACTTTGGCGGCAGCATGCTCCTTCTCATCGACGTCGTTTCGAAATATGTACGTCGTCAGCGTTTGTCAGGACCGGAAATACCCCTTTATTACGGTCTCAATACGTCGTTTACACTGGGCTCGGTTGTCTTTGGTCGCCTCTGTCTCTGGCTGGCATGGTAGATTCCGGCTCTCCTTAATCGAAGAGCTGTCACAGTGCTATCGTTTGCCGCTGCGACGGGGTGGATTATGATTACGTTCGCCTACATCAACTACTGGGAGTCGACGCTGAATGTCATCATCTTCGTAACGTTGTTGGCTGGCGTAACCCTTATCCGTCGGTAAAAGCGGTGCCTTTGAACTTGTAATACACATAATAAAGGAGCGCTTTCCAACAGAATAAGGCATCTTCAATGATCGACAGAACGGCGATTGCCGTCTGTCTGCTCAAGATATCTTGGTAAAAAGGTAAGTTCAGTCAAAGATGTGTAAGGACTGTTGTCGGTCTGTTAGAGTAGTGCCCAAACGTCACGTCAGATCAGGCGGTCAACGATTGTAACGACTGGATCTGCCAATGTGTTTTTTTGTTCTGTTCACGTTAGTCAGAAAACAGGAACATCCGCAGCAGGTGGTCCTTTTCGGGATGTAAGGACATCTCGTGAATATCAATACCTGATACCGGCGTCAGGGAAAGTGCATTGACCAGCCATGCCCCTGTTATGGCACGGAGATCCTCTGGTGATATGCTTCGTTCGTGGCACAGGCCTTTTTCCAGAAGACGTGCACGGGATGTGCCGGGCAACGCCCCGTCATGTAAAGGCGGTGTATAAAGACTGTTCTCATTCAGGAAGAGAATATTTGCTGCACTGGCTTCGGCGATGGCGCCTGTTGTTCCCAGCAGAAGAGCATCATCCAGACCCGCCGCAACAGCTTCCATTCGGCTCAAAATGGAGGGCAGGAAGGCTAGAGATTTGACGCGCGATAATGGGGACGCGCCATCCCTCTGGTAACGGCCAATCCCCAGACTCACGGCCGACGGGATGTTCGGGGGAGGTGCGGCAGCCTGTATCAGGATTGTCGGGTGCGGGACGTGGGGCGGTAAGACGCCACGGGGTCCGGTGCCGCGCGTGACCGTCAGGCGAAGTGATCCGTCCACAAGAGCCGTGGCTTCAAGAAGATCAGCCACGGCTTTGTGGAGCAAAGCCGGCGCCGGTGCCGGAAGCCCGAGAACTGCACACCCTTCTGCAAGCCGCTTCAGATGTCGTGTCAAGTGAGGCGTTTTACAGTTGGAAATGCGTATGGTTTCAAACAGTCCGTCGGAAAGGAGAAACCCCCGATCTGTCGGGGCTATACGGGCATTCCTTGTGTCCAGAATCCGTCCGTCGAGCCATACGAGATCGTTCATTCCTCGAAGGCCTTCAGGATCGGGGCCACTTTCAGAAGCATTTCCTCGTATTCCCGTAACGGATCCGACAGCACGGTGATGCCTCCACCGGAGCCGATAGCGAGCAGATTGCCTACTCTGGACATGCTGCGGATGATAACGGAACTGTCCATCCCACCGTCATGTCCAATGCGGAAAAGACTGCCACAATAAGCCCCGCGGGAAGACGTTTCCAGCAGATCGATGATTTCCATGGCGCGTTTTTTCGGTGCGCCCGTAACGGAGCCAGGCGGAAGTGTGGCCTTCAACAGGTCGACGGCATCCAATTCCGGGCGTAACTGCCCTTGGATCGCTGACACCAGATGCAGCACATGTGGGAATTGTTCGACCTGTGACAACTGGGGGACACAGACAGAGCCAATCCTTGAGACACGACCGATATCATTACGCATCAGGTCCGTAATCATCAGGTTTTCAGCCAGTTCCTTTTCGTCCGATGCCAGGAGCCGCATATTGTGGGTCGTTTCCGCTGCAGTCATCCCTAGAGAAATGGTCCCTTTGATGGGACGTGTCTCGATCAGTCCTTTCGTCGAGAGCGAAAGGAAACGTTCAACTGACGCGCTGAGCAGGGAAAAGGCGGGGGTCTTCAGATATGCTCCGAATGGGGCGGGTGAAGTGTCTCGCAGTGCCTGGTAAGCAGCCAGTTCATCGAAATCATCCGCACGTTCTGCAAACCATCGCATGGTCAGATTGGCCTGAAAGATGTCCCCTGCCTTGATGAACGCAATGACTTTCCGAACAGCGTCCGTCCATGTCTCGCGGGACTGTTCCGGTCGAAAACGGATGGAAGGCGTTTTGTAGGAAAGTCGGGCCCGGGACAGGTCCGGTGCGGGATGTCCTGTCTGGCTGCTCCACCAGCAACGCTTTTCATGCCGATCGAAAGCCAGCACATCGTTGAAGGATGCCGCTATGAACGTGGGTGTCAGAGAGCTGTGTCGGGAAGAAACATTCTCCAGATTCAGGCCGGCTTCATAGGCAATCATGCCGACAATCCCTCCAGTGAAGGGAACTGGATTCCCTTCTGCCAGTCGGGAAGCCGAGCCGGTCGAAGTCATGTTCCGCAAATGGTCCCAGACATTGCCATGGGCTGACGCGCCATTCCTGCGAAGATCACCGGCATGATATTCAAGGGTCTCGGTAGGAGAAAGGCAGAGAAAGGACCATCGGGCTCGGCCATTCGTTTCCGCTCCCCCACTATCGAGATACGCGGCCCAACGGTGGGTCGACATGGTCGATAGAGCTGAATCGGGAGATATCCAGGGGATTTCGATGGTGGGCAGGGGAAATATCCTGATTCTATGTCATGCTGGTGCCTGAAAAGATGCCAGACACCAGAACGGGCCATCGGAATCTCCAGTCATCTGTCCAGATGAGGACACTCTCTTCAGCATATTGCCGTAAGGGGTCAAGAAAAGATCAAAAAGGGGTAGCCACGATGGCCAGCTATATATTGAGGTCGAGCTACCCAGCCCCTGAAAGACCGATATGCGGCGAAAACTGAAGCGCAAGCGAAGATATAAATTCAGTTTGTTCGCTTGCTCTCAGTTCATAGATTTCATTATCGGCTCTCTGACCAACGGCAATCACATAAATGACGATCCGTTCGTCTATGATCTGATAGACAGGACGGTAGCCGCCGTTGAGAAGTTTGATTGTGCAAAGTCCTGTCAAATCACCATGAAGCTCATTCCCATGGGAATGGAGATTTCAGATCAATTTTTCCAGTTTCGTTTCAAATCCCCTACGAACGCTACCGTCGAGGGCATCCCATTCTCTGAGCGCTCTATCGTTGAACTCAAGACATCATTCTTCCCTTTGCGATAAAGGCTCTTAAATTCCGAAAACTTCATATGAAGTTTTCGGGAAGGATTTTTGAGGCGTTTACGAACAATCTCGATGAACTGGGTGTCTTCGTCCGTGACAAGTCGGTGCTTAACGGAAGAGCGAACTATCAGTTTCCAGGATAAGACGATTCGTATCTGCCATAACCGTCATGTATTCTTTTATCAAAGTCATACGGCCAGCCGGCAACCAGGTCGTGCTTTTCAACCCAGCGCGCCCCTCGTGCACCATAAACGATGGCACGGGGCTGCCATGATAGGGTAGGCTACGTTGGCTTACCGGAGGACAATGTGCCAGCTCGGCCTCATAACCGCAGAACACCGTCCCGACAAACACCCATGCCAGCCGAGAGAGTGAGAAAGGCGGTTGCGCCAGTTCTCGTCATTGGCCTGCTGCTCAGTGGGGCGATCGGGCTGCGCAGCTTTCTTGCCGCCCGCTCTTCACAGGTCATCGGTGGTCCTTATGCCCTGATGGATACGCAGGGTCGTGATGTTACCCAAAGCGCTTTTCATGGGCGATATACCCTGATCTATTTCGGTTATACCCATTGCATCGACGTTTGTCCTCTGACGCTTGCGACGGTCTCTCAGGCGCTCGACATGCTGGGGCCGAAGGCACATCGTGTCGTTCCGATTTTCATCAGCGTCGATCCTTCCCGCGATACTCCGGATGTCGTGGGCGATTATGTCAGGCATTTTTCACCTGATATCGTCGGTCTGACAGGAAGTGTGATGCAGATTCATACGGTCATTGAGGAATTTCACGTCATGGCGCGGCGGCGCGCCACAATCGCGGATCATATGAGTGACGACTACCTGATGGACCACAGTTCTGTGCTCTATCTGATGGATGGCGAGAACCGGCTTGTTTCCGTTCTGCCAGTGGATAGCAGCCCGCAGGAAATCGCCGACCGGCTTCGTCGCCTCCTGCCGGCCAGTTGATCGCTACGCACGGCCGACGCGTCGTGCGATCATTGTCACGAGGCATAGCACAAGTAGCGATCCGCCAAGTTCGGGAAGCAGCAGCCCCAGCAGGATCAGGGCCATGACAGCCCCGACGCCGATACGCTCGTCCGGTAGTGCTGCCGGGGCGCCCAGACGGCCAGGCGGCTTGCGGCAGAGCCAGATGACGATCGCGGCTACACTCATGGTCAGGAGACCGCACGCTACGAGAAGATTCAGCACTTGATTGGCAATGCCGAAAAGCTGTCCTTCATGGGCTGCCACACCATAGGCAATCATGCGGTCAACGATCCCGTTGTCTGCGAAATGACGGACAGAACGTATCGTGCCAGCAGTATCCACCAGGGCAGAGATGCGTTCGGGCCGGTTCTGCGTATCCGAACGCACACGCCATGCTGTTTCGTTCCCGGAAGGCGCGGTGATCAGAACGGGGGCCGGATACCCCAACCGCATTGCAGTCGCCACGACATTATTCAGCCCGTCTGGCACGATGCTCTGCGAGGCAGTCATCGGTGTCATGTCCATGCCGGGCATCGCATTCATTCCGGGCTGTGTGGGAGCCTGTCCCGCAATGACGGCGCGAGCCGGCACCGCGCCGATTTCCCAGTCCTGAATTGTGGTGAGGCGACTGAACCGGGTTTCGACACCTGACAGCGCGTGCCCCCAGACGAACGACCAGGGTAAGCCGGAGAGTAGAAACAGCGTCAGGAACAACGATACCCACACGCCGCTTACGGCATGCAGATCGCGCCATCGCATCCGGCCTCCTGCGGTCAGGCGCGGATAGAGAACGCCTGCTACCCGGCACCTTCCACGTGGCCACCAAAGGATGAGTCCGGTGAAGACAAGAACGATCGTCCAGGACGCGACCATTTCCATGATTGCCGAGCCGATATTCCCCAACAGCAACTGACCATGCAGTTTCAGGATGATGCGCTCGAACCGGTCCTCTTCAGCGACCTGCTTGAGAACTGCGCGTGAGCTCGGATCGACATAAACCCGAATGGCCACACCGCTGCGATCTACAATGACCCGTGCTGCGCTATGCCTGGCCCTTGGAAGTTCATAGGCCAAGAAATGGCTTCCAGGCACGGCAAGCAGTGCCGCATCCACCTCCTGCGCCGGTGAGGAGATCGGACCAGCCATGGGGAGATGATCGTAACGCCAGTCGATCCAGCGCTCGATCTGCGGTTTGAACAGGTAGAGCGTGCCCGTCAGGCAGAGAAAGGCCACGAAGGGCAGGCAGAATAACCCGGCGAAAAAATGCCAGCGCCAGACAGTGCGATAATCGGGCCAGAGAGAAGATCTGGAGACAGTCATGATCGTAACGCCCTTCAGAACCTGATCCGTACACCGCCAAAAAACGCGCATGGCGTTCCGGCATAGATCGACCCGGTCTTGGCTGCGAGGACGTCGCGCCCGGCCTGCTGCCCGTTGGCCAGCAGCGTATCGCTGATGTCTGTTGCGCCGGCAGCATAGGTCAGGTTGGCCACGTTCTGCACTTCGAAATAGCTATGGAGGCGATGGATCCATCCCAGGCGAGAGGGCGGATCATAGTGAATTTCGAGGTTCAGCAAAGCATAGGACGGCGCTTTGAGAATATTGGCGTTATCGATGTAGAAGGCGCTTCGCCAGGTGACTTCCGCAAACGCCCCCAGACCCTGAAACCATCCGTCCGGCTGATCATAGAGAACACGCGCATCGAGGAAATGCGGCATGACGCCGGGGATCAGGTTGCCCTTGCGCGAAAAACTGCGTGCCAGAGTGCTGTTGGACAGAACCTCTGTATATTTCGTGTAGATCTGGTTGTCATAGGTATAGGACAGCTTCAGACGCGCACCCGGCAGTGCGACGCGCCATGGCTGCCATGTCGCGCCGAGTTCGACGCCACGATGCTGGGAGGCCGGCGCGTTGAACGTATAGCTTCCGGCGGGAGTATTAACCCCTGCCGACTGGCTGACGAGCTCGTTTCTGTAGAATTCATAGAATCCCGTCGCCTGGATATTGAGGCTCGGCGAGGGGTGCCACTCGGCACCAAGATCGAAACCAAGGCTCGTCTCGCTTTTGAGCTGTGTATTGTTGCCGTAGGTACCCTGTGGCGTCACGAAGAAGCTCGAATATCCGGGCGTCGCATAGGCCGTGCCGACCCGGGTGTGGAGGGTCAGAGTCTGTGACGGTGCGTAGACCAGGGAAGCCTCCGGTGCGAGCTGGAAGAAGCGTCGGTTGACGGTGATATCGCGCTGGGTCGTCGAAGATTCCGTATGGGTGTAGAGCGTCTCGACGGCGCCGACGTCAGACTGTGTACCGCCAAGCCCCACCACAGCGTGCCAGCGCGGTGCAAACTGCCAGTCTTCCTGAAAGCGAAGGCCGATATTCCACTGATGTCCGTAGGACGTGGAATTCAGCGTCCCACGCGTGGCACCGCCCTGAGGTGTGAGATTGTAAACCTGATAGCCGTAATCCATGTAATCGAAGCTGGCCCCCACGAAACTGGTCAGGGGTGTTCTGCTCACATGTCCGTGGTTCGTCAGATCGGTCTGGACGTTATAGGAATTGAATGGGCCTACGAACGCAGTGGTCGAGGTGGGCTGATCGATGTGACGCTGGTCGTAGGTGAACTGTGTGCGCCAGGTTGTCCGCGGGTCGAAATCGTGCTCCCAGCGCAGGCCGGTAATCGTGCGTCGGTCGAAACGGCCCAGGCCCGCCTGTTGTGGGCTTGTCGTCTGATACGCCCCATAGGCACCATTGGTGAGAAGATTGACCGAGGCGCAGCCGGCCGCCGCCGACGCGGCATTGGCACAGCCGTTCTGGTAGGGGTTGGTCCGGAACTGATTGAGTGAAAGGCGCAATGGCAGGGACGTGTCCGTGACATTGTTGACGAATTTCAGGATCAGTCGGTCCGACGGCGTCAGACTGATGCGCAGACGCATATTTTCAGTTGAAGTATTGTAGCGGCTGTTTGGGATGAACCCGTTGCCACGCACATCACTGCCGAACAGCATGAAATCGTAGGATTTGTTGCCCGCGCCAATTGTCATATAGTTATTGAACGTTCCGAAACTTCCGAAATCCGAGCCCAGTTCAAGGCCGTGAATATTCGCTCCGTTGCGCGTCCTGAAATTGATCGCGCCATTGATTGCATAGTTGCCGTAGAGCGTTGAGGCAGGCCCCTGAAAGACGTCCACGCCTTCATACGCATGCGGATCAATCAGGTCGGCGCGTGCGGTGCCGTCCGGTTGTGTCATGGGAAACCCGTCTTCCGTAACCTGGATATTCTTCAGGCCGTAGGATTGTCGTGCGCCGGAGCCACGGACCGAAACAACAGTGTCTCGCGGGCCATTTCCCTGAAGAAATGTAACACCAGGAACGGTTGCCATCATATCGGCGACTGACTGCGCACTCCGGTTGGCGAAATCAGATCGTTCGGCGCTGTAGGTGGTCTGTCCAGTGGGATGAAGTGTCGCCGAGGCGCGCGACATACCGGTGACGACGATATGTTCCGGATGAACGACAGGGCGTGAACGGGTCTGGGGTGTCAGGATACGCCTGACGCGCTTGTGTGGCTGTTGCGCAATGGCAGGGAAGATCCAGGCGAGGGCGCAGGCAAGTGCAACCGCCTCCAGAGAGCGGGTGGAACAAAACGGCTGTTTCATGATGTCAGACCTGAAAAAACGCAAAAAACCTTCCGTCGCAGCAGCGAAGAAGGCACAGAGTCAGCGTCAGATCAGATGGGGAGGACCTTGGGCGAAAAGGCTGCACAACTGCCTGAGTGGCGGCCCCCGAACTGGTGGGAAGCACCAGAAAACGGACAGACAGGTTACAAACCGTGCGACGAAAACGACGAGGGCACAGGCCAGTACGAAAGTCGCCAGCAGATCGTCCAGAAGGAGAACGCCATCACCCATGTCTGCGGAATGGTGATGGGTGGGGCCGTTCTGGCCACTGTCCTGACTGTCGCAGAGAGTAGAGAGCTGGCTCAGTTGCGCGAACGGGTCGTCGAGTGCGACCTGCGGCAACGGAAGACTGCCGATGCTCAGACGAATCATAACGGCAAGCAGGACCAGGGGCCAAAAGGCCAGCCACCTCCTGTCATGTCGCGTGATCCAAAGCATCATCATACAATTAGAACGCTCTGAGCATTTTCACCAGACGATGTCGTCCTGAAATTCCTGCCGCGTCACTATGCCTGCGTATGCGTTGCAGTTGTTTTGCTGGATCAGGATTTTCAGCGTGTCGTTCAATGTCGACTTTAATGAAAATTCCTCGGCTACTTGAATGGCTGCTATGAGCGCGCATCCCGTCTGTCGGCTACATTTCCGTCTGAGAGATCGTCCGGGTTGGAACGGCGGACCGTCTGTATCGCGCACAAACTGGCTGCAAGACCGAACCGGAAAAACCCGG
>NZ_JABCQF010000003.1 GCF_015244705.1 Gluconobacter potus
GACCGAACAGACCGCCCTGTCCGCCGAGGACCAGGCCGTCGTCGGCCGCCTCGCCCGCGTCCGCAACGCCGTCGCGCTGTACATCGCACTCGGCGCCGGATGGCAGGGCAAAGCCCTCACCGACACCAGACTCCCCGTCGAAGTCAAACAGCAGAACGCTTTCGTCAGAGCCTTCACACGATAAGGAAGAGGGCTGCATCTCCGTGAAAGCATTTGGCTTTTGCGGGGAAACGGGACAAGGTTCTGGCAGGATTACCTCGCCCTTGAGTTAGGATCAGTGATGGGCAGACTGTCTTTCAGGCGGAATATTTCTTCTGCCTTTTTCGCTCTGCTCGCCCTCATCCCGTCCGCCCAGGCCAGATCCATTCATGACTGCGTCATGACGAGCGAAGTCGTGCCTTTCCTGAACCCCGCTGGCGCTCCCGTGATTCATGTCCGGGTGAATGACCATGACGTCGGCGCCTTTTTCTCGACCTTCACCACGCGCACGAGTGTCTGGGACGCGAAGGGATTTGATTTTTACCGGGAAGATCCCATCAGGACCATTTCCGTCACGGGAACGGGCGGAAACTATTCCACCACCGTCCACAGCCTTCAGATCGGTCAATCCGTTCTCAAGGACATGACGGCCCTGCTGGTCGGTGAACGCCCCCCGAAAGCACCCGACGGGCTGCTCCTGATGGTGGATATCGGGTGGGACATTCTCGGGAACTATCATGTCCTGATCGACCGTTACTCCCAGAAAATGGCCATCTTTACCTACGACACGGCACCGGACTGCCCCGATATCGGAACGCTCATGAAAGATCCGGGGCCCTTCATTCCCCTGGTTTCGTTCGATGATGAGTCCCCTCAGCTCAATCAGATGACGGCCGTGCTGGACGGGCACAAGGTGGACATGCAGATCAATACCAGCGCCAACCGCTCCATCATTCAGCAATGGGTGGCGCGGAAAATGGGCATTTCACGACGCATGCTCGCGCAGGATGACGAGATCCGCGTCGGCGCCGGCGAGGTCCTGCTCGGACACAGGCATCATTTCAGCACGCTGCAACTCGGCTCGCACACGCTGCATGACATCACCCTGGATGTCGTCCCGGACGCGGAATTCAACATTCTTGGCATGGACGTCCTCAAGCACTTCAACGTCCTGATCAATCCGATGAAGGGCAGGCTTTGGCTTGAGGACTTCAAGCCCCCGCCGGACTATGTCGAGGAGAAAGCTCTCCCCTGGTCGCCAACCCATGACCGGCTCAGCATCACACATGCCAGCGAAGAAAAACAGGCCCCGCCCACACCGGAGCAGGGGACGAAACCTGCGCTCCATCCCTCCGAAAATCCGTGATCAGGCGTCCGCCGAGCCACCATCCACATCGAACTTCACACCCTGCGCAAGCGGCAGGGTACGGCCATAATTGATGGCGTTGGTCTGCCGGCGCATATAAGCTTTCCACGCATCGGAACCGGACTCGCGACCGCCGCCGGTTTCCTTCTCGCCCCCGAAGGCCCCGCCGATTTCTGCGCCGGACGGTCCCATATTGACGTTCGCAATACCGCAGTCGGAACCCTGGGCCGACAGGAACTGCTCAACCTCGCGGATATCTGTCGCAAAGATGGAGGATGACAGACCCTGCACCACGTCGTTCTGAAGCGCGATGGCTTCATCTAGCGTGTCATATTTCATGACATACAGGATCGGCGCGAAGGTTTCTTCCAGCACCGGTCCCGTCTGCGCAGGCATTTCGACCATTGCCGGACGGACATAGAACGACGCCTCGCCGTTCACATCAACGCGCGTTCCACCATGAACCGTGCCGCCTGCGTCCGCAGCAGCCTTCAGGCTGTCCTGCATCATCCTGAAGGAGGCCGCATCGATCAACGGACCAACGAGCGCGTCCCCCTCGACCGGGTTACCGACCGAAATCGCCTTGTAGACAATGACCAGCTTCGGCACGAGCGTGTCATAGACGCTGGAATGCACGAACAGACGCCGCAGCGTCGTGCAACGTTGCCCGGCGGTCCCCATGGCACCGAAGGAAACAGCACGCAGCGTCAGATCCAGATCAGCGGAGGGTGTGACGATGGACGCATTGTTCCCGCCAAGTTCCAGAATGGAGCGCCCGAAACGCCGCGCCACACGCTCACCGACATCGCGGCCCATCCGTGTCGAACCCGTCGCCGAGATGACAGGAACGCGACGGTCTTCCACCATCAGTTCGCCGATCTCGCGGCCACCGACCAGAAGCGTGCTGAGCGCGGCCGGTGCGTCACTGCCGAAACGGGCTACAGCCTTCAGAAACAAAGCCTGCGTGGCCAGTGCCGTCAGCGGGGTCTTCTCCGAAGGCTTCCAGATCACACTGTCACCGCAGACCAGCGCCAGCGCGGCATTCCAGGACCAGACCGCAACAGGAAAATTGAATGCCGAAATGATACCTACCGGCCCGATCGGATGCCACTGCTCCGTCAGGCGATGGTCCGGGCGTTCGGACTGGATCGTCAGGCCGTAAAGCTGGCGGGACAGACCGACCGCGAAGTCGCAGATGTCGATCATTTCCTGCACTTCGCCCAGCCCTTCGGACGGCACCTTGCCCACTTCCAGCGTCACGAGCCGTCCGAGCGCCTCCTTGCTGGCCCGAAGCTCCTCACCCAGCAGACGGACAAGTTCACCGCGACGTGGCGCCGGAACCCTGCGCCAGGCTTTGAATGCCCCGAGTGAACTGGCGATCGTCTCCTTCGCCTGCTCTGCACTGATTTCCGCGACCTCGGCAATCACTTCCCCCGTGAGCGGAGACTTCACCGCCAGACTGCCCCCCGTATACAGATCAGGCGACACGCCAAGACTGTCGAGGAGCGCTGTCACTTCGCAACGGAGAGATGCCGTCATTGTTCTTCCTGTCCTGGGTCTTTCATACCGGACGCGGGACACGACCGGGTCTGCATGACGCTAACCGAAAAGCATTTCAGGCCCGATCCCGCGTTCATTCTATTCACAAACCGTTATGACAGGTTCGTCAAGATGACGTGGCCAGAGCAGACATGTCCGAACGCGTCAGGAACCGAAACTCAGGCCTGGATATCCTGCAGGACCTGAAAGCCCTCGAACACGGGTGGCCCCAGCGTCAGGGCGGGTCCCTGCCCGGCACCGGCATGTGCGACCCGGAATTCTTCCGATCGGGTCCAGCCGATGAAGGCATCGTAAGACGCCCAGACGGTATGAGAGGCATAAAGGACGTAATCTTCCATCGCCGGCCCGCGAAGAAACTGGAAGCTGACAAATCCGGGCACGGTTCTGAGCAGCACATCACGATCCAGCCATTTTTTGCGAAAAGCCTCTTCGCTGTCCGGCCGGACCCTGAAGCGGTTCATGGCAATATACATCGCGGCATCCCCATTTTTTCGCCCGGCATGACCTGAGCCTGCGGGCATTTTAAAGGGCAGGTTACCCCTGCGGTTTCGCCTGGGTGATCACCCGCTCTCCTGAGATGGATCCCCAAAGCAGCACACACAAGGTTCCCATGCGCCGCCACGCCATCTTCCCGTCTGTGCCGGACGGCAGAAAACCGCTAGGATATCCGTAAGCAGGACCATGCAGCCGAATCTTGCGGGCCGCAGAATCCACGTCGATAGCGACGCAATCAGAATATCCATCTGAAGGCAGGACCCATGCAGAATTTTGAATTCTACAATCCCACACGCATCATTTTCGGCGAGAACACGATTCCGAAGCTGGCCGAGCATATCCCGGCCGAAGCGCGTGTCCTGATCCTGTTCGGCGGTTCAAGCGCGGAACGCAACGGCACGCTTCCGGCCGTCCGCAAGGCGCTTGAGGGCCGGTTCACAAGGGAATTTGGCGGCATCGAAGCCAATCCGACATTCGAGACCCTGATGAAAGCCGTCGCTCTCATCAGGGAGGAGAAACTGGACTTCCTGTTGGCCGTCGGCGGTGGCTCTGTCATTGACGGAACCAAGTTCGTGGCTGCGGCCGTGGATTTCGAAGGCGATCCGTGGAGCATCCTCACGACGCATGGCGCGAACGTCAAAGCCGCGATGCCACTGGGCACCGTATTGACGCTGCCGGCCACGGGTTCGGAAATGAACAGCTTCAGCGTCATCACGCGTCAGTCCACGCGCGAAAAGCTGGCTTTCGGCAGCCCGCATGTCTTCCCGCGCTTCTCGGTCCTGGACCCCACCCGCACCTATTCCCTGCCCGTGCGGCAGGTTGCGAATGGCGTCGTGGATTCCTTCGTTCACATCATGGAACAGTACCTGACCTATCCCGCGGACGGGCTGGCGCAGGACCGCTTTGCCGAGGGACTTCTGCTCAGCCTGATCGAGATCGGACCGAAGGTGCTGAGCGAGCCGGAAAACTATTCACTCCGCGCCAATTTCATGTGGATCGCGACACTGGCGCTCAACGGGATCATCGGCGTCGGCATGCCGCAGGACTGGTCCACGCACAGCATCGGCCATGAACTGACGGCACGGTATGACATCGACCATGCCCGGACGCTTGCAATCGTCCTGCCGTCCATGCTCCGGACCCGAAAAGACACCAAGCGCGGCAAGCTGCTTCAGTACGCAGCCCGCGTGTGGAACCTGCATGACGGCACGGAAGACGAGCGGATCGAAGCCGCAATCGTGCGGACCGAAGAATTTTTCGAAAGTCTGGACATCCCGACGCGCCTGTCAGCCTACGATATCGGCGAGGACGCCATCGAGCCGCTGATCGGACAGCTTGAGGCCCACGGCATGACCGCACTGGGTGAACATGCCGACATTACACCGGACGTCAGCCGCCGCGTTCTGCAGATGAGCCTGTAAAAAAGACGGGGGCGGCGCAGGCTGCCCCCGTTCCAGTCAGGACGCCGTACCGATGACGTCCTGCAGATGCTGGCGATAGGCTGCGAGTGTTGCATCCACATTCGGCGCCTTCATCACGTCCGTCGCAAGAAAGGTCGGGAGCGCGGACATGCCCAGGAACTCGTGGGCCTTGTGGAACGGGAAATACACCCCGTCGATACCGCGCCCCTCGAAGAACTGGGCCGGGTCCGTAAAGGCCTCTGCCGGCGCATTCCACGTCGTTGACAGCATATAGCGCTTGCCCTGCGCCAGACCGCCCGAGCCATATTTGCGCTCCGGATGGGCCCGGCTGCGGCCATCATTGGCGTAGAGCTTACCATGGCCGGCCGTCATGACTTTGTCGATGTATTTCTTGACGATCCATGGCAGCCCCATCCACCAGCCCGGGCACTGATAGATGATCAGATCAGCCCAGATGAAGTTCTCGACTTCCTGCTCCACGTCATAGCCGTCATCGATCTTCGTCTGGCGGATCTCATGGCCGTTTTTGGAAAGAATGTCCGCCGCAAGAGCCTGAAGCGTGTCGTTCAGCCGCCCGTGGGAATGGGCAAAGACCTTGCCGCCATTGAGGAGGAGAATTTTCGTCATGATCGCATATCCGTTCTGTCAGACATCGGGGATGGGACTGTTCAGGGAGCATGATGAACCGATAACTCCCTCTTGATAATTGTTTCGATCTCCACAAAACCTATGAAGCAGTTTCACAGATCGGAAGACAGATGGATAACCGTTTCGGGGAAATGAAGATCTTTCTCCGCGTTGTGGAGAGCGGCAGCTTTTCCGAGGCCGCGCGTCTCTCCATGACTACGCCGTCCACCGTCAGCAAGCTGATCGGGCGGGTGGAGAACCGTCTGGGGGTCCGGCTCGTGGAACGCTCGACCCGCAAACTGTCAGTCACACCCGAAGGTCTGGCTTATTACGATCGGGCACAGGCCCTGATCGCGGAGCTGGACGACATGGAAGGCTTCCTGTCCAAGAAAAACGTCCAGCTCACGGGGACAGTGCGGATCAATGCGTCTGTGGCATTCGGGACGCTGGCGCTGGAGCCGCTGCTCCCTGCATTCTGGGACGCCTACCCGGATATCGTGGTCGATCTGTCACTCTCCGATGAAATGACGGACCTGTATCTGGACCGGACGGATATCGCCTTCCGCGTTGGAAAACTGCAGGATTCCAGCCTAACGGCCCGGCAACTGGGAAGCGTGCCGCGGCTGATCGTCGGCGCACCGGATTATCTGGAGCGGTTCGGACGGCCTGAAACCGCGGACGACCTGGAGCATCATCGCTGTCTGGGCTTCAATTTCCGCCGGGCGGCGCCGGTCTGGCCGCTGCAGGAGCGGGGCAGGATCGTGGACCGGATCGTCCAGGGCCCCTTGCTCGCCAATAATGGCGAGACCGTCCGCCGGGCCGCGATCCGCGGGGCGGGGCTGGCGCGGCTCGCGGAATATCATGTCCGCGAGGATCTGGCGGCGGGGCGTCTGGTGGAAGTTCTGACGGAAAGCGGCACGCGGGACGAGGAAGAGATCCACGCGCTCTACCAGGGCGGAAAACAGGTCCCCCAGCGCATCCGGGTCTTTCTGGATTTCGTCGTCCCGCGCCTTCAGGCCAGCCTCAGGCCACTTGCGGAAAATCTATGAACGCAATTCCCAGATCCGCGATCAGGGGCTCCGCGAGGCGGCACCAGACCCGTCTCCCCGGAACCGGACGAGTTCGCGACGAATGACCTGAAAGACCGTATCGCGCAGCCAGCGATGGACGCCATCCGTATCCACGCGGGGGTGCCAGGCCTGAAGCGACGTAACGGGAGGCAGATCGAACGGAAAATCGAAAGCTGCGAGCTGGATCTGGGAGAGTGGCAGGCGATCGATGACGATATCGGGCAGCGGCAGGATCATGTCCGTCTCGCGCATTGTTTCGATCATGGAATGGTAAGTGGGGACGACCATCGCGATGGGACGGGTCAGGCCGTACCGCTCCTTCAGGACAGTATCGATCGGGCCGTAGGGAAGGCCTTTGCGCGAGACGCTGATATGGTCGTAATCGACGAGGGTCTGCGGGGTGATGCCACGCGCGAAAATAGGGTGTCCCTCGCGGACCATGACGCGAAACGATGTCAGAAACAGGGTCTGACGCATGGTTTCGGGCCGCAGATCGTCCGTGGCACCCACATAGAGATCGATCCGGCTGTTACGCAAAGCGTCGCTGGCCGCTTCCTCCGTCTCGGGCGAAAACACGATGCTGCAACCGGGGCAGTCCCGTTTGAGAGCCATCAGAATGGCGTGACCGAATGCGCCAACGATCAGGTCATTGGCGCGGATCGTGAAACGGGGCGAAAGGTTGCGCAGGTTGAGGGTCTCACTGTCATTCACCAGCGCATCCGCGTCGCGCACGATGCTCTGGACACGATCACGGATGCGATTGGCGAAGGTCGTGGCCACCATGCGTCGGCCCGACAGGACCAGGATCGGGTCTCCGAACACTGTTCGCAGGGTTGCAAGATGGCGGCTCATGGCAGCGTCGCTCACCTTCAGGCGCCGCGCGGCCTGTGAAACACTTTCTTCTTCCACCAGAACCTGAAGATAGCGCAGAAGATCGAGATCGTAGCGTCTGTGGCGGTCAGTCCGCTTCGCCATCGCACACTCCCTTTCCCGCTGGTTTCAGGTGCATTTTCACGCCTTCGTGTAAAAATGGAAGGGATTTCTTCAACCCTTGCGAAAAGTGGAAACGTCACTTGCTTCAAATGTGGGTTTTCGGACCCACTCACTCCGGATAGGGGCTGTCTGGTAACGGAAGAGATTCATGGAACCAGCAGCTTCGTCACCACCTGCCGCCCCACCCGCGCAGCCCTCCTATATCCCGCCTTTCGGCATGCGGACCATCGTCGGCTGTCTGGGGATGCTGCTGGCCGTGCATGTGGCCGGATTCAACGAACACATCACGGAAATCGGCCTCGCCGATATCCGGGGTGCGATGCATATCGGGCATGACGAGGGGACGTGGTTCACCTCGATCTATGAGGCCTTCAACATCGCAGCCATGGCGTTCACGCCCTGGTTCTACATGACGTTCTCGATCTACCGATTTTCGATCTTCATGACGGCCGTCCTGGCCATGCTGTCAATCCCCCTGCCCTTCATGCCGGACATGATCTCGCTGTGTTTCCTCCGCGCGGCGCAGGGACTGAGTGCGGGATGCCTGCCGCCCGTCCTGATGACGGTCATGCTCAAATACCTGCCGCCACCGATCAAGGTGTTCGGCATTGGCGGCTATGCGATGAGCGCCACCTTCGGCCCCAATCTGGGCGGGCCGCTTGAAGCGATGTGGTTCGAGCATGTGGGCTGGCGCTGGCTGTACTGGGAAGTCATTCCCTTCAGTATCATCGCCATCGCCATGATGGCCTACGGGCTACCGCGCGATCCGGTGCATCTCGAACGGTTCAGAAAGTTCAACTGGCGCGGCTTCTTCATTGGCGTGCCGTCGATCATCTGCGTCGTGACCGTGCTGTATCAGGGAGACCGGCTGGACTGGTTCCGCTCACCCATCATCTCTCATCTGACGTTCTGGGGTGGTGCGCTGTTCGTGGGCTTCCTGTTCCATGAGTGGCATCATCACAGTCCATTCTTCCGCCTTCAGTACTGGAAGAACCGTAACATCACCATGTCACTCCTCACACTGGTGGCGGTGCTCATCATCTGCGGGCTGATGCTCGAAGTTCCGATGACGTATCTGGAAGCCGTGCGGGGATATCGGCCGATCCAGGCAGCTCCGGTCGCGCTGACGGTCGCCCTGCCCCAGCTCATCATGCTTCCGCTGACGGCAGCACTCTGCAACTCCGCACGGGTGGACTGCCGCTATGTGCTGGCCTTCGGCATGTCGTGCCTGGCGCTCTCGGCGTTCCTTGGAACCTGGCTGACGCCGGACTGGGTGCGGGACAACTTCTATATCATGCAGGGGCTTCAGATCTTCGGCCAGCCAATGGTCGTGATCCCGGTGCTGATGCTGGCCACCATGTCCCTTGGCCCTGCGGACGGGCCGTTCATCTCGGGCATGGTCAACATGCTCAAAGGCATGGCCAATGCATTCGCAACCGCCATTTTCGAAATCCTGCTGCGTCGTCGTGAACAGTATCATTCCACCATGCTGCTGGACCGGGCTGGCAACAACGCCACGTCGCTCTCAGGCATGGGCGATCCGATCCATGCGGCGATCAACAATACATCGCCCGACAGCAATCATGTGGCGCGCAACACGCTTCAGATCTTCCACACCTATCTGCACGAACAGTCGATCACGCTGGCGCTGGTGGACATCTACTTCGTCGTGATGTGCATCTGCATCTTCTATGTCGCGCTGACCGCCGTGCTGCCGAAACGGGTCTATCCGCCCGGCAAGGGACCTGCTCCCGCCATCCCTGCCGCGGCCCGCGAACCGGATCCCGAACCTGCACCTTCCTCCATTCCCGCCACCGCGCACTGACGGACCTGCCTCGAACATGATTTACGGAAAACCCCTCCTTCTGGCCGGATGTGCGGTCATTGTCCTGACGGGTCTGGCCTGGACGGCTGACCGATTCTTTGTGGGCGACGGCATCCGCCAGGAAACCAACGACGCCTATGTCACGGCCGACTTCACAACCGTGGCACCCAAAGTCTCCGGGCGTATCGACCGCGTGCTGGCGGAGGACAACGAATACGTCCATGCCGGGGAAGAACTCGCCCATATCGAGGACGACGATTACCGCGCGGCTTTGGGAGCCGCCCGAGGTGACACCGCCGCAGCGCAGGGCGATGTGGACAATCTTCAGGCTTTGCTGGACCGTCAGGGCTCCATCGTCGATGCGGCGAAATATACCGTGCAGTCCGACGAGGCCGCACTGGTCTTTGCCCGGCAGAATGCAGCGCGGTATCGCAATCTCTCGGCCGGAGGGGCCAGCACGATTGAGCAGCAGCAGGGCGCGGAAGCCCGACAGCTTGAAGCCGTCGCTGCCCTCGCCCGCGACAAGGCCGAAACCAGCACGGCTGAACAGCAGGTCGCCGTGCTCAAGGCGCAGCTCGAAAAAGCGCAGGGTGCGCTTCTGAAGGCCCAGAATGCGGAGCATCAGGCCGAACTGAACCTGTCCTACTGCACGATCCCTGCCCCCGTGGATGGTGTGGTGGGCGAGCGTGGCGTGCGCGTTGGTGCGTATGTCCATCCAGGCACAGGGCTGCTGGCAGTCGTGCCGGTTCGCAAGGCCTATGTGCTGGCGAATTTTCAGGAAACGCAGCTGACAAAGGTTCAGACTGGCCAGAGTGCGACGATCTGGGTCGATACGTTCCCGGGCCACCCGCTCAAGGCTCATGTGGACAGTCTGGCTCCGGCGACGGGTGTGGCCTTCGCCGCCATTCAACCGGACAATGCGACGGGTAACTTCACGAAGGTGGTGCAGCGCGTGCCGGTCAAGCTGACCTTCGATCCTGGCCAGCCTCTGGCGGAAAAGGTGCGCGTCGGCATGTCCGTCGAAGCGCGGATCGACACGTCCTCAACACCTGAAGGAATTCATGCCCATGACGAGCGGTATCTCTGGAAATGAGACCTTCCATGCTCCAGCCTTCCCGCTGCCTTCTTCTGGCCCTGACGGCGCTATCCGCCTGCACTGTAGGGCCGGATTATCATCGTCCCGATCCGCATGCACCGGCCCACTGGCACCAGAGCCTCACGCCTGCTGCAAGCCATCCGCAGGAAACGTCCGCCATTGAGGCGCAGTGGTGGCGGATCTATCGTGATCCGACGCTAACAGCGCTGGAAGAAGACGTCGCACGCAACAACCTCGATCTGCGTGAAGCAGCCCTGCATTTCACGGAAAGTCAGGCTGAACGGAAGATCGCCAGTGCGGCCCAGATGCCGCATATGGAAGGTGCCGCCTCCTATGCCCGCGAGCGCGCCAGCACGAACGGTATTCTCGGGCTTCTGGGAACGACGCAGCAGGCCGGCCCCGGCGAAATCGCCAGTGGTGAACAGGGTTTCGGCCCGGCAGCCGCAGACGGCGCAAAAGGCAATCCGTCGTTCAATCTCCCGCAATACGGGCTGAGTGCATCCTGGGAAGTTGATTTCTGGGGGCATGTCCGGCGGCAGGTCGAAGCAGCGACGGCAGCCATGCATGAAACGGACGAACTGCGCCGCGATGTGCTGGTCTCGCTCATGGCCGAGACCGCGCAGGACTATCTGAATCTGCGCAACATCCAGACGCAGATCGGCATCACGCAACAGAGCATCGCCATTGCACAGCACAGCGTGAAGCTGACGGAACTGCGCTTTGCACAGGGCACGGCGACAAAACTCGATGTCGCCTATTCCCGCGGGCAGATGCACGGCTTTGAGGCACGTCTTCCGATCCTGAAAAGTCAGGAAGTGCATCTCGTGAACGCACTGAGCTTCCTGACGGCGCGCGAGCCCGGCGCATTGAAGGACAGGCTCGGCTCGGCGCAGACGATCCCGCCCGTCCCTGGGGATATTCCGGTTGGTCTGCCCTCCGAACTGGCGGAGCGTCGCCCGGATGTGCGGGCGGCCGAAGACCATCTTCATGCGGCAACAGCGAGCATCGGCGTGGCCGTTGCTGACTTTTTCCCGCGCATAACGCTCTCGGGCAGTCTCGATATTCAGGCGTTGCAGTTCAGCGGCTTGGGATCATGGGCGTCCCGTCAGTACGGGTTCGGTCCGACCATGACGCTGCCCCTGTTCGAGGGCGGGCGTCTGACCGGACAGCTTCACCTGCGCCGGGCCCAGCAGAAGGAAGCGGCGATTGCCTTGCAGCGCACGCTTCTGAAAGCCTGGGAAGAAGTCGATGACTCCATGGCTGATCTGAGCGCCGCGCAGGAGCGCCGGAACCGGTTGGAAGAAACGGTTTCGGAAGACGAAACCGCCGTGCATATCGCCCAGCTTCAATACAGTCAGGGTGCCGGAGACTTCCTCAACGTCCTGACGACGCAGAATGCCCTTCTGGCAAGCCGGAGCGCGCTGGCTGAATCCAGCGCCAGTGTATCTGTTTCCGTGGCCCATCTCTACCGGGCATTGGGCGGTGGGTGGACGCAGAAATCCTGACGACCATCCCCACAGACACTGTTCTCAGCCGCCGTTCAGGGCGGTGTTGAGAACGGCTGCCAGACGCACGCCCGCCTGTTCCAGACGCAGTTCCATGATCGGCCAGGTCAGCGCGGTGTAATCCTTGCCGATATCCGCGCCCTTGTTAGCCGGAAGGGCGCCATAGGCCACGCTCCGAGCCAGCGAATGGCTCTCATCGGCCCAGTCAACGGTCGCGTTATAAACATCGCCGCCGTCCAGATCCTGAACCCAGTATTTTGTCTCATCGGGCGTGATCAAGGCGCCAAGACGATCGGCTTCCTTCTTCGCGCGGGACGCGTCGATGCTGTAGAACGGGCCGACATGCAGATCCGCCTCATGGTCGATCACCCCCTCGTCCCACAGGGAATGCAGGTTCATGTGGCCGTTGGCGTTGTTGCCGAAATAGGTCAGACGGATGGCATTGCCGCCCTTGTCGTTATTGCGCTCGGCAGCGTGCAGGGGCTGGTGGATATCACCGATCAGGTGAACGACCCATTTCAGGGCGACCAGACGATCCTGGGCCGCAGCATGGGTGTCGGCGAGGATTTTGATCTCCTCAGGCAGCTTCTCGACAACGCAGGCATGGTCGGGGCAGTCGCGGGCCTGATCGTAAGCCGGATGGGACACGTCGATATCGACGTAATGCCATTTCAGGGTCTCCGGCGCCCCACCCTTCTTCTTGGGAACATGACCGATCGTATCCGGCCAGGAGGCGACCTGATCGAGGGTCTGATGGTTCTCAAGGGCCAGCAGGGCCGTGGCAGCCTTCTGGGCCTGCGGCGTCAGACGTTCCTGCGCGATATCCGCCACGATCGCATGACCATAAGGTCCCCACGCCAATGCGCTGGAAGAAAAGACAAGAGAGCCGGCCCCGATCAGGGACGTACAAAGAAGACGAAGATGCATGGAAACCTGTCTGTCCAACGCTGAAAGTGATGCCGTTCCAGTTTCTCACCGTTTCGAGAGCACCACAAGGCATTCCGCGGCACGGGCCACGGCGTCGTGACCGCACATATTTCCGTGTTCGGAGAGCACTCCCGCCTCACAGGCCGGGGCCGTGAAAAACAGAATCTCCTGCCGCATGCGCCGGACAGTCCAGAAATTCTTCCCCGGATGCCTCCGTTTTTCATTTCAGCGGCAAATAGTCATGAAACCACTGTCGCCGATCGCGACAAGTATTCAGAGGATGACTCTGTCCAGGCACCATTTCCTGTAATTTTTTCCTGCACAAAATCAAAATTGTTCAGAAATATTACCCCAAGAGAAAAGTGTTTTTACCAATCAGCGCCCATCAGGGGTAAAATTTTTACAAAACAAGACACGCAATAAACTAACTAATTAAAACAGTATGTCATAAAGTTTACCGGTAATTATATTCAGTCCTTATTGCACTTGTTGTTTTCAAAAAATACGCTCCTCAAAAGAACACGAGAAAAAGAGATCAATTTTTCAATTATCACTTAATTTTTATTTTGGAGATTCCCTGAATGTCATCCTGGGCACAAGTCTACGATCCCATAGGAAATATCTGGATTTCCGGCGCGATCGCTCTCATTCCGATCCTGTTTTTCTTCTTCGCGCTGCTATACCTGCGCATGAAAGGGCATATTGCCTGTACAATTACTGTCGGAATTACCTTTGTGCTGGCCGTCGCATTCTACGGCATGCCAGTCTTCATGGCGCTGGCCGCGTGTCTTTATGGCTTTGCCTACGGTTTATGGCCCATTTCATGGATCATCATCGGGGCGGTTTTTCTCTATAAAGTCTCCGTTCGGACCGGTCAGTTCGACATCATCCGCCATTCGATTTCGACGGTCTCGGAAGACCAGCGCATCCAGCTTCTTCTCGTTGCCTTCGCGTTCGGGGCGTTTCTGGAAGGTGCTGCCGGTTTCGGCGCGCCAGTGGCCATCACCACAGCCCTGCTCGTCGGCCTCGGCTTTCCCCCGATCTACGCCGCCGGACTGTGCCTGATCGCCAATGCAGCCCCGGGAGCGTTCGGCGCGATGGGCATCCCCGTGATCGTGGGAGCCCAGGTGATCGGAGCGGAACCGTACATGGTGGGCCGGCTGGTCGTGATGCAGTTGATCGTAATCGGCATCGTCATTCCATTCTGGCTGGTCGGCGTAGTTGACGGACTGCGGGGTATCCGTGAGACATGGCCCGTCATTCTGGTCGCGGGTGCCACCTTCGCCATTACGCAGACCCTGACGGCCCTCGTGATCGGTCCCGAGCTTCCCGACATCATAGCTCCGCTGGTCACGATGGTGGCGATCCCCGTCTTCCTTCGGATCTGGAAGCCGAGCCGGATTTTCCGCTTCGAAACCGGAGAGACACCCGCCGACGCCATCGTCGAGAAGGCAACCTATACGGCACCGCAGATCCTGCGGGCCTGGTCTCCTTTCATCATCCTGACGGCTTTCGTGGCTGTCTGGAGCATCAAACCCGTCAAGGCCCTCTTCGCAGCCGGTGGACCGCTGGACTGGACGGTGCTCGTCATCCGCTTCCCGGGGCTGCACAACCTCGTCCTGAAAATGGCACCGATCGTTCCCAGCCCGACGCCTTATGCCGCGATCTTCAAGGTGGATTTCGTCTCTTCCGTGGGTACGGCCATCCTGCTGGCAGGCGTCATGTCTGTCCTGTTCCTAAAAATGCGCCCGAAGGACGCTGTCGCGACCTTCACGGATACGCTGCGGGAACTGAAAACGCCCATCTATGCCATCGGCATGGTGCTGGCCTTCGCGTTTCTGGCCAACTATTCGGGCCTTTCCACGACGCTGGCCCTGGTTCTGGCAATGACCAAGGGCGCGTTCACCTTCTTCGCGCCCCTGCTTGGCTGGCTGGGTGTTTTCCTGACAGGCTCCGATACGTCCTCAAATGCGCTGTTTGGCGGGCTTCAGGCAGCAACCGGCCGTCAGATCGGGGTCAGCGGGGAGCTTCTGGTCGCCGCCAATACGGTTGGAGGGGCCGTGGGCAAGATGATCTCTCCGCAATCCATCGCCGTGGCTTCAGCCGCCGTGGGACTGGTGGGACAGGAAGGCGCCCTGCTCCAGTTCACGCTCAAATGCAGCATCGTTCTGGCGATTCTGGTCGGGCTGATGACAACGGCGCTGGTCTTCATGGGGGTGGGCACATAGCCCGCTCCTTCTGACAGCAGTATCGAAGGGGCGCAGAGGCACATCTGCGCCCCTTTTCTTTTACAGGACTCTAAAAGTACCCTATTTCTTCATCAAGGTGCCGAGTTGCGAAACATTCGCAACGTCGAAAAAGCCCCAGATGAGGACCCGGTGCCGACTCTGCCTAATTCACGAAGGATAGAGGTAATAAATCCTCCCATAGATCTTCATAAATCCTTGGAAACCATAATAAGACAACGGGCGTTTTCGTTAGTTATCCTTCTCTGGTACCTCTTCCTGACTTGCCCTTTTTCGGGATTATTTCCGGATAATTGGCCGTTCACGGTTGCATGATCACGCTGTCTCTGTAGGCTGCGGACCTCTGAAGGTGACGCGGATCACGGTCCTGTCATCAGTCTCGAGTGTATGCGAAGAGTGATTTTACATGACGAAAGATCGTCACTGCCCTCTTGTTGACCTCCATGTTTCCTCTCCCAATGCCATGCGCCTGAACCGGCTGATGCGGATGTCACGTCGTGATACGCTGATGACGGGCATGGCCGGCATGGGTGTTCTGGCGGCTGGAAATGTCGTGGCCGCAGAGCCTGCAACCGGCGCCGATCCTGAACTTGAACGCTTCATGAAGGTCTCGACACGCCTGACGGACCGCCCTTCTCTCGACCCGCGGATCGGAAAGGCGCTTTACGAGCGCATTCTCCAGTCGGGACCCGAGCGCAAGGCCCAGCTCTCAAAACTGGCTGATCTGCTGGACGGCGGAACCTACGAGAGCGCCTCCGCCTTCGCCAAGGCAGCCGAGCAGGCCGACCCGGCGTTCAAGGACGTCATTCATGACCTCATGACCGGCTGGTATCGCGGCGTCGCGGACGGCAAGGTCGTGGTCTATCGCTCGGCGCTGATGTTCGACATCACCAAGGACGCCATCTACCCCAAAACCTACGCCGCAGGCGGCCCGTTCTACTGGACGACGCAGCCGCCTGAAGTCGACAAGCCGACCGGCGCGCCTGCGCTGTCGCCATCGAAGTTCGACGTGGAACCTACCTGAGAGCGGGAACAGCATCTCCTATGTCTTCAGATCAGAATCTTTCCGCCGATGTCGTCATCGTCGGATCCGGCGTTGCGGGCAGTTCCATTGCGAACGAACTGGCGCGCGCAGGCATTTCCGTCGTCGTCCTCGAAGCCGGCCCGCGTGTGGACCGGCAGCACTTCGTGGACAATTTCCGCAATCTGGAAAACAAGCCGTCCTATCAGGGGCCTTTCCCGTCCACGCCCTGGGCCGAGCATCCGCCCAACCAGATCACGCCCAACAAGTACCTGCATACGAGTGGCCCGAATGCCGAAGCCTATCAGCAGGTCTATCTGCGGATGATGGGTGGCACGACCTGGCACTGGGCCGGTTGTGCATGGCGTTATCTTCCGTCCGATTTCGAGCTCAAGACCCGCTATGGTCAGGGCCGTGACTGGGCGCTGAAATACGACGATCTCGAGCCGTTCTATTACCAGGCCGAAGTCATGATGGGCGTGTGCGGTCCGGACCCGAAGGTCGAGGATCTGGGCTCCCCGCGCAAGCAGCCCTACCCCATGGAAGCCCTGCCGATTTCCTACGCGGCGCAGCAGTTCCGCAAGCTCATCAGCGAAAAGACGCCCTATCGCGTCGTGCATGAGCCGCAGGCCCGGAACACAAAGCCCTATGACGGTCGCCCGACCTGCGAAGGGCACAACAACTGCATGCCGATCTGCCCGATCGGGGCGATGTATAACGGCGGATATTCCGTTTATCACGCCGAAGCAGCCGGAGCGAAGTTCGTACCGAACGCGGTCGTCTACAAGATCGAGCGGGACAGCGCGAACAAGAAGGTGACGGCCGTTCACTACTACGATCCGGACAAGGGCTCGCACCGTGTGACCGGCAAGTATTTCGTCATCGCCGCGCACTGCATCGAGACGGCCAAGCTGCTGCTGGTTTCGGCAGACGAGCAGAGCCCCGATGGTATTGCCAACAGCTCGGGCCATGTCGGCCGGAACATGATGGATCATACCGGCGTGCAGGTGACGTTCATCAGTGGCGACAAGGCCCTGTGGCCGGGACGCGGTCCGCTCGAGACGAACGTGATCGACAATTTCCGTGATGGCGACTGGCGCGGTGATCGCGGCGCGTATCTCGTGCACATGGTCGATGACAACCAGGTCGATTTCGCAACGCAGCTTGCAATTTCAAAGGGTTATGTCGGCAGGGACCTCGAAGAGCAGATCCGCTATCTGGCCTCCCATACGGTCCGTCTGTTCAGCCATAACGAGGCCCTGCCCGACCCGGACAACCGCCTGACGCTGAGCACGACGCACAAGGATGCGCTCGGGATTCCGCATCCGGATGTCTATTACAAGCTGCCGGAATACACGGTCCGCAGCTGCGAGCACACGCGCGGCCTGTTCAAGAACCTCATCGGCCTGATGCACGGCACGGACGAGCAGTGGACGCCGGGTTACTTCCCGCAGGATCATCCCTCGGGCAGCACCATCATGGGTGTGGACCCCAAGGATTCCGTGGTGGATGGCCATTGCCGGACGCATGACCACGAGAACCTGTTCATCGCGAGTTCGTCCGTGTTCTCCACGGTCGGAACCGGGAACATCACCCTCACCGTCGCAGCCCTTGCGCTTCGTGTTGCCGATACGCTGAAAAAAGAACTGCTCCATGCCTGATTTCAAAACCGTTTTCTGGTCTTTCCTTATTGGTGGAACGGTTCTGGGCGGACTGTCCGGTCATGCTGCACGGGCGGCGGATGTGGATCAGGATGTCATGAACCGTGGCGCCTATCTCGCCACGGCAGCAGACTGCATCGCCTGTCACACCAAGCCGGGCGGCACGCCGTTCGCCGGCGGTCTGAAGATCGCAACGCCCATGGGCGACATCATCTCGACGAACATCACGCCGGACGCCGATCATGGCATCGGGAAGTACTCGGAGCATGACTTCGAGCAAGCCCTGCGTCGCGGCAAGCGGCGCGATGGCGAGAACCTGTATCCCGTGATGCCGTATGTCTCTTATGCCGGCATGACGGACCAGGACATTCACGCGCTCTATGTCTGGTTCATGAACGGGGTCAAACCTGTTGCCGAAACGCCGCCTGCAACCCAGCTCAGCTTTCCCAGCAATATCCGCCTGACCCTGTCGGGCTGGAACATGCTGGCAGGCAGCGAGAAGCAGGAAACCGGCGATTCCGCGACCTATGACAAGCTGCGGCGCGGCAAGTATCTGGCCACGGCCCTTGAGCATTGCGGGACATGCCACACCCCCCGCAACGTGATGCTCATGGAGAAATCCGATGAGTTCCTGGCGGGAAGCCCGGTTGCCGGCTGGTATGCTCCGAACATCACCCCGAGCAAGACCGGCGGGATCGGAGACTGGAACGAAGACGACGTCGTCCAGTATCTGCGCACCGGACGGGTCAAGGGCAAAAGCCAGGCGGCCGGCCCGATGGGCGAAGCTGTCGAACACAGCACGAGCCATCTGACGGATGCGGATCTGCATGCGCTTGCGGCCTTCGTGCTTCAGGTCAAACCGATTGACGACACGGCCGATCATCAGCCGCGTGATGCTTTCGGCAAGGCGAACGATATCCCCGATCTACGCTCAGGCGAGCTGACCCGGATCGACAACCTGTCTCACAAGAACCCGGAAAACCTGTTCGACGCCAACTGCGCTGCCTGTCACGAGCAGAATGGGGCAGGTACGGCCGATCAGTATGCACCGTCCCTGTACAAAAACTCCGTCGTGGGCGCCGGTCGTCCGGACAATCTGATCATGACGATCCTGACCGGCGTAAACCGCAAGACGGCCGATGGCCATGCCAGCATGCCGGCCTTCGGCAGCACATCGGATGTGCAGCGTCTGGATGACGAGGAAGTCGCGAGCCTCGTGAACTATGTCAGCAAGACCTTCGGCAGCGGCACCTATCAGGTGACGGCGGACCAGGTCGCCCAGGTCCGCAAGGAGCATACGCAGCACTGACGCCTGCCTGTTCCGCGCAGCAGAAAGGGGAGACGGACCTGGTCCATCTCCCCTTTTTTGTGGAACTGTCCGGGATCAGCCTTCGCTGGAGCGCTTGTTCGTCAGCAGCAGGATAAAATACGGCAGGAAGAAATAGAGCGCGATCATGACCATGAGCGGCCCCAGAAGCCATGCCATGTTTTCATGGAACAGGGACTGGCTGAACAGGTTGCCCAGTCCCATCATGCAGCTGACGCAGAAGAAACCGCCCAGATTTGCAAGAAATCCCCGATCGCCGTTGATCTGACGCAGCTGCTGGAAAAAAGGGCTGGACTGCTGCGGGACGGTCATGCGGACATACTTCCTGTTTGCCGGCAGAGGATGGGACAAACACGCCAGTCGCGTTCGTTCATTTTCCGGACTGACAGGCAGGATACTGCCACCTCCCGCAAGATCAAAGCCGGAACTCCATAAAAAGCGCCTGATTTCACTCAAGCGATCTCTTTTCGCGAACGTCTTATCACATAATTTGATATATCCGCGAACGCTTGGATCATGAATGATATCTTCTCATGTTCAGGAGCTTCCCATGATCTCACAGACCGCCGCCGCGCCCCTGCCCCGCAACTGCACGTTCGAAGCGGCGGACTGGGATCTTCTCTCCCGCTGCTGGCATCCGGTGGCGCTGGTGCGCGAACTGGAAGAAAAGCCGCTGGGCGTGACGCTTCTCGACGTGCCTCTCGTGCTTTATCGCGCGGGCGGGACGATCGTGATTGCCGATGACCTGTGCCCGCATCGTGGCGTCCCGCTCAGCATGGGCACGGGCAATGGGGAAACGATTGCCTGCGCCTATCATGGCTTCCGCTTCGGCAATGGCGGAAAGTGCGTGCGCGTACCCGCCCACCCTGACAGCGCCATTCCCTCCAAACTAAACCTGCGCACCTATCCGGCCGTCGAGCGATACGGGCTGATCTGGACCTGCCTGAATTCGGACGGGACCGTGACGATCCCGCCGATGCCACACTGGGATGATCCGGATTATGAGCAGATCAACTGCCCCTGGATCGACATCGCGGGTTTCGCAGGACGTCAGGTCGAGGGTTTCATCGACGTGGCGCATTTTGCCTTTGTCCATACCGAGACATTCGCCGATCCCGATAACCCTGTCGTCCCGTCCTATATGCCCAGAATGACGAAAGACGGGTTCGAGGCGGAATATCGCAGCACGGTCAGCAATTTTCCGGTCGGGCATGAGGACTGGGAAAAGCCGGGATTTGAATGGCTGCGGCATTTCCGCGTCCATGTGCCTTTCGTGGCGACACTGGAAATCCATTTTCCGGATGACGGACGGCTGGTCATCATGAATGCCGCCTCACCCGTTTCCGCACGGATGACACGCATGTTCTCGCCGATCTGCCGGAACTTCGACAAGCATATCCCGCTTCAGGCAGTCTATGATTTCAACCGGAAGGTCTTTGAGGAAGACCGCGCGCTGGTTGAGGCGCAGAAGCCCGAGAACCTGCCGCTCGATCCGACACTGGAAGCGCATGTCATGGCGGATCGCAGTTCGATCGCCTATCGCCGGGCCCTGCGCGGAATGGGATTCAGCCAGTTCTTCAGCGCCTGAGCGATAAAAACCGCATCCCGCTCCGAAAGAGTGGAATGCGGGAGGATTTTCAATTCATCTGCAACTCCCGTCCCACCGGATCGGGTGGAACGGGAGCATTTTCAGCAAGAAGTTCCTGATTTTTCAGCGTTTCCCAGAACCCGGGTGGGATCGGATGATCAAACCAACCAAGGTTCTGGTCGAGTTGTTGCATCGTTCGGGTTCCCGCGCAAAATGCCCGGATGGCCGGATGCGCGACAACGAATTGCAGGGCTGCCGCAGGCAGGGGAACATCATATTGCTGGCACACGTCCTGAATCCGCGCGACTTTCGCAAGGATTTCCGCAGGCGCGGGTGAATAGTTGTATTTCGCGCCGGGGACCGCTCCGGTTGCAAGAATTCCGGAATTGAACCCTCCTCCGACCATGAGCGTGACGCCCCGCTCCTCGCATAACGGGAGGAAGCTCTCCAGCGCATCCTGCTCCAGAAGTGTGTAACGCCCAGCCAAAAGGAAGCAGTCGAAGTCGCGCTGCTGAAGGGCTTCGTGGCAGACCTGCCATTCGTTAACGCCTACCCCTATACCCTTGACGACGCCTTCGGAACGCAGCTTTTCCAGTGCGCGCCAGCTTCCGTCCATCGCCTGTCTGAAATATTCGGGCTGCGCGTTTCCATGTGTGAAGCGGTCAATATCGTGAATAAATACGAAGTCGATGCGTTCGAGCGCCAGCCTCTGAAGGGAGTCTTCAAAAGCGCGCATCGTCCCATCGTAACTATAATCAAACGCCATGGTATTGGCGGCCGCGTTATTCCAGGGCGCAAAATCGATGCTGGCGCGAGGGGCTGGATGAAGGACACGGCCGACTTTTGATGTCAGGGCATAATCATCGCGGTTTTTCCAGCGCAGGGCCTGCCCAAGCCGGAGTTCTGCCAGTCCGTGTCCGTACATCGGCGCCGTGTCAAACAGCCGCACACCCCTGTCCCATGCCATGTCGATCATGGTCCGGGCGTCTTCCTCGCCAACTTCATGAAGAAAATTACCCAGAGGGGCAGTTCCGAAAGCAAAAGCCGTGACATCCGTTGCACCCCGGCCGAAGGAGCGTTTTTCCGTTGGTTTCATGTCATTTCTTCCTCAAGCGCGCGTTTTTTATGAGCGGCCCTGCGGAACGAGGCTCACAGTCCCGCTCAGGTCGATACCTGACGCGCAGGAAGAAAGGTGGATTTACTTACACGAAAACTTCATTGTGAAGGTATTTATAAAATAAAATGGAATATAAATTTCTGTATTTCAGAGTTATTATTTATAACACTCCCTATAAAACCGGCGCCTTATGAGGGCGCCGGTTTTATATGCACCACGAGTGGATGATCAGGCCGCGCGGATCGAGGTCACCCCGGCCGTGGGCTGCGCAACCGGAGCAGGCGGCGTCAGTGTCCGGCGGACGGCGTCGTGCCAGCCGTCGATCATGATGCGGCGCTGTGCCGGGTCCATTTTCGGTGCGAAGACACGCTCCTGCTTCCAGGTGGCCGCGACCTCGTCCAGGTTCTTCCACAGTCCGACCTGCAAGCCCGCCAGGAAAGCCGCGCCCAGTGCGGTGGTCTCGATATTGACCGGACGCTCGACCTCGGCCTTGAGCATGGAGGACAGGAACTGGGCGAACCAGTCATTGACGGCCATGCCCCCGTCGATGCGCAGGATGCTGGTGCGCATGGCCCCGTCCTCACGCATGGCGCGGATCAGGTCATAAGTCTGGTAAGCCACGGATTCCAGCATGGCACGCGCGATGTGCGCCTGCGTGGAGCCAAGCGTCAGGCCGCAGATCAGGCCGCGTGAATCCGGGTCCCAGTGAGGAGCGCCGAGGCCGACGAAAGCCGGCACCATATAGACGCCATGGCTGTCCGGGATGCGGGTCGCCATATCGTCGGTCTGGGAGGCATGCGTGATCAGTTTCAGCCCGTCACGCAGCCACTTGATGCCGGCCCCCGCCACGAAGATGGAACCTTCCAGCGCGTAGAACGTCTTGCCGCCGATGCGATAGGCGATCGTGGTCAGCAGGCGGTTGTTGGACATGATCGGCTTCTCGCCGGTGTTGAGCAGCATGAAGCAGCCCGTGCCGTAAGTCGCCTTGGCCATGCCCTCGTGGAAGCAGGCCTGCCCGATGACGGCGGCGTGCTGGTCGCCCGCCATGCCGCCGATGGCGATCTTCTCGCCGAACAGCTTGGCTTCCGTCTCACCGAAATCGCTGCTGTTGTCGCAGACTTCCGGCAGAAGGGCGCGCGGCACATTGAAAAGCTTCAGAAGCTCCTCGTCCCATTCCTGCGTATGGATGTTGAACAGCGAGGTGCGGCAGGCATTGGTGATGTCCGTCGCATGGCGCTTGCCCCCGGTCAGACGCCACAGCAGGAAGCTGTCGATCGTACCCGCCGCCAGTTCCCCCGCTTCCGCGCGGCGACGGGCATCGGGGACATGATCGAGCAGCCAGGCGATCTTGCTCGCCGAGAAATACGGGTCCAGCAGCAGGCCGGTCTTTTCACGGACCATGGCTTCCTTGCCCTGCTGGCGCAGGAGATTGCATTCATGCGCCGTGCGACGGTCCTGCCAGACGAGCGCGCGATGGATGGCGCGACCCGTCTCACGGTCCCAGATCACGATGGTTTCGCGCTGGTTGGTGATGCCAATGGCTGCGATGCGCTCCGGCCCCCCGACTTCGTCGATTGTCTCGCGCGCGGTGGCGAGCACATCACGCCAGATGTCCTCGACATCGTGTTCGACCCAGCCCAGTTCTGGATAATGCTGGGGGAACTCACGGCGGGAAATGGCCAGAGCCTGCGCATCCTTTCCGAAGACAATGCTGCGGGTCGAGGTCGTGCCCTGATCAATGGCGAGGATGCAGTCTTTCTTGCTCATGATGTGTTCTCCGGCGAAAGATCTTGGAAGTTCGAAGGGTTTCAGACGGATTTCAGGAGATCCGGTTGACGACGGGAAATGCGGGGTCGTCCGGATTGGACACGACCAGAACCGGCTCGGCGGGATTGATCCCGTCCGGCGCCACGGTGATGGTCTGTTCCAGATAACGTGGCATGAAAGGACGCAGGCCAAACTGGTACAGGGCCGCCCCGATCGGCCCCCCCACCAGCGGAGCCACGACCGGAACCCAGAAATAGTTGCCCGGAGCCGGCAGTGCACTCTGCCCCCACCCCGCAAAGAAGCAGAACAGGCGCGGGCCAAAATCACGGGCCGGATTGATGGCCCAGGCTTCCAGATAACCGCAGGATGCCCCGATGATCGCTACCAGAAGACCGATAATGAGAGCGCCGGAATTAGCCTGCGGAGCCTGTGTGTTGTACTGGCAGGTGACTGCGAAAATACCGAACACCAGCATGGCAGTCATGACCATTTCGTCCCAGAACGCATGGGAGACCGTGATGAAATCACCGGGCTGGGTGAAGAATACCCCGGAAGCTCCACCATCGACGGCACGCGTCAGGTTATGCGCCATGTTGAAGTGGTCGATGACTGGGGCGTAAAGTGAGTACACCAGCGCCGCACCGGCAAAACCGCCGAGTACTTGAGCGCTCATGTAAGGAATCACTTTCTTCCACGAAAAGCCACGGAACATGGCCAGAGACAGCGTAACGGCCGGGTTGGCGTGGGTTCCGCTGACAGCGCCAGTGGCATAGATCGCCACCGTCACGCCCAGACCCCAGACGATGCACACGCCCCAGTAGGCCGATTTGTACGGACTGGGATCGTAGAGCGAGTACATGGCCGCAACCCCATCTCCGAAGAGGATGATGATTGCGACAGCGAAGAACTCCGAGAGGAGTTCACCAAGATAACGCCTGTTTTCTGACATGACTGGCATCCGCCATGAAAAAGGAAGCGATAAGGCTCAGGCGACGTTCTGACGTGCGACCTGGTCTGGATTGGAAAGAGGGGTGACATCCCCTTGCAAACGGCCTTCGACATAGGTCTGAAGGGCCGCGCGATCGGCATCGCTGACAAACAGGCCAAGCCGCGAGCGACGCCACAGGATGTCCTCGGCGGTACGGGCCCATTCGTTATCGATGAGGTAGTCCACCTCACGGGCGCTGAGTGTGTCGCCGAACATCTGGCCCATCCCCTCGGGCGTGGACGTAGCGATGATATAGGCGCGCAGCCCGTAATTGCGCATCAGGCGCCAGGACGTACGCTCGGACAGATGCGGCGCATGAGCCCGGAAACGGCTGAGCTGGGCGTCAAAATCCTTCGGCGCGAACTCTCCACCCGGAAGCGGCGTACCGTCCGTCCAGCCCGGCTTGCGCAGGACCGGGAGATGCGGCGCGAGCTTCTCGACCGCGTGTTCGGCCAGCTTGCGGAAGGTCGTGATCTTGCCACCGAAAACCGACAGGATCGGCGCGGCAGTCGCATCCACATCCAGGACGTAATCGCGCGTGACAGCCGAAGCGTTGCCCGAATTATCGTCATAGAGCGGACGCACGCCCGCATACGTCCAGACGACGTCCTCGGGACGGACGGTCTTCGTGAAGTAGCGGTTCACGCTCTCGCACAGATAGGTGATTTCGTCAGGCGAGATCTCGACATGCGCCGGATCCTGCTCCCACGGAACATCCGTGGTGCCGATCAGGGTGAAATCCTGCTCGTAAGGAATGGCGAAGACAATCCGCTTGTCCGGATTCTGGAAGATGTAGGCCTGCGAACCTTCAAAAACGCGCGGCACCACGATGTGGCTGCCCTTGACCAGACGCACGCGATTGCGGCTCGGCACGTTCAGGCGATCCTTCAGCAGTTCGGCAACCCACGGACCCGCCGCATTGACGAGGGCCTTGGCCTGAACCGTGCTCTGCTCACCCGTGCGGGTGTTTTCAAGCGTGGCGGTCCAGCCCTGCGGTCCACGCACGGCTTTGACAAGACGCGTCCGCGTTTCGATCTTCGCGCCAACGCGCACGGCATCCATGGCATTGAGAACCACGAGCCGGCTGTCCTGCACCCAGCCATCCGAATATTCGAAACCGCGCACATATTCCGAACGCAGCGGCTTCCCGGCCGGAGCCGTCCGCAGGTTCAGAGCCTTCGTTCGCGGCAGCGTCATGTTCGGGCACAGATGATCGTAAAGGAACAGCCCCGTCCGCAGCAGCCAGGCCGGACGCAGCATCTTGGAATGCGGCAGCACGAAGCGCATCGGCCAGATGATGTGCGGTGCGATCTTCAGCAGACGCTCGCGCTCCATCAGGGCCTCGCGGACCAGCCGGAATTCATAATATTCGAGATAGCGCAGGCCCCCGTGAATCAGCTTGGTGCTTGCGGAGGACGTATGGCTGGCAAGGTCATCCTGCTCGACGAGAAGCACGCTTGCCCCCCTGCCCGCGGCATCCCTCGCAATTCCACAGCCGTTGATCCCGCCACCCACAACCAGCAGGTCGTAAGGCGCGGATGCGCCGGCCGGGGATGAAATCTCGTGAATCGATGACATCACACTCTCCTGTCATCACGCTCCAAAACGAGCGGTCGATGTTCGTTTTGGAGCATGTTGAGCGATAAAGAAAGCGTTTTATGTGATTCGTAACGCAATAGTGTGGAGCTGTGAGGAATCAGACGTTATTTTCAGCCACATGGAGCGTGACGCCTGCCGCGTCCAGATGGCGCTGAAACGCCTCTGAGACCGGCCGGTCGGTAATCAGATCATCAATATCCTCAAGATTGCCGACCCGCCCCATGGGGCGGCGAGTGAACTTGGTGTGATCGGCCAGTAGCAGGACCCGGCGTGAATTGCGGATGATGGTCCGCGCGCACTGGATCTCGCTCAGATCGAAATCCAGCAGGGTTCCGTCCTCCTCGATTCCGCTGATCCCGATCACGCCAAATTCCGTGCGAAAGGACGACAGGGTCTCGATGGCGGTCGCCCCGAGAATGGCCCCGTCCCGCGGTCGCAACTGCCCGCCGGCGATGACGGTATGAAAATCCGCCCGCCCCGAAACCAGCGACGCGACATGCAGATTGTTCGTCACGATCCGCAGATCCCTGTGGTTTGTCAGCGCACGGGCGAAGGCTTCCGTCGTGGTGCCGATATTGATGAACAGCGAAGACCGATCTGGAATCAGCGCGGCAGCATAACGCCCGATCGCAGTTTTTGCTGCGGAATTGAGGATCTGACGCGCGTCATAATCCAGGTTCTCAACGGTCGAGACCGGTGTCGCGCCGCCATGATGCCGACACAGCAGCCCCAGCCCGGCGAGATAGGTCACATCCCGGCGAATGGTCTGGACCGCAACGCCGAAATGCTGCGCCATGTCCTCATTGGCCATGTAGCCCTGGCTGCGGACCAGACGCACGATCTGGTCCTGTCGGGGGGTGGTCTGAAGGGGCTCATGAGACATGGTGCGATCCGGACAGGGAATGTGAGAAAACGAACATAAGCGCACATTGTATCACACGGAAAGCCGGTGAAGACCCTGCTACACCCGTTCCATATCGCAGAAAGAAACCGGGGCTCTTCCAGGTCGTTACACAGCACGGTCCAAAAGCCATATTCCAGCCACGCTTTAAGGGCTTTATGACAGTTCAGAGCATGCTCCCGACCGTTTCATCCGGGATGCCATGACTGGGTTTGAAGGTGCGTTATGAAGACAAGACTTTTTGCAGGACTGATGGCTGCCTGCTTCCTCGCCGCAGCTCCTCTCGCCTCTGCCGATCCACGAGGCGGCGGTCCAGGCGGCGGTGGCCATGGGGATTTTCGCGGAGGGGGCGGTCATGGTGGCGGCCAGAACCGCATCTGGCGTCGTGGCGACCGTTATGACGGCCCCCGTGGCAGCCGCTGGGCCATCAACAACTGGCGCAACTATCGCGGCCTTTATGCACCGCCACGCGGCTATTACTGGATGCGTTACGGCGACCAGTTTCTGCTGACGGCTCTGGCAACCGGCCTCATCGCCGGTGTCGTGGCGGCAAACAGCGGCGTGATGCAGCCGGGCGTTCCCGTAGCGCCGCCTGGCGCAGTGGCTCCTGGATATGGTCCCGGACCGTACTGACCGCGATCCATTCCAGACCGGCAAGGCAGGGCTCCCATGGGGTCCTGCCTTTTTTCGTACCTGCACAAGACAGAAGTGATCCGGAGATCATTTCGACATGCAGGTACAATAAACATGCACGATGGCGAAAATGACGAAGCCGGTCATCCAGAAATAGCTGGCATGAATATGCCCGGCGGCGTCCATGGTCGTCGTCATGCAGGCGACAAGAAAAAACGCCGTCATGAGAGCGCCGGACAGAACCATCCAGATGATACGTTTTCTGGTCATTTTTCCACGGGCCTATTCTGCAATTTTGTGCCCGGGACCCTGAACCCAAAAAACTGATGGCGCAAGCAGGGTTTTTTCAAATCCGGATCAGAGCTGCGACCTCATTCCATTCCGGAGCAGCATCGGCAGCGCCATGACGGGTCGTGGCGAGAGCCCCGCAGGCAGACGCAATCCGTGCCGCATCGGGCAGACTTTCCCCGCAGGCCAGCGCCACGGCCAGACCGGCGTTGAAGCAGTCTCCAGCCGCCACGGTATCGATCGGAACAACCCGGAATGGCGGCAGATGACCTGATCCGGTGCCGTCATGCCAGAACACGCCCTTCGCCCCCATCTTCACCAGAACCGCCCGGACACCTTTCGCCAGCAGGATTTCCGCGGCCCCGCGCGCCTCTTCCACTGTTGCGGGACGGATGCCGGTCAGGCTGAAGGTTTCGCTTTCATTGGGCGTGAGAATGTCAATCTCGGACCACAGCGCTTCGGGCAGTCCATGCTCCGGCGCGGGAGCCGGGTCCAGCACGACGAGGCCACCCGCGCTGCGGGTCCGCCGCGCCACAGCCAGAACGGCAGACTGGGGGATTTCAAGCTGCAGCAGCAGGACTTTCGCCCGATCCAGCCAGGGCGCCGCGGCCACGATATCCGTCTCATCCACCGCCATGTTCGCCCCGCCCGCGACGGTGATGCAGTTTTCCGCGGCAGCATCAATCCCGATCAGGGCAATCCCGGTCGGGTTGTCCGCATCATCCCGCAGGGGCGACAGATCCACCCCGAACCCGGCCAGGCTGGCCCGGGCCTGAGCGCCGAACGCATCGCACCCCACACGCCCCGCCAGAGCGACATCCACGTCGAATGCCTGCGCCAGTCTCGCGGCTGCGGCGGCCTGATTGCTGCCCTTGCCCCCCAGACCGATCGCATAGCTCTCGGCATGAACGGTCTCGCCCGGGCGCGGAAGCCGCTGGCTGCGGGCCGTCAGATCGATGTTGATGCTGCCGAAGGAGAGGATCAGGGGCGTCCGCAAGGTCATGTCCACAAGGCCAGAAGCTGGAGAAACAGGGATTTTTCCGAGCCTGCTTATCGGATGGCCCGCAGCCCTTCAAGCATGGCAGGAATTACTTCATGAGGATCACGGTCTCGACACGGACCATGGGGTTCACCGAATGAAGAAGCGTGCTCATGCCCCACTGCCGCTGGTCAAAGCTGCCATGGCTGACGATACGCATCAGGGTGTTGCCCTGGAACTGAAGCTCCGTCGTGAGGACGAGCGGATGCGTCTGCCCGCGCATGGTCAGTTTTCCCGCAAGCTCTGTCCGGAGCTGCCCGTTGACAATCCGAGGACGGCAGTCCCCCACATATTTCATGACGGGATGGGTATCGCTGTCGAGCATGATGCCCGAAAGCATGACCTGTTTCAGGACGGCGCTGCCGACTTTGAGGGAGCTGACATTCATGGTCATGTCCACATGACAGCTCTGCCGGTCCAGATCGTAAGTCAGTGTTCCGGACACATCTCCGAAGTCCCCGTCAATATCCGTCAGGGCCGAGCGCGCGTGCAGAAGAGCCTGAGTATTGACCGGCGACAGGACAAGATCCTGTCGGGCGGCAAAAGCCTGCCCGCTGATCAGCAGACCCAGAAGAAACATTGCAGGGAAAAATCTGTCCGTCATTGTTTCACACCACCGTCTTCACAGTTCCTGTCTGCTGAAACTTCCGCAGGACGTTCCGGTTTTCTTTTCCGACTTCCCGTTTCTTACGCTGAACTGTGGCTTTCGGAAAAGGATGTGATAGGCTCCGAGTCCCTATATGGCCGCGCGAAAGTTTCCATTTCCCTCATGCGACCTGCCCACCTCGGTTCCTGCCTTTCCGGCCTCGTCCTTCTGGCAACGGGAGGATGTTCTCTTCGTGGCGCTCCGTCCTTTCCCATTGCCGGCGCCTATTTTCCGGACTGGATGGTCTGCGGGCTCGTGGGTGTCGCCACAGCCGTCGGGCTGCGGATCCTCTTTCTGCTGACGGGGCTCGATGTCCTGCTCAGTTTCCGCCTTTTCACCTATGTCGCCCTGGGCGTCATCGCCGCACTGGGCGTGTGGACCCTGGTATTCGGACCCTGACCGTGCAGCGCATTTCAGTCTCCGGCAAAAAGCCGATCGGCATTGTCATCGCGGTTGTCTGCGTGGGGGTGGCCGTCCTGTTCGGCGTCCACGTCTCCCACGAAGACAGCACCCACCCCTCCTCCGACAGCGGAAGCATCGACGCGGAAATGGTGCATGTCGCCTCGACCGTGGGCGGGCGCCTTAAGGAACTGGATGTTTCGGTCAACCAGCACGTGCACAAAGGCGACGTGCTGTACCGGCTGGATTCCGAGCCTTACGAACTGACCGTCCGGCAGGCGCAGGCCAATCTGGATCTGGCCAGCGCGGAAGTTGAAAACCAGACGCGCCTGCTGAGCATCAAGACGTCCAATGCCGCCACCGCCGACGATCAGGTCGTCCGGGCCCAGACCAACCGTGATCTTGCAGCACGCACCGTCCAGCGGCTTCAGCCTCTGGCGGGGAAATCGTACATCCCGTGGCAGCAGTATGATCAGGCCCGTGTCGCCCTGCATGATGCCGAAGTTTCGCTGGCTCAGTCCCGCAACCAGTCCGCTGCGGCGACCACAGCGATCGGAGATCTGAAAAGTTCGATTGCCGCGCGCGATGCCAGTCAGGCGGCACTCGATCATGCGCGTTATGAACTGCGGCAGACCACCGTGATCGCTCCGGTTGACGGTTACGTCACCAGCCTGCGGGTCAAACCGGGCGAAGTCCTGGCGCCGTCGCAGGTTCTGTTCACGCTGATTGCGGATGATGAATGGTACGCCACAGCCAATATCCGCGAGATCAATCTTGGCGCCGTGCAGATCGGAGACTGCGTGACCGTCCATTCCATGATCGACCGGCGCACGCCGCTGCGGGGGCATGTCGAGAGCATTGGATGGGGTGTGCTCTCGGCGGATTCCGCTGGAATTGCGCGCTCCCTGCCGATCGTGCCGCGACAGATGGACTGGGTGCATGTGGCCCAGCGCTTCCCGGTCCGCATCCGGCTGGAAAAGGCGAATCCCCTTCTGCTGCGGCTTGGCGCCACCGCGACGGTCGAGATCCGGCATGGCGCTGCCTGTCCCTGAAACCGCCCGTTCACTGGAGGACCCACGTCCGGACCTGATGCGCCCCGGGCTGAGTCCTTCGCGCATCTGGCGTCTGGTGTGCAATCCCGCTCCGGGACGCATGGGCTATGCGCTTCGCATGGCGGCCGGATGCACGACGACGGTGCTGGTCGGGGAAATCTGGCAGGTTCCGGAACTCGCCGTCCCGGCCCTCGTGACGATGGCGCTGTGGCAGAAGGACCGCGTCACCAATGCCCTGGCCGGTGTCGGGGTGAATGTCGCGGTCCTGATCCTGCTGACGATCATTTACGGCCTGATCCGCCTGACACTCGATCACCCGATGGGGCTGGTCATCGTCATTGCCCTGCTGTCCTTCATATTTTTCTTCCTGGGATCGGCCAGCAAGCTCAAACCCGTCGCTTACATGCTCGGGCTGATTACCGTTTACGGGCTGATTGCGGTCGATGAGGTTCCGGTCGGCGAAGTCGTGACGCGCGCGCTGCTTTATACGGACCTGTTTCTTGCCGTTCCCGGCGCGGTCATGGTCGCGCTCGGCCTGTTGATCTGCCCGTCCCCGCGCCGGATCCTGACCGACAGTATTGCCGCGCGTCTTCGCATGGCATGCCGTCTCCTGCGTGATCCGGATGAGCGCATCCGCGAACAGGCCACGGACATGCTGCGCGCCGGCACGACCGACATGATGAAGTCCGCGAAAATGGCCGGGCTGGAAAAAATCTGGTCCCCCCGCGATCTGGCATGCCTCAGACAGGCCGCCAGCAGCAGCGTGGCCGCCCTCGCCTTGGCCGACGAAGCCAGCCGAAGCGGATTATCGCAGCCAGATACCGCCTGCCTGATCCGGACACTTGAAGACATGGCCGCCATTTTCGCCGATGGGGACTATCCGGCCGCCATCGAACGACCCGCTGTCAGCCCGGCATCCCCCACCGCCTGCGCTCTGGCGGATCTGTTGCCGGATTTTGCCACGCCCCCTGCGGAGGATGCGAAAGCGCCCTCACAGAAGAAAAAATCCGGTTTTCTGGCCGATGATGCCTTCAGCAATCCCGATCATGTCCGCTTTGCCGTCAAAGGCACGGCGGCAGTCATGCTGAGCTATCTGACGTTCAAGGTCCTGAACTGGCCGGGCATTCATACCTGCATCATCACCTGCTTCATCGTCGCCCTTCCGACGATGGGGGAAATGGTCTCCAAGCTGACCCTTCGCATTTCAGGTGCCCTCGTGGGCGGGGCGCTCGGGATTGCCGCCATCGTCTTCGTCATGCCGCATCTGAATGACATCACCGGATTTCTGGTGCTGGTCTTTGTGGTTTCCCTGATCGCGGCCTGGGTCAAGACCGGCGATGAGCGCATTGCCTATGCCGGTTTCCAGATCGGGCTGGCCTTTTACCTGACGGATCTGAAAGGCTACGGCCCCACGGCCGACATGGCGACCGCCCGGGACCGGATCGTGGGGATCATGCTGGGCAACTTCATCACCTACGCCATGTTCACGAGTTTCTGGCCCGCCAGCGCCTTCGACAGGATTGGAGAGGGATTGCGCAAGCTGGCGGACTCCCTGAAGGGTCAGGCGAATGCCTCAACGCCGCAGGCCCGGTCGGATGCCATCGCCCGCACCCAGTCCGCCCTTCTGGAAAGCGAACGCACACTGGAATATGCCATGTCAGAACCCGCCCATATGCGCACTGACCTGCCCCGGCTCGAAGCAACACAAAAGGCGCTCGATGACGCGGCAGAACTTTCGGAAGAACTGCTCGTCACGCCGGGCCGACCGGATTTTTCTGACCGCATGGCCCGACTGGAACAGATTACCTGATGACCCGCCCTGCCCGTCCTTTTCCGCGCCTGATCAGGGTCACACTGTATTCGGCTCCGCTTCTGCTTTCGGCCTGCGCCACGCAGGCTCTGGACAGCGCGCCGCCAGCCCCTGACCGACCATGGCAGCCCAATATCGCGGCCAATGGTGAAATCCTGCCCGGCAGACACGATCCACACGCCCTGAACCTGCCGGCTGGATACACCCTGCCGTCGAACACGCAGATCCGCGTGCGTCCCCCAGCCCCGGAAATTGCGGTGCAAAACGGGCATGCCTATTCGCTGTCGGAACTGATCGATATTGCGCAGTCCGCCAATCCCGAAACGCGCCGGGCCTGGAACCTTGCCCGAGATTCTGCTCTGGCGGTCGGCATTGCCCGCAGCGCCTATCTGCCCCGCCTGACCGCAACTGTGGTGGGCGGCTATAATCACAGTCGCAATGACGGCGCGAACCCCACGATCAGCAATGCGGGCGCGGCCGAAGGCATCGTCAATTCGGGCCTGAGTGGCCTGGAAAATGCGCTGGGCGGCGTGCGCAACAACAATTCGGGCGCGGGTGAAGTCCAGACGCTTGGCATGGAATGGCTGCTGTTTGATTTCGGCAAGCGCGAGGCCGTGATCGAGGCCACGAAACAGGCCCAGATCGCCAGCAATGTCCTGTTCACCGCTGCGCACCAGAAGATCATCTATGGCGTGACGACGGCCTATTACACGCATGCCGCCGCCGCGAGCCGGGTGCGGCTCCTGCGTCAGGCGCGGGATAATGCGCGTTTTGTGGAAGCCGCCACGGAAGCCCGGCTGCATCAGGGCCAGGGCACGATTGTGGATGTCACACAGGCCCGGCAGGCGACGGCCCAGACGGAACTGCGGCTCGTCCAGGCTGAGGGCGACGAGGAAAATACCCGGCTGGAACTGCTCAACGCCATCGGCATTTCCCCCGCCACCAAGCTGGAAACGCTGGATATTTCCGGCCGCCCCCTCGCTCTGGACGATATGCGTCTGACGGATGCGTTCGTACAGCAGGCTGTCTCGCGGAGGCCGGACGTTCTGGCCGCCTATGCCAGCGCCAAGGCCGCAAAAAGCCGGGTTCAGGCAGCGCGCAGCGAGTTCCTGCCCAAGATCTTCATGACGGGCAACGTGGCCTACACGACCGGACGTCTGGCGCTGTCTTCCATTCCTGGCGTGGGGAGCGAGGCCCCGCCGACGCTCAACCTGTCCAGCAATGCGTTCAGCAGCCTGATCCTCGGTGGCATTACCGTGCCGATCTTTGACGGCGGAACGCGGGCTGCCCTTCTGAAACAGGCGCAGGACCAGTCTGACAGCGCGGATGCGACCCTGCGGCAGACCGTGGACAGTTCGGTCAAACAGATCGTCGCCGCGGAAAATGCCCTCCGCACCAGCCTGAGCGCCTATGCCGCATCCGGCAGGCTGGAGACGGCAGCGCGCACCAGTTTTGAGGCGTCATCCGCCGCCTATCGCAGTGGCGTGGGTTCCCTGACCCAGACCAGCATTGCCCAGAACGGCTATCTGGACGCGACCCTCAGCCATTCGGATGCCTATTATGCCGCGCTGATTGCGGCGGCCGGACTGGCCTTCGGGACGGGATCGCTCAGTCGGGAGTAAGGCTCCAACGCACAAAACCTGCCCGGGGTAGCCCCTCGGCAGGTTTTGCAGCAGTCGCGCAGAGAGAATTGTCTCCTGTCTGCGCGCAGGTCGGTTCAGGACTTGTGAGAAGCCTGTCCACCTTTGCGGCCGGCTTCGGACGCTTTCTGCGGATCCTTGGCAAAGCCACGGGTAGAGTGCTCCCCCCCTGAAGAGGACGACTTGGAGGTCTCCTTGGTAGAGTGACCGCCATGACTGTGCTCGCCGCCCTTGCGGCCAGCTTCCGAGGCCCTTTCGCGATCCTGCGAAAAATTGCCCGGATTGCCGGAGCTTCCGCTTCCAGTGCCCTGAACTGCGGAAACGATACGGAAATTCTCTTCATATTTACGAAACATGATGGTTTTCCTTCTGCGGATGCCGGTCTCTCCTCTTCTGGAAAAAGAAGTTCTGAACCGGACCATCCGACAACAGAACCCCATGCTTACAGTTGCTGAAATACAGAACAAGAATAGTTTACTTTAAGTAAAGAGTTTTCTGTTCGGAATGACATATTTGAAATACTTTCTCATAAGGAAATGAAACGCTTTCATTAAAGTATTCATTTATTTTTACCAATCCCGATACCCATCCCCTTGCCTTGGCCCTCCATCAGGACGAGAGTTTGCCCCTCTTTCAGTTCCGGAGCCTCCCATGACCCCTTTCCGCCTGCGTCTGGCCGTCGATATGGATGAAGTCCTAGCCGATGCATTCTCTGCACAACGTGCGTGGTTCCGCAGAACCTGCGGCTATGAATGGACCGATACCGAACTGCGCGGACGACACTTCAGGGATCTTGTGTCCCCTGAAGACTATGCGGCCATGGAAGCCATGCTGCACCAGGGTGATTTCTTCGCCTCACTCGCCGTCATGCCCGGCGCACAGGAGGCCATTTCAGCCCTGTGCGAGACCTGCGAAGTCTTCATCACGACGGCTGCCATGGAATATCCGGCGTCCTGCGCGCCCAAATTCGCCTGGCTGAGGGAACATTTTCCCTGCATTTCGCCGCTGAATATCGTTTTCTGCGGCGACAAGAGCATTCTGGCCGCCGATGTGATGATCGATGACAACTTGCGCCACTTCAGGCGCTTTCAGGGGCAGGGCGTACTTTTCACGGCCCCACACAACGCTCTGGAAACCTGGAGTCCGCGTGCGGATAACTGGCAGGATGTCCTGGCAATCGTGGATCGGATTGATGAGGACCGGTAAAATCGGCCACATCTGTGTCTTTCAGGAAACAGCCACGGACAAACCGGAGCACATGAGTCGCTGAACACGGCGAATCATTTTGACACCGGGTGCCATAATGTAGAGAGGGAAAGCCAGCTTTACGACATAGACCGATCAGGACCGACCGCCCATGAAATCCGCACGCCTGCTGCTTTGTCTCTTCTCCGGATCTGTACTGAGCAGTATGCCAGCATTTGCAGCGGAGACACAACCGGCTTCCAAGCAGAAAGCGGCACATCCCGCTGCCCCGGCCAAGGCCGCCCCTGCCTCCCCGAAAGCCGAGAACATCACCGTCCACAGCCGCAACGGCACCGGTACGGCCGCGGATTACAGGACCAAGGACGTGGCGCTCGGCCCGCTTGGAACACGCTCCGTCCTCGATACGCCCATGTCCATCATGGTCGTGCCGCATGACGTGCTGGTCAACCAGCAGGCGCGCAATATCAACGATCTCGTGGCCTATGTCCCGTCCGCTCAGCTTGAGATGCGCGGCGATCCGAACACCAGCCGTCCGCAGTCCCGTGGTTTTGAAGGCGATGTGATTTCCAACACCCGCATGGACGGGCTGAATATGGTCATCACCACGCCTTATGCCGCCGAGCAGTTCGACAGCCTTCAGGTTCTGAACGGTCTGGCAGGCGCGCTCTACGGGCCGCAGAACCCGGCCGGCACATTCGACTTCACGCTCAAACGCCCGACGGACCGCATGACCGAGCGACTGGTCGTGGGTACGGACTCCATCGGCGCCCCCATGGAAAGCGCCGATGTCTCCGGTCGCGTAGGCAAGAACGGCTGGTTCGGGTATCGCCTGAACCTGTTGAACCAGAACGGCGAAGGCTATGTCGAAGGCTCGCATCTGCGGCGTGATCTCGTCAGCGGCGATTTCGATATCCACCTCTCGCCCAAGACCGTCATCCAGCTCGATGCCAGCCAGTACACCTATGCCGAGCGCGGATTTCCGGGAGGTTTTGCCTACAGCACCGCGATCCAGCTCCCCCAGGCGCCGGATCTGAGCCAGAAGGGTTATGGCCAGCCACAGGCGGGCTATAACATGGAAACCGATACGGCCATGGCCAAGATCATCCATACCTTCAACGACAACTGGAGCCTCAAGCTCGGCGGTCTTTGGCAGAACGCGGCGCGTAACGTCTTCAGCACGTCCAACCAGCTTCTCAATTCCGCAGGCCTGTACAAGCAGACGATCTCCGCGGCCCTCACGGCCAATGACTTCGTGGCCGGCAGCAACATGGCCTACCTGAACGGCAAATTCCGCACCGGCCCCCTGCGCCACCAGATCGAACTCGGCACGAACGGCTATGTGATGGGGAACTACAACCCCACCTCCTCCACCGGCACCCTGACGCTGGGTGAGGCCACCATCGGCCACCCCAAGAGCTTCGCCAGCGCGCAGCCCTACTATTCCGGCCGCTACAAATCCGCCGACACGATGGACCAGTCCCTGCTGGCAGGCGATACCATTTCACTGGGCAAGCACTGGTCGATCATGGGCTCCCTCGCCTGGAGCTGGCTGAGCACGAACAACTACGCCACAACAGGCACCAAGACATCCACTTATAGCCGCTCGGCCGCGTTCAGCCCGATGACGAGCCTGATGTACAAGCCGACCGACAACCAGACCGTCTATTTCACCTGGGGACGTTCGCTTCAGGCCGGTACCATTGCACCGGCCGGATCAGTCAACGTCAATGAAGTGACGGCGCCACTGCGTTCGGAAGAATATGAGGTCGGCTACAAGATCCTCATCGCCAAGCGCATGCAGGTGAATATTGCCGGTTTCCGCATGTCCCGCCCCTATGGCTTCACGGACCCCGTCACCAAGGTCTATGCCAATTACGGCCTGCAGCGGAACTACGGTGTCGAGTTCCAGGCTTCCGGCAACATCACCGACGATCTGACCTTCCTGGGCGGCATGACCTGGCTGGATGCGCAGATGTTGGGTACGGGATCATCGCTAACGGCCAACAAGCAGGTCGTGGGCGTGCCGCCGCTGATGGCGAATGCGCTGCTGGACTACCGCCTGCCGTTCCTCAAGGGCGCTGCCGTCAATGCGAACGTCCATTACATGGGCCGTCGCGCCGCCAACGTGTACAACACGACCTTTGCACCGTCCTATGTCACGCTGGATCTGGGCGCGCGTTACGCGACCCATGCTTACGGCCAGCCGCTGGTGTTCCGTTTCGGGGTAAACAACGTGACGAACCAGAGCTACTGGGCGTCCGTCTATCCGTCGAGCATCAATGGTGTGAGCACGGCCACGAACTCGGCGGTCGCCGGTCTGCCGCGCACCTATCACTTCAGCATCGAGCTGGACCTCTGAGGAGGTTCAGCCTGAACTCAGGGGGAAGTCATCCTGCCACAGCAGGGGCTGGAGCGTGAAGGTCCGGCGCAGGATGGCCTCCAGATCGGATTTGCCCTCGGTTTTCATCCATTCGTCCAGTGCGGTCCGGAACGTCGCAATCGCCGTCCGGGCCAGCAGACGGGCCACGAGAGAGGGCATTTCGGTCGCGGGCAAGCGGGCGATCAGGGCATTGGCCAGCGTTTCTTCCCATTCGGAATACCGGCGCAGCGCCATATCCCTCAGGGCTGGCGTGCCTTCCACGAGCCTGACAACGGCATAAGCATCCATCCTGTCGGACGAATAACACGCCACGACCGGCACCAGTCCGGCCAGAACGGCATCCTGTAACGGAATATCCAGCGGCACGTCACGAATGGCTTCGGTCAGGATCGTGGTCACGCCGCCGGTCCAGGCCAGAATGATGTCCGCCTTGCCTGGGAAGTACCGGAACAGCGTCCGCCGCGAAATCTGCGCGGCTTCGGCGATCTCGTCGACCGATGTTTCCTCGTAACCATAGGTCGAGAACAGGCGCATGGCCTCCCGCACCAGCGCGGCGTGGGTGCGATCCTTCTTGCGCTGCCGGAGCGGCCCGTCCTGTTCTGCGTCAGTCGTCATGCCGTCCAGTTATCCCGAAGTCCCCAAAGAGCATAGACCCGATCTGCAAAACCCTTCAGGGCACAAGCCTGTAACGGGCGCGGACCAGAACGTCATTTTCAAGCTGTTGCCGGACCGCCACAAGATCCTGCGCCCCGGTCAGGATGGCAACTTCACGGAAAAACGGGCGTCTGCCAACCACCCGATCCTGAAACACCTGCGCCAGAACCATGGCCACGGGCTCACGCGTACAGCACAGACATCCCGCCGCATGCCGGTTCATGAAAGGCGAGGCTGCCGGAATATCGGCCACATCTCCCCATCCGCCATCCGCCCCCGCCTCACCGATGAGCAGGGCGTCGCGCCTGCGTTCTTCGGGCCATTCCGCCGGATCGGACAGGAAGGTCAGCGGGATCAGTGCGGTGCCGGAAGACGTCATGCAACCTTCTGTAGCAGCCCTGAGCAGAGCGGACAGCATTTTCATGGTGTTGCCTCTTTGCCGGAGGGGAACCGTTTTGCTACACCCTCCTGTCCCTGACCGTGTATAGAGGCCCAGCCCCGATCGCGGGGCCAGCCTTCTCCCGTCATTCCCAGTTACAGAGCCTTCTGCCCATGTCCTCACGTCCCCATCTGCTTGATGCCCTCTCCGATCAGGTCCTGCTGTGCGATGGCGGCATGGGATCGCGGGTGCAGATGCTGGATCTGGAAGTCGAGCGCGATTACTGGGGGCAGGAAAACTGCACCGAAATCCTGAACCTCTCGCGCCCCGAACTCGTCCGTGAAATCCATCGCGGCTATTTCGAGGCCGGTGCGGATATGGTGGAGACCAACACCTTCGGCGGCTCCATCGTCACGCTGGCGGAGTTCGGACTTCAGGACCGCACGCGCGAAATCAACCGCACGGCCGCGACACTGGCCCGCGAGGCCGCCGAGACGTTCTCGGACGGGCGGCACCGCTACGTCATAGGCTCCATCGGTCCGGGCACGAAGCTGCCGACGCTGGGCAACATTGCCTATGACGATCTGGAAGCCGGTCTGGTCGAACAGTGCCGCGGCCTGATTGATGGCGGCGTGGACGGGTTCCTGATCGAGACGTGTCAGGATACGCTTCAAATCAAGGCGGCTGTGAATGCTGCCAAGATTGCCCGGATCGAACTCGGCTCCGATGCGCCGATCTTCGTGCAGGTGACGGTCGAGACCACTGGCACGCTGCTGGTCGGCCCTGATATCGCCGCTGCCGCCACAACCGTTCAGGCGCTGGACGTCCCCTCGCTCGGCCTGAACTGCGCGACTGGCCCGCAGGAAATGGGCGAGCATGTCCGCTGGCTGTCGGAGAACTGGCCCGGTCTCATTTCCATGCAGCCCAATGCCGGTCTGCCCGAGCTTGTGGACGGCAAGACCGTCTATCCGCTCAGCCCCGAGGAAATGGCCGTCTGGATGGAGCGCTTCGTCAAGGAAGACGGGCTGAACCTGATCGGCGGCTGCTGTGGCACGTCCACGCCGCATATCCAGGCGCTCGACGGCATGCTGCGTCGCCTTGGTGGCACAAAACTCCGTCCTGCCCCGGTCAAGCGCAGCACGGTCTGGATGCCGTCGGTCTCCAGCCTCTACACCCAGACGCCGCTGCGTCAGGAAAACAGCTATTTCTCCATCGGCGAGCGCTGCAACGCCAATGGCTCCAAGAAATGGCGTGAGCTTCAGGAAGCCAATGACTGGGATGGCTGCGTTGCCATCGGGCGTGAACAGGCGGCCGAGGGCTCCAACGCGCTCGACATCTGCACAGCCTTCGTCGGGCGGGATGAAGTCCGTGAAATGAATGAGGTCGTCACGCGTTTCACATCGTCCGTGAATGCGCCGCTGGTGATCGATTCCACGGAAACGCCGGTCATTGAGGCCGCGCTCAAGCTGCATGGCGGCAAGCCCATCATCAACTCGATCAATTTCGAGGATGGCGAACAGCAGGCCCATGACCGCATGAAACTGGCCCGCAAGTTCGGCGCGGCCATGATCGCACTCACGATTGATGAAGTCGGCATGGCGAAAGAGCCGCAGGACAAGCTTCGCATTGCCGAACGTCTGGTCGAGTTCGCCTGCACCCAGTACGGGCTGCCACAGTCCGATCTGATGATCGATCCGCTGACCTTCACCATCGCCACAGGTGTGGAAGACGATCGCAAGCTCGGCCAGTGGACGCTTGAGGGCATCAAGCTGATCCGCGACAAGTTCCCCGACATCCAGATCATTCTTGGCCTGTCGAACATCTCCTTCGGCCTGAACCCGGCCGCGCGTGCGGTGCTGAACTCGGTGTTCCTGGATCATGCGGTCAAGGCCGGCATGACGGGGGCGATCGTGCATGTCTCCAAGATCCGCCCGCTGCATCTGATTGCCCCGGAAGAGGTCAAGGTCGCGGAAGACCTGATCTTTGACCGCCGCACTGAGGACTATGATCCGCTCCAGAAGCTGCTGGAGCTGTTTGCAGGCCGTAAAGCTGCCGATGCCGTCAAGAAGCGCCGCGCAGAGACCCCGGCGGAGCGTCTGAAAGACCGGATCGTGGACGGTGACCGCAAAGGCATCGAACAGGATCTGGAAGATGCGATGGCGGAAATGCCGCCGCTAGACATCATCAACAATGTCCTGCTCGATGGTATGAAGGTTGTGGGCGAGCTGTTCGGTTCGGGCAAGATGCAGCTTCCGTTCGTACTGCAATCCGCCGAGACCATGAAGACGGCCGTGGCCTGGCTCGAGCCGCACATGGAGCGCGTGGAAGGCCAGCATCGCGGCACGATGGTGCTCGCCACCGTCAAGGGCGACGTGCACGATATCGGCAAGAACCTCGTGGACATCATCCTGACCAATAACGGCTATCAGGTCATCAATCTGGGCATCAAGGTGCCGCTCGCGGACATGATCGCGGCCGTGAAGGAACACAAGGCGGACGCGCTCGGCATGTCCGGGCTTCTGGTGAAGTCCACGGTCATCATGCGCGAAAACCTTGAGGAAATGCACCGTCAGGGTTTTGACGTTCCGGTCATTCTCGGCGGTGCGGCCCTCACCCGGAATTATGTCGAGGAAGAATGCGCCCGCTCCTATGGCGCCGGTGAGCCGGGGCGCGTGGCCTATGCGCGTGATGCGTTCGATGGTCTGGGCCTGATGGACAAGATCGCCAACAAGGAACTCGATTCCTATCTTGGCGCGATCCAGACGCGTCGCGCCAGCCAGGCGAGCCGCAAGACGGCGCGTGCACCGGAAATCGCGGAAACACGGGGCTTTGGCGTGGTGGATCGCGAGGCTGCCAAGGCCCGGCGTGAGCGGATTTCAGGCTCCGAGCCGGTCATCACACCGCCATTCTGGGGCGGACGTGTTCTCGAAGCGACGCCGAACGCGGTTCTGCCGTTCCTCAATGAACGCTCGCTGTACCAGTTCCAGTGGGGCTTCCGGAAACAGGGCCGCTCGCTCGACGAGTTCATGGAATACGCCAAGACTGAGCTCCGCCCCGTGCTGAAGCGCATGCTGGCGCTGAGTGCGGAACAGGACATCATCCGGCCGCAGGCGATCTATGGATACTGGAAGGCTGCGGGCGACGGGAACGATCTCGTGCTGTTCGAGGAAGACGGCAAAACGGAAGCCGCGCGTTTCACCATGCCGCGCCAGCCCAAGGATGACGGCGAGTGCATCGCCGATTTCGTGCGCGACATCAGCGATGACGTGCGCGATGTGGTCGGGCTTCAGGTCGTGACCGTCGGGCAAAAAGCGTCCGATCTGGCGCGGGTGTGGTTCGAGGAAAACCGCTATCAGGATTATCTGTACCTGCATGGCCTGTCGGTCGAGATGGCGGAAGCCATGGCGGAATACACCCACAAGCGCATCCGCGCCGAGCTGGGCTTTGCCGGCGAAGACGACCGCGACATGGAGAAGCTGCTGTCACAGTCCTATCGCGGCTCGCGCTATTCCTTCGGCTATCCCGCCTGCCCCCGGCTTGAGGATCAGGCACCGATCCTGAAAATGCTGGATGCCGAACGCATCGGCGTGTCGCTTTCAGACGGCTATCAGCTTCACCCCGAGCAGTCGACATCCGCGCTCGTGATGCTGAACCCACGGGCAAAATACTTCACCGTCTGAGGACGGCAGGCTTTAAAAAAGACGAGAAAAGACAGTCCATGACGGCCCCATCAGTTCCGCAGACCACCTATGTCCTGACGCTTTCATGCCCCAACCGCCCGGGCATCGTGGCGGCAATCAGCGGCAGGCTTGCGGAACTGAACGCCAACATCACCGAAGCCCAGCAGTTCGATGACCGGGACAGCACGGTCTTCTTCATGCGCATCGTGTTCGAAATCACGGATGGCCAGACCAGCATGGAGCAGCTTCGCGACGCGCTGGCTGTTCTGGGTGATACGTTCAGCATGGACTGGGCGCTGCATGACCGGAGCGTGAAGCCGAAGGTCCTGCTGATGGTGTCGCGTTTCGATCACTGCCTGGTGGATCTGCTGTATCGCTGGCGGATTGGGGAACTGCCGATCGAGCCGGTCGGGATCGTGTCGAACCATCCGCGAGAGGTCTTCGCGGATCTGGATTTCTACGGCATCCCCTTCCACCACCTTCCCGTCACGAAAGACACAAAGCCCGTGCAGGAAGCGCAAATTCTGGACCTGTTTGCCTCAACGGGAGCCGAACTGGTCATTCTCGCGCGCTACATGCAGGTCCTGTCCAATGAGATGGCTGCCAGCCTGTCGGGGCATTGCATCAACATTCACCATTCCTTCCTGCCCGGCTTCAAGGGCGCACGTCCCTATCATCAGGCCTTTGCGCGGGGTGTGAAGCTGATCGGCGCGACTGCCCATTACGTCACGCGCGATCTGGATGAAGGCCCGATCATCGAACAGGATGTGGAGCGCATTTCCCATGCCGACACGCCCGATGACCTGATCCGCAAAGGGCGCGATATCGAACGCCGGGTTCTGGCGCGTGCTGTCCGGTATCACATTGAACGCCGGACCATCATCAACGGCAACAGGACAGTCGTCTTCACGCCCTGAGCCCTGCTTTTCGTCGACAGGACATGAATATTTCGCACGACACCCGGAATATTCTCTCCTAGGCTCGACCCGGCATGTTCACAGCCGGCAGCAATATTCAGATGACCGTCCGCAAAACCCTTCTTTCACTTGCCCTGTTCACGTCGCTGGTCGCGCAGACTGCCTGTTCCGGTGACCTGGTCCTTGAGAAGCGGCTGACCCCGGCGGATACCCTGCGTGAGACCACAAACCGGACCGTCGTGCCCGGCACGTTCGTCATGACCGTGAAAAGCGTGAATGTCTTCAACAAGATGGTCTTCCTCAATTCGGAAGACACCTATCTGGACCGGGCCAATGTGGCCGTGCAGATCACGTCCGCTGTGGCCTATAACGCCGATATCCGTTTCGGCGGCGATTTCCGCAAGATGGTCCTGAACCGCAAGATCCTGGTGATCGGATCGGCCATGAAGGTTGGCGCTGATCTGGAACAGGGGATCATCGTGAACAACAAGGACGATTACCGCACCTATATTTTCGTCAGCCGGGCGAGCAATATTTTCCTGCGATAAGCACGCATAATATCTGATCTTGCATCGTATATTCGTTTCCCGACAGATTATTCCATTTTATAGCCCCATAACGATCCGAAGATATTTCCCAGGACTCCGATCCAGCCTATGAAGGGCATCCTTTCTCCATGCCGGATCCTGTTCATGACCGTCTCTTCCGCCTCCGCTCCGGACCGTCTTCAGGCCGTTCTCAAGGCCCTTCAGCCCGTCATGGGCGAGCGGATCAGCACGGCACCGTCCGTTCGCGAAGAACACAGCCACGGCGAGGCCATGAATGCCTCCCGCCTGCCCGAGGCGGTGGTGTTTGCGGAGAACACGCAGGATGTCGCAACTGTTCTGCGACACTGCCATGAATGGCGCGTTCCGGTCGTGGCGTTCGGCGCCGGAACCTCGGTCGAAGGCCATGTCGTGCCGCCCGAACAGGCCATCAGCCTCGATCTGTCCCGCATGACCGCCATTGTGGAACTGAACGCCGAGGATCTGGACTGCCGGGTCCAGGCCGGCATCACGCGCCAGACCCTGAATGTCGAAATCCGCGATACGGGCCTGTTTTTCCCGGTCGATCCGGGCGGAGAGGCCACGATCGGCGGGATGTGCGCCACCCGCGCCTCGGGAACAGCTGCCGTGCGTTACGGCACGATGAAAGAGAATGTGCTGGGCCTGACCGTCGTTCTTGCAACCGGCGAAGTCATCCGCACAGGCGGCCGCGTGCGCAAATCCTCCACGGGCTATGACCTGACGTCCCTGTTCATCGGCTCGGAAGGCACGCTCGGCATCATCACGGAAGTCCAGCTTCGGCTACACGGGCGCCCGGACAGTGTTTCGGCCGCGATCTGCCAGTTCGAGAACCTGCATGACGCCGTGCAAACCGCCATGGAAATCATCCAGTGCGGCATCCCCATCACCCGCGTAGAACTGATGGACAGCGTGCAGATGGCGGCTTCCATCCAGTATTCCGGCCTGAGCGAATACCTGCCCCTGACCACGCTGTTTTTCGAGTTCACAGGTTCGCCGGCGTCAGTACGGGAGCAGGTCGAGACGACGGAAGCCATTGCGTCCGGCAATAACGGGCTGGGCTTTGCCTGGGCCGAAAGCCCCGAGGAGCGCACCCGCCTGTGGAAAGCGCGGCATGACGCCTACTGGGCGGCCAAGGCCATCGTTCCGGGCGCGCGCGTCATTTCCACGGACTGCATCGTCCCGATTTCCCGTCTGGGCGAACTGATCGAGGGCGTGCACCGTGATATCGAGGCCTCCGGCCTGCGCGCCCCCCTTCTGGGCCATGTGGGAGACGGCAATTTCCATACCCTCATCATCACGGATGACACCGCCGAAGGGCACCAGCTCGCCCTGGATCTGGACCGCAAAATCGTGGCCCGCGCCCTGTCGCTGAACGGATCATGCAGCGGTGAACATGGTGTCGGCATGGGCAAGCTGGAGTTTCTCGAAACCGAGCATGGGCCTGGAAGCCTCAGCGTGATGCGCGCCCTGAAAAACACGATGGACCCGCACCATATCCTCAATCCCGGCAAACTCCTGCCGCCCGGTCCTGTTTACACGGGCTGAGCTTTCGGGGATCTTTCAGCCGCCTTTCTTTCCAGTCCCTGCCGGATTTCAGCACCATGTCGTCACTCTCCAACGTCTGCCCCGATATCGTCCTGATCGGCGCTGGGATCATGAGTTCAACACTCGCCGCCCTGCTGCGCGAGCTGGATCCGTCGCTCTCGATGGTGATGTTCGAGACCCTCTCCGACTGCGGGCAGGAAAGCTCCTATGCCTGGAACAATGCCGGGACCGGACATGCAGGCAACTGCGAACTGAACTACACGCCACAGCGCGCGGATGGCAGCGTCGACATCTCCAAGGCGCTGGCGGTCAATACGGAATTCGACCTTTCCCGGCAGCTCTGGGCCCACTGGGTGCGTGAAGGCCGCATTGCCGATCCGGCCGCGTTCGTTCAGCCCTGCCCGCATATCAGTCTGGTGTGGGGTGCGGAAAATGTGGCGTTCCTCAAAGCCCGTTATGAGGCCATGGTCGCCCATCACTGCTTTGCCGACATGGAATATACCGATGATCCGGCGGTCATCGCGCAATGGGCCCCGCTGGCCATGGCGGGGCGCGATACAACACAGCCGGTCGCGGCCACGCGCATCAGGGAAGGCACGGACGTCAATTTCGGTGCCCTGACACATGCCCTGACCGCATCGCTCAAGACCGACCGTAACGTCTCCATCCAGTACAACCATCGCGTTACGGATCTGACCCGAACCGAGGACGGCCGCTGGCGCGTTACGGCAACGGACACCGAAAACGGTCACGCCACGACGGTTCTGACGCGCTTCGTGTTCATCGGCGCGGGCGGCAATGCCCTGCCGCTGCTCCAGAAATCCGGCATCCCCGAAGCGACACATTATGCTGGCTTCCCCGTGAGCGGCCTGTGGCTGCGCTGCACCGACCCGGCCATCACGCGCCAGCACCACGCCAAGGTCTATGGCAAGGCCCCCGTCGGTTCCCCGCCCATGTCGGTCCCGCATCTCGATACCCGTGTGATCGACGGGAAATCCTGCCTGCTGTTCGGGCCCTATGCCGGCTTTTCCACGAAATTTCTCAAGAGCGGGTCGTGGACGGATTATTTCCGCTCCCTCACACTAAAAAACATCATCCCTGCCCTGACGGCCGGAAAAGACAATCTCGGCCTGCTGGACTATCTCGTGAAGCAGGTCATCCAGACGAACGAGGCGCGTTTCCGGGCCCTTCTGGACTTTTATCCCACTGCGCGCCCCGAGGACTGGAGCAAGGTCGTGGCCGGGCAGCGGGTGCAGATCATCCGACCGGACAGTGGCCTGCATGGGAAACTGCGCTTCGGCACCGAACTCGTCAAAAACGCTGACCGCTCCCTTGTCGCGGTGCTGGGTGCCTCTCCCGGCGCCTCCATCGCGGCGTCCGTGGCACTTCAGGTCGTACAGGGCTGTTTCCCGGAGCGCCTTGTCGAGGGCGACTGGCTGCCACGTCTGCGTCAGGTTTTCCCTGCCTATGACGTGGATCTGACACAGGATGCAGCCGCCTGCGCAACGCTTCGCCGGGACACGGCGCAGGTGCTGGGCATTGCGAGTGAGGCCGGATGATCACCTTTTGGGGCCGGATTGTGTTCATGAGGCGTTACAGACCTGTTCCGGCCTGATATGGTGAATGTGATTTTACATTCATCTGTTTGCTTTCACGCTCAGGAATCGATTTGAGACATGACTGATGGTCCGGGCTCCGTGATCCCCACCGCCTTGCCGCAGAGTTCAAAACGACGGGATAATTCGGCCCGCCAGAAACAGATCCTCGACGTTCTTCTCGAAACCGGTAGTGCTACGATCGAAGGTCTGGCCGAGCGTTTCGATGTCAGCCGCATGACGATCCACCGCGACGCACATGCGCTGGTCCAGCAGGGTCTGATCGACAAGCTGCATGGCAGCATCGTTCTGCGCAACAAGGTTACAACACAGAAAACCGTCAATTTCCGCCGCTCCCGGGCGACGGATCTCAAGGACGCCATCATCCAGCGGGCCATCTCGCTGATCCAGCCTGAACAGGTTCTGGTTCTGGATGACTCCACAACCGTTGCGGCGATGCTGCCCCTGCTCCCAGCCCTGGCGCCACTGACGATCATCACAAACGCTGTCGGCGTGATCCAGGCGCTCTCGCCCTATCCCAACCTGAAGCTGATCTGCCTTGGCGGCGACTATAACCCGCCGCGCAATGCCTTCTTCGGTCTGGTCTGCGAGCAGGCGGCGCAGTCGCTGCGGGCGAACATGATGTTCCTCTCGACATCCATCATCCACAACGGAACCGCGTTCCAGAACGATCAGGACGTGGTGAAGGTCAAGCGGGCCATGATGGACATCGCGGATCAGTGCGTCCTGCTAGTGGACAGCACGAAGTTCCGCAAGGGCGGCCTGCACCGTCTGGCGTCCCTGTCGGAATTCGACCGGGTTCTGACGGACTCCCACCTCAAGCCGTCCATTGCCAAGGCCCTGGCGCAGGACGACGTGAAGCTCGAAATCTGCACCTGACTCCTGTTCTCAGGCGTCGGGCAGCGCCTGCATGAACTGTTTCAGGTTTCCGCGGAGCGCCTTTTCGAACAGGGTCAGGGTTTCGCTGCCGACGTAATGCTCCACGCCTTCGGCATCGACGCGGGCATTTTCCGCGCTCACGCCCAGCGCCAGCAGGAACGCTTCTACGATCCGGTGCCGGTGCCGCGCCCTGTCCGCCATGTCCTGCCCGGCGGCCGTGAGGAAAACACCGCGATAGGGCTTCTGCGTCACGTAGCCTTCCGTCGCAAGGCGGGCGAGCATCTTCGCCACCGTCGGCTGTGAGACGCCCAGACGCCCGGCGATATCGACCTGCCGGGCCTCCTGCCCTTCGGACAGCAGATCCGAGATCAGTTCAACATAGTCCTCGACCAGCACATTGCGCCGCGCCTCGCGATTGGCACGGAACCCTTCGGAATGAGTTTCGACGTCAGGCAGCGTCTCCTTGGGCGCGAGATCCCTGAGACGTCTTTTCCGTTCCATGCGCCGTCCTGTGCCTCCCTGCAGAAAACATTATTCACGGCGGAATAAAACATTCCTGACATGTATGCCAGTAGGATCCATCACGTTTTCCCGATATCCCGGTTTTTCATGAGGCTCATCAATATAGCATGTTGAATATTCATTCCCGATGGGATTGAATACACCCCTGATGTCAGACACCCCCTCGCCCCACACCCCATCCCCGGAGATGCGCCCGAGCCTGCCCGATGCCTTTTCCAGCATCCGGGTTCCGGGAGCGGATGCGTCCTGGTTCAGGCGCTTCATGGCCTTTGTTGGGCCGGGGTTCATGGTTTCGGTCGGCTATATGGATCCGGGCAACTGGGCCACGGACCTGCAGGGCGGGTCGCGCTACGGCTATACGCTGCTCTGCGTCATCATGCTGTCGAACCTGATGGCCATCCTGCTTCAGGCGCTTTCCGCCCGCCTCGGAATCGCGACCGGACGGGATCTGGCGCAGGCCTGCCGGGATCATTTCTCGCCGGGCGTGAACATCGTGCTGTGGCTGGCCTGCGAACTGGCCATCATCGCCTGCGATCTGGCGGAAGTGATCGGCACGGCCGTGGCGCTTCAGCTTCTGTTCGGTCTGCCGCTTCTGGGCGGCGCGCTGCTCTCCATTCTGGACGCACTGGTGGTCCTGCTGCTGATGAACCGGGGCTTCCGGTATCTGGAAGCCTTCGTGATCGCGCTTTTAGGCATCATCGCGCTGTGCTTCGGCATCCAGCTTGTCGCAGCAGCCCCGCCCGTCCACAGCATTATGGCCGGGCTCCTCCCCGATCCGAAGATCGTGACGACGCCGGGGATGCTCTATGTCGCCATCGGCATCATTGGTGCCACGGTCATGCCGCATAACCTGTATCTGCATTCCTCGATCGTGCAGACCCGCGCCTATGAGCGCACACCAGCGGGGCGGCGGGACGCCATCCGCTGGACGACCTGGGACAGCACGATTGCCCTGACGCTGGCGCTGTTCATCAATGCGGCGATCCTGATTGTGGCAGCGGCCGCGTTTCACACTTCCGGCCATCAGGACGTAGCGGAAATCCAGGATGCCTACAGGCTGCTTTCCCCGATCCTCGGGCTTGGCATGGCGTCCACGCTGTTCGCGTTGGCCCTTCTGGCGGCTGGTACGAACTCGACGATCACCGGCACACTGGCCGGACAGATCATCATGGAGGGCTTTCTGCACCTCCGCATCCCGCACTGGGCCAGACGGCTTCTGACGCGCGGGCTGGCGATTGTGCCGGTCGCAATCGTCACGCTGATTTACGGCAACCGGGGCGTGGGCGATCTGCTGATGGCCAGTCAGGTCATCCTGTCGCTGCAACTGCCCTTTGCCGTCATACCGCTGGTCATGTTCGTCTCGGACCGCCGGAAAATGGGCGAGTTCGTGATTTCCGCCCCCGTTCGCATAATCTCATGGGGCGTTGCCGGACTTATCCTGCTGCTGAACTTCAAGCTGCTTTACGACACGCTGGCGGGCTGAGCATTAGGTCGGGTTGGCGACCCACGGGTTCGCCCGGAAAACCGACCATCCCGTATGCTGCACCAGCCGTTCCAGCGCACGGGTCCCCAGCAGGGAATTGCCCTGCGCGTTCAGTCCCGGCGACCACACGGCAATAGACGCCACACCCGGCGCAATGGCGAGGATGCCGCCACCCACACCGGATTTTCCCGGCAGACCGACACGGATAGCAAAAGCGCCGGAACCGTCATAATGGCCGCACATCATCATCAGCGCGAGGATCGTCTGGGCATTGCGCTCGGACATGATGCGCTCACCCGTAAGCGGGTTCCGGCCGCCCGTCATCAGACAGGTCCCGACCTGCGCCAGCTGATGACAGCTCATGGTGAGCGCGCATTGATGGAAATAGAAATCCAGCGTGTCCTCGACCACATTGCGGATATTCCCGAAGGTCCGCATGTAGTTCGCCAGCGCCATGTTGCGAAAACCGGTCTCACGCTCCTGCCGGGCGACATCCGTGTCAATGTCGATCGAGGACGGGTCACTCACCAGCGGACGCAGAAACTCCAGCAGACGCGTCTGGGCATTCTCACGGCCATAACGGGAGACCAGAATGTCAGCGATGACGATGGCGCCCGCATTGATGAACGGATTGCGGGGAATGCCCTGTTCGTTTTCAAGCTGAACGATGGAATTGAACGCGCTGCCCGACGGCTCCTGACGCACCCGTCCCCACAGTTCGTCACCCATGGCATTGAGCGCCATGCTCAGGCTGAACACCTTGGACACACTCTGCACCGAGAACGGGATTTCCGCGTCCCCGACCGTATGCGTTTCCCCGTCCATGCCCACAACGGCCATGCCAAACCTGTTCAGATCCACCCGTGCAAGCGGGGGAATGTAATTGGCGACCGTGCCCCGTTCGGAGGCCGTGCGCATTTCCTCTGCGATCGAGACGATAATGGACGCAACTGTGCTCATGGGGCCCCGGACTGTGAAACGCGATGTGACTGAAAGAACAGGAGTTTCACAGACAGGTGAACCCGTGAGCAACCCGCAGGATCATACGGAGCGATATGCGCGCAAAGCATGGCTGAAAGAGAATGTCTTCCAGCCATGCAGATCCCGTCATGTCAGGGCGAAACGACCCGATGCCGGACCACCTGCCCGACGATCACCAGCGCGGGCGATCTGACCTTCGCTTCGGCCGCCTGCTGCACGATGGTGGCCAGCGTCCCGGTAAAGACCCGTTGTGTGGGCTGCGTGCCCCGTTCCACAATCGCCACCGGCCAGTCGGCAGGCAGGCCTTTTCCCAGAAGTCCGGCGGCAAGCTGCGGCAGGGTCGAGATGCCCATATAGATCACCACCGTCTGGCGGCGGTCGGCCATGTCGTCCCAGGGCAGATCCAGAACACCGTCCGCCTTTGCATGTCCGGTCACGAACAGGCAGGCCTGCGCGCAGTCGCGATGCGTCAGCGGAATGCCGGAATAGGCCGCGCATCCATTGGCGGCGGAAATGCCCGGGACCAGCCGGAAGGCAACCCCGGCTTCGACCAGAGCTTCGATTTCCTCACCGCCACGCCCAAAAATGAACGGGTCCCCACCCTTGAGACGCAGGACACGCTCGCCGGCCTGTGCACGGCGGACCATCTCGCGGTTGATCTCGTCCTGCGGCAGGGCATGACGGTCCCGCTGCTTGCCGACGAAGACGAGTTCGGCGTCCCTGCGCACCATATCCAGCAAGGCTGGCGAGACCAGATTGTCATAAAGAACGGAATCCGCATTCTGCATCAGGTGCAGCGCCTTGAGGGTCAGCAGATCCGGATCACCGGGACCGGCCCCGACCAGCCAGACCTCTCCCGCCTTGCGCTCCCCGTCCAGCAGCGCCTCCAGTCGCGTATCCGCCCTGCTTTCATCACCAGAACGCGCAGCTTCCGCGCCGGGACCATCCAGAAAATCCTCCCAGATGCGTTTGCGATCCTGAACATTGGGATAGCGCCCCGAAACGAGCGCCCGGCGGGACTGCATATAGGCCGCCAGACGGCCTGTGCCTTCCGGCAGCAGTGTCTCGATCTGTTCGCGCAGGCGGCGCGCCAGAACAGGGGCCGCGCCTCCCGTAGATACGGCCACACGCACCATGCCCCGGCGCACCTGAGCGGGCGTGATGAAACTGGAAGGTCCGGGATCGTCCACCGCGCAGACGGGGATATTCAGTGCATCAGCCAGAGCAGCAACCTGCCGGTTGGTGTTCCGGCTGTCGGTCGCGGCATAGACCAGCCGGCAGCCCGGAAGCAGATGGCGCAAGACCGCCTCATCCGCGCGTTCGCCCACATGGCGTACCCTGTCATTCTCGACCCAGCCCTGTACGACCGGGTGCAGTTTTTCGGCCAGGACGTCGATCCGCGCTCCGTGATCGAGCAGCAGCCGTCCCTTGTTGACGGCGATTTCTCCGCCGCCCACGAGCAGGACCCGCGCGCCCGAAAGACGGATGGAAATGGGAAACCAGCCGCCGTCCTGAGGGGAATCCGGGCTGGAATGGTGAGGCTGGGTATTCATCGAGGCACGGATTTTCCGGATCGGGGGAGACGCTTGCGTGCCGCATTCAGCGACAGGCCGGCCGGAAGGTCAAATCCGGCAGTTCCGTGCCTTCAGGTTCGGGGACGTGCCTTTGCCCGGCACGTCCCGGCGGGCGCTGTTACCAGCCGCCCTGTCCCCCCTGACCACCGCCCATGCCGCCGCCATTCATGCCGCCCATACCCTGGCCACCACCCATACCCTGGCCGCCCATGCCACCCTGACCCTCACCGCGGTCGCCACGATGATGGTGATGTTCGCCGCCGCGGCGGTCATCGTAAGGACCGTCACAGGCGGTCAGCGACAGGGTCAGACCGGCTCCGAGAGCCAGAGCAAGAATCTTTTTCATAAGATGCTCCATCAGCAATGTTTCAGTGCCGAGGATGCCCGATGAAATATGGTATTCTCAAGGACAGGAACGTAACGGACAATGACAGCATCCGATTTTGCGGGGATATTCCGCCAGACAGGTGCATGGAAATGCTATAACCGTTCGCGAACAGAGGTCCTGTTGACTGGCTCTCCCGGACTGCACTTCTTTTCAGGGCAGAGGTTTCATGGCTCAGTTGATAGTGAAAATCTTCAAGTCCATTCAGGAGGGTCCCGGTTTTCTTGTATTGCTCGGGGTTCTGGTCGCTGCGGTCTTTGTGGGATATGAAGTCCTGCATGCGCTGGTCGGATAAGGCTTTCGCCACCGCCGCGATGCGCATCGCCACAGACAGGACCCCAGCATGACAAAAGGCGATCTTGAAAAGCGTCTCGACTTTCTCCGGGAAGCGTCGCGCCTCAAGGACATCCTGAGGCGGACCTACACCCATGGCGGCCAGACCGAGAGCACGGCGGAGCATACCTGGGCGCTCTGCCTGCTGGTCATGACCTTCGCCGACCAGCTTGAGGGCATCGACCTTCTGAAGCTACTGAAAATCTGCATCCTGCATGATCTCGGGGAAGCCATTCACGGTGATGTACCCGCGATCTCGCTGCACGCCTCGGCCAACAAGTCCGCGCAGGAACGCGAGGATCTGCTGACGATCATGGCGCCGCTGCCTGAGGAACTTCAGGCCGAGTTTCTGGCGCTGTGGGACGAATATGAAAACGCGGCCTCTCCCGAAGCCCGGCTGGCCAAGGCCTTCGACAAGATCGAAACCATCAGTCAGCACAATGCCGGTCTCAATCCGGATGATTTCGACCATACGTTCAATCTGACCTATGGCCGCCAATATACCGATGCCACGGAACTGACGCGCCAGATCCGCGCCATTCTCGATGAAGAAACGCGCCGGAATATGATGCGAAACCGGAACATGGTTCCCGGCTGAACAGCCCTTTGTGCTCGACACCGTAACATAAATCCGCCAGAAACGGCTCCAAATGGCCTTCCGCTGTTACGATATCCTTACAGAATCGTGACATTCTGCATCTGATGCGGACGTTCCAGGCCCGCACCAGACACAGGAGCCGGCAGACGCGCGCATGCCAGATCATGACCTGAAAACCCCAGCAGCACCGGCACGGCCGGGGCTGCGTCCGGCTCTCGGTCTTGTCTGGGGCCTCGGCAGCCTCCTCTCCGCTCCTTCTGCCCTCGCGCAGACCGCTGCGAACACCCTCACCACGCCCTCTGCCACCCAGAACAGCGCGACGACCGTGACCACGTCCACGACGTCCATCAATGGCGGCGAGAAAATCGAGGTCAAAGCCCATAAACCCGCCAGCGCCGTGCTGGGCGATGCCAAGCCGATCATGCAGATCCAGGCCGATGAAATCCGCTCTTATGGCGTCGATACCGCAGCGGATCTGCTGACGGCCATTGCGCCGGAAACCCGTTCAGGACGCGGCGCGACCGGCAACACACCGGTCGTCCTGCTGAACGGCAAGCGCATTTCGGGCATGCAGGAAGTCAATGACCTTCCCTTCGAGGCCATCGCACGGGTCGAGATCTTCACCGAGGAAGAGGCCCTGCGCTACGGCTATCCGGCCGACGAGCGCGTGGTGAACATCATCACCGTGAAGCATTTCCGGGCCGTGCGGATGCGGGCCTATGGCAGCACATCCACCGATGGCGGCGGTGATGATGGCGTTCTGGGCGCCAGCTTCACGAAGCTCTCCGGAGAGCGGCGGATCAATCTGAGTGCGCGCTATGAGGCACAGGCGCGTCTTCTGGACAGCGACCGCGGCGTCACGCCCCCTTCCGCCAGCAGTCTCTATTCCAATGCAGGCAACGTCACATCCACGGACGGCGGCAGTCTCGACCCGGCGCTTGATGCGCTCGTCGGGCAGAGCGTGACATCTGCGGGCGTGCCGTCGCTCGCATCAGGGCAGATCCCGACCCTTCAGGATTTCACGACTTATGCCAATGCACCGCATGTCAGTTCAGACGCCTCGGATTACAGCCTTCAGCCAAGAACGCATGAACTGAACCTGAACGGTGTCTATGCGGACCAGATCTTCAAGGACGTCTCGGCCTCCTTCAACGCCAGCTACACCCACAGCAATTCCGAAAGCCTTCAGGGACCGGCCCGCGGCATCCTGACCCTCCCGTCCGGCAGCCTGTACTCACCGTTCTCGCAGGACACGCTCCTGTACCGGGACTACACCAACGTCTCCGCGCTTCAGCAGAGGTCTCATACGGATTCCGTTCATGCCGGGCTGAATTTCAATGGCGACGTGGGGAACTGGAAGTGGAACAGCACCGGAAGTTTCGACCGCTCCACCACCGCGACCAACAGCCAGACCGGGCTTGATCTGAGCGCCGCCCAGACGGCGCTGACGGAGGGCCTGGTCGGCTTCGATCCGTTCTCGGAAGTGGACCGAAGCTGGCTGAACAGCCGGCTGGTCAATCAGGGCCATACCACCGGCACGACCGGCAAAATCAGCGGTCTGGTCTCCGGCTCGCTGTTCTCCCTGCCCGCCGGTGATGTCTCGACCAGCATTGCCCCCACCGGCACCCTGACCGAACAGAACGCGACCTCCATCAGCCAGGGCAAGCTGCAGCGCACCCATATCAGCCGCGATGTCGGCACCCTTCAGATCAACGGCGACATTCCCATTGCCAATGCGCGCAAGCATGTCCTGTCGTTCCTGGGAAAGCTGGATGCGAACGTCAACGGCGCGGTCAGCCAGGTGTCCCATTTCGGAACACTCGGGACGATCGGCGGGGGCGTGACCTGGGAGCCCGTCTCCTGGGTCCAGTTCCCCTTCTCCGTGACCGACCGGACAGAAGCCCCCAGCGCCACCAGTCTCGTCGCCCCGCAGATCGAGACCCCCAACGTCACGACCTATGACTATGTCACAGGACGCTCCGTGCAGGTGACGACCATCTCAGGCGGCAACCGGAACCTGCGCGCGGCGGACCGGCACGAGATCAGCATTGGCACCATCCTTTCCCCGGCTTTTCTCGAAGGAGCCCGGCTGCATGTAAATTATGTCCGGGACCGCAACCACAACCCGGTCATGAGCCTGCCGACCGCAACGGCGGCCATCGAGGAAGCCTTCCCGGACCGTTACCAGCGCAATTCGGACGGAATTTTGGATGTCGTCGATATCCGCCCCGTCAATGCGCTCATGGAAAAGCGCAATGAATGGAATGCGACCTTCTCGTTTTCCAGACCGCTCGGGAAGAAACCCGAAGGAAAAGGCGGCAAACATGGCGCTGGCGGCCGGTATTACATCGTTCTGACGCAGGTCTGGCGCCTCAAGGACACGGTACAGCTCCGGTCGGGCCTGGCGCCAATCGATCTGCTCAATGGCGGGACGATTGGCGGCACCGGGGGTCAGCCCCGCCACGAAGTCGAGCTTCAGGGGGGCGTGTTCAAGAACGGCCTGGGTTTCCGTCTCGTCACCAAATGGCAGTCCGCAACCTCCACCCTCGCCAGCACCCACGCCAACAGCCTGTTCTTCAGCGATCTGGCGACCGTGGATATGACGGCCTTCGCCGATCTGGGCGAAATCCCCCGCTGGCAGAACCGGAACTGGGCGAAGAATTTCCGGGTCATGGTCTCGGTCAGCAACCTGTTCAACAGCCGCATCCGTGCCCGCAACGGCTCGGGCATCACGCCCGCCGGCTATGAACCGGCCTTTCTCGACCCGCTCGGGCGGACCATCTCGTTTTCCATCCGCAAATCGGTTTGACCCGGCTCAGCCACCCGACACATAGACGCGGTGGAAACGGCTTCCCAACGCCGTCAGGACCTCGTAGCCGATCGTCCCTGCCGAGCGCGCCAGCGCATCCACATCCTGCGCCGGCCCCAGCACCGACAGCACGTCCCCCGCTTTCAGACCGGCAGGCGCATCGGTCAGATCAACGGAAATACTGTCCATCGAAACACGTCCGATGACCGGAAGCCGGGTCTGCCCATACCAGACAGCACCCCGCCCCGCCTGGGCCCGGAAGAACCCGTCCGCATAGCCAAGCCCCAGCGTGGCGATCCGTGTGGGCCTCGTGGCTGTCCAGCCCAGCCCGTACCCGACGCGGTCTCCAGCCTGCACCGTCCGGATCTGCACGATCCGCGCATCGAGCGAAACGACAGGCTTCAGGGCGCGGCTCCCTTCGAAAGGCGCGATCCCATAAAGGGCGGCACCCGGACGGATCAGTTCAAAATGGTAGTCCGGGCCAAGGAAAATCCCCGAAGAGGCCGCTAGGGACCGGGGCACGCCCGGAAAGCCGGCGGCCATTTCCACGAAGCGCTTCCGCTGCATCCCGTTGGCGGGATTGTCCGGCGTATCCGCGCAGGCCAGATGGCTCATCACCAGTTGCAGGTTCAGCCCCTCAAAAACCGGACGATCCTGAAGGTCCTCGGCAGTCAGGCCAAACCGGGACATCCCCGTATCGAACTGGAGCGCTGCGGGAAAGGCACAGCCCTTTTCCCCGCAGAGCCGCTGCCAGCTTCGAACCTGTTCAAGATCGTTGAGGACGGGAATCAGGCCATGGGCCTGCATGCTGCCTTCACAGCCGGGCATGAAACCGTGCAGCACGAAAATGCGGGCTTCGGGAAGGGTGACTCGCAGGGCGATCCCTTCGTCAAGATGTGCGACAAAGAATGTCTTTGCGCCGCGGGCCACAAGAACGGGAGCCACCCGATCCGTCCCCAGTCCATAGGCATCGGCTTTGACGACGGCCGCACATTCCGCGCCGGCGCCAAGAGCGGCAACGAGATCGTAATTCCCGGCGATAGCCTGTAGACTGACGCCCAGCCAGGCTCCGGCCCGTGCAGATGCTTCGTTCTGAAAAACTGTTTGCATGTGGCTGCCCAAAAGACTGCAATGCTTTCTTATGGCACTCCAGTCTCATGAAGCAACGGCACGGCCCTCTTTTCACACCGGGCTTTTCACATCAGGAATTCTGCGCAACAAGACGCCATGCACTGCATGCGAATGCAATCTTCAGTCACAAAAAGTGAGTTCAGATTTCCGGGGAAACGCCTATTTCTGGTGCCCAACGGAGTTAACGGCAAGACTGTCACGAAAGTTTCCATAAATTGATGTCAGACGACTCATCGTCTTCTCAGGCTGTAAGACCAGGTGGTGTCCAGCGTGTCATGAGCAATCTGGGCGTTCTTCTGGGAGGACGCGCAGTCAATGCCCCGCTGAGCCTCATCCATATCTGGATGGCGACCCACCTGCTGGGGAGCTACAGCTTCGGACTCGTCGCGATGATGTATGCCTTCGCGCGAACGATGGGCGACATCGTGGATTTCCAGTCCTGGCAGACCGTTCTGCATTATGGCCTGCGTCCCCTGACGCAGGGCGACCGTCGGGGTTTCCAGAAAATCGTCTCCTTCAGTCTGCTGCTGGACAGCTTCGGCGGTCTGCTGGGTTTTGGCGGGGGCGTCCTCATCAGCCTTCTGGCCATGAATCTTCTGGGCTGGCCGCCTGAGATCCACGTCATCGGCGTCGTCTACTGCATCTCCATCCTTTTCATGGCATCCGCCACTGCAACGGGCCTTCTGAGGGTTTTCGACCGGTACGACCTGCTGGCCGTACAGGGCACCGTGGCCACCATCGTCCGCGTGATTGGTACGGCTTCGATGGCTCTGGGCTGGGCGTCGGTAACGGCGCTTGCCAGTGTCTGGATGGCCGCAGAAGTGACGGCCTGGGGTACGATCTTTTTCATGGCGACCCGCGAGATGTATCGCCGGGACCTGATCCGTGGCCTCTTCCATGAAATGCGCGGCATCCTGCCCGAGATCCTGAGCGGACAGTTTTTCCGCACCTATCCGGGGATCTGGCGTTTCGCGCTGAACACGAACCTCAATTCCACGCTCGCCCTCGCCTTCGGCCATATCGGCACCCTCGTGGTCGGCGCCTTCGTCGGCCCGACGAGCGCCGGCTACTACCGGATTGCAAGCCAGATCGCGGCCGGGATCGCCAAGCCCGCGACCCTGATCCAGACGACCGTCTATCCCGAAATGGCCCGGCTGTGGCGCGACAGGGCCATGAACCGGCTGTATCGCCTGACGGGTCAGATTGCCCTGATGGCTGGCGGAATCGGAACGGCCCTGCTCCTGCTCACGCTGTTCGCCGGACGTCCGCTCCTGCAGCTCTATATCGGCCACAAGGGGGCGACAGAAGCCCTTCCCGTCACGCTGTGGCTGCTGGCCGCTGAAGTAGTCACCGTCTGGGGCCTGCCGCTGGAGCCGCTGCTGTTCACGACGAACCGCTCCGGCGCCGCGATCGGTGCCCGTATTCTGGAATGTACCTTCTTCCTCCCGGCCCTGGTAATGATGGTTCGTCATTACGGGCTGAGCGGCGTCGGGCCGGCGACATTATGTGGCGTCACCCTTCTGATCACGATCCAGCTTGTCTTCGTGATCCGCACGGCCCGCAGTCCGCAGGGGCTTGCGGCATGAAGGTGGCATTCCCTCTCATCGGCCAGCGTCACCAGACCCTGCACGCCCTGCCCATCGCGCTGGAAGTTTCCGCGCGCCATCCGGACGTTGCGGTCCATGTCTCGTGCCTGACCGTGAGCCATCTCGAACTGGCACGCTCGCTGGCGACGCTCTATCCGGAAGCCCGGGTGCAATTCGATCTGCTCCCGATCTCCCCCAAGCTCCGCCGCCGGATCGAACTGCACGGGCTTCGGGTGGTGGATCGTCTGATCGGGCTTTTCGCCTCCAGGCATTATTTCCGGACCTTCGATGCGATCATCGTGCCGGAAGCGACGTCCCTGCAGCTCCGCCACATGGGCGTGCGGCGTCCGAAAATGATCTGGACGGGCCATGGCGCCGGTGACCGCGCGATCGGCTTTGCCCGGCATCTCGGAAAGTTCGACTTCCTGCTGGTTCCCGGACGCAAGGTGGAGCAGCGCATGCTGGAAAAGGGCATCATCCGCCCCGGCGCCTATCATCGCGGCACCTACGCCAAGTTTGATCTCGTGCGACGCATGGATGCGAAACGGCCGAAACTCTTCAACAACAACCGGCCGACGATCCTGTATAATCCGCATTTCCTGCGCCGCCTGTCCTCATGGCCGGAAATGGGGCATCAGATCCTGCAGTTCTTTGCCACGCAGGATCGCTACAACCTTGTTTTCGCACCGCATTTCCGTCTCTTCGACAATCATCGCGAAGAGGGGGAAGCCCTGAGGCGCCAGTATGGGCATCTGTCGCACATGCTGATCGACCCGGGAAGCCACCGGAGCATCGACATGACCTATACGATGGGGGCAGACCTCTATCTGGGGGATGTCAGCAGCCAGGTGGCCGAGTTCATGATCCGCCCGCGCCCTTGTCTCTTTCTCAACGCCCACCATGTCAAATGGCATGGAAATCCGGACTACCAGTTCTGGACGCTGGGGCCAGTGACGGAAAATGTATCGGATCTGGGCTCCAAGATAGAGAATGCTTTCGAAACGCATCCTCGTTTTCTTGAGGCACAGCGCCAATATGTATTAGAGACATTCGAAACACTGGGCGATGAGCCCACTGCTCCCGCTGCCGCGGATGCAATTGTCGATTTTCTGAAAAGGGCTGCCTGATGTCAGGTAATCCAAACGGAGCTAGTCCAGGTTTGACCGAGGCCAACCAGAACCCAACCGCCAATCCCGTTCCGACGCCAAGCCGTTCCGGCCTGGAAAGACGTTACGGAGATTTCCCCAGCTTTGCGGCCGCCCTTGATTACGCGGCCCAGGGCGAGAGCGGATTCAACATCTATTCCGGCCGGGGGCAGCTTCTCGAGGCATTGCCATACCGTCTGCTGCGCGAGCAGGCCCGTTCCATGGCCTGCCGCCTACTGGGTCTTGGTCTGGTCCCGGGCGATCGCGTCGCGATCGTGGCGGAAAGCGATGGTGACTTCGCCCGGATCTTCTTCGGCTGCCAGTATGCAGGCCTGGTCCCGGCGCCGCTCCCCCTGCCGGTCGCCTTCGGCGGACGCGAGGGTTATGTGACGACGCTGCGCGGCATGATCCAGAGCGCCGCAGCCCGCGCCGTTGTGGTGCCTGACGTGATCGGAAGCTGGACGGCGGATATTGTGGATGGCCTCGACCTGGTCTTCGGCGGCTCGCCCGCTGACTTGTACCGTCACGCCGAAGCCCGTGTCGAACTGCCGGAAATTGCCCCGACAGCCCTGTCCTATCTCCAGTTTTCCTCGGGGAGCACACGCTTTCCGATGGGCGTTTCGGTCACGCAGGCGGCCGGCATGGCCAATGCCCGCGCCATCGCCCACGACGGTCTTCACGTCTACCCGGCCGAAGACCCGCGCGATGACCGCTGCGTCTCCTGGCTGCCGCTCTATCATGACATGGGGCTGGTCGGCTTCTTCCTGACGCCCCTGACGTGCCAGCTTTCCGTCGATCTGCTGCCCACCCGCGAATTCGCGCGTCGTCCGCATGTCTGGCTGGACCTGATTTCCCGCAACCGCGGCACGATCGCCTACAGCCCGTCCTTCGGGTACGAACTCTGCGCCCGCCGCAGCGGTCAGGCCGATCTGGACCTGTCGTGCTGGCGCATTGCCGGCATTGGCGGTGACATGATCCGCCATCATATCCTCGAAGGCTTTGCCGAGCGTTTCGCCTCCAACGGCTTCCGGGCCACCTCTTTCGTCGCGAGTTACGGCATGGCTGAGGCAACACTCGCCATCAGCTTCGCCCCGCTCAACACCGGCATCCAGACCGACACGATCGATCTGCGCCGCTTGGAGAAGGACGGTATTGCCGAGCCTTCCAACGATCCGTCCCATCCGCTGCGGACCTTTGTCCTGTGCGGCGAGGCCCTTCCCGATCATCAGATCGAAGTCCGCGACGCCGCAGGACATGATCTGGCGGACCGGCAGGTTGGCACCGTTTACGTGCGTGGACCGAGTCTCATGTGCGGCTATTTCCGCCGTCCCGATGAGACCGAAGCCGTCCTCGATGCGGATGGCTGGCTGAACACGGGTGATCTTGGCTATCACCTCAATGGCCAGATCGTCGTCACCGGCCGCGCTAAGGACCTGATCATCATCAACGGCCGCAATATCTGGCCGCAGGATCTGGAATGGTCCGCCGAAAGCGAGATCCCCACCCTGCGGTCGCGTGACGTGGCCGTCTTCTCCGTGGATGGCGACGAAGGCGAGAAGATCGTGGCACTCGTCCAGTGCCGCGCGACCGAGGATGAGAGCCGCAACCAGCTCCGCGACGAGGTCACGAGTCTGTTCCGCCGCCAGCACGGCGTGGATGTCGACGTCATTCTTGTGCCGCCGCGCACGCTTCCCCAGACCTCGTCCGGCAAGCTGACCCGCGCAAAGGCCAAGACCATGCTGCTCTCCGGTCAGTTCGAACAGCAGCCAGAAACCACGTCTTCGGTCGCCTGATCCCGAACCGGCTCCATCTGCCCTGCTGCCTGAAAAGGCAAAGGGGTGGCGAAAGGGGCCGGTTTGGAGCATAAGGCTTGCCCAAGATTGCATAGACACCGAGAGTTGAAGTCCATGACTGACAGCGTCGCCGGTATTTCCGGAATGATCATTGAGAAACTGCTTGCTAATCCGAAAGTTCCCCGGGACATCGATGGCAACAGCAAGATTGTCGAAGACCTGGCCTTTGACAGCCTGGCCGTCATGAACTTCGTCATGGAAATCGAAGACGAACTCGACGTCTCCGTCCCGCTCGACAAGCTGGCCGATATCCGCACTATCAACGACCTTGCCGGCTGCCTGCACACGCTGAAGGTCGCCCACGCGTGACCGATATTTTCGCCAAGCACCAGGGGCTGCGCGAAGCCTATGAGGGCCTGACCGCAGCGTCGCCCCGGAACCCGTTCGAGGTCGTAATCGAGCGGCCGATCTCCGCAAGTGTCGGGATTATCGAAGGGCGCGAAACGCTGCTGTTCGGGACCAACAACTATCTTGGTCTCAGCCAGTCGAAGAAAGCCATCGAAGCAGCCGTGGAAACGGCCGAGACGATGGGCGTCGGCACGACGGGCTCCCGCATTGCGAACGGGACCTTCGGTCTGCACCGCAAGCTGGAGGCAAAGCTCGCCGAGTTCTTCCGCCGCAAGCACTGCATGGTGTTCTCGACCGGCTATCAGGCCAATCTGGGCACGATCTCAGCTCTGGTGAACAAGGACGACGTCCTGCTGCTCGATGCGGACAGCCATGCCAGCATCTATGACGGCGCCAAGCTGTCCGGCGCACAGGTCATCCGCTTCCGCCACAACGATCCGGTCGATCTGGAAAAGCGTCTGGCACGCCTGAAGGACCACACGGGTGCCAAGCTCATCATCGCCGAGGGCATCTACTCCATGACGGGCAATGTCGCCCCGCTGGACAAGTTCGTCGACATCAAGACGCGCCACGGCGCGTATCTGATGGCTGACGAAGCCCATTCATTCGGTGTTCTGGGTGCGCATGGCCGTGGCGTTGCGGAAATGCAGGGCTGCGAGGACGGGATCGACTTCGTGGTCGGGACCTTCTCCAAGTCCCTCGGAACCGTGGGCGGCTACTGCGTCACGAACCATGACGGCGTGGACCTGATGCGTCTGTGCTCGCGTCCCTACATGTTCACGGCGTCCCTGCCCCCGGAAATCATCGCAGCCACCATGGCGGCGCTTGAAGACATGCAGGCCCGCCCAGAACTGCGGACAAAGCTTCAGGAAAACGCAGCCCGCCTGCATGCGGGGCTCCAGAAGGTCGGCCTCAAGACGGGCGAGCACGTCTCCCCGGTGGTCGCCGTGACGCTGGAGACCGTGGATCAGGCCGTGGGTTTCTGGAACGCGCTGCTGGAAAACGGGGTCTATGTGAATCTCTCTCTCCCCCCGGCCACGCCTGACAACCGGCCGCTGCTTCGCTGCTCGGTCATGGCAGCCCATTCCCCCGAGGAAATTGACCGCGCCGTTGCAGTCTTCGGCGAAGTCGCCAGACATTTCGGGCTGTAATCCATAAAAAAGGGGGATCCACCGGATCCCCCTTTTTGATTCAGGCTTTCGAACGCGCCAGAAGTCCCCGCGCGCGCCACAGAAGCCGGGGCAGCATCACAAGCGGATGCCGGCTCTCGAAGGGCGAGAGCTGCATGTCAAAACCCGTATGGCGCTGGATCTTCCAGGCCAGATAGGACGCGCCGTTTTCAAACGTAAAGGCGGCCTTCAGCAGTCTGGCCACATTGCGTGGCCGTCCGGATGTCTGGATCAGCGCCCAGCGACGGGCCGCTTTCCGACGAAGCTCCTCGTGAATGACGGGTTCAAGCCTGTCGCCATGAGCCGAGAACTGAAGATGTCCCCGCGCCCACCCCAGCGTCAGCAGGGCAGCGTAACGTGCCTCCTGTCCTTCCAGAATACTGTTGCCCCGGCCCTTTTTCTCGACCCGAAGCTCGGACGCATAGGTATGGGCAAAAAGAGTCTGCCAGAACTCCACCGCCGTCATGGACGCCTGACCCAGAAGCGCCGCCCAGCAGGCCGCCGTCGTCACACAGCCCGCGATCAGTGACAGAATGGCATCCGCGCTTTGCGGATCCCGCACCCAGACCAGCCGCACGGGCTGACAGAACCGCGCCCAGATTGTTGTGTCGAGCGCGCCGAGCCCCGTTCGGGCTTCGAACTGCGCCTGTGACAGTACTGCGATCTTTGCTCTCAGAACCTGGCCGTCATGACGGAATTCGGAATAACGGACATTGGGCGGCAGGACGAGATTACCGGTCCGGGCCACCAGTCCGCCCGCAAAGCCCGCGGCGTTTTCGGTAATGATGTAGAAGTCGAGAATACCGTCCGGATCAGCTTTACGCAGGAGCGAGCCGTAGAACAGCACCCCCAGGGGCAGAACGGGACAGGCACGGGCCAGCGCATCGGCAAAAGCGCCCACGCCTGGATCGACCGGCGTCGTCAGTTCGCCGATCAGGCGCTGTTCGAGCGCATCAGGCATGAAGGAACCGGAAGCGCGATGCCTGCTCCAGACGCAGGACACCGCCCGGCGCCGCGCTGAAGACCTCGCCATCGAGCACGAAATCGCTTTCCGTCACCAGCGTCATGTCGTCCGTCCGGCCACTGACATAATCCGGGTGACGACGCAGCCAACGCGGTGCACGTCCGCACAGAAGGGCGACTGTCGCCCGGAGCAGACTGTCCGGCCAGGCGCTTACATCCAGATAACGCAGCCCTTCGACATTGGGCTCTGCATCCCAGAAGGGCCAGATCCCGCGGGACAGGCGCGAAAGCCCTGTCGTCAGGAACATGAAGCTCTGTCCGTCATAGACATGGCCGCCGGTCTCGATCCTCAGCGGATCACCCCGGAGCCACTCCTCGCGGCTTTTGCGAAACATGAGGCTGACGAATGTCGAGAGCAGCGTGATGCCGACCGCAAGATCATGGGGCGCGAAACGCAGGACGGTCGGCGAATGGGCAATCCGGACGGCGCGTGCATATCCCGCGCAGCCCCCGAACAGGCCAAGCACGGGCATCCGGTCGGTTCCGGGCCAGGACAGGCGGATCGGGGTTCGCACGCTGGAGCGCAGGCCGCCCTGCCGCAGACGCTGGATCGCCTCCATCCCGCGCAGGCCGAAACCGACATCCCCGGCAATAAGGTTCGTGTTGCCAGACGCCAGGACCACGATATCCGGGAGCCTGTCCGCAGGATAAGCGCGCGCGATGGCGGTCAGGGCCGTGCTGACCGTCCCGTCGCCGCCATCGATGAGGATGGTGTCGATCCCACGCTCACAAAGCTGGCGGACATGTTCGGTTGTCCCCTCCCGACTATCTGAAGGCACGAAATCCTTCCCCAGAAGGGCCTGGGCCTCGACAGCAAAACTGGAACCGTTCCGGCGGTTTTTCCGGCTACGGGCATTATGGATCAAGGCAATGCGCACTAGGTGAGGCAATCTTCGTATGGCGTTCGGCTATGCGGGCGGGTCTAGCACGGCTATGATGGAACTGCCAGAACATGGCATCCCGGCACGCCCGGATGCCGGCTTCTGACGTGGATACTGACAAGGCCCTTTTCTGATCATGACCCCTGACCTGCCCGCAGATCCCCTCTCGTCGCGGCAAACGTCCCCTGTCACCCCCACTGTCACACTGGCCCATATTTCGGACCCGCACCTGCCCCCGCCCCCGGTTCACTGGCGTGAGGCGCTCAACAAGCGCGCCCTGAGCCTTCTGTCATGGAAGAAGCACCGCCGGTACGTCCATCTCGAACAGACCTGCACAGCCCTGGTAAAAGATATCGGGCGCTCGGACGTGGACACCATCCTCGTCAGCGGGGACCTGACCAATTTCGGAACGCCCGACGAGTTTGCCGCGGCTGCACGCTGGCTCGATGCCCTGCCGGCTCCTGCGCTCGTGATTCCCGGCAATCATGACTGCATGGTCCGCCAGCCGGCCTCGGCCGGTCTGCACCAGTGGGAACGCTGGTCCGCGCGGCAATATCCGTATGTCCGCATCCAGAACGGGGTTGCGATCGTCGGCGTCAATTCCAGCATTCCGACAGCGCCTTTCATGGCATGCGGGCGGGTCGGCCGCAGGCAGCGGGACCGGCTTGAGGCGCTTCTGGAAGAGCTGGGCAAAGAGGGGTTGTGCCGGGTCGTGATGATCCATCATCCGCCCCGGCGTGGACTCGTACCCTGGCGCAAATCCCTGCTCGATCACCGTGAAGTCGCCGCTGTTTTCAGGCGGGCTGGCGCGGAGATCGTGCTGCACGGGCACTCCCATAACGCAACGCTGACCCATATCGCCGGAACCGACATTCCACTTCTCGGCGTGGCGTCCGCCTCCCTGACGGATGAACGCCCACACCGGCAGGCCTGCTGGAATCACCTGAGCATCCACCCATATAGGAAGGGCTGGACAATCACTCTGGCACGTCACCGGCTCGATGGCTCCGTCAGTGAACGGGCGTCATGGAACCGTTCGGGAAGGACAGAGGCGTGAAACAGCGGGCCAACATTCTGGACCGTTATCTGCTGACGCAGATGGCGCCACCATTCGCCATTGCGCTTCTGGCAATGCTGGTCGCGCTGCTGCTGGAACGCCTGCTGTCTCTGTTCGACTATCTGGCTTCGGCCGGAAGTTCGCTTGGAACATGTATCGCGCTCCTGACGGATCTTCTGCCCCATTACTTCGGCATTGCCCTGCCCGCGGCGCTGTGTATCGCGGTGTTCCTCACCATCCGGGGCATGAGCGACAACAACGAGATCGACGCGCTTCAGGCCGGGCGGGTCTCGCTGATGCGAATCAGTCGCCCTTTCATGATCGTAGGGCTGCTTCTCGGGGCGGCGAGCGTGTTCCTGTACGGCTATATCCAGCCCGTGGCCCGCTATGACTATCGCGCGGGCTTCTATTTTGCCGAGCATACCGGCTGGGCCCCGCATCTTCAGGCGGGAATGTTCGCCTCCACGTCCAGCAAGGCCGTCATGACGGCCGACAGTGTCAGCCATGCCGGCACCCGCCTCAGACGGGTCTTCATCCGGGAAGTGAATGCCAACGGCGTGGCTCACATCATCACGGCCCGGACCGGCGCGCTGACCATTTCGGAAAAGACCCGCAGTACGCGCCTCGACCTGTGGAACGGGGAAATCGTGGATGATCCGTTCCAGGCCACCAAACCCCACAAACCGACTGTGACCCATTTCGAACATGTCGTCCGCGTTATCGACCGACCGAACAAGGAAACCTCTTTCCGCTCCCGCGGGACCGACGAGCGCGAACTGACCCTGTTCGAACTGGCGCATGACCTGCGTTATGGCCTGCCCGGCATCGAATACCGCACACTCCGGGCGGAAATGGATTTCCGTATGGCCCGCGCCATCGCCATCCCGTTCATTCCGCCGCTGGCGGTCGCGCTGGCCATCAGCGCCCGGCGGAGAAAATCCGTCTGGGGACTGATTGCGGTGGCCGTGATCCTGATCGGCTTCGACCAGACGCTCATGTTCGGCCACAGCCTCGCCTCGACCGGACGTCTTCCGATCTGGCTGGCGATCTGGGTACCGGAACTGCTGTTCTGCGTGGGCTGTCTGGCAGCCCTGCTGCGCCGTTCCCGAGGGTCATGGCGGCGACGCAAGCTCACAAGGGCACCAGCATGAGCGACTCCACACCTGCCATGCCCCGCCATGTCCTGATCAAGGCACTCAACCGCGCCCTTCTGGGGCGGTTCGCGCTGTGCGGGGCCGTCCTCGTCTCGCTGCTGGAAATCCTGGCTCTTCTTGAAAAGACGACGCCGATCCTGAACCGGCATCTCGGCTTTCGCGGTATCCTGACCTTCGCCTTCCTGCACCTGCCTGCCCTGAGCATCGACATCCTGCCGCTCGCCTTCATGGTGGGCACGCTGTTCCTGCTCACGCAGATGACCCTGTCGAGCGAAATCTCGGCCCTGCGGGCAGCCGGGCTTTCAACGCCCGCGTTGTACCGTCTTCTCCTGCCCGCAGTGCTGATCGCGGGGATCGGGGGAACCTGCGCCCAGTACTGGCTGGTCCCGGTCTGCGAGAACGCTCTCACGACATGGTGGAACCGCACGGACCCGCTCGCGGGGCAGGACGGGCAACCCGAGGACAATATCCTGTGGTTCCGCGCAGGCCCCACGCTGGTCCGGATCGGGCAGATCGCCCAGGGCGGCACGTTCCTGCGGGACGTGACGATCTATCACCGGGACAGCACGGGCCTACTGACCGGCACCGAACACACGAATGTCCTGACTTACCGTGACGGGCAGTGGCATCCCGATGGCGCGCAGGATCTTTCCCTGACCAATGACAAGTCGTTCGTAAATGTTACAAAGGGCGACAGCACCTTCGTCATTCCGGCCACACCCTCGGTCATCATGACGCTCTCGCAGAACGGAGCGACCGTCACGCCAGCGCAGGTCAGCGCCATTCTTCACAAGGGCGCACCCGCAAGTCTACCCCGGGCCACGTATCGTATGGCCCTCTTCAGCGGGATGATTTTACCTGTCGAAATTGCAGTAATGCTTCTATTGACGCTCCCGGTGATCTATATCCCTCCGCGTGCAGGACTTCGAAATCCACTGCCAGTTTATGTTCTGGCCGCTGGAATGGGTTTCGTCATCCTGCAGGGAATGATTTCCGCACTCGGAAACGCGGGAACGCTGCCAGCACCGCTGGCCGTCAGCGTCGGACCGCTCCTGGGGACCCTTCTCGGGCTGACCTGGCTTTTGCGGATGGAGGAACGATGAGCAACTTCAAGGCGCCCTGGCGCAACATGTCCGCCATCAGGACGGGTCGCAGCTTCGATCTGGGAAAGATGAACCTCCCGCAGCTGTGGTTCGCCTATCTGACCTATCCGACGATCCTGCTCTATTTCGCGCTGATCGCTGTGTCCGCCTGGGCCGCCCTGCATTTCTCGACTGCGCTGTGGGCGACGCTCATTCCCGTTCCCGTCGTGATCGTGGTCTATCCGCTGGCCTGGTATGCGATCCACCGCTTCATCCTTCACGGGCGCTGGCTGTACCGCAACCACTGGACCGCTTCGCTGTGGAAGCGCATCCATTTCGACCATCATCAGGACCCGCATCTGCTGGACGTGCTGTTCGGCTCCCCGCTGAACACGGTGCCGACCATGGCGATCATCACAATGCCCATCGGCGGACTGATCGCGGGATGGAGCGGTGCGTTCTGTGCGCTTTCGACAGCGCTGGTCATGACCTGCATCTACGAATTCTTCCACTGCATCCAGCATCTGGCCTACAAGCCGCGCTGGAAATGGGTGGCGGACATCAAGCAGCTTCACGTCCTGCACCATTTCCACGATGAGGACGGCAATTACGGCATCACGAACTACGTGCCAGACCGCCTGTTCAGCAGTTTCTACCGTGAGGCCCGTGACCGGCCCCGCAGCAAGCACGTCTTCAACCTCGGTTACGATATCGAGGAAGCCCATCGTTATCCGTGGGTCATGGATCTGACGGGCTCTCCCCCGCGAGACCGTCCCGACGGCGCACGTCCGGCCTCCGCCCGCGCGGCAGCAGACCGTAACCGCGCGGCATGACGCTTCCGGTTCTGGTTCTCGCCGGGTCCCGGGACGGCGAGAACGATGTACTTGCGAAACTCGGTCAGGTTTCCCACAAGGCACTGCTTCCCGTCGCCGGTCAGCCCATGCTGGCCCGCGTGCTCGATACGATTGCCCGCACGCCCGGCCTTGGGCCCGTCACGATCAGCATCGAAAACCCGGACTGCATCAGGGATCTCGCAGGTGACGCCACGATCCTGCGTTCGGCCCCTTCTCCAAGCGAGAGCGTGGCCGAAGCCATTGCCCGGATCGGCACGCCCTGTCTGGTGACGACAGCCGATCATGCGCTTCTGCGCCCGGAATGGATTCAGGAGTTCCTCGCCAAGGCACAGGGCTGCGATCTTGCGGCCGGCGTGGCGCTGCGTGCGACGGTTGAGCGCGACGTGCCCGGCACGAAACGGACCTATATCCATCTGTCTGACATGAGCTTTTCCGGCTGCAACCTGTTCCTGATCGGCACGCCGAAAGGACGGAATGTTATCGAACTGTGGAAGCGCCTTCAGCAGAACCGCAAACGCCCGCTCCGGATGGCCCTGACACTTGGGATCGGGACCCTGCTCCGGGCCATGACCCGTACGCTCGATTCCACGGCCCTGTATCGCCGTATCCGGACGCTGACGGGCGCAAATGTGCGTCTGGTGACGCTCTCGGACGGGCGCGCGGCCGTGGACGTGGACAAACCCTCGGACCTGACGCTGGCTGAAAAAATCCTGGCCCGGACGACACCATGAAAATCGCCTACATCATCAATTCCCTCGAATGTGGCGGCGCACAGCTTCCCATTCCGGATATCGTGTCCTTTCTGAAAGCCCGAGGCGGGGATGTGACCGTCTTCGCCCTGGCCCGCAAGGACGGCCTCGCCATCCCGCTGATCGAAGCCGCAGGCATCCCCGTGCGCGTCCGGGAAGGCACGACGCGGGACCATATCGCGGCCTATCGCTGGCTGCGGGACGAGATGGAGGCGTTTCAGCCGGACCTGATCTGGACGTCGCTAAGCCGCGCCACGCTTCTGGGACAACTGGTTGCCCTGCGCCACAAGACCCCGACGGTTCACTGGCAGCATTGCGGGCGTCTGAAGAAGGCCAACGCGTTCCTGCTGAGGCTGTGCCGCCCCTACACGACGCTCTGGGTCGCCGACTCCCAGTCCGTCATCACCTTTGCCGCGAAGGAACTCGGCCTTACCGACAATTTCGTCGCCTGGCCCATTTTCCGCGCCAATCCGGACGCTCCTGTGGCCACGCCGTGGAAAGACGGCGAAGTTGTCCGCGTCGGCTCGCTGGGACGCCTGAACCCCGTCAAGGCGTATGACATTCTGTGCGAGGCCGTGGCTCTTCTGAAAGACCATCCCGACCTGCCGCCATTCCGCCTTCAGATCGCAGGTGATGGTCCCGAACACGCAGCGCTTCAGGCCCGCATCACGGCCGGGAATCTGCCGATCGACCTTCTGGGCTACGAATCAAAGCCGTTTGATTTTCTGAAAACACTGCATCTTTACGTCCAGTCGTCGCACTGGGAGGGCATGTGTGTCGCGGGGCATGAAGCCATGTCCTGTGGCCTTCCGGTCGTCGCCACCCCTGCGGGTGAACTGCCATCGAGCATTCTCGACGGTGAGACGGGACGCATCGTGCCGTTCGACAATGCCCCTGCCCTTGCGGCAGCTCTGGCGGACCTGATCGGCAGACCGGCCGATCTCGCGGCCATGGGCGCCCGGTCCCGCAAACGGGTGCTGGAACGCTTCGGGCCTGAAGCGTTCGTTAGGCATGGCAATGCCGTGCTGGATCGTATCCCGGGCTTCTGAGCGCCCGGGGATACGCGCTTCTCAGGCGCCGAAGATCCGGCGCTTCAGATTGAGCAGGTCCCGCCTGGGGCCAATCCCGATTTTCTTGACGTCAATCAGCGTCACCTGCCCGGCTGCGGACAGGGTGTGCATCCCGTCCGGATACCGCTTCCGCAAAGACGCCGGGATGGAAATCGACAGGCCGAGCGTGACTTTCGGCAGCCCCCGTTCCAGCCCTTCAATTTCCAGCAGCCGGATCCCGCGACCATAGGTTCCGCGGCAGTCCTGCGTGGGCAGGAAGATCTTTCCATCCACGAGAACCGGCGTACCCCCGGGACGTGCCCCTGCCCGGTCGTTCAGGAAAAGCCCGAGGTTTTTCCATGACCCCATCAGGGTGTCGGCCACGGAAATGTTCAGAAGACTCTGCCGTTCGTCCTTGTTGCCCGCAGGCGTCCAGAACATCCACCAGCGATCGGCATACTGAAATGGCGTGGCATCGATCGCGGCTTCGGCGAAATCGAACGCCTCGACCCGCTCCCACTCACGCGGAAACGATTTTGCCCGATAGAGCGAAAGATGGCCCGAAGCGCTGGCCTCGGGCAGCATATAGACCTCGCCCTCATGCGCGAACACGAACGGGTAGGACAGATGCCAGGGCTCCTGCAGAACGGTTTCACGCGACAGCAGACGGCCCGTTCCGTCATAGATCAGGACCTCGATCGTTCCCGTGGGGTTGCGGTAATCGAAGGCCTCGGCAAAGACGTACAGCTTTCCGTCCCGCCAGAATCCGAACGGATCGGCCAGAAAACAGTGATCCCCGATATCGGGCAGAGTCGTGATGGGAAAGCCGTTCAGACTGGCCGCTTCGACCACCTCAGCCAGAGGCGCATGAACGATGGCGCATCGCCAGTGATCCGTTCGCAAAAATGGCATGAGGCACTCTCCCGTAAAAATACAGCTTCAAAAAAAGCATGCCGGGGCAGACGTAGAGCGCAGATCGGGGCAGGATGGAACCATGAGTACGGTTCTTGCCGAAAATCCCGCTGCAACATCCTGTGGCCTGCCGGAAACGCAACTGGCCATCCGGCGCGCCGTCCTCGGATTGTGCCGGACAATGAACTGGGCCGCCATCAATGAATTCGCCCTTCCCGCCGCGGGACGCCGCGCGGACATCATGGCACTCCTGCCCGATCATTCCCTGACCTGCATCGAGATCAAATCCGGCCTGCGCGATTTCCAGACCGATCAGAAATGGCCCGAATACCGGGACTGGTCCGACCGGCTGTTTTTTGCGGTGGATGACGGCTTTCCGCTGGATCTGATTCCGCCGGATGTGGGCCTGATCGTCGTCAGCGTCAGCGCCGTCCCCGCTGCCCTGCGCGACAGTATTCTGGCAGAATGCACGATCATTCGGGAGCCCGTGCTCCACAAGCTGGCTCCCGCACGGCGGCGCACGCTGCTGCATCTGTTTGCGACAACGGCCGCAAGCCGTCTCATGAGCCTTGAAGACCCCGCCATTACGGCATCCCTCCGCGCTGCACGGCGCACAGACTAGGACAGTTCCATGACCTTCGATCCGATTGCCGTCCGCCTCGAAGCCGCCCGTTCCGTTGTGCGCGATGCGGCCCGGCTGGCCCTCTCCCTGCGCCCTGCTCCGGGTGGTCCGACCGGGACCCTCAAGGGCCGGCAGGACTACCTGACCGAGACGGATGGCGCCGTGGAAGCCTTTGTCAGCCGCCGCATCCAGGAGCTTTTCCCCGAGGATGGCTTTCAGGGCGAGGAAAATGGTGCGACGCGTCAGGGCGGCTTCCGCTGGGTCGTGGACCCGATCGACGGTACCTCCAATTATGCACGCGGCCGTGACCGCTGGTGCGTGTCGCTCGGCCTGCTGGACGGAGACGAACCCGTAGCTGGCGTGATCGATGCTCCGGCGCTTGGCGAAGTCTTCACGGCCCAGAAGGGCAAGGGCGCGTTCCTGAACGGCAAGCCGATCAAGGCGTCCCCCATCACGAACACGCAGGAAGCCATGATCGAAATGGGCTGGTCCGCGCGCGTGACGACCGAGACTTTCAACGAGAAGATCGCCGCCATCATGGCGCTCGGCGCAATGCCGCGCTCCGGCGGCTCCGGTGCACTCGCGCTGGCGGACGTGGCGTGTGGCCGCTCCGACGGATATCTGGAAATCGTCATCCAGCTCTGGGACGTGGCGGCAGCACTCGTCATCCTTTCGGAAGCCGGGGCCGCGGTCTCGCCCTTCCTTCAGACAGGCGGCCTGACGGGCGGGGCAACCATTCTTGCCGCCGCGCCCGGCATTGCGAAGGCCCTGTCCGCCGCCGTTAACGTGGAAATCTGACATCCCTTCCGCCCCGCACTCGTGATTTGGCCGCATTTGGCGCATAGTGCGGGAAATATTCCTAAGATGACTGCAGAAGGTATCCTCCATGACCCTGTCCGGTCTCCTGCGTAAGACCATGCTCGTCGCTTCGGGCTGCGCCGCCCTGTCAGCCTGTTCCGATGCTCCCCAGACCACGGCCAGCCAGCAGCAGATCATTGTCGATCGCGCCACGCTGGCGGTTCAGGATCTCTTCACGGGAACAACAGCACAGTCCCGCTCCCAGAAGCTGCTGGCCGAAGCCAAGGCCGTCATGGTCTGCCCGTCCGTGCTGAACATGTCCTTCGGGATCGGCGGCTCGGGTGGTCGCTGCGTGCTTCTGAGCCGCGACGCCCGCGGATCATGGTCCGACCCGGCATTCTACCGCCTGGGCACGGCCTCGATGGGGCTTCAGCTTGGCGTGCAGAGCACGGAAACGATCCTGTTCATCATGTCCCAGCGCGGCATTCAGGCCATTCTGGACAGCCAGTTCAAGTTTGATGCCTCTGCGTCCGCCTCCTTCGCCAGCATCGGCTCGGGTCTGGAGGACAGCACGGCTGGCGCACACAACACCGACATCTACGCCGCCCAGAAGAACGAGGGCCTGTATGCCGGAGCTGCGCTGGGTGGTTCCAAGCTGACCGTCGATAGTGGCGCCAACCGGGCCTATTACAACCAGACCGTCGGCCCCGAGGACATCATTGTGACGATGCGTGTCAACAACCCGTCTGCCGATCCGCTGCGCCGCGCCCTGATGTCCGTGGCGAAGCTGCCCGTCAGCAGCACAGCCACATCCCGCGTGTCACAGGCGGTCACCGCCGCGCGCACGACCGCCACGCAGGACGTCGTCGGCAACAACCCGTATCCGACAACTTACGATTCAACGCGCCCGTATTCCGCACAGGCGTCCAGCGTGCAGAGCCAGACCCTCGCCCCGCTGAAGCATTGAGACAACCCTGCCGTCCTCTCCGGAGGACGGGGGTTCAGTTCTGGTTCTGAGGTGTCGCCGACAGATGCGCGCGATAGGCGCGGATGTTTTTATCCTGATCGGCGAGCGTCTCGGCGAAATTATGCCCGCCCGTCCCCGTCGCCACAAAATACAGCATCTTCCCGTCAGCCGGATGCGCTGCGGCGTCCAGTGAGGTCGGTCCCGGCGAACAGATGGGGCCGGGCGGCAGTCCTGCCTGAAGATAGGTGTTGTAAGGTCCCGGGGTCTGCAGATCCTCATGGGTCAGCGGTGCGTCCAGCGTTCCTGCGCCATTGCTGAGCCCGTAGATCACGCTCGGATCCGTCTGAAGCCGCATACCCAGTTTCAGGCGGTTCAGAAACACGCGTGCCACCATCGGCCGCTCGGACGGCACGGCCGTCTCACGCTCGATCAGCGATGCGAGAACCAGCAGTTCCTGTGGAGACTGGATCAGCCCGTCCAGCGCCTCGACATTGCGGCCGTCCCAGGCTGCGGCGAGCTTGGCCGCCATCATTTTTTGCAGTTTCTCGGCCAGAGTCTGCCGCGTCTTCCCCCAGACGTAAGAGATTGTCTGCGGGAAGACGCTGCCCTCGGCAAGCGTGGGCACTTCACCGCTCAGCGCCGGAGCCTTGTTCAGAATGGCCGCGATCCTGAGGGCCGTCAGCCCTTCGGGCACCGTCAGCTGATGGGAAACGGGCTTGCCGTGACGCAGGATTTCAAGGGTATGCGCGACCGAAACCCGGGCCGGAAACTGCAGTTCCGCAGCGTGGATCTGGCCATCACGATGCGTCAGGAACGCGGCAATCCGGAAAAACGTACCGGATGCCCAGGTCGGGGAGAGGATCCCGTCGTCCTGGAGCGCCTTTGTCACACGGGCATTGTTGCCATGCGGAATGACGAAAGTCTTCTCGTCCTGCAGCGGTCCGGGATCGGTGTAGTGGCCGTAACCTGCGGCCAGTCCTGCGACGAGGAGCAGTGGCGCCCCGAAGAGCGCCAGCTTGCGGCCAGCCTTCGGCGGAAGAACAAGCTTCCGCGGTTCCTCGCCGTCCGGCTGACCTTCAGACATTGAAAACGAACCCTTCCTCAGTCCTTGAAGCGCTTGAGGATGATGCTCGCATTCGTGCCACCAAAGCCGAAGCTGTTGGACAGGGCAACGTCGATCTTGCGCTTCTGGGCCACATGCGCCACACGGTCGATGACGCTTTCACGCGCAGGATTGTCCAGGTTCAGCGTGGGCGGCACGATGCCGTCACGGATGGCCTGAAGGCAGAAGATGGCCTCGACCGCACCGGCCGCCCCCAGAAGATGCCCAATTGCCGACTTCGTGGAGGACATGGCCAGACGCTTGGCATCATCGCCAAAGAAGCGCTCGACGGCATCAAGCTCAAGGTCATCCGCCATGGTGGAGGTGCCATGAGCATTGACGTAGTCGATATCGGCCGTCGTCAGGCCACCACTGTTGCGCAGCGCAGCCTTCATGGCACGGAAAGCGCCGTCATGGCCTTCGGCAGGAGCCGTGATGTGATACGCATCACCAGACATGCCGTAGCCGCCGATCTCACCATAGATCTTCGCACCACGGCGCTTGGCATGCTCAAGTTCTTCAAGCACGACCACACCGGCGCCCTCACCCATGATGAAGCCGTCGCGGTCCTTGTCCCAGGGGCGCGAGGCCTTGGTCGGATCGTCGTTGGAAGCCGTGGACAGCGCACGCGCCGAACAGAACCCGGCAATACCGAGCGAGCAGATCGCAGCTTCCGCACCGCCCGCCACCATCACGTCGGCATCGCCATACTGGATGAGGCGCGAGGCATCACCGATGGCATGAACGCCGGTCGCACAGGCCGTCACGACAGCATGGTTCGGTCCCTTGAATCCGTAGCGGATCGAAAGGTGACCGGAAATCAGGTTGATCAGGGCCGAGGGAATGAAGAACGGCGACAGACGGCGGGCCTTACCGCTCGAAACCGTCAGGGAGCCGTCATAAATCGTCTGGAGACCGCCGATACCCGAGCCGATCATCACGCCTGTGGCGCAGCGATCATCCTCGTCCTCAGGCTTCCAGCCTGAATCCTCGACAGCCTGAATGGCTGCGGCAAGGCCCAGATGGATGAAACGGTCCATCTTCTTCTGGTCCTTGACCGGCACCCAGTCGGACAACGTGAGACCGCCTTCCGCCGTCGGGCCATCCGGAACCTGTCCGGCGACCTGGGCAGGAAGTTCGGAGGGATCGAAATGCGTGATCCGGCCAACGCCGGACTGTCCTTCGATCAGCCGCTTCCAGGTCAGTTCCGCGCCCACAGCCAGTGGGCTGACAACACCGATACCGGTTACGACGACACGCCGCCCGTTAGTTGCAGTCCCGCTCATCGATGCCTCTTGTCTCACGTTATGTCCGGGTCTTGCAGCCGGGCCTCAGGAAAAGGCCCGGCTGGTCTTCCGCCTCGTATGACGAGACGGGAATCCGGAGCCGGAAAACCGGCTCCAGTCAGCCTCAGGCTGCCTTCTGCTTCTCGATGTAGTCGATGGCATCCTTGACGGTTGCGATCTTCTCGGCTGCATCTTCCGGGATCTCGACGGAGAAGGCTTCTTCGAAAGCCATGACCAGCTCGACCGTATCGAGGCTGTCAGCGCCCAGGTCGTCGATGAACGACGCGTCCGGCGTTACCTTGCTTTCGTCCACACCGAGGTGCTCGACAACGATCTTCTTTACCTTGTCAGCAATATCGCTCATCTGTTCGTTCCTTCTGCCCATCCGGGACCCTTTTGCCCGTCCGGTGCGTTACATCAAAACTCGTACTGCCATCTGCCAGTCCGGAAGCCCGGAGGTTCCTCCAGCGCAGGACCGCCCCCTTCGCAGGGGAGGCGTTGCCGCCGGAAAAACCGGACATCAGCCTTCAGCAGGCCGGGCAAAGCAGCGCGCGATTAGCATGCTTTAACCAAAAAGGCCAAGCATTCAGACCATCGCCATGCCACCATTGACGTGCAGGGTCGTACCCGTGACCCATGCCGCCTCATCGGAAGCCAGATATACTACTGCGGACGCCACGTCACCAGTATTCCCCATCCGGCCGAGCGGAATGGAGCCAATCAGCTTCTCGCGCACGGTCTCCGGCAGCACATCCGTCATCGGCGTTTCGATGAAACCGGGGGCCACGACGTTGACCGTGACGCCACGCGGACCGGCTTCCTGCGCCAGCGACTTGCTCATGCCCACGATGCCAGCCTTGGCGGCGGCATAGTTGGCCTGACCGGCATTGCCCGTCGTGCCCACCACGGATGCGATGGAAATGATCCGTCCTGCACGGCGGCGCAGCATGCCCTTGAGCGCAGCGCGGGCCAGACGGAACGGGCTTTCCAGATCCACGGTCAGAACCTGCGACCAGTCGCTGTCCTTCATGCGGATGGCAAGCGTGTCGCGCGTCAGGCCGGCATTGTTGACCAGAATGTCCAGCGGCGCGCCCGCAACGGCTTCGGCCTTGGCAACGAGGCCATCAGCCTCGGCCGGGTCGGACAGATTGGCGACGGCGATATGGGCGCGCTCGCCCAGGCTGTCAGCCAGTTCCTGAAGAGCGGCTTCGCGCGTGCCGCTGAGCACGACCGTCGCACCCTGTGCATGAAGCTGACGGGCAATCGCAGCGCCAATGCCGCCGGATGCACCCGTGACGAGAGCAGTCTTGCCGGAAAGAGAGAACATGAACGGTTGTCCTTACAGGGTCTTGAGCAGGGCTTCGATTTCAGCGGGCGTCCCGGCATTGCTGGTCGCCAGTTCCGGAGCGATGCGACGGGCCAGACCGCACAGGACCTTGCCTGCGCCAAGCTCGTGCATGTTCGTCACACCCATGGCCACCATCGTCTGCACGCTCTCGCGCCAGCGTACCGTGCCCGTCACCTGCTTGACCAGCAGTTCGCGGATCACGGCAGGGTCAGTCACCTTGGCAGCCGTGACGTTGGCGATGACGGGAATGGACGGAGGATTGAGGGTCGCGGTCGCCAGCGCCTCTTCCATTTCGCGGGCCGCCGGAGCCATCAGCGACGAATGGAACGGTGCGGAGACCGGGAGCTTCACGGCGCGCTTGATGCCATGCTCCTTGGCGACGACAATGGCGCGGTCAATGGCGCTCATCACACCGGAGACCACGATCTGGCCTCCGCCATTGTCGTTGGCAATTTCCAGCGTCTCGCCCTGTGAGGCTTCATCGCAGATCGAACGGGCCTGTGCGGCGTCCACACCCAGAAGAGCGGCCATACCGCCCTCACCCGCCGGAACCGCACGCTGCATGGCCTGTCCACGCAGACGCAGCAGGCGCGCGCCTTCGGCAATTCCCAGCGTACCAGCGGCGGCAAGCGCGGAATACTCACCCAGCGAATGACCGGCCACCAGAGCCGCCTTGTCCGCCAGTTTGAAGCCACCTTCGCTTTCCAGAGCGCGCACGGCGGCCAGCGAGACCGCGAACAACGCCGGCTGGGCGTTCTCGGTCCGCGTCAGTTCATCCGCATCGCCGGAGAACATGAGGCGCGACAGATGATCGCCGAGCGCCTCGTCCACTTCCTGAAAAACGGCGCGGGAGGATGCAAAAGCCTCATTCAGGGCCTGACCCATCCCGACGGACTGGCTCCCCTGTCCCGGAAAGACGAACGCGTGAACCGACATGGATCCCCCTGCTGGCAGTGAAATTAAGGTTTCGGGTGATGCGTCCTTGCGGGCCATCTGTCAAATCCCGTGTCATTTTTTCCGTTTGAGCGTAAAGAACTCGTTGGTCGGCACCTTCACGCGGATCATGGAAAACGGCCGGTCGGAGCGGAATACCGTCCCGTCCTGATAGTCCTGCGGCCGGAGAATGAAGGTGTAGGGCACGGCTCCCTGATTATCGACCAGAAGCCGCGCCGTCCCGTTCTCCACCGCTTCAAAACGCGCCCCCGGAGCAACATCGACCTTCAGGCGATGGGCGTCCGGGGCCAGAAAGGCGAGGATCACGCCAAAGAAGTCCCGGATGGCGGCGTTGATCTCCCCCATCCAGACCCCGGCCTGCTCTTTCGTGAAAGAGGGCGTGGGCAGAGGAGCCACCTCGATCGCCAGTTCAAGCTGGACTTTCCGGTCGGGCGGCAGGGTCAGCAGAACGGGCGGATTTTCGGCCAGAAGCGCATCGGAACGGGGAAAATGCATGTCCCGGTCCTGCCCTACGAAGAGCGGAATATCGCCGCCTTTGGCATGGAGCACGACATGCGCTTCGGACGGCACGGCATGATCCGGCAGGATATCGCCCAGAAAATGTAACGACAGGTCCTTCCGCGCACGTTCGGGCAGACGGTCGAACCGGTCATAGACCCAGTGGATGCCCTTGTAGCTGCCGACGCGCATCGCATGCTGCCCTGTAACAGTCACAGTCTCCGTTGTCTGGGCAGGTGCAGCGGAGAAAGACATGAGCACAAGAGCTGTGAACAGGGCCACACCGATACTGGCTTTTCTCAAACCTCTCTCCTCACATCCCGTCGCTTCATGACAAATGATGACTATCCGATCTTCTGCATCACGATCAGGACCTGTGGCAACCGCACGGGGTTGTCCATGTATTCAACCAGACGGAACAGACCGCCCCAGGCCTTGATAATGTAATTGCGCGGAATGATCGCCTCGCCATAATGCGACTGGGGCTGCGGTGGTTTCGAGGACGCCGCATGCAGGAAGCGCCCGGCTTCGAATTCTGCATTGGCGCGGGCCTCGTCGATGAAACTGTCCGCACAGACTTCATGCCAGGGATGCTCAAGCCGGATGCCGGACGCGCGCTTGAGCCTTTGCTCGGCACAGAAGGCGATGAACCTGCGGCTCTGCGTCGTCATGACCAGCATGCCACCTGGCTTGAGCAGGCGATGGAACTCCCGCACCCAGTGCCCGGCGAGAAATTCGTCCAGATGCGAGAAAACAGACCATGACGTGATCAGGTCAAAGCTTTCGGACGTCAGGAGCATCGGCGGCACAAGACCGCAGCCCAGAAAGTTGAGTGCGGGATTGGCCCGCCGCGCGGCCATAAGGAAGCGGTCCGTGGTCTCCGCGCCATACAGATTGGACGGACGGACATCCTTCATGAACAGCCGTGCAATACGCCCCCAGCCGCAGCCAAAATCCAGCAGCGTTGTCTCGGGGCGCACCGGTCGCCCGGCATAGGCACAGTACGCCTTGATTTCCCGGAAGAAGACATGCGCCTCATGGATGGAAATTTCCCCATGATGTCCATGGATTTCCCGCTGAAGATCGTCCGGCGGAAAGGTCGGCATCCTCACGCCCTGAATTTCCGGGATATGGACGGACGACACCAGGACCTGAAGCCATTCCTCGTCGCTGATGCCACCAAAGGTCTCAAAAACGGCGCTAATGCTGTCCGGGTGGTTCATCAATTCCTGCCGAGGCTTCTTCGTAACGTTTATTTAACGCATCCTCGCAGGCCCGGAAACAGATGACCAGAGCAGGTTTATGAAAATTACAGCCCCGCTCCGGACAGTTCCCGTCCCCTTTGACACATTCCCGTGTCACTTTTGAGAAATGGGCGATTTTTTGTGGAAACCACAAGACAAAGGGTCGATGGTTCCCGCCGTCATGGCAGTCACATGCCGATGACGGACAATCGAAGGATCTTTTTTCAATGTCCCTTTCTGGAAAAATCGCCGCAGTCACGGGTGCAGCCCAGGGTATCGGCAAGGCCATTGCGCTTCGTCTGGCCAGGGATGGCGCGGATGTCATCCTGCTCGACGTCAAGCAGGAAACGCTTGCCGAAACCGCAAAGGAAGTTGAAGCCCTCGGCCGGCGCGCTATGGCCCTGACGGCCGATATCAGCAACCGCGACCAGTTCCGCAGCACACTGGCCGATGCTGCGAAGACGCTCGGCGGCCTGGACATCATGGTTAACAATGCGGGGATCTGTCAGGTCAAGCCGATCCTGGACATCGAGCCTGCGGAAATCGAGAAGATCTTCAGCATCAACGTTCAGGGCGTGCTCTGGGGCATGCAGGCGGCGGCGGCCCTCTTCAAGGAGAAGGGCACCAAGGGCAAGATCATCAATGCCTGCTCGATCGCCGGTCATGAAGGCTATCCCCTTCTGGGAGCCTATTCCGCGACCAAATTCGCCGTCCGCGCCCTGACGCAGTCGGCCGCCAAGGAACTCGCGTCCTCGGGCATTACCGTCAATTCCTACTGCCCCGGCATTGTCGGAACCGACATGTGGGTCACGATCGACAAGCGCATGGCCGAAATCACCGGTACGGAAATCGGCGCGACCTACAAGAAATATGTCGAAGGAATCGCTCTTGGCCGCGTGGAGACGGCGGACGATGTGGCGGGCTTCGTCGCCTATCTGTCCAGCAGCGACGCCGATTACATGACGGGTCAGTCCGTCCTGATCGACGGTGGTCTCGTTTTCCGCTGAGGCCATAAAAAAAAGGGGCCGGTTTCCCGCGTCCCCTTTTTATCAGCGACCGATGAGACGGCCGCGCTGCCAGGCTTCGGCAGCCCCTTCCGGGTCCTGTCCTTCAACGGAAATGACATAGTCCAGGGCGCTCATGACCTTATTGCCCAGCATCATTTCCGAAAGCTCGTCGAGCAGATCGCTGTCCGCCTGACGGGCCACGTCTTCACGCATGATCATCCGGGCCGACATTTCGCCGCCCAGCAGATGGGCCGGATCCTCGATTACGGTCAGCAGATCCGTATGGAAGACCGCATGAGGCTGTGTCGCCACGACCAGCGGCTTCTCTCCGGCATCGCGGGCCTTTTCCAGACGCTCGATCAGCGCCCCTTCCCCGATGCTTTCGACAGGCAGTACCGAGAGGGCTGGAAGCTGCTTGAGGGCTTCTTCCAGAGCGTGACGGCTGTCATCGCTGACGATGATGCGGTCCACATCCGCGGATGTCAGCGTCCCGACGGCACCCAGCGGCGACAGGGCCGCAAAACTGACGACAGGCTGGTACAGATCGCCCAGAACCCGACGCCCCGGACCGGCAAGCTTTTCGTCCCGCGGAAACCAGGCGGAGACGAGAAGATCGACTTCCGCCCCTTCGAGAGCGTCCTCGATATCATCGGGGTCCAGATCGACATATTCGACCTCGACCTCGTAAGCCTCAAGAACGCGCGCGACCGCGCTGGCACAGCCCGCATGCAACGAGGTGTACAGATGGCCGATCGTCATTTGCGTCATGAGAATGGGTCCGTCAGGTAGAAAAAGTGAAACGTGAGACCGTGATTAGGCCCCACGTTCCGATTTGTCACGACCTTACCAGATCTTTACGCGCTGATCCGGTGCCAGATAGAGCTTCTGGCCGGGCTTCACGTCGAACGCATCATACCAGGCATCGATGTTGTGAGCCGGGATGTTGACGCGCGTGATGGCCGGAGCGTGCTCGTTCGACAGCATCTGCTGACGCAGCGCATCCGGCCGATCCTTCTCACGCCAGACCTGGGCCCAGCCGAGGAACACGCGTTGGTCACCGGTCAGACCGTGCACGACCGGCGCAGGCTTGCCGTGCAGCGAGTCATGATAGGCCTGCAGACCGAGGTTCAGCCCGCCGGAATCCGCGATGTTTTCGCCCATGGTCATCTTGCCGTTCACATGCGCGCCCGGCAGGACTTCCTGTGCGTCGTACTGCGCACCCAGCCGATCGGCCAGCTTCTGGAAGGCGTCCGTGGACGCCTTGCTCCACCAGTCGCTCAGGCGACCATGCTCGTCGTAATGACGGCCCTGATCGTCGAAGCCATGGCTCATCTCGTGACCGATCACGCCACCGATGGCACCGTAATTGACGGCAACATCGCCCTTGGGATCAAAGAACGGCGGCTGAAGGATCGCGGCCGGGAACACGATCTCGTTCATCGTCGGATCGTTGTAGGCGTTCACCGTCTGCGGCGTCATGCCCCACTCGTCACGGTCGACCGGCTTGTCGAGCTTGTCCAGGTCGTGCTGCCAGTTGAACGCCACGCCACGCACGGCATTGCCGTAGACGTCGCCCTTGCGGATCTCGAGCTTGCTGTAGTCCCACCACTTCTTCGGATACCCGACCTGAATGGCGAAATGATCGAGCTTGTTCAGGGCCGCCTTGCGGGTCGGCTCATCCATCCAGCCGTTGTGCTCAAGGCGTTCGTGGAACGATGCTTTCACTTTCTGCACCAGATCCGTGATCTGGGCCTGTGCGGAAGGCGGGAAGTAACGCGCGACATATTCGCGGCCCAGGGCCCAGCCCAGCGCACCATTCGTCACACGCACAGCGCGCTTCCAGCGCGGGGACTGCTGCGCCACGCCAGACAGCGTATGGCTGTTGAACTCGAAGGACGCATCATAGAATGTGCTGGACAGATAGGCCGCAGCATTGTCCCCGAGATGGAATGCGAGCCAGGCACGCAGCGTTCCAATATCCGCCCCCTTCAGCACCGTGGCCATGGCCTTGATTCCGGCCGGCTCACGCACGTCGATCTTGCGGTTTTCCAGCCCTTCGGCCGGCAGACCGGCACTGATCAGGAACGTGGCCCAGTCGAAGTCTGGCGCAAGCTTCTGAAGCTCGGAAACCGGCATCGGATTGTAGGTCTTGAGCGGATCGCGGGTCTGGTCACGCGGGACCTCGACCTTGGCCAGCGCGGTTTCAAGATCGACGACGGCCTGAGCGTTCTTCTCGGCGTCCGGCCAGCCCTCAAGCGTCAGCATCTTGGCGATATAGGCCTGATAGGCCTTCTTCTTGTCCGCGAGCTTGGGGTTTGTATAGTAGCTCGTATCCGGCAGGCCGAGACCGCCGCCAACGCCGATGCTCATGCCCTGATCGAGCATCAGCATGTAATGCTCGGGGTCCTTCTGGTCCTGCTCCACGCCGATCTGGAATGTCGTGAAGGCCATGGATTTGAGCGATGATCCGAATGCCGCGGCCAGACCCTTACCGTCATTGACGTTCCGGATGGTTTCAAGGTCGGTAGCAAGCGGCTTGCCACCCAGGCGGTCAACGGCCTTCTGGTCCAGGAAGCTGGCGTAATAGGTGCCGATCTTGCCCATATCGTCCGTCGGCTGGTCAGCAACCTTCTTTGCGGCTTCATCAAGAATGGTCTTCTGACGCGACAGGGACAGCTCATAGAGGATACGGAACGGGCCGTAGCTGCTCATATCGCCGGGGATCTTGAGGTTCCTGAGATAGGTGCCGTTGGCATACTCGAAGAAATTGTCGCCCGGCTGGACGGCGCGGTTCATCCCGGCTTCGTCAAAGCCCCAGCCCGCGCTGTACCCGGCAGCCTGCGCGCCAGAGACCATCAGTCCTGCTGCCAGGGCAAACAGGCTGGCTCCGTGTTTCAGAGCATGTCGTGACGTAAGGAATCGTTTCACATCAAACCTCATTCCAGAGTGGTGCCCCAGAATGAGGTATAAAATATCATTTCGTCAAAAGGACGGTTAGGTCAGTTCTATAATCAGCGGGAGTGACGCGTCTTTTTCGCCTTCGGATCGGCCCCGGTAGATGTAACGGCAGCCGCAACCGTATAATCGAAAGCGACAACTTTCTCGAGATACGGAGCAGCGAATTCCTTGAAGGCCTCGTGGGCCGGATCAAAAAACGCCGGGTCCGTCAAGACCGGCTTGCCGACATAATAGTTCCGGTCACCTTCGGACCGGAACGTCACGAGAAACGCCTGCTGCAGACCGGCATCAGCCCCTTCCCCGCTGCTCTGGAAACCGGTTTCAATACTGGCGACGACCGGCTTTCCGTCAGCGCGACGGCTGTCCTGCACCAGATGCAGGAAACGGCCCGACACTTCCGCGCGCTGGGCGGTGGTTGAGTCCTTGGTATAGCGGAACATCACCATGTGCCGGACCAGACCGACACGCCAGTCGGGCGCGGTGAACTGCGCGTAGCCAATCTGCTTGGCAAGCTGCTGGGCAGACAGGGTGGCAGGACTGAGCATATCGGTTTTGACCGGCCCGGATGAGGCGATCGGCAGGGAATAGGGGTCCGCCTTTGCGGCCGGAAACTGATACAGCCCGACGGCACAGAGTGCCAGGGTGGCCCCATAGACGGCACGACGGGAGAAAAGGGCGGAAACGGTCATCTCGATCTCCGGACGCAGGGTGAAAAACTGCTGCCTTTCATGGCACAACCGCCCCGTTTCGTCTCGTTTTTTCAGTATCCCAATGTTTCGTTTCCGGACTCAGGCTTCCACGGCCTTCTGGAAGACCTTCCGGCGCCACTGCATCAGACGATAGACCAAGTTTGCAGCCAGCTTCTGCCAGCGCGAATGCGGCGTGAAACCGATGGTCTTGAAGATCATCGCCGTCACCCGATCGATATGTCTGGGCTTGTAGAAGCCCATGGCCTTGGACATGTAGGCCGCGATACAGCGCTTATGGTCATAGGCCATGCCCGGCGGCTCGTTCGTCGTGTGATAGGCCGAGGCCAGCTCGTCGTCCTCGCTCTCGGTCACGCGGCCCAGCGCAATCCGGGTCCGTGCCCAGACGCCCAGCTTCTCGCGCTTCAGATAGCGGCGCATGTGATCGTAGAACAGCTTGAAATGCCGGTATTCGTCGGCCGCGATCTGCTTGCAGATGGCTTTGAGCAATGGCTCGTCCGTCGCATCGGCCAGAGCCGTGTAGAAAGACGACGTACCGGTCTCGACCATACAGCGTGCAATCAGTTCACCCGTGCGGGAGCCACGGATCGAGGCGTCCACATCCGCATCAATCTTGTACGACGCGCGATAGCGGTCGAACGCCTTTTCATAATCCCAGGACGGATCCGCCAGCATGGCCCAGCGACCCAGCGCGTCCCCGTGCTGAACTTCCTCGACGGCCCAGTTCTCGGCCGCCTTGCTGAAATCCGGATCCCCCACGAAGACGCGACGGAGATACTGGGCGTAGTCGAGACCATTCTTTTCCACCACGGAAGCCGCCTTCACGAGGGGGATGATCTCGGGATCGACGCGGGAAGGATCAAAGGAATTCCAGTCCATCTGATCGATATGCCAGTGTTTCATTCTGCGACCTCGTCCGTTTTCCGGCTCATCAAGAGTGACGATGAGATGACACGATGGGACAATTTTGGGTAGGTGTGATGCAGCAACCCTTGGAGATTGATCCGTGACGGCCACCACCATGACCAAGCCAGACGTCCGCCACGACTGGACCCGCGACGAAGTCGAAGCCCTTATCAGCCTGCCTTTTCCGGAGCTGATGTACCGCGCACAGACCCTGCACCGCCGGTACTTCGACCCCACGAAAGTGCAGATTTCCACGCTTCTTTCGATCAAGACGGGCGGCTGCCCGGAAGACTGCGCCTATTGTCCGCAGAGCGCGCTGCACGAAAAAAGCGTCAAGGCCGAACGCCTGATGGCCGTGGGGTCCGTCATGAAGGAAGCACGGGCTGCCAAGAAGGCCGGTGCGGGCCGATTCTGCATGGGAGCAGCCTGGCGCACACCGAAGGATCATGACCTCGACACCGTCTGCGAGATGATCGAAGGCGTAAAATCCCTGGGGCTGGAAACCTGCGTCACACTCGGAATGCTCGACGCGCAGCAGACCGAACGTCTCAAGAATGCGGGGCTGGACTACTACAACCACAACCTCGACACGTCCGAAGAGTTTTACGGCTCCATCATTTCCACCCGCACCTACCAGCAGCGCCTCGATACGCTCTCGAACGTGCGCGACGCGGGCATCAATGTCTGCTGCGGCGGAATCGTGGGCATGGGCGAGGACCTGTCCGACCGTGCCGGCCTGCTCATGACGCTCGCCAACCTGCCCAAGCACCCCGAAAGCGTGCCGATCAACCTGCTCGTCCGCGTCGAAGGCACCCCGCTGGGTGAGGCCGAAGCCGTCGATCCGATCACCTTCGTCCGCATCATCGCCACGGCCCGCATCATGATGCCGGAAAGCCATGTCCGCCTCGCCGCAGGCCGCGAGAACATGACGGACGAAGCCCATGCGCTGTGCTTCCTGGCAGGGGCGAACTCGATCTTCTGTGGCGAGAAGCTCCTGACCACGCCGAACCCGGCCGAACACCGTGACCGGCAGCTCCTGTCCGCGCTCGGCATGTCGCCGATGGTGCAGTCCGAAGCCGAGATGGGCACGATGCGCCCGGCCGTGACGGAAGAAGCCGTCTGCGAGATGGCCGTCTCCTGATCTTCGGTCCACGTCTGAAAGGGGAAGCGTTCGAAAGGGCGCTTCCCCTTTTTTATGCTTGGCCTTTGCCAGCTTCTTCCCTAAACCCACGCCCTTTGCCCAAACCGGAAGAAAGCAGAACCAATGACGGCGTCCGGACACAACCAGACCAAAATCCGCGTCGGAATTGACTTCGGCACCACCAACAGCGTGGTCGTGATCGCCGATGAAAACGGTAACACACACCCTGCCCGCTTCGTCTTCACGGACCACACCACCAGCGAAACCTGTCGCACACTGCTCTGCCTGTGGATGGATCAGGACGGACGCCGCCGCGTCATGAAGGACGCGATCGGGCTGGATGCCATTGAGGCCTATCTGGACGATCCGGCTGAGAGCCGCCTCATCATGTCCATGAAGACCTATCTCGCGCAGGGGTCTTTCCGTGAGACGCGGGTTTTCAGCAGCGTCATGACGCTCGAAGCCTTGATTGCGCGCTTTCTGACGTCGCTCATGGACAAGGCCGGACTGAACCCGGGCGATGTGAGTGCTACGATCGGCCGCCCCGTGCGCTTTGCAGGCGAGCTGGCCGATGATTCGCTCGGTGTGGCCCGTCTGCGCGAGAGCTTTCTGGAAGCGGGATTTCCCGAGCCCAATATCGTCCTCGAACCCGAGGGCGCAGGCTGGCGCTTCATGCAGCGTCTGGACCGCCCGGCAACCGTTCTCGTCGGGGATTTCGGCGGCGGTACCAGCGATTTCTCGGTCATGCGTTTCGATCCGCAGGGCAGTCCACGCGTCACCACACTCGGCCATTCGGGTGTAGGAATTGCGGGCGACCAGTTCGATTACCGTATCATCAGCCATGCCGTCGCCCCGGCACTGGGGCGCGATGCGACCTATCGCGTCATGGGCGGCCAGCCCCTGCCCGTCCCTGCCGAATGGTTCGCAAGCCTCGGCCGCTGGCACCGCCTGTCCCTGATGCGCACGCCCCAGACCCTGCGGGACATCGCCGACGTGGCCAAGACATCGTCCGAGCCGGAAAAGCTCCGCAGTCTGCTGCGCCTGATCGAGGATCAGGAAGGACAGAACCTCTATCGCGCGGTCGGACAGGCCAAGAGTGACCTGTCGCGTCAGGACAGCACCGTTCTGCGCTTCATTCACCGCGATCTGAAGATCGAAGAAACCATCACCCGCGCGGATTTCGAAAGCTGGATTGCGCCTGATCTGGCGCAGCTGGACGACGCCATCGAAGACGCCATGGTTCAGGCCGGGCTTGGGCCGGACGATATCGACCGGGTCTTCCTGACCGGGGGCACGTCCTTCGTGCCTGCTGTCCGCGATCTGTTCGACCGCCGTTTCGGGGCGGAGCGTGTGGACGGCGGATCAGAATTCGTCTCGGTCGCCGAAGGCCTGGCCCTCATCGAGCGCGAGCGCCATCAGGCCTGAACAGGTCCTGATCCAGTCAACAGCATCCTGAATCCGTACCAATTCGGTCTTCGGAAAAGTTGTTTCAGCCATCCTTTAAGTTGCGAAACAGCCGCGTAAATTCCCGACAATAAATTATACTTTTTTATTTAGTGAAGAAAATTCCGGATTATGTGATTGGGAATTTTCTTCATTAAGGACTTTATCTTTCCATGAAACGCTACAAACACACTCTGCACGTTCATTTTTCTTTCTGTTTTCGTGCACTATATTTAAAATAATACTCCATATTTACTATGATCTCAGGAAAGAATACCAAAATGTCTTGTAAGTATTTTTTAAAAATATTCCTGCAGATTAATATTCTTTCAGCTATTGGCACCCTTCCACTGACCGTTCATGCTCAGGATACAGCAGCGACTGCTCCACAGAACGTTCTCCCTGCGACGCCCCGCCAGTTGCCCTCCACGGCATCGGCCGTCGCGCTACCACCAGCCCAGAAAGCCCCGGCCCACCATCCGCATCCGCCCGCGCCATCTGCCGATCATCTGGGCGCGATTTTCGACACGGAGAGCATTTCGTCGCTGCTCAACCGCAATGATGATGCCCTGCGGCGCAGCGATCTTACGGCCGGTTATTACGTGCCAGCAGAAGCCTTCGGTCATATTGCGCCCCAGCTTTCGCCCTACCGGAACTGGCTTGCCGAGCGTGGCTTCAGCTTCGAGTTCTCCTACAAGGGAGAAGCCATGGCGAATGTGGGCGGCGGCATCAGCAAGGGCATGTCCTACGCCCATGAACTGACCTTCAATACGCGATGGGATCTGGGGCGGCTGCTCGGACTGGATGGCTGGATCCTGCATGCGGTAATGATGGAGCGCGCGGGCCGCGAAGTGTCCTACGACCATGTCGGGGATCACCATATCCTGCTGAGCGAGGTCTACAGCCTCTCGGGTCATGCGGCGGCCCATCTGGCGGACATCTATCTTGAAAAATCGTTTTTCAACAACCGCCTCAACATCAATATCGGCCGCATCACGCTGACGCATACCTATGCGACGTCCGTGCTGCTCTGCACGTTCATGGTTCAATGCTCCGCCCCCCCCGCCATCAAGGCCGATGAGGGCTGGAGCGTCTATCCGAAAGCCAACTGGGGCGGCACTGTGCGTTTCAAACCCACACGGGACCTGACCCTGCGAACCGGCGTCTACAGGGTCGGCGCACTGACGGAAAATCCCAGCGGCTGGGCCTGGGGCAGTGAAAAATCGACGGGCATCATGCTTCCGATCGAACTGACCTGGGAGCCCTTTATCGGTCCAGATAACCTGCCAGGCCATTACAAGCTCGGCTTCGCGCACGACACATCCCCTTATGCGGATCGGCTCGGGACCATTCCGGCAATGTTCGCGAAAGAGGTCTTCCATGACGCCACCAAACCGCGCGACACGTTCTATATCGAAGCGGACCAGATGGTGTATCGCAAGGGCGGACAGCACCAGATGGCGGGCGGATACATCCTCGCCGGTTATGTACACAACACGCCCAGCGTTTCGACATTCTCGGATCAGGTCTATGTCGGCGCATCCCTGCTCGGCATTATCCCCCACAGACCGTTCGACCGTTTCGGCGTGATGTATTCCTATTATCAAATGAGCCCCGCCATCACGCTCGGCCAGCGCCTGAGACAGCTTGCGGGCATGTCCATGGGAGCGTTCGTCAACGGCCCACAAACCCATTCCGCCATTCTGGAAGCCTATTACGGCGTGCCCATCCGGCCGGGTCTCGTGTTGCAGCCGGAATTTGAATACATGATGCGCCCCGGCCAGACCTCGGTCATTCCGAACGCAACACTGGTCGGCCTCAAGGTCCTCGGAAACCTGTAAAGCAAAGTCACCGATGACAGATCTGTTACTTGTGATTTAACAGAAACGTTATTCCACAATTCAAAAATTACCCGTTCGTGATTTGAGTATAAATATTCATTTACATAACCTGAAAGCCCACAAGGATTACAGCCAAGGGACTTTCCGCATGAAAACGATGCTTGCTTCTTTTTTCGTTCTTGGACTTCTGGGCGGCACAGCCCTCGCGCAGGAGCCCAAGGTTGAAAATGCCGTCGCCAGCACGACTTCAGGCGAGAAAACCCAGGTCACACAGGCAGCAGACCGCACGAACAGCGAGACCTGCAATCAGGTCTGGGTCAACACCGCGACGCATGTCTATCACGTTCAGGGCAGCTTCTGGTACGGCGCTACGGCCCATGGGACGTATATGTGTGAAGAGGATGCCAAGCGTGCAGGCAATACCCGCGGACAGTTCTGACAGACGTTACCAACAGGCGTCAGACCCCATGGACTATGAGTTCTGACGCCTGTGCTCATTCAGTTGGATGCGCCGAGACCTGACTGATCGACCGGAGTTCCACGAACCTGCACCGTAACCTTTCCGGGTGCCGGTTTTTCAGACGCACTATCCTTGGGCGCTGACTCATCGCCTCCAGCCTGCTTTGCCGCCACCTGCTCGCTGATTTTTTCCTGCTGCCGAAGGGCCGCAGCCTGTGGCTGATGCCCCGCCGCCTCGGCCGCATCCGCCGCCAGAGTGAGCGCACGGCGCATCCCGCGATAATCCAGCGCGTCACGGCGGCTTTTCACAACCGACAGGGCCTCGCTGCTGGCCAGTTCAGGCTGACCGCGCAGCAGGTTCAGACGGGCCGTCAGTTCCTGCTGGTCAACCTGCGCGCTGGTCTCACGAAAGGCGGCCAGATCATTCACGCGCTGGGCCAGAACCGTATCCTGCCTCAGATCCGCTGCGATCAGACCTGACAGGTAAAGCGCCCGTTCACGGATTCCCATATCCGGAGACTGAAGCGCGCGGCCCACCGCCTGCGAGGCGAACACCGTGTCACGAAGCCTGTACAAGGCGGCCGCGCGGATCACGGCCAGGTCGGATGTATCCGAAACACCACGCAGACTGAGCGCGGCTTCGGTCTCGCCAAGACTTTGCAGGGCTTTCTGCGGCTCGTCTTCCGCCAGCAGGACTGTCGCCAAGTTGAAACCGGCCTCGTGAATGGACGGCGCATCATCGCGCATCAGGGCACGGTCCATCGCGGTCCGGTACTGGGCCTCGGCCTGTGTGGCCTGACCGATCCCATAGACGCTCTTGCCGGTATCCATGGCGTCTTCATAAGGCTGATCGGGCTTTGGCCCCTTCGTTGCGGTCGAGGATGAGCAGCCGCCCAGCGTCAGGACCATCAGGCCCGTGCAGGCCAGAAGAACGCGCCTCATGGCCGCACCGCCTGCGCCGGCAGACGACGCGAGGGCTCCTGCTTGCTGCCTCCACCGCCCAGCAGCCACAGCCCGCGCAGTTGATCCGTCAGCTTGCGCAGGCTGCTCGCACTGGCCTCCGCCTGAGCCAGAAGGGCTGGAAGCTGCGCCGTAGCCGTATTGGCATGGGCCACGGTCTGCTGCACCTGAGGCATGCTCTGACGCAGGCTTGCCGTCGCGGCCCTGGCATTGGCCATCGTTCCATCCACCTTCGTCATGACGCCACCTGCCTGTTTTTCAATGGGTCTGAGATCAGCGATGACAGCATCGAGATGAGCCAGCGCAGCATTGGCCTTGTCGAGCACGTCATCCTTGACCAGCAGTCCGCCGATCGTGCCCTGCCCTTTTCGCATGTCGGTCAGCATATCGTTGACCTGCGTGGTAATGAGCTGGACGTTGTTCATGGCCGGTACGAGCTTGTTGCGCAGATCCATGACGGTCTGGGTGATCACATCCGCCGGGTTGGCCTCGACCGTCGCCTGAAGGACCGCATAATCCCAGTCGAGCGGCTTGCCCTTGCCACGGCCCAGCTCAATGTAACTTGCGCCCGCCACGATCAGGCGATGGCGGATGATGGCCGTGCTGTCCTGCCGGATGAAATTGGCGAACTGCGGGTCCAGATCCCCTTCCGCATACATCCGGCCCGTCTCATTGAGCTTGAGGCGCCGGATTTCGCCCGCGTGGACGCCCATGACCTCGATATCATTGCCGATCGCAAGTCCGGCCACGCCGCTTTCGGGCAGCACGAAATGCAGCTTCTTCTCCGGCGTCAGCCACTGGCGCAGGAAACCGGCTTCCACGACGGCCACCGAGAACATGACGATCGCGGCAAGGACAAGCAGCCCGACCCATTCATCCGCATAGCGGTTCTGAAAGAGCGGACGGGCGGTTTCGGTCTGGCGTACGCGAAACATCAGGAACCTCGCATCGAAAACAGTCCGTCATCATAAAGGCGCAGGCGGATGGTGGCGTCGGACGCATAATCCCCCCACCCGCTTTCATCCGGAGCCATCCACACAACCGCACATCCCCGGTCCCGCAGATCAGTCACGAGAGACAGGAACGCATCCATCAGACTGACCGAGGCCCCTTCCATCGGATGCTCCAGCAGCAGAAGCGCCGGCTCGCCCATCATGGCCCGCACACAGGCCGCACGCTGGCGGTCCATGGCCGACAAGCGGTTCGGCGGGATCACCGGAAGGCCCGGCAGCCCGAGCCGGACGGCAAGATGCACGGCCTGCGACTGAAGCCTGTCGATCGGGATGCGTGTATGGTGCAGTTGTGGCCACAGGATGTTCATATGGGTCCCGTACAGGTCCACCCATCCACCCGTCATCACGACCCGCCCGATCCGGCCCCGCAGCGCGTTGCTGCGCCGTTCATCAAGATCGGCCCAGTCCAGCCCCATGCAGCGGACATGACCATCGCCCAGCGGAATGAGACCAACGCACATATCGGCAAACAGTGCCGCCTGTCCCATATCCCGGCACTCGATCAGGGCACATTCGCCAGCGTTGAGACGCAGGTTGTAGCGGCTCGACACCAGACCGCTCTCATCGAACTGCGGCTTGGCGTCCAGCAGCTCCAGCCGGGCATCCAGGGAGTTGGGGAAAACGTCGTCAGTCTCAGCCATCGAAGCACACGCTGAAAACGACGTTGATGACCATGATGGACAGCATCCCGCGCGCAAACCCGCGCGGCAGCATGCTCGACAGGTCGTCCTCGGTGGTGACATCCATGCCGGACAGGCACGAGCATACGCCCACGGCATAACCGCTGAAAATGAACTTGGCCGGGATCACAAAATAGTCGATCGGCTTCACGCTGCTGACCACCTGATCCAGAAACGCCCAGATCGGCATCGTGATCGCATCCTCGACACGACAGACGGCATAGCCGACCAGAAGGGCCGTCATGCTGAAAATAACACCAAGCGTGAAGCCGCTGATCGTCATGGCGAGGCTACGCGGCACCAGGAACGAGATGAACGGATCGATCCCCATCCCCGTCATGGCACGCATCTGCCCACCCGTCGTGAGCGTACCGAGTTCGGTCAGCATCAGCATCCCCGACCGGCCCAGCAGGATCACACCCACCAGAACCGGGGCGATCTCACGCACCAGAACCGTGGAGAGGATGGAGCCCGTCATCTGTGCCATGCCCGCAAAGCCGAGCCAGTAGACAGTCTGCGCCACGATGCCGAAACCCGTCAGCGCCGCCGTCACCAGCGTGCTGAGAATGCCACCGCCCACGGCCTGATGCAGGGAGGCCCAGAATTCGATCCGCACCGTCCGCCGCCAGGTCGTCAGCCGCGTCGCCTCGCGCATGATGCCCCAGCCAGCACCGATCATCATGAGCGTAAAGCGCATCTGCGTGCGGGAGAAATATCCCAGATGCACCAGCATGCTCCGGACCATCGTGATCCGGTCGAGATTGCGCAGCACTTTCATCGACGGCCTGCCAGAATGAAGCTGCGGGTAATCCCGCTATGGGGCAGGTAGAACATTCCCCTCTCACGGAAGAGGAAATGTTCACGCAGGATCATATAGGCCTGTTCGGACACCTGGATCGTCCCCGCATCCGGCGAACTGCCGGTCAGCAACTCGGCACCATTGAGTGCATCGCCCCAGATGTTGAAGACCGAAGGCCCTTCTCCAAGTTCCGAAGCCATAACCGAGCCGACATCCATGCCGATCCGGAACACGGGGTCCAGATCCGCCGCGGCCAGCGAGGACAGGCAGGCTTCACGGATCGACACCGCCGCATCCGCCAGCCGCACAGCCGCGGACGGGTCCGGCGTCTGCGAGCATCCGCCCACGAGGACGAGCCGGTTGCTTACGACCTGAACGGAGAACAGTCCGCTGTCACGCGCGATTTTCTGGATTTCCAGGCTGAGCGTGCGGATGACGTTCATGGCACGCGCGATGCTGTCACGGTCCGGCGCATAGGGGTCCACGAAGGAAATGACCATGACCGGAACCTGCGGATACACACCCGCCGCAACCGGATCACCGGCCGTGGCCGACGGCTCCAGAAGAAAACCCTCGTCAAACCGCGTGTCATGCTTTTCTGCCGGTATCGCCAGACCGGAATGACCCTCGCCCGCCGCCGCATCGAACGGCTTGGCAAAGCGCAGGGCCACGATGGAGCCCACGATGGCGATGATGTGCTCCATCGTCTCCGGCTGTCCCGGATCTTCCAGCACGATCGCGCCAACGGTCTTGTGCGCATTGCGGACCGGCTGGAACAGCAGCGTATTTGCCCCCACGGCCCGCATGATGACACGCTGGAAGTTCTGGGTGCGCTCGTCCTGGGAAGCATCCGCGATTGACAGGGTGTGCCCCTCGTCCAGAGCCTCGAACAGCTTGCCGTTGTCCCGCCGGCTGATCTCGACGCCCGTACTGTGCACGTCGCGCGACGGATCGAACGCATCCTCGCAGAGCAGACGGTCCCCGTCCGGCAGCAGGCGCCACAGACTGGCACGCCGTGCGCTGGTCCGCGCCGTCAGGGCCTCTGTCAGGATCGGGACTTCATGCGCGGGATCGAACAGGTCCGGCGTGCTGGCAATTTCCAGCAGCGAGGCATTCTCCGCCTTGACCTGATCCCGCCCCCGCTGGAGCCGCTTACGCAGACGTTCCACATGTCGCCCCTGCGCGACCAGCGCGAGCGCCAGCACCGAGGCCAGTCCGACGACCAGCAGCGAGAACCCGATATTCTGCCGCCGGGCCGTCTGGGCAAAATCGGCAAAATCACTTTCCGGCGCATTCAGCAGCAGCACCCAGTGCCGGTGCACAAACGGCAGTTCGGAGGCGATGGTGACGTAATTCTTGCCCCGCGCCTGCACCACGCCCGTGCCCGGCCCCTTGATACGGAAACGGTTGAGCGCATGGATAAAGACGGGCTGCGTCTTGGGATCAAGGAACACATTCCCTGGATCGAAAGTCTTCGGATCCTGCCCGACCGCGACATTGTGCCCGGCGATGATCTGGCCGTGCATGTCCACGATCACCGCCTGTCCGCTGCGCCCGACCTGAAGTTTATTGAGGAACGAGGTCAGCTGGTTCAGCGAAATGTTGATCGCAAAGACCGATTTGTGCCCGTCATGTCCATCAAAGGCGAGCGAAGCCGTGATGATGAACTGATGCGTCGAAATATAGGCGTAGGGGTCGGTCCAGTGGAGCTGCCGTTCCGGGTCGTTCTGATGCTTGACGGCTTTTGCGAACCACGGGCGCGTGACGACATTATAGCCCTCTGCCGGATCCGAGCTCTCGCCCGTAACGTTGCCGTCCTTGTCCGTATAGACGTGATGATAGACCTGCTTGCCGTCATCGGTCTGGAAATGGGTCTGCTCGAACCCGTCCTGACCGTGGCGCGTGATCATCCAGAACTGGCCCTGATCGTTCGCGATATAGAAGCTGTCCACCTGCGGCGTATGCGTCAGGATGGAGCGTCCGTAGAGCATGAACGTGTCAGGCGTGACGTTGGTCAGCGGATCGCGGAACATGTCCTGCGCGATCAGGGCACCAATGGAGGCCGGGGCCAGATAGTCACTGACCTCCTGCGTCACGTAGCGCTGTTGGCTGCGCAGAAGATCGTTGGAGAGCGAAATCGCGCCCTTGCGGGTCGTCTGGTAATTGTGAAGGCTGATGCCCGTAATCGCCGCGATGACCAGAAGCACGCCCACGAGCGGACCCAGGATCTGGAAGATCCGGCGGCGGTCGCTGGCAGGGCTCTGGGTGGGGTCCACGATTTCTGCGGCTGACAACGTTCTTTCACTCCGGACAGAGACGGGTTCGCGGAACAGGGCCATACTACCGCGATAAAACAATATCCTCCGACTATTACCAGACTGCAACCCGCAGCCACGAACTGAAACATGCCCTCACATCCGAAATTTACCGTTTTCACATGATCCGTGGGAGGGCTTCCCAGTCATTCCGTCCCGACGCAGAGATGGCGGATGACGGATTTGCCCGCTATGGTCGGGCGCTTTTCCAGCAGGGTGGTTTTGCTGGAAGCTGTCGGAACAGCGGTGTCTCATATGCACGAATATCTTTCTCACCGCGCCGTCCTGTCATTTACGGGAACGGACCGCGCCAGCTTTCTTCAGGGGCTCGTCACCAATGACGTCCAGAACCTGACGGACACGACAGCCGTCTGGAGCGCCCTGCTCACGCCGCAGGGACGCTGGCTGAGCGAATTCTTCCTGTATGCCACGCCTGACCGCATCCTGATGGACTGTCCGGCCGATCACGCGGAGATGCTCGCCAAGCGCCTCTCCCGCTTCCGTCTGCGCGCGGACGTGCAGATTGAGAACACGCCGTTGCAGATCATCACGGGCGCTGAAGGCCGCGCGGTTCCGGAAACCGTCCTCACGAGTGCCCCAGACCCACGATGCGAGGGGGCTGGATGGCGTGCGGTCGTGACGGAACCCGCTCAGGGGGATGAGACGCCTGCCGAATTTCTGGAACGGCGTCTGACGCTGGGTCTGCCGGACGTCATGGATTTCGAGAGCGAGCAGACACTGGCGCTCGAAGCCGACATGGACCTGCTGCACGGCGTGTCCTGGAAAAAGGGCTGCTATATGGGGCAGGAACTCACCGCCCGCACCCATTACCGCGGCCTCGTCAAGCGCCGTCTACTGCCCGTTGCCCTGTCGGAGGGCACGTTCCCCGACGAAGGCGGCGTCATTATTTCCGGCGAACGCGAAGTGGGCGACATCCGCTCCCGCAGCGGCAATCGGGCGCTCGCCATGCTGCGACGTGACGCCTGGTCCGCATCGGACCTGACATGCAATGGACAGCCGCTTTCTGTAGTCTGGCCCGTCTGGTTTCCTGAGGAGATGCGTTCGTGACCTATGTTCCCCCCGCCCCGTCCATTGTCGATGACATCATCGCGCAGGTGAAGTTCGACGCGAACGGTCTGATTTCCGCGCTCGCACAGGCACCGGACGGCGTGGTGCTGATGCTGGCCTGGATGAATGCGGATGCCCTGCGCGAGACGCTGCTGACGGGCCGGGTCTGCTACTGGTCCCGCAGCCGCCAGAAGCTGTGGCGCAAAGGGGAGACCTCGGGTCAGCAGCAGAAGCTTATTGAAGCCCGGCTCGACTGCGACATGGATGCCGTTCTCATGATTGTCGACCAGACCGGCGTAGCCTGCCACACCGGTCGCCGGAGCTGTTTCTATCATGGGGTGACGCCGGACGGGCTGCGCGACACCTCGCAGCCCGAAATCAGCGCCGAAGAGCTTTACGGCCGCTGATCAGCCGCAGACGGCGCCGTCCAGCCCGGCACGAGGAACGTGGCCGGGCAGCCGTTCTGGTCGTCCGGTGAGGACAGATAGGCGCCTTCATACGGGAAGCGCGAGAGCTTCTTCGGATCCAGCGTGAACCAGAGCTGCGTCAGCACCATCTGGCCGTTATGGGCCGGTTCGCAGCGGACCTGAAGGGCCCGGCTGTCACGAACATTCATCAGACGCACGAAGGTAGCCAGCATGTCATCGCGGTTGACCTGAAATCCGGACTGTTGCGCCAGCCACAACCCGAAGGCCGAAGCCGCAAACCGGTCGCGCATTTCCATGGACGTGATGAAGAAGCGGTCCGCATCATAGCCAAAGCAGCGCGCATGCTTGGTGTATTCATGCACGTAAAGCGGCTTCTTCAGATGCGGCACGACGCCACGCAGCGCCTCAACCGTTGTCGGCAGAAGCTGCGGCGGCGTGTCATTATGATCGTAGAGATCACAGCCCTTGGACCACCATTCCTGCACCGGCACGCCCTGTGCTTCCAGAGCATGCGGCTCGGACGCCCACAGCCCGTGCAGACCGATCGAGATGCGATGTGTCTGGTCCCATTCACATCCGCCGCCCGTGGCGCAGAAACCCGGCTGCCAGGTCAGGGCGAGCGTGTCATGCCGGAAATCGGTATGGGCCGTGGGCGTGATCGAAGGGCCGGTCGGAACCTGCGAGACGCAGCCCCCCAGCAGGAAAAGAGCGGCAAGAACGGAACGCTTCACGCAGAAAGCCCCTTGGCATGGTGAGTCAGATGGTCCGCGATGAAACTCTGCACGAACCAGTAGGAATGATCATACGCGGCATGACGACGGAGTTCGAGGGACTGTCCGCCTTCCTTTGCGGCCCCCTCCAGCGCGTCGGGACACAGATCCGCCAGATACTGGTCCATCAGTCCCTGATCCACGAGAATGGTGGACGGATGGGTATGCTTCGCGCGCAACAGAAGTGTCGGGTCGCAACTCTGCCATTTCGCTGGATCGCCGCCGAAATACGCATCGAAGGCCTTCTGCCCCCAGGGCACAATGCTTGGATGGCAGATCGGCGCAAAAGCTGAGACGGTCTTCCAGCGATCGGGATATTTCAGAGCCTGAAGCAGCGCCCCCATCCCGCCCATGGAATGTCCCATGATGCCGCGCCGGGTGCCGTCCAACGGATAGAGCCGCTCCGTCAGAGCGGGCAGTTCCTCGCCAACATAGGTCTCCATCCGGTAGTGATGGCTCCAGGGTTCGGACGTGGCGTCGATATAGAAGCCGGCACCCGATCCCAGATCGTAACTGTCATCCTCACCTTTCGTACCCGTATGGCGCGGGGACGTGTCCGGGGCGACGAGCGCGATGCCATGTTCGGCGGCAAAGCGGATGGCGTTGGCCTTGATGAGGAACGTTTCCTGCGTCGCGGTCAGCCCGGCCAGCAGATGGATGACGGGGACTTTCTGCCCCACAAGCGCCTCTTTCGGCAGGAAGATCCCGAACGTCGCGGGAACACCAAGCGCCTGCGAATTGTGCCGGACAAACCGCAGGGAACCGTCGAAACAGGCGTGATGCGCCAGAACCTCGATGTCGGACACGCTCAGTACTCCACGACGGTGCGGATGCTCTCACCGCGGCTCATCATGTCGAAGCCCAGATTGATGTCAGCGAGCTTGAGCTTGTGGGTGATGAGATCGTCGATATCGATCCGGCCTTCCATGTACCAGTCCACGATCTTCGGCACATCGGTCCGTCCACGCGCTCCACCGAATGCCGAGCCGATCCAGCGGCGTCCCGTGACGAGCTGGAACGGACGTGTGCTGATTTCCTGTCCCGCCCCGGCCACACCGATGACACAGGACACGCCCCAGCCACGATGCGCGCTCTCCAGCGCCTGACGCATCAGGGTCGGATTGCCGACACACTCGAATGTGTAGTCCAGGCCACCACCAGTCATCTCGATCAGATGCCCAACAAGGTCGCCGTCCGGCCCCAGGTCCTTCGGGTTCACGAAATCCGTCATGCCGAACTTGCGGGCAATCGCCTCGCGCTCCGGGTTGATATCGATGCCGATGATCCGGTTGGCGCCGACCATCTTTGCGCCCTGAATGACGTTGAGGCCGATGCCACCCAACCCGAACACAGCGACCGTCGATCCGGGTTCGACCTTGGCCGTGAACAGCACGGCGCCAATGCCGGTCGTCACGCCGCAGCCGATATAGCAGACCTTGTCAAACGGCGCGTCGGGGCGGATCTTCGCCAGTGCGATTTCCGGCAGAACCGTAAAATTCGCGAAGGTCGAGCAGCCCATATAGTGATGGATCGGCTGACCTTTATAAGAGAAGCGGGATGTGCCATCCGGCATCACGCCCTTGCCCTGCGTGCTGCGGATGGCCGTACACAGATTGGTCTTGCGCGACAGGCAGGACGGACATTCGCGGCACTCCGGCGTATAGAGCGGAATGACGTGATCGCCGGGCTTGAGATGCTTCACCCCGGCCCCGACTTCCCGGACGATGCCCGCACCCTCATGCCCGAGAATGGCCGGAAACAGCCCTTCAGGGTCCTGACCCGAGAGCGTGTACTTGTCGGTATGGCACAGCCCGGTCGCCATGATCTCGACCAGCACTTCCCCGTCGCGGGGGCCTTCAAGCTGAACCGTGTCGATTTCCAGCGGTCTGCCGGCTTCGAACGCAATGGCGGCGGTCACGTCCATAACATCACTCTCCTCTGAAACGGTTCGGACAGGGTGTCGTATTAAACGGCATGGCGGCAAGAGGCCGCTGCAAAAGAAAGTAAAGTGACAGACACCCTTTGGTGTTGGCCGGGGACTAACTTCGCCGCTACGCTTCCGCACAACTTCCCTGCACATCCCGTCATCCGAGGAGACAGCCGTTTGATCGTCAACCGTCCACATGGACTGGCCATTCTTTTCCGGGAATCCCTTCCCCCCCTGATCATCCTGACCCTGTGGGACTTCGTCGTGGTCGTCCTGTTCCAGATCTTTCACCAGGACTGGATGGAGCAGCCGGCACTTCCGATTTCCCTGATGGGTTCGGCGCTCGCGATCTTCCTGAGCATGCGCAACAACGCGGCCTATAACCGCTGGTGGGAAGGCCGGACGCTGTGGGGCGCGATCACCAACAACTGCCGCTCCTTCGGCCGCGAAGCCGCGACCCTTCTGGGCGGACGTGCGGATCTGGCCCGCGCCATGGCCGCCTATCCGCATGTCCTGCGCGCGGCGCTGAGGGGCGATCCGCCCAACGAGGACACCAGGAGACTGCTGACGCCTGAGATGTACGAGAAGGTCTTTTCCTGCTCGAACACGGCCAACATGCTGCTCTACCAGATCGGCCTGGGGGTCCGGGACGAAGTCGAACGCAAGGGAATCGACGGCGCTGTGCATGGCACCGTGGACCGCATCCTGTCCGACATCGCCAACGCACAGGGCGGCCTGGAGCGGATCAGGAACACCCCGCTTCCCGCGCAGTATTCCCTGCTGCCCGAAATCGCGACGCATCTGTTCTGCATCATCCTGCCGCTTTCGGCCGTGCAGACGCTCGGCTGGATCACGCCTCTGGGCTCCAGCATCATCGGCATGCTGTTCCAGATGCTCGACCGCAGCGGACGCGACCTGCAGGAACCGTTCACGAAGAGCGTCCACGCCCTGCCCATGCTGACCATGGCCCGCACGATCGAGCGCGACCTCCTGCAACCGATCGGGGATCTCCCGCCCGATCCCATCCAGGCCATCCACGGCGTTCAGCCCTGACGGACACAGGAGCCCCCGGTTGCCCCCTTGCGATCAGACAAGACAGCAGGGGGTTTTTCTGCTATAAGCCGGGGCTATGAACACGTTCAAAAGCCCCCAGAAGGGCGGCATGACCGATGAAATGGCTCGTGTCGCAGCCAACAACACTGCCCGTCAGACCGATCCGGAACACGACGCGGACCCGTTCCGCGAAGGTGACTCCATTGTCTACGCCGCGCATGGCGTCGGACGCGTGGACAAGATCGGCATGGTCGAAGTCGCCGATACCGTCATCGAGATGATCCAGATCTCGTTCCCCGGCAACCAGATGACGCTGCGTATCCCGCTGGCCAAGGCCCGCAAGGCCGGCCTGCGCAAGATCGTGACGCGCGACATCGTCGACAAGGCGATGACCGTCATCAAGGGCAAGCCGCATGTCAGCAAGGGCATGTGGGCCCGTCGCGCCGTGGCCTATCAGGAAAAGATCAACTCCGGTGACCTGATCCAGATTGCCGAAGTGCTGCGTGACCTGCGTCGCAACGTCGACAGCCTCGATGGCAGCTTCTCCGAGCGCAAGCTGTTCGAAGCCGCGCAGGAGCGTTTCGTGGCCGAGGTCGCCGTTCTCGAAAACGTCGACCCCGCACAGGTTCTCGAAAACCTGACCAAGACCATGAAGGCCGCCTGAAGCGCGGTCAGGAGCGCAGTTTGAAAAGGCTGCGCTTCTCCAATATGGATCAGGCTGTGGTTTTCTTCGCATCCCGGACGGGGTCTCTCGCGTTGGCGACACGAGAGATCTTTTCCGTGATGCGTTTTCAGTCACGGTTTCAAACCTGCATTCACAAGGAGAGGTGAGGCCAGATGCCTGCCCCTTACAAAGACCGTTTCGCCGGCAAGAAAGTCCTCGTCACCGGGGCATCCCAGGGAATTGGCGAGGCCACCGCGCTTCGTTTTGCCGAAGAAGGCGCGCAGGTCGCCCTCAACGGCCGCAAGGAAGACAAGCTGATCGCCGTCCGCGAGAAGCTGCCCAAGGTCTCCGGCGGAGAGCACCCGATCGCCACGGGTGACATTTCCAAAGAAGATGACGTCAAGCGTCTGGTCGCCGAGAGCATCAAGGCCATGGGCGGTCTCGACGTTCTGGTCTGCAATGCGGGCTATCAGATCCCCTCCCCGTCAGAAGATATCAAGCTCGAAGATTTTGAAGGCGTGATGGCCGTCAACGTCACGGGCGTGATGCTGCCGTGCCGCGAGGTCCTGCGCTACTGGCTGGAAAACGGCATCAAGGGCACGATCATCGTGAACTCCTCCGTTCACCAGATCATCCCCAAGCCGCATTATCTGGGCTATTCCGCGTCCAAGGGCGCTGTCGGCAACATCGTCCGCACGCTGGCGCTCGAATATGCCAGCCGCGGCATCCGGGTGAATGCCGTGGCGCCCGGCGCCATCGTGACGCCGATCAACATGTCCTGGATCAACGATCCCGAACAGTACAAGGCCGTCTCAAGCCACATCCCGATGAAGCGCCCTGGCGAAAGCCGCGAAATCGCGGATGCCATCACTTTCCTTGCCGCCGAGGACAGCACCTACATCACGGGTCAGACCCTGTATGTCGATGGTGGCCTGACGCTCTATGGCGATTTCGAAAACAACTGGTCCTCGTAACTCTTTATGGCCCCTTCCCTTACCGTTCTGCTGATCGAGGATGATTTCCTCATCCGGACCTGCCTGGCGGAGTTCCTGCTCGACAGCGGCCTGACGGTCAGGGAAGCGGACAACTGCGCCGAAGCCCGCGCCATCATCGGCGCGGAGCCGAGGCTCGATGCCCTCGTGGCGGACATGACCCTCCCGGACGGGGATGGCATGACCCTTGTCCAGCCGGCCCGTGAACGCTGGCCCGATCTTCCGGTCATCTATATCAGCGGCCATGGTGACCTGCGGCGTGACGAGACCTCCGGCGATCCCGCGCGGGACCGTTTCATCTCGAAGCCTTATACGCTAGCAAGCATTCTGGAGGCCCTTCTGGAAATGACATCGGCGGCCTCGGACTAGGAGATCCGCATGTCTGCCAGTCTGGACAGACCAGCCCCTGAAGATCCGGCCCCAGCGACCGAAAACGACCAGGCCAGCCCCTCCGCTCGCCTGACCTGGGCACAGCATGCCCTCGCCCGTAAAGACGCCGAAGAAGCGCTGGCCATCGCGGGCGCCTCCACGGACGATACGACTGAAATCCCGGCCCTGCATTATGTCCGGGCCCGCGCACTGTTTCACCTTTACCGCTACGCCGAATGTGCGGAAGAGCTTGAAAAAGCCAGCGCCAATGTCGGCCCCCATGCCATTGCGCTGCTGCTGGACGAAGCCGTTTCCATGCGGCGGCGGGACGATCTGCTGCCGCTGCTGGAAATCTGCCGCAGGCGCAAACCCGATGATGCCCGGCTGATGGATGCCGAAGCGACGGTTCTGATCCAGCTTGCACGCTTCGACGAGGCGGAACTCCTTCTGCGCCGGAGTCTGCGCCACCGTCCCGGCAACCGCGGCACGCTCAACCTGCTCGCCCTTCTCCTGACGGAAACCGGCCGTTTCGAGGGGGCACTCGCAGTCATGCACGATCTGCGCGAAAGCGATCCGCAGGACTGGGAACCGATCTGCAACATGGCCTGCATCCTCAGCAGCCTCGGGCGGATGGAAGAAGCAGCCAATCTGTACCGGCAGGCGGTTCCCATGGCGCCCAAAGACCCGCGCCTGCGTCTGAACCATTCCATCACCATGCTCAAGAGCGGGCGCATGGCACAGGGCTGGGCCGAGCATGAATGGCGTTTCGGCCTGCCGGGCCATACCAGCATGCCGCTGGATCGGCTCCTGCCCAACATTTCCCCATCGCTGGACCTGAAGGGCAAGCGCGTCCTCGTCACGCAGGAGGAGGGTCTGGGCGATACGCTGATGTATCTGCGCTACATCCCGCCCCTCGCCCGCACAGGGGCTATCGTCCATATCTGGGGCACCGAGACACTGGCGGCGATCTGCGAACGTGTCGCCGGGGTTACGGAAGTGCAGTTTGGCGGCGAAACGCCGGAATACGACTATCACTGCCCCTTCATCAGCCTGCCCCGTGCCTTTTCCGGAACGCCGGACGCGATGGGAGCGCCTGTTCCCTATCTCAGCGCGGACCGGCGGAAAGCCGAGATGTGGCGTCAGCGCCTGCAGGATGATCGCAGGTTCCGGGTAGGTCTGGTCTGGGCTGGGGCAGCGCGGCCTGAAGATACGGCGGCGCTCATGGTGGACCGCCAGCGGTCCATGCCGCTTGCCGCACTTGCCCCTCTGGCCGACATTGAAGGCGCGAGTTTCTATTCCCTGCAGAAAGATCGCCCGGCCGAACAGATCCCCGATTTCCCGGGCGAACTGATCAATTTCATGCCCGAATGTCACACGATGGACGACACGGCGGCGCTGATGGTGAACCTGGACATCATCGTCTCGGTCGATACGTCAGCCGTTCATCTGGCGGGCGGACTGGGCAAGCCTGTCATCATGATGGACCGCATCAACAACTGCTGGCGCTGGCTGCACGGGCGTGAGGATACGCCCTGGTATCCGCAGATGACGATCGTCCGTCAGACCCGTTTTGGGGACTGGTCGGACGTCGTGGAGCGTGTGAAACAGCGCCTCGAAGACGCCGTTTCCGCCCATTAGAACTCAGTAGCTGTAGCCGTAGGACAGACCGATGCTCGATCCCGGATCGTTTTCCGGTGTCGTGAATCCCGTGACCTGACCACCCGTGCCGACCGTCGTGTTGAACTTCAGGCGTTTCGTCAGGTCAATCTGGACCTGCGCCTGCGTGCCGGAGCCGGATGTCGCCTGCTTGGCGCCGACATAGACGCCCTTCATGACGTATTTCCCGGCCTCGACACTGGTGCCCCCATTGTCCACACCGCTGCCGCCACCCACGGCCAGACGGTCCAGGCCCAGCAGGTTGCGGACCTTGCTCAACGGATCGAAGGCCGAGCCACCCGCAAGCTGCACCACCGCCGCGCCAAGTTCAGCAAGCTGCGTCGTGGAAAGCGAATGGCTGTCGGTGCCGAACAGCAGGATGGACAGAACCTGATCGCGCGGCAGGCTTGGCGTGGACGCGAAGTCGATCTTCGGCGCGCTGGCATAGCCCGTCACCAGAAGGCTCGCGAGCGTGCCGCTGGCGTTGCGGTCGGCACGGAAATCCAGCGTCGGATCAAGCTTGTGGTTCACGCCAGAGCCGTTGAACGCCACACGCCCGTTGGTGAAGTTGAGGTTGATGCCGCCCAGATTGAAATTGCCCCGCTTGAGATCAAAGCCACCGCTGACCGCAGGTTCCGCGCTTGTCCCGCGCACGCGCAGACGGCCCTGCATTTCCGCGAAGACGCCATGACCGCGCACGAAAAACTCACCCGGCGAAATCACATCCACGCCCAGCCCGATGATCAGGCTCGAGCTGGAACTGGACGGCGGTTTCTGCCCCGGACGGATAACATCGAGCTGCGGGACGGAGGCCGGCATGGAGTCCGGAATGTTGATCGTGGCGTTGGGAATATTGACTTTCCCGTCCACATCCAGCCGCGTCGTGGCCTGCCCGTGGATATGCAGATCGGTGTTGATCGTCGCGGTCAGCAGGTCGCTTGAAACCGGCCGGGCTTTTTCGGACGTGATGTGCAGATCAACCGGAAGATCAGGCCGGAAGGCTCCGACTGTTCCTTCCAGCACGATCGTCCCCGGGCCCGCATGAGCGACGATGTGGTTGACGGCAATGCTGTCTCCCGACGCGACAAGCGCGCCATTAATATGATTGAGATGCACACCCTGCGCGTAGTGGTCGAAGGAGGCGTTCTCCAGCGTCACCTGTCCCGTCGCCCGTGGCTGCGCGGCCGTTCCGGCGACATTGAGATTGATGCCAACCTTGCCGGCCACTCCCATGCCACTGGCGCCCAGGACGGCATTGCCCACGGACAGGTCAACATGCCCCGTGGTCGCAAGCGCCATCGCGCCCGTGCTGGAAAGCGGCGCTGTGCCCCGCACGGCCAGCGCGACGGACGGACCGGCGCCCAGAGTCGCATCAACCTTCGCGGAACTGCCGGCGAGACCCACATTGGCCAGGATCTGCGCGGCCGGAAGGGACGCCGCAGGGCCGGTCCGCATCCGCAGGTCACGCCCGGTCAGCGAGACCGTTCCGGTTGGCGCGGCGAGGGTTCCGCCGAGCTTGGCATTGAGCGAAATCGCGCCCGTGGCCGACAGGTCCGGCGCGAAAGGTTTGGCGATCGCAGGCGTGATGTGATCCAGACGCGCCGTGAGCGAGAGCGCCGGTTTCAGCGTTCCCGCCACATCGATGGTTGCAGGCGCGACACCCTGCGGGGCCACCGTTGCCAGAAGATGATCCACACCCATCGTCTTGCCGAAGGACACCACGGCCGGACGGCTCAGACGCAGGCTCTCGCCCTTGGCCAGAGCCGTCAGTTGTCCGAGGCGCACCGTCTTTTCAGGTACATTCAGAACAAGTGCGGTGTCGATATTAGCCGGGGCATCCATCACGTTCTGGAAGGCCGCGTTCAGCGCAATGGCCATGGCGGTCTGCGGACCCTTGATCGTGGCATGCGCCTTGCCCGTCATGGCCTGATAGCGCATCCCGGCCAGATCCAGCACCAGCGCGGGTTCGGGTGCGTCGATCGGATTGGTGATGGTGCCGCTGACCTTCAGGGACTGGACGGCGGCCTGCGCCATCGACAGCATTCCGTCCAGTCCAAGTTTCACGACAGGCGGCGCATTTTCAGCTTCCGTGGTGTGCAGGCCCAGCGTCAGATGACCTGAAATTGCCTGCCCGATCAGACGCTGGAAATCGCCCAGATTGCGGATCGAGACGTCCAGATCCCCCAGCGGAACTTTTGCCCCCTTGGGCAGACGCAGCCTGCCCTTCCCGGTCAGGCTGTTCCAGCCCAGCGTGTTGAGATCCAGATGGTACGCGCCCGCATCATCCTGCTGAAGCGCCGTATCGAGCACGAGTGGCGCGTGATCCAGGGTGCCTTTGGCCGTCAGCGTTCCATCGGGATGGGACGGCAAGTGCTGGAAATCCGCATGAAGCGTCACCGGCCCTTTCGCAACTTCCTTTGTCCCGAAATCCCCGTTCAGGTCGGCCTTGACCGCGAGATCATCCGTCGGGCCATCGGCCGTGGCGGTCAGCGTCGTATTGCCGAGGATGGCGGGGCTGGCCTTTGCGAGATCGGGCAACTGGACGGTGACCTTCGTCTGCATCCGGTTGCCATGGGCCATGTCGATCACGGACGACACCAGCATGTGCAGGGCCGCGCCATCCAGTCCGAAGCTTTTCAGCGTCAGGACATTGGCGGGCGATTTCGTCAGATCCAGCGAGAACGTGCCCGTCTTGCCGATCAGGTTCACGGCCTGTGCCTGACCGCCCGTGATCGCGAGCGTCCCCGTGCTTTTCAGCGTCAGGTCGTCGCGTTTTGTGACCGGCATGGCGAAATCGGCATGTAGCCCCGCACTGCCCTTGAGGTCCGTACTGCCCATCGCCGCAAGTGAGTGCAGATCCGGCAGGTCGAGATCCAGATGCCCTTTCGCAGCTGGCTTCAGATCCGCTGTCGCCGAAGCATGAAGCAGCGGATGATCCAGCTTCGCCACGATCGGCGCGGACGGTGCCAGCGGATGCGCCAGAACATCCAGCGTCAGAGGAGCTGCGGCCAGAAGCGTGGGCTGGGAGCCCGGGATTCTCAGCCCATCCAGAGATGCGGTCAGATGACCCGTCGCATCATTAGGCTGATCGCTCTCGACGCCCTCGAACTGCGCATGCAGATGCCCGATCCCAGCACCCGCCGCCGTCAGCGCGTCGATATCCAGAACGCCCTGCCCGTTCGGCGCCGTCAGCGGCCCATGCAGGTCCGTATCCAGTGCGATCGTGTTCCACGCAATGCCCGGACGCAGCGTCATGGACGGCGCATTGGCCTTCACATGCAGGTCCCCGACACGGGTCAGCAGGTTCATCGTCCCGCTGGCGGAAGCCTTGATCGGCCCTGCACCCAGACCGAAATCCAGTACCGCGGCCGTACGCGGCCCGTTGAGGTTCAGGTGCAGATCCAGCGGGTCGAGCTGCGGCATCTGTCCGAGGGTGGTGGCAAAACCGTTATCGCCTTCCTGAAACCGCACCCCGACTGCAATGCGCTTCTTCGGCGTCTGGACGTTCAGTGTCAGACTGCCCAGCTGATCGAGCCGCTTCAGGGCCAGCGCCACATCCATGACCGGCAGAGTCTTCACCGTCACGCCATCCAGGAACGGCGCGATGCTGTGGATATGGGCGTGACCGTCCAGCGAGAAAGCCGTCGGCGTGACGGTATAGTCCGGCCCGATTTCCAGCCGCCCGACATGCAGGGATGCCAGATCGACGCGCAGATGCAGCTTCGACGGTGCCGTGCTGGTTGTCGTGGGCTTTGCAGGCGTCTTTTCGGGCTCGGACACCATCTTGCGCAGGACGGCGACCCGGGAGGCACTCAGATTGGTGATCTTCGCATCCAGATGCAGCAGGGACAGCGGCGACCATTTCAGGTCGGCATTATCCAGCTCGATCCAGGGGCCTTTCGTATCCTTGATGAGCAGTTTCGCCACCGCCAGATGATGCGGCAGGAAGCCCGAAAGTCCGGAAATTTCGACCATGCCCCCCGTCAGCGGGCCGATCTTGCGCTCGATCAGACGCTGGCCGGGCGAGATGTTGATCCCCACAAGAACGCCCGTAACCGCCACGGCCACAAGCCCCACGGGCACGACAACCAGACCGGCTGCGACACGGAGAAGAAACCTGCGAACACGCATCAGAACGTCTCCCCGAGGCCGAAATACAGTTCCCATTTATCGCCGTAAGCCGGACGGTTCATCGGCAGCGCCACATCCACGCGGATCGGGCCGATCGGCGTGAAATAGCGCACGCCACCACCATAACCGACCCGCAGCGTGCCCTGCCCCGGCCGTGAACCCGTGCCCACCTGACCGGCATCCACGAACCCGGCGAAACCCAGATTCATCGGCAGGCGCTGGCGGAACTCGACACTGCCTGCATCCATGGACGTGCCGCCGATGCCGTATTTCGTCTTGCCGTATTGCGGCCCGACACCCTGATAGCGGAACCCGCGCACCGTCGCCGGGCCACCGGCATAGAGACGCTGATCGGGCGGGATCTGGTAGGTGGACGCGCCCTGCACCGAGCCTACGATGCCACGCACGGCAATCACGCTGCGTCCCGGGCGGGAAATGCCCAGATGCTTCAGATCGAAATAGGTCGAGACCTGGGCGGACAGCAGCGTGAAGAACGACGATCCGCTCTCAAGCGATTCCGAGGGCGTGACCGAAAGCGAAGCGCGGACGCCATGCGTCGCCGGGTCGATCGGGTTGGAAAGCTGGGTGTTGTCGAATGTGGCGTTCAGGGGGGCGGCGATAATGAAGTAGCTCCGCGTATCGCCGAACTGCTGGATCTGTTCCTGCTCCCCCATCACGCCGCCCGAGACGTTCCAGTATTTTCCGACATGCCGGTTCAGCCCCGCGCGGCCGATGATGGCGGTCTGGTGATAGGAATAGAGAAGCTGGCGGATGCCTTCGAGACGCACGCTGAGGTTCTGCCCTTTGGACAGGAAATCCGGCTTCATGAAATCCGCGTAGACGTCATAACCCAGTCCCTGCTGGGCGGAGCCGCCAAGGCCGGTGATCAGGGCGGTCAGACGCAGTTGCTCGGCATTACCCAGCAGGTTGTGATGCGTCCAGCTCACACCAACGCGCCCACCGAGATCGGTCGAGTATCCGATTTCGGCAGACAGGGTCCGCCGCTTGGCTTCCTTGAATCCGAATTCGATCGGCATGGCCTGAAGGATGCCGGGCATGAGGGTGCGCGAGGGCGGAAGGGTAATGATCGGCGGGGCATTGCGGACCTGAACGGACGCAAAAACGCCCGTACTCGCCAGATCCTGCCGTGCGGCTTCGATCCGGGAGGGGCGGTAAAGCTCGCCTTCCTTCAGTTCCAGCCGGTTCATGAGATAGCGCTGTTTGGTATGCGCCAGCCCCGTCATGCTGATCGGGCCGATCACGACCTTTGGCCCGCGGTTCACCCGGAACACGATATCCAGCGTATGCGTCTGGGGCTTCAGATAGGCCAGAGGGGTCGAGACAGTCGCCGTGGCGTAGCCTTCTTCCTGAAGCTGGTTGAGCAGGCTGTTCTGTGCGGCCAGAACGTCTGCCGCCACGGCAGGCTGCCCCGAAGACAGGCCGAACGCCTTGCGCTCTTCAGGCAGAAGGCTGACCGGCTGGGCCTGTGCGATCGCCTGCTCCGAGGTCGCCGCGACCGCAGCAGCGGGTGGCGGGGTCAGGACGGATTTTCCGTCAGAGGGCGCTTTCCCCGCGGGGGTTTTTGCGGCCACCTTCGCAACAGGCGCCTTCGCGGTCGGGTCCTTCATGGCAGGCGCCGTCGCCGTGGGAGTCGTTGGCGTAGGTGCTGGAACGGATGCGGCGGGAGCTTCCTGTGGCGGCGTGGTCAGCGCCACATTTCCCAGACTGAACCTCGGCCCGATCGTAGCCGAAATCGTGATCGCGACCTTCTGGCTCCTGCCGAGCGCCTTGAGAATATCCGGCAGGGACGGATCCTTGCCATCCACGGTCCGTGCGCCCGCCTTGACGCTGATTTTCACAGAACCCGCGTAATATCCCTGTGATTCAAGCGCGCTGTTGACGCGGTCATAATCGCTGCGGATCCGCCCGGCGAGCGCATAGGCTCCGACGGTGTGGGACGTCTGAAGGGATTTGAGCTGCGAGGATGCGGTGATCGCGGCGTCCAGATCCGCCTGTTTCGTCGGCGTCAGCGTCACGGCATAGGGAATGGCAGGATCGGACGTGCCATCCGTCACCGGCTTTGCGTTGGCCGCCGCTTTCGACGCCTTCGCTTCTGCTGGCAGAGGCGCGCAGAACACCGTCACGATGCCCAGAATGCAGGACATCGAAGCAACTGACACAGAAAGAGAAACTGGGCTGCGGCCTGACTTCACCGTGCGTCCTGAAATCCGTCTTGAGGGCATTTCCGGCCTTGTGAAAACCGGAACACGAGATCGCAGACCGAACAAGGCGGCTGCTACCATCCGAGGAACCTTGCACGGCGCTCCCTGTCAAGTCCTCCCGGACAGGAGCAGTCCGGAAAACTGCCCTGCACCGGCGCACTCAGCAGGCAGCCCGACAAACAAGCCAACAAACAAGATTGTGTCCCCCCCGCGAAAACCGTATCACTCAGCACCCATGTCCCATCGTGATGCCAAGACCCCGAACGGCCGGCGCGGTCACAACCGTCCTGTCCTGGAGGGAAATGCCGATTTCCCGGCTTTCCAGCCGACAACGTCGTCCTCGCTGTACAGCCGCCTGCGCTGCATCAGGCGGCTGTCGCTTGTCCTGATCTGGGCATTCTGGGTGTGCTGCATCCAGGCCATCCTCATCCGTCTTCCCGGACGCCTGAAGATCCTGATGCCGCAGTTGCTCTGGAAAGGCGTGTGCCTGATCATGGGAATCAGGACCACCGTCATCGGCCAGAGCGCTGGCGGCGTGCGGAGTGCAAAGGATGTCCGCAGCGGGCAGCGTCCGGTCGTGTTCGTGGCCAATCACTGCTCCTGGCTCGACATCATCATCATCGGCAGCGCCCTGCCCGGCGTGTTCGTCGCCAAGGGCGAAGTCGGGAAATGGCCTCTCATCGGCACGGCCTCGCGACTGGGCCGGACGATTTTCGTCAGCCGCAACCGTCAGGACACCGGCCGCGAACTGCAGGACATGGCGGCACGCCTGTGGGACGGAGACGACATCGTCCTGTTTCCGGAAGGCACATCCTCCGACGGCTCGCGGGTCCTTCCGTTCCTGTCATCGTTCTTTGCCGTCGCAAAACCCGGCCGGCTGGAACAGGCTGGGCTTCCCAAGGCCCCTCCGGTCCTGATCCAGCCCGTCTCAGTGGTCTATGACCGCCTTGAAGGCCTGCCGGTCGGGCGCAGCCGTCGGAATGTCTTTTCATGGTACGGGGACATGGACCTTGCCCCCCATCTCTGGTCGTTCGGGCAATGGCGTTCGATGGGCGCCTCGCTGATGCTACATGATCCCATCAATCCCGAGGATTACCGCTCCCGCAAGGAACTCGCGCGCGCCACATTCAAGGTCGTCAATGACGGCGCAGCGGAACTCCGTCGCGGCCAGACAGACACGATCCAGTCCTGAAATCTGCGCGAAACCGGGCCCTGTCATCATGTTTGTCTTGACTTGAAGCCTGCCCACACGCCACCTTCGGATCATGACACGGCGGTAATCCAGCCTGCGTGTCCGGAGGTGGTGATACCCATTCAGGCCCGTCTGACAATCCGTCGGCCCGTGACATTCGGTTCGCCGTTCTCCGGAACAGGCTTGACCCCGTGGATGTCTGCCCCGATGTGTGTGCCTGATTCTGCCATTCCCGGACCGAGACCTTGACTGCCCCAACTTCCCCAGCCGTGCCTGCCTCTTCCGACACCGCGCCCACCGGGCCTGCTCCACGGGGCCTTCATGTCATTACATGGGGCTGCCAGATGAATGTCTATGACAGCGCACGCATGGCCGATGTCCTGCGGCCGCTGGGTTATGGCCCGGTCGAGCGCCCCGAAGACGCCGATATGGTCATCCTCAACACCTGCCATATCCGCGAACGGGCAACCGAAAAGGTCTTTTCCGAGCTTGGTCGCCTGCGCAAGATCCGCGACGAGCGGATGAGCCATGGGGCTGACCGGACCATCATCGCGGTTGCGGGATGTGTGGCCCAGGCGGAGGGTGAAGTCATCCTCTCCCGCGCGCCTTATGTGGATCTGGTGCTCGGGCCGCAGACCTATCACAAGCTGCCCGAAATGGTGGCTCGCGCCGCCCGTGCGGGTGGGGCTGTGATCGAGACGGATTTCCCGGTCGAGCAGAAATTCGATTTCCTGCCCACGGATGCCGCCCCACAGACACAGGGCAATCTCACGGCGTTTCTCACCATTCAGGAAGGCTGCGACAAGTTCTGTTCGTTCTGCGTCGTGCCCTATACCCGTGGTGCGGAAACGAGCCGCCCGGTCGCTTCGGTTCTCGCCGAAGCCCGCCGGATGACGGAAAGCGGCGTACGCGAGATCACGCTGCTCGGGCAGAACGTCAATGCCTATCACGGCGATGACGGCAAGGGCGGCAGTGCGACGCTGGCGGGACTGGTCGAACAGCTCGCGCAGATCCCCGGTCTGGGCCGCATCCGCTACATGACGTCCCACCCCCGCGACGTGGATCAGAGCCTGATCGACGCGCACCGGGACAATCCCGCACTCATGCCGTTCCTGCATCTACCGGTGCAGAGCGGCTCGGACCGGATCCTCAAGGCCATGAACCGCGGCCATACGGCGGACGAATATCGCGAGAGCGTTCGCAAGCTGCGTGAGGCCCGTCCGGATCTAGCCCTGTCTTCCGATTTCATCGTCGGTCATCCCGGCGAGACGGAAGAGGATTTCGAAGCGACGATGCAGCTCGTGCGCGATATCGGTTTCGCCATGGCCTACAGCTTCAAATATTCCCCACGTCCTGGCACCCCAGCTGCTGGCCAGCCGATGCAGGTGCCCGAGGACGTGAAGGATCGTCGTCTGGCCGAACTGCAGGCGCTTCTGCGCGAACAGCAGGACGCCTTCAATGCCGACATGGTCGGAACGGTGCAGGAAATCCTGGTGACGAACCGGGGCCGCAAGCCCGGGCAGATCGCCGGGCGTTCGCCTTACCTGCAACCCGTTCATTTCGACGGGCCGGATCATCTGATCGGGTCCACCGTCAAGGTCGCCATCACCACGCGCCGCACCAACTCCCTGGGCGGCACCCTGATCCGGGAGACAGCCTCCGCTTGCTGACAACGCACCCGACCCGTCCCGTCGCCACCAGCAGTGGCTCCGAAGGCAACCGCACCGTTGCCCTTCGCTTCAACGACAACATCCTGCTCCAGCGCCTGCTGGGGGACCACGACCGGCATCTCGTCCGGCTTGAGGAAGGATTCGACGTCAAGCTGTCCTGTCGTGGCAACAAGATCGCCATTTCCGGAGAGACGGAATCGGTCGGCCGCGCACAGGCGGCCATCATCGCGCTGTACAACCAGCTCGAACAGGGCGGCACGATCGATGCCTCGCAGGTCGATGGCGTGATCCGCCTGACGGCCCTGCCGAGCCGCCCGGAACGGCCGGTCGACACGAGGCAGGCCCGGCCCGCTCCCGAAGAACGCCCGCGTGGCAACAACGGTCATCGGCGCCCGGAAAAGGGCCATGGCAAGCCGCATAACGCGCCCGCAACGGCATTCGGGGATCTGCCCGCCATCAAGACCAAGCGCGGCGTCATCGCACCGCGTTCGCATGGTCAGGCCGCCTATATGGAAATGCTGGCCAATACCGACATGGTGTTCGGCATTGGCCCGGCCGGTACGGGCAAGACCTATCTGGCCGTGGCGCAGGCCGTGGGCATGCTGCTGGCCGGACAGGTGGACCGGATCGTGCTGTCGCGCCCGGCCGTTGAGGCTGGTGAGCGCCTCGGTTTCCTGCCCGGCGACATGCGCGAAAAGATCGATCCCTATCTGCGTCCGCTCTATGACGCCCTGCATGACATGATGCCGGGCGATCAGGTGGTGCGCCGCATGGGGACGGGTGAGATCGAGGTGGCGCCGCTCGCCTTCATGCGCGGACGTACCCTGGCTCATTCCTACGTCATTCTGGACGAAGCCCAGAATACGACCGCAGCCCAGATGAAGATGTTCCTCACCCGCATGGGCGAAGGCACACGCATGGCCATTACGGGCGATCTGAGTCAGATCGATCTGCCGAATGGTGTATCATCCGGTCTGCGTGAAGCGGTCGAGACCCTCGAAGGCATCAAGGGAATCGGCATCACGCGCTTTTCTTCAGAAGATGTGGTGCGCCATCCGCTGGTTGCCCGTATCGTCGATGCCTATGAACAGAAAGCGCCAGCCCCCCGGGACGTGTTCCGGAACAGGCTGCGCCGGGAAAACAATGGAACCTCCAAGTCGACACGCCGGTACTGACATCATCATCGAGGACGCGCGCTGGCGCGCCTCGGTTCCGGGGACGGAGCGTGCAATCCGGCGCGCCCTCGTCGCGGTCGCCCGTCAGGGTGGACCCGACTTCACGCAGTCTCCGGCTCCTTCGATCCTTCTGGCGACAGACCGGATCGTCAAGCGCCTCAATGCGCGCTTCCGGGACAAGAACAAGCCCACGAATGTCCTGACGTTCGAGCCTCTCTCGCCCATGCATGGCGGAGACATCGTGCTGGGTTACGAGACGGTACGCCGCGAAGCAGCGGCTGCCCGGCGCTCACTGAGGGCGCATCTGTCGCATCTTGTGGTGCATGGCGCACTGCATCTTGCCGGTTACGATCATCATCATCCCGGCGAGGCCCGGGAAATGGAAGGAATTGAGACCCGTACCCTGCGGTCCCTCGGTTTTGGGGATCCTTGGCGCCAGGGGAACTGGCAGCAGGCTGGGAGTGTCCGGATATGAGTGACGATTCACACGACCGCCCGACCGAAGAGTCGGGCAAGAGCCGCCCTTCCCGCGGCCTTTTCGGACTTTTCAACCGCCGCGGGCGCGATCAGGGCCTGCGCGAGTCCATCGCCACCCTCGTTCAGGAAGCCGGACAGCCGACCGAGGATGCAGGCGACGAACCGGAACTCGACCGGCAGGAACGCGCCCTCATCATGAACGTGCTGCGCCTGCGGGACATCACGGCGGATGACGTCATGATCCCGCGCGCGGACATCGTCGCCATGCCCGAAGCCCTGCCCTTCAACGAAGCGCTCGACCTGATGCGCCGGGAAAACCATTCCCGCCTTCCGGTCTATCGCGACCAGCTCGATGACATCGCGGGCATGATCCATGTGAAGGACCTGATCGCCTATGTCGGCGATCCGGAAGCCTTCGATATCCGCCCGCTCCTGCGTCAGCCGCTGATGATCGCACCGACCATCCCGGTGCTGGACCTGCTGCTTCAGATGCGTCAGCGCCAGATGCACATGGCCCTCGTGATCGACGAATATGGCAGCATCGACGGGCTCGTGACGATCGAGGATCTGATCGAGACCATCGTGGGCGACATTTCCGACGAGCATGACGATCCGGTCACGACCATGTGGGTGGAGCGCCCGGACGGTTCGTTCGACATCGATGCCCGTCTCCCTGTCCGGCAGCTTGAAGAACGGCTTGGCGCCGTACTGACGGATGCCGAACGCGAGGCCGAGATCGAGACGGTCGGTGGGCTGGTCTTCCGTCTGGCCGAGCATGTCCCGGCCAAGGACGAGGTGCTGACCCATGAAAGCGGCCTGGAATTCCGGGTGCTGGATGCGGATGCCCGGCATATCCGCTCCCTGCGCATGCGAGTTCCGGAAGGCTGGGAAAACAAGCCGCTTCCCGCTCTCAAGACGCAGGAAGATGACCGGGGCTCTTGACGGAGGCCCCGGTTCATCGTTCGAGTAGCACATCGTTTCCAGCGGAGCCCCGCCCATGTCTGCCGACCAGCCTCTCGGCCGCCGTACCCTTCTCGTTTCCGGAATGGCCCTTGTGGCCAGTGCGGCCGTGCCGTTTGCACGGGCGGATGACCTGCCCGCCAGCGATCCGCGCATGGGGCCCCGGGTCATCGGCTTGCCGGATGCAAAGGTGATCGTGGACGAGTGGTTCTCGCTGACCTGCTCGCACTGCGCCCATTTCGCGCAGGAGATCTTTCCCCAGATCCGCAAGAACCTGATCGACACGGGAAAGATCCGCTACCGCTTCCATGACTTTCCGCTTGATCAGGTCGCCCTGCTGGCGTCCATGGTCTCACGCTCCCTGCCCGCCGATCGGTACGAGCCCTTCGTGACGGATCTGCTCGACCATCAGGACGAGTGGGCCTTCGCACAGAATATTGACCCCGTGGCTGAGCTGAAAAAGCGCGCGGCGCTGTTCGGCGTGAGTGCTGCCGAATTCGACAAGATCAATGCCGATAATGCCCTGCGCGAGGCCATTATCAACAGGCAGGACCGTGACGGCGCTTTCCTCCAGATCCAGGGCACGCCATATTTCCGCATCAATGATGTTCCCGCGCCCGACGTGGTCGGGAGCTATGATGATTTCGCCAAAGCAGTTGCAAAGGCTTCCTGAATGACCCGTCTTTCCCTTTCCCGCCGCTTTTTCGTCTCTGCCGCGCCGGCTCTCGCCGTGGCCGGAACTGCCGCCGGCACGGCCCGCGCGGCCGGTGCAGGTTCGACCGATGCCCGGCTGAGCCCGCGTATCATCGGCAACCCGAATGCCAAGGTCCTGGTTCAGGAATGGTTCTCCCTGACCTGCACGCACTGCGCGCATTTCGCGACGGAAGAATTCCCCAAGATCAAGGAACAGCTCATTGATACCGGCAAGATCCGCTATCAGTTCCATGATTTCTGCGGAGATCGCGTCGGCCTGACGGCGGCCATGGTGGCCCGCTCCCTGCCGGAAGAGCGTTACGTCCCCTTCCTCGAAGCCCTGTTCTCCAGCCAGATGCAGTGGGCCTTCGCATCCGGTGGCGACCCGATGCAGCGCCTGCAACAGATGTCCGCTCTCGCCGGCGTTTCGGCTGCGCAGTTCGACGCCATCAGCAAGGATAACGTGTTCGCCGAGGCGCTGTTCGATCAGGTCAAAAAGGATTCGGACACCTACAACATCCAGGGCACGCCGTATTTCCGCTTCAACAACACGCATTACGACCAGGATCCGGAAACCTACGAAAAGTTCGCCGATCTCGTCGCCAAGGCGTCCTGATCCGCTAAGGTAGGGCCAGTATTTCCATACCCTGATGTCGAGCCGCGCCACGACGATCGACCGCCTGAGCATTGGCGGTTTCAAGAGTTTCGCCGATGAGGTGCGTCTCGATATCCTTCCGGGCCTGACGGGGATCATCGGGCCGAACGGCTGCGGAAAATCCAATGTCGTCGAAGGCCTGCGCTGGGCCATGGGCGAGACCTCCGCCCGTGCGCTGCGAGGCGGAGAACTCGATGACCTGATCTTCGCGGGCACCGGCGCGCGCTCGGCCCGCAATATCGCTCAGGTCACGCTTCATCTCAGCAATGCGACCGGTCTGGCCCCATCCCCGTTTCAGGACGCGGACGAGCTGGAAATAAGCCGTCGGGCCGAGCGCGGATCAGGCAGCGAATACCGCATCAACGGCCGCGTCATGCGCGCCCGTGACGTCCAGACGCTGTTTGCCGATCTGGCATCCGGCGCGCGCAGTTCCGCCATCATCAGCCAGAACCGCGTCGGCCAGCTCATCGCGGCCAAGCCCGAGGAACGGCGCCTGCTGCTCGAAGAGGCCGCGGGCATCACCGGTCTGCATGCCAGACGTCACGACGCCGAACTCAAGCTGCGCCAGACCGAGACGAACCTCTCCCGCGCCGAAGACCTGCGCCTTCAGCTTGAGGAACGCCTCGAAAGTCTTGAAAGCCAGACCGTCCAGGCCCGGAAATACCGCGAGATTTCCGAAAAAATCCGCCAGACGGAAACCGAGCTTCACGCCCTGCTCCATGCCCGCGCCAATCTGGCCGTCCAGCGCAGCCGGGACGATCTGGCCAAGGCGCGCGAAGACCTGAAAAAGGCCGAGCTGGCCGCCGAAGCCGCCGCCACGGCCGAGTTCGAGGCCCGCAAGGCCGCCCCGCAGGCCCGCGAGGAAACGGACCGTCTTCGCAGCGCTCTGGAGCGGCTGAAGGTCCAGTCCGAAATCCTGAAGCAGGATCTCGACCGCGCCCGGCAGACCGAGTCCGAAACCCGCCTGCGTCTTGAACAGGCCGAAGGAGACCTGACCCGAAGCGAAGCCAGTCTGACGACGGACCGAGAAGCCGGGCAGAAGGCCGCGGAAGAATGTGCAGGCCTTGAAGCCGAAATAGCCGCTCTGCCCGGTCTGCGCTCATCCTGCACAGCAGAGTGCGAACGTCTCGATGCGCTCGAAAAGGAGCAGGCCCTCGCTCTGGAAAATGCGACCCGCCTGCGTGATGCCGAAGCCATCCGCAGGGACGGCGTGATGGAAGGGCTGGATGCCCTGACCCTTCGTCTGGATGCGGAAATCGGCGCGCTGGACGCTCTTGAGGCGGAAATCGCGGCACTGGATCAGGCGACACCCGATAACGATACACTGGAGACGCTGCGTCAGAAAGCCGCGTCGATGCAGGAACAGGCGCAGCTCGCCAGCGGCCGGGAACAGGACTGCACAACCGCGTTGCAGGAGGCGCGCCTCAAGGCCGAGCTGGACGGACGGGCACTGGCTGAAGGCAGAAGCCGCCTCGAAGCGCTTCAGGCCACGGAAGCCGATCTGGACAGACGTCTTCAGACGACCCAGACCCAGATCTCGCAGGACCGGACCACACGGAATACCGCTCAGGCCGCACTGCTGACCGGAGATGCAAGAGCGGATCTTGAAACAGCCCGCGACAACACGGCACAGGCCCTGACCGAAGCCCGCGAGCGCGAGGACCACGCCCGTCAGGAACAGGAGCGGCTCGGCGCCCTCTGGCTGGAAACCCGCGCTGCGGCAGAAGAAGGCACGCAGCGTCGCAAGGCGCTTCTCCGAACCGTTGAACAGGCTCGGCAGTCCCTCGATCAGGCGCGGCAGAAGGTTCAGTTGGCCACTACAACGGAGACAACGGCCCGGGCTGCCCTTGTGCCCGAACAGACCGTTCAGGACGCCCGCAATACCGTCACGCAGACCGAAGAGCGCCTGACAGGTCTGCAAAAGGCTCTCACAGAGGCGGAAGCTACACTGGCAGAGACGCGCGAACAGGAAGCACAGGCCCGGCAGACCCTGTCCGCGCTGGAAACGCTCATCCTGCGCACACAGGGCGAATGCGAAGGGCTGGAGCAGAGCCTCAACGCTGTTGCCGCCCAGCCCGATCCGCTGGAAGACGCGCTGGACCTCCCGGCAGACATGGCCCGCGCCGTCGCGGCAGTGCTGGCGGACGGGCTGGACGCGTCCCTGGCCCCGGACAGCATTCCCGCCGACCGGCGCTGGCGCTCTCTGGACCGGCTTACCGTCGCGGAACTGGCGGGCTGTCGTCCACTCTCGGATCTCGTTCAGGCCCCTGCGGCGCTCCAGCGCTGTCTGGACGCCGCATTCCTGCTTGAGGATGCCAGCGCCGGACCGGATCTGCAAAAAACCCTTCAGCCGGGACAGGTTCTGGTCTGCCGCAGCGGCGCGCTCTGGCGCTGGGATGGATTTACCCGCTCTGCCGATGCCCCGGATGCCGGAGCAGCCCGGCTGGAACAGCGGCGCCGTCTGACGGAAACCCATGCCCTGCTTCAGTCCCATCAGGCCGATCAGCCCCGCCTGAGCCAGACCTGCACCACAGCCATCGAGGCGCGCGAACAGGCCGAAACGGCCCTTGCGGCCCTGCGTCGCGACCGCACAGCGCTTGAGCCGCAGCTTGCTGAAGCCCGGACCGTGGCATCGCGGATCGAGCAGAAAGCAGCCTTGGCCCGCACCCAGTGGGAACAGGCCGCAGAGCGCCTGAAGGACGCCGAGGCTACACTGGAAGCTGCCCAGGGCGCAGCAACACAGGCCGAAGCCGAACTGGAAGCCCATCCCGCTCCCGACGACCTGCTGCTCAGGGCACAGACCAGCGCTCAGGACGCTGAAAACGCCCGCAATGCCCTGCGAAACGCCAGCAGCAGGCTTCAGGATGCACGGAGCGCCGCGGACACCGCAGCACGCGTCCTGGATCAGGCTCTTCTGCGGCATGACAGCACGCTCACCCGCCTGCGGGATCTGGATGAAGGGCTGACGCGGCTGGAGCAGGAACACGAGCGTCTGACGGCCCAGCGTGTTGCACTCCAGCAGCAGGACAACCGGCCCGATATCCCCACACTGCAAGCCGCGTCTCAGGCCTCGCAGCAGGTTTTCGATCAGGCACGTTCCTCTGCCGAGGCAGCATCGCAGGCGGCACGGAAAAGCCGTGAAGACGCCACCCGCCTGACGCGGGAGCTTCAGGCACTCGACCAGTCCGCCGCAACGGCCCTCGCCCGGCGTTCCGCGCTGGAACCGCGTCAGCGGGAGTTGCACGACCTCGTCAGCCGCCTGCGCGACGATCATGCCAGACGAACGGCCGAGCTGGCCGAGAGGCCGGATCCTGCGGTGCTGGAACAGGCAGTTCTGGACGCCACGACGCCCCTTCACGAAACACGCCATCTGTTGGATGCCGCCCGGACCGAAAGCGCCCGCCTGTCTCTTGAAGACGTCCGTCTGACAGGCGCCCTGGCTGCGGTCCGTGCCCGGCTTGAGGCACTCGGCACCCGGATCGCGGGCGAAGAAGCCAGTCTTGCGCATCTCCGCAGCCGACGGGACGAACTGCGGGACAGCTTTCAGACGCACAGCGCAGTCCCTGCCGAGCTGGAACGGAAACTCGCCGGTCACGATCAGACCCTGACGGATGCCCAGAACGCTTATGACGTGGCACGTACCCGGGACGAAGCGGCGGGGGCTGCGGGGCTGGAAGCGCAGGAGCAGCGCCGCAACGCCGACCTGGCACTGGCGGCAGGACGCGAAGCGATCGCACGCCTGACCGAGCGCGCCGAACAGGCCATCGCCGCCCGCGAACGCCTGCTGGCCGACAGCGAACCGCCTGAAGGCGGAGCACAGGGCGCCGCCTACCCCTCCGATCTTTCCGAACAGGCCGAGACCTCGACCCGCCGCCGCCTTTCCCGCCTGACCCGCGAGCGCGAAGACCTGGGCGCGGTCAATCTGCGAGCCGAAGCCGAGTTCGAGGAAGCGCGCGAAACAGCCGAGACCATCGCCCGCGAACACGCCGAACTGACGGCGGCCATCAACAGGCTGCGCGGCGGGATCGGCACGATCAACCGCGAAGGACGCGAGCGCCTGCTGGCGGTCTTCTCGGAAGTGGACCGGCATTTCCAGTCCCTGTTCGCGCGCATGTTCGGCGGCGGACGCGCGCATCTGGGCATGGTCGGCAGCGATGATCCGCTGGAAGCGGGACTGGAAATCTTCGCCCAGCCACCGGGCAAGAAGCTCTCGACGCTCTCCCTGCTTTCGGGTGGCGAGCAGGCCCTGACTGCGCTTTCGCTGATCTTCGCAACCTTCCGCTGCAACCCCGCGCCGATCTGCGTGCTCGATGAAGTCGATGCGCCGCTGGATGATGCGAATGTCGAGCGTTTCTGCTCCCTGCTGTCCGACATGACAAAGGAAGCCGGCACGCGCTTCCTGGTCGTGACGCATCATCAGCTGACAATGGCGCACATGGATCGTCTTTATGGTGTCACGATGCAGGAACGTGGTGTAAGCCGGGTCCTGTCAGTCGATCTGGGGCGCGCCGTCGCGCTTGTGGACGGCTGAGGTCAATTTTCTCAAACAGATAAATTGACGTTGGACCGTTCTGGCCCTTTGATAGAAGGAAAACCGGAAAGCACGCGCCATCTTCGTTGATCCACCCCTTCCCGAACCCATCATGACGCGAATCCGTGAACACGGCATCCGTGTCGTGGGAGACGTGCATGGTGATTTCAACGCTTTCCGTCATGCCACCGCAACCGACCGCTTTGTCATCCAGCTCGGAGACCTCGTCGATCACGGCCCCGACAGCGCCGGCGTGATGGAACTGATGCTCGAACTTCTGGAGCAGCAGCGTGGGCTGTTCATTCTCGGCAACCATGACCGCAAGCTGGGCCGCGCCCTCGAAGGCAGGCGCCTGCGGCGTGACCCCCCGCTTGAGGAGACGCTGCGCCAAATTTCGCTGCCGGAATATGAGGGGCTTCCCGAACGCGCCTACAGGGCTATCGATCAGGCGCCGACATGGCTGCGGATCGGCCGCTCCCTGTTCGTGCATGGCGGATTTCATACGGCCATGCTCTCCCATTCCCCGGTGCCGGGTCTGGGCGAGATGTCCGCGCCGCTGTCCCGCGCCCTTTTTGGTGAAACCACCGGCCGCATGCAGCCGGATGGCTATCCCGAACGCCGCCTGACCTGGATCAACCGCATCCCTGAAGGGATGACGGTCTATGTCGGCCATGACCGCCGCTCGACCGACGGACGCCCCTGGCGCCGGACGGGACGTCTGGGGGGCACGGCTGTCTTTACCGATCTCGGTGCCGGAAAAGGCGGCCATCTTGCATGGATCGATCTGAATGAGCCCTGAGCCCTCCAACATGCCTCACACATCCAAGCCGGCTGCCTCCGACCCTGCCCTGGCCGAACTCGAACGCCTGCGCGCGAGCATCGACAACATCGATGCCGCCCTGATCCATATGCTGGCAGAACGCTTCCGCTGTACGCAGGAAGTCGGAAAGCTCAAGGCCCGCGCCCATCTCCCGCCAGCCGACCCGTCCCGTGAGACGCGTCAGATCGAACGCCTGCGCCAGCTTGCCCGCGATGCCCATCTGGATCCGGATTTCGCCGAGAAGTTCCTGGCCTTCGTCATCCGTGAGGTCATCCGCCATCACGAAGCCATCGCCGCAGACGCCCGCCGGGCATCGGAAGGCTGATGCGCCGTCTCCTGCTTCTGCGTCACGCCGAGGCCGTCCCCCATGTCCTGACGGAGAAGGGTGACCGCGCCCGCGCGTTGACCCCGAAGGGACAGGAGCAGGCCGCCAGCATCGGCAGACAGCTTTCCACACTGGACCTGCCTTCCCCCATCCGGATCCTGTGCAGTCCCGCCATCCGCACCCGGCAGACCGCGCAGGGCGTGCTTGCCGCTTCTGACACGGATGCCTCGCTTGAAATCGAAGACAGCCTGTACTCCGCAACGGCCGACGATCTTTACGGCCTCATTCACGCTACGCCGGAAACCGTCGGGACCCTGCTGATCGTCGGCCATAACCCGACCATCGGCGACTTTGCCTGCGATCTTCTCGGTCTTGCCCTTCAGAGCGCCCGGTTTTCCACGCTCTACCGGTCTTATCCGCTGGCAGGCCTAACGGTTCTGGGCGTTCCGGGGCAATGGCTGGATGTCCGGCCGTCCACGATCCAGCCCATTACGCTCCTCCAATCCTGAAAGAGCGTCCGGAGGGCTTCTCTGGACATAAAAAACCTTTCAGAGATAAAACAGAACAACATCCTTACATTCCAGGCGGGTTATCAACTGCATGTCCGAAAACCGTTCCGCAACCTTTGGTCTCGATGGCCTGAGCCGTCAGTTTCCAGTTCTGGAAGGGACGATCGGTCCGGATGTCGTGGACATGCGCGCCCTGTCCCAGAAAACGGGTGTCTTCTCCTTCGATCCGGGACTGGGCAGCACCGCGACCTGCACCAGCGCCATCAGCTATATCGATGGTGACAAGGGCGTCCTGCTGCATCGTGGCTATCCGATCGAAGACCTGGCCCTCAACGCAAGCTTTACCGAGACGGCCTATCTGCTGCTCTATGGCGAGCTTCCGACAGCCGCGCAGTATCAGGCGTTCCGCACGGACATGAACACCCACCGGCTGCTGAACGAGCAGATCCGGAACTTCTTCAACGGCTTCCGTCGCGATGCGCATCCCATGGCGATCCTGTGCGGAACGGTCGGCGCACTTTCAGCCTTCTATCATGACGGTCTGGACATTTCGGAGCCAAAAGCCCGGGACCTCTCGGCCCGCCGGCTGATCGCCAAGGTCCCGACCATCGCAGCCTGGGCCTATAAATATTCCATCGGAGAGCCCTTCATCTATCCCGATGAAGAAATGTCGTTCTCCGAGAACTTTCTGCACATGCTGTTCGCCCGGCCCGGCAACCATTACCGGGTCAATCCCGTGCTGGCCCGCGCGATGGACCGCATCCTGCTGCTGCACGCCGATCACGAGCAGAACGCCTCCACGACGACTGTCCGCCTCGTCGGCTCGACCGGCGCAAACCCCTATGCCTGCATCGCAGCCGGCATTGCCGCCCTGTGGGGACCCGCGCATGGAGGGGCCAACGAGGCTGCGCTCGGCATGCTGGAAACCATCGGCACCCGCGACGGCATCCCGGCCTTTCTCAACGAGGTCAAGAACCGCAATTCCGGCGTGCGCCTGATGGGCTTTGGCCATCGCGTCTACAAGAACTTCGATCCGCGCGCGAAGATCCTTCAGGCAACCTGTCACGAAGTCATCGAGGAACTCGGACTCAAGCGCGACCCTCTACTGGATCTGGCGATGGAGCTGGAGCGCGTGGCGACCGAGGACGATTATTTCGTCAGCCGCCGCCTCTATCCGAATGTGGATTTCTATTCCGGACTGATCCTCAAGGCTCTCGGGATTCCCAAGAGCATGTTCACCGTTCTGTTCGCAGTCGCGCGGACAGTCGGATGGGTCAGTCAGTGGAAGGAAATGATCGAGGAACCGTCCGTTCGCATCAGCCGCCCGAGACAGCTCTATATCGGTGCGGCAGAACGGAGTTTCATCCCCATGAGCGAGAGGCGCTGAAGCGCCTCCCCGGCGTTCAGCAGTCGCAGCCCGGCGTCTGGCCGCGGGCCTGACGGACGACGTGATGGTCGATCCATTCGGCCACGAGGCGGCGTGCTTCCTTCACGGAAGATTCGGGATGGTGGATGCGATACAGCGTCGTGCAGGCCGCAAAGGCCTGCATGTCCGGCTGGCCGACTTCACGCAGTTCCTGATAGGCCGTCACAACAGCGCGTTCGCATTTCCGGCCGATCCGACTGGTCTCTATGCTCACTTCTGTTCCTGCCGTAAATGAGAATGAATATCGATATCTCTCCCTAGAACTCCGGACGCTCCCATGCAAGCACGAAGATCGATGGGACCGGTAACACTGACAGGCAGCAGATAAAATTCACACAGCCCGGAAGCGGGACATATTGCCCCTACCCTTCCCGGCAACAGCCCGGTAAACCACGAGAAAACGACGTCAGCGGAGACAAGCATGACCCAGTTCGCCGAAAGCCCGATGGCGGGCCGCACCCAGTGGGACCGTGACGCGGCCCTCACCACGGCCCGTATCCTGCTTGAGATCAAGGCCATCAACTTCCGCCCGGAAGAGCCCTACACCCTGACGTCCGGCTGGAAGTCCCCGGTCTATATCGACTGCCGCAAGATCATTTTCTTCCCGCGCGCCCGCACCAAGATCATGGAACTGGCCGTCGAGAAGATCGGCCGCCATATCGGCTATGAAAGCATCGACGCTGTCGTCGGTGGTGAGACCGCTGGCATCCCGTTCGCCGCCTGGATCGCGGACCGGATGATGACGCCGATGGCCTATGTGCGCAAAAAGCCCAAGGGCTTTGGCCGCAACGCCCAGATCGAAGGCGATGTGCCCGAGGGCATGCGCACCCTGCTGGTCGAGGACCTGACGACGGATGGCGCGTCCAAGATCCGATTCGCCAATGCCCTGCGTGATGCAGGCGCCATCGTGAACCACACCTTCGTCGTGTTCTTCTATGGCGTGTTCCCCGGCGCTCACAAGACGCTGGCGGACATGGACATCTCGCTCCACTCGCTCTGCACCTGGTGGGACGTTCTGGAAGCCTGCGCCGGCGGTGACTACTTCTCCGAAAAGGACAGCGCCGAGGTCCGCCGCTTCCTGGAAGACCCCTGCGGCTGGTCCAAGAAGCATGGCGGCGTGAGCAGCGCGGAAGAGGCGCTGGCTCTCAAGGCCAAAGCCGAAGCCTGATGGACACTGGCGCATCCGTGCCAGCCGGCCGGAGTCTGGTTTTTGACTCCGGCATTGGCGGGATGGGTGTCGTGCAGGCCCTGCGCGATCTCCTCCCCGCCCTACATATCGACTATCTCGCCGATACAGCGCTCTTCCCATATGGCGAACAGCCTGACGATCTGCTGACCTCCCGGATCGTCAGTCTTCTGGTTGCCGCCTGCGAGCGCCTCCAGCCCGACGTTCTGGTTATTGCCTGCAATACCGCCAGCACGATTGCGCTTCCCGCCCTGCGACAGCGCCTGAACATTCCCGTAGTCGGCTGCGTACCACCGATCCGCTGGGCCGGGCGCGTTTCCAAGAGCCGGGTCATCGGTCTGCTATCGACGTCGGCCACGGCGCGACGCCCTTACATCCTCCAGCTTCATCGCGATTTTGCGCCCGACTGCCGCCTGATCACTCATGGTGCACGCCGACTGGCGGATCTGGCAGAGCGCGCCTTTCTGGGTGAGGCCATCGCAGATTCAGACGTACAATACGAACTGACCTGCCTCTTCAATCAGCCCCATGGAGGCGAGATCGACACCGTGGGCTTGGGCTGCACGCATTACACATTTCTGATGGACGCTTTCGAGCGCCTGTCTCCCCCCCGCATCACCTGGCTGGACCCCGCTCCAGCCGTTGCACGGCAGGTCAGGACTGTCCTTCAGGACGGCCCATGCCCTTCAACATCCCGACCCGGCAGACTTCTGATGACCTGCGCACCACAGGACGCCGCAAGACTGGAAGCTGCGGCACAAAGACTCGGTTTTTCGCAATGGGATGTGTTCGCGGCTCCCGCACCGGGCATGGTGGAAGCCTGAAAAAACGCCCTGTCCGCTCTGGAACAGGGCGTGTCAGAACTTCTCAGCGGGCGCGATCGACGGTGTACTGAACCGTCTCCGTCATGAGACGACGCAGTTCACTGTCCGGGAAAATCGACAGCGCATCGACGGCCTCAGCCGCATAGGCCTGCGCGCGGGCAATCGTCGTTGCAATGGCGCCGGTCTTCTCGATCAGGGCCAGGGCATGCGGCAGATCGGCTTCCGTCTGCTCACCTTTTTCAATGACACGTTCCCAGAAAACACGGTCTTCGGGAGAACCGGCTTCATAGGCGGCCAGAACCGGCAGCGTGATCTTGCCCTCGCGCATGTCGTCGCCGACCGTCTTGCCGAGAACCTGCTGGTCGGCCGCGTAGTCCAGCGCATCGTCAACAAGCTGGAATGCCATGCCCAGATTGGTCCCGAAACGGTCCAGCGCCAGCTCTTCCGCTTCCGGACGATCGGCGACAACAGCGCCAACACGACAGGCCGCCGCAAACAGGGCGGCTGTCTTGCCGTGAATGACTTCAAGATAACGATCGACCGGCGTGGACAGGTCGTTCTGCGTCACCATCTGCAGGACTTCGCCTTCGGCAATGGTCGCCGACGCGTCGGACAGGATCGCCATGACCTTGAGCGACCCGTCCGCCGTCATCAACTGGAAGGAGCGCGCAAACAGGAAATCGCCCACCAGGACGGAGGCCTTGTTGCCGAACACCGCGTTGGCAGACGCCAGACCCCGGCGCAGGTTGCTCTCATCAACCACGTCATCGTGAAGCAGCGTTGCGGTATGGATGAACTCCACACAAGCCGCCAGACCGACATGACGCTGGGTTTCCGGCGTCGACTGGTAGCCGCACAGACGGGAGGAGGCGAGTGTCAGCAGGGGTCGCAGACGCTTGCCGCCAGCCGCGACAAGATGGGCGCCAAGCTGCGGAATGAGCGGGACCGGGCTCTCCATCCGCGCGATGATGGCGCGGTTGCAGGCCTGCATGTCCTGTTCCAGGTAGGCGGACAGAGCGGAAAGGGCGCTCTCGCCCCCTGCATCCCTGACCACAGCTTTCTCAACGGTCGCAGAAACGTCCGGTGCGGCAGAATCCAAGGGTCATTACTCCAGTTCCCGCAGCGGACCCGGAGACTGGCCCAGGACCGCACGGGCACGATATGATGTGGCGTGGCCCCGTTCTTTCTCTCCTGTCACGGGAAGAACGAACGGACCATGTAACGCCGGACGACAGGTTGGAAAGACCATATGAGCGGCAGCAGGAAGACGGTCAACCCATTGCAGCCCCCGAAGTCCCATACCGGGAACCCATCAGCCCCTCCTGCCCCCACACGGGAAGAGGGTTTCCTGCTGGGCGGCCGGGTCCGCTACGACCAGTTCGCCAAGGGCTACAGGACCGGCCTTGAGCCTGTCCTCATGGCGGCCTCGATCCCCGCAAGACCAGGCGAAACCGTGCTGGAAGGGGGATGCGGTGCAGGGGCTGCCCTGCTCTGCCTCTCGGCCCGTATTCCGGGCATGCATGGAGTCGGACTGGAGTCCGATCCCGAGACACAGGCACTGGCCGAACAGAATATCCGGAACAACATGCTTTCGGACGGCATCCCGAGGCTCCGGATCCTTCAGGCCCATCTGCCTGATATCCCCAGGAGCCTGCGTGTCCTCACGCCCACCGCGAACGGCCGCTTCCATCACGTCATGGCCAATCCGCCATGGCACAGCCCTTCCGGGACACCGTCGCCCGACAGCCGGCGCCGTCTGGCCCTGAGCGCGGAGACAACTGCGCCGGAAGAGTGGATCCGCGCCCTGACGAAATGGGTGCTTCCGGGTGGAACACTGACCTTCGTCCTGTCCACCGCCGTCGCGGACCGGGCCTGTCAGACATTGCTGGAAAATGGATGTGGTTCGATCCAGTTCTACCCCTTCTGGCCCCGGGCGGGGCGCGAAGCGAAACTGGTTCTGGTCCGCGCGGTTCATGGAGGCCGCGGGATCTTCCGGCTGCGGGCCGGGCTGGTCCTGCACGAGGCAGACGGACGTTTTACGGCTGCCGCCGAACATGTCCTGAGAGACGGAGAAGCCCTGCCCGAAGACTAGGATTCTCCGTCTCAGATCTCAGCTGAAGACGTTGCCTTCGAACGCCTCTTCCCAAGTCCCGGACGTGGACGCACGGGAATATTCGGTCGAACGGTTCTCGAAGAAGTTGGCATGTTCGACAGCATTCAGCATATCGTCGATCCACGGCAGCGGGTTGTTTTCCTGCCCATAGATCGGGTCCAGGCCCAACTGCGTCAGGCGGCGATCCGCGATGAAGCGGATGTACTTCTTCACGTCATCGGACGACATGCCCTCGACCGGCCCCATCTCGAACGCCAGATCGATGAACGCATCTTCATGCTCGACCGTCGTGCGGCAGACCTGCGTCAGTTCCTCACGGAAGTCAGCGGTCCACAGTTCCGGATTCTCACGGATGAACGTACGGAACAGTCGAATCATGGACAGGCAGTGCAGCGTCTCGTCACGCACCGACCAGGACACGATCTGCCCCATGCCCTTGAGCTTGTTGAAGCGCGGGAAGTTCAGCAGGATCGCAAAGGATGCGAAAAGCTGGAGCCCTTCCATGAACGCCCCGAAAGCCGCCATGGTCTTGGCGATTTCACGCTTGTTGTCGATGTTGAACGACTGCATGAAATCGTATTTGTCCTTCATCTCCTTGTATTTCAGGAAGGCCGAATACTCGGTCTCGGGCATCCCGATGGTATCAAGAAGATGGGAATACGCGGCGATGTGGATCGTCTCGATATTCGAGAACGCGGACAGCATCATCAGCACTTCGGTCGGTTTGAAAACCTGGCTGTAATACTTCATATACGCGGAATTCACTTCCACGTCGGCCTGCGTAAAGAAGCGGAAAATCTGCGTCACCAGATGCTGTTCGGCTTCCGTCAGCGTCCGGTGCCAGTCCTTCACGTCATCGGCAAGCGGCACTTCCTCGGGCAGCCAGTGGACGCGCTGCTGCGTCAGCCAGGCGTCATAGGCCCAGGGGTAGCGGAAGGGCTTGTAGACCGGGTTGGCGGTCATCAAGTCGAAATGCTGCTCGCCCTGATGATCGGTGGTCGGAGTCGTGTCGCTCATGATCGCGTCCTTTCACATCCCGCCATTACTGGCAGGACAGGCACTCTTCGTAATCGCCGCTGCTCATCTCGCCGCGCGGGGCAGCCTGAGCCGTGGCTTCGTATTTTTCATCTTCCAGAATGTCACTCTTCACCGCGAGATTGGACACGGCATCCGCGCGCTGCACGGACAGAGAGCGGCAGTAATAGAGGGACTTCAGGCCCTTCTTCCACGCCTGGAAATGGATCTGATGCAGGTCGCGCTTGTGAACGTCGGCCGGCAGGAACAGGTTCACCGACTGCGCCTGACAAATGAACGGCGCACGGTCGGCGGCATGTTCGACGACCCAGCGCTGGTCGAGTTCGAACGCCGTCTTGAACACGTCCTTCTCGTCCTGCGTCAGGAAGTCGAGGTTCTGCACGGAGCCTTTGTTCAGCGTGATCGCCGACCAGACCTCGTCCGTGTCATAGCCGCGCTCTTCCAGAATTTTCTTCAGGTGGCGGTTGCGGACCGAGAACGAGCCCGAAAGCGTCTTCTGCAGGAACACATTCGCGCTGATCGGCTCGATGCCGGGGCTGGCATTGCCCGTGATGATGGAAATCGAGGCCGTCGGCGCAATGGCGAGCTTGTGCGAGAAGCGCTCCATGAAGCCGTATTCCTCGGCATCCGGGCACGGGCCACGCAGTTCCGCCAGATGCTTTGACGCAGCATCGGCCTGCTTGCGGATATATTCGAAAATCTTCCGGTTCCAGACCTTTGCCATCACGGATTCGAACGGAATCATCCGGGCCTGAAGGAAGGAATGGAAGCCCATCACGCCCAGACCAACCGAACGCTCACGCGCGGCAGCATATTTGGCGCGCGCCATATCGTCCGGCGCGCGGTCAATGAAGTCCTGCAGCACGTTGTCGAGGAACAGCATCACGTCCTCGATGAACTGCGGATCATCCTTCCACTCGTCCCAGGTCTCAAGATTGAGCGAGGACAGGCAGCAGACAGCCGTACGGTTCTTGCCGTGATGATCGATGCCGGTTGGCAGCGTGATCTCGGCGCAGAGATTGGAGGTCTTCACTTCCAGCCCGGCCAGCTTGTGATGCTCCGGACGGGCGCGGTTCACATGATCGGAATAGATGATGTAGGGCTCGCCCTGCTCCATCCGCGCCGTCAGGATCCGGATCCACAGACCACGCGCCGAAACCTTGCGGATCGTGCTGTGATCCTTCGGGGACAGCAGCGCCCATTCCTCGTCATTCTCGACCGCACGCATGAACGCGTCCGTCACGAGCACGCCGTGATGCAGGTTCAGCGCCTTGCGGTTCGGATCGCCACCCGTCGGGCGGCGCATTTCGACGAATTCTTCCACTTCCGGATGCCAGACCGGCAGATACACCGCAGCCGAACCACGACGCAGGGAGCCCTGCGAAATCGCCAGCGTGAGGCTGTCCATGACTCGAATGAAAGGAATGACGCCGGACGTCTTGCCGTTGCGGCCGATATTCTCGCCGATGGAGCGCAGATTGCCCCAGTAGGACCCGATGCCACCGCCCTTGGACGCCAGCCAGACATTCTCGTTCCACAGCCCCACGATTCCCGAAAGGCTGTCCTCGGCCTCGTTCAGGAAGCAGGAAATCGGCAGGCCGCGCTCGGTGCCACCATTGGACAGAACGGGCGTGGCCGGCATGAACCAGTGGCGGGAAATGTAGTCGTAGATCCGCTGGGCATGGCCCGCATCCGCGCCGTAATAAGAGGCCACACGCGCAAAAAGCGCCTGATAGTCCTCGCCCGGAAGCAGGTAGCGGTTGTTCAGCGTCGCCTTGCCGAAATCCGTCAGCAGGGAATCGCGCGAACGGTCCACCCGCACGGCATGATGGCCCGGAAGCTGCACGACATCGTCGAACATATCTGCAGAATCGGCATCACCCGGTAGCGGCGCTTCACCGATGGGATGATCGACAGGCGGACGCACATCATGGGCGCGATCAGCCTTGTCGGACACGTCCATTGTCACGTCATGAAGGGTCATCGCTCTCTCCGCCGGGCATCTATTTCTGGTATCTCGAGCACTCATTTCCATCACTCCGAACCCGATCGCAAGCACGAAGTTCGCTTGCAATCTCGGAAGAGCTGTGAATTGGAACCATCCCATATCTAGGGCACGAAATGGTTAATGTCCCTATATATAGTGCTGATCGCAGAAAACTGCCGCTACCTCACTGTTATCCCCAGACTTCTCCTCTCCCTTCGCCCTTGGGTGTGTGCCGTGGGTCACAGAATGGAGAAATTTCGTGATCGCCAGTCCGGGCAACGATCCGTAACGGACCACGTTTGAGAGAAGGACCCAACATTCCGGAGCATTGATCCATGACCATCAAGAAGACAGCCTCAGCCCACTGGACCGGCGGCCTCAAGGACGGCAAAGGCACGATTTCCACACAGAGTGGCGCCCTGCACGACCAGCCCTATGGCTTCAACACCCGTTTCGAAGACAAGCCCGGGACGAATCCGGAAGAGTTGCTCGGCGCGGCCCATGCCGGCTGTTTCACCATGGCGCTGTCCATGATGCTCGAACAGGCGGGCTTCAAAGCCGAATCCCTGGAAACGAAAGCCACGGTGTCTCTGGACAAGTCCGGCGAAGGCTTTGCCATCACGCAGTCTCACCTGACCTTGCGTGGCAAGGTTCCCGGCGCATCGGAAGCGCAGTTTCTGGACATTGCCAACAAGGCCAAGGAAGGCTGCCCGCTGTCGCAGGTCATCAAGGCCAGGATCACCCTGGACGCCACGTTCGAAAGCTGAGGCAGCCGGTATCGAAGGCTGGGGCCTAGCGCCCCCAGCCACATTGCGCATGATCGCGCAGCAGGTGATCGGCCAGCACACAGGCCATCATCGCTTCAGCAACCGGCACGGCCCGAATGCCAATGCAGGGATCGTGTCGTCCCTTCGTCATCACCTCGACGGACTCGCCATTACGCGTGATGCTCGGAACAGGCGTGAGGATCGAGCTGGTCGGTTTGATCGCAAAACGCGCCACGATGGGCTGCCCCGTCGAAATACCACCCAGAATGCCGCCGGCATGGTTGGATGCGAACTGTGGTCCCGGCGCGATCGGATCGGCGTTTTGCTCACCGCGCAAAGCAGCCACAGCAAAGCCGTCCCCGATTTCGACACCCTTCACACCGTTGATGCCCATCATGGCGCCCGCCAGATCGGCATCGAGCTTGCCATAGACCGGCGCACCGAGTCCGGCAGGCAGACCTTCCGCAACGACTTCCACAGTCGCGCCGATCGACGATCCATCCTTGCGAATGGAGTCGAGCAGCGCCTCCCACGGACCTACGGATTCCGCATCCGGACACCACAGCGGATTGCGCTCGACTTCGTCCCAGTCCCAGCGGGACGGATCGATGGTCTGGCCACCGATTCCCGTCAGGGCCGCACGAATCTTCACGCCCTCACCCACCAGCGTTTTGAGCAGCACACGCGCCACGGCCCCTGCCGCAACCCGCATGGCCGTCTCGCGCGCCGAAGAACGTCCGCCTCCGCGATAGTCGCGAATGCCGTATTTCATGTCGTAAGCAATGTCGGCATGACCGGGGCGATAGCGGGTTGCGATATCACCATAATCCTTCGACCGTTGATCGGTATTCTCGATCATCAGCGAAATGGGCGTGCCGGTCGTCTGCCCTTCAAACACACCCGAAAGGATCCGGACCTGATCCGGCTCCCGGCGCTGCGTGGTAAAGCGGGACTGCCCCGGCCGACGACGGTCGAGCCAGGGCTGGATGTCCTCTTCGGACAGCTTCAGGCGGGGTGAACAGCCATCAATGACGCAGCCAATGGCCGGTCCGTGACTTTCACCCCAGGTGGTGACGCGAAAGAGCTTCCCGAAGCTGTTGTCCGACATGTCAGTTCCCGGAGCCGACCGCTGCGATGTCCGGCGCGTCCGGGTTCTTCATGCCGACCGTGTGGTAGCCGCAGTCCACGTGATGGATCTCGCCCGTGACACCACTGGACAGGTCGGAAAGCAGATACATACCCGAACCGCCAACATCCTTGAGGGTCACGTTGCGCTCCATCGGAGCATTGAGCTGGTTCCAGCGCAGGATGTAGCGGAAATCGCTGATCCCGTTGGCAGCCAGGGTCATGATCGGACCGGCGGAGATCCCATTCACGCGGATATCGTCGCGGCCCAAATCGGCAGCCATGTAGCGCACGGAGGCTTCCAGAGCCGCCTTGGCCACGCCCATCACATTGTAATGCGGCATGACGCGCTCGGCGCCGAGATAGGTCATGCTCAGGAACGACCCGCCCGGATTCATCATTGCGGATGCACGGCGTGCAACAGCCACGAAGGAATAACAGGAGATATCCATGGCCTGCAGGAAGGCATCGCGCGGCGTATCGATATAGCGGCCACGGAGATACTGCTTGTCGGCGAAAGCGATGGCATGGAGCACGAAGTCGATCTTGCCCCAGACCTTCTCGATCTCGTCGAACGTGGTGTTGATGGCATCGTCATTGCTGACATCACAGGGAATGACGAGTTCGGACCCGACGCTCTCGGCCAGCGGACGGACGCGCTTGCCCAGCGCCTCGCCCTGATAGGTGAAAGCAAGTTCTGCGCCCTGTGCAGCACAGGCACTGGCAATGGCCCAGGCAATGGAGTGCTTGTTGGCAACACCCATGATCACACCGCGCTTGCCCTTCATGAGCGTGCCGGTCACTGGAGCCGGGATATTGTCTTCCGTTTCAGACATGGTGATTTCCTGAATCGCGTTGGCGTATTGAGGGCCGTGGTTGCACAAGCGCCCGTTACAGACAAGACTTTGCGACGATTGCGCCGTTTTTTGCCCCCTGACAGGGCATTAAGGCATCACTCCGGCGCTAAGGAATTTCTGCCCATGTGTTCGAAATCCGCCTACGCCACCATAGAACCGTTCGATTTTTCCGAACATCATTCCATCCTGATCCGCGCTCGGCCCGGCGCCATCCTGAACTCCGTGCGGCACTACCGCCTGGGTGATGATCCGCTCTTCCGTCCGGCCCTTTACCTGCGTGAACTGCCCGCCCGCCTGCTGCGCGCGCGCCCTCCGCTGCCTCTGGACCTTCAGGACTTCACGCTTCTTTCCCAGACCAATCGCAGTCTGGTCTACGGGCTGAAAGGCGCTTTCTGGCAGACGGATTACGGCCTGCGCCGTTTTGACACACCCATGGAGTTTCTCGGTGACAGGGATGCGTCCGCTGCAACCCTGATCCTGTCCTTTATGACAGTGCCAGCCACGCCGAAACGGACGCGCCTTGTCACGCAGACACATGTCCTGTGCCCCACTTCTCATGTCCGGCGGTGCTTCCTGCCCTACTGGCTCGTGATCCGTCCTGTCAGTGGCCTGCTGCGGCGACGCATGCTGTCCCAGATCAAGGCGCGATGTGAGCGAAGTGCGTAAACTGTTCCCATAGCGGGCCGGATGGCTGGAACGTGCCATCCGCGTTATGATCCTCACACTGGCGAACCGGTCTGCGTTGCTCCTGCCGCGTCAGGCCTGTTCCGCCAATCCAGTTCCAAGGAGAGTCCCATGTCCGACATCCCCCTGATTGACCTGAAGGCCGATCCCTTCGCCCTGTTTGCGGCCTGGATGTCGGATGCCGAGAAATCCGAGCCGAACGATCCCAACGCCATGGCCGTGGCCACCGCAACCCCTGACGGGCGACCTTCCGTCCGGATGCTTCTGCTCAAGGGCGTGGATGAGCGCGGCTTCGTTTTCTATACCAATCTGGAAAGCCGCAAGGGACGCGAACTGCTGGCCAACCCGCATGTCGCCCTGCTGTTCCACTGGAAATCCCTCCGCCGCCAGATCCGGATCGAAGGCCCGGTTGAAGCCGTCAGTGCCGCCGAAGCCGATGCGTATTTCGCAAGCCGCTCGCGCATGTCCCGCCTTGGCGCCATTGCGTCCGACCAGTCACGCCCGCTGGATGACCGCAGCACCTTCGAGGAACGCCTGAAGGCCGTGGACGAGAAATACGGCGACGGTCCGATCCCCCGCCCCGCCAACTGGTCGGGCTTTCGCGTTCTGCCCGAAGCCATCGAATTCTGGCAGGATCGCCCCTACCGCCTGCATGACAGAGCCGTGTGGACCCGTGACGGAAACATCCATGACGGAAACGGATGGAACGTCACACGACTTTATCCGTAAATACATCATAACGACGTTCTGCAGATTTTGGCCGGGGAGCCCTGACCCATGCTTATCGACATCAAGAATATCCTTCTCCCCCTGAACGGCTCCGGTGACCTCGAAGCCGTCATGTCGGTCGCGCTTGATTTCGCGCGCCGTTTCGATGCCCATCTGTCCGCTGTCGTGGTCGGCTCGGACCCGTCCGAAGTCGCGACGCTAGCCGGTGAAGGCATCTCGGCCGGCATGGTCAATGAAATGATCGACACAGCCACGACCGAAGCGCAGCGCCGCGCGATCGCGATCCGCAAAGCCTTTGATGCCTTCATCCGTGAGCATGACATCCGCCGTGTCGAGCCTTCGAAGATCGGCTCCTCTGCGGGCGATGGCGTCAGCGCCAGCCTTGATGTCCTCAACGGGACCGAGCACGATTCCCTGACATGGCGCTCGCGTCTGGCCGACATGACTCTGGTCCCGAACCTCGCCAAGGACGGCGATCCGCGCGCCTCCGAAACGCTGCATGCCATCCTGTTCGACAGCGGACGACCGCTCGTGATCGCCCCGCCCGCCCCGCCGAAAACCGTCGGCAAGCGCATCGCCATTGCCTGGAACGGCACGCCCGAGGCCTCGCTGGCCCTGCGCTGCATCCTGCCCTGGGCCCACAAGGCCGAAGCCGTGCAGGTCCTGACCTGTCAGGACTACCAACGTCGCGGACCGGGCGCGGACGAAGTCGTGACCTATCTGCGGATGCATGGCATTTCCGCCACCGCCCGCGAGTTCGAAGCCGTAAACCGTGACATCGGCGCGGGGCTCCTGAAAGCGGCTACCGAGTTCAACGCCGACATGCTCTGCATGGGCGCCTATTCCCACTCGCGTCTGCGTCAGATGATCCTGGGCGGTGTCACCCGTCACATTCTGGAACAGGCGCAACTCACCGTTCTCATGAGCCGCTGAAACGCCTTTTCATGCCTGCCTGCCGATCTGAAGGAACCGTCATGTCCCTGCCCCGCCTCCTCTGCGCAACCTGCCTGACCCTCGCACTGGCAGGAACCGCGCTGGTCCCCGCCTCGGCCATGGACACACGGTCTCCGCCGCAGGCAGGCGGCTTCACTCTGCAGGAACCGCAGGCGCGGCTGAAACTGCGCCTCGTTCCGAGCACGACGCTCGCAACCGGCTATCACAGCCCGTTCTATCAGCAGAATCCCGCAACAGGCGCCCTCACCCTGCGGACGGACGGGCTTCAGCCGTCCATCCGCGGACAGACGGCCCCCGCAACCGTCCTGCGTGAAGGCACCGCCTGGTATTTCCAGCAGACCCCGGCCGACATGAATGCCAGCCTGCATATCGACACCTGGCCCAGCGACCAGCGCGTTATCATCGGACGCATCCAGAGTCCGCACGGCCCTGTCGTGGAACTGGTCGCAAACGGCCATCGCTCGCAGGTGACCGTCACCGTCCACGATGGCAGTTCGACCCACAACATCGTCGCCGGTACGATCTATCCGGACCGCAACGTCAGCTATGCCATCTCCTCACGTCCCAACGGAACGCTCGTCGTTGTCGTCAACGGCAGTCGCAGCGTACTCGCCATGCCCGCTGCCGCGACTGCGCCTGTCATGTGGTTCGAGGCCGTTGCGGGCCAGACCGGATGGCATATGCCCTGTCATGGCGACATGGCGCAGGTAACCTTCACGTCCCTTGAGGTCCGTCATCCGGCGCAGTGAGGACCAGGACTGTACGGGAAAGCCTTTCCAACCTTTGCCGCCTGTAACGCCGCGTGCTACCCGACACGGCATGACCCTGTTTCCGCGCCTCCTGCGCCTGTGGCTGGGAACCTGCCTGCACACCACACGCTGGCAGGTCAGTGGCTCACCCCGCGCCCTCGAAACCCTGACAACCCCGGCGAAGGGTACGGTCGTCGCCTTCTGGCACCGCTCGCTGACACTCAGCCCGGCCCTGTGGTTCTGGGCGCGGACGCTGGAACCCCGCCTGGAACTGCGAGTACTGATTTCCCGTAATCCGGACGGAATGCTGATCGCAGACGTCGTCCGCCCTTGGGGCATCATCGGCATCCACGGCTCCTCCAGCAAGAAGGGCAAGAACAAGGGTGGAGCGGCCGTTCTGCGCACTGCTCTGAAGGAACTTGAAAAAGGCTCACTGGTCGGAATCACACCGGACGGCCCCCGCGGCCCGGCGGAACAGGTGCAGCCCGGAGCCGTCGCGCTCTCCCGCCTTGCGGTCTGCGCGGTCGTCCCCGTCGGGATGGCCAGCACGAGTCTGCGCCTGCCCTCATGGGACGGGCTGGCTTTCCCGCTACCGTTCGGACGCGGCGCCCTCATCATGGGCGAGCCGCTCTTCCAGCCCGACGCCACCATCCTTCAGAATGCCCTGAACGACGTCTCGCTCCGTGCCGAGAGCGTGGTGCGGCACCGGCAATCCAATCTGGCGGACCGTCTGTGGCGCCTGGCTGGAACCCTCATGGCCCCGGCGCTGACGGTCATGCTGCGCATCCGTCTGCATCGCGGCCGCGAACTCCCCGACCGCCTGCGTGAGCGCATGGGACTGGAGCGCACGGGCCCGCGCCGAGGCCACCGCCCCCCCGGGCAGCTTCTGTGGATCCATGCCGCCAGCGTCGGCGAGACCCTCTGCGCCCTGCCGCTCGCCGAGGCCCTGCTCGAAGCCCGGCCCGAAATGCGCATCCTCTTTACGACCGCGACAGTCACCGGCAGCGAGATCGTGGCCCGGCATCCGCTCTACGGGCAGCGGATCATCCACCGCTTCATTCCCCATGACGTGCCACGCTGGCTCAGGCGCTTCCTGAACCTCTGGCAGCCGGAAGGCGCCATATTCGTGGAAAGCGAACTCTGGCCCGGCATCATCGCGGCCTGTTCGCGCCGCGATATCGCGGTCATGCTCGTCAACGGGCGCCTGTCGGACCGTTCAGCCCGTCTGTGGACCCGTCTGGGAGACCCCGCACGCCGCATGATGAAGCGCCTGTCCTGGGTAGCAGCCCGTGGTCCCGAAGACGCCGCCCGCTTCCGGGCACTGGGAGCGCTCCCGGTCTATGAAGATGGCGACCTCAAGCAGGACGCACCGCCTCTAGCCTATGACGAGGCGGAATATGCCCGGCTGAGGAGCCTGATCGGCGACCGTCCGATCTTTGTTGCCGCTTCCACCCATCCCGGCGAGGAAGAACTTGTCCTTAAGGCCGCGGAAAAATCCCGCAGGCTCCAGCCCGATCTGCTGACCATCATCGTCCCGCGCCACCCGGCCCGCGGCGCAGAGCTGGCAGCCCGCTTTGACCTGCCCCGACGGGCGGCAGGTCAGGATCCGACACCGCAGACACAGATCTGGCTGGCCGATACGCTGGGCGAACTGGGTCTGTTCTACCGTCTGGCGGATCGCTGTTTTCTGGGCAATTCCCTTGCCGGAAAGGGCGGCGGCCACAACCCGTTCGAGCCGCTCCGTCTGGGCGTTCCCACGGCTACGGGGCCGAAAATGGAGAACTGGCGGGAGGCAATGGCCACCGTTTCTGATACAATCCATGTCGTGAACGATGTGGAGTGTCTGACACGATGGCTCGAATCCCCTCTCCCGCCCGTCAGGACAACGGGATTGCAGCGCTCCGTGGTGAGCGTCCTGCGGGACCGCATCCTGAAAACGGTTGAGCGATGACGCGTCGTCCACCCCGTTTCTGGCTGCGCCCCACCCGCAGCATCGCCGCCCGTCTCCTGCGGCCGTTTTCCTTCATCGCCACGACACTCACCCGCCGCCGCCTCAGACAGCCGACCTTTCATGCTTCCGTTCCGGTCCTATGCTGCGGCAACATCACCACAGGCGGCACTGGCAAAACCCCCCTCACCCTTGATCTCGTGCACCGCCTCAGGGACCGGGGCCATCATCCCCATATCCTGAGCCGGGGTCATGGCGGCCGCGAGCGCGGCCCGATCGGCGTCAATCCGAACCGCAGCACGCCGCGCGATGTGGGCGACGAACCGCTCCTCCTTGCACAGAGCGCCCCGACCTGGATCGGGGCCGACCGTGCCGAAACCGCCCGCCTCGCAATCTCCCAGGGCGCGGACTGCCTCGTCATGGATGATGGCTTCCAGAACCCCACCCTCCATCAGGACGTCTCCGTTCTCGTGGTGGACGGCGCGACCGGCTTCGGCAACGGATGCGTCCTCCCCGCAGGCCCCCTGCGCGAACCGATCGCCGACGCCCTAGCACGCGCCCAGGCCGTCGTCGTCATGGGCGACGATCGGCACAACCTGATCCCGACGTTCCCGCCATATCTCCTGACCGCGCAGGCCAGACTGGTGCCCGGCCCCGAAATCCGGACCCTCCAGGGGCGACGCATTGTAGCCTTTGCAGGCATTGGACGCCCTGAAAAATTCTTCGACATGCTCCGGGACGCAGGCGTCGCCCCCATCCGTTCGCTCCCCTTCCCCGATCATCATTTCTATACGCCCCGTGACATCCAGCGCCTCGAAGCCCTCAGCCGGGAATCGGGAACCACGCTGGTCACGACCGCCAAGGACGCCGTGAAACTCCCATTCCCATTCCGTACGCAGGTGAAGGTCATCGGCGTAGAGCTGCTCTGGGCCGACCCGAAATCCCCCGAACGCCTCCTCGATCTGCTGTTTTCCGCCTCGTGACGTCTTTCCTGTACCGCGCGGAAACCCTTCTGGTCCGTGCCCTTCTGGCCGCGATCCGCACCCTCCCGCCCGCAGCCTCTTCCAGTCTGGGAGGGTTTGTGGCGCGCACAATCGGACCGCTGCTGCCCGTCTCGAAAGTCGCAGACCGGAATCTTCAGCTCGCCCTGCCGGAATATGACGCTTCCGCGCGCCGCCGCATCGTCCGCGACTGCTGGGAAAATCTGGGGCGCACGGTGGGTGAGTTCCCCCATATCAGCCGCCTGAAACAGAACACGCCCTCCGGCGCGGGATGGAGCGTCGAAGGCGCGGAGCATCTTGAAGAGGCCAAAGCATCGGGCCGGCCAGTCATTTTCTTCTCGGGTCATATCGGCAACTGGGAACTCATGCCGCCTGTCGTGGCGCGCTATGGCATGCCGTTTGCGTCCTTCTACCGCGCAGCCAGCAATCCCGGCGTTGACCGCCTGATCCACAGGCTCCGGCAGGACGCGATGGGACAGGACGTGCCCATGTTTCCCAAAGGCGCAAAAGGCGCGCGCGCAGCCCTGAAATACCTGTCCAAAGGTGGGAATCTGGGCGTTCTGGGCGATCAGAAAATGAATGACGGGATCGAGGCCAGACTCTTCGGCCGCCCCGCCATGACGGCCTCCGCCGCAGCCGTGTTCGCCCTGAGACATGATGCCCTGATCGTGACCGGACATGTTCGCCGCGATGGTCCAGCCAGACTCGTGCTGGTCGTGGATGCGCCCTTCATGCCGGAAAAAACGGACGACCGCACCCAAGACGTCCTCGCCCTCACGCAGTTGTTCAATGACCGTCTCGAATCATGGATCCGCGACATTCCGGGGTCCTGGCTCTGGCTGCACCGCCGCTGGGACAAATCCCTGTACCGGAATATGACAACACAGTGTTAAGCTATGCACTGAGAGCATGGCAGATTTGTCACAGTAGGGATAGTTTGTGTCGCAAAACCGTCTCCAGACGTTATTAAAGATTGTGAAACGTACCTTTCGGCCCCTAGCCTGAACTCATCACCACGACCCGGGTGCCCTGCCCGGCTTTATGATGAGGACTTCCTGATGGCGCAGGTGGCTCACCTTCACGACCTCTCTCATGGCCGCAACGCGAGCAACATCGTACCTCTGCGCCAGGGCCTTCTCCCCCGTCACCGCGAGTACCTGCTGCGCTGGCTGGAAGCCGGGCAGCGCATGGGCGTTTTCGATGCGGAAATCGCACCGGCCGCCCATGACACCGTCAATGTGGACGGCACTGTCCCCGTTGATCATGTTCTGGTCTGGGTCCGCGAAAATCCCGATCCCGCCTATATGCTGCGGCCCCAGGGCATGCGCTGGGTACTGATTGACCAGATCCGCGAGCATGAGCTTGGCAGCTATGCCAGCTTCGAGCTCGCCCTGCACGTCATCCGCCCGGTCCTGCCGCTCGCCGAGACCTGCGCCGCCTGATCCTGCGCCCGGATTTCCTCGACCAGACATAAAAAAAGCGCGCCGTTCAGAAAACGGACGCGCTTTTCTTTTGAAAAAATACCGTATCAGCTCGGACGGATCGCCACATCCCGCGAAGCTGGTACAACGATGCGGGCACCACCGCCACGCTGGATCTGATAGATCGCCAGTGCCCGCGTGACATGCCCGTCCGGCCGCAGGCGGAACAGCCCGTCCACACCCATGTAACCATCCGGCCGCGTCAGGGCCTGCATCGTCACGCCACCCTGACGGATCAGGCTTCCGGCCAGGGCCGCGGCGTCATAGGCGAAATCCGTGACGGGTGACGGCGCCTGTTTGTACAAAGCCCGGTACTGCGCGACATAGCCCATGCGGTCATGCGCATCGGACGCTGCATACCAGGCCCCATGCAGCGCACCGAGCTTGCCATCAAACGCTTTCCACAGCGCCGGCCCCATGATCTGGACCTGCGACGAATCGATATGATCCGCCTGGAGCGCCGTAATGACCCGTCCCAGTTCCAGCCCCGTATCGGCCAGCACCAACGCATCGAATGGCGGCGGCGGAACTGGTACGGCCTGAGGCGCCGGTGCCGGAGTGGCCGCTGGCGTAGCCAGCGGCGTAGTACCCGTTTCTGCCGACCCTGCCGGGTTTGCCACAGTCTCACCCGTCGGATCGATCGCGGATGGTCCGGCCGGGACATCTGTCGGCGCAGGCGCCGGAGCGGCGGGCTGGCGCGTTTCGATGGCGGAGAGCGTCTTCAGGCCGTCATCGATATTCTGCGCGTCCATCGTATGGAACACGATCTGCGGATCCTTCAGACCCGCATCGCGGCAGGCCCGTGCCAAACCATCACCCATCGCATGTCCGAAGGCATTGTCCGGCAGGAAGGCCGCGAAAGTCCGGCGTCCCGTCGCCCGGGCGGCATCCACCATCCGGCGCACCTGCTGCTCCGGTGTCAGACCCATGACCCAGACGCCCGGACGGGCCTGCGTAGAGTCGCTGGTAAAGGCCAGTTCCGGCTTGCCCGCATTGACGGCGAGCGGTGCCGCGGCAGACGTTTCCGTTGCGGTCAGAGGCCCCAGCAGGATGGCATCACCACGCGACAGCGCATCCCGGGCCGCCTGCTCAGCGCCGCCCGGGGCATTGGTGTCATGCACGTCCAGCGCAGGCGATCCCTTGGCCGAAAGGGCCAGCTTCGCCGCATCGCGCATCCGCAGACCATAAGCGGCATTGCGCCCCGTCAGCGGCAGGATCAGCCCGACATCATGCGCGCCCGGACCTTCCGAAACACCCGGAACGCCGCCCACACCCGGCACGGAAGACGACCCGCCACCCGAGCAGGCGGCAAGGGTCAGGAAGGTTCCTGCGGCGAGGCCGGTGCTTACACCCTTGCGCAGACGGCTCAACGGGCGACAATGCCCCCCTGAGTTTGTCACCGAGGATGCAGATGTCCGAAAAGTCATGTTCCGCTGAAACTCCCTTGAGCGATGCGGCTGAAACGTTACCGGCCGCCCCCCTGCCAGCGCAGGGCCAGGCCGAAGGTGGATGTCTGATATTGGTTGCAACGCCGATCGGCAACCTGGCCGATATCAGCGAACGCGCGATCGAGGCGCTGAACACCGTTGACGCGATCCTCTGCGAGGACACGCGCGTCACGGCAAAGCTCCTGCTTTCGCGCAATATTGCCACACCGACCCGGACACTGCACGACCATAACGAACAGGACCGCACTCCGTTCCTGATCGAAAAGCTGCAGGACGGCGCACGCTATGCCGTTGTCTCCGACGCAGGAACGCCCCTGGTCTCCGATCCCGGATACCGGCTGGTCCGCGCGGCCATCGCGGCCGGCATCCATGTCACAGCCATTCCCGGTCCGAACGCCGTTGTCACGGCCCTGACGCTGTCGGGCCTGCCGCCCCTACCCTTCATGTTCCTGGGCTTTCCCGCACCCCGAAGCGAAGCCCGCAAGACCGGTTTTGCCACCCTGCGCGCCGCTGAACAGGCCGGACTGCATTCCACACTGATCTGGTACGAAGCCCCACACCGGCTGATCGAAACACTCGAAGACCTGATCGACGTCTTCGGCCCGGAGCGCGAAGCCGCCGTCGGCCGTGAACTCACCAAGCGTTTCGAGGAGATGGTGCGCGGCACGCTGACAGAGGTTCTGGAACATTTCCGCACCACAGCACCGCGGGGCGAAATCACGCTCCTGATCGGTCCCTCTGCCGAAGATGACAGCGGTGCCGCCGATCTGGACACGCATCTGCGCGAGGCCCTGACGACCCATTCCGTCAAGGATGCCGCCGCCCTCGTGGCGGGAATCGTCAAGCTGCCCAAACGCACGGTCTATGCACGCGCGCTGGAGCTTTCACGCGAGCTGAAAGACTGAAGCCTCAGTCTGCCTTGGGGAGTACGAACAGGGACTGAGGCACGGTCCCGCCCAGACGTACATCGGACAGGGCAATCGTGGTCGTGCGTCCCTGCGCATCCACGACCGTCCAGCCCAGAAGCCCGAGCGGCGCATCGGACAGAACGAGCGTCAGGGTGCCTTCCCCCGCACTCTGCGTCCGCACCACCTGCACCCGGATCTGTCCGTTACTGTGCTCGAAGCCCGTCACCGTCACATCGCCCGACAGCTTGAGTTCCGGCCGCAACAGAAGCCCCAGCGGCGTGCGGTCCAGCGGAATGGTCGTGACCTGATCGACGCTGCGATCCTGAAACACCACACGCCCGTCATTGGCGACCAGCAGCAGCGGACTCGGCTTATCGTAATCGAAACGCATGCGGCCCGGCCGGTCGAGCGTCGCTGTTCCGACAGTCGTGCTGCCATCTGCCGCCGTCTGCCTGAAGCGCGCCTGAAGGGTCGTGACCTGCCCCAGCGCGTCCTCAATCCGTGAAATCCAGCCCTGATCCGCAGGACGAAGCTGGGCGGGAGTCGCCTGCGCAAAAGCCATGGATGGCAGGGCAACGGGCAGCAGCGCCACCAGAGCGGCAGCGCGGAAAAAAGAACGGTTCATCATGTCTCAGGAACTGCCAATCAGCACACCGGTTGCAAAAACGAGAGCCCCGCCGAGAAAGACCTGCACCATGGCCGATCCGAACGGTGTGTCCTGATACCGCCAGCGCACCCAGGAAATCAGCAGAAGCTCGATCGCCACGGCAATAATCGCGACACCAAAGGCGAGATGGAAATCCGGCACAAGGAACGGCAACGTATGCCCGATCCCGCCCCCAAAGGTCATGGCGCCGCAGATCAGACCACGCAGCAGCGGAGCCCCACGCCCGGACAGCTTGCCATCATCCGCCAGCGCTTCCGCCAGCCCCATGGAAATCCCGGCTCCCAGCGAGGCCGCAAGCCCGACCAGAAAGGCCGCATGCGGACTATGCGTTGCAAACGCCGCGGCAAAGACGGGCGCCAGCGTCGAAACCGAGCCATCCATGAGCCCGACCAGCCCCGGCTGCACGACCCGCAGAACAAAATCCCGGCGGCTGTGCTCGTCCTCGCGGTCACGCGTGTTGTCATTCAGATGCGCATCTTCCAGGCGCCGCGCCTCACGCTGATGCCGGTCTTCCTCGGTCGCCAGATCGCCCAGCAGCTTGCGGATTTCCGCATCATTGGTCTGCCCGGCGGCCTGACGATAGAACCGCGCGGCCTGCCGCTCCATGTCGGCCGCCTGCGCCCGGATCGCCTCGATCCCGCGATTCTGCATCTGCCAGGCGGATTTGCGGGACGGAAATCCCTGCACATCCTGCCGGCGGACCAGCGGGATATGATTACCGAACCGCCGGACGAACAGGTCGATCAGCGCGCGGCGATGGTGGTTTTCCTCTTCCGCCATGTCCTGGAAGATGGCGGCACTGTCGGGATAATCCTCCGCCAGCATCTGGCCGAAATCCGCGTAAATATGACCATCCTCCTCCTCGCTGGCGATGGCCAGCGCAAGGATTTCGCGTTCGGTCAGATCGGAAAGTTTCGTCACGTAGGCAGCAGATCCCGTCTCGTAAAATCAGATGGCGGCTTCGGTAAAGAGCGGCTTCACGCTCTGGCCCCAGGCGCCATTATACAGATCCAGCCAGTACTGGGCCTGATTCGGACCGCCATCCGCAATCAGATGCAGCGGATCGAGATAGCCGGCCTCGTTGCGCACACGCGCCCGCAGGCCCTGCTCGGCCAGTTCAACCACACGCTTGGTAAACGGTTTCAGACCACCCGGGAACGCTGCATCCAGCCCCAGACGCGGCACTTCGGCCCGAAGCTGCTGATACACGCTCCAGGGCTGCTCACGCACCAGCTTCTCGGCCGCTTCCAACGTGGCCGGATCGTAAAGCAGGCCGACCCACAGGGCCGACTGCGCCACCATCATTTCCAGTTTTCCTGCATCCGCGCCGCGCATTTCAAGGAACTGCTTGAGACGCACATCCGGAAAGACGGTCGTCAGATGGTCCTCGAAATCGCCAACCGTCGGCGTCAGACCCTTCAGCGGTTCCTGAACATCGCCAGCCAGCCAGCGCCGGAAGGAGCAGCCCGCCACATCGATGTTCTTTCCATCCCGCGAGACGAAATACATCGGCACGTCCAGCGCCCAGTCCACATACTGCTCAAAACCGAATCCGTCCTCGAAGAATACCGAAGGCTGTCCCGAACGCTGGTTGTCCGTGTCGGTCCAGATCCGGGCCCGGTTGGACAGCAGGCCATTGGCCTTGCCCTCGACGAACGGCGAATTCGCAAACAGCGCCGTCGCCACGGGCTGAAGTGCCAGTGACACGCGCATCTTGCGGGCCATGTCGGCTTCATCGCTGAAATCAAGATTGACCTGAACCGTGCAGGTCCGCGTCATCATGTCGAGGCCGAGCGAACCGACCTTTGGCATGTAGTTGCGCATGATCGCATAGCGGCTCTTGGGCATCCACGGCATTGCATCGCGCGTCCAGAGCGGCTGAAAGCCAAACGGCAGGAAACCAAGCCCGAGTTCCGCAGCCGGACCACGCACCTGATCGAAATGCGCCTGCATTTCCGCTTCGGTTTCCTGAAGCGAGACAACCGGTGCGCCCGAAAGCTCGAACTGCCCAGCCGGCTCAAGCGAGATCGCCCGTCCTGCCTGTGCGTTCTGGCCCTTCAGACCGATCAGGTTTTCACCGTCCATGATCGGCGCCCAGTCCGGTCCCTGAAGCTTCTCCAGCAGTGCTCCGATTCCACGCGGCGCGTAAGGCGGCGGGGAGAGCGGTTCGCGTCCGTCAGCAGCATGAGGAAGAACAAAACCGAATTTTTCATGTTCGGTGCCGATCTTCCATTCCGATTGCGGTTTGCAACCACGCGCGATCGCCTCGACGAGCTGCGCCCGGCTTTCGATCGACGCAGTATTGGACGTGCCGGGATTGGACATGGCGTTTGGCCTCGGTCTGAATTCGTTGTTCGATAATGATTGAACTGTAGCAGGTCCGACGGTTCTGTCACCCTCGGGCGGCATCCTCAGCCCTCGCCGCCAGACGGGACAGCCCCGCACACACGGCCGTCTCCGCTCGCAGCACCAGTGGCCCCAGGCTGAGCGCATGAACGGCAGCATGCCGCCGCAGAAGCTCCACTTCCGCCTCGGAGAAGCCGCCTTCTGGCCCGATCAGCAGGGCCGCGGCCTGCACCGCCACATCGTCACCCGGACGGCGCTCGAGCGCGACAAACAGCGGACGATCGTCCGGCCACTCCGCCAGCACCACCCGCAGCGACTCAGGCGGCAGGATCTCCGGAATATCCAGTCGTTCGCACTGCTCGGCCGCTTCGGTCGCAATGAGCGACAGCCGCTCCAGATTGAGCCGGTGCGTATTGGTCCGCTCCGTCACAACCGGCCGAAAGCGCGTCACCCCCAGTTCGGTTCCCATACGGATGACAAGTTCCGTCGCATCCCGCTTGAGCGGCGCAAACAGCAGTTCCACACCGTCCGTCGGCGCCGGAGTCCGCTCGCAGCGATACAGCAGAACACTTCCCTTGTCCTTTTTCAGGGCCGCGATCTCTGCTGTCCACTCGCCGTCGCGTTCATTGAACACGCACACAGCACTGCCCACGCCCTGACGCATCACATTGCCCAGATAATGCGCCTGCCCCGGTGGAAGCGGGACGGTCTGGCCTTCCGCGAAGGCTGTTTCAGACGCAGGGACATAAAGACGGGGGTCGGATCGGCTCATCCTTTTCCGATAGCGCGCCTCGCCCATTGACGGAAGCATGTCCGCGCAGCATCACATCTCCCATGAGCCAGACCCGCGCCCATACCGATATCCAGCTGACCGGCCGCATTGCGCGCCTGCCCGAGCCATGGCGCTCCTACGCCCTGCTCGCCCGTCTCGACCGCCCGGTCGGAACATGGCTCCTGTTCCTGCCCGGCGTGTGGGGCCTGTTCCTTGCGCCCCATGCGTCACTACAAACGCGCCTGATCGACACGGCCCTGTTCGCCTTCGGCTCGCTCGTCATGCGCTCGGCCGGCTGCGTCGTGAATGACATCTGGGACCGCGACATCGACGCCAGGGTCGCCCGCACCGCAGGGCGCCCCCTTGCCAGCGGCGCACTATCCTTGAAACAGGGCCTGCTTCTGCTGGCCATTCTTTTGCTGATCGGACTGGGCGTTCTCCTCTGCCTGCCGCCCGTCTGCTGGGCGCTTGCGCCGCTCGCGCTCCTGCTCGTCGCCCTGTATCCGGCCGCCAAGCGCATCACCTGGTGGCCGCAGCTCGTCATGGGCTTCACCTTCGGATTCGGCGCCCCCATGGGCTACGCCGCAGCCGCCGGCACACTGGATGGCAACGGCCTGCTGCTCTACGGCGCCGTCATTCTCTGGCAGCTCGGATTCGACACGATCTACGGCTTTCAGGACATGGACGACGACGCCCGCATCGGCGTCCGCTCCACGTCGCGTCTTATGGAAAAGAGCGCCCGCCCGTTCATCGCCACCTGTTACAGCCTCATGCTTCTGGCGCTGGCACTCGTGGCCATCCACGCCCATCTGCACTGGACCTTCTGGCCGTTCCTCGCCCTCGCAGCCGCAATGCTGCTCCAACAGGTCCGCGTGCTGAACCCTTATGACGCTCCGGCCTGCCTCAGGGAGTTCCGCCGCAACGTGCCCATCGGATTCGTACTGGCCGCAGGGTTTGTCGCCGCAAGACTTTTCGGATGAGCACGCCCCTGAGCGATCCCGCCGGTTTCATCCGTGACAACACCGCCATCGCACAGGCCACGCTCGTGCCTGAGATTTCCCTGCATCTGGCGACCGAAATCACCCCCATCTGGCAGGCCAGCGAAGTCTATCTCGAACAGATCGGCATCGAACCGCCCTTCTGGGCCTTCGCATGGCCCGGCAGCCAGCTCATCGCGCGCTTCATTCTTGATAATCCCGGGCATGTCCGGGGACGCCGCGTTCTCGATATAGCCTGCGGATGCGGTCTCGCCGCCATTGCCGCTGCCCTGTCGGGCGCGTCCGATGTGCAGGCCAACGATATCGATCCCATGGCGCTGGAAGCCACAGATCTGAATGCGCGCCTCAACAGCGTGACCATCGCTCCCGTCCCCGGAGACCTAATCGGAACGCTCCCGGACTGTGATCTGCTGGTCATCGGAGACGTCTGTTACAACGAAGCCATGGCGGCGCGGATCGTGCCCTGGCTGCTGGAATGTTCGAAAACCTGCGAAGTCTGGCTCTGCGATCCGGGCCGGCACTACGCCCCATCAATGCCGCTCGAAGTCCTGACGCGGCAGACCGTTCCCGTCACGCAGGAGTTGGAAAGCGCGGACCAGCGCGCCACCACGCTCTTCAGGCTGCGAGATATTTCCGCCCCAGACTGAGCGCAGATCCCGTCAGCGCCGCAATCATCGCAGCCCCGAGGCAGATAAAAGCCGGATGGGGAAAGACCGTGAACAGTCCTGCCACGAGCAGGGCTCCTGTCGTCTGCCCCGCCAGACGCGCAACGGAGAGCATACCACTCGCGCCGCCCTCACGACCCGGAGGCGCGGTGACCATGATCGCGCGGTTATTGGGCGGCTGGAACAGCCCGAACCCGCATCCGGCAAACAGCGTCCGCCAGGCGATGGCCCAGTTGCCGGCGTCCGTCGGCAGGAACCACAGCAGACAGAATCCGCTCGCCGTAATGAACAGTCCGATCGAGGATAGCACCGACGCCGGAAACCGGTCCGCCAGACGGCTGACGACAAACGACATCGTCGCCACACCGACAGCCCAGGGCGCGATCAGAAGCCCGATCGTGCCTGCACCACGATGGAACGCAGACGCCAGTGTGAACGGCATCGCCACAATGTAGAGGTTGGAGGCCACGAACCCCAGAAACCCGACCAGACAGGCCAGCAGAAACGGCCGCCGCGCCAGCAGATCGACCGGCACGATCGGCTCGAGCCTCTCACGCTGATAATGCAGCAGCATGGCCCAGCACAGCACGCCCGCAACTGTAACCGCCGCGCCCGACAGGAAATCGGCATGCATCAGACCGTCGAGCCCCACACCGGTCAGGGCGAAAGAAGCTACCGTCAGAAGAGAGCCAACCATATCGGTCGGAATATCGCTCCGGGGGGTCTGCGGCAGTGCAGCATGAGCCAGCGCCAGAGCCGCGAGGGCTAGCGGCAGATTGATCCAGAAAATCCAGGGCCAGCTGGCCACGGACAGGATGAGCGATCCAAGAGACGGACCAAGAGCCACTCCCAGCCCGACGAAAAGTCCGTTCAGAGCGATGCCCCGCCCCAGCTCCTTATGCGGGTAAATGAAACGCACGAGTGCAATATTCACACTCATGATACACGCCCCGCCAACACCCTGCAGCGCCCGCGCGAGCGTCAGTTCAAGCAGGTTCTGTGACAAGGCACAGGCGACAGACGCGATCAGGAAAAGGAAGATCCCAAGCTGACTCAGTCGTCCGAATCCCACACGGGCGCCAAGCGATGCCAGCGGCAGCAGGCATGACAGATTGGCCAGCTGATAGGCATTTACGACCCAGATGGCCCGTGAAGACGACGCATGCAGGTCTTGCGCGATCAGCGGCAGGGCCACATTGGCGATCGCATAATCCAGAACTGACAGAAGCAGGGCCAGGAGTACGGCCGACATCGCCTTGAAACGCTGGACCCCGTACAGCCCGGCATGGCGCTTTGGATCGTACTCTTCTTGCGGACCGTCTTCCGTCGTAGCCGTCATCGTCTCAGCGTCCCAGATCACGCAGGCGGGTGCCTGCAAAAAGATTGGCCTCAAGCCTTTCGAGCGAGACGCCTTTCGTTTCCGGAACGAACCATAGGGTCACAAGAATGAAAAGACCATTGAAGACGGCAAACATCAGAAACGTCGAAGACGCCCCCATCATCGCCATGCCCAGCGGGAACATGTTGGAAATAGCCCAGTTCGCGGCCCAGTTCGTCACCGTGGAGCAGCCAATTCCAAAATCCCGCCCCCGCGTCGGTTGAACTTCCGAACACAGCGTCCAGACCAGCGGCCCCTCGCCAATGGCAAAACCCGCGACGAACAGGAGAACGAATCCGCACAACAGAAGCTGTAGCCCAAAGCTCTGCGCACCCATGGCCAGCAATATCCCTACTCCTGCCAGCGAGAATGCCGCGATTCCGCAGCTGAGGATCAGCAGGGGACGCCGCCCCCACCGATCGACACAGGCAATCGCCACCCCGGTCAGCGCCATGTTCGTCAGTCCCACGAGCGTCGTGGCCCAGATGGACGCATTCGTCCCGAAATGCGCCGCCTGAAAGACGCGCGGGGCGTAATACAGAAGCGCGTTGATGCCCGAGAGCTGCTGCATGATCTGAAGCAGCATGCCGAGGAAGACGGTCCGGCGGAAATTCGGATTGCTTTTGAAAAGCCCCATACCCGCATCGCTGCTCTTCTGCAGGCGCGACTGGATGTCGACCAGTTCCGCTTCGGCCACTTCCTCATCTGAGCGCAGGCTCTGCAAAACGCGACGCGCACGCTCCTTTTCCCCCCGCATCATCAGCCAGCGCGGGCTGTGCGGCAGGATCAGGACGATTCCAAGAAAGAAACTGGCCGGCAACGCCATGACGCCGAGCATCCAGCGCCAGTGTCCGCCCGGCGCCAGGAGGCTGTCCGAGACAAACGCGAGGAAAATCCCCAAGGACACCATGAGTTGATAGAACGAAATCATGGCACCACGGACGGACTCAACCGTGATTTCGGAAATGTAGAGCGGGGCGGCAAAGGCAGCCACACCAACCGCAAGCCCGAGGAAAAGCCGCCCGATGATCATGACAGCAGGACCGGGCGCCAGGGCGCAGAGCAGTGTTCCAATCAGGAACAGGATCGCCGCCCCGAGCATGGCGCCCGTACGACCAAACCGGACCGAAATGCGCCCCGCAAACAGCGATCCGACCGTTGCCCCGGCCATCATCGACGAGACAATCCAGCCCTGAAGGGCAACGCCTGCATGGAAATCAGTTGCAATGAATGGAAGCGCACCGGCGACCACGCCGGTATCAAGGCCGAACATCAGTCCGGCCAGAGCCGCCAGAATACCAAGGGTTGTCGCCCGTGCCGTGCTGCGGGGCTGTTGCGTGGACAGCCCCTCACTGGAAGACGAAGCAATCCCAACCATACCCGTAGTCACCTCCCCCGAAACACACCCTTCTTCAAGGGGACAGGACCGAACGTTCCGAAACCGGAAACAGCCGGTCCTGTATTAATGATCGATCAGGGGTGTGGTCTATATCCAAACGAACAGAAAATCACTTTTCCGCGTAAGGATTTTTCGTTCCGCGCAGCTGCAGACGCACCGGAACACCCGGCATATGGAACGTTTCACGCAGTCCGTTAACGAGATAGCGCTTGTAGGAATCCGGAAGCTGCTCCGCCCGCGTACCGAACAGCAGGAATGTCGGCGGACGCGCCTTCACCTGCGTCATGTAACGCAGCTTGAGCCGACGACCATCCACGAGCGGCGGCTGATGACGCTCAAGCGCATCCTCGAACCAGCGGTTCAGTTCACCCGTGGAGACACGCGAATTCCAGATCTCGTAAACCTCCCGAACAGCCGGAAGGAGACGATGCACACCCGCTCCTGTCAGCGCAGAGAACGTCACGACCGGAATGCCACGCACCTGGGCCAGCGAGATTTCCAGACGGTCCAGAATCGCCTTCTTGGTCGCGTTCCGGTCCTCAACGGCGTCCCACTTGTTTAGCGCAATGACGCAGGCCCGGCCCTCACGCTCGATCAGACGGCCGATCTGGAGATCCTGCTCATGCACGCCAAGCGTCGCATCGATCACCAGCACGACCACTTCCGCCATTTTCAGGGCTTCGATGGAAGCCGAGACGGACATCTTTTCAAGATGCTGCTCAACGCGGGCGCGCTTGCGCATCCCCGCCGTATCGACCAACTGGATGGGGCCGTGCTCGTCATGCAGTTCGACGGTGATGGAATCACGTGTCAGACCTGCTTCCGGCCCCGTGATCATCCGCTCTTCGCCCAGCAGACAGTTCAGCAGCGTGGACTTGCCCGCATTCGGACGACCGATGATCGCCAGACGCAGCGGACCGGCCGGACGCTCGTCTTCCTCGCCTTCGGCCTTCGGAGCCTCACGACGACGGGATTTTTCCGCCGGCGGCAAACGCTCGGCAATCTCACCCATGAGATCGGCAATGCCTTCGCCATGCTCGGCAGACAGGGCCAGCGGCGTTCCCAGCCCGAGCGAATAGGCCTCAAGAGCCGCATTCGTCCCCGCCTGTCCTTCCGCCTTGTTGGCGATCAGCAGGACGGGGCGGTTCTGACGGCGCAGCCAGCTCGCAAAATGCGCATCCGCAGGCGTGATGCCCGAACGCGCATCAATGCAGAACAGCACCAGATCCGCCATCGCAACAGCGGATTCGGACGAAGCCCGCATCCGCCCGTACAGCGTATCCGGTGCAGCTTCCTCCAGCCCGGCCGTATCGATCAGCCGAACCCGACGACCACGCAGAAGAGCCTCGCCCTCCTTGCGGTCGCGCGTAACGCCCGGCATGTCGGAGACGATCGCCTGACGGCGGCCGACAAGCCGGTTGAACAGAGTGGATTTCCCGACATTCGGGCGCCCGGCAATAACAACAACGGGCAGGTTCTCAGAGGTCATTCGTTCAGCCATAGGCCCGCAGAACGGCGTCCTGGGACACGGTCAGCACATGACCGTCACAGACGATCGGCTGAACCTGACACGGGGCGACGGTCTTGCGGGTCAGTTCAAGTTTCCCGGTCACGGCATTCAGAACAGCCATGCCTTCTTTTGGAAAGGTGGAGAAGCAGATCAGCTTGCCGTTCACGAGAAGCGGGCCCACCCAGGCAATCGCATCCTTTTCCACGTCAACGCGGATGAAGCGACGCAGCTGCGTGATCCAGCGCACATGCCCGGACAGACGATCCAGGCAGGCGATCTGCTGATCCGTGGACAGGACATACATCCAGTCGCCACAGATCGCCATAGGACTCTGCCCGCTGACCTCACGTTCCCACAGGCGACGGCCCGAGCGCATGTCGATCGCCACCAGCACGCGGGACATGGACACGGCATAGGCCGTCCCGTCCATGATGACCGGCGCGCCGCGGATGCAGGAGAAGTCGAGCATGGCGCCCATGCCGTTGGAACCGCCGAGACTGTCACTCCAGACCATCTCACCCGACGCCGCACGCAGGGCCACCAGATCGCCACTGCCAAAGCCCGCGAGAATGACGCCATCCACGAAAGCCGGGGCGGACTGTCCGAAAATCACCGTGTCGGATGCGGTGGCCTGATACGTCCAGACCTGATGGCCGGTATTGGCGTTTAGCGCGATCAGACGCTCATCGATTGTTCCGAAGACCATGAGGCCTTCCGCGATCGTCGGCGCGGAGCGGCCCGGCGTTCCGGTGCTGACGCGCCATTTCACCTTGCCCGTCAGGGCTTCAACGGCCAGGGCCTGAGCCACGCCGTCCACGATATAGAGCGTGTCTCCATCGAGGGCGAGGCCACCGCCAATATTGGTCGAGCGGCTTCTGGCCGTAGCGGGCTGACGCGTCCAGACATGACGGCGTTCCGGCCAGGTCCAGGCCTTCACCACGCCCTGCGCATCCGTCGTGTAGATATGACCGTTGCCGATGACCGGCGGTGACTGGATCGCACCACGATTGGTCGGCATGATCGCGATCGTCGCCAGAAAGCTGGACGGATCCGTTGGCGCGCCGACCGAATGGCTCCAGGCCAGATCCGGACCATTCCACGCTGCATTCACGGCGACATGGGATGGACGCCCCCCTTCCTGCAGCCATTCCCGCACCGGCTGGACCGGGCCGAGGCTGATCGGCGTATGATCGTCATGATCGACCGTCAGCCCGGCGCCCGTGGACAGGACGTCCACGCGATGTCCGGCCAGAGGCGGCTTCCTGTCGTCTTCGAACAGGCTGCAACCGCCCAGAACGGCTAGGGCACTGCCCGAGCAGGCCGTCCGCAGAAGACCACGGCGCCCCATGGAGCGGTTCACGGAAAGGGAAGAGCGGGAAAGAACAGGACGGCGCATCAACCGGCGTCTCCAAATGTCTCGAGCAGGGCCTGCGCACGCGCACGCACCCCTTCGGTCGCGTTTTCACTGCCAACGATCTGCGTCAGGATGCGCCGGGCTTCCTTCTGCTGGTCCGCCGTCGCACCGGGGCGCAGGTCAAGCGCGGCAAGACCTTCCTGAGCCAGAGGAGCCCAGGCACCACCGCCCTGCGCCAGGGCTTCATAGCCCGGGCGGAGCGTCTTCGGATCGGCCGTCGCAGTCCGGGCGTTCAGGCTCATGTAGCGCGCCATGTCCCGCAGGGCCGGATCGGCAGCGTTATCATCCGCCACGCCCTGCCACGTCTTCAGCGCCGCGTCCGTCTGATGGGCCTGGCTCTGCAGATCGGCCAGACGCAGCGCGGCATAGGAACGCACGCCCACCGGACCATGCTCCGCCAGATCCTGGAAGGTCGCGGTGGCCTTCTGGGTGGCCGCGGCATCATGCTTGGGATCGGACAGCGCCGTCATGGCGGTAAAATACCGTGCCGATGCCGCCTGCTGTGCTGCATGACGCGCGTGACTGTTCCAGCCCCACACGCCACCACCGATGGCTCCAATCACGGCCACGACGCCCACCACGGCGCCAATGCGCCGTGCCATGGCCCGCAACCGCTGCGCCTGCATTTCTTCGTTCACCTGCGTGATGAAATCGTCTGCCACCTGGTCCCCTGCTGGATCGGTCTTCAAACTGTTTGCGCGACCATACAGGCGCCGCACCGTCGCGGCAAACGCTTCACACATCCGAAGGCCGGCTGAAGCAGTCCGTGACTGTGAAAAACGGTATCACGGCAGAAAATCCGGCCGACATTCAGACTTCCTTAACCGCACCGGAAGCATCCTGACGGCCATGAAAAAGCCTGTCCCGCTCCTGCTGCTTCCCCTGGTGTTCTGCGCGCTTGAAGGCTGCGCGCCGGATCGCATCGCTTCCGCCGTCACGGGAAAGGACTGCAACACGGCCTATCTGTACGATGACGAAAGTTTCTGCGCCCGGCCGGCCGGGCCGCCTCCGCCGCAGCCCTACTGCACCACAAGCTTCGAGGGCACGACCTGCTGGGCGCGCCCCGATCTTATGCCCAATGTCGCCCGCCAGACCTATGGCGGCCCCACATCCCTGACTCCGGCTCAGAATCAGGAACGCATGGGGCAGTAAGAATCGCGACGGGCTTTGCAGAGCGTCAGTGATGGCCCAGTTTGCGGCTGGCAGCGGCCAGATTGGCGGACAGCGTCTGGAACGACGACGCGATATGGGACTGAACAGCCGCGCTCCCCGCATGGACATGGGAAATCCGCGCGCTTGCTTCCTGGCTGATCGCCGTCTCTTCCCGGTTGGCCTGAGCCGCGACACACGCATTGTAAACGCGGGCTGCCTTTTCATAAGCCGTCACGCGATCCACGCTTTCGTTATACTGCGCGACCGTCGCGGCCTTCACCGCAGGCGCCTGCGGCTCGGCACCACATTTTGAAGCGGTCCATGCCGCCTCGGCCGCACTGGCCGACCCGGCACCGGCAATCCCTGCAAAAACCAGACCAAACAGCGCCGCCTTACGGATGGCGACAACGCAACGTCTCATACAGCTCCCTTTCCTGTTCGAAGCGTTGCGCGCCCTACGCCCAGATCAAGGCGCAAATTTGGCAGGCTCACCAGTCGGGCCGCCGGAGACCTCATTGTCCTGCATCACGACCGTTCCACGAACGATCGTCGCCATCGGCCAACCCGTCACACGCGTTCCGTCAAACGGCGTCCAGCCCGCCGGCGTGACGATCCAGTCATTCGTGATCTCGCGCTCGGCCTTCATGTCCACGAGCGTGAAATCGGCATCGAATCCGACAGCCATGCGCCCCTTGGTCTGCAAGCCGTAAACCCGTGCCGGCCCTGCTGCCATCAGGTCCACCAGACGCGACAGCGACAGACGCCCCGCATTCACATGATCGAGCATGACCGGCACGATCGTCTGCGTCCCCGTCAGACCCGCCGGGCATTTCGGCCAGGGCAGCTTTTTGGCCTCAAGCGGATGCGGCGCATGATCAGACGAAACCACGTCCACCCGGCCATCCCGCACGGCCTGCCAGCTTGCTTCCCAGTGCGAGCGGTCCCGCAGCGGCGGGTTCATGACGGCCAGACCACCGAGCTTTTCGTAACATTCCGGCGCCACCTGCGTGAGATGGTTCACCAGAACCTCGACAGTGGAAATGTCGCGGTAATCCGCCAGATAATCCAGTTCCTCAGCCGTCGAGACATGCAGGATATGCGCGGGACGGTTGGTCTTGCGCGCCAGCGCCATGATGCGGCGCGTGCCAAGGAACGCACATTCCACATCCCGCCAGACGCTGTGTGTTTCGTAAGGCTGGCCTTCATGGAACATCGGCTTGCGGGCCTGAAGACGATATTCGTCCTCCGAATGATAGGCCACGCGACGATGCCCCGAGCGCATGACCGCTTCCAGACCCGCATCGTCCTCGATCATCAGATTGCCCGTGGACGACCCGGCAAACACCTTCACCGCACACACACCCGGCTGCTGTTCCAGCATTGCCAGATCCGGCGTGTTCTCCCGTGTCGCGCCGACATAGATGCCGACATCCACGTGCGCCGTCTTGCGGATATGATCGCGCTTCCAGTCGATCATCGTCACATCCGTCACACTCGGGGACGTGTTGGGCATGTCGAAAACCGTCGCAATACCGCCCAGCGCCGCAGCCCGCGTCCCGGTCTCGAGCGTCTCGACCTCGGGCTTGCCCGGATCGCGCAGATGAACATGCGCATCAATCAGTCCGGGCAGAACATGCAGGCCGCGTGCATCGATCACCCGGTCCGCCTCATCCGCAGACCCGACGGACAGCGACGCCACTTTCCCGTTGCGCACGCCGATATCCGCTTCCGCCTCGCCCCAGGGAAAAACGCAGCGTCCACCGCGGATGATCAGATCGTAATGCATGTTCCGTCCTTGCAAATCAGTAAGATACTCATGAAGCGCGCGAGAGAGTTTCGAACGTATCCCCGTCCACGGGAACCCCTTCAATATGATGACGATGCCACAGCGCGAAAAACAGCAGCGTCCAGGCCTGCCGCGCCACACCGCGCTGGCTGGCCCGGGCAAAAAGACGCTCCACGTCCGGCCCGGGCATCATGGCCCGGATGCAGGGCTGACGTGCGACCAGTGGTCCCAGACGGTGCGCCTGCTTCTCGATCCACGGCCCGACCGGCACTGTAAAGCCCTGCTTCGGCGCAAACGGACGCGCCTGCGGTAGCGCCTCCTGAAGCCAGCGCCGCAGAAGCCATTTTCCGTAACCTTCCCGGACCTTGAAATGCTCCGGCAACGGCCAGATTGCCTTGGCAACAACCGGGTCCAGCAGCGGCGTACGCCCCTCGACCGAATGCGCCATCAGGCACCGGTCCAGCTTGAGCAGCAGATCGTTGGGCAGCCATTCCGCAATATCAAGCGCCTGAGCGCCTTCCAGCCCTGAAACCCCGAGAGCCAGTTCCGTCATGGCAATCCCGCGCCGCCACTGCCGCCCGTGCTCTGCAAAGCGCTTGCCAAACGTCCCGGACCGGTACGGCGCACGACCGCCCTTCCACCAGGGCTTCATCACGCGCCGATAGCGGCCATAGCCTGCAAAAAGCTCATCCCCGCCTTCGCCGCTGAGAATGACGGTGACGTCCTTTCGCGCCTCACGCGCCAGAAACCATGTCGGGATGACGGCATAATCCGCAGCCGGATCATCCATGCACGTCACGATGGACGGCAGATCGCGCCAGACCATCTCTTCTGTCACAGTCAGAACATGATGCTCGGCCCCGACTGATGCCGCCAGTGCAGCCGCATCGGCAGACTCGTCCGCAGCCCCGGCATCGAAACGTGCCGTCCAGGTGCGCGGATGCGGCAGTCCCAGCCGATGCGCCGCAGCCAGAATGACCGAACTGTCGATCCCGCCCGACAGGAACAGCCCCAGCGGCACATCCGCCCTCAGATGCGCGCCCACACTGTCGAGCAGCGCCGCATCCAGCCGTGTCAACGCCTGCTCGTCGCTCAAACGCGCCGGAACCGTATCCCGCGCTTCATGCAGAACATGCCGTCGGCGCGATTCCACGATTCGCCCATCCACGATCCGGAGCGTCTCACCAGGCAGAAGCCGGCGGATGCCGTCGAAAATGATGTCTTGCCCCGTCGTGAACTGAAGTTGCATCAACTCATTACGCGCACCATCCCGAATGCTGCGCTTGCCAAACCCACCTGCCAGCAGCGCCTGCGGCTCGGACGCGAAGGCAATGCCCCCCTCATAGGCCGCGATATAGAGCGGCTTGATGCCGAACGGATCGCGCGACAGTACCATCTCATGCCGGCCGTGCTCGTTCTCAACGATCGCAATGGCATACATGCCCCGCAGTTCATGCGTGTATCCCGCGCCATCATGCAGCCACAGATGCAAAGGCGGTTCGCAGTCGCTATGGGTCTGAAAACAGGTTTTGGGAAAACGCCTGCGAATAGCCGGGTCGTTATAGATTTCCCCGTTCGCGATCAGGGCCGCCGCGCCAAGCCTGAACGGCTGTGCACCACCCGCGATATCAACGATGGACAGTCTGCGGTGACGCAACGCCGCCCCACCCAGGTCCAGCCGCCCTTCCCCATCCGGCCCGCGGTGGAAAATGGCCTGCGACATGCGCTCCAGCGCGTCCTGATCCGGATGATGCCCCGGCAGGCAGGAAAGACCCGCAATTCCACACATCAGGCGCGCACTCCGTCCAGAAAAGCCGACCATCGCGCCATGACAACATCCTGAGCAAACTCCTGCTCAAACCGCGCCCGCCCGTTGATGGAAAGAGTCTGCGCCACAGTCTCATCGTCCAGAACGCTTCCGATCTGCGCCGCAAGATCGCGCTCATTCTCGACCTCGGCCAGCAGACCGTCCTGCGTCCCTTCGAGAATTTCCTGAGGTCCCTGAATATTGCTCGCCACAACAGGCACCCCAGCAGACAGCGCCTCGATCACGACATTGCCCAGCGGTTCGATCCGGGAGGGGCAGACCAGAACATCACACGCCCGCAGCCAGGGTCCGCTCTGCGCGATCCAGCCGGGAAGATGCACCCGATCCGCAACATTTTCCGCCTTCGCCAGCGCCTCAAGCGCAGGACGCTCCGGCCCCTCGCCCGCAATCACCAGATGCACGCCCGGCAGATGCTTCATCGCCCGGATCAGCACATCAAAGGCCTTGTTTTCATGCAGCCGCCCCAGCGCCAGGGCAAACGGTACATCCGGCGGCAGAAAGGCGGGCCGCAGCGGCGTCACGGACGAAAAATCCGTCGCGAAATTGGGGAGATGATGCACACGATCGGCCGCCCAGCCCTCCCCCCGCATCCACTCCGCCAGACCGCGCGTATTGCCGATCAGATGATCGCAGCGGCGATAATTCGACAGATCGTAATAGCCTCCCAGACGCCCGGCAATCTGCCACGGTCCGGACGGCACCAGCCGTGCGGCCCGGCTCATCCATGCGACGACCACATCCGGCCTGAACGCTTTGAGACTGCGCCGCAACCCCGGTGTGGTCCGCAGATCCAGCAGCCCGCCAAACCGGAAAGACTGCGTCTCAACGCCCGCTTCCTCAAGCCGTACGACCCGGCCTTCATCCTGCCGGATCAGCGCCTGAACGGGACGTCCATCCCGCGTCTGGGCCATTGTCAGACGCTCGAAGAACAGCTCCGCGCCCCCCCTGGGAGCCCCTGCCATCACATGGGCCACACGACCCCGGTATCCATTGGACGATGCAGACTTCATCTTTCTTCTATCGGCCATGACCGACAGGGCATCAAGTCAGTCCGAGCCCCCGTCCGAAGCACAAACGTCTTTTTCATGCAGGATCTCCGTCGCGGCCTTCAGCACAGCCGCAACCCCTAAGCCTTCGATGGGGGCATGTCCCTCCGGCCCCGGCGCCTCCACGAACCGGGCAAGCCGCCCGGCCGGCGCATATTCCGAAGCTCGCGACGGCCCGAACAGCCCAAGCGTCGGCGTCCCCGCAGCGGCGGCCAGATGCATCAGCCCGGAATCATTGCCAACAAACAGCGCACAGCGCTGAAGAAGTGCGGCAACCTCGCCCAGCGATTTGTCTCCGCCAAGATCCAGAGCCTCCGGCAGCGCCTTCAACACCGGTTCCGCCCGCGCACGCTCCCCCTCGCCAGGGCCATAGAACACGACGGGACGCAGATTTTCCGCCTTCAGCGCCTGAGCCAGTTCGACGAACCGCTCGGGCGGCCAGATCTTCCCGTCCCAGTTCGCCGTCGGTCCCAGCGCCAGCCATTGCCCTTCGGGCAAGGCCGCAACAGCCTCCGCACGCTGCTTTTCCGAAATCCAGACACACGGCATAGGCGTCCTGCGATATCCGAGTGCCTCTCCAAGCTGTTCAACCCGCCGACCCGGACGGCGCCCACCACGCACGATGATCCGCCGCCTCGCCCGCAGCGTCAGTCCGATCAGGGAACCCCGCAGATCGACAACCATGAACCAGCGCGTCCGGAAACAGGCGCGCCACAGATCAATCCAGTGCCGGTCATGCCGACGCTTTTCCATGGTGATAATGCGCTCGCAACGTGGATCGGCCTCGAAGAGCCCCGCCGCCACAGGGCCACAGACCACCGTGAACATCGCCGCCGGATAACGCTTCTGCAACGCATCCAGCACACCCGTTGAAATAACCGCATCGCCCAGACGGTTGGACGTGATGAACAGGATCCGCATCATTCGCGAAGCCAGACCGCATCCTTGATGGTGCTGACGAACGCCTCATGCGCCTGAAGTTCTTCCGCAGTCGGAGGCGCCATTTTCCGCGGCTTGCGGTTGGCGAGCGCATTGATCCCGTCTGTCATGCTGCGGCTGCGGGACGGCCCCGCCAGCCCCAGCCCGCGCTGACGGCCGCCCATCAGTTCCACATAGACTTCAGCCAGAAGCTTGCAGTCCAGCAGCGCGTTATGGGTGCCACGCTGCGACAGGTCGATGCCGAAGCGCCGACACAGCGCATCGAGACTGGCGGGCAGACCGGGATATTTCTTCCGCGCCATTTCCACCGTATCGATGGCCCGGCTGGCATAATCGAGCGGCTCGCGACCGCACGCTTTCAGTTCGGCATTGACGAATTTGAAATCGAACCGGGCATTATGCGCGATCATCGGGCTGTCCCCGATGAACTCCAGAAACCCGTCCGCCACCTCGGAAAATACCGGCTTCCCTTCCAGATCCTCAATGCGGAACCCGTGCACCTTGGTCGCCTCGGCCGGGATATCGCGCTCTGGATGGATCAGGACGTGATAGGCCTCACCCGTCGGCAGATCGTCGATCAGTTCGAGGGCCGCGATCTCGATGATGCGGTCGCCCATATCCGGGTCAAAGCCCGTGGTTTCCGTATCGAACAGGATAGATCGTTTCATGACGCCTCACGAAGCCGGTGCAACAGGGCATGGACCTGCCTGACGGCCTGCCCACGCGACAGGCCGGTTCGTATCACGATGTCGGCCCGACGTCTGCGCTCATGGTCGCTCATCTGGCGCGCCAGCAATCCTTTGGCATCCGCCATGCTCATACGCCCCCCACTGTGACCACGCTGCCGGATACGGGACAGACGCGTCCCCATCGGAGCTTCGGCCACCACCACCACATCGCAGCGGCGGTCCTCGCCAATTTCCATCAGTAGCGGAATGTCCAGCACACAGAACGGTTCATGCCGCGCCCGGCACTGCTTCAGAAACCGCTCGCGCTCGGCCCGAACCAGCGGATGCATGATGGCTTCCAGACGCTTCAGCGCATCGGGCTGCCCCCGCACGGCCTCGCGAAGCGCCGCACGATCCAGGCGCCCCTCGGTCACGGTTCCGGGAAATGCCTGCCCGATCAGCGGCAGGGCTTTCCCCCGTTCGCCCTGAAGAGCCCGGACACACGCGTCCGCATCAAAAACCGGCACGCCTTCTCTGCGGAACAGCGCGGCGACCGTACTTTTCCCGGCCGCCATGCCCCCGGTCAGACCAATGATTTTCACGCGTCAGTACGCAGGCTCGCCGCCAGCAGATCAAATGTCGTCCGGTCGGCCTGCGGATCAACGCCAAACCATGCCCGAAACCCTGCGCGTGCCTGATGAACCAGCATCCCCAGCCCATCCACCGTCCGCAGCCCGCGCGCCTGAGCAGCCAGCAGAAGCGGCGTTTCGCGCGGCGTATAGACAATATCCGTCACGCACAGCCCCGGTGCGGCTTCACGAAGAGCCGCATCCCAGTCCAGACCAGCCTTGCCGCCCATGCCCATCGAAGTAGCATTCACCAGCAGCGAACAGCCCGAAAGCAGCGACGGCCATTCGTACCAGGCCACGGCCTCACCGCCGCCGAGTGCCTCAACCAGTGCTTCCGCCCGTTCCAGGGTCCGATTGGCAATCACGACCTCGCAGCCCCGGTCCAGAAGCGCCGCCGCCACGGCGCGCGCCGCACCACCCGCCCCGAGAACCATGGCCCGACCGGCAATCGCCACGTCATGTGCACTCAGATTATCGCAGAAACCCGTCCCGTCCGTGCAGTCACCAATAATACGACCTGCCACGAAACAGATCGTGTTCACCGCGCCGGCCCGCTTGGCCGTCGGAGTAAGTTCATCACAGGCCCGCATCGCCGCTTCCTTGTGCGGAATGGTCACATTTACGCCCTGAAACCCGGCCGCTGCCAGTCCACGCAGGGCCTTATCAAAGCCGTCCGGATGGGTCGGCAGCGGCACATAAGCCCCGTTCACACCATTCACCCGGCACCAGTGATTATGCATCAGCGGGGAACGGGAATGCTCCACCGGCCATCCCATGACGCCTGCAAGTTTCGTGTGACCGTCAATCATGTGCCCGGCCCCTCTACCAACGTCTCCCAGACCTTCGGCAGCAGCGCGGCCAGACGCCGGGCCCAGTCCCGCTGTCCGGTCTTTTCGGCAATCAGGTCCTGCCGGATCTCGATTTCCAGATAAGGCAGCCCCGCCGCTTCCGCATGCCGTGGCACCGTGTAGTCGGACGTATCCGTCAGAACGTAAGGTTCATTGTCGCCCACACACAACGTCGCATCCTCGCGCAGCAGGTCCAGCGCAATCGAGGCCATGCGACTGTCCTGATTATGCAGAATCCCGATCTGCCAGGGCCGGTCCTTGCCGTTCATCTGCGGCGTAAAACTGTGCAGTGCGATCAGCGCCGTCGGGCGCGGTCCGCGCTCAACCAGAACCTCGGCAATCGTATCGTGATACGGGTGTAGGATTTCCCGCTCCCGTTTTGCCCGGCACGTTTCCTGCGCGGCCTGATTGGCCGGAACCGGCGTCCCGTCACTCACAAGCGGCATGGACGTCGGATGGCCCGGCGCGCGGTTACAGTCGATCACGAGGCGGGAATAAACCTGTTCGATCAGCGCAGACCCCAGCAGTTCATGCAGGACGCGCCCTACGCCTACGATGCCGATATCCCAGGCGATGTGCCGCTGCCAGTCCTCGGTCTGCACCCCCATATCTCCCAGCGCATCCGGAACCGCCCGCCCCGCGTGGTCGCTGACGAACACGAACGGCGACGGCGTCTTTTCAGGAAAAAGAAGGAAAGGCGCCGGATCACTGGCGCCGAGAAGGGGAGCAGACATCAGGACTTCACACTCTTACTATCCGGCCAAGGCCTGCACAGTATGCCTCACGGCGTCCGCAGACCAGTCCATGTTCCCGATGGACTCCGCGACAACCTCGCCTTTCGCGTTCAGGATCAGCGAACGCGGCACGCCATGCAGGGACATGACATCCGGCGTCAGATCCTTCAGGTCATCGGGACGCACCTGCCGGATGGACTGCACCAGCGCCGTCTGATCCGCCGTTTCCATCATCACGCCCGAGACCGGATCAACCAGCACCGGCAGCGTGTCGATCCCGTAGCTGTCATAAAACGCCCGGACCTTCGGAATGGTGCTGCCACGCACCGCGACCGCCACGATCTGCGGACCATCCGCATCCAGAGCCTTGGCCGTCGCATTCACCGAAGGCAGCTCGCGGATGCAGGGCGGGCACCAGGTTGCCCAGAAATGCAGGATGAACGGATTGCCGTACCAGTGCGACAGCGGCACGTCCTGCCCCTGCTCGTTCTGCACGCTCAGCGGCGGCAGAACTTTTGGCGTTGCGAGCTTTCCAAAGGAATTCGGCTCAAAAGCCAGTCCCTTGCCAGCCTCTTCCTTTGCAGCCGTTGCCGCAATGGCCCGTCCCGAAACCAGAAGGGCACCGGCCCCTCCCAGAAGATGACGACGTGTCAGGGGAAAAGTCATGTTGGAAATCCGTTTTTTCATTGCAGCAGGTCTGTCACATCGCGGCTCAGGCGCTCGTCGCGGCAAGAACCCGGCGCAGCGCGGCAGGCGCGCCGGGAGCCGTCCAGTCCAGCGATCCCGCCGCCGTTGCGCGAATGCACCCTGCACCATCAATCAGGAATGTTACGGGGATGGCAAGCGCCCTGTTCCCGCACCATGCCTTCAGATCCTCCCCGGCTACCGCCCAGACGGGCAGCCCGGCCACTTCATTGTGTTCCAGAAATGCATGGATCTCTTCCGGCGATCCACTTGAAACCGCCACCGGAACAACTGGACAGTCCGGCCCCCATGTCTTCATGAAAGCCGCCAGCCCCGGCAGTTCATGACGGCACGGCGGGCACCACGTCGCCCAGACATGCAGCAGAAATGGCACGCCCCGACGCGATGTCAGGGCATATCGCACGCCCCCGGGACCGGACAGCCCGAACCCAACAGGCCCCGAAACAGCTTTCCCCGGCATCAGACGGTCAATCGGCATACCCCGCCGTACCCCCGTCCCAGCCAGCTTCGAGGCCCCGTAACCGACCGCAACCGCGAGCCCCACCGTCCCGAAAACAACACTCCGCCGACTGAGCAAATCAGCCCTCACGCCGGTTTGGATGCCTGAAGATCCGACAGGATCTTTTGCAGAGACGCCTGGCTCTCCGGTGCAGCCCACGCCATTTCCCCTTCGACACTGGCCCGCATCCGCCCCTGCGCATCAATCACGCAGGTCATGGGCAGGCTTGGCTCACCGGATGTGAACCATTGGGAAAACTCATGCTGCCCGAGCGTCCAAGGCGCGATATGCGGCAGATTGCCCTGCGCCAGAAACACCATGACTTTCGGCATCGGGCTGGCGACGGCCACCGGGATCACGGGCACGGTCGAGCCTGTTTTCTCGATGAACGTATTGAGCGCCGGCAGCTCCAGTCTGCAGGGCGGACACCAGGTCGCCCACAGATGCAGCACAAAAGGCCGCCCCCTCATCGTGGACAGGGAAAGCGCCGTCCCCCCGGGCCCGACAAGCTGGAAATTCACGGGCTCCAGCCTGGGCGCGCCGGGCTTGAGCGACGGCAGCATCGGCTGCACACCATCCGCTGCCCGGGCAGAATTCCCCAGCCCGCAATTGCAGAGGGAAGCCGCCGCAGCTAGGCTGGCCGCTCTTCCAAGAAGGGTTCGCCGGTCGATCTGCTTCCGAATCATCTGTTTACGGTTCCCATGAAAAACGCTCCTGTCGACACACAATCAGATGCCGCTACATCCTTTGAAGGCACAGCCGCCAATCCGCAATGGGGTGGCCGCTTCGCCTCGGGTCCGGCTGCCATCATGGGCGAGATCAATGCCTCCATCGGATTTGACAAGATCCTGTGGCGACAGGACATCCGCGGCTCCCTCGCCCATGCCGCCATGCTCCAGAAGGTCGGCCTGCTGACCGAGACCGAACTGGCCGAAATCCGTCAGGGCCTGGGCGACATCGCACAGGAAATCAGCGAAGGCCGCTTAGAGTTCTCCCCCGCCCTCGAAGACATTCACATGAACATCGAGGCCCGCCTGTCCGAGCGGATCGGCGAGGCCGGCAAGCGCCTGCATACGGCGCGTTCGCGCAATGATCAGGTCGCCACCGATTTCCGCCTCTGGGTCCGCGACGCCATCGACGGCCTGCAGGAGCAGACCGCCTCCCTGATGCGCTCCCTCGCCACCCGTGCGCTGGAACATGCCGCAACACCGATGCCCGGCTTCACTCATCTTCAGGTCGCCCAGCCGGTCACGTTCGGCCACCACCTTCTGGCCTATGTCGAGATGCTGTCGCGCGATCGCGGTCGCCTGCGTGACGCCCGCGCCCGTCTGAACGAATGTCCGCTCGGCTCGGCTGCTCTTGCCGGCACGTCCTTTCCGATCGACCGCCGCATGACGGCCGCAGCACTGGATTTCGACCGCCCGACCGCCAATTCGCTCGACGCAGTTTCGGACCGTGACTTCGCGCTCGAATTCCTCTCCGCCCTATCGCTTCAGGCCATGCATCTGTCGCGTCTGGCCGAGGAAATCGTGATGTGGGCCTCCGCTCCCTTCGGCTTCATCACGCTGTCGGATGCTTTTACGACCGGCTCCTCCATCATGCCGCAGAAGCGCAATCCGGACGCCGCCGAGCTCGTCCGTGCCAAGATCGGCCGCATCATGGGCGATTTCGTGGGCCTGCTGACGGTCATGAAGGGCCTGCCGCTCGCCTATGCCAAGGACACGCAGGAAGACAAGGAACCCGTCTTTGACGCCACCGAGGCCATGACACTCTCGCTGGCCGCAATGGACGGCATGATCCGGGACCTGAAAGCCAACACCACCCGGATGCGTGAAGTCGCGGGAATGGGCTTCTCTACCGCCACCGACCTCGCCGACTGGCTGGTCCGCGAACTGCGCGTCCCCTTCCGCACCGCCCATCACGTCACTGGCCGTCTGGTCGGCATGGCGGAACAGAAAGGCTGCGATCTAGCCGATCTGTCACTTGAAGAGATGCAGTCCGTCGAACCGCAGATCAACGCTGGTGTTTTCGATGTCCTGACCGTCGAGGCCTCTCTTGCCTCCCGCACCAGCGAAGGCGGCACGGCGCCAGCCAATGTGAAGCATCAGGCCGAAGCATGGCTCGCAAAACTCGGAGAAACCGCATGAAAAAACTGCTGCTCGTCAGCATGGCGGTTATGGCCCTCGGCCTGACCGCCTGCGGCAAGAAAGGCGCCCCGCACGCCCCGGGCCCCTCGCAGGACATTACCTATCCGGGCGTCTACCCGCCGGAATAAACCCCTGTCGGCAGGCTCGCCTCCAGAGCCTGCCGCACCAGCGGGTGCTCCAGCACCTGCCGAGCCGTCCAGCCCGCCTGCCGCAGAACCCGCACACCTTCCGCGCCATCCCGCTTGGACAGTTTGTGCCCCTCTGCATCCAGAATGAGTGCATGATGCGCATAAACCGGTTCCGGCCAGCCCATCAGGTCCTGCAACACACGCTGGACTGACGTCGCCTCATACAGATCGCGCCCGCGTGTCACGGTCGTCACACCCTCAAGCGCATCGTCATGCGTGACGCACAGATGATACGACACACCCGTATCCCGCCGCGCCAGAACGATATCACCAAACGCATCGGCTTTCCCGGCAACCCGCCCATGCCCGACCTCATGCCAGCCCGGCACGCCCTGCAACACATCCAGCGCCCGCCCCATATCGAGCCGCCAGACCGGATCACGTCCCTGCCCTTCCCGTGCCGCGCTGTGTCGACAGGTCCCCGGATAAACAAGGCTCCCGTCCGGCGCGACCTGCGTCGCAGCTTCGGCAATCTCCCGTCGCGTGCAGAAACACGGGTACAACCACCCCCGCTCCCGCAGGGTGTCCAGCACGGCATGATACTCTGCCAGATGCTCCGACTGCTGCCGGACCGGCCCGTCTGAATACAGCCCAAGCCAGTCCAGATCTTCACGCAACGCCTGCGTCAGTTCCGGTGTACAGCGCGTCGTATCAATATCCTCGATACGAATCAGAAACCTTCCGGCCTCTCCAGCCATGATCCGCGAATACAGCCCCGAGACCACATGCCCCAGATGCAGGAATCCCGTGGGACTCGGCGCAAATCGTGTCGTGGCAGAAGGCGTCATGAATGTGTCACCAGCGTTAGCTTGCGGTCCGGGCAGTTTACTGGAATAGTTTTCTCAAAGAAGCCGACGACACGTGTTTTCCCGCTGTTTGTCCCGTTTTCATTCGGCGCCGTAATCCCCGCATGTGTCGTCCTTGCAGAAAGGATGCGTGTGGTGTCCGTCAGCGGTCAGCATTTTCCGGCTCTTGTCCTGAACGCGGATTTCCGTCCGCTGTCCTATTTCCCGCTCTCGCTCTGGTCCTGGCAGGAAGCCGTCAAGGCCGTCTTCCTAGACCGCGTCTCGGTCCTCTCCGAATATGAAGACGCCGTCGTCCACTCCCCCAGCCAGAGCATGCGCCTGCCCAGCGTCATCGCGCTGAAAGACTATATTCCAACAGCCCGCAAGCCGGCCTTCACCCGTTTCAACGTTTTCCTGCGGGACAATTTCTCGTGTCAGTACTGCCATGACCGATTGCCCACGCACGAGCTGACCTTCGATCACGTCATCCCCCGCGCCCGCGGAGGCCGCACAACCTGGGAAAACGTCGTCACCGCCTGCAGCCCCTGCAACCTGCTGAAGGGCTCAAAACTGCCAAGCGAACTGGGTATGCATCCTCACCGCAAACCCGTTCAGCCCAGCAGCCGCCTCCTTCAGGAAAACGGCCGGACCTTCCCGCCGCATTATCTTCACGAAAGCTGGCGCGATTATCTGTACTGGAATACCGAACTCGAAACCTGAGCACACGTTCAGTCAGTCCAACTTCTGCAAGGATGGACTTCCATGCGTACTGGACTTCTGCTGACGACACTGGCCCTCGGCCTGTCGGTGACTGCCCTGCCCGCTTCCGCGGAAACGCTGCATCTCTTCGGCCCGTTCAAGGGCGAACATGGTGCAACCGCCCCGATCAAGGGCTCGGCATCCGCAATGCTGGATACCACCAAGAATACCCTGACCTACCGTTTCGAAGATAACGGCTTGTCCGGTCCCGTGACGGCAGCCCATCTGCATGGCCCGGCTCCGGAGGGTCAGGATGCCGGCGTCCTCGCCCCGATCAACGGCCCCTACACCACCCGCATGACCGGGACGCTCCAGCTCACACCCGATCAGGTCAAGGAAGTCCAGGCCGGGCAGACCTACATCAACCTGCACACCGAAAAATACCCGGACGGCGAAGCCCGCGCCCAGCTTACGACCGACCTGACGGGTCACAAACATCACATGGAATAAGCGTCCGCTTTCCCATGAAAAAGGCCTGCCCCGTAAGGGACAGGCTTTTTTTTCGTAGCGCCACAGATGGTTTTACTGAGCTGCTGAATCGGCTTTGCTGTCCGGAGCCTTGGCGGGACTACCCGGATCAAGCTCATGAGCCGTCTTCTTCGTCCAGGCGCCTGTAGCATGCACCGCCTCTTTGGTGCCGTTCTTGGTCGCCTTCCAGCCCTTTTCGCCTTCCTTGCCAGTCCAGTGCGCAGCGTCGGAAACACCGCTCTTCGTGGCATTCCAACCTTTGACGCTCTCCGTTTTCGTCCAGTCGGCGGCATTGGACGTCCCATGACGAACCGCAGCCCAGGACTGACGCACACTCCGGCAGAGGTCCGTCTCACAGGGCTTCTCGGCGGTTCCAGCCGCCATGGCCGTCGGCGCCAGACCTATTGGCATCAGAGCAAGGCCAACAAGAAGCAGCGACGATGAAAAATCAGGAAACCGGATCGACATCGGGAGACTCCCTAAGTTTCAAAGAATGTCACACTGTCATTCCTCGAAGAACCGGACAAGCCCGACAGCAAAGGTCCGGACTTGAACAGGTAAGGCGTTATCCCCAAAACCAGAAATAGCGCTCCGGAAAAGAACACGACCAAGCGGAAAATGCATTCACCAGCCTCGGCACCAACCAACCTTGACCATATCCGGGAATGCTTTCCGAACTGCATCATCGAAGCCGCGGTGAAAACGGTACTGTGATACTTTCGGTCCTCTTCATGTTGTATTTCACGATCGAAGCTTCAAAGACGAAACTACAAGAATTAATTAAGATCTCTCTAGCGCTACAATAAGCATGGATCTCGCCATCCTGTTTCCCGACGACAATCCCCTATCCCCTCGACCAAGGGTTAAAGAAGGCCAGACCGGCTCAGCGCAGAATGTATCGCCAGCCCTGCAAGCAATAAAAAAACCCCGCATCTCTGCGGGGTTTTCAACAGGCTACAGCCTACACAAATTAACTCATACCAGACGTGGGATCATTCCCACTCAATCGTGCCCGGCGGCTTGGACGTGATATCGTAAGTCACGCGGTTAATGCCACGAACCTCGTTGACGATACGCCCGGCCACCCGGTTCAGGAATGCGAAGTCGAACGGATAGACTTCTGCCGTCATGCCATCCGTGCTGGTCACGGCACGTAGGGCGCAGGCCTGATCGTAGGTCCGGCCATCACCCATGACACCGACCGTGCGCACCGGAAGCAGAACCGCGAAAGCCTGCCAGATCGCATCGTACAGGCCGGCACGACGGATTTCTTCAAGATAGATCGCATCCACCTTGCGCAGCAGATCTAGCTTTTCCTTGGTGACATCACCCGGAATACGGATCGCCAGTCCCGGCCCCGGGAACGGATGCCGCCCGACGATGCTCTCCGGAATACCCAGCTCACGGCCAAGCATGCGGACCTCGTCCTTGAACAGCTCACGCAGCGGCTCGACCAGTTCCATGTTCATGCGGTCCGGCAGACCGCCGACATTGTGGTGAGACTTGATGGTCACGGACGGACCACCCGAGAAGCTCACGCTCTCGATCACGTCCGGATACAGCGTGCCCTGAGCCAGGAATTGCGCGCCACCCAGCTTCGCAGCCTCTTCCTCGAAGACCTCGATGAACAGACGGCCTATCGTCTTGCGCTTCGTTTCCGGATCGGTCACGCCAGCCAGTTCCTTCAGGAACAGCTCGGAGGCGTCACGATGCACGAGACGAATATTGAAGCGGCCACGGAACGTCTTGACGACTTCGTCAGCCTCACCGGTACGCATGATGCCCGGATCCACGAAAATGCAGGTCAGCTGATCGCCGATCGCATCATGGATCAGCTTGGCCGCAACGGAGCTGTCCACACCACCCGACAGACCACAGATCACACGACCCGAACCAACCTGCTTGCGGATGCGCGCGATTTCCAGTTCACGGAAGCCAGCCATCGTCCAGGTTCCGCTGCAACCCGCAACATTATGCGTGAAGTTGCGGATCAGCGCAGCACCATGCGGCGTATGCACGACTTCCGGATGGAACTGCACGCCATACAGACGACGTCCCTCATCCGCGATGATCGCGAACGGTGCCCCTTCGGAATGGGCAACGGCGCGGAAACCAGGCGGAAGCTGCGTGACGCGGTCGCCATGGCTCATCCAGACCTGCTCACGTTTGCCGCGCGCCCAGACGCCACGGAACAGCGAGCAGTCCTCGGCAATATCAATATAGGCGCGACCGAATTCGCGGTGTTCGTGGTGCTCGACCTTGCCACCCAGCTTCTGGCACATCGCCTGCTGGCCATAGCAGATCCCCAGCACGGGGCGGTTCAGCGCGAAGACCACATCCGGAATCGGCGGTGCATTCTCGTCATGCACACTGGCCGGGCTGCCGGACAGGATGATGCCGCGCGGATTGAAAGCGCGGATCTTTTCCTCGGTCGCCGTATACGGCCAGATCTCGCAGTAAACGCCGCTCTCGCGGACACGACGCGCAATAAGCTGCGTCACCTGGCTGCCGAAATCCAGAATGAGGATACGGTCTTCGTGAAGGGTTTCGTCGAGCTTTTCGACGGTGCTGGCGTCCTGCTGGGTCAATGTCATGGCCTCGCGTTCCGGTTTCATGGTGCCTTTTGAGGCTCTCCTATAAGGTGTTGTGTCGTCTGCGTCATCCATTCTGCAACACGGAACAGGAACAACATGCGCCTGCCAGCACTTTTCGCCCTCTCCGCCACGGCCCTGCTCGCCGCTTGCGCCGGCACTCCCGACCCCGGCAAGGATCCGACCGGCTCCTGGGTCGGTGCACTCGTTACGGATCAGGGCACCTGCCCGACCGAGCATCCCTCGACCCTGCGGATCCGCGGCAAGGAAATCCTCTTTACGCCGGCTGACGGCGCACAGGTCCTGCACGGCACCTACACACCCGGAAGCCAGCATTATCATGCCGAACTCGCCATGACGGATATGGACCATCACAACACGGCAGTCGTGTTCAACGGCTACCCGGTCGGACAGGCCATTGGCGGCATTTTCGGCTCGCCTTCGTGCCGGGCTCATATCACCATGACGCGAAACTGAAATTTTTTCCAAAGCGGGGTTGTCAGGTCAGTTAAGCCTCTGTAAAACCCCGCCTCACAGCGCACCCGTAGCTCAACTGGATAGAGCACCAGACTACGAATCTGGGGGTTAGAGGTTCAAGTCCTTTCGGGTGCACCACATTGCCTTTCCCCTTTACAAGTTAGTGGCGCTTCAGTGCCTCACCTGCTCCAGGCAGCGATAGACCTCGTCCCATTCGTATGGCTTGGACAGGAACATCGTGCCGCCCGGCAGCTGTCCCAGATCCTGAATCCGCGTCCCCGACGTCAGAACCAGTCCGATTTCCGGGCGATGCTCACGGATCAGGCGGGCAAGCGCCACACCGTCCATGTCGCCAGGCATGTTCACGTCTGAAAAGATGGTGCCAATATCCGGATTCCGGGCCAGCACCTGAAGCGCCTCGTCGGCATCAGCCGCGAGAGAGGCCTCATAGCCCGCCTCTTCCAGCATATCCGCCGCGAGAAAGCGCAGAAGCGCCTGATCCTCGACAACGAGAACATGCTTTCTGTTGACCCTTTTGGAGTCCCCACGAAATCCTCCTTTCGGAGCCGCTCGCGAGGATGTCTCCTTCATGGACATGACATACATGGCAATCACCTTCCGGGATTGAAAAACCTGTAACACCCAATCGGGCGTCCTGCCCTGTGCAACGTCACGACAGGGCTCATGTTTGCATGTGTGAATTTTTTCTGACGTGCGCCTGATGCATGGGAACCCGAAAAACTCAGTGCGGCAGCGGCGCGGCAAACCCGCCCCGCCCTTCCGTCGCCAGCACATCGATCCCGACAATTCCCCACTGCCCGTCAGGCTGGCGCACAAACAGTGGACCGCCACTGTCCCCCCGCGTCGCCGAGCAGTCATGATGGATCAGTCCGTTCAGCGCCAACCCGTTGATCTGACAGGAAATATCGCCATACGGAACCTCAGGCCGGTCCTGCGGATATCCAACCAGCATCGCCGCAGCGCCCATCGGCGCCGAACCATACGGAACAAGATCCCCTGACAGCACCACTGGCCGGTCCAGAACCAGCGTGGCCCGATCCTCGGATGCGGTGCCGCCTTCGTTCGTAGGATCATATCCGGGGGCAATAACAAATCGTGTCACCTGCGCGTGAAGGCGATACTGCCCCATCGCATAGCCCATCAGGACATAAACATCCTCAGGCTGGATATAATGCCGGGTCGCAGGCAGCCACAGACAATGCGCCGCCGTCAGCATCACGGTCGGCGCTACGGCAAATCCCGTACAGCGCCCACCAAGAGACGTCTGGACGCGCCCAAGGATCCGCCACGGCGCCGTATTCACATCCACGACGCTGCGATGACTGTCTGCACCGAGTCCCGGCAACGCCAAGGCCGGAGCGGCGATTGCCCCTCCGCCTGACAGACAGACAATCAGCAACGCGGCGGCGCGTTTCATCCCAGATGATCCGGCCCGAACGCGTCAGGCAGAAGCTCGGCCAACGTCCGGGTCAGGAGCAGATCTCCCGTTGGCGAGATCATATGCACCTGCAGATCCGGCAGACCGAACTCCCGCAGCTTCTGCCGGCATCCCCCACATGGCGTACATGGCGCATCCCCACCCACGATCACGATTTCCTCGATCCGACGTCCACCGCCCCGCACCATAGCAGCAATCGCCCCGGCCTCGGCACAGGTCCCAAGCGGATAGGCCGCGTTCTCGACATTACAGCCGGAATGAACCACACCCTCACACCGCAACGCGGCCCCAACCTGAAAGCGCGAATAGGGTGCGTAAGCACGCGAACGGGCCTCAAGGGCCTCTCGGATCAGTTCCTGTATCATGCCGACGATATTATCCCCTGCGGGTTCAGCTTGGAACATGCTTCCAAGAGCGATACGGTAGCACCATCATGAGTGCACCGCTTCCCTCCGATCCCGCCACCGATCCGTCCTTCTCCGACATGCTGGAAACCCGTCCCTCGCTGAAGATGGACGCACGGGACGGCCTGCTGTTCGAAGGCGTGCCCCTGCACGTCATCGCAGCCGCCGTCGGCACACCGTGCTGGATCACGGGCGCCGAAACGCTGCGCCGTCGCGCAAAAGCACTGCGTGCCGCGTTCGAGGCCCGGAACCTGCCGGTCAACATGCATTTCGCCATGAAATCGCAGGACCATCAGGCCACCCTGACCATCCTGCGCCAGTGCGGCTACGGCGTGGACATCGTCAGCGGCGGCGAAATGCAGCGCGCCCTTCATGCCGGGATTTCACCTTCGGGCATCGTGTTCTCTGGCGTCGGCAAATCCGATGCCGAACTACGCGCCGCTATCGAGCACGACATCGCACAAATCAATGTCGAAAGCGTCGAGGAACTCTACCGTCTGGACGACATCGCCCGCGCCTGTGGCCGCGTTGCCCGCGCCGCCCTGCGCGTCAATCCGGACGTGGACGCCGACACCCATGACAAGATTTCTACCGGCCGCGCCGGAGACAAGTTCGGCATCGAGCACCGCCGCGCCGTCGCGTTGTATGACGAAGCCGCCAGCCTGAAGAACGTCCGCCTTGTCGGTCTGGCCGTTCATCTCGGCAGCCAGATGCTCACAGCCGGTCCTTTCCGCGAAGGCTATAGCAGACTGGCCGACATGGTCCGCGAAATCCGCGCCGCCGGCCACACCGTCGAAGCCGTGGACTGCGGCGGGGGCCTCGGCATCCGCTATCGGGACGAAATCGCGCCCTCACCCGACATGCTCGCCGGCGTCATCGCCGAGACACTGGGCGATCTCGACGTCCGCCTCAGCATCGAACCCGGCCGCTGGCTCTCCGCTCCCACCGGCATCCTGCTGACCCGCGTGATCGAAACCAAGGCCGGCAACCCCGATTTCGTCGTGCTCGACGCCGCCATGAACGACCTCGCCCGCCCGTCCCTTTATGAATCGTGGCACGGCATCATGCCCGTCGCCCCGAGCGGCCTGACCAATCCTACGAAACTCTGGGATATCGTCGGCCCGGTCTGCGAAAGCAGCGACATTTTCGCCCGTGATCGCGCCCTGCCTGCGGACACGAAGCGCGGGGACCTGATCGCCCTGCTCGATACGGGTGCTTACGGTTCGGTCATGAGTTCCAACTATAATTCCCGCCCATTCGCGGCGCAGGTCCTGATCGACAACGGAAAATGGGAGATCATCCGCCAGCGCCAGAGCGTTGCGGAACTGATCGCTGCCGAAACCGTTCCGGAATGGCTGACAGCTAAGGACGACCATGGCTGAGCCAAACCCGGCCCTCCACTTCAAAACCCTGCGCCGGAAAGCCCAGCGTGTCCTGTGGTGGGAACGCGCCTGGGAGCCCCTGCGCTGGCCCCTGCTGCTGGTCGCGTTCTACGTTCTCGCCTGCCTTGCGCGTATTCCCCAGTCCCTGCCGGACTGGCTGCATACCCTGCTGGAAGCCGGCGTTCTCGGCACGGCCCTGTGGCTCACCATCACCGGCCTGCGCCGCGTGCCTCCCGTCAGCATCCCCGTGGCTGACCGCCGGATCGAGCATGATTCCAAACTCGCCTACCAGCCTCTCCTCAGCCTGACCGACCGACCGGCTTTTGCAGGAAATGGCGAGCAGTCCGCCATCTGGTCCCGTCACGTCGAGCGGGTCACAGCCTCCCTCGGCACGCTCCGCGTTGGCCTCCCCCACCCCGAAACCAGCCTGCACGAGCGGCTCGCGCTCATTGCCGTCCCGCTGGCCATCGTAGTTGCGGCAGTTCTCGGCGGCACGCATACGCCCTCACGTCTTCACGCAGGGCTGATCCCCGGCGTGGATGACGACAGCATTTCGCTTCCCACCCTTCAGGCCTGGATCGACCGCCCGTCCTACGCACCCGGCGCGCCAATTTTCCTGTCCGCCACGGGCCACAACACGCTGGACGTTCCACAGGGTGCCATTCTGAACGCCACCATCACTGGCGCGCATGGAAAACCCACCCTGCACGGGATCGCTACGCCTGAACAGAACAGGCTCGATGCCGAAAGCTGGAACAGCCACGGCACGCTCCAGCAGTCCGGCACCATCAGTATCGTCGTCCGTGGCCGCACGCTCGGCTCATGGCGCGTTAAAGTTGAACCCGACCTGCCGCCCACCGTCACCTGGGACGGCAAACCCGGCCCGCAGAAAGACGACTGGCGCACCGGCCTGCCCTGGCACGTTCACCAGACCTATGGCGTCGCCTCGCTCGAAGCCGAGATCAACCTTCCCGGCCTGACCCGGGGCCGCATCCTGCACGTCCCCATCCCGCTCGACGGACAGCCCAAGGATGCGAAAGGCGTCGCCACGCCGGATCTTTCCTCCGATCCGTTCGCCGGAATGGAAGTCGAAGGTCGCCTGCATACCAAGAGCGTCTCCGGCCGCGAAAGCCGCAGCGATATCGTCAAATTCCAGATCGCTGCCCGCAAGTTCACCGATCCGCTGGCCCGCGCCCTCGTCGCCCTGCGCCGCCGCCTCATGCTCGGCCAGCAACGCGCCTCGCAGGCCGCAGCCGAACTGAACCTCCTGACGCAGACGACCGACGAACGCGCCATCCTCGCAGCCCTCGGCCTTGAGATCGCCTCGCTCCAGAAAGATGCCCCCGACGGTTCCGCGGACCGGGTCCCCGGCGAACTCTGGGCACTGGCGCTTTATCTGGACGACCTGCGTCGCGACGGCCCCGACATTGCTGATGCCGCAGCCGAAGTCCGCGCCGCCCAGCAGGGCGTGCAGCAGCAGCTCGACCACATGCGCGACCTCGGCGACAAGGGCCATACACTTCCCGAACAGGAAGAACTCCAGCGCCGCACGCAGGCTCTCAAGGATGCCCTGAACCGCCGGATGCAGCTCCTGTTCTCACGCGCCGCCCAGAGCGGCATCGTCATGCCGCAGTCCGGCACCAGCTCGGCTGATCCGTTCTCGGATGAAATGCGCCGTCTCCAGTCCGAAGCCAATCAGGGCCATGGCGACGAAGCCCTCAAGCGCCTCCAGCAGATGGAAGACATGGCCGAGCGCATGCGTCAGGCCAGCCCCGAGGATCTCAAGGCGCTTGCCGAGCAGATGAAGGCACAGGCTGAAGCCCGTGCCCAGCGTGCGGCCCTGCATGATCTCGTCCACCGCGAAACCACCCTGCTCGACCACACGCAGTCCCGTCTCTCGGCAGCTCAAAAGGCTGCGGCTCCGCCCGATGACGGCAGCCGCCCGGATGTCAGCCAGATGTCCACGGCCGATCTGCTCCGTCAGCTCGGCATGCAGCCCCCGCCCGGCATGGAGCAGCCTGCCGACGCCAAACCGCCCACTCCGGTCGATCCCGCCACGGTCGCCGCGCAGTCCGACGGACGCCGCGCGGACCATGCCCTGCAACGCGCGCTACAGCGCGTGAACGACATCCTGAGCCACCGCGTCAAGGACCTGACCGGCAAACCCGCCACAGCCTTCGACAAGGCGAAAACGGACATGCAGACCGCGCGCGAAGCCCTCGCGGACCGCAAGGATGCCGAGGCCCAGACTGCCGAACAGAAAGTTCTCGCCGATCTGTCCGAAGCCGGAAAGCAGATGCGCCAGAACCAGAAATCCGGCGGATCAGGCAAGGGTCAGGGCGGCAGCCTGAGCTTCATCCCGTCCGGCGGCACAGGAGGTTCCGGCAAACCCCAGCATGGCGCGAAAGGCCAGCAGGGCGATGACGGCGACCAGCCTCAGGCCGGTGACGAAGACGGGGAGGATGACGATCAGAAGGATCAGGATCCGCTGGGCCGCAAACTGGGCGAAGGCGACAAGGGCAAGGATTCCGACGCCCATATCCCGGACAAGAGCGCCCGGGACCGCGCCCGCGACATCGAGCGCGAACTCCGCCGCCGCGCCTCGGACCGCACCCGCCCGCAAAGCGAACTGGACTATCTGGAACGGCTCCTCAAATCATTCTGACAAAAAAAGCCCGGCGCCGTCATGGCACCGGGCTTTTTCAGATCCAGTCCTTAATGGACATAAGCGGTTCTTTCACGACCCCGCTGCCCCGTCCGGGCCGCCTCCTCAATCTGAGCCGCCCCTGGCAAAACGCCGTGCATCAGCATCTTCCAGTTGGGATCGGCGACCAAAATCGCACATAAATCACTCCAGTAGAGCAATGAATCAAAATGCGAATTGGTACTGTTATGAAGCAGTGACAGCGCCTGATCGGCTTGACCCTTGAAGATCAGGTCAAGCATGATCTGCGTCGTTGTGGGCAGGCCCTGCCCGGGGCGATTATGCCGGGTTTCCCACATAAATGCTCCGGTTTCATTTCCGATGGATGCTCCCTCGAACTCCAGGGAGACAAAGGACAGGGCATTCTGCTTCAACCGCTCCGCATCCAGCGCGAATGTTCCATTGCGCCAGATCACGGGCACCGGTGTCGACACGCTGTCGGAATCGGATGCGCCGAAGGGCCTCAGCACGGGAATCGACAGTCGGAAACCGAACGGCCCGGTCACAGGTGGGGCCTGGGACGGGTATTCAGGCTGGCGGCAGTCGCCGATTTTCTGGAAATGCGGCAGTTGTGCAAAACGCAGCGCGATATAGTCGCCGCACCGTTCTACCCCGCCTGTGCCAGCGTAAAACAGGAGGTCCGGCGCTTCCCCTGGTTTCGGTCCCGTCCGCTGCCAGAGCGTCGCGACAGATCCGGGCGGTCCGTCGATATTTTCAGAAACCGGGGCGCCCTTGCCCGTCCAGATGAGACAGAACGACTGCGGCTCTGCGCTCTGAACCTGACAGGCCCGCGCCTCTACATGCCCTTCAGGCCCGGACCACAGAACCCGGGCCTTCCCGGCAGGCGTGGAACCGGCAGACGCCGCCCCGCCCCAGATCCCGACAAGAAGAAGAGCAAGAGCTGAGCGCGCGCGCATACCGGATTCCGTTTCTGAAAATTACATAACGTTACGGAATACGATAGAACGGATTGGGCAGAAGAAAACCCTTTTTCGCATAGCCCCCGCTCAGATCGGACGGCTGGTCCCCGAGGCTTGCAATGATCATATAGCCCTTGCGCTCAATCCGCTCGCGCGTCGGCGTCTTGTACAGCGCTGCATAACCATGAGACGTCATCGGCCGCAGATACAGCCCGTCCCAGTGCCGGATTCCCGCCAGATGCAGGTTCCGCTCCGTGGCCTCGCGCTCGTCCTCATGCCGCCCCGTCACGAAAAATACCGCGACATGATGGGCCTGCGCATCCTCGATCAGCGCCCGCGTGGACGCAAAAGCGGGAGCCCGCCCGCTCTTCTCCCAGGCATCCGCGCCGCACGGCCCTTTGGGCAACGCATCGCACGGACCAGCCGCGATATATCCGAAATCATTGGCCCGGATCTCGTCCCAGTTGGACAGCGTCGTCTCGTCGATATCGAGCACGATAGCCGGGCGACGCGTCTTCGACGCAGTCTCGTCAATCCACTGACGGGCCTGTGCCACAACGACATCGAAATCATGCTGATAGTCGCCACTGTCGTGATAGGCGCTGGCGGCCAGAATGGCATCGCCCACATTCGCGGGCTGTGCGGCCATGGCAGCCAGAGGCGACATGGCGCCACCGACAAACAGGCTGGTGGCGAGCAGGAGAGAACGGATCATGGAGGAGCCACCTTTCGTGACAGAAGAACAAGACCGACCCCGACCAGGGCCAGAGCCGTTCCGATAACGGAAACACCGCTGTAACCCAACCCCATGGACAGCGCGATCCCTCCCAAAGCCGCGCCAATGGCGTTTCCGAGATTGAACGCCCCGATATTCATGGACGACGCCAGAGCCGGCGCATCATGCGCGGCCTGCATCACCCGCATCTGAAGCGCGGGCATCAGCGAAAACGTGGAGGCCCCCCACAGAAGCGACGCAAACAGCGCGCCCGGCACGGTCTGCGCCATCCATGGGAAAATCAGCATGATGGCGCCAAGAATGGGGAAAAAGACCAGCAGGCTTCCGTCCAGCGAACGGTCCGCACTCCGTCCACCCACGGCATTGCCGATGGAGAAACCGACCCCCGTCAGCATGAGCGCCACGGTAATGACCGTCGGGCTCGCATGGGTGATGTGCTCAAGGATCAGCGCGATATAGGTGTAGAGGACGAACATGGCCCCTGCCCCGATCGCGGTCGTCAGCAGCGCCAGAAGCACATTGCCCTTCACGAGCACCCGCAGCTCCCGTCCGACTTCCGGCGCCGGACCAACCTCACGGGCCGGCAACGCAAGCTGTACCGCCAGCATGGTCACGAGCCCCAGCGTCGCCGTTATGCCAAAGGCACTGTGCCAGCCGAAATTCAGCCCCAGCCAGGTTGCCGCCGGAACACCAATGATATTGGCGATCGTCAGCCCCATAAACATGGACGCCACCGCACTCGCCCGCCGGGAAGGCGCCACCGACAGCGACGCCTCGACCGCACCGAGCCCGAAAAACGCCCCATGCGCCAGACTGGTCAGAACACGGGCCGCAAACAACAGTTCATAGCTGTTGGAAACGGCGGAGAGCAGGTTCCCCGCCACATACAGCCCCATCAGCAGGATCAGGGCCAGCTTGCGTCGGAACCGCGCCATCAGGAGCGTAATGACGGGCGCGCCGATCATCACGCCCATCGCATAGGCCGTCACCAGGCCGCCGGCCTTGGGGACGCTGACCTGAAGACCATGGGCGATGACGGGCAGAAGGCCCATCGGGGTAAATTCTGTCGTGCCGATGGCAAAAGCGCCAACGGCGAGCGACAGCAGGGGCCAGTTTGGTGGCGATTTCGCTGCCAGTTTCAAGACCGGTCTCCAGGACTGCAGATTGTTCGAGATTGATCGAACCCTGCCATACCCGGAATGCCGGAACAACCAAAAGTTGTTTTACATCATGCCGTTGGGATGCTCGCCCATATCCATGCCATCCATGATCATGGTTTTGTGGTGCGGATCATCGAGATGACATTCATGATCCTGAAGCTCCTCGCCCGATCCATGATCGAAGACATGCGCCATGTCGTCGAGCAGGATGAACCCGCCATGCTTGGCCGGCGTGATGACGAGCGTGTGGATGGACATGTCATCCGCCGCAATCACCCGGAACGGCGACGGATCCAGCGACGGCACGATCCGCGCCCGGTACGGATGGCCATACAGCGACACAAGCGACCAGGTCTCGGTGATCATGTTCTTGTCGAGCTCGGCCCGGGCATAGGCCGTCAGACAGTCCAGATGGATATGCAACTGGTCCTGCGTGCGGCCCGGACGCGAATTGATGGCCATCGACAGATGGGCATCCGGAATTTCGAACCCGTAGGACTGCGCCACATGCCCGCGCTCTGCCCAGGCTTCGGCGAAATAGTTCGGTGTCTCGGGCTTCAGCAGGACGGGATCTTCAACGCCCGGAACCTTCTGCGTCGGGATCACGAGATACTGCCCACGCCCGGTCTTGTCCTTGAGCAGGGCGTAACCATCCTTCTCGTCATAGACCGTGCAGGGCTTGTGAGCAGCATCCGGCGCGCACCGTCCGTGCACGACTTTCCACAGCGCACCCCGGTCATGGGACTTGCCACACCCTGACAGCCCGAACACAACCGCTGCCGCCAGAAAACCAACCCTGGCCGCCGTCCCGTAATTCCGCAAACTCATTCTTCCCTTACCTGACATTCAAGCTGCATCGCAGCCGCCAGCCTCTCGAAACGACGACGGACCGCACTGCCTGCCGCCCGGACGCTGCGCGCGCCCAGAACCAGCACGAGCGTTCCGTCTTCCACGAGAAGCCTGCACTCATCCAGCAGGACCTTCGTCCCTGCACAGAGTGTATACGCCAGCCGGAGCGCCAGACCCAGCCGCACCGCACGCTCGATTTCCGAACGCGACAGAAGCTGCCGGGAAGGTTCGATCAGGGGAGAATCCATCGAGACTTCATAACGCACCGCCAGCGTCAGCCCGATGAAGGCACGCGCGCTGTGGTCAAAGCCCACGCCATGTCCATGCATCACACGCCGGTAGGTCTGCTCCGCCCGGTATTCGGGATGATCGTAGGACCCGATGTCCGACAGCATGCAGGCCAGTTCGCGCAGGCGCCTCTGGGTCCGGGTCTCGTCGCGGAACAGCGGCGCCGTCCAGCTCACCAGAGGTTCGGCCAGCGCGGCACTGCGCGCCAGACGATTGGCCATCTCCGCCGCCAGATCCGTCATCGGATCGAGGCCAGCGACCGAAGACGCGACATGGCGCATGTACCAGCCCTCGCGCAGCCCATCGACGCTGAACACGACCTTGGACGGACGCACGCGCTCCATCAGGCACCGCAGTACGACCGCCGCAAACGGCGCATCCGCCAGACGCTTGCGGGGCGCGCCGGGAAGCTTCTCCAGAGTGCGGCGGGGCGAGGCAATGACCCAGTCCGCCATCTCCCGCGCTTCCCCTTCCGATAGGGTGAAAAGATGCACGAGGTTCAGCGGATACTGCGTCCGCGCAATCTGCAGTCGCGCCAGAGCCCGGAACGCCCCACCCACCAGATAAAGCGGCCGCCCCGTCATGCCCGGAAGCCAGTTCACGGCTGCCAGAAGTTCGTTCGCGATTTCAGCCGCGCGCTCGATGCTGCCCTTGGCGCGGTCATGCAGCCGGATCACGCCCAGCTTGGTCGTCACAGCCTCGAAATACTGACCCTCAGCCACATGGATCAGCTCCAGCGATCCGCCGCCGATATCCGCAACCAGACCGTTCGCTTCGGGCAGCCCGCACAGCACGCCGCGCGCCGCATAATCGGCTTCCTCGGTTCCTTCCAGAACCCGGATCGGCACACCTGGCATCCGGGCGCGGATCGCATCCACGAAATCCGGACCGTTGGATGCATCGCGGACAGCGGCCGTGGCGAGAACCTCGAAAGGCTCGGCGCCCATGGCGCGGGCGACGGTGTGGAACCGCCCCAGCACGTCCATCGCCAGCGCCACGCCCTCGTCATTGAGACGGCCCGTTGCATCCAGACCACGCCCCAGCTTGAGCGTGACCTTCTCGTTGAAGATCGGAAGGGGGTTGCGCGTCACCCCTTCAAAAACAACCAGCCGGACCGAGTTTGAACCGAGATCGACAATGGCGGAACGCTGTGAAGATGAGGACATGCAGATCAGTCTTCCAGAATCCTGTCGGGCCGCTCACGGGGGCGATGCGCCTCCGGAAGGACCTTCTCCCGCGCAGCCGATCCTCGGCCAGACAGGGACGGATTGTTCATGAAGTATTCGTGGGCGGAGAAAGGATGTACGCCCGGCGAAACCCGATGCCAGTAGCCGTCCCTCGTGAGCGTCCAGCTCTGAAGGTTGTCCTTGATGTTCATCGTCATGATCTGGCCAAGAATCTGCGCATGGACCGTCGGGTTCGTGATGGGCACCATGGCTTCTACCCTCCAGTCCATGTTCCGCACCATCCAGTCTGCGGAAGAAATGAAAACTTTTGCCTTGTGAGACGGCATCCGATGCCCGTTTCCGAAGGCAAAAACCCGCGCATGTTCCAGAAAACGCCCGACAATCGACTTGATTTCGATATTATCCGAAAGTCCCGGCACACCAGGACGCAGACAGCAGATTCCCCGGATAATCCCGATGATCTTCACTCCGGCCTGAGACGCCTTGTACAGTCGGTCAATCAGTTCCGCGTCCACGAGGCTGTTCATCTTCAGCCAGATCCTGCCCGGCCGCCCTGCCTTCGCGTGGTCGATCTCGTCCTGGATCAACTGCTCCAGCGTCGAGCGGATGGTGATGGGCGAGAACGCCAGCGCATCCATCTTCGCCGGAATGGCGTAGCCCGTCATGTAATTGAACAGCCGAGCGGAATCCGACGCCAGCTTCGGGTCACAGGTGAAAAACGACAGGTCTGTATAGATCCGCGCCGTGATCGGATGGTAATTGCCCGTCCCGAAATGCGCGTAAGACCGGAGCAGCCCATTCTCGCGACGGACGACAAGACTCAGCTTGGCATGCGTCTTGAGATGCGCGAACCCGAACACGACCTGCACACCCGCCGCCTCAAGCGCGCGCGACAGGCGGATATTGGCCTCCTCGTCAAACCGCGCCCGAAGCTCGACCATCGCCGTGACCGACTTGCCAGCCTCGGCCGCCTCGATCAGCGCATGCACGATCGGACTGTCGCGGGACGTCCGGTACAGCGTCTGCTTGATCGCCAGCACGTTCGGGTCCAGCGCAGCCTGACGCAGGAACTGCACCACGACGTCGAAGCTCTCGAACGGATGATGGACGAGCATGTCCTTCGCCCGGATCGCCGCAAAGCAGTCACCGTCATAATCCAGAACGCGCTCGGGAAAGCGCGGCGTATAAGGCGGGAACACCAGATCCGGGCGGTCATCAACGATGAGCTGCTTGAGATCCGTGACACCCACGAAACACGGCAGGACAACCACGTCCTCTTCGCCGACGCCAAGCTCCTCACCCATCTCACGGCCCAGCGCCTCAGGCAGCTTGCGGTCCAGAGCAAGATGGATGCACACGCCGCGACGACGCTGCTTCAGTGCAGTTTCGTAAGACCGCACCAGATCCTCGGCCTCGTCCTCGAACTCCACATCCGTATCGCGGATCACGCGCAGCACACCGGCCGCTCCGATTGCCAGACCGGGGAACAGACGTCCGGCAAACAGCGTGATCAGGTCTTCGAGCAGCACAAAGCGGATCTGGTCCGGCGTCTCCTGCCCTTCCTTCAGACGCGCCGGCAGCCGCAGGAAACGGGGCACCTGCGCTGGCAGCAGGATCAGTCCATCCATGACATGCATGGAGGATGCCGGGTCCTTGAGCCGCATGAGCAGCGCCAGCCCCATATTGGGAATGAACGGCAGCGGATGGGACGGATCAACCGCCATCGGCGTCAGAACCGGGAAGACGCGCTCGTCAAACAGTGTGGAGAGCTGCGCCAGATCCGTCTCGTCCAAAGAGTCGGTCGGCAGGATGACGATCCCCGCCTCCTTTAGCTCCCCTTCCAGCATATGCCAGACGCGCTGCTGCTCGGCCAGGAGATGCCGCGCCTTCTGCCGGACCTGCACAAGCTGCTGGACAGGGGTGAGCCCGTCCGGACTGCGGACAACCATGCCCTCGCGCACCTGCCCCACGAGCCCCGCCACGCGCACGGAATAGAACTCGTCGAGATTGCTGGAACTGATGGACAGAAACCGCACCCGTTCCAGAAGCGGATTGCGCGGGTTTTCCGCCTCATCAATGACGCGCTGGTTGAAGTCGAGCCAGGACAGCTCCCGGTTCAGGAACCGCTCCGGCGATGTCGGCATCTGCGCGTAGTCTTCGGCCCGTGCCGCGGCTGCCTGCCGACGGCGCCCGCGGTTCTGCGCCGGGGTCACGGCATTGCGGGGCTTTCGGGGGGAGCGGCGGCGCGGAGCAGGCCGGGAATCTTCAGTCGTCACGATGGGGTCTTCCGGAACACACAGAAATACGGATCGCATAAAAGGTCATGCCGCGGGATAGGCATGTCAAACGGAGTTTTTGTGTCACGCCCATGACGCCTACCCCTCGGGCGTCAGAAGATCCGGCAGCATTTCCAACGCCAGTGCCCGCGTAATCGGCTGCTTGCGCGCCAGAGCCGCCTCGTCCAGCCGCTCCACCGCCGAGACCAGCGCATTGCCCGTCCGGGGCAGATGCCGCCACAACCATTCCGTCACCGTCTGCGACACCACAAGCTGCCGGTCTGCCAATAGAGACAGCAGCAGCGTTGCCCGCAGATCGTCCTCGGGCTCGCCCGTCGCCGTAGTCGCCGTCGCCCGCAGGCGGCTCGCCAGATCGGGCAACATGAAATGACTGCGCGAGGGTGGAAGCCGCCCCGCCATCAGAACCCGGTCCCCCTGGGAGAACGCATCGTTCAGCAGATGCAGCATGGTCGCCTCGTCTCCCGGCGAATCGGCGTTGTCGATCGCAAGATTGCCCTGAACCCGGATCCGTCCACCGGCCGAAGACGTGGAAAACAGCCGCGCATCCAGCACCGTGGCATCATGTTCATGCGCCCAGGCCGTCAGAAGATGCGTCTTCCCCGTCCCCGAAGGCCCCCAGAGCCAGAGCCGCCCGTCCGGCCACTGGTTCCGCGCCAGCCAGGCCCGCGCGGCCGCATTGGACGGCCCGTTGATGAAACGCTCGGACGTCATGGCCGTCACGCGACGCAGCGGAAACGCCATCTGAACCGCCGAGCGTCCACGATGATGCTCCCGGCCGACAGCCCCGGATTCCGGCACCGCATCCCCGTCCGTGGCCCTGCCCGCATCCCGTTTCGTCATCCCAGGTCCCTTTTTCATGCCGTTACGCCTTCAAACAGGCGTTCCGCCAGCGCGCAGGATGCTCTAGAACGGCGTCACGTCAACCAGCGGGAACCTTCGACCATGACCGATCAGCCTGACACCTCCCCCGGCACGAGCCACAGCACGACCGGCGGCGCAAGCTACGCACAGGCCGGCGTGGACATCGCCGCAGGAGATGCGCTGGTCGACGCGATCAAGCCCGCAGCCAAGGCCACGAACCGTCCCGGCACCATGGGCGGCCTCGGCGGCTTCGGCGCCCTTTTCGATCTCAAGGCCGCAGGCTTCACCGATCCCGTCCTCGTCAGCTGCACCGACGGCGTCGGCACCAAGCTGATGGTCGCCATCGAAGCCGGCAAGCATGACGACGTCGGGATCGACCTCGTCGCCATGTGCGTCAACGACCTCGTCGTGCAGGGTGCCACCCCGCTGTTCTTCCTGGACTATCTCGCCACCGGAAAGCTCTCCGTCGAGGCTGCTGCGACCGTTGTGAAGGGCATCGCCAAGGGCTGCGCCGAATCCGGCTGCGCCCTCGTCGGCGGTGAAACGGCTGAAATGCCCGGCATGTACGCCCCCGGCCATTACGATCTCGCAGGTTTCAGCGTGGGCGCGGCCGAACGCAACAGCCTGCTGCCGGCCAACATCGCCGAAGGTGACACGCTGATCGGCCTTCCCTCGTCCGGCGTCCATTCCAACGGCTTCTCGCTGGTCCGCGAAGTGGTGCGCCGCTCCGGCCTCGGCTGGAACGATCCGGCCCCCTTCGCCGAAGGGCACACTCTCGCCGAAGCCCTGCTGACGCCCACGAAACTCTATGTCCGCACGGTTCTGGACCTGCACGCGAAGGGCCTGCTCCACGGCTGCGCCCACATCACCGGCGGCGGCCTGCCCGGCAACCTGCCCCGCGTCCTGCCAGAAGACCTTGGCGTGCGCATTGACGGCTCCGCATGGATCGTCCCGCCCGTATTCCGCTGGCTGGCCGAAACCGGCAATGTCGCCGCCGACGAAATGCTCCGCGTCTTCAACTGCGGCATCGGTATGGTGCTCGTCACCTCCGAGCCCGAAAAGGTCATGGCCGAACTGGATGCCCGTGGAGAAACCGGCTTCCTCATGGGCCAGATCGTCCGCTCCGACGACGCCTACACCCTGACCGCACCGGTCTCCTTCGCATGAAGAAGTCGCACACCAGAACCAGAGCGAAAGCTCCGGCCAAAAAGACCGAAAAAGTCCCCATCGCGATCCTCATCAGTGGCCGCGGCAGCAACATGCGCGCCCTGATCGAGGCCTGCGCCCGTCCGGACTATCCGGCTGAAATCGTGCTGGTTCTGAGCAACCGCCCGGATGCTCCGGGCCTTGAAGTCGCCGAAGCCGCGGGCCTGAAAACACTCGTCATCGACCATAAACCTTTCGGCAAGGACCGTGAGGCCCACGAGCGCGAAATCGACGCCGCCCTTCAGGCGTCCGGCGCCATGCTGGTCGTCCTTGCAGGCTACATGCGCGTGCTGACGCCCTGGCTGGTCAAGGCCTGGGAAGACCGGATGCTCAACATCCACCCGAGCCTCCTCCCCGCCTTCCCCGGCCTGCACACCCACGAAGCCGCCATCAAGGCCGGTGTGAAAGAGCATGGCTGCACGGTCCATCTCGTCACATCCGGCGTGGACGAAGGCCCCATCCTCGGACAGGCCAGCGTTCCCGTTCTGGAAAACGACACACCCGAAACCCTCGCCGCCCGCGTTCTGGAACAGGAACACCTGCTTTATCCGGACGTGCTGGAAATGATCTGCCGCACCGTCGGCTGAGCACGCACTGTCAGTGTCGCGGCGGGTGCGTCCGGATGGGCTGGGGTAATGGTCTCAGCCCATTCTGAAGAAGCCGAAGCTCTTCAGTCGCCATACAGCGCATGATATCGGCCCCATATCCAGTGCCGTCCACGCCGAAATCAGTCGTCGCCTTGCAACTCGACACGGCCCGCTCCCGCCACACCCCATAGGCCCGTTCATCGAACCCGATCCGTCCGTCGGAAGACAGACGAACGTCAATCACCTGCTCCAGATACGATGCGACGTTCCCCGTGCACCCATTGGCATTTTTCTGATCCGACCTGCAGGGCCGCATCGCCCCATCCACACACGCGACAACCTCGGAATCAGAGCTGTAAGGCTGGCCAATACAGGCATCCAGTCTCCGCCTGTCCGGAAGCTCCTCGCAGCCCTGGCCCGGAAAATGCGGGCCGACACCCATAACGGGCTTTGCCTCGGGATAAAGGGCGCAGTCGCGAAGACCATCACGTACAATCTCGATATGCAGAACCACAGGCAGATGACGGGCACCTTTCGTCCATGTTCCCTGCAAACCCGCCGCATTCCGCCAGTTTACCGGGCCGGGATCAGGCCTTGATGTAACGAAGCGCAGGTCAAACACGCCTCCGCCCGGCTCCACGAAAATAAAGGTTTCTCCCTGCGCCTTGGCTTTCAGCGGGATCTCCCTGTGCTGCGAGACGTAGGAATAATGCACGTCGCGCAGATGGGTATCGTCCGCTGGCGTGACGATCATGACAACGGGCAAATCCCCGATTGTCCCGCTCAGCCCCAGCATGGGGACAGGTCGCGTCACCGCGCAGAACGCGAAGTGAGAAACGCAGAGCGTCAGCCCGGCAAGAGCCCTGCGGCAAAACCCCTTCATCGCGCCTGACATGACAGTTTCCGGCCCCGGTTTTTCTTCCGGCCTACAAGCGCCGACCGGGCAGGAGGTTCCGTCCGACAACAAAAAAAGGCGCGGACCAAAGCCCGCGCCTTTTCTTCAGGACAGAAAGTCCCAACCGCAGATTACGGCAGGATTTCGGTCTCGGCGAAGAAGAAAGAGATCTCGTTCTTCGCGTTCTCGAGGCTGTCCGAACCATGCACGGAGTTGGCTTCGATGCTCTCGGCGAACAGCTTGCGGACGGTGCCTTCAGCAGCGTCGGCCGGGTTCGTCGCACCCATGACTTCGCGGTTCTTGGCAACGGCGTTCTCGCCCTGCAGAACCTGAACGACAACCGGCTCGGCAATCATGGAGGACACGAGGCTGCCGTAGAACGGACGCTCCTTGTGCACTTCATAGAAAGCGCCAGCCTGCTTCTCGGTCAGCTGGATGCGCTTCTGGGCAACGATACGCAGGCCAGCGCCTTCGAACACGGCATTGATCTTGCCGGTCAGGTTACGCTTGGTTGCGTCGGGCTTGATGATGGAAAGCGTGCGCTCGAGAGCCATCTTTCTTCTCCTGGTTAGGACCGGCCCCTTCCGGGACCAGCGGGTAAATACCGCCGTTCCACTAGAGCAAATTCATCGTTCCTGATAGGTCTGTCGCAGTATTTTAACGTCCCCTGTTTCTTTTCTTCCGACTGATCGAGGCGCCCGTGAGCCTGCTCACCATCACCGACCTGACCCTCCGCATCGCGGGCCGCACCCTGCTGGACAATGCGTCCCTCAGCGTGGATCCGGGACGCAAGATCGGTCTGATCGGCAAGAACGGCGCCGGAAAATCCACCCTGCTGGCCGCGATCGCCGGTGATTTCGCCCCCGATGGCGGCACCATCACCCTGGCCGCCCGCGCCACGATGGGCCGCGTCAAACAGGAAACGCCCTCGGGCAGCACCTCCATCCTCGATACGGTCCTCGAAGGCGATCTCGAACGCACGCGCCTGCTCGCAGAGGCCGAAACCGCGACCGACCCGGTCCGCATCGCCGACGTGCATGAACGCCTCATCGCCATCGACGCCTATACGGCCCCTGCCCGCGCCGGCGCCATCCTCTCCGGCCTCGGCTTCGATCAGGACGCCCAGAACCGCGCCGTCTCGGACTTCTCGGGCGGCTGGCGGATGCGCGTGTCGCTTGCCACGGCGCTGTTCCTCAACCCCGATCTGCTGCTGCTTGATGAACCGACCAACCATCTTGATATCGAAGCCACGCTCTGGCTGGAATCCTGGCTCGCGAAGTTCTCTGGTGCCGCGATCATCGTCAGCCATGACCGCTCCCTGCTCGACAACACGGTCGATGCCATCGCCCATCTCGATCACCAGAAAATCAGTGTCACTCCCGGCGGCTACGACAATTTCGTCCGCATCCGCACGGAACAGGCCCTCCAGCAGAACCGCGCCGCCGAACGCATTGCCGCCCAGCGTGCCCATATGCAGTCCTTCGTGGACCGTTTCCGCGCCAAGGCCACAAAAGCCAAACAGGCCCAGGCCCGCCTGAAAGCCCTCGAACGCCTCCCCCAGATCGACAGCGTCGTGGAAGACACCCCCACCCGCTTCTCCTTCCCCGAGCCGCAGCCCCTGCCCCCGCCAATGCTGAGCCTGAACAATGTCAGCCTCGGCTATGACGGACGTGTCGTTCTCAAGGGCCTGAACCAGCGTCTGGACATGGAAGACCGGATCGCCCTGCTCGGCCAGAACGGCCGCGGCAAATCCACCTTCGCCAAACTGCTGGCTGGTCGGCTGGAGCCCATGTCCGGCACCTACACCCATTCACCCAAGCTGAAGATCGGCTATTTCGCCCAGCACCAGAGCGACGAACTCGTCCTCACCGACACGCCCATCGACCATATGAGCCGCGCCATGCCGGACGCGCTCCCCGCCGCCGTCCGCGCCCAGCTCGCCCGCTTCGGCCTCGACGAAAACCGGGCCGAAACCAAGGTCGGGGAACTCTCAGGCGGTGAAAAGGCCCGCCTGCTCCTTGCCCTGTCCACCCGCGAAGCTCCGCACCTGCTGATCCTCGATGAACCGACCAACCATCTCGATCTCGACGCCCGTGACGCCCTGATCCGCGCTTTGTCAGAGTTCGAGGGCGCCGTCGTGCTCATCAGCCATGACAGTCATCTCGTGGAATCGGTAGCCGACCGCTTCTGGCTGGTCGAAGACGGCACGATCTCTCCCTTCGAGGGCGACATGGCCGAATACCGCGCCTGGCTCCTCGAACGCGCCCGCAAGGCCCGCGCTGAAATGGCGGAACGCAGCAAGACCGCCACGACATCCTCTGATGGCGGCTCCTCATCGGCCCAGAAACGGATCGACCGCAAGGAACAGACCCGCGCCCTCGCCCCCCTGCGCCGCAAAATCCGCGATGCAGAAAGCAAAATGGCCCAGCTCACCGGCGAAAAGACAAAAATCGAGGCCAGACTCGCCGATCCTGCCCTCTACCAGTCCGGCGATTCCGCGGAAGTGACGTCCCTGAACGTTCATCTCGCCGCCCTCAACGCCACCCTCGAAACCGTTGAGGAAAGCTGGCTCGAGGCCCAGGCAGAGCTTGAGGACGCCACAGGCTGACCCCTGCCCATTTCCTTGACAGGAAACTCTTAACAAAAATGATTTGTTATTTGTTAACCATTGTGAGAGATACAGGTTCTCCAGGGGGTTAACATCCTGTTTCGGTCCTGACCGGCAGCAGCGGCAGGGTGTTCCTGACCTGTCACTACACTCAGGTGCTTTTTCCAGTCCGACGTTCGGGTCTCGGAAGGGAAGGAACCTCCAGCTCTAAAAACCTGCCGTTATACAGGAGCCCAACACATGACCTGCGAATATCGCGCTCCATCCGACTGCTACTATGGCCGTCCCTTCCATGCTCCCTCCTACGACGCGAACGGCTGTTCCTACAGCCCGCACCACGCCCAGTCTGCTTCCGGCCTGACCGTCAGCGGCTATGGCCGGGTCCTGTATGTCCTTGATGGTGATTCCATCACGAAGACATCCATCGTGAATGGTGGCATGGTCGTCGTCGGATATGGCGGGTCATCCAGCTACGCCACGATCGGCCGTGACGGCCTTCAGGCCATCATTTCGGGCGGCACGTCCTCCCACACGACGGTCGGAAGCGGCGGTATTGAAGCCGTCTACACCAACGGCAGCACGACGCAGACCGTCCTCAACGGTGGCGATCAGGTTGTGTTCGGCGGCACCGCCACCAACACGACAGTCGGCAACGGCAGCACACAATACGTGCTGACAGGACAGGCAAACGGCACGACCATCGGCGCCGGTGGCACGCTGGCCGTCTCAGGCTGGGGCACCGTCAGCAACGCTTCCGTCCTGAACGGCGGTACGCTGGTCGTGAATTTGGGAGCCGTCGTCCAGAACACGAAGCTCTATACGGGCAGCACACTCGACCTGAACTTCCTGCGCTACAGCAGCAGCACGACGGCCACGATCAGCAACGACTATCTGGTCATCACCAGCGATCACGGGAAGATTTCCTTCAAGCTGGCTGACAATTACAGCGGCTACGCAGGGCAGACCGTGACCCTGTCGCGCGACAGCGACGGCAGCACGCTCATCCATCTTCAGGAAGTCTGCTTCCTGCCGGGCACCCTGATCGCCACACCCAACGGCGAGCGCGCTGTCGAGAGCTTCGAGATCGGCGACAGCGTCGTCACCCCGAACGGCGAGACCCGCACCCTGACCTGGGTCGGCCGCGCCCATGCCCGCGTCCGCGCCGGTCTCCCCGACGACCAGGCCGGCTATCCGGTGCGCATCCGCGCCAATGCGATCGCCGATGGCGTTCCGCATACCGACCTTCTGGTCACCGGCGAGCACTGCCTGTTCCTCGATGGCGGCTTCATCCCGGCCCGCATGCTGGTCAACGGTGCTTCCATCGTCTGGGATTACGCCATCCCGTCCTACGACTACCTGCATGTCGAGACGGACGGCCATTCCGTCATCCTCGCCAACGGCCTGGCAACGGAATCGTATCTCGACACCGGCAACCGCCGCAGCTTCACGCAGACCGGCCGCGTCGTCGCCTTCGGTGGCGCCCCCGCAAGTTGGGAACATGATGCCGCTGCCGAACTGGTGACCGATCGCGCCCGCGTCGAGCCGGTCTGGACGGCAATCGCAGCCCGCAGCAACGTGACCGCCCTTCCCGCAGCGACGACCACGGATGCCGAACTGCGCCTGCAGCTGCCCTGCGGAACGCTGCTCGCCCCGAGCCGCATCGCCGGTGACCGTGCGGTCTTCAGCCTGCCGGACGGTGTCAGCGATGTCCGCATCCTGTCCCGCACCAGCCGTCCCTGTGACATGGTCGGACCGTTCCTCGATGACCGCCGCGATCTCGGCGTTCTGGTCGGCGAAGTGATGCTGTTCGAAAGCGCCTCCACCCGCCAGGTCACAACGCATCTCACGACGGATGCCGAGGGCTGGCATGGCCTTGAAGCGGCCCCCCTGCGCTGGACGGCCGGTAACGCCACGCTCAGCCTCGACACCATGACAGCAGCGGTCCTGACCCTGCAGATCATGGCAGCAGGCCCCTACACCGTCGAGGACACCACTGCTCCGGTCGCCCGTCGCGCCTGAAGAGCAGTCCGGACTCCGGACATTCCGTCCGGGTCCGGCAATGTCGGCGGCGCGCATGCGGGCCTGCCGGCAAAAGAAGGGCGGCCATTGACCCCCCTTCCCTCTGCCCATAAGCCAGTCGGCAACGACTGACCAAGGACAGACCTCTCCCATGCCCATCTCTTTTTCCGATCCGGCAGAACGCAGCGAGACGGAACCTCGTGCGCGGGAACTGTCCAGAATCGCCGGTCTGCTGCGCATCGCGCTGACCCTCACACTGGGCCTGCTGGCGATCTGGCTGATCGGCGACGTCCTGGCCGTAATCTTCGCCTCAGCCCTCGTGGCGATCGTCCTGCATGGGCTTGCGCGGATGCTCCGGCGTCACGTTTCCGTCATCCCGTATCAGGGAGCGGTCGCCCTGGTCACTGTCGTGATCCTCGTGGCCCTGTTCGGTCTGGGCTGGTACAGCGGCCCGGCCATCAGCGACCAGTTCATCCGCCTCAAACAGGCCCTCATCACCCAGTCCGGCGAACTGCGCACCCATCTCTCCGGTTCAACGCTCGGCCAGATGGTCCTCGATCACCTGCCCTCATCGCTGGGCGGCAACGCCGCAGGCACCGCAAGCCTGGGCTCGCTGGGCTCAGGCCTCGCAGGCTCGGTGACGGGACTGCTCAGCTCTGTGTTCGGCATCCTCGGAACCCTTCTGGTGGTCCTGATCGCCGGGCTGTATTTCGCACTGAGCCCGGCCGTCTATATCGATGGCATGCTGCGCCTCGTCCCCACGCAGCACCGTCCTGCCGCCCGGGAACTGATGCTGACCGCCGGCTCCACCCTCTGGGCCTGGACCGCCGGACAGGCGCTGGACATGCTGGTGGTCGGAATGCTGTCGGGGATCGGCCTCTCGCTGATCGGAATCCCTCTGGCCCTGGCGCTCGGCGTCGTGGCAGGCCTGTGCAACTTCATTCCCTATATCGGCGCCATTCTCGGCGCAGTCCCCGCCGTCCTGCTCGGCCTGTCCCTCGGCACGCACGAAGCCCTGTTTGTCGGCATCCTGTACTGCGTGATCCAGTTCTTCGAAGGCAACGTCCTCGCCCCGCTGATCCAGCGCCGCGCAGTTCACATGCCCCCCGCCCTCGCCATCCTCTCGCAGACGGTCTTCGGCTCCATCCTCGGCGCGCCCGGCCTGATCCTGGCCTCCCCCATCACGGCCGCCCTGCTGGCCATGGGTGACAAGGCCACAGCCCCGCTCGAAGACGAGAACCAGACCCGCCGCGCCGTCGGCGAAGTCACGGAACAGGAAGAAAAACAGCAGTAATGATTTTCTGCTTGCTCCTGACGTACGGTCATCACCCTTGATGATGCGTCAGGAGCATGATGATAAACCCACGAACCCTGACAATCGGCAAACTGGTGGCCAAACCGGCGCAACACCACGCGCCCTCCGGCACTTTTCGAGGCAGCCGACCTGCTCCACCCATGTCGAGCGGAAAATGGCCGTCGTATCTATAGGACCATCGATGTCAGGACTCTGACCCATATCCTGCTCCTGAAAAGAGCCAGCTACACCCTGAGGGAGATCGCTTCCCTTTCGGCACGGGCCGCTCAACGCAAAACGACTTCTGGCAGGCCCAGCTCTCTGTCCTTGAAACACGTCGCACTGACCTTAATGGCATTATCGGTCAGAGTGCTGGTGGCCCGGGAAACCCTTCAGCTACCTCTTCAGAAGGCAACCGACCCTGAACTGTGGCGCAAGGCAAACCGGAAGTATCTGGAGCGTACCAACTGGGAAACACCCGAGCGGAAGCGACCCTTCAGCCCGGGCGTTCAGGACTTCATTATTGCGGTCGCGCGCCATCAGGCTGAAGCGCCATGACCTGCTCATCCGGAAAGGCATTCATCCGGTACGGACCGTTCTTTTCAAGCTGAACGCCGATAATGTCGTCCTGCTTCTTGTGCTTCCAGATGGACACGATGACCGGCTGCCCCTGCGCCGTCGTCATTTCCAGAATGACCTGACCCGGTGCAGGCGGACGCTCACCCGACGGTCCCCACGCCGTCTCATGCGACTGCAACCACAGATTGACCTTCTGAACCTCATCCGCCGTGAGTTCACGACTGACAGGCGCGCTCAGCTGCCCCGCCGTCACTTCCGGAAATTTCCAGGCATGCAGCAGCGGCCAGGTCACGAACCAGATGATACCCACCGGGATGAGAACCAGGGCCGCAAAAACCAGCAGAAGTTTCTGTTCACGTCTCACGCCTGTTCTCCTGCCCAGCGGTTAAGGGCTGCAATGATGTAGCTGACGTCATCGTCCGTCAGTTCGGGATGAATGGGAAGAGCCAGAACCCGCGCACCGAGCCCTTCGGCCACCGGCAGCACGGCGCCATCATGATGCGGCACATAGGCCGGCTGCTGATGAAGTGGCTTGGGATAATAAATGGCCGTCGGAACACCGGCTTCTTTCAGGAACGCCTGAAGCGAATCCCGCTTGCCCGCATCAGCCAACAGGATCGTATAGATCGCCCAGGCACTCTCGCTGTCGGCAACGCGCACAGGCGGAACAATGCCTTCCGGCATGGCAGCATCATAGGCCGAAGCAATCGCATCCCGACGCCTCAGCTCGTCCCCGAACACGTCGAGCTTCGCCAGCAGCACCGCGGCCTGAAGCGTATCCAGACGCCCGTTGATGCCGATCCGCTCGACTTCGTAGCGCGTGCGGCCTTCCCCATGCGTACGCAGGGAATGATACAGCGCCGCCAGATCGTCATCATCCGTCAGGATCGCACCACCATCCCCGTAACCGCCCAGCGGCTTGGACGGGAAGAAGGACAGCGTCGTCGCCTTCGCCTCATGCCCCAGACGGCGGCCATGATACGTCGCCCCAAAGGACTGCGCACAATCGGCCACCAGCGTCAGACCTTCCTGCGCCGTCCAGGCCTTCAGCTGGTCCCAGGGTGCGGGCTGTCCAAACAGGTCCACGCCGATCACGACCCGGGGCTCCAGCTCCCCGGCCTGACGCACGGCCTCAAGCCGCTCCTTCAGGGATTCAAGACTGATCTGGAAGGTCTGCGGATCCACATCCACGAAAACCGGCGTGCCACCCAGAAGCAGCACGACTTCCGCCGTTGCCGTATAGGTAAAAGCCGGCAGAAACACCGCGTCTCCCGGCCCGATCTCTTCACCCATCAGCACCATCAGCAGCGCATCCGTCCCGGACGACACGCCGATTGCATGTTTCGCACCGCCGAACTCCGCCAGACGCTGCTCCAGTTCCTGCACTTCGGGACCAAGCACGAAACGGCAATGCGCCATGACGGCGTCCACACGTTTCTGGATGCTGCCCTTCAGCCGCGCCTGCTGGGCGGGAAGGTCGAGAAAAGCAATCTGCCTTGTCATGGCGCTATCATCTCCGGATCGGGATGGGACATCGCAACCGGCATTCCGCCGTCGCGGTTATGAAGGAATTCGGGCACCAGCCTGTACAGGATGCTCATGATGGCGCCCAGATCACTCGCGTGACAGGCCGCCTCCAGCTCATCCATCGCAGCACGCGCCACCTTGAAATCGACAGTGCGCGGAGACGCCATCCGCAGGCCCGGCGCATCGGTCGGGACAGGTGCCTCACGGCCGTGAAACAGCTCTTCGAACAGCTTTTCACCTGGCCGCAGCCCGGTAAAACGGATCTCGATATCGGTCTCCGGCCGCAGCCCGGCCAGACGGATCATCTGGAACGCCAGATCCATGATCCGCACCGGATCACCCATATCGAGCACGAAAATACCGCCCTGTCTGAGACGCTGGTCCGTCGCATCGTTCTGCGCGCGCTCATGCGTGCCCCGCACGGCCGCCTGCAACACCAGCCCCACGGCCTCGGGCACTGTCATGAAATAGCGCGTCATGTCCGGATGCGTGACCGTCAGCGGCCCGCCATGCTCAAGCTGCCGACGGAACAGCGGCACGACCGATCCCGTGGACCCAAGCACATTGCCAAACCGCACGGTCACGCAGCGCATGCCGCCCTGCCCGGCCCGCGCCCGCATGTCGAGCGCCTGCCCGTACACTTCGGCACAGCGCTTGCTGGCCCCCATCAGACTGGACGGATTGACCGCCTTGTCCGAGGAAATCATGACCATCGCCTGCGCCCCGGCCCGCTCGGCCTCATCCGCTACGATCCGCGTGCCGATCACATTGGTCAACACGCCCTCAACCGGATTATCCTCCACGATCGGGACATGCTTGAGCGCGGCTGCATGGAAAACGAGATGCGGGCGGTACATCCCGAACACTTCAGCAATACGTCGCCGGTCGCGCACATCCGCGATGATCTGCTGGCGCTTCACGTCTGCAAAACGCTCGGAAATATCCAGGTTGATCTGCCACAACGCATATTCGCTGCTCTCGATCAGCAGCAGCATGGCCGGATGAAAGGATGCAATCTGCCGCGCCAGTTCGGAGCCAATGCTTCCCCCGGCCCCCGTCACGGCAATGACGCGCCCGCAGATCAGCCGCGCCATCCCCTGCGAATCGAGCGCCACAGGCGGCCGGTTCAGCAGGTCCTCGATCGCGATAGGCCGAAGCTCCACCCGGTCCGCCGGCTGCAATGCCGTGAGCGACGGTGTGCGCTGCACGTCGATGTCATAGGCCCGGGCGGCTTCAAGGATCTGGGCCAGTTCCCGTCCCTTGATCTCCCCCGCCGTGATGACGAGCGCATCCGGCAGTTTCCCCGCTGCGAAAAGCCGCTCCAGAATGGCAGGCGTTTCGCTGATCGTCCCCAGGATCGGGCAGTCATGAATCCGCCGTCCGGCCTGCTGCGCTCCACCGGTCAGCAGCCCCACTACACGACGGTTATTCCCGCTGTCCCGCTCCATCGCCCGAATGAACAGATCGGCTTCATGATCCGCTCCGAGCAGCAGGATGCGCTCGCCATCCAGCGCCAGACTTCTGCGCCGCGCCGCCAGCCGCCACATCATGCGGATCGCGCCCAGGAACACGAGCAGAACCAGCGCATGAATGATGGGAAAAGTCGGCGTCGGCAGCGGATACCCCGCCACATGCAGCAGTTCCGCAAACAGCAGCGCACTCAGAACCGACGCACAGGCGATATTGAACAGGTCCGCCACACCCGAAAACCGCCAGTACTGCTGCGGAATACGGAACGGAAGCCCCCCCACCAGCAGCGTGATCCCGCCCCCGGCAATGAACCACAGCGGATGAAGCCACCCCCCTGCCGGATCAGCCAGCCAGCGCGCCACCGGCGCCGCAGCCGCGGACACGACTCCATCCAGCACCACATTGAGAGCGATGCGCCGCGCCGGCATCGAAGAGCGCGGGGCCGGGCCTGAAGGGGGCATTGAGGCCTGGGATGTGGGCCCTGTAGGATGAACGGATGTCACGCGCCCCTTATAGCGCCAAAAGCCTCCCTCCCATAAAGTCGTCCCATGCCCTTTTCTTTCCAGAACCTGACCAGCGGCGTCACGCTCGCCTGCATCGCCGCCGTTGTCCTGTGCAATCTCCTGATCCTGCTCATGATCCGCGCGGGCGTTCTGGACCATCCCGTCGCCCGCAGTTCCCATACGCGCCCGACCCCCAAAGGCGGAGGGATCGGCATCGTCGGCGCCTTCATCCTGTGCCTGCCCCCCGCCCTGTACGAGGCCCATGCGTCGATACGCATCGTCCCTGCCATCATGGGGCTGCTGGTCGGCATGATCCTGCTCGGCACGGTGTCATGGCTCGATGACGTCCGCCCTTTTCCCGCGCGCTACAAGCTCATGGCCCAGTTCGTGGCGGCAATCGCCGCAGCCATCGGAACAGGCGCAACCCTGCCCGAACTGATCCCCTTCGTGCTGGCTGCCGTCTTCATCACGAACGCCCTCAATTTCATCGATGGCATCAATGGACTGGCCTCGGGAGTCATGGCCATTTCCGCTCTGGTCCTCGCCAGCACGGGCCTCATGCCCGTCGCCTTCGTCCTGCTCGCCGTCTGCCTGCTGAGCTTCCTGCCTTATAATTTCCCGAAAGCGCGGATTTTCATGGGCGATGTCGGCAGCCAGCCAATCAGCCTCGCCATCGCCTGGGGTGGCATGACCGGCTTCGGTACTGGCAGCGCGGTGCTCGTCATCGCCCTGCTCTCGGGCGTGCTCTGGGATGTGGCCTTCACGCTCGCACGCCGGGCACGCGCCGGTGACAGGCTCGCACAGGCCCATCGCGGCCATCTCTATCAACTGGCCGTCCGCTCAGGACTGCCTGTCCCGCTCGTCACATGTCTCTATTGGGGATTTGCCCTCTGGGGCGCTGCGGCCTTCGCCACAGGTCAGATCATCACGATGGTTCTGATGATCGTCCTGCCACAGCTTGTGTGGACAGGATATGTCTGCACGCAGGCCAGAACCCGCGTGCAGGACCGCTGGTAACCCAGCGGCTTAAATCAGCCAGCGCGACGGCTGCTCAGACGCTCGACAGAAGCCGAAGCGCGTTCCGTGCGCGTGGAGCGCGTGCCGGAAGCTTCCGCCATGACGGAGCGCATTTCACGCAGGAAGGTGGAACCCTTCAGCGTGCGCTGCACCAGCACCGAGCGACGGTCCAGCGGATCGACCTTGCGACGTGCCAGATCCAGCTCGCCCAGACGGTCGAGCGCGCGGGTGATGGCCGGCTTGGACACCTTGAGTTCCAGTGCCAGGCCACGAACCGTGTGAGCCCCGTCCCGCAGGTAGCAGGTCAGGAAGACGGCAAGCTGGCGGGCCGAAAGGTCGGGCCCGTCACGACGGACCATGGAAACGATGGTGTCGCACAGAAGGTTGAGCATCTGATCATTGGTAGCCTGGGGCATGATCTCTCTCCTAAGCAGTCCCTCCCTCATCTGTTGTCCGATCCCATAACAGGAGCCGACGGGATGAGGGTCGACGTGAAATTGTCTCTGCCTCTCCATGTCCGGAGAGACCGTAGTGGCATTCAAGTGGTGATTCGAAACGCATACGCAAGCATACGGGTTCCAAAACAATCCAGTGGACGATGACTCTGCATCGAAACGATAAAAGGGCGTATGCCTGATTGAAGCGCGTTTGACACCCTAATCTTTCAACACTCCGTCGCTCGGCCACACTGTTCGCCGAGTGAAACGCTTTATGGAAGCTCAGGAATTATTATGAATTCGTGACAAACTCTCCAGAATTGCCCGAAGACCAAGCACTTCTCCGCCCTCGGGACGGCCCGGCCGGGCGCCGTCATTCCACGCATAAGTGTCGATATGCGCCCATTTCTGGCCGTCCGGAACGAATTTCTGAAGATAGAGCGCGGCCGTAATAGCCCCCGCCATCGGCTTTGAGGTCACATTTCCGAAATCAGCCACTTTACTATCCAGCCATGCATCATAGCCATGCCAGAGCGGCATTCTCCACATCACATCGGCGGTCGTTTTTCCCGATTCGAGAATGAGTGATGCCAGTTCATCGTCGTTACTGAAGAGCGCGGGCACATCCGGGCCGAGTGCCACACGCGCAGCACCCGTCAGGGTTGCAGCATCCAGAATGGCATCCGGACGGCTTTCAGAGGCCTCCGTTATGAGATCACACAACACCAGACGCCCTTCCGCATCCGTATTGCCAATTTCAACCGTCCTGCCACTGCGCGTCCGCAGCACGTCGCCGGGCCGCATGGCATGACCCGAGACACTGTTCTCGACACAGCCCAGACGCAGCTCCAGATCCACATCCAGCCCCAGGTCGATCGCAGCACACATGACGGCCAGCATCAGCGCTGCCCCACCCATGTCCTTCTTCATGCGCAACATGCCCGCCGCGCCCTTGAGATCGTACCCGCCCGTATCGAAACACACGCCCTTGCCGATCAGCGAAATCCGCGGCGCACCCTCACGGGCCTTCCACCGCGCCACGACCACGACCGGCTTGCGCTCCGAACCCTCGCCCACTTCTGCCAGGCACGGATACGCACTCCGCAGATCATCCCCGTCCACAAGACTGACGCTCGCCCCGCGATGCACCAGCGCCGCACCAGCCATATCCGCCAGCTCCCGCGGTCCCAGCAGATTGGCGGGCATATTGATCAGATCCCGCCCGAACCACAGCGCCTTCGACAGCGCAACGAGCCGCTTCGCATCATCCGGCACGACCATCCGCGTCGTGACAGGCTTATCCTCGCCCAGACTGAAACGATACGCCCCCATGCAGAACCCGAGCAGCGCGCTCTCCAGCGCTCCCTCCTCAAGCCCGTGGAGCACCGCCGTCCAGTCCCCGTCCGGCAGAGCCGTCCCCAGCTTGCCGAAAGCCACCGGATCATTGGCCCGTGCAGACGCCACACACAGAAGCGCCGCCCCGACGCCTCCCTCACCCGGCAGCAGCGTGAAAGCGCCGTCCTTTGCAGAAAATCCCTGTCCCTGAAGAAACGCCGCATGCTCCCCCAGAAGGCGCGAGACGGTCGCACTGTCCTCACAGGCCACCAGATGAACCAGACGGGCCGAAGCCGCGTCCGCAGAGGTTACGAAGGGAAGCTGGGGATGCGGATTCATAAGACTTTCTTCCTCAAATACAGGTCCCGCCCGATAAAGATCATCCGGGAGGGCTTCAGATGCTTGCTTTTGCCCCTCAGGCACCCGACCATTCAGACATGAAGGGTGCATTCCACGGAACCTCGTCCGGTCATCATACCATGCCAGCCAGCATCCGTGCTGCCCTCGGCCCCACCAATACCGGCAAGACCCATTATGCCTTAACGCGCATGATGGCCCATGCGTCCGGCATCATCGGCTTTCCCCTGCGCCTGCTGGCCCGGGAAAACTACGAGCGCCTGGTGAAAATCAAAGGCGAGCGCAGCGTCGCCCTCATCACGGGCGAGGAAAAGATCGTCCCGCCCGGAGCACGCTGGTTTTCCTGCACCGTCGAAGCCATGCCGCTGGACCGCAAGGCCGAGTTCGTCGCCATTGACGAAATCCAGCTCGCCTCTGACCCCGACCGTGGCCACATCTTCACGGACCGCCTGCTTCACGCGCGCGGTACCGTCGAGACACTCTTTCTCGGCGCCGAAACCATCCGCCCGCTGCTCCAGAAGCTCGTCCCGGGCATCGAGATCGACATCCGTACCCGCCTCTCCAGCCTGAGCAGCACGGGACACACCAAACTCTCCCGTCTGCCGCCACGCTCGGCCATCGTCGCCTTCTCCATGAGTGAGGTGTATGCGCTGGCTGAAGTCATCCGCAGGCGTCGTGGCGGCTGTGCGGTCATCATGGGCCAGCTCAGCCCCCGCACCCGCAACGCCCAGGTCGAGCTCTACCAGAACCGCGAAGTTGATTATCTCGTCGCAACCGACGCCATCGGCATGGGCCTGAACATGGACGTCGATCACGTCGCCCTGGCCCAGCTCAGCAAGTTCGACGGCACGGTCCCCCGCCCCCTGTTCCCGCAGGAAATCGCCCAGATCGCCGGACGCGCCGGACGCGGCATGAAAGACGGCACCTTCGGCACCACGGCAGACTGCCCGCCCATGTCCAGCGCCCTCGTCGAGGCCGTCGAGCAGCACCGCTTCGACCCGATCCAGCGCCTCTACTGGCGCAATCACGAGCTGGACTTCACCAACCCCGCGAACTTGCTCAAAAGCCTGACCCGACCGCCTCCACTGCGTGGCCTGACCGCAGGCCGCGTGGCCTCGGACGTCACCACACTCGAATCCCTAATGCTCGATCCGGACATCCGCGAGAGCGCCCGCGGAAAACGCGCCACCGCTTTGCTCTGGGACGTCTGCCAGATCCCCGATTTCCGCAAGCTCGGCGATGACAGCCACACCCGCCTCTGCGCGCGCCTCTACACCCATCTGGTCAAGGAAGGCTCCGTCCCCGCCAACTGGATGGAAGGCCATATCCGTGGCCTGGCCAAAACCGAAGGCGGTATCGACACACTGATGCACCGCCTCACCGGCGTGCGCGTCTGCTCCTACGTCGCCGCCCGCACCGAATGGAGCCGCCATTCCGCGATGTGGCAGGAACGGGCCCGCGAAGTCGAAGACCTGCTCTCCGACGCCCTGCACGAACGCCTCACCGCCCGCTTCGTGGACCGCCGCGCCACAACGCTCCTTCGCCGCCTCGACAGTGACAGCGATCGCAGCCTGCTTTCCGCCGTCAAACCGGACGGAGAAGTCCTCGTCGAAGGCCACAGTATCGGCCGCATCCGTGGCTTCACACTGGAAACGGATGTCGCCGCAGGCCCCGACCGCCAGATCATCCTGCGCGCCGGCCGCAAGGCCCTGCTGCACGAAATCCCGCGTCGTATCCGCATGCTTCAGGACACGCCCGACACATCCCTCAGACTGGACACCACAAACGGCGAACTCTTCTGGGAAGACACGCGCCTCGGCCGCCTCGCCGCAGGCCCCTCCCTGCTGCGCCCCGCCATCCAGCTTTTCCCGGCCGAGTTCACCGACACTGTCCAGAAAACCCATGTCGAAACGCGGCTGCTGGACTTTGTGGCACAGCTCATCCAGCGGGATCTCAAGCCTCTCTACCGCAGTCAGACCCTCGCTGAACGCGAACCCCAGCTCCGCGCGATCCTGCACCGCCTCATGGAAGACGGTGGCATCACCGAAACCCTGCCCGAAGACCACGCGCTTCCCCCGGCCCTGAAAAGCAGACTGCGCAAGGGAGGCGTCGAGGTCGGACGTTTCTCGATCTACTGCCCCGCCCTCTTCCGGACCCGCCCACTCGCGCTTCTGGGCCTTCTCCATGCCCTGCACAACAAGACCCCGATCCGCCCGACCGCGCCCGGCCGCGTCTCGCTGCCCTGGAGCGAGATCCATGGACAATTCGGCTGGATCCGCGCAGGCGACACCGGACTGCGCCTCGATATCGCGGAGCGCTGTATCGTGGAAATGCACCAATTGACCGTCCGCCACGACCACGCCGCCCCGCTCAGCCTGGCATCCAGACTGGGCGCGAAAGCCGACATGCTCCCCTCCATCCTCAAAGGCCTCGGCATCGCACACCAGCCGGCCGAAGCCCCCTCATCCGCCCATGCAGGGCCGCCCCGTCCGCTCATGATCCTGAACGACCGCAAAACCCGGGCATCACGTCGGTGCAGATCCGCACCGCACCACACGCCGCCCAGACGTCCGGCCCCTCCCCGAACCGACAGCCCCTTCGCAGCGCTCGCAGCACTCAGGGAAAAAATCCGTCCATGAGCGAAGACTACCAGCGGCTGGACCAGTGGCTGTATTACGCCCGCGTCGCCAAGACGCGCCCCCTCTGTGCAGCCATCGTCAGCAAGGGCCGCATCCGCATCAACCGACAGCCGACCAGCAAACCCCATGCCAAACTTCACATTGGCGACATATTGACTTTTCCGGCCGTTTCTGGCGGAGAAGTGCGCGTGTGGCGCGTCTTGGATCTTGGTGAACGCCGCGGTCCGGCAAAAGAAGCCGCACTTCTTTATGAAGCCATCACAGAAGACGGCTGACGATGCTTGCGTCTGAGGCCAAACCTTCGCATATCATCCCGCTCGGATGAAACCGGCCGGATGCCGGACCAGCAAGACGATCGGAGACGTCAATGACCTATGTGGTCACCGAAAACTGCATTCGCTGCAAGTTCACGGATTGCGTGGAAGTCTGCCCCGTAGACTGCTTCTACGCAGGTGAGAATTTCCTTGTCATCAATCCCGACGAATGCATCGACTGCGGCGTGTGTGAGCCGGAATGCCCGGCAGAGGCCATCTTCCCGGACAGCGACAACCGCGCCGCCCCGTGGATCGAGATCAATGCGAAATATTCGACGCAATGGCCGAACATGACCCGCAAGATCGACGCCATGCCGGACGCCGAGGAATGGAAAGACAAGCCCGGCAAGGCCGCCATGCTGTCCGAGGCGCCCCACAAGGACTGATCCTGCTTTTCATTGGCGGCATCTTTCACCCGGTCTCCCAGGAGACCGGGTTTTTTTTATGCCCGTCCGCCGGCTCAGCGCCTTTACCGGACTGAAGCACGAAGGAAGCCGGGCATAAAAAAAGGGCTGACAGGATTTCTCCCGCCAGCCCTTCCCTCAGGTTTCGAAAGAAACCTTAGCGGGACATCATGTTGATCGCAGTGTCATGCATGATGAAGATCGTACCGCCGATGATGACAATCACCGATGCCGCAGCAAAGATGAAGCACATCAGGTTCCAGCTCTGCTCGCTGCTGGTGTTCAGGTGGAGGAAGAACACCAGGTGGACGACGATCTGCACGACGGCAAGAACCGTCAGTGCTGCAAGCGCCATCCCCGGAGACAGCGCGTGGGTCATGACAGCGGCAAAGGATGCCACTGTCAGGATCACGGCCAGAACAAAGCCGATCAGATAGGACGAATAGGAGCCGTGGCTACCATCGTGGGCTGCATGTGCCTGAGCCATTACATCACTCCTGCGAGATAGACGAACGAGAAGACACAGATCCAGACGATGTCAAGAAAGTGCCAGAACAGGCTGAGGCAGGCCAGCTTGTTCATCATACGCTCGGACAGATCCTGCGGACCCATCATCTGCACCATCAGAACGACCATCCAGATCAGGCCACAGGTCACGTGCAGACCGTGCGTTCCAACCAGCGTGAAGAACGCCGAGAGGAATGCGGAACGATCAGGACCATTGCCTTCTGCGATCATGGAGCTGAACTCGTTCAGTTCCAGACCGACGAAGGAAACACCCAGCACGAACGTAACGGCCAGCCACAGAAGGACCATCGTCTTGTTCTTCGCCAGCGCATTCAGCGAGGCGAAGCCGTACGTGATGGACGAGAACAGCAGGATAGCCGTCTCGATCCCCACATTCGTCAGGTCGAAAAGTTCCTTGCCCGACGGTCCTCCGGCATACTGGTTCCGGAGGACCGCGAAGGCAGCGAAGATCGACCCGAACAGGATGCAGTCCGTCATCAGGTAGAGCCAGAAGCCGAACACGTTGGGGGTCTCGTGGTGCTCCCCGTGGTGGTCGTCAGCGTGTGCCAGAGGCGACATTGTTGCTTCGTGAGCCATAAGTCTTATGCGCCCCTCTTACTCTGCTGCCTGGGCAGCAGCGATACGACGAGAATAGACTTCCTCGTTGTGCTCGATTTCGCTCACCGGGACGTAGTAGTCGACGTCGCGGTCTGCGCTGCGCAGGATCATGGTTGCAACGATACCGATCAGGCCGATGGCAGCGAGCCACCAGATGTACCAGATCGAAGCGAAACCGAGGATGAAGCTGAACAGACCGATGAAGACACCAGCGGATGTGTTCTTCGGCATGTGGATCGGAGCCAGCGGCTTGCCGTGAGCCTTCAGACCCAGCTGCTTCTCGGTGTGGAACGTGTCGAGACCATGAATGTCAGGAATGACCGCGAAGTTATAAGCCGGCGGCGGAGAGGAAATGGACCACTCCAGCGTACGGCCGTTCCACGGATCACCCGTCAGATCAAGGTTCTCGGGCAGGTTACGGTCACGGATGGAAACGTAGAGCTGCGTGAGCTGGCAGACGATACCGAGAGCGATAACGATTGCACCAACTTCAGCAACGAGCATCCACGGATACCAGTCGGGGTTGTCATAGTGGTTCATACGACGCGTCATGCCTTCGAGGCCGAGGACATAAAGCGGAATGAAGGCCAGGTAGAAACCGACGAACCAGCACCAGAAAGCGCGCTTGCCCCAGGCTTCGTTCAGCTTGAAACCGAAAGCCTTCGGGAACCAGAAACCCATACCCGCGATGTAGCCGAAGTACACACCGCCGATAATGACGTTGTGGAAGTGGGCAATCAGGAACAGGGAGTTGTGCAGGATCCAGTCAGCGGCCGGCATGGCCATCATGACACCGGTCATACCACCGATGGAGAAGGTGATCATGAAGCCGAGCGTCCAGTGCATCGGAGCCGTGAATTCCACGCGGCCCTTATACATCGTGAACAGCCAGTTGAAGATCTTCACACCGGTCGGGACGGCGATGATCATCGTCATGATACCGAAGAAGGTATTGACGTTGGCACCGGCACCCATGGTGAAGAAGTGATGCACCCACACGACGAAGGAGAGCACCATGATGGAGCACGTGGCGTACACCATCGTCTTGTAGCCGAAGAGCGGCTTCTGGGAGAATGTTGCAGTAACCTCGGAGAAAACACCGAACGCCGGGATGACGAGGATGTAAACTTCCGGATGGCCCCAGGTCCAGATCATGCTGAGGTAAAGCATGACGTTGCCGCCGGCATCGTTCGTGAAGAAGTGCATGCCGAGGTAACGGTCGAGGCTGAGCAGAGCCAGCGTCACCGTCAGAACCGGGAAGGACACCATGATCAGAACGGTCGTGCAGAACGCGGTCCAGGTGAAGACCGGCATCTGCATCCAGCCCATGCCAGGCGCACGCATCTTGACGATGGTCGTGAAGAAGTTCACGCCCGTCAGCAGCGTACCGACACCGGAGATCTGAACGGCCCAGATATAGTAGTCAACGCCGACACCCGGGCTGAACTGCATTTCGGACAGAGGCGGGTAAACCAGCCAGCCGCACTGGGCAAACTCACCGATGAACAGCGAGATGTTGATCAGCAGGGCACCGACCAGCGTCATATAGAAGCTGAGCGAGTTCAGGAACGGGAACGCAACGTCGCGGGCACCGATCTGAAGGGGAACAACCAGGTTCATCAGGCCCGTCATGAACGCCATCGCCATGAAGAAGATCATGATGGTGCCGTGAGCGGAGAAGATCTGGTCGTAGTGATGCGGCGGCAGGTAACCGGGATTACCCTTGTAAGCCAGCGCGAGCTGGGTACGCATCATGATGGCGTCCGCAAAACCGCGGAACAGCATGACGATCGCCAGGATGATGTACATTACGGCAAGACGCTTGTGGTCGACAGTCGTCAGCCAGTCACGCCAGAGATAGCCCCATTTGCCATAATAGGTGACAGCACCCAGTACGGCGAGACCGATGACAGCAACACCGAGGAATGTACCGACAAGAATCGGCACATCCAACGGTATGGCTGATAAGGAGAGTTTTCCGAGCATCTGTCGGTTATTCCTTCATGCCAGTGTCGGACGGTGCAGCGTTGGAAGCAGACTGCATGTGCATGACCTTGCCCGTCTTCTTGTCCACCATCATGCCGTTGTTATACTTGGCAACGATGCCGTCGAAGAGATCCGGCTGGACATGCGCGAAATACTGTACCGGTGCAGCTTCCTGCGGTGCAGCATATTTCGGGTATGTGGTGTCGTCGAGATTTTCACTTCCGCTCTTCACCTTCTCAACCCAGTCGTTGAACTGAGCCGGATCCATGGCGAGGGTACGGAACTTCATATCCGAGAAACCACGGCCGCTGAACTGTGAAGCCTCACCCAGGTAATCCCCGGACTCGCTTGCAAGCAGATGCAGCTGGGTCTGTTCACCAGGCATGGAGTAGATCATCGATCCCAGACGCGGGATGAAGAACGACGTCATGACGGTGTCAGAAGTGATCTGGAAGTTCAGCGGCGTGTTCGTGGGAACATCCAGCTGGTTGATCGTCGCGATCCCCAGGTCCGGATAAATAAACAGCCACTTCCAGTCGAGAGAGACCACCTGGACATTCAGGGGCTTGACGTTGTCAGCCGTCTGAAGCGGGCGGTACGGGTCATAGGCATGCGTGCTCCACCAGCTGATGGCACCCAGAAGGGCAATCAGGATGGCGGGAACGCCCCAGATGACATATTCAATTGCGGTCGAATGATCCCAGGTCGGGAGATATTCGGCCTCTTTGTTGGAAGCACGATACTTCCACGCAAAATAAAGCGTCGCGGCGCAGGTGGGAACCACGACCAGCATCATGATGACGAATTCCGCCACCATGACATCGCGGTTCATTTCTGCGACCGGGCCGCGCGGCTGAAGCAGATCAACCGTACAACCCGATAGCATCAGCGCCGGCAACGCTGGGAGATATCGCCAGAGTTTTTTCATCGGTCCTGCTTTCATCATCCGTTCCGGCTTGCAGTAGTCGCCGGGAAACGGTTTGACACGATAAGGTCCGCATCAGTGCCGCCGAACGCTGCCATAGTCTGCTACCTTTCTCGTTCGTATCCTGACGTCAGGAACCGGATCAAAGATCCGATCCTGAAATTCATTCAGCATGGGACACGGCTGTCCCGGTTCCTCAGGTTTTTTCCGCCTGAATCGCCTCAAAGACAAGGCTTATCACGGATTTCGTGAGCACTCCCCCGAAATGGACGTCAGAGTGAAATGGCTGTTTTTCGCCACATTTGATCTCATTACGACTTTCATTAAGCCTGAATATTACAGATTTTTAATGTAAACTCGTTTAGAATTCGCTGAAATAATTCAAGACTTTTTTAGTCCAAAAAGCAGAAAGGGGCGGCATCAACTGCCGCCCCTCTCAGGATCTCCAATATCGCGAAGAGAGTAATCTCAGTCGTTGTTACCTGAACGAACCCCCATGAACTGGATCAGGAACTGAAACAGGTTCACGAAATTGAGATACATCGTCAGCGCATCATAGACACTCAGCTTCGCAACATCTTCTGGACCAGCATAAGCCATGTACTGCTGATACGTGATCTTGATGCGCTGCGTGTCATAGGCCGCCAGCAGGGTGAAAAGGCCGACACCTATTACAGAAACAAGCATGGCAAGCGGTGAACTGTGCAGGAAAATGTTCACCACGGACGCCAGGATGATCCCGATCAGCCCCATGAACAGGAAGGAACCGAGTCGAGCGAGATTGGCGCCCGTCGTGTAGCCCCACAGAGACATTCCGGCGAATGTAATGGCCGTCACGAAGAAGGTCCGGGCCACGGAAACGCCGGTATAGCTCAGCAAAAGGCTGGCCATACTCGCCCCCATCGCCGCACTGAACAGCAGGAAGATCCCCTGCACGGCCGGACGGGACAGTCGATTGACCCCGAAGGACAGGACCATCACGAACACAAGCGGCGCAAAGATGCTGATCCCGCCCAGCAGGGTCGGACGCAGGACAATGGCGCCGTTCGGCATCTCTGCCAGATGGAAGAAGAGAGCGCGCAGGGATGTCTGCGCCACGCCATAGGCGACCAGTCCCGTGATCACCAGACCAAGCGCCATCCAGTTGAAGACCCGGCACATATAAGCACGAAGCCCGGCATCGAGACTGCCGGCTCCGGCCTGCACACCGGCTCTGCTGAAGTTGGTATTGAAAGCCATGACACCTTTTCCAATGAGATGCCCTTCTGAAAAGGGCGCTTGACGAACCCGGGAGGGCCGTCCGTACACTCGGACTGAATGTGGGGTTTTTGCCAGAAGGGTCAAGAATACTCCGCCGCCCCTTACTTCTTTTTCATGGGAAACGCGCCTCTTGAGACTTTTTGTCGCACTCGACCTTCCTGCCGATGTCCGGGAAACGCTTGCGCTGATGCGCGGTTCCATGCCCGGCGTGCAATGGGTTCCAGCCGAAAACCATCACATCACCCTCCGCTTCATCGGAGAGATCACGGACCGGCGCCGGCTGGAGGAAATCGACCTCGCCCTCTCCCGCCTCGCCTGGCAGCCTTTCGAACTCTCTCTGGCGCAAGCCGACATCCGTGAAGGCCTCACGGCGGACAGTCTCCTGATCGGGGTCGAACGCACCCGCCAGCTGGACGCATTGCAGTCCCAGGTCGAAAGCGCCCTTCGCCGTGCTGGCTGTCCACCAGCCAAGCGCCGCTTCCAGCCCGCCGTCACCTTGGGGCATTTTTTCCCGAACCAGCGGGCCGACGCCATCAAATGGGTCCAGCGGCACAATCTCTTCCGCAGCAAACCCATGTCCGTAGAGCACGTTACACTCTTCGAGAGCCTGCGGAGCCTGGGCGAACACGTCTACGTTCCCCGCGAAGAATATGCCTGGAAGCCGGAAATGCCGCTGATCCCCGAGGAAGAATGACCCTGTCCGTTCCGTCACCCGAGGAGCGCCTCAAGGCACTCCTCACGGAAGTCCGGGCCTGCCGGGTCTGCGAGGCCCATCTCCCACTCGGCGCCAGACCGCTGATCCATGCCTCAGCCACATCAAGGATCCTGATCGCCAGCCAGGCCCCCGGCACCAAGGCCCATATCGCCGGAAAATCCTTCTTCGATCCGTCCGGCAACCGCCTGCGCGACTGGCTCGGCATTTCAGAAGACATCTTTTACGACACGCGCCACATCGCCATTTTCCCGATGGGCCTGTGTTATCCCGGACGCCTGCCCAAAGGCGGCGACAATCCGCCCCGTCCGGAATGCGCCCCGCTGTGGCGCCGTCGCGTCCTTTCCCTCATGCCGGATATCCGCCTGACGCTGCTCGTCGGAAGCTATTCCCAGAACCATGTTCTGGGACGCGGTTCAGTTACGGAACGCGTCAGGAATTTCCGGGACTATCTGCCCGACTACTTTCCCCTACCCCATCCCTCATGGCGCACCGGCGTGTGGGAAAGAAAAGCGCCGTGGTTTCAGGAAGAAGTCATTCCCGCCCTGCGTGAACGCGTTCATGCGATACTGGCGGAGCGCTGATCAGGCGGCCTTGGCCTGTTTCAGCGCCTCGACAAGAAACCCTTCCACGCCCGACGCCAGGATCTGCACCCCGATCGCCAGCAGGATCAGCGCCGCAAGCCGGCTGACAATCCGCGTTCCCGTCACACCCAGCATCGCGACAACCCGCTCCGCATAGGCGTAAACGACCGCCACCACGATCGCCATGGTCGTCGCGGCAGCCGACACACCGACATAATAATCCGCGGTGGGCATGTTCGGCGGCGTGGATGAACTGAGCGCGATGGCTACGGAAATGCTGCCAGGCCCCACCGTGAACGGCATGGCCAGCGGAAAGAACGCCGTCTCCCGCAGATCCGGCGTCGTCACCGTTCGGCCACCCTGCAGCGCCTGCTTTTCTTTACGAGCCTCAGAGGTCTCGGGCTGCAACAGCATCAGCCAGGCACGCGACGCCACAACCAGACCGCCCGTAATCCGCAGCGCATTGATCGAAATCCCGAAGAAACCGAGGATCCAGCTCCCGAACCAGATGGACACCAGCATGATGCCCAGCGAATTCAGCGCCACCTGACGCGCCAGCTCGACAACCTCGCGGCGATCGCGTCCTTCCGTCGCCTGAGCGAAGATCAGTGACGCCCCGAGGGGATTGATGATTGAGAAGAGCGCCGGAAAGGCAATCAACCAGCTGCTGAGCATATTCCCCAGCCCGGGTGCCAGGCTCATGAACCGGTCAGACCTGACGCAGCCTGTGGCTGGCGCTTGCGTGCCAGCCGTTCCTCACCCTTCAGAAAAGCCCGCAGCATCCGATAATCCTCGGAAAAACAGCACACCGTCCCAGCCGTCCTGTCCGGACAGACCGTCAGTCCCAGATCGTTATAGACGGCCATCAGCGACTGGCCAACCTGAATGAAAGCGAGCTTGCACCCTTCCTGCAACGCCAGATCCCGCAGCCGCCAGATCGCCGCAACGCAGTTCCGTTCGGACCCGGCCGGATCGCCCAGCCCGATGATGAACTGACCCGTCCTCAGGAACGGAATGGCCGCACGCCCGGCCTCATCCAGCAACAGCCCGGTCGGACGACGCGCGCCCAACTGCGGCAGTGCATGGGCCAGACTGTGATAGCGATGCGCATTCTCGGCGGTCCAGGCCTCGAACCGGATCCGCGTCCTCCGCATCCCGCGCCACAGGACATAGAACCCGCACAGTGCCGAAAATCCCAGAAACCAGCGACCGACGGCCGTATGGGCGTCATAGATCATCGACCGCCACCAGATCGGCCCGAGATGCCGCTGCACGGCAACCCAGCCCACACCCAGCAGCCCGAGCCCCCAGAGCGAGAGCGGCGCCAGCATCGACGGTGTCAGCGGTGCGGCCAGAAGATGCGCCCGGCGATAATAGCAGTTCCGGAACGGCAGCAGCAGCAGCATCACGAGGATAATGACCACCGGCCCTTCCCACGGCGCATGCCGCAGCATCAGCAGCAGAGCCGCCGAACCCAGCATCCCGAGGGAAAACTTCCAGGCCAGCGCCACACGCTGCGACAGCCCCCAGGACAGTGCCACCAGCCCGACACCCGCCACCGTCAGCAGCAAATCCGCGATCTGTGACACAGCCGCCCCAAGGGATGTCTGAAGCGGCGGCAGATCCGCCACAAGCGCGTAAAGCACAAGCAGAATGCCCACGACCGCCTGAACGCTCGTCGCCACGGCCACGGAAAAATCCGCTTCCGACTCACGGATGACCTGACTGGGCCGCACCCGCTGTGGCGTCTGCCCCGCCGAAACCAGAGCCTGCTCGCCGCGCAGGAACAGTTCATGCCCCGCGAACATCAACCCCGCGAGAAGCAGCGGAATGATGTAATAGAAAAGCCTGAAAACAAGAATGGCGCCCATGATCTGCGACGCCGGCAGATAGGCCTGCAGCGCCAGCAGCATGGCCCCGTCAAAAACGCCCAGGCCACCCGGCACGCTGGCCATGAGCCCGGCTGTATAGGACGCCAGATAGATCGCAAGGAACGTCCCGAACCCGAAATGTGCCTCGGGCGGAAGCGGAGGCAGCACGCAATACGCAATCAGCGCCGTCGCGGCCATGTCCGCCGCACTGACCGCGATCTGCGCAATCGCAATACCCGGCCCCGGAAGCTCGATCTCGTATTTCCAGATCCGCACATGCCGCCGCACGCGCGCCACCAGCACATAGGCCAGCAGCACACCCCACAGCACCAGCCCCGCCAGACGAAGCAGAAACTCCGGCAGATGGGACAACACCGGCACGGCATGCGGCTCAAGGATCAGGATGCCGCCAATCAGCGCCATCGTCCCCAGCAGATAGGTTGCCGAGCAGAACGCAATGATCTGCGCGATCGCCCCGGGCGCCACGCCCCAGCTCCGATAGAGCCGAAAACGCACCGCCGCCCCGGAAATTGCCGCACATCCCAGATTATGGGACAGCACGTAGGAGCAGAACGCCGCAAAAGCCGAGCGCTGGTAGGACACCTTCGCCCGGACATGCAGACAGGCCAGCCGGTCATAGAAAGACAGGATGAAATACGACAGGACCGTCGCCGCACCACCCGCCAGCAGTGCAGAGTCCGGAATGGCGCTCAGGCTCGTGGTGATGTCATGCAGCGACAGATGCCGCAGTTCCCGCCAGATGACGACGACCGCCGCCACCAGCAGGACCAGCCCCACGAGAGCAGGCGCACGGGACATGAACACCTGCCACCGCCGCTTCCGCTGCCCGGTCTCCACACATGCCCCGTCAACCGCCCCTACATCCACAGACAGGCTCTGCTCTTCCATCACGGAAGACACCTGAACATCCTGCGGCCTGTTATCCCCGGGCATGCCCACGGCTCAGTCCTGCACAGGCTCTTCGACAGGCCGCGCGAGGGCATCCCGGATCAGGCCGACCGTCTCCGGCAGCCCGAACAGCGACGCAAAAATCCCGAAACGCGGCCCTTCGGTCTGTCCGAGCAGCACTTCATACAGGCACCCGAACCAGGACCGCAGTTCCGGCTTGGCGAAATAGCGTTTGCCAACCTCGAACACGACATCCTGCACATCGCCCGGCGCCGTGTCCGGCGCAAGCTTCGCCAGTTCGTCCGCCAGATCCTCAAGTCCCTTGCGCTCGGTCTCCGTCGGCGCACGGTAGGTCTTGTTGGGGTACACCTGCTCCTTGAAATAGGTCAGCGCACAATGCACGAGCCGGTCCACATACGGATGAGTCTCGGGCGACAGCGTCGGATCATAGCGCCGCAGGAACTTCCACAGCGTCTCCGGCTTATCGGCATTCGCCACGTTCGCAAGGTTCAACAGCGCCGTATAGGACACCGGGCTGGTGTCTTCCGGACGGATCGTTCCGCCATGAATGAACCACACCGGATTGGCCATCAGGTCTGGGCCTTCCTGCGTCTCGGCCTTCTGCACGAGCGTCAGGTAATCATCCGTTGCACGGGGAATGACGTCAAAGAACAGACGCTTGGCCCGCGTCGGCTGCTGGAACATATACTGCGCCAGGCTTTCCGGCGTGCCGTAACGCAGCCATTCCTCAACCGACAGGCCATTACCCTTGGACTTGCTGATCTTCTGCCCCTGCGCATCGAGGAACAGCTCATAGGTCAGACCCGCAGGCGGCTCCTTGCCCAGAATACGGCAGATCTTCGAGGACAGCTTCACACTGTCGATCAGATCCTTGCCGGACATTTCATAATCCACGCCCAGCGCGTACCAGCGCATGGCCCAGTCGGCCTTCCACTGCATCTTGGCATGACCGCCCAGAACGGACGTCTCGAACGTCTTGCCGGCCTCGTCCTTCCAGACCACCGTCCCGGCATCCGGATCGACCTTGATGATCGGAACCTGCATGACCTGCCCGGTCTCGGGATGGATCGGCAGAACCGGCGAATAGGTCGCCCGGCGCTCCGGACCAAGCGTCGGAATAATGGTCGCCACGACTTCGTCATGGACTTCAAGCATACGGCGCAGAGCCGCATCGAACGTGCCGTTGGTATAATACTGCGTGGCGGAGGCGAATTCGTAGTCGAACCCGAAACTGTCGAGGAACTGGCGAAGGCGCGCGTTATTGTGCGCGGCAAAGCTGTCATATTCGCCAAATGGATCAGGCACCCGCGTCAGCGGCAGCCCCAGATGCTGCGCGAGCATCTCCTGCTCCGGCACATTGGTCGGCACCTTGCGCAGAGCGTCCATGTCATCGGAGAACGCGAGCAGACGCGTCGGACGGCCCGTCAGCGCCTCATAAGCCTGGCGCACCCAGGTCGTCCGCGCCACTTCGCCGAACGTACCGATATGCGGCAGACCCGACGGACCATAGCCCGTTTCCAGAAGGGCCGGAGCCTGCTCCGAAGCATCAGATGCGCGCTCGTCCATGCGCGCGGTGATTTTTCGCGCCTCTTCGAACGGCCATGCTTTCGGAAGCGGCGCGTCAGGAGAGAGGGACGGGGCGATAGGTGTCTTGGTTTTCTGCATGATTACCGGAAAAGGTAGGGAGACACCTCTTCCCGGTCAAGCAATACGACACATTCCGGTTTCAGTCTGACGGACCCTTTACATTACGAAACATTTCAAAGACTTTCATGCCCTTCCCAAGCCCTTGCAGACAGCCAGCTTTCACGTTCCGTTCGCAAAACCCGCAAAACATCCTCGCCGGATTTTCCCCTACCCGCTACACTGGCGACAATGCCCCGCGCCCCCACCTTTCTCTCGCCATTCGACGCTCCGGCCCTCGTCGCCCGTCGCGGCCTGTCCTCGCTCCTCACCCCGGATGGCGAACTGCTGGACCTCACGGCAGAGGAAACCCGCGAGCGCCTCACCCAGCTTCTCCCGCCGCTTCTGGTCCACGGTCCCGCCGCCCTGCGCGCGCTGGATCTCTCCCCGCTTTCGCAGCCTGTCCCTTGGTTCGACCTGCTGGACCTTTTCCTGTTCGTCCGCCCCGCCACAACCGTCGCCCCCACCCCGCGCGGACTGGCCCTCGCCCTCAGCATCGAACCACCCGAAACCATCGGCGCGGACCTCCTCCCCGTCCTGTGCGAAACCCTGCTCGATGAACTGCGGCACAAGGCCGAAACACCCGAAGGCACCCGTCTGCGCGCCCTGATGGTCCCCCTGACCCGCGCCGGCTGGGCCTGGAGCGGCGAAGTCACGGACGTCCTCGGAACCCCGCGAGACACAACAGGCGCCCATCCCTACGAAGCCATCCGCATCTGGAAGCGCCTGCCACGCTGGGAAGAAACCGCTCCCCGTCCCGCGCCCGGAAGCCAGCCCGTCTCACCCAACGCCGCCCGCCAGCGCCTGCGCGAAATCCTCGGAGAAAACGCCGAAATCCGCCCCGGACAGGCCGATTTCGCTTCCGTCGCCACAGCCGCGTTCGAGCCACGCGAAAGCATCGGCTCCCCCAACGTCGTCCTCGCCGAAGCCGGAACCGGAACGGGCAAGACGCTGGGCTACATCGCCCCCGCCAGCCTCTGGGCCGAACAGAATGATGGCGCCGTCTGGGTCAGCACCTACACCCGCCACCTCCAGCGCCAGATCGAACAGGAACTTCGTCGCCTTTACCCGGACGAAACCACCCTGCGGGACAAGGTCGTCGTCCGCAAAGGCCGCGAGAACTATCTGTGCCTGCTGAACATGGAAGACCTGCTCAACGTCGCCACCTCTCGCGGCCCTGACGGTTACGCCGCCCTGCTCCCCATGGCCCTGCTCGCCCGCTGGGCCGAAGCCAGCCGCGACGGCGACCTCATGGGCGGAGACCTTCCCGGCTGGTTCGGCGAACTCTTCGGCCATGGCACATTGTTTGGCGTCGCCGACCGGCGCGGCGAATGCATCCACGCCGCCTGTCCGCATTACCAGACCTGCTTCGTCGAACACGGCATCCGCCGCGCCCGTCAGGCCGATCTGGTCGTCGCCAACCACGCCCTCGTCATGTCACAGGCCGCCTGGGCCGCCCTCGCCCCACCCGGCCTGCCCGACGAAGACACCACACCCACGCGCTATGTCTTCGACGAAGGCCACCACATCCCCGACGCCGCCGACAGCGCCTTCGCCACAGCCCTGTCCGGACTCGAAGCCGCCGAACTCCGCCGCTGGCTGCTCGGCGCCGAAGGCAGCCGTTCCCGCGCCCGAGGCCTGCAACGCCGCCTGGACGATCTGGTCGAACGCCTGCCCATGATCGACACGCCGCTTCAGGCCGCACTTCAGGCCGCCCGCGCCCTGCCCGCCCCCGGCTGGAGCACGCGCCTGCGCCCGCAGGCCGAGACCGGACAGGACCCGGACCTTCCCCCGCTCCCCGGCGAAACACCCTTGCTGATCCCGGAAGAGCCCGCACCGGAAAACCCGTCCGAAGCCTTCCTCCGCGCTCTGGACCATCAGCTCCGCGCGCGACAGACCAAGGACACCCGCGACGGCTATATTGCGGCGGAATGTGACCTTCACCCTGTCAATGACGATGTCGCCAGCGCCGCCGAAACCCTTAGCCGCGCCCTGACCCGCCTGCGCGATCCCATCAGGATGCTGGCCGACCGTCTCGCCGCACAGGCCGAGGACGACGCGGAAATGGACGCCCCGACTCGCCAGCGCATCGAGGCCATGATCCGCACCCTGCACCGTCGCGCCATCAGCCGCCTGTCCGGCTGGATCGGCATGCTGGACGCACTTCAGACGCCCCCCGAACCCGACGTCACCCCCACCTTCGTGGACTTCATCCGCACCGAACGCCTGCCCCGCACCCGCGCAACACAAGGCGATCACGACATCGGCCTGTACCGGCACTGGCTGGACCCGACCATTCCCTTCGTCTCAACAATCCAGACACCCGCGCACGGCCTGCTCATGACGTCCGCCACCCTGCGCGACCAGACCGGCCACGGAGACGCCCAGAACGAGGCGAGCTGGCACGCCGCCGAGCTGCGTCTGGGCGCCACACATTTCCTGAAACCGCCGATCCGCGCCTCGGTCATGAGCCCGTTCGACTACGCGACGCAGACGCGCGCCTATGTCATCACGGACGTCTCGGGCGAAATCCCGTCACTGGCACACGCTTTCCGCGCCCTGTTCGAAACCGCAGGCGGCGGCGCGCTCGGCCTATTCACGGCTATCCGCCGCCTGCGAGAAGTCCACCGCCGCATCCACGAACCACTGGAAACACAGGGCTTCCCGCTCTACGCACAGCATGTCGATGCCATGGACAACGCCACCCTGGTGGACGTCTTCCGCACCGAAACCCATAGCTGCCTGCTGGGCACGGACGCGATGCGCGACGGCGTGGACGTCCCCGGCGAAGCCCTGCGCATGGTCGTGTTCGAAAAAACGCCCTGGCCCCGCCCCGACATCCTCCACCGCGAACGCCGCCGCCTGCTCTCCGAAGGCCGCCCCGGCGATTACGACGACCGCATCACCCGCATGCGCCTGCGACAGGCTTTCGGTCGCCTGATCCGTCAGGGCACCGATCGCGGCGTCTTCGTCATGCTGGACCGCCGCATGCCCTCACGCCTGCTCTCCGCCTTCCCCGACGGCGTGGACGTCCGCCGCATGCCACTGGCCGAAGCACTGGAAGACATCGCCCGCTTCCTGCGCCCAGAAGAACAGGAAAACGGACCGCCCCTCCTTCAGGGCTAACCCAGGGGCTGAACCGACTGCTGGGCCAGGCTGCGCATGCTGGTCGCCAGACGGTCGCGCAGCTGGTGCAACTCCTTTTCCTGCTCCTGCGCCCGCTCGGCCGCGAGCCTGTCATTCTGCGCCATTTCGCCCAGAGCCTGCGTCACCTTGTCCGCCGCCTGCGCCAGCGCTTCCATCTGCGGCGGGTCCACACCCCGGCTCGCAGCAGTCGTCCGCGCCGCATCCAGCGCACCATCGGCCACGAGCCCAAGGATCTTGCGGTCCGCCTCGTTCAGCGCGTCGCGCGCTGTGGCGGCATTGCGGTTATCCACCTGCCCCAACGCCACCGCACAGGCCGCCTTCAGATTGGGAATGGTCTTCGTCAGCGCCGAATGGAGCGCCATGATCCGCGCTTCCGCCGCCTCACGCGTGCTCTTGATCATCGGAATGGTCAGGGCAGCCCGCATCAGCCCTTCGCGCTGCTCGCTCAGATGCCCCGAGAAATTCGCCAGACGCCCGCGCAGTTCCATGACCTCGGCCGCATCCACAGGGTCCTGCGTCTCCAGCGCATGCTGCCGCAGCGCCTCAACTTTCCGCTCGCCCTCTTCAAGCGCAAGCTGTCCGGCCGCGATGTCGATATTCAGCTCCCGAACACCCTGCCGAAGCGCCTGATACATGTCCTCGAACGACGCGATGTTCCGCTTGAGATCGGCAATCGTAACCCGCGCCTTGGCCTCCTGCTGATCCATCAGGGCATTGAACTTCTTGCGGTTCTCGGCAAATCCGCTGAGCGCATCCTTCGCGCCCCCGAGCAGACCTCCCATTTTCGCCAGAAACCCACCCGGAGCCGCACCTTCGCCCCGCGCCAGCTTCTGAAGCTCACCAATGCGCAGGATCTTCACACCATCCAGAACACCCGCCGCGATTTCTCCAACCGCATCGCTCTCGCCGAGCGTCCGCCCGGCCAGCATCCGGTCCGAAACCTTCGCAAGCTCCCCCAGAGCCCCCATGCCATGCAACAGAAGCGTGTTCAGATCTGCAAAATCGATCATCTCCGCCCGCCGATGCGCCTCTTCAACCATGTCCGCCGGCAGACGGCTGATCTCCACCAGCCGCGGAAAAGCCGGCATCGGCTCCAGCTCTGCCGATACAGCTCCAGCGGCAACCGGAACCTCAGTCTTCACAGGAGCGGGCGCAGGCTCGTCGGCATAAAGATCGCTCAGATCCAGCGGTCTGGTCTCGTCAGCACTCATGTCAGTCATCCAGCGTCAGGGTGAAGGTCGGATCGATGCGAAACTCCGGGTCGGGCTTACCGGTATCGTACATCGCCGTCCCGACTGCCAGAAACTCGACGATATGATCGCCCCAGACATGCGATTCCTCGCGCAGTGTCGTTCCGATGATCTCATTGGCCCCGACCTCCGCTGCGTGGGCCGACATCCGCTCCATCGCGTGCTCGCGCGCCGTGTAATAGGCCTGCGTAAACAGATCGAGTTCCACACACTGCATGGCCTGTTTGAGCGTCGTCATCAGGCTGCGGCGCGGAATATGCTGCACACAGCACCCCAGAACCAGATCAAGCGGCCGCCGCCCGGACCGCAGCGCCAGCGCGAAATCCTGCCCCGACAGATCGGACGTGAACGGCCGCCCGTCCGGACGCCGATATCCCGGATGCCCCTCGGCATGGACGATGGCTGTCCCAAACGCCCGGAATTCCAGCATCCCGCTATCGGCAAGCTGCGAAATCTCCAGCCGTGTCCCCACGATCCCATCCGCGCCAAGCTGCTCGGCCTCTTCGCGCATGATCTCGACCGCCTTCTCACGCGCGCCATACATGGCCCCCGTCAGATCCTTCAGCTCATAGGACGTGTTGCGGAACTGCGTATTGGCCTGCACCTTCCAGATGCTGTTCCCCAGACACAAGCCCAGCGCCCGGAACCCGGCCTGCTCCACAACCAGCAGTTCGCGCACACTGAAATCCGATGTCGCAACCCGCCCGCCAGCAGCCCTCACAGGTGGCATCTCACCACCCTGCACCGGTTCGAAAGCACCGCTGCCGCCCCAGCCCGGAGGAAGACTGTCAAAACCCGGAACCTGATCAAAGATACCCATGGGAATCCCGCTGCAAAATCCAAAAGAACACGAGGCCGTCCAAAAGCAGCCTCAGAAAAGATCACCCAGCCCGTCGAACAGACCACCGAGCCCCTCGGCCACTTCGCTGACGACCTCGCCGCCAGCCTCAAGCCCAAGAACAGCCGCCTCGACGCGCCCTTCCCCGGCCTCTTCCTCAACCTCGATCCGGTTTGAAACGCCTGCAAACAGCGGTCGATGCTGCACGGGTGAGCGCACGGCCTCATCAAGCGCACAGAGCATCGCAGGCGAAACAGAACCCTGCCCCCCAATCCGCCGATAGCCAAGAATGCTCACAGCCGCCCGCACCCGGATCGACTTCACGATACCCCGCTCCGACCGGACCATCAGCCCGACCGTCTCGTCATGCCCCAGCGCCCCGTCCCAGTCCTGACAGACCGGATCGTTCCGCAAACTTAGCGCCGCCGCATCCCGCGCTGCCCGCTTGGCCTGCGTCAGAAGCACGCTTTCCCCGAGCGTCATCGCGTCGAAAAAACCTTCCAGAGGCCCCGTATACCGGACCTCCTCCCACGTCCCGACGCCATAACTCACCGGCACGATCCCCGCCGCAAGCGCCACATCCAGCGTCGCCGCATTCCACGGCACACAGGGGATCACACCGCGACGCCCAAGCTGCGGAACCCGCACGGCCTCGCCATGCAGCATGAACCCCAGCGCTCCGCCATGATGCTCCAGCCGATACCGCAAATTCAGAACCGCATCCGCCCCCAGCGCCCGGGCCTGCTCACGGATCCGATCTGTCGCTGTCCGCCAGCCCGCCTCATGCACGGCCTGCCAGTCCAGACCGGACTTCCACCAGGTTTCCGCATGAACATTCCCGATCGGCACCATCGCCATCGACGGCGCAAGCAATGCCTGCCGCACCGATCCCAGCCGCACCAGAGGCCGGGGCCTGCCGCCCAACTCCTGAAAAGCCCGCGTTTCAAGGGCCTTTTTCGGACCTGAAGACCACGGAAACAGCCCCATCACGGCCGAAAATCCGTCAGTTCCGCCGCAGCCTGCCCCTCACCCGAAACCGCCAGCCCCGCCTCGTGCATCTTCTGGCGCAACTGCACGATCCAGTCCCGGACAGGAACCTGTTTTCGGCTGATGACCACTCCCCGAACCTCGTGAGCAATCTCCGCCACGACCGCAGCGCCCTCACGCCGAAGCGCAAAAACCCGCGTCTCGAACCGCAGGGAAAGCCCTTCGATCTCAACCGTCCGCTTCAGCCAGCCCCGGGCCCTGCGCGACACCGTCGTCTGGCGCGGAAAAGCCTGCTCGCAGAACACCGCGAACTTCTCCAGAAAGCGCTCACGGCTGCCCTCGGCTTCCCTGATCAGCGCCGCAAGATCGTCGATATTCCCGCTCATGAGCCCCTCTCCGAGATCCCTGTTACATTTCGACAGGTTGCAACCCCCGTCAATCAGGAAATTACGCCCCCGGAAAGTTCGCACAAAAAAAGCCCCCGACCACACGGGCCGGGGGCTCTTCAGGACCCCGAAAGGTCCAGGCCGTTTTTCAGACTGGCAGGATCAGAAGTTCAGACCGGCCTGCAGGAAGAAATAACGTCCCTGATAGAAGCTGCCATAGGTCGCGCCGGCGCTGTTATCCACGCCACTGGCCACGAACGGCGGCTTCTTGTTGGTGATGTTGTTGATGCCGCTCTCGAAGTTCCACTTCTTCCAGCGATAGGCCAGCGTCAGATCCTGCTCGATCATCATCGGCGTCTTGTAACGGCCAGCCGTCGTGGAGTTCAGGAACTCGGACTGATCGTTCCAGCGCATACCGCCGATGAACTGCACCATATAGGTCGCCGTGAACGCACCATGGGTCCAGCCGAACGTCGCATAGTCACGAACGCGCGGAATACCATAGGAGGCATTGGCGTTGTTCGGACCGCCGGCATACAGCAGCGCACCCGTGTAGTTGGTGAACGCGCCACCCGGAACCAGCTGCTGCGTGTAGTTCAGCAGGTACTGGAAGTTGTTGGACACCGACAGGACGTCGTGACGGGCCACACGGATACGATAGTCGAAGTCGAAGTCCACGCCGCTCTCATGCAGGGCACCCGTGTTCTGGTCCGTTGCCGAAACCGTGTTGATCTGGCCGTTGGACAGACGGTTCACGAGGTTGCACAGCGAGGCGTTGGTCCCGGTGTAGCAGCCATCCAGGATGTACTGCGTCGGAAGCGCACTGATCGTGTGATTGACCGAGTAGTGCCAGAACTCACCCGAGATGGAGAGGTTCGGAATCCAGCGCGGCGTGATGATCGTACCGAACGTATAGGTCCGGCCCACTTCCGGCGCGAGATGTGCGTTACCGCCACCCAGCGTCGGAACCTGACCGGTGCCGGACTGATGGAACGTGGACGAGTTGATACCCTGCTTGGCACAGGTCGCAGCCACCGTTGCAGCAGCACCGCCATAGGTACCGACCTGAGCCGCATCGCACGGATCATTGGCAAGGTTGTAGCTCAGCGACTGGCCGCCATACAGCTCATAGACGTTCGGCTGACGATAGGACGTACCGATCGTACCGCGGAAACGGATGTCCTGCGTCGGAGCCCAGTTGATGGACGCCTTCCAGTTCTTTGCCGTATCCGACGTCGTGCTGTAACCGGACGCACGCCCCTGCACGTCAACCGTCAGATCCTTCGCAAGGAAGACGTTCTTCAGCAGCGTCGCCTTGGCTTCCGCATAACCTTCCGTCACGTCGAAGCCGCCGCTGGTCGGCAGAACCGTGTTGGTCAGGCTCTGGCCGCTGCTGATCAGTTCGTCAGGCGTGTTGGTCAGCTGCTCGCCACGATGCTCGAAACCCACCGCAATCCCCAGATCGCCGCCGCCCTTCCAGGGCATCGTCGTCACGTGGTTGTTGTTGATGCGCAGGTTCCAGTCACGAAGCTGGTAATGCGAATGCGTGTTCGTATTGTAGTTGACGTAGGACGCTGCCTGACTGCCCATCGTCCCGAACGGATTGCTGCACCCGAAAGACGGGCAGACCGACGGGTTGTAGACCAGGGCACTCGTCGAGCTGGACGGGTCAACCTGCTGCAGACCATAGGCATTCAGCAGGTTCGTATAGGACCCGACGTTCTCCAGGTGATCCGTCGACATGTTGGAGCCATAGGTATACGACAGGTCGTAATCCCAGCCATAAGCAATGGCGCCGTTGATCCCCACCTTGGCCGTGACCGTATCGGTCGCATTCTCGTCGCGACGATCCCCGAGTTCCGTCAGACGCTTGGTAATGTCGACATCCTGACCGAAGGGATTGTTCGGATCGTTCGCCGGCACCGTCAGAACGGACGGCAGGGTGCTGGGAGGCACGGAACCGTCAAACGGCTCGGCCGCCATGTAGCTGGAGCTGGTCCGATGCGAGTACATCACATTGGAATACAGGTTGGCATGCCGGTTGAACTCGTAGTGGAAATCACCCGAGAGGCTGGCATCCTGAAGCTGGTTGATCAGGCTCTGGTGACGACCGTAATCATAACGGTTGTTCGTGCCCCAGTCGCTGACCGTCTTGCCGTCCGGTGCAACGGCAGCATTCAGCCCCGATGCGCTCTGGACATGCGTATAGTTGGAATAACCGGACCCGAAGGTCTCTCCACCCGAACCCACGGGGTTATCCGTCAGCTGCACCGGATTGGCCCAGCTACGGTTACGCTGCAGGACGCCGCCCTGCGTCATGTACTGACCGAACAGCGTCAGGTTGCCCTTGTCATGATCGAAGTTCCAGCCCTTGTAGGCGGAAATCATGCCCGTATCGTTGTCGCCCTGCCCGGTGATGCCACCACGGATCGTGATGTTTCCGTCCGACAGATCATGACGCATCTTGATGTTGATGACGCCCGAGACGGCATCGGCACCGTAAAGCTCGGAACCGCCATCCTTCAGGATTTCGACGCTGGCAATCTGCTGGATCGGCAGCGCGTTCAGATCGATGCAGTTCGTCTGCCCGTTCAGCGTGGCGCGCTTGCCATCGATCAGGACGAGAACGCGGTTCGATCCCAGGTTACGGATGTCGGTGCAAGATGCACCACCCGTACCATTGGTTTCCGAGTTGTTCGTGCCCGTTCCGCCGATGGACGGAATACGTGCGAAGAAGTCGCTGAGCGTCGTGGCGCCCGTCTGCTGGATCTGCTTCGCCGTCACGATCTGGACGGGGTTGGCGTTCTGGTTGTTCGAGGAGGCCAGAGCCGATCCCGTAACAACCATGCGCTCGGTCCCACCCGAGACACCCTGCGATTCAAGCAGTGCGGCACGACGGCGGCTGGAGTAAGCCGGCGCGGTCGTGGCGACAGGAACGGCGACGGACGATGTGGTGGCAGGAGCAGCGACAGCGGCGGTCGTGCCCTTGGTAGCAGTCGTCGGGGTGGAAGCCTTGTGATGCACAACCTTGTGGGAACGGTGTTCCGGCTGCGTCGTGGAATCAGCGAAAGCCGTCCCGGACAGGGTCCCAACCCCGAGAATTGATGCACACAGCAACAAATGGCGACGAGATGTGTTCATCAAAGAACAAGATCCTTCAAAAGAATGATGGACCCTCTCTAAAGATGTCAGAGCGTTACTGTCACGAAAAATACATACCTGCCATGCTTTTACGGGGCACTTGAATGCAACATGTGTTCTCCACGCAACAGTTATACCCCTGCCCCGTTTTTTCGTTATCTTTCAGCAACTAAATAGGCAAAGAAAAAGCCTCTGACCCGCAGGCCAGAGGCTTTTTTGCAACATCTGGGGGGCCTTCCCGGCCCCTTCCTTGGAAGGGACAGGAAAGGGACCGGACTTCGATCAGAAGTCCATGTCACCCATGCCGCCCATGCCACCAGGAGCGCCGGCCGGAGCCTTCTTCTCAGGGCGTTCGGCAACCATGGCTTCCGTCGTGATCAGCAGACCGCCAACCGAAGCGGCGTCCTGCAGGGCCGTACGCACAACCTTGGTCGGATCGATGATACCGGCCGCAACCAGGTCCTTGTACTCACCCTTCTGGGCGTCGAAACCGAAGACATAGCCGTCGTTCTCAAGCACCTTGCCTGCGATGACCGCACCGTCTTCACCGGCGTTGAACGCGATCTGGCGCAGCGGAGCCTGCAGGGCCTTGCGGACGATCTCGCCACCAACGCGCTGGTCGTCGTTGTCGAAGGTCAGACCCTTCAGAGCGGAGGATGCGCGGGCCAGAGCCGTGCCACCACCCGGAACGATGCCTTCTTCAACGGCAGCGCGGGTTGCGTGCAGGGCATCGTCAACGCGATCCTTGCGCTCCTTCACCTCGACCTCGGTGCTGCCACCGACGCGGATGACGGCAACGCCACCAGCCAGCTTTGCCAGACGCTCCTGGAGCTTCTCGCGGTCGTAGTCAGACGTCGTTTCCTCGATCTGCGCACGGATCTGGTTGCAACGGCCCTTGATGTCGTCGCTGTTGCCAGCGCCTTCGACGATCGTGGTGTTTTCCTTCTCGATGTGGATCTTCTTGGCGCGACCCAGCATTTCGAGCGTGACGGATTCCAGCTTGATCCCGATGTCTTCGGAGATCACCTGGCCGCCCGTCAGGATGGCGATGTCTTCCAGCATGGCCTTGCGACGGTCACCGAAGCCCGGAGCCTTGACGGCAGCGATCTTCAGACCACCACGCAGCTTGTTTACGACCAGCGTGGCCAGTGCTTCACCATCGACGTCTTCGGCGATGATCACCAGCGGACGACCGGACTGAACAACGCTTTCGAGAAGCGGCAGCATCGGCTGAAGCGAGGAGAGCTTCTTTTCGTGGATCAGGATGTACGGGCTGTCGAGGTCAGCCGTCATCTTCTCCGGGTTCGTCACGAAGTACGGGGAAATGTAGCCACGGTCGAACTGCATGCCCTCGACAACGTCGAGCTCGGTGTGCAGGCCCTTGGCTTCTTCCACCGTGATGACGCCTTCAGAACCGACCTTCTGCATCGCAGAAGCGATCATCTCGCCGATTTCGGTCTCGCCGTTGGCGGAAATCGTTCCGACCTGGGCGATCTCTTCCGGAGACGTGATCTTCTTCGTGTTGTTCTTCAGCTCTTCAACGACGACGCCGACAGCCTTGTCGATGCCGCGCTTGAGATCCATCGGGTTCATGCCGGCGGCAACAGCCTTGGCACCCTCACGGATGATGGCCTGGGCCAGCACGGTTGCGGTCGTGGTGCCGTCGCCTGCGATGTCGTTCGTCTTGGACGCGACTTCGCGGACCATCTGGGCGCCCATGTTCTCGAACTTGTCAGCCAGTTCGATTTCCTTGGCAACCGACACACCGTCCTTGGTGATGCGCGGTGCGCCAAAGCTCTTGTCGAGAACAACGTTACGACCCTTCGGGCCCAGCGTCACCTTGACGGCATTTGCGAGGATATCAACGCCACGCAGCATACGCTCGCGGGCATCAGCGCCGAACTTTACGTCCTTGGCAGCCATAATTCTTACTCCTGAATGAGGTTCTTACGAGAGGAAACGGGGACGGCTGATCAGCCGATCACACCCATGATGTCGCTCTCTTTCATGATCAGCAGCTCTTCGCCGTCGATCTTGACCTCGGTGCCGGACCACTTGCCGAACAGCACCTTGTCACCGGCCTTGACGTCCAGAGCCACGATCTGGCCCTGCTCGTTGCGGGCACCCGGGCCGACGGAAACGACTTCGCCTTCGGTCGGCTTGTCCTTGGCGGTGTCAGGAATGATGATGCCGCCGGCGGTCTTCTCTTCGCCCGTCAGGCGACGGACCACCACGCGGTCATGAAGGGGACGAAACTTCGTCATGGATCGCTCCATTTGTGGCCACACCCTTGTACAAAGCAGCGTGACCGGGTTGCTGCACTCAATGACTGCAGTGCATTTTGGCACTCTCACATGGAGAGTGCCAAAGACATAGTCGCCCCCACCCTCGGCGTCAAGGATTCTCGCTTTCGTCCGAAGAGGCTCCGGAAGAAAGTCTGCGCCCGTCCAAAAGCGCCTGCACCCGCTGTTTCTCAAGCGTTTCAGCCAGTTTCTGCCCCCTGGTGCGGCCATGCAGACGGCGGTTCGCATCGGCAACCTTCGCATCCTCTACGCTCTTGCGGCGTTTGCGTTCCCGACGGAGATTGATGACGTCGCTCATGGCTCATGGCCTTCCGGGCATTACAAGACTGGACACACAGACATGAAACACACTCCTTCGGACAAGAAAAACCCCGTTTCCGGCACGGAAGGTCACCTGACCAGCCTGACCGCATCCGATGGCCACAGCTTCAAGGCCTGGGAAACCGGCTCCGCGGAGTCGCCCTTTGCCGTCATCGTCGTGCAGGAAATTTTCGGCCTCACCACCCATATCCGCAATGTCTGCAACGATTTCGCAGCCGAAGGCTTCCACGTCCTCGCCCCGGCCGTCTTCGACCGCGTCAAACCCGACATCATTCTGGAATACACACAGGCCGGCGTGACCGAAGGTCTCGAACTGCGCAGCAAGATCCCGTCCGAAAAGACCCTCGCCGACATCGCCGCCTGCGCAAAAGCCCTGCGCGACGCCGGCCACAGGAAAGTCGGCATCATCGGCTTCTGCTGGGGCGGTCTCCTCGCCTGGCTCACCGCCACCCGCACGCATGACGTGGATGCAGCCGTAAGCTGGTATGGCGGCAGCATCGGCAACCATGTCGAAACAGCACCGCACTGCCCGGTCGAACTGCATTTCGGCGGCGAGGATTCCTCCATCCCCCACACCGAAATCCAGAAGATCCGCGACGCCCGCCCCGAAGTCGAGGAATATGTCTATGACGACGCCGGCCACGGCTTCGGCTGCCCCGAGCGCCCGAGCTTCAACCGCGATGCCCGTGACCTCGCATGGTCCCGCAGCGTCGATTTCCTGAAAACCAATCTCGCACGGGACTGAAGCACACCCTCAGTACCATCGCCGGGAGCCGGCATCTCAAAGCGGTGACACAGACAGTCGCAAAACCGTGGAAGAGGTCTATAATAACGGCAATCCCGGCACACCCGGCGCCGGATCATACAGGAGTTTCAAGATGAGCACCAATCCGCTCAAAGACGATCCCAGACGCGACGCCGCCATTCGCCACGAAGCGCGCCTCCTGTGGGAAGCCGACGGCAAGCCGGCCTGCGGTCCCGAAGGCTATATCGAGAAGGCGACCGACCTGATCGCCATCAAGGGCGTCCCGCAGGGCACCCCGGTCAAGGACCTGCCGCCGCCGGAACTCGACGGCGTGGAAATCGACGATGCCCGTGCAGGCATTGATGTCGACGCAGACCCGAACCACAATTTCGACTGATCCCGTCAGCCGATCACGGTTCCAGCCGCGCCCGCATCACGCAGGCGCGGCATCCGCATGGCCTCAGCCCTGCTTCAGAACACGCCCTGCAACGGCACCAAGCTTGGCCACCAGCTTCGGATCACGAGCAGCCGGTGCCGTAATGATCGCATGATCCAGAGCCCGCTCGGCGCTCGCATCCACCGGACGCTTCTTCCCCAGCACCGGAATGACCGCCTTCACCAGGCGGCGCGCATTATCCGCATTCCCTTTCATGACCTTCACGACAGCCTCGACCGTCACACTGTCATGGTCGGAGTGCCAGCAGTCGAAATCCGTGACCATCGCAACGGTCGCGTAGTTCATCTCCGCTTCACGTGCGAGCTTGGCTTCCGGCATGTTGGTCATACCCACAACCGAACAGCCCCAGGACCGGTACAGCTCGCTCTCGGCGCGCGTTGAGAACTGCGGACCTTCCATCACCAGATACGTCCCGCCCCGCGTGAACGGAATCCCAAGCGCAGCCGCCTCGCCCTGCACCACATCCAACACACGCGCCGAAACCGGGTCCGCCATGCCAACATGCGCCACGCAGCCGGTGTCGAAAAAGCTCTTCTCACGCGCGAAGCTGCGGTCGATGAACTGGTCCACCAGCACGAAATGCCCCGGCGGCAGTTCTTCCTTGAGCGAGCCCACAGCCGAAAGTGACAGGATATCCGTCACACCGGCCCGCTTGAGCGCATCGATATTGGCGCGGAAGTTCAGACGCGACGGCGGAATGGGATGCCCCCGCCCGTGACGCGGCAGGAACACGCACTGCACGCCTTCAAACGTGCCGAACAGCAGTTCGTCCGAAGGCTCACCCCAGGGCGTTTCCACCCGGCGCCATTCCTTGTTCTCGAGTCCGTCAATGTCATACAGCCCCGAGCCACCGATCACACCGATGACGGGCTGGATTTCCTGTTCCGAAGACATGTCTGTTCCTGATTTCTGGTTGATCCGCTCGCCCGTTCTGGACCACGAGACGGCCCGACACGCAAGTCTTGCGACCCGCAGGCAGCGTGTTGCAGCATTCAGAGAAACTTTTTCACAAAACGCTGCCGTTTTTACGAAATGAAAACGTCTTTGCGCCATCGTCCCGCCACGGATCACCGGCAGGCATGCATCAGCCAACTGTTCGGCGACGGCGCGATTTGCTAGGACACTGCGCGTAACGAAGTTTTGTCCTGTATAGACGGGGGAAGAAAACATGGACCAGATCAGCCCCGGTTTCGCCGAAACCGTTCGTCCAGACGTGCCTCACGACGCCCTCAAGCAGGACGCCAAAGCCTGGTTCGAAACCCTCCGCGACCGCATCTGCGCGTCCTACGAAAAACTCGAAGACGAAGCAGCCGAAGGTGGCTCGCAGGTCCTGCGTGACCGCACAGCCCCCGGCCGTTTCGAACGCACTGCCTGGAGCCGCCCCGAAGGCGGTGCAGGTGTCATGTCCGTCATGCGCGGCCGCGTGTTCGAGAAGGTCGGCGTCAACGTCTCGACCGTCTGGGGCGAGTTCTCCCCCGAATTCCGCAAGAACATCCCCGGCGCTGACGAAGACCCCCGCTTTTTCGCAACCGGCGTCTCCCTCGTCGCCCATCCGTGCAACCCGCATGTGAGTGCTGCGCATTTCAACACGCGCATGATCATCACAACGAAGGGCTGGTTCGGTGGCGGCGGCGACATCACCCCGATGTTCCCCGAAAGTACGGAAGCCCAGTCGGACGCAGCCTATTTCCACAAATCCTTCGAAGACGCCTGCAACCGCCACGACCCGGAGCATTATCCCCGCTTCAAGGAATGGTGTGACCGCTACTTCCACCTGCACCACCGCAACGAACCGCGCGGCCTCGGCGGCATCTTCTACGACCAGTTCTATACCGGTGACGTCGCTCTGGACTTCGCCTTCACCAAAGACGTCGGCATGGCCTTCCACGACGCCTACCCGGCCGTCGTCCGCCGCCGCATGTTCACCCCCTGGACCGAAGCCGACCGCGACGCCCAGCTCATCCGCCGCGGCCGCTACGTCGAATTCAACCTGCTGCACGACCGTGGAACGCTGTTCGGCCTCAAGACGGGCGGCAATACCGAAGCCATCCTCATGAGCATGCCGCCGGAAGTCCGCTGGCCGTGAGACTGACCCGACGTGCAGCCCTGAAGGGGCTGGCGGCTCTGACCGGAGCCGCTCCCTTCCTGAATATCCCGGCCCGCGCTGGCACCCTGACGGATGTCCAGCTCCTTCTGGGCGGCACGCTCGCCTCGACCCCGGGCCAGTTCGCAGAACTCGCAAGCGGCCCCCTGTCCCACGCCCTGGGGCTGGAGACACCTCTTGAACTGACCCCCGACATCGGACAGGACGGCGTCCGCGCCGCCAACCTGTTCGACGCCAACAGCGCACCTGACGGCAACACCGCCCTGGCCCTGCCCGGCGCCACGCTGCTGGCATCACTGACCGGCGATTCCCGCGTCCATTACGATTTCGGTCGCTGGATTCCCGTCCTCGTGGCCTCAACCACAACCGTCGTCATCGCGCGCGCGGAGCTGCACAAGACCCTGCGCAGCCGCCTGACGGGTTTCTTCCATGACCACCCCGTCCGCCTCGCGGTCTCCCACATCGGCGGCCCAGAACTGAACGCCCTGATGGGTCTGTCACTTCTCGGCCTGCGCCCCATTCCCGTGCCTGGCTATGTCGACTCATCAAACGCTCTGACCGCCCTGCATGAAGGCACCGTCGATGCGGTCCAGATTTCCCCCTATACGCTCGACCGTCCGCTCGATGACGTCCTCGCCAACCTGCCCGAAGGTACGAGCGCGATCTATTACACGGGCGACCTGACCGACACGCATGCGACGACCATTCCCATTTTCATGGAAGCCTACCAGCAGGCCCGGCACCGCCCGCCCGAAGGCCCGTTCTACCACGCCTGGCAGGCCGTCTCCGCCGCCGCAGATACGGCCATGGCCATCGCGCTGCCCATGCTGACCCCACCCGAAATCATCATGCAATGGAGCCACGCCTGCTCAGCGGTCGGGGCGGATGCAGGCGTCCGGCGATGGTCCGACCTGCATCATTTCAAGCTGGCCACAGGCGACAATGCCGCCCCGTTCCTGTCGCGAACGGTCCCGGATCTCGGGGCCACGCTGGCCCTGCGCCGCTGGCTCGCCGTCAACATTCCGCGCTGGCGCGAAGGACAGGAAACCCGTCACATCTGACAGAATCAGCGAGGGCGGGTCTTCAGCAGAATGCGAACAGATCCATGATTGGCGGCATGCGGATGCACCACGGCCAGCACCATGGACCGCAAATCCCCCCGCTGAAGCCACATCGGCAGTTCGCGCCGGATCAGCCCGCTGGTCTGCCCGCTCCCCAGCCCCGTCACGACCTCGACACAACGCCAGTTCCGAACCCGTGCACGCTGCATGAAGTCATAAAGCCGCTCGAACGCTTCCTGCACGACATAGCCATGCAGATCGAGCCGAGCATCCACCTTCATCTGCCCGCGTGACAGACGCTTCCAGCTCGTATCATCCAGCCCCGGTGCGCGAACGCCAACAGACAGTTCCGCCGGACGCGGCGCAGGCTTCACAGACGGCACCGAAACAAAGGAACGCCGCGACACCACGGGTGTCGAGCGCGCAACCTCCGGCATAGGCGCAGGCGGCTCGGCCTTCGCCACAGGCATCATGCGACGCGGCGCGCGCGGAGAGCGCAACGGCTTGATGTCACGGACAACCATCCGCCACAACGTCGCCTCGTCCTCCCTCAGATCCCGCTTCGCCACACCATCCTCGCTTGCTGTCCCACCCGCATTGCCCGGTCGGGAATTCAGGTCCCGAGCATGTAACGGGTTCCAGCGTCATTGAACAATGTTCTTTCGGGATTTCGGCACTCACGCCGTCCTGATACGTTTACTCCCAGGTTCCATTTTCGAGAGAGCAGACCCATGAGCCATCTCACACAGGAAGAACGCGACAGCCTGCCCGACAGCGCCTTCGGCCTCCCCGAAAAACGCGCCTACCCGATCGACACCCGCGCCCGCGCCAGCAACGCCAAGGCCCGCGCCACGCAGGAATACGAGCGAGGCCTCCTCACGTCCGAAGAGCGTGACCGGATCGACAAGGCCGCTGATCGACGTCTCGCACAGGACGACTAAAGCTAGCCGCAATCGCAAATTCACTTGACGTTAAGGGGCATGCCGTCAGTGTCGCTTCCATTCGGCGTTACATGCGCCGGCTTTCGAAGCGAGACTGACAAAGGACTTTCCATGCCCCTGCCTTTCCTGCGCAAGATCCTGCCCCTTCTTGCGAGCACGGCTCTCTGCGTCTCTGGCCTCGCCCACGCTCCCGCAGCACATGCCGCAACCCCGGTCGCTGTCCAGAAGCCCGGAACCATCACCGCTTCGGTCCCTCTCGCCGACGCTCTCGGCCTTCCGGACGCCGGACGCTCGCTGCGCATCACCTATCTTTCGACCAACGGCATCACCGGCAAGGGCCTCGTTCCCGTCACGGCCGAGATCATCCTGCCCGCAGGCCCTGCTCCTCAGGGCGGCTGGCCAATCGTCGCCTGGGCCCACGGCACCGTCGGCGTCGATGACAGTTGCGCCCCGTCCCTCAACCCTGTCAGCGACCGCAACCGCACCTATCTGTCCGCCTGGATGAAGCGCGGCTTCGCCATCGTCGCCACGGACTATCAGGGCCTCGGCACACCCGGCACCCATCCCTATCTGGACACCCGCGTCGAAGCCTACAGCGTCCTCGACAGCGTCCGTGCTGCCCTCGCCAACGTCCCGGACCTGCAGAACCGGATCATGATCGTCGGTCAGTCTCAGGGAGGCGGCGCAGCCGTCGCCACAGCGTCCTACGCGCCAGCTTACGCGCCCGAACTGGACATCCGCGGCACCGTCGCCACCGGCGCGCCTTATGTGACGCCCGAACTTCTTGGCGGCCTGCTCAAGGCCGCTTCGCAGCCCGGCGTCGGCTACAGCCCGCTGATCAATTACGTCTTTTATCTCGCCGCCGGACTGGAAGGACGCGATCCGCATTTCCGTCCCGAACAGGCTTTCACGCCCAAAGCGCTGCCCGTCTATCGCAACGCGGCCCATGAATGCCTGACCTCCCTGTCCCATCAGACGCAGGAAGCCGGCCTGACCTTACAGAACAGCCTCCAGCCGACCTTCCTCAAGGCCATGAGCCCGGCCCTGAAAGACATGGCGTTCCCAACCCTCAAGCTGGCCCAGCCCCTCTTCACCGGCACTGGAACGGACGACCGCGACGTGCCCCCCGCCCTTCAGCTCGGTCTGGTCAAAGCCGCCTGTGCGGCGGGCTCGACCGTTCAGGCCCATCTCTACAAGGGGCTGGACCACAGCCAGGTCGTAAACGGCTCCCTGCCGGACTCCACCACTTTTACGACAGCCGTCATGACCGGCCAGCCCGTCACCCCGCAATGCAATCCCGTTCCCGAATAAGCCAAAGGAGATAAAGCCTTTCCCTAATCCCCAATCAGGCGTCACGATTGTCAGAAGAGAAAAATTCTACTGACAATCGGAGCCTTCGAACCGGTGAAGCGCATTCTCAAGACAGGGTGCAATCGTCAGACATCCAGCAACATCCCCCGTGTCAGAAAGATAAGCCAGCGCTTCCAGCAGAACTTTCAGGTCACCGGAAAAATCCGGATCTTCCACACGCTTCAGCCGGAACAACTCCCAATCATTGACATGGTCCGCATCGCAATGAAGATTCTTCTTCAACTCAGGCGGAACTGCTTTCAGCCATTTTCCATTTACCGGATTCTGGAATCCGACAACATTTTCTTCTTCAAAATTAAGATATGATATGACTCTTGTCTCGCTCAGCTCTTTTTCTATGAAAAAAGGCGGCAAAGAGGAATGATTTGCAAAAATAAATGACTTATTGCCGACTGTAGCCACAAGGACTTCATCATCCCTGGCTTCCTTCATATCTCTCGCAAGAAGGATATTTTCATTACCAACAAAGAAAATATCTCCTCTGTTTTTTCGTCCCAGGAATCCCAGTCCAATTTTTTCCGTTATTGTTTTCCAATACGTATTTGACCCGGCAGCCTGCACCAGAACTTCCGCAAGCGTTGAAGGATCTACTTTATCCTTACTGTATACATAGCGTATCTCGGCATCATGTGCTGCATCCATCAATTCGTATGAACGCGCAATAGGCCGGTCTTCCGGGCAAATGGCTATTCCTTTCGGGGCCCCCGCAAAGATCGACGTATGAAAAGCCGAGCCAATAGGCCCTATGACAATATTCTCGTTAAATATCTTGATCTGATCGGCAACAGACAGGTCTTCAGGTCGAACAACCTTTACTCCACGTCCCGAAAATTCGGCACAGAGATCCTCTTCGTTACAGGGCAGTCGACTATTGTAGAGAGGACTGACCCTCGAAAGATATACCATTCCTTTGAAATCAAAGCTGCTTTCCTGAACCGCCTTCAACGACAGTGATTTCAGATATTTTGCATACCCCGTATAGACAAAGCCATCTTCAGAAAACGCCTGCCCAGGTATGGTAATGGAATCAAATCTTAATGGTACACGGGGAATAATAATCTGTTCTTTTCGGACCCCTGCATAACGCAGCAGATCGACCATCCAGGGTCGGGAAAAAATCTCTTCAACGGTCAGGTCACTATGGAAAAGCACCAGTGTTTCCGGTGAGCATTCCCTCGAAAAATACCAGAGCGTGTTCAGGCATTCCGTTATGAAATGGCCGTAATGGTCGCCAATACATCCCCCATACACGACAGGCCGGTTCTGGTAAGAGGCTGCCTCTCCATTTTTCCGCGTCGTCAAGCCCTGTGTTTTCAATACAGGCGGATAACTTGAGAAAAGAGCGTTTCCGAGGATCTGTCGTCCTGTTTCATCAAATAACCCAAAGTCCTTATCCAGACCGCCTTCGCGTCTCGGAACGTACAGAACATTACGCCGATCAAAAACTTCCGGAAAACCTTCTATAACAGAACCGGAAATATCATATTTAATGCAATCCTTGATATAATCGCTCATATCATACCTATTCTGAAATATTTTTATTCCAAATCGATAGCGAAGCTGATCTTCACTGTCCATATCGTTTATTAAAACTCATCCAATATGAAACATGCAATTTCAGGTGCGCGAAAAACCACTTGATACAGACAGTTCAGATCATCGGTCCTGTATATATAAAAAAAACCGGAGAGGTTTCCCTTCTCCGGTTCTTTACTGGAAAATACTAAAGCGTCAGTTCTGGGAATCAGAACCTGACACCGGAGCCTGCAGCGGCTGGTCAGCCGGCACATCCTTCAGCGGAATACCTTCATACTTGCCAGTCAGCGTCTTGAGGAACGCCACGATATCCGTGACATCCTGATCGGCAATATCCGTATCCGGCGTCTCGTAACGCGCCATCTCCCGCACGACCTGCTCCAGCGTGGTCGCCGAGCCGTCATGCAGCCAGGGGCCTGTCAGCTCGACATTACGCAGGTTCGGAACCTTGAACCGCTCCCGGTCGCCTTCCTTGTGCGTCACGGCCATGCGGCCTTCATCGGCATCCGTCAGCTGCGTGTGACGGTTCTCGAAATACGGCCCTTCCAGCCCAAGGATCTCGTAAGCATCGCCACCCACGGCAAGACCACTATGGCAACCCGAGCAGCCGATTTCCTTGAACCGCTCATACCCGCGCTTTTCCTGCGCCGTGATCGCCTTCTCATCGCCCTTCAGATACAGATCAAAGCGGCTGTCCGGCGTGATCAGCGTCTTTTCATATTCCGCAATCGCCCCCGTGATCGTGTCCTTGTCGATCTGGTCGGAGCCAAATGCTGCCGTAAACTGCTCAGCATAGCCTGGCGTGCTGCGAACATGATCAGACACGACAACCCAGTCATGCGAACCCATTTCCAGCGGGTTCATGACCGGACCAGCCGCCTGCTCCGCAAGATCCTTCGCACGGCCGTTCCAGAACTGCGCCATGCTGAACACAGCATTATAGACGGTAGGCACATTGATCGGCCCCTTCTGGCCGCCAATACCCGTCGCGGTCGTCAGGTTGTCCACGCCACCCTTGTTCAGACCATGGCAGCTTGCGCAATTGAGCGTGCCATCACCCGACAGCCCCTTGTCGAAGAACAGCGCCCGGCCCAGCTCGGCCTTCTTCCAGTTCACATCGACACTCTCGGGGATCGGCTGGATCGGCTCGCCACGGAACTGCGCCGCCACACCTGGCGTCGCATAGTAACGCTCGCGCTGCTCACGCACCCATTTCAGGATATCCGCGCGCTGTTTCTCATCCAGATGCGCATGCGGATGCATCAGCAGATAGGCTGCCGGCGGCATGCGGTTCTGCGTGATGACTTCCTCAATGCGCGAAAGCTGCTCGACGGAAGGCGGCTTGCCGTCCTGCAGGGCCGTCAGAACTGGCGCATATTCGAAATGACGCTGTCCCTGCACCAGATCACGCTTCATGATCTGATTGGCCAGCGGCAGGCTGAAATAGAACGGCAAATTCACATTCTGCGTATGACAGTAATCGCAGCGCACTTCCCGAAGGGCCGCGAACGCCGCCATGGCCGTCGGGTCCTGACGCGTCGGACTGCTGGCGGGCAACTGCGGTGCACCAGCATGATCGAAATGCTCAAGATAGGTGACGGTACCGCCCCAGGCGACAACACCAAGTGCCACCAGACCGGCAATTCCCTTTGTAATCGTGCTGGAACGCACCATTTTTCTCCTCATACTCACGGTGTCGTGAGAATGACGAAAAGTGACAGGCAAAGTCAAAGTAATTGAACCTGTCAGGACAACAGGTCTTGTCGATCAGTCTTCGTCCTCATGGTCTATCGCCGCCCGCACCCGCTTGCGGGCCACGTTCACATAGGACGTATCGGTATCAATCCCGATCCCCACACACCCCATCCGCTCCGCCGCGACCAGCGTCGTGCCCGACCCCATGAACGGATCGAGCAGTACGCCCCCCGGCCGCAACCCGTGCAGCCGGATGCACGCCTCTGGAAGCGCCACCGGGAACGTCCCCGGATGGCTGAACTTCTCCTTGCGGCTGCGCACGGTCTCGTAGGGAATAAACCACGTATCACCCCGACACCGCCGGTCCGTGATGTGCTGCCGCCGCACGATATTGCTCTTGTCCGTAAACGGCACACCCGCATCCAGCCGCTGCACCGGCACATTCCCCGTCTTGGTCAGATGGAACACATGCTCATGATTGCGATTGACGAAACGCGCCGAGTTCAGCGGCTTGAAATGCCCGTACGTGATCTCCCCGACCGAAATCGACTTGATCCAGGTGATGTGGTTCTGCAGCACGAACAGCTTGCGCAGTCGTGTCATCAGTTCAAACGGCATCCAGGGCTGTGAGGACGACCCGGCGATATTCAGGAAAAACGACCCGTCATCCTTCATCACCCGGCACAGACTGGTGCAGACATCCTCCAGCCAGTCCAGATACGCGTCCTCGGGCAGCCGGTCCTGATACGTCCGGTACGGCACCCCCAGATTATACGGCGGAGACGTCACCACAACGTCCACACTCTGCGACGGCATCCGTCTGAGAACCGTCGTGCAGTCCCCCCGGATCAGCGTATGGACACCGAGCTTCTCCCGGCGACTGCGGATCATTGCGCCGCAGAATCCGCAGGAGGCCGCGGTAGGAACAGCACCACCCGGCCATGCGCATGCAGGTTCCCCGCCACGGACTGCGCGGTCGCCCCCCAGCCCGTGAACAGATCGGCCCGGCCGGCGCCCTTGATGTCCGTCCCGATATCCTGAGCAAACACCAGATGATCCCAGGTCACAGGCTGACCCGCCCCATAAGGCAGCTTCGTCTCGACCCACAGCGGCATCGCAAACGGCACCACGGACCGGTCCACCGCCACAGAGCGCCCGGCCGTCAGAGGCATCCCGAATGCCCCTTTCGGACCCTGCGCCAGATTGCCGTCATCACGGCGGAAGAACACATAATTCGGATTGCGCTCCATGACGGACATCATCCGATCCGGATGCGCTTCCAGCCAGGTGCGGATGCTGTCCATGCTGACACCATCCGCAGGCAGTTCCCCGTCCTGCACCAGAACACGCCCGAGCGGCACATAAGCCTGCCCGTTGCGCCCGTCATATCCGACACGCACCTGCCCACCATCCGGCAGGATCAACCGCCCCGAACCCTGAATCTGAAGGAAAAAAAGGTCTACCGGACTTTTCAGCCAGGCGATCTCAAGCCCCTGCCCCGCCAGCGCTCCGCCATCAATCGCAGCACGGTCATAATACGGCGCAAACTGGCCGTTGACCCAGCGCCCGTTGACCATCTGGCCATTGGTCGCCTTCGCCCGGACCAGATCGCGCGGACGCCCGTAAACCGGCGTCTGATACGCCCCACCCTGCGTCAGGGATGCCGGGATCTGCGGCTCGAAATACCCGGTATAGAACGCTTCAGTTCCCGCCTCGTAGGGCTGGAACCACGTCTCCAGATAGGTCCGCGCATCCGAAGCCGTCGCCAGCGCCGCGCAGGCATTGCTCCAGTCGGCAGCATGACGCCCATAGGGAATGGCCTCGCTCCCGCCAAGCGCCGTCTCGGGCGGCAACTGCGCCAGACGATGACACTCATCCCGCAGCAGCGGCATCAGGGACGTGAAATCCTCCTGCTCCCATCCGGCGAGCGAGTCATATCCGACAGGAGAGAGCGAAAGCGACGAGGGCGCATTCTGCGGCGTGCATCCGCACAGCGCGCCAAGCGTCAGCAGGGTCAGCAGTTTCTTCATCGGAGAACGCGATCAGGCCGGACGCGATGCCGCCAAGCGCCACCGCGCGTCGGACTGCCCCGCCACACGCTCGAACAGCCACAGATCGTGGAACTCGGTCACAGCCTCGGTTCCGACTACCGGCTCACCCTCACGATCCGTGAGGATATTCACCTGCCGCGACACGATCTTCACCTCGATTCGGCCGATCCGCGCCCCGTCTTCCGAAGACACAAGAAAAGCATCCAGAATGGACAGGCTCTCGATCCCGCGCAGATCGCTCCGCTGCGTCTCACCCGCCTGTACCCGCGCATCAATCGCCGAGGAAAAAGACTCCATGGAGGCCGGCGTCAGCAGCTTTTCCAGCGCCGTACGGTCGCCGACCGCAAAAGCCGGAACCACCTGACGGAACGTCCCTTCGGCTTCCTTCAGGAAACCATCGGGCGAAAATCCCGGAAAAACGGACCCGATCTCACCCAGAACCGTCCCGACCCGCGTAGCAGACGCCGGAATTTCATACTCAACGTCAGGCACCGCCTGATCGAACACCCCGGGAGCAGTCCCCGGTTTCCCTGCGACCTGCCCCGGCAGTGGCGGCGGCGCGCTCGGACGCGCCGCATCCGGAGCAGCCCCCTTCTGCGCGCCCGGACCAAACCCGGGCCCCGGACGCTCCTGCCGCACCCCCTGCATCCCGACACGACGGCCAAGAACACGGTACAGCCTCACCCCCAGCGCCACCGCGAGCACGAACAGGACCACAAGGTCCCAGGGAAAATAATGACCCGCGTGAGCCATGAGGCCGGCGGGGAGATGGATGTCGTCAGAAGACATGAAAGCCTGTGTTTCGCAGTGTTCGGTTAAAGATCCGTTGACCTACAGATAGGGTGCAATCCGTCCGATCTCAACCATCTGTCCGCCAGAACCGTGTCTTGGCGGACAGCAGACATCATGCTACCGCCGGGGGATCGCAATCGTTCCAATCGATGTCCGCCACGGGCCCAGCCCCTGCGGAACCGGAGACTGTATGTCAGAGAACACCCCCGACAACGCTGCCCTGGGCCAGGAAAACGTGCCGGCCATGCCGCTGGCCATCAACCTGCAGTACACGAAGGACCTGTCCTTTGAAGTCCCGGCCGGCGCTTCCATTTTCGCAACACTGCGCTCTGCTCCGCAGATTTCCGTCAACATCGACGTCCAGGCCAACCGTCTGGAAGAAGACCAGGCTGTTTATGAAGTCGCCCTGGCCGTCCGCGCCGAAGCCGCCGAGCCGCCGGCACAGGAAGGTGGACAGGCCGGTCGTACGGTGTTCATCGCCGAGCTGACCTACGCCGCCGTCGTGACGCTGAACAACCCGCCGCAGGAACTCATCGAGCCGATCCTGCTGGTTGAAGTTCCGCGCCTGATCTTCCCGTATGTCCGCTCCATCGTCAGCGACGTCACGCGTGACGGCGGCTTCCCGCCCGTCGTGCTGCAGCCGATCGACTTCGTTGCCCTGTGGCAGGCCAAGCGCGCCCAGCAGTTCCCGGAACCCGCCGGCGAAGCCTGATCAGACTGCTGGCCCGAGCTGCTCCAGCGGATCGGGCCACATCACCGCGCGCCATTCCTTCGGGTCCAGGCGCGCGGCAATGGCCTCTGACAGACAGAGCGCCCGCACGGCAGACAGCGCCGTGACCTCCTCGGCCCCCAGCGCTTCCCTGAACGCTTCCGCCGTTTTCCCCGAATACAGCAACACGGAATCGACTCGCCCGCCCCGCAGGGCCCGAGCCGCATCATCAGGCAGAACCGTACGCTTGCAGGCCGCATAAACCTCGACCCGCTGCACGCCCAGATCCTGCGCCAGCTCCACGCCATACCCCTCGCCACTGGCCAGCAGCACATCCGCGCCCATGATGGCCCGCGACCAGCAGAACGCTGCCAAAGCCCGCGCATCCCCGTCCGCCGCTTCGACATTCACGAAGCCGTCCCGCCGCGCCCGCGCCGCTGTCTGCGCACCAACGGCCACAACCAGCCGATCCCGAGGCCAGTCCCGCAGCGCGGGCAGCGCATTCGCACTCGTCACCAGCACGGCCCGGAATGCGCCCGGCGCAACAGGCTCGAATGTCGTGATATCCAGCATCGGACACGCCACAGCCTCCCAGCCAAGAGCCCGGACTTCCGCCATCGTAGCGGACAGTCCGGGCTCCGGCCGGGTCACCAGAACCGCGCGCGCCAGTTCAGGGCGACCCGGTTCAGGCCGGGTAAGCGTCAGGGACGCCTCATTTCATCAAAGATATGGGCCGGCGTGTCGCGGCGAAGTTCGTCCGCAAGCTCGGTCCCCAGACGGGCTGCCTCGAGCGGCGCCCCTTCGATCTCGCGACGCAGCAGGAAGGTCCCGTCCTCGCTCGCAATCATGCCGCTCAGCTTGAGAACACCATTCTCGATCCGGGCATAACCCCCGATCGGCGTCCGGCACGAACCGTTCAGCTCCGCCAGAAGCGCACGCTCGGCCGTCGAAACCGCCCGCGCCTCCGGATCCTCGATCGCGGACAGCAGTTCGCGCAGTTCCAGATCGCTCTCACGAACCGTCACGCCCACAATACCCTGACCCGAAGCCGGCAGCATCTGGTCCGGCTCCAGCACGACATCCACACGGTCTTCCATACCCAGACGCCGCAGTCCGGCCAGCGCCAGAAGCGTCGCTTCGCACGCCCCGGCCCGCAGCTTGTCCAGTCGCGTCTGCACATTGCCACGCAGCAGACAGAACCGCAGATCCGGACGCACATGCAGCATCTGCGCCTGACGACGCACCGACGCACAACCGATCAGCGCCCCTTCCGGCAGACAGTCATACGGATGCTGCGGATCAACCTTTACATCCCGGTCCCGAAGGATCAGCGCATCGCGCGCATCCTCACGCTTGAGCGTGCAGGCCAGCACCAGACCCGGCGGCAGGTTGGTTTCCAGATCCTTGAGGCTGTGCACCGCGAAATCGATCCGCCCGGCTGCCAGCGCCTCATGGATTTCCTTGGCAAAAAGCCCCTTGCCGCCGATTTCCGCCAGACGCTGCACCAGATTGCGGTCGCCTTCGGTGCTGATCTGATATTCCTGAAACGCCCCCATATCGCGCAGGACGGGGCAGAACCGCGTCAGGCGCGTCAGAAAGTTCCGCGTCTGGACCAGCGCCAGCGGAGACGCCCGCGACCCGACACGAAGAGGGAGCTTGCGGCCGGTAGGCGGCTCAGCGGCATGGGAGCGGCGGACGGCTTCCGCGGCGACTCTCTGGAGCGCCTCGGAAGGCAGGACGGGAGCATTCATGAACGGCAGCTTTAGCCCATTCACACGGGACTGTCATGATATGACAGACTCGGCCATAATAAGCCCCATGTCAGCCTCCGCCACTTCTCCATCCGCATCCACGCGCCCCCTTCTGGCCATCGAAACCTCCTGCGACGATACGGCCTGCGCCATCCTCGCTTACGACGGCACGATCCTGGCCGAAGGCGTCCTATCCCAGACCGACCATGCCATTCTCGGCGGCGTCGTCCCGGAAATCGCGGCCCGCGCCCATCTGGACGCCCTGCCCGCACTGGTGGCGGAAGTCCTGAAAAAAGCCTCCCTGACGCTGGCCGACATCGACACTTTCGCCGGCACGACCGGCCCCGGCCTGATCGGCGGCCTGATCGTCGGCAGTTCCTACGCCAAGGGACTGGCCATGGCGCTGCACCGTCCCTTCGTGGCTGTGAACCATATCGAGGCCCACATCCTCACCCCGCGCCTCCCCAGCCTGGGTGCTGACCTGCACTTCCCCTACCTGACAATGCTGGTCTCGGGCGGCCACTGCCAGTGCGTCTCGGTCGAACAGACCGGCCGCTATGTCCGTCTAGGCGGTACGATCGACGACGCTGCCGGAGAAGCCTTCGACAAGGTCGCCAAAATGCTCGGCCTCGGCTGGCCCGGCGGCCCGGCCCTTGAAAAACTCGCCACCGAAGGCCGCGACGACGCCTACCCGCTCCCCCGCCCCCTCAAGGGCCGCGAAGGCTGCGATTTCTCATTCTCGGGCCTGAAAACCGCCGTCAGCCGCCTGATCGACACACAGGACCCGACTGGCAGCCGCGACGCCCTTCCGCACCAGTTCGCAGCAGACGTCGCCGCCTCCTTCCAGCGCGCCGTCGCGGATGTCATGGCCGACCGCGCCGAACACGCCCTGGCCCTCAGCCCGAACGCCACAGCCCTGGTCGTCGCAGGCGGCGTCGCCGCCAACAAGACCCTGCGCCACGCCCTCGAACAGGTCGCCGCCAACCACCGCATCCCTTTCCTCGCGCCCCCTCTGCGCCTGTGCACGGACAACGCGGTCATGGTCGCCTGGGCCGCGCTCGAACGCCTCCACGCGGGCGAAACCCCCAACGAAATCGACACCGCCGCCCGCCCCCGCTGGCCCCTGTCTGAACGCACTCCCTCCACCCCGGAACACGCCTCTTGAACTACCGCCACATCTACCACGCCGGAAACTTCGCCGACTGCATGAAGCACGCCCTGCTTCTCGCACTCATCAAGGCGCTGAAGCGCAAACCCGCAGGCTTCGTCGTCCTCGACACCCATGCCGGATGCGGCCGCTACGATCTGACGTCCGAGGAAGCCGAAAAGACCGGCGAATGGCGCGCAGGCATCGGCCAACTTCTCAACAGCCCGGCCGCCGCCCCACTTGCGGACTATCTCGACGCCGTGCGCCCCAACGTGCAGGACCGGCACCGCTACCCCGGCTCCCCCGCCTTCGCCCGCGCCGAACTCCGCCCGCAGGACCAGCTCATCGCCTGCGAACTGCACCCCGAAGACGTCCGCCCCCTGCGCCGCCTCTTCCACGCCGATCCGCAGGCCGCAATCCATCACCGTGACGGCTATGAAGCCCTGCGCGCCCTGCTTCCGCCGAAGGATCTCAAGCGCGGCCTCGTCCTCATCGACCCGCCGTTTGAAAAGCCGGACGATTTCGCCCGCTGCGCCGATGCCATCGCCCTGATCCGCACCCGTTTCCGCGCCGGGATCATCGCCGTCTGGTACCCGATCAAGCACCGCACCCCGGTCCGCGCCTTCTACACAGCGCTTCAGGACGCCGGCATCCGGGACATGCTCGCCTGCGAGTTCCTGCTCCGCCCACCCGTCGATCCGTCACGCCTGAACGGCTGCGGCCTGCTGGTCGTCAACGCGCCTTTCGGCTTCGAGGACGAGGCCCGCAACATTCTCGAAGCCCTCGCCACCGGCCTGCGTTCTCCCGAGGCCGAAGACATCCAGATCAACATCGAACGACTGGCAGAAGAATAACCATGACCACACGTCCGCATATCGCCGTCATCGGCGCCGGAGCCTGGGGAACGGCGCTGGCCTGCGCCACAGCAGCGACAGGCGCGGACGTGACCCTCTGGATGCGCAATCCAGCCCCCCCCGGAACCCGTACCCTCCCGCGCCTGCCGGACATCACCCTGCCCGAAAACGTCACCATCACCGGAGACTTTCCCCGCAGCGCAGACGTCGCCCTGCTCGTCACCCCGGTCCAGACCGCCCGCAACGTCTCCGCACGCCTTCAGACCGTGCTCGACCCCGCCGTCCCCGTCGTGACCTGCTGCAAGGGACTGGAACAGGCCACATCCCTCCTGCCGCTCGACGTCCTGGCGGAAACCATGCCCGGCCGTCCGACCGGCGTCCTTTCCGGCCCCAACTTCGCCATCGAAGTCGCAAAAGGCCTCCCCGCCGCCGCAACGCTGGCCTGTACAGACCTCGCTCTCGCGCAGAAACTCACGGCGCTCCTCAACACGTCCAGTTTCCGCCTCTACGCCAGCGATGACGCTGCCGGCGTCCAGCTCGCAGGCGCTGCCAAGAACGTCATCGCCATCGGCGCCGGCATCACGATCGGCGCAGGCTTGGGCGAAAACGCCCGCGCTGCCCTCATTACCCGCGCCGTCGCCGAAATCGGCCGCCTCGCCGAAGCCACAGGCGGTCGTGCCACTACCCTCGCAGGCCTCGCAGGCATGGGCGACCTCATCCTGACCTGCACCGGACGCGGCTCGCGCAACTACAGTGTCGGTCTGGAACTCGGCGAAGGCCGCCCGCTCGCAGACATCCTCGCCTCACGCACCACAGTCGCAGAAGGCGTGCTGACTGCTCCGGCCATGCTCGCCCTGGCCCGGCAGCACAACGTGCGGGTGCCGATCATGGAAACCGTCACCCGCCTCCTCAACGACGGCGTCTCGATCGAGGAAGCGCGCCACCTTCTGCTGGACCGCCCCCCGACCCGGGAATAAGGCGTGGCTCAGTGCAAAACGGCGCAGGCCACGCGATCTCCCGAACCGCCAATCGGCTGGGTCTGATAATCATCCGGCTTTGCATGAATGACCACGGACGCCCCGTCCGCATCCATCAGCGCCGGCAGCCCATTGCCCCCCCTCAGCGAGACCAGCGTGGAATAAAGCTCCACAGTCGCCGTCCCGTCCGCCGCGACATACAGGTTCGGCAGATCCCCGGCATCATTCGCATCCGCCTTCAGCAGACCATGCACAACCGGCGTCACCGCATGAACATGCGCCCCCGCACTGGTGAATTTCGGAGCCGCACAGCTCCCCTTTTCATGGAAATGAATCCCGTGCCAGCCCGGCGTCAGCCCCTGGACCTGCAGACGCAGCAGAACCCCCTTGGGCGCTCCCGTCACGTCCACGATCCCGTGCGTGGCCCCATCCGTCCCCTTCAGCTCCCCGCTCACATGCTCCGCCGCAGACGCCAGAGCAGGAACAGCCATCACAGAGGCCAGAAGAAGGGTCAGGAATCCGGAACGGCGCATGGAGAAACTCACAGTCTGATCAGAGGAAGATGATAACTGTTCGCATCCTACCCGGATCCAGCCCTCCCATGGATCAGAGATTCGTGAACGCCCCCGCAGCTCAGACGAACAGCCCCGCAATCACCGCACTCATCGCATTGGACAGCGTGCCCGCTGCCACGGCCCGAACAGCCAGCGACGCCACATCCGTCCGCCGACGCGGCTCCGCACTCCCGAATGCCCCGATCAGAATCCCGATCGTGGAGATGTTCGCAAATCCGCACAGCGCGAAGGACAGGATCGTGATCGTCCGCTGCGACAACGCATGCGCATGGATCAGCGGCGACAGGTTCACATAAGCCACGAACTCGTTGAACGCGATCTTCTGTCCAAGCAGTCCCCCCGCCACGATACATTCGCTCCACGGCACCCCGAGCAGCCAGGCAAACGGCGCAAACACCGTCCCCAGGATGCGCGCCAAAGACAGCCCAACCGCTCCCAGAAGTCCGTTCGCAAGCGCAATCAGCCCCACAAATGCAATCAGGACCGATCCCACCGCCACTGCAATCTTCGCGCCATTCATCGCACCATCCGCAATCGCCTCGAACATGCTGTGATGCCCGTGATCCGCCCCGGCAATCTGCGCATCAGACCGCCGCGGCCCCGGAAACAGAATGCGCGAGAACAGCAGCCCCCCCGGGATCGCCATGAAAGACGCCGCCAGCAGGTTCTCCATCGGCACACCGAGCGAAGCATATCCCGCCAGCACGGACCCCGCGATCGACGACGTCCCGCTGCACAGAACCGTCGCCAGCTCCCCTTCCGACATTTCCGCCAGACAGGTCTGAAGCGCGATCGGCATCTCGCTCTGTCCCAGGAAAATCGTCAGGACCGCCGAAAACGATTCGAGCCCCGTTGTCCCCAGTACCCGAGACAGCGCCCCGCCAATCAGCTTCGAGAGGAACTGCAACACGCCCCAGTGCTGCAACAGCCCCAGAAGTGCTGCGACATAAACGATCTCCGGCAGAACCTTGAGCGCAAAGACGAAACTGTCATTGCCAAACAGCCCGTTCATCTTCGGCCCCACAAGCCCGCCGAACAGGAACGCACTGCCCACATCCCCGTAAGACAGGACCTTCGTCACCGCATCGGACATCAGATGCAGCCCATGCGCGCCCGCCGGCACCCACAATACGACCGCCGCAATCAGCATCTGCAATAGCAGCGCCCGTCCGACGAGTGACCAGTCGATGGCCCGGCGGTTGGTGGACAAAAGCGCACCCAGAAACAGAAGACCGGCCATGCCGACAAGGACGCGCAGGATCACGCAGGCAAACTCCTCACCCAAAAACAGAACGACGCACCCGGAACTGAACCCGAAACGACCTGAACCTGTCCGTCATGTCACGTCCTGTCCACCCCTCCTCTCTCGCCTGCACGCCCCCGAACCGCTAGGATGCCGCCGACTGATAGGGAGAAGCCCCATGACCTGTGCCTATGATTTCAGCCTTCCCGGCCTGTCCGGCGACACGATCGACCTCTCGGCCTATCGCGGACGACCGCTGCTGATCGTCAACACGGCATCCAAATGCGGCTTCACCCCCCAGTACGAAGACCTCCAGCACCTCTGGTCCCGCTACGGCCGCGACTACCCCGAAGGCCTGATGATCATCGGCGTGCCGTCGAATGATTTCGGCCAGCAGGAACCCGGCTCGTCCGAAGACATCAAGAATTTCTGCCACCGCAATTACGGCGTGAGCTTCCCCATGACCGCGCGCCAGCATGTGCGCGGCCCCGAAACCACCCCGCTGTTCCGCTGGCTGGACAAGCAGGGCGGCTTCCTCGCCCGCCCGCGCTGGAATTTCTACAAATATCTGACCGACCGCGACGGCAAGCTCGTCAACTGGTTCACACCACTGTCCAAACCCGCCTCAAACCGCGTCGAGGAAGCCGTCCGGAAGGTCCTGCTGAATCACTGACCCCCGAGCCGCCCCGCAAGGGAGGCTTCGATCAGCGCGATATTCCGCAGATCGGCCTTGAAGACCGTATCGAACAGATCCCCCGCCAACGGCACGAGGCCCACCACGGCCTCAATCGCCACATTGCCCAGCATCCGCTGCACGGTCTGGCGGTCCACGCCCATCCGCAGCCCTTCCCAGACGATATAAAGCGACAGCGCCGTCCCGATCAGCGCACCGCCTCCGGGCAGAAGCCCCAGCAGCGTATCCAGCCCCGCCCGCAGCCGCAGCCCCGGAATCCGCGCGGCAGAGTTCAGAAGCCAGGCCAGACGCCGGATCCGATCCAGCCTCAGGCGAAGCTCGGCAACACTCACAGGCGGGGAAATCGTTGAAAAATCGGTCATGGCACCCCCTATCACGCAACAGCGACAGGGAAGTTCGTCTTTTTTCCTTGAACAACCGTATCGAAACCCGCCAGAGTTCAAGTCAGAAATGTGACAGGAGACATTTATGAAGGACTCACCGCTCCGCCCGATCCTGCCCCTTCTGGTCGTTGCCGCCCTCGGCGCGCTGACCCCGGCCGTGGCCCATCACGTCACGACCTTCCTTGGCCTGTCCGGCATCTTCTGGGCCAGCGCCATGCTGATGCTGGAAGTCACGCTCCTGTGCATCGGCCTCGCCGCGATCCGCCCCACGATCCAGCAGCCCGCCAGAGCCGAAACAACCCTGCACAACCGCGAAACGGTCCTGCGCTGAAGCCCATCCGCCACACTGCGCTTTTCCTGTAACGGAGGATATGTCGCGGCGCCGGATGTTAGGCTAGGATCAGGAAATGCTTCGCAATTTCCTGACAGTCGGCAGCTGGACCATGCTTTCGCGTGTCCTCGGCCTCGTTCGTGACCAGCTTCTCGCCGCGTTCCTGGGTGCCGGCCCCGTTCAGGACGCCTACCTGATCGCGCTTCGGCTGCCCAACATGTTCCGGCGCCTCTTCGGTGAAGGCGCATTCAACGCCGCCTTCGTGCCGATGTTCACCGAACGCTACGAAACGAAGGGCCACCAGTCCGCCCTGCGCTTCGCGGGGCAGGCCCTGTCCGGACTGATGCTCTGGCTCGCCCTGCTGACGGTTCTGGCCGAAATCTTCATGCCACTGGTCGTGGAATGCATCGGCTCGGGCCTCACCGGCACCCGCTTTGAAACCGCGGTGCACCTGTCACGAATCACGTTTCCCTACATGCTGCTGATCTGCGGCGCAGCGCTCGTCTCCGGCGTGCTCAACGGCCTCGGCAAGTTCACCGCCGCCGCCGCCGCCTATGTCACCTTCAACATCATCGGCATCGCCGCAATCCTGCTCGGCGCGCTGGTCTGGCACAACACCGCCGTCGTCAGCGCCTGGGGTGTCACGCTCTCCGGCGTCGTCCAGCTCGGCGCCCTGTACTGGGCCGCCCACCGCGCGGGCATGGCCCCACACCTGACATGGCCCAGCCTGTCGTCCGACATGCGTGCCCTGCTGCGCCGCATGGGGCCCGGCCTCGTCGGGTCCGGCGTCACCCAGATCAACCTGACCGTCGACACCATCATCGCCACCCACCTGCCCGTCGGCACGCCCTCGATCCTGTATTTCGCGGACCGCATCAACCAGCTCCCCCTCGGCGTGCTGGGCTCGGCCGCCGGGACGGCGCTCCTGCCGCTCCTGACACGCCACATCGCCAATAATGACCGCGCTGCCGTCCATTCCAGCATCAACCGCGCCATCGATTACACGCTGCTCCTGACGCTGCCCGCCATGATCGGCATGATCTTCCTGGCCTCCCCGATCATGGCCGCGCTCTTCGGATATGGCCGCTTCACGGTCGCAGACGCGATCCTTTCGGGACAATGCCTTCAGGCCTATGCCCTCGGCCTGCCCGCCTTCGTCCTCATCAAGGTCCTCTCCCCGGCCTTTTTCGCGGAAGGGGACACCGTCACCCCCGTGCGCATCGGCTTCTTCACGCTGGGACTGAACCTCGTCCTCAACCTTATGCTCTACCGCCCGCTCGGCCATATCGGGCCGCCGCTGGCCAGCACGATCGCCGCCTTCGTCAACTGCACGCTGCTCGCCGTGATCCTACACCGGCGAGGCCTCTTCATCGCAGATCCACTCCTGAAGGGCCGAGCCACGCGCATCGCGGGCGCCGCCATCATGATGGCCCTGTGGGTCGCCGCGGCCGAAAAACTCGCAGCTCCCGGCCTGCCGTCCTGGCACGGCATCTGGCGCTTCGGCATGCTCACGGCCCTGATCATCTTCGGCATGCTCGTCTACGCCGTAATGCTGGACGCCCTGAAAGTGGTGCGCCTGCGTGACGCCACCGTGGCTTTGCAGACACGCCTGCACCGCCGACGCGCCCGCTGACCCCTCCGTGCCGGTTCACACACCGGCACGGAGACGTTATTTTCCCATCCCCTTCCCGAAGTGACAGCCCGGAGACCGGACCCATCGGCACCTTCATGCCCCTGCCCACCGCCGAAAACGCCAGCCCCGCGATGGCCCAGTGGTTCGATCTCAAACATCAGGAACCCGACGCCCTCCTGTTCTTCCGCATGGGCGATTTCTACGAGCTGTTCTTCTCCGATGCGCAGGCCGCCGCCATGGCGCTCGACATCGCGCTCACGGCCCGCGGCACCCATCAGGGTGAGCCGATCCCGATGTGCGGCGTCCCCGTCGCGGCCGCCCCGGCCTATCTGTCGCGTCTGATCCGTCGCGGCTTCCGCGTCGCCGTCGCCGAACAGACCCAGACACCCCCGAAAAAAGGCGAAAAACCGCAGAAAGGCCCGCTGTCCCGCGCCATCGTCCGCGTCGTCACCCCCGGCACCCTGACCGAAGACGAACTGCTCGAAGCCGGACGTGCCAACCTGCTTCTCGCCATCGCCCGCAGCCCGGAAAAGCGCGCAAAGACGGTAGGTGCCGCCTGGATCGACATCTCGACCGGCGCCTTCGAAACCGCCTCGGTGCCCGAACCCGCCCTTCCCGAACTCATGGCCCGGCTCGACGCCGCCGAGATCCTCTCCGAACCCGACCTGATCCCCCCAGACTACGCGTCCCGACTGGCCCCCGTCGCCGTCCCACCCACGCTCGACAGCGCCCGAACCCTCGTCGCCCGCGCCTATGGCGTCGCCCAGATCGACGCGCTCGGAGACTTCCCGCCCGAACAGGCCATCGCCTGCGCCATGGCCCTGAATTACGTCCAGCGCAGTCAGGCCGGCGCACTCCCGCGCCTCTCCCGCCCCATCCCGCAGGGCACGGACGGCGTTCTCGGCATTGACCCCGCCACCCGCGCCAGCCTCGACATCCTCCGCACCCGCGACGGCGAGACGAAACACAGCCTCCTCGGCGCCGTCACCCGCACCGCCACGGCCGCAGGCTCCCGCCTCCTCGCCCAGTGGCTCGCCTCCCCCCTGACCGACGCCACCGCAATCACGGACCGCCAGAACGGCTGGCTCTGGCTGCAATCCATCCCCGGCCTGTCCGGCGCACTCGGCGACATCCTGCGCCGCACGCCAGACCCCGCCCGCGCCCTGGGCCGCATCTCCGCCGGACGCGGCCAGCCCCGCGATCTCGCCGCCATCCGCGACACGCTGATCGCCGCCAACGACATCACCGCCCTGTTCCAGCCCGCCTGCGACCAGAACACACCCACGCTGATCCGCACCCTCACCGCAGGCCTGTACGGCCGCGCCGACACCCTGCTGGAGCAGCTTCAGGCCGCCGTCGCCGAAACCCTTCCCGCCCGGATCGAAGACGGCGGTTTCATCGCCCCCGGCTACAACACGGAGCTGGACCGCTATCGCGGCCTGCGTGACGAAAGCCGCCGCATCATCGCCGCCATGCAGGGCGAGCTGTCCGAAAAATTCGGCGTCTCGAACCTCAAGATCAAACATCACGCGCAGCTCGGCTACGTGATCGAAGTCCCGTCCGCCGCCGGCACGAAACTGCGCGACAATCCCGAACTGTCCTTCCGTCAGGGCACGGCCAGCCTCGCCCGCTTCTCCACGGAAGAACTCGCCGGTCTGGACCGCGCCATCCTCGAAGCTGCCGACAAGGCTGCCACACTGGAACGCCGCATCTTCGCCGAGCTCTGCGCCCGCATCCTGCAAACCCCGGCCCTCGATGACGTCGCAGAGTTTCTGGCCCTCGCCGACGTCCTGCGCTCCTGCGGCCTGCTCGCAGAAGGCGGCTCATGGTGCCGCCCCACAGTCACGGACGGCACGGAGTTCAGCCTCGTCGCCTGCCGCCACCCGGTCGTCGAAGCCGCACTGGCCGAGTCGGGAAGCGCCGATGCCCGCTTCATCCCCAATGACTGCGCCCTGCCACCCGAACACCGCGCAATGCTGCTCACCGGCCCGAACATGGCCGGCAAATCCACCTTCCTGCGCCAGACCGCCCTCGCGGTAATTCTTGCGCAGGCGGGCCTCCCCGTTCCCGCGAAATCCGCACAGATCGGCGTCGTGGACCGCCTGTTCTCCCGCGTCGGCGGCGCGGACGACCTCGCCCGCGGCCGCTCCACCTTCATGGTCGAAATGACCGAGACCGCTGCGATTCTCAATCAGGCCGGCCCCAAGTCCCTCGTCGTCGTGGACGAGATCGGCCGTGGCACCGCAACCCTCGACGGACTGTCCATCGCCTGGGCCACGCTCGAAGCCCTGCACACCCAGCTCGGCTCGCGGACAATCTTTGCAACACATTTCCATGAGCTCGGCGCCCTGACCGAATTCCTCCCCCGCCTCGCCCCCTACACGATGGCCGTGAAAGAGTGGCGCGGCGAGGTGATCTTCCAGCACGAGGTCCGCCCGGGTGCCGCCCGCAAAAGCTGGGGCCTGCATGTCGCAAAACTTGCGGGAATCCCGGCTTCCGTGGTCAATCGCGCCAGCCGGCTCCTGTCCCAGTTCGAGCGCGAACAGGCCGAAGCCCGCTCCTCGCTCCCGCTTTTCGAAGCCGTAACGGAGCCGGAAATACCCCCCGCGCCCGAGCCCGCAGCGCCCCCCATCCCCACGCCGCTGGAAGACGCCATCAGGGCCCTAAACCCCGATGATCTCTCTCCCCGGGACGCGCTGGATGCGCTATACGAACTGAAACGCCTCGCCTCAGGAAACGGCACTTGAAAGAAACCTCTTTCTGGGGCGAAACTCCCTCTCTTTCCTTCGCTGACGATACGGATAAGCCCCTGTCTGACCGAACCGCCTCCCCCCCGTGCGACCCGGCCTCCTCCCTGCAGACCGCTCTCGATACGGCTGCGGCACAGGGGCAGACGACCCGCGAGAACGTCCTCTCGATCCTGCGGCGGCATCTCGGCAGCGGTAACGCCACTGTCCGTCACGAGTTTGAAAAGCGCAGGATGTCGGGAATCGACGCCGCCCGCGCCCTCGCCCGCCAGGCTGACGACATGGTCTGCGCGCTGGCCGAACTCGCCGCACAGAAACACGAATCCCCCGGCGAAATCCTCTGCCTCTGCGCCACCGGCGGCTACGGCGCGGGACTTCTCGCCCCCTTCAGCGACATCGACATCCTCTTCCTGATCCCCGGTGACCCGACCCCGGCCATGACCGCCCGGATCGAGTTCATCCTCTACGCCCTGTGGGATCTCGGCCTGCGCGTCGGCCACGCCACCCGCTCCATCGCCGAATGTGTCCGCGACGCCGACAGCGACCTCACCATCCGCACGGCTCTGCTGGACCTGCGTTTCCTTCACGGCGAGCGCGGCCTCGCCCGCGACCTGCGCTGCGCCCTCGGCGCCGATCTGCAGAACGACCGGCTCTGCGAGTTCGTCATGGGCAAGATCGCCGAACGCGAACAGCGCCACCGCCGCTTCGGCGACAACCCCTACATGGTCGAGCCCAACATCAAGGAAGGCCGCGGGGGCCTGCGCGACCTGCAAACCCTGAACTGGATGGGCCGTGCCGCCCTGGGCTGTGCCGTCTCCACCCCGGATCGCAACGGCCAGCCCGCCGAAGCCCCGCAAACCCCGTCCTTCGCCTCCTTCGGCCTGCTGACAGACCGCGAATCCCTGCGCGCCCGCCGCTCATGGGACTTCCTGTGGACCGTCCGCCTGCATCTGCACTACATCACCGGCCGCGCCGAAGAACGCCTGACCTTCGACGTCCAGCCCGTCATCGGCGGCCGCATGGGCTACGCCACGCACGGTCGCCAGCGCGGCGTCGAGCGCTTCATGCGGCACTATTTCCTGACGGCCCGCGACGTCATGCGCCTCACCAGCGTGCTGCAACCCGTCGTGCTGATGCATCTTCAGGACCAGACCACCGGCGAGCCCCCCAAGGTCGTCCCCGGCCCCGAAGAGTTCCAGACCATTGCCGGTCGCATCTGCCCCATCGAACCCGTAACCTTCGCGGCCCAGCCCCGCGAAATGTTCCGCCTGCTCGACTGCGGCCGCCGCCATGACCTGCCCCTGCACCCCATCGCAATGCAGCAGATCATCCGCAACGAACGCCACGCCGTCACCCTGCGCGACGATCCCGCAACCGCGAAAATCTTTCTGGACCTGCTCTGCGAGCCGAGTGCGGACGAGACAAAAGCCGTCCCGTTCTGGCTCCCGATCCTGAACGAAACCGGCCTCCTCGGCCGCCTCCTGCCAGACTGGTCCCGCGTCGTCGGACAGATGCAGTTCGACAGTTATCATATCTATACGGTCGACGAGCATATCGTCGAAGCCGTCCGCATGATGGGCCAGATCGAAGCCGGACGCATGGCGGACGAGATCCCCCTGGCTTACACGCTGGCCAGCGACCTGCGCTCCCGCCGCGCCCTCTACGTCGCCGTCCTGCTGCACGATATCGGCAAGGGGCGCGGCGGCGACCATTCCGAAATCGGCGCCGACCTTGCGCTGACGATCTGCCCGCAGCTCGGACTCGACCCCGAGGAAACCGACACCGTCTCCTGGCTGGTCCTGCATCATCTCCTGCTGTCCCAAACCGCCTTTACCCGCGACATCGATGATCCTCGCACGATCCTCGACCTCGCCGATACCATCCAGTCGCCCGAACGCCTGCGCCTGCTGCTTCTCCTGACCATCGCTGATATGCGCGCCGTCAGTCCGAAGGTCTGGAACGCCTGGAAAGCCACCCTCCTGCGCGAGCTTTTCTCCCGCGTCGCCGAGGTTCTGGAAGGCGGACTGGCCGCCACCGAACGCGACAGCCGCGTCAACCATGCCCGCGAACTCGCCCGCGACGGCCTCACCGGCACCCTGCCCGAAAGCAGCATCGACCGCTTCCTGGACCTTGGCTATCCGAGCTACTGGCTCGGCTTCGACACCGACACCCAGATGCGCCACGCCCGCATGGTCCATGACTCAGACCGCTACCGCTCCCCGGTCACGGTCGAGGCCTATCCCATCCCCGAACGCGGCGTCACCGAACTCACCGTCCTCTGCGCCGACCATCCGGGCCTGTTCTCCCAGATCGCAGGCGCTCTTGCCGTCGCAGGCGCCTCCATCGTGGACGCCCGCATTCACACACTCAGCGACGGCATGGCACTCGACACCTTCTGGGTGCAGGACGGCGAAGGCTGCTCTTTCGAGGAGCCGCATCAGCTCGGCCGCCTCAACCATCTCGTGGAACAGGCCCTCTCCGGTCGCCTCGACATCCGCAAGGGCATCGAAGACGCCAGCCATCACAGCACCTCGCGCCGGATGCGCGCGATCCACGTCCCGCCCCGCGTCGTCATCGACAACACCGCTTCGGACCGTCACACCGTCATCGAAGTCAACGGCCGTGACCGTCCCGGCCTGCTGCACGACATCACATCCGCTCTCAGCAGCCAGTCCCTCCAGATCTCCTCGGCCCACATCACGACCTACGGCATGCGCGCCGTAGACGTGTTCTACGTCCGCGATCTGCTGGGCCTGAAAATCACCGATCCGCTCCGCCTCAGCCGCCTGCGCGAGACCCTGCTCGCCTCCCTGACAAGCGCTCCGGTCACCACACCCGCAAGCTGAGCGCCTCCGCGACCTCCCGCAGCACGGCCTCCCATCCCGCGGCAACCGCCGCACCGGAGGGCGGCCGGAACTGCCGGACGTCCCCGTACCAGTCCACATCCTTCCAACGCCAGTCGCCACCTTCACGGTTGAGCAACCACAACGGCCGTCCCAGAGCGCCCGCCATATGCGCGACCAGCGTATCCACACTGATCACAAGCGCGCATCGCCCTACTTCTCGCGCCAGATCCACAGGCGTCTCAAGCGAAACCCGTTCCATCCAGTCCGGAACATCACCGCGCTGAAGGGCGACGAACCGCACACCGTTCACCTGCCGCAACACCTCCAGACACTCCACCGGAACCGACCGCCTGCGATCAAACCGATAGGACGGATTCCCCGACCAGCAGACCCCGATCCGCCCCGCCTCAGGCTTTTCCGAAACCGCCAGATACGGCTTCGGTGACGGCACATCCTCCATCCCCAGCACAGCCGGCAGACTCAGCAGACTGACCTCAGCCGCAACCGGCCCGTCCGCTGGCAGGATCCGCCCCTGATCCAGCTCCGGCATCAAATCCGCCAGCGCCGCAGCCCGGAACCCCAGCCGCAACGGTCGCAGCATCGCCGCTTCCGTCAGAAACCGCAGAAACTGCACCTCATCGCCCAGCCCCTGCTCGCCCACAACAGCCACAGGCTCCTCTCCCGCCGAACCATCCCATTGCGGAACATCCGAAGCCAGACGCAGCAGCGATCGTCGGCTCTCAAAATCCCGCCACCCTTCCGCAAACCGTCCCTGCCCCAGCAGAATGGTCGCCCGGTTGAAGCGCGCCCGCTCCGCCTCCTCTCCGCTCTCGCGCATCACGATCGTCCCAAAAAGCGCCTCGGCCTCTTCCAGACGCCCGACTTCCATCAGGACCGTCCCCAGACTGTTGGCGATCCGCCCATCCGAAGGCCGGAGTTGCAAGGCTTCCCGCAACGTCTCACAGGCCGCGCGCAGATCGCCCAGCGCCATCTCCACCAGCCCCAGACTATTGAGCGTCTCCGCAGTCCGTGCCCCCCGCTCACAGGCCTGCGACAGAACTGCCGCTGCTTCGTCGAACGCATTGCAGGCAAACAGCGCCGCTCCCAGATTGGCCAGCGCTCCCCCATCCTGCGGCCTGCGACTCACAACTTTCCGGAACTGTCCGACCGCCTGCTCGAACAACCCGTCCTCAAGAAACAGCCCCCCAAGCCGGGTCCTCACGAAACTGTCATCCGCTGAAAGAGCAACCGCTTTTTCCAACGCCGCACGGGCCTCGTCCCGACGTCCCAGTCTTTCAAAAGCCTCGCCCAGAGCCGCCTGCGCACGCGGATCGGAGGGCTGGAGGATCACTGCCACATTCAGCGCCGCACGCCCCGCCTCGGCATGCCCCTGAGCTACAAGCGCAAGCCCCAGCGTGATATGCATCCGGGCCTTACGATCAGGAGAAATGCCGTTTTTCTGCAACGCCCGCCCCACCAGTGCGATAGCCGTAGCATCCTGTCCGCGCGCACGCGCCAGACAGGCCATTCCATGCAGGGCATCGGGCTGTCCCGGCTCCCTGACCAGGATGTTACGAAAATCTTCCTCTGCTCCGGCGAGATCTCCTGCACGGAAACGGGCAAAGGCGGCTTCGGTCGGATCGGCAGAAAACAGAGGCATCATCAACTCTTCGTGCTCCGAAAATGCCACAAAATCCAGATAGACAGGCGTTAACGAAGTTTTCACAGTTATTTGGTCAAAACCGTAAATCCAAGTACCGTGTCAGAGGTTTTCAGACGATGCATCTTGAACAGAGAACAGGCCCGGTCCCGGGTCTGGTGTACGCGACGGTCCGACAGGGAATGACCACCCGGACATTTCCCATCGAGGTGCGGCGAACTGCTTCGGGCCATTACATCTCCCGCATGCCTGACAACCGATGGTCAATCGAGTGCCTGACCATCGAAGCCGCGCTGCTGATGCATGCTGCGGTCCTGTTCCCAGTCGAGCACGAGCTTGCACCTTGGCTCTCGAATCCAAGGCCAGCGCCTCTTGTCGTTGATCATGTCCCCGGTCCTCTCAAAAGCCCAATCGCTGACGGTCATGGAACAGAGCCGGCTACCCCAACCAAAACCGAAAAGACCGAAGTAAACTCCTGAAGCCACTTCTGACTTGCCAAACACGGCTGGCAGGGCAATGTCAGAGGCATGAAAACCCGTCTCCTGCACGTCGCCGCCGCTACCGGCCTTGCGGCACTGGCCGTCATGGCCACCCCCGCCAGAGCGGATCATCCCTGGCAGGACGCTCCCGTTCAGGCGTCCATCACAGCAGACGCAACGCTCCCGGGCCTACAGCCCACAACGCTGCTCGCCGCCGAAAACGGGACCTATCTGGCCCTCGATACCAACGGACATCCCGTCCGGATCGACGCCGCCAATACGGTCTCCCCCCTTCCCGGCCCCAGTCAGCCCACGGACCGCCTGGTCGCGCTGACCCGGTCCGGCACTGATCTGTGGGGCCTGGCAACCGGCGCACAGCCCGCCCTCATCCGGATGTCGCAGGACGGATCGCTCCAGTCACGCATTCCCCTGAGCGGCGCCACGGTGCAGGGCAGCAACCTGATCGCCCTTCAGGTCCACGATACCCACGCCTATCTGGCCGATGAAGGCAAACCCGCCCTCGTCGTGGCAAACCTCCAGACCGGCAAGGCCACCCGCTTCCTGCCCTACGACATGTCCCTCACCGGCCGCCATCCGCTCCTGCGCAACAACCAGCCGCGCATGGGACCGGACGGACACCCCATGGCCGGCGGCAATGTGCGCTTCCTCATGCTGGATGCGAAAGGCCAATGGCTCTTCTACCAGCCCGCCTGCGGCCCCATGTCCCGCATCGAAACCGCCCTGCTGACCGACACGACCTTCACCGCCGTCGAACAGCTCGACGGCATTACCGAGTGGCGGACAACCCCCAGCCTCGGCGGCGCGACCCTGACCCCGGATGACACCTTCTACCTGTCCGACATCACCGTCGGCAGCATCCTGAAATTCGGCAGCGACCGCATCCCGCTGCGGATCCTCCGTGACCAGCGCCTCTTCGATGCAGGCGCCCCCGCCGTCTCAGACAGCCACCAGATGGCCGTTCTGGCCACGGAAGATGGCACAACCCACATTCTTCGCATCGCCTTGCCCTGACAGGACGTGATATAAATTCCCCCATGCGCTACCGATCGACCCGCGGCGAGCTGACCGCCGACGCCCCGAACTTCTCTGACATCCTTCTCGCCGGCCTTGCGGGAGATGGCGGTCTCTACATGCCGGAGAGCTGGCCGAAGATCAGCCCGCAGACCCTGCGCGAGTGGCGCACGCTCTCCTATCCGGACCTCGCCGCCGAAGTCATCGCCCTCTTCACCGAAGGCGCGATCGACGTCGACACCCTGCGCGACATGACCCGTGACGCCTATGCGGATTTCGATCACGCCGCTGTCGTCCCGCTGGTCGAAGTCGAGCAGGACCTGTACTCCCTCGAACTGTTCCACGGCCCGACGCTCGCCTTCAAGGACATGGCGATGCAGATGCTCGGCCGCCTGTTCGATCACGTCCTGACCCAGCGCAACCGCCACGTCACGATCGTCGGCGCCACCTCCGGCGACACCGGTTCGGCCGCCATCGAGGCCTGCCGCGGCCGCGAACGCCTCTCCGTCGTCATCCTGCACCCCAGGGGCCGCACGTCCGACGTCCAGCGCCGCCAGATGACGACCGTTCAGGACGACAACATCCTCAACATCGCCGTCGAAGGCGATTTCGACACCTGTCAGGATCTGGTCAAGGCGATGTTCGCCGACCACACCTTCCGTGACGAGGTCTCGCTCTCGGCCGTCAATTCGATCAACTGGGCCCGCATCGCCGCCCAGATCCCGTATTACGTCCGCGCAGCCCTCGCTCTCGGCGCGCCGGACCGCGAAGTCTCCTTCTCGGTCCCGACCGGCAATTTCGGTAACGTCCTCGCCGCCTGGGCCGCAAAACAGATGGGCCTGCCCATCAAGAAGCTCTGCATCGGCTCCAACCGCAACGACATCCTCACCCGTTTCGTCATCGACAACGACATGAGCGTGCGGACAGTCGAACCCAGCCTGTCACCCTCGATGGACATTCAGGTCTCATCCAACTTCGAGCGCCTGCTGTTCGAACTGCTGGACCGCAACTCCACCCGCTGCGCCGCCATCATGCGTGAGTTCCGCGAGACCGGCCGCATGGCCGTCCCGCACGACGCCTGGACCCGCATGAAAGAGGTGTTCGAGGGCATGACCCTCACCGACGAACAGACCAGCGAAGCCATGCGCCTGTTCTACAACGAGAGCCTCTATCTCGCGGACCCGCACAGCGCGATCGGCCTCGCCGTCGGCAAGCGTTTCCAGGAACCCGGCATCCCCATGGTCGCGGCCGCTACGGCCCACCCGGCCAAGTTCCCGGACGCCGTGATCGCCGCGACCGGCATCCACCCCAAACTCCCGCCGCACCTGTCCGACCTGTTCGAGCGCACCGAGCGCTACGAGTGCATGGACAGCCAGATTGCCGGCCTTCAGGACGCCGTCCGCGCCCATATCCGGCGCGGCTGATCGTCCAACACAGGCTCCCCAACCGGGGGGCCTGCCTTCCTTCGACAATACGGAACCTCATGCCCGATACGATTGAAGTCACCAGACTCGATAACGGCCTGACCATCATCACCGAACGGATGGATCGCGTCGAAACCGTCTCCTTCGGAGCCTATGTCTCCATCGGCACGCGCGACGAGACCGCCGACAACAACGGCGTCTCCCATTTCCTCGAACACATGGCCTTCAAGGGCACAGAGCGCCGCTCCGCCTCCCGCATCGCCGAGGAGATCGAGAATGTCGGCGGCTACATCAACGCCTACACTGCCCGCGAAACCACAGCCTATTACGTCAAACTGCTGAAGAACGATCTCGCCCTCGGCGTAGACATCATCGGCGACATCCTGACCCACAGCACGTTCCTTGATGCCGAAATCGAGCGCGAACGCGGCGTCATCCTTCAGGAAATCGGTCAGGCCAACGACACGCCCGACGACATCATCTTCGACCAGTTCCAGGAACGCGCCTTCCCCGAACAGCCCATGGGCCGTCCCACACTGGGCTCGGAAGAGCTCGTCTCGACCATGACGCGTGATACGCTCATGTCCTACATGCGCGAGCACTACACGACCCACAACATCACCATCGCCGCCGCCGGAAACCTGCACCACCAGCAGGTCGTCGATCTGGTGAAGGAACACTTCCGCGACCTGCCCACCCATCAGACGCCCCGCCCCCGCGCGGCCGCGTATGAAGGCGGCGAACTGCGTACGACCCGCGAACTGGATCAGGCTCATCTCGTCATGGGCTTCCCGTCCGTCAGCTATATGCACCCCGATCATTACGCGGTCATGATCCTCTCGACGCTGCTCGGCGGCGGCATGTCTTCGCGCCTGTTCCAGGAAATCCGTGAGCGCCGCGGTCTGGTCTACAGCGTCTATTCCTTCGCCTCCCCCTTCAGCGACAGCGGCCTGTTCGGCCTCTATGCCGGCACGGGCGAGGAACAGACCGCCGAACTCGTCCCCGTCATGATCGACGAACTCAAGCGCCTTCAGGATGGCCTGAGCGAAGCGGAACTCTCCCGCGCCCGCGCCCAGCTCAAATCCTCGCTCCTGATGTCGCTGGAAAGCACCGGCAGCCGCTGCGAGCAGCTCGCCCGCCAGATCCAGGTCCATAACCGCCCGATCCCGACCGCCGAGACAGTCGGCAAGATCGACGCCGTGACGGAAGACGACATTCTGCGCGTCGCCCGCACCATTTTCTCCGGCACGCCGACCTTCACCGCGATCGGCCCCGTCGGCAACATGCCCTCGCTCGAGGACATCACAGCAAGGCTCGCCGCATGACCACTACAACGCCCGTCGAAGCCCTCCTCGCCGCAGCCCGCCGCCACGGCGCCGACCACGCGGACGCCATCCTCGTCCGCGACGAGTCCGAATCCGCACTCGTCCGCAAGGGCGTCCCCGAAGGCATCGAGCGCTCCGAGAGCGTTGCCCTCGGCCTGCGCGTCTTTCGCGGCAAACGGGCGGCCACGGTTTCGACAAGCGTTCTGAACGAGGCCGAGTTCGATCGTCTGGCCGAACAGGCCTGCGCCATGGCCCTCGTCGTCCCCGAAGACCAGTATGCCGGCCTCGCCGAAGCCGCCCTTCAGGGCCGTTTCGACGCCGCCGGACTGGACCTCGAATGCAGCTCCGCCCCGAGCATGGACGACCTCCTCGCCCGCGCCCGCGAAGCCGAGGACACCGCCCTGTCCTTTGAAGGCATCACCAACACCAACGGCGCCTCCGCCGGTCACGGTCGCACCTCGGTCATGCTCGGCACCTCCGCGGGCTTCTTCGGCGCCTACAGCCGCACCGGACATTCCACCAGCGCCAGCGTCCTCGCCGGCGAAGGCGCCACGATGCAGCGCGACTACGCCTTCCGCAGCGCCGTGCATCTCGAGGACCTCGAAAGCCCGGCCGTCATCGGCCGCGAAGCCGCCGAGCGCGTCCTGGCCCGCCTCAATCCCGGCCGCCCCCGCACGGGCACGTACAGCGTCATCTACGACCCGCGCGTCTCCAGCACCCTGCTCGGCCATCTGGTCGGGGCCATCAATGGTGCCGCCATCGCGCGCGGAACGTCCTTCCTCAAGGACAGCCTCGGCAAACAGATCCTCTCCGCCGGCCTGACCGTCCATGACGACCCGCGCCGCATCCGGGGTGCAGCCTCCCGCCCCTTCGACGCCGAAGGCTGTGCCGCCCTGCCGCTGGACCTGATCGCGGACGGCATCCTCCAGACCTGGCTCCTCGACTCCCGAAGCGGCCGCCAGCTCAACATGCCCACGAACGGCCGCGCGAGCCGTGGCGTCGCCTCACCGCCCTCCCCGAGTGTGACAAATCTTCATCTCGCACCCGGAACCCTTTCTTCCGAGGCCCTGCGTTCCGATATCCGTGAAGGGATCCTGATCACCGAGCTCATGGGCTCGTCGGTCAACATGCTGACCGGCGATTACAGCCGTGGCGCTTCGGGCTTCATGATCCGCAACGGCGAGATCGCCGAACCCGTCGCCGAACTCACGGTCGCGGGCAACCTGAAAGACATGTTTGCCCGCATGATTCCGGGCAGTGATCTAATGTTCCGGCAGAGCGTTAATGCGCCAAGTATCCGGATCGACGGCATGAACATTGCAGGACTTTGATGCGTAAATTCCGACTTTCTACGACCGCCCTCGCCCTCCTCTGCGCTGTCAGCCTCGGCGCGCTGGGAACAGCGGATGCGCGCCCGGGCGGCGGCAGCTCCATCGGAAGCCGCGGCTCCCACACCTGGAGCGCCCCGCCGCGCACATCCATCACGCCAGGCTGGGCCCGCCCGATGGACCAGTCCGCAACCCCGCGCTCTGCACCCGGTTACGGCGCAACGCCCACAACCCCGATGCCCGGCTACGGCGCCCCGGCCTTCAGACCGTCCTACCCGGTCCGCCATCCGTTCCTGAGCGGCTTTGCAGGCGGCTTTCTGGGCGCAGGCCTGTTCGGTCTGCTGAGCGGTCACGGCTTCATGGGCGGTATGACCGGCGGTACGTCGTTCTTCGGCTTCCTGCTGCAGGTTCTCATCATCGGCGGCCTGATCGCCTTCGTCCTGCGCCTGTTCGGTAACCGTGGCCAGCGCAGCCCGATGGGCATGCCCTCTTCCGCAGGCGCAACCCCCTTCGGCAACGCAGGCGGCAGCACACCCGTAACGCTGACCAATGACGACTACCTGAGCTTCCAGCGCCTTCTGCTCGACATCCAGGCCGCCTGGAGCGCACAGAACATGCGCGCCCTCGCCAGCATGGCGACCCCGGAAATGACGGGCTATTTCAACGCCCAGCTTTCCGATCTGGCGAGCCGCGGCGCCCGGAACATAGTCTCCAACGTCCAGTTCCAGCGCGGTGACCTCTCCGAAGCCTGGCGCGAAGGCAACCTGACCTACGCCACGGTCGCCATGCGCTACTCCATGACGGACGTCACCACGGACTCCATGGGCAACGTCATCGACGGCAGCTCCACCGAGCCCGTCACCGTGACCGAACTCTGGACCTTCGTCCGCGCCGATGGCCGCGGCAACTGGATCCTCTCCGCCATCCAACAGGCGGGCTGAAAAGCCCCCCAAACAGAAAAAAGGCCCGGGAAACCCCCCGGGCCTTTTTTATTGCCTGAATGAGAAGCTGAACCCCGGCCGTTACAGCCGCGTCAGCGTAATCACGTAAAAGATCACAGCCAGCAGCACCACACCACCAACAATCCCCGTAATCCGGCTCAGACGCCGCTTGCGGGCGAGATCAATATCAGTGGTCATGTTCATCCGATCAGAACCCGGTCAACCAGCAGCCCACAGAACAGCAGGAACAGATAGGCCAGCGAATACCGGAACGCGAACCGCGCCGGCTTGTCCTTCGTCAGGCTCACCCCTTCCGCATCCTGCTTGTCCATCAGCACCCGGAACGCACAGAGAATGAAACCCAGATCCAGCAGACTGGTCACAACCGTATAGGTCAGCCCTACCTCGTGAACGAAGCTGGGCACCAGCGACACAGCCGTAAGAATGAACGTGTAGATCAGAATCTGCCACCGCGTATGCCGCGCGCCCTTCACGACCGGCAGCATCGGAATGCCCGCCTTGCCGTAATCCTTGCACGCATACAGCGACAGCGACCAGAAATGCGGCGGCGTCCAAAGGAACACGATCGCAAACATCGCCACCGGCAGCACAGCCATGGAGTTCATGGTCGCAGCCCAGCCGATCATCGGCGGAAACGCGCCCGCAGCCCCACCAATCACGATGTTCTGCGGCGTGCTCCGCTTGAGCCACATCGTGTAAATCACGCTGTAAAAGAAAATCGAGAACGCCAGGATCCCCGCCGCCAGCGCATTCGTCGCCAGCCACAGCACAACCACCGACAGAACCGAAAGCACAACGCCATAAACCAGCGCCGCCTGCTCCGGCATCCGCCCATCGGGAATAGGCCGCACGACTGTCCGCTTCATGATCGCGTCAATGTCGCGGTCATACCACATGTTGATCGCACCAGCGGCCCCGGCCCCGATGCAGATGCACAGGATGGTAATCAGCCCGATGGGAATGGACGGCCAGCGGGGCGCCACAGCCATGCCCGCAGCGCCCGTAAACACCACCAGCGAAATCACACGCGGCTTGAGAAGCGCCAGCCATTCCCGCAGAGACGGATCACCATCCTTGCCCGGAACGGAAAAAACCCCCGAAGGGGCTAAAGGTGTCGCCGTATCGCTCATGCCGAGACCCGGGCACGCCCGGTCTCCCTCAACAGGAACAGCCCGACCAGACCAAAAGCCAGCAGACTGATCCCCATAAGAACCTCACCATAGATCATGACGCCCGGCACGATCGAGCAGAACGCCCCGACCAGCATCAGCCCGGCATGCAGCCGGCTCATCATCACGGGGATCCGACGGGGGAGAAGCATCTCAACCCAGGCATAGAACCCACCGCAAAGCGCCATGATACCGCCGAACGCCACAGCCGTATGATCGCCTGAATGTCCCGGAAGCCAGTCAGACAGCCACCCGGCCGTAAACAGCAGAATGCTGCCAATCGCCCAGAGCGCGGCACCATCCAGATCGCGTTTCTGCTGCCACACATCCCGGCACAGCGCCCCGATCAGCACAACCGACGGCACGATCTGCGTCACAAAAACAAGACTAGCCATCACGCCAGACGGAAGCGAGCCATAAAGCCCGTCCATCCACAGAAGCGGACCACCAATGCCCATGACGCCAAAAACATAAGGCGCCACCGTCCAGGAAGCGCCCCCATTGGACGAGCGCGACAGCAGCGCGGACGCCACCAGCCCCAGAGCAGGCGTCAGCATCAGCGCGGTTTCCGGAAGATGCAGCGTCTCGATCAGGGCCGTGGTCGTAATCCCGTCCATCATGCCGCGCGTCACAACCGCCGCCAGAACCGGCGCCACGAGAACAACGCTGCACGCGGTCGCCAGCAGCGACCAGGCCAGCGGCGACATGTCACGGAAACGGCAGGTCCGTCCCTCCAGACATGTGGTGATCACATCGATCGCCACAGCAAGGATCCCGACCGACCACAGCAGCAGAGCTACGAACGGCAGAACCGGAAGCAGCACCACGCCGGAAGACAGGAACCCGAACCCCGCCATCGTCAGGCCCCGAAGCACCGTCCGGTCAGTCCCCAGCGCGGACGGCAGAAGCCACTGGCCAAAACCCCCAAGCGCTGCCGGGCACATGACGAAGAACGTCATGAGAATACCATGGCAAAACGCCTGACCACTCGTGGGATGTGTCTGAAGAATTGGCAGAGCCAGCGACCCGCCCAGCAGACCGGCAAAAAGTGCCAGCAGAATGAAAGACGTTCCGACTCGGCGGCTGGAACGGGCCGAGGCAGTATACGGGGCAGTATCGACAGCCTGATAAGTCATGATCGCGTAGTCGGTCCCTGAACTAGGAATACCGCAGCGAGCGTCGGAATACTCGGCGCCGACACAAGTGCGGAACCAAACGCCGATCAGGCGACCAGGGCTGCTGCGTCGCTTTTACTCTCGCATTGCGGCAATGTCACGAGTGTAAACAGTCCCGCAGGCGGAACCGGCGTCAGCGTGGCGCGGCGCAGGTCTTCCGGCGGCAGCAGCGATTCAATCGCAAAATCCGGGTGCCAGCCCAGCGAACGCGATGCGCGGGCCATGCCCCGCTCGACCGAAAGACGCAGGCCGCCCGTCGCTAGGAAGTGGTTGACGAACAGGATATGCCCGCCCGGCTTCACGACACGCTTGAGCTCGGCCAGCAGCCGGTCCGGATGCGGCACAACGGACGCAACAAACATCGCAACAGCAATATCGAAGCTGTCGTCCTCGAACGTCGTGGCTTCCGCATCCATTTCCAGCAGATCATCCACATTCGTCAGATGATCCTGCAGGACGCGGATGCGCGCACGCTCCAGCATGTCTTCGGAAAGGTCGATTCCCGTAATCCGCTTGTCGCGGGAATAGGACGGCAGGGCGAGCCCCGTTCCGACACCGACTTCGAGAACCCTCTCGCCTGGCAGGGCATTGACCGCAGCCACTGCTCTCTTACGTCCGTACCCCGAAATACCGCCAAAAACAGTATCATAAACGCGGGCCCATCGGCGATAAGCCGTCTTGACGGCTTCCGCGTCCAGTGCCGAACGCGGGGAAAGGGTTGAGGACATGATGATATGCGACCTTCTTTGTCCGCCCGGCCCTCAACAGGCCAAGGCTGTCCGGAACATGTTCAATTGGCACCTTCTTGCCCTCCCGGATATGCATCTGGCAAGACACGCAGTGCGCAAGACGTTTCAAAGCGACACATCGGACAGGCCCGAGGAGGACAACAGTGCTGATCTATTCCCTCGTGGGGCTCACATTCATCATCTGGACAGGAATCTATTTCCTGTATTTCCGTCAGCAGGTTATCGCCTGGTTCAGCAACCGTTTCGGGAAAGACCGCCCCGTCCCCGTCGAGGACGATGCACCCGAAGCCCAGCTTCCGTTCAGTTACACGCCCCCGCCCAAAGACGATAAATCCTGACCGGCCCCCTCAGGCCAGGACACGCCGCTCGATCGCATCCCAGATCAGCCCGGCGCTGTTGATCCCGTCAAAACGGTCCAGTTCCTGCAGACCGGTCGGCGACGTGACGTTGATTTCCGTCAGCCAGTTGCCGATCACGTCGATCCCCGTGAAAATCAGCCCGTGATCGCGCAGATACGGCCCGATCGACTCACAGATTTCCCTATCCCGCGGCGTCAGCTCCACACTCATGGCCCGACCGCCGACATGCATGTTCGACCGCGCCTCACCCGTCGCCGGAACCCGGTTGATCGCGCCAATCGCCTCACCATCCACCAGAATGATGCGCTTGTCGCCCTGACGCACGGCCGGCTCATAACGCTGGATCATGAGCGGCTCACGCGACCGCGCAAAATGCATCTCCAGCAGCGCACCAAGGTTCTCATCATCCGGCTTGATCCGGAAAATCCCCGATCCGCCATTGCCGTAAAGCGGCTTGACGATGATGTCCTGATACTTCTCCCGGAACGCCAGGATTTCGCGCGTGTCCCAAGTCACGAGCGTCGGCGGCATCAGATGTGGGAAATGCGTCACCAGCAGCTTTTCCGGCGCATTGCGCACGGCGACCGGATCATTCACCACCAGCGACCGCCCCTCGCCCACGCCATGCACATGTTCAAGCATGTGCGTGGCGGTGATGTAGCCCATGTCGAACGGCGGGTCCTGACGCATCAGGATCACATCCGTCTGCCCCAGATCCAGCACCTGCTCCTCACCGAACGTCGCATGATTACCCCGCTCGCGCCGCACTTCAACCGGCCGCGCCCGGGCCTGCACACGCCCGCCCTTGCCCTGTCCTTCAACAAGGCTCAGCGTCGTCACCGGATAGACCCACAGCTCATAGCCGCGCGCCTGCGCCTCAAGCATCATCGCAAACGTGGAGTCACCATCAATATTGACGTACTCCAGAGGATCCATCTGAACAGCAACGCGAAGAGAACGGGACATCGGAAAACTCCGGCAGGGAGAAAGAGGAGTGGTCCAGTCCTCTGTAACCGCATGACCCGGTTTTTCAAAATCCCCCGTTCCGGAGTTCCCTCTCATGACCGCCCCACGACGCGCGCCATTCCAGATCCTCGTCCTGCCCTTCCGCAAAACCGGCAGCGGCACCGAATACGCTCTCTTCCGGCGCAGCGATTCCGGGGACTGGCAAGGCATCGCAGGCGGGGGTGACGACGGCGAAACACCGCTTCAGGCTGCAAAACGCGAAATGCAGGAAGAAAGCGGCCTCTCCGCAGACACGCCCCTGTTCCCGCTACAGGCCAGCGCCACCATCCCGGTCAACCATTTCGCCGCCCGCTCCACATGGTCACCGCTGCTCTACGCCATCCCCGAACACTGCTTCGCAGCCGACGCCACCGGACAGACCCTGTTTCTCTCCGCCGAGCACACGACCTGCGCATGGTTTTCCAACGAAAACGCGCGCCAGCACCTGACCTGGGACTCCAACCGCACCGCCCTGTGGGAAACAGCCGAACGCCTGCGCGACGGCACACTCCTGCTCTAAAGGCTCAGACCGTAGCCACCGCCACCGGATAAACAATCTTCAAAATCTCGATCTCGACCGGCCCCCGCGGCGTCTGCAACATCGCAACGTCCCCGACACGCGTCCGCATCAGCGCCCGCGCCACAGGCGACACCAGACTGACCTCCCCCCGCGCCAGATCAGACTCGTCCACACCAAGGATCGTCACCGTATGCTCGACGTCATCCTCGTCCACATACGTCACGGTCGCCCCGAAAAACACACGGTCCCGCGTCGTCTGGGCCGCAGGATCAACGATCACCGCATTCTCCAGCCGCTTGCCCAGAAACCGCATCCGTCGGTCGATCTCCCGCAACCGGCGCTTGCCATACTGGTAATCCGCATTCTCCGAACGATCGCCATTCCCCGCCGCCCAGGACACGATCTCCACAATCCGAGGCCGTTCCTTCTGCGCTAGCTCCTTCAACTCGGCGCGCATGACAGCAGCCCCCTTCGGCGACAGGTAATGCGACAGCGGCGTCTTCTCAGCCATGCGCCCGACCTGCCCCAACCGAAGAAACCAGCAACGAAAAACCCATGTTCAGATCCTGAAAAAACCAGCCACGTCCAAAAAACGAAAAGACCGTATGGCCCGGATCAGCGTCCCCGGCCACGCTTCTTCTTCGCCGGATCGTAACCGCCCCCACCAGGTCCCAGCGGCACAGGCGTTTTCGGAGCCTTCCGCGCGCCCGGCCGCCCGGCGGTCGAGTTCGCAATCGGCGGCGGCTCCAGCCCCATATCGATCGCTTCCAGACGTTTGACCTCGTCGCGCAGCCGCGCCGCCTGCTCGAAGTCCAGATTGGCCGCAGCCTCCCGCATCCGCTTTTCCAGATCCTGGATCGTGGCCGGCAGGGACTTGCCAACAAACTGCTCCGTATCGCCAGATCCATCCGGCGCCACGGTCACATAATCCTGCTCGAACACCGAAGACAGCGCATCGCCAATCTTCGAACGCACCGTCATCGGCGTAATCCCGTGCGCCTCGTTCCATTCCGTCTGCTTGGCCCGACGCCGCGCCGTTTCCTCGATCGCGTATTTCAGACTGTCCGTCATCTTGTCCGCATACAGCAGCACGCGCCCATCGACATTACGCGCCGCACGTCCGATCGTCTGGATCAGCGACGTCCGCGAGCGCAGGAACCCTTCCTTGTCCGCATCAAGAATGGCCACGACCGAACATTCCGGAATATCCAGCCCCTCACGAAGCAGGTTGATCCCCACCAGCACGTCAAACGCCCCGAGCCGCAGATCACGAATGATCTCGATCCGCTCCAGCGTATCCACATCCGAATGCAGATACCGAACCTTGACGCCCGCTTCGCCGAGATAGTCCGTCAGATCCTCGGCCATCCGCTTGGTCAGCGTCGTCACCAGTACGCGACCGCCCTTGCTGATCGCGTCCCGACATTCATGCAGCAGATCATCCACCTGCCCCTCGACCGGCCGCACATCCGTCACCGGATCAATCAGCCCCGTCGGCCGGATGATCTGCTCAGCAAACACACCGCCCGTCTGCTCCATTTCCCACGGTCCCGGGGTCGCGGAGACAAAGATCGACTGCGGCCGAAACGCATTCCACTCCCCGAAGGCCAGCGGGCGGTTATCGATGCAGGACGGCAGACGGAATCCATAATCCGACAGCACGCTTTTCCGCGCCCTGTCCCCACGCTCCATCCCGCCAATCTGCGGCACCGTGACGTGACTTTCATCAACGATCAGCAGCGCATCTTCCGGCAGATATTCAAACAGCGTCGGCGGTGGATCCCCCGGCCCACGCCCCGACAGATAGCGCGAGTAGTTCTCGATCCCCTTGCACGCCCCGGTCGTCTCGATCATTTCCAGATCGAACGTGGTCCGCTGCGACAGACGCTCCGCCTCCAGCAGTTTGCCCTCTTCGGTAAACTGCGTCAGCCGCCCGCGAAGCTCGTTCTTGATTCCGATCATCGCCTGATTGAGCGTCGGTCGCGGCGTCACATAATGCGAATTCGCATAAACGCTGATTTCCGCCAGATCCGCCGTCTTGTTCCCGGTCAGCGGATCGAACTCCACGATCTGGTCGATCTCGTCACCAAACAGCGACACCCGCCAGGCCCGGTCCTCGTTCTGCACCGGGAAAATATCGATCTGCTCGCCCCGAACCCGGAACGTCCCGCGCTCGAACGCCGCATCATTGCGCCGGTACTGCAACTCCACCAGCGCCTTGATCAGCCGGTCGCGGTCAATCGACCCGCCAACCTCAAGCCGCACCACCATCTTCGAATATGTCTCAACCGACCCGATACCGTAAATGCACGACACGGACGCCACGATGATCACGTCATTACGCTCCAGCAGCGCCTGCGTGGCGGCATGGCGCATCCGGTCGATCTGCTCGTTGATCTGGCTGTCCTTCTCGATATACGTATCCGACCGCGGCACATACGCCTCCGGCTGGTAGTAATCGTAATAGGACACGAAATACTCGACCGCATTATCCGGGAAGAACTGCTTCATCTCCCCATAAAGCTGCGCCGCCAGCGTCTTGTTCGGCGCGAGGATCAGCGTCGGCTTCTGCGTCGCCTCGATCACCTTCGCCATGCTGAACGTCTTGCCCGAGCCCGTAACGCCCAGCAGAACCTGGTCCCGCTCCCCGCCTTCGACGCCCTGCACAAGCTCCGCAATCGCCGTCGGCTGATCGCCCGCCGGCTCGTAATCCGATTTGACAACGAATTTGCGCGTCTTCGCCTTCGCAGGCTGCCGCTCCGGCAGGAACTGGGTCAACGGCATTGCGGTCGCATTACGGACGGACGAGGATTCTTTTATGGCCATCATGCCAAGATGGGAAAGCGCATCACGGACAGCAAGAGCTTTCCCCGCCCTCTCCCATAAAGACAGCATTCCGCCTGCGTATCTTTATGACATTTTATTGCTGAAAGGGATGGAGGGACTCGCGACCCGGCGGTATCAACACTCCCGTATCTTTGAAGGAAGAACCGTCATGGACGTCCAGACGATCGAGCAGACCTACAACCAGCTCCAGCAACAGGCCCAGCAGTCCGCCCAGGCCCTTCAGGCCCTGGGGTCCAAGATGCAGGCCGCCGCCCAGGGTGGCGACATGCAGGCCCGCGAATGGTCCCTCGACCTGCGCGAACTCGCCCTCGCCTTCCAGGCCGAACAGCAGCAGGTCACGAACCTCCTGCAACAGCTCCACGCGGCCCTCGCCAACGCCCAGCAGGATTACGGCAGCCAGACCACCTATCAGGCCCCGACCCAGCAGGCCCCCGTCCAGCCGGTACCGGACAACAATTTCGTCTCGAACATCCTCAATTCCGGCTTTGCCCGCTCCGTCGAAGCCGGCGCCGGCTTCAGCATCGGCAACGACCTGATCAAGGAAATCTTCTGATTTTTCAGGATGTTTCAGCGCTGAATTTTTCCGGTACCCCCGCCTGGTAAAACCCACAACACCCTCTCCAGACCCGACCACCCGTCGGGTCAAGTCCTCTTCCTGTTCCGGACCTCATACGACAAAAATCCGTTGCGACCCGAACCCGCCTTTTGACAAGACTTCAAGAAATCATATACGAAAATATAACGATTTCAGAGGAAGGTTACTCCTGATTTCGTGGAATATATTAAAATTATTTCACAAAATCCGCATCAATAACTCTTCAAAAAAAATCATCTCTCCCAAATACAGTCTGCATATTTATATAAACATAAAGAAGCCTCCTCTTTATTATCAAAAAAAACCATGCAAAGAGGTGATGTATTAATGAAACAGAACACCCAAAATACACAAATTCGCTAACAAATATGTTGTTCCGTTGCATTTTTATGACGTAGCGTGACGCACAGGATTTACATCGACAAGAATTAGGACCAGCCCGTGCAGTCAGACCTGGGACGATACCTGTTATCCGGCGTTGCGTTGATCGGCCTTCTGATCAGCCCTGCCCACGCCGAAACCACCGACCACGCCGACCATAAAACACGTCCGCATCGTTCGAATCATATCCGCACTGCGTCCCCCGCCCACCGGCCGCTTCCCTCCCCCCGCAAGCACACGGAAGTCAAATCCGGCTCCGAATCCATGACCGTTCATGTGCGCCGCAGAGGCTCCCACAGCGCGGAGGAAGTCGTGTCGCGCGAAACGATGGACCACTTCGTCGCCGGCACCAGCCCGATGCAGATTCTCGCCCTGACGACACCGGGCGCGAACTTCGCATCCGATGACGCCTTCGGTCTCGATACGGTCGCAAACACCCTGTACGTCCGTGGCTTCAACCAGACCCAGCTCGGCGTCTCGCTCGACGGCATCCCGATGGGCGGCCAGGGCTTCCACAACTGGAACGGCCTCGGAGTCGACCAGATGGAAATCCAGGAAAACATCACCAGCCTGACCATGTCCCAGGGCGCAGGCGCGCTGGATACCCCCTCGGCCCAGACCCTCGGCGGCGCCATCACCTTCACCTCCTCGGACCCGTCCGACAAGGCAGGCGGCCAGATCAGCCAGCTCTTCGGCAGCTATAACGGTTTCAGGACCTATGGCCGGGTAGACAGCGGCAAGCTGAACTCCAGCGGCACGAAGTTCTATGCCGCCTATGCCCGCACCGATCAGGATCTGTGGAAAGGCTATGGCGACCAGCAGGAACAGCAGGCCAATTTCAAACTGGTCCAGCCCGTCGGCGACCGCGGCAAGATCACGGCCGTCTTCGACTACTCGAACTTCGAGCAGTACAACTATCTCGGCCTGACCAAGAACATGTGGCAGAAGATGGGACGCAACACGACCTATCTGAAACCCAATTACGAACTCGCCAAGCAGTACGCCTATTACGCCCAGAACGGCGGCGTCCCCGCCGGGCTCGAAGGTGTGCTCTCCAATGACGAAATCGGCGATTACGCCTATGACGGCACCCAGACCCAGAGAAACTATCTCTCGGCCATCACGGGTGAATTCCAGCTTTTCCCGAACGTCACGTCCAAAACGATCGCCTACGCGCATGTCTCGAACGGCGATTACAGCGCAACCAACCCGTTTCTGACCTCGCCGACCTCACAGGTCCCGATGGCCATGGAAACCGGCCATCCTGACGTCCGCCGTCTGGGCTTCGTCCAGAACTTCGACATCCATGCAGGCCACAACAACGACATCAAGACCGGCATCTGGTACGAAAACGACCGCTTCAACTACCCGATGATGATGTACGAAGACGGCGTCAACACGCCGCATTCCTCCATCGCCGACTTCAAGAACGGCACCACCTGGTGGTCGGACTCCTTCAACACCAACACGTTCCAGTTCTACCTGCAGGACACTTACCAGATCATTCCGGGCATGACCGTTGAAGCAGGCTTCCGCTCCCTGCTGCAGACAACCCACGGCGGGACCAGCGTCGACAATACAGCCTCACTTTCCGACTGGGGCGTCTATTACAGCCATCCCGCCTCCGGCAGCCTGACCGCAGCCAATGCGTTCCTTCCGCATTTCAACTTTGACTACCACTTCCTCAATCAGCACGAAGTCTATTTCGACATTGCCGAAAACATGCGCGCCTATGACTACTCGGCCCAGAGTTCCAGTGGCTCCGCATGGTCAGGTCTTGGGAGCGCATCCAACCCCGCACAGACCGTCTTTGACGAAAACAAGAAATCCCTGCGCCCCGAGCGGACCTGGAACTATGTGGTCGGCTACCGCTTCAACTCCCACTTCTTCTCTGGAAGCGCGGACTTCTACCATACCGATTATTACAACCGCCTCGCAGCCATCACGAGCGGCTCAACGGGCAACACCTACAGTTCGTTCATGAATGTGGGTCGTGAAACCATGAACGGCGCAGACGTCGCAGGCACGCTCCGCCCCCTGCCCGGTCTGGCCATCACCAACAGCTTCAGCTGGAACGACGCCACCTATGAAGACACGCACCTGCCCTATAACGGCGGTTACGTGAGCATCAAGGGCAAGCATCAGGTCTACTACCCGAAGTTCATGTACAAAGCTGACGTGAGCTACACCTGGCACCACGCAACCTTCAACTTCAACACGACGTACACAAGCGCGCGTCAGATGACCTACACCAACGATGAGCAGATTCCGGCCTACTGGACATCAAACCTCAACGTTGCCTACGATTTCGGCAAGGTCGGTTTCGCCCAGAAGCTGAAGACCTCCTTCGGAATTACCAACCTCTACAACCAGAACTATATCGGCGGCGTCTATGGCGCAGCCTCGGTCGCTGGTGACGACAACGCAAACCTGTTCGTCGCAGCCCCGCGCGAGTTCTTCGGAACGATCGCAGCCCAGTTCTGATCCGAACTCCACGATCCGGTACCCCTCAGGGGCGCCGGATCCGGCCGGCCGGTCAGCCCCTCACATAACGACAAAACATATCACATACATATTGTGATATTATGTTTACATCTCCGTTATATATACTCATGATAATGTTATATTTAACATAAGCGCAGACATGCCATTCATCGCACTGATCAATCCTGATCCAAGGATTCCAGTACGATGGACACCCGATCACCTCGTCTTTCCTTCTGCGGCGACATGGCGCTTCCCACAAGCGGAGACGCCCTCCAATGAACAGCGCGCCCCGCATCCTTCCAATGATCATCGGACTTCTCGGCGCCCTCATGGCCGCCTTCCTGATCATCGAAGGCCTCCACCTCATCATCCTCGGCGGCTCGTGGTTCTACACCCTCGCCGGCATCGCGCTGGCGGCCAGCAGCGTCTACATGATCCGTCGCAACATCCTCTCGACATGGATCGCCCTCGGCCTCCTGCTCGCCACCGTTCTGTGGTCGCTCGCCGAAGTCGGCACCAGCTTCTGGCCCAGCTTCTCCCGCCTGATCGTGTTCCTGTGCGTCGCCCTGATCGCGACCCTCATGGCGCCCTGGCTCAGCGGCCCCGGCCGGCGCTACTTCACCCGCCCCGTCACAGGCGCCACCTCCGGCGCTCTCGGCGCCATCATCGTGGCCTTCCTCGCCGGCATGTTCCAGGTCCACCCGACCATCGCCCCGCAGGACACCACCCACCCGCAGGACACGGCGTCCGCAAACGAACCTGATCAGACCGGCCATGACTGGCCCGCCTATGGCCGCACGGCGTCCGGCACGCGCTACGCCAGCTTCACGCAGATCAACCGCGACAATGTCAGCAAGCTCCGCGTCGCCTGGACCTACCGCACCGGCGACATGGCGCTGAACGGCGCCGAGTTCCAGGGCACCCCCATCAAGATCGGCGACACGGTTTATATCTGCTCACCCCACAACATCGTCTCGGCCCTCGACCCCGACACCGGCACGGAAAAGTGGAAGTTCGACCCCCACGCCCAGACAAAAGTCTGGCAGCGCTGCCGCGGCGTCGGCTACTGGCATGACAGCACGACCACGGACGCCAACGCGCCCTGCGCCTCGCGCATCGTCCTCACCACGATCGACGCCCGCCTCATCACCATCGACGCCCGCACCGGCCAGGCCTGCACGGACTTCGGAACGAACGGCAACGTCAATCTCCTGACCGGCCTCGGCCCGACAGCTCCCGGCTCCTACTACCCGACCGCCGCCCCCCTCGTGGCCGGTGACATCGTGGTCGTCGGCGGACGCATCGCCGATAACGAGCGCACTGGCGAACCCTCCGGCGTTGTGCGCGGCTATGATGTCCGCACGGGCGCACAGGTCTGGGCCTGGGACGCCACCAACCCGCATCGCGGCACCACACCGCTGGCTGACGGCGAGATCTACCCCGCCGAAACCCCCAACATGTGGGGCACCGCCAGCTACGATCCCAAACTCAACCTCGTGTTCTTCCCGCTCGGCAACCAGACTCCCGATTTCTGGGGCGGCGACCGCAGCAAGGCCTCGGATGAATACAACGACGCCTTCGTCGCCGTGGACGCCAAGACCGGCGACGAACGCTGGCACTTCCGCACCGCCAACCACGACCTCGTGGACTACGACGCCACCGCCCAGCCCATCCTGTACGACATTCCGGACGGCCATGGCGGCACCCGCCCGGCGATCATCGCCATGACCAAGCGCGGCCAGATCTTCGTGCTCGACCGCCGCGACGGCACCCCGATCGTCCCCGTGGAAATGCGCAAAGTCCCGCAGGACGGCGCACCGGAACACCAGTACCTCGCCCCCGAACAGCCCTATTCCGCCCTCTCCATCGGAACAGAGCGCCTGAAACCCAGCGACATGTGGGGCGGCACGATCTTCGACCAGCTCCTGTGCCGCATCCAGTTCGCCTCCTACCGCTATGAAGGCGAGTTCACCCCCGTCAACGAAAAGCAGGCCACCATCATCTATCCGGGCTATTACGGCGGCATCAACTGGGGCGGCGGCGCCGTGGATGAAAGCACCGGAACGCTGCTGGTCAACGACATCCGCATGGCCCAGTGGGGCAAGTTCATGAAGCAGGAAGAAGCCCGTCGCAGCGGCTTCAAACCCAGCTCGGAAGGTGAATATTCCGAACAGAAAGGCACCCCCTGGGGCGTCGTCCGCTCGATGTTCTTCTCCCCCGCCGGTCTTCCCTGCGTAAAACCGCCCTATGGCACGATGAACGCCATCGACCTGCGCAGCGGCAAGGTCAAATGGAGCATGCCACTCGGCACGATCCAGGACATGCCCATCCACGGCATGGTCCCCGGCCTCGCCATTCCGCTCGGAATGCCGACCATGAGTGGCCCGCTGGCCACGCATACCGGCCTGGTGTTCTTCTCCGGCACGCTCGACAACTACGTCCGCGCGCTCAACACCGACACCGGCGAAGTCGTCTGGAAAGCCCGTCTCCCCGTCGCGTCACAGGCCGCTCCCATGAGCTACATGTCCGACAAGACCGGCAAACAGTACATCGTCGTCACCGCAGGCGGCCTGACCCGCTCCGGCGTCGACAAAAACCGCGGCGATTACGTCATCGCCTACGCCCTCCCCTCCGAAGAATAAGAGCACAGCAACAAGAAAAGGGGCGCTTCCCACAAAGGAAGCGCCCCTTTTTCATGGCCTCAAACCCCATCGAACCCGGCAGGCACCTCTGCGAACATCCTGAGCGCTTCGACACCCATACTCCCAAAACTCAAAATATAATTCTTGAGAGACAATCGGTTACTTAAGAAAGGAAACATGTATCCGAATAATTCAAAACGAATCCAAAAGGAAACATGTAAGTATATTTTATTTCATCATCAAACTGTAATAACAAAAATAAATCGTCCGTGATAACTGCATTTCCGGGAAGTGCTCATACAGGGCCATCATAACCAGCCATCTTCCAAGGATTTATCACGACGATGAGATCTCGTTACTATCTCTGCGCCACGACCGCTCTGGCCTTAAGCGTTTCCTCCGCTTTCGCCCAGTCTGCCGTCGCGCCACAGTCCAAGAGCCACCGTCACACACAAACCCATAAATCCGCTGCACCAAAAGAAGATGGCCCGTCCATGATGGGCTCCACCTCGCCAACAGATGAAGCCCGATCCGAAACCGTCCGTGTCCAAGGCAGCCGCCGGTCATCGCCCGGCGCAGGTCTGATGGTTCACGAAGATGCGGCAAAATCCCGCTCGACCGTGACACAGGACTTCATTTCCAAACAGACGCCAGGCGTCAACCCGATGCAGCTCATTGCAATGCTGCCAGGTGTGAACACCACCTCCGTCGATCCACTCGGCCTCAATGGCGGCAACATGACCATGCGCGGCCTGAATGCCAGCCAGATCGGCTTCACGCTGGAAGGTTTCCCGATCAACGACATCGGAAACTACGCCGTCTATCCGCAGGAAATCGTAGACTCCGAGAACCTCCGCTCCATCAATGTCGAGCAGGGCTCCGCAGATCTGGACAGCCCGCATATCAGCGCATCCGGCGGTGCCGTGAACATGTATCTGCTCGATCCGAAGGACCATTTCGGCGGCCATCTGGATGGAACATACGGCAGTTACAATTCCCGTCGCATTTTCGGACGCATGGACACGGGAAAGATCGGCAACACCAACCTCAAGGGCTACGTATCCTTCTCCGCAGCCCATGAAGATTCATGGCGTGGCCCCGGCTCCCAGCGAAAGCTGCACGGCGAAACGAAATGGGTCAATGAATGGGGTCAGGGCAACCGGATTTCCCTCGCAATTGTCGGCAACCAGAGCAACAGCACCCTCTTCCCGTCCATGTCGCTGGCAAACTGGAAGAAATACGGCGTCAACTATACCTATACCGGCAAGTGGAACCCCAGCAGCCCCAGTACCAATTACTACAAGCTGCACCAGAACCCCTTTACAAACATCTATGCCAGCGCCCCTTCGACATTCACACTGACCGACCACCTGACCCTCACGGAAACACCCTATTTCTGGTACGGCAACGGTAACGGCGGCGGCGCCTACAGCGAAAGCCTGTCCAGCCAGCAGTACGGGGCCCAAACGCTCTCTGCTTCCATCGGACAGTATAATTCATCCAATACGAAGAGCCTTCTGGTCTATAATCCCTCCAACACACAGACCTATCGCCCCGGCGCCGTCACCAAACTGGCTCTGCATACGGGTGCAAACCGCCTGATGATCGGCTACTGGTTCGAGTACTCCAAGCAGCTCCAGACCAGCCCCTACAGCCTCGTCAACATGGCAACAGGCACCCCGCTGGACGTCTATGGCGGCGGGACGAACATGGTCCTCTCCAACGGCGTCACGGCTGAATATCGTGACACCCTCACCCAGACCCGTATCCACACCCTGTTCATCGATGACAGCCTCTCGCTGCTGAATAATCACCTGACGCTCGAGGCCGGACTGAAATACGCGATGGTCGCCAGACAGGGTCACAACTTCCTGCCAGATACCTCCACCGGCCCCTATATCAACGGAAGCTGGAACGAGCCTCTCCCCGCCGCATCCATCCGCTACAAGCTGAACAACGAAATCCAGCTCTTCGCATCGGGAACAACCAATTTCCGTATCCCGATGAACACGGCGCTCTACGACGCTGGTACATACACGTCCGGCTCAGGCTACAGCACCAAGGCCAACACCAACATGAAACCGGAAATCTCGATTTCCGAAGAGGCCGGCATCCGCTATCAGGGCGCCCTCTTCAATGGAACATTGAGCTATTTCCACTACAATTTCACCAACCGCCTCTATTCCGAGACCGTCGTACAGTCTAACGGGGCCTACTACTCCACGAGCGTCAACGGTGGCAGCTCCCATGCCGATGGCGTCGATTTCGAAATCGGAACGCGCCCCATCCTGTACCACCTCCGCCCCTATATTTCCGCGGAATATATTGACGCCCGAACCGACAGCAACGTCGCCGCTGGCGGCAGCACCAATGATTATGTCCACAGTAAAGGAAAGTTCGCTCCCCAGACCGCAAAGGTTCAGGTGGCTTTCAACCTGGATTATGACGACGGCGCATTCTTCAGCGGCTTCGGACTGAAATATGTCGGCAAGCAGTACGCCACCTTCAATAACGACACCTCCATCCCGGGCTACGTCACGATGGATGTCCATGCAGGCTACCGCTTCCGGAACTATGGCGTCCTGAAGAACCCTGTTCTCAAGCTCAACATCCAGAACATCACGAACAATCACTATCTTGGCTTCGTGAACGGAACCGCCTCAAACGGCAAAGCAACAACCGGCGTCTTCGGCTCCGCCATCGCCGCAGGAAGCACGACTTATTACGTCGCTTCACCTTTCTTCGTCGGCGGCAGCGCAAGCGTGGATTTCTGAAGGCTTCGTGGCAGATCAAGCGCCACCCCAAGCCATGACCCAAAAAAAGGGGCGCTTCCCGCAAAGGAAGCGCCCCTTTTTCACGACTTCAAACCCTCAGAGCGAAGACAGCGCCGGTGGCACCTTCGCCTTGGCCAGAGCCTCCTGCTGACGCTGGGCCAGCACGTTCACGTCGAAGCCCTCGATCAGCTCCTCGAACATCCGGTGCCAGTTCAGCCGCGCCTCCAGACGCAGGAACGCACTCCCCAGCCCGATCGCCGAACGGTCCATCAGCACGAACTCACGCGGCAGCTTCACACCGCCCGTCCGCTTCAGTCCGTCATAGACCTTCTCCAGAACCTGCCGCGCCTCAGCCGGATCATTGCTCTCCTGCATGGAGCACACCCGGTCCGTCATCAGCGGCCGGTAGAAGAACCGCGCCCATTCATTCAGAATATTCGCCGTCTCGCGCGAAATGCCCTGGAAGCCCCACTTGCTATACGCATGGAACGCCAGTTCCTCGTTGTTCTCCCGCAGCGCCGTGAACAGATCAATGACCCCTTCCACAAAGCGCGGCGAAAAGATCCGAACAGCCCCGAAATCCAGCAGATTCAGGCCATAATCGTCCCGCACGGTGAAATTGCCCATATGCGGGTCACCGTGAATGACACCATAGCGATAAACCGGCGTGTACCAGGCCTTGAACAGCGCCGTCGCCATCGCGTTCCGGTCTTCCTGGGGCAGGTTCTCGCCCAGGACGGTCCGCATGCTGCGTCCGCTCACCCAGTCCATCGTCAGCAGCCGCCCCGTGGACAGAGCCTCAACCGGAGCTGGCACCGTCACTTCGGGCGTATTCGCGAGCATGTCCCGATACAGCCGCAAATGACTCGCCTCACGCCGGTAATCCAGCTCTTCGCGCAGACGGTCCGCCAGCTCGGTATAAACCTCGTCCTGACGGATCGCCGTCTCGAACTGCCGGTAAATCCCCAGCGCCGCCCGGAACTGCCGCAGATCCGAATCCACGGCCGCCTGCATGTCCGGATACTGCAGCTTGCACGCCACTTCGCGCCCGTCCGCCAGACGCGCCCGATGCACCTGCCCAAGCGATGCCGCCGCCACGGCCTCATGACTGAAGGAGCGGAAATGCTTTTCCCATCCAGCGCCAAGCTCGGCCTGCATGCGACGGCGCACGAAGCTCCAGCCCATCGGCGGCGCATTGGACTGCAGATGCGCAAGCTCTTCCGCATATTCGTCAGGCAGAGCGCCAGGAATGGTCGAAAGGAGCTGGGCCGCCTTCATCAACGGCCCCTTGAGGTTTCCCAACGCCGACTTCAGGCCCTCTGCATGAACGCCCTTGTCCGTCTTGAAGCCCAGACGGCTGCCCGCCATCCGCGCCGCAATGCCGCCGACCGCGCCGGAGGTCCGCGCCATGCGACGCAGCTCCCCCATGAGGCCGGTGTTGTCGAGATCCCTCGCCATGATGCTCCTCAGTCCTCCTGCTCGAGCTGATCGATCAGCCCCGAGATCACATCCAGTCCTTTACGCCAGAAACCCGGATCTGTCGCATCAAGTCCGAACGGCGCGAGCAGCTCCTTGTGACGCAGCGTCCCGCCCGCTTCGAGCATGGTCCGGTATTTCGCAGCAAAACCCTCTGGTTTTTCCTGATAAACGCCATAAAGCGCATTCACCAGACAATCCCCGAAAGCATACGCATAAACATAGAACGGGGAATGCACGAAATGCGGGATATAAGACCAGTAGAGGTCATAATCCGGTGTGAAATGGAAGGCCGGCCCCAGACTCCGGACCTGAACCTCACGCCAGATTTCCCCCAGACGCTCCGGCGAAAGCTCACCCTTCGCCCGCTCGTCATGGACCTTCACTTCAAACTGATAGAACGCGATCTGCCGGACCACCGTATTCAGCATGTCCTCGACTTTCGCCGCCAGCATGTGACGACGGCGCTTCGGATCGCTCTCCGCATCCAGCAGCGACTGGAACGTCAGCATCTCGCCAAACACGGACGCCGTCTCCGCCAGCGTCAGCGGCGTATCGGCATTCAGATAACCCTGCTTCTGCCCCGCCAGCGTCTGATGCACGCCATGCCCCAGCTCATGGGCCAGCGTCATGACGTCACGCGGCTGCCCGCGATAGTTCATCAGAATATACGGATGCACTGACGGCACGCAGGAATGGGAGAACGCCCCCGAAGACTTGCCCGCCACGGGTGCCGCATCAATCCAGGGATGCGTCAGGAACCGGTTCACGATCTCGCCCAGACCCGGATCAAACCCGGCATAGGCCGTCCGCACGATCTCCTTGCCCTGCTCCCAGTCGATCTGGCGCGCCTCCACACCCGGAAGCGGCGCATTGCGGTCCCAGTGCTCCAGCTTCTCAAGCCCGAGCCACTTCGCCTTGAGCGCATAATACCGGTGCGCCAGCCGCGGATAGGCCTCGTCCACTGCGCCCACCAGCGCATCAACAACCTCGTCCTCGACCATATTCGCCAGATTGCGCGCACTGGTAGGGCGCGGATAACCCCGCAGCTTGTCCCCGATCGCCTTGTCCTTGGCGAGCGTGTTGGTGATCATCGTGAGCAGCCGCGAGTTCTCACCCAGCACTGCGCTGATCTGCTGCGCCGCAGCCTCGCGCTTCGCACGGTCCGTGTTCGTCAGCAGATTGAACGCATCACCCAGCGGCTTTTCCTCACCGTCGATCGTGACACTCAGCGTCGCCATCGTCTCGTCAAACAGCCGGTTCCAGGCATTCCGCCCCGTCACCGACTTGTCCATCAGCACCTGCTCGACCTCGTCGGAGAGCTGATACGGCCGGTACATCCGCAGATCCCGCAGATACGGATCCCATTTGCGCATTTCCTGCGCCTCGCAGATCCGCGCCAGCACTTCGTCCGGAATCCGGTTCAACTCCAGCGTGAAGAACATCAGATGGGAGGCCACCTCCGTCATCCGCTCCTGCACACCCTGCGCAAACCGCCCCCAGACCGGATCGGTCGTATGCGCTGCAAAGCCAAGACTGGAGAAAGACCCGATCTTCCCCAGGCCCTCCTCGATCGCCTCATACTCCGCAAACGCCTTCGCAAGCTCCGCGCCCGTCAGCGTCTCCAGACGCCCCTTGTACGTTTCGCAGAAACTCCGCGCCGCCCCGGCCCAGCGGTCAAAATCCGACGCCAGAACCGGATCTTCCGGCGAGGCATAGAGGTCAGAGAGATCCCAGCGGGGAGGCATCTGCTCCCCGGAGGACGAATTCGGCGTGCCGTCAGCGGCAGAAAAGAGCATGGTCATATCCCGACCTTAGAGCCACAATCCCCGCCGTCAAACGGGATGTTGATGACAAAACCGTAGTGTAAAACCGCCGCAAAGCCCGCAACCCCGGATCTTCCGCCACTTCATGCAAATATACCCCCCCCAGGCATCAGAGACACTGACATCGTTTGAAAACCTGAAGGCGCGAATCGCAGGCCCTGATCTGGTGCGCACGGTCGCCATCCTCGATGTCCTGATCTGCCATGACGGAATCCTGTTCTCGTCCTGGTGGCACCACAGCCTCCCCTTCCATCTGGCGGTGCTCGGCTTCTACGGCGTGATGCTGTTCTTCGTCCTCAGCGGCTTCCTGATCGGCACGATCATGCTGGACCTGCTGGAACGCGGAACCTCCCTGAAAGGCTGGGGCATCTTCCTGCTCCGCCGCTGGCTGCGCACGCTCCCCGCCTATTATTTCTGGCTGTTCGCCCTGCTCATCCCACTTGCTTATTTCGGCCCCTACGGCGTGCCATGGGACGAAGCCCGGCACGCCCTGCCCTGGTTCCTGACCCTGACGCAGAATCTCGGCTGGCCCATGGTCTCGAACTGGTACGGCGTCACATGGTCGCTCTGCGTGGAGGAATGGTTCTACATCGCCTTCCCCGCCCTGCTGCTCACGCTCCTCGCCTGCCGGATCAAACCCGCCACAGCCTTCGGAACCACACTCGCAGCCTTTTTCATCGTCCCGCTCTGCTGGCGCCTGTCGCTCCCCACGGACGTCAACTGGGACGAAGTCACCAGCAAGATCGTCCCCTGCCGCTTCGACTCGATTGCATGGGGCATCGCCGCCGCCTGGCTCTACCGGTGCAAACCCGATCTCACCCGCTACAGCACACTGCTCGCCGCCGCAGGCACCGCGATCGTGCTCACCGTCTGGTGGCGCAATACCGGAGATGGTGCGCTCTGGTCCCCGCGCTTCGGCGCCATGGCTTCATTTGATGTCACGGGGCTGGGCTATGCGCTCTGCATGCCCGCCATGATGCGCCTGCGAACCCTGCCGCCCCTGATCGGTCCGGCAGTCCGCAGCATCAGCACCCACAGCTACGGGCTCTATCTGTGCCATCTCCCGCTGGTGATGATGGCTGGCGACCTTCAGGCCCGCTACGGCCTCGGCCGCAGACATGCCGTGATCTTCACGATCCTCACCACGATCGGTGGCGCGATCATTTCATGGCGCCTCGTGGAACGCCCCTGCCTGAAGCTCCGCCCCGGTCAGCCTCTTCCATAACCAGCGCAGAGCAATAGCCCTATCGAAAAAATCCTGAGTTCAGACTTTCATTGAACCAAGACCAACAACAGGATTACCATCCTGCATTTTTACTGTATTCCTGAATATAATTATAAATCTTATCTTTTGTAATTCCGAAATCACATGTTTCATAGTCGATGTGCTTTTTGTAGGTAGAATAAATGCCAAGAGCCATTTCTCCATGAAGAATACAATTATGTATAATTTGATAATCATGGTCAGAAAATATATTTGTATACTCTTTTTTATCCCATCTCATAAAGGAAGATACCTTCTTTGCCATTGATAATATTTCATTAGACTGAAATATTATCAATGCTGCCATTTCAATGCTATCAAAAAATTCAAGAACTGTTGCGATGAGATAGCTCCTCAGCGAAGCCATCTCATCATAAGTCAACGTCAGATCACCGACAGTATCGACCATCTTCCTTACGCCCATCAGGCCGAAAGCTGCGACAGGTCTTCCTGAACATAGCCGATGATCCGCGCATAATCGCGCGGCACAACGTGCCAGAACCGCTCCAGCGTCCGCTCCCAGCAATGCAGCAGATCCGCGGCATAGGTGCTGCCGGTCTCCGCCACATGCCGCTCCACCAGCGCACGCAGCTCCTGATCCCAGCGGCTGCCAGCCTGCACGCGGCTCCAGATCACCGTATCGGGGTTGATCTGCGCCTCAAACCGCCCCTTCACATCCAGCACATAGGCCATGCCCCCCGTGAAACCGGCGCCGAAATTGTCGCCCGTCTCCCCAAGGATCACGACCGTCCCGCCGGTCATGTATTCGCAGCCATTCGAGCCACAGCCCTCGACCACGGCCGTCGCCCCGGAGTTCCGGACCGCAAAGCGCTCACCCGCCTGCCCCGCCGCAAACAGCGTCCCCGCCGTCGCGCCGTACAGAACCGTATTGCCAATGATCGCGCTCTGCTCGGACGCCCACTGCGCTGCCGGTGACTTGCGGACAACGATCGTCGCCCCCGAAAGCCCCTTGCCGACATAGTCGTTGGCATCGCCCTCGACCTCGATCTTGAGCCCCTGCACGCCGAACGCACCCAGAGACTGCCCGGCCGAACCGCGCAGCGACAGCGTGAGTTGGCCTTCCGGAAGCTCCTTCATGCCGAACTTGCGCGTAATCAGCCCCGAAACCCGCGTACCGATCGCACGATGCGTGTTCTGCACCGTGTAATGCAGATGCAGCTTCTCCCGACGCTCGAACAGCGCCGTCGCATCCGGGATGATCTGCCCATCCAGCGTCTCGGGAACCTCGTTGCGCCCCTCACGGGTGCAGAACCGCGCATGCTCGCCCGGATCAGCCTGAACCAGCAGCGAGTTCAGATCCAGATCATCCAGATAATCCGCACCACGCGACACCTGACGCAGCATATCCGTCCGCCCGATCACCTCTTCCAGCGACCGCACACCCAGATCTGCCAGAATATGCCGGATGTCTTCCGCAATCAGCGTGAACAGGTTGATGACCTTCTCAGGCGATCCCCCGAACTTCTCCCGCAGCTTCTCGTCCTGCACACACACGCCCACCGGGCAGGTGTTGGAGTGGCACTGACGCACCATGATGCAGCCCATCGCCACAAGCGCCGCCGTGCCGATGCCGAACTCTTCAGCCCCCAGCATCGCCGCCATGACAACGTCACGACCCGTCTTGATGCCACCATCCGTCCGCAGCACCAGACGATGCCGCAGCCGGTTCAGCATCAGCACCTGATGCGCTTCGGACAGCCCCATTTCCCACGGCAGACCCGCATAATGGATCGAGGACTGCGGGCTCGCACCCGTTCCGCCCGAATGGCCGGAAATCAGGATCGCATCCGCCTTGGCCTTCGCCACACCGGCCGCAATCGTGCCGATGCCCGTCCGCGCCACCAGCTTGACCGTGACGGTCGCCGTCGGATTGATCTGCTTGAGATCGTAAATGAGCTGCGCCAGATCCTCGATCGAATAGATGTCATGATGCGGCGGCGGCGAAATCAGCGTCACCCCCGGCGTCGCATGACGCAGACGCCCGATCAGTTCCGTCACCTTGAAGCCCGGCAGCTGCCCGCCCTCGCCGGGCTTCGCACCCTGCGCCATCTTGATCTCGATCTCGCGGCAGTCATTCAGATACTGCGCCGTCACGCCAAAACGGCCGGACGCCACCTGCTTGATCGCCGAAGACGCATTGTCCCCGTTCGGACGCGGCCTGGAGCGCTCGGCATCCTCGCCACCCTCACCGGAATCGGACTTCGCACCAATCCGGTTCATGGCAATCGCCAGCGTCTCATGCGCCTCGGGGCTCAGCGCGCCCAGCGAAATCCCCGGCGCCACCAGACGACGGCGGATCTGCGTGATACTCTCGACTTCATCCACCGGAACCGGCGCATGGGTCGGCTTGAAATCCAGCAGATCACGCAGCGCCACAGGAGGCATCTGGCGCACCGCATCCGCATAACGCCGGTACAGTGTAAAGCTGTTCGCCGTCACCGCACTCTGAAGCATATGCACAAGCTGCCCCGAGAACGCATGCGTCTCACCCTGACGCCGCAGCTTGTAACGCCCACCGACAGGCAGAGCCTCAACCTTCCGGTTCCACGCCGCCGCATGCGCCCCAAGAATGTTGCGCGCAATCCCCGGCAGACCAATCCCCGAAATCCGCGACGGCATGCCGGGGAAGAACTCCGCCACCAGCGCACGGGACAGCCCGATCGCCTCGAAATTATACCCGCCACGATAGGCCGAAATGATCGAAATGCCGGACTTGGACATGATCTTCAGCAGACCCTTGTCCACGGCCTTGCGATACCGCTCCATCGCCTCCCGCAGCGACATCTTGCCAAACAGCCCACGCTGCAGCCGGTCCGCCACGCAATACTGCGCCAGAGCCGGGTTCACCGTCGTCGCACCAACACCAATCGTCACCGCGATCGCATGAACATCGATCGCACCCGACGTCCGCACGTTCAGCGACGTGAACGTCCGCAGCGAATTGCGCACCAGATGGATATGCACGGCCGCAGTCGCGAGAATCATCGGAATCGCAACCCGCGTCGCATCCGTATTGTCATCCGTCAGGAACAGATGCGTGCACCCACCGCGAACATGATCCTCCGCCTGCGCCCGGATGGACGCAATCGCCGCCCGCAGACCTTCCTCGCCCTCTTCGGCCGGGAAAGTGCAGTCGATCACCCCCGCATTCTCACCGCAGACCTTCAGCAGCTCGTCGAACTCACCGATCGTGAGAACGGGGCTCGGCAGCTGCAACAGATCGCACTGCTCCGGCGCCTGATCGAGAATATTCCCCAGATTGCCCAGCCGCGTGACCAGACTCATCACCCGCGTCTCACGCAAAGAGTCGATCGGCGGATTCGTAACCTGACTGAACCCCTGACGGAAATAATGCGCCAGCCCGCGATAGATCGTGGACAGAACCTGAAGCGGCGTATCATCGCCCATCGACCCCAGAGCCTCGGCCGCATTCTCCACCATCGGGTGCAGAATGGTCTCCAGCTCCTCATGCGTCAGACTGACCGCCACCTGGTGCCGCCGCAGCAGATCCGGATCGAGCGCCTCAGGCTCAACCACATCCCGCACAATCGGCTCGATATCGCGGATGCGCTTCACCCAGCCCCGGAAATCCTGACGCGACGCCAGCATCTCCAGAAGCTCCTCGGACTGGTAAAGCCGCCCTTCCTTCAAATCGAGCGCCAGCGTCTGCCCCGGACCAAGCCGCCCCCGGCTCTTCACCCGCGCATCCGGCACCCGGACCATCCCGGTCTCGGACCCCACAATGAGCAGACCATCCTGAGTGATGCTGTAACGCAGCGGACGCAGACCGGCCCGGTCCAGCCCCGCCACAACCCAGCGCCCATCCGTCGCACACAGCGCCGCCGGACCATCCCAGGGCTCGATCACCGCATTGCAGTACCGGAACAGCGCCCGCGCCGCATCCGACATCGCTGAGTTCGCCCCACCTGAGGCCGGCACGAGCATCGTCTTCGCCATCGGCGCATCACGCCCGGCAAAAGTCAGCAGCTCGAACACATTATCCAGCGCCGCCGTATCCGAACCCGCAGCCTGCACGACCGGCTTGAGATCCGCCATGTACGGATCCAGCTCCGGATGCGCGAGCCGCGTCTCATGCGAGCGCATCCAGTTCGTATTGCCCGAAATCGTGTTGATCTCGCCGTTATGCGCCACCTTGCGGAACGGCTGGGCCAGCTTCCAGGTCGGGAATGTATTGGTCGAATACCGCTGGTGATAGATCGCAAACCGCGACACGAACCGCTCATCCAGCAGATCCGGATAGAAATCCGTCAGGTTCTCCGCAAGGAACATGCCCTTGTAGATCACCGAGCGGCAGGACATCGAACACACATACAGATCAACCTGCTGCGCCGTCGCCTGCTTCTCGATCCGCCGACGCAACACATACAGGTCACGCTCGAACTCGTCTTCGGACCGGCCAAGCCGGTTGCGGATCATGATCTGCTCGATCTCCGGCCGCGTCTGGTTGGCCTTCTCGCCAATGCACGCCGTATCAATCGGCACCTGACGCCAGCCATAGATCCCGTAACCGAAGTTCAGGATCTCCGTCTCGATGATCTGACGGCCCCGCTCCTGCGACCCCAGATCGGTCTTGGGCAGGAACACCATGCCCACCGCAATACGCCCGTCGATCGTATCGTCGCTGGAGCCGTTATGGATCGCCTCGGCAAAGAAATCCTGCGGGATTTCCACATGAATGCCCGCACCATCGCCGGTCTTGCCATCCGCATCGACCGCACCGCGATGCCAGATATTGCCCAGCGCCTCGATACCCGCCTGAACCACACTGCGCGACGGCTTGCCATCCAGCGAGGCGACCAGACCCACACCACAGGAATCGCGCTCCTGCGACGGGTCATACAGCCCCTTCAGACGCTCGACGTTCTCGGCATACTCGCGGATGAAATCGTTACTGTGTGTCATTCCGCGGCCTCCAGAGCACCGGTCATTGTTTCAGTCAGATGATGATGGATCGCATCGGCCGCATCCCGGCCGTCCTTGATCGCCCAGACAACCAGGCTCGCCCCGCGCACGATGTCGCCCCCGGCAAACACACCCGGCAGGCTCGTTGCAAAGCCCCCCGGCGGCACCGTCAGCGTGCCCCAGCGCGTCACGGCCAGCTCAGGCTCATTGAACTGCCCCGGCAGATCTTCGGGATCAAACCCCAGAGCCTTGATGACCAGATCGCCCTCGATCACGTCATGCTGCCCCGTGCCCTCAATGGACCGGCGCCCCGACGCATCCGGAGCCCCCAGCCGCATCCTCAGCACCCGCACGCCCGACACGCTGCCATCGCCCAGAAACGCTTCCGGCGAGCCCAGCCACTCGAAATGCGCGCCTTCTTCCTCGGCATTGTAAACTTCCTGCCGCGACCCCGGCATGTTCGCCCGGTCCCGACGGTACACACAGGTCACACGCTCGGCACCCTGACGGATCGACGTGCGCACGCAGTCCATGGCCGTGTCACCACCACCAATGACCACGACCCGACGCCCCTTCGCATGAAGCGCTGCGTCCTCGCCCGGATCCTCGTCATAGCCACGACGATTGGACGCCGTCAGGAAGTCGATCGCATCGACAACACCCTCAAGCCCGGCCCCCGGCACCTTCACATCGCGCGAGCGATACACACCCGTCGCCAGGAACACCGCATCATGCCGCGCCCGCAGATCCTCAAGCGCCGTCTCACCCTCACCCGAACCAACAGGTGTGGAGAGATGGAACACGATCCCCTGCTCCTCCAGCAGCGCATGACGCCGCGCCACCACATGCTTTTCCAGCTTGAAGCTCGGAATCCCGTAAGTCAGCAGCCCGCCCACACGGTCCTGACGCTCATAGACATGAACCTCATAACCCTGAGCCCGCAGCCGCTCCGCACAGGCCAGACCCGCCGGCCCGGACCCCACGATCCCGACACTCCGCCCCAGATCCCGATCCGGAAGCGCAGGCTTCACCCAGCCCTGCTCGAACGCATTTTCGGTAATGAACCGCTCGACAGCCCCAATGGTGACGCTCTCAAAGCCCTTGTTGATGACGCAGTTGCCTTCGCACAGCCGGTCCTGCGGACAGATCCGCCCGCAAATCTCCGGAAACGTATTCGTCGCGGACGACATCTCATACGCTTCCTCCAGCCGGTCCTCAGCCGTCAGCTTCAGCCAGTCGGGAATGTTGTTCCCCAGCGGACAATGCACGGAGCAGAACGGAATCCCGCACTGCGAGCAACGCGACGCCTGCTCTTCCGCACGGCTGCGCGCAAACCCACGGTAAATCTCCCCGAAATCCTGACGGCGTTCAGCCGCATCGCGCTTCTCGGGAAGCACCTGGGGGTGGGTGACGAACTGCAACATGCGTTCGGCCATGCGTCGTGTCTCCTGCAAAACATGCCCGCCCGACCATAAACCCCGGACGCACATCAGACCTGTCCGAAAGCAGCTATTCCGTCACTTTATCCAATAACAGTCAGTGACACTGACCTTTCAGGAAGATTATCCCATCTCAGCCTCAGGAACGGGATTTTTCATCCAATTCATTAGGTCCGATCCGGATCATTCACCCTCAATACCCGCGTCAATCAAGGCCACCTCGGCCCTGTGCCGCAACCGCTACATCTCACCCGTTCACGCATGGAGACATCCGAACCGAACATCCCGGCAATACATTTTCTATTGCCACTGAGGCCACGGCTGCTGATTGTAGATCTGCAACTCCAAATCCGACATATGCATTCTGTTTTTAATATTCCTGGTCATTATCTGTCTTTTTTTGATGTAATCACTCAGCTGTCGATCCGTCATGGCATATCTAGAGCCAGTGACCTTATCCCATTTACTCAGACACGAGATCGAATCATCTGGCAAAACCTTGTACTTCACACAGAGATTATCGCCAGCAAGGTAATATTTATTGCCAATCATAACCGGGACCGGCTTCTGCGCACAGCCTGAAGTCAGTAGTGAACAACACAGAATGGCTAAAGAAATTTTCCGCACCAACTTTGCTCCACCAAGTCCAGGGCTGAACTCCTGCCTGAAACAGGCCGCAAAAAGACGTTACGTTGCCGTTCAGTCCGCCGCAAGTTTTCCCGGCGGACACCCCCAATCAAAGCGGAAAATCTTCGCCCCACCCCTCGCAGGACAAGTCAGGGCAACAGCCCGTTATTTACGGAACCGCCGCCAGCTCTCACAAATACTGCCTTTCAGATAATCCGGCACCACACTCCGCATCGCCGTCGGCGTAATCCCGAGAGACTGGAGATCATCCGCCCCCGGCTGCACCACATTATCCAGCCCCATCATCACAACCTGATCCCGCGTCAGCAGATGCCCCGGCAACGGCTCCAGGATTTCCGCCTCGAGCTTCGCCACACAGTCCGGCACCGGCAACAGGAAGCGACGCCGCCCCGAAGCCTCAAGCACGAACGCCATCAGCTCTTTCATGGTCAGCACATCCGGCCCACCCGCCTCGACCGTCATGCCAGCACGCTCCGGCGTCACCAGCGCCATCGCCGCCCGCGCCACGTCCCCAACATAAACCGGCTGGAACCGCGTCCCCGCCGCAAACACCGGCAACACGGGCGAGAGCTTGGCAATCAGCGCGAACATATTGAAGAAACTGTCCTCGGGCCCGAAAATCACCGAAGGCCGCAACAGCGCCGCTTCCGCAAACACCTCCCGCACCACACGCTCGGCCAGCCCTTTGCTGCGCCCGTAATTTCCCGGCGACTGTATCGAAGCCCCGATGGCCGACATGTGCAGATACTGCTCCACCCCCTCGCGCCGGGCCACCAGCGCCGCCAGCCGCGCCCCTTCCACATTGACCCGATGCATCGCCTTCACATCCGGCGACATGATCGACACGAGATTGATTCCCGCATCAGCCCCGCTGAACAGACGCTCCAGCGAGTCCGCATCATTCACGGACGCTTTGATGAATTCCACACGCCCGTCACCCGGAAAGCGGGCCAGCGCCTGATCGCCCTCGGGATTGCGACTGCCGACGCGCACCACATGCCCCGACGCCACCAGCCGGCCCACCAGTTCGCGGCCAACAAAGCCCCCGCCGCCCAGAACTGCCACAACGCGCCCCACGGACCGCGCGCCCCTGTCCGGCCCGCTCCCCTCATAAATCCCGTCATCCATGCCGCCACCGGTGCCCTCTACGGAAAAATTTGTACGCATTTTTGCTTTTCTTTCAGTTTGGCTGTTGACGCCCCACACGTGCAGGGGTAAACGCCTCTTCACCGAGCCGGGATGCCTCAGGAAACTGAAAAAACCCGGTGCTTTCTGAGCCCAGATGGCGGAATTGGTAGACGCGCAGGTTTCAGGTACCTGTGTCCGAAAGGACGTGGAAGTTCGAGTCTTCTTCTGGGCACCACAGACGATCAGGCGACATATCGCCTCGATCCTCTGGTGATCAAAAAAACTTGGTGACAATAGAATGAGCCAGCAGAACGCCATCCATCTTTATGACGGCGATCTGCCAGACGACTTCGATCTCGGCCCCCTTGTCGCCATCGATACCGAGACCATGGGTCTCAATCCCCATCGTGACCGCCTCTGCCTCGTCCAGCTCTCAGCCGGCGACGGTGAAGCTCATCTCGTTCAGATCAAGCCGGTCTCCATGGGCGGCCGCGGCTATGACTGCCCGAATCTCAAGGCCCTCCTGACAGACGATTCCGTCACCAAGCTGATGCATTTCGCACGCTTTGACGTCGCAGTCCTGCAGAACGCCTTCAACATCACGATCCCGTCGGTCATCTGCACCAAGATCGCCGCCCGGCTGGTCTACACCTTCACCGACCGCCACGGCCTAGCCTATCTGTGCCGCGACCTTCTGGGTGTCGAAATCTCCAAACATCAGCAGAGTTCGGACTGGGGCGCACAAACCCTCACCCCCGACCAGCTCCGCTATGCCGCATCGGACGTGCTGTATCTTCACGCATTGTGGGATAAGCTCGAAGCCATGCTGATCCGTGAAAACCGCCGTGACCTCGCGCAGGCCTGCTACGATTTCCTTCCGGCCCGCTGCCGACTGGACCTCATGGGCTACGAAGAGCCCGACATTTTCTCGCACCGCGCCTGATTTCCGGCCTGGCCTGAACATGCACCGTCCGTCGCCCCGCCCCTTCCGTACTGCGCTCGATTCGGCGCTCCAGACCGTCTCCATCGAGCGCGAAGGTCTTCAGGCCCTCGAACACGCCCTCTCCGGCCCGCTCGGGGAAGCCTTCTGCGAGGCCGTGAACCGCATCGCCGAAAGCGAAGGCCGCCTGATCGTCACCGGCATCGGCAAATCCGGCCATATCGCCCGCAAGATCCAGGCCACCCTCGCCTCCACCGGCACGCCCTCCCTTTTCCTGCACCCCGCGGAAGCCGCCCATGGCGATCTCGGCATGGTGGCCCCGGGCGACCTGATCCTGGCCTTCTCCAATTCCGGCGAAACCACCGAACTCGCCGCGATTCTGGCCTATGCCGCCCGGCAGAACCACTGCGTGATCGCCATCACCTCGGTCGGCACCTCCGCCCTGGCCCGCGCCGCCGAAATCCCGCTGGTCCTCCCCACCAGCACCGAGGCCTGCCCGATGGGCCTGGCGCCCACAACCAGCACCCTGCTGCAACTCGCCCTCGGCGACGCGCTCGCGCTCGCGCTGCTTCAAAAACGCGGCTTCACGGCCCGCGATTTCGGCGCCTTCCACCCCGGCGGCCTCCTCGGCGCCCGCCTGCGCCCCATCAGCGACCTGATGCACACGGGGGACGCCCTGCCTCTCGGACAGGGCAGCCTCCCGCTGCGCTCCGTCATTCTCGAGATGACACACAAGTCATTCGGGTGCATGGGTGTGACTGATGACAATGGTGTACTTCAGGGCCTCATCACGGACGCCGACCTGCGCCGCGCCCTCTCCGGTGACCTCGACACGACCACGGCGAAGGACGTCATGAACGCCGCCCCCGTCACCGCCACCCCCACCACGCTGGCGCAGGACGTGCTGCAGCTCATGAACCAGCGCGAGCGCCCCATCACGAGCCTCTTCATCGTCGATGAAGACCGCCGCCCCACGGGCATCGTCCACGTCCACGACCTCCTGCGAAGCGGCCTGTCATGAACGGCCCCAACCCGGACGCTCCCGGCCCCAACGCTCCGGGTTCCGAAAACGGCGAGCCCCGCATCCGCCGCGAGGATTTCGATCCCGACCGCGCCGAGAGCCTCGCCCGCCTCGACAGCCTGCGCCGCGCAGCCTTCCAGCGCATCCGCCAGGCCCCCGACGCCGAACAGCTCGCCCGCCGCCGCTCCCTTCTGGGATTCGCCAAATGGGCGCTGCCGGGCCTGGCCCTCGTCCTGCTCAGCTCCATCGCCGCCTGGCCCGAGATTTCCCATCTCATGAACCAGAACCGCGCCGCCCTGAAGGAAATGGCCCGCCTGCGCGTGGAAAGCGGCAACATGGAACAGGCCACCTATCGCGGCCTCGATGCCCATAACCACCCCTACATGATCACCGCCCGCACCACCCACCAGCAGGGCCCCGATCGCGTGGACCTGGTCGATCCCGTCGCCGACATCCAGCTCTCCGGCAATTCCTGGGCCCATATACGCTCCGACCGCGGCGTCTACATGCAGCACGAACAGACGCTCGATCTCGACGACAACGTCGTGCTCTACCGTGACGACGGCCTCCTCATGAACGGCCCCTCCGCCGATCTGGACCTCAAGGCCGACGTGATCGCATCCCGCGACTGGGTCCACGCGGAAGGCCCCTTCGGCCGGCAGGACGCCCAAGGCTATTTTCTGGACCAGCATGCAGGTATCATGCAGTTTACAGGACCGGGACTGACGGTCCGCAACGATGACAACGGCCCTCCGAGTGCGGCGGCCCGCCTGCACCTGCAAGGACTGAAGACCGAAAAATGACCCCCCGCCCCGCAGCCCTCCTCCCCCTCCTCATCGCCCTGCCGCTCGCACTTCCCCCCGCCCCGGCGCATGCGGACGGACTGGACATGTCCCACGGCGAAGCCGTCCAGCTCTTCTGGAAAAAAGAAGAGATCTATGACCGCAACGCCCAGACCGTGACGCTTACGGGCGGCGCGCGGGCCGTGCGTGGAGATGTGACGGTCGATGCGGATACGCTGATCGGATATCTGCGCAAGAAAACACCGCCTCCGGGGCAGCCTGCTCCTCCACCACCCCCGGCCAACGCCAAGGATAACAGCGGCGACCCGATGGGAGGCTCCCTTGAGCTGTACCGGATCGAGGCTCGCGGCAACGTTCATATCTACAACCAGACCGATCAGGGCTGGGGCGATCATGCCCTGTACGACATGGACCAGGCGGTCATGGTCATGACGGGCAAGCATCTGAAGCTGACGACCCCGCAGGACGTCCTGACGGCACGTGACGTGATGGAATATCACTCGAAAACACGCATGTCGGTTGGCCGGGGTGACGCCACTGTCACCACCAATGACGGCAAGCAGGTCAAGGCGGACGTACTGGTTTCCTTCAGCAAACCCAGCGATGCCCCGGCCCCCGGCACGCCGCAGTCGGCCAAGCCGGCACAGGCCGCCGATTCCTCCAATCCAATGGGCGGCGGCGCCTCGAAGCTCGACCGCGCCTATGGCTGGGGCCACGTCGTCCTGCGCACCCAGACCCAGACCGGTACCGGTGACCGCGGCGTCTATGTTTTCGATACCCAGATCGCGCGTCTGATCGGACATGTTCATGTCACGCAGGGCCAGAACCAGAACAACGGCTCGCAGGCCATCGTGAACATGAAGACCGGCATTGCAACCATGCTGCCGGGCACGGACTCGCCCATTCAGGGGCTCGTCGTGCCGAACGAGGCCAACAGCAGCCAGGCACCCAAGTGACAGACAGCTATATTCCCCCTCAGCCGCCCTCCACCGGCCTGGTCGCAAGCGGCATCGGCAAGTCCTACAAGAAGCGCGCTGTCGTCAAAAACGTGTCGCTTCAGGTCCAGCGCGGCGAAGCCGTTGGCCTCCTTGGCCCGAACGGCGCCGGCAAGACGACCAGCTTCTACATGATCGTCGGCCTCGTGCAGCCCGACACCGGCACCATCACGCTGGACGGCGCCGACATCACGCAGTTGCCGATGTATCGCCGAGCGCGCCTCGGCGTCGGCTACCTGCCGCAGGAAGCCAGCATTTTCCGTGGCCTGAACGTCGAGCAGAACATCATGGCGGCCCTCGAAGTCGTCGAGCCCGATCCGGAAAAGCGCGACCTGATGCTCAACGGCCTGCTGGCCGAGTTCGGCATCACCCATCTGCGCCGCTCGCCCTCACTCGCGCTGTCCGGCGGTGAGCGTCGTCGTCTCGAAATCGCCCGCGCACTCGCCAGCCAGCCGAACTACATCCTGCTTGATGAACCTCTCGCCGGCATCGATCCGATCGCCGTCGGAGAAATCCGTGATCTCGTCTCGCATCTGAAGGATCGTGGCATCGGCGTGCTGATTACGGACCATAACGTCCGCGAAACGCTCGAGGTCATTGACCGCGCCTATATCATGCATGGCGGTCAGGTGCTGATGGAAGGCACCCCCGAAGCCATCGTCGCGAACGAAGACGTCCGTCGGGTCTATCTCGGAGAGAATTTCTCGCTGTAACATGCCGGGATGCTTGTCCCGGGCCTGATCCAGCGTCAGTCGCAGTCTCTCGTCATGACGCCCCAACTGCGTCAGGCGATTGCGTTGCTGCAATATACGCAGACCGATCTTGCCCAGCATCTCCGGCAGGTCTGCGAAACCAACCCCCTCCTCATCCTGGAGCCCGGCGATACAGCTCCTGAAGCCGCACCCACGTCGGAAGACTTTCACGACGACGACCCGGACCGCTTCACCACCGCCTCCGACCGCCCGGAAGCCGCCGCTCCGCTTCCGTCCGACCGCGACGAGCTGATCCTCCAGATCCGCCACTCCATCCCCCCGGAGGAGCAGCACGCCGCCTTTCATCTGCTGGACAGTCTCGACGAAACCGGCCGCCTCCCCGTCTCCGTTACGGACCTTGCTGCCGAACTGGGCGTGGACGCACCGAAACTCGAAGCGATCCGCCAAACTCTCATGCATCTCGAACCCGCAGGTCTCTTCGCCCGTTCACTCGAAGAGTGTCTGGCCGCCCAGCTTCGGGTCCGTAATCGCCTCGATCCCGCGATGCAGACCCTGCTCGACAATCTGGATCTGCTCGCCCGACGGGACTGGCGCAGACTGCGTGAAAAATGCGCTCTCGATCAGGATGACCTGCTGGACATGCTGGCCGAGATCCAGGCCCTCGATCCGCGCCCTGGCCTCAGCCTGCCGCCACCCGCACCGCCTGTTGAACCGGATCTGATCGTCCGTCCCAATGGCACCGGCTTCCGCCTGACCCTCAACACGCGTCTGCTGCCAGCAATCCGGCTCGACGACACACTGCGCGCGCAGATCGATGGCCACACGGAAGCGAGCAGGAGGCTGCTGGCCTACGCAGGCGAAGCAACAGCCCTCATCCGCGCGTTGCACAGTCGCAAACAGTCGCTCCTGACCGTCGGCCGCGCCATCGTCCAGCATCAGGCTGCCTTCCTGCGCGATGGCCCCACCGCGCTCCGCCCCCTGACCATGCGTGAAATTGCCGAACGCACGGAACTGCACGAAAGCACCATCAGCCGCATCGTCAGCAGCAAATATATCGATACGCCCCGCGGGACTGTTCCGCTCAAACTGTTCTTCTCAACCGCCCTGACATCCGAAGACGGCACCACCCAGAGTGCCCATGCCATCCAGCATCGCCTCCAGGCATTGGTAGCCGCCGAGGGCGACAACGTCCTGTCCGACGACGCTCTGACAGCCCTGCTGCAAAAGGAAGGATTTTCCATCCAGCGCCGTACCGTCGCCAAATATCGCGAAGGTCTCGGAATCGCGAAATCCAGTCAACGGAAGAGACTACGCCGCACGTCCTGAGAAAATGGGCCAGTTCTGCTTCCGACCAATACGGTTGGCGACAGAGCATTTTTCGATATCTCTATTGAAAATCATTCATGTCAAACCACGTTTAACAGACAGACGGCAGCCGTTATGGGTGCTGAATTGACAGGAATATTTCTAATGTCCAACGATCCCGTTCCCCACGAATCCTCAAGCCTTCATCATCTTGCCGAAAAGGCGCACCGTCAGCCCAAGCTGCTGACGAAAAGCGAAGTCGAGGAACTGGCTCATTTCGTTCTCAAGGGCGCTGAAGGCGCGACCGAGGAGCAGAAGGAAATCGCCAAACGCGCCCTTCGCAATCCCGAAGGCATCGAAAGCGCCGACATCACGGCTCTCGCCACCCAGATCCTGACACGGAAGTAAGACCATGACCGGCCATTCCCACGCACTCCCGCCCCAGCAGAAACTCGAGCAGCGCCTGAAGGAAGTCGAACGCGACCTCGCTCGTGCTGAGAAATCAGATCCGGAGCGCATCCATGCTCTGAAGGCTGAAATCAAGAAAATCCAGTCTGAACTTCAGGATTGATACTTTGCGCGGTAAGAGACACGTCAAAAACTGTCTTTTCTTTTTGTAGAAATGTCCCTTTCCGTCTTTAAACCGCAGGTCTGCTCTCGCCACTTTACAGACATGTTTCCTCATCCCGAGGGTTCCGGTAAACAGACGTCAGTTACCTATATAAGAGCCTGTTTGGAAAATCAGGAGTGAGCATTCCTGCGCATGAGATTGGCGCTCATGGCGACGAAGATCATGGCCTGTGACACGTCGACGCGGCGCTCGTCATCACATCCGAGCCGCCGCCGGCGGATCATCCAGCCGCAAATCCTTTCGACCACCCAGCGTCGCGGGGGCGGATGATCTCAACGATGCAATCCAGATAAGTCGCCTTGTCCATCAACGTCAGGCGATCATAGGCGCCATCGGCGAACAGATGCTTCCACCCATGGCCAACGCTTGCGGATTGCATCCAGACTCATCTGAGCGCTGGCACTGTCGGAGATATCGGCCGGCATCAGATTGACCATCAGGAGGCGCCCGTCCGTATCGACAGCAATATGGCACTTGCCTCCAACGACCTCCTTGCCGGCATCATACTCCCTTGCTTTTGCATGAGGCGCGTTGATACTTTGGCTGTCGATCACCGCCGCTGTTGGACTGGCCTCACGGCCTACATGCTCTCTGCCGAGCATCCGTTCAACGTCATGAATGGTCTGGAACAGGAACTGTCGCACCAGTTCGCGGAACCAGCCATAGACCGTGCGCCAGTGCCCGAAGTGGATCGACAGCATGCGCCAACCGCAGCCTGACCGAACAAGATAGCGCACCGCATTGATCACTTCACGGAATTCGACCTCTCATAGGCGGCCACATCCAGAGCCTGAAACACATCAGAACGATTTTTCAAACAGGCTCCAGCACGGTCCATACGTAGTCCGGCATCAGCAAGTGTCTGGTGGTTTAGTGCTACCCGGAGTTACGCATCACCTAGGCCGTGCTTTGTCACCGGCTCCCGAAACGGGCGCGGGCAGCCTCCGTCACCGGCGTGAACAGGCTGATGATCGTGCCCTCGGGATCACGGAACTGGGCCGTGCGGTTACCCCAAGGCAGCAGTTTCGGCGCAATCACAACGTTCACTTTGTCTTTCAGACGCGTGAACTCGGCATCCACGTCATCGACCCTGAATTCCAGGATAGCCGTGCGATTGGCACCTGGTTCGGCACTCCCTTCCATAAACAGCGCTACCGTCTCGGCACTCCCGATCGCAAGTGTCGCGCCAGGGGTTACGATTTCGGCAAACTGGGGCGCAAGCCATTCGGCAGACTGCCCGGTCACCAGTTCGTAAAAGGCCACCATCGTGGTGATGTCGGCGGCAATCAGACGTATGGAGGCAAAGGTCATCGGTCGGTTCCTGCGGAGGTTGTGTTCCCCGCCTTTTGGCACAATCACGCTGACAGCATTCTGTCAGCATGATTGCAGAGCCTTTGCGCAGCACCGATCGCCTTTTTCAGATTATCCAGCTCCTGCGTCGGTCGTCCCGCCCCGTCACGGCGAGGATACTGGCCGACGAACTGGAAGTCTCGATCCGCACGATTTACCGCGACGTCGCGCATCTGACGGGGCAGCGCGTCCCCATTTCAGGTGAAGCTGGCGTTGGCTACGTTCTGGGAACCGGATATGACATGCCGCCGCTCGCATTGCTCCCGGCTGAACTTGAAGCAATCGTTCTGGGAGCGGTGGGTAGCGGCCCACGGTGACAAGACGCTGTCACACGCCGCATTGGACGTTCTCGCCAAGGTTGCTGCGGTTGTACCCGCGCCCTTACAGCCGCTTATCAGCACTCCAAGCACAGCCGCGAAACTGCCTCTCGATGCATCACAAGACATGGCTGACAGGGCGAACCAACCGAGCGTACAGTATGGCCAGTCGTTCTCGGCTATTCGGACATCACATGCATGTTGAGCGCCTGGTGCGAGCTACGTCAGGGCTTCCGCCATTTCCGTACCGATCGGATATACGCGGTAGAAATGCTGGCTGAGCAGATAGACGAGCCTCGTTCCCGATTGCTCCGGCGCTGGAGCGCGCGACGCACATCCGAACTTGCAAGGCTTATGAGTTGTTCAGCAGGTTAATTGTTTTCTGTCTCATTCCAGCCATCCGTTCGGTCATGGCCCGTTCCACAAAACAGACCTGGCCATGACGAGCAGAAAGAGAGCCGGCAGTGGAAATAATCTGCTCAGGAGGGAAGTACTAT
>NZ_JABCQF010000004.1 GCF_015244705.1 Gluconobacter potus
CAGATGCGCCGTATTGCAACCCGATACGACAAAACCGCCTTATCATTCATAAGCTTCCTCAATCTCGCCGCCGCGAGGCTTTGGATTGAATCTTTTGTCAACGCGACCTAGATCTTCAATCAGATAGCCCTTACGGCGTTGCGTTAATCTAATGACGCGAATGTGGGGTTGAACGACTGTTCGGAACGAAGAGACAGACAAAGCCAAATAGGTAGCAGCATCCTGTTCGCTTAGTATGCGCGGGCGGACTTGAATGACTGCCTCTCGCGTTCCTGGCTTGTTTTCAGACGGTCTCGGCTCATGGCATTTCATGGCGCGTGATGCTCCACTGTGGTCTTGCTTCTTTCATAGATAATTAAGGGACAGATACGGGAGGATTTTTAATCTGCAACTATTGATGCAAGGTCGGCAGATTTTCGAGCTTCCATCTCAATAAAACGTTGAATTTCAGTATCAGTTTCAGCCTTCGGGCAAAACTGAATAATTTTCCCCTTCAAATCATCAATTTCAATGATATATTTAGGTTCTTTAATTTCTTTTCTAGCGTAAGGAAACAAATATTCTACTCTCTGATATAGAGAAATATTGTCAATTATAATATTTAATAAATCAAAATATGAATATTCTATATTTTTATTTGTTTTTATATTTTTACTCCTGACCTCGTAAATTTGCAATTGTCGTATTAGAATTTCCACAGCCTTTAGGGGAGCATCATCTGCATATCTAGAAAACTCTCGCAAATTATCAAAAATACTACGGTCGAATTTAATATTCCCTTGAAAGAAACCAGCAGAGAAGTGCCGCTCAAATGGGGCAGGAGAGCTATAAAAATGTAATTCATTATAAATTTTATAATAGTAATTTAAGTCAGCCTGCAAAGACAAGGAGACATCAGATAAAAATGAAACCATATAAATACGTGAACTATTTAACATTCTATTTCTTTGTTTCATTTCCTTTTCTTTTTCTGACCAAATTTGCCATAGGATGCCAGAACTCCCCGCAAGGGCAATAAGTACCTCTATCCAAGCTTGATATACTGTTTGCCAACGGAAAAGAGATTTCCAAATATAATTATCATCGACGGTCTTATGCCATTCGACTAAAAACTTCCCTCCTGGCAAGACCAAAGAAACCCCGATTAGAATGCCCGTCACCCACAAAATAAAAAAAGCCCACTTTCTCTCATACATATTTTTTTAACCTAACCCCCGCCCCGCCGCCATTCTCCGGCACAAACTCAACGCCAGCAGTTTCTAGGGCCGTTCGGATTGCTTCAAGAGTGGCGGTGCGTGGCGTGCCTTCTCCCATCTCAAAGCGCACTATCGTTCGTTTCGGGATACCGCTTTCTGCGGCAAGCCGATCTTGGGACCATCCGATAAACGCCCGTGCGGCACGACCCTGCCCAGCCGTTATGGCAACTTTAGTGCCGTTTTCTCTTGTGCTCATGATATTAAAGTGGCACTAAATTTGCCGCACGGCAATGATTGTGCAGCCGGGTGCAGAGGATTGCGCCCTCCAAACCCGGCCTAACCACAAACCGAAAAGGGATTTCGGCAATGGCTAACCTCGACTTTATCACAAAAGCACTCCACCGGCTTCTACCTGTCCGAGAGGTCGAAGTGCCGACGCTTGGCGAAGACTTAGACTGCGTGATTGAAGTAGCATTGCGTGACCTTGGCGCGATCACATTTGCGCTTGAACGCGTAGCAGAGACCCCAGAAGATCGCCGGGCGGTCGCCGCTTATGCCTCTCACTGCGTGGAAGAAATTTCCATCAGGCTAAAACGCGCTTGGCGTGACGAGCGCGGGCGATGCGGCATGGACACTGACGTAGACATAGGATGGCTAGGCGACTTTTGAGGCCAGCAGCACCAGTTTTCGGAATTGGTGTTTTTTTGCTGTTGCCACCTCTGCCACCGTTGCCACTTGGCAGGAATAGCTGAAAACAGCCATTTTTTATATCAGAAAATGAGCCTCTCACCATTGCCCGCGGCAATAGCGGCAATGGTGCCTACAGAACAACGCCCCAAAAACGCCGGGCCACACCCACAAATGCTCATGTGGCTGTGGAGCGTAGATTTTTTGCCTCCTAGATAAATGACCCGTAGCGGTCAGGACCGTTCCTGACCCACCCAACACGAAGCCAGCATGAAATTTCCCGCCCGGCGAAAGCCCGCATTAGAAAAAAACGCCCGGCCCATGAATTATTCCACGGATGAAGTGGAACCGAAGGCCAGACCGGCGCACGGTTGCCAATATCGAGCATGGAACTTCCAGAACCGATACGGGCAGTGACGAAACTATCCCGAAATCCAGTGGAGAAGTCACAAGCTGCCTGCCAAAAAACCGTGGCGCGATCACCGCGTCTTTAATCAGACCATAAGAGTATTCTACCTTGAACAACCATAACCGCTACGCTTCCATCAAGAAGATCGGGGAAGACTTTGGCATGAGCCGGAGCACGATTTACCGCGCCCTTCACGCCGGGCGCTTCAAAGCCGTCAAATGCGGCAGACTGACCCGCATCTGTGTGGCAAGCGTGGAACAGTATTTTGCCAGCCTTCCTGCGGTGGGTGCGGCCTGATGCTTCTGTCTCAACGCGACCTCACAGCCATGCGCCGATATGTCCAGCAACGTATGAGCAGCATGACGCTCGACCAGCACGCCGCAGACCTGTCGTTTATCGAGCACGCCACCGACTGGAACCACCGACCGGAACGGCACCTGTTCCCGGAACTGTCCATCGCTCTCGATGCCTTCCACAACATTGCCGCGATCTTTGGCCGGGAAACAGCCGACAAGCTGGCGGCACTCATGCCGCAGCTTACAGCCGAATATCTGAACGCACAGGAGATTGTGCGATGAAACTCCATCTGGACCGTGAATACGAAACGGAAAATTACGATCCGTCAGTAAGGGCCGCGTTCGAACCACTGCTTTATGAAGGTAATGCAGAGCGTACTCAAAAACGGGACCGTTACGCCCGGCAGTGTTTCGCCTTTCTCCTATCCGGGAGACATGACGCAAAAGCCATGTTCAAGCGTATGGCAGGAGATTGGAGCCCCCCCATGCAGGCGGTGCTGATTGGTTTTGCCATGGCATTGGATAGCGTGGACCGACTAACCGGGAGTGATGACCTCGCACTTGCGGAACGGTTCCTCTCCATCCTCACAAATAAAGTTGCGGACCATCAAGAGGGAAGATCATGCTCTTCCCCCGCATAAACGACACCGCACGCGCCGCGTTGCCGTCGATCCTCTCCCGCTGGCTCCCTGATGGTGTGAGAGAAGGCCCCGAATGGGTGGCACTGAACCCCACACGAGCCGACAGCAAGCGCGGGTCATTTAAGGTGAATGTAAGGACAGGCCGTTGGTCTGATTTCGCAACCGGCGACCGGGGCGGCGACCCCGTATCGCTGGCGGCGTATCTCTTCAATCTCAAACAGCATGAGGCGGCAAAGCAGATGGCCGTCATGCTCGGAATTTCCGATACCTGATGAACAAACTTAATAAAGCATTTGCCCCATTAGGGGAAGAGGTGACGCTTGCCCCCATGCCTTCCGAGTTATCGGACGGTGTGGAAATCCTGCCCGCTCCTACGGAACCGGCGCGCCCTGCACATGCCACCGCCATGTGGGTTTACAGAACGCCAGAAGGCCAGCCCTTCCATGCCAAATACCGGAGCGAGAAGCCCGGCGGTGGCAAGACATACTCGCAGAAAACCTATGGAATGCTGGACGGCTTAAAGCAGTGGCACCCCAAGGCCACCGCCGGGCGTCCTCCGCTCTACAATCTCGACAGGTTGGCCGCTTCTCCTGATGCGCCTGTTCTGTTGGTCGAAGGTGAAAAGGCCGCAGACGCTGCCGGGCTCCTGTTCCACGGTCAGGTCGCCACCACCGCAGGAAGCGCGGTTAGCATGGGAAGGGCAGACTATGCGCCGCTGGCTGGTCGAGACGTGGTGATTTGGCCCGACCATGACGAACCGGGACAGAAAGCTGCACAGCAAGCGACGAAGCGACTCCACGAAGCGGGAGTAGCATCCCTCCGCATCGTCAGCGTGCCTGGGACATTTCCGAAAGCGTGGGACCTTGCCGATGATGCGCCAGACGGAACCGATCTTCGGGCGTTACTGGATGAAGCGCCGACCGTTGCCCGCGTGCAGATGCCCGGCGGTTTCGCCATGAAGGCAGACGGCCTGTTCTATACGCCGCCCGGTGACAGCGACAAGCCGCCCGTACGCGTTTCGGCACCTTTTGAGATTGTGGCCCAGACACGGGACACCAATGGCGAGAACTGGGGGTTGCTCCTGCAATGGAAGGACCATGACGGCAAGCCGCATGAATGGGCTATCCCCTATAGCAAGATGCACGGAGATGCCCGCGAGATCAGCGGCGTTCTGCACGAACAGGGGTTGCGTTGTCTCCCGAACGCCGCCCGCTTGCTGCAAACCTTCCTTGCGACCGTCGAGACAGACGCGCGGCTTGCGTGCGTGCGTCAGCCGGGCTGGCACGCGACAGATCGCGGGCCTGTGTTCGTTCTGGCAAACGGCGCGAAGATCGGACCCGGAGCCGGATCAGTGACACTCCAAGCAGGGCGCGCCTCATCAGGCGACAAGTTTGCGGTGTCCGGCACACTGGACGGCTGGAAAGACGACGTGGCGCGATATGCCATCGGGAACAGCCGCCTTGCTTTCTATATCTCCGCAGCCTTGGCCGGGCCATTGCTCGACATTGCTACGGAACAGAGCGGCGGCTTTCATCTGGTAGGCGGCGCGCGTTCCGGCAAAAGCACGGCGGCCTATGCGGCGGGAAGCGTATGGGGGCCGACAGGTCAGGTTCGTGCATGGCGTGCGACAGCCAACGGGCTTGAGGGCATCGCGGCGGAAATCTCCGATACCGTGCTGATCCTCGACGAGATCGGACAGGCCAGCGATTTTGAAGTTGGCAACATCGTCTATTCCCTTAGCAATGAAGCCGGGAAGCAGCGGGCCAACCAGCGCGGCGGCGCACGAAGCGCGTTCACATGGCGCACCCTGTTCCTCTCCACGGGCGAGTGCACGCTTGAAGACAAGCAGAATGAGGCGGGCAAGAAAACGATGGCCGGGCAGAAGACACGGCTTGCGAACATTCCTGCAGCACCGGAAGGCGGGCACGGACTGTTTGAGACGCTGCATGGTTTCTCCGATGGCGCGGCACTTTCAAACCATCTCCGCCGGGCGGTCCATCGGCAACACGGCACGGCATCGCGTGCGTTCCTTGCGAGACTGACCAGCGCACGGGCACTCGATGAAGCCGAGGTGCGGCAGTGGATCGACGGCAGGCGCAAGGCGTTTGTGGCAGAGCACGCCAAAGATGCCGGAAGTCAGGCGCAGAGCGTGGCGGGCCGGTTCGCACTCGTGGCCTGTGCCGGAGAACTCGCCGCACGCTTTAATGTGGTGCCGTGGCCCGAAGACGAAGCGACGAACGCGGCGGCGGTATGCTTCAAAGCGTGGCTTGCCGAGAATGGCAGCGGTGATGCGTTCGAGGAACAGGCCGCAATAGAGCAGGTGCGGGCGTTCATCGCCGCGCATGGAGATAGCCGATTTCAGGCGATTGGCTCTGACGGCGGTGTCGATATGAACGCCGACAGCCGCGTTGCAGTAGCGAACCGGGCGGGTTTCCGTTGGCTCTGTGGCGGCAGCGTAGAATGTTTCGGCATCCTTCCCACGGCGTTCGTCAATGAGGTGTGCAGGGGGATTAACGCCCGGCGGGCGGCTGATATTCTCGCCAAGGCAGGCCATCTCATTTTATCGCGGAGCGGAAAAACGAAGTCATTCCGCCGCGTGCCGGGATACAGTAGCGGCATGCCCTTTTATCTGATACGCCCTTCTATTCTCGCCTGATATTCTTCCGGCATTGCCCGGCAGAGGTGGCGGCAACGGGTAATGCCGCCGCTGGAAGGCGGATAAAGCGGCGGTTTTGAGCCGTTTTCTATGAAGCGGCAATGGTGGCAACAGCGGCAACGGCAACGGCAACGGCAACGGCACTTTTGACCCCTTTCCGAAAAAGCCGAGAAGAAAACAAAAAGTGTCCAAATTTTAGGCACGCACAACACGCAAGCCGGGGTGTCGGGGCAGCCGCAAGCGGAAAGGTCTAGGAAGGACCCAAAGCATCAGGCCAACGTCAGCAAAGAGAGCGACGCCCGCATCCAGTGACGGGCCCGTCGGCAAAACCATCTCCCTTAGAGACCATTCGCTAGATAGGCATCACACTGTCGCATAGCATGTCAGGCAAGCGCATGTTTTAAGGGGGATTTTAAGAGGGGTACGGCTAGACTGGAAACGACTAACCTTTTGATTTTATTGAGTTTTTTAGAGCGCGCTGGCGGAGGGGATGGGATTCGAACCCACGATACGACTTGAAATCGTATAACGGATTAGCAATCCGCCGCCTTCAGCCTCTCGGCCACCCCTCCGCTTTTTTACGCGGTTCGCACGGCGTATGCAGGAGTGTTCTTAGGGGGTAACCGCGTCGTGGTCAAACCCCCCGAGAACATTTTTTTCGCCTTACTCTGAAAGAAGTTTCTTCAGGGTTTCATTGACGAGGGCAGGGTTGCCCTTGCCCTTCATGGCCTTCATCGTCTGACCGACAAAGAAGCCGAAAAGCTTGTCCTTGCCACCCTTGTATTCCTCGACCTTGTCGCTGTTTGCGGCCAGGATTTCACGGATGGCGCTCTCGATTGCTCCGGTGTCAGTCACCTGACGCAGGCCCTTGCGCTCGACGATGGCAGAAGCGGAATCACCCGTCTCGACCATGTCTTCGAGAACTTCCTTGGCGATCTTTCCATTGATTGTTGAGTCGGAAATCAGACCCAGCAGTTCCCGCAGACCTTCCGCACTGACCGGGCTGTCCTCAATCGAACGCCCCGTGCGGTTCAGTGCCGCGAAAAAATCGCCCAGCATCCAGTTGGCTGCCAGACGGGCATCCGCACCATGCGCCACGGTCTCGTAGAAATCCGCGATCGCCTGCTCTACGCAGAGCACGGACGACTCATAACGGCTGACACCGTATTCCTGTTCCAGACGAGTCCGCTTGGCTTCCGGCAGTTCCGGCAGAGCTGCCTTGAGTTCATCAACCCAGGACTGCTCGATCACCAGCGGCAGCAGGTCCGGATCGGGGAAATAGCGATAATCATGCGCATCTTCCTTGCTCCGCAGGGAGCGGGTTTCGCCACGCACATGGTCGAACAGGCGCGTTTCCTGATCGACGGTTCCACCAGCTTCCCAGACCTCGATCTGACGCTGCGCTTCGACCTCGATCGCCATCATCACGAAACGGATGGAATTGACGTTCTTGATCTCGCAACGCGTGCGATACTCGGTCTCACCCGGCTTGCGAACCGACACGTTCACGTCGGCACGCATGGAACCTTCTTCCATGTTGCCATCACAGGTGCCGATATAACGCAGAATCTGGCGCAGCTTGCGCAGATAGGCTCCTGCTTCCTCAGGCGAACGGATATCCGGCTCACTGACGATTTCCATCAGCGCCACACCGGCACGGTTCAGGTCGATGAAGGAGCGCGTCGGGTCCTGATCATGGATCGACTTTCCCGCATCCTGCTCCAGATGCAGACGCGTCACACCGATTTCGCGCGTGCTGCCATCCGCCAGATCAACCAGGACCTTGCCCTGGCCGATGATCGGATGGGCAAACTGGCTGATCTGATACCCGGTGGGCAGATCCGCGTAGAAATAGTTCTTACGATCAAAGCGGCTGAACAGGTTGATCTCGGCCTCAAGCCCCAGACCCGTCCTCACAGCCTGCGCCACGCATTCCCGGTTCAGAACCGGAAGCATGCCCGGAAAACCGGCATCGACGAGACTGACATGCGTGTTCGGTTCGCCGCCATATTCCGCCGAAGCGCCGGAAAAGAGCTTGGCCTCGCTGACGACCTGGGCATGAACTTCAAGACCGACAACGATTTCCCATTCGCCGGTGCTGCCGGTGATACGATAGCTCATGCCGACACTCCTGCATGAATGGTGGGTCTGTGATGGAATGCCGCAGCCTGCTCAATGGCATGACCGGCCGCAATCAGCGTCTCTTCATCGAAGAACTTGCCGATAAGCTGTAATCCAAGCGGCACGCCACGCGCATCCAGACCAGCCGGGACGGACAGGGCAGGGACACCCGCCATGCTGGCCGGAACCGTAAAGACGTCATTGAGATACATCTGCACCGGATCACTCGGCTTTTCGTCCTGTGCAAAAGCGCCGGAAGGAGCGGTCGGCGTCAGAAGCACGTCAACGTTCTCGAATGCCTTGAGGAAGTCCTGCTGGATCAGCGTCCGGACCTTTTGTGCGCGCAGGTAATAGGCATCGTAATAGCCTGACGACAGCACATGCGTCCCGATCAGGATGCGGCGCTTGACCTCATCACCGAAACCAGCGGCACGGCTGGCCTCGTACAGACCATCCAGCGACGGCGCGCTCACGCGTTCACCGAACCGGACGCCGTCATAACGGGCGAGGTTGGACGAAGCTTCCGCCAAAGCAGCAATATAGTAGGTCGGAAGACCATACTTCGTGTGGGGCAGGGAGACCTCGACGATCTCAGCCCCGGCGTCACGCAGCCAGTTCATGCCCTGCTGCCAGAGCGCTTCGATTTCCGCAGGCATACCATCGACGTGATATTCCTTGGGAATACCAACGCGCAGACCTTTAACGCCACGCTTCAGGGAAGCTTCGTAGTTCGGAACAGGGGTATCAACGCTTGTGGAATCACGCGGATCGAAACCCGCCATCGATTCGAGCAGAATGGCGCAATCCTGAAGATTACGGGCCATCGGGCCAGCCTGATCGAGCGAGCTTGCGAAAGCGATCGTCCCGAAACGTGAGCAGCGACCATAGGTCGGCTTGATGCCAGCAATGCCCGTAAAGGCCGCTGGCTGACGGATGGAGCCGCCCGTATCCGTGCCAGTGGCGCCCAGAACAAGACCGGCCGCCACAGCCGCCGCGGAACCGCCCGAAGAGCCGCCCGGAACCAGCTTTGCGTCAGAGTCCTTACGCTTCCAGGGATTGACGGCCGGACCGAATGCCGAGTTCAGGTTGGCCGAGCCCATGGCGAATTCATCAAGGTTCAGCTTGCCAAGGAAAACCGCGCCATCCTTGAGCAGATTGGCCGTCACCGTGCTCTCGTAAGGCGGCACGAAATTGCCGAGGATCTTGCTGGCAGCCGTGGTGCGGACACCATTCGTGCAGAACAGATCCTTGATGCCCAACGGAATACCGCAAAGGCTACCGCCTTCATCCTTGGCCAAAGCCTCGTCGGAAGCCTTCGCAGCCTCGCGGGCCTGATCGGGGGTGCGGGTAATGAAGCTGTTGAGCTGACCGTCCAGACGCTCGATCGCGTCAATATGGGCGTTCGTCAGCTCGACCGCAGAAATCTTGCGGGCCTTGAGCGCGTCCCGGGCCGAAGCCAGCGTAAAATCGTGAATGCCGGACATTATTCGACCACCTTCGGAACCGTATAGAACGGGCCTTCCCGCTCGGGAGCGTTGGAAAGAACCTTGTCACGGCAGTTGCCATCCGTAACGCGGTCTTCGCGCAGACGGGGCTTTGCGAGACCCGTGCCGATCATGGGGTCGACGCCCGTGACGTCCACTTCCTTGAGCTGCTCCACCCAGTCGATGATGGAGCCCATGTCTTTGCCGAGAGTTTCGACCTCTTCGGGCTGAAGACCAATCCTCGCCAGTCTGGCGATGCGCGTAACCGTTTTCGCGTCGAGCGACATGAATATTCCTGAACAAGAGGAAATTTTATGGTGGCTTTTCAGCCGTCAGGGGGATCATAACGCCGTGCTATGCCCCTGTTCAATCCACATGATCTCCGTAATCTTCTTCAGTCCGGTCAGCGCGTCCTCGGTCTCGACCCCGGATCGAAGACTATCGGCGTCGCCCTGACAGATGTCTCACTCATGCTCGCATCTCCCCTGATCGCCCTCAAACGCCGGAAACTGGGCGAAAATGCGCAGGAACTGGCCAAAATCGTCCGCGCCCAAGACGTAGGAGCGCTGGTCGTCGGATTACCGTTATCGCTGGATGGATCTTTTGGTCCGGCAGCACGCGCCGCATCGGACTGGACACAGGCCCTGTCGGAAAAACTCGCGATTCCCGCAGGACTGTGGGACGAGCGCCTGTCCTCAAGCGCCATCAACCGTTTCCTGATCAAGGATGCCGACATGACGCGAGGACGAAGGGCCGAGGTCGTGGACAAGATGGCCGCAGCTTATATGCTGCAGGGCTGGCTCGATGCATCCCGTCCGGAAACACCAGAAATTTTCTGACCCAGCAAAAATATTTCCCCAAATCAGACGCTTCTGTTTCCAATCAGGGCGGAGCGTGACGATGTATTGGCCAGGACGCGGAACCATATTCGGGCCGTCATGGCGCCCATAAGCAGACAGAACAGGAACTTCATGATCTTTCTCCAGTCATGAAGTCAAAACGAACCATATTAGTCCGGGTTTTTCGACGGACAATTTCAAATTGTAAAGAGGACTGTACCGTGATGTTTCGCGTGTTGATCGTGACGCTTTTTCTGGGATTGTCGGCCTGCGTCCACGAGCCTGAGGACGGGAGCGCCACCCTCAGCCGACATCATCCGCCATCTCACGGTGCTTATACGGGTGCTGGTGGGGGCTGGTCCGGATACTGATCAGCGCTGTCGCCAGGCCAGCCGCACCGGCATGGCGCGATAGGACGCAAGATCCCGCCCACCCCGTGCAGGCAAAGCACTCCCCGCCTGACCGACTGCATGGTGAATGATACGGGGCGGAGGCGCATAGGACACCATGTGAACGGATGGCATCGTTTCCATACGCGGTGCGGGACGCTCGGAAAATCCGGACTGTCTGTTCAGAGCGAAATAAGGTGCGGACCTGGTACTTGGAAGCATGGCCTGCAGACCTGACGCGGTCATGACCACCTGTGGAAGAAAATCAGGCGGCCGGTAGCTGTCAGGCTGCCCGTTCCAGATGGCCAGAACATGACGGGCATAATCGGCGCCAAGAGCCGGGGTGAGGGAATGATAGGCGGCCGTCGCGGCTGGCCAGCCCTGAAGCTGGTTGTGCAGTCCGGACAGGAAACGGGCCCCATATCGGGCATTGCTGTAGGGATCGAAAGCGTCTTCGAGCGAGAAAAATGCATCGGGGTGATGGTGCAGATTGATCTGCATGCAGCCCACATCGATCGAGACGATCCCGTGCGCCTGAAAATCCCGGACCGCCGCGACGGCTTCATCCCTGCTTTCGTAGAAATAGCCTTTTCCGGCCGCATTGACGGTCCAGGGCCATGCCACGGTCGCCGTACCATTCGGATCCCGCCGTCCGCTCTCCACACGGCTGATGGCATCCAGAAGGCGGGGTGGAATCCCGGCCTGCTGCTCGGCAGCCTGCACCGCCACCTTACAGACAGAAGACGCATCATAAGCACGCGCAACCGGTACGCCAGAGAGCGTCAGGGCAGCGGCAAGGCGAAGGACTTTCCCGATCATTGTCCTGTATATGATCGGGAAAGGTAAAAAAACGGTTATGCCTGCAACTTTACCGAACGAGCGGTTTGCAGACCTCCGACAGCCACGCGGCTACATCCGGCTCGACATGTGGTGAGACGCGTGTCTGAACTTCGGCATGATAGGCATTCAGCCAGTTCAGCTCCGCATCATTGAAAAGGGCGACATCGATCAGTCTGTAATCGATGGGCGTATAGCTCAGGATCTCGAACTCCAGGAACGTGCCCTTGCTCCCCTTGAAAGAAGAGGGTCGCACCAGCATCAGGTTCTCGATCCGGATTCCATACTGTCCCGGTTCATAATAGCCAGGCTCGTTGGATACGATCATGCCGGCTTCGAGTGCCACGGGACGTGGGGCAGGGGAAATGTTCTGCGGGCCTTCATGGACCGACAGATAGCTTCCGATGCCATGTCCGGTACCATGATCGTAGTCCATGCCGACCTGCCACAACGCCGCACGCGCCAGCACGTCCAGCCGATGACCGGTCGTCCCGGGCGGGAAGCGGATGCGGGAGAGGGCAATATTGCCCTTCAGAACCCGCGTGAACGCTTCACGAATATGAGCTGGCGGTTCCTGATCGCCTACCCAGAGCGTGCGGGTAATGTCGGTCGTACCGAACGGATACTGGCCGCCGCTGTCGATCAGATACACACTTCCGGCTTCAAGAACCCGATCATGACCAACCTGTGCCCGGTAATGCGGAAAGGCACCGTTCGGGCCGATGGCGGAAATGGCGTCGAAGCTCTGTTCCCGGTAATCGGCGGACCGGGCACGCAGACCATCCAGCCGGGTGACGAGATCCGTCTCGTGCTGACCGATCCCCGACACCGTCAGGGAATGCAGGAAACGGGCCATCGCCACGCCATCAAGGGCATGAGCTTTCCGTGCCCCGTCCTGCTCTGTGGTGTTCTTGATGGCTTTGGGCAGCGTGCAGGGATCGGTTCCATCCACAACCGTCGCACCGGCAGCGGCAAGCGTGGTGTCGAACCATACAGCCGTCGTAACCGGATCCACCCGCACGGCCCTGCCCTTGAGGGCCTCAAGCCGCTTCGCCATATCCGCAGGCGAACAGACTGTCACCCCAGGACCGCAGACCTCCAGCACACCCTCCGACAGACGATCGGATGAGACGAACCATTCTGCAGACCCGTCCGCGTGCAGGATCGCATAACCATGCGCGACGGGGGTGAGGGGGACGTCACTGCCACGGATGTTCAGCAACCAGGCCAGGGAGGTGCAATCCGCAATAACAGCCGCATCCTGTCCCGCCTTGCGCAGAGCATCGCCAAGACGCCTGCGCTTGTCCGCGCTGCTTTCTCCCGAAAATTCCAGCTTCTGCGGCACTACCGGACCGGCTGGTGCCGCAGGACGATCCGTCCAGGCCTGATCAATGGGATTGCGCGGCAGCGGGACAAGCTCCACCCCAGCCGCCTGCCATGATGCCAGCATGGAGCGGCTGACCAGACGCGGATCATAACCGATTTTCAGCCCCTTCGCGTGTTCCGCCAGCCAGTCGGAAAGCGGTTCCAGTGCGACATGGCGACGCTCCCACAGATCATGGGGAACCTGCTCTTCCATTTGCACCGTATAACGCCCGTCGGAGAACACAGCGGCTGCTTCCGGCAGGATCGCCGCCAGACCCGCACTTCCCGTAAAGCCCGTCAGCCAGGCCAGACGCTCGGCGCAGGGGGCAACATATTCGCCGAGATATTCGTCACCACGCGGGATGATGAAACCGTCAACGCCCAGCGCCTTGCAGGCTTTGCGGACGAGGGCAGGGCGCTCGTTGAGCGGGATGGAGGACAGGGTCATGAAAAGTCCTTTTCCACAGTTGGAAGATCGTCGAGACGAAGTGTCATGAATAGCAGATCCAGCCAGCGGCCACGCTTGCGACCGACCTGCGGAAGCGTGCCACAGTTCCGGAAACCAAACTCACGGTGCATCGCAACGGAAGCGGCATTGTCAGCCGTAATCCCGGCCACCATGACATGAAAGCCCGCGTCCTTGGCATGGTTGATCAGGGCATGCAGGAGGCTACGCCCGACGCCCCGACGCTGGTGTGAGGGGGCGACATAAACCGAATGCTCAACAGTCCGTGCATAGCCTTCATAGGCTCGGAAAGAGCCATAGGAGCCATACCCCGCAACCTCACCAGCCATATCAACAGCGACAAGCACCGGGTAGTCCTTTGCCAGCCTGTCCTCGAACCACTGACGCCGCTGGTCCAGCGTAAAAGGCGTCGTAATCCAGAGCGCATCAGTGTTTTCGATGGCATCATTGGTGATCCGCAGGATAGCCGGCAGATCGTCAGGACCGGCGTCCCGGATCAATGGCAATGATCCCGGCACACCCATCAGCCGCGACGGCGCAGAATCAGCGTGGCCCAGTCGCCTTCACGCAGGATACGCTCCAGCACGAGGCCCTGACGCTGATGCGCTGCCAGCACCATCCGCGCTTGACTGTAAAGCAGACCAGCGAGAATGGCCGTCCCGTTCGGCGCAAGGTTCAGCGCCAGAGACTGCGCCATCCGGCACAGCGGGCGGGCGAGAATGTTGGCGAAGACCAGATCATACGGCGCCTTGGCGCGCACGGCCTCGGTCTGCCAGCCATTGCCGAAACGGCAGTCCAGCAGATTGCCTTGACCATTCAGCCGCGCATTGAGCTTGGCCGTCCGCACAGACCAGGGTTCGATATCAACGGCCAGAACCGGACGGTGCAGCAGCTTCGCCGCCGCCATCGCCAGAATACCGGACCCGCACCCCATATCCAGAATACGCTGCGGCTTGCGATACGCGACCATTTCCAGCGCCCGCAGACAACCACGCGTCGAGCCATGCTCGCCGGAGCCGAAGGCAATTCCCGCATCCAGCGTGATCGTCAGACGGGACTGATCCGGCGCGCCATGCAGATGGGTGCCGCGGATGGCAAAGCGCTTGCCCACATTCTGCTGCGGGAAGGATTCATACGTCCGAGCCAGCCAGCCCTCGGACTCGGTCGGAGTCCGCTCGAGTTCCGCCTCACAACCAGTCAGCATCCGAGCCACGGCCAGAGCGTTTTCGAGCTCGTCTTCCTTAAAGCCCGTATCTTTCACGCCTTCCACGCGCCAGTATTTCTGCGCGTCGTCGGCCTCGAAAATGCCAACCGTCTCGCAGGCGCACATCAGGGCCTGTTCAAACAGGGGAACAAAGGGCTCTTCCACCGTGATGGACAGGGTTTCGAGCGCACTGGCATGGCGACGGCCAATGCTGCGGGGTGCCATCACGATCTGATCTCCACGAAATTTGCCATGACGCGTTTAACGCCACCGTTTTCAAAATTGATGTGCAACTGCGGCCCGTCAGCGCCGATGACGGTGCCTTCGCCGAACCTGTGATGAAAGACCGTCGCCCCGATTGCGACGGTCGGCTCCGGTTTTACATCATGGATTTTCGGACGCGGAGCGCGGAAACCTGACGGGCGCGTACTCGTCAGCGGACCAGACGCGAACATGGACGGCGCCGCCGCAGCCTGCCGGCGCGTCTCGAACGCCTGTCCCGTCAGCTGCACATATTCGGACGGGATTTCCTCGATAAAGCGGCTGGGCATCGAGAACTGCCAGTTGGCATAGATCCGCCGGCTTGCTGCATGCAGCACGATTGCCCGACGCCGCGCGCGCGTCAGCCCCACATAGGCCAGCCGCCGCTCTTCCTCGAGTGCCCGGTTCCCGCCTTCGTCAAGCGAGCGCTGGGACGGGAACACACCTTCCTCCCAGCCCGGCAGGAACACGGTGTCGAACTCCAGTCCCTTGGCGCCATGCAGCGTCATCAGACTGACCTTGTCATCGGACGTCTCGCTCTCGGTATCCATGACGAGTGCCACATGCTCCAGAAAGCCCTGAAGTGTGCCGAACTCTCCGAGCGCCCGCAAAAGCTCACGGATATTGTCCAGACGGCCGGGCGCCTCGACGGAACGGTCATCCCGCCACATTTGAAGATAGCCACTGTCCTCGAGAAGCTGCTCGGCGGCCACCACATGACCTTCCGTCTCAAGCGTCACCTTGGCCCGCTGGAACGCCGCCATCAGCCCGTCCAGAGCGTCCTTCGACTTGCCCTTGAGCAGCCCTTCCTGAAGCTGCCAGATCACCGCCGCTGTCAGCGGGCCGGGCAGGGCGCGCGCCTGGGCATGCAGCTTCTGCACCGCCACGGCACCCACGCCACGCTTGGGAACATTGATGATCCGCTCAAACGCCAGATCATCCGCAGGCTGTGACAGCACCCGCAGATATGCCAGACAGTCCCGGATTTCAGAGCGCTCGTAGAACCGTAGACCACCAACAACCCGATACGGGATGCCGATCATCATCAGCCGTTCTTCAAACGGCCGCGTCTGGAAGCCCGCGCGCATCAGGATGGCGATTTCCGACAGCGGATGCCCGTCACCGCGCAGACGCTCGATGGCGCCGCCCACAATCCGCGCTTCCTCATCCGAATCGCGTACCCCGATGATCTGAACCTTCTCGCCCTGCGCATCATCACGGCCGGGCCGCAGCGTCTTGCCAAGCCGCCCCTCGTTATGCGCGATCAGCCCGGCAGCAGCGGCCAAGATCTGTGCCGTCGAGCGGTAATTCCGCTCCAGACGCACGACTTCCGCCCCTGGAAAATCCTTCTCGAAGCGCAAAATGTTCTCAACTTCCGCCCCGCGCCAGGAATAGATGGACTGATCGTCATCACCCACGCAGGCAATATTGGATGGTCCGTGCTCGCGCTTAGCCAGCAGACGCAGCCACAGATACTGAACCGTATTCGTGTCCTGATACTCGTCCACGAGAATGTAGCGGAAAATCCGGTGATACTGTGCCAGTACATTGGGCTGGTTGCGTAGGATCTCCGTCATGTGCAGCATCAGATCGCCGAAATCGCACGTATTAAGCGCGATCAGACGCTCCTGATACGCCCGGTAAATCGCCAGCGCATGACCGTTCGCAAAATCGGAATCTTCGGCCGGTGTCACCCGGTCAGGCGTCAGTCCGCGATCTTTCCAGCGCTGGATGATCCCCATGAGCTGGTTCGGCGGCCAGCGTTTGGTGTCGATCTTCCACGGTTCCATAACCTGCTTGAGAAGCCGGATCTGGTCATCCGTGTCGAGGATGTTGAAGCTGCTCGTCAACCCGACATATTCCGCATGGCGGCGCAGCATCCGCGCGCAGATCGCGTGGAACGTCCCGAGCCACAGACCTTCGGCCGGCTCGCCCAGAATCGCACTGACACGCTCGCGCATCTCGCGCGCGGCCTTGTTCGTGAAAGTCACGGCAAGGATCTGGCTTGGATAGGCGCGGCCGGTGAGGAGAATATGCGCAAACCGCGTCGTCAGGACGCGCGTCTTGCCCGTTCCCGCACCTGCCAGAATGAGGAGCGGGCCTTCGGTTGTCTCGATGGCACGTCTCTGCTCCGGATTGAGGCGGGAGAGATACTCGGGGGTAGGGGAAGGTAGGTCTTGCGGCACCCTCCCGATATAGAGTGAGATACCGTCATGGCCAACACCTATCCCCGGATCGATCTGACACGCGGCACAGGACCTCAGGGACACCGCGCCAGAATGCGCGCACGCGTGCTGGCAAATGGCGCCCACACACTCGCCGATTATGAAATCCTCGAAATGCTGCTCTTCGCAGGTGTGCCACGCAAGGACACGAAACCGCTCGCCAAGGGACTGATCGCCCATTTTGGCAGTCTGGTGGATGTTTTCCGCGCTCCTACACACGCCCTGCGCGCTGCGGGACTGAAAGATGATGCCATCAGAGTCCTGCGCCTTCCAGGAGTAGCCGCTGAACGTCTGGCCTCTTCGGAACAGCGTGAACGTCCGACACTGAGCAACTGGGAACAGCTCATGGCCTATCTCGAACAGGCGCTTGAAGGCGGCATCCCGGGACAGTTCCGGCTGCTCTATCTCGACAATCGCAACCGCCTTCTGGCGGACGAAGCCGCGCCCGAGGCCAACAGCCTTACCGAACGTAACCGCGCCATCGCCATCCGGGCCCTCGCACTGCATGCCACGGCCCTGATCGGTTTCCATATCACCCCCACACAGCGCCCGGCAGATCTGTCGCAATCGGCCCGGCAACTAGACTTTGCGATGCGCCCCCTATCCATCACGCTTCACGACGTACTTGTCACAGGTGAGGGACGCCCTTCCAGCCTACGTCAGGAAGGGCTGCTGTAAGATGAACGACAGGGATGCCGGAACACCCGGATTTTCGGATGGCATGACAGGCCTCTCGTCAGTTGATCTGCGACAGATCACTGCGCTGACGGATGCTCTTCCCGAAATGGAGCCGCCGCTTGCCCTGCTCACAGGACGGGGACGGCATCTGGACGACGCGACCCTGCTGCATCTCCTGACAGTCCTGTTTACCGGGCGGGAAACGGGCAGTGCCGCACTGTCGAATAATCTTTTCGCGCGTTTCGGATCCCTGGCCGCCGTCCTGTCCGCCACAGATCGGGAACTCAAAAGCATCACGGATATGGGCACGCACATGTTGCCCATGATCCGTGTGCTTCAGGAAGCAGCGCTCCGCTATAACCGTGCGCGCCTGCCGCCGGAAGACGTGCTCGACAACGAACAGAAACTGCTCGACTACCTCACGGCCCGTCTGGCACGGGAAAATATCGAGCAGTTCCGCATCCTGTTTCTCAATGAAAAGAACAGTTTAATCGCCGATGAGGCCCAGGCCAGAGGCACGGTCAATCACACGCCTGTTTATCCGCGGGAAGTCGCCAGACGTGCGGTGGAAATTGGCGCCACTGCACTCGTTCTGGTTCACAACCACCCAAGCGGCGATCCCACGCCTTCGGAAGCCGATCTTCAGATGACCATGCGGGTTCAGGCGGCGCTCGAAGTGGTCGGTGTCACGATCGCAGACCACTTCATCATCGGCAATGGCCGACACACCAGCTTTCGCCGCAGCAACCTGCTCTGAAACCTCAGCCGCGTGGCGGAAGAAGCCCTTCAAGCGCCAGTTCGCCCGGCAAAGCGCCGCGCGGGAAGATAGTGTTCACATGCCCCATCTTGCGTGCCGGACGCGCTTCCGCCTTGCCGTACAGATGCAGCGAAGCCCCATCCGTTGCAAGAATGGCCGGAACACGCGCCATATCCTCGGGGCCAATCAGATTGTGCATGACTGCATCGGAATGCCGACGTGCAGGCGGCAACGGCAGGCCTGCGACCGCACGCACATGCATCTCGAACTGATCCACCAGACACGCATCCATGGTCCAGTGCCCGGAATTATGCGGGCGAGGGGCGATCTCGTTCACCATGAGGCTACCATCGGCGGCGTGGAACATCTCCACGCCCATGATCCCGACCAGACCCAGCGCCTCGGCAATGCAGGCCGCCATATCCTGAGCCTGAAGAGCCAGATCCGGCATGATGCGGGCAGGTGCCAACGTCACGTCCAGAATGCCGTTGCGATGCCGGTTTTCGACCGTATCAAAACACCGCACGGTCCCATCCAGACCACGGACCACCATCACGCTGAGCTCACGCTCGAAATCGATCATCTTCTCCGCAACGAGCGGGTAGGGAAGATCCTGCAGGGCTGCGAGGGCCTCGGCATCGGTCACCCGGAACTGTCCCTTGCCGTCGTAACCAAAGCGCGTCGTCTTGAGAATAAGCGGAAAACCGAGCGTCTCAAGCCCTGCCAGATCCTCGGGTCCATTGATCGCCCGCCAGGGGGCCAGACTGACGCCGATTTCAGACAGGCGTGTCTTTTCCGCAATCCGGTCCTGACTGATCCGCAGGATCTCACCCGCAGGTCGCACCGGCCGATGCTTCTCAAGCAGGGCCAGTCCTTCGGCGCTGATATTCTCGAACTCGAACGTCACGACATCACAGCGCGAGGCAAAATCCTCAAGCGCCGCCGGATCATCATAGGCACCGACCGTCACCGACGCCGCAACTTCCGTAGCCGGGCTCGGCGCCTCAGTGCTCAGCACATGGACATGAAAGCCCAGCTTCGAGGCTGCCACGGCTGACATGCGGCCAAGCTGTCCGCCACCAATGATCCCGATCGTGCTGCCGGGAGCAAAAACCTGCGCCTTCATTCGACCGGAACATCCGCAACAGCCGCCGTCTGCGTCGCCCGCCAGGCATCCAGACGTGCCATAACCTGTTTGTCGGAAACCGACAGGATCGACGCAGCGAGCAGACCGGCATTGATCGCACCGGCCTTGCCGATCGCCAGGGTCCCGACCGGCACGCCACCCGGCATCTGCACGATGGAAAGCAGGCTGTCCTGCCCGTTCAGGGCACGGCTCTGCACGGGAACGCCGAGGACGGGAATGCTTGTCCAGGCGGAACACATACCCGGAAGATGCGCTGCACCACCCGCACCGGCGATAATCACATGAAGGCCACGCTGACGGGCCGTCTTTGCGTATTCCACAAGACGGTCGGGCGTGCGGTGAGCCGAGACGATCCGCTTCTCATGGGCAATTCCCAGATCATCGAGGATCTCGCAGGCGTGACGCATGGTATCCCAGTCGGACTGGCTTCCCATGATCACACCGACACGGATCGGCATGTCGTCCTGAAGGGTTTCGTCGGCGGAGAGGATCTGGCTCATTCAGGCAATATTATCCGGGATGAGACGCGTCTCGATCCACGAAATCTCATCTTTGAGCTGAAGCTTGCGCTTTTTGAGGCGCTGAAGCTGGAGCTGGTTGAGGGGATGATGGACGAGACGCTCGATGACGGTATCAAGGTCGCGATGCTCGCTGCGCAGTTCGTGCAGACGTTTCAGCATGGCATTGTCGTCAGTCATCATGGCATCCGGTCCCGGAGAACGTTCAGGCGTCGTGGAGAGACTGATTCTTTCCACTCTTTTCATTGCAGTATCATGCCTGACGGGTCCTGGACCAGTACCCGTCAGGCATTCATCCGCACCACCCCGTCAGAGGCGGCTCCGGATGCTGCAATCAGGCATGACTGTCGCTGTCGGGAACATAGGCTTCCACGACCGGAAGCGCATGACCTTCACGGGCCAGACGATCATTGGCGGCCGTGACGGCGGCATTCAGATCGGTCTGGGTGCACAGGCCAAGAATAACGGGGTCACGCGGCTTGATGTTTGCACTGTTCCAGTGCTGGCGGTCACGGACCTTGGTGATGGTGTCCTTGGTCGTGCCGAGCAGCTTGACAATCTGCGCTTCGGAAAGCTGCGGGAACTGACGCAGGACGAATGCGATGGCATCCGGGCGGTCATTGCGCTTGGCGACAGGGGTGTAACGCGCACCCTTGGCGCGGCGCTTCACCGGGCTGGACGTCGGCATGATCTTCAGGCGGGCATTGGTGTCTGCTTCGCAGCGCGTGATTTCAGCCTGTGCAAGCTGATGGTTCTTGACCGGGTCATAGCCGTTGATACCGGCCGCGACTTCACCATCCGCAATCGCCTGAACCTCAAGCGGGTGCATACCACAGAATTCTGCGATCTGGGTGAAGGTAAGACCGGTTTTTTCGATCAGCCAGACGGCCGTGGCCTTGGGCATCAAAGGCAGGGTCATGTCGGTGCGTTCCTTGCTGGGACACGGATGGAGCCAGCTTCCGCAGGCACCGATCGGGCGTATCCGGCGAGGAACCAATCCCGCCCGGGATATGATCGCGGCACCTGCTGGATGCTCTGCGATAATGGAAACGGGTATGCGGCACCAAAGCCGCGATGGTCAAGCACCAAAACGGAATGGGAGTGCTTTTAGGACACTCCCGCTCCAAATGCTCAGGCCGCCTGAACGGTTTCAGCCGGGGCTGCGGGCATGGCTTCAGTCCGGACAGGAATACGGCGCGGCCTAGCCGCTTCCGGGACGAGTTGACGGATGGCGATGGACAGCAGGCCGTTTACCAGGTCCGCACGGTCGATTTCCGTATGATCGGCCAGAACGAAGCGGCGCTCGAACGCCCGCGTGGCAATACCGCGATGCAGCCACTCCCGGTCACGGGTGTTTTCGGGGACGCTACCGCGCACAACAAGCGTGTTGTCTTCCTGAACAACGTCCACGTCTTCAGGCCGGAAACCCGCAAGGGCCATCGTCAGGACGTAGTTCGTCTCGCCGGTTTTTTCGATATTGTAGGGAGGATAGCTTGGAAGGGCCTGGGCGTTGGCAACATTGCCAGCCATCGTGGCCAGTCGGTCGAAACCGATCGCGCTGCGGAACAGCGGTGTAAAATCGTAGGTCACTGAAACCTCCTTCAGGCAGGAATCATCTGGCGCATTTCCCGATATGGCAAAATGCTATGGTCAAACCAGCCACGACCCGAACGGCATCGCGGCTGGTTTTCCAGATAGGTTCCGACCCGACCGTCTTCAAGAGGAGACGGCAGGGAGGTGCGCCGGATTACTTCGTGCGCGTACCGATGCCAGCAAAGCGCTTGTTGAACTTTGCAACCTGGCCTCCGGTATCCATCATGCGCTGGACACCCGTCCAGGCCGGATGGGACTTCGGATCAACGTCAAGACGCAGCGTCGCGCCCGGTTCGCCATAGCACGAACGGGTCTTGTATTCGGTTCCGTCGGTCATGATGACGGTGATCTCGTGGTAGTCGGGATGGATGCCGGATTTCATGAATTTCTACTCCATAAAGAAAGCCCCGATGCCGACCGGGGCGAATCATCAGGCGCATATAACGGAAAGCGCTTCCGGATGAAAGTGGCCTTTACTGGATCGTATGAGTCCGTTTATCCCTTGCAATGAATGCGGGCTCGACTGTCAGGCCTGCGACCGTGCCTGCACGGATACCAAGAAAAGGTTTGATATGAGCGAAACCAAACACACCCTGCACACTCCGGGCTGGGTCAGCGATTTCCAGAAGTTCATCATGCGCGGCAACGTGCTCGACCTCGCGGTCGGTGTCGTGATCGGTGCTGCATTCAGCGCGATCGTCGGCAGCGCCGTCAAGGACATCCTGACGCCGTTCATCGGTCTGATCACGGGCGGTGTCGATTTCTCGAACCTGTTCATTACCCTCAAAGGTCCGGTGAAAGACACGCTCGCCGAAGCCCAGAAGGCCGGCGCAGTAACCGTGAATATCGGCCTGTTCCTCAATGCCGTGATCCAGTTCCTGATCGTTGCGTTCTTCATTTTCTGGCTGACCCGCATCCTCAGCAAGCTGAGCCGCAAGCACGACGAAGCACCTGCCGCTCCGCCGGCTCCGACCAAGGAAGAGGTTCTCCTCACGGAAATCCGCGACCTTCTGGCGCAGAAAAACTCCTGATGACAGAGACGAAAGCCTTCCGTCGCGCAGTCTGGCGCCCTGCCGTCACCCTGTTTGTGATGGGAAGCTTTCTGGCCGGATGCGCGGCACGCCCTGCAATGACAGGGCTGCCGCCATCTCCAAATTCGCGGCTTTATGCCTATCTGATCGCCCATGGCATGGCCCGGGGCGCGGTCATGACCGGACAGATCGGCCCTGAAGGACTGTCACAGCTGGTGGCTCTGGACAGGGCCGCCCAGCAGGCAACAGTAAATGCCCTGAAGCTGCAAAGCTCTTCAGCCAATCGACAGGCTGACCAGGCACTTTCCAGCCTTCTGGCGGACCTTCCCCAGAAAACGCCACCAAACCCCGCCAATCCATCAGAGCAGACACAAAAAAACCGGCTCCCCTGAGGGACGCCGGTTTTTTTGTGTCTTAGGCCAGACCTGATCAGTCTGCCGCCACTTCCTTCCGCAGCCGCTTCTCGCCCATCAGGAGCAGAAGAGGGGCCGCGATGAAGATGGACGAGGACGTTCCCACCACGATCCCGAACAGCATGACCGTCGCAAATCCGGTCAGTGTGCTACCCCCGAACAGGGCGAGGGGCAGAGCCGCCAGAAAGACTGTCATGGACGTACCGAGCGTCCGGTTCAGGGTCTCGTTAATGGACAGATCCAGAAGCTCCCGCAGCGGCATCGTGCGGTACTTGCGCAGGTTCTCACGGATCCGGTCATAGACCACCACTTTGTCGTTGGTGGAATAGCCGAGGATCGTGAGAAGAGCGGCAACCATCACGAGATCGAATTCGAAGCGCGTAATAGCCAGGAAGCCGACCGTCTTGGTCAGATCGAGAATGAGCGTCACCACCGCACTGATGGCGAACTCACGCTCAAAGCGAACCCAGATATAGATCAGGATCATCGCAAGGCTGAAGCCAAGCGCCAGCAGACCATCGCGAAACAGTTCGGACGAGACCGACGCACCTACGGCATCGGCACGAAGAACCTGCGTCCCGGGCTCGGCAGCCGAAATGGCGCTCTTGACGCCATCGACCAGCTTCTGGGTCTGCGCCTCACGATCCGCACCTTCGGGGGCATTGATGGAGATACGCACATCACGCGGCGATCCGAACGCCTGCACGGCATCCGGATGAATGCCAGCATGATCGAGAGCGGCGCGCAGCTTGCCAAAATCGGCAGGGCCGGGGGTCTGAGCTTCAACGATGATGCCACCCCGGAAATCCAGTCCGAGCTTCAGCCCGGGCTGGAAGAACAGGATAACGGAAGCAATGGAGAGGACCGCCGAAACGATCAGCCCCATGTGACGGCCGCGCATGAAATTGATGCGCCGATCGTCACGGACAAAACGGAAAAGGGGACGTGACAGCATGACGATCAGACCGGAAGTTCTTTGGGACGGGCGAGGGCGTACCACCGCACGACCAGAAGGCGTGACAGCAGGAGGGTCGTGAAGAGTGTCGTGACGATACCGATGGTGATCGTCAGGGCGAAGTTGCGGACAGGACCCGTTCCGAACACGAACAGCATGACATGCGCCAGGAATGCCGTGGCGTTACTGTCGATGATCGTACCAGTCGCGCGGTCGAAACCGGCCTGCAGGGCCTGAAGCGGACCACGGCCACGCTTCACTTCCTCACGGATACGCTCGTTGATCAGGATGTTGGCATCCACGGCCATGCCAAGGGTCAGCAGCATACCCGCCATGCCCGGCAGGGTCAGCGTTGCCTGGAACAGCGAGAGGATCGCCACCATCAGGATCAGGTTGGCAAACAAGGCGATATCCGCATACAGGCCGAAACGCCCGTAGAACAGCACCATGAATGCAATGACCAGCAGAAGGCCGGTCAGCAAGCTGATGATACCGGCATGGATAGACGCAGCACCGAGGCTCGGGCCGATCGTCCGCTGTTCAACAACTGAAAGTGGGGCAGGAAGAGCGCCAGCACGTAGCAGAAGCGCAAGATCAGACGCACTGCGAGCATCGAAACCACCCGTGATCTGACCGTTTCCAGCCGTGATCGGGCTGATGATGTTCGGGGCCTCGATGACCTTGTTGTCCAATACGATCGCAAAGCGCTTGCCGACATTGGCCCGCGTGACGTTCGCAAAAGCCGTTGCACCAGCGCTGTTGAGCTGGAACGTCACAGCCCAGCCACCGCTCTGCTGATCAATCACCGCGCCTGCATTGGTCAGGTCCGTGCCGTCGACATCAACATGATCCTGCACCGCGACCTGCGTATGCACGCTCTCGTCTTCAAGCATCGTCGAGCCGGGGCTTGCAACGCTCGGGTTCGGGGCCAGCAGACGGAAGGTCAGACGGGCCGTCGTTCCCAGCAGGCTCTTGATCCGCTCCGGATCGCTAACGCCCGGAAGCTCCACGACAATCCGGTCGTCACCTTCACGCGCGATGCTCGGATCAATCGCACCCGTTGCGTCGATACGGCGACGGACGATCTCAATCGACTGCGCCACAGCTTCACGGGCACGGGCCAGCATCGCGTCGTGCTGAAGCGTCAGGACGATGCGTCCGTCCTTTTCAGACGTCGTGAACTCGTTCGGTACCACCGGGGGCAGGGACTGCATGGCCTTGAGCGCGGCGTCGCGTTCGGCATCCGAACGGGGCATGAAGCTCAGGCTGGCGCTTGCATCGTCGCGGGCAAAATCGCGATAGCCCAGAGACCGGTCCAGAAGCGTCTGGCGCGCCTGATCCTGGAGGGACTGAAGGCGGTCATGCTCAAGGGATTTCAGATCGAGCTGAAGGAGAAGGTAGGACCCGCCCCGCAGATCGAGCCCCAGATGGATCTGCCGCCAGGGCAGGGACGGTGAGGGAGAACGCAGAAAATTGGGCAGACACAGGAGCACGCCAATCAGGCAGATGCCCGCGACGCCCAGCAGTCTGAGCCGGCTGTAATACATCATATCAGGTCGAGACGTCCTCGGCGGATTTGGACAGATCGTTTTTCAGATCATTTTCAGGGCGGGACCATGCCGTTTCCGCCATGCCGATGCAACCTTTTGCCTCTTTGAGGGCATGCTGTCTTTGCGAGGATCGCCGTGGCTGATAAGCCTGTCAGCATGAATATAGCGCAACAGCTTCGGGTCGGCATCGTCGGGGCCGGCCATTTCGGACGGTTTCATGCCCTCAAGTCCGCCGCAAACCCGGCCGAACAGCTTGTCGCGCTTTACGATCCCGATCCGGCCCGCGCGGCGGTCGTGGCACGGGAAGTTCGTTGCGGAATTGCCACAAGCTATGAAAATCTTCTGGAGCAGGTGGATGCCGTCATCATCGCCGCACCAGCGGAGTATCACTTTGCCCTGACAAGCCACGCCCTCAGAGCGGGCCGACATGCTCTGGTCGAAAAGCCCATCGCGGCCACGCTGGACGAAGCCCACGCCCTTGCCGATCTTGCCTGGAAGACCGGCAAGGTCCTTCAGGTCGGCCATCTGCTGCGTTACTCAGCAGAACATCAGGCCATTACCGAACGAATCAAGGCGCCGCTTTACATCGAAGCCACCCGCATTGCGCCTTACAAACCGCGAGGAACGGACGTGTCGGTCATTCTGGATCTCATGATCCATGATCTCGATCTCGTTCTGGCGATTGTAGACAGCCCCATTGCAGAAATCGATGCCCTGGGAGCCGCTGTTTCAAGCGCACATGAAGACATCGCCAACGCCCGGGTACGGTTTGAAAACGGCTGCGTAGCCACCATCACCGCCAGTCGGATTTCCCTGAAAACTGAACGACGTATGCGTCTTTTCTCACAGGACGGATATCTTTCCGCCGATTTCATGGAGCGCAAATTGAGCTTCATTGGGCGTGAGCGCGGCATGCCTCTTCCGGGCACGGGCGGCTTCCGGCGTGAGGCCATAAGCTGGAAAGACCACGACAATCTGGCCGTAGAACATGAAGCCTTTGCCGCTTCGTGCCTTCACGGCGCACCGGTGCTGGTCGATGCGCAGGCCGGGATCAGAGCGCTGGATGCCGCCATCCGGGTGACGGACAGCATCCGGAAATCGCGACAGATCATGGAACTTTCCGGCCTGATCCCCGCCTCAGATCAGAACTGAAAGAATTCCTTCAACTCACTGGTTTTCAAGAAGTTCTTTCTTCATTTCCAGCTCAAGCCATTGCTCTTCCGACTGGGTCAGATCCCGCTCTGCGGTTTCCAGAAGCTGGGTCGTCTTCTCGAACCTGACAGCATCCCGACCATACAGACCCGGATCCGCCAGAACGTCCCGATAGCTCTGGATCTTCTTTTCCAGATCGGCCATTTTCTTCGGAAGAAGATCTAGCGCCCGCTTATCATTATAACTGAGTTTTTTCGGCTTCCTATCTGTTTTTAAAGCAGATTTTGGTGCGATCTCTTCAGTTTCCGAAGATGCAGTTTCACGACCTGCCGGAACATCCCCCCGCTGGATCAGCATATCCGAGTAGCCCCCGGCATATTCGATCCAGTCCCCGCCGCCATCCGACACCAGCACCGAACTCGCGACCCGATCAAGGAAGTCACGGTCATGGCTGACCAGCAGGACCGTGCCCGCATAGTCGGCCAGCATGTCCTGAAGGAGATCCAGCGTTTCGAGATCGAGATCGTTGGTCGGCTCGTCCAGCACCATGAGGCTGGATGGCTTGGCCAGAGCACAGGCCAGCGCCAGCCGGCCCCGTTCACCGCCGGACAGTTTTCCCACCGGCGTACGGGCCTGTTCCGGGCGGAACAGGAAGTCTTTCATATAGCCGATCACGTGACGTTTCTCGTCCCCGACCTGCACCATATCCCCACTGCCACCGGCAAGGGTTTCGGCAAGGGTCTTGGCCGGATCGAGACTTTCGCGCTGCTGATCCAGTGTGACCATGGATACGGACGGCCCCATTTTCACGGTCCCGGACTGCGGCTCCATTTTGCCGGTCAGCAGACGCAGAAGTGTGGTCTTACCAGCACCATTGGCACCCACCAGGCCGAGCCGGTCGCCGCGCAGGATCCGCAGATCGAGGTCCCGGACGATGGCGCGATCGTCATAGGCCCAGTTCACACCTTCCGCAGCGATCGTGATCTTGCCCGCACTTTCGGCGTCTGTAGCTGCCATGCGGAGCGTACCCTTGCCCCGTGAAGCAAGTTCCTTGCGTTGTGCCCGCAGCGCCGCCAGTTCCCCCACACGCCGCACGTTGCGCTTACGCCGCGCCGTGACGCCGTAAATCATCCAGTCTTCTTCGCGCGCAATCTGGCGGTCCAGCTTGTGCGCGTCACGCTCCTGCTGTTCCAGAACCTCATCCCGCCAGCTCTCGTAACGTGCAAATCCCTGATCCAGCCGACGCGTCACGCCATTTTCCAGCCAGACAACGCTTCGGGACAGGGTCTCAAGCAAGCGTCGGTCATGGCTGATGACGATCATCGCACAGCGACAGGCAGAGAGCTCTTTCTCCAGCCATGTGATGGACGGCAGATCCAGATGGTTGGTCGGTTCATCCAGCAGCAGAAGATCTGGCTCCGCCGCAAGAGCGCGGGCGAGGGCACAGCGGCGCACTTCGCCTCCCGAAAGGTTCTGGCAGCTTTCCTCACCCGTCATCCCGAGTTCGGCCAGCATGGAGCGCGCCCGGTAGGTCTCGGTCTCATCAAGCCCTTCGGACGCATAATCGAAGGTGGTGGCGTAACGGGAAAGATCGGGCTCCTGGGCCAGATAATGAACCTTGATTCCCGGCTGAACGAAACGCGTTCCGGAATCCGCCACGATATCGCCTGAGGCGATCTTCAGCAGCGTGGATTTTCCGGAACCGTTGCGTCCGACCAGACAGATCCGCTCACCGGGCAAAACGCCCAGTTCCGCGCCATCCAGCAGGGGACGTCCGCCGAGAGTGTAGGTAATGTTCTGCAGGGAGAGAATGGGTGCCGACATGGCTCCCTATGTGTCGCAGCAGGACGGCCGCCGCAAGTCACCCCTGCACCGAATCATACTCTCAGACGGGCGTGACGCCACCTGTAACAGCCTGATAGGTGGCCACAGCCAAGGTCATCGGCTCGAAGGGCTTCGTGATGACGAAGGATGGCTCCTGCGTCTCACCCGTCAGCAGACGCTCCGGATAGGCGGTTACGAAAATGACCGGCGCTTCATGGGTCCGAAGGATGCGCCCGACGGCCTGCATCCCGTCACCGCCGCCGCCGAGATTGATGTCCGCGAGAATGAGACCGGGCTTGGTTTTCGCAGCCAGGGCGACAGCATCGGCCTCTGTATGGGCAACCCCGGCGATCCTGTGGCCACAGCGCTCGACCAGATCCTGAATATCCATGGCGATGATCGGCTCATCTTCGATGATCAGCACACTTGTCTGCGCAATGCCCTGAAGGCCTTCGCGCGCCTTGCTCAGCTCGGCCGCCGCCTCTTCGTCCGTAATGCCCAGCGCCTGCGCACTGGACGCAAGGGACTGTTCTTCAAGAGAAGTCAGCAGCAGAAGCGCGCGTTGCCGCAGCGGCATGCCCACGGTGGCATCCTTGCCATGGCGCTGCATGAAAGCGCTCACAAGCAGACCATAGAGAGCCTGCCGTGCGGACAAATCGTTCCTGGAGGGACTTTCCATCAGCTTCTTCAGGGCCACGGCCACAAGCTGATCACCCGTTTTCTGGTCACCAACCAGGGCGCGGGCAAAGCGGCGGGCATAGGGAAGCGCCTTGACGAGTTCCTGACGTGCCAGATCAGTCATGTGTCCATGGCCTCCTGAAAAGATATCTGCCAACGCATCCCCACGGAATGCGTCTCGTTATGAAGGTTGAATAGTCATGACACGATGCCCAATCTCCGTATAGTCTTCGTGGCCGCCCCGGTCGCATGCGATGTCGCGTGAAGGATCTTCTTCTGAGCACACGATTGCCCGCGGGCCAGCAGCGCGACCCGTCTTCCCAGAAAGGCAGCTTTCACCGCGGCCTGCTCCAGACCCTTCCGGATCTGCGGGGTTTCGCGCGTTTTCTGACTCGCGATCCTGCGGCAGCGGATGATCTTGTGCAGGACACGATTGTCCGCGCACTGGCCTCCCAGGAGCAGTTCCAGCAGGGAACAGTCCTCAAAGCCTGGCTGTTCACAATCCAGAGAAATGCCTTCTACGAGCAGACGCGCCGCCGCAGCCGCGAGCAGGAGATCATGCTCGACATCGAGCAGGATATGCAGCCCTCCACGGCTGCACCGTCACGCCAGAATGCCCGCGATGCCGTTCAGGATCTGGGCGAACTGCTGTGGAAACTGCCAGATCTGCTGCGGGAAGCCCTGATTCTCGTGGGAGCACAGGAACTGTCCTATGAAGATGCCGCCCGCGTCTGCGATGTGCCAGCCGGAACAATGAGGGCCCGTGTTTCCCGTGCCAGAGCCCAGCTTGCCGAGCTTGCGACGGAAAATACCGAACCTCCGGAAACGGATTCCGAAAAAAATATCGCCTGATTTTTGCCTGTTTTCTGCGCCGCACAGGCTGTCTTTTCCTTTTTTGAGGAATTTTCCTGAGCCCCGATGCAACATTTTCACCTGACCGTTCATTGATCCCATGAAAACAGAACGAAATCAGGAGTCAGTTCCATGACGTTCCACGATCAGGTCATTGCCATTCTTCCGAAGCTGCGCGTTCAGGCTCTTTCGCTGACCCGCAACCGCGCCGCCGCCGAAGACCTCGTACAGGACGCCGTGTGCAACGCTCTGGCAGCCCAGAACAGCTTCATCCCGGGAACGAATTTTTCGGCCTGGATGCATCGTATCCTGCGTAACCGCTTCATCTCCGATCTTCGCAAGCGTCGCGAGACCACTGATATCGATGATGTACCCGCATCCTCCTTCGCCAGCCCGGCAACCCATGAGGACAGTCTGGCCCTTAAAGATCTGTCGATGGCCCTGTCCCGTCTTCCGGCCGATCAGCGCGAAGCCCTCGTCATGGTCGTAATTCAGGGCATGAGCTACGAAGCACTGGCAGAAGCTACGGATTGTGCGGTCGGAACGGCCAAGAGTCGCGTCTTCCGCGCCCGTCGTCAGCTCGAAGCCTGGATGAGTGGAGACCTGCCAGCCAACGACAAGCTGCGCATCAAGGTCAAGGCCCTGCGCGATGCCATGGATGCCCGTCGCCGTGCCGGTCAGTCCTCTGACGATCTCATGCTTTCATGATCTCGGGATCCGCAATGGGAAGAATTTGTATCCATTGCGGATTGGCAGCGATTGCAGAAAACATGTTGTTTTCGTAAGACTGGATCGGCAGTTCATCCCGCAGCGGCTTCTCAGGAGAGACCCGGAGTTCGCGCCACAGTCAGTATCAGGGGTGCAGGATCTGCATCTTCTGACGTCACAGGAAGGTTCAGGACCAGCCAATGACCGCAGGAGACAAGCGGAAGTCCTCAGCCAGGGAAACCACTGGCGAGGATCAAGATTCGCCTTTCGGAATCTGGCTGAGCCGGGGCCTGCATCAGCTTTTTGATGATGTTGCAAATGAGCCGATCCCCGATGAACTTCTCCGACTGATCGAGGAAGACCGAAACAAGTGACTGTTACCCGGTCTGGTTCTCCAGACCTGAATCCGCGGCGCTGGCGTCGTCTGTGGTACAGGCGTGACGCCCTGCGCAGCATCCGGATGTTTGACACCGTCGGCGCGCGGGTAATGACCCTGATTGCCGCGACGACTCTGCCTCTCGCGATCATCGCTTCTCTGCTGGCCTGGCACAGCTACCAGCAGAATGTCGGCAACAGCGCCATGCGCACTGAACGCGACACGCAGCTTGCCATTTCGGAAATCACGACGGATCTCGACCAGACCCACACGCTGCTGGGCATGCTTGCCGATGGAGACATTTCTTCAGGAAATGCCCTGAGGGAGTTTGCGCTGGTCCAGACCGTCTCACAGCATCACTACTGTATGCTGATGCTGACAGACGTGTCCGGCAGGCCATCGGTCGTTCTGCCACCACCTTCAACACAGGATGCGGCAATCTGCTCTTCCCCGGAACTCGCCGCGCCTGCGATGAGTTCTCAGACAGTCAGAACTCCGGTTGTTGGCGTCGATGTGCTGAAAGGCGACCGTGGCCCGCTCCTGAAGTTCGTCGTTCCCATTCTCAGCAACAATTCCGTTTCCGGCTACATCATTGCGGTCCGAACCCTTGGCTGGCAGCGCAGCCATCTTCCGAAAGGGGACGGCCGCCTCCTGCTCGGCACGGATAACAATTCACGGCATTTTCTGGCGATGCCAGACGGAACCCTCTATTCGCTTTTCCCGGATCGTCCGGTAACCGCGGAATTGCCGAGAAGGGCATTTGCGCGTCTGAAGAGGGACATTGCGTCCCTCAGCCTGCATGACGTCTTTACGAGCCAGGGCATCACCTACGCTTTCCAGAATGCCTATGGTCCGGTCAGCCTGATTGTCGCAACGGAGCGCACGGCCGAAGAGAGCCACGCCCTCAATATCTTCCTGATCCGGGTCAGCCTGATTGTGGGTCTGCTGGTGCTTGAACTGATGGCCGTCGCCCTGGGGGCACGCCTGTTTCTGGTCGATCCGCTTGAGAAACTGGCCCTGGCAGTCGCAGACTGGCGCAAGGGGGCTGCATTTGCTCCACGGATCAGCCATTCGATTCCGCTTGAAATCAGGCATCTGGAAAAGGCGTTTCTCCGCGCGACACGCCGGCTCAGCAAGCATGAGCAGGATCTGGAACAGTCGGCCCGCAATCAGGACATGCTGATCCGGGAAATTCACCATCGGGTAAAGAACAACCTGCAAGTCGTAGCCTCACTGCTCAACCTGCAGGCAAGCCGCATCCGCTCCCATGAGGCCCGCGAGGAATTTCGTCTCGTGCGGGACCGGGTGAGGGCACTCGCGACCCTGCACCGTTACCTGTATTCTGAAAGTGGTCTTTCGGCGCTGGATGTCCAGAGTTTTCTGGAAGAACTCTGCAGTATCCTGCTGTCCGCGAACGGCATGAACGCCCAGACCCGCATCCGGCTGCAACTCGATATCGAGCATGTCCTGATCTCTCCCGATCAGGCCGTTCCGATCGCGCTGATCGTGACCGAAGTCGTCAGCAATGCCCTGCGATATGCGTTCCCGGAGAACAGGGCGGGTCATATCGTGATCAACCTGCACAAGGTTGTTCCGACAGATCCGGAAAAGGAAGGTTTGGTAGAACTCAAGCTGGGTGACGATGGAATCGGCATCAATGCGGGTCAGGCCACCGAGTCCCGCACGCGTCGGGAAGGAATCGGGATGCAGCTCATCCGCGGGTTCGCGCGTCAGATCAATGCCGATATGACGGTCAGCAATGAAAACGGAACCTGGTATACCCTGCGTTTCATTCCCGAACGCCCCTCTCTGACGGCGCTGGCGATGGCGCGCAAGGCCATCAGTCACGGAGAAGACTCGGGTCTGTAACGGCAAAGCGGCGTCAGGTTCCGCCAGCAAATCCACAAAAAAACCTAAATAAGCGGCAAGAATTGCCTGAAGCACTGTCTTGTCGAGCTTTTGCGACCTATATGCAGGGGTCATGAAGGCCGACAAGACAATCGCAAAAGCGTGGGTAAAGGCACAGGGACGCGCCAGTCGCTCCCGGACCTCTGTCGTAGTAGTTTTAGGGTTACTCTCCACCCTGCTGGGGCTCCTGCAGGCCTGGGCGCTGGCTCGAACGCTCGCTTCCGTCCTGACCCGCGATACGGACAGCACCGGACCAGCCATCGGCGTCTTTCTTCTGGCCTGCGTCCTCAGAGTGATCCTGTCCACCATACAGGACGTGACCGCCGCTTCAGCCGGCATCCACGCCCGACGCCGCCTGCGCCGCGAAGTGCTGAACCGCATCATCGGCGAGGGGCCAGCCCTCCTGCGCCGCCATCACAGCGCCGCCATTGCAGCCACACTGGTTGACCGCATCGAAGCGCTGGACGGCTACTTCGCGCGCTGGCTGCCGGCCGCATCGCTCTGGCTGGTGTCACAGTGGCTGGTCGTGATCGCGCTGTATGTGGAGAACCATCAGGCGGGTCTGATTCTTGCGGCCTGCTGTGCCATGCTTCCCATCTTTCAGGCCGTCTTCGGCATTGCCACGGCCGTCGCGTCCCGCAAGCAGTTCCTGGCCATGAACCGCCTTCAGACGCGCTTTTTGGACCGTGTGAAGGGCATTGCGACCATCGTCCTATCCGGTGGAACCGATCGCGAGACGCAGGCTCTGGCACAGAGCGCCGATGACCTGCGCCAGCGTACCATGAAGGTCCTGCGGATCGCTTTTCTGGCCTCGGCGACCACGGATGTCGCCATGGTTGCAGCCCTTGTGCTGATCGTCGTGACACAGGCCCACACCCTGATGGGCCATCCTTCTGATGCCGTCCTGACACGCGCGCTTTATGCCGTCCTGCTGGTGCCCGAGGCATTTGCATCCTTCCGCGCCCTGTCGGCGGCCTATCAGGACCGCGCCCATGCCACCGCGGCAGCAGAAGCCATGCATGAACTGGCACCGCTGACCGAGCGGACGGCAGCGGGTCCTGACGTCGTGCAGGCCAGAGGCGGCATCTCAGTAACAGCGGAACACGTCTCGTTTGCATGGGATGAACAGCGCGGCACGGTCATTCACGACGTGAGCTTCGTTCTGCCTGCTGGTGCGACACTGATTCTCGAAGGTGCATCGGGAGCTGGCAAATCCACGCTTCTGGAACTGCTGCTTGGCTTCGTTTCTCCTTCACAGGGACGCATCCTGTTCGACGGACAGGACATGCAGAGCCTCTCTCCACGCCAGATTTCCTCGCGGATCAGCTGGATCGGGCAGAAGCCCGTCCTGTTCGCCGGAACCATCCGTGAGAACATCCTTTTCGCGCGGCCCGATGCTTCGGCTGAAGATCTGGATCGTGCCGTCTCCGCAGCGGCTGTCGATCAGTACCTGTCGTCACTCCGGGACGGACTGGAAACGCGGATCGGCGAGGGCGGGTTTGGCCTGTCCGGTGGTCAGGCGCAGCGTATCGCCATTGCCCGCGCCTATCTCAAGGACGCGCCGCTTCTGCTGCTGGATGAGCCCACATCCCATCTGGACCCGAAGACCGAGGCTGAAATCCTTGTCAGCCTGAAAGACCTCGCCAAAGGCCGGACCGTCATCCTGTGCAGTCATTCCGCGCAGGCCCGCCAGTTTCAGGGACGGCACCTCGTGCTTGATGCCGGTCGCGCCATTGCCTTTACGGGAGAAGCCGCATGAGCGCCCCGCTGCCTACAAATCCGGTTGCAGAAACCGGCAACGAGACAGCCCTGTCCCGCATCCTTCAGGTCTGGCGTCCGCAGTATACACGCCTGATAACCGGTATGGTCATCGCCGAACTGGCCGTCTGCGCGGGGCTGGCCCTGATGGGACAGGCCGGTGGGCGCATTGCCGGTGCGGCCGTCGGAGCAGGGGCCGCCTATCTTCTTCTGCGACTATCGGGCGTGGCGCAGATCGTCCTGCGTTATTTCGAACGTCTTTATACGCATGACGCTATGTTCCGCGCGCTGGCCGATCTGCGGGTCTGGTTCTATCGCAAGCTGGCTGGCGGAGCCGCGGCGGGGCTGGGTTTCCAGCGTTCGGGAGACCTGCTGACCCGTTTGGTGTCAGACGTGCAGACGCTGGACAATCTGTATCTGCGCATCCTTGTCCCGCTGGTATCCGCTCTCCTGACACTCCCGATCGCAACGCTTGTCTGGCTGCGCGCAGGAACGGAAGCAGGCCTGCTGACCGGCGTGCTGTTTGCCGTCCTTGCGTTCATTCTGCCCCTGATGGGCGCGCGCCTGTCCCGTCGCTTTGGTCCAGATATCCTGCGTGCGGAATCGGAACTGCGGATCGCGGCACTCGATCTCACATCCGGTCTGCGCGAGGCCCGGGCCTTTGGCGCTGAAGACGTTCTTGCCGCAGCCGTCACTGACCGTCAGGAAACCCTTTTCAAGGCCCAGCGCCGCCAGCAGACGCGCATGACCCTCATGCAGGGCTTTGCAGGCCTGATCGCCAAGGCCGGGATCGCAGTCATCCTGTGCGCCGTTGCGGGTCTTCTTTTCCCGCAGGCTCCGGCCATCGCCGGCATTACTGCACTGTTCGTCGCCATCACAGCGCTTGAAGGCGTCACTGGTCTGGCGCGTGCGGGTCTGCTGAGCGGGCAGGTCAGCCACGCGGCACAACGGATTGTCGAAATTGCCGATCGGGCTCCCCCGGCGCCCGAAGGCAACGCACCGCTTCCGGCAGGTCGCGATCTGCGTCTTGAGAACGTGACGTTTCGCTGGACACCGAACCGGGCTCCCATTTTCCGTGACCTGAACCTGACTCTCCGTCAGGGAGCGCGCGCGGCCCTGATCGGACCGTCCGGTGCTGGCAAATCCAGCCTGGCCGCCCTGATCCTCAAGGCCGCATCTCCCGAACAGGGCCGGATCCTGCTGGGTGGCACCGACATCACCACACTGCGCGACAGCGACCTGCGCTCGCAGATCGCCTGGCTGTCGCAGGCCAGCCATCTGTTTGATGATACCGTGCGCGGAAACCTGCTTCTGGGCCGGACGGACATTCCGGATACGGCGCTGTGGGCTGCGCTCGACCAGGCCAGGATTGCAGACGTCGTGCGCAACCTGCCTGACGGACTGGACACCTGGATCGGGGAAGGCGGCTCGAAACTTTCGGGCGGGCAAGGACGCCGTATCGCTCTGGCGCGCGTTCTGCTGTCCGATGCTCCCATTCTTGTTCTCGACGAACCGGCAACCGGACTGGACGCCGATACCGAGCGGGCCTTCCTCGAAACGCTGAACAATGCGACCGAGGGACGGAGCGTCCTGCTGATCGCGCATCGACTGACCGGTGTGGAAAAACTTGACTGCATCTGGCGCCTTGAGGACGGACGGGTTATTTCCAGTGCGTGCTGACCGGCCCGCGCCGATCCAGCTTCACACCTCTTTATCCTGACAGGACGCTACGCCATGGCACGTTTCCTTTCCTTCGTCCGCATCGCGGCCCCGGTTTTCGTTCTGTCAGCTGCGCTGGCAGGCTGCGCCGAACAGCCGTCGCGCGACAGCTACGTCGTTTTCTTCGACCGCGAATCCGTAACGCTCAGCCCCGTCGCACAGGCTGTCGTGACCAAGGCTGCTACGGCTGCCCGCGCTGAACATGCTTCCGTCGTGCGCGTCTCTGGCTCCGCTGGCACAAACGGTGATGCCGCAGTCCTGAAGGAACTGGCGACGAGCCGGGCCCAGACCGTAGCGACGCAGCTCAGCAATGACGGGCTGAACGGTGCACGGATCGAAATGACGCCGTACAAGCCCAGCGAGCTTGAAGACTCCCACGTCGCCCTGCGTCGCGTTTCCATCACCATCGTTCCGGGTCACTGATCCGGCGCCCGGGATGCCGCAGGCGCAGAACAGCCCTCCCGTCGCCCCGGGATCGAATGAGCCTCCGACACCTGAAGGCGTGCTGGCGGAAGTTTTTGGCTTTCCTGGCTTCCGCGGCCTTCAGCAGGACGCCGTCGAAACGGTCATGCGGGGGGAGGACGTGCTCGTCCTTATGCCGACCGGCGGTGGCAAGAGCCTGTGCTATCAGGTTCCCGCACTCTGCCGGGACGGCATGGGTCTGGTCATCTCTCCCCTGATCGCCCTGATGGACGATCAGGTTGCGGGCCTGAGACAGCTCGGCGTCCGCGCGGCCGCGCTGCATTCCGGGCTGGAGCCGGATGAGCGCGACGAACTTCAGAGCGATCTCCGCAATGGCCGGATCGATATTCTCTATATTTCGCCAGAGCGCCTGCTTCAGCCTGCAACAGCGAATTTCCTGTCAAAACGCCAGATCTCGCTGATCGCGATTGACGAAGCACACTGCATTTCGGCCTGGGGCCATGAATTCCGCCCTGAATACCGGGCACTCGCCAGCCTGCCGGAAATGTTCCCGGGCGTCCCGCGCATTGCCCTGACGGCTACGGCCGATCCCCGGACGCGGGATGATATCCTGAACGCGCTCGGTATGCCCGATGCGCGGGTCCTGATGGCGAGCTTCCATCGCCCCAACCTGATCGTGGAAGCCCGCGCCAAGGCCAGCGAAAGCCGACAGCTCCTCGAAACGCTTCAGAGCCATCGCGAAGGCGCCTCCATCGTTTATTGCGGCAGTCGCAACAAGACGGAACGCGTCGCCACCATGCTGCGGGACAAGGGCCTGACCGCACTGCCATTCCATGCCGGCCTCTCTTCGGTCGAGAAGCGGGCCACGCTGATGCGTTTCCGCTCGGGGGAGGAAATGGTGATCGTCGCGACGATTGCATTCGGCATGGGGATCGACCGCCCGGACGTCCGCTGCGTCGTCCATCTGGACATGCCGTCCTCGCCGGAAGCGTATTACCAGCAGATCGGACGGGCAGGGCGCGATGGCGAGCCCTCGGACACGCTGCTGCTCTATGGCGGCGAGGACATGGCCCGGGCACGGTACTGGCTGGAACAATCCAGCGCCCCCGACCACGAAAAACGCGTCATGCAGGCCCGTCTGGAAAGCATGATCGCCCTCACGGAGACCACAGGCTGCCGCACGCAGGCGCTGCTTGCATGTTTCGGAGAAAACCTCGCACAGCCCTGCGGTCACTGCGACAACTGCATCAGCCCGGTCTCGACATTCGATGGCACCCAGGCTGCCCAGAAAGTCCTCTCGGCCATTTATCGCACCGGTCAGCGACTTGGTGCGGTCCAGCTTTCCAATGTGCTTCGTGGAAAGCTCAACGAAACCATCGAACGCAATGCCTATCAGCATCTTTCGGTTTTCGGGATCGGCAAGGAACACAGCGAGCAGTGGTGGCGGGCCGTCATCCGTCAGCTGATCGCGCGCGGGGCCATCCGGATGCATGGCGAGTATGGAAGTCTCGCGCTCCAGAGCGAAATCGCGCGCCCGATCCTGCGCGGCGAGGAACGCGTGGCGCTCCGATTGGAAGCCAAGGCCGCCCTGACCGCCAGCGCGGGCTCGGACGGCAATACGGAAAACGATCGCCTGTCTGCAGATGAGAAACCGTATTTCGACGCCCTGCGCCAGTGGCGCCTGTCCGAAGCGCGGGAACAGGAAATCCCGCCCTACGTCATTTTCCACGATTCGGTACTGCGGGACATCGCCCGCGAACAGCCTGCCAGCCGCGCTGAACTGGGAAGCATCAAGGGCGTCGGCGCCTCAAAACTGGACCGCTACGGTGCCGCGGTCCTGACCGTCCTGCGCGAAATCCGCGAACCCGCCTCAGCCCAGTAAAGAACGTCAGTCGTGCGTCAGTTCGTCAGGCGCCGTGACGATGAAACTGATGGTAATGCTGCCGCCATTGAGGATCTCGAACGTGAACGGCACCTTGCTGCCAGCGGCAGGCATCTGACGAATTCCCATGCACATCATGTGGTAACCCGAACGCGGGAAAATCATCGTGGAGTCGTGCGGCAGCGCCAGATGCGTGAAGAGATCGTTCGCCCCGTCCGTCTGCTGCTGGTTCGTGTGATGCGCGACAACGTTCTGACACAGCGGGGATGAGATCCCCTTCAGCAGGTGGTCAACGCTGTCGTCGTTGCGAATCGTGAAATAACCGGCCCCACGGTTGGGAAAATAGGCTGACGGTCGGAATGTCCCGTCCATGACCACGACCCGCTGCGCATCATGATCGGCATCCGGCGCCACCACTGTTCCCGGAAGAGCCTGCTGGGCCATGGCCTGGGCAGTGGAAAGGGCAAAGAGGGCGGTCAGGACAGATACCCGTTTCAACGACAGTCTCCCGGTGTTGTGCGCGAACTCACGAAGCCCGTTTGGGCCGGAACGCATCATCCGGTAAAGTGCTCCCATTTCCCCGGCCACGACAAGGCCCGAACACTTCAGGATCGCGAATGCGTTGCCCTTTTTGCGGACATGACGACACCCAGGTCAAGGACAGCCGCTCCACGGAAGACGGCGTTGCGATCCGTCGCCGGCGCGTCTGCTCGGCCTGTACGCAGCGTTTCACGACCGTCGAGCGGGTCCAGTTGCGTGAACTGTCCGTGACCAAGGCGGACGGGCGTCGCGTGCCTTTTGACCGGGACAAGCTCGCACGCTCCATCCGCGTCGCCCTCCGCAAGCGCCCGGTTCCCGAGGAACGTCAGGAGCGTCTGGTCAACGGGCTGGTCCGACAGCTTGAGGCTTCCGGGGAACACGAGATTTCTTCCCATCGCATCGGCCAGCTGGCGATGGATGCATTGCGCGAAGTGGACGGTGTGGCCTATGTCCGCTTCACCAGCGTCTACCGCGACTTCCGCGAGGTCGAGGCGTTCTCGAAAATCCTCGCCGACATGAAACCCATTCCCGGGGAAACGGACACACCGTCCCCCGACGACTCCCAGGAGACACCATGACCGTCACCGACGCCCCCGCCGCAAATCCGACGCGCCGCAGCCGGACCATTGCCCGCGTTGCAGCCGTTCAGGCGCTGTTCCAGTGCGAACAGTCCGGCGACACGGCGGAAACCGTCATCAGCCAGTTCATCCGTCACCGCCGCATCAGCTCCACGGCGTCCTTCGACGATGGCCACATTCCCGACGCCGACCTGAAGCTATTTCAGGAAATCGTCCTTGGTGTCACGCGACGTCAGGACGATATCGATGTGAAGCTGAGCGATGTCCTGCCCGAACAGTGGCCGCTGCCGCGTCTGGACCCGGTCCTGCGTGCCCTGCTGCGCGCTGCCGTGTTCGAGATCGGGACCGATACCCCGGACCGCATCATCATCAACGAATATCTGGATGTGGCTCACGGCTTCTTCTCGGGTGACGAACCCAAGATGGTCAACGGGATCCTCGATACCCTCAGCCGCCGCGCCAACGACGGCAACGTCTGATCCATGACGGGCGCGTCAGGGGCCGAAGCAGCTGGGGCAGGCGAGTTCGGCTTTATCGCCCGTCACTTCCGGCCTCTCGCAGGGGCGGAAAGCCTCGACCTGCGGGATGACTGTGCTCTCATGCGCTGCCCCGAAGGCGAGGAATTCGCAATTTCGACCGACACGATGGTCGAAAGTGTCCATTTCCTTCCGAGTGACCCTCCGGAAACCCTCGGCCGTAAGCTGCTGCGCTGCAACCTGTCCGATCTGGCGGCCATGGGTGCAAGGCCCCATGCCTATACGCTGAACGTGACCGTTCCGCGCGGCGGACGGCACGACGAAAACTGGTTTGCCGCATTTTCCCGCGGACTGGCGGAAGACCAGGAACGCTATGGCGTGCATCTGATCGGCGGCGATACCACGTCCATTTCAGGCCCCCTGGTCCTCTCCGCCACCGTATTCGGACTACTCCGGCACAATACGGCGCTCCGCCGCAGCACAGCCAGACCGGGGGATGAGATCTGGGTCACTGGCACAATCGGCGATGCCGCTCTGGGCCTGCTTGTCCTGCAGGGCAGCTTGCAAGACCCGTCGGGCTTTCTGGCAGAACGATATCATCTGCCACGCCCCCGGACAGGACTTCACCTGCACGGCATCGTCAGCGCTGCGATGGATATTTCAGACGGGCTGATTCAGGACTGCGGCCATATCGCCGAGGAATCCGGTGTCCAGCTTGTCGTGGATACAGAGGCCGTACCGGTCTCGTCTGCGGCGGCCTCACTGGGGCATGAGTGGCTGATGCGACGCCTGTGCGGCGGCGACGATTACGAACTGCTGCTCACCTGCGCGCCTGAACGCTCAGCTGCGCTGCAGGCCGCCTGTCAAGCTGCCGCAGTCCCGGTCCATCGCATCGGAACGGTCCGCACCGGTTCGGGAGTCCGGCTTCTGGATGGGGAGGGACATGAAATCGTCCCGGAACAGGGCGGCTGGCAGCATTTCTGACAGATGCCCTGTGAAGGTGCGGCTTCAGGCCGGATCGTCGATCGGGCGTTCGTAAAGCCGATACCGCTTGTACGGTTCGGGCACGATGCTCTCGGCCAGATTGCGCATGTTGGAATCGGACGCCTGGATCCAGCCCAGTTCCACCCAGGAATAGGGCAGGGACTTCCGCCGACGCATCAGCTCGGCAATCGCCAGCGAAGGCAGCAGAGCGCCCAGAACCGTTCCGCGCAGGCGCTGTGTCACCCCCAGAAGGATGACACGGGCCGAATGGAAGCGATGCGTCGTCAGGCGTGCAACCAGCTTCACCCACCCCAGAGGCGAGGGTGCCCCACCGAGATCGCCGGCAATATCGTAAATATTGGGCACAACCAGCGCCATGGCGACAGGCTCGCCATTCTGGTCGATCTGGACATAGTGTTCAGGACGAAGGACCGGGCCAAGCTGCTTGATCATGGCCTTCATTTCGTAGTCCTGGAGCGGCACGAAGTTGAACTTGTCGCTCCAGGCATCATTGTAAAGCTGACGCAGGATCTCGCCCTGCTGGGCAATCTGCTTCTTTGACAGGCGCCTGATGGCGATAGCCCCAAGACGCCCTTCGCCGATCTTCAGATCACCCGGAACCTTGAAACGCGACTCCGTCTGATCATCCAGATCGAGCTTGTAGCTGAGAAGATCCTCGACAGGCTTGTAACCCGCATCCTCGACCAGCTTGCCCAGCAGGCGTGGATGCCAGGGCATCGCAACCATCAGGGGCTGGTCCTGTCCTTCGACCATCAGACCGGATTCGCCATTGCCACTCAGGGTGACAGGGCCGCGCATCGTCTGCATCCCCTGCAGACGCAGCCAGTTCCGTGCCGTTTCCAGAAGAGCACTGACAACGCTCCCTTCCGGAACGGCATCCAGCGCACCGAAACAGCCGATCTTCATGCCCCAGTGCTCGATGGCACGATGATCCACGATCGCGGCAATGCGCCCTACGGCCGTGTTGCCGCGCCAAGCCAGAAAGTACCGGATGCTCGCATGGCGGAAAATCGGTGCTTTCTTCGGATTGAGCAGATCATCCTGTTCCATGTCGAAAGCCGGGACGAAACCCGCCATTCCGGCATAGATGCGACGCGGGAGCGTCATGAACAGTTTGAGGTCAGCCCGCGTCGTCACTGGCCGAACCACAAGATCATCATGCGGCGCAGGGATGTCAGTCCTGTCGGGCAGTGTCATAATGGCAGGTGTACCTCTGATCGAAAAAAACATCCCGTCCGACGGGGTGATGTGCCAGTACGGCACGGGGTCGCATCTTGTTGCATGGGAGGGCTATACCCTTCCAGCCCCGATCCGACCACGAATAAAGCGGTTTTCCATGCCAGATGCTTCTGTTTCCCCTTCGAGTGCCCCATTTCACGTCCTTATTACCGGAGGATCAAGCGGCATTGGCGCCGCGCTGGCCCTTCAGTATGCGCGCCCTGGAACGCATCTGACGCTGTGGGGACGCAACGCCGCACGCCTTGAGGATGTTGCCGCACAGGTCATTCGCAGAGGCGCTTCGGCCGAGATCCTGTCGCTCGATCTGTGCCGGACCGATGACGCCCTGGCGGCACTGCGCAAGGCGGATGACGCGCGCCAGATCGATATCCTGATCCTGGGAGCCGGGCTGGGAGACATCCGCCCGGAAGGCGCGTTGACCGAAACAGCCGAACAGGTCCGCGATATTTCCCTCGTCAATTTCACGACCCCCGCAACCCTTGCAACCGAAATGGCCTCGCGCATGGCAGCCCGCAAAGCAGGCCGGATCGCGCTCATAGGCTCGGTAGCGGCCTTTCACGATCTTCCGGTCGCCACGGCCTATAGCGGCTCAAAAGCAGGTCTGGCCCGCTTCAGCACGGCACTTCATGCTGCCATGACGCCGCATCATGTCTCCGTAACCCTCATTTCTCCAGGCTATGTCGACACCCCCATGAGCCAGCGCCTCGAAGGGGCACGGCCGTTCCTCGTCTCGACGCGCCGCGCCGCCCGCATGATCACGCGCGCGATCGGGCAGGGAAGGGCGCATCTTCTCTTTCCCTGGCCTTTCGTCGTCGCCCGCTTCCTTGAAATGGTCGTGCCACGCGCCATCGTTCACCGGCTGCTGAGAACGGCCGAAGTAAAGCAGCGTCCGGTCCGCTGAAGGACGCTGTCAGACCGATGCGGAACTTGACGCGGCGGAACCGGTAGGCAACTGCTGCGCATTGGAAAAAGCGCGGGCCACCGGCCAGCATCGCCAGAGGATTTGAGGTGCCATGAGGGAAATCGTAGCCGTCGATATCGGTGGAACGCACGCACGGTTTGCAATCGCGACCATCGAGGATGGCAAGGTTGTCACGCTGGGTGAAGACACGACGCTGAAATGTGCGGAACATGGCAGTCTGGCGCTGGCCTGGGAGACGTTCGGTCGGTCGCTGAACCGGGCGCTTCCGCGCGAAGCCGGCATCGCTGTGGCCTGCCCGGTGAACGGCGAAATCCTCAAACTGACCAACAATCCCTGGATCATCCAGCCCAGTCAGTTGGCTTCGCGCCTGCATCTCGACAATTTCGTGCTCGTCAACGATTTCGGAGCCGTGGCTCACGCGGTAGCCCAGGTCGATTCTTCGCACATGAAGCATCTCTGCGGGCCGGACATCGACCTTCCGACAGAAGGCGCCATCACGATCGTCGGCCCCGGTACGGGGTTGGGCGCAGCCTGCCTGCTCCGCCGCAGCGACCGCTATTTTGTCATGGAAACCGAAGGCGGCCATCTGGATTACCCGCCGCTCGACGAGCTCGAAGACAAGATCCTCAGCGCCCTGCGCCTGCGCTTCCGACGCGTCTCGGCAGAGCGGATCGTCTCAGGTCCCGGCCTGACCAATCTTTACGAAGTCATTGCCGAAATGCAGGGCTGGCCCATCACCCTGCGTGACAACCGTACCTTGTGGAAAAACGCTCTCGACGGCTCCGACACGGTCGCCGTTGCCGCACTGGAGCGCTTCTGCCTCAGCCTGGGCGCCATTTCCGGCGATCTGGCGCTGGCACATGGCGCACGCGGCGTCGTCATTGGCGGCGGTCTGGGACTGCGTCTCGCCGACAGCCTCGGCCATTCCGGATTCGCCGAACGCTTCGTCGCAAAGGGCCGTTTCGAGGCGATGATGACCGAAATGCCGGTGAAGATCATCACGCACCCACAACCCGGCCTGTTCGGCGCTGCGGCAGCATACGCGGAAGCACATCCGTAAAAACGAAAAACAAATCTGGATTTCCGGGGAGAAATCTCTGGAGGTCCGGGCGGGAATCGAACCCACATACGCGGATTTGCAGTCCGCTACATCACCATTCTGCCACCGGACCTCGGCGGAGACAGGCGCTATATCTCTCTTAGCGCCCGAAGGGTCAAGACCGATAATTGATCTGCGGAAGGATTTTTCTTCTTCCTTCCAACAGGCTATTAAGGACTGATTCACATAATGCTGTGATATGATGCATACTTAAAGAGCAGGAAATCTCATGACTTCAGGATGCAACGGCGCGATGAAACTGAAAGCCCCCCTCGGGCTTGGTCTTCTGTCGCTTCTCCTGAGCGGAACTGCTCTTGCCCAGAAATATGACGGTAGCGGTTCACCGAATTTCATCCCGCACACGCTGCAAGAAGCGCTTTCAACGGCATACCTGACCAATCCGACACTACGCGAGGAACGGGCTCATCTGCGTGCCACGGATGAACAGCTTCCCACGGCTCTTGCAGGATGGCGCCCTACTGTCCAGACCGGACTGAACCTCACTTACTATGATGGCAGTACCAATTATGCCTCGAAAGGTGGCTATCTCGGCAGCTCACGCCGCTATCAGACGCCCGGATACATGGGCAGCGTTGCCATCACCCAGCCGCTCTATCAGGGAGGCAAGACGGTCGCCAACGTGCATGCTGCCACAAACCAGATTATGGCCGAACGCGCCCATCTGATCGAGACGGAACAGGAAGTCTTCACCAATGTCGTAAGTGCCTATGTAGGCATCATTGAAGACGAGCAGCTCCTGCAAATCGCCATAAACAACGAACACGTCCTGCAGCAGCAGGTCGAGGCGACCCAGGAGCGTTTTCACGTTGGTGAGATCACCCGGACGGACGTTGCGCAGGCACAAGCGGCCCTTGCCAGCGCTACCGCCGAACGGCAGCAGGCTGAAGGCACGCTCCAGAGCGCACAGGCGACCTACCTCCAGATGGTCGGTATCGCAGCGGCCCCCAATCTGGTCCCCCCCCAGCCTCTCAACCTTCCCGTTCACAGTGAACAGGAAGCAGTGGCTATTGCTGTCCAGAACAATCCTCAGGTCGTTAACGCACTGTTCACCGAAGCCCAGAGCAAGGACAATATTTCTGTCCAGATTTCCCAGATCATGCCCAAGGTTTCGGCGAGCCTGAACTATCAGCATTCCGTCAATCAGGCTTATGGCGACTCACTTCAGGACAACAAGTTCGGTGAGATCGCAATCACTGTCCCTCTTTATCAGGGTGGCTCAGAATACGCCACGATCCGTGGGGCCCGTCAGGACGCACAGGCTGCTCACCGTGAAGTCGATGTCCAGCGCAGGACGGCCCTTCAGAAGGCCGCTTCAAGCTGGCAGCAGATGGTTTCCTTCAAGCAGTCGATTTCCAGCGATCGTATGGCCATTTCGGCAAATGTGATCGCGCTGGACGGCGTTGAGCGGCAGGCCCTCGTTGGAACGAGCACGACGCTCGCGGTGCTTCAGCAGCAGCAGACCCTGCTGCAGTCCCAGCGGACCCTCGTGCAGCATCTTTCAAACCTCGTGACCTCCTCCTATGCCGTCGCAGCCGCGATCGGGCGCCTCACAGCCGTCGATCTCAAACTGGGCGTCCCGCTTTATGACGAAAAAGCCTATTACAATGCGGTCAAGAACAGGCTGTGGGGCCTAAGCGACTATGCGATCAACCAGCCTGGTCGATAAAATTTTTCAATCAAACGGAATATTAACAATCCATGACTTCTTCTGACTCGATCCAGCAAGACCACCATGCCGACGACGCAATGACAGACGTCCTGAGTTCGATCCGGCGTGCTCTTCATGAAGATCCCAAATCGCCTGAATCGACCGAGGAGAAGCCCAGCATGCCGTCCCAGAAAGAAGAACTGACCCTCGATAACTCCATGATGGTCGCACCGCCCGTGACAGCGGCTCCGACCGAGGCCGCCGCTGCTTCCGCATCTGAAGTTCCTCCGGCATCTCAGCCTGCCCAGAGCGAACCGGCCAAGGATGAGCTCATGAATGCCCAGACAGTAGCTGCCGCGGAGCGTTCTCTGGATGAGCTTCACGCTGCATTCAGCGGAACTACTCCCCTTGCATCAGACACTGTCATCAGCCGGAGCAGCGGCCTGACGATCGAGGACATGGTGCGAGGCGAAGTCCGGAGCATGGTGCGTACATGGCTGGATGCCCATCTTCCGTCGCTGGTTGAAATTCTTGTCCGTGCGGAAATTGCCCGTCTGCGTCCACGAGAGTAAGAAGGGCGGTGGAAGCACGTTCTTCCACCTGCTGTACTGACTGTCCTGGATAACCATGCTCGAAAAAAGCTTCGTCCCCGCCGATCATGAAAATGCCCTCTACGACGCGTGGGAGAAAAGCGGCGCTTTCCGAGCTCATCCCGACCAGCCGGGTGAGCCTTTTTCGATCATGTTCCCGCCGCCGAACGTCACGGGCACGCTGCATCTCGGCCATTCCCTGAATTTTGTCCTTCAGGACATGCTGATTCGCTGGAAACGTCAGGAAGGATTCAATGTCCTCTGGCAGCCAGGGACGGACCACGCGGGCATTGCAACTCAGATGGTTGTCGAGCGTGCTCTCGATAAGGAAGGCACCAGCAGAACCGCTCTGGGGCGCGAAGGTTTTCTCGAACGCGTCTGGGACTGGAAGCAGGAATATGGCGGCACGATCGTCAAGCAGCTCCGCAAGCTCGGCGCCTCGGCAGACTGGGAGCGTGAGCGCTTTACGATGGACGACGGATTGTCCCGTGCTGTCCGGAAAGTTTTCGTCACCCTTTATAATGAAGGCCTGATTTATCGCGACCGGCGCCTGGTGAACTGGGATCCGAAGTTCCGTTCGGCCATTTCGGACCTGGAAGTGGAAAACCACGAGACCAAGGGGTCCATGTGGTATATCCGCTATCCGCTGGAAGACGGCCGGACCATCACGGTGGCCACAACACGTCCGGAAACCATGCTGGGCGATGTTGCGGTGGCTGTTCATCCTGAGGATGAGCGCTATGCCGATATGATCGGCAAGACCGTAATCCTCCCGCTTACGGGGCGTCGCATTCCTGTTGTCGCCGATCTGCATTCCGATCCGGAAAAGGGCACAGGCGCCGTCAAGATCACGCCGGCACATGACTTCAATGACTTTGAAGTCGGCAAGCGTCACAATCTGCCGGCTCCGACTGTTCTTGATGAGACAGCCTGTCTGTGGATCGAGGAAATCCGCCCTGAACTGCGCGACGTTGAGGGGCTGGCTTCGGTTGCATTTGTCGAATCCCTGAATGGGCTGAGCCGCGAAGAAGGCCGCAAGCAGGTTGTTGCCGAGCTTGAGCGTCTGGAATGGCTGGAGAAGATCGAGCCGCACAAGCTTCAGGTGCCACATGCGGAGCGTGGTGGTGCGATTGTTGAGCCACGCCTGACGCTTCAGTGGTACTGCGATGCCAAAACCCTGTCCGGCCCCGCCGTAGAGGCGGTCGAAAGCGGAAAGATCGCTTTTGAGCCGCGGCAGTGGGAAAATACGTTCCATGCCTGGATGCGCGATATCCAGCCCTGGTGCATCAGCCGGCAGCTCTGGTGGGGACACCGGATCCCGGCCTGGTATGGCGCGGGCGGCAAGGTCTATGTCGCTGAAAATGAACAGGATGCGCAGGCCCAGGCTGGCGAGGGCGTAAGCCTTACGCAGGATGAGGACGTTCTGGACACATGGTTCAGCTCCGCCCTGTGGCCCTTCACGACGCTTGGCTGGCCTGACAGGACGGAGGAGCTGGCCCGTTACTATCCGACCAGCGTGCTGGTTACGGGCTTTGACATCATTTTCTTCTGGGTTGCCCGGATGATGATGATGGGCCTGCACTTCATGGATGATGTCCCGTTCCGGACTGTCCTGATTCACGGGCTGGTCCGGGACGAGAAGGGCCAGAAGATGTCCAAGTCCAAGGGCAACGGTCTTGATCCGCTGGATCTTGTGGCCGAGTTCGGGGCGGATGCGACGCGTCTGGCAATCTGTGCGGGCACGGGGCCGGGACGGGATATCAAGCTCGGGCGCAAGCGCGTTGAAGAACACCGCGCCTTTGTCACGAAGCTGTGGAATGCCGCGCGTTTCCTTGAAATGAACGGTGCCAAGCCGACGGAAGGCTTCGATCCGGCAAGCGTCAAGAGCGCGCTTGGGCGGTGGATCCTGACGGAAGCGAACGATGCCATTACCGAAGCGGGACGGGCCCTGTCGGTCTATCGTTTCGATGAATATGCCAATTGCTGCTACCGGTTTGTCTGGAGCCGTTTCTGTGACTGGTTCGTGGAGTTCTCGAAGCCCGTCTTTGCAGCGGAAAACGAGGAAACCGCGGAGTTGCGGGCTGTCAGCGCGCATGTTCTGGGACTGATCCTGCGTCTGATGCAGCCGGTCATTCCGTTCGTGACGGCGACGTTGTGGAAGGAACTCGGTTATCCGGGGGCATTCGAGGAGATCCGCTGGCCGGAGATCATGACCGTTCCCCAGGCAGATGAAGCCCGGGCGGAACTGGACTGGGTCATCCGTCTGATCGGGGATGTGCGGACGGTGCGTTCGGAAATGAACATTCCGCCGTCGCAGAAGGCACCGCTACTGCTGCGTGATGCCGCGCCGGAAAATCTGGAGCGTGCAAAGACCTGGGCTGAGGCCATTGGCCGTATGGCCCGCGTTTCGGATGTTGGTGTTGTTGGCGAAGATGCGCCGCGCAATGCGGCCCAGCTCGTTCTGGATGAGGCGACTGTCTTCATTCCGCTGGAAGGTCTGATCGACCTTGATGCGGAACGGGCGCGACTTGCCAAGGAAATAACCCGCATTGAAGGCGAGATCCTCAAAGTGACGCGCAAGCTGGACAACGCGGACTTCGTGGCCCGCGCCAAGCTGGAAGTCGTGGAAGAAAACCGCGAACGTCTGGCGACTTTCCAGAGCGATCTGGAGCGGCTGAAGGCGGCTCTGGGGCGTCTTGCCTGAGTTGAAAACGGCCGCCTGCCTTGCAGGAGCCATTCTTGCCATCATGGCAGGCGTGGCTGAGGCCCGGTCGTTACCGGAGGGGCGAAGCCTTGAGACTGCGACCCTCGCGGGGGAGCGTTTCGAGGTTTCGGTCTTCCGGCCGGCGGCGTGTCAGATCCGGGCCATCCTGTTCGTGCTTGCAGGAAAGAACCGCAACAGCGCCACATATCGCGACGACACGATCCCGCTCGCCAGACATGAATGCAGTCTGGTGTTCGCGCCCGACTTTCCGGTGGCGCGGTTTTCCGTTCAGCAATATCAGCGCGGTGGTTTTCCGGCGTTACAGCAGACGCCTCCTGCGGCGACCTACATGAAGCTGCTGGAGCAGTGGGCCCGGGCGGTTTCCGGCGAGCCGCGCGTGCCGATCATTCTGGTGGGGCACTCCGCCGGAGCGCAGTATCTGGAACGGGTTGAAGCCTATGCTCCGGGCGAAGAGGTCATGACGGTCATCATGAACCCCGCGACCTATGTGGAGCCTGAAACGGAGACAGCGGTCCCTTACGGGTTCCGCAACTGGCCGGAATCCGGCAGTCTTCCGGACCTCAAGCGCTATCTTTCACGAAATATCGCCGTCATTCTGGGAGCTGAGGACACCGAAACGTCCTCAGCCACAGAACATATTCCCGCAGCGACGGAACAGGGCCGCAACCGCCTTGAACGTGGGCAGTGGGCCTATGCCCAGGGCCGGGAACAGGCTGAAAAGCTCAATGTTCCCTTTGGCTGGACGATTACGCTCGTCCCGGCGACCGGCCATGTCGCCTCGAAGATGCTGGCGTCCGCCGAATTGCAGGACGCCGTGGAAACTGCGATCAGATCCGCGTCTTCACGATGATCTGCGACAGATCGCGAACGGCGCCATGGGCCGCACTCGTGGTCATTGCGGCGTAGGCCTGAAGGGCTTTCGAGACCACGCGCTCACGGTTCGGCTTCCAGGCGCTGGCGCCACGCGCATTCATGCGCTCGCGGCGGTCGGCAATGTCGGAATCTGAAACGGCGAGGTGCAGGGTGCGGTTCGGAATGTCGATCTCGATGCGATCGCCGTCCTCGACCAGACCGATCAGGCCGCCTTCGGCTGCTTCGGGAGACATGTGGCCGATGGACAGGCCCGAGCTTCCGCCTGAGAAGCGGCCATCCGTGACCAGGGCGCAGACCTTGCCCAGACCCTTCGATTTCAGATAGCTCGTCGGGTACAGCATTTCCTGCATGCCGGGGCCGCCCTTGGGGCCTTCGTAACGGATGACCACGACGTCACCGGCCACGATGCGATTGCCAAGGATGGCGGCCACGGCATCGTCCTGGCTCTCGAAGACCCGCGCCGTTCCCGTAAAGGTCAGGATGCTGGCTTCGACGCCGGCCGTTTTGACGATGGCGCCGTCTTCGGCGAGGTTGCCGTACAGCACGGCCAGACCGCCATCCTGCGAGAAGGCATGCGCCTTGTCACGCAGGACGCCGGCTTCGCGGTCCTGATCCAGTTCGTGGTAGCGGCTGGACTGCGAGAAAGCATGAACGGTCCGCACATTGCCAGGCGCGGCCTTGAAGAGATGAGCGGCCTCTTCGTCGCCGTTCAGGATGTCCCACTTCTTCAGCGCATCCCCGAGTGTCGGTGCGTGGACGGTCGGAACATCCTTGTGGATCAGGCCCGCGCGGTCCAGTTCACCCAGAATGGCGGGGATGCCACCGGCGCGATGGACGTCTTCCATGTGCACGTCGTTCTTGGCCGGTGCGACCTTGCACAGATTGGGGACACGTCGCGACAGGCGGTCGATGTCGTGCATGTGGAAATCGACTTCGCCTTCGCGGGCGGCCGCCAGAAGATGCAGGACCGTGTTGGTGGAGCCGCCCATGGCGATATCGAGCGTCATGGCGTTCTCGAAGGCCGCGCGCGTGGCGATACTGCGGGGCAGGACAGACGCATCATCCTGTTCGTACCAGCGGCGTGCGAGTTCCACGATCCGGCGACCTGCACTCAGGAACAGTTCGCGACGATCGCTATGGGTGGCGAGCAGGGAGCCGTTTCCGGGCAGGGACAGGCCCAGTGCCTCGGTCAGGCAGTTCATGGAATTGGCGGTGAACATACCCGAGCAGGAGCCGCAGGTCGGGCAGGCGGAGCGTTCGATCTGTTCGGACTCGCTGTCGGACACGTCCGGATTGGCGGCCGCGACCATGGAATCAATCAGGTCCAGCTTGCGCGTCACACCCGGGCCGTTGATCTTGCCAGCTTCCATCGGGCCACCGGAGACGAACACGACCGGGATGTTCAGGCGCATCGACGCCATCAGCATGCCCGGCGTGATCTTGTCGCAGTTGCTGATGCAGACGATCGCATCCGCGCAGTGCGCATTGACCATGTATTCCACGGAATCCGCGATCAGCTCACGCGAGGGCAGGGAATACAGCATTCCGCCATGCCCCATCGCGATGCCGTCATCCACTGCGATCGTGTTGAATTCCTTGGCAATTCCGCCGACTTCCTCGATCGCGGAGGCTACCAGACTGCCCATGTCCTTCAGATGGACATGGCCAGGCACGAACTGCGTGAAGGAATTGGCAATGGCGATAATGGGCTTGCCGAAATCGCCATCCTTCATACCCGTCGCCCGCCAGAGCGCACGTGCGCCAGCCATGTTGCGGCCATGTGTGGTGGTGCGGGAACGGTAGGCAGGCATGGAAGATACTTTCATGACGGAAGAAGGCCCTGATCCATAGCGAATCAGGCGCGAGGAAGCCAGTGCAGGAAAGATATGAAAAGCCGCGCTGGCTCCTCTTGCCCGAAAGACTCCGTCCGGTCCAAACTCGCAACAAAAATCAGGAGCCTTTCGTGAGACGTCATTTTCTGAGCCTCGGCACCGCTCTGGCCGCGACATTCCTGTGTGCGGCACAGGCCGCCGAACCCGCCACATCCATCCCTGCAGTCACGCCTGACATGATCCAGACGGGCAGCGACATTCCAGCCCATGTCAGCATGCCGATCGACCAGCGCGATTACATCAAGCGCGACGTGATGATCCCCATGCGCGATGGCATCAAGCTGCATACGGTCATCGTGATCCCTAAAGGGGCCAGGAGCGCCCCGATCCTGCTGACCCGCACGCCCTATCATGCCAGCGAACGCGCCAACCGCGTTCCCGATGCCTCGACCATGCGCGCCATCCTGCCGCAGGGTGACGGGGTGTTCGTGGATGAAGGCTATATCCGCGTCTTTCAGGACGTCCGTGGCAAGTATGGGTCACAGGGCGACTATGTCATGACACGGCCGCCGATCGGTCCGCTGAACCCGACCAAGACGGACGATACGACCGACGCCTGGGATACGATCGACTGGCTGGTGAAGAACCTGCCCGAGAGCAACGGCAAGGTCGGCATGACCGGATCGTCCTATGAGGGCTGGACCGTCGTCATGGCGCTGCTCGATCCGCATCCGGCCCTGAAGGTTGCGGCTCCGGAGAGCCCGATGGTCGATGGCTGGATGGGCGATGACTGGTTCCATTACGGTGCGTTCCGCCAGCCGGGACTGGACTATTTCACGGCGCAGATGACGGAAGCCGGATCCGGTCCGTCCATTCCCCGCCCGGATGCGGACGACTACACGACGTTCCTCGCCGATGTCTCGACCGGCAATTTCGCGACGAAGGCCGGGCTGGACCAGTTCCCCTGGTGGCGCCGCATGAAAGCCCATCCGGCCTATGACGCCTTCTGGCAGGATCAGGCGCTGGACCAGTTGATCGTGAAGAAGCCGCTCAAGGTTCCGACGATCTGGGAGCAGGGTCTGTGGGATCAGGAGGACATGTGGGGTGCGATCCATTCGTGGATGAACCTCAAGGCGCATCATACGCAGGTTCCGAACATCCTCGTCATGGGGCCGTGGCGTCATAGCGGCGTGAACTATGATGGCTCCACGCTTGGTCCGCTGCATTTCAACGGTGACACCGCTCTTTGGTATCGCGCCAATGTCATGCGCCCGTTCTTCGACCATTATCTGAAGGACGCGCCCGATCCGCATCTGGATGAAGCCATCATCTACAATACCGGTGAGAACCACTGGGATCATTTCCGCAACTGGCTGAGCGACTGCGGTACGACGTGCATGCAGAAGGGCGAGCGACTGTATCTTCAGCCGGATCATGGTCTGGCCTTCAAACGCACGCTGCCTGGCACGGACAGTTATATCTCCGACCCGGCCCATCCAGTGCCTTTCGTTCAGCGTCCGTACATGATGGGCGAGGATCCGCGCTGGAAGGCCTGGCTTGTGACCGACCAGCGGTTCGCCGAAAGCCGCCCGGACGTTCTGACTTACGAAACGCCCGTGCTTGATGCTCCGGTCACGGTATCGGGTGTGCCGACAGCCGATATTTTCGCCAGCACCACGGGAACGGATGCGGATTTTGTGGTGAAGATCATTGATGTCCAGCCCGGTCTGACGCCGGATAATCCGCAGATGGGTGGCTATGAGTTGCCGATGTCGATGGATATTTTCCGTGGACGTTACCGACAGAGCTTTACGCATCCGTCCGCCATTCCGGCGGGGCAGGTGCAGGAATACCGCTTTACGCTTCCGGCCATGAACCATGTGTTCCAGAAGGGGCACCGGATCATGATCCAGATCCAGTCGAGCTGGTTCCCGCTCTATGACCGCAACCCGCAGACCTTCGTGCCGAACATTTTCGACGCCAAGGCCTCGGACTATCACGTCGCGACCCAGACCATCCACCGCGGTGGCGATCATGCCAGCGCCATCTGGCTCCCGACCGTCGCACCGGCGCAGTAATCCCGCGCATCACGCCATCCAGTAACTCGTCAGACAGGATCAGCCTTCCCATATAGGAAGGCTGATCCTTTTAGCGGAGCATCATCATGACGACCCAACAGTCTTCCATCCTTCTTGGCGCAGGCTGCTTCTGGTGCGTCGAGGCCGTCTTTACCGGTCTGCGCGGCATCATTTCGGCCGAACCGGGCTATGCCGGCGGCTCCGTCGACAATCCAAGCTATGAAGACGTCTGCACCGGACGGACGGGCCATGCCGAAGTCGTGAAGGTCGTCTTCGATCCGGCAGAGATCGGCCTGGAAGATGTCCTGCGCGTGTTTTTCACGACGCATGATCCCACACAGCTCAACCGGCAGGGCAACGATGTCGGCACGCAGTACCGCTCCGTCATTTTCGGGGATGCCGCCCAGCAGGAAACAGCTCGCAGGGTGCGTGACGAAATTGCGTCCGAAGGCATCTGGCCTGATCCGATCGTGACCTCCATCGAAGGACCCGCCCATTTCTGGCCCGCCGAGGAAAAGCATCACGATTATTTCGCCCGCAACCCGCAGACGGCGTATTGTGCGGCCGTGGTGGCTCCCAAGGTTGCCAAGGCCCGCAAGCTTTACCGCGATCGCCTCAAGCAGCCTGACTGAGACGGAGGATGGGTGCTTTGTCGCGGAGCGTTTTTCGGATACCGTGACAAACCATGACAAAGACACCTTCTTTCCCGCCGCTCCGTACCCGTCAGGCCCGCTATGAAGCCGGCGAGGCCCTGCGCAAGACCGTCAAGCGCAGCAGCCACGCCCTGTGGGTTCCGCCCGCCAAGCGCCCTGATCCGATCGGGATCCTGCTGGAGCAGGGGAAGAGCCGGATCGCGGATCTGCTGCCGATCCGCCATCAGCGCATGAAGGCCTCGCCCTTCGCTTTCCTACGCGGAGCAGCGGCTGTCATGGCGTCTGACCTGTCCTTCACGCCGAAAACCGGGCTGCGGGTGCAGTCCTGCGGGGACTGCCATCTGGACAATTTCGGATGCTATCCGTCTCCGGAAGGGCTTCCGGTTTTCGATATCAACGATTTCGACGAAACCGCTCCCGCGACGTTCGAGTGGGACCTCAAGCGCCTGGCGACGAGCCTTGTTCTGGCAGGGCGCGAGGCCTCACTGTCTGAAAAGCACTGCCGTCGTCTGGCTGTCTCGGCCGTTCAGCATTACGTCGATGAAATTGCCCGTCTGTCGAAGCTTCCACCGCTTCAGGCCTGGAACGAACGGATCGATCTGCGGGCGGTCATTGACGGGATCGTGGACGACAGGATCCGCACGGGCATGATGGAGAAGATCCAGTCCGAACTGGGGGCCATTTCCGGTCATTTCGGCATGATCGACCCCAAATCCGCGGGACGCCTGAAGGAACATCCACCTTTCGTCACGCGTCTGCCACAGCACAATGACATCGTTCGCGGCGCTTTCGCGCGCTATGTCAGCGACCTCCCGCCCGAGCGCAGGATCGTTCTGGAGCGCTATGCCCTGCAGGACGTGCTGTTCAAGGTCGTCGGCATTGGCAGTGTCGGGACGTTCTGTGCGCTCGGACTGTTCACGACCGCCGATAACGAGCCCCTGATCCTTCAGATCAAGGAAGCCCAGACCTCCGTTCTCGAACCTTTCCAGGGCGCTGTGGACCTGCCCAACCACGGGGAACGGGTGGTCACCGGGCAGCGCATCATGCAGGCCAGTTCAGATACGTTTCTGGGCTGGACGCACACCACCGGCAAACGCACGACCGACCAGACCGGACGCAAGGCCGGTGGCGGCCGGGATTTCTATGTGCGTCAGACAAAGGATGTCCGTCTGGCCATGATCGGCGAGAAGATCGAGGACGGTCTTCTGCCGGAATATGCCGCTCTTTGCGGACGGACCCTGGGCCGTTCGCATGGCCGTTCCGCCGATCTGCCCCTGCTGGCCGGCTATCTGGGGAAGGGATTTTCCTTTGCCCGCGCCATCGCCGATTTTGCAGTGCTCTATGCCGATCAGAGCGAGAAGGACTGGAAAGCCTTCACACAGGCCATTGCGGACAAGCGCGTCTGCTGCGCCTGAGGCTTATTCCTCGTTTTCCAGATGGAAGCGGTCGGATTCCTCGTCATAGTCGAACAGCTCGGCATAGCGGGCCCAGCCGATGGCCGTGGTGAGGGTCTGCCGCGCATAATCGGGTGACATGCTCTCTTCCATGGCCTTGCGGAACCGGGCCGCATCCACGGTGTGGCTCGAACGCTCGTCCAGCGTACTGCGGATGGAGCGAAGAAGGGGCAGGTGATGCAGAAGCGCTTTGCGCATCAGGTCCTTGCGGGTGTCTGAATCGCCTTCGACAAAGGCCTGCCCATCGGGCGTCAGCAGAATGTCGCCATCCTCCAACTCCGCCAGATCCAGAAGCTGAAGCGACTCACCCAGCGGCAGGAGGTCATCCAGCGTCATCTGGAGACGCTGTGCCAGTTCGGGCAGATCGGCCCGTCCTGAGAGCGGCTCACTTTCCAGCACTTCCATCAGTCCGACCAGAACCTCGACCGCCAGATCCGGTAGCACGATGGAGAAGAGCGGAAGTGCGGTGGGTGAGGCGGCAGGTGGCTGGACGGGGTCCGCCTCGGAAACGATGGGCGCACGACGGGTCATGAGCGCGTAGATCTGGTCCACGAAGCGGCGGAAATCCTCGTCGTCGCGGTTGCGCGGATGCGGGAAAGGAACTGCGATCTCGTGTGTTACGCGACCGGGGCTGGAGGAGAAAATGAGGATGCGGTCGCACATCAGAACCGCTTCTTCGATCCCGTGCGTCGCCAGAAGCATGGCTTTGAGGGGCAGGCGCTTCTCGTCCCACAGTTCGATCAGATCGGTCCGCAGGTTTTCGGCACTCAGGACATCCAGCGCCGAGAACGGCTCGTCCAGCAGGAGCAGGGACGGCTGAAGCGCAAGCGCGCGCGCAAAGGAGACGCGCTGGCTGAGGGCCTCGGAAAGCTCCTTCGGGTAGGCATTCTCGTAGCCCTCAAGCCCCATGACCTCAATGGCGGCGTCGGTCATGGCTTCGCGCTCGGCACGGGGTAGGCGGCGCATTTCCAAGCCCAGCGCAACATTCTGCCGCAGGGTCAGCCAGGGAAAGAGCGCGCCAGACTGAAAGACCGTCGCCACACCATCCAAAGGGCCCGTCACGGGCGCACCCTGCCAGAACACCTGTCCTGACATCGGCGGCGTCAGTCCGGCCATGATCCGCAGCAGGGAGGATTTCCCAGAGCCGGAACGCCCGAGAAGCCCCAGGATTTCACCAGTCCGCACATCAAAGCTGACATGATCGAGCACGACCAGATCCGTGCTGCTCTCCTTGAGATAGCTCTGGCGACATTCGCGAAGGGACAGGAGAGATTTCATGGGTCTGTGGATTTCAGCCTGAGGTTCAGATCGTGTATTTCAAATGGTATATTTCTGGGCCGCATTCACGGCGAGAGGTTGCAGGACCAGTCGATCCAGCAGCATGGAAAGAAGCGTCAGCAGCATCAACGCGAGGATCTGCGCCGCCATGGCCCCGCTCAGGGCCTCGGAAAGCAGGGCGGCCCCAAGGCCGCTATCGGACGGCACGAAAGCCTCCGCCACCATCACCGCATTCCAGACCGGAACCACCGCCGTCAGCAGACCGCCGCAAAGCTCCGGCGCGATGGCCGGCAGCAGAAGGCGCCGCCACAGCAGGACACCCCGCAGCCGCAGGCCCGCCGCAACCTGTCTCAGACCTGAGGGAATGGCTTTCGCCGCGTCGAGCACGACGATCCCGACCAGCCAGTGCGCACCCAGGAAAAGCAGGATGACCGGTGAATCGAGCCCCAGTTCCCGGCAGAGCGGATAGAGGAGCACGGCCGGAAAAAGACCGCAGGCCATCACAGCCATCCGGCAGACATTGCGCAGGGAAGATCCGTGCTCGCTGATCAGAAGACCCAGCGGAACCCAGACCAGCACACACAGAACCAGCGTTCCACAGACATGTGAAAGTGTGAGCACACTCTCGGCCAGGTCCGCGGGAACCTGCCGCAGGAGGCCGGCGTGATAGACCGCATAAACCAGAAGAAACAGGGAGACGACAGGCAGGAGCGCCTCTGGAAGCTCCCGGACTGTCCTGTGGCGCTCGGGAAGGATGCTGCGCGGACGACCCAGGCGCCAGTTCCCGATCCAGACGAGGGCATCACTCACGCCCCCGCTGAGCCAGAGCATGAGCTTTGTGCGCCGCCAGATCGTCAGCAGCCAGGATTGCGGGCGGGAGCGTTCCTCGAACGGGCCTTCGGGCCGATAACGCTGCGCCCAGCCCACCATGGGACGCATGAGAGCCTGATCGATCACGAGAATCAGCAGAAGAATGATCCCGGAAACTTCGACGATCCGGAGCGGATGATGGTCCAGCATGGCCTGCAGGGCGGCTGCACCACATCCGCCCGTTGCCTGATGGCTCATCAGCATCATCAGACCTTCGGCGGACAGCAGCCGGACCCAGAAAGCCGGCATGGCCTGCATGGCCCTGAACGTCGTCAGCGGAACGGCGATTGGCATCTGAAGACGCCAGAAACGCTGCCAGCCCGTCATGCGCAGACCGGTCGCGACTTCATCAAGCGCCGGGGGAAGCGTGTCTTCCGCATCGAGCACGGCCGTCACGACCCGCCAGATCATACTGGACGCAGCAACAAGTATGATGGTCAGGGCCGGGGGAAAGACCGCGGCCAGGATCCCGATTAGCCCGAGGCCCGGAACGGCACGGGCGACAGAGAGGGCGGGGATGAGAAATGCCCTAAAACGAGGCCACTGGCACGCCGCCCCAGAGAGAAGCAGCGATGCCGCCACGACAATCAGCAGGGACAGGATCACATGCAGGAAAGTCAGCCCCGCCATGTCCCACAACGGCAGGGGAACACCCGGCGACATGGCGGACAGGACAGGCGCAACAGGAGGACGGGGCAGCACCAGAAGCGCAAAAGCGGTCGCACAGAACAGGATCGAGAGCTCGACACCGCTCATGCGCTGGCGCCAGCGATGCATGATCCGCATGGGCATGGCCATCGGGCTGCCCGTCATGATACGCGCGATCCTTCCTTTTGATGGAAACCAGAGGTTAGAAAGAGACGTCTGGAAGGCTCAAGTGTTTTCTGCATGTCACCGGCCGGATCAGTGTCCGGTGCTGCCAAAGCCGCCCTCGCCACGCGCCGTCTCATCCAACGTCTCGACTTCCGTCCAGCGCAGGCGCGAGACCGGAGCCAGCACGCCCTGCGCAATCCGGGTGCCACGCTCGACGGTGAAGGGTTCGGTGCCCGCATTCATGACGATGATGCGGAGCTCCCCGCGATAGTCTTCGTCGATGGTGCCAGGCGAATTGGGCAGCGTGATGCCGTGCTTGAGGGCCAGACCCGAGCGGGGGCGCACCTGAAGCTCATAGGCGGGCGGCAGCGCAATGCACAGCCCGGTCGGCACCAGAACGCGCTCACCCGGAGCGATCGTCATGGGGGCGTCCACTGCGGCCAGGAAATCGAATCCTGCGGCACCGGCGGTCGCATAGGCGGGAAGGGGAAGGCCTTCGGAATGAGGCAGGCGCGTGATGCGCACATCAATCAGGTCTGTCGTCATGGCCTCTGTCTTATCCCGGATTGTGATGCCTATGAAGCCGGATCGGCAAAGAAGGCCGCAATCCTCTGCGCGAGCTGTTCTGCGACATCGGTCTTGTCCATTTCCGGCCAGCTCTGAACGCCATTGTCGTCGATCAGACTGACGGTATTGCGCATGGCGCCGAACACGCCCTGTCGCACATCATTGGCCACAAGCCAGTCGCACCCCTTGCGCACACGCTTGGCCTGGGCATTGTCCAGAACATCATCCGTCTCGGCGGCAAAACCCACCACAAGACGAGGACGTTGGGCGGCACGGCAGAGCGTTGCCAGAATATCCGGGTTTTCCACCAGTTCGAGTCTGGGCGGTCCGTCACCGGTTTTCTTGATCTTGCCCGGCGCCAGTTCCTTTGCGCGCCAGTCACTGACGGCGGCAGTACAGACCGCAGCATCGACCGGCAGGGCAGCTTCACAGGCCGCCAACATCTCGCGGGCGGTCTGAACGGAGATGCGATGAACGCTCTCAGGCACGGGGATCGAGACCGGCCCGCTGACCAGCGTAACGTCTGCGCCCCGTGCCGCCAGAGCCGCTGCAATGGCGTAGCCCTGTCGGCCGGAAGAATGGTTGGACAGGAACCGCACGGGATCGAGCGGCTCAACGGTCGGGCCAGCCGTCACGAGAATACGGCGTCCGGCCAGGGAACGGTCCGGCGTCAGGATATGCAGGATGGCGTCGTGGATCGCGGACGGCTCACTCAGACGGCCCGCGCCGACTTCTCCGCAGGCCATGCTTCCCACATCCGGTCCGACGATGGAAACGCCGCGTGCTTCGAGGATTTTCAGATTGGCCTGCGTTGCGGGATGTTCCCACATCCGCACATTCATGGCCGGGGCCAGCAGGATGGGAGACGTGGTCGCCAGCAGAAGTGTGGTCGCCAGATCATCGGCAAGACCATGGGCCATGCGCGCCATGATGTTAGCGGTGGCGGGACAGACGACCACAAGATCCGCGCTCCGGGCGAGGGCGATGTGCCCGATCTCGCTTTCCTGCGTCGGCTCGAACAGCGCGTCATGCACGCGCTCGCCCGCCAGTGTCTCAAGGCTGAGCGGGGTGACGAAAGCCTTGGCGGCCTCGGTCATGACGGGCGTGACGGCAATGCCCTCAGCCCGCAGCAGCCGCACCAGCTCAAGCGCCCGGAACGCCGCAATGCCGCCCGAGACGATCAGCAGGACGCGGCGCATGGTCTTACAGACGCCAGCCGGAATGGATGGCGGCAATGCCACCCGAGAGATTACGGTACTGGACCTGCTCAAGCCCGGCATCGCGCATCATCTGTGCCAGCGTTTCCTGATCGGGGAACATGCGGATGCTCTCGGCGAGATACTGGTAGCTCTCGGAATCCTTGGCGATGATCTGGCCCATCTTGGGCAGAACCTGGAAGGACCACATGTCATAGATCGGCGCGAGCGCCGCCACTTCAACCTGCGAGAACTCCAGGCAGAAGAAGCGTCCGCCCGGCTTGAGGACACGACGCGCCTCACGCAGCACCGCGTCCTTGTCCGTGCAGTTGCGCAGGCCGAAAGCGATCGTCACGCGATCCACAGAACAGTCGGGCAGGGGGATGGCTTCCGCGTCCACGACGCAGACCTCGATCTTGCCGATCAGCCCGGCCTTGATGGCGCGGTCACGTCCCACGGAAAGCATGGCGGCATTGATGTCGGACAGGATGGCAGGGCCACCGCCGGCACGGAGCCAGCCAAAGGTGATGTCACCCGTACCACCAGCCAGATCCAGCAGCTTCATGTTCGGGCGCGGATTGAGCATGCCCACGAAAATGCGCTTCCAGACGCGGTGAATACCCAGCGACATCACGTCATTCATGATGTCGTATTTCCCGGCGACGCTCTCGAACACCTCCCGGACCATCGTCTTCTTCTGGCCGCGCGGAACACTCCGGTAGCCGAAATCGGTGGTGTCCTCGGCGTGTGCGGAGGACTGGAAGGGCGAGGCGTTGTGTTCTGCGCTATCGGTCATGGGGCAATCGATATATCGTTGAGGCCAGCCATGCCAGAGCTTCCAGAAGTCGAAACCGTCATGCGCGGATTTCGTGATGCCTTTGAAGGGCACCGAATTAGCCATGTTTCCGTCAATCGTCCCGACCTTCGTTGGCCGTTTCCCGCTGATCTGCGGGAAAAGCTGGAAGGCCATCACGTTCTCTCATTCCGCAGGCGCGCGAAGTATATTCTCATGCGTCTTGAAGGCGGGTGGAGCATGCTGCTGCATCTGGGCATGTCGGGCCGACTCACGATTGGCCGGGCGGGGACAAACGCGACTCCGCCAGCACACGAGCATCTGGTCCTTGAAACGGACAGCGGCGCGAGGGCAGGGCTGGTTGATCCCCGGCGCTTCGGCATGGTCGATCTTGTGCGGACAGTTGAAGAAGACAGTCACCGCCTTCTGGCCCATCTGGGAATGGAGCCTCTTTCGGACGCCATGACCAGTCCGGCACTGGCGGACCTGTTCCGGGGCAGGCGCTCGCCTATCAAATCTGCGCTGCTGGATCAGAAACTGATCGCAGGTCTAGGCAATATCTATGTGTGCGAGGCGCTGTTTCGCTGCGGCATTCATCCCGAGCGGCAGGCCTGTACCCTGACGGGAGAAGAGACCGCAGCTCTTGCAGAGGCCATTCCACAGATCCTGGAGCAGGCCATCGCGTCCGGAGGATCGTCTCTACGCAACTATGTGCAGGCTGACGGCACGAAAGGCGGGTTTCAGGACCTGCATCTCGTCTATGGACGCGAAGGGGCTCCATGCCCCAACTGCGGCGCGGAGAGTCCGATCCAGCGCATGACCCAGTCCGGCCGTTCGACGTTCTTCTGTCCGACCTGCCAGAAATAGGCAGCGTGACAGGAAGATGCCCCCATCCTGTGTAAAATGTGCAAAACGCTTGACGGGACCCGTCCGGACAGAGTAGACGGCGCCAACCATTTACGCGACCAAAACGCAAACTGAACCGAAAGATCCATGGCAAACACAGCTTCTGCCCGCAAGCGTATCCGTCAGAACGAACGTCGCCGTGAGCGCAACGTTGCCCGCATGTCCCGCATGCGTACGTTCATCAAGAAGGTTGAACTCGCCATCCAGGCCGGTGACAAGTCCGCTGCTGCCGAGGCCTTCAAGGTTGCACAGCCGGAAATGCAGCGCGCAGCAGGCAAGGGCGTGATTGCCAAGAACACGATCAGCCGCAAGCTGTCCCGTCTGTCCGCCCGCGTGAAGGCCCTGGCAACCGCCTGAGCTTCACCTTCGGGTCGGAACTGAAGAACGCGCTCCCCTCCAGGAGCGCGTTCTTTTTTGACTGCAGCTCCTGACATCTTTTTCCCAAGCATCTGCCCCCGGGTTGCCGATGGGGAACACCCTCATGACATCCCGCTGAGCCCTCCGTGTTCCAGCTTGCTTCGGGCTGAGCGGACGCCTATTCTGGGGGTTCGACAAAAAGGTATCGGATGCTCTGGCTTCTCCGGAAATTCGCCAGCTTTTCTGCTGCAGATTTCTGTCGAGAGCATAATCGCCCTGCGCGCAGGGAACCACAACTGATACCCGCCCCGTGCGGGAATGGATATGAAAGGGGGTACAATGGTGGAAAACGCTCAGTATCTGGACGCCAGCGCCTCCGCCCCCGGTTCGACGACACCGCTGGAAACCGCCTGGATCCGCGTTCGTGAGAAACTGAAGAGTGAGGTTGGCGAGGTCGAATACCGGACATGGCTCCGGCAGATCGTTCTGGGACCACTCGAAGAAGATGAACTGACCCTCTATCTGCCCACGCGCTTCCTGCGTGACTGGGTCCGCAGCCAGTACGAAGAGCGCCTTCAGACGCTCTGGCGTACCGAGCGCGAGGACATCAAGGGGGTGGAGCTTCAGGTCAAGCGTGGGCTGCCTGAAGTCTCCATGGGCGACGCAGAGGACGGGGAAGACGGTCCGGTCGAGGGGCATGAACTCGCGCCGCAGGCTGCTGCTCCCGAAAATCGCAGCGATCTGGCCGTTCCGCTCGATCCGCGTTTCACGTTTGATACCTTCATCGTCGGCAAGCCCAACGAATTTGCCTATGCCTGCGCCCGCCGTGTGGCGGAAAAACCGTCGAGCCCAGGCTTCAATCCGCTGTTCCTGTATGGCGGAGTCGGCCTTGGCAAGACCCATCTGATGCACGCCATCGGAACGGAGCTGACCCGGACCGGCAAGGTCTCCGTGGCTTACATGTCCGCGGAAAAGTTCATGTACCGCTTCATTGCGGCGATCCGTTCACAATCCACGATGGAGTTCAAGGAACAGCTCCGTTCTGTTGACGTGCTGATGATCGATGATCTCCAGTTCCTGATCGGCAAGGACAATACCCAGGAAGAATTCTTCCATACATTCAATGCCCTCGTCGATGCCGGTCGCCAGATCATCGTCAGTGCCGACAAAAGCCCGTCCGACCTGTCGGGCCTTGAAGATCGTCTGCGGACCCGTCTGGGTTGTGGCATGGTCGCAGACATCCATGCCACAACCTTCGAGCTGCGCATTTCCATTCTGGAAGCCAAGGCCAAGGCTTCGGGCACGCATGTTCCGTCCAAGGTTCTGGAATATCTCGCCCACAAGATCACGACCAATGTCCGTGAGCTTGAAGGCGCGCTCAATCGCCTGATCGCCCATGCTGATCTGGTTGGACGTCCTGTGACGCTCGATACGACGCAGGATGTTCTCAAGGACATGCTGAAGGCTCATGACCGCCGTGTCACGATCGAGGAAATCCAGCGCAAGGTCTCCGAGCACTGGAATATCCGCCTTACGGACATGTCATCGGCACGCCGTGCCCGTGCCGTAGCGCGTCCGCGTCAGGTGGCCATGTATCTGGCCAAGCAGCTGACGAGCCGGTCTCTTCCGGAAATCGGACGCAAGTTTGGCAACCGCGATCACACGACCGTCATGCACGCTGTCAACCGCGTGACCGAGCTGATGGATCAGGACACGTCCTTCGCCGAGGACGTGGAACTGCTGCGCCGGATGCTGGAAGGCTGACCTTCGTGACCTCCGATCCCTCTCTTTCCCGAGGGACGGGGGTCTGCTAGGTTCTCTCAATTAATTCAAGATCTTCGCCGAGGCTCGGAATGAAATTCAAGGTTGACCGTACCCTGCTGCAACGGGCTCTGGCGCATATTCATGGCGTTGCGGAAAAGCGGAATACCATTCCCATCCTGGCTAACGTTCTGATGAGCTATCAGGATGATGTTCTGCGCCTGACGGCGACGGATATGGAAATCGCCGTCGTGGAGGACGTTCCTGCGAGCGGTGAGCGCTCCGGCTCCACGACCGTTCCGGCTGCGGTGCTCTTCGAGATCGTCCGCAAGCTGCCCGATGGCGTTGCTCTGGAGTTCGACCATCAGGACAGCGAGGCTCCGCTCGCCCTGCGTGCCGGCCGTTATGCCACCAGCCTGAACGTACTGCCGGTTGATGATTTCCCGGCCATGGTCGCTGGTGATCTGCCGCATCGTTTTTCGATCCCGGCTGCAACGCTCCGTGGTCTGATCGACCGTACCAAGTTCGCTATTTCCAACGAAGAAACCCGTTATTATCTGAACGGCATCTATCTGCACGTGGCAGAAAATGGCGCCGTTCCGATGCTGCGTGCGGTGGCTACGGATGGCCATCGTCTCGCCCGCGTCGAGACGGATCTGCCGGAGGGTGCGCGCGGCATGCCGGGCGTCATCATCCCGCGCAAGACCATCAACGAACTGCGCAAGCTGCTCGACGAAGGGGCGGCCGATCTGGAAGTGTCGCTGTCCGACACCCGTATCCAGTTCCAGGCCGGTCCCGTTCTTCTGACCTCCAAGCTGATCGACGGCACCTTCCCGGAATACGAGCGCGTCATTCCCAAGGGCAATGACCGCATCCTGCGCGTTGGAAAGCGCGACTTTGCAGCGGCCGTTGGTCGCGTCGCGGCTATCAGCCAGGAGCGTTCGCGCCCGGTCAAGCTGTCCATCACGCAGAACATGCTGAACCTGTCCGCCACAAGTCCCGATCAGGGTGTGGCGCATGAGGAACTGGACGAAAACGCCGTTTCCTACGATGCAGCCCCAATCGAAATCGGCTTCCAGGCCCGTTACCTGACGGACATCACCGATCAGATCGACGTGGAAGTGGAATTCGCATTTTCCGACAGCTCTGCTCCCACTATCGTCCGTGACACGGCATCGCCTTCGGCGCTGTATGTCCTGATGCCCATGCGGGTCTGAGCACGAGCCACGATTGAAACTAACCCGGCTCGCGCTGACGGATTTCCGGAACTACACCCATACCGTCTGGACCCCGGAAGCCTCTATTCTGGTTCTGACAGGAGAGAACGGTTCCGGGAAGACCAACCTGCTCGAAGCCGTTTCCCTGCTGGCCCCCGGTCGGGGCCTGCGGGGGGCAGCACTTCCCGCTTTGTGCCGTCAGGGCGCAGAACAATGGGGGGTTGCGGCCACGCTCCAGTCCGGCCTGGACGAATTCCGGATCGGAACGGGGAGCGACCTGAGCGAAAAACAGCGCAGGACATTTCGCCTCGATGGGGAAAACATCCGCTCCCAGGCTCTAATCGGCCAGAGGTTTTCCTGTGTCTGGCTGACGCCCCAGATGGACCGGCTTTTTCAGGAAGGCTCCAGCGGCCGGCGGCGGTTTCTGGACAGGCTGGTCATGGCGCTGTCTCCCGATCACGGACGCCAGATCGCAGCGCATGACCGCTCGGTCGTCAGCAGAAACAGGGTTCTGTCTGAACGTCCGAACGAGGCAGAATGGCTTACTTCCATAGAAGATTCCATCGCCCGGCATGCGGTCGCTGCGTCTGCCGCGCGGTTGGCGCTCATCGAGAGCATGAACGCCCATCCTTTTGAAAATGATGGATTTTCTGCCAGCACGCTGCATCTGGACTGTGCCATCTCAAGCCGCCTGGCAACCCAGCCAGCCCTCGAGGTTGAAGACTGGATCAGGAACAGCCTGCGACAGGCCCGCACAGAAGACCGGCAGCGCTCCACGACATCCGTTGGCGCCCATCGAGCCGATTTCACGCTTTCGGACACCGCTACAGGACGTCCTGCCGAGCTTTCGAGCAGCGGACAGCAGAAAGTCATGCTGACCGGCACGATCCTGTCCCATGCACGGCTGATGACACAGGAACGGGGGCACGCCCCGGCCATCCTGCTTGATGAACCCCTGCTTCATCTGGATGAGATGCGACGACATGCGCTCCTCGACAGCCTTGAGGGGCTGCGGGCGCCTGTCCTGATTACGGGCACGGATGCCGAGGCATTCGCGCCAATCGCAGGCCGCGCCCAGTTTTTTTCCGTCAGGAACGGCACCATATCCCCTTCCTGATACGCCGCCGCCGCTGGCCTAAATGAATGGCAGGGGCTATACTGATCCATCAGTTATTCAGAGTACCACGGAGACCGTCACGCGCATGTCAGAGACCCAGAACCAGCCCGAGATTCCTGGCGCAGACGGTGAAGATTACGACGCTTCCTCCATCTCGGTCCTGAAGGGGCTGGACGCCGTCCGCAAGCGTCCGGGCATGTATATCGGCGATACCGATGACGGCTCGGGCCTGCATCACATGGTCTTCGAAATCATCGACAATGCGGTGGACGAAGCCCAGGCCGGCCATGCAACCTACTGCATCCTGACCCTGAACGGGGACGGTTCCGTATCGGTGCGAGATGACGGCCGTGGCATTCCGACCGATCTGCACCCCGAAGAAGGTATCAGCGCCGCCGAAGTCGTGCTGACCAAGCTTCATGCCGGCGGCAAGTTCAACCAGAACTCCTATAAGGTTTCCGGTGGTCTGCACGGTGTGGGTGCGGCCGTGGTGAACGCCCTGTCCGAATGGATGGAAGTGCGGATCTGGCGCAACGGACTGGAGCACAAGATCCGCTTCCAGCATGGAGAGCGCGACGAGGCCCTGCATGTCATCGGGCCGTCCTCCGAAGACCGGGGCACACTGGTTACGTTCAAGCCCAGCAAGCAGACCTTCACGAAGGTCGATTTCGATATTTCCATTCTTGAACGCCGCGTCCGCGAGCTCGCATTCCTGAATTCGGGCATGCTGATCATCCTGCGGGACGAGCGTCATGCCGAGCCGAAGGAACTGCGCTTCCACTATGATGGTGGTCTGAGCGCGTTCGCGGAATGGCTTGATTCTTCAAAAACTTCCATTGTCACGCCGCCCATTACGGGCGAGATCGACAATCCCGAAAGCGGCATCCGCGTCGAGTTCGCGCTGACCTGGAACGACAGCTATCACGAGACGATGCTGTGCTTCACCAACAACATCCCGCAGCGCGATGGCGGTACGCATCTGGCCGGTTTCCGTCAGGCCCTGACGCGCGTTGTTGGCAAGTATGCTGAAGGTGTAGCCAAGCGTGAGGCCGGATCGCTGACAGGCGAGGACATGCGTGAAGGCATGACCGCCGTCCTGTCCGTGAAGGTGCCGGACCCCAAGTTTTCCTCGCAGACAAAGGACAAGCTCGTCTCGTCCGAAGTCCAGCCGGTCGTCCACGCTGCTGCGTCCGATGCGATCTCCCACTGGTTCGAAACGCATCCCAAGGAAGCGAAGGCCATCGTCGCCAAGATCATCGACGCTGCCAGCGCGCGTGAAGCCGCGCGTCGTGCACGCGAACTGACGCGGCGCAAGGGTGTGCTGGATGTCTCTTCGCTTCCGGGCAAGCTCGCGGACTGTCAGGAGCGCGATGCGTCCAAGGCTGAAATCTTCATCGTCGAGGGTGACTCCGCAGGTGGCACGGCCAAGCAGGGACGGGACCGTCGCTTCCAGGCCATCCTGCCGCTGCGCGGAAAGATCCTGAACGTCGAGCGTGCCCGGTTCGACCGGATGCTGGGCTCGGCGGAAATCGGAACGCTGATTACGGCTCTTGGCACCGGCATCGGTCGGGGTGAAGTCGATCAGGGCGGTTTCTCGGCCGAAAAACTGCGCTACCACAAGATCGTCATCATGACCGATGCTGACGTCGACGGTTCGCATATTCGCACGCTGCTGCTGACCTTCTTCTTCCGTCAGATGCCGGAACTGATCGAGCAGGGCTATCTCTACATTGCCCAGCCGCCGCTTTATCGCGCCAAGCGCGGTCAGGAAGAGCGCTATCTCAAGGATGACGCCGCTCTTGAGCAGTACCTGTTGGATAAAGCGCTGGCGAATGCAACCCTGCGCTTTGCGGATGGCCGTGAACTGACGGGCGAGGCTCTAGCCGAGGAAGTTGCGTTCCTTTCGGCTGCCGCCCGTCGCCTTCAGAGCATTGCTTCCAAGGTTCCCGTCTGGGTCATGGAGCAGGCCGCCATCTCGGGCGTTCTGGACAGCGATATCGCTGTCGCAACCTCACGGATGCCCGAGTTCCAGCAGCGTCTGGATGGAGCTTCGCTACCCAATGAGCGCGGCTGGAAAGTCTCCATTTCGGAAACCGGTCTGGAATGTGCCCGCTCCGTTCGTGGCGTGGGCGAAGTCTACCGGATCGAGCCTTCGCTCCTGCGCTCGGCGGAAGCCCGTTGGCTGGTGTCGGAATGGGAGCGTCTGGCCCGAGATTTTGCCAAGCCCGTCACGCTCACGCTCGACCCCACGGCTTATGAACTGTTCGGTCCCGCAGCCGTCATGGAGCGCATCCTGCTTCAGGGCCGTCGCGGCCTGACCATCAACCGCTTCAAGGGGCTGGGCGAAATGAACGACGAGCAGCTGTGGCACACCACGCTCGACCCTTCGACCCGCACCCTGCTGCAGGTCCGGGTCGGGGATGTGGAAGATGCCGGACAGGTGTTCTCTACGCTGATGGGCGACGTCGTGGAGCCTCGCAGGGACTTCATTGTCGGCAATGCCCTGAAAGTCGCCAATCTTGACGTTTAAGGCTCTCGTCGCAGGGATGGCACTTGCCCTGATGGCCGGACTGGGCTGTAGCCCGGCCCGCGCTGAGGGGCAGGTCAATGCCGCCTATGCCGTTTATCTCAAGGGCTTTCATGTCCTGAATGCGCAGGCATCCTATCAGCTCCAGCCCTGGGGCTATGGGGGCAGCACCCAGATCAAGCCCGCCGGTCTGATCAGCTGGTTCGTGACCATGGACGTAACATCCCGCGTGCAGGGGAAGTTCACACCCGACGGTAACGTTCAGCCGGTGCTGTTTGACAGCGGAGGCATTTCCCGCGGCAAGCACCGTCATGTCCGGCTGGAGTTCTCGAACGACATTCCAAAAGTGACGGACCTCCAGCCCCCGGAAACTGACCGCGAACCGATCCCAGATAGCTCCCTGCCACATACGGTCGATACCCTGAGCGGCATGGCGCATCTGCTGCATGCCCTTGCCACAACCGGGAAATGCGACGGGACGCAGATCATTTTCGATGGAATCCGGCTGAGTGAAATGGTGGTCCATGGTCCGACCATGGCAGACATCCCGCAGGGACAGGACGAGGCCTATTCCGGGCAGGCCCTGCGCTGTGATTTCATAGGGCGTCAGCTTGCCGGCTTTGTGAAAGACTCTCCGAACAGGGCAAAACTGGCCTCTCCCCAGCCGGGAGCAGTCTGGTTCAGAAAGATCGATGGCCTGGGACTGGTCCCGGTCCGGATCGAGTTCAATCACCCCAAACTCGGGCGTGTCATGGTCGTCATGCAACACGCCGTGGCTCCCTGAACGGAGCACTCGAACGTCTTGCAATAATCGGCAATTCGAAGTGATGACACAGTCTGCGGGCTCCGTTTGACGCGGACCCGCGGTTTGGATACCCCGGGCGGGACATGACCGACAGCACCCATCGCACCACTGCCATCATCCTTGCCGCGGGCCTCGGCACGCGCATGAAATCCCGTCTGCCCAAGGCGCTGCATCGTCTGGGCAACCAGCCGATGATCAACCATCTCATCACAACTGCCCGGCAGGTCTTTGATGATGTGGTCGTCGTCACCGGACCGGACATGCCGGAGCTTGAAAAGGCTGTCCGTCCTTTCAAAACCGTCACTCAGATCGAGCGGCTTGGCACAGCCCATGCCGCCAACACGGCGCGGGACCTGTTCGGCACTGGCGACGTGGCCATTCTCTATGCCGATAATCCGCTGATTACGGCGGAGACGATGCGGCGCCTGCTGGCAGCACGCAGGGAAGGCGCCAGTCTGGCGCTTCTTGGAATGCGACCTGCAGAGCCGGGGCGTTATGGCCGAATTGTGGAAGACCACGGCAGGGTCGTGAAGATCGTCGAATTCAAGGATGCCACGGAAGCCGAACGCCGCATCACGCTGTGCAATGCGGGCGTCATGTGTGCCGGAGCCGACGATTTCCGGACCTGGCTTGCAAATGTCGGAAACGACAATGCCCAAGGCGAGTATTACCTCACGGATGTGGTTGAAATGGCGGCGAAAACCGGGCCGGTCATTTGCGTGGAAGCACCGGAAGCCGAACTGGCGGGGGTCAATTCCCGTTCGGAACTAGCCCGTGCTGAGGCGACGCTTCAGACCCGACTGCGAAATGCGGCCATGGATGCGGGTGTCACGCTTGTTGCTCCTGAAACTGTTTTCTTCAGCACCGACACCATCATCGAAGCGGATGTAACGATCGAGCCAAACGTTTTCTTTGGCCCCGGCGTCAGGGTCCGTTCCGGCGCCCTCATTCGTGCCTTTTCCCATCTGGAAGGCTGTGAAGTCGGGGAAGGCGCAATGATCGGCCCCTATGCCCGGCTGCGCCCAGGCACGCTTTGCGCCGCGCAGACGCATGTCGGCAATTTCGTCGAGCTCAAGAATGTGGAACTGGGTGAGGGCGCGAAGGCCAATCACCTGACCTATCTGGGCGATGCCTCGATCGGGAGTGGCACGAATGTTGGAGCAGGGACCATCACCTGCAACTACGATGGCGTGTTCAAACACCGGACCACGATCGGCGAGCGCGTGTTCGTTGGTTCTGATTCCATTCTCGTGGCGCCCGTAACCATTGGCGATGATGCCCTCATCGCGGCCGGAAGCGTCATTACGGATGACGTTCCTGCTGGTGATCTGGCTCTGGGCCGGGCACGGCAGACGCTGAAAAGCGGGCAGGGCCTTCAGATCAAACAGTCTCTCAAAGCTCGGAAGGAACAGGTCTGATGTGCGGTATCTGCGGTATTGTTGGACATCAGCCTGCCAGCCCGATTGCGTTTGAGGCGCTGCGTCGCCTTGAATATCGCGGATATGATTCCGCCGGCATCGCCACGCTGACAGCATCGGGAAACATCGAGCGCCGTCGCGCGGCTGGCAAGCTGGACAATCTCGAACATGTCCTGAAAGAGCACCCGCTGCCCGGCACGACCGGCATCGGTCATACGCGTTGGGCCACTCACGGCGCGCCTACGGAAAACAATGCCCATCCTCATGAGGCCGGCCGTGTGGCGATCGTCCATAACGGCATCATCGAAAACTTTGCCGAGCTCAAGAAAGAGCTTGAGGCGAAGGGACGCGTGTTCCGGACCGAGACGGATTCAGAGACGGTCGCCCATCTGGTCGATGACTATCTGGGGCAGGGGCTAGAGCCTCGCGAGGCAGCCTTTGCCGCAATCAAGCGGCTGGAAGGCGCCTATGCCATTGCCATGATCTTCAAGGATCATGAAGGCCTGCTGATCGGGGCCCGTCACGGCGCACCACTTGCCGTCGGGTACGGCAACGGCGAGATGTTTCTCGGGTCCGACAGCATTGCGCTGGCCCCGATGGCCCGGAAGATGACCTATCTGGAAGACGGCGACTGGTGCGAACTGACTCCCGGCCATGTCATTATTTTCGACATGACCGGCGCTGAAGTCAGCCGTCCCGTTCAGGACCTGACTTTCATGGCTGGGCAGGTCGGCAAGGATGGATACCGGCACTACATGGAGAAAGAACTCCATGAACATCCGGTCGCCATCGGGCAGACACTGAAACGCATAACCGACCCGGCATCAAAGCGCATTGCCCTGCCGGAAATGCCATTCGATCCGGCACAGGTTCCGCGCATCACCATTACGGCCTGCGGGTCGGCCTATTATGCCGGCATGGTGGGGCGGTACTGGCTGGAATCCCTGGCGCGCATTCCGGTGGAGATCGATGTTGCGTCCGAAATGCGCTATCGCGAGCCGCCGCAGCCGGACAAGGGCGTAGCGCTGCTGATTTCTCAGTCCGGCGAAACCGCTGATACGCTCGGAGTTCTTCGGAGCCTCAAGAAGGCCGGGCAGAGCATTGTTTCCGTGCTGAACGTCGAGCACTCGACCATGGGACGCGAAAGCGATCTCGTCCTGGGTATGGATGCGGGGCCGGAAATCTCCGTAGCCTCTACCAAGGCTTTCACGGCCCAGCTTTCCGTTCTGGCGGCTCTGGCAATCGACTTCGCGCGGGCCCGCGGCACGATGGATCAGGCCCGTGAAGAACGTCTGACGGCCAGCCTGCTGGATCTGCCGTCCCGAGCTGCGGAAGTCTTCACGCGAACCAAGGATATCCAGGCGATGGCGGCTGTTGTCGCGCAGGCCCGGGATGTCCTGTATCTGGGGCGCGGAATCTGCACACCGATCGCCTTTGAAGGCGCATTAAAATTAAAGGAAATCAGTTACATCCACGCGGAAGCTTATGCCGCAGGTGAACTGAAGCATGGTCCCATCAGCCTGATCGATCAGACCGTTCCGGTCGTTGCCATCGCACCATCCACGATCCTGTTCGACAAGACCCTGTCCAATCTGCAGGAAGCGAAAGCGCGTGGCGGACGCATTCTTGCCTTCACCGATGCAGAAGGTGCGAAACGTCTTGAAGGCGTGGCGGAACAGGTTGTCATCATGCCGGATGTAGAGGCTTTCGTGGCCCCGATCCTGTATGCCATTCCCGTTCAGATGCTGGCTTATGAAGTGGCCCTCCTCAAAGGGACAGACGTGGATCAGCCCCGGAACCTTGCCAAATCAGTCACGGTTGAATGAAGGATTTTCCTATCGGGGGAAATTTTTTGCAGACATTATAGTAACATCACACATGGCAGCCTGAAGGAGACGCAAATATGGGTGGAGACGCAATATCCGGAATGTCGGCCGGAAATTCAGGCCTCTCTCCCAGCGCCTCTGAAATCACCATACGCGAAGCTTTTGTCAGGCGACTGGATGAGCAGGGATTTGAAGGCGATATCAACCTTCAGGTCTCGTCGCGGCTGGTCTCTTCCACCGATAACAGCATCTATCAGCGCCTTCCGGCTGCCGTCATTCATCCACGCATGCAGGAAGACCTCAACCGGGCCGTCCGCGCTGCCGCAGATGGTGAACTGACCCTTTCAATCCGTGGCGGCGGGACAGGCACCAACGGTCAGTCTCTGACGGATGGTATCGTCCTCGATGTCTCCCGCCATCTGGACCGGATCCTGGAGTTCGATGCCGAGGCGGGAACGGTCACGGTGGAACCGGGCGTTATTCTGGCTCGGCTTAATGCCTTCCTGAAGCCTCACGGATTTTTCTTCCCCCCTACGGTCTCGACCGCCACCCGGGCTACGATCGGGGGGATGATTGCGACCGATGCCTCTGGCAAGGGATCGCGAATTTATGGTCGGACTTCCGACTACATAGAAACGATGGACGTCGTGCTCTCGGACGGAACCGACCTGCAGGTCGGCCGACTGACAGCACCCCAGCTGGAAGAGGCAATGAGCGGGAAAGGGCTTGCCGCCCAAGCCTATCGCGAAGTCCATCGGGTCGTCACGGAACAGGCCGACGAGATCCGGCGTGTCTTCCCGGACATGAACCGTGGTCTGACAGGATACAATCTTCAGAACGTCCTGCTTGAGGACGGAAGCTTCCATATCGCACGGCTTCTGGCGGGATCGGAAGGCACGCTTGCTCTGACCAAGAAGATCGTCCTGCGGGTCAGACGTCTGCCGAAATACCGGCAGCTTATCGTCGTTCGCTATGCGAGCTTCAACGACACCCTGCGTGATGTTCAGACGCTTCTGCCCGCCAACCCGTCTGCGGTAGAAGTGCTGGACGACCGCGTCCTTGCCAAGGCCCAACAGGACGTAACGTGGCACGCGCTTGAACGCGTCCTAGGCACCAGGTCTGCGCTCCCGGTCAAGGGTATGAGCTTCGTCGAGTTTGTCGGGGACGATCTGGATGTCCTGCAGGAACAGATGGCCCATGCGGTCACCCTGCTTGCGAACTCTCCGCACAAACCCATTGATCATAAAGCAGTTTCTGATCCGGACATTATTGCGAACCTCTGGACGCTGCGGGAAAAATCGGTTGGTCTTCTCGGACGTCCTGAGGGCCACAGACAGGGCGTTCCGTTTGTCGAGGATACTGCCGTTCCTCCGGAAGTTCTGCCTGAGTATGTCAGCGAATTCCGTGATATTCTGGACGGGTACGGACTGTCCTATGGCATGTTCGGACATGCCGATGTCGGCTGCCTGCATGTCCGCCCGTTTCTGGACATGCTCACACCGCAGGACCGGGCGCTGATCCGTCCCATTTCAGATGCTGTGGCTGCTCTGACGAAACGTCATGGCGGTCTGCTCTGGGGCGAGCATGGGCGGGGATTTCGCGGCGAGTTCTCGCCGCTGTTTTTTGGTGAAACGCTGTTCGCGGAACTCTGCCGGATCAAGGATGTCTTTGATCCCAAAGATATTTTCAACCGCGGCAAGCTGGCACCAGGTAGCGCGGGCTACCCCGTGGACCGCATTGACGGTATCCCGTTCAAGGGCAGCTTCGACGAGGATATTGCTCCCGCACTCCGCGAACCCTATGCGCTTTCCATAAGCTGTAACGGCAATGGCGCCTGTTTCAACCGTGAGCCGGAGATGGCCATGTGCCCGTCCTACAAAGCCACGAAAGACAGGTCACAGTCCCCAAAAGGGCGGGCTCTGCTGCTCCGGAGCTGGGCCAGGCTGCGCTCCCTGCCGGACAACGCGCCCGATCGGGGGATGCTTCCGGTTCTGACAGAGGAACTCAAGGCATCCCTGGACACCTGCCTGTCCTGCAAGGCCTGCGCGACACAATGTCCGATCCGCGTGGATATTCCGTCCATGCGCTCGAAGTTCTTTGCAACCTACTTCCGCGACAACCGCAGGCCAGTTCGCGATTATCTGGTATACTGGCTGGAGCCACTGCTGGCGGTCGGGAGACAGGCCCCGGCGCTGGCCAATCTCCTGATGCATAATCCGGTATCCGAGGCTGTTCTGTCCCGGATCGGGCTGGTGGATCTTCCGCATCTGAAGCCTGCCCGACTGGGAGCCGATAGTCGGGTCAGCCGCTCCTGGCTGCGTCGTAACCGTCGTAACCCGCGGGCGGTAATCCTGATCCAGGATTCCTTTACCGGCAGCTTTGACGGCGGCCTCATCGAGAAGGTTCATGCGCTTCTGACGTCTCTTGGGCTGGACGTAAAAGTCACACCCGTCTGGGACAACGGCAAGGCGCGGCATGTTCTGGGATTTCGCAGGGGCTTTGGTGTTACGGCCCGTCAGACATTGCGGAAGCTGCGAGGCTTGGCGGCTTTTGGTATTCCGGTCGTTTCGCTGGATGCAGCTACCGGGCTCATGTTCACGCAGGAATACAGGGAAGTCGCAGGGGACACACCTGTCCCGGACGTTCTTCCGTTGGAAACCTATCTGCGTGGACAGATAGGGCAGGGAGCGTTCGCGCAGGTACAGACTGCGGGCAAGGCGGAATCCCTGACGGTGATCTCACACTGCACGGAGCAGGCGGCCCGTCCGGAAAGCGCGGGGGACTGGGCCTTCATCCTTCGGCATTTCGGAGTGCCGGTCCAGGCAGGAAAGGCCGGATGCTGTGGTATGGCCGGACTGTTCGGGCACCAGAAAGAACAGGCGAGCCTCTCCCGCCAGATCTTTGATCAGAACTGGGCGGGGAAAGTGAAGCAGCCGGTTCTGGCGACCGGATTTTCCTGCCGCTGCCAGACCGAGCGCATGGCCGGTCATCGTCCCTCCCATCCGGCGGAAGCATTGATCTCCGCGTTGCAGGAACACTCCTGAAAACAGGACGTTGATAACGATGCAGCGCCTCTGGACGCCCCCCGTCCAAGCTGTAACACTGTTACCTGTCCGATGATGCGCGGCTTTTCGTGCAGGCCCTGTGGAGTACGAATGTGATGTCTTCCCTTCCATCAAGGATTTACGCTGTCGTCGACCATCCGCGCTGGGTGGAACGGCTTGGTGGGGCGGGTCTGCGTTTCATCGAACTCTATCTGCGTGATCTGCCGGAAGAAGAGATCAGGGCACAGGCCCTGCTGGCACAGGAACTGGCCGCACGTTTCAATGTTTCTCTGGCGCTGAACCGCTACTGGCAGACGGCCATCGAGCTGGGCTATGAATGGCTGCATCTTGGCCCCGAAGATCTGGAGACGGCGGATCTCGACGCGATCCGGACCGCTGGCATCAGGTTTGGCATCTCGACCCATACGCATGAAGAGCTGCAGACGGCACTGGCCTGCAAGCCGGATTATGTGTCCTTCGGCCCGGTCTGGTCCACGCAGCTCCGGGGCGTGCCGCTGACGGGGCGGGGCCTGGAGAAACTGGCAGAATGGCGCGGGTTGTGCGGCAATGTTCCGCTGGTTGCCATTGGTGGAATCACCGTGCCCCGGCTGGCGGAATGCCTTGAGGCAGGCGCCGATACGGTTGCCGTCATGAGCGACCTCATCGGCCATGAGGACCCGGAAGGGCAGGTCCGACGCTGGCTCGACGCTGTCTCCCGGGAGACAGCACCAACTTGAAACACGCCAAGTCGTCTGAAGACGACCACATGAAGGAGCCGAGACAACGATGATGGTGACAGGACTGGCAGCCGTACTCCTAGCGCTTGCGTTCCTGCTCACGCTTGTCAGCATCATCCAGCCCCTCGCGAAACGTCTCGAGATTTCCGAAGCTGTCCTGCTGGCATTGACCGGGATCGGGCTGGGCCTTGTCGCGTCCCTTATCGTGCGCTCGTCTGCGACCGATCTGCTGGATGGGGCAGCCGAGGCGCTGATCTATTTCCCGGTCAACAGTGAAGCCTTCCTGCTGATCTTCCTGCCCATCCTGGTCTTTCAGGGGGCCATGGCCATCGACGTGCGCCGTCTGGCCCATGAAACGGCAACGGTGCTGCTGCTGGCGGTTGTCGCTGTCATCGTTTCGACCGCGACCATTGGCTTCGCGCTTTATCCGTTTGCCCAGCAGAGCCTCGTCGTCTGCCTGCTTCTGGGATCGATCGTCGCGACGACCGATCCGTCCGCCGTGGCCGGGATCTTCCGTGAAATCGGTGCAGCTTCGCGTCTGACACGTCTTGTCGAAGGCGAGGCCCTGCTGAACGACGCTGCGGCCATTTCGATCTTCTCGATCCTTCTGGCAGCCGTCACCTCGCATCACCAGATCCATCTGGCCGACGCGCTGATGGACTTCCTGACGGCCTTCATCGGGGCAATCGTGGTTGGCGTCTGTCTGGCACGCCTCACATTGCTACTGATTGCCGGACTTGGGGGATCGGCGGCTTCGGAAGTCACGCTGACTCTGGCGCTGCCTTATGCCGTTTATATCCTGTGCGATGAGATGCTCGGCTTTTCCGGCGTGGTCGCAACGGCTGCTGCGGGGCTGACGGTCTCCGCTTACGGGCCGTCGACCTTCCGGCCGCAGGTCTGGCGCTTCCTGAACGAGATGTGGGAGCAGCTCGTTTTCTGGGCCGGCTCTCTCGTGTTCCTTCTGGCCGCCATGCTGGTGCCCCGACTGCTGATCGGCATGACGAAATGGGATTTCGTACTGATCCTGATCGCCAGCGTCGCGGGCCTGATCGCACGTTCGGCCGTGATTTTCGGAATGCTGCCGCTTCTGGCCATCACGAAGCTCTCGCCGCCCGTTCCCAATCCCTTCAAGGCCACCATGGCCTGGGGTGGCATCCGTGGCGCCATCACGCTGGCGCTGGCGCTGGCCGTGACCGAGAACCAGAGCGTTTCGAGCCCGGTCGCCCATTTCGTCGGCATCATCGCCACCGGTTTCGTGCTCATCACGCTTCTGGTCAACGGGACCACGCTGCGGGCGCTCGTCCTGTTCTTCAAGCTGGACCAGTTGTCGCCCATCGATCAGGCCATCCGCCAGCAGATCGTGGGCATCGGCCTTGGTGAAGTCGCGGAGCGGACGCGGGAGCTTTCCGAAGAACTGGGCTTCAGCGAGCAGACCCGTGCCGGTGTCATCAGCCGCCTGGAACGTCGCGCGGAACAGGAGAGGGCGGCCAACAATTTTGAATCCGCCCTGAGCGACCGCAACCGCGTCAATATCGCCCTGATCACCATCGCCAACCAGGAGCGCTCCCTGCTGCTGGATCTGTTCCGCATTCAGGGGCTGTCCCGACGCGTGATGGAGACATTGCTGCGCACGGCTGAGTCCATGGCCGATGGCGCACGTCTCGAAGGGCGGTATGGTTATGTCCGGGCTCTCAAGCGCCGCCTTCAGCCTTCATTGCGCTTCCGGATCGCGCAGGAGCTCCACAGCCGCCTTCATATCGACGAGCCGCTGACGAACTGCATGATGGAGCGCTTCGAGATGCTCATCATCGCGCATCTCGTCTCGCTGTCGCTTCAGCGCTTCATCCGCCAGCGCATGGAACCGACGCTTGGCCCGCGCATTACGGAAATCGTGTCCGAAGTTCTTGGTCGTCAGCGCAAGCTGCTGGATGACGCGCTGGAGACGCTGCGACTGCATTACTCCGGTTATTCCGAAGCGCTGGAAAGCCGCATCCTGCGTCAGATCGCCCTGCGTCTCGAAGACGAGGAATATGATGCGCTGGAAGCTGACAACCTGATTTCCGAGGAACTGCACCGCGAACTGCATCGTGAGATCGAACGTCAGCGCGCCCGGCTGGATGCGCCGCTGCGCTTCAATCTCAAGAGCGGTATCGAACAGCGTCTCCGGGCCTTTCCGGCCTTCAACGGCGTTCCCGACAGCGTGCTTCAGAAGCTTTCAGGCAAGGTCTCCATGCATTTCGTCTCACCCGGCGAAGTTCTGTTCAAGCGCGGGCAGCGCGTACGCGTCGTCTATGCGCAGGTGGCGGGACTGGCGGAGGTCAATCTGGCGGAGCGGGATCTGCTGTTTGGAAGCGGGGACCTGATCGGCGCGGCCTCCGTCATCCGCAACGAGACCATGCCCGGGACCGTCCGCTCCCTGCAGTTCAGCCATCTGCTCGCCATTCCCCGTCCGGTGTTCGAGAAGCTGCTGAAGGAGTATCCCATCGTTCAGCGCCTCATTATCCAGCGTAGCCAGAAAAGGGCGGACGGGCTGCTGACGCCCGTCACGGTTCGTACGCTGGATGGTGATGCTGTCTCAACCGCATCGGCCCCGGAAATGCGCCGTCTGGTTGCGCCGCCGTCTTAAGGCACGGGCGGCGCGGTCTCTTTGCCAGGCACCAGAAGGTCACGGAAGCGCACGGCACAGAAGCCAAGGATTGCCGCTGCCACAAGCGCGGCTCCTGAATGCAGAAGCCAGAACGAGACGTCGGAAATCCGTCCCAGCAGCGTCGCCAGCTTTCCGATCAGCAGGTTGGACAGGAACAGATGGAGCGAGAAGCAGGCGACGAGAATGGTGTTCAGGCTCACGGGGGCGGCGCGTGAGAAAAGCGCCATTCCAATCGCATAATTCATCGAAAACCCGATGTCATTGATGATGTGAAAGGCCAGCCCCCAGAACAGACTGACCTCATGGGGGCCCGGACTGATCCATGATCCCAAAGCCAGTATCAGCGGCCCGAAAGCAGCAATCAACGTCCCCAGCGCGACCTTGGAAATCTCCGACAGATCGGGCCTGCGACGCGCATAGGCCTTCCAGAACCACAGGACGAGCACGGCGCACAGGGTGCTGATAAATCCATCCAGGGAAATGAGATCGCTCACCGGCATCTCGTATCCCAGAAGATGAAGCTGGAAATGCTCGCGCCCCCAGAGCAGATAGCCGTCGAAGATTTCCGAGTTTGGGACAGCGCCCACCGCCAGAACAGGCACAAGCGCCAGAAGCAGCAGGGTCGTCTTCTTTTCCTGCGACGTCAGGGCAGGGCGTGCGTGCTTTGTGGTTGCGGCCGGGGCCTCAGACCGACGCACCGCAACAGCAGGAGCGGGGAGCCAGCGCCGCCCCACGAGATAGACCACAAGCCCGATCAGCATACCCAGGCCCGCTGCCAGAAAGCCCCAGTGCCATTCAATCTGCGCAAGGCTCGCGCACAGGACCGGGGACACGATGACCGCAATCTGAAGCCCCATCATGTAGATCTGATAGGCGTCCGAACGCCGTCGGTCACCTAGGGCATACAGCGCGCCGACCTGTGCCCGCAGACCGCCAGCCATACCAAGCCCAGCCAGCAGAAAGCCCAGCGCCAGTACAAAGCTCCAGTCAAATGACATCAGGAAATGACCCACAGTCATCAGGATGGCACCCAGCAGGATGGTCCGCGTCTGGCCGAGGACGCGGTCCGCCAGAAAACCGCCGAGGAGAGGGGTGGCGTAAATCAGTGCCAGGAACAGACCTGTAATGGCTGCGCCCATGGCGCGGGCTCCCACAGGCGCATAAAGGGCGGAAGCAAAAGCCTCCAGCGGCCCGAGACCCATAACGGCTCCTGAATGAGCCGGCTGCAGCAGATGGTCCGTCAGATACAGGGCCAGAATGGCCTGCATCCCGTAGAGCGAGAACCCGACCCAGCCTTCGGTCAGCGTCAGCACCCACAGCCCGATGGGATGCCCCCAAAGTTCCCGCTGTTTTCCGGCGGAAGACGGTTCGACAACAGGGGAAGCAGGAAGGATTTCGGTCATGCGGCCTCATTCGCGCAGGGGCGGGAGAACCTGCGTAAAGGGAGAAAGCCGGTGAGGTAAAGGGGGAGAGAGGGCAGTGGCAAAATGCCATAGAGTGCATTTATGGCGTTTTGCCATAGCGCCACAACAAGGCGAGCCAGCATCCAACCTATGGCAAAATGGCTCAATTCCTAAAATTGGCATTTTGTCATAGGTGTCAGGTTTACCGTTACGGGAAAGCCTTGCATCCATCAGAAAGCAGCTTCTGGAAGCCGGAAAATCCGGGGAAAAATGGTAATGGCATTTTGCCACACACAGAAAATGGCTGAAAACTGCCGATATTATTGCTTCTAGAGCAATCTGACGGAGAAAAAACCGGACGCATGTCAGGGTCGGGCTCGCGCTCACATAAATGTCGTATAAGATATATTATGCCAACTAATAGATCCGAAAATCCTGAATTTCTGACGTTTTTGTGAGAACACATCCTATTGTTGCGAAGAATGTCTCCATTCGCGCTAGGAAAAGCATTGTAGTCCATTCTCCCGGCGAGCGCCCGCATTGCGGTCGCCGGTATATCCGCGGGAGCGGCTGTTATATGCCATCTATGTCCCTGTGCCGCCTGAGTCTCCTGGGAAGCACATTCTGCATTGCTGCACTCTCCGTCCTTCCAAATGTCGCACGGGCAGATGATTATACGGAGCTGCTCGACATTCTCCGGGCCAAGGGCAGCCTGACCCGCTCGGAATACAATGTGCTGCTGGCCCATCACCAGCATCACTCGCATCCTTCCCTACAGCGCGACGATGACAGCGCCCCTGCCGCTCCGTCCCGTCATCGCAACCGCTACATGCGCTATGGACCCCAGAATGAAGGCAGCAGCCTGGAGACTCCCCCGGATGTCACGACCATTGCGGCCGTTTCCGCAGCGCGCCGTGCTGCCATGGAAGCGTCCGCCAGTGCGCAGGATGCCCGCAATTCGCTTCTGGAAGCGCGTCGCACCTACAATCCGGACAGCATCGTACGCGTGAAGCCCTATGTCGCGGGCAAAGGCGTTACGATCCAGGCCGGCCAGATCGACATCAACATCTCGGGCTTCGTCAACGCTTACTACACCTATAACAGCCCCGCCGGTGGTCGCGCTGTTGCGGGTGGCGTCTCGACCGGTAGCAGCGGCTTTGATTCCTCGTCCGTTCGTAACGGCCTGCTGCCGGGCGGCCTGATCCTCAAGCTGAACACGGTTCAGGATGGGATCAAGCTTGGCGCCGTCTTCGGCATGTATCCCGGCATCAACAACAACAATCCCAGTACCTTCAACGCCAACTCCGGCGGCAGTCCGGTCGGCCTTGGAACGGCCGGCCTCGATTTCCGTCAGGTTTACATGACCGCGGGAACGGACCAGTTCGGTACGGTCAAGCTGGGCCGCGACATTGCTCTGTTTGCGTCTGACGCCATCCTGAACGATGCCACACTCCTCAGCGTCGGCAGTACCGGCAGCAACGCCAATCCCGCCAACACGTCACTCGGCCGTATCGGCGTGGGCTATGTCTATACAGACTGGCTGCCGCAGATCACCTATATCTCGCCGAAATGGAAGGGTTTTCAGGCTTCCGTCGGCGTGATGACACCGCTGGATGAATACAACTTCGCCGGTGGCGGCCTGTCCGCGACCACGACGCAGCACAGTTCGCCCATGCTTCAGGGCAAAGTCACCTATGATGGCAATATTCTCGGCTTCACGACCCGCTTTTGGAGCAGCTTCCTCGTCCAGCATCAGCAGAACCTGACCAGCTCAACACTGGGTAGCAGCAGCCGGAAAGGCACGACGGTCGAGGCCGGCGACGTTGGTGTGAAGGTCACGCGCGGCCCGTTCGAAGGCGTGGCCTATTACTACTATGGCAGTGGCCTCGGCACGACCGGCATCTTCTTCGATGGTGTATCCGCCAACGGGCGCAAGCGTGATTCCGAAGGCTACTACGTCCAGGCAGCTTACAAGATCCTACCCAAGCTCAAGCTTGTCGGGAGCTATGGCGTCAGCAACCTCTATCAGGCGCCTGGTGAGGACAATCCGGACATGGTCCGGCGCAACCAGTCTGAAGTCGGAGCGATTTATTACAACCTGACGGACTGGTTCACGATCGTGGGAGAATATGCCCATACGGAATCGGATTCCCACAGCAGCGCCCACGAAAGCGACCACACGATGTCCGCAGGTGCCATGATGACATTCTGATCCTGAAGGACCGGGCACCTCCCTGCCCGGTCCTTCAGTTCACGAGGATATCTCGCTCCTGCCCTGTGGGTCCTTCATGGACAGCCCGATACAGACCAGAACCCCGCATTAATCCTGCAGATCGAGTACCATGCCGTCATAGGCAGGCTCGACGCCAGCAGGCAGTGTCTGGCGCAGGGTCTGATAATCCATCTCTGGTCCCATATGGGTAAGGATGACGTGCCCCACACCGAGGCGCTCACGCCACTCGAGCACGCGTTCAAGCCAGGCATGAGCTGGATGCGGCTCATACTGGAAGCAGTCCACGATCCAGGTCTGCACGCCTTCAAGCAGCGACAGGGATTCCTCCGAAAGCGTCTCGACATCCGTGCTGTAGGCGAAGTTTCCGCAGCGCACGCCAAGAGACGTGATCCGGCCGTGTCGCTGCTCGAAAATCCGAGCGGTCAGACCAGGGAACGTGACTGTCTCTCCGGGCTGCACGACATGCTCGTCAAAAACCGGCCGGTAGAATTCTGGTCCTTTCCAGGGGGCAAACGCATAAGCGTAACGCAGGCGCAGTTCTTCCAGAACATCCGGCGTGGCCAGCAGCGGCAGAGGCGTTTCGATCACGCGGTTGATGGCCCGCAATTCATCGAGGCCACCAATATGATCGCTATGTGGATGCGTATAGAGAACCGCGTGCACATGGCTCAGGCCGCAGTTCAGCATCTGATTGCGAAAATCCGGCCCGGAATCCACCAGAAGCCGGAAACCGCCCTCGCCTTCGATCACGACCGAGGAACGTGTACGCCGGTTACGCTGCTCCGCTGGATCGCAGGCGCCCCAGATCCCCGTCCGTGGTCCCTCCTCGCCCCCGATCATGGGAACGCCGGCAGAGCCGCCACATCCAAGGATTGTCACTTTCACGCAGCAATCCTCGTGAACAGACGACGGGCGTTTTCAGACGTGATCCGCGCGATCTCGTCCAGCGACACGCCCCGCTCTTCGGCCAGTCGAGCGGCCGTATGGGCGACGTAACCCGGCGTGTTGGGTTTTCCGCGTTTTGGTACAGGGGCCAGGAATGGACTGTCCGTTTCCACCAGAATGCGGTCTTCCGGCACCATTCGCGCCACTTCGCGGATTTCCTGGCATTTCGGGAAGGTCAGTAGGCCCGAAAAACTGATATAGCCCCCGAGTTCCAGCGCCGCTTCCGCCAGTTTCGGGCCCGACGCGAAGCAGTGGATCAGGAACGGAAACGCGCCCTTCGCGTGTTCGTCACGCAGGATGGCGATCATGTCGTCATCGGCGTTGCGGGTATGAATGACGACCGGCAGTTTCGTCTGGCGTGCGGCGGCGATATGGGTGCGGAACGCAGCGTGCTGGGCCGGCTTGGCCTCGTCTCCGCTATGGAAATAATCCAGCCCCGTCTCCCCGATCGCCACGACGGAAGGAGCTTCGGTCTTGGCGACGAGTTCCTCGACAGACGGCAGACGCTCCTCGCCCGCATAATCCGGATGAATACCGATCGCGCACCAGATCCGCAGATCCGGCGTATCATGCTGCGTCAGGGCAATCTGCGTATCCGCCTGCGAAAAGCGCGTGCCGATCGTGATCATTCCGGACAGGCCGGACTCCCGCGCCAGCTCGAAAGCGGGCGCGAGATCGTCAAGCTTGTCCAGATGACAGTGGGTGTCGATCAGTCCTGTCATGCCTCTTCCTCGACAAAGCGCGGGAACAGACCTTCCGGCTTGGGAAGCGTGCGACCCGCCGGCAGCGGTGTTTCAAGGGCCGCAAATGTCCGCTCGTCATTCTGCACGCCGAGCTGTGTCAGCATCCGGTCCATCGTATTCGGCATGTAGGGCTGAAGCATGGTTGCGATGCCGCGGATCATGTCCACGAGGACCCGCAGGACGTCCGCCATACGCTCCGGATCGGTCTTTTTCAGGGCCCAGGGCGCCTGACGGTCGATATAGGAGTTGGCGGCGCGGATGACCTTCCAGACTTCCTCCAGCGCATCGGTAATCGCCTTGCGCTCGATCTGTTCGGACATGATCGTTGGCAACAGCGTCACCATTGCGAGCATGGCCTGATCATCTTCGGTCAGGGTGCCGCGCTCGGGAAGAACGCCACCCAGATTGCGGGCCACCTGGCTCAGCGTGCGCTGGCACAGATTGCCGAGATCGTTTGCCAGTTCCACATTCGTACGCGTGATCATGGAGCGGCGGCTGAAATTGGAATCGCCACCGAACGGCACTTCGCGCATCAGGAAGAAGCGCAGCGCATCCAGCCCGAACTCGTCGGCCAGTGCTTTCGGGTCGAGGACGTTGCCGAGAGACTTGCTCATCTTCTCGCCTTCGACCGTCCACCAGCCATGGGCGAAGACGCTTTTCGGAAGGTCGATGCCCGCCGCCATCAGGAAGGCCGGCCAGTACACGCAGTGGAAGCGAGCAATTTCCTTGCCCACGATATGGACATCTGCTGGCCAGAACTTTGCCCGCGGGTCATCAAGGTTCGGATAACCGACGGCCGTGAGATAGTTCGCCAGCGCGTCGAACCAGACATACATGACATGGTCCGGATCGTTCGGAACCGGAACGCCCCATTTGAAGCTCGTGCGGCTGACGGACAGGTCGCGCAGGCCCTGACGGACGAAGCTCTCGATTTCACGACGCGGACCGACGGGACCGATGAAGTCGGGATTGTCTTCGTACAGCTTCAGAAGCCGGTCCTGAAAATCGGACAAACGGAAGAAATAGGACGGCTCCTTGACGCGCTCGACCGGTGCACCGGACGGAGCCACGAACGTTCCATCAGGCTTCTTGACCAGCTCGTCCTCGCCAATGAACGCCTCGTCGCGTGTGGAGTACCAGCCTTCATAGGCGCCCAGATAGATATGCCCGTTCGCCGCGACCTTCTCCCACAGCGCCTTGGCCGCGCCCTTGTGGCGCTCCTCGGTCGTGCGGATAAACTCGTCGGTCGAGATCGCCATGTCCTTCTGCATCTGGCGGAAGGAGGCCGAAACCTCGTCGGCATAGGCCTGCGGGTCCATACCCTTGGCGACGGCGGTCTGCTCGACCTTCTGGCCATGCTCGTCGGTGCCGCTGACGAACAGGACTTCTTCGCCATTCAGGCGATGAAAGCGGGCCAGAACATCGGCCGCGATGGAGGTATAGGCATGCCCGATATGCGGAGCGCCGTTCACATAGAAGATCGGGGTCGTGATGGTGAAGCGCCGCGTCATGTCCACTCGTTTCATAACGCCCGGACCATCTCAGCTGCCGACAGCGAGTTCCGCTGCCTGACGGATGGCCTGGGCCTTGTCCAGATTGAAGCCTTCGGTCTGACGCCTCAGCGTGTCCAGTTCGGAACACTGCCGCGCCGCCAGATCGGCCTTTGCAAGATCCCCGCGCCGCGCTGCCGAGCGCGCACGGTCTGCCAGTCCCTCGCCTAGCAAATCGCAGAGCAATGCGAAACCTTCAGCCTCTCTCGCAATACGCTCGCTCAGGGCCATGGTTTCCGACCCGCGCACCTGTCCAGCAAGGATTTCCGCCACAAATGAGGCAATCGCCCCGTCCCTGTCATGCGAGAGAAAGAGTGCCCGGCCAGGCGATCCATGCGCGCGCGCCAGCACATCCGCAGAGATGCCGGGCAGTGCGGCCCGCATATCGGCATCGGACAGCGCGGACAGTGTGAGCATCCGGCAGCGGCTGCGGATCGTGGGCAGGAGCGCGCCTGGCGAGGACGTGGTCAGCAGCAGAACACAACGCGGGGGTGGCTCTTCGAGGATCTTGAGCAGGGCGTTGGCCGCGAACCGGTTCAGATATTCCGCCCCGTCCACGATCACCACGCGCCAGCCGCCTTCAGTCGCCGTGTGATGCAGGAAGGTCTGGACCGGACGAACATCCGCAGCGGTAATTTCACCGCGCAGACGGCCTTTTTTCTCGTCCACGGCCCGCGAGATTTCCAGCAGGTCCCCATGCGTTCCGGCTGCAATGCGACGCGCCTGTGACGAGTCCGGATTTTCTGCATTCAGAAGCAGCCGTGCCAGCCGGAAAGCCAGCGTTGCCTTACCAATCCCCGCCGGGCCGCAGATCAGCCAGGCATGATGCAGCTTGCCACTGGCCAGCGCCTGCCGGAACGTCGCTTCCGCCTCGCTGTGACCGTACAGGTTCAGAGTATGCCGCGGATCGCTCACACGCCCTGAACCGTCAGGCTTTCATGCACGGCATGCAGGAGCGCCGCACTGACGGCTTCCGGCGTCTGGCCCGCATCCACACGTTTCACGCGCGCCGGATCAGCAGACGCAATCGCATCGAACCCGGCCAGAACGCGCTCGTGGAATGCTTCCGCCTGAGCCTCGTAACGGTCCGTCTGGCCGCCCCGGGCTTTCAGACGCGCGAGCGCCTGCGTCCGGGGGAGTTCCAGCATCAGCGTCAGATCCGGCTCGAAATCCACGAGTTTGCGGGCGCCATTCAGGAACGCCAGAACCTCCGGCGTACCCTGCCCGATGCCATAGCCCTGATAGGCCAGCGTCGAATCATGGAAGCGGTCACACACCACGATCTCGCCTCGCTCAAGCGCCGGCAGGATGGCGTTGTCGAGATGGTCCGACCGGGCGGCCATATGCATCAGGATTTCCGCCCGCCAGGAGAGATCAACCTTCCCGAACAGGAGCAGGTTGCGGATTTCCTCCGCGCCCGGCGTCCCCCCGGGCTCCCGTGTCAGAAGGACGTCGTGCCCTTCCGCGCGCAGGGCCTCGGCCAGAAGGCGGGCCTGGGTGGATTTCCCGGCGCCCTCGCCACCTTCGAGCGTAATGAACAGTCCTTTTCCAGCCATGCCCTTACTGCGCGGGACCATGGCCCAGACGCGTCATGGCGCGGGCGACCAGTCCGAGCTTCGCAACCGATTCGCCAGCCTCAAGCGGCACGCGGATGTCAGCCATGTTCGGCGCGGAAATCACCAGCGCACCGCAGACCTGACCCTTCGTCACCGGCGCAATGACCGGGGAGGCATAATCCACCCCGATATGGGAGCGCTGCTGCCAGCCGACCGGGAGCGTCATGACGATATCGGCCCCTGCGACCAGCGAGACCTGACGGTGTTCGCCCATCCAGACCGGGGCGGAATCCACGACCTGTCCACGACGGAACAGCGTGGCGTTCTCAAAATTGGCGAATGCCCAGGACATCAGACGCTCACCCTCATGGGCGCGCTCATTGCTCGACGATGTGCCATTGATCACGACAATGACGCGGTTGCCATTGCGCTGGGAGCTTGCACACAGACCAAAACCGCCAGCATCCGTATGGCCGGTCTTCAGGCCGTCAGCGAGCCCCTTGTCGACCAGCACGTTCCGGTTGCCCTGACGGATGTGGTTGTAGGTGAACTCGAGCTCACCGAAATAATGGTAATACTGGGGGAAATCGCGGATCAGATGGGATGCGATCGTCGCGACATCGCGCGCCGTCATGTAATGGCCGTCCGCCGGCAGACCCGTCACGTTGACGAAATGCGAGTTTATCATGCCGAGCTTCGGCGCTTCTTCGTTCATCATCGCAACGAAGCGCTCTTCCGAACCCGCAATGCCTTCCGCCAGAACGATACAGGCGTCATTGCCGGACTGGATCAGCATGCCCTGGATCAGGTCGGATACCAGAACGCTCTGGCCCAGCGGCACGAACATCTTGGAGCCCTGCGTGCGCCAGGCTTTCTCGCTGACCGGCAGGCTCTGCTCCAGACGGATGCGACCCGTGGCCAGCATGCCGAACACGATATAGGCGGTCATCATCTTCGTCAGCGAAGACGGCGCCATGCGCTCGTCCGACGCCTTGTCGAGCAGGACCGCGCCCGTGTCGTAATCCACGACATAGGCCCAGCGCGCCACCGTATCGAACGGTCCGATCGGAGTGTTCGCCGGCGTGCCGACAGGTGCGTCAGCCGCAGGAGCCGCAGCGGCTTTCGCAGCATGGCCTGCATGACGGTGCGGGCGCGCAAACGCCTTCAGGGGCCCCGCAAAAGAAGCACAGGCCGCAATGCCTGCCACCCCACCGAAAAGAGAGCGTCTAGTCCGCACGTTCGTCCCCAGTTCCACGGCCTTCACACAACTGGCCGTCATTCCACAATGATCCGCGCGCCCTCTACCCCGCACAGGCGGGTGCGGTCCAGTGCCGCGTCCGCCTGTGCGATATCGGCATAGGGCCCGCCAACAGCACGCCATTCCAGTCCCGCGCCTTCGGAGGCGTGCAGAACCGTACCGCCACAGCGCATGGCGACACTTGCCGCCGTCGCATGGCCTGAAAATATTCCCATCAGGACATACAGCCCCGATGGCCCCGGACTGCCCTGCATCCAGGTCGCGGGCAGCGGCCCCACGGCAACGGACGCCGCCGCCGCGGACGAGTCGTTCCCGTACACCCGCGAAGACCCGTCACTCAGGGATGTCTCGCGGACTTCCCCGACAGGAGCCGCGGAAATGTTCTGGGCAGGGGGCTTGCCCACTCCTTCCGCCAGGGAACGGCTGGCCGCTTCGTCTTCCGTGACCTCAACGGGCGTATCCGCAGTCATGCCCAGCAGATCCGCGGCTTTCGGAGAAAGCGCGATGATGCGCCCTGGATCTGCCGGTCCACGATCGGTCAGCCGGATGCGGACGATCCGCCCGTTCAGCAGATTGCGGACACTGACGATCGCCGGAAGCTGGAGCGTCTGATGGGCGCCGGTCATGCCGTTCGCGGACCAGGCCTCGCCATCCGCCATCAGTCCGCCAACCGGCGCGTGCTGCCGCGTTCCCAGACCTGTCACGTGATAGTCGAACTGCTCGTTGGGATAGAACCAGCCGTGCGTTCCGCGCCAGGCACTTCCCAGTTCGTAATGTGGGTGCGCGGCAGGTGTCGGCTCCTCACGGCGACAGGCCGCCAGAAGCGGCAGAAGGGCCAGAGCGGCTCCGTAATTACGCAGAGACAATGCCCGTCCCCAGAAGCCCGACGCCGAGCGCATAATAGTCCGAAGGGTTATAGCGGCGGATCACGTTGAAGTTGTGATAGACCATGAAAGCCTGCGTTCCCGGACCATCGGGCTGCACGACAGCACCCTGCACGTTCGACTGCGAGAACGCCGTCCCATCCACGCGACGCACGCCCAGCGCCATCCACTCGCCCAGCGTCCGCTGCCGGGTCCGGCCGATCTCTGCCTTGTCGAGCACTTTAGTCAGCGTGACTTCCTGCCCCCAGGGTTCGTTGACCTGCCAGCCGCATTTGCCAAGGTAATTGGCGATGGAGGCGAACACATCCGCTTCAGACGTCCAGATATTGCGCTTGCCGTCCCCGTCTCCATCCGCCGCGTAGCGCAGATAGGCACTGGGCATGAACTGCGCCTGCCCCATGGCGCCCGCATAGCTGCCAATCATGGCGGCCGGTGCGATATCGCCGTCATTGAGGATCTGAAGGGCCTTCATGAGCTCGTTGCGAAAGAAGGCGGAACGCCGCCCGTCAAAGGCCAGCGTCGCCAGCGCATCGATGACGGAATATGTGCCGTCATGCGCGCCAAACCCCGACTCGAGACCCCAGATCCCCATGACGGCGCGGTCGTCGCATCCAAAGCGTGCGCTGACGGGAGACATCACAGACTGCTGAGCGGCGTAAACACTCCGCCCTTTCACAAACCGCGACTCCGGCAGAACGCGGTCGCGATACTGCGCCCAGGTCAGGGTGAACTCCGGCTGGTGACGGTCCAGTTTGAGCACGGAGGCGTTGGGCTGCGTCGTCAGGCTGAGGGCCTGCGAGACGATCGCAGATGAAAGGCCCTGCGCCAGTGCCTGTGCCCGGACACTCTCGAGAAAAGCACCATAACTCTGCACACGGGCCTGCGCGTTGGCGGATGAAATCCCGACTGCCGCCGAACCGGCAACGGAAGTCAGGGCGGCAAGCAGATGGCGTCTTTGAAGCACGGTCAGGACCAGTCCCTTACGGGTAGAAATGATAGGACATACGCTAGCAATCCGCGACACGAACCGCCAGTCTCGCCGGGAGTGTCGCAGGTCATTCGCACCGAAATATGGCACGGCAAGATTGTCGTTGGCGCGCTGGCGTGCGAAACCGGCGCCTCAATGTTCATGGAACCTCCCCACTCGTGATCGCCATCGGCCCCGCCATGGCCTCGCAGCCAGCCTGGCTGAAGGCAGCCACCATCATTGTGGGCACCTTCATTCTCGAAGACGTGGCAACGGTACTCTCCGCCATCGCCGCCCGCGCCGGGGAAGTCAGCATCCCTTTGGCGCTGGGGGCACTCTATTTCGGCGTCGCGGTCGGGGACATGGGCCTTTATGGCCTTGGTGCCGCAGGTGCGCGCTGGCCCTATCTCAAGCGGTTCCTGACCCTTCCCAAACGCGAACGCACACAGGACTGGTTCAGCTCCAACGTCATCCGCGTCGTGGCCATCTCCCGTTTCGTGCCCGGCGCCAGACTGCCGCTCTATACCGCCTGCGGTTTTTTCCGCGCACCGTTCCTTCCCTTTGCCATGACCGCAGTTCTGGCTACGCTGGTCTGGACGACGTGTCTTTTCCTGCTCGCCATGAGAGTCGGGGGCTGGCTGCTCGCCCATCAGGGCGGCTGGCGCTGGGCCGGACTGGCGGGGTTTGTCCTGTGTATCGTTGTCGTCGGGCGCCTGATCGCCCGTCTCCAGACCGTGAGCCAGTAACAGCAATGTCCAAGTCAGAAGCCGACCAGAACCCCCTCTCCCTTTTCGAATTCTGGCCCGGGTCCATCTTCTACACCCCCATCGTCCTGTACTGGATCGCCATGGGGATCAAATACCGCGACCTCAGCATCTCGACCGCCGCCAATCCGCGTATCGAAACCGGCGGTCTGTGCGGCGAGAGCAAGTCCTCCATCCTCGACATGGGTGGCTCCACGGCACAGTCCTATATCGCCCCTTATGTCGTCTTCCGCAGCGGCAAGGGTTCCGTTCGCCGCGCACTCGACGCCATGGAGCGCAAGGGCCTGTCCTTCCCCGTCGTCATCAAGCCCGATATCGGCTGCAATGGCACGGGTGTGAAACTCGTCCAGTCCCGCGAACAGCTCGAAGCCGTCCTGCCGCAGTTCCCTGACGACGTGGACATGCTGGCGCAGGAACTCATTACCTATCCCGTCGAGGCTGGGCTGTTCTACATCCGCCATCCCGACGAGCCACGTGGCCGCATCACCTCGATCACCTACAAGGAAGCGCCGGTCCTGACAGGCGATGGCGTGTCCACCATTGAGGAGCTGATCCTGCGCGATCCCCGCATGAGCCTGGTGCCGCAGATCTATCTGCCGCGTCTGGCCGGACGGGAGAAGAACGTCCTCGCCAAGGGTGAGGAAATGCCGCTGGTCTTCGCGGGCAACCACTGCAAGGGTTCCGTCTTCCGCGACGGCCGCGCCGACACCACGGACGCGCTGACCGCACGCCTCGACGCCATCATGAAGGACATCCCGGATTTCCATTTCGGACGCGTGGACGTGAAAGCCGCTTCCATCGAGGATCTGCGGCGTGGCGAGAACTTCCAGATTATCGAGATCAATGGCGTCGGCTCCGAAGCCACCCATATCTGGGACCGTCGGACGACGCTCTGGGAAGCCTATCGCGCCCAGTTCTCACATTACCGTCAGACGTTCCTGATCGGCGCTGCAAACAGGGCACGTGGATGGAAGACATCGGGCGCGTTCTCGATGCTGCATTCCTGGCGCAAGCAGCGCCGGCTGCTGGCGTCCTATCCGCTGAACGACTGAGACCGGTATGGCAAGCAGGCCTTACTGGCCCAGCTTGCCACCGCCAAAGATGTAATTGCTGACCTGCTGCTCCAGAGAAAGCTGATCCTGCGTATCGGTGATCTTGCCCTCACTGGACAGCGTGGTGTGGGAATGACCGGGCTGGATCTGCAGAGCATTATCCGCCGTCATGGTCGGTGCACCGATGCCCACGGCCGTATCCGCGGGAAGATGCAGGCGCTGGTCCACCGTAAAGGCCACATCGGCCATCTGTGTGCGCGGATCAAGCGTGATGGAGACAACACGACCTACAGGCACACCGGCGAGATCAACATTAGCGCCCGCATGAAGGCCATTCGCGGAGTTGAAGGCCGCGTGCAGGGTTTCGCCCTGAAAGTCAGGCCCCTTGCGCAGGGCATTGCCGTAGACGAGGAATGTTCCGGCAATCGCCAGAACGAGACCACTGGCCAGGATGGCGCCCCCACGGCCGCTCAATGTTGACTGCATGCCAGCCTCGCCTTCCGGAAAATCTTGAACAGAACGGGAGTTAGTCCTCCCTTGACCGCCCGGTCAAGGTGGAGAGCAAGGTTGCGTCCTCTGCCACCATCAGGCAAGTGATCTGCTTTTCCGCCTTTGTGACGAAGGCTTCCACCCGAAACAGGCTCCATGACGCTTCTCCAGGCCCTCATCCTCGCCATCGTTCAGGGAATTACCGAACCCTTCCCGGTCAGCAGCCTCGGTCATGCCGTGCTCCTGCCCGCGCTTCTGCACTGGGATCTGGACGAACACGCCCCGATGTTCCTGCCGTTTCTGACCATGCTGCATGTCGGCACGCTGGTCGCGCTGGCCGGTGTGTTCTGGCGGGACTGGATGGCCATTCTGGGCGGCATGTTCGGTCGCTACGGCAACTACCGGCAGATGGAAGCGATTCGGATCTTCGGACTGCTGGTCATCGCCACCATTCCGGCCGTTCTGGTCGGATGGCTGCTGGAGCACCGCCTGCGCGCCGTGTTCGGCACGCCCCTCGCCGTTGCGGGGTTCCTGATCCTCAATGGCTTCCTGCTGATGGTCACCGAATGGCTCCGGCGCCAGAAGGGCCACCGCGACCACAAGCCCATCGCAACACTTGCTCCCAAGGATGCCGTGATCATCGGCATCTGGCAGTGCTTGGCTCTCCTCCCGGGTCTGTCGCGTTCAGGTGCGACCATGAATGGTGGCCTTCTGCGCGGGCTGGACCATGAAACGGCCGCGCGGTTTTCGCTCCTGATGGCCCAGCCCATCGTGCTTGCGGCCACAGTCCGTGAAGCCTGGCAGATGCGTCACATGACAATCTCACACGACATCATGGTGCAGTGTGTTGCCGGTGCAGTCGTCGCCGGGCTGACCGCGCTGATCTGCTCGCTCGTGATGCTGCGCTTCTTTCGCAACCATGATGGCTGGGCCCTGACACCGTTTGGTGTCTACTGCGTTCTGGCCGGCCTTTTCGCCGGGGCCGTCATTCTTCTCTGACCTTTCCAGCCGCCGTTTTTCGCGGCACATTGCGGATCATGCCAGCTTCGATACAATCTCCTTCCGATCTCCCCGGACCAGGCCGCCGAAAGACCCTTGAACAGGTCCTTTTCGAGAACGACACGAACGGCCTCAAGCGCAGCCTGACGGCGACGCAGCTGATCATCCTCGGGGTCGGGTCCACGATCGGCGCTGGCATCTATGTCATGACGGGTACGGCCGCTGCCGAATATGCCGGCCCCTCGGTCCTGATTTCTTTCGTCATCGCTGCCCTTGCCTGCCTGTTCACGGCCTTTTCGTACGGCGAACTTTCCTCGACCCTTCCCGTATCGGGCTCGGCCTATTCCTACGCCTATATCTCGATGGGCGAGAAAGCGGCCTGGATGGTCGGCTGGCTCCTGCTTCTGGAATACGGCATCTCATGCTCTGCCGTCGCGGCGGGCCTGTCAGGTTATGCAAGCTCCCTGCTGGGCGTCACCGGCTTTCACATGCCGTCTGCACTGACCCACGCAACGCTCCAGCCCGTGCCCGGCACGGCCGGATCACAGATCAGCGCCGACTGGCGGTTCGATCTGATCGGCTTTACCGCGACGCTTCTCGTGACGGCCCTGCTGGTCCGGGGCGTCGAGGAATCCGCCCGCATCAACACCATGATCGTGGCGCTTAAAGTCGGAGTGCTGTTCGTGTTCGTGGCACTGGGCATCGGGGCCGTCAATCCGGCGAACTGGCATCCGTTCATTCCCGCCAGTGAAGGCGGTTTCCATTATGGCGTACGCGGCATTTTCCGCGCGGCTTCAGTCATCTTTTTCGCCTATGTAGGGTTCGAGGCCGTTTCCACCGCCTCGGCTGAGGCCCGCAATCCCACCCGCGACGTGCCGATCGGCATCATCGGCAGCCTGCTGATCTGCACCATCGTCTACATGATCGTCGCGACCGTCCTGCTCGGGATCGTGCCCTATCGTGAACTGGATGTGCCCGATCCGCTCGCCATTGCCGTAAAGATCATGCACACGCCCTGGCTGTCCCTGCTGGTCAATATCGGCGCCACGATCGGCCTGTGCTCGGTTCTGATGGGCCTGATGTACGCGCAGTCCCGCGTCCTGCTGACCATCAGCCGCGACGGTCTGATCCCGCAGATCTTCAGCGTCATCCATCCGAAATTCCGCACGCCGTGGATCGGGACCATCGTCCTCGGCCTCGTGGTCGCGCTCATCACCGCAACCCTGCCGATCGACATCATCAGCGATCTCGTTTCCATCGGGACGGCTGCGGCGTTCGGGATTGTCTGCTTCACGGTCATCTGGCAGCGCAACACGCGGCCTGACATCGTGCGTCCCTTCAGCGTCCCGCTGGGCGGTATCCGCATCCGCGGGATCTGGATCGGCACGACCCCCGCGCTCGGCATCCTGTTCTGTCTGGTCATGACCATTCCGCTGGTCTCGGACATGGTTCACGCCGTTACCAGCGGCAATCCGGTGCCGCTGATCCTTCTGGTGACCTATCTGGCGCTGGGCATTGCAACTTACGTCTTCTACGGACGGCGCCATTCAAAAATGCGCCCCGAGCCTCCCTCAGTCTGACGACATCGACGAACTGCCTGGCCCCATACCCGGGCCCATATAGCTTCCCGGCGGCGGCCGGCTGATCGGGGGCGCCATCCGTTCCCAAGGCTCCTGCATACCCGCTGCGGGGGGCATCATGGAGAAACGCGAACGGGGCAGCGCCTCGGGGCATTCATCGCGGATGCGGGCGATGATCTTCTCACGGATATCGCACCGCAAATCCCAGCTCTGAAGTGCCGTGCGCGCACTGGCGATGATGCGGATGGACATGACATGCGCGTCGCAATCCGCCACCTGAACGTCGAACACGCGCCCGTCCCAGAGCGGGCAGCCGCGCACGATTTCGTTCAGCATCTCGCGGATCTTGTCCATCGGCGCCTGATAATCGACCCACAGGAACACGACGCCGATGATGGCCGCGGAATTATGCGTCCAGTTCTCGAACTGGTTTTCCAGAAAATACGAGATCGGCACGATATGCCGCCGCCAGTCCCAGACCCGCAGCACCACATAGGTCGCGTTGATTTCCTCGACCCAGCACCAGTCACCATTGATGATGATCAGGTCTTCCATCCGGATCGGCTGGGTCAGCGCGATCTGCACACCCGCAATCAGGTTCGTCAGCAGCCCGCGCGCTGACAGACCGACGATCAGGGACGCCGCCCCTGCCGACGCGAACAGGGACAGACCGTACTGCTTGACGGAGGGAAACAGCATCAGGGCCGAGGCCACGGTCACGATGCCCACCAGGATTTCCGTCAGCCGCCGCAGGACGCGGATCTGCGTCTGGTGCGAGCGGATCATGATGTCGTCGGTCTCTTCGCGCGCCGCGAGGCGGTTGAGATAGACCTCCGTCATGATCCGGAAGACCATGATTGCCGAGAACCCGAAAGTCAGGATCAGCAGGAACAGGAAGAAGAGCTGAAGATCGTCTTCCTGCGCCGCCGTAAAGCCGGTTGCGGCCGGCAGCGCGGACAGCATGGCCAGAAGCGCCACCATCAGCCGCGTGGGCCTGCGCAGGGACGAAACGATGCGCCGGATCAGCGCAGCCTTGCGCGATCCCGGGATCCGCAGAAGCTGCGTCGTGACCAGATTACCGCAATAGAACGCCAGCACCCCCACAACCACCAGCATCAGCACCGAAACGACGGAAGCAGGTAGCCAGGTGAAATAGGACCGTATGGCAAACAGGGTGCTGACGAAATGTTGCGTCACCAGATGAAGGACTCCTTGCGTTAAAAGGAATTGCGGGCCTGAAAGAGGCCAAATGGATTGGAAAACCGTGATACCTCAAATGCCACGGGCACCCCGGACAATGCGACCCGTAAAAACATCTTATTTTCCCGGGACTAACGTGTTGACACCCTGAAAGATCCCCCTTAAAACCCCGCGACAACGCCGGTTAACCCCGGCCGGATGGCGGTGTAGCTCAGTGGTAGAGCAGGGGAATCATAATCCCTTGGTCGGCGGTTCAAATCCGTCCACCGCTACCATCCCTTTTCCCGAAAACAGAAAATTCATTGCGGCTATGCCCTGCTGTGCGGGACCGTTTCCTGTATTCTGCCCGGCATGATCAAGAAACCCCTGGCCGTCGTGACGATGGTCTATAACGAGCCGGAACATCTTCAGCTCTGGCGCCGTCATTATGGCGCGCAGGCTGGAGAAGCCGCCTGCTATGTGATCGATCACGGATCGGATGATGGCTCGACAGAGCATCTGGGGCAGGTGAACGTCGTGCGGATCCCCCGCTCCCCACAGGACGATGAACGCCGCACCCGCGCCATCGGAAAATTCTGCGACAGCCTGCTCGAATGGTATGACAGCGTCATCTATACGGATGTGGACGAAATCCTGCTCGCGGACCCAGCTTTCGTCCCTTCCCTGACGGAATTCGCGCTCCTGAACCGCTCCCCGGTCGTCACCGCCACAGGCTTTGACGTCATCCATATTCCGGACGAGGAAGCGTCGTTCGACTACAGCCGCCCCTTCTCCCTTCAGCGCCGCCATCTCCGTTTTTCCAGCGCGATGTGCAAACCGGTCCTGGCCCGCATTCCTATTACATGGGCTCCGGGTTTTCACTGCTGCGAGGAAACCGTCCCCAGCCTTGCGGCCCCTCTTTTCCTGTTCCATCTCCGCTACGCGGATCTGGCATCGGGACTGGAGCGACTGGACCGCACCCGCAGGCAGCCCTGGATTTCCGAAGAGGTCGGACGTCACCAGCGTCTGGAAAACACGGACTGGGAGAACATGCTGCGCAGCATGGCCGGACTGCCCCGGACGGACTGCACGCTCGATAACTGTGACGAGCGTCTGATCCAGTGGCGCCAGCAGGTCGAGGACAGCACACAGACACGTCTGCACGACCGCTACCGCCTTGATCTCCATCTGAGCGGCACGGAGCTGTGGCGCCTTCCCGAGCGCTTCGTAGGACGGGTCTGAGACACAAAAAAAGCCGGCCCTTTGCGGGACCGGCTTTTTTATCTGTCTGAACCGAAACTTCAGTCCGCTTCGACCTCGGCTGTGCGATGATCCTGATCGTCTTCCGAGGGACGCTCGGCATTGTATTCGGCGTCCTGTTCCTGTGAGGGCTGCTCCTCTTCAGAACGCTCGCCACGCGGCTCCCGGCGGTCTTCATAAGCGCGCTGGCGCTGCTGCTGACGCTCGGTGCGCTCCTGCTGGCTCTTCTCGGCGGCCTGGTTCATGGCGTTGAGAATACGGAAATAATGTTCCGCGTGCTGGAAATAGGCTTCTGCAAGAATGCGGTCGCCAGTTCCGGTCGCGTCGCGGCCCAGCTGGAGATACTTCTCGAACAGCTGCTGCGCCGTACCACGGACCCGCAGATCGGGTCCATTACTGTCAAACACATGGTTGCGGTTCAGAGGTGTCTGGGCATTGCTGCTGCGTGATGGCCCACTGCCCGCACGATGATGCCGGCCTCTTATGCGCTTCATATTCATCGACCCGTGATGCACTTTCATGATGACGTGGACCGTTCTGCAACTGCAGAAAGTCCGACCGCCGCTGTCGAAAAAGACGTCTGTCTGTTCCGCTATGGCTGAACCCGGCTCAGCCAGTCTTCCATCGTCAGTGCATGATGACATGAACGATGGGCAAAGATACGCCTGACAGTGCTGATAAAACACCCTCAAATCGCATGCATTGGCTTTAGCAATACCAAGTTCCGCCAGTCAAGCCAACGGTTTTTCGTCACAATCCGCCCTCACCCGTCCGATTGCAGGACCAAGGCCCTTTCGATGCCGCCCAGATCGGCCTTATGCGCCACGTCCCGCAGCCCGCTCGCCGTTCCCAGCGCGGAGACCGCATCGATCTGCCCGATCCCCATCTCCAGGATCGCGTATCCCCCCAGCACCAGAAGCCCGGGCAACGCAGCGCACAGGATGCGATAGGCGCCCAGCCCGTCAGCGCCGCCATCCAGAGCCCGCGCCGGCTCATACTGCACGACTTCAGGCATCAGCCCGGCCAGATCCCCGCTCTCGATATACGGCGGGTTGGACAGGACGACATCAAAGCGGGCGTTCAGCGCATCCGCCCAGCTTCCAGCCAAGAAGGTACTGCGTCTCGCCAAGCCGGTGCGGATGGCATTGCGTCGTGCCAGTGCTGCCGCCTGCGGAGACAGATCCACCCCCACACCCGTGGCCTGTGGATATTCGGACAGGGCCGCCAGCAGCAGACAGCCTGTTCCGGTTCCAAGATCGAGGATGGAAAGCGGCGCGTTGCGGTCTGGACAGACATCCAGCAGGGCTTCGATCAGGGCTTCACTGTCGGCGCGGGGAATCAGCGTGTCACGCCCCGTCTCCAGATCCAGCGTCCAGAAGCCTGTTTCGCCGGTAATGAACGCAAGAGGTTCCCGGTCCAGGCGCCGCTTCAGAGCTCCTGCGAATCGCGATTCCTGCACAGGCTCCACACTATCCAAAGACAGCAGACCGCCCAGATCACGCCCTGTCGCCCAGCACAGCAGGAGCCGGGCTTCACGGCGCGTATCCTCGATCCCGGCCAGCTCCAGCGCCTGTGAGGCCTCGCGCAAAAGATCATCTTTGGCCATCATCATCGAAGCGAACCTGTTATAGTTGGTGTCATGAAGTCCAAACGCGCCTTCCTCTATTCCGCCCTGCTGCTTGGCTGCACGCTCAATTCAGTTCACGCCCAGTCTGAACTGTCCACGGAACTGCCCCCGTCCTTTACCGTGACGGACGAGCGCGCGCCCGAAGAAATTTCGGAAGTCTCGCGCCTTTATCTGGACGGCAATCTGGTGGCGACCTTCAGGCTGGGACTGTCCAAGGCACATGAGACGCAGACGATCCCGCTTCCGGTCGGCCGCTTCGATGTCGATTATGCCCTGTGTGGCGAAATCACCATTGTCCATAACGGCCATCAGGAAACCCATCAGGTCAGCAGCGAAGGCCAGCTCCATCATCCCGAAGGCCATTCGCTCGACGCCGTGGGGACCAACAACTTCACCGATTTCTTTCTGGTCGACTATGATGACGCCGCTGTCGCAACCCACCGGCATGGCCGCGCCGCTGTCTGCGCGACACCCAATACCTGAGGCTCAGAACCCTTCGGCGGCGAGCAGTTCCGTCTGCTCTTCGCGGGTCAGGGCGTCGATGATCTCATCGAACTCACCGCCCATGATCCGGTCGATCTTGTAGAGCGTCAGATTGATCCGATGATCCGTCACGCGCCCCTGCGGGAAATTATACGTCCGGATGCGCTCCGAACGATCGCCCGTCCCGACCTGTGATTTCCGGTCCGCTGCCCGGGTGGCATGAAGCTGCGCGCGTTCCCGCTCATAGAGCCGGGCGCGCAGGATCTTCATCGCTTTGGCCTTGTTCTTGTGCTGGCTTTTCTCTTCCTGCATCGCCACGACAATGCCGCTGGGCATGTGTGTAATGCGAACTGCACTTTCCGTCTTGTTGACGTGCTGGCCGCCCGCTCCCGAGGCCCGGTAAACGTCAATCCGCAGGTCATCGTCATTGACCGTCACATCGACTTCTTCGGCTTCGGGCAGTACGGCCACGGTCACGGTCGAGGTGTGGATCCGTCCCTGACTTTCCGTCGCTGGAACGCGCTGCACCCGGTGCACACCGGATTCGTATTTCAGCCGCGCGAAAACCGAACGGCCGGAAATGGTCGCCATGCCTTCCTTGAGGCCGGCCACCTCGTTCTCAGCATATTCCATGACCTCGAAACGCCAGCCATTCTGTTCGGAAAAGCGTCGGTAGGCATCAAACAGTTCCGCTGCGAACAGACCCGCCTCATCGCCGCCCGCTGCCGGTCGGATTTCAAGGATAGCACTGCGTTCATCCGCCGCATCTTTCGGCAGCAGCGCCAGACGCAGGGCGTGCTGAAGATCGGGCAGGGTCGCCTCGATCTCCGCAAGCTCCATCTGGGCCAGCTCACGCATTTCCGGATCATCAAGCAGGGCCTGCGCCCCGGCTTTCTGCTCCTCGGCATCTTTCCAGGCCTGAATGGACGTCACTACAGGCTCAAGCTCGGCATATTCCTGCGAAAGACGGGTGAAATCCTCACCCGTCAGATCGCCGGAAGACATCAGGGCCTGAACTTCCTCCGAACGCGCGACAATCCGCTCAAGCCTGTCGTCAAATGCCATCTGTTCAGGCGCGTCCTGTGCTCAGAACGCGCACCAGATCCGCAAACGGAACTTCCTGCTGCTCACGGCTGGAGAGGTCACGAAGCTGCACCACGCCTTTGGCGATTTCCTCATCACCAAGAACGATGGCATGGGATGCGCCGGACTTCACAACGCGCTCCATCCGCTTCTTCATGTTGCCACGGGTCTCGATCTCGGCCCGCAGACCAGCAGAGCGCAGAGCGCGCGCAATGGATGCGGCTTTGAGGACGGCTTCGTCTCCCATCGGCACCAGCGCAATCCCGGCTGAAAGTTCGGGGACAGAATCCAGCAGCATCGCCAGACGCTCGATCCCGCCGGCCCAGCCGATTGCCGGAATGGCCGGGCCACCCATCTGCTCCACAAGACCTTCATACCGACCACCGGCCAGCACCGTGCCCTGGGCGCCAAGCTTCGAGGTTACGAACTCGAACGCCGTGTGGCTGTAGTAGTCAAGGCCACGGACGATGCGTGGATTTTCAACGAAATCGACGCCGAACGCCTGAAGGCTGGAGCGCAATCCGTCCCAGAACTGCCGGGATTCATCATTCAGATAGTCCGCAAACGCGGGAGCATCGTCGAGCAGCTTGCGATCCTGTTCGGACTTGCTGTCCAGAATCCGAAGCGGGTTGGCTTCGAGCCGGATCCGGCTCTCTTCGGACAGCGCATCGGCATGATCGCGGAAATACGCCACCAGAGCCTCCCGCCAGGCCTGACGGCTGGCGAGATCGCCCAACGTGTTGAGCTCCAGCGTGACATGATCACCCAGACCCAGTTCACGCAGGATGTCCTGCGCCATGGCAATCGTCTCGGCGTCCCGCAGCGGGCTTTCCGCTCCGATCAGTTCGCCGCCGATCTGATGGAACTGACGGTAACGTCCTTTCTGCGGGCGCTCGTAGCGAAACATCGGCCCGTGATAGAACACCTTCTGCGGCAGGGACTGCGTCAGGCCGTTCGTGACCAGCGCCCGGCAGATCGCCGCCGTCCCTTCGGGACGCAGGGTGATGCTCTCACCGCCGCGATCCTCGAACGTGTACATCTCCTTGGACACGACGTCGGACGTCTCGCCGAGCGTACGCGAAAAGACGCGCGTATCCTCGAAGATCGGTGTGCTCCATTCCTCGAAACCATAGGTCTGCAGCACTCGGCGGGCCGTCTCCACAACATGGTGGTGACGGCGCATGGTATCGCCGATGAGGTCATGAGTGCCGCGTGGGGGCTGAAGTCCTGACATCAGTGCGCTGCCGGGTCCATCAGCTTGGCCGTTGCACCTTCTTCCTTGCTGGCCTCGATGTCAGACACCTTTTTTTCCACCAGTTCAACGATATGCTCGATCATGTCGCCAGCCGGCATCGTGTGATCCTGACGGCCTGCGGCATAGACCATATGACGGCCATTGCCGCCGCCGGTCACACCGATATCTGTCATCAGCGCTTCACCCGGACCATTCACCACGCAGCCGATGATGGACAGCGTCAGTGGTGTCTTGATGTGCTGCAGGCGGTCTTCCAGCGTCTGCACCGTCTCGACGACGTTGAAGCCCTGACGCGCACAGGACGGGCAGGAAATGATCTTCACGCCACGATGACGCAGACCGAGGGACTTCAGAATATCCCAGCCAACCAACACTTCTTCTTCCGGAGCGGCAGAAAGCGAAACACGCATCGTGTCCCCCACGCCAGCCCAGAGCAGGTTGCCCAGACCGATGGAGGACTTCACGGTACCCGCACGCTTGGAGCCGGCTTCGGTGATGCCGATATGCAGCGGGTGGTCACAGCAATCCGCAAGCTGCTGATAGGCCGCAACCGCCATGAACACGTCAGAGGCCTTCACGCTGATCTTGAACTCATGGAAGTCGTGATCTTCAAGGATCTTCGCATGTTCCAGAGCGCTCTCGACCAGAGCTTCCGGGTTGGGCTCACCGTATTTCTCGAGCAGGTGCTTTTCGAGCGAACCGGCATTCACGCCGATCCGGATGGAACAGCCATAATCCTTGGCGGCGTTGACGACTTCACGCACGCGCTCGGCGCTGCCGATATTGCCCGGATTGATTCGCAGGCAGGCCGCACCGGCCTTGGCGGCTTCGATGGCGCGCTTGTAGTGGAAGTGGATATCCGCAACGATGGGGACGTTCACTTCATGCACGATCTCCGCCAGCGCGGCCGTGCTGGCCTCATCCGGGCAGGAGACGCGCACGATATCCACACCAGCCAGCTCGGCCAGGCGGATCTGGTCGATCGTGGCCTGCGCATCGGATGTCAGGGTGTTGGTCATGGTCTGCACGGAGATCGGGGCATCACCACCGACCGCAACCTTGCCGACATGGATCTGGCGCGACTTGCGACGCTCGATGTGCTGATAGGGACGGTAGCTGCTCATGATTTACCTCTTCGTGCCCGGAAAGGACCGGGAGCTCTGACCCAGTGGGCTGTATTCAGGGGCATTGAGCCCCCCTGACGGATATAAGGGTTTAATGCGATGGCGACGATTGTTCCAGCGGCTGATGTTCAAGCTGCCGGGCATTGAGGTCATCGGCCGAGACTTCAGGTGCTGCCGGTGCCTTCCGGGGAACGGAAACAGGCGGTGCTCTGGGAGGCACGGGCGCAGGCGCGACGGCCGGCGGCGCAGCAGTTGCTCCCGGTACGGGAACCGGCGCATTGGGCTGCACCGGCAGCGCAATCCCCGATCCGAATGCTCCGGAACGGATGGCATCGGCCGTCACCTCGACATTACGGCGGACCTGTCCTTCTTTTCCCAGCGGCGCACTGGTTGCCCCGGCCGTGGTCAGGACGATACCGCCAGCATTGCCGAACGACATCCGGAACGGAGCGCCTGCGGGATCACCCTGCCAGCTTTCACCCGGCTGCATCACACGCGATATGAGAACATGCCCGTCCCGGTCCCTGACCTGCGTCCAGACGGGAGCCAGCGCCCGGAGCACAACGGCTCCCTCGGGCACAGCCGGCGGCAGATCCGTGGCAGGCTGGCCGATCGCCCCAGCCTGCTGCGAAGGCGGGGCCTCGCCTGCCGGAGACGTCTCTGAATCGTCATCCGAAGCCGGCGGAGCCACAGAGGGTGCAACCGTCGAGGGCGTGGATTGTGCCACTGAAGGCGCTGCAGGAACATCCGGAGCCGGAGCATTCTGCGTCGGTGCGGCCGCTGGTGCCGACGTTGCGGGAACAGAGGACGCCGTCACGGGAGCATGTGGCTCCGGCGTCGGAGCGCGTCCGGGCATCACGGATGCGACCTGCGGAGAGGTCATGGCAGGGGTTGCAGCCCCTGGCATCAGTTCCGCTACGGCTGGAACCTGCCTCTGGGCCGGGTTGTCATGTTCCGTAAAGCGGTACCAGCCCACATAGGCCGCGACCACGACCACGAGCCCTGCCCCCACGAGCACGCCGACCGGCAGCCCGCGGTCACCTTCAGGCTGCGGGAAAACCAGCTCCGGCTTGCGGGTTACGGCGCCACGCGTGTCACGGCGGAACCGCTCGACCAGCGCATCCGCATCCAGCTGCATGGCATGGGCATAGGTGCGGAGAAATCCCACCGCATAAGCCACGCCAGGCAGCTTCGACAGATCGTCTGCCTCAAGCGCTGCCAGCAGTTTCGGGCGGATTCGCAGCCATTCCGCGACATCTTCAAGCCGCCAGCCGAGTTCCTCGCGACGCGCACGCAGCACCGTTCCGACACTTGGCTGGTCGGAAGGTTGCGAAAACGGGCGGTTCGAGGACGGTGGGGACATGACCGGACAATCCGTTAGCTTGGCGCGTGGATGCGGGTTTCGCGCTGCTTGATGGCATCCACGGCCTGCTCAACCAGCGTCGCGATGATTTCGGCGACCGGACGGACTTCCTTGACCATGCCCACGGACTGACCAGCCATGACCGACCCCGTCTCCACGTCCCCCTCGATGACGGCACGACGCAGGGCACCGGCCCAGTAATGCTCGATCGAGAGCTGGGCTTCTTCCTTGGTCAGCTCGCCGCTCTGGAATTTTCGGAGTGCCTCGCCCTGCAGGCGCGCGAAGTTCCGGCCCCCTTCATTCGAAAGACCACGCACCGGGATGACCGGGAACAGCTCATCGAGCTGCACGGTCGTCACCGCATCGCGGGCATTGGCGCGCAGGAAGGCCTTCTTGAAGTTCTCATGCGCGATGCTCTCTTCGGAGGCTGCAAACAGCGTTCCAAGCTGCGCACCGGCTGCGCCCTGTTCCAGATAGGACAGGATCGCGTCCCCACGGCCCAGCCCACCGGCAACAAACACGGGAACATCACGGATATGCGGCAGGATTTCCTGCGCCAGAACCGTCAGCGACACCGGGCCGACATGGCCGCCGGCTTCCGAACCTTCGATCACAAGAGCTTCAATGCCCATGCGCACCAGACGCTTGCCAAGAGCCAGAGCCGGGGCAAAACCGATCGCCCTCGCCCCGCCATCGCGCACCTTGCGGATCGTGGCGCTGTTTGGCACGCCGCCCGCGAGCACGATATGCGAGACATTATGCGCCAGACAGACATCCACCAGCCGGTCCAGCTCGGGATGCATGGTGATGAGGTTCACGCCGAACGGGCGCTTCGTCATCGCCTGCGTGGCAACGATTTCCTCTTCCAGACGCTCGGGCGACATCGCACCACAGGCAATGACACCGAATCCGCCAGCATTGGAAATCGCGGAAACCAGATGCCGCTCGCTGACCCAGGACATCGCTCCGCCGAGGATCGCGACTTCGCTCCCGAGGAAGTCACAGCCCGGCTTCCACAACCGGTCCAGCGTCGCGCGGGCGTTCAGGGTTTCGCTCACGCGTCGGCTCCCTCTTTGGCATCAAGGCCATAAGCCGTGTGCAGCGCGCGCATGGCCAGTTCGGTATATTCGGAATCGATCAGGACGGAGATCTTGATCTCGCTCGTGGAGATGACCTGCACGTTGATGCCGCGATCGGCGAGCGTGCGGAACATCCGCGCGGCCAGACCGGCATTTGAGCGCATGCCAATACCCACGACGCTGATCTTCACCACGTTATGGGACGTGATCAGCTCGCCATACTGGATATATTCACGTGCCTTCTCCAGCACGGCGCGGGCAGCCGCTTCGTCAGACTTGCTGACCGTGAACGTCATGTTCGTCATGTTGTCCACGCCAACGCTCTGGACGATCATGTCGACATTGATGTTCGCGGCTGCCAGCGGGTCGAAAATCGCAGCGGCGATGCCCGGACGGTCCGGAATGTTCCGCACGGAGATTTTCGCTTCGTCATGCGAGTTGGCAATCCCCGCAACCAGTTCCTTCTCCATGATCTCGTCCTCATCAACCACAATCGAACCGCTGTCGTCATCCGTCTCGGCGAACGATGACAGCACCCGCACCCGGACACCCTCGCGCATGGCGAGACCGACGCTGCGGGTCTGAAGTACCTTGGCGCCTACCGAAGCCAGTTCAAGCATCTCCTCATAGGTGATGCGATCCAGCTTCTTGGCGCGTTTCACGATGCGCGGATCGGTCGTGTAGATCCCGTCCACATCGGTATAAATATCACACTGATCGGCATTGATGGCAGCCGCGACGGCCACGGCGGACGTATCCGATCCCCCGCGCCCCAGCGTCGCAATGCGGCCATCGGGACCGACGCCCTGGAAGCCGGCCACGACGGGCACGACATCATCATCCAGGCAGGCCAGAAGCGCCGTACCGTCCACGCTCTCAATGGCGGCCTTGCCATGCGCGTTGTCCGTCACGAGCGGGATCTGCCAGCCCTGAAAGGACCGCGCCTTCACGCCAAGCGCCTGAAGCGCGATGGACACGAGCCCGCTCGTCACCTGCTCACCGGCTGCGACAACGGCATCGTATTCCTTCGGATCGGCCAGCGGGTCCAGTTCGGCGCAGTAGCCGACCATCCGGTTCGTGACACCGGCCATGGCGGAGACCACGACGGCCACACGACGGCCACGGTCATGTTCCGCTTTCACGCGTTTTGCAACGTTCCGGATGCGCTCGATATTCCCGACGGACGTGCCGCCGAATTTCATGACAACCGTCTTCCGTTTCCCGCTTTCGCCCTTGATGGCGGCATGGGGATCAGCACGACCGGAAACCTGGTCGTGGACGGGAGTATCGGGCATGGACATCGCGGATAAGGCTCCAGTACGTGTCTGGCGTTGCGCGCTCGGGTCTGGCATCGGGTACGGCAAAGACATGCAAACCACCCGGCACCTGGACAGACTCTGCCGGTCCACATACTCGTCTCGCTCCGCCACGTCCAGATGACGTGCGGCAGACAGGCACACAGAAGGAGAATTCTGATGCCCACAGAAACGTCCCCGGGACAGGATTCCAGACGCTCGTCCGTATCGGAATCCGAGATCGCCCATTTCAGCGCCCTGGCCGAGGACTGGTGGAATCCGCGCGGCCCCATGGCCCCGCTACACGCCATGAACCCGCTTCGCACCGAATGGGTCAGCCGTCATGTCGCCCCCCTGCGCAAGGCGTCTTCCGGGCCTCTGAGCCTGCTCGATATCGGCTGCGGTGCCGGTCTGGCCAGCGAGGCCTATGCCAAACTCGGCTTCGACACACTCGGAATCGATGCCAGTGCGGCTGGCATCCGCGCGGCTGAAGCGCATCTGGCCGCCCATCCCCTGCCACCAGAGGCAGCGTCCCTGTCCTATCGCAATGGCAGCGCGGAAGATCTCGTTGCGGAAGGTGCGCGCTTTGATGTCGTCAACGCCCTGGAAGTCATCGAGCACGTCAATGACCCGCAGGACTTCCTGATCATGCTGGCTACGCTGACGAAACCGGGGGGCATGGTCGCCGTATCCACCCTGAACCGGACCCCGCGCTCTTTTGCCGTCGCCAAGCTTGGTGCGGAATATCTGCTGCGGATGCTGCCCGTGGGCACGCATGACTGGAAAAAGTTCATCAAACCCGACGAACTCGCCGCCATGGCCCGCCGCGCAGGCCTGCGCATGCTGGACATCGCGGGGATGAGCTACGTCCCGTTCCAGTGGCGCGAAAGCCGCGATACCGGCATTAATTACATCGCGATCTTCCGCAAGGACTGAACAAAAAAGGGCGGTTGCAGCATATCATTTTGCTACAACCGCCCTTTTCGGATCAGCGCTCGATCAGACCTGTGTGTTCATGAACGCAAAGGTCGTCGGGCTGCCAACGGGGGTGAAATTGTTCGTAAACGCAATTTCGCCCGTCTTCTTGTCCACCTTGAAAGAGGTCACGGCATCCGAGCGCTGGTTGGCGCAGAACAGGAATGCTCCGGACGGATCGAACATCAGCGCGCGGCCGTAATCCGCATGCATCCAGACCTCGTCCTGAAGGGTCAGCGTCCCGTCCGCGCCGATCGCGAACACGGCCAGCGAATCACCCAGACGGTTGGAGACGTAAACGAACTTGCCGCTGGCCGAGATCAGGATTTCCGCCGCAAGCGTCGAACCCCGGAAATGCGACGTGACAGTGCTGACGGTCTGGATATCGCTGATCGCGCCCGTTGCCGGGTCGAAATTGGAAACGACCACCTTCGAATCCTGCTCACACAGATTGTACAGGATGCGGCCGGAATGATTGAACTGGAAATGACGCGGCGCCGAGCCCGGTTCCATGTCGTAATAGGGCGTCTTGGCCGGGATCAGTTTGCCGGTGTCGATATTCAGCGTCCAGACATAGACCCGGTCCAGCCCGGCATCATCCGCCAGCACGAACTTGCCGCTCGGGTCCGAATGGATCATGTGCGGATGCGAGCCCGAATGGTCGGACACGGCGAAATTGCCCTGCGGATTGTCCGAAGCGCGTTCCGGCTGGCGCGGCCCCGTGTTGTGAACGACGTCCGATGCCTCACCCAGAGATCCATCGGAACGGATCGGCAGAACGGCAACGCAGCCACCCACATAGTTTGCGACCAGCACGTAGCGACCCGAATGATGGATGCTCAGATGGGCCGGAACGGCACCTTTCGAGCTGACAACATTCAGCTTGCGCAGCGAACCGGTCTTGGGATCGATCGCAAATGCCGTGACGGAGCCGTCCCCATCCTTGTTGAAATCGTCAATCTCGCTCAGCGCGTACAGGAAGCGCTGGTCCTTCGAAATCGCAAGGAAAGACGGGCTGGCGATATCCGTGAAGGTCGTGATCGGCGTCAGAACGCCCGTATCGCGATCCATATCGAAAACGGAGATCCCCTGCCCGTTCCCGGTTCCACCTCCCGGCGGCCCATGTTTCGTATATCCGCCGACGAAACAGATCGTCTTTGCAACCGGCTTCGGCGGTGGCGGAGGTGTCGGAACTGCCTTTTCAGGGTCAGCGGCCCCGGCGACGCCGGTGCCGGCCGCAGCAACGCCGGCAACCAGTCCGACCGCAAAACTACGGCGGGAAACAGGGTGGGACATGATGGATCTGCATTCCTTTCAATATGGCAGGGAAAACGCCCGCTACCAGGAAAAGACGCATTCCCGACCCCGACACCGGTTTCCCGGCCACCGGTTCAGTGGGCGTCCTTCGGCAGTTTGCATTGCGGCCCCACAGGTGGACCGGCATAGCGGGTCCAGGTCTGGGTCTCTCCCAGAAGGGGCATTCCCAGAACGAATCCGCGCAGTTTCAGGACATTGGGTTCAGACACCCATATCCGCGCCTGATAGACCCGTCCGGTCCGCGGATCAAGAATATGACCCTGCCACTTGCGGTCCTCGATTGGGACAAAGTCTGTCAGCATGCGGATTCCGCACTGCGACCGCCCCCAGACATCCTTTGGAACAGCCCCGTCATAAGCCATGCCAATCAGCTGTCCGCAGAGCATGTGGCCACAGGGCTCAATGGAAAACAGACCGTCATGCTCCTCGGACAGCCACAGCCCTTCTTCAGGAATATCCGAAGGCGCCGCTCCTGTTGGAGCGGATGTCTGTGCCTGTGCCGGGACACAGGAAAGTGATGACACAGCCAGCAGGACAGCCGCGAAAAAGCCTGCTCCCCGCATTCAGACCTTGCCCAGCAGGGCATCAAGGCGCCCCGCACGATCAAGCGCCATCAGATCATCGCAGCCCCCCAGACCCTTACCGTCCACAAATGTCTGCGGCACGGTGCGCCTGCCGGATCGGCGGATGGACTCCTCCCGCTCCGCCGATCCGTGAGGCGCGTTGATTTCCTGAAACTCTATCCCCTTGGAGCGCAGCAGGCTGACGGCATGCACGCAGTAAGGACATCCAGGCTGGGTATAAATCTCGACTTTCGACATAGGATCCTCATTCCTGGACAAAGCGCGGGTTCTGTTCATCCACTCTCCCGGTCCGCGCTGCAACCAAAATATCCACGCTCGCCGCACCGGCCTTCATCAGTGCCGTCGTGCAGGCCGATGCCGTGGACCCTGTCGTCAGCACGTCATCCACGAGCAGGACGGCCTGCCCCTCTATCCGTGCCCCGCGTCCTTTTCTCACCCGAACCACATGTTCCATCTCGCGCTCGCGCTCCCCGGCAGACAGACGGGCCAGCGCGCGCGTGGAGCGGATACGCTGAAGAGCATCCACCACACAGGGCAGACCCGCAAGCCGTGAAACGCCCTGAGCCATCAGGGCAGCCTGATTGTAACGCCGTTTCCACAAACGCGTACGATACAGCGGAACGGGCACGACAAGTGTGACGTTCCCCAGCATGTCTTCAGCGACCGATGTCATCTGGCGGCCCAGAACGGCAGCATTTTCAGTATGATCGGAATATTTCAGTGGCAGGATCAAGCGTCGCGACCATGCGTCGTAAACGAAAGCCGCCCGCGCCGAACGCCAGACCGGCGGATGGGCCTGACAAGCCGCACAGCAGTTCTGAGTACCGCCCAGGCCCTCGTTTTCCAGTGGAACACCGCATCGGTGACAACTGGGAGAAACAATCCGGTGAGCAGCCTGGAAACATGTGCCGCAGAACGCGCCTTCCGTCATGACTTCCGTCCCGCAGGCCGCACAGGTCGGAGGCAGAAGCGTATCCAGAACAACGCGCGCGCTGCGGGTCAGAAGCCGTTTCACCCTGTGCGCGGTACCAGTTTGAGCGTGATTCGGGATGCGTCGATCAGGACCTTGCCCTGATGCTGGAAATTGACGGTCACCCGCTCTCCCACAGCCGACTGGACCTGGCCCCAGCCCCATTCAGGATGATCGGGGTGCTGGACAATTTGCCCCGGCTCAAGAAAGGACTGAAAGGGCCCGGTCACTGACAGACCTGCCAGAAGACCGGAACCCGTTCCATGTCAGTGCCCTGCATTCTCGCCGGAGAAATCAGGCGCCTCGAGACCGGAGGCCTCAAGCTGTGCAGCCAACGCCGCCTTCAGACGGTCAAGCCCAGCGTCGTCACGCGCCTCGGCCCGGGCCACCAGAACGGCCTGTGTGTTGGAAGCCCGAAGCAGCCACCAGCCATCGGGCGTATTGACGCGAACACCGTCAATTTCGGACACGTCCGCACCCTCTTTCCGCAGACGTTCGGCCACTTCCGTGATGACCTCGAACTTGCGTTTGTCATCACAGTTGAAGCGCAACTCCGGCGTCGTAACCGTCACCGGCAGGCTGTCGCGGAAATCCGAAAGCGGCCCTGGCAGACGCGAGACAATCCCCAGAACCCGCACGGCAGCATAAAGCGCATCGTCAAAACCGTACCACTTGTCGGCAAAGAAGATATGCCCGGACATCTCACCGGCCAGCGGAGAGCCGGTTTCAGCCATCTTGGTCTTGATGAGCGAATGGCCTGTCTTCCACATCAGCGGCTGCCCACCGGCCTTTGCGATCTCGTCGAACAGGATCTGGCTGGCTTTCACATCCGCGATGATCGTGGCACCCGGGTGACGGCTCAGAACATCCTGCGCCAGCAGAACCAGCATCTGGTCGCCCCAGAAGATCTGGCCGCGATTGTCGACAATACCGATCCGGTCCGCGTCACCATCAAAGGCAATCCCCAGATCCGCCTGCTTTTCGTCCACAACGCGGATCAGGTCCTGAAGATTTTTCTCGACCGTCGGATCGGGATGATGGTTCGGGAAATGCCCGTCGATCTCTCCGAACAAAACCGTATGCTCGCCCGGAAGACGCTCGACCAGACGGTTAAGCACGGCGCCGGCTGCGGAATTACCATTGTCCCAGACGACCCGCAGTGGCCGGATCCCATCGTAATCCTGGACAAGCCGGTCAATATATCGGTCGGAAATATCAACCCTGACCGCAGTCCCATTCGTCGCAGGAAGAACATCGCCGGATGCGGACAGACGACCTAGTTCGCGAATCTGGTCGCCGTAAAACGGCTTGCCGCCCATCATCATCTTGAAGCCGTTGTAATCAGGTGGATTATGGCTCCCCGTGACCATGACCGCACCATCAGCGTCATCCGCCACGGAGGCGAAATAGAGCATGGGCGTCGGCCCACATCCGATCCGCGTCACGTCCGCTCCGGATTCGACGGCGCCCCGGACCAGCGCCTCTTCCAGCGCCGGCGAAGACAGACGGCCGTCATACCCGACCACAATCCTCTTCCCGCCAGCGCGGATCACCATGCTCGCGAATGTGCGACCTATGGCGAAGGCGTCGGCCGGATGCAGCGTCTTTCCGACGATCCCGCGAATATCATATTCCCGCAGGCTCGTCGGATCAAAATCATGCCGGAATGGCATCAGGGCGCATCCACATACTGCTTGTACTTCTTGAGGAAGGCCTTCACGGACGCACCAAGATCCTCGCGATCGATCGAGAAAGCGATCTGGGCTTCGAGGAATCCGGCCTTATCGCCGCAGTCGTAGCGCGTGCCTTCGTTGCGCAGACCATGGAACGGCACTTCACCGATCGTCTTGGCCATCGCATCCGTCAGCTGAACTTCATTGCCCGCGCCACGCTCCAGCTTCGCCAGATACTTCATGACGTCCGGCGTCAGCACGTAACGGCCGATAATGGACAGGTTCGAAGGGGCATCTTCCGGAGCCGGCTTTTCGACCAGTCCCTTGACCTCAACCAGCTTGCCGTCATCACTGCCGACGTCAAGGATGCCGTAACGGTTCGTATGCTCGGGCGGAACTTCCGTGACTGCCACGACGTTGCCGCCGGTCTGGTTGTAGGCCTCGACTAGCTGACCAATGCAGCTGCGTCCCTTGACGATGTCGTCCGGCAGCAGAATGGCGAACGGATCATCTCCGATGAACGAGCGCGCACACCAGATCGCATGACCCAGTCCCAGCGGCTCCTGCTGTCGCACAGCCACGAGGGAACCTGCCTGCACACTGCTGGGTGCAAGCGCTTCAAGTGCGCTCTTCTTGCCGCGCTCCTTGAGCGTTGCTTCAAGTTCATAGGCAATGTCGAAATAATCGATCAGGCTGTCTTTGCCACGACCGGTCACCAGACAGAATTCTTCGATCCCGGCTTCGCGGGCTTCATCGATCGCGTACTGGATCAGCGGCTTATCGACGACAGGAAGCATCTCCTTCGGCATGGCCTTGGTCGCAGGCAGGAACCGCGTTCCGAGACCGGCAACAGGAAGGACAGCTTTTTTCAGTGGCTTGATCACGAAACCTCACACATCAGCCGAAAATGACGCCCGACCGCCGAACCGGAAGTCCAGACGCTCTCAAGGACGCAATAAGGAATAACCCTGTCTCAGCAGTCTGGCAACAAAATGGCACAGACCGGAGAACAGCAAGGAAACGCATCAGTCCCCTGCGGGGTTTATTTTCATGATGTGTGATTTTTACTGGGATACACCGACATCTGAATGTCAGTGGTGCGGCCGAGAAGACTCGAACTTCCACGGGGTTGCCCCCACAAGCACCTCAAGCTTGCGCGTCTACCATTCCGCCACGGCCGCCCCGTGACAAACGGCCTTGCTTCGTGCATGACCGTCCGGTGTGGAAGGGGCTATAGCGGATGCCGAAAACGAGGGCAATGACCCGAAATGAGATTTGTGAAGAAATTTTGTGGAAGTCCTCTCCGGGACTGACACCCTATCCGGATGCTCTGGCCCTCATGGAAGGGCGCGCACGCGCCATCCATGAAGGTGCGGCCACCCCACTGGTATGGCTGGTCGAGCATCCCCCCGTCTTTACGGCAGGCACATCGGCGAAGGATGCCGATCTCTACAATCCCCATGGCTACCCGACCTATGCTGCCGGGCGCGGAGGACAGTGGACCTATCATGGACCGGGCCAGAGGCTGGGTTATGTCATGATGGATCTGACGAAGCCGAACGGCACCGTCCCGCCCCGCGACCTGCGCGCTTTTGTCGCAGGGCTGGAAGGGTGGATGACAGATGCCCTTGCCCGGCTCGGCATCACAGCCTTTACCCGCGAGGGCCGGATCGGCGTCTGGACGATCGATCCCCTCACGGGCCTGGAAGCCAAGATCGGGGCGCTGGGCATCCGCGTCAGCCGCTGGGTCAGTTGGCATGGCGTTTCGATCAATGTCAGTCCCGATCTGACCGATTTCGATGGAATCGTGCCCTGCGGCATCCGCGAGTTCGGCGTCACCAGTCTCCAGCGATTCGACAGCAGCCTGACGATGACGGATCTCGATGACGCCCTCGCCGCCGCATGGCCAGGACGGTTCGGCTCTATCCCGCGGGCGGCGTAAAGACGGACGGGGCGATTGCCACGCCCTGCTGCACAGCGGAAAGCTCCACCCCGAAATGATGCTGTCGGGCATCCACGCCCTGCAACCCGATCAAACCGAGCTGACCGTTCACGTCCGAAAACTGGATCGTCAGCAGCCCCTGGGACGGATTATCCGCCTGCGCGACTGAAATCTGCAGCGATCCGTCCCCATGCCGCACATCCGTAACCTGCACGTCGCCGTCGAACCGGATCGGATATTTCAGCAGCAGGCCGAGCGGATTGTGCCGCAGCGACAGATGCGTGACGGCGCCCATTGCCCGATCATCGAGCACAAGGTGCCCGTCACCCGCGACGAGTTCCATCGGATGCGGCGCCACATAATCCAGCCTCAGATGCCCTGGAATGTAGGAAAAACGTCCTGCGCTCTCCCCCGCATCCGGCCCATGTTGCAGGAAGGCGGCCTGCAGCCCCTGAACACCGTTCAGATAGGCCTCGATACGATGCACGTCGTCCTGCTCGGCCGCAGGCAGGTGGCCATAGCCACCCGTCGCACAGCCTGACAGCAGAAGGAGTGCCAGCAGAGCACGTTTCATGGGGTTTTCTCTCCATGCAGAACCAGGGACAGCGCATGCAGTCCGGAGCTGAACTCCTCAGACAGCAGACCATTGACCAGCCGATGGCGCGCCACCCGGTTCAGTCCGTCAAACCGCGCACTGGTGATGGCGACATTGAAATGCGTCTCCCCACCGCCCCCAAGAGCTTTCGCCCCGGCATGATGAGCATGACGGGCACTGTCATCCTGGATCTCGAGCGTCGTGGGCGACAGTTCCTGTCGAAGGATCGCCTCGATCCGTTCCCGTCGGGTGGAGTGCGGCGCGGAAGAGCATGAAGCTGTTTCAGACATGATGAAAATCGTCCGGCTGGAGGAATGGCCGCTTGCATCGTGCGGCTGTGATTGCCCATATCAGACACCATGCAGCGCAAATCCACCAGACACCGGGCCTTCGATCCCGATCCTGACGCGCCGGAACAGGTCTGCGACCATCCGGGCTGCAACGAACCTGCGGGCTACCGTGCGCCGCGCGGGCGTGATGCCCTGCGCTCGTATTTCTGGTTCTGCCTTGAACATGTCCGCGAATATAATTCCCGCTGGGACTTCTATCGCGGCATGACGCCGGGCCAGATCGAAGCGCATCTGCGGGCTGACGTCTCATGGCAGCGTCCGTCCTGGAAGCTCGGCACCGGAACAGCCAACAAGGCCGAGTTCAACGAGGATGACATTCTCGACCCGCTCGACATTCTTGGCGCGACCCGCCACAGCCGGGCCGAGCGGGCGAAAGATGCGGCCCGCCAGCGCGCGTCTGCCCAGGCCGCCGGAATCCCCGAGCCGCTGCGCCAGCCCCTTGCGACCCTGGACCTGACATGGCCCGTCTCTTTCGATGACGTGAAAACCCGCTACCGGGTCCTCGCCCGCCAGCATCATCCCGATGCCAATATCGGCGATACGAAATCCGAAGAGCGTTTCAAAGCCATCGGCTCGGCCTATGCCGTTCTGAAAGTCCATTTCACCCGGCAGGATGATTTCGTTTCCTGAATTTTTAGACTGGAACACAGGACGCCGAGGCTCCATCTTCTCCAGAACGTCCTGATCCAAGAGCCAGAGAAAGCCCAAGAGTCCCATGAGTGATTTCGCGACGATTGACACCCCGGAAGCCGTGACCACCGCTGAAAATGCCGCGGTCCCGACCAGCGTTCTCGGCGCTCCCGATCTCATGGTCTCCTCGGCAGAAGTCTTCGGCATCCGCACGGACATGCAGGTTCCGGCCTATTCCGTGCGCACGGAACATGTCCCCGACATCGACCCGTCCTACAAGTTCGACGAGGACACCACCCGCGCCATTCTCGCGGGATTCGCCTTCAACCGGCGCGTCATGGTCCAGGGCTTCCACGGTACCGGCAAGTCCTCCCATATCGAGCAGATCGCCGCGCGCCTGAACTGGCCCTGCGTCCGGATCAATCTCGACAGCCATGTGTCGCGGATCGACCTGATCGGCAAGGACGCGATCGTCCTCAAGGACGGCAAGCAGATCACGGAATTCCGCGAAGGCCTGCTGCCCTGGTGCCTCCAGCATCCCTGCGCCCTGATCTTCGACGAATACGATGCAGGCCGCCCGGACGTGATGTTCGTTATCCAGCGCGTGCTGGAAGCCGAAGGGCATCTAACGCTTCTGGACCAGAACCGCGTTATCCGCCCGAACCCCGCTTTCCGCCTGTTCGCCACAGCTAACACGGTGGGTCTGGGCGACACGACCGGCCTGTATCATGGCACCCAGCAGATCAATCAGGGGCAGATGGACCGCTGGAACATCGTCGCCACCCTGAACTACCTGCCGCTGGAGCAGGAAGTTGGCATTGTCACGTCCAAGCTGAAGATCCCCGCAGAAGACAAGGATGCCACGACGCTGGTCGAGCGCATGGTCGCGCTGGCGAACCTCACGCGGTCCGGCTTCATGGCCGGCGACATCTCCACGGTCATGTCCCCGCGCGCCGTCATCGCCTGGGCCGAGAACAACCGCATCTTCAACGACGTGGCATTCTCTTTCCGCCTCACCTTCCTCAACAAATGCGATGAGGCCGAGCGCGGAATCGTGGCTGAATACTACCAGCGCTGCTTCAACGCCTCACCGCTGGCCTGATCCCTTGTCTGCTCCCAAGACTTCCCTCACCGACGAAGAACGGCAGGAACGCTTCCGTCAGGCCACCATCGCCACCCTGCGCGCCATGGGCGGCGCGCCGGAGCAGGGCGTGGATTTTCAGGGTGCCGTCAACGGAAGCCGTCAGAATGCGACAGATGCCGGCACTGTGGAACTGCCCTATGTATCGCGCCACATGCACGACTGGGAAATCCGCAAGGTCCGGGGTGCCGCGGATTCCGCAGCCCTGCGGATGCGGTATCATGCCCAAAAAGAGTCAGGCGCACCGGCTGAACCCGTAGCCCGACAGGCGTTCGATGCGCTAGAACAGGCCCGTTGCGAGGTCTACGGCTCACGCCACATGGCTGGCGTGCGCGCCAATCTGGAACAGCGCGTCGCCCAGCATTGCGCCGAACTTGGTTGCAACCGGATGAAAACGCGCGAGGACATGCCGGCTCCCGTCGCGCTGGATCTCCTTGCCCGAGAGGCCATGAGCGGCCACCCCATGCCTGTTCAGGCCGGAGCGGCTCTGGATGAATGGCGCGCGTCCCTGACGCCCGCAGCAAAAGCCGCACTCGCCGACATGGCCCGCACCCAGAGCGACCAGACGGCCTTCGCCCGCGCCACAACCCGCTTCCTCGGCGCCTGCAAGCTCACGACCGTCCCCGACGAGGACGAAGAGCAGATGGCCCCGTCTGATCTGCCGTCCGACGAAGAGGAAACAACGGACAGCGACGCGCCTGAGGCAGAAGGTCAGGACCAGCAGGCTCCTGCCGCCACCGAAGAGGAAGAAGACGGCTACCAGCCCGAAAGCGGCGAAACCGGCCTTTCCGGCGAAAGCGAAGCCACGGAATCCGCTGAGATGTCGGAAGACGGCACCGAAGAAGCTGCCGGACCTTCAGACCAGCAGGCCGACACCGGACCTTCCGAAGCCCCCAATACCTACAAGGCGTACACCACCGATTTCGACGAGGAAGTGAACGCCTCCGATCTGTGTGACGCCGACGAACTGGACCGTCTGCGCCAGAAACTCGATCAGCAGATGTCCCAGCTCCATGGCTTGGTCTCACGCCTTGCGCACCGGCTGCAACGCCGCCTCATGGCGCAGCAGCAGCGCCGCTGGGAGTTCGAACAGGAAGAAGGCATTCTCGACGCCGGGCGCCTGTCCCGCGTCGTGACCAATCCGACCCTTCCGCTATCATGCAAACATGAATGCGAGACGGAGTTCCGCGACACGGTCGTCACTCTCCTGATCGACAATTCAGGCTCCATGCGCGGCCGTCCGATTGGCACGGCCGCCATCTGCGGCGACATTCTGGCCCGCACGCTCGAACGCTGCGGCGTGAAGGTCGAAGTTCTCGGGTTCACGACCCGCCAGTGGAAAGGTGGCCAGAGCCGTGAGCGCTGGCTCAAGGCTGGTCGTCCTCCTGAACCAGGCCGCCTGAACGATCTGCGCCACATCATCTACAAAGATGCGGACACGCCCCTGCGGCGCGCCCGGCGCAATCTGGGCCTGATGCTGCGCGATGGACTGCTCAAGGAAAACATCGACGGCGAAGCTCTGCTCTGGGCCTGGAAACGGCTGCGGCGCCGCCCGGAACACCGCCATATCCTGATGGTGATTTCCGATGGCGCTCCGGTCGATGACAGCACGTTCTCCGCCAATCCGCACAACTATCTGGAAGACCATCTGCGGCAGGTAATTGCCCGGATCGAGGCGGATCGCGGGACCGAGCTGCTGGCCATCGGCATCGGCCATGACGTCACGCGCTATTATCGCAACAGTGTTACCATAAGCTCCGCCGAAGACCTCGGCGGAACCATGATGGCCCAGCTCAGCGCCCTGTTCGCGCCTTCAGGCGTTCGTCGCGCAGCGCAATAACAGCGTCCAGCATCCGGTTGGTATGGACGGTGGTGGTCCGGTGATTGACGATCGCCGCCCGCACTGCCAGCCGACCGTTGATCTTCGTCGTGGACGGCGCCGCAATCCCGCTTTCATGCAGATCCTGCACCAGTTCCGAGACTTCGGCATCTTCAAGACCCTCGATCCCGAAGCAGACGATATTCAGCGTCACTGGCGCCAGCAGAACCAGCCCGTTCGTCCGCTCCACGCGCAGGGCCAGATCGGCTGCCACGTCACAGCATGTCTCGACCATTTCTCCCATGCGCCCGGCCCCGTAATGGCCCAGCGTCATCCAGACCTTGAGCGCCCGGAACCCACGTGACAGGTCCGGCCCGAAGTCACAGAACCAGGGCGCCCCGGCCGCAAGCCCGCGCTCTTCACGTACGAGATAATCCAGAGACTGCGCAAAAGCTGCCGCATGCTTGCGGCTGTCGCGCACCAGCACGCAGCCCGCGTCATACGGAACCTGCGCCCATTTATGGAAATCAAAAGCCAGACTGTCTGCTTTCCCGATTCCAGCAAGCAACTGCTGAAAGCGCGGTGAAAGGCAGGCCAGTGCCCCGAATGCCGCATCTACATGGAACCAGAGCCCGGCCTCACGAGCGACCGCCTCGATCGCCACCAGATCGTCAATCGCCCCGCAGTCAACGGTTCCGGCCGTGCCCGCAACCATGAACGGCACGAAACCGGCCTTCCGGTCCTCTGCGATCATGTCCCGCAAGGCACTGACATCCATGCGATGATCCGCCAGAACGGGGACACGCCGCAGCGCTTCGCTTCCCAGTCCTGCCAGATCAAACGCCCGCGGCAGACATCCGTGAGCGGTCGTCGCGGCATAACCCACGAGCCTGCGGCCCCCGATACCTTCCTTCCGGATGGACAGGTCCTGTGCCCGGCTTGCCGTGATCACGCTGATGAAGTTGGCCATGGACGAGCCCGTTACCAGACAGCCCGAGCCGTCCTGCGGCATACCGACCATCTGCAGGGCCCAGCGGATGACCTCGCGCTCGACCTCGATCGGCGCGTGATCGCGTCCACCACAATTCGCATTCAGGCCACCAGCCAGCATTTCCGCCAGCATCCCGACCGGTGTACCCGCGCCATGCACCCATCCCATGAAACCGGGATGGGTATTCCCCACGCCATAAGGCACGACCAGATCAAGATAACGCCCGTACAGATCGTCGAGGGAATGTCCCTTTTCCGGCAATCCTTCCTTCAGAGCCTGCCGGGCAGAAGATGGCATGGGTCTCCAGACGGGCCCCTCTCCCACATGCTCCATGCGGTCAAAGACCTCGTCCAGCATCCGGTGCCCGATGTCACGAATGCCGCGCCAGTCGGTGGGGTCCAGTCCGGCCATGATTATCCCTTCACCTGAAATCCGTCAGGTGTCTGCGATACAGGGCCGCCCGGTCGATGTCACGTCAGGAAAAACGCTCAGAACAGCGCAGAATAGAGTGACGAACTGCTGTCGCTACTCGAGTTCCCGGTAAAGAGGGAAAGAATGCTCGTGCTGGACCCGCTCCCACCATAGAGGGTCAGCATGCTTGCGGGTGTCGTGCTCGTAACGGGGTGGATCTGCAGCAGGGCAAGATATTGCTGCGCGAACTGCTGGATTCCCTGTTTCGTACTGAGTTTGGACATATCCAGCTTCGATCCAAGCAGACGGACCTGCTGATCATAATCCAGGGCACCGAACTGTGTCGTGTCAAAACCGGAGACAACCTCAGCCACTTTCAGGAGCTTCGGATCCGCCATCACATTGGCAAGAGTCATATCCGTCGTGGCCGTCCGGGTGAAATACAGCGCATCCCCCAGACCGGGCGTCTCTGTCTGCAGGCTGTCTTCGTAACTGTTGGTCAGGTAACTCTGCGTGATGCTCTGCACGGTGTCAGAAGACGACAGGGGCGAGGTCGACCAGTCGGAAAAGGCATTCGCAAACGCCTTCCAGGCTGAATTTCCGCTGGTCTGGGCCAGGGATTTGGACGAGGTCGGATCCTGCGTCATGAGATCCTTGATGACCGCCGTCTGACCAATGACCGAGGACATTCCATAGGCCCCGAGCACCACCGTGAGGGCCTTGTAGTTTTTCAGAAGCTGCTCCGGCGTCTTGATCGAAGCCGCATCCTTCTGGAAGGCCGTGACGGCCTGCTGGGCGGAGACGCTTGTTTTTTCCCACTTGTTCGCCGAAGAGTCTTCATCCTTGATGATGGAGACATACTGCGGAATGGCGGGCATGGCGGAAATTGAGGAAGACACGCGCGTTTCTCCGAAAAAGGAGTAGGTCCGTCACTCTATCTCCCCATTCCCTAATACAGTCTTAACGTCTCTTGTCCTTCTCCACAGTCCGGAACCCCCTCATGTCCCTTCGCCTGTCCCTGCTCGCCGCCACTGCCGCGCTTCTGATGCCGGTTATGGCCAGCGCCTCCACCCTGTCCGGTCTGCCGGAATCCTGTTTCACATACGACCTTGCCGGCACGAAGGCCGCCACACATGGCCTGACGGCAAAAACCCTGCATGCGACCCTGACCGGAACCGACATCACGCTCGACATCCGGGGCGTGAACCTGTCCGATCTGTCCGGGCACGTTGAAAGCGCCACCCTGGAGCGTTTTAACGCCGTTGCCGCCTATGCCGCACTCAGCGCCTTCCGTGGCGGGATCAGCGCGGCCTGCAAGGACCAGAGCCTGACGATCAACAGCAGCGATATCCGCAGCGGAACCCCGCAGGCCGCCTGGACAGACGTCACGCTGGCCCGCCCCGGCCACAACATGACCATCCGTAAGGCTTCAATCCAGGCTGTCCAGACCACGCCGGACCTGCGACTGAAGGTCGAGGGCACGGGCATCCATGACACCAAACAGCCCCTCATGCCCACGCAGCTTTCAGCAGACCTCACGGTCCAGGGTCTCGATACCGCACGCCAGCAGATCACGATCAACGCTCTGCATGCTGTCTCCGGCAGCAGCGCCATCGACGGCAAGGGCAGCATCGAACCCGGCGCAACAGCCTCCACTTCGGCCGCAGACCTGCATGTCAGCGTCACGAATGTCGACACACTGATTGGCCAGATCCGCGACACGGCCCTGAAGAAGGTCGTGGCCGCCCTGACGATCGCCAGGCTGATGGGCCGTCAGAGCGGTGACGCGACATTGTGGGACATCGGGTTGAGCGGCGGTGTCGTGACCGTCAACCGCATCCCGCTGCCGTTCTCAGTCCCCTGATTTCGACGCCTCAAGCTTGCGGATCATCTTGCACAGGACCGTCGTGACCTTCTTGGCATAGCCGATGCGGGTCGCGTTCGTCATTTCGCGGATGACCGCAAGCTTGTGATCGGGTCGGATTTTCACGCCCGATTCCTTCTTGCGCGTTACCCAGTCGATCAGCGCGGCCGGATTGCGGAAACGGTTGCGGCGGAACTGGATCACCATGCCCTTCGGCCCCGTCTCCAGACGCTCTACGCCAGCCTCGCAGCACAGACGCTTGATCAGGACCACATCGAGCAGATTGCCCACTTCCGGCGGTAGCGATCCGAAACGGTCCACCAGCTCGGCGCGCATGGCCTCGACCTCGGCCTCATTCGTCAGCGATGCAATGCGCCGGTACAGCCCCAGACGCACCGGCAGATCCGGCACATAGGCCTCGGGGATCAGGACCGGCAGGCCGAGAATGATGTTCGGGGTCCAGCTGTCCTCGTCATCCTGACGCTTGCCGCGCTCACGGCGCATATCAATCACGGCATCTTCGAGCATCTGTTGATACAGCTCGATTCCGACTTCCTTGATATGCCCGGACTGCTCATCGCCCAGCAGGTTGCCCGCACCGCGCAGATCAAGGTCATGGGAAGCCAGCGTGAAGCCAGCGCCCAGTGAATCCAGCGTCTGCATGACCTCAAGCCGCTTTTCCGATGACGGAGACAGCGGACGCGTCTGCGGCCAGGTCAGATAGGCGTAACCACGCTGCTTGCCACGACCGACACGTCCACGAAGCTGGTAGAGCTGCCCCAGACCGAACATATCCGCACGGTGAATGATGATCGTGTTCACACTCGGCATGTCCAGCCCGCTTTCCACGATATTGGTGGAGAGCAGGATGTCGTATTTTCCGTCCGCGAACTCCGTCATGACACGTTCGAGCTCCGTGGGTGTCAGGCGTCCATGGGCCTGAACGGTCTTGGCATCGGGTACGATTTCCGTCAGGCGCTCGGCCATTCGATCCATATCCGCGAGACGCGGCACGACGCAGAAAATCTGACCGCCGCGGAACCGTTCGCGCTGAATGGCCTCGCGGATCATGACGCTGTCGAACGGCGTGATGAATGTGCGCACTGCCAGACGGTCCGTCGGCGGGGTCGCGATCAGGCTCATTTCGCGGACGCCGGACAGCGAAAGCTGAAGCGTTCTGGGCAGCGGCGTGGCTGACAGGGTCAGGACATGAACGTCCTCACGCAGCGCCTTCAGACGTTCCTTATGTGCCACCCCGAAATGCTGCTCCTCGTCGATGATCAGCAGGCCCAGACGTTCAAAAGACACGGTCTTGGCCAGCAGCGCATGGGTGCCGACCATAATATCCACCGTGCCGTCCGCCATGCCCTCGCGGACCTTCGTGGCTTCCTTGGGCGTGATCAGGCGTGAGAGCTGCGCAACGTTAACCGGGAAGCCCTCAAAGCGCGTCGAGAAACTCCGGAAGTGCTGACGGGCCAGCAGCGTCGTCGGCACCACGACCGCGACCTGCATTCCCGAAAGTGCGGCCACGAACGCCGCCCGCAGCGCCACTTCCGTCTTGCCGAAGCCCACATCGCCACAAACCAGACGATCCATCGGCCGCCCGGCGCTCATGTCTTCCAGCACGTCCGCAATCGCGCGCGACTGATCTTCCGTCTCCACGAACGGGAAGCGCGCACAGAACTCGTCCCACAGCCCTTCAGCCGGTGCGAGCGTCGGCGCATCCTTGAGCGCACGGGCTGCGGCCGTCTTGATCAGTTCACCCGCCATGACGCGGATGCGCGACTTCATCTTGGCTTTACGCGCCTGCCATGCCGTGCCGCCCAGCTTGTCGAGCTGAACCCCGGCCTGTTCCGAGCCGAACCGGCTCAGAAGTTCGATATTCTCGACCGGCAGGAGAAGGCGCTGTTCCCCGTCATAGAGGATCGACAGGTAATCATGCGCAACCCGGCCTTCGACAACCGTCTCAAGCCCGACATAGCGCCCGATCCCGTAATCGGAATGAACGACCAGATCCCCTTCCGCGATCTCGCCCACCTGTGAGATGAACTGTTCGCCACGCTTGCGACGGCGCGGCGGCCGGGAGATCCGCTCGCCCAGCAGATCCTGCTCGGAGACGAAACACAGACGGTCCGAAACAAACCCGCGCTCCAGACCCAGTGTCAGCAGGCCGGTCGTGCCCTTCGGCATTCCCGCTGCATCCGGCCAGTCCTCATAGGACGTCGCCGTGACACCATGCTCGGCCAGAAGGTGCGAAATCCGCTCCCGTGAACCACGGCTCCAGGCCGTGACATAGGTCCTGCGTCCTGCCTCGGCCCAGGTTTTCACCTGCTGCCCGAAGGCTTCGAACATCCCGGCCCGGCTTCCGTCCTTGGCGCGCGCGAACAGCGGTCCGGGGCGATAGCCTGCGTCCACGCCCTGCGCCGTATCCGGCATGGCAAATGCATTGAGAATGACGGAGGGCACATCCGCCAGCATCGACTCCCAGCCGTGAGCATCTAGATACAGCCGGTGCGGCGGCAGCGGACGGTACGGGATTTCGCCCTCGCGGGTCGGTACACGGCGGGCCTGATAATGATCGGCGATCATGTCCAACCGTGCCTTGAGGATTTCCGGCGCATGATGATCGAAGCTGACCGCACCACCCGGCAGATAATCCAGCAGCGTTTCCATCTGGTGCCCGTCACCGTCATGGAACAGCGGCAGGTAATGCTCCAGACCCGGGTAACGCCGTCCGTCGGAGACGTTCTCGTAGATCGTATCGGATGTCGCAGCCGGACCGAACGAATCGCGCCAGCCTGTCCGGAAGCGGCTGATGCTATCCGGGCCCAGCGAGAATTCGGACACGGGGCGCAGTTCGAAGCGCTTCAGGGTTTCGGTGGAGCGCTGCGTGCCGACATCAAACGCGCGGATGTTCTCGACCTCGTCCCCGAACAGGTCCAGCCGGATCGGGTCGCTTTCCCCAGCCGGGAACAGGTCGAAGATTCCGCCCCGTGTCGCGAACTCGCCCGCCTCCATAACCGTATCGGTCCGGGTGTAGCCGTTGGCGATCAGCAGTTCGATCAGCATCGCCTGATCGAGGCTCTCGCCCGTCTTCACACTGATGGACTGTCCCCGGAACGCCGAGCGCGGGGGCACGCGCTGTACCAGACTGTGCACGGTCGTCAGAACGATCCGCCGCGCCTTCATGGGCTCCAGCAGACGGCACAGCGTCCCGGCCCGTTCCGCAATCAAAACTGGATTGGGCGAGACGCGGTCATAAGGCAGGCAGTCCCAGGCCGGCAGACGCAGAACTTCCACTTCCGGCATGAGCCAGGCCAGCATGTCGGCCAGCGCGGCTACTGCGGCGTCATCGCGCGCAACATGCACCAGAGGTCCGTCATGCTCGGCAAGGCGCTGGCGGAGAAGAAAGGCCACACTGCCATCCGGCACGCCCCAGACGGTCGGTCCGAAAGACCTGCCGAAGGACGCTGTGGACATTTCACGGGTCATGGTTTCGTTTTGTTCCATCCTGCTAATGCCCTATACCTGCCGTTCCATCGCCTGTCAGCCCGAGGAGCACGGGAAGCGCCCGTTGTCACGATGCCGTCCGAACAGTTCCCGCAGTCTCTTCCATCCCATTCCGACAAAGAACAGCGCAACGAAGCCTGGGACGACCGTCTCGCTCCCCTCTTCGCACCGCTGACGAGCCTGCCCGGTATCGGCCCCCGACACGCTACCCTGCTGGAGAAGATCGCGGGCGGCCGACGCGTGCTGGACCTGCTGTTCACCCTGCCCGAACGGGTTGTTGACCGGCGCATTCTGCGCACAGTCGCAGACGGACACAATCTCGCCCCCGGCGAAATCCTGACCGCCCATGTGCGGGTCCTCTCCCTGCGCAAGGCCGGACGCCCCGGACAGCCCTCCATCATCCGCACCGAGGACGATACTGGAAAGCTCGATCTGGTCTTCTTCCAGACGCGCAACATGCCCAGCCCCACGGTCGGCGCCGAACTCCTCGTCTCCGGCAAAACCGGCACGTTTCAGGGCGAGCTGACGATGCCCCAGCCCGATCATGTTGTGAGCTGGGCCAAACGCGACAGCTTCCCTTCGCTCGAACCCGTCTGGCCCCTGACCGCGGGCCTGTTTCCCTATACGGTCCGCAAGGCCATGCGTGCCGCTCTGGCGCTCCTGCCCGATCTCCCGGAATGGCTGGACAAAACCCTCGTCACCCAGCGGAAATGGCCGTCCTTCACGCAGGCCCTGCGCCTGATGCAGTCCCCAGAGATCATCCCGCCGGAAATCGCCTGGGAGCCGGTCCGCAACCGCGCCCTGTCCCGCCTCGCCGCTGATGAACTACTGGCCGATCAGCTCTGTTTCGGCCTCGCCCGCCTCAAGGCCCGTGAGCGGCATGGACGCAGCTTTCCCGGCACCGGCAAACTCCAGGCCGAAATGCTCCGCCGCTTCGGCCACAACCCTACCCATGCGCAGACACTGGCCATTACCGAAATCGCCGCCGATCTTTCGGCTTCAACGCCCATGATGCGCCTGCTTCAGGGCGATGTCGGTGCGGGCAAGACCTTCGTCGCCATGAACGCCATGCTCCAGACCGTCGAGTCCGGCGCGCAGGCTGCCCTTATGGCGCCTACCGAAATCCTCGCCCGCCAGCATTTCGAAACGCTCACCCGTCTCTGCCCGACCGAATGCGTCTATCTGAGCGGCACCATCAAGGGCGCGGCACGGCGCAAGACTCTCGCTGCCATCGCAGATGGGACTGCAAAGATTGTCATCGGCACCCACGCCCTGTTTCAGGACGGCGTGACCTTCCACGACCTCGGCCTTGCCGTCATCGACGAGCAACACCGATTCGGCGTCCGCCAGCGCATGAATCTGAGCGCCAAGGGAGAAGCGACCGACATTCTCGTCATGACGGCGACCCCCATTCCCCGCACGCTCCAGCTCATGGAATGGGGTGAAATGAGTGTCAGCCGTCTGGACTCAAAACCGCCGGGCCGACAGCCGATCCGCACGACCCTGCACAGCATGGACTCGCTCGACAGCGTACTTGCTGGCATCAGCCGTACCCTGCGCGATGGCGTGCAGGTTTTCTGGGTCTGCCCTCTCATCGAAAACAGCGAGACACAGGCCGCAGCAGCGGCGGAAGAACGCTGGGCCTCACTGGAACAGCGGTTTGAAGGGCTGGTCGGTCTCGCCCACGGCAAGCAGGACATCACCGTCCGTCAGGACGCGCTGGACACGTTCCGTCTGGGTAAAACGCGCCTTCTCGTCGCCACTACGGTCATTGAGGTCGGCGTGGACATTCCCGCTGCCTCCGTCATGGTCATCGAACAGGCCGAGCGCTTCGGTCTGGCCCAGCTTCACCAGCTTCGCGGGCGCGTCGGGCGTGGCTCGAAACAGTCCTTCTGTCTCCTCCTCCATGACCGCGCTGCAACACCAACCGCTGTTCGACGCCTGAGCCTGCTGCGCGACACGAATGACGGCTTCCTGATCGCCGACGAGGACTACAGAATCCGTGGTGGCGGCGACATCGCGGGAGACAGACAGTCCGGCCTGCCCGGCTTCCGGCTGGCACAGGGCGCGCGCCTCAGCCTGCTGCTGACCGCCATGCAGCAGGACAGCGAACGTGAAATCGCCCGCAATCCACATCTGGAAGGTCCCCGCGGTCACGCACTCAGACTTCTTCTGGAAATATTTGACCGGAATGATCCGGACAGACTTCTGATTTCCGGTTAGACAGAAAAGTTCATGCGGATATAATGCCGCTACTTGATCAGTAATGCATTCAACTAAATTTCATGGAGTACACGCGTGATGAGCAGTCCTGCCAGAGACGCTCAGAAAGAGACTTCACACGAATACTCTGGCACCTCTTCGGATCGCCGATCCCTGCTTTTTCGTCTGCTTCTGCCCGCGACCGGCGGGTCGGCAGTCGCGTTGCTGGACCTCTCCGCAAGCGGCACCCCGGATATTCTCCATGCCATCGGCCCCCTTCCGCCAGGGCTGCAGAAAGCAGCCACAGGAAGGATCATTCTTTCATCGGAACAGAATCGGAATGGCGACACTCCGTTTTCCTGCCCGTTGCCCGATGACTTCTCTCTTATCGGATGCCCCGTCCCCACCCGTTCGAGTGACGGCAAGTCCAGGCAGTTTCTGGTTGCGCTCTGCCCACCGGGCGGAAGTTTCTCGGCCATGGCTGGCCGCGCCCTGCAGGACGTCGCAGACGAACTTGCCAACGAGACTGCGGACCATCCAGGAAAATCCTCCCTGCCGGACCGCGAGGAAAGCCTCCGCGTCCTGCACCAGTTCATTGAACGGACAGGCAAGCTCTCACGCCGTGCCGTGTTCAGCCTGATCCATCTCAACCTGGATCATCTCTCGCTGATCAACGACCGCTATGGATGGGACACGGCTGACCTGATCCTCGCGGAAATGATCCGCCGCCTTAAAACCGTTCTGCCGGAAGGCTGTTTCCTGAGTTCGATCGGCGGCGGCCATTTCATGGTCTTGACACCACCGGGCACCACAGCCGTCACGACCCGTTCGCTGGTCAATGCGATCCTGCAGATCTCAAGCACACCCGTGTCGCTGGATATGGGCGCCATTCCGTTCTCGATCTCGGCAGGATGGAGCGTTTATCCGCAGGATGCAGGAGACGCGAACCAGCTGATCCTCGCTGCCCGCGCAGCCCTGACCGAAGCCAATCGCACGGGTGGCGGTCATGAGCGCCGCGCCAATGCGGAACTCACGAACACCTATGCCATCACGTCGAACCTTGAGAAGGATCTGCTCAAGGCGGTCGAAGACGATGCCCTCTTCCTGAAATGGATGCCCATCGTCGATACGGCGTCCCAGAAGATCGTCGGCCATGAGGCGCTTCTGCGCTGGACCCGGCCGGGTCATGGTGAAGTCGCCCCCAATCTCTTCATCCGCTATGCCGAGGAAGTCGGCATGATCGAGGCGCTCGACAGCTGGAGCCTGCGCAATGCCTGTCTGGCTGCCCTGCGCTGGCCGACTCCGCTGCGGGTCTGTGTGAATGTCTCGCCGGTCTGGCTAGTCAATGAGCGACTTGCCCCACTAGTCGATACCGTGCTGGCCGAGACCGGCCTTCCGCCTGGACGACTGCAGGTCGAACTGTCCGAATGCAGACCCTTCGGTCCTTCCGACATCGCCTTTCGCGAACTCTCCCGCGTCCGCGCGCTGGGTGTGCGCCTTGCCATCGACGATTTCGGGGCCGGCTATTCCTCACTGGAGAGGCTGCGGATCTATCCGCTGGACCAGATTAAGCTCGACCGCGCCTTCGTCCAGTATCTGGGTGAGGACATGCATGCCGACGAGATCATGTACGCCATTCTCTCCCTTGCCCGCTCCCTGAACATCACCTGCTGCGCAAAAGGTGTTGAAACCGAACACCAGATGGCGCTGCTCGATGCCAATGGCTGCGAGGAAGTCCAGGGTTACCTGCTGGGAGCTCCGGTCCGGGACAGCCACGTCCCGCATCTCGCCCAGGCATGAAAAAAGGCCGCTTCCCATAAGGAAAGCGGCCTTTTCAGTCCCCGTTCCGGAAACCTCAGAACTTGACCGAAAGCTTGAGCGATCCGTAGTTGAACAGACCAGCCTTCTGCGTCTCGAACTGTGCCGTCTGCCAGTTCTGGCTGTAGGACAGGCGCACGCCGTGCCACATGACAGCCACACCGGCATGGATCTCACCCACATCCCAGATCTTCTCGACATGCGGCGCATTGGGGCGGACCGTGCTGCCCTGAAGCGTCACGTCATAGCCCACGGCCTGACCTTCAACACCGCCATAGAAATACCAGGCAAAAGGACGGGTCGCGCGGAACGCATCCGTGCCGTCGAGTCCCGGCCCGATCGTCGCATTGCCGAAGTCACTGTCCAGACCCTGACCGATGCGGAACGTCGTCGCCACATCCGCATAGGTCCGGTAATCACCCGCCGCACCCGAGATCGCCGGCAGCACGTCGGCATGAATGCCATAGACATTCAGGACAGGCACGCGCCAGATCCGGCCAGCCTGGACCTGGAAGATCGGCTGATTCGCGAGCTGGTGTGACCAGCCAGTGCTCGGCGTATCGCTGATGGCCTTGTGAAAGCCGTTCTGGACCTGACGCCCGAGTCCCGACGGGCCAAGCATGCCGAACTGGATTCCCATTACGGTCCGGGAAAGATCCGTATCGTTGATGAGGTTCACGGTTCCCAGCAGCAGCCCGGCATACGGCCGATCACCCTGCGGCGGATTATCGGCCTGGGTGTCGCGCGGCGTGTCGATGATCTGCTGCAGGCCGATGCTGATACGCTGCACACCATCGCCCATCAGAATATGGTTCAGCTTCGCGATAGGCCGCGGAAGATTGTCTGTCCCGGACGTCCAGTTGATGCGCAGACCGGACGTATAATACTGATCCGATGTCCCTTTCAGCGTGGAAATCGCGTCATTCTCACCCTGGACGGTCCAGGTTCCATACGGATCCTGCAATGGCGTGGCCATGGCGGCGGAAGACAGCGCCAGCACGGCAGTGGCTCCAATGGAAAAAGTCAGTCGGCTTCGCATGGGCACCTCTGTTACGCGCGGGATCCGGGACCACCAAGTACTGGAAAACGTGTGTATGTCATTTTCACGACCGGAATCAAAGTGTCGACGGGTCTCATCCCAATCTTAAAATTAGCGCGAGTTATGTTTCAGCCCCATATTCCCTGTGGCAGAGAAGGAAAAAAGCGTGCTAGAGATTGCTGCAGGAGAGAAACAGCGTCGTTTTTTTCCAAATTTTTGAAATTACGTCACGGCAGGGTCCGCCCTATCATGACACCCCAGTCTCGGGATTAGACCGTTGAGAAACAACAGAACCGACCGCAGCAGCTTCAACTCACCTCGCCGCGGCGGGTTTGACGACACATACTCGTCCCAGCCGTCCTATGGCGATCGTGGAGGCTTTGGTGGTGGAAATGGTGGTGGTGGCGGCTACGGCGCGCCCCGCCGTAACAGCTTCGTCGCAGCTTCAGGCCCGGAAATCAGCTCCCGCGTGAAGTGGTTCAACACCGAGAAGGGTTTCGGTTTCGTTGAACTGTCCGATGGATCGGGCGACATCTTCCTGCACGCCAATGCCCTCACCAATGCTGGTGTCAGCAACGTGAACCCGGGCGCGACGGTTGTGGTCCGCATCGGCCAGGGCCCGAAGGGCCGTCAGGTCGCTGAAGTCCTCTCCGTTGACGAGAGCACGGCAGAAGCGCCGCGTCCCCGCGCTGCTTTCGGTGATCAGCCCCGCTTCGGTGGTGCACGTCCGGGCCGTCCGGCTCCGGACCTGTCCCGCGCTGAAGACATGCGTGGCACGGTCAAGTGGTACAACGCCACGAAGGGCTTCGGCTTCATCACGCCGGAATCCGGCGGTAAGGACATCTTCGTCCACGCCTCCGCTCTCGAGCGTTCGGGCCTGCCGACGCTTGACGAAGGCCAGACGATCAACGTCAAGGTTGTTCAGGGCCAGAAGGGTCCGGAAGCTGCTGAAATCAGCGCTGACTGAACCACCCGGACTTCGGTCTGAGTAAAAAAAGCCGCTGCCAGCTTCTGCTGCAGCGGCTTTTTTCATGCCGGCATTTCGTCCCAGGCAATAAAAAAGGCCGGAAGAATCCGGCCTTTTTTCAATCCTCATTCCCCGACCAAACTGGCTCAGTAGTCCTTGCCGCTGCTCCGGACCAGCCTCGCCTTGTCCCGCTTCCAGTCACGCTCGGCAATGGCATGCCGCTTGTCTTCCTTGCGGCGTCCCTGCCCCAGACCCAGCGTTACTTTCGCCATACCACGGGCATTGAAATGAATATCGAGCGGCACCAGACTGGCGCCTGCACGGCTGACAGCACCCAGAAAATGCGCGATCTGCTTGCGGTGCATCAGCAGCTTGCGTGGAGCACGCGGCTCAAACCGGGAGAGAACGCCTCCCTGATATTCCGGAATATAGGAGTTGAAGAGCCAGATCTCGCCGTCCCGCTCGGCAGCATAGGCTTCCGTAATCGTCGCCCGGCCGAGACGCAGGCTTTTCACCTCGGGCCCCTTCAGGACGATTCCGGCTTCGGTCGTTTCCAGAATCGTATAATCAAACCGACCCTTGCGGTTCTGTGCGGCCATGCCATGGGAAATCATGCCGCTCTTGGTTTTCTTTCCGGCCATACCTGTGGTCAGTCCAGAAGCTCAAGCGAACGCAGGGCCGCATCGATGACCCGACGCGTCTCTTCCTGTGGCTCCACCAGAGGCAGGCGCAATGTCGCATTGCACAGACCGAGTCTGGACATTGCATACTTCACTGGACCGGGATTGCTTTCCATGAACATGGCATCATGCAGCGGCGTCAGATGATCCTGGATGGCGATCGCATCCTCGATCCGCCCTTCCTGCCAAGCCAGATGCATGTCGGCGCACAGATGCGGCACGACATTGGACGTCACGCCAATGCACCCGTCGCCCCCTGCGGCAAGAAATGACAGGACCGTATTATCGTCACCTGAAAGCTGGTTGAACGGCTTGTCCACGGCACGACGCACCGCGATCGGCCGGGACATATTGGCGGTCGCGTCCTTGGTACCGACGATATTGGGATGTTCGCCCAGACGGGCCATGGTCGCCACGGAGATGTCCACGACTGACCGACCGGGGATGCAGTACAGGAACATCGGCAGCGGCGTCGCATCGGCGATCGTCATGAAATGGCGGTACAGCCCTTCCTGGGACGGCTTGTTATAATACGGCACAACGACCAGCAGGCTGTCCGCCCCGACGGAATGGGCATGCTTCGCCATGATGACGGCTTCAGAGGTGCTGTTTGAACCAGCACCTGCCATGACCCGAACCCGACCATTCGCCGTCTCAACGCAATGCGCCACCACACGACCATGCTCTTCATGTGACAGTGTCGGGCTCTCGCCTGTCGTGCCCGCCGGGATCAGTGCCGTGGTGCCCGCTTCGATCTGACGCTCGATCAGCTTTGTCGAAGCGTCGAAATCGATCCGCCCATCCGTATGCATCGGAGTGACCAGAGCCGTCAGCGACCCCTGATACATGCTCGTGTCAGCCATTGTTCCGCCTTCTGTCATGGGCTCTGCCTGTCCTGCTTTCACGCCCTGCGTGAGAGACTGCTTGGGTAAACACCCAGAATTCTCAGATCGTCGCTGACCTGCTCCAGTTCCGCGAGCGCCGCCGCCAGAGGCGGCTGTTCCGGATGTCCCTCGACATCCATCAGGAACTGCGTCGCCGCAAACGAGCCGTCCAGCATGTAGCTTTCGATCCGCGTCATGTTGATACCATGCCGGGAGAATCCACCCAATGCCGCATAGAGCGCACCTGGACAGTTCCCAACCCGCATCAGCAACGTTGTCAGCACATCTGTGCGCTCGGGCGAGGGAATGCAAGGCTTGCGGGCCACACGATAAAAGCGCGTCGTGTTATGCGAGGCATCCTCGACATTGCTTCGAAGCACCATCAGCCCGTTCAACTCGGCCGCCAGGGAAGATGCAATCGCCGCATCTTCCTTACGCCCCCACTGCGCCACCATCTCGGCCGCACCGGCGGTATCAAACTGCACCACGGGCTCCACGCCCAGTTCGCTGATCAGCTTGCGAACCTGCCCCAGTGCAACGGGATGCGTGTGAATCCGGCGGACATCTTCGATCTTCGCACCCGGTACGCCCAGAAGGCAGTGCTCGACGCGCTGGAAATATTCCCCGACGATGTGAAGCCCGGCATCCGGCAGAAGCGAATGAATATCCGGCACACGCCCGGCCAGCGTATTCTCACACGCCAGAAGCGCTTCGTCCGCCCGGCCGTCATGCACGGCGTCGATCGCATCGGCAAAGGTCGGGCACGGCAGCGTGGTCCAGCCCGGCCGCGCCTGACGGCAGGCCAGATCGGAATAGGCGCCTGGACGGCCCTGAAATGCAATGACCGGCATCAGACCAATCCTCTCACATGCTCAAGATCAGCAGGCGTATCCACGCCCTGAGGCGCGTGGTCAATCCTCGCACAGCCGATCGTCATGCCGACTTCAAGCGCCCGCAGCTGTTCCAGACTTTCCCGACGCTCCAGCGCGGAAGGCGGCAGCGTCACGAAACGCTCCAGCGCCGCACGACGCCAGGCATAGATCCCGACATGATGCCAGTGCGTCCCCTTGCCCCACGGAATGGGCAGACGGGAGAAATACAGCGCACGCGCCACATCCGCCTCGCCAAACGCGCAGGCAATCTTCACAATCTGGGAAGCATCACGCTCGGCATCGCTGGTCACGGGAGCCGCCAGTGTTCCGATATCGAACGTGAGATCTTCCAGTGGCTTCAGGACAGCAGTCAGGCTGGACGGTTCGATCAGGGGCAGATCACCCTGAAGGTTGATCACCACATCGTGCCTGCCCTCCGGGTCCACCTCCGCGAGGGCGGCATGCACACGGTCGGACCCGCTCGCCAGTCCCGAGTCGGTGAGCACACCCCGCACATCGGGAATATCCCTGATGACATCAAGGATTTCAGGATCCCCCGCTGCAACGACAACCGGTCCGGCCTTTGCTGCCAGCGCACGCCGGACCACCCGGACGATCATGGGCACGCCGCCAATATCAGCGAGGGGCTTGCGCGGCAGGCGGGTCGAAGCAAGTCTGGAGGGAATGACGATGATCGGATGCATGGCCCCTCTGATGCCGCCCCCCAGAACGGGCGTCAATCTCATGCCACGCTCCTGGGACGGGAATAGACGAAAATCATGAGTGAAACGGTTCTGCAGACCGCCATTGAAGCCGCCACGGCCTGCGCCGACATCGCCCGCAGGACCGTCCTGCCCCATTTCCGGACATCCCTTCGCGCCGACGCCAAATCCGACGACAGCCCCGTCACCATCGCGGACCGTCAGGCCGAACAGGCCATGCGCAGCATTCTCGAAGAACGCCTTCCGGAGCACGCCATCCTTGGCGAGGAAAACGGCATGAGCGGCGCCAGCAGCGACTGGCTCTGGGTTCTCGATCCCATTGATGGCACCCGTGCTTTCCTGACCGGCCGCCCCACTTTCGGCACACTCATTGCGCTCTTTCACAAGAGCCGCCCCGTCCTCGGGCTGATTGACCAGCCCGTTACAGGCGAGCGCTGGCTCGGCGTTACGGGACGCTCAACCACCTTCCTGTCCGACCGTCTGCCCGGCACCATCGGCACACGCCCCTGCCCGGAAGCGGCCGAAGCGGAGCTGTCCTGCACGGCTCCCGAAATCATGACAGACGCGCATGCCCCGCGCTTTGCCAACCTGCAAAAACATACCCGCCGCACGTCATGGGGTGGAGACTGCTATGCGTACGGACTGCTTGCCCTGGGCCAGATCGATGTCATTGCCGAATGCACCATGAAACCCTGGGACTGGGGCGCGCTCGTTCCCGTAGTGGAAGGCGCGGGCGGCCGCATCACGGACTGGCAGGGCAATCCCCTCACGCTCGAAAGCGACGGCACCGTTCTGGCCTGCGGAGACGCAACCCTGCTTCCCGAACTCGTCCGCCACCTTTCCTGAATCCCGCCAATCGGCTAGGGAGAAGGCCCCGGCGGACATGGCGGCAGACATGAGCCGGGACCGGTCTGGTCACGGCCAGACCTGATGGAAGCAGTTTGAATTGAAACCGGAGCCTTCCGGTTCATGACCGGGACGGATTTATGGAAACGCAGTTCTCTCTCCCCAAAAACAAGATCCGCATTCTTCTTCTGGAAGGCATTCACGAAAGCGCCGCAGCCCATTTCGCCGCCGAGGGCTACACCGAAGTGACGCGCGTCAAGGGCGCGCTTGAAGGCGACGCGCTCAAGGAAGCCCTGCAGGGTGTGCACATGGTCGGCATCCGCAGCCGGACGCAGCTGACACGCGAAGTCCTTGAAGGCGCAGACCGCCTCATGGCCATTGGCTGCTTCTGCATCGGCACGAACCAGGTCGATCTCAACGCCGCACGCATGCTTGGCATTCCCGTCTTCAATGCACCGTTCAGCAACACACGTTCCGTGGCCGAACTGGTCATGGGCGAGATCGTCATGCTGCTCCGCCGCATTCCGTCGCGCTCGGAAGCCTGCCACAAGGGCGGCTGGGACAAATCCGCCACCAACGCCTGGGAAGTCCGCGGCAAGACGCTCGGCATCGTCGGCTACGGCTCCATCGGCTCGCAGCTTTCGGTCCTGGCCGAGGCGTTCGGCATGCGCGTCCTGTATTTCGACGTAATGCCGCGCCTGCCGCATGGCAACGCCATCGCCGTCTCCACCCTGCATGACCTGCTCGCACAGTCCGACATCGTCAGCCTCCATGTTCCGCAGACGCCGGAAACCGATCTTCTGATCGGAGAGACGGAAATCCGGGCGATGAAGCCCAATTCCATCCTGCTGAACAACGCACGCGGCAACGTCGTGGACCTTGACGCCCTCGCCGCTGCGCTGAAGGACGGACACCTGATGGGCGCGGGCGTGGACGTGTTCCCGGTCGAACCCAAGAAAGCCGGCGAAGAGTTCAAAACGCCGCTTCAGGGCCTCGAGAACGTCATCCTCACCCCGCATATCGGCGGCTCCACGATGGAAGCGCAGGAGCGCATCGGCGTCGAAGTCGCCCGCAAGCTGGTCGATTATTCGGACGTTGGCTCCACGATCGGATCCGTCAACTTTCCCAGCGTCCAGCTTCCTGAGCGCCCCCGCGGCACGCGCTTCATGCATGTCCATGCCAACCGGCCGGGCATCATGCGCCAGATCAATGACCTGTTCGCCTCGCAGAACTGCAACGTAACGGCCCAGTACCTCCAGACGGATGGTGAAGTCGGGTACGTCGTTGTCGAAGCCGAGTCGGAAGGCCCTGACATGGATACGAAGCTGCTGGACGGCCTCAAGGCCCTCGATGGCACATTGCGTGCCCGCCTGCTGTACCAGCGCGCCTGACACCCTTGCCGTTAACCAACGGTAAATAATTTCGGGCTAGGATTTGTCTCATGACGAGTCCCAGCCCGCATACACCTGCCCTCGCCCGCATCCAGAGCTTCGCCTTCTCGGGTATCGAAGCCGTTCCGGTCACGGTCGAGGTCCAGGTCTCCAGCGGCCTGCCCGCATTTCTCGTTGTAGGACTGGCGGATAAATCCGTCGGCGAAGCCCGCGAACGTGTCCGCGCTGCCCTGACGGCCATGGGGCTGGCGCTTCCACCCAAACGCATCCTCGTCAATCTTGTGCCGGCCGACCTTCTCAAGGAAGGCGCGCATTTCGATCTCCCCATCGCACTTGGCCTGCTCTGCGCCATGGGGATTCTGTCATTTGAAGCCGTTTCGGCCTATGCGGCTGTGGGTGAACTGTCGCTGGACGGACGCATCAATCCCGTCGCAGGCGTTCTGTCCGCTGCCATTGGTGCCGTCCAGGATGAGCTCGGACTGATCTGTCCGGCAGCCCAAGCGCTTGAAGCACGCTGGGGCAATGACAGCACGGACGTTCTGGGCGCTCCCACACTCGCGGCCCTTGTTTCCCATTTTCAGGGACAGCAGATCCTGTCCCCAGCCCCGCTCCCGACCGCGCATGTCATCGAGTACGGCCCCGATCTTGCAGACGTCAAAGGTATGGCGATTGGACGACGGGCTCTGGAAATTGCCGCTGCCGGAGCTCATTCCATGCTCATGAGCGGACCACCGGGTGCGGGAAAATCCATGCTCGCCAGCCGTCTGCCTGGAATTCTACCCAACCTGACAAGGGAAGAGGCTCTGGAGACAAGCCGGATTCACAGCGTTTCAGGCATTCTGCAAAACGGAAGGCTGGTGGTGCGACCGCCCTATCGTGCCCCGCATCACAGCGCGAGCCTTCCTGCCATTGTGGGTGGCGGTGCAAAAGCCCGACCCGGCGAAGTCAGCCTTGCCAATAACGGCGTGCTGTTTCTCGACGAGCTTCCGGAGTTCTCACGGGCCTGTCTGGAATCCCTGCGCCAGCCCATCGAAACCGGCAGCATTTCCATCGCCCGCGCGGCGCATCATACGACCTATCCTGCACGTTTCCAGTTCATCGGCGCCATGAATCCCTGCCGCTGTGGCTACTTAGGTGATCTGGAACGGAGCTGTCGCAAGGCCCCGCGCTGCGGCGAGGACTACACGGCGAAGATTTCCGGCCCGATGCTCGACCGCATGGATCTCTGCGTGCAGATCGATCCGTTATCTCCCATCGACATCAGCCGCGCGCTGCAAGGAGAGAGCAGCGCCAAGGTTCGTGCTCGCGTTGAAATTGCCCGCCAACGTCAGATCGACCGTCAGGGCGTTCCCAATTCGCAGGTCTCTCCGGACCAGCTCGATATGGACGACGATGCCCGCTCCCTCGCCGAACAGGCCGCTGAAAAACTGCGCCTGTCCAATCGGGGTATTACGCGCCTGATCCGCGTCTCCCGCACCATCGCCGATCTGGAAGGCACGCAGAGCATCCAACGCCATCACGTCGCTGAAGCTCTGACCTTCCGTCGCCGTTAAGGTTCAGAACTGAAGGCTGTCCAGCCCACGTGCCAGATCGGTCTTCAGATCCTCGACGTCTTCCAGTCCGATATGCAGACGGAATGTCGCGGATGTCGGACCACCCTCACCCGTCACGCGCCGGATATGCCCCGTGGTCGGCAGGACCAGACTTTCATATCCGCCCCAGGATGCGCCAATCCCGAACATACTGAATCCGTCGATCATCCGCTCGACGGCCTCAACGGAGATTTCCGGCTGAAGCTCCACCCCGAACAGGCCGCACGCTCCGGTAAAGTCGCGCTTCCAGAACTCATGCCCCGGACAGTCTTCCAGCGCGGGATGCAGAACCCGCGCCACTTCGGGGCGTGTCTTCAGCCACTGCGCGATTTCCAGTGCCGAACGTGACTGATGCGCCAGCCGCACCCCCATCGTCCGCAGACCCCGCAGCGTCAACCAGCAGTCATCCGGCCCGGCGCACAGTCCGAGCTGGATCGCGGCATCCCGCAGCGTTTTCCAGTGCACCTCATCATTGACCGTAACCGATCCCATAATGACGTCAGAATGCCCGGCGGGATATTTCGACAGCGCCTGGATCGATACGTCCACACCATGAGTGAAGGGCTGGAACACACCGATCCCCCAGGTGTTGTCCAGCATCAGGAGCGCTCCGGCCTCATGTGCGATCCCGGCCAGCATGGGCACGTCCTGCACCTCAAAGGTGTGGCTGCCCGGACTTTCCGCAAACAGCACCTTCGTCTCCGGACGCATGAGCGCCAGAACTTTGTCTCGCGATGCCGTGGGCGCATAATAGGTCGTCGTCACGCCCATGCGTTGAAGCATCGTTCCGGCGAAACGCCGTGTCGGTCCGTACACCGAGTCGGGCAGCAGCAGATGATCTCCGCAGCCCAGAAACGCCAGAAGCGGCAATGCGCAGGCGGCGAGCCCTGAGCCGACAACCTGTGTATGGGTTCCACCCTCGATCCGGCTGAGCATTTCCTCAAGCTGGTGCTGGATCGGCGATCCCATGGCGCCGTAGACCACCTTATGGGCATGGCTGCGACCATCCGTCCGGTTCATGGCTTCCAGGGACGGAAACAGGACCGTCGACCCGCGGCTTACCGGCGCATTCACGAATGTTCCCGATTCCGGAAGCTCGTGTGGACGTCCCTCGCGCACCAGCATGGAGGCCATCCGGCTCCACCCCGCGCTGACCTGCTTTTCCAGATCGCTCATGCTCATCCCTCTCCCGTCACAACCGGGGCGTCGGGGTCACTGCCCCATTCCGCCCAGGATCCATCATACAAAGCCGCATCGCCATATCCCGCGATGGCCAAAGCCGCTACGATTGTCGCGGCTGTCAGCCCGGAGCCGCAGGTTGCGATCACCGATCGCCCCGCCGCCGCACCCAGAATCTGCTTCAGTTCGGGAGCCGGCAGAAAGCAGCCGCTTTCATTCACAAGACGCGTCCAGTCCATGCTCATTGCGCCGGGCATGTGGCCGCTCCGTACCCCCGGACGTGGTTCCGGAACTGTCGCCGCAAACCGTCCTGCACTCCGGGCATCGAGAACGAGACTGCCCTCCTGCTCCAGCGCAAGCCGCACATCCCCCGAACCCGCCAGAAGCCCGTAGCGGGGACAGGGCCGGAAAAGGACTGGCTCCTTTGTGGACGCTGCGCCCTCTTCCACCGGGCCGCCGGCCTTCAGCCAAGCCTCCAGCCCCCCATCGAGTATCCGCGCATTCCGGTGTCCGAACAGCCGCGCAAGCCACCAGCCCCGGGAGGCACCCACACTTCCGCGCGCGTCATAGAACACGACCGGTACATCTTCGCTCACCCCGAGGGCGCCCATCAGCCGGGCGAAGCGCGCGGCCCCCGGCACCGTATGCGGAAGCGGGCTGTCCGGGTCCGCAAAGACGTCAATATCGAATCGCTGTGCGTCGGGCAGATGGCGCTGGGCAAAAGCGGCGTCGGGGTCGCCTTTCTGCCCCGGCAAAAGCACGCTGGCATCAAGGGGAATGAACCGGCCGACCTCGGAGATCAGGGTCGCGGCATCAACAAGTGGCGAGATCGTCATACCTGTACCATAGGTCGAGGGATGCGCCGGACGCCAGAGCGTGCCAATGTATCATTCCATGAACACGCAGCCCACAGAGTCATGCCGATCCGGGCTTCCGTCCGGCTCCAGTCAGGAGAACGGCACCGCATGACGACCGAGCGGATTCTCCTTGGCCTCATCCTGGCCGGAATTGCCTATGGATGCGGCATCATCCTGTGGCCTTTCCTCTCGGCCATCCTGTGGGCCGCGATCCTCGCCTTTACGACCTGGCCTATCTACCGCCGCATGCGCCGGCATGTCCGTCCCGTGCTGGCCGCCCTCGCCATGATGGGCCTGAGCGCGCTGTTCATCGTCGTGCCCCTGGCCGTCCTGACCAGCGCGGGCATCAGCGACATCCCCGGCACGATTTCGGAAATCGACACCCTGATCCTGCATGTCACCAGCGCGAACCCGCCTCCCGCCTGGCTGAACCGTATCCCGATGGCCGGTCCCCATCTCGTGGAAGCCTGGCACCATTTCAGCCATGACATCGGCGCCTTCGCGACCGAAGTGCTGCGCCCCTATGCCGGACAGATCGCCCATCTGACGCTGACGGTCCTTCTACGCCTCGCAGGCGGTCTCGCCGAACTCGTCATGGCGCTGTTCGTGGCGTTCTTCCTGTGGCTCAACGGCGATCCGCTCGGCAACACCATCACCGCCCTGATCGATCGCATCGCCGGCCCCCACACCACGCCCCGCCTCATCAACATCATCGGCCGCACAGTCCGCGGCACAGTTTACGGCATCCTCGGCACCGCCCTGATCCAGGGCGTCCTTACGGGAATCGGCCTCATGCTGGCGGGCGTGCCCTCTCCCGTCCTGCTGGCTGGTATTACCGCCTTTGTGGCCGTCTTTCCCATCGGCGCACCGCTCGTCTGGGTCCCGGCCGCAATCTGGCTGGGCATGACCCACCATTTCGGACACGGGCTGTTCCTGGCCATCTACGGCATCCTGATCATCTCGGGTGCTGATCACGTCATCCGCCCGGCCTTCATCGCCCGTGGCGCGCAGCTGCCCTATCTGCTGACCGTCCTCGGCGTTCTGGGCGGCATCGTGACCTTTGGCGGCGTGGGCATTTTCCTCGGCCCCGTCCTGCTGGCCGTGGGCTACACCCTGACCAGCGAGTTCGCCGCCGGCCCTCATCACCGAGAACGCAACCCCCTCTATCTGCCGGAGCCTCCGAAATGACGACGTCCCTTCAGTCCGGAGCCTCTTTCAAGATCCTGAGCTGGAACCTTTACCGCTGGGAAGGCGCGTCCCTCGAAGACGTCCTGACGGTTATCCGTGCGGAAGATCCCGATATCGTCGTCATGCAGGAAGCGCAGACAGCGGTAGACGAACTTCCCGAAATCCTCGGCGGCTATTACGACCGCATCCCGCTTCCAGGCAGACCGCATGGCACCGCCTGCTGGAGCCGCCTGCCGTTTACGCGCCCGCCCTCATTCTGCCGCCTGCCGCGCGGATTGCTGGTCAAGCGCACGGCACAGCTCATCGATTTCGGCAGCTTCTCGCTTGCCAACGTGCATCTGTCCCATGGCCAGATCCTCAACCGGCGCCAGCTTCGCAGCATCAGCGCCAACATGCGCCACCGCGCCGTCATCATGGGCGATTTCAACCTTGTCGGTCCCGTCCTGCTCCCGGGCTTTCTGGATGTTGGCCCAAAGGAAAAGACCCACCGGATGCTGAACCATGTTCCGCTGAGGCTGGACCGCTGCCTCGTGCGTGGCCTCTCCCGTCTGGAAGCGCGCGCCCTGCCACGCTTCGGCTCCGATCACCGCCCCATCTCCGTCACGCTGCGGCTGGGCGCGTAAGACCCTTACAGATAAGGCAGCAGCAGCCTGATCGCCGAATTGCGCATCCGGATCAGGAACGGCAGGCTGTCCAGATCATGATGCGTCAGCCGGTTGCGACGATGCGTCTGCATGAAGGTGGACAGGTCCTTCGCCACGCCAGTGTCATAGATTTCCAGGTTGATCTCGAAGTTCAGCCGCAGGGAGCGCATGTCGATATTGGCACTTCCCACGAAACTCCATTCATCATCCACAACCATCAGCTTGGAGTGATTGAACGGAGGATCGGCCATCCACACCCGGCAGCCCGCATCCAGAAACGGCCGCAGATTGGCATCCCGCGCATGATCGATCAGGGCGTGATTGCTGCTTCTGGGTACGACGATATCGATCACCACGCCTCGCAAGGCCGCAAGAATAAGCTCCGTCGAGAAGCGGTCATCCGGCAGGAAGTACGGCGTCATGACCCAGATATGGCTCCGGGCCAGCGCGAAAGCCTGCAACATCCCGTATTCGATCTTTTCCAGATCCGTATCTGGCCCTGACGTCACGATGCGCATCGGCACATCACCCACCGGGGACGGCTCGGGCAGATAACGCTCGCCTTCGAGTTCCTCACCCGTCGTGAACGACCAGTCCCAGGCAAACGCCACGGCCAACTGATGCACGATCGGCCCCTGAAGACGGAAATGCGTGTCCGCCACCGGCAGCTTCGTCCGCAGCCGGAGCATGTTCTCCTCGCCGATGTTCAGGCCGCCCATGAAGCCGATGGTGCCGTCCACCACGAGAATCTTGCGGTGATTGCGCAGGTTGATGAACGGCATGCGCCAGGGCCAGACCGAGTGCATGAAACGTGCGCAGGCCACGCCCTCACGCCGCAGCCGGCGCTCAATCCCGCAGCGGAAATATCCGCTCCCGATCCCGTCCACCAGAACCCGGACCTCGACCCCGCGCCGCTTGGCCGCCACCAAGGCCTCGGCAAAACGCTGTCCGACCTCATCATCGCGAAAAATGTAGGAGCACAGGATGATCGACGTCTTCGCCTGCCCGATTGCCTCCAGCATGGCCGGATAGGCATTGTCCCCGTCATGCAGGCAGGTGATCGAATTGCCCCGCATCAGGGGCCGTTCCGTCAGACGGCCCAGCATCTTTGAAAGCGGCGCCAGATCGCCATCCACGGTCTGACGGTACTGCGCCAGTGGATCGCGCCCTTCCCACAGATGCCGGTTGACCATTTTCTGCGCCCGGCGCCGGACACGGTTGATCCCGAACATCAGATACAGCACCGTCCCCAGAACGGGCGCAATCCAGCAGATGCCGATCCAGCCCGTGCAGGACGCCGTATCGCGCTTGTGCACCAGCGCATGAACCGTGACGAGCAGGGGCAGCGTCCAGCGCAGAATCTGCATGACAATGTGGAAAAAGGTCCAGTGCGTCATAAATCTCCCTGCGGCGGACATTCTGTGCTGCAAACAGCACATCAGCCCCCGGATCTTCTTCCGGCATCCTTTCGCAAAGATGGAGGATGCGCCAGCCCCCGTCCTTGCGATAGGATCATCTATCGGCCCCGTCTTTCAAAGGAGAGCGTCCCATGCAGCATCGCCCACAGCTCTTCTACACGACAGCTCCGGCCCCGTGCCCCTACCTGCCCGACCGGACCGAACGCAAGGTCCTGACCGAACTCGCGGGCCCTGATGCCGTAGCCCTGCACAACCGCCTGTCCCAGGCCGGCTTCCGCCGCAGCCATGCGATCGCCTACGCCCCCGTCTGCGTTGGCTGCCGCGCCTGCACCCCCATGCGCATCCCGGCCGCGACCTTCGCCCCCACCCGCACCCAGAAGAAAATCCGCAGCCGCCACGCCGACCTGGTGGTGAACATCGTCCCGCCGGTCCCCACCGACGAACAGTTCCGCCTGTTCGAGATGTATCAGGCCGTCCGCCACCCCGATGGTGACATGGCCCATATGTGCTGGCGCGATTACGCCGAACTCATCGCCAACACGCCGGTCGAGACCTTTCTGGCCGAGTTCCGGCGTCCCGATGGCACACTCGTCTGCGTCAGCCTGATCGACCGTCTGTCGGATGGACTGTCCGCCGTCTACACGTTCTATGACGTCAACGACCTGACGGCCTCATGGGGCACGTTCTCGATCCTGTGGCTGATCGAAGAGACCGTCCGCATGGGACTGGAACATCTCTATCTGGGCTATTACGTCCCGGGCAGCCCGAAGATGGCCTACAAGGCCGCCTTCGGTCCCGCCGAAGTCTTCCGGGACGGCCAATGGAGCCTGCTGGCGGCATTATCCCCCGCCTGAATGGGGGATGATCCCGCTTCAGCTCTTGCGCAGCATCCACTGCGGCGCCGCACGCCCTACGGCACCGCGGCGCCCCTCAAGCGGGACCAGATCCGCCGTCGCGCGGACACGCTGCCCTTCCTGCCACAACAGTCCTTCGGACAGGGTGAGCGTCCGGATATCCCGCAGCGTACTGTCGCCCAGCTTCTGGAACGCCACACCAGCCCCACGCGTCATTTCCGGCACCTGCTCCAGCGGGAAGATCAGCGCCCGCTTGTTCTGCCCCAGGGTCAGAACATGGGTGCCGCCCACCGGAATGCAGGCAAAGACCTCGTCGCCATCCTTGACGTTGAAGACCTGCTTGCCCGTCCGCTTCTCGGCCACCAGCCCTGCTTCAGACACGATCATGCCACGCCCGGCTGCCGAAGCGATCAGACGGCGTCCATCATCCGAAACCGGGAACAGCGTCACCACGCGGTCTTCCTGCGGCACCTCCACCACGGTCCGGAACGGCTGGCCAAATCCACGTCCACGAGGCAGATCCGCTGCCTTGATCGTATAAGCCTTGCCGCTGCTGGAAATCAGGCACAGACGGTCCGTGCTCTGGCATTCTACAGAAAGCCAGTCCTCATCGCCTTCCTTGAAGCGATGCCCCTGCGGATCAAGCCCATGGCCTTTCATGGCCCGGATCCACCCCTCGCGGGACAGCAGAACCGTCAGCGGCTCGCGGTCGATTTCCAGCGCCGCGGAAATGTCGATGGGCTCAGGCGCGGCCGCAATCAGCGTCCGCCGATCCCCCAGCGGCCCGGAGCCGAATTTCTTGATAGTACCATCCAGATCCTTGCAGATCCGCGTCCAGCGCCGGCGCTCTGATCCAAGCAGCGTCTCAAGAGACTTCTGCTCGTCCGCAAGTTTGTCCCGTTCGCGCCGGATTTCCATTTCCTCAAGCCGCCGCAACGAACGCAGCCGCATGTTCAGCACCGCTTCGGCCTGAACATCCGTCAGGCTGAACGTCGCCATAAGGCTTACCTTGGGCTCGTCCTCTTCACGGATGATCCGGATCACCTCATCGAGGTTCAGATAGACCGCAAGGAACCCTTCAAGAATCTCAAGCCGTCGCAAAACTGCCGCCAAACGGTGGTTCGAGCGCCGCACCAGCCCTTCATGGACGTGATCCAGCCAGGCCCGCAGAACCTGCTTCAGCGACAGCACACCTGGAACACGGTCTCCGCCCAGAACATTCATGTTCAGGCTGAACCGGTTCTCAAGCGCCGTATTGCGGAAGAGTGTCTCCATCAGGACTTCAGGCTCGACACCCTTGGTCTTGGGCTCCAGCACCAGTCGGATATCGGTCGTGCTCTCGTCCCGCACATCGCCCAGAAGCGGCAGCTTGCGCTGTTCCATCAGGTCGGCGATCTGCTCGATCAGGCGTGACTTCTGCACCTGATACGGGATCTCGGTGACGATGATCACCCAGGTCCCAAACCGTCCCTGCTCGACTTCCCAGCGAGCCCGCGTCCGGAAACTACCACGACCCGTTTCGTAGGAGCGGACGATGGAGTCGCGCTCTTCCACCAGAATGCCGCCCGTCGGGAAATCCGGCCCGGGCATCAGATCCACCAGTTCGGCAATCGTCACATCCGGCTTCTCGATCAGAAGCTTCGCGGCCCGGCAGATCTCTGCGGCATTATGCGGCGGAATGCTCGTCGCCATGCCCACGGCAATACCTGCCGCACCATTCGCCAGCAGATTCGGGAACGTGCCGGGCAGTACGATCGGTTCATGATCTTCATTGTCATAGGTTGCGCGAAAATCGACAGCGTCGTCCTGAATCCCGTCCAGCAGCGCCTGTGCGACTTCCGTCAGTCGGCTCTCGGTATAACGCATGGCAGCCGCGCCATCGCCGTCGATGGAGCCGAAATTGCCCTGCCCCTCGACCAGCGGATAACGGACCGCAAAATCCTGCGCCAGACGCACCAGGGCCTCGTACACGGAAGCGTCGCCATGCGGATGGAACTTACCGATCACATCACCGACGACACGTGCACACTTTTTAAACCCTGATGTGGGATCAAGGCGGAGCTGCTGCATCGCATAAAGGAGGCGGCGGTGTACCGGCTTCAGGCCATCACGCACGTCCGGAAGGGACCGCGACATGATTGTCGACATCGCATACGCAATATATCGCTCGCTCAGAGCCTCAGCGAGCTTGGTATCCTCAATATGACCAGCCAGATCCGTTCCCATGCATCTCCCCTCTTTCGTGCAGGACTTAGACACTGGCGTGCCATCCTGTCCAGCGCTCTCCTTATCGGCGCAGCAGCCTGCTCACCCTATCGCCCCGTCCAGAAGGCGGAAGTGTCCTTCGCCCTGGCTGGTTTCAAGGCGCACCTTGCCGATACGAGCGCACGCTGGACGATGATGAACCTCCTGCCCCCCAACACCCTGACCTACCGCATGCAGAACGGGCAGCCGGTCCTGCTCTATGCTGACCCGATTGCCTGCGGCTGCGTGTATATGGGCGATAAAACGGCCTATGCCGCCTACAAGACCAATCATCCGATCGATGCCGCGCAGGAGCAGCGCATGACGGCTGAGATCAACCAGCACCCCAGCTGGGACTGGTCCGTCTGGGACAGCACGGCTGATGTGGACGTCGTCAACGGTCTGCGCCCCGGCCCCAGCCACGTTTTTTACTGATCGGACTCCGCATCAGCGCCCGATGCAGGCTGAAGCCGCTGCACATACTCCACCAGCCGCTCCCGCGCTGCGGGCAGCGGCTGGTGCCGCACGCCAAAGACCCAACGCGACAGGAAATGTCCCGTCAGCGCCAGACCATCCTTCCAGTCTTCAGGTGTTCCGTCCTGTGTCTCGTCTGTCATCAGGGCTGGAAGCGGAAGGAGCCTGTCCCGCCATTCGCCAGCTCCTTCCCGGCTTACCGCCCTTCCCGACCGCGGTGACACGTAGATCAGATCTTCCTGGGTGCCCGTCACTGCACATTCCGACAGGTCCAGCCCATAACCGAGCCCTGCCAGAAGCTGGGCTTCCCAGCGCAGATAGGCGCCCATCGGCGCAGGCTCGGGTGCCACGCTGATCAGCGTCAGAAGACGGACCAGCCGCATGAAAAGTTCCGGATGAGGCTCGCCCTGCGGTAAAGCCCCATCGACCAGCGCGCAGGCACTGCTCACCATCTCAAGCTGCAAAGGCGCATCCAGAATGCGCCCCGCCACGCACTGAACCGGCTCGGCCGTCAGGGTCCCAAGCTGATCCGCGAGCCGCGCCCGCCAGCGCGCCATGACCAGATTGCCGGTCTGCCACAGGGAGGCCTGGCGCCGGGAAGCCCCTCCGCGCGCCATGCCATGCGAGACCCCGTGCTCCTCGCTGAACAGATGGACAAGCGCGCTTCCTTCGCCGTAAGGGCGGACTGACAGAACCAGCGCCGCCGCTTCCCATTCCATCGTCCATCCTCCCCGATCCGTACGCTAAAACGCAGAAAGCCCCCGCACGCCGGAGCGCACAGGGGCCTTTCTACAGACTTTCGAGCCCGACCTGAACCGGGCAGACCCAGTTCAGGACAGGAACGGAAAACCTTACTTGGTGCCGGCAGCAGCGGCGACTTCAGCAGCGAAGTCGCTCTCTTCCTTCTCGATGCCTTCACCGAGCTGGAAGCGCTCGAAACCGACCAGCTTCGCGCCAGCCTTCTCGACAACCTTGGCCACGCGGCTTTCGCCGTCCAGAACCCACACCTGCTCCAGAAGAACGACTTCCTCATAGAACTTGCGGATACGGCCTTCGACCATCTTTTCGATGATGGCTTCCGGCTTACCGGACTCACGGGCCTGCTCGATCAGAACGGCGCGCTCGCGCTCCAGGGCTTCCGGATCAACGCTGGCAACGTCCAGGGCAGCCGGACGGGTTGCGGCAACGTGCATGCCAATCTGGCGGCCCAGCGTAAGCAGGGCGTCGGACTCGGACGGCGCTTCCAGAGCGGCCAGAACGCCGATCTTGCCAATGCCCGGACGCAGTGCGCTGTGGACGTAGCTGGCGACAACGCCGGACTCGACCGACAGGACCTTGGCGCGACGGATGGCCATGTTCTCGCCGATCGTGGCAATCAGGTGCGTCAGTTCATCAGCGACCGTACGGCCCGACGGAACCTTGCCAGCCTTGATGACGTCCAGATCGTCGCCGACTTCCAGAGCAACGTGAGCGACCTGCTCGACGAATGCCTGGAATGCCTCGTTACGGCCAACGAAGTCCGTCTCGGCGTTCACTTCGACCATGGCGGCGCGGTTCTTGGCGGACACAACGCCAACCAGACCTTCAGCCGTTGTGCGGCCGGACTTCTTCGCAGCCTGGGACAGACCCTTCGTGCGCAGCCAGTCAATGGCGGCGTCCATATCGCCAGCAGCTTCCGTCAGGGCCTTCTTGCAATCCATCATGCCTGCGCCAGTGGCTTCGCGCAGTTCGCGGACCAGGGCTGCTGTGATTTCTGCCATTTATCTCATCCCTCAAAAAAGATCATGCGGCCGGACGAACTCGCCCGGCCGCATGCCATGTTTCAGTTGCCGTTTTCCATGACCGGACCCCGGCAGTCTGTTCAGCCGGCGGAAGCGGGAGCTTCTGCGCCTTCAGCAGCGGCGGCTTCCAGAACAGCCGTCTCAGCCGGCAGTTCTTCAGCAGCACCGATGTCCTGACCCGAAGCAGCCAGCTCGGCGGAAATACCATCGAGAACCGCGCCGGAGACCAGGTCGCAATACAGGGTGATGGCGCGGATGGCGTCATCATTACCCGGAATCGGATAGGTCACGCCAGCAGGATTGGAGTTGCTGTCGAGGACGCCGATGACCGGAATGCCAAGCTTCGTGGCTTCTTCGATCGCCAGCTTTTCCTTGTTCGTATCGATCACGAACAGCAGGTCGGGCAGGCCACCCATTTCCTTGATGCCGCCGAGGGAGCGCTCGAGCTTCTCGCGGTCACGCGTGATGTCGAGAACTTCCTTCTTCGTCAGGCCAGCCGTGTCACCGGACAGCATTTCGTCGATCTGGCGCAGACGCTTGATGGAACCCGTGATGGTCTTCCAGTTGGTCAGCATGCCGCCGAGCCAGCGGTGGTTGACGTAGTACTGGCCGCAACGCTGTGCAGCTTCAGCAACATGGTCAGCCGCGGCGCGCTTGGTGCCAACGAACAGGACGCGGCCACCGTTGGCGACCGTGTCACGGACAACCTTCAGGGCGCGGTCCAGCATCGGAACCGTCTGCTGCAGGTCGATGATGTGAACCTGGTTACGCACACCGAACAGGTACGGCGCCATGGCCGGGTTCCAGCGACGGGTGTGGTGACCGAAATGAACGCCGGCTTCAAGGAGCTGGCGCATAGTGAAATCAGGCATTGCCATGATTCGGAAATTCCTTGCGTCTGGTTGAACCTCCGCATGGCAACGTCCCCGGAAGGACACCAGAAAACCCTAGAGCCATGCGTGCGGATTGCTCTTATCCGGAGAAAACTCCGTAGAAGAACGGTCGCGATATGGCGGAAAAGGACCGCAGATGCAAGGCCTGTCAGCAGAGTTTCATACAATACTGCCCACCGGTCAGACCTGCTGGGCCTTCTCAACCCCCCGTAATGTCCGCAGCCGCTCTGCAAGACGTGGCGTCACACGGTAATGTCCCGGGATGGAGATTTCGACATCCTGCGTCTCCTCGACGGAAGGCAGCAGTTTCACACGCCCAAAGCCGCCCTGAACCTCTTCCAGCAAGGAGGCCAGATCCGGCAGGGATGCATCTTCCTTCAGCCAGACGCGGATTTCCGAATGCTCCGCCGCAGCCGCGACTTCCAGATCCATAACATTCTGAGCCGTGATCCGCAGCGCATCGCCATCCACCTTGAGCTCAGCCGTCACCAGAATGGCCTGTCCGGCCACCAGCAGATCCCGGCAGGATGTCAGCGTCTCGGAAAACAGCGTGACTTCACATCCGCCACCGCTGTCCGACAGATTGACCCAGGCCATTTTCTTCCCGGTGCGTGTCGGCCGTTCCTTGCGATCCACGACACAGCCTGCGATCTTGACGCGTGTAGTTCCTGTTTTTGCGGCATTTTCCAAAGCATTGGACGGCGTGACACCCAGCCGTCTCAGGACACTGCGATACGCATCCAGCGGATGCGCGCTCATGTGAAACCCGATAGCCGAAGCTTCCAGCGAGAGACGTTCAAAGTCGGGCCAGGGGCGACCTTCGTTCAGGCGCAGAATCTCACGTTCCTGACCCGCGCCCCCAAACAGTCCGGCCTGACCCATCTGTTGCTCCTGCGCCCGCGCCTGAGCCCGGCGCAACAGGATGTCGGCGCTCGAAAAAACGATGTGCCGCTCTTTGAGAAGACTGTCGAAAGCCCCTGCTTTTGCAAGACTTTCCAGCTGGATCTTGTTCAGGCTCTTCGGATCGCAGCGCTCCGCAAAATCCGTGAGATCCTGAAACGGCCTGTCGCCACGGGACGCCACGACACTTTGCATCGCGGCAGCCCCCACACGTTTGATGGCCGACAACGCATAACGGATCCCCTGACGCCCGTCTTCCAGTGTTTCGATGGAAAAATCTGCCAGAGATTTATTGATATCAACGGGTAATACGGGAATCTTCATCCGCCGTGCTTCCTGACACAGAGCCGCCAGCTTGTCCGTCTTTTCCCGTGCCAGAGACATGCAACCGGCGAGGAACGCAACCGGATGGTTCGCCTTCATCCAGGCCGTCTGATAGGACACCAGCGCATAGGCTGCGGCATGCGACTTGTTAAAGCCGTAATCCGCAAAACGAGCCATAAGATCAAAGACTTCGACCGCTTTTTCCTGAGAAATGCCACGCGCGGTCGCCCCCTCAGTGAAGATCGCACGCTGCTTTTCCATCTCCGCGGCGATCTTCTTCCCCATCGCACGCCGCAGCAGATCCGCGCCACCCAGACTGTAGCCCGCCATCTTCTGGGCGATCTGCATGACCTGTTCCTGATAGACCATGATCCCATAGGTCTCTTCAAGAATATCGCGGATTTCCTCGTGCGGCGGCTCCCAAGGCTCGCCATGCTTGCGGCGGCAGTAATCCGGGATGTTTGCCATCGGCCCCGGACGATACAGCGACACGCCCGCAATCAGATCTTCTAGCCGACTGGCCGCCATCTGCTTGAGCATGTCCCGCATACCCGCGCCTTCGAACTGGAACACGCCGGCCGTATCGCCTTTAGCTAGCATCTCGAACGTCTTCGCGTCATCCAGCGGAATACGTGAGAGATCGACCGTAATCCCCTGTTCTTTAAGGAAATCCAGACCTCGCTTGAGAATGGTGAGCGTTGTCAGGCCGAGGAAGTCGAACTTCACCAGACCGGCCTGTTCAACATATTTCATGTTGTACTGCGTCACGAGCATATCGCTCTTCGGATCGCGATACAGCGGCACCAGTTCCACCAGTTCGCGATCACCAATCACCACGCCCGCCGCATGCGTGGAGGCATGACGGTACAGGCCTTCGAGCTGCAATGCGATTTCCATGAGCCTCTTGAGCGACTCATCGCTGTCCCGCATTTCCTGAAGCCGGGATTCGCCCTCAATCGCGTCCGACAGTGACACAGGCTTGGCCGGATTGTTCGGGATCAGTTCGGCAACACGGTTGACCATGCCATAAGGCAGTCCAAGCACGCGCCCAACGTCCCGGACAGCCGCCTTGGCCTGAAGCTTTCCGAACGTGATGATCTGCGCCACCCGGCTCCCGCCGTATTCCTCGCGCACATACCGGATCACTTCATCACGACGGTCCTGACAGAAATCGATATCGAAATCCGGCATGGAGACACGCTCGGGATTCAGGAATCGCTCGAACAGCAGTCCGAACGGAATGGGATCGATATCCGTAATCGTCAGCGCATACGCCACCAGCGAACCTGCACCCGAACCACGACCCGGGCCTACCGGAATATCATGCGCTTTGGCCCACTGGATAAAGTCGGCAACGATCAGGAAGTAACCCGGGAAGCCCATCCGCGCGATGATATCGAGCTCAACCTGAAGGCGCTCGGAGTAAAGCTTGCGCTTCTCTTCATCCGCATTGATCGCTTCAAGGCGCTTTTCCAGCCCTTCCCAAGCCATCGCCCGCAGCGTTTCTTCTTCCGTCGAGCCTTCGCGAACCTTGGGACAGATCGGCAGAAGCGGCTTGCGCGTGCAGGCCGCCACAGCGCATTTCTGTGCGATGATTAATGTGTTGTCACAGGCTTCCGGAAGATCATGAAAGACAGTCCGCATTTCTGCCGGCGTCTTGAACCACGCCTGCGGAGACACATGCCAGCGGTCTTCTTCCGCAATGGTCCGGCCCTGCGCGATACACAGCAACGCATCATGGGCCTCATGCATTTCCGGCTTCGGAAAAAAGCATTCATTGGTCGCCACCAGCGGAATGTCCATCTGATCCGCCATCGGGACCAGAATGCTTTCAACCTCCCGCTCCCCCGCCTCGCCAAGCCGGTTCAACTCAACCGCGATATTTCCCCGGAAAGCTTCTTCCAGACGGCTCAGCAGAGCCTGCGCCTCAGATTTCTGTTCTTCAAGAATCAGCTTGTTGATCGGCCCGCGATTGCCGCCCGTCAGCAGAAACAGTCCCGCCGCATGCTGACACAGAAAGTCGACCGCAACCGAAGGATCAGCCGGATCTCCGTTCAGAAAGCCTTCGGATGACAGGATCTGGAGATTTGCCAGCCCTTCCTCATTCCGCGCCAGAACCACCAGCGGCTCGGACATCGCTCCGGGTTTTGTACTGCGCGGGGGAAGTGAAATCTGGCAGCCGACAATCGGCTGGACACCGTTGCTGCGACAGTACAGAGAGAACTCAAGCGCACCGAACAGATTGCCGCTATCCGTCAGGGCGACGGCCGGCATGCCATTCTTGGCTGCCAGGCTCACGAGTTCCGGAATCCGGATTGCGCCCTGACTCAGGGAGTAAGCGGAATGATTTCTGAGATGAACAAAATCGGCATGAGACATGCCACCATTCTATCAGGGACGGACAGCGGATACAGGAGATTTTGATATCCTCTGCTCCACATCCTGCGTCAGAACGGAACAAGCTTTCCATCCCGCAGCGTCACGGTCCGGTCCATGCGGGAAGCCAGTTCGTCATTATGCGTGGCGATCAGCGCTGCCGCGCCCTCTTCCCGCACCACACGCAAAAGCTCGCCAAACACATGATCAGCCGTACCGATATCCAGATTGCCGGTTGGTTCGTCCGCCAGAAGCAGCTTGGGCTGGTTAGCCAGCGCACGCGCAATCGCCGTCCGCTGCTGCTCGCCACCCGACAGCCGCCCCGGCAGCGAATCAAGACGATGCGACAGCCCGAAGCGGCCCAGCAGATCCCTTGCCCGCTCCCGCGCCTTGCGCGGTGATACACCTGCGATCAACTGCGGCAACATAACATTCTCGCACGCCGTGAACTCACCGAGCAGATGATGGAACTGGTACACGAACCCGATCTGATCGCGCCGGATTGCCGTCCGGACCGTATCGCTCAGCCCGCTGGCCGGACGATCCGCCACGAAGACCGTACCTGCCGACGGCGCTTCCAGCAGACCCGCAAGATGCAGAAGCGTGGATTTCCCGGTTCCGCTCGGCGCCACCAGCGCCACGATTTCACCGGACCGAAGCTCGAATTCTGCTCCGCTCAGGATTTCGAGCGTTTCTTCACCCGACCGGAAACGGCGCGTCAGACCTTCAAGACGCAGGGCGCTCGCACCCATTAAGACTTCATTCATGACGCAGCGCCTCGATCGGATCGGTTCTCGCCGCCCGCCAGGACGGATACAGCGTCGCCAGAAGCGACAGGATCAGCGACATCCCGATCACTTCCCAGACCTGCGACCACACCAGCTTCGCCGGCAGGCGCTCCAGAAAATAGACTTCCGGATTAAACAGGTTTGTCCCCGTAAGCGACTGGAGCCACTGGCGGATCCGCTCAATGTTCAGCGCAAACGCAATTCCGAGCGCCGAGCCCGCTACAGTCCCGACAATCCCGACAGACGCACCGCACATGAGGAAAATTCGCATGATTGCGCCCCGGCTCGCACCAAGCGTCCGCAGCACGGCGATATCTCGCGTCTTGTCCTTCACCATCATGATGAGGGACGAAATGACGTTGAACGCTGCCACGAGGATGATCAGCGTCAGGATCAGGAACATCACGTTCTGTTCGACCGTTACGGCGTCCAGAAAGCCATTCGCGCTCTGCGTCCAGTCCAGCACGCGCAAACGCGGATCTTCCAGACGTGCGGCAATAGCCTTGCGCGTGGGCTGCACATTCGCCGGATCAGCCGTCGAGACCTGAATGAGCGAAACAGCGGACGTTCCGAGCATCAGGAACTTCTGAGCAGCAGGCAGCGGCATCAGGACAATACTGGAATTGTAGTCGTTCCAGTTAGCGTCGAAAATAACGGCCACATGATAGGTTTTCACCCGCGGCATCGTCCCGAACGGCGTCGCTTGCCCATCCGGAGACAGTAGCGTGATCGGAGACCCGATTGTCAGCCCGGCCCGGTCCGCCATTGTCGTGCCGATCGCAACCGCATTATCGCCGATAAAATCGTTCAGACTTCCTGCAATGATCCCGCTGCTCAGCGCCGTCCAGTCCCGCAGAGACTGCTGGGACACGCCCTGCATTTCTGCTCCCGAAGAGAAGCGTCCTGCCTCTACCAGCACAGTCCCCTGAGCCATGGGGATGACGGATTTTACGCCCGGAACCTGCCGGATCGCCGCAACATCGTTTTCATAAGCCTCGATGGGTCGCCCGTAGCCATATACGGTCAGATCACCGTGCAGCCCGAGGATGCGCCCCATCAAATCGGCCTTGAAGCCGTTCATCACCGACATGACGATGATGAGCGTCGCCACTCCAAGCGCAATCCCGATTAGGGAAAAGATGGCAATGATCGAGGCGAAACGTTCGCCACGGCGGGCGCGGAGATACCGCCCCGCCACCATGCGCTCAAAGCGGCCGAACATCAGGCTGCTCCGATTTTCGCCAGAGCGTCCTCGACCGACAGCTCGAACCGCTCGCCCGTGGCGCGCTGCTTGAGCTCGACCTTGCCTTCCTTGGCGCCGCGCGGTCCAACGATGATCTGCCAGGGATGTCCCATCAGATCCGCATCGTTGAACTTCACGCCGGCACGCTCGGAGCGGTCGTCATACAGCATGTTTTCGGGATCCGTGCCATAGATGCGGTCGCAGATAGCATCACATGCCTCATCACCCTGACGCAGGTTCAGGATCGCGGCGCGGTAAGGCGCCACGGAAGCCGGCCAGATGATGCCAGCATCGTCATGCGACGCTTCGATGATCGCACCGACCAGACGCGACACACCCACACCATAAGACCCCATATGCGGATGGAACGGCGCACCGTCCGGACCACTCACTTCGATCCCCATGGACGCGGTGTATTTCGTTCCGAAATAGAAGATGTGGCCGACCTCGATGCCACGCCCTTCCCGCTTGCGCTCGGCCGGAACTTTGGCCCATTCGGCCTCGTCGTGCTTCTCATCCGTCGCCGCATAATGGTCAGTCACGGTTGCAAAGAACGTGGCCAGACTCTCGGCATCGTCACAGTCCACCGGACGGCTCAGCCAGTCCTGCTCCTCAAGTGCTGCATCGAAGAACACGGCGCTCTCACCCGTGGGCGCCAGCACCAGGAACTCGTGGCTCAAATCGCCGCCGATCGGGCCGGTATCGGCCACCATCGGCACAGCCCGCACGCCCAGACGCTGGAAGATGCGCAGATAGGACAGCATCATCCGGCGATAGCTGGCAACAGCTCCTTCATAGGACGCGTCGAAGGAGTAAGCATCCTTCATCAGGAACTCACGTCCGCGCATCACGCCGAAACGGGGACGAACCTCGTCACGGAACTTCCACTGGATGTGATAGAGCGCCTTGGGCAATTCCTTATAGGACTTCACGGACGATCCGAAGATATCCGTGATCATTTCCTCGTTCGTCGGCCCGTAAAGCAGATCACGGCCATGACGGTCCTGAATCCGGAGCATTTCCGGACCATAGGCGTCGTAGCGACCCGAGCGACGCCACAGTTCGGCCGACTGCAGCGTCGGCATCAGGACTTCCTGCGCCCCGATGGCGTCCTGCTCTTCACGGATGATCTGCTCGATATTGCGCAGAACCCGCAGCCCGGCCGGCAGCCAGGCATAGATGCCCGAAGCGGTCTGGCGCACAAGACCAGCCCGCAGCATCAGACGGTGAGACGCAATCTGCGCCTCGGCCGGAACTTCCTTCAGCGTCGGCTGGAAGGCTTTCGTCAAATGCATATGTATTTCTCTCAGACGCGCAGCAGATGGACATCGACGAGCGGACGCTTCTGGAGCTTGCGCCCCAGAGCACGGCGCAGCGCCGTCTTGGCCGCATCCCGGAAGGCTGCATCATCCTGACGCAGTTCGTCCGGGATCTGGTCGATGGAGTCCGCGAATTCTTCTTGGATCCGGATGCTTTCCGGATCATCCGATTCCAGCAGACCCGGCGCGCTGATCTTCGGATCGCCGATGACGTAGCCTTCATCATCAACGGCGAAGCTCGCCAGCACGATACCGTTGAACAGCATTTTGCGACGCGCCGCGAGAACGCCACCCGTCATCGGCAGCAGACGGCCGCCATCCAGAGCCAGACGACCCGTCGGCGCCGTATCCACGACCTTCACCTCACCCGGAGACAGGTTCAGGATATCGCCATCTTCCAGCAGGATCGGCTCGGCACCCATTTCGTGCGCCAGAGCGGCATGCGCCGTCAGATGACGCCACTCACCATGGGTCGGGATGCTGTATTTCGGACGGACGATCCGGTACAGCGTGCGAATGTCCTCGCTGGTTGCATGACCAGACGTATGGACCTTCGCATCCTTATCCGTCAGGACCGTCACGCCACGACGCGACAGGTTGTCCTGTACAGCCATGACGGCCTGTTCGTTGCCCGGGATCATCCGCGAACTGTAGATCACCGTATCTCCCTCACCGAGGGCGATGTTCGGATGTGTATCGGACGCAATGCGCGACAGGGCCGAGCGCGGTTCACCCTGGCTGCCGGTGATGATCATCAGCAGGTTGTCGTCTTCGACGTCCCGGGCATCCTGCTCGGTCAGGAACGGCGGCAGATCCTGGAAATAGCCACACTCACGCGCCGCCGTCTCAAGATTGCGCAGCGAACGGCCGACGATCATGACCACACGGCCGGAAGCCTGGGCCGCCTTCGCGATGCTCTCGACGCGCGCCACGTTACTGGCAAAGCACGTCACGGCAATCCGCCCTTCCAGCCCCGCGATCAGCTCCGTCAGGCCCTTGCGCACATCGGCTTCGGACTCGGACTTGCCCGGCTTGAGCACGTTCGTGCTGTCGCCGACCATAGCGAGCACGCCCTCGTCGCCCAGCTTGCCGAACGTCTCCAGGTCCGTGACCGGACCGACCAGCGGGTTCTCGTCAAGCTTCCAGTCGCCCGTATGCACGATCAGACCATGCGGCGTCCGCAGAGCCACGGCCTGCGCTTCGGCGACGGAATGCGTCACGGATACGAACTGCAGATCGAACGGCCCCACGTCAAAACGCGAACCCGGACGGATGACGTGAATCTTCACCTGATTGTTCAGATGGGCTTCCTGCAGTTTACGGCGCAGCACGGCGGCGGCAAACGGCGTGGCATAGACGGGGCAGCGCAGATACGGCCACAGATGCGCCACCGCTCCCAGATGATCTTCATGCGCATGCGTGATCACAAGACCGCACAGGTCCCGCGCACGATCGGCGATGAAGGTCGGGTCCGGCATGAGCACTTCGGCTTCAGGCGTATCGTTGCCCGAGAACCCAATGCCGCAGTCAATGGCAAGCCAGGTGTCGTGACCGTTCTTCGTCAGGCAGTAGAGGTTGAAATTCATGCCGATCTCGCCCGTCCCGCCCAAGGGCAGGAAAGACAGACCGTCCGGTTTTTCTGTCATGATTGTTCCTTGCAGATATGATGCATAATGAGAGTGATATTCATTGCCCGATGCCCTGAGAGCGTTCGGGGGAATAGGAAAGCGGCGGACCTGTATTGCGGTCCGCCAGAAGGCGCAGGCCATCCAGCGTCAGATCGGGCGCCAGCACATCAAAAAGCGGCGTTCCCTCAGAGAACAGCGGCGCCAGACCGCCTGTTGCGATCACAGTCGGCTTTGCGTCCATTTCATCGGAAATTCGGTGGATCAGTCCCTCAACGAGACCGACATAGCCCCAGAACAGGCCCGAGCGCATCGCCACGCTCGTATTGCGGCCAATCGCCGCCGTAGGGCGGCCGATGCTCATGCGCGGCAGGCGGGCAGCTGCACGGTGCAACGCATCGATCGACAGGTTCACACCCGGAGCAATCGCGCCACCACAGAACTGTCCCGCACTGTTGACGACATCAAAGGTCGTCGCGGTCCCGAAATCGACCACGATCAGCGGTGCGCCAAAAAGCTCGCGACCCGCCAGACCGTTCAGGCGACGGTCCGCGCCAAGTTCATTCGGATTATCGACAAGAACGTCGATGCCCCAGTCCAGCCTTGCATTGGCGACCAGGGGCACCACATCCAGCCATTCACGGCAGAAACGGCGCAGTTCGTAAAGCGCTACGGGCACAACCGTCCCGATAATGGCCCGCGTGATGGCCTTGGCGTTCACACCCACCCGGTCGAAGAGTGTCAGAAGCCACGCCGCATATTCATCCGCCGTCCGTGCTTCATTCGTCGAAATACGCCATTGCCCCAGCCACGACTCTCCATCGTGTACAGCAAACACGATGTTGGTGTTTCCAGCATCAATGACGAGAAGCACGTTGCGGTCCGGTCCTTCAGTCCAGCAGAATATCGCCGGTTACAACCGGAATGGTTTCACCGTGGGGCAAGGCAAGCAGCAGGCGTCCCTGCGCATCGAGCCCTGAAAACGAACCTGTAATATAGGTTTCACAACGCTGAACCGCAAGCGGGGTGCCAACCGGGTGCGCCCGCGCCAGCCACGCGGCCCGAACCGGTGCGAACCCTTCCCGCTCCCGGAGGACAGTCCAGCGTTCGATCTGTGCCACCAGCACCTTTCCGAAAGCTTCAGCAGACGGCGGATCAGTCGCTTCGGCGAGCGCCGCCAGACGGCGCCCCGGAATCTCGGGCGCCTGCCGCAGATTGGCCCCGATTCCCACGACGACCCAGGGATTGCCCTGTGGACCGCCCGTCTCGATCAGCACGCCCGCCATCTTTCGGGCGTCCATCAGAAGATCATTAGGCCATTTGAGCATGAAACGGGACGGCCCCGTCACAGCCGGGCAGAAATGCGTTGCCGTCTCGAAAAGGCCCACGGCGACAACAAACGGAAGAGCCGCAATGAAAGCCGCGGGATCAGCCGGACGAAACAGCAGCGAAATGGCAAGATTGCCACCCGGGTCGGTCCAGGTCCGCCCGCGCGTGCCGCGCCCTGATGTCTGGGAAAAAGCCTGAACGGCAAGATGTTCGGGTTCACCGGCTTCGGCTCTGGCTTTGCACAGATCGGAAGTGGACCCGAGCGTTTCGTGATATTCGAAACGCCAGTTCATGACTGCATGATGTTCTTTATGGTGGGCGATGACGGGATTGAACCGCCGACCCTCTCGGTGTAAACGAGACGCTCTACCGCTGAGCTAATCGCCCTCAGACTGTGTATGCGGTCTATATACACGGTCCCGGATGGCGGTAAAGCCACCCGAAACCGTTTTGTGAGCTTTTTCAGCTCACGGCGTCCTTCAGACCCTTGCCCGGCTTGAAGCGGACAGAGGTGGATGCCGGAATGTCGATCTCTTCGCCCGTACGCGGGTTGCGGCCCTTGGCGGCCTTACGCGTAGCAGTCACGAAGCTGCCGAAACCGACGAGGCGGACTTCCTGCTTCTTGGCAAGCGTCGCTTCGATCGTGCTGAACACCGCATCGACAACTTCGCTGGCCTTGGCCTTCGGAAGATCGGCAGCGTCTGCAACGGCGGCGATCAGTTCCTGCTTGTTGAGGGGCTTCTCCATGATGTGCCTTTCTGGTGTTAGAGCGCCTGAGCCGGGCTCTGGTGAGTCCCTTCTGGCTCAGGCGCCTTGTTCGATCTGCGGCCGCACTATGAAGCGGATTTTGCCCGCGTCAACTGCTAGAATCGCAGAAGCGTGTCAGTGTCAGTGTGGAAGTGCCTGCGGAGCCGTCTTATCCACCGTTATTTCACCCATCGGATCGACATTTTCGTCCCATTCGATGGCTTCCGGCATACGAGTCAGGGCGATCTTGAGCACCTCATCCACATGGCTCACGGGAATGATCTTGAGCGCGTGACGGACATTGTCCGGCACTTCCGCAAGATCCTTCTCGTTGTCCTTGGGAATCAGGACGGTCTTGATGCCGGCCCGCAAAGCCGCCAGCAGCTTCTCCTTGAGCCCCCCGATCTCCAGAACGCGGCCACGCAGCGTGATCTCACCCGTCATGGCCACATCCTTGCGGATGGGGATCTGGGTCATGATGCTCACCAGAGACGTCGCAAGCGCGATACCGGCTGACGGACCATCCTTGGGCGTCGCACCCTCGGGAAGATGGATATGGATATCCCGCTTCTCGAACAGTGGCGGCCGGATCCCGAAATCCTGCGCCCGCGAGCGGACATAGGACAGCGCGGCCGAGATGCTTTCCTGCATGACTTCGCCGAGCTTTCCGGTCTGCTTGACCTGCCCCTTGCCCGGAACCATCACGCTCTCGATCGTCAGGATTTCACCACCGACCGAAGTCCAGGCGAGCCCTGTCACCACACCGACCATATCCTCCGTCTCGGTCTCACCATGACGGAAGCGACGGACGCCCGCATACTTCTCGAGGTTTTCGGGCGTGATCTCGACATGCTTGACGCCGGTCGTGATGATTTCCTTGACCGTCTTGCGCGCAAGCTTGGCCAGTTCACGCTCAAGGTTCCGAACGCCGGCTTCGCGGGTATAGGAGCGGATCAGTTCGCGGATCGTATCATCCGTGACCGTCCATTCATCCGGCTTCAGGTTATGTGCCTCTGCCTGCTTGCCCAGAAGATGGCGGCGCGCGATCTGCACCTTCTCGTCTTCCGTATAGCCGGACAGGTTGATGATCTCCATGCGGTCCAGCAGCGGCTGAGGCATGTTCAGGCTGTTGGCCGTCGTGACGAACATCACGTCCGAAAGATCATAATCCACTTCCAGATAATGATCGGCAAACGTGGAGTTCTGCTCCGGATCCAGCACTTCGAGCAGCGCAGATGACGGATCGCCGCGCCAGTCGGCACCCAGCTTGTCGATCTCGTCGAGCAGGAAGAGCGGGTTGGATGTTCGCGCCTTCTTCATGCCCTGGATGATCTTGCCCGGCATGGAGCCGATATAGGTCCGGCGATGGCCGCGAATCTCGGATTCATCGCGCACGCCACCCAGCGACATGCGGATGTAGTTCCGCCCCGTCGCCTTGGCGATCGAACGCGCCAGAGAGGTCTTGCCCACACCCGGTGGCCCGACAAGACACAGGATCGGTCCCTTGAGCTTCTGCGAGCGCGTCTGCACCGCCAGATACTCGAGGATCCGCTCCTTGACCTTCTCCAGACCGTAATGCTCGGCTTCGAGAACGTCCTCGGCGTGCTGGAACTCCCGCGTGATCTTGGAGCGCTTCTTCCAGGGGATCCCCAGCAGCCAGTCGAGATAGTTGCGCACAACCGTGCTCTCGGCCGACATCGGGCTCATGCCACGCAGCTTCTTCAGCTCGGCATGGGCCTTTTCCTTGGCCTCACGGCTCAGACGGGTCTTGTTGATCTTCTCTTCAAGCTCGGAATTCTCGTCCTTGCCGTCTTCGCCTTCACCAAGTTCCTTCTGGATCGCCTTGAGCTGCTCATTCAGATAGTACTCACGCTGGGTCTTCTCCATCTGCCGCTTGACGCGGTTGCGGATACGCTTTTCGACCTGAAGAACACCGATTTCCGTCTCGATATGAGCGAAAACCTGTTCCAAGCGACGCGCAGCCGAGGCCGTCTCCAGAATTTCCTGCTTTTCGGAAATCTTGAGGTTCAGATGGCTCGCAATCGTATCGGCCAGCTTGGAAATGCCCTCGATCTGGTTGATCGAGACCATGACTTCCGGCGGGATCTTCTTGTTGAGCTTGATATACTGCTCGAACTGCGAAACCGTCGAACGGCTCAGCGCCTCGATCTCACTTCCCGGAGCGGCATCAACAGGCTCCTCGGGGATTTCCTCGATTTCAGCCTCGAAATGCCCGTCTACATCGAACAGACGCGTGATGTGCACACGCCGCGTCCCTTCGACCAGAACCTTCACGGTCCCGTCAGGCAGCTTCAGAAGCTGAAGGATCGTCGAAACCGTACCGTAGCGATAAATGTCATCGACGGACGGATCATCCAGCGAGACATCCTTCTGCGCGACGAGCAGGATCTGCTTGCTCTCGCGCGTCACCGTCTCCAGCGCCTTCACCGACTTCTCGCGTCCGACGAACAGCGGCACGATCATGTGCGGGAACACGACGATGTTCCGAAGCGGCAGAACGGCCATCACGTCATGACGTACGGGCTGCTGTACCACAGGGGCCACAGCTTCGGGCTCCGGCTTGCGCGCTGCAGCACGTGGCTTGCGCGTTACCTTCTTCGGAGCCGCAGCAGCTTTTTCGGAAACGGCCACATCGTCTGTTTTCTTTGTACGGCGACGGGTTTTCGGCTTGGTATCGTCAGTCATTCACTTGATCTCCAGAGGGACGATCTTGCGAAACCGGCCTGCCATGCAGCGCCGGGATCGCATTTCTTTCATGCTTGAGCGGCATGAATTCGGACAACCTCAGTCAGTTATGTCGAAAGCCGATGGGGCCAGCACAAGAGCCGGAACCATTTTTACGCAGACTGCTCGGCGGGTTCGGACTTGCCCTTCCCGTAGACATAGACTGGCTGGGCCTTGTTTTCCGCCACTTCCCGGTTGATGACGACCTCTTCGACGCCTTCAAGTCCGGGAAGGTCGAACATCGTACCAAGCAGGATGCTTTCCAGGATCGAACGCAGGCCACGCGCACCGGTCTTGCGCTCGATGGCGCGTTTGGCGATCGCTGCCAGGGCATCTTCCGTGAAGGTCAGCTTGACGCCTTCCATCTCAAAAAGGCGGCCATACTGCTTGATCAGCGCGTTCTTGGGCTTACTGAGGATCTGGATCAGTGCGGATTCATCCAGATCGTTCAGTGCCGCGATAACCGGCAGACGGCCGATGAATTCGGGGATGAGACCGAACTTCAGCAGATCTTCCGGCTCCACGCTCTGCAGGATCGCACCAAGGCGACGCTCGTCATCAGAACGCACATCCGCACCAAAGCCGATGCCCGATCCCTTGCCACGCGCCGAAATGATCTTGTCCAGACCGGCAAAGGCGCCACCGCAGATGAAGAGCATGTTGGTCGTGTCGACCTGCAGGAATTCCTGTTGCGGATGCTTGCGGCCACCCTGCGGCGGCACGGAGGCCACGGTGCCTTCCATGAGCTTCAGCAGGGCCTGCTGCACGCCCTCGCCCGAGACATCACGCGTGATGGACGGGTTGTCGGACTTGCGGGAAATCTTGTCGATCTCGTCGATATAGACGATGCCGCGCTGGGCCCGGTCGACATTGTAGTCGGCGGACTGGAGCAGCTTGAGGATGATGTTCTCCACGTCCTCGCCGACATAGCCGGCTTCGGTCAGGGTCGTGGCATCGGCCATCGTGAAGGGAACGTCCAGGATACGGGCCAGCGTTTGGGCAAGCAGGGTCTTGCCCGAACCCGTTGGACCGATCAGCAGGATGTTGGACTTCGCAATCTCGATGTCGCTGCTCTTCGCGGCATGGGCGAGGCGCTTGTAGTGGTTGTGAACCGCCACGGAGAGCGCACGCTTGGCCTCGAACTGACCGATCACGTAATCGTCAAGGACCTTGCAGATTTCCTTGGGGGTCGGAACTCCGTCGCGGGACTTCACGAGATGGGTCTTGTGCTCTTCACGGATGATATCCATGCAGAGCTCGACGCATTCATCGCAGATGAAGACCGTGGGACCAGCAATCAGTTTGCGGACTTCGTGCTGGGATTTCCCACAGAACGAGCAATACAGGGTGTTCTTGGAATCGCCGGATTTGTTGCTCATTGCTGTTCCCTTTCCCTTGCGCACGACCTGACCACATTCACGCAGCAGACATGCGAAAGAACTTTAACTTTAGGCCGAGGTCAGAGCCTTCGGCAACCCCGGAGCCCAAATGCCCCAAGACACGAAAAGCGGCATATCGGAATGCCGCTTTTCTGTTCCGGAAGGAGCGTCAGGCTCCTCAGGTCCGGAAATGCCTCAACTCGGGTCGGGCGTGGTCTCATGCGGATTGCGTTCGACGACCTTGTCGATCAGGCCGAATTCGCGGGCCTCATTGGCCGAGAGATAGCTGTCACGCTCGAGCTTCTGCTCGATCTGCTCCAGCGTCTGGCCAGTATGTTCGCGATAGATCTCATTCAGCCGCTGACGGATGATGAGGATTTCGCGAGCCTGGATCTCGATGTCCGAAGCCTGACCCTGCGCACCGCCGGACGGCTGGTGAACCATCACGCGGGCATTCGGAAGGGCGTAGCGATGCCCCTTCTCGCCACCTGCCAGAAGCAGGGAACCCATGGATGCGGCCTGACCGATGCAGACCGTGCTCACGGGGCAGCGGATGTACTGCATGGTGTCATAGATCGCGAGACCAGCGGAAACGACACCGCCCGGGCTGTTGATGTAGAACGAAATTTCCTTGGTGGGATTCACGCTCTCCAGATAGAGGAGCTGCGCGCAGATCAGGGACGAAACCTGATCGTAGACGGGTCCGGTCAGGAAGATGATGCGCTCCTGAAGGAGACGCGAAAAGATGTCGAAAGAGCGCTCTCCGCGGGCAGTCTGCTCGACCACCATCGGCACCAGAGAGTTGCTGAACACCTCGAGGGGATCACGATCCCGAATGGTCATGCTGTCTGTTCCTCAATGCCCGATGGGCTTTCTTCTGCTCCCTAACATGGACCCGGCATGCCGTTCCGTCAAAGGGAGCAGGCAGGAAAAAACGGGCACCCCGAAGAGTGCCCGCTGGTTCCCGCGCCGAAAGATCAGAGTTCGGCGGGCGGGATCTCGGCCAGTTCTTCCGGCGTCACTTCCTTGTCGGTGACGTCGGCCAGCTCGATCAGGTAATCGACGACCTTGTTTTCCAGGATCGGGCCACGGAGCCCTTCAACGGCCTGCGGGTTCTTGGAGAAGAACTCGAAAACCATCTGTTCCTGACCCGGATAACGCTGGGCTTCCTGCTGCATCGCACCAAGGAGTTCCTCGCGGGACACCTGGATTTCCTGCTTGCGGCCGATTTCAGCCAGCAGCAGACCGAGCTTCACGCGACGCTCTGCAATGCGACGGTAGTCAGCCTTGAGGGTCTCTTCGTCCTTACCGGCATCTTCCTCGTCCAGACGACCGGCCTTGCGGTCTTCCTCGACGCGGGCCCAGATCTGGTTGAACTCGGCGTCAACCATGCTGGACGGAGCTTCGAAGCCCGTCTTCTCGGAGAGGGCGTCCAGAAGGTCGCGCTTGATGCGCAGACGCGAAAGCTGCTGGTATTCACCCTCAGCCTGCTCGGTGATGATCTTGCGGATCTGTTCGAGGTTCTCGAAACCGATCGTCTTGGCAAGCTCGTCATCGATGGCCGGATCAACGGCCTTCTTCAGGGACTTCGCCTTGATGTCGAAGGTCACGGCCTTGCCGGCCAGCTCTTCAGCCTGGTAGTCGGCCGGGAACGTCACGTTGATGACGCGCTCTTCGCCAGCCTTCATGCCTTCCATCTGCTCGGCAAAGCCGGGGATGAAGCCTTCGCCGCCGATTTCGACGTTCACATCGTCAGCCGTGCCACCGTCGAACGGCGTGCCGTCCAGCTTGCCTACGAAATCGACGCACAGGACATCACCCTTGGCGGCCGGGCGATCTTCCTCGATCGTCTCGAACTTGCGGCTGCGACGGGCGACGTCGTTCAGGGCCTTGTCGACGGTCTCTTCGCTGACCTTGGCGCCAAGACGTGTCAGCTTCAGGCCGGACAGGTCGGGAACTTCGATTTCCGGGAGAACTTCGGTCTCAACCTTGAATTCGAGATCCTTGCCGTCTTCGATGGCGGAAACCACCTCGACCTTTGGCTGCATGGCCGGACGGATCTTCTGCTCTTCGAACAGCTTGGCGGTCGCGTCGTTGACGGCTTCCTCAAGCAGTTCGGCATTCACGGACTCGCCATAGCGCTGCTTGACGAGGGAAGCCGGCACCTTGCCCGGACGGAAACCCGGAAGCTTGATCGTCTTGGCAACTTCGGCGAGTCGTGCATCGCGGCGGGCCTGCAGGTCGGCAGACGGGACAACGACGGTGAAGGCGCGCTTAAGTCCTTCGTTGAGCGTGGGCGTAACCTGCATGAGCCAGGCGATCCTCTCGGTCGGTAGGTTGGTCAAATCTCTTTCTCGGGAAGCCGGGCTTGGTGCGGGCGGAGGGACTTGAACCCCCACGACTTGCGCCACCAGAACCTAAATCTGGCGTGTCTACCAATTTCACCACGCCCGCAGCGCTCGGCCTCCAGGCTCGTGTTACCGAACCTCGGAAGCGCGGCCTTTAGCGCATGAAACGCGACTTCACAACAGGGAGCCGGTCGCCTTTTTGTCTCCCGCCTCCCGCGCCAGACGCGTGGCGGTCGCCCGCGCCGGCCCCAGAGGCAGATCCAGATCCTCAGCCACAGGCCAGCCACCATGAGCTTTCCCGGCCTCAATTCCGGCTTCGCCATGCAGCCAGACACCCGCGCAGCAGCCTTCCCAGACGTCCATCCCCGCGGCAAGCAGGGCTGCGATCACACCCGTGAGGGTATCCCCTGAACCCGCCGTCGCCAGGGCGGACGACGCATGCGTATTGATGGCAAGACGACCATCCGGAGCAGCGATGATCGTGTCAGGTCCCTTCATGACGACAACAGCGTTGATGCGCCTTGCAGCCGCCAGCGCAGCATCCAGACGGCTGCCTTCAACGGGCCCGAAGAGTTTGCGGAACTCTCCGATATGGGGCGTGACGGCCGCGACCCCTTTCAACCGCGACAGATCCTGCGCGCCCCATGCCAGTGCACCGGCATCCGCCAGCACGATCCGGTCAGCCTTGAGAAGCTGCGGAAGGGTCGCAGCAACTTTGTCTTCAGTCAGGCCGGGACCGCAGATCCAGACCTTGCGTCGCGCATCCTCCAGCAATTCGGAAAGCGGCGCATCGTCCACGATCAGGCCGGGATCACCGAGTCGGTAGGCAGGAGCTCCCTCGCCCGCCGAGATCCGCACAAGACCGGCCCCGCTACGGCGCGCACCGCGAGCCGAGAGGCGGGTCGCACCGGGCATTTCAGCCCCACCACACAGACTGACGACACCACGGCGGTATTTATAGTCCCCGTCCCCCGAGACCGGCAGGCTCCACAGGCCAGGCTCATTATGCTGCACAACGGGTGTAATGCCCTCCCATGCCGCGTCAGGCATGCCGATATCGGCGCAGATCACCTCACCACACAGATCAGAACCGGGTTGCAGAACATGCCCGGGACGCGGACGGACAAAGGTGACCGTAAACGTACAGTCGCGGGCCTTGCCAAGGATTTCACCCGACGCTCCGGCCACGCCGCTCGGCACGTCGATGGCAACGACCTCCCGGGCGGCAGCAAGAACAGCCGCAACATCATCCGCTACAGGACGCTTCAGCCCCGAACCGAAAACCGCATCCACGACCAGATCGGCCCCCGCCAGTTCCTCAGCCGTGAACGGCACCATGAGGCCGGTCCAGCATGCAGCCATTTCGGCAGCAGGCGTCCCGGGTTTGGGAGCAGCGAGCGCGGCAACGCGGACAGACCACCCCCACCGCGCGAGATTGCGGGCCACGACATAACCGTCCCCGCCGTTGTTTCCCGGCCCACAGGCAACCGTGACACGACGCGGCGAAAAACGGTTACGGATGACGCGCGCCACGGCCCATCCGGCATTTTCCATCAGACGTGTGGATGGAAGGAGGGCAGCTGCCGCATGATCCATGCGGTCGCTCTCCTCGGGCAGCAGCAATGCGAAAGGATGACGGGATACAAGGCTGGCTATTTCAGGACTGGGCATCTCGGGGCGTTCTCCTGCTGGACTCATGACAGCAAAGCATGACCGGCTGTTGCGTTGCCTCTTTCGGGGCCCCTCAATTCCGCTTCCCTCTGGCGCTGAAGGGCTTGCGTCGGGTATTCAGGGAAATGCTTCGGGAATGTTCTTCCCCCTTTTTTCCATTTTCAACCATGACGAGGATCAATGACAGGGTCGATCATCTGGAGCCTCGTGCTCGCAATCCATCTGCTGTGCATGACCTACTGGGTCGGCGGCTCGATATATTCGACGCTCGTTGTCCGCTCCACGGTCGGACTGCTGGATCCGGGACCACGTAACTCCGTCCTGCTTCAGGGTTACACGCGCTTTTTCCGCGGCCTCTATCAGGTTGTCCCGTTCTCGCTGCTGAGCGGCTGGGGCCTAATTTTCCATGAAGGCGGATTTGCAGCCGTGCCCTGGCCGGTCAATGCGATGCAGCTTCTGGGCCTCGCCATGGCGGTCATTTTCATCCTGACCGTCCAGGGTCCCTTCCGCCGGGCCCGACGCGCCATGCGTCCCCAGCCCGCGCTGTTCGATACGCTGCGCAGTCGTACCGCAATGATGGCAGGTCTGGGCGTGCTGACCATTCTTGTCGCCGCAATGGCACGCGGCATCTGAAATCGTATGCGATACGGCGGTTTTATGGCTGTATCGCTTGCCATTCCTGCCATTTATCGATAACGCACCAGTTATAGCTGCGGGCAATTGCCCCGCCCTCAACTCCGGCCCTCATCCATTCGGGTGTGCGCCGTCAAAGAGAGTCTCGAGAGTCATTTGAGCGCGAAAACGACCTCCGGTCCTTCCAAGCCCCGTACGACTGCAACGCCCAGACGCGGACGCCCCTCTGCTTCGCGTGCTGCCGCAGCCGCAACTTCCCCAACTGTTGCCGATGAAGGCGAAACGTCTCCGGTAACGGAAACTCCCGCTGTCAAGGCACCGCGTACGCGCCGCACGAAGACTACGGCTCCCGCGACGGAAAAAACGGCGGAAGTGAAGACACCAGCACGCCGGACCCGCAAGGCGGCCACGCCTGCTGCCGAGTCCGCGACTGAAAGCGAAGCCCCTGCTCCGAAAACGACAGGACGCCGGAAGAAGGCAGTTACAGAACCGGAAGCCGTGACCGAGCCTGCCGAGGCGGCTGCAGCCGCACCTGCCCCGCGTCGTCGCCGCTCCACAAAAGCAGCCGAGACTGTGACGGAAGAGGTCGAAGCCGCCCCCAAACGCCGTGGCCGTCCGCGCAAGACGCCAGTTGTGGAACAGCCCGCCGCCGAAGTCGTGACCGAAGAAACCGTGGAAGCACCTGCCGCGCCGCGTCGTCGTGGCCGTCCCCGCAAGGTGGATGTCGCAGCCGCCGCAGAGGCCCCGGTAGAAGCACCCGTCGAAAAGAAAACGCGTCCGTCCCGTCGCAAGGCCTCCGCCCGTGTCGTGGAAGCTCCGGAACCCGCCGCCGAAGAAACCCCTGCCGTTCAGGCCGAGTCCACGAAGAGCGAAAAGCCTGCGCGTCGCCGCCGCACCAAAGCGGCCGCTGCAACACCGGCTGTCGTTGAAGAAACCGTTGAGGCACCCGCCGTCATTGAGGCCGTCGTGGTTGCCGAAGACGTTTCCGACAGACCGCGCTTTGCCGATCTGGGACTGGGCGAGCCGATCATGCGGGCCATCGAGGAGCTGGGTTATGAACACCCCACTCCCATTCAGGCCCAGGCCATTCCCGAAGTCCTGAAGGGCCATGACGTTCTGGGTGTCGCCCAGACCGGAACCGGCAAGACGGCCTCTTTCACGCTGCCGATGCTCCAGAAGCTGGCTGGCTCCCGCGCCCGCGCCCGGATGCCGCGCTCGCTGATCCTGGAGCCCACGCGTGAACTGGCATTGCAGGTTGCCGAAAACTTCAAGCTCTACGGCAAGTATCTGCGTCTGACCCATGCGCTGCTGATCGGTGGCGAGAGCATGGCCGAACAGCGCGACGTGCTGAACCGCGGCGTGGATGTGCTGATCGCGACTCCGGGCCGTCTGCTCGACCTGTTCGGACGTGGCGGCCTGCTGCTTACGCAGACCAGCACACTCGTGATCGACGAAGCCGATCGCATGCTGGACATGGGCTTCATCCCCGATATCGAAAAGATCGTGGCACTGCTGCCCGCCCATCGCCAGACCCTGTTCTTCTCCGCCACGATGGCGCCGGAAATCCGCCGTCTGGCCGATGCTTTCCTCCGGCACCCGGTGGAAATCACGGTGTCGCGTCAGTCTTCCGTGGCCACGACGATCGAGGAAGCCCTGGTCATCGTGCCGGACGACGAGAAGCGTCGCACGCTCAAGAAGCTGCTGCGTCGTGAAAACGTCCAGAGCGCCATCGTGTTCTGCAATCGCAAGCGCGATGTGGACATGATCCAGCAGTACCTGACCAAGCATGGCATCGAAGCCGGCCATCTTCACGGAGATCTGGCCCAGTCGCTGCGCTTCTCGACGCTGGAGCGTTTCCGCTCCGGCGACCTGAAGTTCCTGGTATGCTCGGATGTCGCCGCACGCGGCATCGATATCGGCGGCCTGTCGCATGTCTTCAACTATGATCTGCCGTTCAACGCGGAAGATTATGTACATCGCATCGGACGGACCGGCCGTGCGGGCAACGAAGGCCATGCCTTCAGCCTGGCAACCCCGCGCGATCGCAGACTGCTGGAAGCCATCGAGACCCTGACAGGCAAGGTGATTGCCCGTCCCGTTCTTGAAGGCATCACGACCGTTGACTGGGCACCCGAAGAGGGTGAACGCCGTCCGGCCGAAACCGCGACTCCTGCACCTCAGGACGTGGCGGAAGAAGGAGAGCAGCGGCCCCGCAAGCGCCGTCGCGGCGGTCGCAAGCGCAATCGTGGCGATCGCGACGAGAGCGAGACCGTTCAGCAGGTTGCTCCCATGGCCGTCGCTTCTGTCGCCGTGATCGAGGCCCCTGCCAGCCACCGTTCGGTTGAACTGGCCCCCGCTTTTGAGAACGATGGGCCAAAGACGGGCTTTGGTGGTGATACGCCCGCTTTCATGCTGGTCCCGCGCCGCAGGAAAGTCACGGTTTCCGGTAGCACCGATCCTGCTGCTCCTGTTCAGCATGATGGGCGCCATTACGGTAATGAATGATACCTTGGCCGGAGTTGCACAACTCCGGATTGAAGGACTGGGTGCGGCAGGCGACGGCGTTGCGCATCTTGATGGCCAGACCGTTTTCATCCCGGGCACTCTGCCCGGGGAAGACGTCCGGGTCCGCCTTGCCCCCGCTCATCCCGAACTGATTGACATCATTCACTCTTCGCCCGAACGCGTCACACCGCCCTGCGATCTGTTTGGCGAATGTGGCGGCTGTGCGTTGCAGCATCTCTCCCTGCCAGCCCTGCTGGAATGGAAGTCGCAGCGCGTCACACAGGCCCTCACAGCAGCGGGTTTTACGGACCTGCCACCTGCCCAGATGTTCCAGACGACGCCCAGAACACGGCGACGCATGGATTTTGCTGTCCAGCGTGTTCCGGGTGGTGTGATCATCGGACTGCATCGCCGCAATGGCGATCCCATGGACATGACGGAATGTCACGTCCTGCACCCTGCGATTTTCGGACTTCTCGCCCCTCTGCGTGAGGTTCTGGGCAGTCTGGGTGCACTGACGGGCCGTGGGAGCCTGCTGGTCAACCTGCTCGATAGCGGGCCGGACCTGACGCTTCAGACCCCCGCTCCACTGACGAGTGCAGACCGAATCAAGCTGGCAGCCTTTGCCCGCGAGCATGATCTATCGCGGATCTCCTGGCAGGATCCGAAAGATCTGGGCATCGAGACGGTGGCCCAGTCCGGCCCGGTCCGGGAAGATTTCGGTGGTGTGATCGTCTCCCCGCCCCCTTCCGCCTTTCTTCAGGCGACCGCTGATGCCGAAAAAGCCATTGTCACGGCTGTTGTGGAGGGATTGCCGTCGCTCAACAAGAAGGACGTGACGGTCGAACTGTTTGCCGGATGTGGCACACTGACCTTTCCGATGTCCGAAAAAGGCCGGGTCATGGCCTATGAAGGCAATCTGGCGGCCGCAAACTGCCTGAAGGCTGCCTCCGGTGGACGCCGCGTTGATGGATTTCATCGGGATCTGGGGCGCCAGCCGCTCCTGCCGCATGATCTGAAATCAACGCGGGCCGTGGTTCTCGATCCGCCTTACGCGGGTGCGGGCGCACAAACGATGCCTCTGGCCAAGTCAGCCGTGCCGGACATCGTTTATGTGAGCTGCAATCCGGCCGCGCTTGAAAAAGACGGCAAGGCTCTGTGGAACGCAGGCTTTTCGGTCATCGGCCTGACGATCGTGGACCAGTTCCTGTGGTCCACGGAAGTCGAGGCCGTGGTCGTGCTGTCACGGGACGTGAAGCGGATCAGACGTGAAAACTCTCGCCGCAGCCGCAACGACCTTTCTCGTTCGGATTCCTGAACGTAAAACCGGATTCGAGGTCCTTGACCTCGTAATCCATGACAGTACCGGTCAGGAACAAAGTCGCCTTGCGATCCACCAGCAGGGTCACGCCCTGATCCTCGACGCGCTCATCGGTCGGCTCCGGGGCCGTCACGAAATTCATTTCGTAAGACAGTCCCGAGCATCCGCGCGTTCCCACGCTGATGCGCAGGAGTTGCCCCTGATGGGAGCCTGCGTAAAGAGCTTTCAGGCGCCTGGCCGCCAGATCGGACAGGGTCATGAGAGCGGGCAGCGGGCGGCGCGTTGCAACGTCGGACATGATGGTTCTTTCCGGATCAGAACATGTTGAGGGCAAGACGGGCATCGTCGCTCATGCGGCTCATATCCCACGGCGGATCCCAGACGATTTCGACCGTCGCCTGACTGACGCCCGGAACATGTGAAACCGCATCGCGAACCATTTCCGGCAGTTCCTGCGCACTGGGGCAGTTCGGCGCGGTCAGCGTCATCTCGATATGCACGCGGCCGTCGTCATGCAGATCGATCGCATAGATCAGACCGAGTTCATAGATGTTGACCGGGATTTCAGGGTCATACACCGTCGCGATGGCCGCGATGACCGCTTCCTGATCGGGCGCCGTCCCTGTTGCGGGGACAGCAGCTGTATCTTCACTGGTTGTGATATCGGTCATGGCTTCACTCATGTGAGCATCATCCGGGCCCGTTCAAGGCCTTCGATCAGCGCATCGATCTCTTCAGTCGTGGTGTAGATGCCAAAACTGGCGCGCGCGGTGGCATGAACGCCGAGACGACGCACCAGAGGTTCAGCACAATGCTGCCCGGCGCGGATGGCAATTCCAAGCTGATCCAGCAGTGTTGCCAGATCATGCGGGTGCGCACCGTCCATGACGAAGGAGATCACGCCCCCGCGCTCTTCCGGCTCGCCCAGAATGCGCAGGCTATTAATCCCACGCATCTTTTCCAGAGCATAAGCGGTCAGCTCAGCTTCATGGCGCGAGATGGCGTCATAGCCGATCTCTTCCACAAAGCGGACAGCCGCCCCAAGCCCGATCGTCTCCAGAATGGCGGGCGTACCGGCCTCGAACTTGTGCGGAACATGCGCCCAGGTGGCACGCTCGAAGGAGACATTCTGGATCATGTCACCGCCTCCCATGAAAGGTGGCATGACGTCCAGCAACTCCATCTTCCCCCAGAGCGCGCCGATCCCCGTGGGACCGTAGAGCTTATGCCCGGTGAAGGTGAAGAAATCCGCTCCAATGTCTTGCACGTCGATCTTGCGGTGCACCACCGACTGCGACCCATCCAGCAGGATGCGCGCGCCATAAGCGTGGGCGATTTCCGTCAGTTTCCTGGCCGGGGTGATCGTTCCCAGCACATTGGACATGTGCGTGACGGCAACAAGCGCCACCTTGCCATCCGAAAGAAGCGCTTCGTAAGCGTCCAGATCAATATCGCCGGCGTCATTGATGGGGGCGACACGCAGCTCGATACCCGCACGATCCCGCAGCATGAGCCAGGGCACGATATTTGCGTGATGCTCAAGCTCGGAAATCAGAACTGCCTGCCCCGGCTTCAGCATACTGCCGAAACTGTGCGCCACGAGGTTGATAGCCTCGGTGCTGTTACGGGTGAAGACAATTTCCCGATGATCGGGCGCATTCAGCAGACGGGCCACGTCATGACGGGCGCGCTCATAGGCTTCCGTCGTGCGCTCGCTCATCCAGTGCAGGCCGCGATGGATGTTGGCATACTGGTGATACGCCGCATCCCGCATGGCCTCGATCACGAAATCCGGCTTCTGGGACGAGGCCGCGCTGTCGAGAAAGACCAGAGACCGACCATGAACAGTCTCGCTCAGGATCGGGAAATGGGCGCGGATTTCCGACATATCCATCCTGGTACGGCTGTCAGCGAGGGTCATGACGTCATGCTCCGCAGCAGCAGATCACGCAGACCTTCGTCGGAAACCAGATCCAGCGCATCAATCAGGAAAGCACGCACGAGCATGTCCCGCGCATCCGCTTCCGCAATACCGCGGGAGCGCAGATAGAAAAGCTGTTCGTCATCAAGCGCACCGACGGTCGCGCCATGGCTGCACTTGACGTCGTCAGCGTAGATTTCCAGCTCGGGCTTGCTGTTGATCTGCGCCTTTTCAGACAGCAGCAGCGCCTGGTTCATCTGGTAGCCGTCAGTTTTCTGGGCCACGCGATCCACAAGGATCTTGCCCTGGAAAACACCCTGCCCGGCGTCGGACAGCACTGTCTTGACGGTCTGGCGTGAGCTGCCATCGGGGGCGGCATGATGAATCATTGACGTCAGGTCGTTCAGACGCTGGCCATCGACGATCTGCACACCATTCACATGCGCCATGGCGTGAGGTGCGCCCAGTGTCACGACAGCTTCGTGACGCGCGAGGCTGCTGCCCTGGTTCAGGGTAAAGCTGTCATATTCGCCCTTCTCCGCCACATCGGCCGAGACAACAGCGAGATGCGTGGCGGTCAGGCTCTCGCGCTGCACCTTGACGTGACGCAGGGTCGCCCCCTTGCCCACGACGATATCGAAACGCGGATTGGCGATATAACGCCCCTCACCTGCGCTGACATCATACAGTGTCAGGGACGCGCCGTCTTCCAGTACGATGCGGTGCTGAAGATGCGTCGAAATATCCTGCCCATCGGACAGACTGACGAGCGTCAGAAGACCAGCATCCGTTCCCGCAGGAACACGAATGTCGAGACCTCTTTCACCAAGCGCCGTATTCAGCGTAGCGGAAAACACTCCCTTGAGCGGAGAGACATTTTCCGAAGCCTGCCGGACGGCTTCCGGCAGAGCCGACAAGGCGTCCAGAAGCTGGCCATTGCCATAGACCACGCGGGCGCCCGTTTCAGGCAGAACCAGACGGTCCAGCAGCGCAGTGGCGGCTTCGGTCGGCAGGGGCATAGCCTTCTGCCACGCCGTATCCGCGATCGAACGCAGCGGCGTATAACGCCAGGCTTCGACGCGGCGCGTCGGCAGCCCCGTTTCGGCCAGAGCCGCACCCTGCCCGGCGGCGCGCGCAACGAACGCCTCCAGAGCCGGAGCAGCGTTCTGCGTCACGGTTGGGGCTCCGCTCACGCTGCCGCCTCGAGGAACTGCGTGTAACCCTGCTTCTCAAGCGTCTTGGCGATATCGGGGCCGCCGCTATGGATGATGCGACCATGCGCCATGACATGCACGCGGTCCGGCACGATGTAATCGAGCAGGCGCTGGTGATGGGTGATAACCAGAGCGGAGAAATCCGGGCTGCGCAGGGAGTTCACGCCTTCAGCCACGATGCGCAGGGCATCGATGTCCAGACCGCTGTCCGTCTCGTCAAGAATAGCGAAGGACGGCTGGAGCAGACGCATCTGGAGCACTTCGTTGCGCTTCTTCTCGCCACCCGAGAAACCGACATTGACCGCACGCTTGAGCATGTCGTCGGACATGGACAGGTGCTTGGTCTCGGCGCGAACGGCCTTAAGGAAGGCCACGGCATCCAGTTCAGCTTCACCACGCGCCCGGCGAACAGCATTCACGGCCGTGCGCAGGAAGTTCGCGTTGTTCACACCCGGCAGTTCGACCGGCGACTGAAACGCCAGGAACAGGCCAAGCGCGGCACGCTCTTCGGGTTCAAGCGCCAGCAGGTCCTGCCCCTTGAAGGTGGCGGAACCACCCGTAACCTCATAGTCGTCACGACCGGCGAGCACGTAGGACAGCGTGGATTTACCCGAACCATTCGGCCCCATGATGGCGTGGACTTCGCCCTTGGGCACTTCGAGATCGAGGCCCTTGAGGATGTCCTTGGGCGTGCCGTCGGCGTCGATGCGGGCCTGAAGACCCTGAATTTTCAGAAAATCGCTCATATTAACCCACACTTCCTTCGAGGCTGATCTGCAGAAGCTTCTGCGCCTCGACCGCGAATTCCATCGGGAGCTCCTTGAGCACCTCGCGGCAGAAACCATTGACGATCAGACCGACTGCATCTTCTTCCGACAGGCCGCGCGAACGGCAGTAGAAGAGCTGGTCTTCGGAGATTTTGGACGTGGTCGCTTCATGCTCCACGCGCGCCGTCATGTTGCGGCTTTCGATATAGGGCACCGTGTGCGCACCGCACTGGTCGCCGATCAGAAGGCTGTCGCACTGCGTGAAGTTGCGTGCATTGCGCGCCTTCGGCTGCATGCGCACCAGACCGCGATAGGTGCTGTCGGAGTGCCCGGCAGAGATGGTCTTGGCGATGATCGTTGAGCGCGTGTTCGGCGCCAGATGAATCATCTTCGTGCCCGTATCGGCCTGCTGGTGATTGTTGGTCACCGCAACCGAATAGAACTCGCCAACCGATCCCTCCCCGGCCAGCACGCAGGACGGATATTTCCACGTAATGGCAGACCCGGTTTCGACCTGCGTCCAGGAAATCTTGGACCGTGCGCCACGGCAGATGCCACGCTTGGTGACGAAATTGTAGATGCCCCCACGACCTTCATCATCGCCCGGATACCAGTTCTGGACGGTGGAATACTTGATCGAGGCGTCTTCCATCGCGACAAGCTCGACCACGGCCGCATGAAGCTGGTTTTCGTCACGCTGCGGCGCCGTGCAGCCTTCCAGATAGGAGACGGTGGCGCGATCTTCCGCGATGATGAGCGTACGCTCGAACTGCCCCGTATTGCGCGCATTGATGCGGAAATAGGTGGACAGCTCCATTGGGCAACGCACGCCCTCGGGAATGTAGACGAACGAGCCATCCGTGAAGACGGCAGAGTTTAGGGCTGCAAAGAAGTTGTCCGCCACCGGAACCACCGTGCCCAGATATTTCTGGACCAGTTCGGGATGCTCACGAATGGCGTCGGAGATCGGGCAGAAGATCACCCCGGCTTCGGCAAGCGTCTTGCGGAAGGTCGTCGCGACGGAGACGCTGTCAAAAACGGCATCCACGGCAACGGGCAGACGCTCTTCTGCACCTTCGACACCGGCGAGCAAAGCCTGCTCATGCAGGGGAATACCCAGCTTGGCGTAGGTCTTGAGCAACTCGGGATCAACTTCGTCGAGGCTCTTAGGGCCGGGCTTCTTCTTCGGCTGCGCGAAGTAATGCGCGTCCTGGTAGTCGATCGGCGGATGGTGGATATGGGCCCAGGTCGGCTCTTCCATTTCCAGCCACGCGCGAAAGGCCTTCAGGCGCCAGTCCAGCATCCACTGCGGCTCACCCTTGCGCTCGGAGATCAGGCGAACCGTCTCCTCGTTGAGGCCCTTGGGCGCGATATCCATCTCGATATCGGTCTCGAAACCCCATTCGTAGCTGGATTTCGCGAGCTTTTCGACTGTCTCGCGGGTTTCCGTCACGGCTGGCATGGTGTGTTGTCCTTAACTGACCGCGTCGGTCACGGAAGAAGTCTCCGCTCCGGCGGGGGCGACTGGTGCAGACGCGGGGCTGCGCCTTGGCAGGCGCTCCGCGTGACGGCCCATATCTGCCAGTGTGATGCTGTTGAGCGTTTTGAGGATGGCGTCATTCACGACATCCCACTGTCCGGACAGGCCGCACAGCGAACTGTGCTCGCACTCACGTCCGTCACAGCAGGCCGTGATGGCGATCGGACCATCCACAGCAGCAATAACGGTTGCGACCGTCACGGTTTCAAGTTCGCTGGAAAGACGGTATCCGCCGCGGGCGCCACGATGGGACAGAACCAAGCCACTGGAGGCCAGGCCTTTGAGAAGCTTGGCGACGGTCGGTTCAGGGACGCCGGTTTCCACCGCAAGGGCTGCTGCTGTTGCCAGTCCTTCGTGACGACCGAGATGGACCAGAAGGACAGTGGCGTAATCGGCCAGTTTTGACAGCCTCAGCATCGCTTGCACACTCACATCTTGTTCTAATTCAAGACTTGCTAAGTCCTGATTTGTTCCAAATGACCCAATCCCGGGCAAAGGTCAAGACTTCTGTATCCCCCCGTCTCCGGACATGGAATGTTACACACCAAAAAACAGTCGGGAAACGCCGTCGAGCGCCGCTCCGGCAAGAAAACCGACGACGGTGCCATTTATGCGGATATAGGCCAGATCGCGCCCCACCCGCGACTCCAGCCGGGCGGCCAGATCGTCTCCGTCCCAGCCCGCCATGACGGCCGCAATGAACCCCGAGAGTTTTTCACGCAGGCCGGGCAGGATCCGCTGGACAGTACTCTCGACAGCCTGATTAACCTTCAGCCGCAGGGATTCATTGGAACGCAGGGCACTGGCGAGCTGAACGATGGCCGCGTCGATGACGGTGGCGCTCCAGCCGTCCTCGCGCCCGCTGTCTTCCTCGACCATGCGGCGCAGGCGATCCCACAGCTCCGAACTCCATCCCTTGAGACTGGTATGCGTCAGGACAGACGTGATCGTATCCGCCATGTCCTTGCGGCGGGCAGGATCGTTTTCGATGCGGTCGATTTCGCCCCGGACCCAGGTGGTAAACCCGTGCCGCAGTTCCGAGTCCATCGGATCGACCCGCTCGAACTCGGCATGCAGCGCCATGAGGACGCGGCTGGCGACGGAACCGCCAATGGCCCAGCCCAGGAACCGCCCCCCCTGCTCGCGGACCCGCTCTTCCACGAAATGACGCAGATCGGACTCACGGGAGGTTACGGTCGTCTTGATGCGCTCCAGCAGGAAGGACAGGACCTCCTGATGCATCTCGCTATCCACCATCGCCCGCATGCCACGCGAAACAAGGGGAGCCATTTCCTCACCATTCAGCAGAACCGGAAGCGCGCGCGAAATGGCGGTCTTGGCGCGCCCGTCTTCCATCCGGTCGAACATCAGCGGAATGGCAGAGCGCATGCTGGTGACGAGCGTCTGGCGGTTCGCCGGGTCGTTCAGCATGTCGGCAATCAGGCCGGAGAGGTCGATTTTCGACAGCGCGCGGCGGACATCGTCCTCAGTGAAGAACTGACCGGAAATGAAGCGTCCCAGCGCCTGGCCGAGACGTTCTTTCTGCCGCGGCAGAATGGCCGTGTGGGGAATGGGCAAACCCAGCGGATGGCGGAACAGGGCCGTAACGGCGAACCAGTCAGCAAGACCACCAACGACACCTGCCCGCGATCCGGCACGCAACAGCCCGAAGGCGAGACTGCCGTCCCCGATATGACGGGCGGCTGCAAGTGTCGTTCCCGCAGCGAGAACACCCATGCCGACGAGCAGGCCGCCGGCCATGAACCTGGGCGAGAAACCTGTGGGGCTGGATTTCCGGGAAACGGGAGGGGTCGTGTCCGCGTGCATGAGCGCACCGATAGCATCATCCTGCCGTGCTGTCGCGTCCAGAGCAAGGTTGCGCTTGATGACAGGGCATGAAAAGTATTGCGCCCCGTCTTCGTCCCATTTTTCTCCGCAGAAGCGAGACTGCTCCCGATGTCTGACTGCGCCTCCCGGCTCGATCCGTCCCTTCATGACCGTATTGACGCAATGACGTCACGGCTTCTTCACGAGCGCGATGGCCTCGCAGACCTGATTGCCTCGATTGGACAAGGCCTGTCCGATGACGACAGGAGTGAGAGCAAGACCCAGCTGGACGAGATCGAGAACGTCGTCCGCGCCCTGCGTGACGAGCATTTCGTGGAACGGGCTGCGCATCTGCGGTCCTATATCGGGCTCGATGCCGCGGATCCACAGGCCCGTCTTGAAGCCGTAGCCAAGCGCCTTGTCGATCAGGCTCCGGATGCCGTATCCCTGACGGTGCCCCAGATTGCCGCCGTTTTTACCGCCCACCCGACCTTTGCCCTGGCGGATGGCGTCTATGAAATCCTGACGCGGCGTGCGGAAAATCCGGAACTGCCGATCCCCTGCCTGAAGACGCATCGCCGTCCGGGCCCACCGACACTGGCACAGGAACAGGCTCTGGCTCTGGCTGCGATCCTTCGGGGACGCGATGCGCTTGACGATCTGACAGAAGCGCTGCTGCAGGAAATGTCCCGGCGCTGGTCCGGCGAGGCCGGTCAGGTCGATCCCTCCCCCGTCATTCTCGCAAGCTGGGTCGGGTTCGATACCGATGGGCGCAACGATATCGGCTGGTGGGATACGCTGCGGATCCGGCTTGAACTGAAATTTTCCCAGCTACATCGTCTGACGGACGGACTGGAACGTCTGGGCCTGCAGGACAGTGCTCTGGCCATGCGCGTGCGCCGGGCGATCGAGGCCGTAAAGACGCAGCACGCTGCCTGCCCGACCGGCAAGGATGCGGCTCCGGAAATCATCAAGGATTTTGCCCAGACACTGATTGCCTTCCGGGACAAGGCACTCCTCGACGCCACCGAGCTTCTGCCACTGTTCCAGGATGCGGCGGTCGGGCTGGATGACGAAGCCAGACTGCATCTGCGGACCATCCGTGCCGGGTTCATGAACCATGGACTCGGCATCGCACGGATCCATACGCGGCTGAATGCGGCGCAGATCTACAATGTGGCCCGCACCCGGCTTGGTCTGACCGATGATCCCGCCCTGCCATCGCGGCGGCGGGTTCTGCTGGCCAAGATCGACGAGGCCCTGTCAGACCTGCAGCCCCGCGCCGTGGATTTCGGATCCCTGCTGGTCGAACCCGCATCAGCCGCGCGGCTGATGATGACGATGGCGCAGATCCTCAAACACATCGATTCCGGATCCCCCATCCGCTTCCTCATTGCCGAGACCGAAAGCGGCTATACGCTGCTCGCAACGCTCTGGCTGGCACGGCTGTTCGGGATCAAGGACCATCAGATCGAGATCTCGCCGCTCTTCGAGACGGAAAGTGCGCTTGAGAACGGTGAGACCATTCTGGAAGAAGCCTTCCGCTCCAGCCACTGGCGGGATTACCTGCGGGCGAACGGCCGCCTGTCGCTTCAGTTCGGATATTCCGACTCGGGTCGTTACGTCGGGCAGCTCGCAGCGACCAATCTGGTTGAGCGCCTGCGGATGCGGACCCTCTCCCTGCTGGCAGAGCACGAACTTGAAGACGTCGCCCTGACGCTGTTCGACACGCATGGCGAGAGCATTGGGCGAGGCGCGCATCCGTTCAGCCTGCGCCAGCGTCTGGACTATTTCTCTCCTGCCCGCACGCGCCTTGCCATGCGCGAGGCCGGGATCGGCTGCCGGGTCGAAACCGCATTCCAGGGCGGAGACGGCTACACGCTATTCGGCACGAAGGCGCTTGCGGCCTCCACCATCGCAACGCTGGCCGAACATGTGGCCGATATCCCGCTGGATACGAAAGATCCGGTTTATACGCGGCCTGACTTCGCGTCGGATTTCTTCTCCACCATCGCGCTCGACATGGGCGCACTCGTGGATGATCCGGGCTATGCAGCGCTGCTGAGCGCCTTCGGTCCGGCCCTGATCGACAAGACGGGATCGCGACCTTCCGCGCGTCAGTCGGACGCAGCCACGGTGACGCGCATCACACATCCGGGACAGCTCCGCGCCATTCCCAACAACGCCATTCTCCAGCAGCTCGGCTGGTGGGCGAATGTGCTGCATGGCCTTGGCAATGCGGCGCAGCGTCATCCCGAAACGTTCGAGCAGTTCGCTACGGAATCCTCGCGGTTCCGCGAAGCCATGGATTTCGCCCGTCAGGCCCTGGCCCACTCGGATCTGGACGTGCTGCGGACGACGATCCATCAACTTGATCCCGGGACCTGGCTGGATCGTGCAGCAAAGGCGCAGAACGACGAAGAGCGTCAGAGCCTGCTGTGCGTTTCGCACGGTCTGGAACTGCTGCGCTTCTGGGCCAGTGGCCCTGCCATGTTCCGGCGCATTCAGGCGGACCACATCGCACTGCGTGCAGCCTGGCCGGATGCGCCCCGCATGGAAGCCCGCGAGAAGCTGCTTCATGCAATCCGCTTCGCCCTGATCGACCGGCTGTGGGCGCTTTCAACGCGCATCCCCTATTTCGGGCCGCGCAACAACCTGACACGCGAAGCGATCACGAACCTGATTCTCTGCCTGGATGTGCCGCGCGCGCTGCATCTGCTGGAAGATCTGTTCCCTGTCACGGCTCCCAGCGTTGCCAACCTTGACTTCGGAGAACCGGGTGATGCCGCTGAAGCTGCCGGTTTCGCGCGTGAACATGAGGAAATCTTCGCGCCGCTGTCACGCTGCTTTGCGCTGCTGCGTGAGGTCGGCGTGGCCATCATGCACGCCAACCGGGCTTTCGGCTGAGGAATGATCCGCGGCCGCAACTCTTGTCCAGTGTGGCCGCCTGCGGTTAGAAATCTCGCGTCATAACCTCCAACGGAAAGTTCCTCTGCATGCTCCGCAAGGCCCTTCTTCTGGGTGCAGCCATGATGGCTGTGCCTGCTCTGGCGGCAGGTCCTGCCACACTGGCGCCCAATGCTGACAGCGTGACGAACGGAACCGTAACGGTCAATGGCGCGACCATCCCCTATCGGGCAGTTGCAGGCACCATTCTGGTTCATGGCGCCGACTACAATGATTCCGGCGATATCCTGGCCAAGCGTGGCACCAAGCTCGATGGCGGCAAGGATGACGACAGCAAGAACGCGCCCGTCGCCTCCATGTTCTACACCGCCTATTTCAAGGAAGGTGTCCCCGCCGAAAAGCGCCCGATCACCTTCCTCTATAACGGCGGTCCAGGCTCGGCCTCCGTCTGGGTTCACATGGGTACCTTCGGCCCGCGCCGCGTGAACACGCCGGGTGACACCCACCTGCCGGCTGCCCCCTATGCACTCATCAACAACCCGCAGTCCCTGCTGGACGTCTCGGACGTCGTCTTCATCGATGCGCCGGGCACGGGTTTCTCGCGGATTGCCGGCAAGGACGCTGACAAGGAATTCCTTGGCGTTGATGGTGACGGTGAAGCCTTCACACATTTCATCTCGAAGTTCCTGGCCAAGTATCACCGCTACAATTCGCCCAAATACCTGTTCGGTGAAAGCTATGGCACCATGCGCTCGGCCGTGGTCATCAACGACCTTGAGCAGGACGAGAACATCGACTTCAACGGCGTGATCCTGCTGTCGCAGATCCTGAATTATGACAACAGCGATGACAGCCCGCAGTTCAACGCAGGCGTTGACGATCCGTATGTGCTGGCCCTGCCCACCTACGCCGCGACGGCCTGGTATCATCATTGCCTGCCGGCCGAGCATCCGGACCTGAAGGCCTTCCTGCATGAGGTCGAGCATTTCGCGATGACCGACTACACGCTGGCCCTGCGTCAGGGTGCGGATCTGCCGGAAGACCAGCGTCAGGCGATTGCGGCGAAGCTGCATGACTATACGGGCCTGCCGGTCGACTACATCCTGCGTGCGGATCTGCGCGTCAATGGCGGCGAGTTCGACCAGCAGCTTCAGGCGAAGACCGGGATGGCGACGGGCCGTCTGGACACCCGCTATTCAAGCCCGACGATCGACCCGATGAGCCAGGAAGTGGATTACGATCCGCAGTCCAGCGCTATCAGCTCGGCCTATGTCACGGTCTTCAACGACTACGTCCGCAACATGCTCAAATACGGCACGGACGAGGATTATCGCCTCTATAACAGCCAGGGCCACTGGGACAGCCATCACCATCAGCCCGGCCGCGGCTACCAGCCCAAGGGCGAGCCGAACGTCATGACGGATCTGGCCATGGCGATGAAGACCAACCCGAACCTGCATGTCATGCTCAACGCCGGCTACTACGATCTCGCAACGCCTTACTTTGAAGGCGTGTACGAGATGAAGCATCTGCCGATGCCGAACAGCCTGCAGAAGAACATCGAATATGCGCAGTACACGTCCGGCCACATGGTCTATGTGGACCCGGCGACCCTGCAGCAGCTTCACGACAACGTGGCAGCCTTCATCCGCCGGACAGACAATCTGCACTGATCCCTGACGGGACCGGAAAAGGCGGCGAAGGGGCAACCTTTCACCGCCTTTTTTGTGCTCAGCCCTTCCGGACAGGCCAGCCGATCCGTACAAGGACGCAGTCAGGCCCGTTGACGGCGAACTCGTACATCCCCCAGGACCTGACCGACGGCCCTTCCTTCTCAAGCACCCGCCCCGTGAAGGCCTGCGCCAGCGCATCCACATCCGGACGACGAAAATAAAGACCGAACGGATTGCGCCCGGCCTCAACCCAGCCGGGAACAGCCTGCGTCAGATGGAGTTCCTCTCCTTCCGCCGTTTCCAGAAGCCTGTATTCGGCTGAACTTCCGTTGCGGGACGAGAAGCCGAGGACCGCAAAAAACTGCTCTGCCTGCGCGAGATCGTTCACCGGCAGAATGGCAATGACGGATCTCCGGGGTTCAGACTGGGACATCGGGTCTTTCCTTGAAAGAGGAACACAAAAAACCCCGCCAGATTGCTCTGGCGGGGTCTGATGCGTCACCGGAGTGAAGAAATCAGGCGGACTTCGCGATGATTTCGTCGGCCACGTTACGCGGCACCGGATCGTAGTGATGGAACTGCATGGTGAAGGATGCACGACCCTTCGTTGCAGAACGCAGGTGCGAGATGTAGCCGAACATTTCCTTCAGCGGCACCTGTGCACGGATCATGACGGTCGAACCAGCGGTTTCCTGGTTCTGGATGATGCCACGGCGGCGGTTGAGATCGCCCACGACGTCACCGACGTGATCGTTCGGCGTGGTAATTTCCACGTCCATGATCGGCTCGAGGATCACCGGACCGGCGTTCTTCATGCCTTCACGGAAGCAGGCCTTGGCGGCGATTTCGAAGGCCAGAGCCGACGAGTCAACGTCATGGTACTTACCGTCGAGCAGCGTGAACTTGAAGTCCACGGTCGGGAAGCCGGCGAGAACACCCGTGGTGCTCTGCATGCGGATACCCTTTTCGACAGCCGGGATATATTCCTTCGGAACCGTACCGCCGACGACCTTGTTCTCGAACACGATCTCGTCCGGCTTGTCCGACGGAGCGAACTCGATCTTGACCTCGGCGAACTGACCCGAACCACCAGACTGCTTCTTGTGAGTGTAGGTCTCGACATGCGGCTTCGTGATCGTCTCACGATAAGCCACCTGCGGTGCACCGATGTTGGCATCGACGCCGTATTCACGGCGCAGACGGTCAACGATGATGTCCAGGTGAAGCTCGCCCATGCCGGACAGGATGGTCTGACCCGTTTCCTGATCGGTCTTGAGGTGCAGGGACGGATCTTCAGCCGTCAGCTTCTGCAGGGCCAGCGTCATCTTCTCGACGGCGTCCTTGGTCTTCGGCTCGACGGAGATGTCGATGACCGGGACCGGGAACTGCATGCGCTCCAGAACCACCGGATCGGCAGCATCGGCAAGCGTGTCACCCGTGACGGTATCCTTGAGGCCCACGAATGCGGCGATGTCACCGGCACCGACGGACTTCACTTCCTGACGCTTGTCGGCATGCATCTGGAACATGCGGCCGACGCGTTCCTTGTGACCCTTCGTCGTGTTCAGGATGGTGTCACCGGAATTCAGGACGCCACGATAGACGCGAACGAAGGTCAGCGTGCCGTACTTGTCGGAGATGATCTTGAACGCAAGGCCAGCGAACTTGCCGTCCGGATCAACCGGAACGATCGGCAGGAAGTCCTCATCGACCTCTTCGCCTTCCGGCGGAGCGATACGGATGCCTTCGACTTCGTCAGGAGCCGGCAGGTAGTCGATGACGGCGTCGAGCAGGGGCTGCACACCCTTGTTCTTGAAGGCCGTACCGCACATGACGGGACGGAATTCGCCGGAGATCGCACCCTTCTTGATACACTTCTTCAGGGTTGCGACGTCCACGTCACCCTTCTCGAAGTACTCTTCCATGGCAGCGTCGTCCATGGCGAGAGCCGTGTCGAGCAGCGTCTGGCGGGCTTCGGCAGCTTTTTCCTTCAGATCGTCAGGGATCTCTTCGTAGTGGAACTTGGCGCCGAGTTCGCCGCCTTCCCACACGATGGCACGCATCTCGACTAGGTCGACCACACCGATGAAGTTTTCTTCGGCGCCGATCGGGAGCTGCAGCGGCACTGCAACGATGTCGAGCTTCTCCTTCAGCGTGCTGAAGGCGTAGTAGAAGTCCGCACCGGTACGGTCGAGCTTGTTGATGAAGATGATGCGCGGAACGTTGTAACGGTCAGCAAGGCGCCAGTTCGTTTCGGACTGCGGCTGCACGCCGGCCACGCCTTCGATCACGAAGATCGCGCCATCGAGCACGCGGAGCGAACGGTTGACTTCGATGTTGAAGTCAATATGGCCCGGGGTGTCGATGATGTTGATGCGGTGGTCGTGCCACTCACACGTCACGGCTGCCGAGGTGATCGTGATGCCACGCTCACGCTCCTGTGCCATGTAATCGGTGGTGGTGTTGCCTTCGTGGACCTCACCGATCTTGTGAGAGACACCCGTGTAATACAGGATACGCTCGGTCGTCGTGGTCTTACCGGCATCGATATGCGCGGTAATACCGATGTTGCGAATCTTCGAGAGAGCCGACTTGGCTTCCTGAACGCTTTCGGACACGGAGAACCTCCAAAATACAATGAAAGGTGTTTCAGCCTGAACCGAAACACCTCCGCTGCGGTCCTGTGAAAGGACCGAACCTGATTTATCCCAGTGGCGGCTGAATGACGCAGACCGCCATGGTTTTCAAGAGCAATCTTGTTACCAAACAAAGTCCGGCAAAGATTTCTCAGGCGGTCTGGGCAGCCTTGCGTTCCTGAACGCGCAGGATACGGCGCTTGATGACCTGGGCTTCCGTCGGAAGCTTGCGGTTCGGCGTACCCAGCAGGAACGAATCCAGCCCACCGTTGTGCTCGACCGTGCGGATACCGTTGGTGGACAGGCGCATGCGCACCGAAGCACCGAGAATATCGGAGATCAGCGTGGTCTCCTGCAGGTTCGGGAGAAAACGACGGCGGGACTTGTTATTGGCGTGGCTGACGTTGTTGCCCGTCAGCACGCCCTTGCCCGTGATCTGGCAACGGCGAGACATGGTGGTACTTTCCTCGATGCTGGATGACGCAGGACAGCGAGGTCCGGCGTGTTCCGTAAATCAGGCGCGGCTTATGACGTATGCTTGGGGGCTTCGTCAACCCCCGAGAGCGGTCCAGCGACGTTTTCACCGGCCTGTGCGGCCCACATTGCGGCATAATGGCCACCTGCGGACAGCAGTTCCGTATGGCTTCCCTGCTCCACCACGCGCCCCGCGTCAAGCACCACGATACGATCGGCATCCTGAACCGTGGAAAGACGGTGCGCGACAATAACCGTCGTGCGCGCCTGCGACAGGACGGCCAGCTCCTTCTGGATGGCGACTTCCGTGCGGGTATCAAGCGCGCTCGTAGCCTCGTCCAGCAGAAGGATGCGCGGGTCCTTGAGGATGACGCGCGCAATGGCCACACGCTGCTTCTCGCCACCCGAAAGCTTGAGGCCACGCTCACCGACAACAGTGTCATACCCATCGGGAAGGTCACGGATGAAGGTATCGATCTGCGCACTCCGGGCCGCCTTCTCGATCTCCTCACGAGACGCTGACAGATCCCCATAGGCAATGTTTTCGCCGATGCTGGAATTGAAGAGCACCGTATCCTGCGGAACCGTCCCGATGATGTTCTGGATGTCAGTCGGCGCAATATCGCGCAGGTCATGACCGTCAATGCAGACCGAACCTTCGGTCGGATCATAGGCCCGGGTCAGCAGACGCCCCAGGGTGGATTTGCCTGACCCGGTATGCCCGACAATGGCCAGAGACGTACCTGCGGGAATATTGATGGAAACATCATGCAGGATCTGCCGCGCAGGGCTGTAGCCAAAGGAAACATGCCGGAACGCCACGGACGCCGCCCCCGCTTCCGACAGCTTTCCCGGCAGACGAACCGGCTGGACGGCATGGGTGATCTCGGAGCGCACGGCAAGCAGTTCGAGATAGTTCTCCAGATCAACGCGCGCATTGCGCCAGCCTGCACTGACGTAATTCAGGGCACCCACGGATGAATAGAGACCACTCAGATAGCTGCCGATCAACACGAACTGCGCAACCGCCAGTCGGTGCTCCACGATATCATGAGCCGCCATCGCGAGAAGGGTCGTCGTCGTGACCGCAATCAGAATGCCGCGGCTGATCTGGGAGAGACTGACATAACGCTGGAGGCTGATTTCAGCCTGCCGGAGATCCTTCCGGGCCGCGTCATAACGGGCGATTTCATGCGGTTCGTTGGCGAAACTGCGGACCGTCTCAAAATTCAGAATGCTGTCGACCAACTGGTGCTGGGCCTCGTTGCTTGCACGGTTGCGGGCCCGTCTCGCCGTCATTCTCAGACGGGTAAAGACATAAGAGACAGAAGAATACAGCCCGAGCGCCAGCAGAAGCAGCCCGACGTAACGCCAGTCGAAGATCTTCAGAATGACGGTCAGTGTCATGATGAGTTCGATGACATTAGGCAACACATTGAACAGCGCCAGGGACAGCAGCGTCCCGACCGCATCCGCCCCCCGATCAAGCGTGCGCGTCAGGGAACCTGTCTGGCGGTCCAGATGGAAACGCACGCTCAGATCATGCAGATGGCGCAGGCCAAGGACAGCCACACGACGCTGAAGATCCGTTTCGACAGGCTTGACCAGAAGCTCCCGCAGCGGGGTCGCCAGCCCCGAAATGATCCGGATGACCGCATACTGGGCAATCAGCCAGACCGGAACAGCCAGCAGGGTCTCGGGACGTGACAGACTGCTGACCATGCGGCTGAAGAGCCAGGGTGTGGCGACGGCCGTGCCGCTTTCCACCAGAAGAATGATGAGTGCAAAACCGATGCGTGTCGCGTCGGGCCAGAGTTTTTCGGGCCGGATCATGGGCCACAGCACCCGCAGGGAGAGCGCTTCAGATGTCGAATCGGTTTTCTTGAGCATCGGCAGACTATGGGAAGTGCAGGCGATGCTTTGCAAATGCCTGTCTGCATGCGACATATCGCTCTGTGTCTGACAAATCCTTCCCCCCTGCCCTCGAACCCTTTCTTCGGCATATTGCAGCCTGCAACAGCGCAGTCCTGCCAGGCGGCCGCCTTCCGTTTTTCTGCGGAGCGGAACAGATCGGCTGGGTCAGCCCCACAACCGCACAGACGCTTCAATCACTCGGCCTTCAGAAGGACCAGGGTTTCGGCGTAAACACCGGCACGGAGCTCCTGCCCCTCTCCCAGACCCTGTGCGACATGGAGCTTTACGCGTCGCATGAGGAAGCCTTCGATGTCCGTGATGACAGTGGCATCGTTCTGGGCCAGGTGGATCGCGGCGCCATACCGGTTCTGGGACTGGCCGCCGAAGGCGTGCATCTGAACGGACTGGTCGAACGTGAGGACGGACTTTTCCTTTGGATAGCCCGTCGCAGCATGAGCAAGCGTCTGGATCCGGGAAAGCTGGACCATCTGGTCGCAGGCGGCATGAGCGCAGGTCTCGATCCACAGACAACAGTCATCAAGGAAGCGCAGGAAGAAGCGGGTATCCCGGCGGAACTGGCAGCAACTGCCCGCGCCGTCAGCCGGATCGAATACGCACTTGAGCGCCCCGAGGGGCTGCGACGCGACGTGCTGCACTGCTATGACCTGCTCCTTCCGCAGGATTTCACGCCCATAGCGGAGGATGGCGAGGTAGAGAGCTTTCACCTTCTGCCAATTCAGGAAGTCGTCGCGCTGGTCCGGGACACCGATGCGTTCAAGTTCAACGTCAATCTTGTCCTGATCGACCTGTTCATTCGCCGCGGGCTGTTCGCTCCTGCTGAAGCCGCGATCCTGCGAAACGCCCTGACGGGTCGGGCTGCGTGAAGAGAACACTGCTTCTGCTGACCCTGACAGCCCCGCTGCTCGGCGGCTGTATCGTGCCCGTCAGCGTCACACCCAATCTGTGCCGCGAAATCCAGACCCGCGACGGTCTGCAGATCAGACTGATGTTTGGCCTGACGCGCCCCGATGACAGCATCATCGATGGCGATGACTGGCAGAATTTCGTGGACAGCGAAATCACGCCGCGCTTTCCCGCAGGTTTCACCGTGATCGACGCACAGGGACAGTGGTATGATGCAGCAGGCCACCGGATCATCCGCGAAGCATCACGAATCGTCTGGATCGTGGCTTCGTCTTCGGATCGCAACCTGCAGCCTTATCTGAAAGCCATTCGTCAGGCGTATCAGAAACGTTTCAGTCAGCAGGCCGTCGGACTGGCCATCCAGTCCGGCTGCTCTTCATTCGAAAACGTGCCCATGGAATAGTTCCATGATGCGGAACAGTGTTACTCAGGTTCCTGCATCTTTCTTCATCCGGACTTCTCTCGTCGGAGCAGGTCTCTCTGCACAGGACGACAGTTCAGACATATTTTCATTCCGGAATTCTCATGACCGATTTTTCTCCGCCTCCTTCTCCCGACACCATCACGGTCGAGGCCTCTGCCTCAACCGGAACGATCCAGCGGCGTGCACGGGGCTTTCTGGCGCTCTTCTTCGTGGCGATCGGCCTTTACACGCTCAAGGGCTTCCTGCCTGCGCTGCTGTGGGGCTGCGTGTTCGCCATTTCGATCTGGCCCCTTTACCGCAGGGCGGAGCTACGCTTCGGCCGCAGTGACTGGCTGCCGATGGTCTTTACACTGGCGGTGGCGCTGATTTTCCTGGTGCCCGTCTCGCTGGTCGGCGTGAAAGTCGCGGATGAGGCGCGGAGTGCGCTGGAATGGATTGATGACGTGCGGAACAACGGCATCCCGATGCCGGAATGGGTCCCGCACCTGCCGTTCCTGTCCGCACAGGCCACCAACTGGTGGCAGAACCACATGACGAGCCCCCAGCGCCTGTCCCATCTGCTTCATTCGGTGGATGTGGGACATGGCATGCAGATGACCAAACAGGTCGGATCGCAGCTTGCACGCCGCGGCACGCTGTTCGCATTCTCGCTCCTGACGCTGTTCTTCCTGCTCAAGGACGGCGACAGCGTGATCCGCAAATGCCTGCTTGGATCGCAGCGCCTGTTCGGCGAGCAGGGTGAGAGCCTGGCCAAGCAGATGATCTCGTCCGTGCACGGCACGCTGGCGGGGCTTGTTCTGGTGGGTCTGGGCGAAGGGGCGATCATGGGCATCGTCTACATGGCAACAGGTGCGCCCCAGCCCCTGCTGTTTGCGATGGTGACGGCCGTGGCGGCAATGATCCCGTTCCTGGCCTGGCCGACCGTCGGACTGGTGGCCCTGCTTCTGCTGGCAAAAAGCAGCATGATCGGTGCGATCGTCGTCTCGGCCATCGGTTCGGTCGTGATCTTCATCGCAGACCACTTCATCCGCCCCGCCCTGATTGGCGGCAGCACGAAAATGCCGTTCCTGTGGGTTCTGCTGGGAATTCTGGGAGGCGCCGAGACCTGGGGTCTACTGGGCCTGTTCCTTGGGCCAGCCATCATGGCCGCGCTGCATCTGCTGTGGACGCTCTGGACGGAAGTCAATCCGCGCAAGGGCGTCTATGCAGAAGACAAGGAATCTTAAGAAAGGGAAATTACCGCAGGACTGGTCGGGCAGGCGGGATTCGAACCCACGACCCCCAGTCCCCCAGACTGGTGCGCTACCAGGCTGCGCTACTGCCCGTCGTCCTGCGGTGGCGGTGGTTTAGCAGTGTCCCGCCGTCACCGCAATGGGGCATTGTGACTAGACGGGCAGAAGATTTCGCAAATTGCGAAGCTCTTCGAGAATTTCGCGCAGTTCCGAACGCAGCAGGCTGTTTTCAGACTCGGTCTTTTCCAGCGTATTGAAAAGAAGTTCGTTTTCGTCGCGCAGGGTCACGAGCAGAGCAGAATCGGGGGCTTCGGCTTCGGCTTCGGCTTCGGCTTCGGCTTCGGCTTCGGCTTCGGCTTCGGCTTCGGCTTCGGCTTCGGCTTCGGCTTCGGCTTCGGCTTCGGCTTCGGCTTCGGCTTCGGGGCTCTCATTTTCCGCCGTGCTGTCAACCGTTTCCGTCACGACGACCTCATGGGCCGCAGCAGGAATTTCCGGAAAAACAATGTCGTCAACGCTGGCTTCTGTCGGCGTCACCGGAGTATCTTCATTCTCGACAGGTTCGGCCACCGGCGTTGCGTCCACAACAGGCGCAGGACTTTCTTCAGTCGCCTCAACCGTGACAACCGGAACATAAACCGCTTCCGCAGATGCTGCCGAAACCTCCTGCACCGTTTCAGGCACAGCCTCCGGAACAGCCTTCTGGGCGGCCGCACGCGCCTTCTCGGCACGACGCTCTCTCAGAACCCGCAGGACCCCCTGCCCCTTGTAGCCCTGCACATAAAGCAGATCCGAAATCAGCCGTAGCGTCTCGATATGCTCGGGACTGTAATAGCGGCGACCACTTTCCCCACGGAAAGGCTTTACGCCCGGATAAATGGTTTCCCAGGACCGCAGACGGTGCTGGGGAATATGCAGCTCTTCGGCGACTTCACTGATGGTGCGGTACGCCTCGGGCGCCTTCCTGACCTTTTCCGGAGCGGAAGCAAGATCATCGTTCGGCGAAACCATGACGGCCTGGGATGTGGAATTATCTGTCATGGGTGGAAGCCTCAGCCGCTGCACCATTCTCGGAACCGTTCATGCGGTCCCTCAGCAGTTGGGAAGGTCTGAACACCAGCACGGCCCGCGGCAGGATGGGAACTTCCACACCCGTCTTGGGATTGCGGCCGATACGCTCGCCCTTCTGGCGGACAGAGAATGTTCCGAATCCGCTCAGTTTCACGGATTCGCCTGCTTCAAGGCGGTCTGAGATCACACCCAGCAGGCTTTCAAGAATCATGGAGGAGTCATGCCGGGAAAGACCGACACGACTATAGAGATGCTCGACAAGATTCGCGCGCGTGACTGTGCTCATGTCACTTGCGTATCATGACGTTCAGAACAGTCAAAGGAATCAATCATTAACCTGCCCGTTGCCAGGGCACAGGCTTACATCCGGATGAGAGCGGATCCCCAGGTCAGACCACCCCCCAGCGCTTCCATCAGCACCAGATCGCCCTTCCTGACCCGTCCATCCCGCACGGCTTCGTTCAGAGCAAGCGGAATCGATGCCGCAGACGTATTGGCATGACGGTCCACGGTCACGACTACCCGGTCCGCCGGAAGCGCCAGCTTCTTGGCCATCCCGTCGATGATGCGCAGATTCGCCTGATGGGGGACCATCCACTGGATATCCTGCCCGGTCAGACCATTGGCCTCGAGGGCCTCATCGACAGCCTGCGAAAGCTTGACGACGGCATGACGGAAAACCTCACGCCCCTGCATCCGCAGATGCTGCGATGTGGACGGGCAGCCCGCCGCACCATCCACATACAGGATATCGCCGGTCCGGCCATCCGAGTGCAGATGCGTGGACAGAACGCCCTCGCCTTCCCCCGCACCGGTTTCCAGAAGAACCGCCCCTGCACCATCGCCAAACAGGACGCAGGTGGACCGGTCGGTCCAGTCCAGCAGACGCGAGAAGACTTCGCTGCCGATCACCAGGACCTTTTTGGCCTGTCCGGACTGCATCAGGGCCGTTGCCGTCGCGAGGGCATAGACAAAACCCGAGCAGGCCGCGCTGATGTCAAAGCCAAACCCCGCAGTCATACCAAGGCGCGCCTGCACCTGCACAGCCACGGCCGGAAAGACCTGATCCGGCGTCGCCGTGGCGACCAGAACGGCATCGACCTGTGACGCATCCACGCCGGCATAGTCCAGCGCCTGACGCGCAGCCTCGGCCGCCATGCTGGAGGTCGTCTCGTCACCGGAGGCGATATGCCTCTGACCGATGCCGGTCCGGGTTCTGATCCATTCGTCCGAAGTCTCGATACCGAATTTCCGGGCAAGATCGTCGTTGGTTACGACGTCACGCGGCAGATAGCCCCCGACACCCGTCAGGCGGACACGAATGGGATCGGACATGTTTTTCAGCTCACAGGTTCAGGGGCGGCCTTGGCAGCGGCGGGGGCAACAGGCTCGGGAGCCCCCATTCCCAGCTGCTCCAGGCGGGCGCGTATCTTGTCGTTCAGGTGGTGCGTGACGGCATCCATGGCAACATCAATGGCTGCGGCAAAGCTCTCGCCGTCCGCACCTCCGTGCGACTTCACAACAATACCGTTCAGGCCAACAAACAGGGCGCCGTTATAGCGACGCGGATCGATCCATTCCCGCATCCGCTCCAGACCCGGCTTGACCAGAAGATACCCCAGACGGGTCAGAAGATTGGTCTCGAAGACGCGCCGCAGGAGACTGAAAGCGAGCTTGAGCGCACCCTCACCGGTCTTCAGGGCGATATTGCCGGTAAAGCCATCCGTCACGACCACATCGGTCGTCCCGGCCGTGATGTCATGCCCCTCGACAAAGCCATGGAACTGGGGCGCCAGAGGGCTGGCCCGGAGGCGCTCGGAAGCCTGTCTCAGACGGTCATCCCCCTTCAGCTCTTCCGAGCCGACATTAAGAAGACCGATCGTGGGAGACGGAAGACCGAGCGCAGCCTGGGCGAAAGCCTCTCCCATGACCGCAAACTCAACCAGATTGCGGGCGTCACAGGCGATGTTGGCCCCGAGATCCAGCATCACGATATCACCGCGCGCGGAAGGCTCGACAGCGATCATGGCCGGACGGGAAATGCCTGGCAGGGCTTTGACGATGATCTTGGCCAGCGCAAGCATGGCGCCGCTGTTACCAGCCGACACGACACCACAGGCTTCCCCGGCGGCGACGGCTTCCATGGCCATGCGCATGGACGACCCCCGCACGCGGAGCGCCGCAGTCGGTTTCATGTCCATGGAGATACTTGCCGCAGCATGGCGGATATCACACAGACGGGCAGCTTTGGGATATTTTGCCAGAGCCGGCCTGAGAAGGGCCTCGTCTCCAATCAGGAGAATACGGGCCTTCGGGTGCCGGTCGGCGGCCAGATCGAGTCCGGCGAGGACGATATCCGGGGCCCTGTCACCACCCATTGCATCGACGGCGAGGGCGTAAGGCCCGGAGGCCGCGATGTCACGTTCGGGCGTGACAGGCGCTTTGGTCATTGAGACAGTTTCCCGGACAGCATCACAGATGCGGGCCGCGCTCTCTGGAAGCTACGGACCCGCAGGTAGGGATCAGGCGCGGACGGCGGTCTTCAGGCCCTTGCCGCTGTTGCCAGCAGCGACCACTTCACGGCCATCATAATGGCCACAGTGGCTGCAAACGTGATGCGGACGCTTCATCTCGCCACAGTTCGAGCACTCTGCATGAGCCTCGACACCCAGGGCTTGGTGGCTGCGACGCATGCCACGACGGGACGGCGTAGTCTTTCTTTTAGGGACGGCCATGGCTTTTATGCCTCTTTCTGCTTCAGTGTCGGCACCCCTGCTCCGCTCCCCGCGGCATCCGGTGCCCTGTTGTTCGTCGTCTCGTAATTACGTCGAGTTCAGGCGGGCGGCTCTAGCAGAGCCCGGGGCAACCCGCAAGTCAGACGTGGGATTTTATTCTTTCCTGTCCCCGTTTTTCAGCACGGAAAGCGCCGAAAACGGATTGGGACGGCGCGGACCGTCCGGCCCCTCGCCAGACAGATGTGCCCCTTCTTCCCCTTCTGCAGGCGCCACGTCAACTGCATTTTCCAGACCGGCGCCGGGTTTGCGCGGATACGGGTCCAGCATCAGGGCCAGTTGCTCGGCCGCCGCCTCACCGATATCGACAGCCTTGCCATCATGCGGAACCTCGTCCGGTCCATCCAGATCGATGGAATCGATGTCGAATTCGTCTTCCGGCATGTCGGCTGCAGGGATGAACTTCAGGAAGAAGGTCTCGGCCAGCACGTCCTCGAAAGGCTCGGAGGTAATGACGCAGATCTGCGTAACCTTCGCCGAAAGATGCCCTTCCGCCAGAACGCTCCGGTTCTCCGAAGGTGTCAGGCGAAAGCGGCAGACCAGGGTTTCGATCTCGGGGATTCCGAGCCGGGCGGCGAGAGCCTTGCGTTCAGCGGCCGAGGCCTCGATCGTCTCGTCCAGTCCCGATCCCAGCCGATTGAAGGGGATGCGTCGGGAAAATTCGGGTGAATGGGACATTCAGGCACTCCAGCCCCCGGAATATGGGGGAAATCGTTGACATGCAGGCGCCGTTCGGGCACGCGCTCATTTGAGCGGTTCTCTTGCACAGGATAGTTTCCGGATCCATGAATAACGCATCTTCCCCGACGCCCCAAAGCAGAACACGCCTCCTTCGCCGTTTCGCACAGGCCGGAGTGGCATGTGTCCCGCTGCTGCTCGGCGGATGCTCGTTCTTTTCCCCGATTCCCGAGCCGCGCGGCTCCCTGATCGAAAAGACCGACTACGCGCAGCTCGTTCCCGGAACGAGCACACGCACGGATGTTCTGGATCTGCTGGGCTCGCCGACCGCCCACGCGACCTTCGACGACAACACATGGATCTACGTGTCCATGATCACGTCCCCGACGCCGCTGACCTTCCCGAGCGTGAAGAAGCAGCAGGTCGTGGTCCTGAACTTCGATAACGGCGGCGTCCTGCGCAAGATGGACACGCTGAACAAGAAGAACGCGATGTATGTGGGCATGGTGGGGGCAAAGACACCGACCCCAGGCACCAGCTCCTCTATCCTGCAGGAGCTGCTGGGCAATGTCGGCCGCTACAACCCGATGAGCGGCATGAGCAGCCAGTTCGGTGGCAGCACCGGCCCGATGGGCGGTCAGGGCACCGGCAATGGCGGCGCGGGCAATACGCTGCCCTGAGCCTGACTATTTCGGGAGGCTGAGCACCACGCCCAGACCTCCCAGCGGGCTCTCCACCAGACGAATCGAGCCGCCGTGGGCATGAATGATGTCCCGCACGATCGTCAGCCCCAGCCCGCTGTTCCCATCCTGACTGGCCGTCGTGCCATTAAGCTCCGAAATTGCCGCCCGGCGACTGGCCGACAGACCCGGACCGTTGTCCTCAACCGTGATTTCAACGTTCCGCTCTCCCTCACGCAGGGAAAAGCGCATCGCCCCCCCGTGACGGCGGGCATTTTCCGCAAGATTTGTCAGCACACGCCGCAGGGCATCGGGGCGCACCGTGGCTTCTACGCCCTCACGTCCTTCCACGCCCAGAACCTGCCCCCCGGCCCTCACCGTGGCTGCCGCGACATCATCCAGCATGCCTCTCAACTCGGTCAGAACGGGCTCTTCCGCGCCTTCCCCCCGGGCAAATGACAGATAGCTGCCGATCAGGCGCTCCATGTCCTCAATATCCGCAACCATATCCGCGAGATCCGGCTTCAGGGTCTCGGCGCGGATCGGTCCAAAGGTCGGGATCATGGCGACGGTCAGACGCAGCCTGGTCAGAGGCGTGCGCAGATCATGCGACACCCCTGCGAGAACCGCCGTCCTCTGCGCCACGAAACGATTGACGCGCGCCTGCATGCGGTTGAAGGCAATGGCAGCCTGACGGACTTCCCGCGCACCCTGCGGGCGGATCGGTCCCTGGTCCCGCCCCATACCGAACAGTTCAGCCGCATGGCCCAGCCTGCGAATGGCCCGAACCTGATTGCGCATGAACAGACCAGCGATCAGGAACAGCACGATCGAACTGCTGACGGCCCAGACGACGAACAGCCAGATCGGCCCGATATTCAGACGCTTCACCGGCACCATGACAACCATCACACCCTGCGGAAGCTGGATGGACGCCCGGACGGTCTGCGGAGACTCCGACCAGTCCACATCATAGGGCCGGCCAAGATTCTGCCGGATGGAACGCGCGAAATCGTCATCCATCGGGCCGAGAACATGATTGGTGCCATACCGGGAAAGCGTTTCACCGGGCTGGAATGAAAATCCGAGCTGGGTCCGGGACGACGCATCCTGAAGAACGAGCGTCCGCTCGGCCTCTGAAGAAGTGTGCTCGATCATGGCGATAACGAGCGAGACCTCACCCGTCACACCATCCGACAGACGCCGGGAGACCACATTCAGGTAGGTGCCATAAAACAGGCCCAGCGCAATGGCCTGCGTGACCAGCAGAGGAATGAGGACGATCAGCATGGATCGCCCCATCAGGGAACGCGGCAGGATCCGCCTCAGCGGGCGGTCCAGCTTCTGCCAGGCGTCGTCCCGCTCCCCCACAGGCTCAGCGTCCCGGCTTGAGAACATAGCCCTTTCCCCGGACGGTATGAAGGAAACGCGGCTCCTTGGGATCAGCCTCGATCCGGCGACGCAGGCGCGTGACCTGCACATCAACGGCACGCTCGCCGATCTCGTCCATTTCAAGAGCGCGGGCGATGGCTTCACGGGAGAGCACCGTCCCGGGCTGACGGGTCAGCACCCCAAGAAGAGCGGACTCACCGCCCGTCAGATGGACCGCTCCCTGCGGCCCGCTGAGAAGGCCACGCTTGACGTCAAATTCCAGCTCCCCCAGACGCAAGACATCCGGCACCTCATCCACAGCTGGCAAAGACGGCACCATCCTGCGCAGATGCGCCCGCAGACGGAGCAGAAGCTCCCGCGGCTCGAAAGGCTTGCCCAGATAGTCATCCGCGCCCGCTTCCAGCCCACCAATCCGGTCCGCCGGCTCACCACGCGCCGTCAAAAGCAGGATCGGCAGCGACAGACCGTCCCTGCGCAGACTGTTCGTCAGGGACAGACCATCCTCACCCGGCATCGTCACATCAAGGACAAGAGCATCCGGCTGAATGCGCTGCAGGACTTCCCGTGCCGTCTGCGCATCAAGCGCCGTACTGACACGATAGCCGTTTTCCGACAGATAACGCTGAAGCAGCCGCAGCAGACGCGGATCGTCATCGACCACCAGGATATGTTCATCGCTCATCGTGCACGACTTTCCGACGGAGCCTGAAGGGGCGCCAGAACCCGCCGGAATCCCTCGACAGCCGTCATGCCGGCTTCGCGATACGCCCGGGTCATGACTTCGCGGATCATGAGAAAGAGTTCGCGCTCCAGCGCTTCTCCGCTCGCCGTCAGCCGCAACGGCCGTTTGCGGCGATCATGACGGTCTTCTTCCTGAATAAGCAGTTTGCGCTCCCGCAGATCTCCCAGAGCACGCCCCAGAGACTGCTTGGTAATGCCCAGACTGTTCAGCAGAACACCAGGCGTGATCCCCGGATGGGCGGCGGTCAGAAACAGGATGCGATGATGCGCAGGCCCCAGCCCCTTTTCACGCAACAGCGCCTCACAATCGGCATTCAGGGTCCGCCAGGCCAGCATCATGGCTTCGTAGGACTGACGGATACGGTCTTCGCGAAGATAAAGATGCGCCGTGGCAGATGACGGAACGTCCATGAGACGGGAACTCACCGGAGAATTTCTTCCACATATCCGAATCGCGCGAAATCGGTAATGCGCTGCGGATAGAGAATGCCGTTCAGATGGTCGTTCTCGTGTTGCAGGACATTGGCATGAAAACCGGTCGCCTCGCCTTCAAGCACCTCACCGTTCTCATCCAGCCCTGAATACCGGACCTTCGCATGGCGCGGCACATCGGCCCGCAGACCCGGAATCGACAGGCAGCCTTCGCTGCAGATCATCATCTCATCACCGACAGGCGTGATTTCGGGGTTGATGAGAACGCAGGGCAGCAATGCCTCCTCGGGATTCGCCACGCGGTTCGTGGGAACGTGATAGACGAAAATCCGCAGGGGCTGATGAACCTGCGGCGCGGCCAGTCCGGCACCCCGGGCATCGGCCATCGTTTCCAGCATATCTGCGATGAGCGACTGGATTTCCGGGGCTTTCGGGTCGGAAACGGCCTGTGCTACCTGATGCAGGACGGGGTTGCCCATGCGGGCAATCTTGAGCAGGGCCATGAAAACGTCTGTCCTTCAAACGGGAGTGGCATCTGGGTGTCCCAGAGTGCGCGTTGGGAATAATCCATTCAAGCGTTCCTGAATGAATTGCGTTCCCCGCGAAAGATGTGTTAAGGGCACCATCCTTAGTTGGAATGCCATATCACGGGTGGCGCTGAAGAGCGGGCCCATAAGGAGTTGACGGCACCGTGCAGGTTCTCGTTCGTGACAACAATGTTGACCAGGCGCTTAAGGCGCTCAAGAAGAAGATGCAGCGCGAAGGCGTGTTTCGTGAGATGAAGCTGCGTCGCCACTTCGAAAAGCCCTCCGAGAAGCGCGCCCGCGAAGCAGCCGAAGCTGTTCGTCGCGCCCGCAAGATGGAGCGTAAGCGTCTGGAGCGTGAAGGCTTCTAAGCCTTCACGTCCTCCGAACGGAAAAAGAGCCGCGTCCCTCGGGACAGCGGCTTTTTTTGTACCTGAAATCCGGCCCTCTCCCCTGCCCGTCACATTGAACGGACAGGGGCGTGACGTGATTTATGGCGCGTCCATCAGCTTGTGGCTGAGATAGATCGCTTCCAGAGCCCGCTCATGCGCAATCTCAGCAGCATTGACCGTACCCGCATGGCCACCTTCCACATCTTCATAATACAGGAAAGGCAACTTCAGGCTTTCCAGCCGGGCTGCAAACCTGCGCGCATGGATCGGACCCACCCGGTCATCCCGCGTTGACGTGAAGATGAACGGCTCAGGATAGGACACACCCGCCTTCAGATTCTGCAGGGGCGACATCTTTTCCCAGAAGGCGCGCGGCCCCGGCTCGGAAATGCTGCCATATTCCGCAGCCCAGGACGCACCAGCCGCCATCTGCTCGTAATTCATCATGTCCAGCAGCGGGACACCAATGATCGCCGCATTCCAAAGGTCGGGATGCTGGGTGAACTCCACCCCCGCCAGAAGACCACCATTGGACCGCCCCCGCAGACCCAGATGCTTCGGCGACGTGATATGCTTGGCGATCAGATCGCGAGCCACCGCCGCAAAGTCGTCATAGGCTTTCTGCCGTCCTTCCCGCCGTGCAACATCATGCCAGGCCGGGCCGAATTCTCCGCCACCACGGATATTGGCCATGACGTAAACGCCACCACGGTCAAACCACGTGATCCCCAGATCCGGATGATAGACGGGCAGATATGAAAGCCCGAACCCGCCATAAGCCGTCATCAGGGTCGGACGGGCGCCATCCTTCTGCCAGTCCTTGGCATGAACGATGAAGTAGGGAATGGCCGTGCCATCCGTGCTGGTCGCAGACATCTGCTCCACGACCAGACCGGACGTATCGAACAGGTCCGGCTGACGATACAGCGGCTGCGCGGTCTGTGACGTCGTATTCAGGCTCCACAGCTGCGGCGGCTGAATGAATCCTTCAAGCTGAAGATAGGCCTGCGCAAGCTTCGGATCTGACGAGACGATTTCCGCCGCCATATTCTTGGGCAGCGCAATGGAACGCGCGGTCCATGCCCCGCTCGCCTCATGGCGGAAAAGCTTCAGGACAGGCTGGACGTTGTCATACACCACAACCACCAGACCATCCCTGGTCACCGCCACAGCGTCCCCCATACCATCCCCAATGGTCTGACGGGGCGTCGGCGACAGGATCAGCCGGGGTTCAGACGGCTTTGCCGGATCCAGGGCAACAATGCTGTCCGCACGGAATGTCCGTCCGGGCAAGACCCAGTCCTGAAGCAGATGCAGGACCAGTTGACCATCCAGATAGGAGAGACTGTCGTATTTCTCCGGAAGGGGCAGCCGGCTCAGCTGATGCGTGACAGGATTGAAAAGGCTGACTTCCGTGTGAAAGAAATCCCGGTGACGGCTGATAAGGAAAAGCTTCCGCCCCTTCTCATCACGCAGCCTCTCCGGCGAGACATCCATGTCCGTGATCTGCCCACGATAGACTTCGACAGCCTGAGCCAGTGACTGACCCCGCCGCAGCAGCCGGACAGAATAGGGATAACCTGACTTGGTCAGCCCCGCATCGCCCGTTCCCCAGTCCCGCGAAACCAGAAGCGTATCGGCATCCACCCAGGTGACAGTCTGTTTTCCGGACGGCAGAGCGAAACCGTCTTCTACGAAACTGTCCGTCTGCGTGTCGTATTCCCGGACCACATGCGCATCTTCCCCTGCCTTGGACAGGGACATGAGACAGAAGCGATCCTGCGGCGCAAGACACTCAAGACCCTCCATGACCCAGTTGGCATGTTCGGTGCGGGCCAGAGCATCAAGATCGAAGCGCGTTTTCCATTCCGGATGACCGGAATTGAAGGACGCGACCGAAGCGCTACGCCAGATCCCGCGGACATGAACATCGTCCTGCCAGAAGTTCCAGATTTCCCCGCCCTGCTGCGTGGGAACAGCAAGACGGACCGGAGACTGCTGGGCCGTCAGGATTTTCTGATACAGGGGTTTGTAGCGGGGATCAGATGTAAGGACCGCCTCTGTATGAGCATTTTGTGCCCTCACCCAGTCCAGAGCCTTCGCGCCATCCGTCTGACTCAGTTCAGCAGGAGACGGGAGAGAGGGCGAACCTGCATAGGCTGCCAGAGGCAGGATGGAGAGAGACAGGCACAGTGCTCTCGCAAGAACAGGAAACATGGAAAGCCTTTACGATACCGACAATATCGACATCGTAAAGACATCCGGCCGATCAGGCCACAGCCGCTGCGCTAACCGCTTCCTCGACTTCCTGAAAGCTCGGCATCAGGTCTGAAGGGATGCTTTTGCGCCCGATCTCAACGCTGACCTGCGGCGCATTGCCCTGAAGATGTGCAACGATGACGGAGCGAACAAGGTCGAGATAGGACGACTCTTCCTCAACCACGCCCCCCAGCCGGCTCGCGATCGGAGCCACAATTCCATAGGCCAGAAGAATACCCAAAAATGTGCCCACCAGCGCGCCGGCAATCATTTCGCCGAGCACGATCGGCGGCTTGCTGATGGACGCCATGGTCTTGATGACGCCCAGAACCGCCGCCACAATGCCCAGCGCAGGCAGCGCATCGGAGACGGACTGAAGCGCATGGGGAAGATGCATTTCCTCGCGCATGTTCTTCTTGAGCTCGTTCCCCATCACTTCATCCATCTGGTACGGATCGGTGGCATTCATGCCCGCCATGCGCAGATAGTCGCAGATGAACGAACAGACATGGGGATTATCCCGGATTTTCGGAAAGGCACCGAAAACCGTACTGCCCTGCGGATCCTCGATATGGGATTCCAGCGCCATGAACCCCTTGGAGGATGCCAGTTTCGCGATATGGAACAGCAGGCTCAGAAGGTCGACGTAATCCGCCCGGCCGTACTGGGAGCCTTTCATGGCCTTCTTGATCCCGGCGGGAAGATGTTTGACGGCGCCGAGGGAGTTGGCCATCAGGAAGGTTCCGACCGCGGCTCCCAGAATGGTCAGAAGCTCGAACGGCATTGACGAGACGAGCGGGCCGATAGCACCGCCGGACGCGACGAACGATCCGAAAACACAGCCCAGAACAACGACCAGACCGATAATGATGAACATCCGAAAATTTCCTGACTGACTTGAATTTATTGAGAAATATCGGGCGACAGCACCAGGACGATGCGACGGTTCCGGGGATTGAGAGGCTGGGTGGGGTCAAAAAGATTGCGGTCGGCATATCCGCTGACGGATTTCAGCCGCCGGTCCGGAAAGCCGCTCTGGACAACGAGATCCCGCACCGCGACCGCACGCGCGCTCGACAGGCTCCAGTTGCTCAGCTGCCCGGGGCGATAGGGAGCGGCATCGGTGTATCCGGCGATGGACAGCTTGCCGTGGAGCTTCTCAAGATACGGCACAATGGCCTTGATCAGCTGAACGGCATGAGGATTAGGCGAAGACTGCCCCATGGCAAACATCGGCTGGTGATCGGAATCCGCGATCTGGACATGCAGCCCGTCATCACCGACCGTGACCGAGACCTGGGAACGGACATCCGCCAGTTCAGGCGTATTGCTGATGAGCGCCTGGATCTTCTGGGCCGCCTCAGCCCTGGCCTCCTGTTCCGCTTTCTGGGCAGAAGGCGTAACGGGGGGTTCGCCGGGCTGGATCTGGCTGTCATGCAAAACGACGATCTGCGCCGTATGCACGCCCGGCGGGGTCTGGTCCTTCCCCTGCCGGGAGCCTGCTGCACCCTGGGGCGCCTTGCCGTACTGGTCTTTTCCCGGCTTCAGGGCAACTGCCTTCGTCTCCAGAGACACCGGCTCCGGTGCCGCGGGCAGAACATTCTCCACCGGCGGCGGCATATCCTTCCAGACCGCCATCGGATTGAAGAAATTGGCGATACCCTTGCGCTGCTCTTCCGTCGTGGCATTGATGAGCCACATGACAAGGAAGAACGCCATCATGGCCGTTACGAAATCGGCGTAGGCAATTTTCCACGCCCCGCCATGATGACCGCCTTCGACCACATCAAAGCGCTTGATGATGATCTTTCGAGCTTCTTTGCCGTTCTGGTTGGACATCCCGCCTCCTGAGTGTCCCCAGTATGACGGGCGAGTTCTTAAGGAGAGGTTTAAGAACGCTCGGGAAGCTGCACACCGGTCGTGAAACCTGGCGGGCTTACGGTGTAGCAGCGGATGGGTTGAGCGCGGACTTCCCGGCACAGGGTTGCGGATTTTTCGGGAACCGCGCCGTGCCGCTGTTCCTCGACCATGACGGCTTTTGCGCTTTCCGCTGCGGGAAGACGGAAAAGATGCCAGCGCGGGTCCGTGCCGATTACGGGCAGGATATCCTGCGTGAATGCCAGTCTTGAGGCGAGAGCGTAATCCTCGGCGGCGAGCGCGGTTGCGCCTTCGGCTTTGGCCTTCAGGGCGAGCTGTCGAGAAAATGTTTCCCAGCCGCCGGTCAGGCGCAGCACCGGATCACGATGCGGCACAAGGTGCAGCGGCGAAAAAACAGCCTGAATGCAGACAATGAGGGTCAGGGCCAGCCCGCTGATGACGGGCCAGCGGATGCGCCAGCCTGTTTCAAGAGCGGCAAGTGCAAAGACCGGATAGATCACGGCCGGCCAGTTTGGTTGGACCCTGTCCCCGAAGGCATGTGTGACGAACACGGCCATTGGAACAAGAGCCAGCCAGGCCAGAAGGCGGTTGCGCTTGAGACACGCCCAGAGCCCGACCACGAACAGAACGAAAATGAGCGGCGTGGCGAGACCGATCTGCCCCCCGATCAGTTCGCCCATGAACTGGACGGCACGGGCCGGATGCCAGTCTCCTGCCCTGCCTCCCTGTCTGAGGAAGCTGGCCCAGTGGTGATGCGCATTCCACAGGATGACGGGCGACATCGCCACGAACAGGGCCGGAATGGCCAGCCAGGGACCAGGCTGACGGCGCAGGCGTCCCGTCGTGAGGACAGCGCCACCCAGCCCGGCACCGATCAGGACGGCAGTGTATTTTGAATCAAAAGCCAGCCCTAGAAGCACAGCCGAACCGATCCACCACGGAAGAGCGGTGCCCGGTTTCTGCTCCGGATCGATAGCGCGGCTGAGCGTGTAGAGAAACAGCGTGATGAAGAACAGCAGCGGGGTGTCTGGCGTCATGGTCGCAGCGCCCAGACCCAGCATGAGCGTGGCATTGAGCAGCAGCGCTGCCTTAAGGCCGGAGGCCGGCCATGGGCAGGACGGCAGCAAACGACGGGCCGCGTGATAAAGCGCCCAGCTCCCGGGCAGAACGGAGAGCGGCCCCAGCAGACGGACACCCAGCGGTGTCTCCCCGGCGATCCATGTCCCGACACGTATCCAGAGGGCAACCATGAAGGGGTGATCCAGATACCCCGGCTGAAGATTGCGGGACCAGACCCAGTAATAGGCCTCGTCGGGCGTCAGCGGGACATTGGCCGCCAGACACAGCCGGATGATAGTCAGGACGGCAAGAAGCGCCCAGAACAGCCGGATTTGGCGAGGCGTATCACTCAAGGGGTCAGCGCCAGACGAGCGTGGAAGAGACCGCGTAGTTCCAGACAACGCCGACGACGGCTCCGGCAGCGGAGGAACGGTCCCAGTGGCCATGGCCGGCGCTGTCCAGCATCATGCGGGCAATACCGATATTGGCGATCGCACCCAGCGAGCAGACGGCAATGAAAATAACCAGCCCGCGCCAGAGCTTCACCCCTTTCAGACGACGGTCATGATAGGTGAAGCGGTTGTTGAGCATGAAGTTCGTCAGGATGGCGACGGCGGTGCCGGCCAGCTGGGCCCAGGAAAAACCCAGACCGCAGGCGCCTGCCAGATTCAGAACGGCCACATTCACGGCCACGCCAATCAGCCCGACCAGCGCAAAAGCCATGAAGCGCGTCGGCAGCCAGCCGCGGGTCAGCTTGTCGAGCAGCATGGTCGCGAACTGGATCAGGACAACGATATCGAGCTTGCTCTCGCCGGCCAGTCGCGGACGGAAGACGAAGGGCACCTCGACGATGCGCACGGTCCTGGGTGCGGACATCACCAGATCGAGCAGGATCTTGAAGCCTGTTCCCGACAGTCGGGGCAGCAATGTGTCAAAGAGATCCCGGCGCATGGCGAAAAAGCCGCTCATCGGATCACTGAGAGGGTGCGGCATGATGGCCTGCGCGGCCCGGATGCCCGCATCCGAGAGCATGTGCCGCCAGTGCCCTGCCAGTCCGGCGCTGTCTCCGCCTTCGACATGTCGACTCGCCACGACGATATCCGCGCCCGACTGCAGCTCGGCCAGCATGGTGCGCAGGACGGATTCATCGTGCTGCAGATCGCCGTCCATGACCGCGACCCAGGGAGCACTTGATGAGAGAATTCCCTCGATCACGGCGGATGACAGGCCACGACGCCCGACCCGGCACAGCACCCGAACCCGCGGGTCAAGACGTGCAATCCGGGAAACCTCGCCCGCCGTGCCGTCCGGAGAACTGTCATCGACGAAGATGACTTCCCATTTCCGGCCTTCGAGCGCGCTGTCCAGTGCGGCGACCATGGGCGCCACATTGGCGACCTCGTTGTAACACGGGACGATGACGCTCAGTTCGGCCGGAAGAGGCAGCAGCCGCGAGGCGGTCATGGGGTCAGCCGTCAGATCGGCACGCCGGCGAGATCACGGCTTGTATGGATGGTCTGGAGGGTCTGGACGCGGACGACATGTGGGCTGTCGGTCAGCAGGCGCGTCAGGGCGTTCTGGTGGGCGGCGTCGCGGGCGACAAGGCGCACGAGGAAATCGCCGCCGCCACGGATCATGTGGCATTCCCGCGTTTCGGGCCAGGCGCCGACCTGTGCTTCAAAGGCTTCCAGCACACTGCCTTTCTGGCTCTCGAGGCCAATCAGGGCATAGAAATTCAGGGACCAGCCCAGCAGGGCCGCATCCACTTCCGCGTGGTAGCCCTTGATGATCCCCAGTTCCTCGAGCCGCCGGACACGTCGCAGGCAGGGTGGCGCGGAAATGCCGGTCCGACGGGCGAGTTCCACGTTGGTCATGCGTCCATCGGCCTGGAGTTCGGCAATGATCTGCCGGTCGATGGCGTCCAGTTCAATCGGTGCGGGGTACGGCGGTACGTTCATTTCACTCTGACGTATATGGCAGGCGACATGATCCGCAAAGATGGCAGATGCATCGGAAGTCTTTATATGGGGGACCAGATACCCATTGAGGACCCATCATGCCTGAAATCCATCATACGGATCTGCTGGTCGTTGGCGCCGGCCCTGCTGGTTACACCGCCGCGATCTACGCGGCCCGCGCGAGCCTCAAGCCGATTCTCGTCACCGGGATGCAGCCCGGCGGCCAGCTCACCATCACGACGGATGTTGAAAACTATCCCGGCTTTGCGACTCCTGTGCAGGGTCCCTGGCTGATGGAGCAGATGCGCGCGCAGGCCGAGCACGTCGGGACGCAGCTGGTTTATGACCTGATCGTACAGGCCGATCTGAAGAACGGTCCGGGACCAGACGGATATTTCCGGCTGGTCGGAGACTCGGGAGACGAGTTCCGGGCACGCACGGTTGTGATCGCCACGGGGGCCCAGGCCAAATGGCTCGGTCTCGAATCGGAAAAGCGTCTTCAGCGCGGCGGTGTTTCGGCCTGTGCGACCTGTGACGGCTTTTTCTATCGCGGCAAGACGGTCGCTGTGATCGGCGGCGGCAATACGGCGGTCGAGGAAGCGCTGTACCTGACGCATCACGCGGACAAGGTGCATCTGATCCATCGCCGCGACAGCCTGCGGGCCGAGCGCATCCTGCAGGAGCGCCTGTTCTCCAATCCGAAGGTCGAAGTTCACTGGAACCAGGCTGTCGAGGAAATCCTGGGGACGGGTGAGCCGGAAGTCGTCTGCGGCGTGGCCCTGAAGGACACGCAGACGGGCGCCCTCTCCAAGCTGGACGTGGACGGTGTGTTCGTGGCCATTGGTCATACGCCCAATGCCGGTCCGTTCCGGCATGAAGTGGCCTGTGATAGCGACGGGTATATCCTGACGGAAAGCGACGGCACGGGAACGTCCGTCAAAGGCGTGTTCGCAGCCGGTGACATCCAGGACCGGATTTTCCGGCAGGCCGTGACGGCAGCCGGAACAGGCTGCATGGCGGCGCTGGAGGCGGAACGATATCTTTCTGGCATACCTGCCATGACAAAAACTTGACCCTCGCCTGCGCTTCAGACAGTTTCGTCCATTCAACGACATATCTTGACGGATAACGCCGGGACGTATGGGCAAGAAGGACGAAGACCGTCGCATCGGCGAACGGGGAGAAAACCAGATGGACTGGGACAAGCTGCGGATTTTTCACGCCGTGGCGGAAGCCGGGTCCTTCACCCATGCCGGTGACCGGCTGGGGCTGAGTCAGTCGGCAGTATCGCGCCAGATTTCCGCGCTTGAAGATGTCCTGCGCGTGCCGCTGTTCCATCGGCATGCGCGTGGACTGATCCTGACGGAACAGGGCGATGTCCTGAACCGTACGGTGCGGGAAGTCTTCTCGAAACTGGCCCTCACCCAGGCGTTTCTGAGCGAAAGCAAGGAACGGGCGGCCGGCAAGATCAAGATCACCACGACGACCGGCTTTGGTCTGTCCTGGCTTTCTCCGCGTCTGAACCGGTTTCTGGAACTGCATCCCGATATCGAAGTCACGCTTCTGCTCGAGGATGCGGATCTGGATCTGGGAATGCGGGAGGCCGATGTTGCGATCAGGCTCCATCCGCCGACACAGCCGGATCTGGTCCAGCGTCATCTCGCGAACTTTCCCATGCCGATCTATGCCAGCGCCGAGTATCTTGAGCGCAACGGCACGCCGCATTCTCTGGAAGACCTCGCCAATCACCAGATCATAAGCTTTGCGGGCTGGCATCTGCCGCTCCCCAACGTGAACTGGCTGCTGGATCTGCTGCGGCAGGAAGGCGTTGCGCGTCAGGGAAGCCGACGGCTGGCAATCAACAATATTTCTGCCGTTGCAAATGCCATTGCGGCCGGAACCGGGATCGGCTCCCTGCCCCTTTATGCCGCAACCGGTTATCCCGGCCTTGTCAGGATCCTGCCGAACCAGCAGGTCCCACTGGTGGAAGCCTATTTCGTCTATCCGGAAGAACTACGGACGTCCAAGCGGATCGCGGTGTTCCGGGATTTCCTTCTTGCAGAAATCAGCAACCTCAAGGGATACGACTAGGACGAAACCGAGACTGATCCGTCCCCCTATCCCCTGCGTCCATGCATCTCGGGACAGGCGTGAAGCCGGTTGCTGGAGCGGAAGACCGCTTCGCCGATCGGGGCAAACCCGCTTCCACGTCCGAGATGCCTGGCGCTGTTGGGCATCTGTTCCAGCACAATGACGCCGGAGGCCATTCGGTAACAGATTCGCGCCTGCGCTGAGCGGGATCTGGCCGTGTGATGCAGCGATGTCCTGGTTGGAGATTTCAATACTCCGTGAGCCAGAGCGGCTGACGGAGCCAGAAAAGATCTCCCCATCAGGCACAGGCTGACGGCCCAGGCAGACACAACCAGAAAATGCGAGACAGGTTTCATAACTCTACAATACCGCAGAACCGGCCTTTCGAACCAGCCCCGGCCTTTAGCATGGCGTTCCTTGAAAACGCCTGATGCAACATGGACACAGCCCGTTCAGTCACCGCTTTTCCGGGTAGACAGACGCTGATTGACGCGTTCCCTGAGTTCCTTGCCGACTTTGAAGAAGGGGACGCTTTTTTCCTCGACCGGCACGATATCGCCTGTCCGCGGGTTACGTCCCGTTCTGGCTGCCCGTTCGCGGGGAAGAAATGCTCCGAAGCCTCGCAATTCGACCCGGTCTCCCCGCGCAAGCGCTGCACCGATCTCGTCAAAGACCGCATGGACGATACGTTCTATATCGCGGGTAAGGAGATGCGGGTACGCGACCGCCAGTTCGGCGATGAGTTCGGATCGGGTCATGACAACTGTTCCACCTGACTCCGCCTTCTGAAACGGGCCATCAGAGTTGCAAAATCGCAACGGCTCCGTCAAGGCCTTCGCGATCGATCACACTTGAGAAAGTCCCTCCCAGCAGGCCCTTCAGAAGCGCCTTTTTGCCGGGCCATTGATACCAGTACCGTGAGTGCTCGGGGATCAGCGGCACCACGGGATAAGACGCATTACCGATCTTCAGCTGCTTCCGGAGCCAGAGCCGGGCTGCATCTTCATCGCCGAGCTCGTCCACCAGCCCCAGGGCAATCGCCTGGCGGCCCGTATAAGCCCGGCCATCCGCCAGGGAACGAACCTTTTCCTCAGTCAGATGGCGCCCTTCGGCGACCATCGAAACAAACTGGCCGAAGAGGTCATTCACAAGACCCTGAAGCATCTGGCGGCCTTCGGGTGTCAAGGCACTGGTGGGATCGGTCTGATCTTTCATGGCGCCGGACGTGATGGCATCCACGCCAATTCCCAGACGCCCCAGACCCGCGGAAACATCGGGACGCTGGAAAAGCACGCCGATCGAACCTGTCAGCGTAGAGGGCAAAGCCACGATATGCTGCGCGGGCACGGACAGCATATAGGCGGCAGACGCCCCCATATCCCCCATTGAAACGACGACGGGCTTGACGGCGGCAAAGCGCTTGACGGCCTCATGCAGCCGCTCTCCTCCCGTTACGCCGCCGCCGGGACTGTCCACCACGAGCAGGAGGCCGGTCACATCCGATGCATCCTGCGCCTGTTTCAGGGCGCGCACGGTCTGGGAGACGTCATTTTTGATGATGCCGCTAATGGCCAGCCGGACGATATGCGGCCGGTGAGTGGAATTCGCACTGACGGCGCCCCCATGACTGGCCATTGAAATGACCACGGCGCCGAAAAATGCGACAAGAGCCCCGACCCGCCACACCAGCAGTTGCCGGTGTTTTACCTGCCCCGCCAGAAAGACATTCAGATCAGCGTTAATGGAACTGCTCCTGTCCCTGTCATCTCAAGATGACTGGTTGGCGATACCACTTCCCTCTGAAAGGACCTCACCAACCTGCCCTGACGATACCTCAGTCTTCCTTCTTGGTACGACGTCCGCGGGCACTCTCTTTCTTGCCTTCGCTGGTTGCGGCACTGATCTTGCGTCCAAGACCAATCTCACGCGCCAGAGCAGAGCGGCGCTGTGCATAATTAGGAGCAACCAGCGGGTAGTCCGAAGGAAGACCCCACCGTTCACGATACTGTTCCGGAGTCATATCATAAGCGCTCTGAAGATGGCGCTTGAGCATTTTCAGTTTTTTGCCGTCTTCGAGACAGATGATGTAGTCAGGAAAGACAGAGCGCTTGATGGGAACTGCCGGCTGCGGACGCTCGGACTGGGGCTCTTCCTCAGGAACTCCAGCCTTGGCAAGGGCATCGTATACCTGGCGAATCAGGGCAGGCAGTGCTTCTGCTTCAAGTGTTCCGCGGGATGCCTGGGCAGCAACGATCTTGGCAGTAAGTTCCAGGAGACCTGTACTCGAAGTGTTTTCGGACATGCTATTTCACCCCTCTGATCAAATGTTTTTCAGTTCCATAACGCCTGTAAAGGGTCAGGTAAATGCTGCATGGAAATATTTGGCACACGCCTTTACCGACTCAGGATTATCATCATATCAAAATAACCCGCAAACAAAAAAGCAAGCGCGTTTTCCGGAGTATTCAGTCTTGCAGCTCACAACTGGAATGATGACATGAACCTCGAAACTGTTGTGCTCTCAACGACAAGTGATTTTTCCGGCTGGCGTGCCTGGTCGCGAAAACTGCTTCACGAGAGAGTACCAGCCGAGTCAATACGGTGGATCGTAAAGAATCCGACAGACCTTTACAGCCCTTCTGCCACACGTGTTCTTCCCACAGCCCCTTCGACAACCAGTGTCCCCCGGTCTCTCGCGACTCTATTCCCCGCTGTTTTCATCTCCGAGGCACCTGAACGGTTCCGGTTACTTTATATTACACTTCAGACCCTGCGTGACAGCCTGTCTGTTCCGGACGAACTTGGAGGAGAGCTCACGAGACTCGCAACCGAGAGCCGAAAGCGCGTGCTTGACCTGCGTTGCCAGATGCCCGACGCACGCAATCCTGACTGGCAGGTAATCCGTACCTCCCATGCCTCCGCCCTGATCGACAGTCAGGCGGCCGCGCTTGCAGACCTGCGACCCACGCCCTGGGTCGTAACGGCCCCGGATCGGACACTCTGCTGGAATGGTCAGGAATACCGTTTCGGCCCGGGACTGGGAGATGATATTGCTGACTACGCCGAAGTTGTGGCAGCCGCACGCAGTATTGCAACGGCCGGTACCGACAATGAGTGGTGGGATGGAATTGCTCCGGTCCGCCTGCATCCTGACGCCGCCGATATTGCTTCCTCTTCTTCCCTGCCCAGCCTGCGCGGAAAAGCGATCGACTGCCGGATGTGCGATCTCTGTGGCCCCGCAACACGGACTGTTTCGGGAGAGGGCAATCCTGAGGCCAGAATCATCTTTGTCGGCGAACAGCCGGGAGATCAGGAGGACCTTCAGGGACGGCCATTCGTAGGGCCGGCGGGACAACTGTTCGATCGCGCCCTGAAGGAGGCAGGGGGAAACAGGGCACAGGCGTGGATCACCAATGCCGTCAAACATTTCAAGTTTGTGCCGAGGGGAAACCGTCGTATCCACCAGAAACCGGACGCGACAGAAATAACGGCCTGTTCTCCGTGGCTGGCAACAGAGCGCAAGGTTCTGGCCCCGAAAGTGACCGTGATGCTGGGCGTTACAGGAGCCAGCGCTGTTCTTGGGCGTCAGGTGACAGTGTCGCGTGAACGTTCAAGACATATTCCACTCCCCGACGGAAGTATCGGGCTGGTAACCGTACACCCGTCTTATCTGCTGCGCCTCCCCGATGAGGAGTCGAAGACACGCGAATATACAAAATTTGTAACCGATCTCAGAATGGCAATTTCCGCTCTCGCCGGATAATGCTGTTAGGGCTAAGAAACTCTCGCAATGAGTGGCAGCACCATATCCTCGGGACAACCGACTCCGGATAATACGACCACACGGCCTGCACCTCTGCGGCCGCGCGCGCGTCCCTTTCTCTCGTGGCTGTACGCACCCAGCCCATCCTCTGTCACCTTTGCCCTGCGCAACACCATTGCGGCATGTCTTGCCGTCGGAATCGCGTTCTGGATGGAACTGGACGATCCGGCCTGGGCTGCCATGACCGTCTGGGCCGTCGCGCAGACCAGCCGGGGCGAAAGTCAGTCCAAGGCTAAATGGCGTATCGTCGGCACCATCAGTGGTGCTGTCGCGGCCATCGCCATCATGGCAGCCGCCCCACAGGCCCCATGGATGTTCTTCCCCATGATTGCCCTGTGGATCGGCCTGTGCAGCGGCTTTGCAACATTCGTCAGCAATTTCCGGTCGTATGCCCTTGTTCTTGCAGGATATACCTGTTCGATCATCTGCATGGGCGCTGCCTCCAATCCCGACAACGTCTTCATGATCGCGATGTCACGCGGCACTTACATCGTGCTTGGCGTGCTGTGTGAAGCCTTCATGGGGCTCATTTTTGCGACGAGCCAGGAAAGACATGCCAGGGCACAGCTTCGGCAGAAGCTTGAATCCGCCCTGGTCCTCGTCACCACGACATTATGCAGCCTTCTGGGCGAGGAGCGCGGCGCGCTGAATGCCGCACGGCGGCAGTTCGGGACAATCCTGACGATCAATGACCAGATCGAGTTCGCGGAAGTCGAAATGGGACCGCACGGCCATGAAGGCGATCACGCACGTGCGGCGCTCGCGGCAGTGTCTGCCCTTCTGTCGCGCGGTTTCGGTATGGCCATGCGCCTTCAGGTGCTCAACCACAATCATCCGGCGTTCACGAAAACCGCTGACGAGATCCTTGCCTTCCTCAAGCAGTTCCCGCAGCGCCTGCCGGACCAGAATGCCGTCCCTGCCCTGCTTGCGGATCTTCAGCACTTTCGCGACATCTGTCGCCTCTACGCCGCACCACATCGCGAAAGCGACATCCGCTCCGACCTTGAACCCATTCCCGGCCTCGAACCCTTTGATCAGACCTATGAAGGTCAGGAAATGCAGGAAGACAGGCTGGATGAACGTGTCCTGTTTGTCTCCCTGGGCGAGCTTCTGGGAGATCTGGAACAGGCCATCAAGGAGTACGAGGCCAGTACGCATCGCATCAAAGGCGATCATTTCCATTTCCAGCTTGAAACCCATCGCGACACCCGTGAAGCGGTGCATAACGGTCTGCGGGGTGCCTGCGCTGTTCTGATCACGGCTTATATCTACGAAGTAACGGCATGGCCGAACGGCCTCGGTTTCATCGCCATTACGACTCTGGTCTGCGGCCTGTTCGCGACCAAGGAAAATCCTGTCCTTGGCACAACTGAATTCCTCAAGGGAGCCGTCGCAGCCTGTATCGTGGCATGGTTCCTGGTTTTCGTGCTCATGCCAAAAGTCACGACTTTCGAGACGCTGACGCTCTTTCTGGGGCCGGCAATGTTTCTGGGCGGCCTGGCGAAGGGCAATCCTGCGACAGCGGGTGGCTCAGCGGCTTACGGGCTTCTGCTTCCAGCGATGCTGGGGCTTGAGAACCATCACGTCATGAATGAAATCGCCTTTTACAATGGGAATATGGCGACCGTTCTGGCGGTGGCTGTCAGTGTCATCGTGTTCCGCAGCGTCCTGCCGTTCAGCAGCGATGCCGAGCGCTTCCGTCTGCGTCGGATCATGCTCGGAGAACTGCAGCATCTGGCCCATCCGGGCTTCACGCCACGCATCAGCGTCTGGATCGGCCGCAATACGGATCGCTTTGCCCGGCTGATCCGTCATGCCGGTCCCACCCCGGCCCCGCTGATCGAAGCCTGTATCCTCGGGACGCTGGCAACGCTAACGCTCGGCCTGAACGTCATCAGGCTCCGCGCGCTGCTGGACCGTGAATACCTGCCCGAAAGCGCCCGCCGCCCGATCCTGCTGGTTCTGCATTATGTGGAACAATCCACAAAGCGGCATGACAAGGCGGCCCGTATTGCGGAAGCCGCAGTCAGGCGCCTGCGTGTTCTCGATGCCCAGGAGACGGATCTGGTAACGCGCCTCGAACTGACACGTGCCATCACCTATCTCGTCGTCATCGCCTACACGATGCGGACGAACGAAGACTTCCTTGATGCCAGCAAACCGTTCCGCGGCGAGAGAAACAGCCGCCTGCTCAATTCCGGTCAGGGCTGATTGTTTTTAAATGATTTCAGATCGGATGGCGGAGAGGGTGGGATTCGAACCCACGGTACCCGCGAAGGCACAACGGTTTTCGAGACCGCCCCGATCGACCACTCTGGCACCTCTCCGTACGGCTCTGCTTTTGCGCTGAACCTGATCGACGGAGGGGCTTATGGAGGGGTTTGTCAGACATTGCAAGGGGGCTGAAGCGCGATCCTGAAAGAAAGATGTCTGGGTAGGGCTTTTTTCGCCGTTTCTGATTGACTGAAAGCCTTCATATCTGTATCGACCGCGGCTGTTCCATGTTCCAATTCCTGTTGGTCGGCATGGAGCCAACGACAAAAAGCGACTGGGTCGCGCCAGATCGGGACAACCCGGCAGAAGCGGCCACGAGATCGGAACAGAGAGAGTTTCCAGAATGTACGCAATCATCCGCACCGGCGGTAAGCAGTATCGCGTTGCTCCCGAGAGCATCCTCAAGGTCGAGAAGCTCGAAGCTGAAGCCGGCAGCACCATCACCTTCACCGACGTCCTTATGGTTGGCGGCGAAGGCACCGTGACTGTTGGCGCACCGCTGGTCGCTGGCGCAACCGTGACGGCCACCGTTGTTGCCCAGGATCGTCTGGCGAAGGTGATCATCTTCAAGAAGCGTCGCCGTCAGAACAGCCGCCGCAAGAACGGCCACCGCCAGCCGGTGACCGTCCTGCGCATCAACGCGATCAACGCGGCCTGATTGGCCCGACACTTTAGGTAAGGACAAACAGCCATGGCACAAAAAAAGGCAGGCGGCTCAAGCCGTAACGGACGCGACAGTGCAGGTCGTCGTCTGGGTGTGAAGAAGTTTGGCGGCGAAAGCGTCATCGCAGGCAACATCATCGTCCGCCAGCGCGGCACGAAGGTGAAGGCTGGCGCCAATGTCGGTATCGGCCGCGACCACACGCTGTTCGCTCTCGTGGACGGTCATGTGAAGTTCCAGCGCCGCGCAGAAGGCCGTGTCCACGTTTCCGTGGCACTGCCGGAAGCTGCTGAATAAGCAGCCCGCGTTTTCCAGCGCGAGCGGAAGGGGCCGGTCCTGTTCGGGACCGGCCTTTTTGCGTATAAAGCGCCCCTCACCTTTTCTTGCGGACAATACGATGAAGTTTCTCGACCAGGCCAAGATCTATGTACGTTCCGGTGACGGTGGGGACGGCGTGATCGCATTCCGGCGCGAGAAATACATCGAGTTCGGTGGACCGGACGGCGGTGATGGCGGCCGTGGTGGCGATATCATTTTCCGCGCGGTTCCCGGCCTGAACACGCTGATCGATTTCCGCTACACGCAGCATTTCAAGGCCCGCAAGGGCGGCAATGGCGCAGGCTCCAACCGCACAGGTGCGGCTGCGGCCAATGTCACCATCAACGTGCCGGTCGGCACGCAGATCTTTGATGAGGACCGCGAGACCCTGCTGGCCGATCTGGATGCCGAGGGCAAGGAAGTCCTGCTGTGCCGCGGCGGCGATGGCGGCCTTGGCAATACCCATTTCAAAAGCAGCACCAACCGTGCGCCCCGCCGGGCTGACAAGGGCTGGCCGGGCGAAGAGCGCTGGGTGTGGCTGCGTCTGAAGCTGATCGCCGATATCGGCCTCGTGGGTCTGCCCAATGCAGGCAAGTCCACCCTCCTCTCCGTCGCCTCCCGGGCCCGCCCCAAGATTGCCGATTATCCGTTCACGACCCTGCATCCGCAGCTCGGCGTGGTGCGGCTGAACAATACGGAAGAGTTCGTAATCGCCGATATTCCCGGCCTGATCGAAGGGGCGAGCGAGGGCGCCGGGCTTGGGGACCGCTTCTTGGGTCACGTAGAGCGTTGTGCGACACTGCTGCATCTGATCGACGGCACGGAAAGCCAGATCGTCAAGCACTGGCGCCTGATCCGCAAGGAGCTTGATGCCTATGATCCCGAGCTTGCGGCCAAGCCGGAAATCATCGTCCTGAACAAGTGCGATTCCCTCACCCCCACCCAGCGTTCCGCCAAGAAACGGGCTCTGGCAAAGGCTTCTGGCGCGGAAGTGATGATGCTGTCCGGCGCGACGCAGGAAGGCCTGCCCGAACTGCTCCGGCTGCTTCAGGATCGCGTGACCGCTGCCAAAAGGGACCGTCAGGGATGACCGCTCCGGCTTCTGCTCCTCGTCTGGCGCAGGCCCGCCGGATCGTCATCAAGATCGGAAGTGCGCTTCTGGTCGATTCCGCGAATGCAAGCCTGCGGCTTGAATGGCTGCAGAGCGTCTGTGCGGATATTGCCGACCTGCGTGCCCGGGGCGCGGAAGTCATCGTCGTATCCTCGGGCGCGATTTCCCTGGCGCGACACCGCCTCGGCCTGACATCCCGCCGTCTGCGGCTGGACGAAAAGCAGGCCATGGCCAGTGTCGGCCAGATCGGACTGGCGCAAGGCTGGAGCGCGGCCCTCGCCGGCCATGATCTGGTCGCGGCCCAGCTTCTTCTGACCCCGGACGATACGGAAAACCGTGAGCGCCACCTCAACGCGCGCGCCACGCTCCAGACCCTGCTCGATCTGGGCTGCGTTCCCGTCATCAACGAAAACGATGCCATCGCGACCGGCGAGATCCGCTTCGGCGACAATGACCGGCTGGGCGCACGTGTGGCCCAGATGACCGGGGCCGACTGTCTGGTGCTGCTGTCCGACATCGACGGGCTTTATACAGCGGACCCGCGACAGGATCCGTCCGCACGGCATATTCCCGTTGTCGAACAGATGACGGACGAGATCATGGCGATGGGGGGCGAGCCGCCGCCGGGTTATTCGTCTGGCGGAATGCGCACGAAGCTCCTCGCGGCCCGGATTGCGACGCGCGCGGGTGCGAACATGGTGATCGCGGCCGGACAGGAGCATCATCCGCTCCGCAGGCTTCAGAACGGGGGCCTGTGCACCTGGTTCATGGCGCAAACGGATGCCGGCTCAGCCCGCAAGCGCTGGATTGGTGGCAGCCTTCAGCCCAAGGGCACACTTACGATCGATGCCGGTGCCCGTCGCGCTCTTGAAGAAGGCGCATCCCTCCTACCCGCGGGCGTGACCGGGCTTGAGGGCAGTTTTGGCCGGGGCGATCTCGTGCTCATCCGGGACGCTGACGGAAGCATTATCGGGCGCGGTCTGATCGCTTATGATTCCGAAGAGAGCCAGAAGCTGATCGGCCATCGCTCCGGCGAGATGGAACAGCTTCTGGGATATCGCGGACGTGATGCCTTGATCCATCGGGATGATCTGGCGCTCGATCTTCCCTGACGGGTCGGCCCTGCGCGCTGCTGGCTAGTCTCTGGGCGGCCAACGGAGCTTGGGCTCCGAGCGGGGCCGGTAGGCGTCTTCTTCGACGACCGGTCTGTTACCCTGTCTCCGCTCCATGCTGCGGCCAAGAGGCTGGCGCCCCGTTGCCGCAGCGTCCTTTTCCCATGGAGCCCGGGTCCAGGCGCGTTCGGAGGCGTCGGACATCTCCTCCCGCAGGGCGGATTGGGAGGGCTGTCCGCGACGCGGCAGGGTTTCAGGATCTCCCACTTCCGGACTATCTTCATAGGATGGCAGATCGGAACGCAGACTTCGCACCGGCATGAGATAATCCTCATCCGGCAGGGTTGGGCCTGAAGGAACCGCACGTGTTTCGGAAGCCGTCATAGTCTGCCTGTCCAGAGCGGCAGACAGATTGTCAGGCCGTGTCGAAACGGCCAGCCGCATGTTGAGCGCCCGCAGTTCCGCCCGCAGTTCCGCGATCTGGAACTCCAGTTCCTGCAACCGCGGCTTGGTGCCGAAGACGGCGAAGGGCATGCAGAGCAGCGCCAGCGCAAACAGGGCGGCCACCACGGCCAGGCACCCGAAGGCCCAGCCCGGCAGCCATGAAAAATCAGACATCATGAGGAGGCCTGGTCCAGTCTGAAGGTGGCGCGTTCGGGTATCCGGAGACCGGAATTACATACCAAGGGCACGGCGATAGATATCGAGCAGGGTCTCCTGCTCCTCGATCTCGGCCGGCTCCTGCTTGCGCAGACGGATGATCTGCTTGATGACTTTTACGTCAAATCCGGCGGACTTGGCTTCGGAAAAAATATCCTTGATGTCCCCGGCCAGAGCCTTGCGCTCCTCTTCCAGGCGCTCGACGCGCTCAATGATGGAGCGCAGACGGTCCGCAGCGATCCCGCCCGTGGCAGCGCCTTCGCTTTTGCTTTCTGCATCCATGTCCGGTTTCCTTCCTGAGGCGTAAGTCTTTGGCTGTATTTTCCGGCGCTGCACGAACACAACACCCGCCGCGCGGCTTATCGTGATGAGGGCCGGACGGTCAACGGAATTATGTGCACGTTTCATGAACGCGTGAAGATGACGAAGATTTTCTCCCGAGGTCGTGCAGAGCCTGTCCCTTGACAGGAAGGCCCGTGACAGGGAACTAGACGGTGCCTGAAAAGGCCTGAACCCTAACCCTTTTTTCCCGGTCTGCGGGTTCGAGAGGTCAGAGAGTCTTCCATGGAACATTTCCAGCAGGTCGAGCCTTTCGACTATGTCATCTTCGGCGCCACTGGCGATCTCACGATGCGCAAGCTGCTGCCCGCGCTCTACAACCGTCTCCGGATGGGTCAGATTCCAGATGATGCGTGCATCATCGGAGCCGCCCGTACGGAGCTGGACCGGGAGGCCTATGTCGCGCGGGCCCGAGATGCCCTTGAGCGTTTCCTTCCTTCAGACATCCTGAGCCCGGGACTGGTCGAGCGTTTCCTCGCCCGTCTCGATTACGTGACGCTGGACAGCAGTCGCGAGGGCCCTCAGTGGGACGCCCTGAAGTCCCTGCTGGCCAAGGCGCAGCCTGACCGGGTGCGGGTCTATTATTTCGCAACCGCACCGCAGCTTTACGGCAGCATCTGCGAGAACCTGAACCGCTACGGGCTGATCACCCCCACGTCGCGGGTCGTTCTCGAAAAGCCGATCGGCACGAACATGGCCACCGCCACCGCCATCAATGACGGGGTCGGCCAGTATTTTCCGGAAAAGCAGATCTACCGGATCGATCATTATCTCGGGAAAGAGACGGTCCAGAACGTCCTCGCCCTGCGATTTGCAAACCCGCTCATGAACGCCGCCTGGTCCGGCGAGCATATCGAGAGCGTGCAGATCACGGCGGTCGAGACTGTGGGCGTCGAAGGCCGCGCGGCCTATTACGACACGTCTGGCGCGCTTCGCGATATGATCCAGAACCACCTGCTTCAGGTGCTGTGTCTGGTCGCGATGGAAGCTCCCGATTCCCTTGAGGCCGATGCCGTCCGCAACGCCAAGCTGGCCGTCCTGAACGCCCTGCGCCCCATCACGGATGCCACAGCCGCCACCGAGACGGTGCGCGCGCAGTACACGGCAGGAGTGGTCGATGGCGAGAATGTTCCGGGCTATCTTGAAGAACTCGGCAAGCCCAGCGCGACGGAAACCTATGCCGCAATCCGCGCCTGGGTGGACACGCCGCGCTGGAAGAACGTACCGTTCTACGTCCGCACGGCCAAGCGTTCCGGCAAGAAGGTCAGCGAGATCGTCGTGACGTTCCGCCCGGCCGCGACCACCATGTTCGGCGCCACCCCGGCCAGCAACAGACTGGTCCTGCGCATCCAGCCCAACGAAGGCGTGGACCTGCGCCTGAACGTCAAGAACCCTGCCCTGGATGTCTTCAACCTGCGGACGGCAGATCTTGATACCTCCATCCGCATGGAAGGTGGCCTGCCCTTCCCGGATTCCTATGAACGGCTTCTTCTGGATGCCGTGAGGGGTGATCCGGTGCTGTTCATCCGTCGTGACGAGGTCGAGGCCGCATGGCGCTGGGCCGAGCCCATCCTCGAGGCATGGAAGCATGACAAGGCGCCTATGCAGACCTACAGTGCGGGTTCCTATGGGCCGGAACAGGCGACACAACTGCTCGCCAGCCATGGCGACACCTGGCATGAAGCGTCGGAGTAACCGCATTTGAGCGACGATAAAAGCGCAACGCCCCGCCTGGGCCGCACTCCGGGCCGAGGCACGCGCCGGCAGCCCCGCAGCTTCAAACAACTCCTGCTGCGACGGCTTCTGGTCGTCATCCCGGCTTTTCTGCTGATGTTCATCGCGGTCCGGACCGGCCTGCTGGACATGTCCTACGACAAGATCACGTTCAGTAAGCTGAGCTGGTTCGACAACACAGCCCTGGTGGAGCATCTCCGTCTGGCAGTCGTGAAAGACAACCTGACGGACCTGCCGCGCAACTGCCTCGTTTTCGTGGTCAACGGCAACGCGGCGGACAACACACCGACGATGGATGTCCTGGGACGGCACGGCAATGGCTGCCCCGGCACGACACCTTCGGCGGACAAGCTGTTCAGCCTGAAGATCAACCGCTCGGAGCGGACCGTGCAGACAGATGCGGGAACGCCCGGCGCGTTCCACGACCTGCCTCTTTAAGACACTTCAAGAAGGCGGAGCCTGTCAGCAGGCTCCGCCGTTTTTCTGTGCAAAGACTTCGCGCAGGAACATTCCTCCTTCCCGCAACGCCTGACGTCCGTCCCGGAACAGCGCATAGCCGTTCAGGAAACCATGAATCATGCGCGGAAAGTTCTTCAGTCGAACCGGCGCGCCTGCCTCATCGAGACACCGGGCATAGAGTTCACCCTCTCCCCTGAGCGGATCAAAACCCGCGGTCACGATCATGGCCGGCGGAAGGTCCTGGAAGTCATCCGCCAGAAGGGGCGAAAATGCCGGATCGAAAAGCTGCTCGGGGCTGCGCAGCGTCTGGCCGCAATACCAGTACAGAAGCTCCGCGCTCAGCATGTAGCCCTCGGCATAGGCCTGACGTGAAGGCGGAACGAACGGGCCGCTCAGAGCAGGGTAATAAAGAAGCTGCGCGCTCAGCGGACGCAGTCCCTCCTCCCGCACCCATTGCGTGAGCGCTGCGGACATGTTGCCCCCTGCACTGTCTCCCACAACCGCGACTGGCACATCCTCGCCAACGGTCCGGAAAATCCAGTCCAGCGCCGCTTTGGCATCTTCAAGCCCTGCCGGAAAGCGGTGCTCGGGCGCGAGACGGTAATCCAGCGAAACCACCATCGCGCCGGACGCGGCCGCAAGGCGGCAGCAGATCCCGTGATGGGACACCAGATCGCAATGAACGAATCCGCCCCCGTGCAAAAAGAGAACGACCCCCCGGACCTTTCCGCGCGGCCGATACAGGCGGGCGGTGCGGAAGCCATCGGCTCCGGGCACACGGATCTCACGCCATCGGCGGATCCGCAGTGAGGACAGGGCCACAGGAAAACTCGGGCGCCCCGTGACACGCCGGATCTGCTTCAGGATCGGCGCGGGAGGCGGCGCAGCGGGAATGGGCGGTATTTCGTCCAGGGCGATCATACGCGGCGTAACGCCACGTCTGCGGCTCTGCCAGGCCAGCCAGGACAGGAAGATCCGTAATGTCAGGGTCGGGCGCATTTCACCATTATGCCGGGATCATGCCCAAAAGTCTGCCCTTGACCCCGCAGGCGTCCCGGAGCAGTGTCTGCGCCGCCAGACGGCTGGACGATCGCTGTGTGTGCGATGAGGATCGCATACAGGGAGGAAAGTCCGGGCTCCATGGGAAGACGGTACCGGTTAATTGCCGGCGGGGGCGACCCCAGGGACAGTGCCACAGAAAACAGACCGCCCGCCGGACTGTACCCCACGCGTTCATTCGCCGGGGAACATGTTGCGGGTAAGGGCGAAACGGTGCGGCAAGAGCGCACCGCATCTCCGGCAACGGCGATGGTCATGGTAAACCCTACCGGGAGCAAGACCGAATAGGAACGGCAGGTCTCCGCAAGGAGACCGGGGGTTTCTCGCCCCGTCGTTCGGGTTGGTTGCGTGAGGCCTGCAGCAATGCAGGTCCCAGAGGAATGATCGTCCCGCTTTCGGGCGGACAGAACCCGGCTTACAGGCCGTCTGGCCCCTCTAAAAAAATCCGTTCTTCCAGTAATTGTTCCCCTTTCCGGAGAAGAACAAAAACAGAACAAATAACGGCAGGTATAGATCCGCCTGTGCGATTATCCCTGATAATCCCTAACAAAAAGCAAAAAATTCCGTCACATTTCAGATTTTGAAAATGTCGCAGTTTTCTGCGGTTTTCGGACGATATCTGTTTGACGTCCCATGAAATCCCATGATATCCCAGTCAAGACCAAGCCAAATAACCAGCAACCGCATGACCGGTTCTGACGCAGGAAGGAGGCACATCATCCATGAGCATGTTCCTCGGCACGCATCAGAACCGTTTCGATGCCAAGGGACGTGTCTCCATTCCCGCATCTTTCCGCGCCGCCCTGAAATCACAGGCTCAGCCGGGAGATCCACTGGTCATTCTGCGTCCGTCCCATCTCCATCCCTGCATCGAAGGCTGGACGGTCGGCGCTTTCGCGTCGCTTGCGACACCGCTCGACGAATACGATCCCTTTTCGGAAGATCATGAAGATCTGGCCGCCAGCCTCTATGCGGATGCCTATCCGCTGGACAGCGACAAGGAAGGCCGCATCATTCTTCCCGAAAACCTGCGCACCCACGCAGCCCTGACCGACGAAGTTTCCTTCATGGGGCTTGGCCGCACATTCCAGATCTGGAACCCCGAAGCTGCGGCAGAACGGCGTCAGGCTGCCCGCAGCCGTGCCAGAACCCTCGCAACCAGCCGCCGCCCCGCCAGCGCGCCTGCCGCCGGCAATACAGCGGGAGCAGCGGAATGAACGCGATTACCCTGGTCCATTCCGGCCATGTTCCGGTCATGCTGCACGAGGTTCTCGAAGCGCTCTCCCCACGCGCTGGGGGACGCTATCTGGACGGCACGTTCGGGGGTGGTGGCTATGCCCGCGCCATCCTGAATGCGGCCGACTGCACGCTCGATGCCATCGACCGCGACCCTGCTGCCATCGAGCGCGGAAACGCCATGGCTGTTCAGGCCAACGGGCGGTTGCGGATGCATCAGGGCACGTTTGGCGACATGGAAGCCCTGGTCGGAGCGGAAGGTCCGTTTGGCGGCATCGTGCTGGATCTGGGCGTCTCCTCCTTCCAGATCGATCAGGCCGAGCGTGGTTTCTCGTTCCGCAATGACGGCCCGCTGGACATGCGGATGGGCTCGGATGGCCCCTCGGCGGCTGATCTGGTCAATACATGCAAGGAAGCCGAGCTCGCGGACATCCTTTACCGCTACGGCGAGGAAAAGCTCTCCCGCCGCATTGCGCGCGCCATCGTGGCTGCCCGCGCCGAGGCGCCGATCACGACAACCGGCCAGCTCGCGCATATCATCCGCTGCTGCGTTCCCCGCGACCGCGCCAATATCGATCCGGCCACCCGCAGCTTCCAGGGGCTGCGGATTGCCGTGAACGACGAACTTGGCGAACTGGAGCGGGCGCTGGAAGCCGCGCCGCGCCTTCTGGCTCCCGGCGGCGTTTTCGTGGTCGTAACATTCCATTCCCTGGAAGATCGCCTGGCGAAACGTGCCATGGCCGTCCTTGCAGGCCGGACGGGAAATCCTTCCCGTTACGAACCGGCGCCGCTCCGTCAGGAAGCACCGGCCTTTTCCCTTCTTTATTCCCGTCCCCTCTCCGCCACGGATGAGGAATCCCGGGAAAACCCCCGCGCCCGCAGCGCCCGTCTGCGCGCACTGGTTCGCAACCCCGCCCCCAAGATGCCCGTCTCAGGAATGCCCTCATGATCCGGCCCTTCACCGTCGCCTGCGCTGTCCTCGCCGCAGGATCTGGTCTGTTTCTCTATACCAAGAAGCATGAGACCACGGTTCTGGACCAGAAGATCACGAAGATCGTGCAGGAGACGCAGCGCGTGCGTGGCCAGACCGCCATGCTCCGTACGGAATGGGCCCTCCTGAACCAGCCGGACCGCCTGAAAACCCTGGCGGCCCGCTTTGTTCCCGCCCTGCATCCGATGGAACCGGACCAGTTCATCCGTATGGCCTCGCTCGAAGCGCGCCTTCCCGCTCCGGGTTCGAAAGCTCAGCCGGCCGATCCGCGCGAGGAACTGCATGAGGTCGTGAACCGCGCTGCTGAGGCCGCTCACCTGCCCCTGCCCGCTCCGCAGGCTGTCGTACATGCCCCTGCGCCCGCCCAGCCGATCCCGGCTCCGCGCCCAGTGGCTGTAGCCATGGCATCGCACCCCGCCGCGACACCGAAGCCGGCCGCTATCCCGGCGCATGCCTCCCATGCCCGCAGCGCGGACATCCAGATCGCGTCCGCTGCACCGCGTACAGTTTCGACGCCGGTTCACGCCCATGCCGACAGCGCGCCCAGCGTCCGACTGGTCAACTATCGTGAGAGCCATCCTGCCCCGCTGATGGTTGCGGCCTGGCACCCCCAGACCGTGCATGTCAGCCATAGCGCAGCCTCGACCCGTCTGGCCGAAGAGCCGCCCCGCACGCATCACACCCAGCTTTCCGCTCTGGGAAATGCGAATGACGCATTGCCCGCGCCGGTGCCGTTGGCTAACTGAAAGCCTTCTCATCGTTAACCGCTCGTTCAGCATTCTCGGATAGCTTAGGGCGAGCCCTTCAACAGGACGCACCCCCGCACGATGCCCCAGGACGTGCCACCTTCTTCCGGTTCGCAGCGCCCCGAGCGTCCGGATGTGCCGTCAGGGCGTTCCCGGAAGAGCGCGCCGCCGCGGGGGTTCCGCAGGCTGAATCTTGACCAGATGCACGGACGCCTGCTCGGCGTCGGGATGGGATTTCTCGCGATTTATGGCGCTGTGGCGCTCAAGGCGACCGTCGCCACCGTCCTGATGCCGATGGAGCCGGAAAAGCGCCAGATCGCGCCTCAGGTTCCGGAAATCCCCAAGAGCGATCCGCGCGGGGAAATGTCGGGCGATTTCGTCCTGCCCACCGTCAAGCGCGCGACCATTACCGATCGCACGGGTCAGGCTCTGGCACTCTCGCTACCTGTCGCGCAGGTCTATGCCAACCCGATGGAGCTGATTGATCCGGCGGATGCGGCCGACAAGCTCCGAAAAGTCCTGCCGCAGCTCGACCGGGACGAGACGATCCGGCGCCTGTCGCTGAAAAAGCAGTTCGTTTATCTGGCGCGTGACATTTCGCCCGTCCAGGAAATTGCCATCAACAATCTGGGCATCCCGGGCATTTATTTCGAAGCCGGCGAACGCCGCCACTATCCGCTGGGCCGCACGGCCGCGCAAATTATGGGCAGCGTCGATATCGACGATCACGGCATTGCAGGTGTGGAGCGGTATTTCGACAAGCGCCTGAACTCCGACAAGTCGCCGCTGCGCCTGTCACTGGACGTGCGCGTGCAGACGGTCGCGCATGACGAGCTTCAAGCCGCGAAAGACGAGTTCTCGGCCATCGGAGCCAGTGCGATCGTCATGGATGTCCGCACGGGCGAGATCCTGGCCATGGTCAGCCTGCCCGATTACGACGCCAATGATTTCGGCCACGCGCCCAACGACGCCCGCTTCAACCGTGCCGTCACCGGCATGTACGAGCCGGGTTCGACCTTCAAGCTCCAGACTGCGGCGATGGGCCTGCAACTCGGAATCATTCACCCGTGGGACCGCTTCTCGACCATTCCGATCCGGGTCGGCCGCTTCACCATCCGCGATATGAAGACCGATCATTTCGCTCCTTGGCTTTCCCTGCCCGGCGTTCTCGCCTATTCGTCCAACCCGGCGGCGGCGCATATCGCGCTTGATGTGGGTGCGACGCGTCAGCAGGACTGGCTGCGGAACATGGGCTTTTTCAACCGTGTTCCGGTCGAACTGCCTGAAGCCGGACGCCCGCTCGTTCCCGCCTCGCGCAACTGGGGCATTTCCACGGTCATGACGGTCGGGTTTGGTCACGGTGTTGCCGAACCGCCGCTGGCCATCGTGCGCGGCACAGCAGCGACGGTGAACGGCGGTATCCTGCTCAAGCCCACCCTCGTGGCACGCGATACCGAGGACGACAGCAAGCCGGCGCCGGACGCCGATGCGGCACAGGTCCGGCCCGTGGCCTATCGACCGGGTGCGGACAGTGACGAGATCGGAGCCGAAACGCCCGTGGGCACGCGCGTCCTGTCCGAGCAGACCTCAGCGCTTCTGCGTAAACTGCTGCGCCTCGACGTCACGATGGGCAGCGGCAAGTCCGCCGAAGTGCCGGGCTATTATGTCGGCGGCAAGACCGGAACGGCAGAAAAGATCGGCGCGCACGGTGGCTACCTGAAACACGTCAACGTCTCGGCCTTCACCAGCGTGTTCCCGATGAACAACCCGCATTACGCCGTCTATGTGATGCTCGACAGTCCGCAGGGCACGGCCGCGACGCATGGCTGGACGACAGCCGCCTGGAACGCTGCGCCGACCGTCAAGAAGATCATTTCGCGTGTCGGCCCGATCCTGAACCAGTTCCCGGATCTGGCAAACAAAGATGCGATCGACGCGTCTCTGACCATTCCGATGAACCCGCCCGTTCCCGCAGGATACCGCGCCCTCGGTCCCGGCAACGATCCGGGCGATCCGCGTAATCAGGCCCGCTCTTCCAAGACCCAGCCCTCCAGAATACAGCACTGAACCGTTTGATGCGCCTCTCCCAGCTCTTCGCCCTTTGCGGCACGTCGCAGTCCCTGACAGACGATCCCGACATTCTGGCCGTGACCGCCGACAGCCGCCGGGCCGGCCCGGGGACGCTCTTCTTTGCCCTGCGCGGCGCGAAACAGGACGGAAGCGCCTTCATACCGCAGGCCGTATCGCAGGGGACCGCAGCCGTGATCGTGGATCAGGAAACCGCGCGCCCGGATAGCGCAGTTCCCGTGATCGTACGGCCCGATGCCAAGCATCTGCTCGCCTGCATGGCGTCCGCACTTGCCGGTCCGCAGCCCTCCTGCATCGCCGCAATCACGGGGACGAACGGTAAAAGCAGCACGGCCGATTTCCTGCGCCAGCTCTGGATCCTTCAGGGAAACCGGGCGGCAAGCCTTGGAACGCTGGGCCTCATTTCCGATACTGATGTCCCGGCTCCGCCCAGCCTGACCACACCGGACCCCGTATCGCTGTCCCAGACCCTGGCCGCGCTGGCCCGCAACGGCGTGGAGCATGTCGCCCTCGAAGCCTCATCGCACGGACTGGAGCAGCACCGGCTGGATGGCGTCACACTGACGGCAGCCGGTTTCTCCAATCTGACGCGCGACCATCTCGATTATCACCTGACGCTGGAAGCCTATCGCACGGCAAAATTGCGCCTGTTTGACGAAGTGCTGCCCACGGGGGGCATCGCGGCGGTCAATGCAGACATGGACAGCGAGACGTTTGCGGCTCTTCAGAACATTGCAGCCCGTCGGAGCCTGAAACTCCGCAGCGTCGGGCGCAATGGCACCACGCTGCGACTGATCGAAGCCCGTCCCACGCCGTCAGGGCAGATCCTGCGTCTCGCCCTGCATGGCGAGGAACTGCCCGAAATGTCCCTTTCGCTGCCCGGGCGCTTTCAGGCCGACAACGTGATGCTGGCGGCTGCCATGTGCTGGAAAGATGACGCCGATGCCCGGGAGGTTGTGGCCCTTCTGCCACGCCTGACGGGTGTACACGGCCGCTGCGAACGGGCTGTCGCATTGCCCAACGGGGCCGCAGCCTATGTCGATTATGCCCACACCCCCGATGCGCTCGACTGCGTCCTGTCCAGCCTGCGCCCGCATACGGCAGGGCGTCTGGTCGTGGTCTTCGGCGCGGGCGGCGACCGTGACCGCGGCAAGCGCCCGCTCATGGGTGCAGTTGCCGCGCGAATGGCGGATCTGGCGATCGTGACGGACGACAATCCCCGCACGGAAGAGCCCGCTTCCATCCGCTCCGAAATCCTGGCGGCATGCCCGGACGCACTCGAAATCGCGGACCGTCGCAGCGCTATCGCAGCGGGACTTGAGGCCCTGAAGCCCGGCGATATCCTTGTCGTGGCCGGCAAGGGACATGAGCAGGGTCAGATCGTCGGCACGGACATCCTGCCCTTCGATGACCGTATCGTCACCCGTGAACTGGCAGGTGTGGCATGAACGTTCTGTGGAACAGTGCGGATCTTCGGGCCGCGACAGGCGGAACACTGAACGCGGACGTTCAGGTCACCGGCATCTCGATCGACACCCGAACGCTGGCCCCGGGGGACCTGTTCATCGCGCTGCATGGCGAGACAAGCGACGGCCATGCCCATGTGCAGCAGGCTCTGGACAAGGGTGCCGCCTGCGCGCTTGTGCATGACACGGCTGGTCTGGACGATCCGCGCCTTCTGATCGTTCCTGACACCATGACTGCCCTTGTGGATCTGGGCCGTTATGCGCGCACGCGCTTTCGCGGAAAGGTCGTCGCCATCACCGGAAGTGTCGGCAAGACGACGACCAAGGACATGCTGAAAGTCGCACTGTCCGCCATCGGCCCGACGCACGCCGCCGTCGCCTCCTACAACAATCACTGGGGCGTGCCCCTGACACTGGCACGCCTGCCGCAGGACGCCCGGTTCTGCATCAGCGAGATCGGCATGAACCATGTCGGGGAAATTGCCCCCCTCGCCGCTCAGGTCCGGCCCGATGTGGCCATCATCACCACGATCGGCACAGCACATCTCGGCCATATGGGCAGCATCGAGGCGATTGCGCAGGAAAAATCCGACCTGTTCGGCGCACTTGCGAACAAGGGGATCGCCATCGTCCCCGACGACGCAGCCGGTCAGGACCATTTTCGGGCAGCTCTCCCCGAAGGATGTGCCCTGTGGCGTTCAGGCTTCTCCGAGACGGCACAGCTCCGGATCGAAAATCTGCACTGCTCGGCAAAAGGCAGCCATTTTTCGCTGCATCTGCCATCTGGCATCCAGAACGTGACGCTGACGGCGCCAGGAGAGCATCTCGCCCGCAATGCCGCTCTGGCCCTCGGCGCGGTTGCAGCCCTTGGCGAAGACGTCTCCGTTGCCACCAGCGCGCTGCGGAACTTCGTACCGGGTGCCGGACGGGGACAGATCCGCACGATCCTGAACAACGTGCGCCTTCTAGACGAAAGCTATAACGCGTCCACGCCCAGCGTGCGTGCGGCACTGGCGACCCTCGCGCTGCTTCCAGCCCAGCGGCACATCGCGGCCCTCGGAGACATCCGCGAACTCGGCACCTTCGCCGATGCCGAACACCGCTCTCTGGCAGACGCTGTTCAGGCCGCCAAAGCCATCGCTTTCTGCTGCGGCCCCCATATGCGCGCGCTCTACGACGCGCTTCCGTCCGAGCTTCAGGGCGGATACGCCGCTGATGCCGCGTCTCTGGCGCCCCTGCTCCTCAAAGCCCTTCGCCCCGGTGATCTCCTGCTCGTGAAAGGCAGCTTCGGCAGCCGGATGCGTGACGTGATCTCAGTCCTCGACAACGCTTCCAGCCCGGTTTCTGCCTGATGCTTTTCAATCTCATCGCCGCCCATGACACGTCCCATGGCGGGTTCTTCAACCTGTTCCATTACCTGACGTTCCGTTCGGGCTGCGCCTGCCTGACGGCGCTGGTCATCTCGCTGGCACTGGGCAACCCCTTCATCGCGCAGCTCAAGCGCATCCAGCGCGAAGGCCAGCCAATTCGCACCGTTGGCCCCGAGCGGCACATTCTGGAAAAGGCTGGCACCCCCACGATGGGCGGCATGCTGATCCTGATTGCGCTGTTCTCAGCCACGCTGCTCTGGGCCGATCTGACGAACGGATTTGTCTGGGCGGTCATGCTGACGACGGCAGCCTTCGGGGCCGTCGGTTTTGCAGACGATTACCTGAAGCTCTCCAAGCGCAACACGACCGGCGTCTCCAAGCGCACCCGGCTTGGCTGCGAGTTTCTGGCGTCACTGATTGCCGGCATCTGGCTCCAGTCCCTGACGCCGCCGGAACTGCGCAATATGGTCGCCTTTCCGTTCGTCAAGGATGTGCTCCTTCCGCTGGGCTATGCCTTCCCGATCTTTGCGATGATCACCATCACAGGCTTCGGCAACGCCGTGAATTTCACAGATGGCCTTGATGGTCTGGCCATCGTCCCGGTCGTAATCGCGGCACTGGTCTTCGCCCTGATCTCCTATCTGGTCGGCAACCATGTCTTCGCCGACTATCTGCAGCTCCATCCGGTCCCCGGCACGGGCGAACTGGCAGTCTTCTGCGCAGCCCTGATTGGCGCGGGTCTCGGGTTCCTGTGGTTCAACGCCCCGCCGGCCGCCGTCTTCATGGGTGATACCGGATCCCTGTCCCTCGGCGGCGCTCTCGGAGCCGTGGCCGTCGCCACCAAGCATGAACTCGTCCTGTGCATCGTGGGCGGCGTCTTCGTGGCCGAGACCCTGTCCGTCGTGATCCAGATCTTCTGGTTCAAGCGGACGGGCCGGCGCGTGTTCCTGATGGCACCGTTGCACCACCATTTCGAGAAAAAAGGATGGCAGGAGCCGAAGATCGTGATCCGGTTCTGGATCGTCTCCATCGTGCTGGGCCTGTGCGGTCTGGCGACGCTGAAACTGCGATGAGCAGCTTTCCGGCCGACCTTCTGGCAGGCGAGCGTTATGCCGTCTGCGGTCTGGGGCGCAATGGCACAGCCGTTGTGCAGGCGCTGCTCGGGATGGGTGCAGAGGTTCAGGCCTGGGATGACCGCAATGCCGATCTTCCCGCGCAACCGAACCTGACAGTCGCCCCCCTGACCGATCTGTCCGGCATGACGGCCCTCATCCTGTCCCCCGGCATTCCCCATCTGCTGCCCAAGGCTCATCCCGTCGCGGACCTTGCCCGGGCACAGGGAATCCAGATCCTGTCCGATGCCGAGATCCTGTATCGTGCCGTCCGCAAATCCGGCTCAAAGGCGGCGTTCGTCGCCGTCACGGGAACGAACGGGAAATCGACGACGACGGCCCTGATCGCCCATCTTTTTACGACGGCCGGGCGGCCCTGCGCGGCAGGTGGTAATCTGGGCACGGCATCGCTGGCATTACCGCTCCTGCCCGATAACGGCGTCTATGTCATCGAAATGTCGTCCTACATGCTCGAGCGGCTGGACCGTTTCCATGCGAACGCCGCCTGCCTGCTGAACCTGACCCCCGACCATCTGGACCGGCATGGCGATATGGCAGGCTATGCTGCCGCCAAGGCCCATGTCTTTGACAAGATGGACCCGGACGATCTGGCCGTGATCGGCATGGATGATGACTGGTGCCGCGCCATCGCCTCACAGGTCGCATCGCACGGCGTACAGATCGTTGAACTGGACGCAGACACCCTGCCACCTTACGACGGCCCAGCCCTTCCCGGAAGGCATAATGCCCAGAATGTCGGCGCGGCCCTGGCCATTGCACGCCATCTCGGCCTTGAGGATGCGGCAATCCGGACCGGCCTGAAATCCTTCCCCGGTCTGGAGCATCGCCTGCAGAAAGTCGCGGAATGCGATGGCGTCTCTTTCATCAACGACAGCAAGGCCACGAACGCCGAGGCCGTGTCCAAGGCGCTCGCCGCCTATGACAAAGTCATGTGGATTGCGGGCGGCGTTGCAAAAGCCGGTGGCATCGAAAGTCTCGCGCCCTTTTTCGGTCACATCGCACAGGCTTTTCTGATCGGACAGGACGCGGATGTCCTGGCCACGACGCTGGAAACGCATGGCGTATCCTTCCAGCAGTGTGGAACGCTGGAAAAAGCTGTTCCAGCCGCTTTCCAAGCCGCTCTCGACGAAAACATTCCTGTCGTCCTGCTCTCACCCGCCTGTGCAAGTTTCGATCAATTTCGCAGTTTCGAGGATCGAGGTTCACACTTCCTTCAGATTTGCGATAATATCGTAAAATCAGGCCATTCGGGCACCAACCCCACGCAGAAACAGGAGGATTGACACCATGTCGGGACTGTCCCGTGTCGATACTTCTGCGGTAGCCCGCTGGTGGCGGAACCTGGACCGTGTGACGCTGGCATGCGTCGGTCTGCTGATCGGCCTGGGCTATGTGCTGATGCTGGCGGCCAGTCCTGCGGTCGCCTCGCGTATCGGCGCTTCGCGCAACATGTTCATTCTCAAGCAGGTGATCTTTCTGGCGCTGGCCGGAGCTATCGTGCTTGGGACATCCTATCTATCGCGGCAGGCCATCAAGAAACTCGCGATCATCGGCGGCATCATAGCGCTCGGCGCTACGGCCATGACGCTGGTGCACGGCATGGAGATCAAGGGCGCGCGCCGCTGGATTGCGCTGCCGATGATGTCGGTTCAGCCTTCCGAGTTCCTCAAGCCGTGCTTTGCGGTCGTAACCGGCTGGCTGCTCTCGGCGCGCCGTTCAGTCGTGATGTGGGGCAATATCGCGTTCCCCGGCATGCTGATTGCCTTCGCATGCTTCGGGTTCATTCTGGTCCTGCTGAAATCCCAGCCCGACATCGGAATGCTGTCCGTCATCACGATGGTCTTCATGACACAGTTGTTCGTGGACGGTCTCAAGCTCTACTGGGTGGGGCTGTGCGTCGCCGGCATGGCGGGGGCCTTTGCGGTCGCCTATATCGTCTTTCCGCATGTCCAGTCCCGCGTACAGCGCTTCCTGCATCCCGATGTCGGTGACCACTACCAGATCGATACCGCGCTGCGCGCTTTCGGAAATGGTGGCCTGCTGGGCCGAGGACCCGGTGAAGGCCGCGTGAAGGATCTGCTGCCCGATGCCCATGCCGACTTCGTCTTTGCGGTCGCGGGTGAAGAATACGGCCTCATCCTGTGCATCGGCATCATCCTCCTGTTCGGGGTCATCGTCCTGCGCACCCTGCTCAAGCTGATGCATGAGGATGATCCGTTCGTCATCGTCTCCGCTGCAGGTCTGGTAACGGGGTTTGGTCTTCAGGCCTTCGTCAACATGGGTTCGACATTGCATCTGATCCCGACAAAGGGCATGACCCTGCCCTTCATTTCCTATGGCGGCAGTTCGGCAATGTCGGTGGCCCTGACCATGGGTATGGTTCTGGCCCTGACACGTCATCATGTCGGGCAGAGCCGGATTGGTCAGAGAACCTCTGCGCCTTACGGCCAGGGACCACTGTTTGAGAGGAACGCGCCGTGAGCCGCCCCATCGTTATCGCCGCCGGTGGCACGGGCGGACACTTCTTCCCGGCCGAAGCCGTGGCAACCGTGCTCGCGGAACGGGGTCACGACCTTGTCCTGATGACCGATGCCCGACATGGGCGCCGCGAAACCGGCCTGTTCAAAGACCGTCCGCAATATGTGCTGGACGGAGCTGGCGTGGCTGGCAAAGGCGTTGGCGGGAAAGTCCATGGCGTGCTGGCCCTGCTGCGTGGCATGATGGAAGCGCGCCGTGTTCTCGGTTCGCTGAATGCGGCGGCTGTCGTGGGCTTCGGCGGCTATCCGTCGATCCCGCCTCTGACCGCATCGCGCCTTCTGCCTTCCCCAAAACGCCCGCAGATGGTCATCCATGAAGGCAATGCCGTGCTCGGACAGGCCAATGCTTTCCTGTCTCGCTTTTCGCCGCTGATCGCAACATCTTACGCGAAGGTCGCCCGGCTTCCGAAGAATGCCCAAACGACACTGACCGGCATGCCCGTCCGTGCGGGCATCGAAGCGCTGTTCAGTCACGTCTATGCCCCCCCCGAAGACAGGATCAATCTTCTGGTCTGGGGGGGCTCTCTGGGCGCACGCGTGTTCTCCGACATCGTGCCACAGGCGCTGGCCGCCCTTCCCGAAGACTTCCGCAAACGCCTGAAAGTCACGCAGCAGATCAAGGCCGATGATCTGGAGCGCGTCCGCGCCATCTACGAAATTGCGGGGATCGAAGTTGAAGCCGCCCCCTTCTTCACGGATGTCCCGGCCTGTCTGAAAAACGCTCATCTCGTGATCGGACGCGCAGGCGGGTCTTCGGTTGCGGAACTGGCCATGGCCGGACTGCCGTCCATTCTGGTGCCGCTGCCCATCGCAGCGTCCGACGAACAGGGCGCGAATGGTCAGGCGCTCGTCGATGCCGGTGCGGCCTGGATGATCCGCCAGCCCGATTTTACATCCGCAGCCCTGACGGCTCTGTTGACAGACCTGTTTTCCCATCCTGAAAAGCTCGAAAACGCAGCAAAAGCCGCTCATCTGTGCGCGCGCCCTCATGCTGCCGCAAAAGTCGCTGATCTGATTGAATCCGCTCTGCGGTCCTGATCCCTGTTTTTATCGTTCCTGCCCAAGAGTACCTGCCCCATGCGCGCCCTGCCCCTGAACATCGGAACCATTCACTTCGTCGGTATCGGCGGCATCGGCATGTCCGGCATCGCCGAGGTCCTGCATATGCTGGGCTACAAGGTGCAGGGATCCGATATTGCCGAGGGCGCCAATGTGCAGCGCCTGCGCCAGTCGGGGATTGTCGTGCATATTGGCCATGACGCCTCCAATCTGGGCGATGCACAGGTTGTCGTGACCTCCACGGCCGTGAAAAAAGACAACCCGGAAGTCGTGGCCGCCCGCGCCAAGCTCATTCCGGTCGTGCGACGCGCGGAAATGCTGGCCGAACTGATGCGCCTGCGCTGGTCCGTTGCCATCGGTGGCACGCATGGCAAGACCACCACAACCAGCCTCGTGGCCTGCGTGCTCGAACATGCCCGTCTGGACCCAACCGTCATCAATGGCGGAATCATTGAGGCTTATGGCACCAACACACGCATGGGATCGGGCGACTGGATGGTCGTCGAAGCCGATGAGAGTGATGGCTCCTTCCTGCGCCTGCCCGCCGTGATTGCGGTGGTGACGAACATGGATCCGGAACATCTGGATCACTGGGGCACGGAAGAGGCCATGCAGGCCGGCTATGACCAGTTCGTCTCGAACATCCCGTTCTACGGCTTTGCGGTCCTGTGCGTGGATCACCCACAGGTGCAGCAGATGATCCCGCGCCTGTCCGATCATCGCGTCATCACCTACGGTTTCAGCCCGCAGGCCGATATCCGCGCCGAGAAAGTCGTCATGGATAAGCGGGGGGCCACGTTCGAAGTCGTGGTCACCAATCGCCAGCGCAACCGCTCGCGCCGCGCCGGGCCGTTCCGCCTGCCAATGCTCGGACACCACAACGTCCTGAACTCGCTCGCGGCCATCGCCGTCGCGCTTGAAATGGAAATCAGTGATTCCGTGATCGCATCCGCCCTGACGACCTTCAAGGGCGTCAAGCGCCGCTTCACCCGCACGGGCGAGTATAATGGCATTTCCATCATCGACGATTACGGCCATCACCCGGTTGAAATCGCCGCCGTGCTCAAGGCGGCCCGTCAGGCAGGTGCGCGTAACGTCATCGCCGTCATGCAGCCGCACCGCTATTCGCGCCTGAAGGTCCTGTTCAACGAGTTCTGCACCTGCATGAACGACGCCGATACGGTCATCGTGGCGGATGTCTATGCCGCGGGCGAAACGCCGATCGAGGGTGCAGGCCGCGATGCGCTCGTTGAAGGCCTGCGCGACCGCGGCCACCGCTCCGTCGTGCCGCTCCCCGATCCGGCCCATCTGGCGGAAATGATCAACGCCATCGCCAAGCCGGGCGATTACGTCGTCTGCCTTGGCGCCGGCACCATCACCCAGTGGGCGCAGGCCCTTCCTGCCCAGCTCGAAGCCCTGAACCGCCAGCCCGCAACCGAAGGCGCGGCATGACGGGCAGCAGCGACTTTCCCGTCAAAGGCCTGCGCGGCAGACTGACCCCGAACGCCCCGCTCGGCCCCCGCGCCTGGTTCCGGGTCGGTGGCCCGGCGGACTGGCTGTTCGTTCCCGAAGACCAGGACGATCTGGCCCTTTTCCTGCGCGAAAATCCGGCCACCATGCCGGTTACGGTTCTGGGCGCGTGCTCGAACGTTATCATCCGCGATGGCGGCATTGCCGGCACGGTTATCCGTCTGGCGCGCGGCTTTGCGGACATCACCGTTCAAGGCAACAGCCTGATCGTGGGCGCGGCAGCCCTCGACATCAGCGTGGCCGAACATGCCGCCTCTGCCGGTCTGGCAGGGCTGGAGTTCCTGGCTGGCATTCCGGGATCGATCGGCGGCGCCGTCCGCATGAACGCGGGCGCCTACGGATCAGATATCAATGCCGTTCTCGAATGGGCAGACATCCTGACGGCCGAAGGCGATCTGCGTCGCCTGTCCCATGACGACCTCGGCTTTGCCTATCGTCATTCAGAGCTTCCCCAAGGCAGCGTGGTGATCCGCGCCAGCCTGCGCGGCACACCGGACAACGCAGACGCCATCCGCAGCCGCATCGCGGACATCCGGGCCTCGCGCGAAGCCTCGCAGCCCGTGCGGGCACGGACCGGAGGCTCCACCTTCCGCAACCCCGACCGCCACAAGGCCTGGCAACTCATTGACGAAGCCGGATGCCGTGGTCTTCAGATCGGGGATGCGCAGGTCAGCGAAAAGCACTGCAACTTCCTGCTCAATCTGGGACAGGCCAGCAGCACGGATCTGGAAACGCTGGGCGAAACCGTGCGCGAAAAAGTGCTGGCACAGAGCGGCGTGGACCTGCATTGGGAAATCAAACGCATCGGGCGCAAATCCGAAGGAGAACAGACGGTATGAAGGTCGCAGTCCTGTTGGGGGGAACATCCAGTGAGCGGCCTGTCAGTCTTGTCAGTGGCGAGGCCGCAATCGAGGCCCTGCGCGAAAAGGGACACGACGTCACGCCAATCGATGTCGGACCGGATATCGCAACGACCATCGCCAGCCTGAAAGCCGCCGCACCGGACGTCGTTTTCAACGCCCTGCACGGGCCGCGTGGCGAAGACGGCGCCATTCAGGGCGTTCTGGAATGGCTTGACCTGCCCTACACCCATTCCGGCATCCGCGCTTCAGCTGTGGCGATGGACAAGGGGGCGACCCGTATCCTTCTGGCCGCCGCCGGTCTGCCCGTCGCACAGGGACGTGTCGTGACGGTTGAAGAGCTGGCCGAAGCCGATCCGCTCCCCACGCCTTACGTCATCAAGCCGGTCGCAGAAGGTTCCTCCGTCGGTGTCGAGATCGTGCGGACGGGAGACAACCGTCGCGCCGAAATCGCGCGGACCTGGCGTTTCGGAAAAGACGCGCTGGTCGAGAGCTTCATTCCCGGCCGCGAGCTGACCGCAGGCGTCATGGGAGACCGGGCCCTGGCCGTTACGGACATCCTGCCCAGCGAAACGGCTGCATTCTATGACTTCGAGGCCAAATACAAGGCTGGCGGCTCGCGTCACGTGGTCCCTGCGGAGCTTCCGCAGGCGGTGACGGACCGTGCGCTCGATTACGCCCTGCGCGCCCATCAGACGCTGGGCTGTCAGGGGGCCAGCCGCACGGATTTCCGCTACGATGAGGACACCGACACGCTGGTTATCCTCGAGGTCAACACGCAGCCCGGCATGACGCCGACATCCCTGCTGCCGGAGCAGGCCGCCTATTGCGGGATTTCCTATCCGGAACTGTGTGACTGGATGGTCCGGGAGGCACTGGCGCGCTGATGCGGGAGGATCCGTCCTTTCAGAGAGACGATTTTGTCCGGGAGCGTTTTTCCGGGGCCCTGCCGCCCCAGGAAGACCGCCCCTCGCGGGCAAAGCTGTTCTGGCGCCGGCAACGGCGGCTGGTCCGGCCCGCGATCGTATTTCTGGTTGTGATGGGAATTGCCGGGGCGGGCATTCGCCTTCTGTATGACGCGGCCTCCGAAGAGCGCTTCGCCCCGCTGCGGGCACGGCTGGTCGAAATGGAACCGCTGCCCATCCGCCACATCGTCATCAACGGTCGCGGCATGACCAGCGAAGCCTCGATCCAGGAAGCGCTGGGCACATCCGTCGGACGTCCGATCTTTGGATTTTCCGTTGAAGCCGCACGTCAGCGGCTGGATGAACTGCCGTTCATCGACCACGCAACGGTCGAACGGCACATGCCCGATACCGTGATCATCACGCTTGTGGAGCGCACGCCGATTGCCGTCTGGCAGGATCGCGGGCATTTCATGCTCATCAACCGGGCGGGAGAGGAAGTCTCCGATCAGGGTCTGACCGGGAAAAATGCACAGGCTTTTCTGCAACTTCCCCTCGTGGTGGGAGAAGGTGCAAATACGGCAGCCGCCAGTGTGATCGACGCCCTGAACAAGGAGCCGCTGGTCAAAAGCCAGGTTACGGCCCTGATCCGCGTGGGCAACCGGCGCTGGAATGCCACGCTCAAGGACGGCACGACCGTGATGCTGCCTGAGGGCGAGGAAGCCGCGGCATTCACCCGTCTGGCCCGCTATCAGCAGAGCATGCGTCTGCTGGAGCGGCCGGTCCAGTCGATCGATCTGCGCCTTCCGGACCGAATGGTCGTCCACCAGCCGCCTCAGGCAGCTCCGCCTCCGGATAGCGCAAAGCCTGACCCTTCCTCACCGTCACCACCAGCAGACAGCACGAAGCAGCCATGAACGACCACAACTCCATGTCAGATCTTCCGGCATTCCGGCGCCGGGGCGGTCTCAGGGGCCGGTCCCTCATCCCTGTCGGTGGCGAACGTGACGTCAGCGTCAACCGCGTCCCGCGTGACATCCTGCCGCTTCCCCCCGAGGACACACAGCGGAACGTCAGCTGGCGTCCGGGGATTTTCGGTGCGCTGGACATCGGCACGACGAAAATGACCTGCCTGATCGGCAAGGGCGAACCGGATGGATCCATTCAGGTTCTGGGCCATGGATGGCGCCGTTCCCACGGCATCCGTTCGGGGTCCATCGTTGATATCCGCGAGGCCGAAGCTGCAATCCGTGCCACCGTCGGACAGGCCGAGGAAGCTGCCGAGCGGCGCATGGACTCGCTCGTCGTCAACCTGTCCTGCGGGCGCCCGCTGAGCCGTCTGGTTGACGCGCAGATCCCCATCGGCGGCCGCGAAGTCACCGCCGGTGACGTGCAGCGCCTGATCGCCGAAGGACAGGCCCGCGCCTGGATGGAAGGCCGCGAAGTCATCCATACGCTTCCCATCGGATATGTCGTGGATTCCATCCCCGGAATCGCGGACCCGATCGGGCATCAGTGTGAAGAACTGGCCACCCGGATGCATGTCGTGGACATGAATTCCAGCGCCTTGCGCACTCTGGATGCCGTCCTGCAACACGCAGAACTGAAGCTGGACGGGCTGGTCGCGAGTCCCTTTGCCTCCGGCGTGTCAGTTCTGGCCGCCGAAGAGCGCGAACTGGGTGTGACCGTCGTGGAAATGGGCGGCGGCACGACGTCACTGGCGGTTTTCTGTGAAGGCAAGCTGCTCCACACGGCCCAGATCCGGGTTGGCGGCCTGCATGTCACGCGCGACATTGCCGGCGTGCTCTCGACGTCTCTGGAAACGGCCGAACGCCTCAAGACGATGTATGGTGCCGCCCAGATGGGTTCGGACGACCAGCGGGAAATCCTTTCGGTGCCGCTGATCGGCGAGAACAGCGACCGGCTGGTCCGGCTTCAGCGCTCCAAGGTCATTTCCGTCATCCAGCCCCGGATCGAGGAAACGCTCGAACTCGTGCGGCAGTCGCTCGATAATGCGGGACTGGGGCGCCTGGCCAATGGTCGGGTCGTGCTGACCGGTGGTGCATCGCTTCTTGAGGGAATCGTGCCCGTCGCAACGCGTATTCTTGGCCGGCCTGTCCGGATGGGAAAACCCCAGAACATTTACGGCCTGCCCGAGACTGCCGCGGCTTCGGCAGGATTTTCAACCGCTGCGGGGCTTCTGGCCTGGGCAGCGGGTGCGGATCGGGATTTCGGAGATATTTCCGTTCCTGAACCTAAACCTCGCGGACTTGTTAAACGTCTCGTAGGCTTCATACGCAACAATGTGTAGTCTACTACAGATGACAACGCCCACACCTGTCGCTTTCATGAAGTTCCGGACCAGATCATGACGCTGAACCTTACTCCTACTCCCAATTCCCACGTTGAGCTGGCGCCACGGATTACCGTGATCGGCGTTGGCGGCGGCGGCACGAATGCCGTCGACAACATGATCGCGTCTGAACTCAAGGGCGTGGAATTCGTCGTTGCCAACACCGACGCCCAGCAGCTTGCCCACTCCAAGGCCGAACGCCGCGTCCAGCTTGGCCCCCATCTGACGCGCGGTCTGGGTGCAGGTGCAAAGCCGGAAATCGGTCGCGAAGCCGCCGAAGAAGCCGCACAGGAAATCGACCGTCAGCTCGAAGGCGCGAATCTGGTCTTCATCACGGCCGGCATGGGCGGCGGTACAGGTACGGGTGCGGCTCCGGTCATCGCACGCATGGCGCGTGAGCGCGGCGTCCTGACGGTCGGCGTTGTTTCCAAGCCTTTCAATTTTGAAGGCCGCCGCCGCACGACTGCCGCAGAAAACGGCATTGCCGAACTGCAGAAGCACGTCGATACGCTGATCGTCATCCCGAACCAGAACCTGTTCAATTCGGCAACGCAGAACACGACGTTCCGCGAAGCCTTCCGGATGGCTGACAATGTCCTGAATATGGGCGTTCGCGGCATTACGGACCTCATGGTCTCTCCGGGCCTCATCAATCTCGACTTTGCGGACGTCAAGGCCGTGATGGAAGAGATGGGCAAGGCCATGATGGGGACGGGCGAAGCCTCCAGCGAGGAAGATGCGGAAGACCGTGCCGTGCTCGCAGCCGAGCGCGCGATTTCCAACCCGCTGCTGGAAGACGCGTCCATGGCAGGTGCGCGTGGCCTGCTCATCAACATCACCGGCGGCGAAGACCTGACGCTGTACGAAGTCAACGCTGCTGCTGACCGCATCCGTGAAGAAGTGGCCGATGATGCCAACATCATCTTCGGCGCGCTGATCGACGAAAAGCTGAACGGTCGTGTCCGCGTGTCCGTCGTTGCCACCGGCATCGACACACAGCCGCGTCAGGATCCTTCGGCTCCGAGCACGGAAACCCGTCAGGCCGCTGCGCCGCAGACGAACGCCGGAACGGCCGCTCCGCGCGAAAGCGCCGGGACCCGCGCGGCAGCGTCCTCGTTCCAGCCAGGATCGACCTATGCCGGGGGGCCGCCGCGCCCGAATTTCGCGATTGATCCCCAGCAGCAGCAGGCCCAGAACACAGCCCCGCAGCCGCAGCAGGAAGCCCCGGCGACCCAGCCTGCGGCCACTGAAACCCAGACGCCCCGTCAGGAAAACACCCACCAGCCTTCTCCCCGGGCCGGTCTGTTCTCCGATCCGTCCCGTCATGCCCCGCCGCCGCAGCCCGAAGCGCCGCGGAGCCTGTTCGGTATGGTCACGGGCGCCTTCCGCAGCCGTCCGCCCCAACCGCAGCAGGCACCGCAGACCACCCAGCGGACGGAGCCCAGTACCCGCGACGGATACCCCCAACAGGCGCCGCAGCAGCAGGAACAGCCTTCCGGCAATGCTGACGATTCCAACCTGGATATTCCGACCTACCTGCGCCGCTGATCGTCTTTCCCCCTCATGCACACCATGAGGGGGAAATATCCGGCAACAATCGTTGACTGGAACTGACGCCCGGTATCTGTTTTCTAGTCTCCGGAATCAGATTTTTCGGAGGCTTTATGCAGGTTACGCCAACGCATGGCGGCAGCACGGCGAAAGGCGTTGAGGCAGGACAGCCGGAAACGGTCTCTGCCCTCGATGGAACGCCTTCCCGCCCGGAGCGCGGCAGCTCGAAAAACCTGCAGACAACCCTTGCCAACCCCATTCACTGTCAGGGCATCGCCCTGCACAGTGGCGTAACCGTCGATCTAGTTCTCTCCCCCGCCCCCGCGGATACCGGCGTCAGGTTCCAGCGTTCGGACATCGAGGGCTCCCCCTCCTTTCCCGCGCTCTACGACCATATCGTGGACACCCGTCTTTCAACGGTTGTCGGCTGCCCCACGGATCCCTCCCTGCGTGTTGCCACGATCGAGCACCTCATGGCGGCCCTCAACGCCTGCGAGATCGACAATATCCTCGTTGCGGTCAGTGGCCCCGAACTGCCCGTTCTCGATGGTGCGTCAGATGCCTTTGCCTTCCTGATCCGCTGCGCCGGCCGTAAAACGCTGGACAAGCCCCGCCAGGTTATCGAGATCCTGCGCAACGTCCGGGTCGAAGGCGAAAACGGTGCCTTTGCCGAACTGCGCCCCGCCCAGCGCGGCCTCTCCCTGGCCATTTCACTGAGCTTCCCGGCTCAGGCCATCGGAAACCAGCGTTACGCCATCCAGCTTGATGAACGTCGCTTCATGGAAGAACTCGCGTTCTGCCGCACCTTCGTCAACCGCAAGGACATCGAGTATCTACAGAGTATCGGACTGGCACGCGGTGGCTCACTGGACACGGCGGTCGTTGTGGATGGAGAAAATATCCTCAATCCGGCAGGCCTGAAAATCGAGCGCGAGTTCGCCCGCCACAAACTACTTGATGCGATTGGCGATCTCTATTGCGCCGGCCACCGGATGCAGGCCGGTTTTATTGGTCACAAATCCGGTCATGCGCTCAATAACAGGCTTCTGCGGGCAGTTTTTTCCGATGCCGCCAACTGGCGTTTCGTCCCAACGGGCTCATCGCGAGCCGTTCCCAAGGCCCTGCGCGCGCGCGTTGCTGCCTGAGACACATGGCAGGTCTTTCGTCAGCGCATTCCCGTGATATAAGACGGGCTTCCACGGGAAGAGCAGGTATGACAAGCAGCACTCAGCGTCATTTTGAAGCATCGGTCATGAATGGTGGTTTCATTCTGAGAGCTGCGGCTGTCAGCGGGTTTCTGCTGCTTTCCGGCTGTTCGCTGTTCTCGCACCAGCACGAAAAGCCCGCGATTCCCAAAACCGCCGATGCCGAGACCCTGTACAATTACGGGATCGATGCCCTGCACACGGGCCACTACGAGCTGGCCGGCGGCGAATTCGAGCTGCTGCAGCAGAACTACCCCTATTCCGGCTTCACGGGTAACGCCGAGCTGATGGAAGGGTATGCCTACTACCTTCAGGGCGAATACGCGCTTTCGGTCCAGCAGCTCGAACGCTATCTCCAGCTGCACCCGACCAGCCCGGACGCGGCCTATGCCTTCTATCTGCGCGCGCTCTGCTATTACGAGCAGATCGCAAACGTCGAGCGTGACCAGCAGGGCACCGTTGAAGCCCTGGACGCGCTGGAAGAGGTCATCACCCGCTTCCCGCAGACATCCTACGCCCGTGACGCCCAGCTGAAGATCGATCTGTGCCGTGACCATCTGGCCGGCAAGGAAATGCTGGTCGGCCGCTGGTACCAGCAGCAGCGCAACTATGAAGCGGCCATGACCCGCTACCAGCGCGTCGTGCAGGACTACCAGACGACCAACCACGTCGCCGAAGCGCTCGAGCGTCTCGTGGAGGTCTATCTGGCTCTTGGCCTGAAGGATCAGGCGCACCAGACGGCCGCCGTTCTGGGCTATAACTATCCCGACAGCCAGTGGTATCGTTATGCCTATAATGATCTTCGGGAAAACCACCTGCTCAAGAGCGACCTCAAAAAGCCGGTCATTCATCCGGAACAGCAGGCGCACCGTGGCTTCTTCTCCCGCGTCTGGCACAGCGTCTTCTGATATCGTCCCTTTGAAACGGGACGACATGCTCCCAACATTGCTGTCATGCTGACACATCTCTCGATCCGTGACGTCGTTCTGATCGAAAAGCTCGATCTTGGTCTCGCCCCCGGTCTGACGGTCCTGACCGGCGAGACCGGAGCCGGCAAGTCCATCCTGCTCGACAGTCTGGGACTGGCCCTCGGCGAGCGTGCCAGCGGTGGTCTCGTCCGCTCGGGAGCCACCCAGGCCAGCGTGTCGGCCATTTTCGAAATCGCCAGCGACCATCCAGTCTTTGCCCTGCTCGACGAGCACGGCATCGTGCGCGAAGACCCGACGGACCCGGTTGTCCTGCGCCGTATCGTCACGCCGGATGCCCGCTCCCGTGCCTATATCTGTGATCAGCCGGTTGGCGTGGGCCTGCTGCGCCGTGTGGGCGCCCATCTCGTGGAAATCCAGGGCCAGCACGAACAGATGGGCCTGGCCGACCAGAGTACCCATCTCGATCTTCTGGATGCTTTCGGGATCGCCCAATCCCTGCGGGAAAAGACGGCTCTAACCTTCCGCCAGTGGGCCGCGGCCCGCAGCGCCCTGAAAGCGGCGCGTAACGACATGGAAGCCGCGGCCCGCGAGGAAGAATGGCTGCGTCAGACAGTCGATGATCTGGAGCGACTGGCCCCTCAGGAAGGCGAAGAGGATGCTCTCGCGGCCACACGCGTCAGTCTCCAGCGCGATGAACGTCGCGGCGAAGCCGTTGCCGCTGCACTCTCGGAACTGACCCCGCGCGATCGCCGCTCTTCCGCCCCTGCTGCCGCCCTGCGCTCGGCCAGCCGCGCCCTTGCCAGACTTCTGCCCGCCCCTACGGAGACGGAAACGCTTTCCGACAGCCACCAGACACAGGCCCAGGACGCGCTCGACGCCCTCGGAAAAGCTGAAGAAGCCCTGGCCGAAGCTGAAATGCTGCTGAGCCGTCTGGCTGCCGACACCGAAGGCGACCCCCGCCTGCTGGAAGAAACGGAAGAACGCCTTTTTGCCCTCCGCGCCGAGGCCCGCAAACACAATATCTCCGTTGCAGAACTTCCCGGTTTTCTTGCCGAACTGAAAAGACGGCTCGCGGCCCTCGATTCCAGCAATGCCGAGCTGGCCCGCTTGGAGACAGCCCTGACTGAAGCGCGTCTCGCCTATGAAGACGCGGCCCGCACGCTCTCCGCCGCCCGGAAAAAAGCCGCCGAGAAGCTGGAAAAGGCTGTCAGTGCCGAGCTACGCCCCGTCAAGCTGGAGCGCGCCCGCTTCATCGTCTCGCTCCTGCCGCTTGAGCCCGATCACTGGAACAGTCAGGGCATGGAACAGGCCTCGTTCCTGATTGCCGCCAACCCCGGACAGTCGCCCGGCCCTCTCGCCAAGGTAGCATCCGGCGGAGAGCTGTCGCGTCTCATGCTTGCGCTGAAAGTGGTGCTGGCGGAACGCTCCGATGTCGGGACGCTGGTGTTCGATGAAGTCGATTCCGGCGTTGGCGGTGCCACGGCCTCCTCGATCGGAGACCGGCTGCACAAGGTCGCGCAGGACGTGCAGGTTCTGGTCGTCACCCACAGCCCGCAGGTCGCGGCGCGCGGCGACCATCATCTGCGCATCGCCAAACGTGTCCGCAATGACCGGACCGAGACCCTGGCCGAACCCCTGCCCCATGACGCCCGGCGCGAGGAAATCGCCCGAATGCTTGCGGGCGACATCATTACAGACGCAGCCCGAGGGGCTGCCGACAGCCTTCTGGGACATCAGATTTCATGACAACCGCCCCTGTTTCTGCCGCCGAGCGTCACGCTGCACTCGAAGCAGACCTCGCGCGGTGGGACGAGGCGTATCACGGACGCGACGAACCGGAAGTTTCCGATGCCGTCTATGATGCTGCGCGTCGTGAGCTTCTGGCGCTGGAAGAAGCGTATCCGGATCTCCGCTCCCAAGAGGGAGCCAGCCAGCGCGTCGGCGCCACACCTGATTCCGCTTTCGGCAAATATCGCCATCTCGTTCCCATGCTGTCGCTCGACAATGTCTTCGATCCGGAAGGCTTCGATGGCTTTGTCTCGCGTGTGGGCCGCTTTCTCGGCCTGGACGAGGACAGACTTCAGGCGCTCCAGTTCGTGGCCGAGCCCAAGATCGACGGCCTCTCCATCAGCCTGACCTACGAACACGGGCATTTCGTGCGCGGGACCACGCGCGGAGACGGCATCGAAGGCGAAGACGTCACGGCCAACCTGCTGACCCTGAAGGATATTCCGCGCGAACTGACCGGCGGAGCACCCGAACGGATTGAAATCCGTGGCGAGGTTTTCCTCTCGAAAAGCAGCTTCCTGACCCTCAACGAACAGCAGGTCGCACGTGGCGCAAAGCCTTTCGCCAATCCGCGCAACGCCGCAGCGGGGTCCCTGCGCCAGCTGGATGCGGAAATCACCCGCAGCCGTCCGCTGTCCCTCTTCGCCTATGCGCAGGGGTACACGTCCTCGCCGGTTGCAACCACACACTGGGACTATCTGGAAAAACTGCGGAACTGGGGGTTCACGGTCAATCCGCTCTCCCGGATGATTGCCCATGCCCGCGACATTCCGGCCTATGTGGAGAAGCTGACGCGCGAACGCTCGGAGCTGGACTATGACATCGACGGCATCGTCTTCAAACTGGACGATCTGGGCCTTCAGGATCGTCTCGGCTTTGCCGGCCGCGCCCCCCGCTGGGCCATCGCGTGGAAGTTTCCGGCCGAACAGGCCATCACGCGCCTGCGGGAAATCGAAATCCAGGTCGGCCGCACGGGTGCCCTGACACCCGTCGCCCATCTGGAACCCGTGAATGTCGGCGGCGTCATCGTCTCACGCGCGACCCTGCACAACGAAGATGAAATCGCCCGCAAGGACGTGCGCGTCGGGGATCTGGTCCGCCTGCAGCGCGCCGGGGACGTGATCCCGCAGATCCTCGGTCCCGTCCCGAGCGAGGAACCCCGCTCGGAACCTTTCGTCTATCCCGACCATTGCCCCGTCTGCGGATCGCTCGCCGAGCGCGTGCATGGTGAAGCCGTCCGCCGCTGCACAGGCGGCCTGACCTGCGAAGCGCAGATCGTGGAGCGCCTGATCCACATGGTGTCACGCAATGCGTTCGACATCGACGGGCTGGGCGAACGCAGCATCCGTGAATTCTACGACGCGGGCTACATCCGTAGGCCTGGCGACATTTTCCGCCTGCGCCAGCACGAAGAGGCCCTGCTCCAGCGTGACGGCTGGGGACGGCTGTCGGTAGACAACCTCTTCCGCGCCATCGAGGACCGCCGTACCATTCCTCTGTCCCGTCTGATTTTCGGGCTTGGCATCCGGCGGATCGGAGAGCGCAACGCCCAGCTTCTGGCCCGGCATTACCAGACCTTCGAAAACTGGCGGACCGCCATGCTGGCCGCCCGGCCGGCCTCCGAAGAACGCGCCTCCCTGGGCGCCATCATGGGCGTGGGCGATGCGATCGCCGATGAACTCTCCGCCTTCTTCTCTGAAAGCCACAATATCGAGACCCTCGATGATCTGGCCTCGGAGCTGAAAGACATCATTGCCGAAGAAGCGCCCTCGGAAGGGCATCTTTCCGGCAAGGTCATTGTCTTCACCGGCACCCTGACCACCATGAGCCGCCCGGAAGCCAAGGCCATTGCCGAGCGTCTGGGCGCACAGGTGACGGATAGCGTGTCGAAAAAGACCTCTCTGGTCGTGCTGGGCGAAAAGGCTGGCTCCAAGGCCAAGAAAGCCGCGGAACTGGGGATCGAGACCGTCGATGAAAGCGGCTGGCGCGTGCTGGCAGGGCTGTAACAGAACTGCAAAACCGGAACCGTGAGAAAGTTGGTAACATCCCACTTTTTCAGGGTATAACGCCTTCCGCATGTCAGTCTCCCCTTCCTCCCAGCACCAGATCGTTCTTCTCCTGCTGGGCCTTGTCGCCACGGTTGCGCTGATTGGCGTCTCCGTGCTGATCTCGCTGTCCGAAATTTCCTTTGCCGCCGCGCGCGACGTGCGGCTGCGCTCGCGGGCGGAAGCGGGCGACCCACGGGCCGTTGCGTTCCTGAAACTGCGCCGCAACAGCGGTCAGGTCATCACGGTCCTTCAGATCTGCCTCAATGCCGTGGGTGTTCTGGGCGGCATCATCAGCGAATCCATGCTGAGCGACCCGATCGCCGAAGGCTTCCGCGTTCTGGGAATGGCCCCGTCACTGGCTGACAAGATGGGCTCAGCCTGTTCCTTCATCCTGATCACCGGCCTGTTTGTCCTGTTCGCCGATCTGCTTCCCAAGCGGATCGCGATGAACGCGCCGGACCGGATCGCGCTCAAGGTCGGCTGGTTCCCCGCCGTCGCCCTGAAAGTTCTCTATCCGGCGGTTCTGGTTTTCTCGAAGATTTCCGACTGGCTGCTCAAACTCCTCAAGATCCCCGCCGCGGCCACCGTAGAGCCCGTAACGCCTGAAGATCTGCGAGCCATTCTTGCGGCAGGAACCGCGTCGGGTGTGCTTCTGGAAGAAGAACACCAGATGATCCAGAATGTTCTGGGCCTTCAGGACCGCGCCGTGACATCCGCCATGACCCCGCGCGATGAAATCGTGTTCCTCGACGTTCAGGAAAGTCCGGAAAGCCAGCGCGACAAGGTCCGGGTGCGTCCCTATTCCCGCTATCCGCTCTGCGACGGCGGCCTGGACAAGGTCATCGGTTCCATCCGTGCCGAAGACGTGCTGGTCGCTGTCGTGGATGAACCCCAGCCCAAGAGCACCGGTCTGGCTCCTGTCGCCAGCCAGATTTTCAAGATGCGGCGTGATGTCCTGTCCCTGCCCGACACGCTGAACCTGTGGGAAACTCTGGCCCAGTTCGAGGCACACTCAGCCGGCTTTGCCCTGATCGTCAATGAATATGGTCTGGTTGTCGGCCTCATCACCTACAAGGACATCATGGGCGCGCTGATGGACGGTCTGGTCAGCCCGTTCGAAGAGCAGGCCATCGTCCGCCGTGACGACAAATCCTGGCTGATCGACGGCGCCGCCCCCATCGGCGACGTCATCCGCGAACTGGACATTCCCATGTTCGACGATGCCCAGAATTTCGACACGGTTGGCGGCTTCGTCATGAACCGTCTGCGCCGCATGGCCCGCAAGGCGGACAGTGTGCAGTCTTCGGGCTTCCGCTTTGAAGTTGTTGACGTGGAAGGCTTCAGAATCAACCAGTTGCTGGTCACACGACTGAACTGACTTCCTGTCCGGGGTGGAGACTGCTTAGATCGCACCATGACCGATCTCAGCCGCTCCGCTCTCATCCTTGTCGATATCCAGAATGACTTCCTGCCCGGCGGCGCTCTGGCCGTTCCGGACGGAGACAATATCCTTGAAGCCGCCAATGCGCTTGCCAGACATCCGTTCAGGGCGGTCATCGCGACACAGGATTGGCATCCTTCCCAGCACTGTTCCTTCAGCACGCAGGGCGGTCCCTGGCCCGTTCACTGTGTTGCCGGCACTCATGGCGCGGATTTCCCGCAAACGCTCCTGCCAGAGCCGGTGACGCATATCATCCGCAAGGGCGTGCTCCAGGAACGGGACAGCTATTCAGGCTTTCTCGATAATGACCGTGCAACCTCGACCGGGCTGGACGGGTTATTGAAGGGGCTGGACATAAAGCACGTCGTGATCTGCGGCCTCGCCCTTGATTACTGCGTGATGGCCACTGCACTGGATGCCGTACACTGCGGCTATCGCACAGAGGTGGTTCCAGAAGCCTGTCGGGGTATCGCACCAGACCCCGGCGATGCGCTGAAAAAACTTGAAAAACAGGGTGTTCTGCTCAAAAACCTGAACACTTTCTGAAGGTCGGAACAATGCGGATAACCAGACTGCTTCCTGTCATTCTCGCACTTGCGGCACTCCGGACAGTCTCGGCTGCGACACCACCGACAACGGCTGAGCTGGCGGGCGAAAACGGGTTCAGGCAGGCCTATCAGACCATGCTGACCCTTCCGTCATGGGTGACGACAGCCCAGGCGACGTCCGTACCCGTCAGCACTTTCAGCCTAGAGGGCAAGCCCTACATTCTGGGCCATATGTGCCGCCCCCATGACTGTGCCGCAGAACAGCTGGAAGTCGTATTCGCGAAGGATCATTCAGCAGCCTGGGGCCTTCTGAGCCTCAAGGACGAGAGATCGCTCAGGCAGAACTTTCTGGGCGCACCGGACGCAGCCATGCAGAAGGTTCTTCTCAATGCCTATCAGGATAATAATCCATCAGACTAAAATTAAAGGAAATCAGGCGCCAGTTGAGCCTGGGGAATGGCTGGCGCGCCCTACTGGATTCGAACCAGTGACCCACAGCTTAGAAGGCTGTTGCTCTATCCAGCTGAGCTAAGGGCGCATCAATGAAGCCATTAACTGGTCGGGGCGCCCGGACTCGAACCGGGGGCCTCTTGTACCCAAAACAAGCGCGCTACCAGGCTGCGCCACGCCCCGAACCGGCCGGAACCTAGGATGTCTGACCGGCCGAGGCAAGGGGGTTTTTTTATTCGCCTTCACTTCTCACGAGCGGGGGAACGAAAAGCGGCGCCGTATCCCACGGGAACAGGACCCAGGTGTCCTGAGCAACTTCCGTCACGTAATGATCGGTGAAGGGCTTGCCTTCAGGCTTGGCGTAGAGGCAGGCGAACACGGCCTTGGGCAGCAGTTCACGGACTATACGGGCGGTTACACCCGAATCCACAAGATCATCCACGATCAGGAAGCCTTCACCATCGCCAGCGGCGACAGGCGGCTTGACGACCTTCGGCTCGTGCTGCGTGCCTTCCTCGCCGGCATAGCTGATGACTGAGACGCTCTCGATCAGGCGGCAGCCCATTTCGCGCCCGAGAATGGCGGCGGGGATCAGGCCACCACGGGTAATGGCGACGATTCCACGGAAAGGACCATGCTTCTGCATGAGGGTTGCGGCCAGAAGACGCGCGTCACGATGGAGCTGGTCCCAGGTGACGGTCGCATAATGAACGGTTTGGGGGGTCTGATTGGCTGTCATGGTCTTCCTCTGCCTTCCGTCTCGTAATTTTGCAATAAACTTGAGCGACGGAAATGCCTAAAGTGCTGCAATGATCGATCCGGCCCTGCGCTCTCTCCCCGGCCTTCCGTCCCTGATTGTCGGAAGAATTTTCTCACAGCTCTCAGCGACCACCATGACGATCGCCATCGGATGGCAGATCTATGCGCTGACGCATGACGTGGCGTCTCTGGGATATCTGGGGCTGGCCCAGTTCCTGCCCATGATTCCGCTGACCTTCGTTGCCGGTCATGTCGCGGACCGCTTCAACCGACGCAGCATCGTGCTCATCTGTCAGGTCTGCGAAATCCTTGCTACGGCGGCACTGGCCTTCGCAGCCGCGTTCCATATCCTGACAACAGGCGCCATCTATACGTTCGCGGCATTTTACGGTGTTCTGAGAAGCTTCGAGATGCCGTGCCAGCAGGCCTTCCTGCCCGCAATCGCCCCACCTGCCCTTCTCCCCCGTGCACAGGCCCTGCTCTCTTCGCTGTTCATGACCGCTTCCATTGTCGGTCCCAGTCTGGGCGGCCTGCTCTACGGCATCGGGCCGGTCGTCTGCTACGGGCTCTCCACGGCCGGGTTCACCGTCGCTTTTGCCGGAACATTCTCGCTCAGACTGCTCCACACCGTTCCAGCGAAGGAACCGATCACATTCGCTTCGGTCTTTGCAGGCCTGTCTTTCCTGAATCGCCGCCGGGACCTTCTGGGAGCCATCACACTCGACCTGTTTGCCGTGCTGCTGGGGGGCGCGACAGCCATGCTGCCAGTCTACGCGGACGGCATCCTGCATGTCGGGCCGATCGGTCTGGGGCTGCTTCGCGCGGCTCCAGCCGTTGGAGCGCTTCTGATGTCCTGGGGCCTGTCACGCTATCCCCTTAAGGGACGCGCTGGCCTCATCATGTTTGTGGCTGTCGTTGTGTTCGGCATTGCGACGATCGTCTTTGGGGCATCCCACACGGTCTGGCTCTCGATCGTGGCCCTGATGGTCCTCGGAGCCGCCGACGTCATCAGCGTGGTGATCCGCTCCTCACTCATTCAGCTTGCAACGCCGGATTCGATGCGCGGGCGCGTTTCGGCCGTGAATACGCTGTTCATTGGCTCCAGCAATCAGCTTGGCGAATTCGAAAGCGGCATGCTCGGAACCGCGATAGGGCCGGAAGCTGCTGTCATCGCCGGTGGTATTGGGACAATTCTGGTGGCGGCTGCATGGGCCCGCTTCTTCCCGCGCCTGTGGGCACTCGATCGTCTGGAAGACGTCTTTCCGGAAGAATAGTAAGCCCAGAAATGCAAAAAGCTCCCGAAAGGGAGCTTTGTTTGCGGCCGGAGCAGCTTTCCGAAGGAAAGGCTGGCTCCCGAAGTAGGACTCGAACCTACGACCCAGCGATTAACAGTCGCTTGCTCTACCAACTGAGCTATTCGGGACCGGCGAGGTGGTATGTAGCCAAATGGTCGGGGTCGGTAAAGCCCCTAAATGAACTTTTTTTGTCGATTTTTTCGTTTCTCTTCAAAGACCTGAGAAAAACCGTCATTTTTCAGAGCTCTTCACGCCCCCGCGTCGCGAGTTGATCCACGCGTTCGTTGTTCTCGTCGCCTGAATGGCCCTTGACCCAGAGCCAGTCGATCTCATGCGGTTTCGCGGCTTCAAGGATCCGCTGCCACAAATCCATGTTGGCGACGGGATCGCCGGCCGCATTGCGCCACTTCCGCCGCACCCAGCCTGTATGCCAGCGGGTGATGCCGTTGCGCAGATATTCGCTGTCCGTATGCAGCGTCACGATGCACGGACGTTTGAGAGCTTCCAGCGCCTCGGCTGCTGCTGTCAGTTCCATGCGGTTATTTGTGGTTTCCGGGTCGCCGCCCAGAAGTTCTTTTTCCTGACCGCGGCAGACCAGAAGCGCGCCCCATCCGCCGGGGCCCGGATTGGGTTTGCATCCCCCATCCGTCCAGATTTCCACCCGGGGACGTTCTCCAGGCGCCTCAGACATGAGACACGCTTTGGAAATGACGCAGGCGCCGCAGATAGGCCAGCGGATCCTTGCGGGTGACCAGGGCATCTGCGGGCGTGTTGATCCAGTCGTAAAGCCGCGTCAGTAGAAAGCGGATCGCAGCGCCCTGACACAATGTCGGAAGCGCGGCTTTTTCTGTGTCATTCAGAGGGCGAATGCTCTCGTACCCCTGGATGATAGCGGCGGCAAAAGACGGCTCGAACGTCTTTTCGTCCCGGAAGCACCAGGCATTCAGGCAGATCGCCAGATCGTAGGCCAGAAAATCCGTGCAGGCGAAATAGAAGTCGATCAGCCCCGAGACCTGCCCGTTCTGGAAAAAGACATTATCTGGAAACAGGTCCGCATGAATCTGCCCGCGCGGGAGAGCGTCCGGTACAGGCCACGCGGCCTCGACGTTCTGAAGCGCCTTCCGAACTTCAGCCGTCAGACCGGGTGAAAGAGCGTCTCCGCTTTCGCCACAGCTTTCGAGCAGTGGCCCCCATGCCGCCGGAGACAGGGCATTGGGTCGGACGGCATCATACCCTTCGCCAGCAATGTGCAGCCGGGCCAGCACCTTGCCCAGTTCGAGACACAGCTTCGCGTCAAGCTGCGTTGCAGAAACGCCGGGAAGAAATGTCGTGATGGCGGCGGGGCGGTCTGCGAGGCTGCGCAGGGCAGTCCCGCTCCGGTCTGATACGGGAAGCGGGCAGTTCAGCCCCCTGCCCGCCAGATGCTGCATGAGCCCCAGAAACCACGGAAGTTCAGCGGCATTCACACGCCGCTCGAACAGCGTGAGAATGAAATCCCCCTCCGTCGTGCGAAGGAGGAAGTTGCTGTTTTCGACACCCTCGGCGATGCCATGAAACGAGACCAGCGTCCCGATATCGTAAGTGCCAAGAAACGCCTCGAGCGTCTCGGCCGCCAGTTCCGTATAGACGGCCATGAGAGATCAGTCGTCCTCGCCAGCCAGGGGGCCAGGCAGGCGGAAGTTGATGTTCTCTTCCTTGACGATCCGCTCTTCGATCTTGAGCGTGTATTTCTCGGCGAGCGCCGTCACCATTTCCTGCACGAGGCTTTCGGGAGCAGACGCGCCGGCACTGATGCCAAGCGTTTCCACGCCTTCGAGGACGCTCCAGTCCAGATTTTCGAGCTTCGGCACCAGCAGCGCACGGCGTGCACCGGATCGCTCGGCCACTTCCCGCAGGCGCTGCGAGTTGGACGAGTTCGGTGAGCCGATCACGATCACAAGATCGCTCTCGGGCGCGATGGCCTTCACGGCTTCCTGACGATTGGTCGTGGCGTAGCAGATATCCTCGCGCTTGGGCCCTTCGATCAGCGGGAAGCGCGAGCGCAAGATGTCCACGATCTCGGCCGTGTCATCGACCGAAAGCGTCGTCTGCGTGATGAAGGCCAGCTTGGCTGGATCTTCCGGCTGGATCGTGCGGGCTTCTTCCGCATCGTTGATGAGCGTGACGGCGCCCGGCGGAAGCTGGCCCATCGTGCCTACGACTTCTGGATGGCCCGCATGGCCGATCATGAGGATATGAAGCTGGTCCGGGCCACCGCCCGCGAAGTGACGTTCGGCCTCACGATGAACCTTCGACACCAGTGGGCAGGTCGCATCCAGATATAGCAGGTTGCGGCGCTGTGCTTCTGCCGGCACGGCCTTGGGAACGCCGTGGGCCGAGAAAACGACATGTCCGTCTTCCGGCACTTCATCCAGTTCCTCGACGAAAATGGCGCCCTTGGCTTCCAGTCCTTCAACGACGGTCCGGTTATGGACGATCTCGTGGCGGACATAGACCGGAGCACCGTAACGGCGCAGGGCTTCTTCCACGACACGGATGGCGCGGTCCACACCGGCACAGAATCCACGCGGACCGGCGAGCAGGACGCGAAGGGTTTTATGGGCTTCCACACCGTCGGTGCGGGAAGGAGCGAAAGTCGTCTGTTCTGACATGGTGTTCCCCAAGCGGGCGGAGTTCGATATGTAGGACCAGTATCGACCGGATTGCCTCTCGTCGCAACGTCCGGGCCGCTTTGTTGGGAGTTTCTTCAGCTGATGCCAGCCATCCGGCGCCTCGCCTCGCCTCTGTTTGCTCCGGCTTTTGCCCTTGTGGCGCTTTCGAGTCTGGCCGGCTGCGACGAATCCAACCCGAGTTTCTTCGCCCCTGCCTGCCCGGCGCTCGATATCCCGGGTTCGGCAGCGGACCAGTTCGTCTATGACGGCAAGAGCGCGGATATCGGCAGTCTCGTCAGCCATGCCCAGATCGCCTCCCTCTCCGGGGACTGCGAACGTGGTCCGGATGGTCCGCATGGCCACCAGACGGTTCGTACACGCCTGAGCCTTGCGATGAACCTGACCCGTGGTCCGGCTGCGACCAGCAGCACGATCGACGTGCCGTATTTCATCGTCATCATGCGTGACGGCAAGATCGTGGACAAGAAGGTCTTCACCGACAGCTTCCGCTTCCCGGCCAATGTCAGCACGCAGTCCGTCCGGACGAACCTGCGCCTGATCGATCTTCCTGCCACGGACAACATGACGCAGGAAAATCCTTACACGCTTGAAATCGGCTACCAGCTGACGCATGGCGAACTCGGGTATAACCGCGAGCATCTCGCACCGGTGTCCTTCCACAGCCACACACAGTAACCAGAGCGCCGGGTCAGCCCTTCAGACACAGGCGGCAGCCCGTTATTTCATGATAACGGACTGTCGCGAATGGCCCGGCATACGGACACGGCGGAATGTTCCGTGCCGGCTATCATTTCGGAACAGAAACACATGGACAATCGCGAACTGACCCTCCGCGGGATTATTCTCGGAGCCCTCATCACGGTCGTCTTTACGGCAGCGAACGTCTATCTGGGCCTCAAGATCGGCCTGACTTTCGGCTCGTCCATTCCCGCCACGATCATCTCGATGGCTGTCCTGCGCCTTATGGGCGGCGGGACCATGCTGGAAAACAACATGGTCCAGACCCAGGCTTCCGCGGCCGGAACCCTGTCCTGTGTGTTCGCAGCACTCCCGGCCCTCATCATGGTCGGATACTGGCATGAATTTCCCTATGTCATCACGATTCTGCTGACGATGGCGGGGGGCATGACGGGCGTCGTCTTCACCATTCCACTGCGACGCGCGCTCGTAAGCAACTCCGATCTGCCCTACCCCGAAGGCACAGCCTGCGCGGAAATCCTGCGCGCCTCCTCCCCCGAAGGTGATGCCCGGAGCCTGAGATCCCTCACCCTCGGCACCATCGTTTCAGGTGCCGTTGCCTTCGCAACCTCGGGGCTGCGTCTTCTGTCAGATGGGTTTTCCGCCGCAACCGTCGTGGGATCGTCCGCTTTCCGGCTGAATGGCAGCTTTTCGCTGGCCCTGCTGGGAACGGGCTATCTGGTCGGGATTGGTGGCGGGATTGCCATGCTGCTCGGTGTCTTTCTGGCATGGGGCATCATGGTGCCGGTTCTGGGCCATCTCACCCCTTCAGCCACACCCCTGGCAGACGCAACGGGGCTCTGGCTGCACAAAGTGCGCTTCATCGGCGCTGGCACCATTGCGGTTGCCGCGGTCTGGACCCTGCTGGCACTCGCGCGCCCCGTGGCCCAGGGGCTGAAGGAAGCACTCTCCATCACTCATCTGGCAACGGGAGATGACAGCGACCGCGATCTGACGCCCCGGACGCTGATTGCCCTGTGTACAGGCCTCGCGATGCTGCTGGCAGGACTGTTCGCCTATTTCCTGTGGCCCGTCATGCCGCATGGCGGTGCACTGGCCACCCTGATTCTGCTGGGCCTGGTCGCCTGCTTTGGGCTGGGCTTCCTGGTCGCCAGCGCCTGCGGCTACATGGCCGGGATCATCGGATCTTCGTCCTCGCCAATTTCCGGCGTGGGGATCATTGCCATCATTGCCATTTCGGTCGCCCTGTGGGGGCTGGAAAGCACTGGACTGCTCAGCGTCGAACAGCGCCCCATAGCGATTGCCTTCGGACTTTTCGTGCTCTCCGCCATCACGGCCTCGGCAGCTGTTTCCAATGACAACCTGCAGGACCTCAAGACCGGCCAGCTCGTCGGAGCAGCCCCCTGGAGGCAGGAAGTTGCCCTGCTGATCGGCTGCGTGGTTGGTGCGATCGTTATCCCCTGGGTGCTTCAGGTCCTGTATCAGGCCTACGGCTTTGCCGGAGCAATGCCACGTGAGGGCATGGACCCGTCACGTGCACTTGCCGCGCCACAGCCTGCGCTGATGGCCGCCATCGCCACCGGGATCCTGACCCACCAGCTCGACTGGCTCATGCTGGAAATCGGAGCGGCTCTCGGCGTGCTTCTGGTCATCCTGGATGTCGTGCTGCACCGCCGCAATCTGGCACTTCCGCCGCTGGCGGTCGGGATGGGCATCTATCTTCCGGCAGATGTCTCGGTCACGATTGGCATTGGTGCGGGGCTGGGATGGCTGCTGCGTCGCTTTCCCAAGGAACAGGGAACGATGATCGCGTCAGGCTTCATTGTTGGAGAGAGCCTGATCGGCGTGGCGCTCGCCGCCATGGCGGGAGCAACGGGAAGCGCCGATACACTGGCGCTTCCCGTCCCAACCCTGCTGAATGCAGGGCTGGGCTGGGCAGTCTTCTGTGGCGTCCTGCTCTGGTTCGGACGGCAGGTCAGACAGTCAGACTGAGTTCAGGAGGGTCAAACCCGGGATCAGGCCTTCACCCACCACTGCACCGGCTCCTGCTCGGCCACTTCCGTCTCTGCCATTTCCACGGCTGCCGGAGTGGCTTCCTTACGGGGGCGACCGACAGGACGGGGCGCACGACGTGCCGCCTCGGCAGCCTGCTCACGGGCCTGATGCAGGGATGCCTTCAGCGTCTGGATCGCATCCTGGTTTTCACGCAGTTCGCGGTTCAGTTCGGTGATCTGGATCTTCGCATGGGCTTCGCGCGTTTCGAATGCCTTGAGCTGGGCGCGGATATCAATCAGGCTCCGCTCAGCTTCTTCCCAGCGGCGCTGCTCGCGCTTGACCGACTGGCGCAGACGCTCGATTTCTTCCTGATCTTCCTGACTGGGATTGCGCGTGGCAATTCCGCGGCTCCCCTGATGTTCGACCACAACCTGTCCATCACGGACGAAACGCCGGCGACGTTCAGGAGTGGGTGTGAGAGGGCGGGGCTTGGAAGAACGGGAGGAGGCTCCTGCCCCCAGACGGGCCAGAGCCTGTCGCAGCTTGTCTTCTTCGTTAACCTGATGCTCGTCCTGCATTCTGTATTCTTCAACCAATATGATATTTGTAGATTTCGTCCCTGCCGGACAGGCCTGCCGAAAGACAGAAAAGCTGACCGGACCTTGGCCCACCCAGCAACGACACGCCCTGACAAGGATATGAAAAGTCGACTCGTCTGGAGAAACTCCAGCGTTCTGACGCAAGTGTCCTAGCACTTCACCGGCATTCTGTCATCAGAACAATAAGCGATGGCTTATATTTTCTTCTGGTGCCAGCGTCCCGGAGACCAGAGAATATCCGTTTCACCATGATTATTGGCATGACGGGCAAGCACAAAGAAGTAATCGGACAGTCTGTTCAGGAAACGAAGTGTTTCCGCAGGTGCCTGTTCCAGCAAAGCCACCCGCCGCTCGGCCCGCCGCGCAATGGTCCTTGCCAGATGCGCGTGCGCCGCGACAAGGGTTCCGCCGGGCAGGACAAAACTTCTGAGATCCTGCTGGGATTTGCGCATCTCCTCCAGCCGGACTTCAAGCCAGAGACTGGCTTCCGCAGTCAGGCTGGGAGTGCGGTCCGGGTCGGGCAGACAGAGATCCGCACCGAGATCAAACAGGCAGGACTGGATCTGCCGGACCTCGTCTTCAAGAGCGGCAGTCCGGGTGTCCTGTGCCATGTAACAGCACAGGACACCCAGCTGGGCATTGAGTTCATCAACAGTCCCCATCGCTTCGATACGGTCAGACGACTTGGAAACGCGTGTTCCGTCGCCAAGTGACGTCTGTCCCCCGTCGCCACCACGGGTCACGATCCTGTCGATGCGGATGCTCATGCCCTGATCCTGCTGCTTAGTGGCTTCTTTTGTGCTTCGCGTGATGGCTGATCGTGCGATCACCCATCAGGTCATGCGCACGGGATGTGTGATCCGTCAGCAGCTTGTCCGTGTCTGACGCGAGGGTTTTCACATCGGGCGTACCACCCGAAGCCTTGGCAGTCGTAATTGCCTTGCCCAGGTCCGCCGTGCGGGTGCTCACGACATCACGCAGGAACATGCGATCAAATGCCGCCCCATAGAGATGCGAGAACGAATCGACGTGCTCCTGATCGGCGGCATCGATCTTGGCGGCTACGGTCAGGTTGCCATCCGAAGCGATCTTGGCGACGGCCTTCTGATTGGTCGTGTGATCCGCCTGAACGGTCGACGCGAATGCCTTGATCACGTCGCTGTTGCTGTGCGTAGCCGCAAGTGTCGCAATAGCGATCTGCGTCTGGTCCATCTCGTCGATCTGCTGGATGAAGGCCGCGTCCGCCGTGGTCAGCTTATATGTGGATGCCACGCTCGGAAGAGCGGGAGCCGGCGGCGCATCAGGAGCATTACAGGCGGCCAGACCGGCAAGAAGGCCGGCGGACAGGCACAGACGGAGATACGAAACAGTCATCGAAGCTTCCTTTTTCAAACGCACCTGACCTCAAAAGGACAGGCCGCGACAGACTGACACTCCACTCATGACAGTCTCTCATTCGCTGTTCAGACAACACATGATACATTCACGGCATGTCCGCAAATCCTGTCCGCACCGACATGCCAGATCTGATCCGGGGAAGTTTCATTTTCGCCGCCCTTTCGGCGGCTTCCGGCGTCATGCTCGGCGCCTTGTCCGCCCATCTTCCGGACCGGCTTTTTGCCATGCCGGGGGGACGGGCCATGCTGCATTCCGCAATCGAGATCCAGATGTGGCATGCACTGGGACTCTGCGTGCTGTCCCTGAACGCATCCCGTCTCTCGCCGAAACTGATCCGCCTGTCCTGTCTGTGCATGGCGGTGGGCATGGTGCTGTTCTGCATGCCGGTCACACTGCTCGCCCTGTTCAATCTCAGACTGGGGCCTATGTCAGTCGGACGGATTGCCCCTTATGGCGGGACGATGCTCATGATTGCCTGGTGCCTGGCCGCGGCATCTGCCCTGCGGCGTCCGTTCCGAAATTGAGCTCCGTTAGACGCGGCTTTTTCTGATTCGCTGAAAAATCAGCAGACCGATTGCCTGCACGCCAAGCGCCAGAAGGAAGCAAGCAATCATGATCCCCGTCAGGATCAGCTGTTCGCGCCCAAGACCGGATTCAATATGAAACAGGCTGTAGAGCTCCTGCCAGGCGGATGTTCCCGCCACATGCTGCGCAAACTTGATCGCCGGCTGCCAGAAGCGGAACACCGATGCGAATGCGAGCGTCAAACCCACGAGAATTACGGTCCGGATCAGGGTTTCCGCAACGCTGATCTCGCGCGGAGACGTCACGTCCGGGCGTGATGGTGTTTTTTTCAAACGCATGACCTTTCGTCAAAACTGGGCTTTAATCATCTGTTCCTGTCGTTCTGCGTTATGGCATGCAGAGGACAACATCAATGAAAGCCTTTTTCATGCGCCGTTCCCTTCTTGCCGCTGCCGGCCTCGGTCTGGCGCTTACCGCAACCCTTCCCGCTCATGCCGCGTCCACGGAAGTGACCCCGACACCTGCCCCGCAACTGACTGAAACGTCGGCGCCACCCGTCGCCACGCCATATCCGGATACGACCGTAGCCCACGATCAGGTGACCCAGGCCTTTGCCCTGGCGCAGAAGACCCATCGCAAGGTTCTGCTGGACTTCGGGGGCAACTGGTGCCCGGACTGCAAGATGCTCAGCGGCATTTTTGCCCTGCCCGACGCGGCACGCTGGCTGGACAGCCAGTTCGTCGTCGTCCCGGTCAATGTAGGGCGCATCAATACCAATCTTGATCTGGCCGCGCGCTATGGCGTGACCATCAAGGCTGTCCCGACCGTCATCATCGTGACACCGGACGGCCATGCCCTGAACGGCGACGGGTCCACGGCTCTGGGCAATGCCCGCAGCATGTCGCCACAGGCTGTCCTGGACCTCATTTCCAGCTGGAACAAACGCGGCTAAGTCCCTGAGGCTCCGGCTTTTTCCGGAGCCTCAGTCCATACTCAGAGAGCAAGCACCTGCTCGGCCTCATGCACGACTTCTGCCAGGACATCCGCCTCGAACGGAGAGGTCAGCCCGGCCTCGGACACAAGCTGCGCGAAGGGCTTTGAGCCTCCTTCAGCGCAAAGTCTGCGATAGGTTTCGAGCGTCCCTTCACGGTCCAGACGCGAACCCAGCCAGAGCTGCAATGCGCAGCACTGGGCCAGCGCGTAGTCGATGTAATAAAACGGCAGCCGGTAGATATGGAGCTGCGCCTGCCAGCGTCCGCCCTTCGCCGGATAGGCCAGATCGCCCCAGTCCCGCCACGGCATGTAAAGCTTTTCAAGCCGTTGCCAGGTCTGATGACGCTCTTCCGGTGTCATCTCCGGACGGGCGTAAACTTCATGCTGGAAATGATCCACGCAGACGCCGTACGGGAAGAACGACAGCGCGTCGATCAGATGCATCCGGCGATACCGGTCCGCCGCGCCATCTTCGACCAGAGCGCCAATCTGCGGCCAGGTCAGGAACTCCAGTCCCATGGAATGGATTTCAGCCGCTTCCATGGTCGGCCAGAGCTGATCGATCCACGGCAGGTCACGGCTTTTCCAGTTCTGGAAGGCGTGACCCATTTCATGCGTGAAAACGCCGATATCGTTATGGGTGCCGTTGAAATTAGCGAAGATGTAAGGCGTTCCAACTGTCGGAAAAGAGGTGCAGAACCCGCCCCCGGCCTTGCCCTCACGGTTCTTCAGATCAAGATAGCCCAGATCCCGCATCTGGGCGTAGAAATCGGCCATCTCGCCTGACGGATCGAGATCGCGGAACATGCCTTCCGCACGCGCGACCAGAAGATCATGATCACCCGCCGGTCCGGGATTCCCCTGAAGGTCGATGAGCGCCTCATCCCACGCCATCACCTTGTCCCAGCCCATTTTCAGGCGCCGGCGTTCGATCAGCGAACTGATCAGCGGCGTGACATAGGCCAGGACTTTCTCACGGAACGCCGCGACCTGCTCGGGCCCATAATCCGTCCGCCGCATCCGGCGATATCCCAGTTCGATATAGTTCTCGAAACCGAGCGTCTTTGCCATCCGGTCCCGCAGGGCGACGAGCTTGCCGTAAAGGGCATCGAGTTCGGCCCCGTTTTCCTCAAAGAAGGCCCAGCGCGCCGCCTCGGCAGCATGACGGACATCCCGGTCCATGCCCTGAAGATACGGCACCAGTCCCGACAGGTTGAGCGTCTTGCCGTCGAAAGGGATTTTCGCGGCTGCCAGAAGGGCCGTATATTCCCCCGCAAGCCGTGCCTCTTCCTCAAGATCCGTGCTGATGCGCGGATCGAAGGTCGTCGTGTCAGATTCCCAGAGCCGCACCACATGCGGCGTCACGATGGCTTCAAGCCCCTCGCGGTCAGGATCGGCCAGGAGGCGTTTCTTGACCGTCACCTCATGATCGGTCGCGACCGGGGACAGTCGGTCGGCATAGTCACGATCAGCCTTCGCAGCTTCATCCTGAGTATTGCGCGAAAACTGCAGATGGACATGCGACGCCCACGACTCATACTCGCGCCGCACAGCATCAAACGCGTGCAGGGCTTCCACACGGTCGCCGGCATCAAGCAGGGACGCGATGGCATCATAACGGGCCTTCAGAGACTGTTCGTCAGGCCGGGGGAAAGACAGTTCGGAAAAGGGAGGGATTGTCTTCGTCATGGCATAATTCTGCCATTCCCCGACCCCCGCGTCCATGCCTGTCAGACGGTCCGGATATCGCCCACAAACTGCGTGATACGACGGCAGGCTTCAACCAGCTGCTCATCCGAAGCGGCAAAGGAGAGGCGCAGATAGGGGCTGTATCCGAACGCCGAGCCCGGCACGGTCGCGACATGCGCCTCGTCCAGAAGCGCCTCCGCAAAAGCCACATCCGTATCGAGCAACCGTCCCTGCCCCGATGTACCGCCAATCAGGGCCGCAATCCCCGGATAAGCATAGAACGCACCATCCGGCATCACGCAGGTCAGGCCGGGCACCTGCTGCAAGGCCCCCACGACCAGACCGCGTCGGCGCTCATAGGTTTCCAGCATCCGGGCGATCCCGTCAGCATCTCCATCCAGTGCTGCGACTGATCCGGCCTGTGCGAGCGTGCACACGCCGGACGTGGAATTGCCCTGCACCGCGACCATGGCCTGAATCAGCGGGACCGGACCACAGGCGAACCCGACGCGCCAGCCCGTCATGGCATAGGCCTTGGCCATGCCATTCACAATCAGGATACGATCTGCCAGATCCGGTGCGACACTCAGCAGCGACAGATGCTTCTTCCCGTCGAACGTCAGATGCTCATAGATCTCGTCGCTCATCACGAGAACATGCGGCGCTTCACGCAGCACATCCGCGATGGCTTCCAGATCCTGACGCTCAAGGATCGCACCCGTTGGATTGTTCGGGAAATTCAGGACCAGCCATTTCGTCCGCGGCGTAATGGCCTCACGGATCGCTTCAGGGTCAGGACGGAAGCCGTTTTCTTCCCGACAGCGGATCTCGACTGGAACTCCGCCCAGCATCCGGGTGATCAGCGGATAGCTGACCCAGTACGGCGCCGGCACAATGACCTCGTCCCCGACTTCCAGCGATGCCATCAGCGCGTTGAAAATGACCTGCTTGCCCCCATTCGCAACCATGATCCGGTCAGACGTGACGTCCAGAGCGTTGTCACGACGGAACTTCCGGATAATGGCGTCAATCAGCGGCTTCTGGCCCGGGATCGGCGGATAACCTGTATCCCCCGCCTTCGCTGCGGCATAAGCGGCTTCGATCGCTTCGGGCGGCGACGGAAAATCCGGCTGCCCGAGTGCGAGCGAAATGACATCCGCTCCCTGCGCCTTCAGTTCACGCGCGCGCGCTGCCATTGCGATGGTGGCCGGACGAGGAAGATCAGCCAGACGGGATGCGATGGTGAAACTCATGAAAGCCCTCGGCAGAAATTCTGGATCCGGGTGCAGGCTTCCTTCAGAAGCTCCGTGCTGGTCGCATAAGAGATCCGGAAATAGCCGGGCGTCAGAAACGCCGTGCCATGCACGGCCGCAACACCGGTTTCCTCTAGCAGGGCCGTCACGAAGGCTTCGTCACCATCGATGAGACGGCCACCTTTGCTCGTCTTGCCCAGTGTGCCGGCGATGGACGGAAACGCATAGAAAGCGCCTTCAGGAAGAGCGCAGGACAGGCCCGGCGCCTCATTCAGCATCCCGATCACAAGATTGCGCCGCTCCTGACACACCGCGACCATTTCGGAAATGAAGTCCTGCGGTCCGGAAACAGCTTCCTGTGCGGCAGCCTGGGCAATGGAGCACGGATTGCTCGTGCTCTGTCCCTGGAGCTTGATGAGCTGTCGTGTGAAATCCACCGGAGCGGCAGCAAAACCGATCCGCCAGCCCGTCATGGCGTAAGCCTTGGACACACCGTTCATCGTCACGGTACGCGAACGCAGGCGCGGCTCGACCTGAACCACGGTCTTGGCAACAGCCCCGTCATACAGGAGCTTGGCGTACATATCGTCTGTGAGGATCCAGATATCCGGATAGTCCAGCAGCACATCCGTCAGCGCCTTGAGAGCCTCGGTATCGTAAGCCGCGCCTGTTGGATTGCAGGGCGAATTGAGACAGACCCACTTTGTCCGGGGCGTAATCGCGGCGCGAAGCTGCTCGGCCGTCAGACGGAAACCGTTTTCCGGGTCGGTCTGGACAATGACGGGCGTGCCATCGGCCAGCGTCACGATGTCGGGATAGGAAACCCAGGCAGGGGCCGGAATGATGACCTCATCCCCTGCATTCAGGGTCGAAACCATGACATTGTAAATGACCTGCTTGCCACCCGTAGAGACGCAGATTTCCTCGGCTTTGTAATCAAGATCGAAATCAGCGTTCAGACGCGCCGCCACGGCCTTGCGCAGTTCGAGTGTGCCTGCAACGTCCGTATATTTGGTCTTGCCGGCCTCAATGGCCCGGATCGCTGCCCGCTTGATGAAATCAGGCGTATCGAAATCCGGCTCGCCCGCGGAAAGGCTGATAATGTCACGGCCTTCTGCCTTCAGGGCGCGCGCTTTCTGGGTCACGGCAATCGTCTGGCTGGGAAGGATACGGTTCAGACGGTCGGCAATAAAGGACATGACAGGTTTCCGGATCATTTCGATGGCGCGATCCTAGACATGTTCGGGCAGTTTTGACCACAGCCGCCCCGGCTCCAATCAATAAAAAAGGCGCCTTCCCCGAGGAAGACGCCTTGATGCCGAGAGCACCGGAAAGCCAGTCGTGGAAAACTCAGGCCAGCTTTTCCATCTCGCGAAGCACCGCCTGCCCCATCATTTCGGTGCCGACTCGAGCCATTCCCGGTGACATGATGTCACCGGTACGCAGACCCGAAGCCAGAACATTGGAAACCGCCGTCTCGATCAGGTCGGCATCCTCAGCACGATTGAGCGAGTAACGCAGCAGCATGGCGAACGAAAGGATCTGGGCCAGCGGATTGGCGATCCCCTTGCCCGCAATGTCCGGTGCGCTGCCATGGATCGGTTCGTACAGGGCATTGCGCTTGCCATCCGCGCGAACCGGGCCAAGCGTGGCCGACGGCAGCATACCGAGCGAGCCCGTCAGCATGGAGGCCAGATCGGACAGGATGTCGCCGAACAGGTTGCCCGTGACGATAACATCGAACTGGTTCGGGTCGCGGACCAGCTGCATCGCGCAGTTATCAGCCAGCATGTGGGACAGCTGGACATCCGGATATTCACGCTTGTGGACGTCGGTCACGACTTCCTTCCATAGCAGGCCGCTTTCCATGACGTTGCACTTCTCGACCGAACACACGCGGTTGTCGCGCTTGCGGGCAAGATCGAAAGCAACGCGTGCCACGCGCTCGATTTCGGATGTCGTGTAGACTTCCGTGTTGATGCCACGACGCGAACCATCGGGCAGCGTCTCGATCCCACGCGGCTCACCGAAATAGATGCCACCAACCGTCTCACGGACGATCATCAGATCCAGTCCACGCACCACTTCCGGCTTCAGCGCAGACGCATCGATCAGGGCGTCGAACAGCTTGGCGGGACGCAGATTGGCGAACAGTTCAAGTTCCTTGCGGAGCTTGAGGATCGCCACTTCGGGGCGCTTGTCGAAGCCTACATGGCTCCAGGCCGGATCGCCCACCGAACCGAACAGCACCGCGTCAGACTGACGGGCCAGTTCAATGACCTCATCACGGATCGGCACACCATGTACGGCAAGGGATGCGGCGCCGACGAGTTCTTCCGTGATGTCCAGTTTCAGGCCGCAATGTGCGCTCATCCAGTGCACGATCCGCGCGACTTCGCGCATGACTTCCGGACCGATCCCGTCTCCGGCCAGAACCAGAAGCTTGTATGCGTCGCTCATTTCACAGTCCCTATGGTAATTGACGGTACCCAGGCACGGCTCGGACGATGCTCGAAACTGGTGATCTCGGCATCATGCGCCATGGTCTGCCCGATATCGTCCAGACCTTCGAGGAGCATGTGACGGCGGAAAGGATCGACATCGAACGGAATGCTCTCCCCGTTCGGGCGTACGATCACCTGACGCTCCAGATCCACCGTCAGGCGCGAATTCGCCCCCTGACGGGCATCATCCATCAGTTCGTCACAGATCTCGCGCGGCAGCCGGATCGGGAGAATGCCGTTCTTGAAGCAGTTATTGAAAAAGATATCGGCAAAGCTGGGCGCAATAACGCAGCGGATTCCAAAATCCAGCAGCGCCCAGGGCGCATGCTCACGCGAGGAGCCGCATCCCAGATTATCATACGTGATCAGGATTTCAGCGTGCCGGTAAGGCTCCTGATTGAGCACGAAATCCGGCTTTTCATTGCCGTCCGCGTCATAGCGCTGGGCCGCGAAAGCGTTCTTGCCCAGACCTGTCCGCTGGATGGTCTTGAGAAAGCGCGCCGGAATGATCTGGTCGGTGTCGATGTTCTCGGTCGGCATCGGCGCCGCAATGGCGGTCAGTTCCGTGAACTTGTCCATCAGACGGTCTCCTTCACCAGTTCACGCACATCGCACAGACGCCCCGTGACAGCGGCCGCGGCAGCCATGGCGGGCGAACACAGATGTGTCCGGCCATCCGGGCCCTGACGTCCTTCAAAATTACGGTTGGAAGTCGAGGCGCAGCGCTGGCCCGGCGTCAGACGGTCCGGGTTCATTCCCAGACACATCGAGCATCCCGCCTCACGCCATTCGAACCCGGCATCCAGAAAGATTTTGTCCAGTCCTTCAGCTTCAGCCGCGTGCTTCACCAGACCGGAGCCCGGCACGATCATGGCGCGAACACCTTCCGCGACATGATGTCCGCGAACCACGTCCGCAGCAGCGCGCAGGTCTTCCAGTCGGCTGTTCGTGCAGGAACCGATGAACACGACATCCACCGGCGTCCCGGCGATCTTCTGCCCGGCTTCAAGACCCATATAATCCAGGGCACGCTGGATCTGGGCTGCACGGGCCGGATCGGGCTCATCAGACGGAGACGGCACCGAACCATCGATCGGCAGCACGTCCTGCGGGCTGGTACCCCACGTCACGGACGGGATGATCTCTTCAGCGGCGAGCGTGACTTCCGTATCGAAATAGGCGCCATCGTCAGAGGCAAGGCTGCGCCAGTAGTCGCAAGCCTGCTCGAAGGCTTCGCCCTTCGGTGCAAACGGACGGCCCTTCACATAGGCGAAGGTCGTTTCGTCCGGCGCGACCAGACCGGCACGCGCACCAGCTTCGATGGACATGTTGCACAGCGTCATACGGCCGGCCATGTCCAGATCACGGATCGCAGATCCTGCAAATTCAATGACATGACCGGTGCCGCCAGCGGTACCGATCCGGCCGATGATCGCCAGCATGATGTCTTTCGCCGTCACGCCGGGACCGACCTTCCCCTCGACGGAGACGCGCATGTTCTTCGCCGGCTTCTGCAGGATCGTCTGGGTCGCCAGCACGTGTTCGACTTCGGACGTACCAATGCCAAACGCCAGCGAGCCGAGCGCGCCATGCGTGGAGGTGTGGCTGTCGCCGCAGACGATCGTCATGCCTGGCAGGGAAATGCCCTGCTCCGGCCCGACAACATGCACGATGCCCTGAGAGGCGGAGCGCAGCGGGAAATAGGGGACGCCGAATTCGGCGACATTCTTCTCAAGCGTTTCGATCTGGAGGCGGCTCTGCGGCTCCTCGATCGGCTTGGAACGGTCGGACGTGGGGACATTGTGGTCCGCCACGGCCACCGTGGCATCCGGACGACGCACGCGGCGCCCGGACATCCGCAGGCCTTCGAAAGCCTGCGGACTTGTCACCTCGTGGACGAGGTGCCGGTCGATGTAGAGGATGCACGTCCCGTCCTCGAGACGTTCGACGACATGATCGTCCCAGATCTTGTCAAAAAGGGTTCTGGGCGAATTGGTAACGGGCATCCTGTCTCTACTCCGGACGGTTTAGGAAGCGGCCTTGCTGTCAGCCTTCGGCAGATCGCGCGGACGCTCTGCGATACGGGCGGACTTGCCCGAACGGCCACGCAGGTAATACAGCTTCGCGCGACGGACCTTACCGCGACGCACGACTTCGATGCTGGCGATCGACGGTGCGTACAGCGGGAACACGCGCTCCACGCCTTCACCGTTGGAGATCTTGCGAACCGTGAAGTTGCTGTTCAGACCCTTGTTAGAACGGGCGATGACAACGCCTTCGAAGCTCTGCACACGCTCACGCGTGCCTTCGACAACGCGGACGCCAACGCGGACCGTGTCACCTGCAATGAACTCGGGAACAGCGCGGACGCCGGAAAGACGCTCGATCTCGCGCGCCTCATACTGCTGGATAATGTTCATGACCAAACTCCTGAAAACAAAACTTCAATGGACCTGCTGTCGTGCCAGATACGCATCCCAGAGGTCCGGGCGGCGCGCCTTCGTGACGGCGATTGACTGTTCATGGCGCCAGCGGGCGATGGCACCATGGTTGCCGGAGAGAAGAATGTCGGGCACGTCCCGCCCGTCCCACACTGCCGGCTTGGTGTACTGTGGATATTCAAGAAGCCCGTCGGCGAAGCTTTCGTCCTGACCGCTGACGTCCGATCCCATGACGCCAGGAAGAAGACGAACACACGCATCCAGAAGCGTCAGGGCGGGAATTTCCCCACCCGACAGCACGACATCGCCCATGCAGAGCTGCTCGATATCGTGCTTTTCCAGAACGCGTTCGTCCACCCCTTCGAAGCGGCCGCAGAGAACGACGACTCCCGGACCGGACGACAGGCGCTCCGCATCTTCATGCGACATGCGCCGTCCCCGTGGCGTCGGATAGACGACCGGACGGCCATCCAGCGCCGGAAGCGCCGAGAGGGCCGTATCCAGAACGTCTGCCCGCATCACCATGCCGGCTCCGCCACCGAACGGCGTGTCATCCACGGCCCGGTGACGTCCCAACCCGTGCTGGCGCAGGTCATGCGCCTCACAGGACCAGATCCCCCGTTCCAGCGCCCGGCCCGCGAGGGAAAATCCCAGCGGCCCCGGGAACATGTCCGGGAAAAGGGTCAGAATGTCCGCGCGCCAGCTCATGCCCGCACCTGGACCTCGCCAGCCAGATCCCCCTCGACCTCGACTTCAACGGGCGGAACAAGAACCACTTCCCGTTTCGCAAGGTCCACACGGGGAACGCAGGCCAGCGTGAACGGCACGATCAGACCACGATCCACTTCCAGGCTGACGCCTGCGCCGTAATCGTGAACGACCGAAACCGTTCCCAGGACATCTCCGTCTTCGGAGACCGCCGTCATGCCGATCAGGTCAGCATGATAGAACTCGTCATCTCCGGTCTCGGGCAGGAGCGCACGCGGGACATACAGCTTGACGTTGACCAGCCGCTCGGCAGCCGTACGGTCAGGAAGGTCCTGACCATCGGCATCCGTAAGCGCCGCCACGCCAGCTGAAATCCAGCGTGCCGTCCATGCCCTACCCTGCTCGTCATGCAGCGTACCCAGATCTTCGACCGAAGCCGGATCGTCGGTGGCAGCATGAAGATGCACAAGACCGCGAACACCGTGCGGGCGACCGACGGTAGCAATCAGGACATCACTGTCAGGGTTGAAGCGGGGCACGTCTCGGGCTTCCTGAAAAGCAGCTCAATCAGGCTGCGGCAGCTGCGGCAGCAGCGGCCTTGGCGCGCTCCTGAGCCTTCGCCTTTGGAGCGGACTTCTTCGGCTGCTCGTTGTAGGTCGGCTTCGGAGCCAGGCCAGCGTTGCCGAGGAAACGGGCAACACGGTCCGTGGCGAGGGCGCCGTTGGACAGCCAGTGCTTGATGCGCTCGTCAACGAGACGGATACGGTCGGCATGGTCGGCCGGCAGCATCGGGTTGTAGGAACCAACCTTCTCGATGAAACGGCCATCGCGCGGGCTGCGGCTGTCAGCAACAACGATGTGGTAGTAGGGACGCTTCTTAGCACCTGCACGTGCAAGGCGGATCTTGAGGCTCATGAAATACTCCTGAGAAACAGACTTGTAAAAACGGGACGGATCAGGCGAAAGGCGGGCGTCCGCCGGGTTTACCCCCGGGGCCACCCATGCCCTTCATCAGATCCGCCAGACCTCCTGCACCACCCATGCCGCGCATCAGGCCACCAAGGCCCATCTTGCTGATGCGTTTCATCATGGTGGACATGTCGTTGAACTGTTTGAGCAGACGGTTGATCTCCGGAACCGTGGTTCCCGAGCCTGCCGCGATGCGCTTCTTGCGGGACGCCTTGATGATCTCGGGCGTCTTGCGCTCCTGCTTCGTCATCGAGGAAATGATGGCCTTGTGACGCTTGAAGATCGATGTATCGAGCTCCTTGTCACCCAGCATATCCTTGATCTTTCCCATCCCCGGCATCATGCCGAGAATGCCGGAAATCGAGCCCATGCGGTTGATCTGGTCGATCTGGGAGACGTAGTCGTCCAGGTCGAATTTGCCCGCGAGCATCTTCTTTGCGACGCGCTCGCCTTCCTCGTGATCGAGGGTTTCGGCGGCACGTTCCACCAGCCCGGCAACGTCACCCAGACCGAGAATACGGCCGGCAACACGTTCGGGATGGAATTCTTCAAGGGCTTCGAGATTCTCACCCGAACCGGTCAGCTTGATCGGCGCGCCCGTGATGGCCTTCATGGACAGGGCGGCGCCACCGCGAGCATCGCCATCCATACGGCTCATGACAACACCGGTAATGCCGACAGCCTCATTGAAGGCCTTGGCGGTATTGACGGCGTCCTGACCGGTCATCGCGTCAACGACCAGCAGCGTCTCGGCCGGCTTGGTGAGCGTGCGGATTTCCCGCACTTCATCCATCAGCGCCTCATCGATCGACAAGCGGCCTGCCGTATCGAGGATGACGACGTCATAACCTTCAAGACGACCCGTTTCGAGCGCACGCTTTGCGATCTGAACGGGAGACTGCCCGGCAATGATCGGCAGAGCCTGAACACGCCCCGTCTTGGCGTTGACGCGCTCGGCCAGCTGCTGGAGCTGGAGCTGCGCCGCCGGACGCTGGACGTCGAGGCTGGCCAGAAGGACCTTCTTGTGCTCGCGGCTGGACAGGCGCAGGGCGATCTTGCCGGAGGTCGTGGTTTTACCCGAGCCCTGCAGACCCACCATCAGCACCGGTACCGGCGGATTGGCGGACAGGTTCAGCGGAACCGCCCCTGCCCCGCCAAGCGCGTCGATCAGCGCGTCATTGACGATCTTGGCCACGGCCTGACCGGGGGAAACGCTTTCCAGCACTTCCTGCCCGACAGAGCGCTCACGGACCTTGTTGACGAAGTCCCGCACCACAGGCAGCGCAACGTCCGCCTCCAGCATGGCGAGACGCACTTCACGCATGGCCTCGGTGACATCAGCCTCCGAGAGCTTCCCGTTCCTGGAAAGCCCATCGAGGACACCGGACATCTTGCCTGAGAGTTGTTCGAACAACGGGTCACCTTAAAGCAAACAGAAACACGCCACTGCGCGAGTCTTCGCGAGGTGGCGTGTCCGGAAACAGAACCCGTCTATCCTCTTGCCACCGAAGCGTCAAGCGATAGACGGGGAAGCAGCAGTTTTCAGGGCATATCGTCCGGATCACCCTCCGGCGGCGGCCCCATCAGGGCTTTCATCTGCTCATGGAGCGCCTTGATCTTGTCCATGGTCTCCCTGGCCTGCTGACGCTGGGCCGGGGTCAGCAGATCATGAAGCTGCTCCATGGTGTCGAGGTGAAGGGCGGAAACCTTGGCCTTGACCTCGTCTTCCTGCTTGCTCAGATCCGCCAGCGTGGCGCGATCCAGGTCACCAGCCACACTGAGAGCGTCGTGGATCTTGCCCTCGATGGCACGTCCCTCAAGGCGCAGCGCACGCTCGTCCTGATGGGCCTTCTCAAAAATGGTCTTGAGCTTTGCCTTCTGCGCCGTGGTCAGCGTGATGCCAGGGGGGATGGGCGGCATCATGGAGCCCGGGCCGCCATAGGGCGCACCGCCCGGGGGGGGACGATGGCCGTCAGAGCCATGATGCCCCTCGGCAGAAGCCGCTAGAGGAGCCACCACTAGACCGAGGGCGGCAATGACAGGAAGAAAAGCAGCGGGACGAAAGATCGTCATGGACGTCATATCCTTGGAGGTTATGGCAGCCGGAGACGCACAAAACGCCTCCATACGTTTCTAGATGGCACGTTTCAATGTTGCTGACCGCCCCCTTCTGCGTTTCAAAAAGTAAGCCCCCCACCCCTATGTAACACCAGACCTTGACGGCAGAAGTTTCCCGTCGCATGAAGCATCCGATCCAGGCAGAATCCTTCAGAAATGAAGCCTGCCGGATGGAGAGGTGGCCGAGTGGTTTAAGGCAGCGGTCTTGAAAACCGCCATACGTGAGAGCGTATCGTGGGTTCGAATCCCACCCTCTCCGCCAGATAATTCAAAAATTCCCAGTATATTCAGCGATTTATTGGTTTGGCCTGATTTTATCCCACCTTAATAGATTACCGCTCCATGAGGCGTAGGGACAACTTTCTGCTGTGGCCCAGAAATTCTCATGCTGATTGACTAGTCTCTAAAGCGCTTCGCTGTCAGACACATACGAAGCGCCAGCTAGGGTCTGTTAGGCCTTGAATAACAGAACGGACTGCATAGCTGCTTATGATGAGCATGATGCAGTCTGTTTTTTCTGATCAGGCCCGGTCTGTATGGGAACCGCTGATCGAGGAAGTCCGTCCCAAGGGAAAAACTCCACCGACGAACCTTCGACGGACGATATCCGCGATTTTCTAGCGTCACCAGAACGGCGCGAAATGGCGTGCCATGCCACCCGAGTTTGGTCCTTGGTGGATTGCGGCACAGTTGTTTATTCGCTGGTCGAAGCTCGGTGTGTGGCAACGCCTCTTTGACAATGTCAAAGATGGGGATCAGGCCCTGGGCATGGTTTTTCTTGATGGCACGACAATCCGTGCCCATCACAAGGCGGCCGGAGCGGCTAAAAAAGGGGGCTCAGAGAACGCCGAAAAGATCGTGAGGCTCTTGGCCGCTCACGGGGAGGGTTTGGCACCAAGGTCTGCGTAGCTACGGACAGTTATGGCCAGGCACTGTCCTTCACGCTGTCACCCGGACAGGCGCACGAACTACCGTATGTCGTCTGCGACCGTGGGTATGCCTCACATAAATTCCGTGAAGATCTTTGGAACCGCGGATCTCGTCCCGTCATCCCACCAAGGAAAAACGATCCAGAAGTCGCCTGTCCAAAATGGGCATACAGACACCGGCATCTGGTCGAAAATCTGCGGGCAAGGCTTAAGGAATGGCGGACTGTCGCGACCCGCCGCCGCATCCTTCTTCTCCGTCATCCTCATCGCTGCAACCGCAGACTCTATCAAGGCCTAACAGGCCCTAGATCAGATTTCTTTGTCGTGCTCTAGATTCAAAGAAGTATATCCCGTGCCGTCGTCTATGCCAATAATGCGGTGGCTAAAAACTCGAACAAGGTTTTTTAACTGTGTTAAGCCCCCATAAGGCCAAGACGCAGAATCGAACTCTAAACGCCCTATCCCTTCATCATCTCTTGCAACACGCAAATACTGAAAATCGTTTTCTAGCAAACCAGACACCAGAGATTCAAAACTCATCCGCCTTTTCAAACCAGGATCATGCTTCCGAATATTTACTGGGGTATTAAACCAACGATTTCGCCAATCTTCATCCTCTTTCTTTGTATACGTCGGGAAGTTTTTTACAAAATCGTCTCCTAATTCGGATTTCAATGCCTCTATATGTACCGGTACCTCAGTGGTTATGTGCCTGTTAAATATTTCAACGCAATTACGTATTTTTTCGAAGTGGTTTTTATTATAAATCTCAAATAAAATATAGTTACTCACCTCTAATTCCTCCACCTCTCTTCGTGGGAGACTCTATTTCTGAGTTTATATTTAAATCAATATCGTCTAACGCCTTCATCCTGCTAACGGGAGCATATCGCACCGAATAGCATAATGGTGAATGGGAACAGCGTGGCCGATGAAATCGCAGATCATATTGAAGGCGTGTACGGAGGATAAAATTCGCAAGTTTCCACTCTCTCGTCGTCACTCACAGAAGTCCGCTTTCAATTTGAATAGCTAAAATATCTGTCATTCGCGGTTTAAGACTCACAGCCAAAACATGGCGGTTGCGACGAGACAGATGGTCAGTGACGCAGACCAAGGCGCGCTGGACGCGCATCTCCTCGGCAAACGTGACAGATCGCGTATTCCAATCGAACACCGAGAGAAAACGGCTTGTGGTACTGGGATTTGACTGAAACGCCGGCCATGCTCCTGTTTCCTCGCAGCCTACCTGTTTAGTCCCGGGGTTTGATGGTGCATTATTTTCACACGCGTGGAAGGAAGCGCTATGGGCCAGATTCTTCACGGGAGCGCTACGGGGTCAACCCGAAGACGGTCGCCAAATGGAAAAGGCGGAGCGATACATCGGGTTGTCGCACCGGCCCGAAGGCTCCTTCTTCGACCGCCCTGTCGACCGAGGAAGAAGCGATCGTCTTGGCATTCCGCCGTCATATTTTGCTGCCTCTGGACGATTGCCTTTATACGCTACAGGCGACGATCCCACACCTGACGCGCTTCTTCATTGCATCGCTTCCTTCAGCGTCACGGCATCTCCCGCCTGCCTGATACCGAAGGCGACAAACCGAAGCATGCCAAGTTCAAGACCTATCCGATCGGTTACTTTCACATCGATATCGCCGAGGTTCAGGCAGCTGAGGGCAAGTTGCGCCTGTTCGTCGCCATAGACCGGACCAGCAAGTTCGCCTTTGTCGAGCTTCATCAGCAGGCGGGTAAAATGGTCGCAGCGGGATTCCTTCGGCGCTTGATCGAGGCCGTTCCCTATAAAATCCACACGGTTCTGACCGATAACGGCATCCAGTTCACCAATCGGGCCTGCGATATTTATGCCTTCCATCACATCTTCGGCCGGGTTTGTGATGAAAACGGTATCGAGCACCGTTTGACCAAGGTGAAACACCCCTGGACGAACGGCCAGGTGGAAAGAATGAACCGCACGATCAAAGAGGCAACCGTCAAGCGTTTTTACTATGAAACGCACGACCAGCTCCGCCGCCGCCTCGCGGACTTCGTCGCAGCCTACAATTTCGCCCGCAGGCTCAAGACCCTGCGCGGTCTCACGCCATACGCATTCATTTGCCAGCAGGGAAAAAAACCATCACGGTTCAAACAAAGCCCGCACCACCAAATCCCAAGACTAAACAGCTAGGGCGTGGATCTTGCTGGTAAGGCGGCCGCGGAAACGTCCCATGCCGCCATCATTTCCATCCCCTTTTTTCCCGTGACTGCATGCTGGTGAACGCGAACACAGGTCGAATCGATTATGACGATGTCACCATCGTAAGCCGCTGAAACGACCTCAAGAAGCCGATCCCAAACCCCAGCTTTTCGCCAGCGGACGAAAGGGTTGCAGCAGGTGGGCGGCGGCCCATAGCGTTCGGAGATTTCTGCCTAGGGCGAACCTGCCCGAAAGCGCCAAAGGATGCCCATCCAGCACACAGCGATCATCGACGCGGGAAACACCACGCGGCTTGTCGGGCAGCAACGGCGATAGGATAGACCATTCGCGGTCGGTAGGTTCATAGCGGCAGCGCGTCATCAAGGCTCCCTCAGCCCGAAACCTTGAACCACGCGTGCCGCTAAACACCAACAATTTTTATGAGTTCACGACTTGGAGAAATAATATCCATCAATTCCGGGACGGCTAAAAAGATGCAACAGATTGCGTCCCATGGATTGAATATGAAACAATCATTTCGTACCGTATTTATGACGATATGTCGTGAATTTTATCATCCTTTTCACAATGGATTGTCCACTCGGCTATGCAACGCGCGATTTGTCACGAGAGACTCCCGTTAACTCAGGCACAGAGAGGCCTTTGGATGACGCAGTTCATAGCGCCGTCCGGGTCTAACCTGAATATTGCTGAAGCTATTCACCTGCATGGTTCATTGCACTTCCAGACCTTCATTTCTGCCCTGCAGCAAACCCAGGCAGAAGCCGAAACGCTCAGAACCAGAATCATACAGACGCACGAAGGACTGGTTTATGAGATCCTTCCTGACGCTGGAGCATCCTGTCCGGTCATTGATTGTCGGGAAGCAAAAAATCCAGACAATGCGGCACTCCTCTGGATGCAAACTCGTCTTCGGGCACCGCTCGATCTGGCAAAAGACGAACTCTGGCAGAATGCCCTTCTGAGAGTAGGTGAGACACATTGGATCTGGTTTCATTGCTGTCATCATGCTGTGCTTGACGGTTTCGCGGGCGGTCTGATCGCAGCGCGTGTAGCGACACTCTATACGGCACGTCTCAAGGACGTAGAGGCGCCCTGCTCAGCGTTTCTGCCTCTTGCGACACTGCACGAGCAAGAGAAAGCCTATCGCGCTTCCGAGCGATATCTATTGGACAAGGCTTACTGGCTTGAGCAGTTGCGTGATGCGCCGGAACCTGTTTCTCTCTCGCTCAGACCTCATCGTCCCCCAAGTGGAGACCATGGTGGTGCTATCACCCGCTCGAAAATGATGGTTGGTGCCAGGGCGGAAGCCCTCGCCATGCTGGGGCGCGCCAACGGATCGACCCTACCTCAGATCCTGACGGCACTTCTCGTCAGTTACCTCTATCGTGTGACAGGGCAGGATGACCTCGTCGTAGGCATGCCGGTGAGCGCACGCGCGACGCGTGCGCTCAGACAGACACCAGGTATGGTCGCTAATGCTGTGGCGCTTCGCTTCCGGATCGAGCCTGGTACGAACTTTACCGGGATGATCACTCTGGCACGGCGCGCCATGCGCGGTGCCCTGCGTCATCAGCAATATCGCTACGAGGACCTCAGACGTGATTTGGGTTTGTCTGGCGCGACGCACCAGATCAGCCGCATCGGAATCAATATCGAGCCATTCGACTACGATCTACCTTTCGGTGATCTGGCCGTGCGCAATGTCAACCTGAGCAATGGCGCAATGGAAGATCTCACCATCTTCGTCTTCGACCGCAAAGATGGGGGCGGTCTGTGCATCCAGTGTGATGCCAATCCGGCCCTTTACACGGAAGACGAACTCGATGCCCATCTGAACCGCATTCTACGTTTTTGCGATACGTTGCTGGCCACGCCAGAGATTCCCCTCGAAAAATGCCTCATCCTTACGGATACAGAAAGAGCGCAGCAGGCTGAACGCAACAGCCGAACGGTACGGCTCTGGCCCGAGACACCCCTGCCCCTGCTTGTGACAGAGGGAATCCGCTCTGGCACTTCGATGCTCATCAGCGATGCCTCAACGGTTCTTTCCAGAGAAGACTTTCTGGAAAACCTTGATCGGTTGGCATCCGTTCTCCGAGACGCGGGGATTGGTCCGGGACATCTGGTAGCTCTGGCGCTGCCCCGCGACCGACGTATGGTCCTGTGCATGGCAGCCATCATCAGGACAGGTGCCGCCTGGCTTCCTATTGATGTCGATGCCCCCCTGCCGCGCGCCAGACTGATTTTTGAGGATGCCAGACCCAGCCTTGTCATCCTGCCAGACCAGACTTATGCCGACTGGGCCTGCCAGCGCACAGCCTGGTATATTGATAGTGACACACTTCGCGCGCACCCTCTTAACAGAGAGTCTGCCCTCCCTCCCCCGACTGAAAGCGTTCCTGGCGACACCGCCTATGTCACCTATACTTCTGGCACGACGGGACGCCCTAAAGGCGTAGTCGTCCCGCGCTCTGCCCTGAGCAATTTCCTGCACTCCATCAAGGAACGTCTCGCATTCGGTGCTGCTGATGTCCTGCTTGCTGTGACGACCTGGACGTTTGATATCGCCGTCCTTGAAACTCTCCTTCCACTTGTGAGCGGGGCAAGCTGCGTAATCGCAACACAGCAGGATGTCCGTGATCCGAAACGACTGGCCGCGCTGATCATCGATCATGGCGTGACCGTCATGCAGGCAACACCGACATTGTGGCAGACCATTCTCGGCACTGTTGCAGAGAATGCCCTCAAGGGACTTCTTTTTCTGAGTGGTGGCGAAGCCCTGCCCCCTCATATGGCCCGGCAGATGGTCCGGCTTGGCCGAGGCGCCTATAATCTTTACGGTCCAACCGAGACGACCATCTGGTCCACAGCCTATCAGTTGACCCTGCATGAAAGTGATTCCCCTCCAGCAGGCCTGCCTTTAGCCAATACACGTCTTTCTGTTATCGATCGGTGGGGAAATATAGTGCCCGATGGTATAATTGGCGAGTTGCTGATAGCGGGAGATGGAGTCGCAACGGGATATCTGAACCGTCCTGATCTGACGATCAGCCGCTTTATTCCGGATCCGGACCAACCAGGAACAGCCCGCGCCTATCGTACAGGTGATCTGGCTGTGCTCGACGAGCACGGTGTTCTCACGATTTTCGGACGTGCCGATCAGCAGGTCAAGATACGCGGCATGCGGATCGAGCCTAACGAAATCGAGAGCACCCTGTTAGGTTTACCGGAGATTCTTCAAGCCGCTGTTGTGGTCGAGACAACAGGAACGCAGACTCTCCTTGCCGCCTATCTGGTTCCTGCTGTTCCAGAGACAATACTTGATCCGGCACAGATAAGGCGGGCATTGTTCGCCCTTCTGCCGCCACAAATGGTTCCGGCCCAGTTCATCAGTGTTGAGGCCCTTCCCCGTCTGACAAGTGGCAAGCTCGATCGTTCTGCTTTGAAGATCCTCAAGGAACTACCGTCTGTAAGGGCTCTGACCTATGCCTCGACGCCAGCCGAGCAGATGTTATCAGACCTCTGGTGCTCCCTGCTGAATGTAGACAAAGTCGATATCAATACCAGTTTCTTCGATCTGGGCGGCGACAGCATCATGGTGGTGGAAATGGCGGCTGCACTCTCTGCCCAAGGCTACGAGTTGCCCATTGGGCAGGTTTTCGCTGCACCTACGATTGCCCTTCTGGCCCCTCTCTTCGAGGGGAAGTCTGCCGCATTCGATCCGCTCTCCGTAACATTACCAATCCGTACCGTCGGTGACAAACCGCCGTTCTTCTGTATTCATCCGGTCATCGGTATGAGTTGGAGCTTCAATACGCTCGCACCTCTCCTGCCTGAGGGACATCCTGTCTATGGTCTGCAGAATGCTGGACTTCTCCTTGAGGATGCGCCTCCTCTAACACTCGAGGCGTTAATCCACTGCTATGTCGAGAATATCCGTACGCTACAGCCACAAGGCCCCTATTATCTCATCGGTTGGTCAATGGGAGGCGTCATCGCTCAAGGCATTGCCCATCTCCTGCGTGAGGCTGGAGAGGAAATTGCTCTTCTCACGCTACTCGACGCCTATCCAAGTCTTTCTGGAGATGGAGTTTTGACTCCGGACAGCCCGGAGGCGCTCAAGGCAGCGCTTGCATTCCTGCACATCAACACAGAGCCAGGCGCGTCCGAGCCACAGACCCTGGATGATCTGGCAGATCTTCTTCTCGCAGGTATCGACACTGCTCTCCTTCCGATTCTGCCAAGCAGCGAGACAGGCGACCTGGCAGAACTTGCTGAAAAAATACGCCTTGTGACGCGTAGCAATCTGGAAATGCTGGTCGCTCATCGTCCCGCAAAAACGGATGTCGATATCCTTTTCCTACGTGCCAGCCAAAAGACCGACACGCTCGTCACCGATTGCCCACAGGCCTGGTCAGAGTTTACAACAGGACAGATTTTCGCTCATGATTTACCATGCCGTCATGGTGACATGCTGACACCAGGGCATGTGGAAGCCGTGGCGCGTCTGATCTGCTCTCATCCGGCTCTTGGGCAAGCGATCCCTCCCTCGCTCACCGCTGCCTGAACCGAAATCGATATTCCTGATGAAAATCGTAATATTTACCATTGGAACGCAAGGAGATGCCCGGCCTTTTGTGGCACTTGGCAGACGCCTTTCCGCCCTGGGGCATGACATCCACATTGTGACGTCCGCACGACATCGCCCACTCATTGTTGGCGGTGGCCTGAATCTCATCCCCATTGAATCAGACTTTGCCGATCTTATGGCAAAAGAACATGCTGCCATGGACAACGGCAACCAACTCCGTATTGGCAGACAAATGGCACGCGCCTTGTGCGACTGGATGCCTCTTTGGGTTAAACAGGCCCTGGCCGCAACCGAAGGAGCAGAACTCGTCATTGGCTCGGGATCGGCTACGGCGCTTGGTGCCTCGATTGCCGAGAAGCGCAATATTCCCTTTGTGCAGGCGCAGTTCATGCCAATGACACCCTCCAGACATATTCCGCCGCTCTGGCCCAACCCCAATCTGCCTCTGCCCGGAATCGCCAACCTTCTTCTGACTCATCTGGCACGATTTCTGATCTGGCAACTCATGTCGGCACCTGTTTCCATCATGCGGCGCGATCTTGACCTGGCTCCGATAGGATGGCGTGGTCCATGGTCAAGGAGAAGCAAACATACTCGCAATCAGTATCTGCTTTATGCCTTCAGTCGCCATCTGCAGCCACAGCCAGACGACTGGCCTTCTGATCGAATTGCCGTGACAGGCAGCTGGTTCTACGACCAGACGGAAGAATGGACTCCTCCCCCGGCTCTCACGCAGTTTCTCGAAGCGGGCTCGAAACCTCTGTATATCGGCTTTGGCAGCATGATGTGCGGCAACCCCGAAGCATTCACACGCATGATCCTTGATGCGGTGCGCCAGACAGGCAGACGAGCCATTATTGCGACTGGCTGGGGCGCACTGCGTGCCTTGCGCGGGCAGAAGGACGATTCCCTCTTCTTCATCGAGAATGCCCCGCATGACTGGCTGTTTCCACGTGTCGCGATGGCGGTGCATCATGGTGGTGCCGGCACGGTTGCAGCAGCCTCACGCGTTGGCCTGCCGCAGGTCATTATTCCGTTCCTGGCGGACCAGTTTTACTGGAGCTGGCGCCTCAATACGATCGGCATCACACCCATGATCCTTAATAGAAGAAGGCTCACGGCCGAAAAGCTTGCCCATGCAATCAACAAGGCCTGTGCACGTTCTGTTTCGGAAAAAGCCCGCTTGCTCGCACCTCTCATCGAAGACGAAGAAGGCATCGGGCGGGCCATTGCGGCCCTTACGCACTGGGGACTTCTCAAGCCCCCCATACCTGCCGAGCCCGCTGTCTGATGAGCGCACCTCCCTCGCGTCCCCCTGCCATCATCGTGGAGTCACTTCTTAAGTGTTATGATGGGAAAATCGTGGTCGACCAGCTGAATTTTTCGGTCGCTGCGGGTGAAACCTTTGCCTTTCTGGGGCCAAACGGCGCAGGTAAGACCACCACCATCAAAATGCTGACTACCCTTCTTCCCCCGGACAAAGGGCGCATCCTACTAAATGGTGTGGATCTCGCGAAAGATCCGATGGGCGCACGTCGCCATTTTGGGGTAGTATTTCAGGATTGTACGCTCGATAAAACTATGACCGTGCATGAGAATCTGTGGATGCATTGTGTCCTCCATCAGATTCCACGCGCAGAGAGACGCGCACGTATCGGAGACGTGCTTGCCCTTTTTGATGTTTCCGATCGTCGTGACAGTATGGTCGATGCACTAAGCGGCGGCCTCAGACGGCGTATCGAGATCGCACGCGCGCTTCTGCACCGGCCGGCTCTGGTCTTTCTGGATGAACCTACGCTTGGCCTCGATCCGAAAAGCAGGCGTATCCTCTGGGCGCATCTGCAGCATCTCCAAAGCAAATACGGAACGACCATTTTCCTGACCAGCCATTATCTCGATGAAGTAGAGCGGTTCGCCCACAACGTGGCCGTGATCAAGAAGGGGCGTATCATCATCCAGGGCTCGGTGGATGCCATCATCCGTCACTCCGAAAAAACGACCCTTGAGGACAGTTTCTTGTTTCTGACCGCCGAAGAACAGGCGGAAGAAGACCTTTCTGCCGTTGCCGGAGCCTGACATGGTCGATGTCCTTTACTGTCTCTGGCTGCGACAGATCCGGAGTTTTCTACGTGCACGCGGGCGTGTCATCTCGGCGCTGGCCCAGCCTTTTCTGTTCCTGATAGCCCTCGGCCTTGGCTTTGCACCTGTCTTTCGCAAGGCTGGAGAGGGGAACTATTTCGCCTTTCTCGCTCCTGGTGTGATCGGCGCAGGCATTCTGTTTAATGCCGTCTACTCAGGCTCAGATCTTCTCTGGGACCGTCAGTTCGGCTTTATCAAGGAAACGCTTGTGGCACCGGTATCCCGCATCTGGATTCTGCTGGGCAGGGCGCTCGGAGTTGCCAGTGTGGCCTTGCTTCAGGCCGTACTCGTGGGTCTGCTCTGTCTTGTCGCAGGAAATGTTTTGCCCGGTGCCGGGCAAATTGGGCTCGCTCTCCTCTTTGCGCTCCTGATAGCACTGATCTTCGCCTTTTTCGGCTCAATCCTCGGTTCCGTCATGAGCGACGCGCAGAGTTTCTCGCAAATCGTCAATTTTATCGTCACGCCTCTTTTCTATCTCTCAGGCGCGGTGTTTCCACTTGAAGGCCAGACAACGTTCATCCGTGCTCTGGCATTCTGTAATCCCCTCACTTACGGAATTGACGGGATGAGGGGAGCATTGTCAGGTCATTTCATGGTCCCTCCCTCCCTTTCCCTTCTGCTACTTATACTTTCAGCCATCTTAAGTGCCGGTCTTGCCCAACTGGCTTTCTCGCGCATCCGCCCGTGAAGGAGAGATTTGCTCCCTGATTGTTTGACAATCCGTTATGTGCGACCGATGCGGGCCATTATGGGAATAGTGGAGTACCAGAAGAAGATGCTCAGCCATTTGTCATAGCGTGTTGAGACGAACCTCCAGGCCTTGCGCCTTCCGAATATGATCTCGATGCAGTTACGACACTTGTACTTCCGTCTGTCGTATTTGGCAGGTTTCCTGCGGAAGCCCCGCCTTGGAATGCAGGGTCTGATCCCTCTAGGGCTGCGGGAAGGCTTCGGTTGCGGTCAGGCAGACGAGAAGCGTGCGGCCACACCATGCTGGGCGCTGAGGCGGCTATAGCCTGGTAAGAGGTCGCGATAGGGCACGGCTGCATGATGTACCACCCTGGCGACCGCCGTGGGTTTGGGGAGGATGTTGGCCAGATGACCCCGCCAGCGGGCCGGGTTTTCGCCTTCGCGCCACTAATGGTCCTGCGCGTAATCCAGAATACGCTCCATCCGTCCACGCAGCCGTGTTGCGGTTTCGGTCGTGTTCTCCCAGATCGGTCGCAGGACAGCGAGCACGTCTTCTGTCTGCACGCTGCCAATCGGTTTTTGACCGAGGATGGGAGAGACATGCCGCTCCAGAGAGCTGCGCCACATGGGCGCCGAGCGCGGGTCTTTCCAGCCGGGAGCCTGCTCGGTGATGTACTGCTCGGCAACCTGTGCGAAGGTCAGGTCCGGAACGGTCTGTCCCTTCTGCCAGGCTTTCTCTTCGAGGGGTCAATCCCTACGGGATGGGTTTACATGCGTCTATCTGGTTTTTCAGGACGGCATGGATTTTAGTAAATACATGAAAAACAACAGTTATTGAGCCGATCCGCTTTTCCATGACGCCTCACAGCGACGGACACTCCCTCCGCCATACCCCCCATAAAGCACTCTGAACACGTCACCGTTCTTGGAGCGCATGATTTTGATGCTTGTTGTCAGACTGGAATGCAAAAAGGCCGCCCCTGCATTGGCAGAGGCGGCCTTTTCAGTATGCGTTTGAATGAGATCAGCGCGCGCCTGGGCGGGGACCACCACGACCGGGGGCGCCACCACGACTGCCGCCTGGACGACCACCCGAGGGCGGTCCCGAGCGACGGCGTCCACCGCCGCCGCCGCCACGACCACCACCCAGAACCGGCGGACGCTGCGTGGACAGTCGGGCCTCTTCGGAATGGAAAGGGTGATCCGTCACAACCGGAATGGGCTTGCCGATCTTCTTCTCAATATCCTTGAGCCATGCGCGCTGTTCGGCGTCACACAGGGAGACTGCACAACCCTCACGTCCAGCCCGGGCCGTACGGCCAATACGGTGGACATAGGATTCCGGCACATTCGGCAGATCGTAGTTGAAGACGTGACTGACCTCGTCCACGTCGATACCGCGAGCCGCGATGTCGGTAGCCACCAGCGCCTTGATGGCGCCACTGCGGAAACCGGCCATGGCGCGCTCACGGGCACCCTGGGACTTGTTGCCATGGATGGCTTCCGCCCGGATCCCGTTCTTGTTCAGGAACTCGGCAACCTTGTTGGCTTCATGCTTCATCAGCGTGAACACCACAGCACGGGCAACGCTCGGGCTTTCCAGCAGCATGAGAGCTGCATCTTTCTTGCTGCCCGAGTCAACGAACATGACAGCCTGATTGATGCGATCAACCGTGCTCGATTCAGGCGTGACCTGAACCGTTGCCGGGTTCTTCAGAAGCGAATGGGCCAGGTCGCTGATGGACGGCGGCATGGTTGCCGAGAACAGCAGGGTCTGACGCTGCTTGGGAAGCAGGGCCATGATGCGCTGGATATCGCGCACGAAGCCCATGTCCAGCATCCGGTCGGCCTCATCGAGAACGAGGATTTCCAGAGTGGAGAGATCGATATGCTTCTGCCCGATCAGATCAAGCAGACGCCCGGGCGCAGCCACGAGGACGTCCACACCGCGACGGGTGGCCTCGATCTGGCGTCCCTGCCCGACCCCACCGAACACGACGGCATAGGAGAACTTCATGTGCCGCGCATAAGCGGCAAAGCTCTCACCGATCTGCGACGCCAGTTCACGCGTGGGCGCAAGAACCAGGGCACGGACGCCCTTCGGCGGCGCGGGGCGACGATTCGTGAAGATATGGTTCAGGATGGGGAGCGCGAATGCTGCCGTCTTGCCGGTTCCGGTCTGGGCCAGACCGAGAAGATCGCGACCTTCGAGCAGATAAGGGATGGCACCGGCCTGAATCGGGGTCGGCGTGGTGTAGCCTTCTTCCGCGAGAGCCTTCTGAATTGGCTCGGCAAGCTTGAGTTCGGCGAAACTGGTCATGGACCTCTCCTTTGAGACGGCAAGGTCATGCTCAGGCAACCGCACCGTTATATCCCCTGCCTGACCAACTGGCCGCAGGCATTTATGGCAAGTGACCCCATTTTCCACCCTGCCTCACCTGTTAAACCGGGCCTGAAACAGGCCCGGACAGAACAGAACTGGCGGGTTATGAAGTCATCATCACACTTCAGCAGACTGGCCCTGAAGTGCCCGTGGGATGTAGGACAACGCTTGTCCCATTGCAAGGAGACAGGGACCCTTAGCTGAAAAAAGCCATTGGTATTTCTTGAAATTTTGCAATCAAGAGAAGCAGTCGTACTGAACCACTGCATCAAGAGGCAAAAACCCGCCACGGGGTCGAGGCGATGATGCCTCACGTCCAAGCGCGACGAACATCACAATTTCATGATCCGCTGGAAGATTGATGATCTCCCCAACCTGACCGAAGTCGAAACCATCCATGGGGCAGGTCTGAAGGCCATGCGCTGCTGCTGCCATCATGAGCGCATAGGCCGCAAGACCACAGGACCGGATCCCCTCGTCCCGCTGCACCTGCTCACGTCCTTCGTAATAGGAGCGGATCATGCCGACATAACCCTCGCGCACGGACTCGGGCGCATCTTTCCAGTAGCGGGCCGGATCTTTCTCCCAGGCCTTGATGTCAGCACACATGACAATCAGCGCGGCACAGTCCTCCACTTGCGGCTGATCCCAGGCTGCAGCACGAATACGACGGCGCTGCTCCCGGTCCCGCACGACCAGAAAGCGATAATTCTGGATATTGAATGCAGTGGGGGCATGACGGGCGGCTTCGAGGATGGCCGTCAGTTCGGCTTCGGAGATCTGATATTCCGGATCAAAATGCTTGGTCGCGCGCCGGGATACGATGGCCTGAAGAATTTCGCTCATGAATCGGCAACTCCACTCTGACGGTTATCAACCCGGACCCTGCGAAAAGCAGACTCCGGCTTCAAGGTTTAACCGTACCGCAGAGCGAAGGTTGCGAAATATGAAAACGGGCTCATCAAAATAGTGCTGTCAGTGTCCCGCCCGCTTGAGCAGGAACATGGCCTGTTCACCGAACAGATTGGCCAGCCGGATGGAACGACGCCACGGGGCACGGGCACCATCCTCATCGATCGCCAGCCATTGCTGAATGACATAACCCTCTTCCTCGCAGAGCAGGAGAAAGTCCCGGATCGTGCAGGGATGAATATTCGGCGTGGAATACCAGGGTGTATTCCACACGGGCGTCATCGGCATCCGCCCCGTCGTCAGAAGCTGAAGCCTCAGCCGCCAGTGACCGAAATTGGGAAAGGATACAATGGCATGACGCCCGATCCTGAGCATCTGCCTCAGGACCTCGCGCGGGCGTTCGACGGCCTGAAGCGTTCTTTGCAGCACGACGTAATCGAACGTGTCATCGGGATAGTCCGCCAGATCGTGATCGGCGTCTCCATGCATGACCGGCAGGCCGTGCGCGACGGACTGCGTCACGTTCTGCATGTCGATCTCAATCCCCCGCGCATCGCAGGACCGCGTGCGATACAGATAATCGATCAGGGTGCCGTCCCCGCTTCCGACATCGAGAACACGGGCACGGGGCGCAATCATTTCGGCAATGAGCCTCTGGTCCACGCGCATCAGCGTTCTCCCGCCTTAAGGGCCGCATGTTCGGCCGCACCCGTGATGAAGCCGCGGATTGTCCGATCGAAATCCGGCTCCTCCAGCAGAAAGGCATCATGCCCGCGGTCACTCTCGATTTCCACGAAAGAGACGTTCGCCCCTGCCCGGTTGAGTGCCCGCACCAGAAGGCGGGACTGGGATGTGGGGAACAGCCAGTCCGAGCTGAACGACACGACACAGAAACGGGTCTGCGATTTCCGGAACGGGTTGGCCAGATCGCCGTCATGTTCTGCGGCCAGATCGAAATAATCCATCGCCCGGGTGATCGTCAGATACGAATTGGCATCAAAGCGCCGCACGAACGATGAGCCCTGGTGGCGCAGATAGCTCTCGACCTCAAACATTTCCCCGAACAGCGACGGACTGCTGGACGCCGGCACCGCTGTTGCCGCGTCATGCCGGACCCGGCGTCCGAATTTGCGGCTGAGAGCTTCCTCGGACAGATAGGTGATATGCGCCATCATGCGCGCCACCCCCAGTCCGCGAGCTGGAATGGCACCGAAATCCCTGTAATGGCCGTCATGCCAGTCCGGATCGGCAAAGATGGCCTGCCGGCTGACTTCATTGAATGCGATGTTCTGGGCCGAATGGAAGGGCGACGTTGCGATCGGCATGGCAGCAAACACGCGGTCCGGAAAGTCCGCGGCCCAGGTCAGCGCCTGCATTCCGCCCATCGAACCGCCAATGACCGCAAAAAGACGATCTATGCCCAGATGATCGATCAGCTTCGCCTGCGCGGCCACGATGTCATGCATCGTGATTGGCGGAAACTCACTGTCCCACGCCTTTCCCGTCTCAGCACAGATCGATCGCGGTCCCGTCGTGCCCATGCAGCCGCCAAGGACATTGGAGCACACGACGAAATAACGATCCGTATCGATCGGAAGCCCCGGCCCCACCATCCGGCTCCACCAGCCGGGTTTGCCGGTCAGGGGATTGCGTTCCGCCAGGTACTGGTCCCCCGTCAGGGCATGACAGACCAGGATCGCATTATCCCGTGCTGGTGAGAGCGTGCCGTAGGTGCAGTAGGCGACCTCCAGCGGCGCCAGATGCACGCCACATTCCAGATCGAGACCGCTGTCCAGCCGCACGGTCTGATGTGTGTAGACCGGCCCATCCGCGATACTCGGTGACGCGCTGATGTCCATCCCAGATACACCCCTGATGCCACGACTGAGGCCTCATGCCTCCCGGGCGCCACGGTATGGCACTGCCTGCCGATACGATCAAATCCCCTTTTGGATTGACGATGAATTAACACCTTGAATAAAGTTAAAAAAACGTAAAAAAGTTATACATGCCGCATCCGTTCTCACATTCCTCTGTTGAAGATTCACGGATATCGCCGTTTCCGGCTGACGCATCTCCCCTGCAGATTCTGGGACATTCCGGCATTTTTGACGCATTTTATTATCTGAAATCCAACCCGGACCTGCACACGCTCGGAACCGCCGTTCTTCGGCATTACCACCAGCATGGATGGCGGGAGGGTCGTAAACCCAATCCCTTCTTTGACCCGCACTGGTATCTCAGCCAGAACCGCGACGTCATCGGTGATCCCTTGCTGCATTATATCCTGCACGGAGAACGCGAGGGGCGCCGTCCGATCGCATGGTTCGATCCAGTGTGGTACGCGCGCACCTACCACGTCCCGGAACGGATGCTGGCCCTCGCCCATTACCTGAAGAACCGCCACAACACGCCGCTGCGGCCGATCCCGGAGTTCGATCCGGACTTCTATCTGCGCACCTATCCCGATGTCGCCAAAGCCGGCCTCGATGCGCTTGAGCACTACATGGTTCAGGGGTTTCGCGAGGCCCGCAAACCTTTCGACGGGTTTGATCCCCTTTATTACAGGCGGAAATACCTTCGGCACTCTCCGGACAGCAATCCGCTGCTGCATTATCTGGAAAACCGCGGCCGGCCGGATATCCATCCGTGCAGCCCCGAAACCGAGATATCGGTTTTTGGTGAAATCAAGCGTCGGAGCAAGCCAGGGCCGCTTTTTGAAAAAGCACGCCCGTTACCCCGAAGCGCCATCCGCCGCGCCCGTATTCTGGCCTATTACCTGCCGCAGTTTCATACCATTCCCGAAAATGACGCCTGGTGGGGCGAAGGTTTCACGGAATGGACCAACCTGCCCCGAGGGATTCCGCGCTTTTCGGACCATTACCAGCCCCGTATTCCACGGGATCTGGGGCATTATACCCTGAACACACCCGAAATCCTCGAGCGACAGGCTGCGATGGCCCAAGCCGCGGGGATCGAAGGCTTCATTTTCTATTTCTACTGGTTCAACCGCAAACGCCTGCTGGACCAGCCTCTGGAAATTCTGCTGTCCAACCCGCAGATCGATCTTCCGTTCTGCCTCATGTGGGCCAACGAGAACTGGAGCCGCCGCTGGGATGGATCAGACGATGACCTGCTGATCGCGCAGGATTACCGTTCCGAGGACGACGAGGCCCTCGTGGACTGCTTTGCCAGGTATCTGCGTGATGCACGCTACATCCATTTTGATGGCCGACCCGTGCTCATGGTCTATCGGCCCGGGACGATCCCCGATGCTCCGGCAGCCTTCGTCAGATGGCGTACGCTGTTCCGCACCCGCCATGGCCTGGATCCGCTTTTTGTCATGGGACAGGCCTTCGGTGACGAAAACCCCGATCTCTTCGGCCTGGACGGCGCCATCGAGTTTCCGCCCCACAAGGTTGTCTCGAACTGCAACCTGATCAATGACGAAATCACGCTGTTCGATAATGACTTCAGCGGTCAGGTCTATGACTACGGCGAAGTGGTGGATAAAGCCCTCGCCCAGCCGAGAACACCGTTCCCCCTGATCAGGACCGCAGCGCCTTCATGGGATAATGACGCGCGACGGCAGGGCAAAGGCCTTGTTCTGCATGGGTCAACGCCGGAACTCTATGAACGCTGGCTCAGCGGCCTGATCGAACAGGCCCAGTCCCGCACATTCTTCGGAGACCCGGTTGTCTGCATCAACGCCTGGAATGAATGGGCCGAGGGCGCCTATCTGGAACCGGACCAGCATTTCGGAAGCGCCTATCTCAACGCAACGGCACGCGCCTGTACCGGCGCCGGGAAAAACCGCTCGCGATCCGGACTCCTTCTGATTGGACATGACGCGTTTCCGGCAGGCGCACAGCGACTGCTGCTCGAAACCGGCCGCACGCTGAAGCACTGCTTTGGCGCTGAAATCCAGTTTCTCCTCCTCGACGGAGGCGCCCTCCTCGACGAATATCGTAACGTGGCACCCACAGAGATCGTTACGGTGGACTCAAAAACCACCACGGCGCGTCTGGAACATCTCCGCAGGCAGGGATTTCAGTCGGCAATCCTCAACAGTGCGGCCAGTTCAGCCCTGGCGCCCCACCTTGCGGAAGCAGATATCGGCTTTCTGTTCCTCATTCATGAGCTTCCCGCGCTCCTGCGCAGTCGTAACCTGCACGCCCCCATGGAAAAGGCCTGTACGCTGGCACGCCATGTCATTGCACCGGCGCAAAGTGTAGCGAAAAGACTTGATCTGGAAGCCCTGAACAATCTGAAGATCCTGCCGCAGGGTCTCTACACTGAGATGCCCTTTTCATTGCAGGCCCGACAGATAATCCGCAGGGAAATGGGTCTTGGGGCAACTGACCGGATCATCATCGGTGCCGGCTATGCAGACCTGCGTAAAGGCTTTGACCTTTTCCTTCAACTCTGGCGCAAAATGCAGGGCGCAGTCCACTATGTCTGGCTGGGCGATATTGATCCGTCCCTGAAGAACAACCTGCATGTCGAACTGAACAGTGCCCTCTCCAGTGGAGCATTCCACATGCCTGGCAGGGTCGAAAATGTGCCGGCATGGCTGGCTGCGGCAGACGTCTTTGCTCTCACTTCACGCGAAGATCCGTATCCCTCAGTCGTCCTGGAAGCTTTGGCGGCCGGGCTACCCTGTGTTGCGTTCGAGGAAACCGGCGGAATTCCGGATCTCCTGCAACAGATCGATTTTGAAACAGACCATCGCAACAGTATTGTTCCCTTTGCGGATGTGCCCGCGATGGCGAACGCGGCAAACAAACTGGCGGCATGGTCCACAGAACGCTCGAACCGCGAACGACAGAAAACCGCTCACGCTGCTGCCCAACGCTTTAGCTTCGGGCATTATGCCCAGGAACTTCTGAGCCTCGCCCTGCCCGTGATCCCGAAAATTTCCGTCGTCATCCCCTCACACAATTACGCACGCTATATGGGCCGCCGCCTTTCTTCGATTTTTGCGCAGACGGTACCGGTCTTTGAGATCATCGTGCTCGACGACGCCTCAGACGACAACAGCCTCGAAATTGCCCGACAGACGGCAAAAGACTGGGATCGTGAGATCATCTGCATCGAGAATACCGTCACCTCGGGCTCGGTCTTCAGGCAGTGGCACAAAGCCGTCAGGATCGCACGTGGGGACTGGGTCTGGATTGCCGAGGCGGACGATTTCTGCGAACCGGAATTTCTTGAGCGTATTCTGGACGGTATCAAGAACAAGCCCGCTGTCGTCATGGCATTTACGGACAGCCGGGCCGTCGACGAAGACGGCGCTCCAATTTTTCCATCCTATCGCACCTATTACTCTGAGAGCGCAGGATTACTTATGGAAAGTGACAGTCACTTTACAGGAGAGAATTTTCTCCGGGGCTGCCTGTCGGAACGCAATCTTGTCCTCAATGTCAGCAGTGCGCTCTTTCGAAAAAAACATTTACTGACAGCGATCAATGGTTGTCAGACAGACCTGAAAACCCTGCGCGTTGCAGGCGACTGGCGCATTTATCTTGAACTGCTCACGCAGAAAAACGTCGAGGTCATCTATCTGGCTCAACCCCTCAATGTGCACCGGAGACATGGAGACTCAGTCACCCATACGCTCAGCCGGCGTAATCACATCGACGAAGTCGCCTACATGCATCGCCTTCTGGCAAGTCGACTTGCCCTTCCGGAAACACATATCAGTCGCCAGAAGTGCTATTGCGCAATGTTGGAACAGCAGTTCGGACTGGCACCACATAATAATTCTGAAAAAGTCTTACCGCTTTCCTGACCAGCACACGCCCAAAGAACACTGCCGCCTGTGCGCAGGGGCTTCCGCCACAAGCTCAGGCCCCAGGTCTTCCAGCATCCATCATGATGGTCTGGAGCTTTGCCTTTCCAGAAGTCAGGCCGTTTCGGTTAACAAAGATGACGCCGCTCAACACGCGGCGATCATCAACGCGTAGCCTGCAGCAGCTCTTGGGGAAAAAAGGGCGCAAACGATCCATCTGTTCATCCGTCTGCCAGTACAGGTCGCTCATTTCCAGTCTCCTTGAAGCGCGACAATCGGTTTGGAACTGCCGGACAGTCAGTCTGAAACCCTTTTTGCTCTATCCTGCTTGCCCATTAGGCGTCGCTTAAACGGCCCTTAGGTGATGATTAAAACCTCGCCACGACACCCTTGGACAGCAGACGAACGATTGATCGAATACTCAACATCGACCACTTCGATGTCGAACCGGCCGAGTATCTCACACATCTCCGGCCTGTCATTCAGGGAGAACACAAACCATCCCTTGATCCCGGCCAGCGTTGCCGTTAGCCCTTCAAACTGATCGCGCATGAACTGGGCATTATACAGATCCCGGACTGTGACGAACTGGTTGGGCCCGCCAGAGTTGTCGCGCAGCATTCAGGGCGCCGAGAACCATATGACGCATACGCCGTGGCATGTACGCGGGCCGATCCGCATGCGCCACAATGCCTGTTCATGCAGTGCCCAGGAATCAAAGCTTGTTGTACAGGCGGCGCAGTCCGTTTCATCTTGCGGCTGCCAGCATAATACCCTGATCCAACCGGCGCTTTGGGCGCTTATCTTCCCGCTCGACGGGAAAAGCCTCCCTTAACCGGTCGAAAATTCTCATACACCAGAAGCCATGTCAGGCCGACAGTAACAACACATAGAGCATCAGCCCTGGCTTGTTGGCGGCCCAGCATCACGGTGCTGCTTGGTTATGAAAATCAGACAGGACGCTGATCGTCTCTCTGACGAGACAAGAACCCCCGCGGCAGCATGCGCCCAAGTACTTTGTCTTTTAGGACGAACTGATGAAAAAGCGCCGCTGCGCCGTGGCCTGTCGCAAGACCCATGATCAGCCAGGCGTTCCAGCTATGCAGCGTGTGAAGCCACGTCACGGTTAACGGTGGGAACCGCGCAAATGGGGATGGGATCAGGAAGCCGAAAAAACTCATCGTCTGTCCGGCACCCCATCGCCAGAGATAGCCGAGCACGATTTCCGCCAAAAGCAGCCCATAAAGCATGTACTCCGCTCCAAGCGCGAATATCCGGTCCAGGGGCCGGAGAAGGTCCGACAGGTGTCGACCTTCCGTCAGACGCCAGACAATACGGACCGCCATGATCGCCGTCAGCAGGATACCGGCGGTCAGATGCGCGACGACCATCAGATGATGGACGGATTTTGCCGGCCAGTTCCAGGTCTCACCCACGGCGAACTGAAACAGCACCAGAAAGGCTGTCATCCAGTGCAGGATGATCGTCGGTCTGTCGTAGCGCAACAGACCGTCCGCGATGTGCGGCGTTGAATCAGGCATATGTGTCTCGGCAGAAAAATCTGAATCCATTTTCATATCATGCTTACCTGACAGGGTTCTGAACAGAACAGATTTCCCGAAAACATCGATAATATTGAAAATAACTCGCAATATCAGAATAAAATATCTATTGTAACGACAAGAGACACATCTTATGCTTGAATTCTATTTACCAGAAACAACAGGTCGTCTGATGTCGCGTCTCCATCCTCTGGCCGAACGTCATTCTGTCGAGAAACTCGGGTGGCTGCGTGCGGCCGTTCTCGGCGCCAATGACGGAACACTGTCAACCGGCAGCCTCATCGTCGGCGTGGCCAGTTCTCATGCGACACGCGGCAGCATTCTCATCGCGGGTTTGTCCGCACTTGTCGCAGGCGCCCTGTCCATGGCGGCTGGCGAGTATGTTTCGGTCAGTTCCCAGGCTGATTCCGAACACGCCGATATCGCCCGCGAAAGACAGGAACTAGCCACGGACTGGGAGGGAGAAGTCACCGAACTGGCCGGGATCTATCAGAAGAGAGGACTGGATGGAGATCTCGCGCGCAAGGTCGCCGTCGCCCTCATGAAGCATGATGCGCTCGGCGCCCATGCCAGGGATGAACTGGGTCTGTCCGAGGCCACGGCGGCAAGACCCATACAGGCGGCATTCGCCTCAGCAACCGCCTTTTCATCCGGAGCCTTGCTGCCCGTGCTCGCGGCGGTTCTGACCCCCGTGGCGTGGGTATCCTGGGGCGTGTCCCTGACGTCCGTCGTGGTTCTCGCTGTTCTGGGCGTCGTTGGCGCGATTGCCGGCGGTGCGGCGCCTTTGCGTCCAGCACTGCGCGTGACGTTCTGGGGTGTTGTTGCGATGATCGTCACGGGCGGGATCGGCCGCCTGTTCGGTGTGTGACACCGCTCTCCAGGTTCTGACCGAGACACGTCCTGGGTAGCCTTGACTTCATCCAATATATCCATGATCGTCGATTTATGGATACAGAATCTGCCCTCGTGGCCCTGACTGCCCTGTCGCAACCTACGCGGCTGGAGATCTTTCGTCTGCTGGTACGCCATGAGCCGGACGGGTTGCCTGCCGGAAACGTCGCGCGGCATCTCGATGTCCCACAGAACACGATCTCGGCTCACCTCGCCACTCTGACCCGGGCCGGCCTGCTGACCTCGCAACGCCATAGTCGGCTGATCGTCTATCGCGCCTGTCTTCCGCGCCTGCGTGACCTGCTGCTTTTCCTTGTCAGGGATTGCTGCGCGGGCAGTCCCGAACTCTGCGCGCCCCTGATCGCGACCCTGTCCTCCTGCTGTTCGTCCCCGGAATCCTGCTCATGACCATCACGATCTACCACAATCCGGCCTGCGGCACGTCGCGCAACGTACTGGCTCTGATCCGCAACAGCGGCGAGGAGCCCCGGATCATCGAATATCTGAAAACATCGCCGAACCGGGCTGAACTAATCGAACTGATCGCCCGTATGGGGGTTCCGGTACGCTCGGTCCTGCGGGAAAAGGGCACGCTCTTCCACGAACTCGGCCTTGATAATCCGGTCCTGACGGATGATGCGCTGATCGACGCCATGATCGCACACCCGATCCTGATCAATCGGCCCATCGTCGCAACGCCGCTCGGTATCGCACTCTGCCGTCCTTCCGAGAGAGTCATGGACCTGCTTCCTGCGCCGCAGCGTGGCGCGTTCACCAAGGAAGATGGTGAGAAAATCGTGGATGAATCCGGAAAGCGGATCGTCTGATGCTGGCCCTTGCCATTTTCATCGCCACGCTCGTTTTCGTCATCTGGCAGCCGAGAGGGCTGGGTATCGGCTGGAGCGCCATGGCAGGTGCCACCGTAGCCCTGATGGCTGGCGTGATCCACTGGCACGACATTCCTGTCGTCTGGCACATCGTCTGGGACGCGACCTTTACCTTCATCGCGCTGATCGTCATCTCGCTGCTGCTGGACGAGGCCGGCTTCTTCCATTGGGCCGCCCTGCATGTGGTGCGCTGGGGCAAAGGACGAGGCCAGACACTATTCCCGCTGATCGTGGTGCTGGGAGCGGCCATTGCAGCGGTTTTCGCCAATGACGGCGCGGCCCTGCTGCTCACACCCATTGTCATCGCCATCCTTACTCAACTCCGCCTGAGCCAAGCTGCAGCCTTGGCCTTCATCATCGCCACTGGCTTCGTGGCGGATACGACCAGCCTGCCGCTGGTCATCTCCAATCTGGTGAACATCGTCAGCGCCAATTTTTTTGATATTCCCTTCGACCGCTATGCCGCAATAATGGTGCCGGTCGATCTGGCGGCACTCGGCGCAACACTTGCCGCCCTGTGGCTGTGGTATCGGCGGCAGGTACCTGCGACCTATCCCGTCGCCGAACTGCCAGCACCTGCGGTGGCCATTCGTGACCACAATGTATTCCGGGTAGCATTTCCGCTGCTGGCGCTCGTTCTGGCAGCCTATTTCCTGACAGCGCCGTTTCATATCCCGGTCTGTGTCGTAGCCTGTCTGGCCGCCGGAATCCTGTTGCTCGTCGCCGGATATGGCCGGGTGATCCCTGTTCGCAAGGTGCTGCGGGGCGCCCCGTGGCAGATCGTGATCTTCTCCCTGGGCATGTATCTGGTGGTCTATGGCCTGCGCAATGCCGGGCTGACCGATCATCTGGCGGCGGCACTCGTCTGGCTCGGCCATCGGGGAACATTAACGACCACCATCGGTACCGGCTTTCTGGCGGCCCTCTTGTCGTCGGTCATGAACAACATGCCAAGCGTGCTATTGGGGTCTCTGGCGATCCAGCAGACTCACGACATCACACCCCTGACCCGTGACCTGATGGTCTATGCCAACGTCATCGGCTGCGACCTCGGGCCAAAATTCACGCCAATCGGCAGTCTCGCAACACTGCTGTGGCTGCATGTGCTGGCCTCCAAGAACCATCAGGTTACATGGTGGCAATACATGAAGGTGGGTCTGGTGATTACACCGCCCGTCCTGTTGGCAACACTCGTGGCACTGGCCCTGTGGCTGCCCTGGATCAGCCACTCGTAATGCACGAATGGACCGATATATATATATGACCAGACCTACCCTACCAGCCCTGCACCCGGAGTATCTCGAATGGGTCGATCTCGCGCGACTGAAGCCGCAACCGCGTGTGGATCATCCGCCGCGTATCCTGCGGCTCTACGGCTCTTTGTGTCCCCGATCCTTCAGGCCGTTTGCTGGTGCTGGAGGCAGAGCGCATTCTGAAAGTCCTCGGCGCCGAGAAACGGGTGTTCGAGCCGACCAACCTGCCGGTCAGCGGATTCCGTGCCCGCGCCCCATCCTAAAGTGCAGGAATTGCGGGAATTCTCGACCTGGTCGGCGGAAGGTCTGGTCTGGTGCAGGGCCGCATGCTGGCAGTCATGCAAGTTTCGGGTGAATCGCATAGCTTCACTTCCGTCAATGCCCTGCGGATGCTGGGCCGGTGGATGTGGATGTTCACCATCCCCAACCAATCCAGCGTGCCAATGGCCTATACGCAGTTCGGTGATGATGACCGCATGAAGCCGTCTCCCCTCTATGACCGGATGGTGAATGTCATGGAGGAACTGATGAAGTTTACATGGCTACTACGTGACCGGGCCGACTATCTCGTGGGCCGTTATAGTGAACGCAAGACGGAATTCCGTCTGCCGGAAAGCCTATGAACCGGGCAATGGCGGAACAGTTCGATGTCGTGATCGTGGGCGGCGGTCAGGATTTGTAACAATTTTGTGACTCTCACATTTAATGCACAGGCCTTTGGCACCGTGCTTGGTGCATTTGCTCTGTACAAGTGATTGAGCCGGGCTGGTTCGCCATTGCCGGCGCAGGATGTCTGTTTACCAAACCCCTAGGCCACGTTGACAAAAGATCTATACGGTCTGCCTGAGCTCTGATTCACTTCCTGGCTGTGGGATAACGGGCAGAGAGAACAGGCATGGCACGAGGCGATCTGACGGATCAGGAATGGGCGATGATTGGTCCGCTTCTGCCGCCTGAGCGTGGACGTTGGGCACGTCCATCTGGAGACAATCGCCAGTTTCTCAATGGTATGCTGCATGTTCCACGAACGGGTTGCCCCTGGCGGGACATGCATGAACGCTACGGCAAGTGAAACTCGGTCTATGTCCGGTTCCGGCGTTGGGCTGAACAGGGTGTCTGGGATGCTCTTTTACAGACCCTGGTAGATCTGGGGCTGACTGATAACTGGCAGCATATGATCGAC
>NZ_JABCQF010000005.1 GCF_015244705.1 Gluconobacter potus
CAACATCAAAGAAACCAGGCTGCTTCATCTGCCATCATCCCCAATCAACGCAGGAGAGATGGAATCACAGAGGAACCCTCAAATCCAGAAGGTTTTTCGAACCCTCCAGGTCCGGGCCGGACGGCGGCTTCTGAAAACCCGTTTCTCGGCACAGGCCGTTATCGCCGCCCTCTCCCCTGTCCTGCCAGAGGTCTTTCCAGCGGCCGAATCCGGCCCGCCCGTCCTGAACTGAGACGCCTCAGAAGCGGAACACGACATTGGACTGGGCGTAGCTTCCGCTTTTACCGCCCGCCGCATGCAGCCCGTTCGAGGCCATGAACCGTGCGCCATAGATCTGCCAGGTCAGATGCCGGTTGAGCTGGAGCTTGAGCGACGCCTGCGGCACCACACCAATATAACCACCGTGATAGGTCTTCGAGAATGTGTACGGACCGGACGAGTTCCAGATCGCGCCATCCGCATTGTCCCGCCACATGAACGGCACCTTGAACTGGATGCTCGCAAAGCCTTTCCAGGGCGTGACACTGAGGACCGGTGAAACACTGACGAGGTTGGACGGCTGGATATAGGTCGTGGTGTCCAGATAGTTCGTCTGCGGATTGAAGGGCGCCATATAGGTCTGGACCGGCCCGTTCGTTCCGTCCGCGCCGCCGGAATACAGATCCGCCTGAACGCCGATGAACGGATGCAGCGGAGACGGCGTATGGCGGTATCCCACGATCGTGTTGACCGAATAGGCCTGGACAGCACTTTTGTGCTCGCTCCCGGATTTCTGGAACGTTCCGTCCTGATAGAGGCCGCCGAACGAATATTCGAAAGACGCAGCGGTGCCGTACCAGCGGAAACCCACATTCCCGCGTGAGGACGTCCCCTTCAGGGAGCCGGATGCGAGCGGCACGACCGACAGACTGCCGCCATAGCGGTATCCGTAATAGAAGATGTCCAGAAACGAGTGCACCGTTTCTCCGCCAATGAAGAACTGCGGCACCAGAGCGGTGATATCCCCGCCATACAGGCGCGTGCCGTAATCTTCGGTGTCATGGAACATCAGGGTCGCGTCCGTCTTGGTCTGGACGAAATCGAACGCATCGACCCGGATATTGGGCCAGATCGCATAGATGCGGCCACCATTCCAGGACAGCGGCACGTTGGGCGTCTCGCGGTTATACAGAACGTAGGACGGCGCATCGAGGAACTGCTGACGACCGAACATGAAGCCGGTCTGCGCCCCCGCCAGCTTGCCCTTGAACTCGATGAAAGCCTGCTGAAGATCCAGCCGCTTGCGGTACGTCGTGTTGTAACCAAAACCTTTCCAGCCGCCTGCATCGGCGTTGATGAGTTGCCCAAACAGCCGGACATGCTCGCCTAAATGCAAATCCGCGCCATACAGGTTCCGCACGCCGAAACGGCCGGAATTGCTACCGCCCTTCTTTCCCAGAAAGGGCGTCTCTTCATACCAGTTTCGTAGCCGCGTCTCGCCGGAAAAGGAGAGCCAGATCGTCTTTGCATCGTTCAGGGCAATGAATTTGAGCGGATCGAACGGATCATCGCGCCGGCTTTTGTCCCGCAGGAAGCTCCAGTCTTCTGCCCAGGGCGCCACACCATAACGACCAACCGGCCCGAAGCCCGCTGATTCGCCGTTGCCGTAGCTGAACGCGCCCCACGGGCCCTGCCGTCCCTGCGGCGCATGGTTCTGACTGGCCACGACACGGCGCGGCTGACCCACGACACCGGCATGGGGATAGTTCTGGATGGGCGGACGTTCCGTAGACGGGACATGGATCCATTCCTCCGTCTGCGTGACTTGCGCAGGCGTCACCGGCGCTGCGGGTGATGAGGGCTGAGCTGCCACAGCCACATGCGGTGCGCAGATTTCCAGCGCCATCAGGGCCAGAAGGGACCGGTTCCGGTATGAATGATGACGCGACATGCCCTGAAAACTCCAGACGGGGTTCGCAGAACATTAGGCAGCGCCGCAAAAACATCAATCGTCATAGTTTTAAATAATTTATACGATTTATTTTAGTTTTTATTCAGGTCGCGTGATGTCCATCTGTCCCCGCGTCAGATCCCGCAGCCAGTCCGTGATGGCGTCCGCTTCTTCGACCGGCACGGCCAGCGTCATCCAGGCGCCTTCCCCATCGAAATCACATTCCAGCCGGGTCGCACGCCAGCCATCGATCTTCGATTCCACCATCGCAAAGCTGGAAAACGGACAGTGAAACCGCAGCTTCACGGTCTCGATCCGCTCGATCCGGTCCGCTTCGCGCAGACAGGCCGACGCCGCGCCGCCATAGGCCCGGACAAGCCCCCCGGCCCCGAGCTGCACGCCGCCATACCAGCGCGTAACGACGATCATGACATTGTCGAAATCCTGCCCTTCGATGGCAGACAGAATCGGCCGCCCCGCCGTGCCCCCCGGCTCTCCGTCATCGCTGCACCGGAAGCGCTGGCCCGTTTTGAAAGCCCAGCAGTTATGGGTCGCATCCAGGACGGCCACCTCGCGAAAGAAGGCCATGGCGGCGGCTTCATCTTCCACCGGGGCGGCGGAAGCACGGAAAACACTGTTCCGAATCACACTTTCGTAAGTCGCAGGGCCGGGAAGAGTCCATGTCATGGCTTTCCTTCTGCCTCAGGATCGCTGAAATGTCAGGATGGGGTAGGGAAACGCTGCACGTTCTGTTAAGGGTAGGCCCCATGTTTTCGGATCTGACCGGTCGGCTGAATGCCGTCTGCGCGCGTCGTGCGCCCCTTGTTCTGGCGCTGTTCGCACTGCTCTGTGCTGGCTGCGTTGCCCTGAGTGTCACACGGATCAGTGTAACGACTGACACGAGCAAGATGTTTGCCAACACTCTGCCGTGGAAAAAGCGGAGCATGGAGCTGACGCGCCTGTTCCCGCAGGACAGCAACCAGCTCGTCGCCATCATCGACAGCCGCATCCCCGAACAGGGACGCATGGCCGCGAGACAGCTCGCTGCGACGCTGGGTCAGGACCACACGCATTTCAAGACGGTCAGCCTGCCCGGCGACAACGCCTTCTATAACAGCCACGGCTTCCTGTTCCTCGACACGAAGGATCTGGAGCCGCTGCTGGATTCGATCGTCTCCGCGCAGCCCTTCCTCGGCACGCTGGCGGCTGACCCGTCCGCCCGCGGCCTGTTCGGCGCGCTGGGCCTGATCGGCGAGGGTATCAAGGCCGGACAGGGCATCCCGAGCGGCTTCAATGGCGCACTGGACGGTTTCGCCAACGCCCTGACAGCGGCGGCAAACGGCCATCCGCAGGACATGTCCTGGCAGAACCTGCTGATCGGCAAGCTGGCAGAGCTGGGCTCGCAGTACGAATTCGTCGTCACGCAGCCGAAGCTCGACTACAGCTCTTTCCAGCCGGGCGAGGGCGCCACGACCGCCATGCGGCAGGCGATCAACAATCTCGAATTTGTGAAGACGAAGCAGGCGTCGGGCATCATCACCGGTGAAGTGAAGCTGTCGGACGAAGAGTTCTCCACCGTCGCACACGGCATGGTGCTGGGCCTCGTCATCTCGCTCGTCCTCGTGGCGGTCTGGCTGATCCTCGCTGTCCACTCCCCGCGCGTCATCATCCCCATCCTGCTGACCCTCATCAGCGGCCTGCTCCTGACGACGGGCTTTGCGGCTCTGGCAGTGGGTGAACTGAACCTGATCTCAGTGGCCTTCGCGATCCTGTTCGTCGGTATCGCCGTCGATTTCGCCATCCAGTACAGCGTGCGCCTGCGCGGACAGCGCAATCCGGACGGCTCACACCCGTCCCTGCATGACGCCATCATCCTGACAGGTCAGGAAAGCGGCGCACAGATCCTTGTCGCAGCCCTCGCGACAGCCGCGGGCTTCCTGGCGTTCTATCCCACGAGCTTCATCGGTGTGGCACAGCTCGGCCTGATCGCAGGCTTCGGCATGCTGATCGCCTTCTTCTGCACCATGACGCTGCTGCCAGCGCTGCTGTCCATTTTCCATGCGAAACTGGGCAATGGCACCCCGGGCTTTGCCTTCATGGCCCCCGCAGATGCATTCCTGCGCCACAAGCGGCACAAGGTCGTCGGCGTCTTCGCGCTTCTGGGAATCGTGGGGCTGGCCCTCATGCCGCTCCTGAAATTCGATGCCGATCCGCTTCACACGAAAGACCCGAACACCGAGGGCATGCGCGCCCTGCATCTGCTGGAAGCTAACCCGCTCACCACGCCCTACAGCGCGCAGGTCCTGACGCCGAACCTGACGGAAGCCGCCCGGCAGGCCGCAGCGTTCTCGAAGCTGCCGAGCGTGCATGACGTGCTCTGGCTCGGCGCTCTGGTTCCCGATGACCAGAAGACCAAGCTGGCCATGATCGAGGACACGGCCTCCATTCTGCTGCCGACCATCACGGTGCCCAATCCTGCACCCGCGCCGGACGCCGCGGCCATCCGCGCCGCCGCCGTTACGGCCGCGCAGAAGCTCGATGCCGTAAAGGATCAGCTCCCCGCCCCGCTGGAAAAGATCCGCCAGGCCCTGCACACGCTCTCGACGGCCCAGGACAACACGCTGCTTCAGGCCAGCACGTCCCTGACGCGTTTCCTGCCGGACGAACTATCGATGCTGCGCACGGCACTTCAGCCCACGCCGGTCACGATGGAAAGCATCCCGCAGGATGTGCGTCAGGACTATGTCCTGCCCGATGGTCGCGCCCGCCTGACGATCCACCCCAAGGGCCAGATGTCCGAAACCCCGGTGCTGCACCGCTTCGTCAAGGAGTTGCGCTCAGTGAATCCGGACGTCGCCGGCCCTGCGATGGAAATCACGGAGAGCGCCAACACGATCGTCCATGCCTTCACGGTCGCGGCCATCTGCGCGCTCATCGTGATCGCCATCATCCTGCTGGTCGTCTTGCGCCGCCTGCTGGACGCGGCCCTCGTCATGGCACCGCTGCTGATGTCCGCGCTGCTGACGGTCATTCTGGTCGTCACGGTGCCGGAGACGCTGAACTACGCCAACATCATTGCCCTGCCCCTGCTGCTGGGCGTGGGCGTGTCGTTCAACATCTATTTCGTCATGAACTGGCGCGAGGGCGTGAAGGGTCCGCTGACATCGCCCACGGCGCGCGCGGTGCTGTTCTCGGCCCTGACGACCGCCACGGCCTTCGGTTCGCTGGCGCGCTCCGGCCATCCGGGTACGGCCAGCATGGGTCGGCTGCTGCTGATGTCGCTTGGCTGCACGCTGCTGTGCACGATGGTCTTCGTCCCGGCCCTGCTGCCCAAGCGTCCGATCGACGAGGCCTGACCCAGGGCACGCTCTACCGGCCTCTGACATGGTTTGCAGCAATGTGACACACATTCTGGCAACCGTGCGTTTCCTCAGGGGTTGAGATCTTCCAGAACGGAGGATCTCCCCTTGAGCACAGAGCATTCAGGCCTGCCGCGTGGCATCGACCATGTCGGCGTCACCGTCCCGGACATCAACGCCGCCATCCGCTTTCTTGAAGAAGCCTTTGGCGCCGTTGCCCTCTACCGCAACGTCACCCGCACCAAGCCCCAGAAAGGCCCGGAGACGGAAAAGATCCTCGGCCTGCCTCAGGGCACCGCCGTCATCGAGATGTGCATGATGGCGCTGGGGCATGGGCCGGGAATCGAACTGTTCGAAATGAAGGGCCCAGACCAGCGCGAGGCCGCACGTCCGTGTGACTGGGGCCTTCAGCATTTCGCAGTCTATGTCGATGACATCCATGCCGCCTGTCACCGTTTCCAGGAAGCAGGCGGCACCCTCCTGACCGAACCGCAGGGTCAGCCCTCGCTCGAAGCCGCGCCGGGCAACATGTTCTGCTACGGCCGCACGCCCTGGGGCATGATCGTGGAACTGATCAGCACTCCCCATCAGGAACGCTTCAACGACATCGCCCCTATGGACCGTTACCAACCGCCCCCGCGTGCCACCCCGCATAAAGGATCAGACGCATGACCCGCTTCATTCCTCTGGCCGCGGCCCTGCTGGCCGCTTCCGTTTTTGGGAACGCGCATGCTGCCGATCCCACTCCGCCAACAGCCTGGTACTGGCACAACTGGACCGATCATGACGGTGTCAGCCACATGACCCGCTGCCCGTTCCATGATTACGATCTGAAAACCATGTCCAAACCTGCCGGCCCGCAATGGCAGGATCATGTGCATGAAGGCAACGCGCACATCATTTCCACCGTGCAACCTGCCCATTGGGATGGAAGCTGGCACCCCGATCCGAAAGTCCAGTGGATCATTCCGCTGAAGGGGTCCTGGTACGTTACGGCCATGGACGGAAAGAAAGTCGTCATGGGGCCTGGCGACGTCTCTCTTGGCGAGGACCAGATGAGCCGCCGGGACGCAAAGGGACATATCGGTCATTTCGCCGGGAATATCGGCGACGGCCCCGTCACACTGATGGTCATCCAGACCGACGAACAGCCGACCGTGGATAAGCCCTGCCGCTTTCATTAAAACTTCAGAACAAACTGCTGTTCAGTTCAGATCCGAACTGGCCCACCCGTTCGCGCACCCCTGTTATGGGAACCGCAACAGGATATAGAATCGGGTAACAACACTCCGTTCTTGTTAAGAGTTCGCAAAAGAGCTGAACAAACCGATTTTTCCTTGGTTTTCAAACAATCACGCCATGAAAGATCCCTCGCAAAGACACCATGACAAACCGTGACTAAGTAACATTGCCAAAAATACAGAATGACAACCCAAGAACTTCACGAGAGTTTAAATTGAAATAAAAATCCAGAAAAATCGGACAATAAATACGATTAAAATAAATTATGAAACAAACATTATAAATAAAAAAATAAACCAAAATAGCAATTTGATTACATATTTTCATATATAGTTTACTTACAAAATAACAACAGAACAAAAACATCTCTTATTATATATTTAGATTTTCTTTCTGTATTTTTTTGACACATACTTCAAGAAAAACGGAATGTGACATAAGCGCAACGCCTTTCATGACATGTGACAGGCATGTTGCATTCTTGTAGCAAAAGGATTGCACACCGTTTCGATTTCCGATGAAAATGTGGCCAGAGATACAAAACTTTCTTGCGACCTTATTCGAGAAGGGACCACGGCCGCGATGACCACCTCTGTGCAACATTCACTGAAAAGACGCACACCTGCACCCCGGACGGTTGTCCGGATGTTCCTGATGGCGGGTATTTCCTACAGTGTCCTGCCAAGTGTCAGTGCGCACGCCCAGACCACCACGACCGCACCCGCAAAACATGTTTCCGCTCACAAGAGCGCAGCCAGGAAAAAGGCTCCGGCAAAGGCTGCCACGACAGCCAGAACTGCACCCGTCGCCGCTCCGGCAGCCACTGCCGCAACCCCGGTTGCAACCGCGACGGCGACTGCTCCGGTAACCCAGTCGAACAGCAAGGTGTTGCAGCAGGGAACGGAAGCTTCAGACACAGCTGAAGTCGTCACGGTCACCGGTACACGTCTGTCCCAGACGCGCCTGACAAATGTCATGGCCGGAACCTCGCTCAGCGCCGACCAGATCAAGAAGCGCGGCTACACCGATATCGGCATCGCGCTGATACGTGAAAACCCGGCTTTCGGTATCGGCGACAACTCTCCGATCGGCACCCAGGGCAGCTTTGGTGCTGGCCAGTCCTACACCTCACTTCTGAACCTCGGCAGCCAGCGCACGCTGACGCTGATAGACGGCATGCGTATGGTCGGCGGCGAGACAGCCTCGCTCTACGGCGCAGGTTCGGGCTCGCAGGTTGATATCAGTGCCATTCCGACATCCCTGCTGAAGGGCGTGGACACCAAGCTGGGCGGCGCAGGCGCGGCCTATGGTGCGGATGCCGTCGCAGGTGTGGTCAACTACCAGCTGGACGATCACTTCACCGGCGTGGACTTCAATGCCCAGGGCAACTGGAGCCAGAGGCTTGATGCGCCCGGCGAGAAAATCACCTTCAAGGTCGGCCATGACTTCGACCACGGCAAAGGTGGCATGGTATTCGACGTCGAATACCGCAATCAAGGCGGTATGCTCGACAATGACCGGATCAACCTGACCGGCCGGAATGCCACGACCTATGTCCGTGAGCCCATTGGTTCAACGTCGCCCTACACCTATGATTTTGCCCGCGGCGCCCGTAACGTCATCGCATCCGTCACCGGTGTTCCGCAGCTGACCGGCGATAGCCCACCAGTCTACGGCGGCCAGGTCCTGAGCGGCATTTCCAATGCTGCTGGCCAGCCCCTGATGTTCAGCAGCAATGGCCAGTCCCTCGTCCCGATGACGTGGAACTACGCCACCAAGAGCCCGACAACGGTCGTGGGCGGTAACGCAACGGCACTTCAGGATTACGGCCAGCTCTATGCCCCGACCCAGAAGCTGAACCTGACCCTGCTCGGCCATTACGACATCACCGACCACATCCACGCGACGTGGCAGGGCTGGTACGCACGTGGCACCGCATCCAGCGAAGTGGCGCAGGGCACCTGGAATACGCCGCTCTTCGCCGATCCGCTGACGATGGACAACTACCATAACTATGGTGAAGTGAACGGTGCCTACGCACTGAGCACCAACAATCCGTATCTGTCCTCGGCCGCACGCACGTCGATCGTGAACGCCCTGTCCGCAGCTGGCCTGCCGACCGATACATTCTACATGTCGCGTCTGAACCAGGATCTGGATGCGGGCATGTATCAGACGACGATGCAGATGTACCGCTTCCAGGGCGGGCTGAACGGTGACTTCGACGCCGTCGGCCGTCACTTCGACTGGAAAGTCCGGGGTGAATACAGCCGCTATCTGAACGATACGTGGCAGCCTTCCATCGTCACGCAGAACCTCATCAACGCGCTCGACGCCACGACGGACGCCAGCGGCAACATCGTCTGCGCACCCGGCTACACCAGCGCCCCCATCAAGACCCGCAGTTCCACCTGCGCCCCGTTCAATCCGTTCGGCAACGGCCAGTCCACACCGGCAGCACGGGATTACATCATCGCCGACGCGCACCAGAAGAACGCCAACGCACAGCGTGACCTTCAGGCCGAAATCTCCAGCACGGTCATGCGGCTCCCCGCCGGCGACGTGCGCTGGGATATCGGTTACGAGCACCGCCGCGAAGGCTATCGCTTCAACCCGGGTGCCTTCTCCCGCGGCTGGGAACAGGACGACGGTTCGTACCTGCAGTACGGCAACTCGACCTCGCTTCCGCCCACGGGTGGCGCGTACCACACGCATGAAGTCTTCGGCGAACTTGATGTTCCGCTGGTCTCGCCCAACATGCACGTTCCTGGTGTCTACAGCCTGTCCGCCACAGCGAACGGCCGTTACATCAACAACAGCATGACCGGCGGCTACTGGACCTACATGTTCGGTGGAGCCTGGTGGCCGACGCAGGACATCGGCCTGAGCGGCAACTATGCCCGCTCCGTCCGTAACCCGTCCGTTACCGAACTGTTCGCGCCGCAGAGCACGGACTACGAAGACGGTATCGATCCCTGCTCGTCCGCTGGCCTCAATGCCGGCCCGAACCCCGCCGTGCGTGCAGCCAACTGCGCCAAGGCCGGAATCAAGCAGCCGTTCGAGTCCAACTTCAACAACTTCACCGTGCAGGGAACTGCGGGTGGTAACAGCAAGCTGAAGAACGAAGTCTCCACCAGCTACACCGGCACCCTGGAACTTCGTCCGCACTTCATCCGTGGTTTCGACTTCCGCGGCTCCTTCGTGGACGTGAAGATCAACAACGCGATCACGTATCTTGGTGCCCAGGACATCATGGACGGCTGCTACGACTCGACGTCCTATGGTCCGGGCAACGCCTATTGCGCCGCCTTCACACGCGGAGCGGATGGCCAGCTCGAGAACTTCACGGCCGGCTATTACAACATCGCCAACTACGAGACGCAGGCTCTGCAGGCCAATATCGAATACAACACTCCGCTGTCACGCTTTGGCCTGCCGTCCTCGGCTGGTGAAATCGGCCTGACCGGAAACTATGTCCACTATCTCAAGAGCCAGCAGAGCTATCTGGGCAACACCTATCTGCTGACCGGCACGACGGGCTCGCCTAACGACAACTTCACGCTTAACGCGAACTATATCCGTGGTCCGTTCACCCTTCAGTGGCAGACCCTCTGGTATGGTCCGTCCCACTACGCGGTCCAGGTCCCTGCGACCCAGTACTTTGCCAACAAACGTCCGTCTTTCGCCATGTTCAACCTGACGGTTGGCTACGAAATCACCCGGAACTTCAGCGCAAACTTCATGGTGAACAACATCACGAACGCGCTGCCGAAGTACCCCGGCGCAGTCAGCCTGACGCGTTACTACGATGCGATCATCGGCCGTTCCTTCCAGATGAACCTCGGCGTTCATTTCTGATCCTCCGGTCAGACGGAACACTGGAAAAGAGGGGCTTCGGCCCCTCTTTTTTTGTCTGTCGTCCCAAACGCAGGCACAAAAAAACGGGACGGATTTTCATCCGCCCCGTTTCCCGTTCCAGCTCCCGGTAAGGGAAAAGGTCAGCCCGTCTCTTTGGGCGTGTGCTTGACCTTGATGTTGTAGCCTTTGAGCATTCCGTACCAGTACAGACGGGGAAAGACTTCCGTCTTGAGGAACCAGGCGAAGCGGCTGGGCTTGCGCTGGTCATAGGGAAAGCTCGGCGCAACCTTGCCGCCATACAGAAACTCGGCCAGCACGACCTTGCCGTAAGACACCGTCAGCGGGCAGGCGCCATAACCGTCATAGCTACCCATCTGCGGGCGGCCATCGAGCGAAGCCAGCAGGTTTTCCACAACGACCGGAGCCTGTTCGCGGGCAGCAGCGGCCGTTTTGGCATTGCTGGTTCCCAGAACGTCACCGGCGCCGAAGATGTTGTCATAGGTCTTGTGGCGCAGGACGGTCGGATCAACGTCCAGCCAGCCGGCTTCATTGGCGAGCGGGCTTTTCTTGACGAAATCCGGAGCGCTCTGCGGCGGCACGACATGCAGCATGTCGAACTGGCGCACCACGGTCTGGTCCGTTCCGACGATCTGGAACGTGGCCTCGCGCTTCTCACCGTCCACCTTGATCAGGTTTTCCTTCAGATGAAGGTTCACGCCGTAATAGTCGATCTCGCGCTGAAGCGAAGGGACGAAATACGGCACACCGAACAGCGCGTTTCCGGCCAGCGAGAAATCGACCTCCGTGCGATGCAGCGAACCTTCCCGACGCCAGTGATCACACGCCAGATAGACAATCTTTTGCGGCGCACCGGCGCATTTGATTGGCATGGGCGGCTGCGTGAACAGAGCCTTGCCACCATCCAGATGTCGGATGCATTCCCAAGTATAAGCAGCCGTCTCGCGCGAATAGTTGGACGTCACACCATTGCGGCCCAGCGTTTCGGGCAAGCCTTCGATCTTGTCCCAGTCGAGCTGAAGGCCGGGGCAGACAACCAGACGGCGATACTCGACAACGCGGCCACTTTTCAGCGTCACGGTATTGGCTTCGGGCTGAAAGCTCTCAACGCTGTCGCGCAGCCACGTGACATTGCGCGGAATCAGGCCGCCTTCCTGCCGCAGCGTTTCGGGCAGCGTCATCACGCCCGCGCCCACAAGGGTCCAGCCCGGCTGGTAAGCGTGAGTCGTGGACGGTTCGATGATGGCTATCGACAGATTGGCGCGCTCGCGCCTGAGCTGGGCTGCGATGGTGATGCCGGCGGCACCGCCACCAACGATGACGACTGAGAAGCGATCCTGCTGGGTCGGGTCTGCCATGTTCGGTTACTCCAACGTCATTGTACGACGGAAAGAGTCTAGTCCAGAAGGGCAAGTCTTTCCGTCAGAAGGGAATAGAAGGCGTCTGAATCAACGTCATTGATCCATAACGCATTCGGAACGCGATCGGTTACGTTCCACAGGTCAACAACACTCTGACCCACACACAGCGGCGCGTCGACCTCGATTTCCACATTGCAGTCGCGCCCCGAGAACAGTTCCGGCTTCAGAAGCCAGCCGATGGTGAGCGGATCATGCAGCGCACCGCCCTCCCAGCCGTATTTCAGCTTCTCGAAGCGGTCTTCCGCGCCCAGCATCCGCACCACCATGTTCGTCACCGGCGTGCCGACCGCGGCAATCGGCGCCAGACGTGCTGGGGTCGCAATGGCGCGATGCGTCACATCCAGCGGCAGGAGCGTGATGGGGATGCCGGAATGCATGACGATCCGGGCCGCATGAGGGTCCACGAAAAAATTGAATTCTGCGGTCGGCGTGATGTTGCCGCCTTCGCGCTGGGCCCCGCCCATGGCCACGACTCCCGCGATCCGGGACGCGATATCCGGCGCATGGGTCAACGCCAGAGCCAGGTTCGTCATCGGGCCGAGGCAGACGAGCGTGATCGCGCCCTCGGGTTCACGACGCAGCATGTCCACGAGCCAGGTCGCGGCATCAATCGCCTGCGGCCGCAGAGTCGGCTCGGGAAGATCGGCGCCGGCCATGCCCGTTTCGCCATGAACGTGCTCGGCGCTGATGGGCGCGCGATGCAGGGGACGAGCCGCACCTGCAAAAACAGGAATATCGGTGCGGCCTGCCAGTTCGAGCAGGGCACAGGCATTCTTCGTCGTCAGGGCAACGGGCACATTGCCGGCAACGGTCGTGATGGCCTCGACCATCAGTTCCGGCGAGGCCAGCGCCAGCAGGATGGCAACCGCATCGTCCTGACCCGGATCGGTGTCGATGACGATGCGGCGGGGTGCGATCGGTGCGGAGCCGGCCTGTGTCATCATGCTTCTTCTTCGGAGTCCTTGATCCAGACCTCAACCGGTCCCGTAACCTTGATCGTCATCGGGCGGCCACGACGATCCAGCGTCTTGCCAACGGCCAGACGGACCCAGCCTTCGCTGATGCAGTATTCCTCGACAGTGGTGCGCTCTTCGCCCTTGAAACGGACACCGATGCCGCGCGAGAGCAGCTCTTCGTTGTAATACGGGCTGTCCGGGCTGGCGGAGAGACGATCGGGAATGGTGTCGGTCATGGCGGGGATATCCTCGTTGTATCAGATCCGATCGTGTCGGACCGGCTCGTCAGAGGTCTTCTCTGTAGCGCCGGATGCGCGGCTCTCCAAGTCCGTCCCCGTTCCGGAACAGGACATGGCCGCTCCCACAGGACGCAGAGCGCTGCTATGAGAGACGCTCCCCGTCGGAGACAGACCTCTCATGCCGTACCGCTCTTTTCGCCGCAAACCGGAGCGCCGCCTTCCCGGACTGACCGCTCTCGCATCGCTTCTGATGCTGCTGACGGCAGGAGCCGCCCTCTCCGGCTGCGCCTCGGATGACGATGGCGACAACTGGTCCGTCAGCGCTCCGGTTTCGGCCGGTCAGGCCATCCGGCTGGACTCCGTGCCGTCCCATGAGCCGGCCTCGGTCTATCGCCTGACCTATCGCAGTACGGATGCGCGCAATCCGCAGCAGCTCGTCCGCGTCTCCGCTCAGGTTCTGGTGCCGCGCGGTCGTGCGCCGGCAGGCGGCTGGCCTGTTCTGGCCTGGGCGCATGGGGAAAGCGGCCTGCACCTGACCTGCGCACCGTCCGTCATGGGGATCGGCACCGTGCAGGCGCATTTCTATGACGGCTGGCTGCGTCAGGGCTTTGCAATCGTCGCAACCGACTATCCCGGCATGGGCGAGCCCGGCGCGCCACTTCTTCTGAATGCACGCTCGGAAGGCATGAGCATGCTCGATTCCGTCCGCGCCGCCCGCGAGCGCCTGCCGGACCTGTCGGAGAACGTGGTCCTGAACGGTCATGCACAGGGTGGGCAGGCTGCCCTCGCCGCCGCCGCGATGGCCTCCACCTATGCGCCGCATTTGCGGATTCTGGGCACAATCGCCGCTGCCCCGCCCTATCTTGACGAGCAGACGGTGCAGGAGCTTCTGCACCCCAGCAATCCGCGCAGCTTCTCGCCCGCCGTGCCGGAACTGCTGACCCTGGGGCAGTCGCTGGTCGAAGCCGATCCGTCCACGGATATCAACGAGGCCTTTACGCCCCGGGGACAGCGCCTTTTGCATGAGGCCGGGTCCATGTGCGCGTCGGATTTCTTCCCAATCGCCAAACGCTCAGGCCTGACGCCCGCAACACTGCTCGAACCCGAAGCCAGCCGTGTGCTGGCGCCGGTTTTTGACTGGGCGAAATATCCCGGCTTCTCCCTGCCCTCGCCCGTGCTCATCGAGTCCGGCGCGCAGGATCTGCACACCTCCACCAGCCAGCAGAAACGCCTCGTCACCCGTCTCTGCACCGCCGGAACCGCCGTGACGCACCGAATTCATGACGCCAGCCATAACGGCACCCTCGCCGCCATGATTACGGAGGCCCACAGCTTTGCAGGGCAGCTTCTGCAAGGCACGAAACCCCGTTCGGACTGCAATTAACCAGACCAAGCACAGGGGCAGAAGATGTTTTCACCCCGGCGGGGGTCGCATCCCGGAAACACTCTGTTAGACTCTGCCGGATGAATATCCTGATTACAGGGGCCGCATCCGGCATCGGACGCGGTCTTGCCCTGAAGCTGGCCCGCCCCGGCGTTTCCCTGCACCTTTGCGATCATGCGGCAGACGGCCTGATGGAAACGGCCTGGCAATGCGACAAACAGGGCGCCAGAGCAGTCCCAGCCGTTCTGGACACACGAAACCGGCAGGGCATGGCGGACTGGATCGCAACCGCTTCCGGCGAGCGGCTCGACATGGCGTTCCTCTGCGCAGGCATCACGGGGGGTTTGCCTCCTGAAGCCGATGACGGTCTGGTGCTGGAACGTGAAGAGCGCGTGTGGGAGATGCTCGACACCAACCTGACAGGAACGCTCAACACGTTCTTTCCGGTCGTGGCGGCCATGCACAGGCAGCAGCGGAATGGCGAGAACCTTCGGGGGCGGATCTGCGTGATGGCGTCCGTCGCGGGATTCGTCTGCTATCCCGGCACCCCCTCCTATTCCGCGTCCAAGGCCGCGCTGGACCGTTTCATCGTGGCCAATGCCGCCCATCTGCAGCGCTTTGGCATCAGCCTGACCAGCGTGTGCTGCGGATTTGTCGATACGGCCATGGTAAAGCAGAACCGTTTTCCGATGCCGGGTCTGGTGCCCACGGAAGAAGCCGTCCGCCGGATCCTGCGCGGCACGCTGCGCCAGACGCGACGGGTAATCTTCCCATCCTGGCTGGTCATGGGCTCCCGACTGATGGACCTGCTACCACCCCGGCTGGCCGAGCGGTATTATATGACCCAGCCCTCTGCCCAGCCGGCGGGAATGCCCGATTTCTGACTCCCTGCACGGCGGATAACTGACATTTTGTGTCCTATCAGTAATGACCTTCGGCGCGGTTTTATGGATAAACTGGCCGCATGAATTTCTGCCGCCTGTTCATAGACCGCCCGGTCGCGACGACACTGATGTCCATTGCCATCTTCATGGCGGGCTTCATCTGCTATCCGCTCCTGCCTGTCGCCACGATGCCGGACATGACCACAACGTCCATCATGGTCGTGGCCACCCAGCCGGGCGCGGACCCGCAGCAGATGGCGACATCCGTCACCACACCTCTGGAGCGCAGGCTCGGATCGATTGCGGATCTGGAAAGTATTGAATCCGATACCAGTGCCGGACAGGCCCAGATTTTCCTTGAATTCTCGTCGTCGCGGAACATCGACGGCGCTCTGCGTGACACGCAGGCCGCCCTGCGCGCCGCGAGAGCCGACCTGCCGACCGGGACGATGGATGCCGATCCGCAGGCCTTCAAGATGGATGGTGGCGGCTTCCCGGTCTATCTGATGAGTCTGACCGGCGACCAGAAAACCCAGGCCGAGCTCTACGATATCGCCAATATCCGCATCAAACCGCTTCTGGCCGAGGTCAAGGGCGTGGGCCGTGTGGAGGTCGTGGGATCGACGAACCCCGCCGTCCGTGTCGAGCTCAATCCAGGTCCGCTCTACAAATGGGGCATCGGCTTTGAGGACGTCCGCACCGCCCTTGCCTCGGCCAATGCCTTCACGCCCAAAGGCTTCATCGACAGCAACGGGCAGCGGATGATGCTGTCCACCAACGACCAGGCCATCAACGCGTCCCAGTACCGGGACCTGATCGTTGGCTATCGCAACAATTTCTATCCGGTCCGGCTAAGCGACATCGCCACCATCACCAACAGCGTTCAGGACGTCTACCAGACCAGCTACATCAACGGGCATCGCGCCGTTACCCTGGTCGTGACCGCCCAGCCGCATGCCAATACCGTGGCCATCGTGGACGGCATCAACGCCAACCTGACGCATCTGCGCGACGCCCTCCCCGCGGACGTCAATCTGGTCGTGGGCCTCGACACGTCGCGCTCCATCCGGGCATCCCTCGCGGATGCACGCCTGACGCTGATCCTGTCCGTCGTGCTGGTCGTACTCGTGATCCTGCTGTTCTTCCGCAAGCTGATCACAACGCTCATTCCGGCTGTAACGGTCCCCATCGCCCTCTCCGGGACACTGGCCGCCATGGCTGCGTTCAACTTCACGCTCGATGTCCTGTCACTCATGTCCCTGACCATCGCAGTGGGTTTCGTGGTCGATGACGCCATCGTCGTGCTGGAAAACATTGCCCGCCACATGGAAGAAGGGAAAGACCGCTACGAGGCCAGCCTGATCGGCGCTTCAGAAATCGGCTTCACGGTCCTGTCCATCAGCGCCTCACTGGTCGCGGTATTCATCCCGCTGCTGTTCCTGCCCGGCAGCGCTGGCTCGATCATGTTCGAATTCTGCATGACGATGATTTCCGCCATCGTGATCTCGATGTGGCTCTCCCTGACGCTGACGCCGATGATGTGCGCGCATCTGCTGGAAATCGACCACGGTGAGGAATCCCGGAAAGGCATCCTCGGCCACATCGCTTTCGTCACGGAAACCTCGCTGGGCTGGACGCTGAAACAGTATGGCCGGTCCATGCACTGGTGCCTGCGCCATCCGGTCCTGATGGGTCTGACCCTGCCGCTCAGCTTCGTGGTGCTGGTGGGTTCGGTCGTGCTGATGCCCAAGGAATTCATCCCCTCGCAGGACATGTCGCTGCTGGCCGGACGCATCAAGGGCGATGCCACCATGTCATTCCAGGAAATCGACCGGCGCCTGCGGGAAATCGGCGCCATTACCCAGACGGACCCGGACGTTACATCGACAACCATCTTCAGCGACGACAAGAACAGCGGTGAACTCTACATCCACCTGAAGGAAAAGGAGGAGCGCGCGTCTGCCGAGGTCATTCTGGACCGTATCCGCAAGCGCCTGCCCGATGAGCCTGGGGCCGACATCTCGTTCTGGAGCGTTGGCGGCAGCAGCCAGGGCGGCAGCAGTTCCAAGAATACCGGCAGCTACCGCTACGTCCTGCGTGGAGACAACGTCGCCGACCTGTTCGGATATCTCCCGACCCTGCTGAGCGCCCTGCGCGCCTCGGGCAAGCTGGTCAATGTGTCTTCCACGACCGAGGGACAGTCGGTTGCGGCCTACATCACCGTTCACCGCGACACGGAAGCACGCTATGGCATCACGCCGCAGCTGATCCAAAACGTGCTGTATGATTCCTACGGCCAAGCCATCGTTTCCACGATCCACCTGCCTACGACCGAGCACCGCGTCGTCATGGTGCTGGCTCCGCAATACCGCATGGACCCCGAAATGCTCCGGCAGGTCTGGATTTCCACGTCCGCAGGCACGGCAGCCGGTGGCGTGGCCTCCAACCTGATCCGGGTCCGCAGCGACGCCAGCACGTCCGCGAACAGCTTCACGTCCCTGGCCACGGCCTCCATCCAGAACTCGCTGGCCAACCAGATTTCGGGCAATTCCTCCAGCGGCGCCGCAGTCTCCTCCTCGACCGAGACCATGATCCCGCTGATCAACGTGGCTTCCGTCCTGTGGAAGCCACAGCCCCTCGATATCACCCATCGCGGCAGCTATTATTCCGCCAATATCTCCTTCGATCTGGCGACCGGCGTGAGCTATAATGATGCGGTCGAACTGATCAAGCAGACCATGCAGGACACCCACGCTCCGGACGGCGTTCTGGGCGACTTCACCGGGACGGCCGGCGATACCCGCAAGCTCATGATCAATGGCGGTCTGGCGTTCCTTGCCGCGATTGCCGTGATGTATATCGTGCTGGGCATTCTCTATGAGAGCCTGATCCATCCCATCACGATTCTTTCCACCCTGCCCTCCGCCGGGATCGGCGCGGTTCTGGGGCTGTGGATCGCGGGAGAGTCTTTCAGCATCATCGCCATGATCGGCATCATCCTGCTAACGGGCATCGTCAAGAAGAACGCCATTCTCGTCATCGATTTTGCAATCCACGCTGAACGTATCGAAAAACTGTCCCCGAAAGATGCCATCTTCAAGGCGTCCATTACCCGCTTCCGCCCCATTCTGATGACGTCCCTTGCCGCCGCTCTGGGCGCGGTCCCCCTCATCATCAGTAACGGGTATGGCGCGGAAATGCGCCGGCCGCTGGGCGTTTCGATCCTGGGCGGCATGGTCGTCAGCCAGCTTCTGACACTGTACACCACGCCGATCGTCTATCTATGGATGGATGCCATCGGCATGAGAAGTAAACGTCTTTGCCACTGGTTGCTCGGCCTTGTGCGTCGGCACAGCGGCACCGAGCCCTCCGCCAGACAGATCTGAACCCGGACGACAAACGACCCATGACCCTATCCCGTCGCATTGCCTTGTTGGCAGCCATGTTCCCCATGACGGCACTGGCCACCCCCGTCCAGCTTTTTGACCATATTTCCATTTCCCCGGATGGAAGCCGGCTGCTTTCTCTGGAGGAGCCGACCGGAGACACCGCACAGCCCGACAGTTCACGGCCCGTGCTGTACACGCTTCCGTCCGGCACCCGCAGCGATCTGGCTCTGTGTCATGGTTGTGAAGCAAGTTCGTTTGCCTGGCGCCGGGACGGGCAGGCGCTGGCCTATGTCCTGAAAGATCCTTCGGTCAAAACCCTGTCGGTCTGGCAGGCGGACCGGGACGGTCACCATGCGGTGCAGCTCTTGACTTTCAAGGGAACGCTTCAGTCCCTGTCCTACGGACCAAAAGGCCAGCTTGGTGTTCTGGCGATCGAAAACGCACATCGCCAGCCCGGCGCGATGGAAGCAGGAGCGCCTCCATCCGGAGAAATCAATGCGCAGATCGATGAACAGCGGATCGCCACGATTGAGAACGGTCACCTGAACTGGCAGTCGCCAGCGGATTTGTATGTCTACGAATATGACTGGCGGCCGGACGGACAGAGCTTTGTCGCCACGGCAGCCCCGGGCAACGGGGATGATCACTGGTGGGTCGCAAAGCTCCACGCCATTGAAAACGGCCACGACACCGTCCTTTACACGCCACCCCAGCAACAGCAGCTCAACCTGCCACGGGTCTCCCCCGACGGAACAAAGGTCTCCTTCATCGGTGGCCTGATGAGTGATTACGGGGCGATTGGCGGCGATGCCTATAGTCTGGACCTGACGAAGCCCGGCGCCCAGCCGGTCAATCTGACACCGGGTCTGAAAGCGACTGTCACCGACCTGTCCTGGGACTGCGGACCAGGCCTCATCGCCACGGGCCTCAAGGGAGATCGCAGCGTCATCTGGTCCTTGCAGGGTGGACTGAGGCCGCTATGGGAAGAGGCCATGATGCTGTCCAACGGCCGATCCGAACCCAGTCTTTCCTGTGCCGGACAGCACACGGCCATCATCCGGCAGAGCTTTGAGAAAGCCCCGGAAACCGCCGCCGGTCCTATCGGGCAGTGGAAGCCTGTCAATCGCGATAATGCCGCCCTGCCACCCCATCTCAAGGCACGCAGCCTGACGTGGAAAAGCGATGGCTATTCTGTACAGGGCTGGCTTCTGGAACCTCTGAAGCGCAAGTCGGGCGTGGAACAGAACGGCAAGGTTCCGATGATCGTGTACGTTCACGGTGGCCCGTCCAGCGCTTCAAACCCGCGCTATTTCCGCGACAATAGCAAGCTAGCGATGGCACTCTTGAATGCGGGGTATGACGTCTTCATGCCCAACCCGCGGGGCAGCTATGGACAGGGCGAGGCCTTCACCGCAGCAAACCGCCGGGACTTCGGGCATGGAGATCTGCGGGACATCCTGCGCGGCGTCGATATGGCAGAAAAGGTCGCGCCCATTGATGACCACCGCCTTGGCCTGACCGGTTTTTCCTATGGTGGCTACATGACAATGTGGAGCGTCACCCAGACAGACCGTTTCCGCGCTGCTGCTGCAGGTGCTGGCATTGCGAACTGGCTATCCTATTATGGCGAGAACAACATCGACAGCTGGATGCTGCCGTTTTTTGGGAAATCCGTTTACGACGATCCGGACATCTATGCCCATTCCTCGCCCATTCTCTATATCCGGCAGGCGCATACGCCGACCTTCATTTACGTTGGTTCAGCGGATGAGGAATGCCCGATGCCACAGAGCCAGGAATTCTTCCACGCGCTCCAGACGCTGCATGTTCCAAGCTCACTCGTCATCTATCCCGGGCAAGGGCATGGCATGAGCAACCCACAGGCTTGGGAAGATGCGGTCCAGCGCACCATTCACTGGTTTGATCGTTATCTGGTGAAATAACAGCCAGAGCCTGGACCTTCCTCTTTCTGAAAGCTCAGAGAGAGGGAAGCGCTGTGGTCTGCTGATGCGTCCGGTTGTCGGTGGAAAGCGGCATGATGCCGGGGATGACTTCCACTTCCGTCCGATCCACAACACGCCCCGTCAGGACCATGCGGCTGCTGGCATTGTAGACATGCACGGTGTCACCTTTGCCGCCTGCTTCCAGAACGGTTCCTGAAACCGTTAGATGAAGGCTCGGGCCGGAAAATGCCGCGACCACCGGCGATCCGCGATGCACGAGTTGCGGATGCGCGAGTTCGGACACGCTGAGGACCTGACCGGCGGCGAGCACACCCCGCGCCTCAAGACCGACAGCATCTTCGGGAGACTGAAGGGCATCATCCGGAATCAGGCCGATGCGAACAAAGGTCATGGTGACGTCTTCTGGCAGAATGGGCTGTCCCAGATGCATGGCGTGACGCAGGGTCACGGCCCGGACTTCCATGGTCGCCGTTCCGCTCACATTGAAGGCCGTCCCCTGTCCGCCGCTTGCAGAGGCAACTTCAAGGCGCGCGGTAAAATGCTCGCTGCCATGAGGGGGACGATCGATATGCAGGATCGTCGGTGCCGCCTGATCCGCGACGGGAACCGCAACAGGCTTGAACCCGGTCAGGGCCACCTCAACCCGGGCCTCGGACGGAAGCTCCAGACCTTGCCGGATGACGGGAAGCACATCATCAACCGTGATCATGCGCGCCGCATGCGTCACGGTCACAGAAACTAGCGGAGAAGCATCGGGCCAGTCCACGCCGAACTGGGCGGCGATGGCTGTCAGCTGCGGACCACCGACCACATAGCTTGCCCCCAATGCCGGGGCGTCGCCGATCTCGGTGTCCTGTCCCTTGCCCAGATCGGCGAACAGGTCGGACAGACGCACGCGGGGATGATCGACATTGACGTTTGTCCGCAGGGTTGCGGCAGAGGCGGACGACAGTGCTGTGCATCCTGCCAGCAGCAGGATGCCACCTTTCAGCAGGATACGGCTCATGCTTAGCCACCACCCAGATTGGTCACGGTCTTCATCATGTCGTCCGACGCGGTGATGACCTTGCTGTTCATCTCATAGGCGCGCTGGGCAGTGATAAGATCGGTGATTTCCGTCACGACATTGACGTTCGAGTTTTCGACGTAACCCTGCATGATGCTGCCGTAACCGACAGCTTCAGGATTGCCCATCATGGCGTCGCCCGATGCTGTCGTCTGGGTGAACAGGTTCTGTCCCATCGCAGCCAGACCGTTCTCATTGGTGAAAATACCAAGCTGAAGCTGCCCGACAAGCGTCGTGTTGTTCTGCCCGGCAATCTGCACACTGACCTGACCGGACTGATCGACGGAGATGCTCTGGGCATTGTTGGGGATCGTAATGGTCGGGCTGATGAGATAGCCGTCCGCCGTCACGAGAGAGCCGTTATTGTCCATCGAGAACGTGCCGTCACGGGTATAGGCAAGCTGCCCGGACGGAAGCTGGACCTGGAAATAGCCTCGTCCCTGTACAGCCAGATCCAGGGAATTGCTGGTCTGTTCGAGACTACCCTGATCGTTGATGCGGTAAATCGCGGCCGTCTTCACACCAAGGCCAACCTGAGCACCCGCCGGAATGGTTGTACCCGTATCAGACGAACTGGCGCCGACACGGCGGATGTTCTGGTAGATCAGATCCTGGAACTCGGCACGGGAGCGTTTATAGCCCGTCGTGCTCATGTTCGCGATGTTGTTGGAAATGGTTTCGACGTTGGTCTGCTGGGCCTGCATGCCCGTTCCGGCGATGTCGAGTGCGCGCATGGAGCGTTATCCTTGTCCCGTAAGGGTCGGTAAATCAGGCCGAGACCTGAACGATCTTGTCGATGGCGTTTTTCTGGCGCGTTGCTTCGGCGTCCACGAACTGCGCCATGAAGTCGAAGTTCCGCTGGATTTCCATCATCTGCGTGACTTCGGTCATCATCTGGACGTTGCTGCCTTCCACCATGCCCTGCACGATGTTGGGCCGCTCGACAGCGGTGGTCGGCTGGTCGGAACGCAGCAGCCTGCTGCCTTCGGCCTGGAGCCTGTTGTTATCCTGCGCCGTCACGATCCCGATCTGGCCCTGCTCGCCCGTTTCAGTCGAGATCACGCCATCTGCGGAAATGGTGATACGATGGTCGGTCTGGGGCAGTTCGATCGGCTGTCCGTCACGATCCAGCAGGGCATTTCCGTTTTCATCGACAATGGCGCCATCCTGCTGTTCCTCGAAACGACCGGCCCGTGTCAGACGGACGCCATTGGCAGTGCGCACCTGAAAATAGCCCTCGCCACCCAGTGCGAGATCAAGGGGATTGCCGGTCGACTGCATGTCGCCCTGCTGGAAGTCCCGATATGTCGCACGGTCCTGCGTATAGGATTCCGTATCCGCACCTTCGGCCTGTTTTGAGCCGTGCTGGTGGGACAGGAAGTCACTGAAGAGGACATTTTCGCGTTTGTAGCCCACAGTCGAGGCGTTCGACATATTAGCCGCGACCACGGACATGGCGCGCTGCTGGGCATCCATGCGCGAAAGCGCGATATAGGTACTGTTCTCCATGGGCTTTACAGGCTCCGGTCAATCCCGATTTCGGAGCACAGCGTAGCGGCAAAAAGCTTTCCCAATCGTTAAACGAACGGTCTTAACTCGACTCGTCGTGACGATATGGTGAAAGAGTCAGCAGTTCCGCCGCCTCTGCCTGCATGGCGGTCCGCTCGTCGTCCACAAAGGCTGCGACAGCCTGACGCAGGCCAGGATCGAGAATGGCATGGGCGGAATGGGTGAAGGTCGGGAGGTAGCCGCGCTGGATCTTGTGTTCGCCCTGCGCCCCGGCTTCGACACGGGACAGGCCGTGCGCGATGGCAAATTCGATCGCACGATAGTAACACAGCTCGAAATGCAGGAAGGGCCAGTCCCCTTCGCAGCCCCAGTTGCGGCCGAACAGCGCGTTCGTGCCCATGAGATTCAGGGCCCCGGCAACCGCTTTTCCATCATGATGGGCCATCATCAGGACCACACGGTCTCCGAGCCGTTCGGACAGCATGGGAAAGAAGCGCTCGGTCAGATAGGCGCTGCCCCATTTCCGGTCGATCGTGGACTGATAGAAGCGGTAGAACGCTTTCCAGTCCTCCGGGGTGATCTGGTCTCCACGGAGCGTGCTGAAGGTCAGACCGCAGGATTGCGCGGCGCTGCGTTCCTTGCGGATGGATTTGCGCTTGCGGGAGGCTAAAGCGCCCAGAAAATCATCGAACGTGGCGTAACCGTTGTTCTGCCAGTGATACTGGATGCCCGTGCGCAGCAGGTAACCCGCTTCGGTAAAGGCCTCCATCGAAGCCGCATCGCAGAAATTGGCGTGCAGGGAGGACAGGCCGAGCTGCGCCGTGGCCTGAATGAGGGCGGAGGCCAGAGCCTGCGCCACGCCTTTCGGATCGGGCAGATCAGGCCGCAGCAGCAGCCGTGGGCCGGGAACCGGCGAGAACGGGACGGCGCAGACGAATTTCGGATAATAGCGACCGCCCGCAGCTTCGTAAGCGCGGGCCCAGCTCTGGTCGAAGACATACTCGCCCCAGGAATGGGACTTTCCGTAAAGCGGAGCGAGAGCCGCAATTGTTCCGTCCGGCGCCCGCAGCACGGCATGGCGCACCAGCCAGCCGGTACGGTCCGCGACGGAACCGCTGTCCTCAAGAGCGGACAGGAAGCCGAAAGAAACGAACGGATTATCCGCGCCCGCGCAGGTGTCCCAGGCGTCGGCCCCGATCTCGTGGATCGAGGCGTGGAGGCTCAGGCTCCAGTCAGGGGACGGGACGGTCTCCGGTTCTCCCATTCGGTCTCTCCCATCCCCAGGGTGATCAGACGATTTCGAACAGCGCCTCGACTTCAACCGGGGCGTTCACGGGCAGGCTCGGCACACCGATGGTGGAGCGGGCGTGACGGCCGGCATCACCAAAAACCTCGACGGCCAGATCGGACGCGCCGTTCATGACGGTGGCCTGATCGGTGAACTCGGGCGTGCAGGCAATGAAGCCGCCCAGACGGACAACGCGGGTAATGCGGGAAAGATCACCGTCCAGCGCCGCCTTGGCCTGGGCCAGAACATTGATCAGGCAGGCGCGGGCACAGGCCACACCGGCATGGACCGAAACCTCGTCCCCGAGCTTGCCGGTGATCAGCAGCTTGCCATCCACCAGCGGAAGCTGGCCGGAGACGATGAGCTGGTTTCCGGTACGGACGGTCGTGACGTAGTTCGCAACCGGAGCGGCTGCGACCGGCAGCGTGATCTCAAGGTCGGCGAGGCGGGATTCGGGGGTTGCGGTCATGGCAGGTCTCCGGTTGGGGCGCCCGAAGCGGGCATCTGATGGGACCGCATGTTGAAACGGGAACGCCGTAATGCCAAGGGGCAAGACCGCATCGGCGGATCAGGTCGGGAGGCTTTCGTCCCCCGCCAGACTCCGGCGGCTGCGTTCGAGTTCCTCGGCATAGCGGCGCAGGGCGTGCTGTTCGGTCAGGGTTCCGATTACCTGCCGGGACTGTGGGTCCTCGACCACGACCAGCGCGTCGGCCTCGGCTTTTTCGAACAGTTCGATCGCCTCGCGGATGTTCATCTGTGGCGTGAGCATAGCGTTGCGGAACAGCGCCAGCGTTGCGATCGGCATCTGCGAAGCCGGAACGGCGTGCAGCTCCGCCAGATGAACGATGCCATCATAATACCCCTCGCCATCAAGCAGGACAATCCGCTGGGCCGAGCCGAGCGGGAACAGGGCCTGCGCGCGGTTTACAGGCGTTTCCGCCGGGAGTGTGCGGACCTGTCCGCGCATCATCCGGCGCACATTGAGCGATCGCATCCAGCCGATATCGACGGCGGAGCGGATCGACTCACCGCGCAGATGGAAGCGCCAGGTCGCGAAGCTGTAGCCGAACAGCCGCCGCACGGTCAGGAGCGACAGCACCGCAGCCACAAGTGTCGCGCCGCTCATGGACACGCTGCCGGTCAGTTCCAGCATCAGGCAGATCATGGTCATGGGGCTGCCGATCACGGCGACAGCCATCGCGCTCATGCCGACCAGCGCACAGGCCGTGACGGAATCCGGCGCAACACCCAGCGGTTCCAGAAGCGTGCCGTAGATCGTGCCCGCCAGAGACCCAAGATAGAGCGATGCGAAGAACAGACCCCCGCGAAACCCGGACCCGATACACAGGCAGGACGCCAGAGCCTTCAGGAGTAGCAGGACAACGGCCATCTGCGCGGTGACGTTTCCGGCGAAAACAGCGCGCATGGCTTCGTGCCCGGCGGACAGGACGGACGGATGCAGCGTCGCCAGCCCACCCACGATCAGCCCGCCAACCGCAGGCCGCAGCCAGACAGGTCCGGGCATCTTACGGAACAGCGCCTCGGTCTGGGTGACGCAGAACATCAGGCCGATCGCCGTCAGGGCTGTCAGCACACTGATGATGACCGCCCCGGCCGTCCCTTCCCAGGACAGAGTGCCCGGAGATGGAATGACGATCCCCGGCGGCACACTCCCGAGCGAGCGTGTCACGCCTACACCCGCAAGCGCGGCAACCGCCACAGGAGATAGGCTCCCCAGAGAATAGGAACCGATCACCAGCTCGAACGCATAGAACGCGCCGGCCACGGGGGCATCGAATGCCGCCCCGATCGCAGCGCCTGCTCCAGCCCCCACCAGCACGCGCAGATCCTCTCGCCGCACCCGGAAGGAGCGCCCGATGCGGGAGCCGAAAGCCGCGGCAATCTGGGTAAATCCGGCTTCAAGCCCGATGGAGCCGCCCACCCCGTTGGACAGAATCGTCTGACAGACAATGACCAGACTGTCCCGCACCGACATGCGGCCGCCATGTAGCGCGTTGGCTTCAATGGGATCCACGGGACTGCGGGGCATGATTTTCGCGACCATGACGCCGAACAGCCCGATCGCCAGGCCGCCGCCGGTCAGCACGGCTACCGTTCGAAGCGGTGGCAGGGCGGTCAGGCCGGACAGATGGCCGCCGGAGACTCCCGAGACCCCGAACAGCATCCTGTGCATGAAGAACGTGAGATGGGTCATGACGACCACGCACAGACCCGACAGAACCCCGACACATCCCGCCAGAACGCTCAGCCAGATCTCATTTCCACGCACCAGGGTTCGCAGATTCGACGGCGCATGGGGAAACAGACGCGCCTGAAAGCGGTTCATCCGTTGACGCAGGACGCGGGACCTGTCCTGAAAACGGCCGGAAGAGCCGTCAGGAGATGCGGGCGAAGGGGCGGGACTGGTGGACAAGCGAGCTCCCGAGCGGCAGGTGTGATCCTGTTTGACGGCAAGCGCGTCGCTGATCAACAGCTGTCATGGAAGGATCATTGATGAAACTGCATGTCATCGAACGTGGCGAAGGCCCGGAAACGGTCGTCTTCCTGCACGGGCTGTTCGGACGGGCCCGGAACCTCGGCTTCCTCCAGCGCGGCGCGGCTGCCGATTTCCGGACCCTTGCGCTGGATCTGCGCAATCATGGCCTCAGCCCGCATGGCCCCGTCAGCTATGCACTCATGGCGCAGGACGTTCTGGAAACGCTGGATGATCTGGGGATCGAGCGTTTTGCCGTCGTGGGTCACTCCATGGGCGGGAAGGTCGGGATGATGCTCGCCCTGGCAGCCCCCGAGCGCGTCACGAAACTGCTCGTCGCGGATATCGCACCGGCCCGGACGGGGCATGGACATGGCGAGATGATCGCCCGGCTGGGTGCCATCACATTTCCCGCATCGCTCGAACGGCAGGAAGGACTGGATCTTCTGGAACCCGTGGCAGGCAGCCGACCCGTTGCCGAACTCCTGCTGCAGAACATCCGGCTCGGCGATTCGCCGGGGTGGAGCATCGGTTTTGACGATCTCGCCCGTGATATTCACGAAATCGAAAACTGGCCCGATCTGCAGATTGCGCCCTACGAAGGGTCTGTTCTTTTCCTGCGTGGCGGGGCGTCCCCCTATGTCCGCCCCGAGCATCACGATCAGATCCGGGCTCTTTTCCCCCATGCGCTGATCCACTCCCTGCCCGACGCCGGACATTGGCTGCATGCTGAACAGCCGCGCCCATTCCTCAGGGAAATGATGGAATTCCTGCGCACGCCGACCTGAGACAGGACGTTACGACATCAAACCGGATAACAGGATGGCAGTTTTGCGGGAATTATTTTGTTTCGATTAAGCAACATAAATAAAATCTAATATATTAATTTTTTGCTATTTTAATAAAACTCAATTAAAATTAAAGTAAAAAACTTACTTTTCTGAAAAATTAACGACTAAAACATCAAAGCCGGAACGGCGCATGCAATAACTTCATCAGGATTACGCGGATGTACGCTCTACTGTTCTCCGAGCCTTTGGTAAATCGTGCCGAAATGCGTGTCTTTACACGGGAGAAAATCTATTCTTCCGCGCTGGCCCGGGGCGCGGCCCATGGCGATAAAGAGACTATTCGGGCCATGATGATCGGATGGTGGCCTTTTATTCAGGCTTTTGAGCGCGCTATTGACGTGCGCGTCGGTCATCTTCCCATCAAGCCGCTCGTCCAGCGTTTCGGTCAGACCCGGATCAAGACGTTCTTTTCAGAAGCCCGCGAAGCTGTCCGGGAAATGAAGGAAGAGGAAGGCTCGCACGCCATCCTGTGGGCTGATGGCGCAAAGGAATTCGGCCTCGACCTGTTCGGCACCCATTACGACACGCTTCCCACCGTCCAGAAGCTGATCGCCAATGCCGACAGTGAAGATCCCGTGATCTTCTTCTCCTGGCTGGCCGCCGTGGAGTACATCGCCGAAGAACTGGCCGCCTATCTCTGCCATGCGCCGAAATTCACCAGCCTGTTCGCCAAGAAGCACTGGACCTGGGGTCTGGCCCATGACGAGCATGAGCATGACGGACCGTCCCATCTGGAAATCGACGAGGATCTGGCCCGCGCCTACTACCCGTCCAACGATCCGGACATCACGCGCGCAGCCCTGACCGCCAACATGCGCGAATGCATTGAAATGTTTGAAAAAGCGAGCTTCGAGATTTACGCCACGACGCCTGAAATGGCTCATTAACGAAATCTTAAGCCCTTATCGGCTATCTCCGTGCCCGGTGTGCCATAACCGAAGTGCGGAGATGTTGCCATCGACAGATTCGTCCGCCGCAAAGAAAAACTTCATAAATCCCTGTCATCGTGGCACCCTCCTCCTCTATTGGGAAGGTTCATGATGCTCCTGCCTGTCTCATTGGATCTTGCTGTCTCGTCCCGGTCAGGCGCAGCACAATGACCACCCTGCTGACTCTGATGAAACAGGTGCGGCTTGCCCGGCTTTTCTCTTTCCGGACAGAAATTCCGGAGGGAGCGGAAGAAGATATCCGACTGTCACGCTGCCGGGTTCTGCGAGGGCTGAACTTCTTTCATTTCGTCCCCCAGATCAGCTGCGGCCCTATCGCCGGCCTCTGCCTGATGCGGAACTACCCGACCTACGGCATGATCCTCTGCGGGGCCGTCCTGTTCCTGCTGGTGGTCTACAATATCTGCTTCTATGCGATCCCCACCGAGAAGCTGGTCGATACCAGGCAGTCCTGGATTCTCAAGGGGCTCAATTTCGCATTCGCGCTCTGCTGGATCACGCTTCCGCCCGTCGTATTTCCCTATGGCGACGCCAATGACAGGGTTCTGGTCGCCGGCATCATGGTTGGCCTGACGGCGACGACCATCACGCTGATGCCCCTGGCCGGCATGGGGGAGATCATTGCGCTCATGCTGGTCCTGTCCTGCTGCACCGCCCTGTTACAGTCATGGGAAATCGATCACAGCTCGTTCTATTTCTATATCGCCCTCGAACTGGGGATCTACCTGTTCTTTGTCCTGTCCCTGACCATGGCGGTCCGGACCCTGTTCGCGGCGTTTCTGGTCAGCCGGTATTCGCTGGAGCAGCGGAACAGCATCGTCCAGCTCCTGCTGCGGAATGCGGATGATGATACCGGCGACTGGCTGTGGGAGACCTGCGCGTCCGGGACCCTGCACAATGTCTCGGCCAGCCTGGCCTCCGCGTTCGGCAACAGCCGGGAATGGCTGGAAAACCGGAACTTCTTTGACATCCTGTCCGATCTGGCGGGCCCGTCAGCTTTCGACGGCGACGAACGGACAGGCCTGGGCCGTCTGCGACAATGCCTCGACAACCGCATCTTTTTCCGGGACATCGTGGTGTCGGGGACTCTCCATGGCCAGCAGCGCTTCTGGTCGCTGAGTGGCCGCCCCATTTTCCAGGACCGGAATTTCATCGGATATCGCGGCGTCGGAACGGACGTGACCCAGACGTACTGGGCCCAGGAAAGCGCCTCTTTCCGGGCAAGGCATGATCTGCTGACCGGTCTGCCCAATCGCGGCGCCTTCCTCGATGACATGGAAACCTATCTCATCGAGGCCGAACGCACGGGGGAAGCCTTCGCGCTACTCAATCTCGATCTGGATGGCTTCAAGCAGATCAACGACCGGTATGGCCACTCCGCGGGCGACGAGATGCTCCGGAAAGTCACGGTCGTGCTGAGCCGGACGCTCAGCGAGCGCCACAGGCTCTACCGGTTTGGCGGCGACGAGTTCATGTTGCTGGAACGTCAGACAACACCAGCCCAGGCGGCCACTACGGCCACGGGACTGATCCACGCGCTGACGAATGTTCCCATCCGCATCGGGGAAGGCGTGCGCTGCGCAGTCGGGCTCAGTGTGGGAATCGTTCTGTCTATCGGCGGTTCGGAACGGGTGGGAAGCCTGCTGGAGGCCAGCGACCTTGCGCTCTACGAAGCCAAGAGTCTGGGCGGCCACACGCACCGTTTCTACAATCCCGAACTGCGCACCGTGGCCAAGCGCAACCGCGACCTGATCCGTGCGCTCCCCGAGGCACTGGATGAGGGGACGCTGGGCATTGTCTACCAGCCTTTCTTCAACACGCAGAGCCAGAAACTCTGTGGATTCGAGGCGCTGATTCGCTGGTCCCATCCCGAATATGGCCGTGTCCCGCCCGAACGGATCATCCAGCTCGCGGAAGAAGCCGGGCTGATTCATCGCCTTGGCGTCTACGTCATGGAGAAAGCCTGCGTCTTTGCCCGCGAATGGGATGAGGGGCTGGTGCTATCGATCAATGTTTCGGTCGGCCAGCTCGAGGCCCCGGCTTTCCTGAAGGATACGTTTCGGGTTCTTGAAAAGACCGGATTCCCGCCCCGCTGCCTTCAGATCGAGATGACCGAAAACATCTTCATGGAGCCGGATGCCGCAACATTCACCCTGCTGAGCCGCCTTCAGAACGCCGGGATTTCCATCGCGCTCGATGATTTCGGCAAGGGGTTCTCGTCGCTCGGATATCTGCGGTTCTTCCCGTTCTCGAAAATCAAGCTGGATGGTCTTTTCGTCAGGGACATGCTGCGCGAATCCCGTGCGGCTTCCATCGTGCGCGCCGTGGTCGATCTGTCCATCGATCTGGGCGTGGCGGTCACGGCGGAAGGGGTGGAAAGCCAGGAACAGCTGTCCTATCTCAGGCGCCTCGGCTGCACGGAAGTCCAGGGATATCTGCTGTCACGCCCGCTCTCCCCGGAAGATACCAAGCAGTTCATGGCCACGACCCCGGCCATGATGGAATCCTCGTAACCCCGAAGGCGGGACTTACGAGGTCAGCGGATTAGGCGCTGTTTTCTTCCCTTCCTCGGCCACACGCCAGCAATACCAGGCCAGCGTCGAGCGATGGGGGGCGAAACGTTCCGTTTCCTCTTTCAGCGCTTTCGGTTTGGGGGGCAGGTCCATTTTCCGGATGCGTCTCCACCCTTCCCGCACGCCGAAATCATCGACCGGCATCACGTCGGGCCGGTTGAGCGTGAACATCAGGAGCATCTCGACCGTCCATCGCCCGATGCCACGCAGGGTGACGAGACGCGCGATCAGCTCTTCATCCGTCATGACGGCTGCCTCGGCGCGACTGGGGACGAGACCATCCAGCCGGGCCTGCGCGAGGCCTTTCATGGCCAGAAGCTTGTTGCCCGAAAGACCGCAGGACCGCAGGCTTTCTTCGGAAAGGGACAGAATCCGCCCGGGCGTCGGAGGTGGTCCGTCAACGCTCTCCTGAGCACCCAGAAGACAGAGGCGGCCGAATATTTTCCGGGCCGCCGCGCCATGCAGCTGCTGCCCGGCGATGGCTCGCAGAAGCGCATCATAGGGTTCCTGCCCGTCATCCCCGCGCAGCGTGCATGGCCCGATACGGGCGATGACGGCTGCAAGATCGGGATCCGCGCCCAGAAACAGCGTGGCAGAATCAGCCATCAGGAGCATGCCTTTCCGGAAGTTAAGGTTTGCGTGACTCTTTGTGTCTTTCTTGGGTCTCGCATTACTGCCATGATACGCAAATACAGACGCCCACCCCCAGCCCCGGATAACCAGCCTGCCGGATGACAACCCCGACCGCCCTGGTGCAAAAGGTCTGGCGATGATGCGACGCCACCTTCTCTTCGCCGACCGGCTGTTTTCTGCCAGGTCCTTTCCAGACAGGCTGTGCCGCGTATGAGCGGAACGGTTACCGTCACGTCTGGAAAGCCGCAGAAGCGCGAACCCCAGCTCTTCGCCCCCTCGGCGCGGACCGCTCCTGCACGCCCGCAGCATGCCCCCGCCGGAACCCGGGAGCGGCTGAGGGATTACGTTCCGCCATCGGTTCCGGTCCGCCCGGTCCTGACGCCGATGATGCGGCCGCAGACCATCGTCGAGAACGGCCCGACGGTTCCGTTCATTTTCTCGGCGGGACTGCACGCGGCCGTCCTGGCGTTCCTCCTGATGCAGCATCACGGCATGCATGGCTCGCCGGCCGGGCAGGAAGAGCCGCAGGTCGAAATGGTCTTCGATACGCCGCCGTCGAAAAGCAGCATGCGTGGACCTCGCGCGCGGGACGAGGGCGGTGCTCCGCCTCCGCCTTCCGCACAGAGCCCGGAAGAGACACAGGAAAACCAGCAGCAGCCGCAGAAGGAACAGTCCACGCCCACGCCGGCCGTCCCGACCCCCGAGACGCCGTCCGCGCCTGACGTCCCGCAGGAACCCTCGGCTGAACTGCCCAAGACAGCGCCGACCCCGGCCCCCGTCACGCCGGGCGCGGCCCCGAGCCAGCGCAGCCAGCAGACATCGCCGCATGCCCATCGCTCGCAGCGTTCCGTCCGCTCCGACCGGAACAACCCGTTCGCGCATCCGATGGATCTGTCGTTCGGTGAGCAGCCCTCGCCCTATCGCCGCCGCCGTGGGCGTGCGTCCGGTTCCGGCGGCCCGATCGACATGTCCCTCGGCCCGCTCAGCATGAACGGCGCCATCAACGCGCCGTATCAGACCCGCACGAGCGTCAAGGGCGTCAGCGAGGATTACGGCGGGGAAATCGACCGCTGGATCCGGGCTCACATGTACTATCCGGAAGAAGCCGCCCGCGCCGGCGAGGACGGTCCGTCTTCGGTGCATGTCGTGCTGGACCGTTCGGGCCATGTGAAGTCTGTCCGGCTGATGAGCCAGTCCGGCTCGTATTCGCTGGATGCCGCGACGACCGGCATGTTCCAAGGCGCGCATCTGCCGCCGGTTCCGCCGGACATGAAGGGCGACCATTTCGACATCGACGTGACGATCAACTACATCCTGATCCGCCGCTAAGGAGGGCACGCGGCTTCGACAACGGAGCCGCAATCCCATACAGTCCACCGGGTCACTGCCCTGTTACCGGAGCCCCGATGCGCCGCCTCTGTCCTGTTCTGCTGCCTCTCTGCTTTCCCCTTGTCCTGGGGGGATGCTTCAGCCTTTCGCGGCCTTTCGCCGATCCCGGGCAGCAGGCCAGATATCTGACGGCGGCCAATCTGCCCCCGGCCCGGCTGGCCGTTCCAACGCCCGCGGAGTCCCTGCTGTCTGACGATGCCGCCGCGCTCTGGGCCCATGACATGGCGCAGGCGATGGTTGGCCAGTCCGTCCCGGCCATCGCACAGCCTCGCAAAAAGGGAGACTGGTGGCTGAAAATGAGCGCGGCCACACGGAACGGCGCCGTCGTGCCCCATTACGTCATCATGACACCGGAGGGAAAAATCCGGGCGGAAACGGATGGCCCTGCCGTGGATATGGCGGGATGGAGCGCTGGCGACAGGCTGGCACTTCAGGGCGCCGCGGTTCAGGAAGCTCCGCAACTGGCGAACCTGCTGACGGGCATCCAGGCCAACATGATGCAGCAGGACCCGCACAGCCTCATGAACCGGCCGGCAAAGATCTGCTTCAAGGGTGTCACCGGTGCCCCCGGAGACGGAAACATCGCCCTGGCCCGCGCCTTCTATGCGTCACTGCCGGACAAGACCAACACGGTGACAACGACTGAAAAGGGCGCGGATTTCATCGTTCGCGGAACGGTTGATCTCAAGACAGGCGCAGCAGGTAACACCGGACATCCAGTCGATCACATCGAGATCGCCTGGCATGTCCTGACACCGGATGGAAAGGAAGCCGGGGCCGCGACCCAGCTTCACGACATCGCCCCCCATTCACTGGACGGGGCCTGGGGCGATACCGCCGACATGGCTGCCGACGAAGCCGCAGAGGGCGTACGCACCATCGTCACCAACTATTCAGGCCGTAACCACGCCCCCCTGCCCGAAACAAAACCCGCACCGAAAAAAGCGGCCTGAGACTGGCAGAAACAGATTTCTACCGGCTAAATGTAACTCTTGGTATCGTTAAGTAATATTTCTTGTTATGGGACTCCGGCCTTTTTACCGGAGTTCCTGATGCGTCCCTCATGCCGTCTACTGCTTTCCAGTCTAGCCCTTTGCGCCGCTTCTGTGCCTGTCATGTCCGCCTTTGCGGACCCGGCACCTGTCATCGCCGTAAACCGTGAGATCGGCCTTTCGATGACAGGCACGTTCCGTAACAGCGTCAGCGGTTACAATTCCCATATGACGGAGCAGGACACATCCAGCCATTCCGGTTTCACCGAGGAATCCGCAAGCTCTTCGCGCTACCGCACCATTGGCTGGACCCCAGGATTTCAAGTTGATGCATCGATCATGTTCAATGCTTTCGGAATGGAGAACCTTTACGGTGCCCTGCATTTCTCGCTTGAAGATGGCCAGAGGAACTACAAGTCACGCTATCGCGCTTACTCAAACCTTTCTGCTCCGTATGGATTTTCGGCCGGTGGAAACGACAGTTCCAACGGCACCGACAATCGTGGAGAAATCGGCAAAGGTTTCCTCCTGCTCTCCAACAGTTTTCTCCTGACGCCTTTCATCCAAGGCGGGTATACCACCAGCAGCAGTAACGGCGATTTCGGATACGGATACGGACTTTACTTTGCCGGCGCAGGTTTGAAGACCGATTATGCCCTCACATCCCGCCTCGTCCTTCGTGGGCGCTTCGGATGGGCTGAGGTCCTCAATTCCGGTATCTCGTATAACAAACAACCCCGGCCCCTTTGGGAAGGTGGTCTCGGCGTGGATTGCCGCATGACCCGACGGCTTCATCTGACGGCAGGTGGCGATTATTCGTATATTTCCTATGGCCGCAACCGGAATGCCGAAACCAGCATGGGATTAGAGCATTCCTACTCCTATTCAGACATCTCCAGCGGCCTGACAAACGGTCTGAAGCTGCATGCCGGACTGGCCTGGCAATTCTGAGGTCACCAGAGGAAGTGTACCCGGTCGGCACGTCATGCAGACGCCGACCGACAGGTACGCATAAAGAATAAGTCTGGATGGATGACAGGGCGGCCCTGCACTGTTAGAAGGCCAGCAACTTCCCTGTCGGACACCGGACGAGGCCGTTTTTTATGAAGATCGTAGCCTGCAACAGTAACCTGCCGCTGGCCCGTGCGGTCGCACATGAACTGCGGATGCCGCTGTGCAAGACCGTGGTGAAACGTTTCGCCGATGGCGAAGTGTTCGTCGAGATCCAGGAAAACGTCCGCGGTGAGGACGTCTTCGTCGTGCAGAGCACCTGCATGCCGACCAACGACCATCTCATGGAACTGCTGGTCATGCTGGATGCGCTGCGCCGCGGGTCGGCCAAGCGTGTCACGGCTGTCATGCCGTATTTCGGCTATGCCCGGCAGGATCGTAAATCCGGCCCCCGCACACCAATCAGCGCCAAGCTGGTGGCGAACCTGCTGACGGAAGCCGGCGCCAACCGCATCCTGACGATGGACCTGCACGCCATGCAGATCCAGGGCTTCTTCGACATTCCGACCGACAATCTCTACGCCGCGCCACTCTTCGTGCGTGATCTGAAGACCCGCCTGCCGGACCGCGAACTCATCATCGTCTCGCCAGACGTCGGTGGTGTGGTCCGTGCCCGTCAGCTCGCGCAGCGCCTGAACGTGGACCTGGCGATCATTGACAAGCGTCGCGAACGTGCAGGCGTGTCGGAAGTCATGAATGTCATCGGCGACGTCGCCGGCCGCTACTGCGTGCTGGTAGACGACATCATCGACAGTGGCGGATCACTGTGCAACGCCGCCAACGCCCTCATGAGCCGTGGCGCGGAAGGCGTTGAAGCCTATGTCACTCACGGCGTTCTGACTGGTAATGCCTGCCAGCGCGTGAAAGACAGTCCGCTGAACATGCTGACGCTGACTGACAGTATTCCGGCAACCGAGGCCCTTCTCGAGACCCCGAACATCCGTCAGATCACCACAGCCAACCTGCTGGCCCGGGCCATGAGCGCCGTTGCCGATGAAAGCTCGGTCTCTTCTCTCTTCGACTGATTTTTTCACCGGCCCGTTTCACGGTCCAGCTTTCGTGAACGGACTTCCCCATGTCACAGATTGCCCCCAAACCCTACTGGTATCTCCGTCACGGTGAGACCGACTGGAACCGTCAGGGACTGGCGCAGGGAAGGACCGACATTCCGCTCAACGAAACCGGCCGACAACAAGCCTTACAGGCTGGCAGGATACTCGCCAGCCTTTTCGAAAATGGACAAAAGCCTTTCGCACGCATCGTGTCCTCTCCTCTGACACGCGCTTTCGTGACTGCAGAAACTGTTCAGAAAACAATTCAGGACTGCACTGGGATCGCCATACCTCTGCATGTGGATGATAATTTAAAGGAAGTCTGCTTCGGGATTCAGGAAGGCACCCCCATGGGGGACTGGTACAGACCTTGGATTGAAGACGGTCTTACTCCCGAAGATGCCGAAAGCTTTAGAGCATTGACAGACAGAGCCCGCCTGGCCGTCAATCATGCGTTGGAAAACCCCGATATTCCCCTGATTGTTGCACATGGTGCCCTGTTCAGGGGATTGCGACATGCAATGAATCTTCCGGTCGACATACGCCTTCCCAATGCAGTTCCAGTCGCGTTGAAATTCACGCGAACGGGTTGGCAGACCGAGATGCTGGACCCATCAATCCCCGCGACAAACTACACTCACACACATTCCAGAGACCCTCTTGAATATAAAAGTGAACAATGATCTTATGAAAGATATTATAGAGGAGAATAATGGAATGGAATTCTTCCATTTAAAAACCTTTCATGGGACCACTCTATTTTTCTGCTCAAAAGAGCGTACCTTAAAACATTCACATGAGAAGCAGGCGTCATATATCGACGTCGTTATTGCCCAATCCCCGAAAAATCCAGCTTTCTTCATTATTGCACCCGTCAATATCGGGGAGGACGTGGAAAAAATCCGTCCTGAAGAAAACATCCTTTTCAAGGACAGATTTTTCGTTTTTGAAACCGGCTTCCACAGCAATAACAAGCTGTCCCTACTTTCTCTTGAAGAAAAAAAGTTTTTTTCAGCGGACCCTTTTGGAAACCTTGCCTTTAATCGAGATGAAAGCCGGGATTGGGAGGTCTTTTCCTTGTTCCCGTATCAGACTGCATTAGACGAAAAATCCATAAAAATATTTGACGACATAAATCGGTTTATTTCAAATAAAAATAACATTGAAAAAACGATTCATGAAATAAGCCTGTCGAACAAAAATATCAGGGTTGAGCTTTTTAACCTGTTTTCTCGATCTCTGGACTCAACACGACGCAAAATTTTTTCCAAAGTTCTCACAAATGCCTTCTTAAATCTCCCTGATGAAAATTATTTCAATATCCTTGAAATAATCAACCATATCCCTCACGCAGAATGGGTCCACAGAGCACTTTTGGAACTGGCACAATGGAATGTGCGTAGAAACAGCTGTTTTATCAGAAAATCTGCACAAGAATTTGACTTCTTGGGATATGGACACATCAGAGATCGTGGAAACGGGATTTACTGGGGATCTGTAATCCTTGGTATTGCCCGGGAATCGATTAAAAGCAGAAAAGATATTGCGCTTCTGGCAACAGCCCGGGATGAAGGGATTTACTTCCTGGAGTGGATAGCACACCACCGCGTCATCGGAATAAAAGATTTCTTTATTTATACCAATGACAATACGGATGGTTCTGATGCCCTACTGAAAGTTCTTGCGGAAAATGGAGAAATTACCTGGATCAACAATACCGGGAACCATGTTCCGGGTATCAACATGCAATACAAAGCCTACAATCATGCTTTGACAACGCTTCCTGAAATTCTTGATTTCCGCTGGTGCGCGGTTGTCGATATCGACGAAGCCATTCTTCCATCAGAAGGAAGTAAAAATAGCATATTTCCCATTATTTCCGCCCGAGACGAGCAGGGCGTAGACTGCTTTTCTCTGAACTGGAGAGTGTATTATCCTAATAATCATTTGACATGGTCAAATGAATTGTCTGCAGAACGCTTCATAGAAGGCGACAAGCATCCCCTTGTTAAGTCCATTTTTAAAACGAATCTGTTTAACTATTCCTACGCACACCATCCGGAATGCTCATACTCTGGAAGAATATACGCGACCGTAGATGGAAATATTTATTCCCAGAATCAGACGACAAACGAAGATCTGAACTTTACGCAAACCCCGACGGAATGGGCTCATATCTGTCACTACCACCTGCGCTCCTTAGAAGAATATGTCTGGAAATTTTCTCGCGGAGAAAATGACGGCAAAGGGGTCATTAAAAACAAACATTTCAGATACAATAACCCTGCCATTTTTGCTTTATTCGCGCAGACTTTCAAAGTTGAAGGGACTTCTGCTGCTTCCCGACTTGCTGAAGATATCCGTGCAGAGATGCATCGTCTGTTAGGAATTCCTGGCGTCTCAGAGGCAATGCAGGACATTATTTCCAAATATCATAAAGCATCTGCAATTTTCGTTGAAGAAAGTCTTCAAACCATGTCGATTGATGACCGCATTGACTCGAACACCAAACAGACATGGGAAAATTTATGTTCGTCCTGGAGACAGGAAAGAACGCAAAAGGGAACTCATATTTAAGAAGAAATAGAGCCCGTTGCGCCTACATGTTTTTGAAAGCCATGTAGCACTGATATCTACAGTCTTATCTGCATATTCCAGCACAATAGACATCAAAATCCTTCCGGGTCTGGTGCTTCGGATGGCTTCAGAATAAACGAACAGGATATCCACTCCATGATCCCTTATCTTGCTCGTATTTTCTCGATTGGAGGTTATACGGTCCGAACCTTGGAAATGCGGACAATTAAGAGCATCCAGTTTTCTTGGTTTCGATCAGATTCTGTTCTTTGGAGAAAAGGCTTCATAGGGAACCAGCGGTCCGAGCCGGCAAATAAGACCAGTCTTTCAAGCTTCCCTCTTGTGAAGGTCCGCATGGCCGGTTAGGGCTTGAAGTAATTTGATTTACAAGCGGAATATCCTCATGTCCTCTCTGCGTCTTCTGGCCGCTCTGACGGCTTTCAGCGGTCTGGTCTCTCCTGCGCTTGCCCAGAGCCAGCCCATGCCGCTGCCCATGCCGGCTCCCATTCCGGAACCGCAGGACCGTCCTTTCCCGGGCAACCTGATGGTTTCGGTTGATGCGACCGATACTGTCCATCACGTCATGTCGATCCATGAAACGGTTCCGGTGCCGAAAGAGGCGCAGCAGAAGGGTGAGATGATCCTTCTGTATCCGATGTGGATCCCAGGCGACCATTCCCCGACGGGCGTGCTCGAACAGTTCGCCAGCCTGCACGTACAGAGCGGTGGCCGCACGCTGGACTGGAAGCGCGATACGGTCAACGTCGCCGCCTTCCACATCCCGGTCTCCAGCAGCACGCCGACTCTGGATCTGCATTTCCAGCTTCTGACACCGATTGCGCCAGGCCAGGGCCGGATGGTCATGACGCCGTCCATCGTCAACGTGCAGTGGGATCAGGTCTCGCTCTACCCGGCCGGATACTTCACCCGCGGCATTACGGTGCAGCCTTCCATACGCGTGCCCCATGGCTGGCAGATCGGCTCGGCCCTCCGCGCCGCCACCTATGGTGACGAAACGCATTTCAACGCCACGACCTACAACACGCTCGTGGATTCGCCGATCTATGCCGGGCGCTATTTCCGCAAATTCGACCTGACCGGCCCGGACCATGTTCCGGTCTCGCTGGATGTCGTGGCGGATGATCCGGATTCACTGGACGCCACGCCACAGCAGGTTGCCGCCCATCAGAACCTCGTGCGTCAGGCCACGTCCCTGTTCGGATCGCACCACTATGACCATTACGACTTCCTGCTCGCCCTGACGGAAGAACTTGGCGGCATTGGCCTCGAGCATCATCAGTCCAGCGAGAACAGCGCAGCTCCGGGCTATTTCACGGAATGGGACAAGACGTTCCCCACACGTGACCTGCTGGCCCACGAATACACCCATTCGTGGAACGGCAAGTATCGCCGTCCGGCTGATCTGTGGGCGCCGAACTTCAACACGCCACAGCGTGGCTCGATGCTCTGGGTCTATGAAGGGCAGACGCAGTACTGGGGCAATGTCCTCGCCGCGCGCTCGGGCCTGGTGACGAAGGATCAGGGCTTCGAAGCCCTGGCCTATATGGCGGCGTCCTATGACAACCAGACGGGCCGTCAGTGGCGCCCGCTGGAAGACACGACGAACGATCCGGTCATCGCCCAGCGCGCGCCGCTCTCATGGCGCGACTGGCAGCGTTCGGAGGACTATTACGTCGAAGGCCAGCTCGTCTGGCTGGATGCCGATACGCTGATCCGCAAGCTGTCAGACGGTCACAAGTCGCTGGATGATTTTGCCAAGGCCTTCTTCGGCACGAACAGCGGCAGCTTCGTTGTGAGCCCCTATCAGTTCGACGATGTGGTTGCGACGCTCAACAGCGTGCAGCCCTATGACTGGGCCAAATTCCTGCATGACCGTCTGGACACGATCCAGCTTCACGCTCCCCTCAACGGCCTGACCAATGGCGGATACAAGCTGGTCTACACGTCCAAGCCGACCTCCTTCATCAAGGCCAGCGAAGCCGCGCGCCACACCACGGACCTGTCCTTCTCCCTCGGCCTGACAGTGAATGGCGCGGGACATGTGGGACGTGAGCACTGGATGAGCCCGGCCTTCAAGGCAGGTGTGGTTCCGGGCATGACGATCCTGGCCGTCAACGACATGAGCTTCACGCCGCAGCGTCTGCTCCATGCCGTCACGGACGCGCAGAAGGACCCGAAGCAGGATATCCACCTGATCGTGAAGTCCGGCGACCATGTCAGCACGGTCTCCATCCCCTATCACGACGGTCTGCGTTACCCGCATCTGGAGCGCATCGAAGGCACGCCAGATCGGCTGAGCGCGATTTACGCACCGCGTCCGTAAGGGCGTGTTTTCCGGGGCTCTGCCCCGGAACCCCGCAAAGGGACTCAGTCCCTTTGATCCCGATTCCAACTAAGCGGTTTCCAAAGGCCCTCGGCCTTTGGCGGGTTTCAGGGCAGAGCCCTGAACATCACCAGGGAACCAACGACTTGCCGAGCGCCTTCTGAGCCGCTGGCGTCATGCCCATGTCATTGCGGTTCCACCAGCCGCCACCCAAAGCCTGAAACAGCCCCACGCTGTCGGAGAAACGCGCGCCTTCGGCCTGTACGTAAGCCAGACGGGCCTGCGCATTGGTCTGCTGGGCCTGAAGCATGACCAGTTCGCTGACATCGCCAAGACGAAGCTGCCCCTGGGCAATTTTCAGGCTCTGGGACGTTGCCTTCAGCGTATTCTCATTAGCCGTCAGGGCATCGGCGTCGAACGTGACGGCATGCAGACTGTCCGCCACGTCCTGGATCGCAGACAGGACCGTGGCCTTGTAGGTTTCATTGGCCTGAAGCAGGTTATCGCGCGCCTGACGCTCGGCATGGAGCAGCGAACCACCCTGGAAGATTGGCTGCATGACGGTCGCGGCGATCGTCCAGTTGCCATAACCAGGCTTGAAGAAATCACTCATGACCCCGACCGCCTGCGCCGGCGTGGCGCTGAGCTGCACGTTCGGCAGACGGTTGGCGATGGCCACGCCGATCTGCGCACTGGCAGACTGGATCTGGGCCTGCGCGGCGCGGATGTCAGGCCGCTGGTTCAGCAGGTCCGAGGGCAGCGAGACCGGCAGCGTCTTCGGCAGGGTGAACTGCTCAAGCCGGAACTCCGGCAGCGGAGAATTGGGCGTCACGCCAACCAGCACGGCCATCTGATCCCGCGTCTGGGCCAGTTGCAGGTTCAGACCCGGCAGCGTCGCCTCAAGCTGGGCCACGGATGCCAGCTGCTGGGCCATGTCCTGCCGCGACGCATTGCCGAGACCCTGCTCGGCCGTCACGGTTTTCAGCACGGCGCGCTGGCTGCGGATGAGCTCGTTCGTGGCGTCAATTTCGGCGCGGATCGTGGCTTCCTCGATCGTCGCATTCACGAGATCGGAAATCATGGTCAGCGCGGTCGCTTCAAGCTGGAACTTCTGCAGATCCGCCTGGGCCCCGGCCGCCTCGATCGCCCTGCGCGTGCCTCCCCACAGATCCGGCACATAGCCGATATTCAGCTGCGCGGTATGGACGTTGTACAGCCAGACATTGGCGTTCGGGATCGGCGAGTAGACGCGCGATGTCTTGTTGCGTGTCGGGTTGAACGAGGCGGAGAGCGTCGGATACAGCCCTGCGCCCTCGATCCGACGCTGTTCCCAAGCGGATTTCAGCCCCTGCTGCATGGCACGCAGGGACTGGTTGTTCGCCAGCGCCTGATCGACGAGCGCATTCAGGTTCGGATTGCCGAACACCGTCCACCACTGGCCCGGAATATCCAGACCCGCCCGGAACTGCTGCTGCACGGTCGCACCAACTACGCCATGCCCGGCCGTGACTGTCAGGGGCGCGCCCTGATAGGCCATGTTCTTCGGGAGATCCGGGCGATGGAAATCCGGGCCGACCGCGCACGCGGAAAGCGCCGTCAGGCCCAGCAGGACCGCAGCCCGGCGGAAAGAAACAGAGCGCAGCATCATGATCCGGATCCGTCTGCGGCAGGTTTCGGACGCTTCTTCGCATCCCGGCGTTCAACCCACATTTCAAGCTCGCTGAAATAGACCGGCAGAGCGAACAGCGTCAGCAGCGTGGCAATACCCAGACCACCGACCACGACCGTCGCCAGTCCCCGCTGCACATCCGTGCCCACACCTGTGGCGAGCGCTGCGGGGAACATGCCTGCTGTTGCGACCGTGGCGGTCATGAGGACCGGGCGGAAGCGTTCGGCCGCACCGGCGATGGTCGCATCGCGCACGCCCAGACCTTCAACACGATGACGGTTGATGCTGGCGATCATGATAATGCCGTTCTGCACCGCCACACCGAACAGCGCGATGAAGCCCACGGCGGTCGCAATATTCAGCGTCTCACCCCGGACATGCAGCGCAATCAGGCCACCCAGCGTTGCTAGCGGCACGACGCTGAGGATCAGCAGGGCCTGACGGATCTTGCGGAACTCGGCGAACAGCAGCACCAGCATGACGGCGAACATCACGCCCAGCGCAATCATCAGGCGCTTCTGCGCCCGTTCTTCCTGCTGGAAGGAGCCCGCCCATTCGAGCGTGTATTTTTCCTTGTCGTAATGCAGCTGCTGGTCGATGCGCCCCTGCGCATCCGCCAGATACTGCGAGAGCGGTCGCTTGCCGTTGTCCACGCGGATGGTGATCTGGCGATGGCTCATTTCATGGGCGATGTTGCTCTCGCCCATATGCAGCCCGACATGCGCAACCTGTGACAGCGGGATATAGGCTCCTTCCGCATCCAGAAGCGGAATCTGCGACAGGGCCTGCATATCCTGCAGATCCTTGCGGCGGATATGCAGCGTCGCGTTGTAGAAACGGTCGTCCACATAGACGGTCGTGATGGGCGCATCGCCGATGGCGTTCGACACCACATCGGAAATATCCGAGATGTTGATACCGTAACGGGCCGCGGCCAGACGGTCGGCCACCACGTCAATCTGCGGAATGCGCGGCTCCTGGAAGATCGACGCCTCGGCCGTTCCCGGAACCTGATGGAGAATGTCCACGATCTGCTGGCCGATACGGCGCAGTTCCTGGAAATCATTGCCATAGACGCGCAGGACGAGCGGGCTGTGCGCACCGCCGACCAGATCGCTCATATTATCCTGGATCGGCTGGCTGATGCCGAAATCGATCCCCGGAATCCTGGACAGACGGGCGCGCAGACGCTCGACGAACTGCGACTTCGTCTCGCCGGAGGGCCACTGGTCATAGGGCTTCAGCCCGACCGGCATTTCGATATGCGACGGCGTCCAGGGATCGGTGCCGTCATCCGAGCGGCCAAGCTGCGTGATGGCGTAGGATGTCTCGGGGAACTCACGAACGGCATGCCGCAGTTCGTTGGCAATGGACTCGCCTTTTTCCAGCGAAATCCCCGTCGGCATCTGCACCTGAAGCCAGAGCGACCCCTCGTCCAGATCCGGCAGGAACTCACGTCCGATCGTCGCGCCCAGGATCACGACTGCGACCATGGCCGCAACACCGGCACCATAGGCAATCAGCGGACGGTCAATGAAGTGCCCAAGCCAGTGCGTATAACGCGCATGCAGCCATTCCAGCGGACGGTTGTGCCAGATGTGCCTCGGCTTGTGCAGGGCCAGATAGGTCAGGGACGGAATGAGCGTCAGGGCGCAGAGCAGCGCACCGAGCAGCGCGAAACTGACGGTATAGGCCATCGGACGAAACAGCTTGCCCTCGCTGCCCTCGAAGGCGAAGAGCGGGCTGTAGGCCACGATGATGACGAGCGTGGACGAGAAGATCGCCCGCCCCGCGCGCTGGGCGACGGGCAGGACTTCAGACGGAACGAGCGCCTCGGTCGGGCGCTCCTCGCGGATGCGGAGGATCGTCTCGGTGATGACGATGGCACCATCCACAATCACGCCGAAATCGATGGCGCCGAGCGAAAACAGGTTCGCCGACATGCCGAAGCTGTGCATCAACACAAACACGACCGACAGCGCGAGCGGGATCGTCACGGCCGTGACGATGGCGCTGCGGGGACTGCCGAGGAACAGGGTCAGGATCACGCCGACAAGGAGGATGCCCTCGATCATCGTTTCCGTGACCTTGTGGGTCGTGGACAGGACCAGATGGTCACGGTCCATATACGGCACGATGCGAACATGGCTCGGCGCGAGCTGCTGCTGGAGCTTGGCCACCGTACTATGAAGCCCGTCGAGCACGAGCGAGGGGTTTTCCCCGCTCAGCATCGTCACCACGCCTTCGATGGTATCCGGATTCTTGTCCTTGCCCAGAATGCCCTGACGGACCTGATGCCCGAACTGGACCTGCCCCAGATCCCTGACGAAGACCGGCACGCCGCCGTGGCTGGCGACGACGATATTGCCCATGTCGTCCAGCGTATGGATCATGCCGATCCCGCGGATGATGTAGGACTGCTCACCCCGGCTGACACGGCCGCCGCCGGCATTGGCGTTGCTGTTGCGGATGGCTGTCAGCACGTCCTCAAGCCCAACGTGGTAGCGCATCAGGGAGGCCGGATCGAGAACGAGCTGGTACTCGCGCGTCAGGCCGCCGAAATTGTCCACACTGACGACGCCGGGCACATGCTGGATCGCCGGGATGATGGTCCAGCGCTGGAGATCGGACAGTTCCAGCAGGTTCTTGTCGTCGGATTCCAGCGTGTAGCGGTAGATCTCACCGCTCGGGCCGGAAATCGGACCAAGTGCCGGCATGGCGCCGTTGCTCAGCGGGTTGTTGGCAAGCTGCGTCTCGACGAGCTGGCGCGCCGCGTAGACATTCGTGCCCTCACGGAAGATCAGCGTGATGAGCGACAGGCCGAAGGTACTGGTGGAGCGGCTGTCCGTCACGCCCGGAACACTGGCCAGCGTCCGCTCGAGCGGGATCGTGACCTGCTGTTCCATTTCCTCGGCGGCCAGACCCTCCTGCTGCGTCGTGATCGACACGCTGACCGCACCCAGATCCGGATAGGCCTCGACCGGCAGGATCTTCCAGGAAAGACCACCGAGAAGCGCCAGGATCAGGGCGGAAAAGAAAACGATGTTCCGGTGATTGAAGCACCAGGAGATGAAACGTTCGATCATCAGCTCAGGGCCACCGGATCAGTCATCATTCAGAAGAATGGCACCGCTCGTCACGATGCGTTCACCGGCGGAAAGCCCCTTGAGCACACGGACACTGTCGCCCTCGTCATAGCTGATGACGATGTCGCGCCGCTGGAATGTCCGCGGTGCAACCTCGACGAAAACGGACACCTGATCGTTGTTCATCAGGAGTGCGGTCTTGGGGATGATGACGTCACTGCCCTGCGGAACATTCAGCGTCGCATCCACGAACATGCCCGGGCGCAGGGCGCCATCGGTGTTCGGGCAGGCGATATAGGCGTTGACCCGGCGCGTATCGGGATGAAGCGCCGGATCGAAGCTGACGACACGGCCGGAGCAGGTCCGCCCCGGGAATTCATCAAAGCTGACCGAGAGCACATTGCCGTCGCTGATCTGCGCCAGACTGTCCTGCGGAATGGCAGCCGCGACCCACACTTCCGACAGGTCCAGAACCGTCATCTGAATCGCGGTCGGGTCGGTGATGTTCTCGCCCGGCGCCATGGTCGTCATGGACACGACACCGTCCACCGGAGAGACGAGTGGGGCCTGTCCCTGCGCCGAATAGCCCGGACGCGCCCCCAGAACCTGAAGCCTGCGTTGCGTCCGCTCGGCTTCCGCCTGGGCCTGGGCCAGATCATTGCGGGCGGATTCCAGATCCTTGACCGCATTGCCGCCGATTGCCTGAACGCCCTGGGCGCGGGCATAGGCCCGGCGCGCGAAATCGAGCGCCGCGCGGGCACGGGTATCGTCAGCCCAGGCCTGATCCAGATCGCCGGCGGCAATCGTGGCGAGGACCTGTCCGCGATGGACCTTCTGGCCCAGATGGACCGAGACGCCAGTAATCCGCCCGGTGACGGGCGCGTAGACATTCACCTGCCGGTCGGGTTCCGTCATGACCTGTGCGGGCAGCATGAGACCATGCCCGCGAGAAACGCTGGCAACCTCCTGGATGATCAGGCGTTTCTCAAGCGGACTGCCTTCGCGCACGACAAGATGGCCCTGCGACTGCGTCACCATGGGGGACTCGGCCGTTGCAACGGGCGAATGCGGGGTTCGGAACCGCAGGACGACAACGAGAAGAATGGCCAGGCATAGCAGGCCTATGGCCAGCGCGCCGACGCGTGAAACGCGCATGCTGATAGAAAACCCCGTAACTCTGTCAGGACAGACGTCCCGTTTCGTCCGAAACGTCTGGAAAATGATATATCTGCCATCAGTCGGACGTTTTCATGGCAGACGGTCTTACCATGCCCATGGCAGGGCGCCAGATGTCACATAAGGAAACGAAGGGACTTTTGCACTTCCCGAATGATCGAATTGCAAAAGTTTTATGAGATTGCCACAAAAATGCAAAAAAAGCGGCCCTTCCGGAGAAGAGCCGCTTTCCTGACGTCCGGGTCCTGATCGGAAGATCAGAAACGGTATTCGATACCTGCGCCGACGACGGTCGGATCGAGGGAGTCGTGCGCCGTGATCTTCGTCGTCTCGGCACTGTCCTGGGCCCATGCGTGGACACGCATGAACATCTGCTTCACGTCGAAGTTGAAGAACCAGTTGCCAACGACCTGATAGTCGAAGCCGACATTGACGGACGGGCCACCGGTCACACCGATGTTCACCTTCTGCGTCAGGCCATTGTTGGCCGGAGAGATATTGTGGAACCATGCCAGCGTCGCGCCAACACCCACATACGGGTTGAAGCGCTTGTGCGGGCGGAAGTGCCAGGCGAACGTAACCGTCGGCGGCAGGACCCAGGCGCTGCCGACATCGACCTTACCCAGACCCGGAACGCCTTCAGCGGCGATTTCGTGACGGGTGCTGGCGGCGATCAGGTCAACCGACAGATTGTCCGTGAAAAAGTATTCAAACGTCAGTTCCGGCATGACCTGACGCGTCGTCTTCACGCGGCCACCAAGATGGGCGCCGTTCAGGGACAGGCTGCTGTCACGGTCTTCCGGCAGGACGCCGAGGGCGGACAAACGGACGATGAAGTCGCCCTTGCCGAGCCCGATGCGCGTATTGGCGCAGGTCTGGAACAGACCGCAGTGCCCTGAAGCCGGCGCATGGATGTTCACCGAAGGCACCGGAGCTGCCGTCATGGGCGCGCTGACCATGACCTGAGGCGCGGCAGGAGCGGCGGCCGGGGCCGTCTGGGCAAACGCCGGAGTGGCAACGGCACCGACTGCGGCAGCCAGCGCGAAAGCGTTAAATTTCATCTGGATGTTCCATCAACATTTGTTGAGCCTCACAAAGCACTCCTCCCCACCCATCACCTTGACCTGAATCAAGTCTGGTAAATTATGTGGTAGTGTGGCTGAAAGTCTTCAGGCTGAGGTCAGCGCAACGCAAACGGGGTTCATCATGTCAGCGTCACATAGTCCAGAGGATGTCCATGATCGATGCGCCCATTGCGTGGGGCGGCGTCTGAGTATCTGTAGCAGCATTGACGACTGTGACCTGGCCATCCTGGCCAGTGAATCTTCCCGCATGACAGTCGCGGATGGCCGCTCCTTTATCGAGGAAGGCGCGCCAGCCAATGATTTCTTTGTCGTGACCGGCGGGCGGGTCAAGCTCTTCACCCTTCTTCCGGATGGCCGGCGCCAGATCACCGGCTTTGCGGAAGGCGGGGACTTCCTGGGACTTGCCGCCTCGACCAGCTATGCTTTCGGCGCCGAGGCTCTCGGCGGTGCCACACTCTGCCGCTTCCCCCATGCCGGCATGCAGCGCCTGACCGAACGTTTCCCCAGCCTCGAACACCGCCTGCGCGAGGAAGCCTCCCGCGAGCTGGCCCTGATGCAGGCCCGCATGACGCTTCTGGGACGCAAGACGGCCCGTGAACGCGTGGCCACATTCCTGATCGAACGCTGCTCCCATCTGGACAGGCCGGACCCGGCCCACCCGATCGAACTCGATCTGCCGATGCCCCGCACCGATATCGCGGATTATCTCGGACTCACTATTGAGACAGTCAGCCGGATCCTCAGCGCATTCAAAAAAGAGAAACTTATCAATATCAGAAGCATTACCCATATCACGTTACTGGCGCCCGAACGGATATCGATGATTGCCGAGGGCATGGAATAGGCATTTTCAGAAGAGGCCACATTCCCGCCATCAGGGCGTGCTCTGTTTTACTGATCCGTTTACAGGAGATTTTATGAACTTCACCCTCTTTTCCCGTTCGATGCTTGCCGCAGGATTGATTGCCGGGGCGGTTTCCCTTGCGCCGCAGGCCCATGCAGCGGACAGCACGACCTCGAGCACCTGCCAGCAGAGTGGTCAGACCGGTGTCCTCGGTCGTCTGGCACAGCGGGAAGACTGCCTGAACAACCGGGTTCAGAACTATCAGAAGCAGTCCCAGGACGCGCAGGCTGCCCGTGAAAAGCGGCTCCAGGACCTGAAGGACAAGTACACGAACGCCCCCGCCAACCAGAAGGCACGCCTGCAGAAGCAGATCACCAGCGAGCAGTCCAAGCTGACCAGCATGCGTGATCAGCAGACCCAGCGCCTGCAGCAGCTCAAGAATGCACCGCAGGAACAGCGCGATCGCGTCAACGCCCTGGGCACCAAGACGCGCGGCGACGTGAACAACTTCCTCAACGGCGGTCTCTGATCCGCTCGCCCCGGCCCCTCTGACGGGGCCGGAATTTCAGGGTCTCAAAGGGCCCTGAACGCCTGAAGGGCGCGGTCCCGCCCGTCCTTCAGATCGACGATGGGGCGAGGATAGGTGCTGCCCAGCACGACACCTGCTTTGCGCAGATCCTCGTCTCCTGCCGCCCATGGCTCGAACAGGGCCTTGCCGGAAAGACGGCGCAGTTCGGGAACCCACTGGCGGATATAGTCGCCCTCCGGATCGAACTTCTCGGCCTGACGCGTGGGATTGAAAATCCGGAAGAACGGCGCCGCCTCGATGCCCGTTCCCGCGACCCACTGCCAGTTCATGGCATTGTTGGCGAAATCCGCATCTACCAGTGTGTCGCGGAACCAGGCCTCTCCCTCCTTCCAGTCGATCAGCAGATGCTTCGTCAGGAAAGACCCCACGATCATGCGGGCCCTGTTGTGCATCCAGCCGGTCTGCCAGAGCTGACGCATCCCGGCATCCACGATCGGCACCCCCGTCTGCCCGCGCTGCCAGGCTTTCAGATCAGACGCGCTTTTCCGCCATTGCATTCCAGAAAATTTGGGGCTGAGATTTTCAAACGGCAGTTTCGGCAGGTGATACAGCGTGTAGCGGGCGAACTCCCGCCAGCCGAGTTCCGACAGAAAGATCCGCGGACCCTCCGTATGTGCGCCATGCTTCTGAAGCGCGGCCCAGACCTGCCGGGGCGATACCGCGCCGGAGGCGAGATAGGGCGACAGGCGGGACGTTCCTTCCTCCGCCACCCGGTCCCGGCCTCTGGGATAGCCTGCGACAGAATCTTTTAGAAAATCCTCAAGATGCTCCTGCCCTTCGGCCTCGCCCGGCTCCCAGGTTTTGCGAAAACCCGCCGCCCAGTCCGGCGCCTGCGGACAGAGGCTGTCCTCGTTCAGCCGGGCATCGGACAGGACAGAGGCGGGGACGGCGTGGAACGACAGGCTGGACGGCGCTTCGAGCGGTTCGGGAACGGCATGCGTCTGAAGCGCTTTCCAGAACGACCCGCAGACCTTGTAAAATCCGCCCTGTTTCGTCTGCACGGTGTCCGGATCGACCAGAACCGTGCCCCAATGCGCGTGGACCTCACATCCCTGCTCTTCCAGCGTGCGCCGGATGCGGTCATCCTGTACCCGCTCCCGTTCATGCAACCGGTGATGCCAGTGGACAGAGGCCGCATCCGTCTGTTTCGCGAGCTGCGGAAGCAGCTTTTCAGCCGAGCCGGAAAGCGTCAGCAGCGTCCCGCCCTGCTTTTCCAGGTTCCGTCGCAGATCGGCCAGCGCCCCATGAAGCCACCAGCGTGCGGCGGCTCCGAGAGGGTGGAGAGCCGGCGTGACATCATCAAGAATGTAGAGACAGATCACCGGTCGGCCGGAAGCAGCGGCTTCATGCAGGGCAGGATGGTCTGCCATGCGCAGATCGTCTCGAAACCAGACGATGGCAGGGCGGTTCTGGAAGCTGGACATGGATCCTCACAGCAGGGGAAAACATTTCATAAAGCGCGTGACGGCGCAGGTCGTTCAGAATGAGCCCCGTCAGAACGATATCAAGTCATTTTCCTGGTCCAAGTGGCTCATTACCTGAGAAAAAATTTCTCTTCCTGTTGTGAACCATTGTCATCGGATGTCGTTTACAAGGCAAAACGCTCTTTAGAGGATTTTTACCTATGTCCACCAAATCCATCGCACGCATTGCCCTGTCCCTGGCTCTTCTGTCCGGTGCCGGTGTTTCGCTTTCGGCCTGCAATACCGTTCATGGCGCCGGTCAGGACGTGAGCTCGGTCGGGCATGACGTTTCCCGCGGGGCCAATGCAACGCAGAACGCCATTCAGCGTAACACCCCGGCTTCCCGGAACTGAGCCTCTTTTCCGGGCTATCGGGTCTATCGGACAGGCCGCCAGATCTTCGGATCTGGCGGCTTTTTCGTATCTGCCCGGCAGACCGGATCTGTCCTCACTGGAATGCGAACGCATTTTTGCTTGTCATTCACTACAGGACAGTCCCATAGTTTCTTTTGAACAAAGACGTTCTCAGGGCGGGGTGAAACTCCCCACCGGCGGTATTGGCGGATTTCTCCGCCTCAGCCCGCGAGCGCCTTCCGGATTTCGGTCCGGAAGGGACAAGCAGATCCGGTGAGACTCCGGAGCCGACGGTTAGAGTCCGGATGGAAGAGAACGCAGCACTTGTCCGGTGACGGATGGGTTAGGGTGCTCTTTGCCCTGCCTGTATTCCGTATCGGCTGAGGGCGGCGTGCGCCTTGCGGGCGTCCCGACTGTAACGGGACCAGAAGACGCAACTTGGCTGACCAGACTACCCTTTCCGACACAGTTTCGCTGACCGCGATCCGCCAGGGCTTTCGTTCGGCCATCGCGCAGGCTGTCGAGACTTTCGGCGCTACGGCACCCAACCCGTCTGTGGGCTGTGCGCTGCTGGATGCGGAGGGCCGTATCCTCACGGTCGGCGTCCACCCGCGCGTCGGGCAGCCCCATGCTGAAGCCATGGCTCTGGCGCAGGCCCGGGCGGCAGGTGTGCTGGATCAGGCGCGCGTGGCCCTCGTGACGCTGGAGCCCTGCAACCATACTGGGCGCACGCCGCCATGCAGCGAAGCCCTGCGCAACAGCCCGGTTCATGAAGTCTGGATCGGTGCGGCCGATCCGAACCCGCAGGCTGCCGGCGGAGCCGCGCGACTGCGCGAAATGCCGGGCGGAAAGCGTGTGGTTATGCTGGCCGATCGGCCGGACATGGCGGATCTGGCACGGGACTGCCGGGCCCTTCTGGCCCCTTTCGCAAGCCGCGTGGTGCGCCACCGCCCGTGGATCAGCGTCAAGCAGGCGCTGGACGAACACGGCTCCATGGTGCCGCCCCCGGGACAGAAAACTTTCACATCTCCGGACTCGCTCACCCTTGCGCACCGCCTGCGCCGCGCGACGGATGCGATCATCACCGGCGTCGGCACCGTTCTGGCGGACCGCCCTCGCTTCACGGTCCGGCATGTCGCGGATCATGAGGAGCGTTCGCCACGCCTGCTCGTCGTCTGCGACCGCCACGGCCGCCTTCCGGCAGACTGGGTTGCCGAAATGACGGAAGCCGGGTTCGAGGTTCTCCCCAGTTCCGATCTGCTCTCCGTCCCCGCCATGCTGGCGGAGCGGGGCGTGAACTGGGCGATGATCGAGGCCGGTCCGGCCCTGCTGGCATCCGTGGCCGATGCCGGGCTGTGGGACGACTGGCTCACCATTCACAAGACCCCGGGCCACAACATTGCGGGCGCTGACCGCATCGACCTGAAATCGCGGGACGAGAGCCCGCTGCGACTGCTGAGGGAAAACGCATGTTCTCTGGAATCATAGAGCGTCTGGGAACCGTCCGCTCCGCTTCCGTCCGTGACAAAGCGATGGACCTGACCGTGGAAACCGGATTCCCCGATCTGGAACTCGGCGAGAGCGTGGCCGTGAACGGCGTGTGTCTGACGGTCGAGACCTTCGATGCAGCAGGCGTGGCGACGTTCCATCTCAGCGGCGAAACCCTGTCCCGCACCCCGCTGGACCAGCTCAAGGCCGGATCACGCGTCAATCTGGAACGCGCCGTTGCCGCCAGCACGCGCCTTTCGGGCCATATCGTGCAGGGCCATGTGGATGGCGTGGCGACCCTCGCCAGCGTCGAAAAGGCGGGCGACTCCTATGCCCTGCGCGTGTTCGTCCCGCAGGCGCTGCGTCAGTATGTCGTGGAAAAGGGCTCCATCACCTTCGACGGCATCAGCCTGACGGTGAACGAGCTGCATGACGACATCACCCGCGGCAATCAGGCCGGTTTCGAAGTCGGCCTGACGATCATCCCGCACACCTGGGAACACACCAACCTCTCCACGCTGTCGGTCGGGGACCGGATGGATGTGGAAGTCGACGTGCTCTCCAAATATGTCGAGAACCTGCTGCGGTTCTCGCCCAGTCTTGCAAAGGCCGCATCATGAAGCCGTCCCTGAAAGCGGCCATCGAGGCCATCCGCGCTGGCGGCATGGTCGTCATGGTCGATGATGAAAACCGTGAGAACGAAGGCGATCTGGTCATGGCGGCGCAGTTCGCCACGCCAGAAGCCATCAACTTCATGGTCCGCGAGGCGCGCGGGCTGGTCTGCCTGCCGCTGGAAGCCGAACAGGTGGACCGCCTTGGCCTGCCGCCCATGGTCACGCGCAACCGCGACCCGCGCGGCACGGCCTTCACGGTCTCGATCGAAGCAGCAACGGGGGTGACGACCGGCATTTCCGCCGCCGACCGTGCACGCACGATCGTCGTTGCGGCCAATCCGGCGGCCACGCCGGACGACGTCGTCTCGCCCGGCCACATCTTCCCGCTCCGCGCCCATCCGGAAGGCGTGCTGGGCCGCAACGGCCATACCGAAGGCTCCATTGACATCGCGCGTCTGGCCGGGCTGGAACCGGCAGCCGTGATCTGCGAAATCATGGCCGATGACGGCAGCATGATGCGCCTGCCTGAACTGCGGAAATATGCGGCGAAGCACAACATGCCCGTGGTCAGCATCGCAGACCTTCAGGACTGGTGCCGCGAGCATGGCCGTGGCCCTGTCGCAGGTCATGACCTGATCTGCACGCCTGTCCCGGCCGCTGGCGAAATGGTTGCTGAATCCGCCCTGCCGAGCATCTTTGGCGGCCATGACCTGCGGATCCATGCCTTCCGTGCCGTCGATGGCGTGGAGCATGTCGCGCTGGTGAAGGGCGATCCATCCAGGGGCGTACCGCTGATCCGGCTGCATTCGGAATGTGTGACGGGCGATGCGCTTGGCTCCCTACGCTGCGACTGCGGCGCGCAGCTCCGCGAGGCGCTGGAGCGGATTTCGGCGTCGGAATCCGGCGTGCTGGTCTATCTGCGGGGCCATGAAGGACGCGGGATCGGACTCGCCAACAAGATCCGCGCCTACGAGCTTCAGGATCACGGCATGGATACGGTGGAGGCCAACGAGGCTCTCGGCCTGCCCGCCGATGCCCGCGAATGGGATGCGGCGGCCGACCTTCTGCGCCATCTGGGCGTGAGCTCGCTCCGCCTTCTGACGAACAATCCGGACAAGGAATCCAACCTCGTCCGCTTCGGCTTTGACGTAAAATCCAGCGAGCGTCTGGAAATCGAAGCCAATCCTTTCAACCGCGCCTATCTTGCGACCAAACGCACGCGGATGGGCCATTTCCTTCAGGAACAGCCGGCATGAGCAAGCACATCCCCGTAGCCCCCGATCTGCGTCTCTCGCCCGCGCCGAAAATGGCCATCGTGGTCAGCCGCTTCAACACGAACATCACGGGCGGCCTGAAAAACGGTTCGCTCGAATGGCTGGAAGAACGCGGCATCACGGATGTGGACGTCTATGACGCGCCCGGCGCTTTCGAACTGCCGCTGCTGGCCCAGCGTCTGGCGAAGTCCGGCAAGTATGAAGGCGTGATCTGCCTCGGCTGCGTCATCAAGGGTGACACCGCGCATTTCGAGTTCATCTCGCTCGGCGCCACCATCGGCATCATGCAGGCCCAGCTTGCGACCGAAGTGCCGATCGCCTTCGGAATCCTCACGACCTACACCGAACAGCAGGCCGTGGATCGCTCCCGCAAGGATGCCGAGAACAAGGGCCGCGAAGCGGCGGCGGCCTGCGTCGAGAGCGTAGCCTTTCTGCGGACCGTGCCCGCACTCTCCTGATCATGTCACGATCCCTGATGGTTTACGGAATATTCTCCGTGACCATCAGGAGTGGTCCTCATCTGCTCTGGATGCGCTCTCAGACGCTACTGGAATACTCGGAAAATATAACAGACTTGCAATTGAGCGCAGTTTTTGCTATACATTTACCAATGTAGAAGGGTTTTATTTTCCTTCACAAAACAATCATAAAATACCCTAAATGTTCCTTCCCGATGCTTCCGGGCTAAGGTCGATTACATCGTCTTCCTGAAAAATTGAGGAATTTAATGTTGAAGAAATTATTTTTCTTTTGCGTACTGCTGTCCAGTCCAGCTCTGGCATCGGATGTGATTCCGCAAGCCTATCGGGCAGCTGATAACCAATACCATCCCGTCATGATTACGTCTGGCCTTGATGCAACGGGAAAGCCTGTTGTCGGCGCCTATCAGGATCTGAAAGGACAATGGCATGATGCAACTGTCTCTGTTCAGGCCTGTGGGGTGGACGCAAATAATCATCCCATTCTTTGCCCTGTCAGTGTCACCGAAAATACTCTGCAGGACTATGTTCAGAAGTCTCTCATCAATACTGCCAACGGTATTGCATCGCTTGACAGCAACAATGATCTCACGAATCCACTGACATCCGGGGCCGACTGGTTGGGCGCATGGCAGAAAAACGCCACCAGCGTGGATGTATTTGCGCAGGGTTATGAAAGCGCGCTGTTCGGCGGCCAGACTGCGACGGGAGAAGGCAACAACACCTTCAATCCGCGATCGCTTCTCGTGCAGAGCGACCCCTACGGCCCTTACTCTGCGGGCTGCGCCACTGGCGTCGCCATGACTGGATCTGTCTACAATTCGCAGTTTCCAATTTCTCAGCAGGATCCTCATAATGGCGCCTCTGCCGTCGTAGGGGTCGGAGGCTATGATACGGTTGCAAACTGCGTTCTGGTCGCCGACACCCCTGCGCGGCTCATTCTGACAGCAACGGGCTATACCGCGACTTCCGTACAGCTCGCGACCCCGCTGACAGCGGCCCAGGCCGCCCAGATCCACCCGAACATGTACATCACTACCAACAGCCCCAATCCGGCACTGTCTCTCACGAATACCAGCGGCGCTCTTCCGAAGCGGAACCTCTATGCAGGCTTCGTAAGCACCTCCCCCTCGGCAGGTGATACATCCATCAGCGTTTATGCCTGGGACGTGCCAGGCTACGGGACAAAGGCAAGTGACCAGATCCCGCAGACAGATACCCTTGATACCGTATGGAGCGCCTATACCTCTCCGACAGTGTTTCTCGGCGGCGGTGCGGCTTCCAGCGCATTTGGGAATAACTGGTTTTTCAACCTTGATGCCAGCAACCTCACACCCTCAACATCCAATAAGTCACTGATCCATCAGATCACCCCCCTTGAGGTTGACCTGAATATCGTCAATGGCACCGCTCCGAACAACTCTGTCGACTGGCAGGGAATCAGCATGAATGCAGGAAACCAGCCAGCAGCGCTGACAACCGACAGCCGGCAGATCTTCCTGGGCGGGAACATAACCCAGCACCTTCTTTTCGACGGGGGTGAGGGAAACTGGCTCATCAACGGTGACAATATCTATGTCCCTTCTCTCAAAAACCAGTCACTGACCGCTCAGAACACAGCACAGCTCTATCAGGAGTGGGACCAGTGGATCGGCGGCGCCAACCGGATGCGCTTTCTTCTCTGGAATTCTTTCGACAACCCGACCGCGCCTCAGGGCTGGGAACAGGCTGTTTCGCATTTTGGTCCGACAATAGACGGAGACCCCGTCACTGAAGGCGATCCGGGCGGCTCCAAGCAGGCCGACATTGAATGGAACCGTGCAGAAAATTATGGTGGGCTTGATCTATGCGGGTACGGACATAATTGTGGCTTTACCCTGACAGGCGACGGAAATATTTCCGTTAGTGGCACGAGCACATTCAGCTCCAGCTTCTCCATCACCGGGGGCAATACACTCTATATCCAACCTTCAACACTCGACAACAACCTGTTTTCAGGATGGTGCGCTCCTGACAGCTACAGTATATCGCTATGTTCCAACATTGGTGCGTGGGTGTCCATTCAGTCAAAAGGAGATCTCCGTTCTACAGCAGGCGGAACAACTTCATCGTCGGCCTGGCACCCTGATGGTTACGGGAACTGGTATGCTTCCAACTCAAGTAATGATGGCGGAATTTCCGGCGGCGGGTCTATAGCATCATCCTCGTATACATTAGAAACACTCCCCACAAAAAATGAATTAGATGGTGCACGACTATGGTGTTCGGATTGCAAACTGAATGGCATCAGCGGAGTCGTTGTGTACTGGCATGCATCCATATCCAAATGGACTGACAGCCAAAATAATACCCCAGTTAACTGATTCTCCAATTTTTGTTCCAAAAATAGGATACTTTATAATTCCAAAAGGATCATAATTTATCAAAATCCTGATAGACCCCTCTTGAGAAATATGGTTAATTCAAAAACTCTGAGAGGATTATAATATGTCAGAAATTATACTCAACAACGACAACTATGAAGTCTCCTATTGGAACAGGAAATCGAATACTGTTACGGTTGTGTTTTCAAGCGCAGGAGCTCTGGCACTTGCTCAGCCCGTTGAAGAATTTCGAAATACAATAAAGAACTTTGATACATCTTATATTTTCGTTAGATCCAAACATCTGGATTGGTATAATAACTCAAATTCAGTAAAGATGTTTCGGTTTGTTAGTGATTTTTGTCTGAAATATCAGTACATTTTTTCCATGGGAGAGAGCCTAGGAGGATCTGGTTCTCTCCTTTTTTCAAAATATTGCGATAGAATCACCAGAATTTTGGCTTTTAGCCCTCAATATTCGGCGTTGCCTTCCTTCTGCAAATGGTTTGGGCCTTTGACGCCCTTAGATGGAGCAATCGGCACCTTTGCCTTCTCAGATTATGCTCCAGAAAATGCCACTTCAAAAGCCATACTAATTTATCCCACCCAGTCTTACGAAGACAATCTTCATGCAAAATTTTACAAATCTGAAAACTTCAATGTTGTTTTCATAAAAACACATCATCATGATATAGCAAGACATCTCAAAAAGGATTATGAGACAAACTATTTAAATATCGTTTTGAACGCCTTCTACGATAGAAAAATTGAAATATCAACTAAATCATTTACTGATTTATTATCAAACATATCAGAAAGAAATCCTAAAACTTATACAAAATGGATTGGGCAGCAGACATTCAGATATGATGTCTTTATTGAAATTCCAGATTTTCCTCTAATTTCCGAAGAAGGAAAAGCTGACCAGAGTAGTGTTTGCGAATATTCTTTTCATAGACATAGTACAGAGGAGGAAGCACAGAGAGCTCTCACAGAGCCACTAAGGATGATTCCTGCATTTCACACGAATATCGAAAAAAATCCTTGGTGGAGTATAGAACTTAAAAGCCGCGCCCATATAAAACAGATTATTATCTTTAACCGTTGCGATAATGAAGAATACAACCGACGCTTAAGTAAATTTTCGCTTTTAAAATCCGATGATGGCATCTATTGGGAAGAATTTTTTGAAAAAACCGACACGAGATATATAGGAGGTGAGTTTGGAGAACCTCTTCAGATAGAAACAGATTTTTTGGCACGTTATATTAAGATAGTACTCAAAGAAACATCTTTTCTTCATTTGAGTAAGTTTAATATTTATGGAAATTATGTTTGATAAGATTTTTTAGTTTTTAAACCGTCTGTATATGAAATTTTTTCTTGCCTGGGTGTCGTTTCTGACTGCCTGTTCCACAAGGTTGTGAAACGGTGACAGGCTACAGACTGGATCGGTGTTTGCCGCATTTCCCGTCAGCGCAAGCGCCTGACAGCGGCATCCGCCCCAGTCCCTTTCCTTGCGTTCGCAGGAGCGGCAGGGCTCGGGCATCCAGTCCGTCCCGCGGAACATGTTGAACAGGGGCGAGATGTTCCAGATCTCGGACAGGGTCACGTCTTTCACGTTCGGGAACGCGACATCCGGAATGATCTCGGCCGCATGGCACGGCAGCACCCGTCCCGAGGGCGTGACATTCACGAAACGCTGCCCCCATCCCCCCATGCAGGGCTTGGGGCGATCTGCATGATAGTCCGGCGTCACGTAATCGATGGAAAGGCCGCCCTTCGCGCGTTCAGCTTCCACGGCACGGGTGGATTCCTCTAGCTGGTCCCTGCTGGGGAGAAGCGCATCGCGATTTTTCAGCCCCCAGCCATAATACTGGGTATGCGCGATCTCCACCCGCCCGGCTCCGAGTTCCCGCGCCAGCGCGAACATCTCGGGGATACGGGCAACATTTTCCCTGTGCACCACAAAATTGAGCGTCATCGGAATGCCGGATGCGCGGATCAGCCGCGCCGCCGCGATCTTGCGGGCCTGCGCCCCCTTGAGACCGCCAATACGCTCGGCTCCCGCTTCCGTCACGTCCTGGAAGGAGAGCTGGATGTGGTCCAGTCCCGCCTTGTCCAGAGCTTCCAGTTTCGGTTCGTCCAGTAGGACGCCGGACGTGATCAGGTTGGAATACAGGTTAAGTCTCCGCGCGACGGAGACCAGTTCGACCAGATCGGGCCGGGCCATGGGCTCGCCGCCGGAGAAATGAACCTGCAGGACTCCAAGCTCGGCCGCCTGCTCCAGTACGGCAGTCCAGGTGGCCGTATCGAGTTCTGCCGCCTTGCGTTCGAGTTCAAGAGGATTGGAGCAGTAGGGGCAGGCAAGCGGGCATCGATGCGTCAGTTCAGCCAGAAGGCTCATCGGCGGCGAAGGGAGTGTCATGTGTGCAGGACGTTCTTTTCTGTCAGTTCAGAAAGAAGCGTGAGGACATCCTTCGCAATGACCTCACGCGGGGCGGAAAACTCTTGGGCAAGCTGCTGGATGATATCGCCGACGCTGCGTTTCCCATCCAGCAGCCGCAGAATATGCGGCGCGGCGCCCTCAATCACAAATGCTTTTTCAGGGGCCTGCACGATCCACACATCCCGCACGCGATCGTGCTGGAGCCGGTGGCCACGGGCGAAAGAGAGCACCATCTCTTCCACGATACCCCGGGGGACTTCCATCATGGAACGAAAGCGCCCGGCGGAATGTGACCCTCCACATAGGCGTAATCGAGCGCATCCAGCATCGTCCACAGCACGGAACACTTGAACTCCAGCGCTCCCAGGACCTCTTTCTGCTGCTTCGGCGTGCGGGCGTTTTCGCGCACATAGGCCAGAGCGAAATCGGAATCCCGTGGGGCCTGCGTGAGGCGGGGCGTGAAATAAGCCAGCGTCTTTTCCGACACGAAGTCGTAGTGACGCAGCATCCCCGACACACGCTCGCTGATAATCGTAGGCGAAAACAATTCCGTCAGCGACGACGCAATGGCCGCCAGAATCGACTGGTCCCGCACGAAATTTACATAGGCATCGACCGAGAAGCGCGTGGCCGGAAGCAGGCCGTCGAGGCTTTCAACATACTCGCGATCCAATCCCAGACCGTCCGTCAGCATCAGCCAGCGCGCGACACCACCCGTTCCGGGCTCCGTGCCGTCATGATCCTCAATCCGGCGGCGCCATTCCCGACGCAGTTCGGCCGTGGGCAGGCGGGCAAGCAGGGTCGCATCCTTGGCCGGGATGCGCGCCTGATAATAATAGCGGTTCAGTGCCCAGGCCTGAACCTGTGCCTTGTCGAGCTTGCCGTCATGCAGTTTGCGATGGAACGGGTGCCGGTTGTGGTACCGCTCGGCACCGATCTGACGAAGCTGTGCTTCAAGCTGGTCAGGCGTAAGGAGCGTCATGGTGTGTCCAGTCTGAAAGTCATGCCATCTTCCGCAACCGTCCATCCGGCGCGTTCAACGTCTTTGCGTTCGGGGCTGTCTTCGAACAGAATTGGATTGGAGTTGTTGATATGAATCAACACCTTGCGAGGTTTTTCGCATGTGGTGAAACATTCTACCGGCCCACCGGCATCATTCACGGACACATGCCCCATGCGCTGCCCGCTCTTCGGGCTCAGCCCGGCGCGGATCATTTCATCATCCCGCCACAGCGTCCCGTCAAAGAACACGAGATCGGCCGCGGCCACCCGTTCCACGATTTCCGACGTAATCTGCGCACAGCCGGGAATGAAGAGCATCGTCTTGCATCCATCCGTAATGGACAGGCCCAGCGTTTCGTCCGGGCGTGAGCCTGCGGCTTCCGCGTAAAGCGGCGCCTTGCCGGGAACGGCGAAGGCCGTGAGCAGAAGACCGGACGGAATCCCGTCCTTGTTCATCAGGGACGTGGCTTCATCGAGAATAAGCGGGACACGCGGGACGATTTCCGGATCGAGCGCACCGAAGATCGGATTGTCCGCAAGCTGCTGAAGGGTCGAGTCGCTGCCCATCAGCGTGAAAGGTTCACGCTCGCGCAGGGTCAGAAGACCGGTTATGGCGTCGATCTCGCCGCAGGTCAGGACGACGCCCTGAATGGGAGTTCCGCGCAGGCTGCCCTGATGATGCAGGGCTGGCGTGTCGATGATCTGCTGCCGCAGATCGGGCGAGGCGTTGAGAATGAACCAGCGCTTTCCGTCGGCACTGACGGCAAGAGAAGCCTGGGTCCGGGCTTTCGCGCCCTGTCGCGTGCGGGCAGCCACACAGCCGGGTGCTGCGGAGTTCCACTGCGGGAAACCGCCCCCTGCCGCCGCGCCGAGCACGATGACATCAATCATTTTTTCACAAACCGTCTGACTGGGGCACCACAGGGCACCCATGAATGAAAACGGCCGCTCCATGGGGGAGCGGCCGTGCCATTATTCCTCAAGGACAGGTCCCCGGGGAAGCGGCTTATTTCTTCTCGCCGCAGACATACGAATTGATTTCTGCGCCCAGCGGGATTTCGGTAACTTTGGGGGTGTTCCAGGCCATAATGTTTCTCCTTAGTCTGCGATAACCGGCGAATGCGACAGACCACGCATCCACAGGCGCTCCTCATGATTTAGTGACCGGATGGCACTGGAGTTCAAGGGGGTTTTTGGGCAGAACACGCAACTGTGTCCTTTCGCGGATCGTTCTGGTCCGTAAGCTCCGTCTCCGTTGCAGGCAAAGAAAACATGTCCGGCCGTCCCATCGCGTCTTCCGCCGACCCTGCCTGTAACGACAGCCCCTCTCCCTCCGGAAAACCGGGCGAAAGACTGTTGCCCGACGGCGATTTTCCGGACCCGACCCTCGACCGCAATCTCCTGCGCGAACACCTGAACATCCGCGACATGTGCGTCCTGATCCTGACGATTCTGGCCGTATTCTATTCGCTGTATTTCACCGCGCCCATTCTGCTGCCCTTCGTCTTCGCGCTCGTCCTGAACCTGCTCATGATCGCGCCCATGCGATTCCTGACACAGCGCCTGCACCTGCCCCGGCATCTGGCAGGCCTCATGCTGATCGTCATGATGTTCGGAATCGTGGGCGGAATCGCCACGACCATTTCCGTCCCGGCCGCCGGCTGGATCACACGCGCCCCTCAGACGCTTCCCGCCCTGCAAAGCAAGCTGGCCCTGCTCAGCGGGCCAATCGACGTGGTCCAGCGCGACTATATGCGCCTTTCCGCCATGTTCAGCGGCCATTCGGGCAGCACACACACCACCCATGGCGTGAGCGGGACGATCGGGGGAGAAACGGCCCTCTCGCGCCTCGGCTCCTCCGTCCTGGCCGGAACACGCGAACTGGCCGGCGGCTTCTTCTCGATGCTGCTGATGCTGTTCTTCCTCATGACGGAAGGCGACACGCTCCTGCGCCGCTGCGTCGAGATCATGCCGACCTACGCCAAGAAACGCCGCCTCGTGGAAATGGCGACCCAGATCGAGCAGAACGTCTCGCTCTATCTCGTGACGATCACGATGATGAATCTGGGTGTCGGGCTGGTGAACATGATCCAGTGCTGGGCCACCGGCATGCCCAACCCGCTTCTGTGGGGCGTGCTCGCTTTCCTGCTGAACTACATTCCCATCATCGGCCCACTGACGGGTGTGGTGGTCTATTTCGTGGTCGGGCTGTTCAGTTTCCCGTCCCTGCTTTACGCACTCCTGCCGCCGTCGATCTACCTGCTGATCCATGTTCTGGAAGGCGAGACCATTACACCCATGCTGCTGGCCCGGCGTTTCACGCTCAATCCCGTCTTCGTCATGGGATCGCTGCTGTTCTGGGACTGGATGTGGGGCATTTCGGGCGCGTTCCTGTCCGTCCCGATGCTCGCGGTCTTCAAGATCGTCTGTGACCATATCGAAGTGCTCGCCCCGCTCGGCCATGTGCTGGGCGGCCCGACACGGCGGACGATCAGCCGCGCCATCGTCGCGCAGCTTCAGTCCGAGCCGTGAGGATCGGGGCTTTGCCCCGCGTCCCTTTGCGGGTTTCAAGGCAGCGCCCTGAATATCTGGCCAAAACCGCCCCTTTCACGCTAGACGCTTCGGCAGAACACTTCCCATCCGGCTCATAATGCAAGGAGACCCCATGACCCAACTGCCCCGCCGCGGCGTCTGTCTGGTGATCTCGGCCCCGTCTGGTGCGGGCAAGTCCACCATTGCCAACGCCCTGCGCGCTTCGGAACCAACCCTGCGCCATTCCGTCTCGGTCACAACGCGCAGTCCGCGTCCGGGAGAGGTCGAGGGCGTGCATTACCATTTCCGGGACATTGCGGAATTCCGCCGCATGGCCGCGGATGGCGAGCTTTTGGAATGGGCGGAAGTTTTCGGACGGGGGTATGGCACGCCGCGCGCACCGGTCGAGGAAGCGCTGGATGCCGGGCATGACATGGTGTTCGACATCGACTGGCAGGGACACCGCCTGCTGCGCGCCGCCCTGCCGGACGATGTGGTGAGCCTGTTCGTTCTGCCGCCGTCACTGGAAGAGCTGGAACGCCGACTGAACAAACGGGCGTCGGATGATCCGGAAGAAATCGCCAAGCGCATGAAGGCCGCGCTGGACGAGATTTCCCACTGGTCCGAGTTCGATCACACGATCATCAACTCGGACCTCGACACCGCCATTTCGCAGGCCCGCTCCGTGCTTACAGCCGCGCGGCTTGCGACACGGCGTCAGCGTAACCTGCGCGGCATGGTCGCCAGCTTCAGTCGCTGACCTCACCTGCGGCCACCGGAGGAGCCGCTTCCGGCTGGACCGTCTGCATTGCGGCGGCGAAGGCCGTGGCGGTGGTCATCGAATCCGCCATGGTGGTCGGCATCAGGATGGTGGTGCCGCGGTTCTTGTTCATCTCGAAGATACGGTTGATCTGCAGGATCTGAAGCGCGATCGGTGAGGCCTCATAGGTCTTCGCCGCCAGCGCCAGTTCATGTGCCACTTCCCGCTCCGCCGAAGCCAGCGTGACGCGGGCGGCGCGTTCACGTTCAGCCTGGGCCTGACGGCTCATGGCGTCCTGAAGACTGTCGGGAAGCTGCACGTCACGAATTTCGACGGCCTGCACCGTCACACCCCATTCGCGCGTCTTGATCTCGATAAGATCCCGCAATTCCCCGTCGATACGGCGGCGGTCTTCCAGCAGCGTGGCGAGGTCCGAACTGCTCACCACCTCACGCAGGGTGGTCAGTGCGACCATCGACACCGAACCTTCATAATTGTCGAGTTCCGTGATCGCCCGCAGCGGGTCATGCACCATCCAGAACACGACCGCATCCACATCTACCGGCGTCGTATCGCGCGTCAGGGTCTGTCGCGTATGGACCGGCACGGTGCGGATGCGCTGGTCCACGACGGCGTCGATCTGATCGAGAAACGGCACGATCATGAACAGGCCCGGGCCGCGCAGACCCTGAATTTTCCCTGCCCGCAGGACCAGAACGCGCTGCCAGGAATTGCACATCCGCAGCGACATCATCACCAGCAGCCCGAGAACCAGGCCACCGATCACCCAGCCCGGCGCTTTCGTCAGGGCCGTCAGACCGGCTCCCGCCAGCAGGATCGCACCCGCGATGGACGCCGCGACCGTATTGACGGGCAGACGCGACCGGTTCCCTGCGGACCGCAGTGGCGAAAGGGACGGGAAAACAGGAAATTCCGGCATGGACATCAGCCTTTCGAAACGCCGTCTCTCGGCATCAGGGGTTGGACAGGGAAAGAAGATCGCGCATGGCCTGAAGAACCGCTTCGGGCTCCAGACCCAGCGCCTGGCACCGGGCGATCGTGGAAGCGGCCAGATCCCGGATATCCGCCGCCCGGCGCTCTTCATCCGGGGGCGGTGGCCTGTCGCTGACGAAACTGCCACGTGCCCGGAAGGTCTGGATGGCCCCCAGACGTTCCAGCTCGGCATAGGCCCGCTGCACGGTGTTGAGATCCACCCGCAGATGAACCGCCAGGGCACGCATGGTGGGCAGACGATCCCCCGGACCGAGAAGTCCCGAGCCGATGGCCGCCAGCACGCGTTCCCGGAGCTGGACCCGGAGCGGCAAGCCACTCGTGTCGGACAAAGGCGTGGGAAACAGCAATGTTTCTATGTTGGCAGACATACATACAAAATTGAGCGATGGCGCTTCCGGACGTCAAGAAAATTCGCATCCGCCCCACACCGAGGCTGGAAATTCCTTTGAGGAACTTGGGAAGATTCCGGCTTCGTGATATGGCCTGCCGTTCTCTCAGTGGCTGCGGACGGCAAGGGAAAGACACTTCATGACAGCGCCCCAGAACGGGACCGGAAACGGCCTCCAGACCGGAGCGGACCTCGCTGTCCGCAGTGACTCACCCTTGATCCTGGCGCTCCCGAAAGGGCGTATCCTCAAGGCGCTGGCCCCCGTCCTGAGCCGCACCGGCATCGAACCCGATCCGGATTGCCTGACCGAAAGCAGCCGCCGCCTGCGCTTTGGCACGTCCGATCCGAATCTGGATGTGGTCCGGGTCCGCTCCTTCGATGTCGCGACCTTCGTGGCCTATGGCGGCGCGGATATTGGCGTCTGCGGTGCGGATGTGCTGATGGAGTTCGATTATCCGGACATCTATGCGCCGCTCGATCTGGGCATCGGTGGCTGCCGCATTTCCGTTGCACGCCCCAAGACCATGGTCGAAGATCCCGCAACCGGTCAGTCCCGCCTGCGCGTCGCCACGAAATACCCGACCATCGCCCGCCGCCATTTCGCGTCCCGCGCCATCAACGCCGAGATCGTGCATCTGAATGGTGCGATGGAACTGGCACCGACGCTGGATCTGGCGAGCGTGATCGTCGATCTGGTCGATACGGGCTCAACACTCCGTGCCAATGGCCTGATGGAAACCGAGACCATCGCACATGTCACGAGCCGCCTGATCGTCAACCGCGTCGCGCTCAAGACCCGTCCTGAAGAAATCAGCGCCCTGATCGAACGCTTCCGCGCCGCCCTGAACACGGAGGAAGCCGCCTGATGAAACGCCTCGATACGACCGCAGCCGGTTTCGCCGAAGACTTCGCAACACTGCTCGCCGCGCGTGGAAGCGATGAACGCAGCGTGGCCGAGCCGGTCCGCGCGATCCTCGCCGATGTGCGTAGCCGGGGCGATGAAGCTCTGTGCGATTATACCGCCCGCTTTGATCGCCTGACCCTGCCAGCCGAAAAGCTGCGGATTAGTGCCGAAGAAATCGCCTCCGAAGCCGCGCGCGTCCCTGCGGACCTGATGGACGCCCTGCGCACCGCCGCACGCCGGATCGAGACATTCCATACCGCCCAGATGCCAAAGGATCTGGACTTCACGGATGAGGACGGAATCCGCCTCGGCATGCGCTGGACGCCGCTGGATGCGGTCGGGCTGTATGTTCCCGGCGGCAAGGCGGCCTATCCGTCTTCCGTCCTGATGAATGCCCTGCCCGCCCGCGTTGCGGGTGTGAAGCGGCTCGCCATGTGCGTGCCATCGCCGGGTGGCGTGCTGAACCCGCTGGTTCTCGCAGCCGCGCAGCTTTGTGGCGTAGAGGAAATCTACCGCATCGGTGGTGCGCAGGCCGTGGGCGCCATGGCGTTTGGTACGGACCTTATCGCGCCCGTGGACCGCATCGTCGGACCCGGCAATGCCTTCGTTGCGGAAGCCAAGCGGCAGGTCTTCGGGCATGTCGGCATCGACAGCATCGCCGGACCATCCGAAGTCGTGGTCGTCGCCGATGGCCAGAACGATCCGCGCCTCGTTGCACTGGATCTGCTCGCGCAGGCCGAACATGACGAACAGGCCCAGGCCATCCTCATCACGACGGATGCCGCCTTTGCCGAGCGTGCTGCCGAAGCCGTCCGCACGGAGCTGGAAACGCTCCCCCGCACGGCCATCGCCTCAAAAAGCTGGGACGATCATGGCGCGATCATCGTGGTGCGTTCACTTGAGGAAGCCGCCGAAATTGTCAATGCGCTGGCCCCCGAGCATCTGGAAGTCATGCTCGACGCCCCGCGCGACTTCTCGGCCATGATCCGCCACGCAGGCGCGATCTTCATGGGCCGCTACTGCCCCGAAGCCGTGGGCGATTATGTCGGCGGCCCGAACCACGTCCTGCCGACCAGCCGAACGGCGCGGTTCGCCTCCGGTCTGTCGGTGTTCGACTTCATCAAGCGCACCACCACCATCGAAGCCGACGAAGCCGGTCTGCGCCGGATCGGCCCGGCCGGCGTGGCGCTGGCAAAGGCCGAAGGGCTGGACGCCCACGCGCTCAGCCTGTCAGTCCGGCTGGAAAAGAACTGATCCAGCCTCCACCCGGGAGGTTCTGACACCTCCTGGAGCATCCCGTGTTACCGGAGCGAGCCCGTATCCGGGTCCAGAACCAGAGGCGTGGTGTTCGGCATCTGCGTGAAGTCGAACATCGTGTTGATCTGGCCCGCATCCGCATCAAACGAGCCGCCACCAAGCCGCTTTCCGCCCAGCCAGTTGTCTTCGATGAAGCGCACCACGGAGGCCTGACTCGTCAGCCGATGACTGACGAAGTTCCGGCGGGCATACGGAGAGATCACGATGAGCGGGATGCGCGTCCCCGGCCCACAACGGCCATTGACCGGCTTGCCCGCCACACCTTTCGGAGCCGACCCTGCGGTTCCGCAGATCCCGGCGCCATTGAGCTGGTCCGCGGTGCTGTCGAACGAGCCCCAAAGTGGTTTGTGGAACGCATGATCGTACCAGCCATCAGAGTCATCATAGTCGATGATGATCGCCGTGCTGGCCCATTCCGGCTGGCTCTGGATAAAGTTGACGAGAGTTACAATACCGTTCTGCTCATCCAGCGGGTCTGAATTGCCAGGATGACCGTCCTGATAGGCCGGCAACTTGATATAGGAGACCGCGGGGAAATTTCCCGCCTTCACGGCCGTATAGAAATCCTTGATATCATACTGATGGTTGGCCGGTTCCCGCGTTGAAGTGCCGGGGATCGTGCTGAAGCCGATCGAAGCCGTGGAGTTTGGCCGGGCATGCGTCGGATTGGCCGTACTTGCGAAATACTGGAACCAGGCATGATGCGGAACATAGTCCGTGCGGATTCCCACCGTTTCGGAATAGGTGCTGCGATTGCACCCCGTGGTGTTGTTCGCGTTCGTGAGCGTCAGGTCGAAGCCCCCCATGAAGCCCCCCCAGGAAATCCCCTTCTCGTTCAGAAGATCGCCGATGTTTCTGGCATTGATCAGCACCTGTGACGGGGTGGAGCAGCGATCGTAAGCGGGATCCTCATCGTTGATCAGGGTGTATCCGCCCTGCCCGTCATGGATGTAGGCACTCCCGAGCATGTTACCCGCAACAGGCTGAAGACCGTTGGTCTGGCCAGCCACAACTTCAAGCGCACCCGGCGTGGAGGGCCCGTATGTATCGCTCCAGTTATTGTCGCTCATCGCGTAATGCTGGGCGTAATTCCAAAGCGCCGTGACCGTGTTGCCATCAAAATACCCCAGGACCTGCCCCTTTGTTCCGAAAGCACCCGAACTTCCAGATGTTGCTGATCCGGTATATTTTGGGAACAGATCCATCTTCCCACCATCATAAGCCTGCTGCTCCGGCGTATAGCTGTGGTTCTGGTCCGCTGTATTTGCCTGCGTCCGGTCAATGCGGAACGGAAGTGCTGCTCCCGACCCGTTTGCCGGGCTGGAATTCGGATTGCTCGTAAGGAGATTGGCGCTCGTGAGATTGTTGACAGAAGGCGTATCAGTCAACGCCGTAAAAGCCGGTTCACCACTCACATTCGCCGCCTTGGGATAAGTCGCGAAATAATGGTCGAAGGAACGGTTTTCCTGAAAAATCACCACGACATGCTTGATAGGCGTTGCAGTCTGGTAAGTCTCAGCCGCAGAAGACGATGCCGCCAGCCCCACGGATGGAAGAAGCATGGAGCCGGATAGAAGGACTGCCAGTCCGGATTTTGCTCGTTGTACGCGCTTCATGAACACCTTGCGGAACCTTTCCCCACTACGATTGAACGGCTTGCCAAAGACCCTGAACTCCATGTCCATCGTCCGTCCTGGCGCTTCCGGCTTTTGGAGCATGTCATCCATTCTGTCGTTTCCCTGTCTGTCCCGTGACGGTATCCACCGCAGGAGCCACGGCCGGAGCATCCGTATCTGTCAGCGTCCCAAGAAACGCGATGATCGCCCGGCGCTCGTTTTCGGTTAACGCCGACGACTCTCCGGCTTTGCGATCAAACGGCGCATCTATCGTGTCAATGTTGGAACGATATTGTTCCGGAATATCGTTGTAGACGTTGATTTTTCCATCCGGCCTGCGCGGATAGAATTTTTCAGGCTGAAGATCCCGGACAGCATAAAAATCCAGAACAGCTTCGAGCGTGTGAAAAACACCGTTATGGAAAAAAACATGACGCGTCGCGACATTGCGCAGGGTCGGCGTCACGAACATCCCGCAATAAGCCGCAAAGGCCTTCCGACCGTCAGACTGACTGTCGCACACCCCAAGATCGTCATAGCTGGCAACGGCATTGCGGCTGATCGCCATGTTGCGCGGCGCGCCCAGCGCTTCATACTGATGATCGGTGAAAAGCGGGGGCAGGCCGTCGCGCGTGATGCGATCGAGATGACAGGCCGCACAGTTGCCTTTCCGCGGATCGTTGAACAGAAGATATCCTTCGCGTTCGAGCGGCGTGAACTGGGCCTTTCCTTCCAGCCAGGCATCAAACCTGCTGGAATATTCGTGGAAATGACGGTCTTCCAGCTCATAACGCCCAATCGCGAACAGCGCTTCTTCACGCAGGAAGGCAGGATCCTTTTCCCCGCGCGTTCCTGCCAGCGCAAGAAGAGCCGCACGGTAAGGTGCCGTATTCAGCCGTGCGGTGACATGCTCCGGCGTGGAAGCCATCTCGTCGGGATCAAAAAGCGGCCCTCCGGCCTGCTGCTGAAACGTATCGACCCGACCATCCCAGAACAACCCGCCCTGAGGAACGATATGCACGGCGGATGACGCCGTATCCGTGGCACTTTTGCTGCCGCGCCGGTTTCCCGTACTCGGCACACTGATAACACGCGGTGCAACATCGTCATTTCCCAGATCTGGCCCGATACTGAACGGCGGCATACGTTCCAGATAGGTCAGAGTGGGAATTGCCCGCCGCCCCTGCCGGTGCAGATCCGCCCCGCCTTCGAAAACGGACGTCTCGCCCGTCGGCCCGTAATGATTGGCCGGATCGTGACAGGACGCGCAGGACAGTTTTCCCGAACCCGAAAGTGCCCTGTCGTAAAACAGCATGCGCCCGATCTGCGCCATCTGCGACAGGGGCTCCTGTCTGGGGCGCTGAAAAGTCTGGGGACAGGGATTGCGGCCATCCGGCGCGGGATCACAGACATCCTGCGACACCGGGGGTGATACAGGCGAGGATTGCGCCTCACAACCTGCGCCGAGCACCGTCATGCCAAGGACTGCACTGACACACCGAATTATCCGCATCACGCCCCTCACAGGAAACGCGTCCGTTCTCCATCCCGCACGTGCACCGTTTCCTGAACCCGTCATAACCAAAGGTCGTACCATACTGAAATGCGGGTGCTTCCTTGTCGCCAATTCTGAGCCAGTCCTCCCGATCAGTTCCGGCACAGGAGTAATCGCGGTGTCCGAGACAAGGGCTGATAACGGATTCAGCAAAGAGGGGGATGTGACAGTTTTATGAACCTCAGCCTGCGGTTTTTCGCTTTCTTTTCCCATGAAGGCAGGAGTGATGCAGTCCGCACGACGTTCGCATATGCCTTTCGGATTTGAAATCGGGCACGGGAAGCAGAAAATTTTTACCCACGATCCGGAAGTGCTCTAGGCTCCGTCCTGAGAAGGAGAAGTGTATCATGGCCAAGTTGTCGATCGGAGATCATGTTTCGGACCTGAAGGGCACGCATGATGGCAGGCTGGTCGATATCGACGGCTCCACCGGCTATGTGGAGCAGGCCAATGGCGTGGAGGTCGAGTTTCCGCTGAACCAGCTCAAGCCTTATGAGCCTCCGAAAATAGCGGAAGAGCGCACCCTCTCCGGCCCCCTGCGGGACCGGCTTCTGAACCCCGCACAGAGAGCGCTTCTGGCTTCGGTCCCCGCTTCCCTCCTTGCCGCAATTGCCAAAAGCTATGATGCGGGCAGTGAGGGCCCCGGATCGCGCCCACCTTTTGCGGCACTTCCGGAGTCCAAACGCCTTGAGGCCATCCGGATCTATCTGCCCACGTTGCCGCAGCGGCTTCTGGCGTCACACATGTCTCTGGTCGTGGCCATGCGCGATATTTCCAAACTGTCCTGACAGACGGGCTTGGCACGCTCTTTCGTTGCGTTGACGGCGACAGGCATCATTCGTACAAGCCCGTTTTCTGAATCCGCGAAGCCCCATCAGGCGCAGCTTTACTCAGCGCCGGAGGCGCCGCTTCATCATGTCCCCAACTTCTGCCCAGGCTTTTGCCGATCTCGCCCTGGCGCCCACCCTCCTCCGCGCCCTAGACGAAGCGGGTTACGTCACGCCGACGCCGATTCAGGCCCAGTCCATCCCGATGCTTCTGGAAGGCCGCGACCTGCTCGGTCTGGCCCAGACCGGCACCGGCAAGACGGCCTCCTTCGCACTCCCGCTGCTCCATCGGCTTGCCGAAACGCCGCGCCCTTCCCCAAAAAACGGAGCGCGCGTTCTGGTTCTCGCTCCCACACGCGAGCTGGTCTCCCAGATTGCGGACGGGTTCGAGAGCTTCAGCCGTCACCAGCCGGTACGCGTCACCACGATTTTCGGCGGTGTAAGCCAGTTTCATCAGGTCAAGGCGCTCGAAGAGGGCGTGGACATCATCGTCGCCGCACCGGGACGCCTGCTGGACCTGATCGAGCAGGGCCTGTGCGATCTGTCGCAGCTTGAAGCGCTGGTGCTGGATGAAGCCGACCAGATGCTGGACATGGGCTTTGCCAAGCCGATCGAACGCATCGTCGCAACGCTCCCCGAAGACCGGCACACGGTGCTGTTTTCCGCAACGATGCCGAAATCCATCACAGCCCTCGTCGAGAGCCTGCTGCGTGACCCGGCAAAGGTCGAGATCGCACCGCCTTCGACCACGGTGGACCGGATCGCGCAGTCTGTCATGTTCCTCGATGCGTCCAACAAGAAAGCCGCTCTTCTGGCGCAGCTTCAGACGCCGGGCATCGGTCAGGCCGTTGTCTTCACGTTGCAGAAGAACATCGCCAACGAGGTCTGCACCTTCCTGACGGAATCCGGCATCACGGCCGAAGCCCTGCACGGCAACCGCTCGCAGGGTCAGCGCGAGCGTGCCCTGAACGCTTTCCGCGAAGGCGACGTACAGGTTCTGGTGGCAACCGATATCGCCGCGCGTGGCATCGACGTCGATACGGTCACGCATGTGATCAACCACGATCTGCCGAGCCTGCCGGAAAGCTATGTGCACCGGATCGGCCGGACGGGCCGTGCGGGTCGCAGCGGTTTTGCCATCACGCTGTGCGATGCCGAGCAGCGCGCCTGGCTGCATGCCGTGGAGCGTGAGATCGGCCGGACGCTGGACGTTCATGACAGCCATGAATGGCACTCGGAAGAAGCCCGGAACTCCACCATGCGCCCGCCCGTGCTCGGCGGCGGTCCGGTCAAGCAGGTCAAGCCGCAGAAGGTGCGCGAGCGCCGCGTCTGGACTGAAGAGGAAAAGATGGCCGCCCGGGCTGCGGCGGCTGCCAAAGCGTCCTGAACAGATCCCGTCGTGCTGCCTGAGAGGGCGGCACGACGTCAGAGTGCCAAAAAACCGCAAGAATCCCCGGACAGGGACCGGTCATGCTTGACCTTTGGGCTGACAGTCCGCACATAGCGGGCTGGATTTTCTGGCTCCGCACCGGAGCCACTGCCGCGCGCAGATCATTACCCTGTCCCTGAAGCAAGGATTCACATGTCAAAAGAAGACCTGATCGAGTTTACCGGCACCGTCATGGAACTGCTCCCCAACGCCATGTTCCGCGTCACGCTCGACAACGAGCACACCATCCTGGCCCATACGAGCGGCAAGATGCGCAAGAACCGCATCCGCGTTCTGGCCGGTGACCGCGTGAACGTCGAAATGACGCCGTACGACCTGTCCAAGGGCCGGATCACGTTCCGCTTCAAGTAAGACAGTCCGCCGCATGACCTCCTCCCCGTCTTCCGCAGAAGGGTCATCCGGCCTTCCGGACCGTCCGAAGCTCGTTCTGGCCTCCGCCTCCCCGCGCCGCCTGAGCCTGCTGGAACAGATCGGCATCGTGCCCGACGCTGTCGTCAGCGCCGATATCGACGAAGAACCGCGCCCCGGTGAACTGCCGCGCCCGCTCGCGCAGCGCCTCGCCCGCCAGAAGGCGGAGCATGTGGCCGCGCAGCGCACGGATGCCGCCCTCGTCCTCGGGGCCGATACGGTGGTTTCGGTTGGTCGGCGCGTCCTGCCGAAAGCCGAAGACGAAAAGACGGCCCGCGCCTGCCTGAAACTGCTCTCCGGCCGCCGCCACAAGGTACTGACGGCCGTGGTCCTGCGCCCGAGCGCGGGCTGGCCACAAGGTACGCCCTGCGAGCGACTGGTGGAAACTTCCGTCATTTTCCATCGCCTGACAGATGCGCAGATCGACGCCCTGATCGCGCAGGGGGACTGGCAGGGCAAGGCGGGCGGCTACGCCATCCAGGGCGCCGCCGCCGCCCATATCCGTCAGATCGGTGGCAGCTATTCCGCCGTCGTGGGGCTGCCCCTGTTTGAAACGGCCCAGCTCCTGCGCGGACAGCCGGTCGGCAAGCCTTCAGGTGGCTGGATCGCATGACCGAAATCCGCGCAGCCTGTTCTCCGGGCGAAGTGCGGATTGCCGTCACCGACCATGATACCCTGCTGGATGCCGCGATCTGGCGTCCCGGCTGCCCGGATGGTCTGGAAGACTGGCACGTCGTCCGCGTCCAGAAAGCCGCTCCCGCTCTGGGTGGCGCGTTCGTCCTGCTCGAAGACGGCCAGAGCGGCTTTCTCTCCACCCGCGAAGCCCTGATCGAAGGCGCCCAGACCGCAGCCCGTGTCAGCCGCGCCGCCCAGAACAACAAGGGCCTGAGGCTGCGCCGGGCGGACATGCCCACTGAGGCACCCTCTGCCCCCAAACTGCTCGAACGCGGACCAACCCCGCTCGACGAGTTGGCGGACCGTTATCCGGATGCTCCGATTTTCGTGGACGATCCGGGCATTGCGGCAAAGCTGCCTGCCCGCCTGCGCCCGCGGCTTCAGCGCTGCCAGCAGGCCTTCGACGGTGCACTGGAAGCGGATTTCGACAGTCTCGGCAGCCCCGAGGCCGATCTGGGCCTCCTGACCGCCAGCTTCTTCCCGACCCCCGCCCTTGTTGCCATCGACCTAGACAGTACTGGCGCCCCGGACTTCAAGGGCAATGTCGCAGCCTTCCCTGAACTGACGCGGCAGATCCGCCTGCGGAATCTTTCAGGCACGATTCTTGTAGATCCGGCAGGCGTGAAGACGCGCAAACGCCCGGCTCTGGTTCCCTTCCTGCGTGAGGCTCTGGCTGGCGATCCCCTGAAACCGGACGTCCTCGGCGCCACACCGTCCGGCCTGCTGGAACTGACGCGCCCGCGCCGTCGCCCCCCCTTGCATGAACTCCTATCCTCCCCACATGGGCAGGCGCTGTCCATCCTCCGGACGATCCTGCGCGAAAACCGCCCCGGCCGGACGCTGACCGCCTCGATCGGACTCGTCAGGGCACTGGAAAACGATCCCGATGCCCTGGCGGATTTCATATCCCGTCGCGCCCGGCCGCTTGATCTTGTCCTTGATCCCAATGCCCCACCCGCAAGCTGGAGCCTGTCATGAGCAACGCCACCTGCCCGATCTGCCATCGCCCCACCGATCCGCAGTTCCGGCCTTTCTGCTCCCGCCACTGTGCGGATGTCGATCTGGGCCGCTGGTTCAGCGGGACCTACCGCGTTCCGTCCTTTCGTCAGGATAATGACGAAGAGCACGACGAATATCGCGACAGGGAGGGTTGATCCCGCCTCAATCATCAGTTAAACCCCATCTCCGCAACAGGGTCCGCCCTGAAGCTCGGTGCCCAAGTAGCTCAGTTGGTAGAGCATGCGACTGAAAATCGCAGTGTCGGTGGTTCGATTCCGCCCTTGGGCACCATTTTTCTCCTAAAAAAAATCATCTTCTGATCAGCGCTTCACGCGAATGGCTGCCTTTGAAAGGGCGCGATTCCCTCTGGCGTTCTGACAACCGGATCTTCCATGATGAAGCCAGGCAGGCCATTGCCGTCTGAAACAGGCCTCATCTCTCGTGCCCGGAGATATCGGGAACCGAACAATGGACGATCCCCTTTTCCGGCATCACGACCCGGACATTCCACCCCTGATGGAACCGGAGCAGGGCCCCCAGTCTGAACTCCAGCCCTGTCCCGAGCCGGATACCAACGGGCGACGTCGCCAGCCACCAGTCTGGTTTCTCCTGCCCGTGCTCTGCATCTGCCTGTTTCAGGTTGCTGTTCTGGTGCCGCAGATCGCCCATCTGAACATCGGCCCGGGCAGGTTTTTCGGTATCGCGGACCATCAGGACAACACCCACGCCGCCCGGCTCAACCGCGCCGTGTCGGGCACGCCCCGTTATCCTCAGGACATGATCGACCGGCATATCGAAGATCACGTCACGGTGGCCTGTAGGATCGATGCCCAGGGCCGTTCCCACGACTGTATGGTCCGGGAAGGGCATTATGCGGAACTGAATCAGGCCGCACGCGACTATGTGGTTCAGGCGTCCTATTTCCCCGCGATGAGAAACGGTCATCCCGTCAGCTCACACTACAGGATGCACTTCAACTTCCTCATCCCTCCGGACCGCTGACCGATAGCCGGAACATGAATTCTCCCTTCGCATGCATCCGAACCCGCGTCGGAGCGTTGTCTTCTCAAGTGTCAGTGCCACACGGGTTTGCACCCGCAGGGCCTGACTATGAAAACAGACAGAAGGTTTCATGATGTCTTTCAATATCAGCCGCCGTGGCGTCGCCCTTGCAGCCGTCCTTTTCGGTGCCGGTCTTGTCGCAGCTCCTGCCGTACGCGCTGAAGATACGCTCGGGGCCCCTGTCGGACACGTCACCCTCACCGCCCATTCGGCGGATGTCGGCATTGGCTACACCTGGGGCGATGGCACCCTGACCTACGGCCATCATACCTATCACTTCAAGGTCAGCGGCGGGAACATCGCTGCCGTCGGCTACTCCGCCCTGAAGGCCGAAGGCACCGTCTACAACCTGAAGCATCTGCATGATTTCGACGGCAGCTACGGCGCGCTTGCCGGTGAAGCGACGCTGGACAAGGGTCTCGGTGGCGCTGTCCTGTCCAACAGCAACGGCGTGCGCATCAAGATCGAGACGGCGACCGAAGGTGCGCGTCTGGCTGCGGGTGCGCAGGGTCTGACCTTTACGCTGAGCCGGTAATCTGGTGTCCTCCTCCCGCAGCCTTCCGGGAAGGCTGCGGTGACAGGCCGGACACTTCCCCCGCGTGCCCGGCTCTTCCTGCATTTTTTCGCGGGGGAGCGGAGCGTGACAGATCATGGATACCAACATTCTTGTTCTCTCCTTCACCGAGCAGAGCAAGGCTTTTCAGGCGTTTTCCGAACTGCGGGAACGGGCTGCAGACCAGAAGCTGGTCGTCATCAACGAGGCTGTCGTTGAACGCACCACGGACGGCAACATCACCATTCATGACAACTGGGCCAACGGCTCTTCAGGCGAGCAGGTTCTGAACGGAACGCTTCTGGGCTCGCTCGTCGGGCTTCTTCTGGGACCGCTGGGCGTGCTTCTCGGGGCGTCCATGGGGGCGCTCGTTGGATCGAGCCTGTCGGTTGAGGATGCGGCGATCCGCAGCAGCCTTCTGGCGCAGATCGCCTCCGTCATTCCCGTGGGGACGACGGCCGTGATTGCGACGGTTCAGGAATATGTGCCGCAGGTCGTGGACGATCTGGCGGCATCGCTGGGTGCATCGCTGGTGCTGCGTCGGCCGATCGAGGCCGTGGAGCGCGAGGTCCTGGCCCAGCAGAAGGCCCAGGCCGCTGCCGCCGCAGAAGCCGGCCGTGTTCTGGTGCAGCAGCATTCGACCGAATGGCACGAGCGCATGACCGACTGGCAGAAGCAGGTTTCGACCAGCCTTCACAATCTGAAGAACAGGATCACGGGCGGCTGAGACCGTTACGGTCTTGATCTGAGCCTCTGATGCGGGCCATCGTGACGTAACATTTCCTTACAGGATGTCGTCACGATGGCCCGTTTTCGTATGCTCTTCCTGCTGGCTGGTCTGGGCGTGTTTTCAGCAGCACCCGCGGCTCCTGCGCCGCCCGTTCTGGCGCCCTTTATCCATGACGGCAGTTTCGAGCCCGGCGATTACGGGTTTGTCCGTGGTGCTTTTCCGGGTGCGACCGCGCAGCAGGTCGCGGACTGGAAGGCCATTAAGGCTTATGGCAAGGCCTGCATGCAGGATGCGGCGCTTATACAGGATGCGGAGTTGAAGAAACTTGGTGTTGCGGCTTCTGTTCCCGAGGAATCCGGCTATCAGGATCATGTGTGCATGCAGGTCAATATGGCGGACAGCGTGCCTGACGGAATGAAAAGCTGGGAAGATTTTCAGAGGGCCATGTCCCGTAGCCTGCCTTATTTTCAGACTTATGAAATAGCCGTCCATGATGCCACGAAGGCACTTGAGAGCGATCCGGCAAAAGACACATTGGAAGAACAGATTACGGCACATGTTGTACCAGACCAGATGTGGCGTTTTTCAGCTGAATCCCGAGAGAAAATCATAGGGCTCGATGCACCGACCCGGAGCGCTCTGAAGAGTCGTCTTATCTCCGCTATTATCAACGTGGACTGGGGCAACAGCCATTGGGCACGGCATGTTCTGGAAACGCAGGGATGGACGAGCGTGCTGAAAGCGGGGCACAAACCTGCGAAGATGCTGTGGACTTTGGTACAGCACGCAGATGTGGATCCGGGTTTTCAGGTCATGGCGCTTCGTCAGCTTGAACCGCTTGCACGATCGGGTCAGTTTCCAAAACAGGGATATGCGCTGCTGACGGATCGGGTCATGCTCGCCACGACCGGAAAGCAGCATTATGGCTCCCAGCTTTCATGTCAGAGCCACCATTACGCCCCTATTTCGCTGGATGCGGGCGGCGACAATCCGAAAACGCTTGATGCAAGACGGGCGGACATGAATCTCCCTCCCGAAGCCACCTACCTCACACACTTCCCACCCCATTGTTAAAAGGGGTGAAGGGGGCAAGCCCCTTCTTTGCACATTCGGGCAGGTGCAGGACAGATCCCTGTGTCAGACCGCAGTCGGACGATCCATGGTTTTGCGCAGTGGATACAGCGCCAGTTCCTCGATTGTCGCACCGGTATTGGTGGCCTGAAGACCCAGTGTCGTCAGCGGATTGGCAGGGAAGACCAGAGCCGTGGCAACCGAGAGGCCGTCATTGGCGAAGAGTTCCAGCGCGCAGGCATCCAGCACCAGCCGCAGGGAGAAGCGGCGACTGTTGGCGATCAGGGGCGTAGAAAAGCGCTCCGTGAAGAACGGCTGGGAGAAGCCGCGCAGATCGCCGCGGTCGAGCCAGAGCTGGCTTGAGAAGGCATCGAAGCCGATGGAGAGGGACTCTCCCTGCCCGTTCGAGAACACGATGACGAAGCGGCCCGCGCGTCCCTGTTCGCCGTCCGGCTGCGGGTTGCTACGTTCGTCAACAGTGACGGTCAGGAGCAGTTCGATGGCGGTGCCGGTGGGGAGCGCAACCTGGACACCGCTCTGGGCCGCGATACGGTCCACTTTGAACGGGATCTTCTCACCCCGGAAGGCTTCGAGCCCGTAGGGGCGCTGGACCAGACGCAGCCAGTTCATTTCATCCCGGCGCAGGGACATGCGACGCGGCAGCGTCATGAGACCGCGCCAGCTCCGGTTGGGGACTTCCTCGCAGTACTGCCAGTTGCCGAACCAGGCGAAATAGACCGCCTTGTTGTCCGGCATGCTGTCATAGACCTGCATGGCGTAGCTGTCCTTGGCGAAATCCGTCAGGCCGATCACCGTGTTGTCGGGCGTAAAGCGTTCACCGTCGAAATCGCCCACGAAATACTGCGTGACGCTGCCGCCCAGCGGGCCACCCGGATTGACGGAGACGAACAGGACCCAGCGCTTGCCTTTCTCATCGCCCTCGATGTCGAGCTCGATCAGGTTGGGACACTCGTAGTCCACGCCGAACAGGCCGGCGGGACCGAAGCTGCTGAGATGCATCCAGTGCAGCAGGTCGATTGAGCCGTAGAACAGCACCTTGTGAGCGCGTGCGCTGACCACGACCATGATCCATTTGCCGCTGGCCTCGTGCCAGAAGACCTTGGGATCGCGAAAGGAATTGACGCCGATATTCAGGATCGGGTTGTGGTCGTAGTCGATGTAATGCTGGCCGCCATCGGGGCTCCAGGCGATGTACTGCGTCTGGCTCTGCGGTGTGGCACGGGTGTAGATCGCGACCAGTCCGCCAGGCATGGGCGGGAGCGCAGGCGGGGCGGCATGGGTTTCGGCACCGTTCGGAGGCGCATAGACCGAGCCGAACGGGGCGCCCTCATTCGGGCCAAGCGCGGGCATTTTGTCGGGCGCGTAAGGCGTGTCGGACGTGGTTTTCCGCAGTTCCGGCGCGAGCGCCTGCACGGCGGCCTGCGTGGCCGTCGGGGTTGCAGGAGCAGCAGCGGAGGCCTCCGGTTTGCGAGGCGGGAAAAGGCCCGAGACGTTGTTGCGGTCCAGCACGACGCAGCCGGTATAGGCCTCGCCCGCTGCCGTCTGGTCAATGGCGATGGGCTGGTCCTGCCAGGTGTAGAGATCCGTGCTGGTGGCGTGGCCCCAATGGACGCGACCGGCATAGGGGGAGGTCGGGTCGTACTGGTAATAGAGATGGTAGGTCTGGCCGTCGAAGATCAGGCCGTTGGGGTCATTCATGAAGCCGGTAGGCGGCGAGAAATGAATGGAGGGGCGATAGAAATAGTCGCTCTGGGTGCGGATGACAGGCTTGTTATTTGCGCCGGGCTGATCGGCGGGTTCGATATGCGCATTGCTCGGCTGATGGCCGTGAGACGTGAGTGTGTCTTTCGGCGGTTCATCGGCGGCGCTGGCATTCCCCGTCAGACGCAGGCTGCTGCCGACGGTGCCGGCAACGGTTCCGGCGGCAAGAAGGGATGTCAGGGCGCGGCGGCGGCCCGGGACTGGCAGGTCATTATGGTCTGTCATGGCGGACAGGATACATGAGACGCCCGTTTTCAAAAGAGCGGGCGTGAGCCCGGGGCAGGACGTTGCATGTCCGGCCCGGATACGGACATAGTGCGGCATGAAGCGTCTCGACCCCTTTCTCCTGTCCCTCATCGCCGCGATCGCGCTGGCCTCTTTCCTGCCCTGCCGGGGGCAGATGGAGCACATTCTCCAGCATGTCGTGACGATCCTCATCACGTTCATGTTCTTCTTCCAGGGCGCGAAGCTCGAACGTCACGCCATCGTGGACAGCGTGAAGGACTGGAAGCTTCAGGGAAGCGTGCTGCTCTGCACGTTCGCGCTGTTTCCCTTGCTGGGGATCGGGCTGCATCTGCTGTTCCGGGCGGTCTTTCCGGATGCGCTGTTCGGTGAAGAGTTGTGGTCGGGCATCCTGTTCCTGTGCTGCCTGCCATCCACCGTGCAGTCTTCCATCGCGCTGACCTCCATCGCGAAGGGCAATGTTCCGGCGGCGATCTGTGCGGCGACGGTTTCCAATATTGCGGGCATTGCGCTCACGCCGCTGCTGACGGGCGTGGTGCTCGGGCATGTGGGGGCCGGACATTCACCGCTGGAATCCGTGCTGGATGTGGGCAAGGAACTGCTGCTTCCGTTTGCGCTCGGGCAGATCCTTCAGAAATGGGTCGGGCCGATCGTGCGCAGGCACAAGATCCTGATCTCATTCACCGATCGCGGGTCCATCATCGTAGTCGTTTATACGGCGTTCAGCTCGGCCGTGGTCGAAGGAATCTGGTACCGGGTTTCGGGCGCGCATCTGCTGGAAGTCGCACTGCTCGACAGTTTCATGCTGGCGCTGGTTCTGGTGCTGTCGCATCTGATGGGCGACGGGCTGGGACAAACGACGGAGAACAAGATCGCGCTCCAGTTCTGCGGCTCAAAGAAGTCGCTGGCGTCAGGCGTGCCAATGGCGAGCGTGATTTTCCCGGCGGCATCGGTCGGCATCATCGTGCTGCCACTGATGATCTATCACCAGATCCAGCTCTTCACCTGCACGCTGCTGGCCCGGCGTTATGGACGTCGCGCGCTCGACACCAGAGACCAAGGCACGGCAACCTCGCCGCAGCGTCGCACTGCCACACCGTAAACTTCGGCGAACAGGGCGTCCGTCAGGACTTCGGCGGGGGGGCCAATACTGACGAGGCACCCCTGCGACAGGACGGCAATGCGTGTGCAGAAGCGGGCCGCGAGCGCCAGATCGTGCAGAACGACGGCGACGGCCTGACCCTGTGCGGCGCATTGGCCGAACAAGTCCATGACCGTAAGGGCCTGCGCGGGGTCGAGGGCCGCGACCGGTTCGTCCGCCAGAAGGATCGGGGCCTGAACCGCCAGCGCGCGGGCGAGCAGGACGCGGGCGCGTTCGCCGCCTGAGAGACGGGCGGAAGAGCGGTCGGCAAAGGCGCTCATTCCGACCGCATCGAGAGCCTGCTGCACGGCTGTTTCATTCTGTTCCGCCGAGGCCGTGCGACGATGGGGCAGGCGCCCGAGCATTGCGACATCCCGCACGCTCATGCCGATGGCAGCGGGGGCTTCCTGCGGGAGGTAAGCCAGATGGCGGCCGCGCTTTTCGGGGGGCATGGTGAACAGGTCCTGTCCGTCCAGCAGGACGCGGCCGGTTTCGGGGCGGAGCAGTCCGGCCATGATGCGCAGGAGCGTGCTCTTGCCCGCGCCGTTGGGTCCGATCAGGCCGAGGACTTCGCCGGGGCGGACGTCCAATGCGATATTGTTCAGGAGTCTGTGGCCCTGAAGGGTCAGGCTGATCGTGTCGGTCTGAAGGATCATGGCGCGCTCCTCATACCGGCCGGCCGCGCAGGCGCCAGACCTGCCAGAAAAAGACCGGCGTTCCGATCAGGGAGGTGACGACGCCAAGTTGGAGTTCGGCGCCGCTGACAGGCAGGCGCACGAACAGATCCGCGGCCAGCAGAAGCGCCGCGCCCCCGAGTGCGGACGGCAGGAGGAGGCGCGACGGGCGGGCGCCGGCGAGTGGGCGGAGCAGGTGCGGCATGACGAGGCCGACGAACCCGATCCCGCCCGCCACGGCGACACCGCTGCCGACCGCGAGCGCCGTTCCGAGCACGACGCGCCACTGCACCGCACGCAGGGGGAAACCCATTGTCTGGGCGACGTCTTCGCCGAGGGTCAGGGCGTCGAGCGAACGTCCAGTGCTAAACAGCAGCGCCGAGCCGATCAAGAGGCCCGGCGTGGCAATCAGCACGTCATGCAAACTGGCGCGGGACAGGGAGCCCATGAGCCAGTGCATGATTTCGTAGGAGGCATAGGGGCTTGGCACGAGATTGAGCGTCAGGGCCAGAAGGGCGGCGCTCATGGAGCCCAGCGCCGCACCGGCGAGAACCAGAACGAGCGTGCCACCGCGCGTCAGAGCCAGAAGCAGAAGTGTGGCGAGTCCGGCGCCGGACAAAGCCGCCAGCGGGAGTGCGGGCGCCCAGACTGCCGAGAGGCCGGTATAGAAAACCAGCACGGCGCCGAGCGCACCACAGCCCGAAATACCCAGCACGCCCGGATCGGCGAGCGGGTTGCGAACCAGTCCCTGAAGCGCTGCCCCCGACAGGCCGAGCGTTCCGCCGATCAGCAGGGCCAGGATCATGCGCGGCAGGCGGATCTGGCCAATGATGGTCGCGGCGATCGTCTCGCGGCCGTGCAGCATGTCGGACAGGCCCTGAATGACGCCGATCCCCGCCGGGCCTGCGGCCAGTGACAGGATGGCGAGAGCCAGAACCAGCGCACTCAGGACGGCGACGGTTAGCGAATAGCGACTCATGGCGAAGGCTCCGTGCCGGTCAGACGGTCATGCGCGGCGATCAGGGCGGTTAGCGCATCGAGAGTGTCAGGCGTGCCGCACATAGTCAGGCGGCCGGGAAGCGCCAGGAGATGCGCACCCGTGAAGCGATCCCGCAGGGCGGGATGATGCACGGCATCTTCCGCCAGAGATGCGCCTTCGGAAATCATGCCCGTCACCAACAGGTCGGGCGGATGGGCGATCAGTGTTTCCAGCGCAATGGTGCCATCAGGCCGTTCGGAAGCAGATAGCCGGAATCCGGCGCGCTTCAGCAGATCGGAAATCAGGCCCCCTTCTTCTCCGGCAAGGTTCGCGCCGATGACCGTGGCCGTCAGGATCTGATCCGGATGGGCTGGATGGAGACTTTCCAGACGGTCCGCGAAGTCGCGGATCATGTCGTCGCCGCGTGCGTCCTCGCCAATGGCATGAGCGACCGTGCGGATCTGCGTGGGAATATCCTCCAGAGACGCGATGGACGGAAGCTGGACGAACGGAACGTGCAGGGCATTGGTCACGAGCGGAACCGTTGGGCGGTGCCATGTTCCGTCCAGAACGACGTCCGGATGAGTGACGACGAGGTTTTCGCCATCAGGCCGCTGGACAGGATATGTCGCCGCGATCTCACAGCGGACGGATTCTGCGCAGTCCGTGGCCAAGGGGCTGAGACCGAGAATGTGGGACGGGTCTGCCAGTTCAAGCAGCAGTTCGTCCGTGCACAGGTTCAGGGAAACGATACGGGTGCGCACCGGACTGGCACAGGCCGATCCAGCGATCGCACCCGTCATCAGGCCCGACAGCAGCAGGACTGCCATCGGGGCTGAAAGGATGTGAAGGAACGCCTTAAAGGCCAAACGTCACACCGCCATAGAAGGACCGGCCCGGCTGGAGATAGCCGACCGGGTTTTCATAATACCGGTTCCCCAGATTGTCGCCGCGCGCGAACAGGGTAACGAAGTCGGCTAGCTTGTATTCCGCAGCAATGTTCACCGTCACATAGTCATGAGCGATCGTGTTCAGCGACGTGTAACGGTCGAGATCGTGCCAGCCGCTGACATAGAGCAGGCTTGGCGTGATGCTCAGGCGCTTGGTCGGCGTCCAGATGACGCTGGCCGTGGCCTTGTGGCGGGGCCGGCGCACGAGGGCCGCACCGGTGCTGCGGTTCGTGGCATCAGTCCAGGTATAGGTGCCGCGCAGATCCACGCTCTTGATGATGCGATAATCGATGAAGGCTTCCACACCATGCGTCTGGGCGCGGGCGACGTTCACATAGGTGTAGTTGTAGCCCGACAGCGCGGTATTGATGAGGTTACGGATATGGTTGCCGTAATAGTCGGCGCCAAAGGTCAGCTTGCCGTCCAGAAGGCGTTCTTCAAACCCGGCATCGAAACCCAGAAGGCGCTCGGCCCGCAGGTTCGGGTTGGCCAGGAAGTAATAGGCCGGGTAGCTGACGAAGAGCTGGTTCAGGGACGGGCCGTGGAAGCCAGAACCGCCGCTGGCCTTCAGCGTCAGGCCGGTGCCGGGGATTTTTACGGCTGGGGCGACGCGCCAGGTCACGTAATTGCCGTAACGGGAATTGTTGTCGTAGCGGATATTGGCTGAGCCGAAGAGAATGTCGTGCCAGTGGCCTTCGAGCTGTCCCCAGGCGGCGTTCGTCGTGGTCTGGGCGGAAACCGGGGTCATGATCCGCTCGCGGATATAGTCGTATCCGACGAGGAAGGAACCGTTATGGCCGAGATGGGTCAGGCCCTGCCAGTCCACTTTCAGACGGTCACCACGATTGGACGAGATATCCGGATCGCCAGCCGTAATGTCATGGCGGTCATAAGTGATGTAACCAACGCCCAGCGTCTGCTCGAACACGCCCTTGAAGGATTTCAGATGAGCAGTACCGCGCAGGATGGCCTGTTTGAGGTCGCTCTCGTTCTGCTGGGCTGACGGCAGCGTAGGGTAGGAGCTGTAATCGTCGGCGACGTATTCGTAATCCGCCTGCGTCAGATGGGCCGTAAAGCCGAGATCGAAATTGTCCGTCACGTCATAGCCGAGGCGTACATTGGCCGTACGGTTATCGTTGCGGTTGGACGCGACATCATGGCCTTGGACCTGCGCGCGGATGGCTTTCGGCACGGCCTGATAGTCGCCGACATGGTTATGCGAGACTTCAACCATATAGTGGAAACGATGGAGCGAACCTGAAAACCCGGCCGTCTCGTTCTTGGTGGAATAGCTGCCACCTTCAAGACGGACAAAACCGTGCAGCGGTCCCTGCCCCTGTTTGGTCGTCATGTCGATGACGCCGCCCATCGCATCTGCACCATAAAGACCACTCTGCGGTCCGCGCAGGATTTCCATCCGGGCCAGACCATCGGTGAGGAACTGCGCCGTATCAAATGCCCCGGCCGGCGTGGACGGATCATTGATGTCCATCCCGTCCAGCCGCACCTTCACTTCATTGGAATTGACCCCGCGCATGAAGATCGACCCCGTCCCGCCGGGGCCGCCCGTGCGCACCATGTTCAGGCCCGGCTCACGCGCCAGAAGGTCCGCAAGGTCGCGCCGCTGCAGAAGTTCAATGTCACGCTGGGTCACAACCGTAACCTGCGAGCCGACCTTGCTGATGTCCTGCGGGATGCGGTTGGCCGTTACGGTGACGGTCTCGGGGACCGTGGCGGTCACGGCGTCCGGCGTGCTCTGCGGGACACTGGTGGCTGTCGTCCGGGGAACGGCCGGGGGTGCCTTGGGCTTCTGCGGCGGTGCCGGTTCCTGGGCCGGGACGGACGCCAGCGCGGGAACGGCGACAAGCATGCTCGTCGCGAAAAGAAGGCAGGAAATACGGGGCATGGCGATAGTAATGTCTCGTCGTTCTGCGTCGCCCTCAAGAAGGAGGCAGACCCGCAGTGACAGGGCCTGACCCGGCGTTCCGATGCACCCCGCCCGGACCGTCCTTCGGACAACTCATGCTGACGGCAGGTCTCCTGGCTCGCGCTCCGGTCTCAGGCCCCTTCCCGGCACCGGGCCAGTGGGTTCTCTCCTGAAGCCGTACTGTTCGCCCGTTACGGAGCGGCAGTCAGCACTTACAGTTGCGGGGGCAGCCGCAGTTTTGCACTGCGTTCCCTTTTCACCCGGCAGGCCGGGCACCGTCAGGTGTCATGAAGCGCCCCGGGCGGCACAAGTCAAACACAAACATCCATTTCTGGCTGATTTGATACCGCACAACTCTGCAACATGGCTTTCATTCCGTTACAATACGGCCTTTGCCTCGAATATCCCCGGACGTCAGTGTTCCTGCCATCGGATACAGGATCAGGACACGATCATGACGACCCCTTCTGCTGCCCAGACGGTTCACCAGGACCGCGACCTTCCGACAGGATGCGATGGCATGAAAGCAGAGGGGCCCGGTCTTCCCCAGCGCCTGTTATGCAGCACCTTCCGGGTCCGGCAGTATAACGACGTCCATGCCCGGGCCGCCGATCTGAAACTGCGACTGCCGCTGGGCCGCAAACGTCTTCAGCGGATCGAACGCATCCGCGAAGCCGGGGCGCTGTTCATCCATGTTCCCAAGAACGGCGGCACGTCGATCTGCGACCTGCTGTATGGCGGGATCATGATGCATGAGACCTGGCGCTATTATCAGCATGTCGCGCCCGATCTGTGCCGGACCCTTCCCAGCTTCGCGATCTGGCGCGATCCCGTGAAGCATTTCGTTTCCGCATGGGCCTTTGCCCGTCGCGGCGGAACGTCACGGGTGAAAATCCATCCTTCCGTCAACGCGCTCTACCGCTCGTTCCACACGCTGGATCATGCCATCGACCATGTGGAATCCTGTTCGTCGGTTTACGAGATGGACCATGTCTTCCGTCCACAGACCCTGTATGTCTGCGACCGCAATGGCCGGCTTGCCGTCGATCAGCTGTTTTCGATGGACCGGATCTCGTCCCTGCCCGATCTGGTGCCTGTCCTGAAGGGCAAAACCATTCCCCATCTGAACGGCAACAGCCACGATGTCGTCCCCACGGCCGCGCAGGCAAAAAGGATTCGACAGCTCTACAGCGCAGACGAGGCGCTGCGTCCGGCAGGATGACTTTTTGAAACGATCGCCCCCAGAAAAACGGGTCATGTCTTCCAAATGTCACAATACGCAGGGAGTTACCTGCCATTTCGTGCCGTTACATCAGCGAAATGTGACTAAATTGCCATATCCCTTTCATGTCATATTGTATCACTCCACATCTGATTGAAATAGAGCCAGCAGTCATGCTTTTTCTCGGTTGAAAGTTCACCTGACCGAGAAAGACCGAAAATACGATGCGCCTTGCTCGCCTGCTTTCGACTTCGGCCCTGTTTGCGTTCGGTACGGTGTCGGCATTTGCCGCACCCGCAGACAGCACGGCCCCTTCTTCCAAGAAGGGTCCCGCGAAAGTCGCTGCTGCCGCCCCGTCCATGATGGGCAATACGGCTCCAACAGACGAACATGAAGAACATGTCTCCGTCAGCGGTCATCATACCTATTTCGATGGCGTAACGCGCCGCGATGTCGGTGGTGGCCTGATGCAGAAACAGGACTCCGCGAAGTCCGTTTCGGCCATCTCCCGCGACTACATCGAAAAGCAGGCCCCGGGCCAGGACCCGATGCAGCTGATCGCGCTGCTTCCAGGTGCGAACGTTACGTCTTCCGATCCGGCCGGCCTGACGGGCAGCCACATGAGCGCCCGCGGCCTCGACCAGTCACAGATGGGCTTCACGCTTGAAGGTTTTCCGATCAACGACATCGGCTCCTTCGCGGTCTATTCCCAGGAAATCGTGGACTCCGAGAACCTGCGCAAAGTCAGCCTCGCACAGGGTTCCGCCGATCTCGACAGCCCGCATCTGAGCGCTACTGGTGGCGTGGTCGACATGTACATGATCGATCCGAAGATGAAGAAGGGCGGCGCGTTCGACGTTTCCTACGGTTCATATGACTACACACGCGGCTTCCTGCGTCTGGATACCGGCAAGATCGGCCAGACCAACCTCCGCGCCTATTTCTCCGGCTCTTACGCTACGGAAGACGCCGTCCATTCCGAGGCAACGAACCGCAAGCTGCATGCTGAAGCCAAGGTCGTAAATGACTGGGGAGACGGCAACCGCGTCTCGCTCGCGATCGTCGGCAACCGTCTGTACAACTATTCGAACCCGAGCGTGAACCTCGCATCCTGGGATGCATATGGTCTGGGCGTAAAGGACCAGTACGTTGCATCCTGCTATAGCGGTGCAACCTGTACGCGGCCGAATGGCACGACGTTCAAGAATACGAGCGGCGCCACGATTTCCAACACGGTCTATAACGGTGTTTACAAGGACTCCAGCTACTACAAGCTGCATGCCAACCCGTTCACCAACATCTATGCCAGTGCTCCGTCCACGTTCAAGCTGACAGACCATCTTGTCCTGACCGAAACCCCTTATTTCTGGTACGGCTATGGTAGCGGCGGCGGCAGCTCCTACTCCGTTCCGACCAGCTGGGGCGCCACGGCAATGAGCGGTACACTGGACGGCAAGACGCCGGCCAAGGGAACCCAGGTTTTTGAAACGGCTGTCACGACGACCTACCGTCCTGGCGCCGTCACCAAACTAACACTGACGACCGGCGCCAACCGTCTTATGGTCGGCTACTGGTTCGAATATGCCAAGCAGCTCCAGACCGAGCCTGCAACAGGCATCGGTGCCGACGGCACGCCCTGGGATATTCTGGGCAATGGTCCGAACTATGTGTTCAGTGACGGAACGACCTATCAGTACCGCGCGAGCCTGACGCAGACCCGGACGCATACCATGTTCATCGGTGACAGCCTGTCACTGCTGCACAACAAGCTGACGATCGATGCCGGCCTGAAATATGCCATCGTGACACGCGATGCACACAACATGCTGCCCGACACGTCTACCGGACCGTATATCAACAAGACGTATTATGAGCCGCTGCCGACCGCTGCGATCCGTTACCAGATCAATCCGGAAATGCAGGTCTTCGTCTCGGGATCCACGAACTTCCGTATCCCGACGAACACGTCACTCTATGACTCTGGCACCTATTACAGCAACGGTGGTTACGGAACGCACGGTACGACCAACCTGCAGCCGGAAATCTCGATTTCGGAAGAAGCTGGCTGGCGTTATACGGGTCCGACGGTCATGGCCTCGGTCACATATTTCCACTACAACTTCACGAACCGCTTCTTCTCCCAGAGCCAGTGCCTGGATGCAGCCTGCCAGAGCTATGCTTCCAGCAGCATCAATGCCGGCGGCCAGAGCACGAACGGTGTGGATGCCGAAATCGGAACGCGTCCGATTTTCTATCACATCCGTCCCTATGCTTCGTTTGAATATGTTGATGCCCGCACCACGAGCAACATGGCAGCAGGTAGCGGCAAGGCAACCGACTACCTGAAGACGAGTGGCAAGTTCGCTCCGGAAACACCGAAGTATCAGGTTGGCTTCAACCTCGACTACGATGACGGGAATGTCTTTGGTGCCTACAAGCTGAAATACGTCGCCAAGCAGTATTCCACCTTCATGGACGACCAGCACATCCCCGGTTACGTGAAGATGGACATCACGGTTGGTTACCGCTTCAAGAACTTCGGCATCCTGCAGGCTCCGAACATCAAGCTGAACCTGACCAACATCGCCAACAAGCATTATCTCGGTTTCCCGCTGAGCCCCACGACGAACGCCACGACCCAGACAGGCGTCTTCGGCACCTCGATCAAGGGATCAGCTCCGACCTACATGATCGCAGCACCGTTCTCTGCCATTGGCTCCATCAGCGCCGGTTTCTGATCTCTTCAGACCCTGCTGAACCTGAATACCCCATGCCGGTCTCCGGCATGGGGTTTTTCATGACCGGAAGGGTTCCGCGCGGGCCGCTCTGCGCTCTTGCACTCCATTCGGCAATATGGCCATTTAAGACCGCACCAAAGACGAAAAGGATCCATGGTGGGCAGAACGAAAACGACGGACAGGTCAGCTCTGGACATCTATCTGGGCGCCCTGCGGGATCACCTGTCCATTGAATCCAAGGCGATCGAGACCGCGCTTTCGGAGCTTCCCGTGTGTGAGCAGTATCCGGGGCTGTGCAGCCGGATGGAGCAGGATCTGGCGATGGGCAGGAGCCATGCGCGTGAGATCACGATCCTTCTGTCCCGGCACGGGCACCCTGCCCCGGTTCCTCATGAGACCGTCTCGTCCATTCTCAGCACCGTTTCGGGGCTGCTGCATGGGGGCGAGGAGCATGACGTTCTGAAGAACGTGCTGGCGGCGAGCGGGTATCGCGCGCATCAGATCGCGTCGCTTCAGGTTCTGGTCGTGCTGGCGCGGCAGCTTGGCTTTGCGCAGGATGCGGCTGCGCTGGAATGTCTGAAGGAAGAAGAAGCAGCATCGGCCGATGCGCTTGAAGGACTGATGCCGGAAATCGTGGCACAGTATCTGGCGGCGGTCTGAGGCGACTTAACCCGGCTTGCAAGACATCCGCGAGAGCGTAAACTTCCGGCATGTCCTCATTCCGCTTCCTTCATGCTGCTGACATTCATCTCGACAGCCCCCTGAGGGGGCTGAGCCGTTACGAGGGGCTTCCCGAAGCGGAAATCCGCGGCTCCACGCGGCGTGCGCTGGACCGGCTTGTCGAGACGGCACTGACGGAAAAGGTTGATTTCGTCGTGCTGGCCGGGGATCTGTATGACGGGTCCTGGCAGGATGTGGGAACCGGGCTTTACATGGTCCGGGCGCTGAGCCGGCTGGTTCAGGCGGGCATCAGGGTCGTGACGCTTTCGGGCAATCATGATGCCCAGTCGGTCATTGCGCGCGAACTGCCGCTGCCGGATGGGATCGACCATTTCTCCTATGATGCGCCCCAGACGCTGCACTGGCCCGAACTGGGCGTGGCGCTGCATGGGCAGAGTTTCCGGGACCGGCATGGCACGCAGGACATGACGCGATCCTATCCCGCGCCGGTGGCGGGGTGTTTCAATATCGGGGTGCTGCATACGTCGCTCTCGGGATATGGGGAGCACGAGACCTATGCGCCCTGCTCCGTCGAGACGCTCTCGGCCAAGGGGTATGATTACTGGGCGCTGGGCCATGTCCATGCGCGCGAAATTGTCTGCGAGCATCCGTGGATCGTATTTCCGGGCGTGCTTCAGGGACGTCATGCGCGGGAGACCGGGGCGTGTGGCTGCGAGTTGGTTACTGTTGAAGACGGGATCGTCTGGTCTGTTGAATTCGTGGAATGTGATGTCGTGCGCTGGTGCCGGCTGGAGCTGGATGTCAGCGAGATGCAGACCATGGATGCGGTTCTGGGCGCGGCGCGTCAGGCGATGGAAAACGCGCTCTCCGATGCCGGTGGCCGGACGGTCATTGCGCGGATTGTGCTGACGGGGCGGAGCGTCCTGCATGACCGGCTGTGTGCGTCGCAGGCGTGGAAAGAGGATCTGCGGGGCATTGCGGTGTCGATGGCGCAGGGGACGGCCCAGATAGCGCTGGAGAAAATCCGCAACGAGACCTCCGCGCCCGTGCATCGGGCGGGAGTGGCGGAGACGCGGGAGCTTGATCTGGCGCTTGAGGGGCTGATGCAGGACGACGAGTTTCTGGCGTCCCTGCCCGAGGCGTTTGAAGGTTTTTTCTCTGCCCTGCCCTCCTGCGTCGAGCGGGACAGTCTGATGCCGGACGGACAGTTTCCGCTGGAACAGGCCCGGGCGGCCTTGCGGGCGCGGCTGGTGGGGGAGACGGAATAATGCGCTTCGAACGTCTCGATCTTCTGCGCTATGGCGGCTTTCAGGATGCCACGCTGAGCTTTCCGAAGGGGAAGCGGGACCTGCATGTCATTTACGGGCCGAACGAGGCTGGAAAATCGACGACGCTCTGTGCGATCCGGGATTTCCTGTTCGGGTTTCCGCATCATATTGCCGGGGACTGGATGACGGCCGCGCCGCTGCTGCGGGTCGGGGCGTGTCTGGAGCAGGACGGGACAGTTTTTGAGGGTGTGCGGCGTCGAGGGCGAAACCAGACGCTTTATGCGGCGGATGACAAAACCGCTCTGGATGATCTGCCGCTGCGGACCTGGCTGGGCGGACTGGATGCGAAAGGATTTGAGGCGGCCTGGGCGCTGGATCATGCGCGTTTGCGGGATGGCGGCGAGGAAATGCGTCGGCTGAAGGACGATGCGGGGCTTCAGATCCTGGCGGCGGGTCTGGGTCTTGAGGGTGTCGGGAAGCTGGCTGCGACGCTTCAGGACGATGTTAATTCGGAATGGAAATCCGGACGCGCGCGCTCGGCCCTGCAGCAGGCGAAGCTGAAGCTGAAGGAGTTGCAGCAGACGCTGCGTCAGGACACGACGACGGCGCGGCAGCTTTCCACGGCGAACCGGGCGCTGTCTGTTTCTGAGTCGGAACGGTTGGCTTGTGAGAAGGAAGCGCAGGCTCTTGGCGTGCGTCGCAGGACCAACTCACGCCTGAGAATGACATCCGTTCCGATTCAGAAACTGATGGAGACGGAAGTGGAGGTCGCCGCATTTCCGCACTGGGATCTGACGGTTCAGGACTGCGCACGGATTGAAAAAATCCTGGAAAACCTGCACCGGGAAGAAGAGGCGCTTTCGGCTGCGCGCCAGAAACTTGAGGCGGTGTCCGGGCAGCTCCGGGACTGTGGCGAGCCGCATCCCGTTCTGGCGGAACAGGATGCCATCCGGGCACTTCTGGGCCGGGGTGTTCTGGTTGAGCGTCTTGAGGCAGCGGCGGGGGACCGTCAGGCTCGGCTGACGCGGGACGGGATCTGGCTTGAGCAGTTCTGGGCGCGGCATGGCTGTGAGCCGGACGTGCTGCCAGACCTGGCGGAACTGGATGATCTGGACCGGCGGCTTCAGGAACGCGCGCTGCTGCACACGCAGGAGCAGGATCTGCGGGACAGGCTCCGGGAGACGGAGCAGGCGCTGAATGCACTTCACCCGCAATCCGTTTCGGATACGGATGGAAATGGAAACGGGGAGCGTCTGCGTCTGTTCCGGCTGGAACTGGATGAGGCGCGGAGCCTTGGTCCGCTGGATGAGCGGATCGACAGCCTTTCGGAGGCGATTGCGCGGCAGGAAGACGTCACGGCTTCTGCTTATGGGGCGCTGTTGCCCTGGCGTGCGACAGGCGGAGACCGGAAAGCCGCGCTGACGGCGCTTGCGTTGCCGGACATGGCTGCGCTCGAAGAAGAAGCGCGGCTCCGGGCGGGGCTGGAAGAGCAGCGCCGGGTGGCGCGCGAGGACGAGCAGGCGGCGGAGACGGAACGCGCGCATCGGGAGCAGCAGCGTCGGCGGCTTGAGGAAGGCGGACAGGCCGTTTCACGCGAGCAGCTTTCCGCGGCGCGTCAGGAACGCGACCGGCTGTGGCAGGAAATGGAACGTCATTTCCAATCCGGGGCCTGTCCACCTCCGGCGATGCGGGAGGCCTTTGGCGTTCTGGTCCAGAATGCGGATGGTCTGGCGGATCGGCGTCATGACCATGCCGAGCAGTCGGCGCAGCTTGCGGCGCTGTCGCGTCAGGTTGAGGATCTGGCGCTGAAGGCGGGAGAGGCCCGGCGCAGGGCGGCGCATGCGGAAACGGAACTGGATCGGCGCGATGCCGCATGGGCGACGCTGCTGGAGACGTTGGGCGCGCCGGTCCTGCCTCCTGCCCCGCTTCAGGTCTGGATTACGCGCCGTCAGGCGGCGCTTGCGGCCGAAGAGCAGTTGCAGGGCACGCGGGCCCAGTTGCAGGCCGCGACGGAAACCCGGGCGGATATGCGGCGACGGTTGCAGGCTTTCGTGCCGGCATGCCCGTCCGACCGGCTGGCGGTTCAGATCCGGCAGGCGGCGTCGGTTCTGGAGCGCGACGAGGCCGTGGCAAGGCAGAATGAAGCCCGGAATGCAGATCAGCGCCGGTTGCAGGAGGCTGTGGCAAAAGGCAGGGCGACACTGGCCGGACTGGAGCGCAAACTGGCGCAGTGGGACGAAGACTGGGCGCTGGCCTGTCAGGCCTGTCATTATCCGGGGCGGCCGGACCGGGCGGATCTGCGGGATGTGCAGGATGCGCGCGTGATCCAGACGCGGATGGAAAGCGAGCAGAAGGAACAGGCCGCCGAGACGCGCGATATTGCGGCGTTCCGCACGGAACTGGGGACGTTCCTTCAGCGCCACGGGCAGGGATCGGCGGCCGAACTGGAGGCTTTCCTGACGCACGCGCTGGCCCACGAGCAGAAGCGGCAGAATGTGGTTCAGGCTCATGCGGCGCTTGAGGCTGAGATTGCACAGAAGGATCTGAAGATTGCATCGCTGGCGGCGGAGCTGGCGCCTGTGCAGTCAACGCTGGGTCTGGGGCCGGACGATGATCTGCGCCATGCGCTGTCGCGGGCATGCGAGCGGGCTGCATTGTGCGACAGGCGCGACGAGTTGCGCGATCAGATCCTTCAGGCCGGAAATGGCCGTCCGATCGACGTTCTTCTGGAAGAGGCCCGCGAGACGGATCCGGCGCAGCTTGAAGAGGAATTCGAGGCCATCGAGGCGGAAACGGTGGCGCTGAACGCCCGCAGGTCGGAAGTGGACGAGCGTCTGTTTACCGCGCGCAAGGTTCTGGACGACCTGGAAAATGCCCGGGGCGTTCATGAGACGGCGGAGGAAATCCAGGAAACGGAAGCGGATATCGCCGAGCGGGCCAGCCGCTATGTCTCGCTCAGGCTTCAGCAGTTGATGCTGTCGCGGCTGGTGGAGCAGGGGCGACAACAGGCTCACGGGCCACTGCTGTCCCGCGCCGGGGCGCTGTTTTCGCGGCTCACGCTTGGGCGTTACGTGGGGCTTGCGACGGAAGAGGATGGTTCGGACGGGCTGGTGCTGGCAGGGTGCCGGCCGGGGAACACGGCGCTTGTTCCGGTTCACGCCATGAGCGAGGGCACGCGCGACCAGCTTTATCTGGCGCTGCGTCTGGCGTCGGTCGAGCAGGCTCTGGAGCGCGGAATCCGTCTGCCTTTCCTTGCGGATGATCTGTTCGTGACGTTCGATGAAGAGCGCACGGAGGCGGGTCTGAAGATTCTGGCGGAGATTTCGGAAAAAACACAGGTTCTGTTTTTTACCCATCATGGGTATATCTTAAATCAATCGAAAGAAATTGGCTGTCTGACCGAACTATAATTCCGTTTCTAAAAAAATATTTACTTTATGACATTCCAATGCTTCCCAGTTTTGTGAATGACACCGAGTGACGAAATAGTATGAAATACAGTCTGGCTATTTTCCTTTGAGCTGATTTTCCATATAGCCATCCTGACATGGGTGTTTTGACTGGTTTTACTATTAAAAATGGTGTTTAACGGCATTCCCACTTTCCTTCACGGAGCACAGTCGTGACTGAAAGCCCCCGTGGTAGCCTGAATGCACAGCGCATCATCCCACTCGCGACCCTTGCGGCGCCGCCCCGTGGAATGGACCCGATCGTCGTTCGTCTCAGCACGGCCCTGTCAACGGCTATTGCGGAAATTCTGAAGCAGGAGCGGGCGGTTCTGGTGCTGTCACGGCAGTCCACGGGCAGGCTTTACCTGGATCAGCACCAGTTCTCGACTCTGACCACACCGCCACCTGTTGAGCCCACGGCGGATGTCTTTCTGCTGAGTGTCACGCGCAGCGCGCTGTTGCGGTATCTTCCGATGCTCGCGGGGCTGCCACCCCTGTCTTTCAACATGGAGAAGGGGCCGGGGGCATTCCTGCTGTCCGCGGGGTCCATGCTTGAAGCCGGGGTGCTAGAAGGCACGATTCCGCAGACACGCCAGCGCCTCATGCAGCATGTCACGGATCTGCTGATCACGACGATCCTGGACTGTCTGGAACTGGAAGTCAGTGTGGCGGGGCGGCGGCGGCATCGACAGAAGCATATCCGCCACTATATCGAGACACGCCTGCACGAGCATGATCTGACGCCGCAGAGCATTGCGGAAGCATCGGGGATTTCGACCCGGGCGCTCTATCAGCTTTTCGATGGCGAGGAGGGAGCGGTCGCGGGGTGGATCCTCAACCGGCGGCTGGAGAGGATCCATGCGGATCTGACGAACCCGACGCATGATGCGCTGCCGATCGCGCAGATTGCGCTGAACCATGGGTTTCGCAATGCCGCGCATTTCTCCCGGCGTTTCCGGCAGAAATTCGGGGCGTCCCCGCGGGAAATCCGACAGCGTTCCGCCTTGCGGCTGGGGCGGCTGGAACAGACGGGATCGTCAGGACGGGGCTAATCAGGACGTGGCTGACTGCATGCCCCGGACGAGGCGGGTGGTGGACTGGCCTTCGACAAGGTCCACCAGCACGACCTTGCCGCCATAACTCTTGACCACATCGGCACCGACCACCTGGTCTTCGGTGTAGTCCGCGCCCTTGACGAGAATATCCGGCTTCAGGGTGCGGATGACCTCCAGAGGGGTGTCTTCGTCGAACAGCACCACGAGATCGACCGAACGCAGGGCGCCGATGACCCGGGCGCGGGCCTCTTCCTTCTGGACCGGGCGGGTCGGGCCCTTCAGCCGGCTGACGGAGCGGTCCGTGTTGAGGGCCACAACCAGCCGGTCTCCTTCACGGGCCGCCGCCTGAAGCAGGCTGACATGGCCGGGATGGACCAGGTCAAAGCACCCGTTGGTGAACACAACCTTCGCGCCGTGCCGGTGCCAGCTTTCCACGATGCGGGCCGCCTGTTCGACCGGCACGAGGGCGCCTGTTTCGGGCATTTCCTGCAGCAGTTCGCGGGAGAGTTCCTCGCGCGAGACCGTGGCGGTTCCGAACTTGCTGACGGACAAGGCCGCCGCAGCGGTTGCGATGACGACGGCTGTTTCCAGCGTCTGCCCGGCGGAAAGCACGGCGGCGACCGTGGCGACGACCGTGTCTCCGGCGCCCGAGACGTCAAAGACTTCGGATTTGCGGCTGGCAACATGCAGCGGTTTGGCGTCACGCTGCCAGAGCGTCATGCCGTCTTCCGATCGCGTAACGAGGACGTTGCCGCCGAACTGGCCGGACAGGGTTTCCGCGACTTTCAGGACCTCGCCATCCGTGCGCGCCGGCAGGCCGCTGGCCTGTTGCGCCTCGATGCGGTTGGGTGTGACGAGCGTGGCGCCGGCATAGGCTTCGAATGTGTGGCGCTTGGGGTCGACGATGACAGGGATGCCCTTTTCGCGGCCGGCGGCGATGATGGCGTGCAGGACCTCATCCGTCAGGACACCCTTGGCGTAATCCGAGCAGACGAGGACGTCCGAGACAGCGATCGCACGACAGGCTTCTTCCACAAGGCGCTGCTGGAGTGTTTCGGAAAGGGGGGTGAGCTTTTCGACGTCGATGCGCACGATCTGCTGGCGGCCACTGACGACGCGGGTCTTGGTGATGGTGGTCCAGTCGGGGGACGAGACGATGCCGTCCGTCTCGATGGTGGGCCAGAGTTTCAAGGTTTCCTTCAGGCGCGCGGCCGAATCATCCTCGCCCACAAGACCGACAAGATGAACCTGGGCGCCCAGGGCAGCGGCGTTGACCGCCACATTGGCCGCACCGCCCGGCACACAGCGCAGACCGTCATGCAGGACGACGGGAACGGGGGCTTCAGGGGAAATCCGGCTGACGCCGCCCGAAATATACTGATCCAGCAGCAGGTCGCCGATGACCGTAATGCGGCCAAAGCGGAAATCGTCGATCACAGGCCTGCTACTCCCTCAGTCATGTCTGGCGTTCCATATCTCACAGGAGCGCATGAAAAAGAAAAGGCGAGGGATGACTCCCTCGCCTTTTGCGAACCGGACCGGAGACATGGATTGCTCCGGGTCTTTGCTCACTCTGCGGCAGGACCGGCCAGCAGCGTGGCAAGCGAGCGGCCGAAACCGGTCGGGTCGGGCAGGGGTTCGCCTTCCTGCACGCGGGCCAGATCCAGCAGGACGGTCGCATAGTCCTTGACGCTCTCACCCTTTGCGACGCGCTCGGCCAGGGCCTTGATGAGCGGATGCTTCGGGTTAATCTCAAGGATCGGCGGCATGGCGGGCATGGCCTGACCGGAGCGGCGCATCAGGCGCTGCATCGTCAGGTCCGGGCCGCCATCGGAGGTGATGACGACGGCGCTGCCTGTCAGGCGCACGGTGCTGCGGACGTCCTTGACCTGTTCGCCCAAGGCGTCCTTGAGGGCCGGGACCAGCTTTTCAACGTCTGCGGCTTCGGTCGTGTCTGCTTCCACAGACTCGAACTTCTCCAGATCGCCATGGGAGTGGGTGACGGAGCGAAGGGGCTTTTCCTGATAGGAAGACAGACGCTCCGGCCAGAAACCGTCCACCGGATCGGAGAGCAGCAGGACTTCGAGGCCGCGGGCGCGGAAGCCTTCAAGCTGGGCGGAAGACTTCAGAGCGTCGAGGTTATCGCCGGTCAGGTAATAGATAGCGTCCTGACCATCCTTCATGCGGGAGATGTAATCGTCCAGCGTGATCAGGTCGTCACTGTAGGTGGAGTGGAAGCGGGCGAAACCGGCGATTTCCGTGCGGTGTTCGGCATCTTCCCACAGGCCTTCCTTGATGACGGCGCCGAAGTTTTCCCAGAACGTGTTGAAACCGCTATCGGCTTCTTTCGCGCGCTTGGTGATCTCGGTCAGGACGCGTTTGGTCACAGCCTTGCGGATGCGAGCCAGGACCGGGGTGGACTGAAGCATTTCACGCGAGACGTTGAGCGGAAGGTCTTCAGTATCGACCACGCCCTGCACGAAGCGCATCCAGTTCGGGACCAGTTCGGCTTCGTCAGTGATGAACATCCGGCGGACATGCAGATGGATCCGGCTTTCGCGGGACTGCTCCATGAAGTCGAACGGACGGGCGCTGGGCAGGAAGAGCAGGGCCGTGAATTCGGTCACACCTTCCGCGCGCCAGTGCAGCGTTGCGTAAGGCTCATCGAAAGCATGGGAGATGTGCCGGTAGAACTCGGCATACTGTTCCGGCGTAATCTCGGATTTCGGCTTGCTCCACAGGGCCGTGCCTTCATTGGCGGCCTGGTCTTCGGTGGTGCCGTCTTCCTTGGTTTCACGCAGGGTGATGGGCCAGGAGATGTGGTCTGCCCATTTGCGGATGATCGAGCGCAGACGCCAGCTGTCGAGGAACTCGTCCGCATCGTCCTTCATGTGCAGGACGATGTCGGTGCCCGGCGTGGAGCGGAATGCGGGGGTGAGCGTGAAGGCGCCCTTGCCATCGGATGACCAGGTCCAGGCTTCATCGGACCCGGCTTTGCGGGACGTGACGTCCACACGGTCGGCTACCATGAAGGCTGCGTAGAAGCCGACGCCGAACTGGCCGATCAGGCTGGGACGGTCTTCCGGCTTGGCGGCATTCAGCTTCTCTCCGAAGGCGCGTGTTCCGGAGCGGGCAATCGTGCCGAGATTCTGGGACAGTTCGTCATGGGTCATGCCCACGCCGTCATCGGAAATGGTCAGCTCTTTCTGGGCCTTGTCCGGATTGATGCGGATGGACGCATTTTCCGGGAGCGCCAGGGCGCTGTCTGTCAGGGCTTCGAAACGGCGCTTGTCGGTGGCGTCAGCCGCGTTGGCGACGAGTTCACGCAGAAAGATTTCGCGGTCAGAATAGAGGGCGTGGACCACCAGATCCAGCAGACGGCCGACTTCGGCACTGAATTCGTGCTTTTCGGCTGCTTTCTGGGTGTTCGTTTCACTCATTTCATCAGTCTCCGTACAGGAAAGTGACTTCGATATGCGGTGTCACAAACGGATTTTCAACCGGGATCAGAGGTAAGATGCGAGCGTCATGCCCTTCATGTCGGCGATGAGGGAATAGGACGCCTGAAGCTGGTTGTTGGTGTCCGTCACCTGCGTGGAAACCTGCGCCAGATCGGCATCCTTGACCTGCCCGAGCTGGGTGGTCAGGGCGGAAGACATCTGGCTCAGCATGGAGGCCTGTGTTGTCAGGCTGTTCTGCTGGACGCCGAGAATGCCGCTCATGTCTCCCAGGCCGCTCGTTACGGTTTCCATGGAGCTCTGGAGACCTGAAATCAGGCTGGAATAGTCACTTGCACTGGTGGAAGACGAGCCGAGGGAGGCGACCACCATGAGGTTGCGCATCAGGTCGCGAATGGGCGACGTGGTGGAGGTCGAGGTTGCGCTCTGGGTGGCGACCATGCCCACGGAGACCGTTTCGGACTGACCGACGACGACCTGCATTTTCTGCTGGTAGGCCTGATCGGGGGACGTGGACACCGCTGCGGAGAAGGGCTGCCCGGCGGCGGTATTGCTGGCCAGATCCTCGGTCGTGCTGAGCACGTCGTCCGCACTGGTGGAGCCAAGTTGGCTGACGGCCTGTTCGATCTGGGTGGCGAGATCCGATGTGCCCAGATCGGTGCTTACGGGGGCGGTCGTGTTCTGCTGCCCGGCGAAGACATAGCTGTCGCCCTGTTTCGTATTCAGCAGGTTGCCGAGCGATGTCAGGGCCGACTGGGCGGCGGTGGCGGCCGTCGTGACGGTTGAATAGGTCAGCGTGCTGCCGAGCGTGGACAGCGAACTCGTCAGATCGCTGGCAATGGTGGAAATCTGCGACAGAGCTGTCTGGGTCGTGGTCAGGGTGTTCTGGGCGTTCGTGACGTTGCTCGTCCAGGCGGATACCTGCGTGATGGCCGGCTGAAGGGCGAGGGCCTGAGTTCGGGATGCGCCGAGACCGGCATAGCTGCTGGAGAGAACGCCGGTCGAGGCTTCGAGCTGGAGCGAACTCTGGCTTTGCGAAAGGTTCTGGACACCCAGAAGAAGCTGGCTGGAGATTCCTCCGAAGCCGAAACTGGAGATGGTTCCGGTCATGATCAGGTTCCGATTGCGCTCAGCAGGGCGCTGAACATTGTCTGGACGGTTGATACGACTTTGGCATTGGCCGCATAGGCGTTCTGCAGGGTGACGATATTGGCCATTTCCGTGTCCACGGAGACCGTGGATGTTCCGGAAAGGTTGGACGTCAGGCTGGTCTGTGTTGTCTGGGAGAGGGCGAGGCCGCTGCTGGCATCGCTGGCGGTGGCGGCCTGTTTTGCCGTGAGAGATATCGCAAGGGAGATGATCCCCTGATTTCCCGTATAGCCCGTGGACAGGTTTCCGGTCAGTCCGAGGTTCGTACTCGGCGCTGCCGTCTGGGCGGTGCCGGAGGAATCGGATGTGGTTCCGAAACCGTAGCTCAGGACATTCTGGATGGTCTGCGTGCCGGATGTGCTGCTGTCGAGCAACTGGGACGGATCATCGGAATAGGCGCTGGAGACGGTCATTTCCTGCGAGAAGCCGACGCTTCCGGTCGGCGTGAGGTCCGTCTGCGATGTGCCCGGAACGTCGCCATCTGCGCCGGATGTGAAAAGAGGCATGCCCTGATCGCTCAGACGGGTGGCGACGGTCGAGGACAGTGAATCCAGCTGGGCCTGCATGGTAGGAAGGGTCGTGTCTCGCAGAGTGATGTTTGCGCCCAGCGTTCCACCCGTCAGATCCGTGGTGACGTCGCGACCGTTCAGAGTGATGGCGGGAATACTGTTGCTGGAAGACGTGCCGGGATAGGTTGTGCTGACCGAAATCTGGGCCTCTGACGTGCTGAGAGGCCAGGTGGAGGATACGGTTGCGCCCTGGGTACTGCTGGTGTCGCGCGTCGGCAGCGTCACGCCATCCGCCGTGGAAATGGTCATGTCGCCATTTGCGGATTCGGACCAGGAGACGGAAAGTTCCGAAGAAAGGGACGACAGGGCCGTGTAACGCTGGTTTTCCAGCGCGGCCGTATCCTGACCGGTGCTTTTGAGATTCATGATCTTGGTGGACAGGGCGCCGATCGTGGTGAGATCTGTGTTGATGTCCGAAACCGAGGACACGACAGTATCCTGAGCCGTCTGGCGCTGGGTCTGATAGGCTGAGGCCAGGGTGTTGACGGACTGCGCGAAGGTGGAGGCGGCGGACACGACAGTGCTTTGGGCGGTAGCACTGTCCGGAGTGGAGGTCAGGGACGTCAGGGCGGACTGAAGATTGCCCAATTCGTCAGACAGCGTTCCACTACTGCCGGATGTCGCGCTGGTAGAGCCCTGAAGTGCCGTGATGTTGGCCAGGGAATTGCTCGTGGCCGTATAGGCTGCGACATCCGCGTTCTGGGCATAAAGTGCCTTCTGGACCTGCTCGTTCGTGGCCAGCGTCGTGGCAACGGTGCGGACACCGCTACCCGTATTGCCAGCCACGAGGGACTGAACGTTGGCGTTTTCCTTGATATAACCGCTTGTTCCCGCATTGGAGACGTTGTTGGACGCAACGGCCATGGCATTCTGAACGACGTTCAGGCCGGACGTTGCAATCGAGAGTGCGCTGTTCAGTCCCATGAGGCAGGTATCCCTTCAGTCCCGCTTACTGGATCATCGCCAAGGTTGTCTGAAGAAGCTGGTCGGCCGTGGAGACGACCTTGGTGTTCGCGCCATAAGCCTGCTGCGCCACGATCAGCTTGCTGAGGTCCCCAGTCAGATCGGAGGTGGATTCCTCGATGGAGCCCGTGGTGAGGGTGCCCGCGCCATTGGTGTTGACGGTGTTGATTTGCGGGCTACCGGACTGTGACGTGGCAGTATAGGCCTGCCCGTCCTGTGCAGCCAGGCCATTCGGATCAGCAAAGGTCGTCAGCGGGATCTTGGCGACCAGCTGGGAATATCCGTTGTCGAAAGTGGCCATGACCGAACCATCGGATTCCATGGAAATGCCTGAGAAGGTCCCGCTGGTGACGCTGTCAGACGTCATGGTGGCGCCCGTCGGGGTAGAACCGTCCGTGGCGATGCTGATGCCGCTCGTGCTGCCGACTGTTCCCAGGCTCACGGTCATGTCCTGAGGCGAACCGTCATATTCGAAGGTGGCTGCGGAGCCGGAGGCCTGACTCTGTCCATTGACTGACGAAATGGCGCCCGTCGAGGAATCAAAGGTTACAGTTGCGCTGTTGGTCGGATCACTGGTGTTGCTGACAGTCCAGGTCGTGGCATCGACCTGGTTCCAGGTGAGGCTGACGGTCTGGGCCTTGCCGGAACTGTCATAGGCCGTGGCCGTGGTGGTGCTGGTTCCACCCGTGGAGGTGGCACTGCTGCCGATCTGCCCCGTGACGGTCAGCTTCGTGCTTTCGGTTGGCTGGAACGCGATCGTGGAAGGAACCTGAATGGGAGCGAGAGACGTGCTCAGGGCCCCGGTCGAGGAATTGACGTTGTATCCTTCGAGGTAATAGCCGGACGTGTTGACCAGATAGCCATTCTTGTCCTGCGAAAAGTCACCATTTCGCGTGTAATACTGCTGCGATCCGAGAACAGGGGAGCTGTCGTTGCTCTGGCCCGTCGCCTGCACGACGTTGAAAAAGCCATTACCTGAAATGGCCAGCGCCGTCGTGTTGGTGGAAGTCGTCACCATGCCCTGCGTATCGGTATGCTGCTGGGTGGTGGCTTCCACGCTGTCGCTCAGGGCCGAACCATCAGTGGCAAGATCGTTGTTGGTGACGTAGTCCTCGAAGCTGGTCGTTGTCGCCTTGTAACCGGTGGTCTGGCTGTTGGCGATATTGTTGGACAGGTCGGTGAAGGCGTGGGACTGGGCGTTCAGACCGCTGACGGCGGTATAAACCGCGTTGATGATCGAGGACATGGCATACTCCCGGACATGGAACAGGCTGCGGGTCGTATGCCCGAGCATCACGGCCAAGGATTCCACGACGGATATTAAGGAAGTCCTTACAAGCCCGAAAAGGACGGATTCGCCGTTGCAGGCGCTGGATTCGCGGGCCGTAACGATAGAGCATGGGGGCGAAAAAACGCCGGTGGCCTCTGGTTCTCCGGTTCCGGACGGGGCATGATGGGTGGGCATGCCCCAGCCAGACGACGACCCGAAAAAGCCCAGTATTCCTGACGATTCTCCGGTCAGACCCGCCAGATTCGTTCATGGCAGCATCATGCGTCATGTCGTGACCATGGCCGGGACGGGAGCCATCGGGCTGATGGCGGTCTTTGCCGTCGATCTGCTCAATTACGGCTATATTTCCCATCTGCATGACAAGACGCTGACGGCGGCGATCGCGTTTGCGACGGCGGTCAGCTATGTGCAGGTGTCGGTTTCCATTGGCATGACGATCGGGCTCGGGGCCTGCACGGGACGTCTGATCGGGGCGCGGCAGCATGCCGAAGCACGGCGGATGGCCTCGGCATTTCTGGTGGTCATGGTGGCGATTACCGCGGTGTTGGGGCTGCTGACAGCAACGTTCGCGATGCCTCTGCTCGGGTTGCTCGGCGCGCATGGCGAGGCGCAGCAGCATGCGGCGACGTTCCTGCATATCGTCTCGCCGGCGTTGCCGCTGGTCTGTATGGGGATGGCGCTGTCATCGCTACTGCGGGCGGTCGGGGATGCCAAGCGCTCGATGCGGGTGACGCTGACCGGTGCCGTCGTTTCAGCCTGTCTGGATCCGGTCATGATTTTCGGGCTGCATCTGGGGCTTGAGGGCGCGGCCATCAGCACGGTTCTGGCGCGGCTGGCCATTACGGCGAGCGGATTTCTGAATCTTCGCGGTCACGCCATGCTGGAATGGCCGGAACGGTCGGCGTTCGGGCCATCCACACGATTGATTGGCGGGATTGCAGTGCCGGCGATTGCGACCAATCTGGCGACGCCGACGGGGGCACTGTTCGTGACGCATGCTATGGCGCGGTTCGGGCTCAATGCCGTGTCCGGGCAGGCGACGATTGACCGGATCGTGCCGGTGGCGTTTTCGCTGGTGTTCGCGCTGACGGGATCAGTGGGACCGATCATGGCGCAGAACCTCGGCGCGCGGCAGATCCATCGCGTGCAGGAGGCGCTGCTGGCGGCACTCAAGCTGACGGCGCTGTGTGTGGGCGTGACCTGGCTGATCCTGGCGGCGACGCACAGTTACATCATCCAGCTTTTCGAGCTTCAGGGTGTGGGCGTGGACATCGTGCGGCTGTTCTGCTGCTGGCTGGTGCTGAGCTACATGTTCGTCGGACTGCTGTTCGTGGCCAATACGGCGTTCAACAATCTGGGGCACCCGTTCTATTCCACGGGCTTTAACTGGGGCCGGGCGACGCTGGGGACCATTCCGTTCGTGTGGTTTGGGTCGGCTTACGGGCCGGTCGGAATTCTGGTCGGGCAGTCGCTGGGCGTGGTGCTGTTTGGCAGTCTGGCGGTGGTGACGGCGTTCCGGGTGATCCGGAAGCTGGAGCCGGGGATTATGCAACCGTAAGCGGGGCGTCGGGGTTGCCGCTGCGTCTTTGAGACCAGTGTTCTGGCCCGGATCCGCAGCGACGGGACCTGCCTTTATTGTGCGGAGAGAGGCGTTTTCTTTGCGGCTTTGTGGTTGCCCTTGGCGATTTTGCGCGCCTTGAGACGTTCGAGACGCTCTTTCATTGCCATTTTCTCGTAGCGGATGCGCTGACGGATCCAGTTCAGCATGCCTGATGCTGTCAGGACCGCGATGCCGACAAAGGTCCAGCCGTCGAGCGGCTGTTTGAAGAGGAAATAGCTCAGCGCAACGCCCCAGGCCATCTGGCTGTATTGCGGCAGGGCGACGCGGTTGGCCGGGGCCCTGGCGGTGGCGAGCATCATGCAGAGCTGTCCGAGCGCGGCCAGGAAGCCGTATCCGAACAGGTAGAACCAGATCTTTGTGCTGGATGGCCATGTGGCGTGGGCGATCATCAGAAGGCCGTTTCCAACCAGGGCGCCCATCAGGCTCGATCCGAAAAGCGACAGCCGGACGGTTTCTTTGCTGGCGATGCGGTAGGCGATCACGCTGCCCGCATTGGCGCAGGCTGCCATGAGGGCGCACAGATGGCCCAGATTAAGAGGGCGCACACCGGGGCGCAGGACGATCAGGACGCCCGCAAAACCCAGGGCGACGGCGAGCCAGGCCCAGAATGTCACTTTCTCCTTGAGCAGCACGACGGACAGGATCGTGACAAACAACGGCATCAGGAAGATGATCGACAACGCCTCGGGCATCGAGAGCAGCATGAATGCTTTGACGCTGGCAGCCGTGGCCACGAAGACGCAGACGGCCCGCAGGAGCCACATGCCACGAAGCTTCGGACGCACGATGTCGAGATAGGATTCAGTCGGTTTGCGAATGAAGGGAAGGATGAGAAACCCGAACACCCCGCCAAAAAACGCAACCTCGAAGGGGTCGAGACTCCCGTCCAGCAGTTTGGAAAAGGCATCGCTGATGGCGAACGCGGAGTATGCTCCGAAGGCCAGGGCCATTCCGGAGAAGAGGGTTTTGGTGTCCATGAGACTCTGGGATTCTGAAGGATAAAAGAGAAAGCGTGCAGTCCTGAGACAGGGCACCAGTAATTGCGGTGAGGCTTCTTAGAAGAAGTATTATGGAAATTCAAACCCGTTTCCGGAATGGCGAGTATTTTCTTTTATAACTGGTGATATATTTCATTATAACACATAATTATTTATATATAACACTTATAATGTGATTAACCCACACCAGATCCTGCTTTTGATGTGTTCTGGTCCAGTCGGCGAAATCGACTCTGGTGAAGCCGCCCGTTATAGAAGCGGCACTCTTCAATGCTGTTTTCAGGGGAACGGTCTGTGCAGTGCGAATGGCGTAGGTCTTACGACAGGCTGGTTCCGATGCTCATCAAGGAGCATTTCGGGGATCCGGGGGTCATGACCCGGCAGTTTCCCTACATGAAATCGAATTTTCTCTGGAAAGGGGATGATTTCATCCTCACGCCGGAGGCACTCGCCAATCCGAAGAACAAGTATCATGGGCTTGAGCGGCTGGCGCTGGAGCATCATGCGGCCGGAGACTGGCGGCTGGCCGGGGAATACTGGCTGATCGCGGCGGGGTGGCGCCGGAACCTGATGGATCCCGAGAACGAGCGGCATGTGGAAGCGCTGCAGTTCGCGCTGCGTCATGTTGAATATGATCGCGCGCTGGCAGAGTGGAAAAAGAAGAAGCTCGGCCGGAATGCGATGCCTTATCCCAGCCAGTTCGGGCTTTCGGACGACTGATTTTCCGGGGCTATGCAGGGACGCCCGCCCCTGCGTCATGAAGAACCAGTCTGAAAATTATTGACCGAAAACCTTTTGATAGAAGGCGAGTTCTCTTTGCAGGGCGTCTTCTATGGTGTCGCGGGCGCGGAAGCCGTGGGCTTCCTCCGGATAGACGTGCAGGGCGGAATGTTCGAGTTTTGTGCGCATGGATTCCGCCTGTGAGAGGGGGACGACCCTGTCTGCGCCGCCGTGCAGGAACAGGACGGGAACGGTAATTCCCTCGGCCTGCGTGATGGGAGAACGTTTCAGATACACGGCCTCGTCTTCGGGGTATGGGCCGATCAGGCCGTCCAGATAGCGGGCTTCAAACTTGTGCGTTTCTTCGGCGAGGGCGCGCAGATCGGTGACGCCGTAGAGGGAGGTTCCGGCCGCAAAGAGGTCTGACTGGGCCAAGGCGCTGAGAACGGTCAGGCCGCCGGCGCTGCTGCCACGGATGACGCAGCGGGCGGGATCGGCAAGACCGCGGTCGAGCACGGCCTGCACGCCAGCGAGGCAGTCTTCGATGTCTGCGACGCCCCACTGACCGTCCAAGGCTTCGCGATAGGCGCGGCCGAAGCCGGTTGAGCCGCGGTAATTAACGTCGAGGACGGCAAAACCGCGCGACGTCCACCACTGCACCTTGAAAGCGAAGGACGGGTTGGCACGGCCGGTCGGGCCGCCATGGGCCATGACGACGAGCGGTGGTTTTTCGCCATCCTGCAACGCGCTGGTGCTGCTGGCGGGAGCGTAGAAAAGCGCGTGGGCTTCGGCGCCGTTGGCGGTCGGGAAGGTCAGTGGGGTGGGGGTTGCGATATCGGCTTTCGTGACACCGTGCGGGAGCGTGACGCTGGTGCGGAAGCGGTCACAGGGCTCGCCGGGACGGTCGACGGCGATGGCGGCGGGCGCGTCGGACGGGGCGTCGATCCAGGCGAAGCGTCCGTCTTCGAGAGGTTCAGGGACGTTGACGGGGCTGCCGAGCGCAAGCTCGGTCCAGCGGCCGTTGTCTTCCAGCAGGACGTGGTTGAGGCCGTGGCGGATGCCGAGGGCCAGCAGTCTGTTTCCGCGCAGCGGAGCCATGGTGCGTTGACCGAAGACCCAGTGCGGCAGGCCGATTTCGGCGTTGGCGCCATCGAGGCTGTGCGAGTGCCAGCCTGTGGTGTCATGGGAAAAGCGGATAGGAGTCCAGCGGCCTGAGGCGTCGGACGTGGCGTAGAGCGTGCCATCGGGGGACCAGCAGGGTTCGATGATGCTGCATTGTTCCGGGCCGGTCAGGTCAGTGACGGGGCCGAGTGTGCCGGTTGTGCGGTCGAAGGGTGCGACGGAGAGGGTTGTGACGGTCCAGGGCATGGCGGGATCGTTCCAGCTGAACCAGGCGAGGAAACGTCCGTCGGATGAGGGGCGGGGGGCGGCGTAGAAATCCGCGCCTTCGGCCAGCACGGTTTCGCGGCCGTCGGGCTGAATATGGACGAGGGTCGCGACGGGCGTGCCTTCGCCATAGCTTTCTCGCACGCAGAAGACGGCATTGGAGACAGGGTCGAAGGTCAGGTCGGCGTAGCGGTGTTCGGGGTTTTCGCCCGCCTGCGCCCATTGCGTGGCGGTGATGCCGTCGCTGAACCAGAGTCCGCCGAGTTTGCGGTCGCTGAAGACGACCTGCGGGGTGCCGTCTTTCAGGCGGACATCCCAGGCCCCGCCGCCATATTCGTGGACGCGGGTGCCGACCGAATATCCGGGCGGGATCAGGTCGCGGATCTGGTCTTCGGGGTCGCGGGCGGTGATGACGGAGCGGCCCTGTTCATCCGGGCGGCTTTCGAGCCAGACGATCCAGTTTCCAGCCGTGCGCAGTTCGGAGAAGGACAGGGTGCGGCCGGCCACGAGTTCGGGCGTGACCCAGGACGGCCAATTTCCGGAGGCGGAGGCGGGAGCGCGGGGGGAAACTGTGGGGGAAGGCGATGTCGTCATTTTTCATCCTGTCTCCGATGACGTAGTATCGTAACCGGCGGCCTTCCTTTCCGCCACAGCTTGAACGGGACCAGGACACTGTTTCACCTCAGTCATTTTCTCGACCACATGCTGGTGCATTACGGCTACGGCGTCGTGGGCGTCATTGTCATGTTCGAGAGCATGGGCCTTCCCCTTCCGGCGGAAAGCGTCATCATCGCAGCCTCGCTCTATGCGGGCAGTACCCATCATCTGGAAATCCGCTGGATCGCTCTGGCCGCCGTGCTTGGCGCCATCATGGGCGACAATATCGGGTATCTGATCGGCCATCACTTCGGTTACAGCATTCTGAAAAAGCACGGCCACAAGGTCGGCATGACGGAAGAGCGGCTGATGCTGGGGCGGTATCTGTTCCGCAAGCATGGCGGGATCGTCGTGTTTCTCGGACGCTTCATCGCAGTGCTGCGCGTGTTTGTGGCGCTGCTGGCCGGAGCGAACCGGATGCCCTGGCATTCGTTTCTGTTCTTCAATGCGATGGGCGGCATCTGCTGGGCGGGAGGCTATGCCTTCGTGACCTATGAACTGGGCCGGCAGATCGAGAAGATTTCGGGGCCCGTGGGTGTGGTCATGGCCATTCTGGGGGTGAGCTGTCTGATCGGGGGGCTCATCTTTCTCAAGAAGAACGAGAAGCGCCTGACGGATGAAGCCCTCAAGGAAGCCGAAGCGGATGAAAAACGCGACGAGGCCCACGCAGAGACGAAACCGAGCTGACCCACACTGGAAGGACAGACCCGATGACACAGACCGCCACACCCGCATGGTCCACGGATTCCCTTGAGCGTCTGGATGGGAAGACGGCACTCATCACCGGATCAACGGGGGGTCTGGGCTTCGAGGTTGCCTGCGGGCTGGCAAAGCAGGGCGCCGCGATCCTTCTGAGCGGGCGCAATCATGACAAGGGGCAGGCGGCTCTGGCGCGGCTGCATGAGCGGGTGCCGTTCGTGAAGGCACGGTTCGAGCTGCTGGATCTGGCGTCACTGGCCGGGATCGAGGCCTTTGCGTCTGCCATGCGCAGCCGGGGCGAGCCGATCCATCTTCTGGCGAACAATGCCGGGGTCATGGGGCCGGCTACGCGGCTGACGACGAAGGACGGGTTCGAGCTTCAGTTCGGGACCAATCATCTCGGGCATTTTGCACTGACGGGGCGGCTGCTGCCTCTGCTGGCGGCGGGAAGTGCGACGGTCATGACGGTGGCGTCTCTGGCGGCACTGAAGGGAGAAATCCCGTTCGGTGATCTGAACGCGCGGCATTCGTATAATCCGATGGTGCGTTACCGGCAGAGCAAGCTGTGCAATCTGCTGTTTGCGCTGGAGCTGAACCGCCGGGCGCTCAAGGCGCCCTGGCCCATCCATTCGCGGGCCGCGCATCCGGGCTGGGCGGCGAGCGATATCGTGGCCAATAACGGCAGTCTGGATCAGTCCGCCAACAAGGCGGCGCGGTTCATGCGGGGGCTGGCGCGGCGTGTGGCCGGGCCGGTGTTTCACGCCATGGGCCAGACGGTCGAAGAAGGCGCCTGGCCGCTGCTTTATGCGCTGGCCAGTCCGGAAGCGCGTGACGGCGGCTATTACGGGCCGCAGGGTCCGGGAGAGCGCCGGGGCGTGCCAGGGATTGCTGGATTGCCTGCTCTGGCGCATGATCCGGAGTTGGCATCACGTCTGTGGACCGTCTCCGAACAGATGACGGGCGTGAAATACGGCCTACTCTGAGACAAATAAAAGTTTTTGGGTGTCGCCTTTTTTCAAAAAGGTGACGTTCCTTGAAGCTTTTTGGAAAAAGCTTCACCAAAAACTTTTATTCGGGATCTTTCTCAGGGGCGGACGATGATCATGATGACGATGATCATCATCAGGATCGTGGGGACCTCGTTGGCGATCCGGTAGAACTTTTCCGGGTGCTGGTTACGGTCTTCGGCGAAGGCGCGACGCCAGGCCCCGCAGGCCCCGTGGAAACCGGCGAGCCCCAGGACGCAGATCAGCTTTGTCCACCACCAGCCGGCATTCCAGTCGATCAGGCCGGGAATGGAGGCCAGCGCGCCGCCGGCGAGGAAGGTCACGATCATGGCCGGGGTCATGATCTGGCGCAGGAGCTTGCGCTCCATGACCTTGAACCGCTCGCTCTCGGCAGAGCCCGGTACCACTTGGCAGTGATAGACATACAGGCGCGGCAGATAGAACGTCCCGGCCATCCAGGCGATGAACGCCATGATGTGCAGGGACAGGATCCAGCTCTGATAGGTCGCGAGAAAGTCGGTCATGCGTGTTTCTGGCTTTCCAGCGTCCGGCGGAGCAGCGGTACCAGCTCGTCCAGATGCGTGATGCGGACGGAGCCTTTGACGGGCCAGAACGGGGGCAGGGGCACATCCTCGGGGCGAAGAAGCACACAGGCCATGCCGGCCTTCCAGGCCGCTTCCGCACCGGTATTACTGTCTTCGATGACGACACAGTTTTCTGGCAGGACACCCTCGGCCTTTGCGGCGTACAGATAGACGTCCGGAGCAGGTTTGGGGCAGCCCATGTCATTGGCGGAATGAATGCGGTTTTCGGGGAAATACTGCGACATTCCGGTGCGATCGAACTTGGCTTCCATCTCCCGGACGGAAGAATTGGAGCCAACGCGAACCGGCATTCCCAAAGCCCGAACGCCTGCCAGCATTTCGAGCGCTCCGCTTACGGGTTCTGCGCTTTTTCGCATCATCTGTACGAGATTTTCGCGCAGTCTGAATGCCGTTTCGTCTGGCAGGGAATGCCCAAGTTCCTGCTCGAGTTCCATCACGATCTGCGGCAGGGCCTTGCCTGCAAAACGCTTATGCGCCTCGTCATCCGAAATGGACAGCCCCTTGGAGCGGGCGAATTCCGCCGTGGCCCGGCAGGACGGGCCTTCGCTGTCCACGAGAACGCCATCGCAGTCGAAAATGACCAGTTTCAGCTGGCCTGCCGGGTCCAGGGCGGTTGTCATACCGAGCGTACCGCCTCGACGAGGGCCGCCACGTTTTCAGGTGGCGTATGCTGCATGACGCCGTGTCCGAGGTTGAAAACATGCGGTTTTCCGCGCATCGCGTCCCGGATGGCTTGGGCTTCGCGGATCATTGTCTCGCCGCCGGAGAACAGGATCATCGGATCCATGTTGCCCTGAAGCGTCAGGCCGGGGCGGACTTCGGAGACCAGCTCGGAGATCTGGACCGGGTCGGCGACGGTGTCGAGAGCGAGCGTGTTGACGCCGGTTTTCTGCGCATATTCGCGGACCATGATGCCGCCGAGACGCGGGAAACCGATGATCGGGGTTTTGGGATGCCGGGCGCGGATGTACTCGACGATCTGGCGCGTCGGCTCGATCACGTAGCGGCGGAAAGCGGAAGGCGGCAGGATTCCGGCCCAGGAATCGAACAGCATCACGGCTTCCGCACCGGCTTCGATCTGGCCGCAGAGCATTTCGGCGGTACTCGAGGTCAGGGTATCGATCAGGCGATCGAACAGGGCCGGGTTGGTCTGCATCATGCGGCGGGTTTCGGCGAAATCCCGCGATCCGCCGCCCTCAACCATGTAGCAGGACACCGTGAACGGACTGCCTGCGAAGCCCAGAAGCGTGGTGACGTCCGGAAGCTCTTTTGTGAGGCGGGACAAGGTCTCCCGCACGGGTGCGACGGCGTCCTGTACGCGCTTCGGGTCCAGTCTGGCGAGGTCGGCTTCGGAGCGGATGGCACCGAGCACGGGGCCGCGTCCGTCAATGAATTCAAGGGACTGACCCATGGCCCAGGGCAAGATCAGGATGTCGGAAAACAGGATGGCGCCGTCCATGCCGTAGCGGCGGATCGGCTGGATCGTCAGCTCGGTGGCCATGTCCGGGGTCATGCACCGGGTCAGGAAGTCGGCCCTGTCCCGCATGGCGCGGAATTCGGGGAGATATCGGCCTGCCTGACGCATGAGCCAGACCGGAGGCGGCCAGATGGCTTCACCACGGAGGGCCCGCAGAAGCGGTTTCGACGAGGGTGAGGAAGGTGCGTTTTCCGAAATCATGCCGCCCACTAATCATAAAAGAAAAAAGAAAGAAATGCTGGAGGTTAAGATGATCCCTGTGGATACCGGGGTACCCGGCTTTCTGAAAATGTACCCCGTCTTACTCACACTGTGTACAACTCCGGAAGCCGCACTTTGCAAGGGAGTCGTTGATTCAATCCCGAATTGCCCACAGAGAGCCTGTGTACAACCCCCAGTTCCGGCTGGTGTACCGTACAATCCACGGTACTCGGTACTCCTTTCGCAAGGGCAGGTACTATCCCCATGTACCCCAGTACTGACGCAATCTCTTCACCGGGTGATCCGCAGTACTCGTCCCTGTTCCAACAGTCGATAGTACGGAGTCGTACTTCATGATGTCTTTCAGTACTTCCCTCATTCTTGCCAGCGGCTCTTCAGCCCGGCGCATGCTGCTCGAAAATGCGGGTCTCGCCGTGCAGGCCAGACCGGTCGATCTCGACGAGGAGGCGCTGCGGCGATCCTGCGAAGAGCAGGGGCATACGTTTTCCCAAACGGCCATCGCGCTGGCAGATGCGAAAGCCAATCTTGCGACGCGGGATGTGGGCTTTGATGAACTGACGGTCGCGGCAGACCAGATCCTTGATCTGGACGGGGTGGCGTTTGCCAAGCCGGGGTCTGTGGCCGAGGCGGCGGAGCATCTGCGCCGGTTGCGGGGGCGGACGCATGTCCTGCGCACGGCTGTCGTTCTCTATAAGGGGGGCGAGAAGGTCTGGGAGCATCTGGCGTCGCCGCGGCTGACGATGCGGGATTTCTCTGACGACTTTCTGAAGGCCTATCTGGAGCGGGAAGGGCCGGCGATCCTGTCCTGTGTGGGGGCGTATCGGCTTGAAGGCCCGGGGATACAGCTTTTTTCGGCTGTCGAGGGCGCTCAGGATGCCGTGATGGGTCTGCCGCTGTTGCCACTCCTGGAGGAACTGCGGGAACTGAAGGTCCTTGCGGCCTAAAAAATCTGTTTTTCAGGCTTGTCAGGGCGAAATCATGACGATATACCGCCCTCATCCGGCCCCGTCCCAAAGGGGCCGCTTGAAACATGTGGGGCCATAGCTCAGTTGGGAGAGCGCCTGAATGGCATTCAGGAGGTCGTCGGTTCGATCCCGATTGGCTCCACCAGTTTCCCTTTTTCCTGAAAATCTGGATTTTCTGTTTCAGCTCCGCCGTAGCAGCTCGCGATCTGTTGACGCGGGCGTTCAGCTCTCATACGGCAGTCGGATGCTGACCGGAACGCGACACGCCCCCTTGCCCACCTTCATGGATGCTGACCAGCGGGCGCTGTGGAGCGACTGGCTCACGCGTACGGTGCTGCCGGCATGGAGCGGCGTCGGGTTTGATCGCGGGCGGCGCCTTTATCATGAGCGACTGACATTTTCCGGAGAACCGCTGGTTCTGCCCGCCTCGCGCCTGATGGTGCAGGCGCGGCAGATCTCGACATTCTGTCGGGCTGCGCTGGACGGGCTGCATGACGCTTCGGCGCAGGCGCTGGCATGTCTGGAAGAAGTCGAGCGGCTTTACCGGCACCGGGACGGGCAGGCGGGATGGATCTTTTCCGTGGCGCCTGACGGGTCGCCGGTCGGGACGCAGCGCGATCTTTATGCGCATGCCTTCATTCTCTTTGCTTATGGCTGGGCTTACCGGTTGAGCGGCAACCCGGATTTCCTCGCGGTGGCGCGGCAGACGGTTGTGGAGCTTCACCAGATCTTCGCGGCGGAGCATGGCGGGTTTCTGGATGAAGTGTCGCTGACGGCACCGGGGGTTACGGGAGCTGTGCGGCATCAGAACCCGCACATGCATCTGCTTGAGGCGTTTCTGGTGCTGTTCGAGGTATCGGGAGACAGCTTTTATCTGGATGAGGCGACGGCTCTGGTGCGTCTGGCGCTGGAGCGGCTGATCCAGCCGGGGTCCGGAGTGTTGCCCGAGGAGTTCGGGCCGGACTGGCGGCCTGTGGCGGCTGCGGGGGAAAACCGGGCGGAGCCGGGGCATCTGTTCGAATGGTCCTGGCTGCTGGGGGATTATCTGCGTCTGAATCCTGGGGCGCAGGACGCCGGGGCGATCCGGCAGGCTGCGGATGGGCTGTTCGCGTTCGGGATGCGTCATGGAGTGATGTCGGGGGTGCAGGGACCCGCAGTGCGGGATGCCATTGCGGATGATGGACGCTCCCTGGAAAACGCGACGCGGATCTGGCCGCAGACCGAGCTGTGCCGCCTGCTGGTCTGCCGAAACGAGAGGCCGGAGATCCTGCGGGGCCTGACGGAGCATTTCTTCGGGACGTTCATCCCCGACAGCACGCGTGCTGTGTGGATCGACCGGTTTGATGCATCCGGAAAGGCGAGCGTTTCGGACGTGCCAGCCAGTTCACTTTATCATATCTATGGCGCGGCGCGGGAGTTCTGCTGAAGCGGCAAGGGTGGACCTGCTGTCCAGCTATGTTAGCGTGACCCCGGGTCGGTATGATTCTGGCAGCGACGGTTTCCGACTTCTGGCAGGTGCTGCCCTGAACGTTCTCTGAAGGAGAAATACGGTGCGTTACTCAAACGGTATTTTCGCGGTTCTTGCGGCAGCTGGCCTTGTCGTGTCTTCGGCTCATGCCCAGTCCATCCCGGGCGTTGGCAGCGCGGGCAATGCCATGAGCGGCATGTCGGGCATGAGTGGCATGACGGGTGGCACCGGCATGATGAGCAGCATGCTTCCGAACATTTCTTCCGCCAGCACGGGCAATGTCGCCGGTGTTCTGAGTTACTGTGTGCAGAACAATTATCTGAGCGGCAGCGGCGCGACCTCGGCCCTGAGCAGCCTGACCGGCAAGCAGGGCGTGACGTCGTCCAGCGACTATACGGCCGGTCAGCAGGGGCAGCTTCTGACGGGGGGCAGCAACGCGTTCTCGCTGTCGAGCCTGAAGGGGCAGATGAAGCAGAAAATGTGCAACATGGTTCTCAGCCGCGCGAAGAATCTTCTTTGATCTGAATGGGATGTTCCGGTCTGTCGTGGTTCTGACGGGGCAGGCTGGAATATTTCCGGGAAAAGGACAGCTGGATCAGTGAAGTATCTCGTGACGGGTGGCGCCGGGTTTGTCGGCAGTCATCTGGCGCAGGCTCTGGTGGATGCCGGGCATGACGTTGTCGTTCTGGACAATCTGAGCACGGGTCATCGTGCTGCCGTGCCGCAGGGTGCGGAATTCCTGCATGTTGATCTGGCGGATGTGGAAGCGACGGACCGCGCGGTGTCGTCAGGGCGGTGGGATGCGGTGCTGCATTTTGCGGCTCTCTCGATCGTTGGCGAGAGCATGCGGCAGCCTTTCCTGTATCTGAGACATAATTACATCACGTCCCTGAACCTGATCGAGGCCTGCACGCGGCATGGCGTGACGCGTTTTGTCTTTCCATCGACAGCGGCGCTGTTTGGTGGCGAAGAGCAGATGCCGCTTATTTCGGCTGAAGCTCCGATTGATCCGGGATCGCCTTATGGCGAGAGCAAGTATCTGATCGAGCGGGCCCTTGTGTGGGCGGACCGGATCTGCGGCATGAAGAGTGCGTGTCTGCGGTATTTCAACGCGGCGGGTGCGGATGCGCAGGGACGTCTTGGGGAGGATCACCGGCCGGAGACGCATCTGATTCCGCTGACGATTGATGCTGCTCTTGGGCGTCGTCCCGGGCTGAAGCTGTTCGGAAACGATTATCCGACGCGTGATGGCACCTGTGTGCGCGATTATATCCATGTGGCCGATCTTGCCGATGCGCATATCCGGGTCATGAGCCAGCTCGATCAGCGGTCTGTGACCTATAATCTGGGCAATGGGCTGGGTTTTACCAATCTGGAAGTTGTCCAGAGTGTCGAGCGTGTCAGTGGCCGGAAGGTGCCCTGGGAATGGGCGCCACGACGTGGAGGCGATCCGGCCGTTCTGGTGGCGGATTCTACCGAGATCCGTCGGGAAACGGGGTGGGACCCGCGTTTCAGCCGTCTCGATGATATCGTCGAGACGGCCCTGCGCTGGCGTGTGGACCATCCGGACGGGTATGGCGCCGCTTAAAGCGGTTTGACCAGATCGGCCGTGATGCCGTTCGTCGCGGTCAGGGCGTCTTCTGGGGAAAGTGCGATCAGCAGGCCCTGGTTTCCGCCGTTGATGACGACGGGTGGGCCGTCCATGCCGCATTGCTCGAAGGCGGTGGGGACGGTGCTGCGCTGGCCGAAGGGGCTGACACCGCCGATGCGGTAGCCGGTGCGCTGTTCGGCGTCGGGGCGCGACAGCATCTTGGCTTTGCGGCCTCCGAAAGCCTGCGCCACGCGGGCGAAATCCAGTTCGCGGTCCGCGGGCAGCACGACGCAGGCGGGTCGTCCGTCGATCTGGACCATCAGTGTCTTGAGGACGTGGTCCGGCGACAGGCCGAGTGCTGCTGCGGCGGCCACGCCGAGTTTTCCCGCCGAGGGATCGTAGTCATAGACATGGCGTTCATAGGAAATGCCGAGCGCGTCCAGTGTCAGGGTCGCGGATGTGTCCTGCACGCTTGTCCTCCTGTCCTGTGCGGTCATCGTGAGGTGTTCAGGATGGCAGGCGCGGGCGTCCGATGCTAGGGTCAGGACCATGATTCAACAGCGTTTCGTCCGCAACCATGGCTGCTAGTCTGCTGGCCTGCATGCTGGCTTCGGCCCTGCATTACCGGCTGCCGCCGCGCATCCTGCCTGCGATCCAGCGGGTCGAGGGCGGAACGATGGGGCATGTCAGCACGAATACGGACGGGTCGGTTGATATCGGGCTCATGCAGATCAATTCGCGCTGGATTTTGCCCATTGCGTCCATGATTCATCAGCCGGTGCCGCAGGTTGCGGCGCGACTGGCGCTTGATCCGTGTTTCAACATCGCGGCGGCGGCCATGATCCTGCGCAGGGCGCTGGATGACGAGCATGGCAATCTGATGAAGGCCATCGGGGATTATCATTCCCGGACGCTGCCGCTCAATCTGGATTATCAGCGTAAGGTGGTGGCCGCGGCGGCGGCGCTCTATCTGCGTCAGGGGTGAGGGGCTCTGGTGAGGTGGTCAGGCGGGATGTGTTACTTTATAACGCTACACCCATGACGCTTTCCCGAGGAAAATGATGCGCTGTTTCCTGGCTTTTCTGCTGGCTGGCCTGATACTGGGCAGCCTTGGGAGCGGTTTGGCCGCTGCTCAGGCCGGGCCTTCCCGAACTCCGGTATCCGTCGTGTGTGCGGAAGCGGCGTGGTGCGATGTGGCGGCGCAGATCGGTGGGGCAGATGTTCAGACCCATGCCCTTCTCGCGACACCGGGGATTGATCCGCATGACCTGACGCCGTCGCCTTCCATGGCGCGGGCCATGGCGGGGGCGACGATCGCGGTGGTGAACGGCGCGACCTATGATGACTGGGCGCTGCCGTTTGCGGCGTCCGTGCCCGGAAAGATCGTGGTGGCGGGGATTGCCGGATGGCAGCCCGGCGATAATCCGCATCTTTTTCTTGATCCTGAAGCGGTAGGAAAAGTCGCGCATGTTTTTGCGGACATGCTGGCGCATCAGCCGGGGATTTCGGCATCGGATGTGGACGCGCGGCTGGGGGCGTTCCTGAAGGAACTCGACGGTGTGAAAGCCCGTCTGGCCGCGATGAAGGCGCGTCATGAGTCCGTGCCTGTGGCGGCCGTCGAGCCGGTTGGGGAGACGCTGCTCCGGGATGCGGGGCTGGATGTCGTGGATGAGAGTTTTGCGCTGGCGATCATGAACCATGCGGAGCCGTCGCCCCGGGATGTGGCGCAGGTTGATACGCTGGTTGACGGGCGCAAGGTGCGGATGCTGATTACCAATCCGGCCATTCATTCCCCGCAGATCGACCGGCTGGTGGATCGGGCGCAGGCGGTGGGGCTGCCGGTCGTGGCGATTGGCGAGACGCTGCCGCCGGGTCAGTCCTGGCAGGGCTGGGTTCATGGCATTCTTCAGACGGTGGATCAGGCGATGGGTGATGGTGGACGCTAAAAGAGTCTGCTGTCAGCCGGAACGCGGGCTGGTCCTGCGGGATGTGACGCTCACCGCGGGATCGACCTGCGTGTTGCGCGATGCCTCGCTGACGGTGCCGCTTTCGGGGATGACGCTTCTGTCCGGGCGCAACGGGGCCGGGAAGTCCACGCTGCTGCGGGCGATGCTGGGGCTGATTCCGCTTCAGGGCGGTGAGATCCTCACCCATGGTCTGCCACCGGCGCAGGCGCGGCAGCATATCGGTTACATGCCGCAGAGTGTGACGGATGCGGCGCTGCTGCTTCCGGCAGTCAGTCATGTGCGGGCGGCGGTGGACGGGTTGCGCTGGGGGCTGCCGCTGCGTCTGCGGCCACGGCGTGAGGAAGCGGACCGGCTTCTGGCGCTGACGGGGGCTTCGGCGTTTGCGCATCGTCCGCTCGGGCTGTTGTCCGGAGGGGAGCGGCAGCGGGTGGGTCTGGCGCAGGCTCTGGCGGGAAAGCCGGATCTGCTGCTGCTGGATGAGCCTCTGGCGGCGCTCGATCAGGCGGGGCAGGAGCAGACGGTGCGGCTGCTGATGGATCTGACGGAGCGTCTGGGGATCGGGATTGTCCTGACGTCGCATGAGACGGAAGCGCTGGCCGGGGCCGTGACGCGCGTTGTGCAGCTTGCGGACGGGGAGCTGCATGTTCGAGTTTGATTTCATGCGCCATGCCTTTGTGGGCGCGGCGGTCGTGTCGGTTCTGGCGGGGACGGTTGGCTGGTTCCTGATGCTGCGGCGTCAGGCGTTTGCCGCCCATGCGCTGTCCCATATCGGGTTCAGCGGGGCGGCCGGGGCGGTGTGGCTCGGCTTTCCGCCGCTGTCGGGGATGGTGGTGTTCAGTCTGATGGCCGGGTTTGCCATCGGGGCCGAGCGCGAAGGGGAGCGCGGTGTTCCGGCCCAGCGCGACAGCACGATCGGGCTTGTTCTGGCGGCCAGTCTGGGGCTTGGGGCTTGGTTCCTGCATATGAGCAACCGGGGTTCCAGCCTCGCGACGACGCTTCTGTTCGGCGATGTGCTCGGGATCGACATGCGGACGCTGGAGGCGCTGTGCGGCGTGGCCGTGCTGTGTCTGGGGCTGCTGGCGTTTCTGGGGCGGCGGCTGCTGTTTGCCAGTCTGGCGCCGGAAGTGGCGCGGGCGCGGGGTGTGCCGGCGCGGCTGGTCTCGGTCGTGTTCATGGCCGTGGCGGCGCTGGCCTGTGCGGCCTGTGCGGAAGTGGCCGGGGCGCTTCTGGCGTTCAGTCTGATGATCGGGCCGGCTGCGACGGCGCTAAAGCTCGGGCTGGGGCCGCTGGCCGGGATTGCGCTTTCGGTCGGGCTGGCGCTGGGGCTGTCATGGGGCGGGCTGATGCTGTCCTGGGTGACGGACGCGCCCGTGCCGTTCTGGATCGGGCTTGGAGCCGCCCTGTCCTACGCGCTGGCCGATCTGTGGCGGCGGTTCAGAAGTCTGTAAGGCCGGACAGCCTGAAATGGATCAGCATGATGAATGCGACCAGCATCACATGCATGATGATCAGCGCTTTCGTGCCGATAACCGGAACATCATTGGTTGTGTCAGGTGTCTGCATAAGGCGTATCCTGACGGTCTTCGGGTGTCATAGTCAATCCTGATCGTGTTTTCGGACCAATTTGTGGCGGTTTTCTGCCGGGCCTGAAAAACCATTCGTTTTGTGATATGTTATCTCACTATGGAAAACGATACGAAAACAGTCCGAACCGGACGGGATCACATCGATCCCGCGTCCATCGAAGTTTCTCCAAACGCCAAGCTGATGCTGATTCTGGCCGCTGTGGTCGCCGCGATCTGCGGTGGTCTCTATGGCTATGACACGGGCATCATCTCCGGCACGCTGCCGCTGATCGGCGATGATTTCCGCCTGGGTGCCACCATGAAGGAAAGTGTCGCGTCCGCCATTCTGCTGGGGGCGATTTTCGGTGCTTTTGTTGCTGGCGGTCTGTCGGAAAAATACGGACGGCGGAACACCACCTGCATGGTGAGTGGTCTGTTCGTGGCTGGGGCGACGGCCTGTTCGCTGGCGCCGGATGTGTGGAGCCTGATCGCTTCGCGCTTCGTGTTGGGGCTGGCAGTTGGGGGTTCGACGCAGGTCGTGCCGATGTATATTTCCGAGCTGGCGCCGCAGGAGCGTCGTGGCACGCTGGTCACGATGTTCAACGTGGCCATCGGTCTGGGCATTCTGATCGCCAACATCATCGGCTTTACGGAGCGTGTGAACTGGGGCTGGCGGCCGATGGTCGGTGTTGCGGCCATTCCGGCGGCCATCGTGTTCGTCTCGATGTTCTTCATGCCCAAGAGCCCGCGCTGGGCTGCTGAGAACGAGGGCATGAAGAGTGCCATCATCCAGCTCGGCCGGATCCGCACGACCAAGCGGGCCATCCGCCGCGAGGTGCAGACCATCCGCGAGAATGCGGAAGGGATCGATCCTAAAAACCGTGGCTGGCGCGGTCTGTTCCAGCCCTGGGTTCGCCCGGCGCTCGTGGCCGCCCTTGGCGTTGCGTTCTTCACGCAGTGCGGCGGTCTGGAAATGATGATCTACTATACGCCGACCTTCCTGAACGATGCAGGCTTTGGCACGTCGTCCGCGCTTCTGGCGTCGCTGGGTGTGGCGGTGATCTACTGCATCATGACGTTCCTGGGCTGCATGTTCGTGGACCGGATCGGTCGTCGTCGCCTGATGCTCATCATGGGACCGGGTGCGGCTCTGTCGCTGGTCGGGCTTGGCGTGATGTTCCTGAGCCATCCGGCTCCGGGCAGCGTGGGCGCCTACATGATTGTCGTGTTTCTGCTGCTGTTCATGATGTTCAATTCCGGCGGAATCCAGGTCTGCGGCTGGCTGCTGGGGGCCGAGATGTTCCCGCTGTCGATGCGTGGACAGGCGACATCGCTGCATGCCGCGACGCTGTGGGGGGCCGATCTGCTGGTGACCAGCACGGCGCTGAGCATGGCTGAAGCCATCGGGCTGAGCTGGACGATGTGGTTCTATGCGTTCGTGAACCTGGCATCCGTGGTCTTCGTGTTCTTCTTCGTGCCGGAAACGGCTGGTGCGTCGCTTGAGGACATCGAAGAGGCGCTGATTGAAAAGCGCTTCCGTCCGACGCCGGGAAATACCCGGATCGTGCAGAGCGATGACGGGGACGCCGAAGCCGCTGCATGATACGCTTTCCCCTTCATGCAGAAGGGGAACTGACCATGACGGATGTTATCGCACAAAGGGTTGCTGCCGCACGGTGTGGCAGCAACCCTTCTGTTATCGGGCGTATGAAATCGGGCTGGCTGGTGATTGGTCAGACGCAGCCTCTGCCGGGCTATTGCCAGCTTCTGGCCGATCCGGTCGTGCCGACGATCAATGATCTTCAGGGCGAGGCTCGCACGCAGTATCTCGCGGATATGGCGGCGGTCGGGGATGCGCTGCTGGCCGTCACCGATGCGGTGCGGATCAATTACGAGACCTGGTGCAATCTGGCGCCGTCCCTGCACACCCATATCGTTCCGCGCTATGCCTCCGAAGATCCTGAAAAAGCCACGCGCCCGGCGGGGACGGTCTATGACTACGACGCAGCGCGGCCGTTCAGTCTGGAGCAGGACGGCCCGTTCATGGAGGCCATGCGGCGTTATCTGGATCTAGCGTGAGAGCAGATACCAGATCCGGAAGACGGTGGTTTCGGAGAACCGCTGTCGCCGGAGGGACGGATATCTGAAAAGCGTGTGCAGTCGGGCGCGGAATGTGCGGGCGGCTGCGATGTCCGTCAGCAGGCGCCGGGCCGGAGCGGACAGGTTTTCCGGACGGTTCAGCAGATGCGTCACGTTGGAGTGGAAGATCGTCATGAAGACCTTCGGGCCGCGGCGGCAGGCGGCCCAGGCGCGTCTGATGAAGGAACCGGTTGCACCAACGGTGTTGTGGGCGTGCTGCCGGTAGTAGCTGACGCAGCGGTTGTCGAAGATGACCTCTCCGCCGGCCGCGGCTGTCAGGAGATAGGCCCACCAGTCATGCAGGACCGAAGGCGGGGGCGGCGTGTTCCGCATCAGGCTGTGGGTTGCGGCGTTCAGCAGGATGGTGTGGCCGGTGGCGATGTTCTGCGTCAGGGAAGCCGGAAAATCGGGTCTGCGGCGCAGGGGGGCGGATTCCTGGAAAATGACGAGATCCGCGTCTGTCAGATACTGCCGGGCGCAATACAGGGTCGGCTTTTCGGCCGGGCGACGGCTGACGGCATCGAGGGCCCATTCCACCTTCTGCGGTTCCCAGATGTCGTCCTGATCGGCGAAGGCGACATAGGTCGTGTCGGGGATGGCGTCGAGCAGATGCGCGTAGGAACCTGCGACGCCCAGGCGGCCGTGGCGGGTCGTGATTTCGACGCAGCGGCCCTTTCCGGGGCCTTCGGCAAAGGCGCGCATCCGGTCGCGTGAAAGATCGGTCGAGGCGTCATCGCGCCAGTAGAGCGTCCAGTCAGGATGGGTCTGGGCCAGGATGCTGGCAAGCTGGGCGTCCAGATAGGTTTCGCCATTGTAGAGCGACAGGAGAATGGCGACCTGACGGGAAGATTCGGCCCTTTTCTGTGTCATGTTTCGGCACCTGGGCATGAGGCCGAAAGAAAGGAAAAGGGAATCATTCGGACGCAACGGCAGAGAATGTGATGGTCGGTTGCCCTCCCGCCGGGAGAGGGCAACAGGCGGTCAGGCTTCAGAAAACAGCTTGTGGACGATACGCGTCACGCTGTGGCGCCAGTCTGGCATTTTTACGCCGAAAACGCGATGCAGCTTTGAATTGTCCATCCGGGAGTCCTGCGGGCGTTTGGCCGGGGTAGGCCAGTCCTCGGTTCTGATGGCGTTGACCTGCGGCATGGTCTGGCCATGCTTTGCGGCTTCTTCCAGCGCGGCGACGGCCAAGCCGTGCCATGTGGTCTCACCCGTTCCGCTGGCGTGGAAAATGCCGCGATATTCTGGCTTCCAGCCATCGCGCTCGATCAGGGCGATGATGGCAAGAATAGCTTCGGCCAGATCGTCCGAACTGGTCGGGTTGCCTTTCTGGTCGCCGACGACCTTGAGCACGGGGTTTTTGGCGCCCGCATTGATCATGGTGCGCACGAAGTTCTTGCCGTGGGCCGAATAGACCCAGGACGTGCGCAGGATGATGCTCTTGATGTTGGCGGTCAGGACGGCCTGCTCGCCTTCGGCCTTGGTGCTGCCATAGACCGTCTCGGGAGAGGTGGCGTCCTCTTCGGTATAGGGCGAGCCCTTGTCACCGGAGAAGACATAGTCCGTCGAGACGTGGATGAACGGGATGTCCGCCTCGGCGCAGGCTGCGGCCAGCGCTGCCGGGCCGGAATTATTGGCGCGTTCGGCGCCATCCTTCTCGGTTTCGGCCAGATCGACGGCCGTCCAGGCGGCTGCGTTCATGACGACTGACGGCTTGTACTTTTCGACCGTGGCGGCAATGGTTTCCGGGCGGTCGAAATCGAATTCCGGACGGCCGACGCGGATGATGCGCTCATTGCCGAGATTCTGAAGGGACGTCGCAAGCTGGCCGTTGCCGCCCGTGACGAGAATGGGACCTGTGCTGGACATCGTCATGCTCACTTTTCGTACGAGAACCAGCCCTTGGCTTCTGCAAAATGCGGTGCGACCTTGTCCTTGTCGGACAGGATGGCGTCAGCTTCGGAAACGGGCCAGTCGATCTTCAGTTCCGGGCAGTTCCAGATGACGGCGCGTTCGGAGACCTTGCTGTAGAGCGAGGTGCATTTGTACTGCACTTCGGTGTTCTCTTCGAGCGTGACAAAACCGTGCAGGAAGCCGGGCGGAATCCAGAGCTGGGACCAGTTTTCGGCGGAGAGTTCGGCGGCGCACCATTTGCCATAGGTCGGCGAGCCCGTGCGGGCGTCGACGGCCACGTCCCAGATGGCGCCCCGCGTGACGCGTACGAGCTTGCCCTGCTCGTAAGGCGCAAGCTGGCAGTGCAGGCCGCGAACGACGCCTTTCTGCCGCGACAGGCTCTGGTTGTCCTGAACGAAAGGCAGGTCGATACCGGCTTCGCCCATGCGCTCCACATTGTAGGTTTCGGAGAAGAAGCCGCGATTGTCACCAAAACGGGGAGGCGTGACGAGAATGACCTCTGGAATGGAAAGACGTTCGACTTTCATGCTCTGAAAATCCCTGTTTTGAAGATGGGGTCGTGAAAATTGGTCACGAAAAAACGGCTCCGGCTGCAAAAAGATGCAGGAAACCGGAACCGTATGAAGAAATCAGCTGTCGGCCAGTTCCCGCAGCAGGCGACCGAGTTCGGTCTTGCCCATTTCCTTTGCGTGTTCGCGGAGCTGGTCGGCGGTGATGAATTTGTTGCGGAATGCGACTTCGGCGGGGGAGCCAACCAGCATGCCCTGACGGGACTGGATGGTCTGTACGAAGGTTCCGGCCTGCATCAGGCTGTCGGGCATGCCGGCATCGAGCCAGGCACAGCCGCGGCCCAGACGGTCCACCTGAAGAGTGCCTTCTTCGAGATACATGCGGTTGAGGTCGGTGATTTCCAGCTCGCCGCGGGCGCTGGGCTTCACCTTCTTGGCGAAGTCCACGACGCGGTTGTCGTAGAAATACAGGCCCGTGATGGCCCAGTGGGATTCCGGATGGGTCGGCTTTTCCTCGACCTTCAGGGCCCGGCCGCTCTCGTCAAAGGAGACCACGCCGTAACGCTCGGGATCGCGGACCTGATAGGCGAAGACCGTGGCACCCTGCGGACGGTTCGACGCGGCACGCAGAAGAACGCCCAGATGTTCGGAGAAGATCAGGTTGTCGCCCAGCGCCAGGGCACAGGGAGCACCCTGGATCCAGTCTTCGGCGATCAGGAACGCCTGCGCCAGGCCGTCCGGCGACGGCTGGACGCGGTATTCAAAGGTGACGCCGAACTGGGAGCCATCGCCCAGCAGGCGCTGGAACTGTGGCATGTCATGCGGGGTTGTGATGATCATGATGTCCCGGATTCCCGCCAGCATCAGCGTGGAAAGGGGATAGTAGATCATCGGCTTGTCATAGACCGGCAGGAGCTGCTTGGAGGCTGCCATCGTCATCGGATACAGGCGTGTGCCCGAACCGCCGGCGAGGATGATGCCCTTCATGGGCTTTGTCTCGATGGTGCTCACGTGTTTGCTCCCAGTCTCTGGCCGGTGTAGCGCTTGGAGCGGATTCCTTCCCACCAGGCGCGGTTGTCGAGATACCACTGAACGGTCTTGCGGATGCCGCTTTCGAAATCGTGCTTCGCTTTCCAGTCGAGTTCCTTCTCGGCGTGGGACGGGTCGATCTCATAGCGGAAATCATGGCCGGGGCGGTCGGTCACAAAGCGGATCAGGCGCTCGCGCGGGCCGGCAGGGTCGGGCTGAAGTTCGTCGAGGACGGCGCAGATCTTCTTGACGACTTCAAGATTGGTGCGCGGCTGGCGGGCGCCGATGGCGTAGGTTTCGCCCGGCTTGCCGATTTCGACAGCTTTGACCAGTGCCTCGGCATGATCTTCGACGAACAGCCAGTCGCGGACGTTCTCGCCCTTGCCGTAAACCGGAAGTTCGCGGCCTTCGATGGCGTTGATGGTCACAAGCGGGATCAGCTTCTCGAGGAAGTGCCAGATGCCGTAATTGTTGGTGGTGTTGGTGACTGAGGTCGGCAGGCCGTAGGTGTGGAACCAGGCGCGGACCAGATGGTCGGACGACGCCTTGGAGGCCGAATACGGGCTGCGCGGATCGTAGGGGGTGGTTTCCGTGAACGGCGGGTCATTCGGCTCCAGATGACCGAAGACCTCGTCCGTGGAAATGTGATGGAAGCGGAAGGCCTTCTTTTCGGCGTCTCCCAGCGAGTTCCAGTATTTCCGGGCAGCTTCGAGCAGGGAATACGTGCCGACGATGTTTGTCTGGATGAAGACTCCGGGGCCGTCGATCGAGCGGTCCACATGGCTTTCCGCTGCGAGATGCATGACGGCGTCCGGGCGGTATTCCTCGAACAGGCGCTGCATTTCCACGCCGTTCACGATGTTCGCGCGGGCATGGGAATACCGGGGGTCGTCTGCGACTTCGTTGACCGTGTCTTCCGATGCTGCATAAGTCATGCAGTCAACGTTCAGAACCGAATGTTCGGTGTTCCGGATCAGATGGCGTACAACGGCCGATCCGATGAAACCACAGCCGCCTGTCAGCAGAATCCGCATTTGAACCTCATGATATTAGATCAGGGCCTGAACCCTGGTAGAGTAATTTTATCTTACAGCGTTGTTGAAACAGCGCAAATAACGCCGGTACGTTTCTTGACACGCCGGACAGGTGACATTGGGAAATGCTTTCACCTCTCGCGCTGTCCGCATTGATGGGCTAATCCCACAGTCGTGCGGAGGCAGGAGAGGCAGGTATGCTGGCTGATACTTTGACACGCTCCCTGACGGATGTTCTGGAGCGGCCCGATCTTCGGGTGATTGCGGATGGGCTGGTTCCGATCCTGGATGTGTCACTGTCCCTGCCTTTCAGGATCGAGGGAGCACTCGAACCGGGGCAGCCTTTCTGCCTGCAGACGGCCACGCTCAAGCTGGGCGGTCCGTGTCTTGAGGCACCGCGTCTGGCGCCGACTTTCCTGCGGCATGCCATCGAGTTGATGAGGTTGCTGGAGCCGGGCGCCAATCCGTATCTGGCCAGCTTTGCTGCAGCGCGTGTGGCGGCGTTGTTCCATGCGCTCGATACGGGTGATGTGGCACCGCTTCCGGCCTGGCTTGCCGTGTTCAGTGAGGATGTACCGGAGGCATCGGCTCTTATGCAGAGCTGGGAGACGCTGAGTGCATTTCTGCCGGATGTGCCGCCGTTCACGCCGCATGAGGCCGAGCGGCTGGAGCGGGTTCTGACCCGCCTGTGGTCTGTTCTGGCGCCTGCCGAGAGCCTGATGAGCGGTGGCGGAGATTCCCGGCTTGCCGTTGATCCGCATACCGGGCTGAACCGGTATTCAAGTTCTCATCGTCCGCGTCCCTGGGCAATCACTTTTGGGTCATCCACCGCATCTTCGCTGTCCGAGCGTGGTTTCGGGGGAGCGGAAGCCGCCCGACGCGGCATGATGAGTGCACTTCTGGCCAAGCAGGACCCGGATCTGGTGCAGGCGGGCGTTGTGCGCCGGGCCCGCGAGGCGATCGGGGCGCATTACGGTCTGCCGGAAGATGCGGTTCTGCTGTCCGCGTCCGGCACGGATTGCGAACTGGCGGTTTTGGCGCTTGTTGCCGCCGGGACGGAACGGCCCGTGACGTCCATTCTCCTCGCGCCGGATGAGACGGGCAGCGGGGTTCCGCTTGCGGCCTGTGGACGGCATTTCGCGACGGACAGCGCCTGTTCCACGCTCGTGGGCAAGGGCGAAGTGATCGAAGGATTTTCGCCCGAGACGCGGCTGATTGGTGTCGATATCCGCGCGGCTGACGGAACGGCGCGTCCGGTGGCCGAGATCAACGCGCAATGTGCGGAACTCGTGCGGCAGGAAGTGGCGGCGGGGCGGCATGTGCTGCTGCACCGGCTGGACCAGTCCAAGACCGGACTTGCGGCGCCGGACATGGATCTTGTCTGGGAATTGTGTACGGAGCTGGGCGATCAGCTCAGCGTTGTTGTTGATGTCTGTCAGGCGCGGCTGAGCCCGTCGCGTGTGGCGGAATGGGTGGAGCGGGGGATCATCGTCATGATAACCGGCTCCAAATTCTTTACGGGCCCACCTTTCTGTGGGGCCATTCTTCTTCCTCCCGCAATCCGCACCCGTTTGCCGTCCCTGTCGCTTCCCAAAGGGCTCCGCGCATATGGCAATCGGGACGAATGGCCGGAAGGCGCGGATGCGTCAGCCCTCAATAACGGGCACAATATTGGTCTGGCGCTGCGCTGGTATGCGGCTCTGGCGGAAATGGATGCGCTGTTTGCGCTGCCCGATCCTGTCATTCGTGGACGTCTGACCCGGTTCATGACGGAAGCCGTGGCCATGGTTAAGGCCCGTCCGGCGCTGACCATGCTACCGATGGGCACGCCTTTTGATGATGGCCGCTGGGACGCGGTGCCGACCATTCTGCCATTTCTGGTTGATGATCCCCATGCGCCGGGCCGGCCGCTGGCGCTGGAAGACGCGCGGCGGCTGCATCGCTGGCTGAATGCGGATCTGTCGCCCTGGGTATCGGAAGGGGAGGGTAGTCTGCTCTGTGTGCTGGGGCAGCCCGTGCCGGTGCCGCATCCGCTGGTGGACGGGCCGGCCGGAGCGCTGCGTCTGTGTGCTGGGGCGCGGCTTGTGTCCGGTGAGCCTTCCCACGAAGGGCTGGACGAGGAGCGCCGGCTTCAGCGCGAATGCATGGACGCGCGCCGGGTGCTTGGAAAACTGGAGCTGATCCTGAAGCACTGGGATGTTCTGCTGGACGCGAACCCTGTCCCCCGTTACGCCCCGTTGTCATGACCCAGACAGACAAAGCGGTCCCGCACGGGCATTTTCTCGATACGCCGGAACTGCCGAAGGGCGTCACCCGGTTCTGGTTGATCCGTCACGCGGTCGTGGAAGCCAGTGCACGCAAGACGATGTATGGGGCGCTCGACGTGCCGCTGTGCCGTGAGGCAATGGCGAGCCAGCAGGGTGGTTATGCCACGCTGGCACGCCGTCTGCCGAAGGATGCGCTGTGGTACAGTTCACCGTTGCAGCGGGCGCAGGATACTGCGGCTGAGATTCGCAAGGCCGGCGCGTTTTCGCAGGATGTGACGATTGATGGACGCTTCATTGAGCAGTCGATCGGGAAGTGGCATGGCACGCCGCATGGTGAGTTTATGTCCCTGCTGCGTCTGCCGCCCAATCCGTTCTGGTCCATTTCCGCCTGTGAGCTTCCGCCGGGCGGTGAGAGCATGCTGGATGTCTGCGCGCGCGTAGGGCACGGGCTTGAGGACCTGGCGAATGCGCATGAAGGGCAGGATATGGTTGTCGTTAGCCATGGGGGCGCCATTCGTGCGGCTTTGGCGCATGCGCTGAGCGTTCATCCTGATACGGCGCTGCGCTTTTCGATCCAGAACCTGTCCATCACCATTCTGGAGCGCATCGACTGCCTGTGGCGCGTCGTGACGGTCAACGAACTGCCTGATTTCCGGGGCTGAAAGTTGGGGCAGTCTCTGGATTTCAGGGGCTGCTTGGAAACACGAAAAGACCCGTAACGGGCTTTGGTCGGTCAGTATGAAATTTTTGGGAAACAACCGGAGACGGGCATGGTGGGCACACAAGGGCTCGAACCTTGGACCCGCTGATTAAGAGTCAGCTGCTCTACCAACTGAGCTATGTGCCCATGGCCCGTCTACCGGTGGAGCGGCTTATAGCGGGATTTTGCCCCGGGCTGCAAGGGGTTTTTCATCTTTTCGTGCGGTTTAGTGCTGAAAAAATGAAAAACCTTTTATTTCAATGGTTTACCTGCGGTTGAGCAGGCGCATGACGCTCTCGAACTGCTCCAGGGACGTGTAATCGATCTTCAGGGAGCCACCTTTTTTTCCATTGTAGGAAATATGGACTTTTAGTCCGAGGCGGGAGGAGAGGTCGTTTTCGATCTGCAGGATTTCTGCGTCTCGCGCCTTTTTGGCCGGGGTCGTGGTCTCTTTGCCGCTGGTGAGGGCTTCTGTCTGACGCACGTTGAGGCCACGGGCGATGACGATCTTGGCTGCGGCGATCGGATCGGGGTGGGTCAGCAGGGCACGGGCGTGACCGGCCGTGAGTTCACCGTTGCGGACGTAGGCGCGGACTTCCGGCGGCAGGTTGAGCAGGCGCATGGTGTTGGTGATGTGCGGGCGCGATTTGCCCACGGCACCGGCCAGCTCTTCCTGCGTCAGGGTGTAGTCCGTGACCAGACGGTGCAGGCCCTCGGCTTCTTCGATCGGGTTGAGGTCTGCGCGCTGGAGGTTCTCGACCAGGGCTGCGGCCATCGCGTCCGTGTCATCCAGTTCGCGGATATGGACGGGGACGCTGTGCAGGCCTGCGAGCTGTGAGGCGCGCCAGCGGCGTTCGCCGGCGATAATCTGGTAATGGCCCGGCTTTTCCGGATCAGGACGGACGAGCAGCGGCTGCAGGACGCCGCGGGAGCGGATGGAATCGGCCAGTTCGGACAGGCGCTCGGGGTTCATGTCCTGTCGCGGCTGGAAGGGGCTCGGGGCCAGAACATCCACCGGCAGGGACGAAAGCTGCTGCGGCTGGGCGTTCGCACGCGTGGCGCGGGCGAGCTGCGGCGCCTGATCGCCCAGAAGAGCCGCGAGGCCGCGTCCAAGCCGCGGAGAACTGTCCTTTTTGGCCATCGCCGGTTACGCCTTTGCCTTGTTCTTGTTGCGTTTGATCAGTTCGTCCGCCAGTGCCAGATAGGCGATGGCACCCGTGGAGCGGGCATCATAATCCAGCACGGGGCTGCCATGGCTCTGGGCTTCGGAAATGCGGATGTTGCGCGGAATGAGCGTCTCGAACACCTGATCACCGAAAAAGCCGCGGGCATCTTGCGCCACGAGTTCGGACAGGTTGTTACGCCGGTCGTACATCGTCAGGACGATGCCTTCGAGATGCAGATCGGCATTGAAGGCGCGGCGCACGCGGTCGATGGTGCGGACGAGCTGGCTGATACCTTCGAGCGCGAAGAACTCGCATTGCAGCGGCACGATCACGCTGTCAGAGGCCACCAGCGCATTCAGCGTCAGCAGGCCAAGGCTTGGTGGGCAGTCGATCAGGATGGTGTCGTAATCGCCTTCCAGCGCACGCAAGGCGTCGCGCAGGCGGTATTCGCGACGCTCATCGCCGATCATTTCCAGCTCTGCACCCGCCAGTTCGTTATTGGCGGTGATGATCGCCAGATTGTCGAACCCGGTTGGCTGGGGCAGGGCGTGGGGCTCGGCTTCCACCATCAGCGCGGCATAGGTGCCGGTGTTGCGCTGGTCGTAGTCAATGCCCAGACCGGTGGAGGCATTGCCCTGCGGGTCGAGATCCACGAGCAGGACGCGCTGTCCCTGACGGGCCAGACCGGCTGCCAGATTGATGGTGGTGGTGGTCTTGCCGACGCCTCCCTTCTGGTTGGTGACGGCAATGATCCGGGTGGTGGGAGATTCGGTTTTAGACGACACGCTTGAAATCACTGACCTTGATGATGGCTCCGCCGGGGTCGGTGCGGCTGGGAATAAGAGTGTGGCTCATGTGCCAGTCGGCGCTTGCCTCGGTCAACTCGGCCTGCGCCTTCTGACCTTTCAGGAACAGGCAGAACCCGTCTTCCTTCAGCAGCGGCCGCGCCCATTCGAGGAGCCTGTTAAGAGGAGCCAGCGCCCGGGCCGTGATGATGTCGGCCGGAGGGGGGCTGGCGGCTTCGATGCGCTTGGCGATGACCGTGACCTTGGCCTCGCAGATGCGTCCGGCTTCCCGCAGGAAGGCACATTTGCGCTGGTCCGATTCGATCAGGGTGACCGGATTACCCGTGGCGATGGCCAGAATGATGCCTGGAAAACCGCCGCCCGACCCCAGATCGGTGATGGTCGCGCCTTCGGGGATCAGTTCCGCGAGCTGGAGGCTGTCTTCGATATGACGGGGCCAGAGCTGGGCGATGTCACGCGGGCTGACGAGATTGATCTTTGCGTTCCACTGCACGAGCAGGTCGGCAAAGCGCTCCAGCCTCTCATGTGTTTCACGTGAAACGGTGGTCATGACAGGGTCCTTACATGGGCCAGCAGGGCGACCAGCGCGGCAGGTGTGACCCCGCGCACGCGCTGTGCTGCGGCGAAACTGGTCGGGCGGGCCTGGGAAAAGCGCTCGCGCATTTCGCTGCTCAGGCCGCCGATGGCAGTGTAATCCAGATCGGCCGGAAGGGCGATGGCACTTTCGGATGCGAGCTGTCGAATTTCACGATCCTGCCGGTGAAGATAGCCGCCATAACGGGCTTCGGTCTCGACATGGCGACGCACGCGCAGGGGGAGTTCGGCGAACCAGGGGGCCAGCGTGTCCAGCTTCGTATGGTCGCCATTGCTGGCCAGAACGTCGAGAACCGTGCGTCTGCGGCCATCCAGCGAGACTTCAAAACCAACATCACGGAGGGTCTGCGGCAGGAAGGTCGTCTCTGCCGCGCGGGCCATGGCGGCGTCGAGTTCCGCTTTCTGGGCGGTGAAAGCGGCTTCGCGTTCGGACAGGACGCAGCCTGCGGCGATACCCTTTGGCGTCAGGCGGAGGTCGGCGTTGTCGGCGCGCAGGGTCAGGCGATACTCGGCGCGGGAGGTGAACATGCGATAGGGTTCGCTGATGCCGTGCAGGGTCAGATCGTCGATCATGACCCCGAGATAGGCTTCGCTTCGGTCCAGCGTGAGCGGTTCATTGCCTGCCGTAGCGCGGGCAGCATTCAGGCCGGCGAGCAGACCCTGTGCTCCGGCTTCCTCGTAGCCGGTCGTGCCGTTGATTTGTCCGGCAAGGTACAGGCCCGGCAGGCGGCGCAGTTGTAGGGACGGCAGAAGCTCGCGCGGGTCCACGTAATCGTATTCGACGGCATAGCCTGCCGTGACGATACGTGCCTTTTCCAGACCGGGCATGGTGGCGATCATCGCGGCCTGCACGTCAGCGGGCAGGCTGGTGCTGATGCCGTTGGGGTAGACCAGATCGCCGCCCGGATTGCCGGGCAGGGCTTCGGGCTCCAGAAAGACTTGATGCGAGGTGCGCTCGGCGAAGCGAACGACCTTGTCTTCGATCGACGGGCAGTAGCGTGGGCCGCGACCGGCGATGGCGCCGCCATACATGGCTGAGCGGTGCAGGTTCTCGTTGATGATCCTGTGGGTCTCGGCGGTTGTGTGGCTGATGCGGCAGACGACCTGCGGGTTGGTGATGGCCGCCGTCATGGGGCTGAAAGCCTCGGGCTCGGCATCGCCTGGATCGGCCGGGAGGTTTTCCCAGTCGATGCTGTCCCTGGCCAGACGCGGTGGGGTGCCGGTCTTGAGGCGGCCCATCTGGAGGCCGAGCGCATAGAGGCGTTCGCCCAGACGTTTTGCCGGAGCTTCGCCGATGCGACCGGCCTCCGTCTGTGTGTGGCCGACATGGATGACGCCGCGCAGGAAGGTTCCGGTGGTCAGCACGACGGCGCCGCAGCGGAATTCGCGACCGTCTTCGCAAATGACACCGGTGATGCGGCCGTTGTCTTCGATCAGGTCTCCGGCGGCGCCTTCGAGGATCGTCAGGTTTGGCGTGGCGGCCAGAAGGTCCTGAATGGCGGCGCGATAGAGCGATCGGTCGGCCTGCGCGCGTGGGCCGTGGACGGCTGGCCCCTTGGAGCGGTTGAGCAGTTTGAAATGGATGCCCGCACGGTCTGCGGCTTTGCCCATCAGGCCATCGAGCGCATCGATTTCGCGCACGAGATGGCCCTTGCCGATCCCGCCGATGGCCGGGTTGCAGGACATGGCGCCGATCGTTGCAAGCCGATGGGTGAGCAGCAGAGTGCGTGCGCCGAAGCGGGCCGATGCCGCTGCGGCTTCACATCCGGCATGACCGCCGCCGATCACGATGACATCGAAATCGCTCAAAACCTACTTCCCGATACAGAACTGCCCGAAAATTGCATCGAGCAGGGATTCAACATCAACACGTCCCGTCAGACGCCCCAGAGCCATCATGGACAGGCGGAGTTCTTCGCCCCGAAGCTCCGGCCATGTCGCGGTTCGCGCGCGCTCCAGATGGGTTGCGGCCTCCTGGATTCCGGCGCGGTGTCTGGCGCGGGTCAGGGGGGGCGCAGCGGAACCGGCCATGAGTTCTGCCACCCGTCCGGACAGGACCTGACGCAGCGCAGCGAGGCCTTCGCCGGACTGCGTGCTGATCCCTAACATGCCGGGCGGGGCTGGTGCGATGTCGATTTTCGTCCGGATGGGAATTTCCTGTCCGGAAAGGGATTCGAGGCTCTCATCCGGGCCGATCAGATGCAGCACGACGTCGGCCTGTTTCACGTGAAACAGTGCGCGGCGGATGCCTTCGGCTTCGATCTCGTCTTCGGTTTCGCGCAGGCCGGCCGTGTCGATCAGCCGCAGACGGACGCCGTCCAGAACCCAGTCGAGCGCGATGGCATCGCGGGTGGTGCCTGCGCGATGGGTGACGATGGCGGCGTCGGTTCCCGATAAAGTATTGAGAAGACTGGATTTTCCGACGTTTGGCGAGCCTGCGATCACGACCGTCAGGCCCTGACGCATGAGTTCGCCGCGATTATCCTGAAGATGGGCGGACATCTCGGTCTGGAGCTTAGACAGTTCTGCGATCAGCCCGTCTTCCACGTCCTGCGGCAGCTCTTCGTCCGGGAAGTCGATCAGGGCTTCCTGATGCGCGAGGACGAGGCGCAGGCGTTGGGCCCAATCGTCGTACAGGCGGCTAAGGGCGCCGTCGGCCTGACGCAGCGCCTGTTTGCGCTGGCTTTCGGTTTCAGCGTCCACAAGGTCGGCGATGGCTTCGGCCTGAAGGAGATCCAGCCGTCCTTTCTGGACGGCGCGGCGGGTGAACTCACCCGGCTCGGCGGGGCGGGCGCTCAGATCGGTCAGGGCATCAGCGACGCGGGCGATGATGGCGGGGCCTGCGTGGAGGTGCAGTTCGAAGCCGTCTTCGCCGGTATAGGAATTGGGGCCGGGGAGCCAGAGGGCGACGGCGTGATCGAGCACCTCTCCGTTATGACGCAGGGTGCGCAGGCTGACGCGGCGGGGTTCGGGCAGCCGCCCGTTGCAGAGTGCTTTGAGGATCGCATCGCTGCCTGGGCCGCTGGCACGCATGATCGCGATGGCCGCACGGGATGGACCCGTGGCCAGTGCGAAAATGACCTGTGGCGTGTTGTGAGGGGCGTCCGGAGGGGATGAGCGCGTCATGGGTTTCTATGTAGTGCAGGTGGCCCCGCGGTGAAATGCCCTGCGGGCAGGCATGAAAAAAGGCGGATCGTTTCCAATCCGCCCTTTCTCTCAGACTGACAGGAGTGGGGACGCTTACTGTGCGTCGTCCACGCCGGTGTGGGTCTGCGGGGAGAAGGTCCAGCCTTCGCCGTAAGGCTGCGGCATGTAGGCCATCCAGCCCTTGCTGGAGACGTTCCAGCCAGCGGTGGAGACCGGTGCACCCGTCGTGCGCAGCTTCTGGATATCGGAAGCGGACACGGTTCCCGGTGCGTTGTTGCCCCAGCCCTTGCGCATGAAGTTCACGACATCGGCCATCTCCTGGTCGGAGAGGTGATTCTTGAACCCGGGCATGGCCACAGCAGACGGTGCGCTGTTGGTCGGGGGCAGGATGCCACCAAAGGCCACGACATTGGCGAGCGACGTCGGATCGTCGGTGATGACGACCGGGTTGCCTGCCAGCGGCGGGAACATGCGGTTGACGCCCGTACCATCGTTCATGTGGCAGATGGCGCAGTTGTGCAGATAGACTTCCGCACCTGCGTTGCCCTGGCCACCCTTGTTCAGCAGAGCGGTCGTCTGACCGTCATCCTGACCGAGGTTCTTGCCTTCCGGCACAGCCGGCATGCTCTTGAGGTACTTGGCCGTGGCGCGCAGATCGTCGTCGGACCAGTGCTGCGTGCTGTAGGCCACCACGTCGGCCATGCCACCGAAGACGGCGGAGTGGTCGATACGGCCACTCTTGAGGAAGGTGACGATGTCATCTTCAGACCAGCGGCCCAGACCCGTGTCGCTGTTGCTGCGCAGGCTCGGTGCGATCCAGTTGTCGATCGGGGCACCACCGGCCAGGTAGGCGTTGCCGCCAGCCGTGCCGTAGGCCTTGACCTGCATTCCGAAACCGCGGGGCGTGTGGCATTCGCCGCAATGGCCCGGGCCGTTGACGAGATATTCGCCGCGGGCGACTTCCGGATCACTGATGCTCTTGTCTACGCCCGGCGTCATGCTCGGGACGAACATGGCGCGCCACATGCCCAGCGGCCAGCGCATGGAGAGCGGCCAGCTGATGTCCGGCGCCTTGTTCTGCAGGGCGACCGGCTTCACACCGTGCATGAAGAAGGCATACATCGCACGGATGTCGTCGTCGGACAGACGTGCGAATTCAGGATAGGGCATGGCCGGATAGACCGTTGCACCATCCTTGCGGATGCCCTTGCGGAGGGCCTTCGTGAAGTCCTCCAGGGTGTAGTTGCCGATACCGTGTTCCGGGTCCGGCGTGATGTTGGTCGAATAGATCGTGCCAATCGGGCTCTTGATCTCCAGACCGCCCGCATAGGGCTGTCCGTGAAGGGCCGTGTGGCAGGCGATGCAGTCCGACAGGCGGGCGACATATTCGCCACGCTTGATCAGGGCTTCATCGGCGTCCTGGGCATGGGCGGCGCCGAAAGACACCGCCATGAGGCCGATAGCGGCCGCGAGTTTCCATCCCTGTTTCATCTCAGATACCAGCCTGTCCCGAGTTAATGCGTTCAGCATGTCACGTGCTCCTTATGCAAACCGCTGCCTCAGGGGTGATCCGCGGTCGGAACATCGGCCGTGGACTGCGGGACATTGAGGAACTGATCGTTCGGAACGCCAGTTGAGTTTTCACGTGCCTTGACTTCGTCGTCGTAGGATTCGTTCGCGCGCTTCACGATGAAGTTGCGGATATCCTCGATCTGCTCAGGCGTCATGGACGTGTCGAAGCGGTCCATGCCGTAAGCCGTCAGAGCACCGCGGCCAACGAGCTTGTAGAAGCTTTCCCTGCCGCGCGGAGCACCGGACCAGCGAAGGTCAGGCAGAACGCCACCGGAGATCGCATTGTCGCCATGGCAGGCCGAGCAGAACGTCTGATACATGAAGTATCCGTCCTTCTGGCGGGCCTCGTCATAGGTCGGAACCGGCTTGACGGGGGTGAAGCCCAGCTCGTTCTTCGGCGGCAGGTTGTCCTTGCCGTCAAGCGAGAAGGCGATCACGCGGGAGTGGTTGACCGTCCAGCCCGAGGTGCGGGCAACGCCGCCGTACAGGAACGGATAGATGCCACCCCAGCCCACTTCAACCGCGACATACTGCTTGCCGTTGGCTGTATATGTCACCGGCGGAGCGATGATCGCGCTTTGTGCGGGGAAGGAATAGAGATCGTTGCCGTTCGTGGCGTCGTAGGCGTGGAATTCGCCGTTCGCCAGACCCTGGAAGATCACGTTACCGGCCGTGGCCAGAAGACCACCGTTCCACGGACCCTTGTGGTTGATCGTGAAGGCCGGAGCCATCTTCACCGGATCCCAGGCCAGCGTCCAGCCCTTCAGGACTTTCAGGAAGTCCTTCTTGGCGGCGACATGTTCCGGATCATTGTCGTCGAAGAGGCCGATCTTGTTCATGTCGAGGCCGAGGTTCCAGGCGTCATGATACGCCTTGAAGCCGCCTTTCTGGCCGTCATACAGGAGCGGGATCTGCTGTGCCGGGATGTAGACCAGCTTCGTCTTCGGGCTGTAGGCCATGGCGGCGAAGTTATGGCCGCCGAGCTCACCCGGAATGCCGAGCCAGGGCTTGCCCGTCAGGGTCCACAGAGCGTCAGGCACGTAGTTCGGGCGACCCGTAACCGGATCCAGGCCGTTGGCCCAGTTCTCGTAGGTGTAGGGCTTGCCGGTGATGAACTTACCGGTCTTCGCATCGATGATGTAGAAGAAGCCGTTCTTCGGAGCATGCACGATGACGTGGCGCATCTCGCCGTTGACCGGCATGTCGAGCGTCATGATCTGCTGGACGGAGGTGTAATCCCACTCGTCCATCGGCGTTTCCTGGAAGTGCCAGACATACTTGCCGGTGTCAGGATTGATCGCGACGATGCTGCCGAGGAAGAGGTTGTCGCCCTTGCCTTCGGAGCGGAACTTGTAGTTCCACGGCGAGCCGTTGCCGACGGCCAGATAGACGAGGTCCGTCACCGGGTCATAGACGAGCGAGTCCCAGACGGTACCGCCGCCGCCCTGCTGCTTCCAGGCGCCGTTCTTGCCCCAGGTCGGGTAGGCCTTGGACATCAGGATGTCGTCGGAGGCTGCGCCGTCAGGCTTGTTCTCGGGGTTCGGAACGGTGAAGAAGCGCCAGTCGAGCTTGCCGGTTTCTGCGTCGAAGGCAGAGACGAAGCCGCGGGCACCGAATTCTGCACCACCGTTGCCGATCAGGACCTTGCCCTTGGCGATACGGGGGGCACCGTCAACCGTGTAGGACCGCTGGTGGCCGAGCTGGGCCTCCTTGGGGATCGTGTAGACGCTCCAGACCAGCTTGCCGGTCTTGGCGTCGAGCGCGATCAGACGGCCGTCGAACGTGCCGAAATAGACCTTGCCGTTCCAGTAGGCGGCGCCACGGCTGACCGTGTCACAGCAGCCACGGTCGGCGATGTTGCCCGGAACCTTCGGATCGTAGGACCACAGGAGCTTGCCGGTCGCTGCATCCAGCGCCTTCATCTTGCTCCAGTTGGTCGTGGCGTACATGACGCCGTTGACGATCAGGGGAGTGCCTTCCTGGCCGCGGTTCGTGTCCAGATCGTAGTGCCAGGCGAGCTTCAGCTTGCCGACATTCTCCGTGTTGATCTGGTCGAGCGGGCTGTAGCGCTGCTCGGAGTAGGAACGGCCGTAGGACAGCCAGTCCCCGGGATGGCCGCCGTTATCGGAGCTCGTGATTGCTGTGCCGGTATCTTCCTGCGCAAAAGCGACAGGTACAGCTGCTGAAAACGCCAGCGCGGCAGCGCAGCTGAGAAGGCGCTTTTTCGTAACCTTGATCGGCGTCAGTAGACCAGAAGTCATGATCCAACTGTCCTTTTTGTAAAGACTGTTTCCGCTGTGATATTCTGGACCTGTGAAGTCTTGAAAGGAACGGGAGCTAATCCTCGTTCTCTCAAGCCAACACTCAGTACCGGACACCGGCAGCATGAGAACTTACTGAGCCTATTTTATTGCTTAAGACAAACACGGCTTCTGACGTTTCCGTGAGGGGGACGGCGGGATCGCTCCGAAACGGGGTATGATGCGGCTCACCGAATAATTACACTGCCGTTCCAGAAAACATCGGGCTGCTTTCTGAATACAAAAAACGGCAGTTTTCCAACACATTACAGAACATTGCTGGAAAGCCTACATGAGCGGTCCAGTATGTGTTTTGTGCATGTTGCTATGCTGCGATATGCGTATGGAGCATGGCTTAAAAGTCTCGTCCTGATGGTGATATCGCCGGATTGACGGTTTTGAGCGGCTCGGGCACCGTGTCGTTCATGCCACAGCTATCCTGCCACTCACCTTTCGGGGCCCTTACCATCAGTGAAGATGAGGGCCAGATCGTCGCTCTGGACTGGGGTTGGGGGCGCGATCAGGAAGAGACTCCGCTCCTTCTGAAAGCCCGTGACCTTCTGGAGCGCTATTTTGACGGGGAATCGGTCGATTTCGAGACCCTGCCCTACCGTCCTTACGGGACTCCGTACCGCCAGAAGGTCTGGGACGCGCTGCGCCGGATTTCCTATGGGCAGACGCGGACCTATGCCGATATCGCGGCCGAGGTTGGGGGCTCTCCCCGATCGGTTGGTGGTGCCGTGGGGGCGAATCCGATCCCCATCCTGATCCCCTGTCACCGGGTTGTCGGACGTTCGGGGCTGGGGGGCTATTCAGGGCTTGGGGGTGTGGCCGACAAGCATGCGCTTCTGCATCTGGAAGGCGCGCGCTAGGGACCGGTCTTTCATCTCCATGTCCTTTCACTCCACGTCGCTGGAACACAAAAAAGGGGAGCCGGAGCTCCCCTTTTTCATGTCGGCCGGGCTGATCGTGGATCAGTTGTTCATGGCCTCGAAGAAGTCGTGGTTGGACTTGCTGTATTTGAGCTTGTCCAGCAGGAAATCCATGGCGTCCATCGTGCCCATCGGGGCCAGGATGCGGCGCAGGACCCACATCTTGGACAGCTCGGCGCGGTCCACCAGCAGCTCTTCCTTACGCGTGCCCGACTTGGTGATGTCGATAGCGGGGAAGGTGCGCTTGTCGGCCAGCTTGCGGTCCAGGATGAGCTCGGCGTTGCCGGTGCCCTTGAACTCTTCGAAGATGACTTCGTCCATGCGCGAGCCCGTGTCGATCAGGGCCGTTGCGATGATCGTCAGCGAGCCGCCTTCCTCGATGTTACGCGCAGCACCGAAGAAGCGCTTGGGGCGCTGCAGGGCGTTGGCGTCCACACCGCCGGTCAGCACCTTGCCCGAGGAGGGGACGACGGTGTTGTAGGCGCGGGCGAGACGGGTGATGGAATCCAGCAGGATGACCACGTCGCGCTTGTGCTCGACGAGACGCTTGGCCTTTTCCAGAACCATTTCCGTTACCTGGACGTGGCGGGTTGCCGGTTCGTCGAAGGTGGAGGAGACGACTTCGCCGCGAACCGAGCGGGCCATGTCCGTCACTTCTTCCGGGCGTTCGTCGATCAGCAGGACGATCAGGAACACTTCGGGGTGGTTGGCGGAGATCGACGCTGCGATGCTCTGGAGCATCACGGTCTTGCCGGTGCGGGGTGGGGCGACGATCAGGGCGCGCTGGCCCATGCCGATCGGCGTCACGAGATCGATCACGCGCGGGGTGTAGTCGCGCTGGTCTTTCTTGCCCTTGCCGCGCGGGGAAGATTCCGTGACGGCGGCTTCGGACTGTTCGACTTCCATCTTCAGGCGACGCTCGGGGTAGAGCGGCGTGAGGTTGTCGAAGTTGATACGGGTCCGGACGGTTTCCGGAGCCTCGAAGTTGATGGTGTTGACCTTCAGCAGCGCGAAATAGCGCTCGCCGTCGCGCGGGGCGCGGATCTGGCCTTCAACCGTGTCGCCCGGGCGGAGGCCGAAGCGGCGGACCTGGGTGGGGGAGATGTAGATGTCGTCAGGGCCGGGAAGGTAGTTGGCTTCCGGGCTGCGCAGGAAACCGAAGCCGTCTGGCAGGATTTCCAGCGTTCCTTCGCCGTAGATCGCCTGATCGCGCTCGGCAAGGGTCTTGAGGATGGCGAACATGATGTCCTGCTTGCGCATGGACGAGACGTTCTCGATCTCCAGTTCCTCTGCATAAGCCAGCAGATCGGCCGGAGATTTCTTCTTGAGTTCGGCGAGATGCATGAAAGACGCGCCTTGATGTGCCGTAAGGGGCAGACCTGATAGGGGAGGATGCGCGACCACACAGAAGGCAGGGCGACTGGGCGGGGGCTTCGGGTGTCAGGCGGGGATCCGTAAAGATTGCGCAGGACAGTGAAGCGGGCGTCATCCGGATGGAAAGGGAGACCGGGTGACAGGACGTCACCGGAAAGTCGTCCTTCGATTACCGGAGCGCGCGAACCGGTGTCAAGGCTGGTGCGCGTGCTCCGGAACACTTTGATCTATGTCATCTTGGGTCAGTTTTCGAGATCAGGCCTTCAGCATGGCGTCCGCCGTGCGCAGGGACAGGGCCATGATGGCCAGGGCGGGGTTGGCGGCGGCGGCGCTGGGGAAGATCGAGTGATCGGAGATCCACAGATTGTCGATATCGAAACTGCGGCCTTCCGGATTGACGACATTGCTGCCCGCATCCGTACCCATGCGGCAGGTGCCGATCATGTGGGCGGCGCGGTCGATGACGCGGATGTCTTTTGCGCCGATGGCTTCCCACATCCGGCTCAGCAGGTTGGCGGCATGATTGTGCATGGCCCATTCGTTGGGGCCGTAGGAGTGCTCGATCAGGGGTTTTGGGATGCCGAATGCGTCCGTCTCGTTCGAGAGGGTGACGCGGTTTTCGGGGCGGGGCAGACACTCGCCGTTGATGCCCATGCCGGCGGAGCGGTTGTATCCGGCAAGCGCACGGGCGAAGGCCGGGCCGCGTGTCGTGGTGCTGCGGGCAAGGTTCTGGCCCCAGGTCGCGGGCATCATGCCAAGCGATTGCACGAGGTAGCCACCGACGAAATCCGCATCCCTGGGGCGCATCATGTCTTCGGTGATGGTCAGGGACGGGTAGCCGCGATTGGGGCGGATGTCCTCGTCGAATTCGCCCCAGACCTGTGTGGAAACATGGGTCATGTAGTTCTGGCCGACCTGACCTGAGCTGTTTGCGAGGCCGTTGGTCAGGAGCAGACGCGGGGTTTCGACCGCACCGGCGGCGAGAACGAGAGTTGCGCATTTCTGGCGGTGTTCGACGCCGTTCTGGCGATAGACCACGCCGGTCACGCGGCCGGAACTGTCGCGTTCGATCGTGTGGGCGAAGCAGCCCGGGCGGAGTTCCGCACCATGGGCGACGGCCATGGGGAGCCAGGTGTTGTCCGCGCCGGATTTGGCGCCGTTACGGCAGCCCTGATGGCAGGCGCCGCAGTTCGCGCAGCCATGGCGGGTGCCGAAATGCGGCTGTTCGATATCGCGGGTAATGAGGGCAGCCGGGCCGTCGGCATGGCGCAGGCCGAGCGCGTCACAGGCTTCGCGCATTTTCAACGCGGCGGAGTTGGCGGGTGGGGGCGCGTAAGCGTAGCGGCGGTTCGGGTCCCATGGGTAAGACGCCGGGCCTGAGACGCCGATGAAGGATTCCACGCGCTCGATATAGGGGAGCAGTTCGTCCAGACCGAAGGGCCAGTCCACGCCCTTGCCGGTTTCGGTGTGCAGGTGGAAGTCGCGGGCGTCCATGCGGGGCATGAAGGCACCATAATGCAGGAGGGAGCCGCCGAGGCCGGTGCCGCTGTTATTGCCGCCGAAAGCCTGCGGGTTCGTGCCGGCGGAGAGGCGTTCGTGCAGCCAGTATAGCTCTCGCGCCGCGATCTCGTCAGGTGTGTGGCCCATGGCGGTGAAGGCGGGGCCAGCTTCGAGCACCACGACGGTTTTGCCATTGCGGGCGAGTTCTGCGGCGAGCGGCGCGCCACCGGCGCCGCTGCCGATGACGACGGCATCGACGATGTCTGTTTCGGCGAATGTCTTCATGACGGTCGTGCTGTTCATTCCCTGGAGTCTGCCATCTGGGCGAGGGGGGCGGTGGCTTTGGGCTCGAAATCTTCGCGGCTGTCCGGGCCGACTTCGGTGAAACCCTGAAAGACGGTGTCACCGCCGGTGAGGCTGGAAGAAATGCCCAGCGCCTGCTGCACGCGCGGGTCACTCATGACGCAGTCCACGACTTCGCCGCGCAGATCGCCGGCCCAGCGGGTCATCTGGGGAATGGAGAGGCGGCCGTCACGATCGAGGCCGAGCTGGCCGGTCATCATGGCATCGAGCAGGGTGCCGCGCAGGTCCGGAGCCAGATGGATGAAGCAGATGCCGTGCCGTTCGGCTGCGACATCGTCGAGTGTGAGGAGGGCTGCTTCCCAGGCTTCGGCGTCGGGCGGAAGGTTCGCAAAGCGCCAGCCGTCGCGGGGGCCGGAAAGGGCGGCGTCGATCCGGGCCGTCATGTTGATGTCGGTGCCGGGTGGCAGGATCTCGTCGAGGGGAAGCAGGACGGGAAGGAGCGCATCGAGGACGGCATAGGCCTGAAGCGAGAGGGTGCGGGGCTGTGTTTCGGGGGCTGAAAGCCGGGCTGTCAGGATCTCGCGGGTGCGGGCGGAGAGGTGGTCGGAGTCCAGAATTTCAGGACGGTCGGGCGGGGGGGACATTGCGGCCTCCTGTGTTTTGGTTTCAAAGTCCGGCGACGGGGATGGTTCCGTCTCCCGCTGGTGACGAAGATGCAGTATCCTGCATTGCCGAACCTATTCCGGTATGGTGCCGGGCGTGATTCTGGGGGCCAGTTTTTGGAACGGGCCGCAGGACAGACAGACATTTCCCCGCTTCGGGGCGGGATGCAAGACAGGGAAACAGCATGACGGTCGAGATCAGGGTTCCGGCGCTTGGAGAAAGCCTGACGACTGCGACTGTCGCGCGGTGGCTTAAAAAATCCGGCGACTATGTGCAGCATGACGAAACCATCGTGGAGCTGGAGACCGACAAGGTCAGCGTCGAGGTGACGGCGCCGTCCGCCGGGCGTTTGGAAGACTGCGTGGCGGTGGGGACGGAAGTCGAGATTGGTGGGCTGCTGGGCGCCGTGGACGAGACGGCAGAGGCGCCGGCTGCGCCTGAGCCTGCTCCGGTGGCTGAAGCGCCTGCCGAACCGGTTGCTCCGCCGCCAGCACCTGGACCTGTTGCAGCGCTTACGCGTGTTATACCGCCCGCACCGGAAGCTCCGAAGCCTGCTGCTGTTGCTCCGGCTCCCAAGCTGTCATCGCATGAAGCGCGCGAACGTCGCGTGCCGATGAGCCGTCTGCGTCAGACGATCGCCCGCAATCTGAAGGCCGCGCAGAACACGGCGGCCATTCTTACGACGTTCAATGAGATCGACATGTCCGCCGCCAAGGCGCTGCGGGCACAGTATAAGGAAGAGTTCGAGAAGAAGCATGACGGGGCCCGGCTGGGGTTCATGTCCTTCTTCGCGCGCGCTGTGGTCGGGGCGCTGAAGGATTATCCGGCGATCAATGCGCAGATCGAAGGCGATGAGATTGTCTACCGCGATTTCGTCAATCTCGGCATTGCTGTGGGCACGGAGCGCGGGCTGGTTGTGCCGGTCCTTCATGATGCCGATCAGATGAGCTTTGCCGAGCTGGAACGTCGCATTGCCGATTACGGCAAGCGGGCGCGGACGGGCGGGCTGAAGCTGGAAGAGCTGTCGCACGGGACGTTCTCCATCACGAATGGCGGGATTTTCGGATCGCTGCTGTCCACGCCGATCCTCAATACGCCGCAGTCGGGGATTTTGGGGATGCATGCCATTCAGGACCGGCCGGTCGTACGGGACGGGCAGATCGTGATCCGGCCGATGATGTATGTGGCACTGTCTTACGATCATCGGATCGTGGACGGGCGGGAAGCGGTGAGCTTCCTCGTCCGGATCAAGCAGCTTGTGGAAGATCCGCGGCGCCTGCTTCTGGATCTGTGATGCCTTTTGCATGGCTGGGGCGTTGAAAGACGTACCAGTCATGCTGAACGCCCGGACAGGAAACTGTTCCCTCGCGTTCTGTTTGTTGTTCTGAACTCGGGGATGGTTTTCTGACGATGCGTGATGTTTCCAGACTGACGCGGTTTGTGGCCCTGTTATCTATGTCCACGGCGATGATGGTGGGCGTTGTGCCGCTGGTGGCCTGTGCGAGGCCGGACAGTGCGGGGCCGGAACTGTCAACGCAGCAACCCGATACGACGCCATCGCTGGGCGCTTCGGTGCCACCGCCCGCCAGCAATCCGCCGACGGATACGCCGCCGCAGCCTGATCTTGCGCCGCCGCCGATCGATATTCCTGATCTGCCGGTTGTGTCGGATGAGGTGGCGCGGGAAGAGGCGTCCCGGCTGGCGGTGCTGATGAAGCATAATGTCAAAGGATTCAGCACATACACGCCGGAGCGCCGCAAGGCCTTCCTGACGTTTGCGAAGGACGAGGTGACGCAGGCAGGTATGCCGGTGTCGCGGCCGCAGCTTGTTATGGTCGTGGATCGTAACGAGAAGATCCAGCATTTGGATTATGTGCTGGCGCTGCCGGATGCGCCTTGGGAATCCCTTGGGGGGACGCCGGTTTCGACCGGGACGACGGGGCGCAAATATTACTACATCACACCGACCGGAGTTTTTCAGAACACGGCGGACCGTCTGGGGTATCGGGCGGAAGGGACGAAGAACAAGTACGGCATTCGCGGCATCGGTGCCAAGGGATCGCGCGTGTGGGACATGGGGTGGCAGACGGCGATGAAGGGCTGGCTGCCACGTCATGAAACCGGGCAGATCCGGCTGGAAATCCATGCGACGGATCCGCAGTTCCTGGAATGGCGTCTGGGACATCCGGCGTCGGAAGGCTGCATCCGGATTCCGGCGACCATGAATAAATTCATGGATCATTACGGGTTGATCGATGCGCTGTATGAGCAGGCCGCGAGTTATGACCCGCGCTTTCAGGCGCTGCTGCCGAAGGACCGGCAGCCAACGCAGATTGCCGGGGATCTGGTGGTTGTGATCGATTCAGGACCACTGACGGAGCCGAAGATCGACCCTATTGCGGATAAAAGACCGTTACCTTAAGTATAGAATTAGAAATATTTCAAAATAAGTATGAAAGTTTGAAGTAAAGCATGTGAATGTTTTATTTCAGGAACGGTAAAGCAGTTTTCCTGAGCTGAAGCCTTCCGTATGGAATGCGCGCCATTCACTGGAGCCCATTCCCCATGACGTTCAAGATGCGTAACCATGTCCTGCTTTCTGGGGGCTTCGCCGGTGCCCTGTTGCTGGGAGGAAGCGCCCAGGCCGATGTTTCTGATGCAAAACAGAAGAAGCATGAGGAACACAAAGCCAAGAAAGAAAAAGCGGCCACGCCCGGCGTGGAAAACCTGACCGTTCTGGGTCATGCCGCGCGGATTGCGCCAGCGACGGTGCCGCTGGACATTACGGAGCCCACATCGAAAATCCAGTCGGGCTTTCTGAGCAACAACATCATTCCGCTTGCCAGCATCGATGATATCATCCGGTTCCAGCCGAGTGTTTATTCGCAAAATCCTAACGGTCCCGGAATGGGTAAAGCCGAGGCGATGAGCCTTCGCGGCTTTCAGGACGGGCAGTACAACATGACGTTCGATGGCATTCCGTTTGGTGATGCCAGTGACCTGCACCACACGACATCGTCCCTGTTCATCTCGCACTTCCTGGGGGAAGCGCAGATTGATCGCGGTCCCGGAACGGGGTCCACGATCGGTAATGCCACGTTCGGTGGAACGATGGGGTTCATGTCCAAGACGCCATCGGCCAAGAGCGGTGTGTCGCTGTACGGGACTTATGGCAGTTTCAATACGCGCGCGGGCGGCATCGAATTTGACAGTGGCAAGACGCGTTTTGGCCGTGCGTTTCTTGACATGCAGCATGAAGAGACGAACGGCTATCTGACCAATTCGGCCGAGCGCCGCAGCAATCTGATGTTCAAGGACGTGATCGATCTTGCGCCCGAGACGACGCTGACATTCGAGACGACATATAACAAGGAATGGCAGTACACGACACAGGGTGCGACGCTCGCCGAATATGCGAAATACGGCAAGAATTACGGGCTGTGCAACGATCCGTCCAAACAGTGTTATTACGGATATAATCCCAGCACTTACACGTCCGATTTTGATTATGTGAGCCTCAAAAGCCGCCTTGCATCGTGGCTGACGATGGAAAACCAGCTTTATACGAGCGGCTTCGAGCATGATTATACGGAAAGCACGGATGCCAGCCAGACGAGCACGGCTGCGAACGGTGTGACGTTCTACAATACGGCCGGGAAAAAGGTGGCGACCTATGCCAGTGACATTCCCGGAAAATATGCGGACGCAAAGTTCCGTTCCTATGGCGATACGTTACGATTCAAGGCGCATACAGCCTATACGGATATTCTGTTCGGTGTGTGGGCGGATGTGCAGAAGGACCGGCGTTACACCTATGCGCTCGATCTGAGCAAAAATGCGATCCCGGTTCCGTCCAAAACGGGGTCGGCTTACAGCTATGATATTTCCGATCTGAACACGACGGTGCAGCCCTATCTCGAGTTCGATATTCATCCCTGGAAAGGGGCAATTATTAAGCCGGGTGTGAAATATTCCATGTTCATAAGGGACTATGATGCGGCGATGAACAAGTCGACGAAGGTGCCGCTGAAGGACACCCAGCATTATGGATCCTGGCAGCCGTCCATTGCGATCAATCAACGGATTATGAAGAACTGGAGTGCTTATGCGCAGATTGCACGCGGGTTCCTTGCGCCTCCGATGTCAGTTTTTCAGGTTCAGTCCGTTGGAAATGTGAAGCCGGAAACGACCCTGAATTATCAGGTTGGATCGGTTTATCATGGCAAGAACTGGATGCTGTCGCTGGATGGATATTACATCGATTTTTCCAATTATATCGCATCCGCACAGATCAATGTCGAAAACATCGGGACGACTTCGACTTATGTGAACAGTGGCGGCGCGGTTTATCGGGGGATCGAGCTTGAGGGACAGTATGTCATTGGGTATGGCTTCTCGCTTTATGGTAATTACAGCGTGAATGATGCGCGCTACAAACACAGCAGTGTGCGCGTGGCGACGACGCCGGATTCACTGGCGTCCTTTGGTCTGTTGTACGAAAACCCGAAGGGGCCATATTTCTCGCTGATGGGGAAATATGTCGGGCATCACTGGGGGCTGGACAGCACCACGAATGCAGCGGGCAACACGGTGTTTGAAAACCAGTACAGGATCCATGGCAACGTGACGGCCGATCTGGCCCTGGGCTGGCGTATTCATAATATCGGTGGCTTCATGCGCGATGTGACGCCGAGCCTCAAGATTTCCAACCTCTTCAACAACCGCTCCATCAGCGATTTTGCGGGCAACCAGTCTTACGGTGATGCGCCGCTTTACTGGCGGCTGGCCGGACGGAGTGTATTTTTCAACATGACGGCGACCTTCCCGTGAAAAAGACCGGCTGTGTCCTTCTGTTTGCGCTGTCCCTGACGGGATGTTCGGGCGGCACTTCTGCGCCGTCCGGCCGTGTGCTGGAAAAAGTCGTGCTTCTGTCGCGTCATGGCATCCGGAGCCCGACGGCGTCTCCCGCCATCCTGCGGGAAAAGACCGGGTTTGACTGGCCTGAATGGTCCGTGGCGCCCGGCGAAATGACACCTCATGGTGCGGTGGCGCTGCGGGGCATGGTTCAGGCTGTCCGGTCGCATTATCAGCATCTGGCTTTTGGACCGTTGCAGAACTGTTCCGATCAGATCCGGGTCTGGGCGGATGGTGCGGATCACAGGACGCAGCAGACCGGGCAGGTCTGGGCGCGGGATGTGGCGCCGGACTGTCACGTTACGGCGCAGTGGCAGGCGCAGGGTGCGGATCCTGTCTATAACGCTATTGCGGCGGGTCGCGCGGTGCCGCCGCGGCCGGAGACCGAGCAGGCGTTTGCGTCTGCATTGCCTGTGTCCCGTACTGCGGAGGTGCAGCGCGGATTACAGGCAATGCAGACGCTGATGGCGCCGGGAGCGTGCGAGGGGGCTGGGCGTATCTCGCATTGTCTGCGGGATGATGCCGTTTTGGACTGGAAAAAAGCCGCACCACATCTTTCAGGAGGTGTTGCGACGGGGGGGATGGCGGCGGAAAGTCTGCTACTTCTGTATTCCGAAAGCTTTCCGGTGGATGTGTTCGGTTCTGCGAAAGCGGATGTGCCGGGGCTGTTGAAGACCGTCATGCCGGTTCATGAGGCGGAAAGCCTGCTGCTGCGGCGTTTGCCGGTTGTGGCGCAGGCGCGGAATGGCGTTATGGCGCAAAGCATCCGGGCGTTTCTGACGGATCGTCCGGTTGCGGATATTCCCAGTGTCACACCCTCCACGCGGCTTCTGGTGCTGGCGGGGCATGATACGAACCAGGATGCCATGGCGGCGATTTTCGGGCTGTCATGGGTGTTTGAGGATCAGCCGGACAGTACGGCGCCGGATACGGTTCTGGCGTTCGAGCGGTGGCGTTATCCGGACCGGCATGTGGAGGTCAGGGTGCGGATTTTCCATCAGTCTCTGGAGGAGCTGCGGGCAGGGCAGGCGTCCCATGTCGAGCGGTCGATGCAGACGCTGGAGCCGCGTAATTCGATCCTTCCCTGACGGAAAACCGCTGCACCTGAAAACTTCATAAAAAAAGCCCGGCTGAAAACAGCCGGGCTTTTCATGTTGTCCGTGCGGACGGGGCGCGGATCAGTGCGTCCAGTCAGCCGGAACCTTGCCGCCATTCTTGGCCAGCTCGGCATAGACCTGCTTGATGAGCCAGACGTTCATCGTCGCGGTGTCGTCCGTGCTGCCCGAATAATGCAGCTCACCGGCCAGTTCCTTGCGGGACTGGAGCGAGCTGTCGAGACCGAGCAGCTTCAGGAGATCCACGATGGAGGTCTTGTAGTTCAGCGGCTGGCCAGCTTTTGCGGCCAGGCCGGACAGGACGGCGTCCACGTCAACCGGAGCCGCGGCTGCCGTTGCTGCTGCGGCCGGAGCGGCTGCGTCAGCGGCGGCCGGGGGTGCCGCGGAGGTGGCTGGTGTCGCGGCTTCTGCATGGCCAAAGATCTTGGACATGATCGTGCTGAAAAGACCCATGAGTGTAACTCCTGTTGATAAAGGAAGTCCGGAAGGGACGTAACAGGGGTTTCGCCCTTCCTGATCCGCCTTGTCTTAGTAGCGGTATTCTTCGTGCTTGAACGGACCATTGACTGGAACGTCGATGTAGTCCGCCTGTTTCTGTGACATTTTGGAAAGTTCTGCGCCAACCTTTGCGAGGTGCAGGGCCGCGACCTTTTCGTCCAGAGCCTTCGGCAGGGTGTAGACCTTCACTTCATACTGGCCCGGCTTTGCCGTCCACAGTTCGATCTGAGCCAGGGTCTGGTTGGTGAAGGATGCGGACATCACGAAAGACGGGTGGCCCGTTGCGTTGCCCAGATTCACCAGACGGCCTTCGGACAGAAGGATGATGCGGCGGTTCGGAGCCAGCTCGATCTCGTCAACCTGCGGCTTGATGTTGTTCCAGCGATAGTTGCGCAGGGCTTCGACCTGGATTTCGCTGTCGAAGTGACCGATGTTGCAGACGATCGCACGGTCCTTCATTTCACGCATGTGGTCGATCGTGATGATGTCCACGTTGCCCGTGCAGGTGACGAAGATGTCGCCACGCGGTGCTGCGTTTTCCATCGTGACGACTTCATAGCCTTCCATGGCGGCCTGAAGGGCGCAGATCGGATCGACTTCGGTCACGAGCACGCGGCAGCCTGCGTTGCGCAGGGAGGCAGCGGAGCCCTTGCCCACGTCACCGTAACCGGCAACCACGGCAACCTTGCCGGCCATCATGACGTCCGTGCCGCGACGGATCGCGTCCACGAGGCTTTCACGGCAGCCATACAGGTTGTCGAACTTGGACTTGGTGACGCTGTCGTTCACGTTGATGGCCGGAACCTTCAGCGTGCCCTTCTTGGACATTTCCCACAGACGATGCACACCCGTCGTCGTCTCTTCGGAGATGCCGCGCACGTCCTTGAGCATTTCGGGGTACTTGTCGTGCATCATGATGGTGAGATCGCCACCATCATCGAGGATCATGTTCGGCGTCCAGCCATCGGGACCATGGATGGTCTGCTCGATGCACCAGTTGAACTCGTCTTCCGTCAGGCCCTTCCAGGCGAAGACGGGGACACCGGCGGCAGCGATGGCTGCTGCGGCGTGATCCTGCGTGGAGAAAATGTTGCACGAAGACCAGCGGACCGTGGCGCCGAGAGCGATCAGCGTCTCGATCAGAACGGCGGTCTGGATGGTCATGTGCAGACAGCCGGCGATGCGTGCGCCCTTGAGCGGCTGTGAATCCTTGTACTCTTCGCGAAGAGCCATCAGGCCCGGCATTTCGCCTTCGGCGATGGAGATTTCCTTGCGGCCCCAGTCTGCCAGAGTAATGTCGCGAACCTTGTAATCCTGCGTCGTCATGAAATGGCCCTTGCTGCCCATCTTTGGATGGCTGCCTGTATAAAGGCTTGGCGGACCCGCGGAAAGGGCGGGCCCGGCAATAGGCCTGTCGCCCTTATTCCGGCGACGTGGTCTGGGGCGACGTTTCGGTTGGCGTGGACGTCTTGTGGTGCGAGCGGTGATGCTTGCGGGAGAGCTTGTGCACGTCCTTCTGGTTTGAAGGGACGGGACCGGTTTCGGTCGTGGTGCGGCTCATGGCTCCTGGAGCTGCCGGGGGCGGCTGATCCGGCTGTTCCGTGATCGTGCGCGGATTGGTCGGCAGGCTGTTGTTCGGCTGGCTGATCGTGGAGTTCTGCGCCTTCTGGATGGCCGAGGTCGAAGTCTGCGTCTGGTCGTTGCTGGGTGCGCTTACGGCCTGTGCCATGACGGACGGAGCGGCGACGGCGGTGCCGATCAGAAGGCTTGCAGCGAAGAAGGATGTGCGGATGGACATGGACATTCCTTTCCGGAGGGGAACTCCCCTGCGTCAGGGGCTGACTCAGAGTGGTGTGTTGGAATAACCGCTGCGGTCGGCCGGAGTTGCATCGCGGAGCGCCTCTGTTTACGGAAAGAGGGGTATATTGCGTCTGTCTGCAGACCATGCGAGAAGCCGGACAGGGTTTGCCTCCCGGTCTCTTTTCCAGTCGTTTCTGTTGAACCTGCATGCCGGTTCTGCCGGTCCTGAACCCCCTGAGAACAGGAGGATGTCGTGTCAGACAGCACTGCCTACAACTTCCCCTTCACGGTTCTGGACCCGGAACATCAGGAAACCGGAGCACCTGCTTTTGCAAACGGTCTCGTCTGGGCGGTTCATGCCGTGCCGGGGCAGGATCTGCGGACGCTGGGATCTGCGGAAGTCGAGGCGCTCCTGGCGCCGGAGCGGCCTCCTGAAACCGACGGCTGGTACTGGCTGCATTTCGATACCGTGCACAGCTCCGCGCGGGGTTATGTCGCGCATCTGCCGGGTCTGCCCGAAGACGTGTGTGCCATGCTGGCCGAGACGGAATATGGCATTGCGCTCGAGGCGTTCGGGGATCTGATCTGGGGCGCGCTGCCGGCGTTTGACGATGCGCTGTCCGAAGAGGACCGGGATATCTGCGCCTGGCGCTTTGCGATGCGGCCGGATCTGCTGATCACGACGCGGCGCAATCCCATTCCGGTTCTGGGCGCGGCGTATCGTTCGCTCAAGCCGGACCAGATTCCGAAGACGCCTGCGGGAATCATTGACCGTGCCTTGCGGGAATTCACGGGGACGGTGCGGCGGCAGCTCGGGCATCTGGATGATGAGCTGGACCGGGCGGAAGACGTGCTTTTGCTGATCGAGCATCGCTCCGACCTGGGGCATCTGGGTAGTATTGTCGGCAAGGTGCGCCGTCGTGCGACTGAACTGCGCCGGGTGGTGACGCCGATCGACCGTGTTCTGAAGGACGAGGATCTGGACCTTCCGGACTGGGCCGAGGACGAATTGCGGGACAGGGCTGAACGGCAGGTTCATGCGGCGCTGGACGATCTGATCGCGCTTCAGGACCGTGCGCGGTCCCTGCAGGACGAGCTGGGGTCCAATCAGGCGGAAGAAACCAACCGGCGTCTGTATATCGTCTCGGTCGGGACCACGTTGATGCTGCCGGCGACATTCGTGACCGGGTTCTTCGGCATGAATACGGGTGGAATGTTTCTGGCGCAGGGGTCTCTTGGGACTGTGGAGGCGGGCATTGTCTGCTTCGTCTTCATGAGTGTGACGTTCCTGTTCATGAAGATTGCGCGTCTGCTCTGATTTTCGGTTGAGAGCCGGTCCAAAGAAAAACCCCCCGTGCCGGGCACGGGGGGTTTTCTGTGTCGCAGGGACTGATCGGGGAAGGATCAGACGCTCTGGGGCTTGCGGGAGTTTGCGGCGGCCACAGCCTTGCCCCACTCCACGAGGGTCTTGGTGCAGTCCGTGCGATCGAGCTTGCACTCGATGAGCGTCGGGCCGCGGGTGTTCTTCTTGGCCTTGGCGATGGCTTCGGCCAGTTCCGCACCCGTCGTGGCATGCAGGCCGAGGCCGTACTTGCCGCTTTCCTCACCCGGGACGCCCTGGTTGAAGCACTGCATCAGAGCTGCGTAGTCCCAGTTCTGGATGTAGTTGTACGGGCCGTCATGGATGGCGATTTCGATGACGTAGCCGTGGTTGTTCACCAGGAAGATGATGACCGGCAGTTCGTAGCGGACCATCTGGGCCACTTCCTGCGCCGTCAGCTGGAAGGAACCGTCACCGACCATCAGAACGTGCTTGCGCTCCGGCGAAGCGGTGGCGTTGCCGAACATGGACGGAACGGACCAGCCGATATGACCCCACTGCATTTCGGTCTCGACCTTTGCACCTTCGGGAAGATGCATGCGCACGGCGTTGAACCATGAGTCGCCGGTCTCGGCGAAGAGGGTCGTGTTGCCGTCGACCAGCTCATTGATCTGGCGGGTCATTTCGTCATTGGACAGTGGCTTTGCCGGATCGGCCTTCGGCAGCATGACGGGCTTGTATGCGCCGGTCAGGGCTGCGGACTTCTTCGGGGCCTTCTCGGTCAGGGCCTTGACGAATTCCTTGAGGCGGAAGCCGTCGAAGGTCTTGCCGTTGACGGTAACGCGGTCAGGATCGACCTCAAGGACCTTTTCGCCACGGACGATGCTCTTCCAGCCGCCCGAGGAGTAGTCATTCCAGACCGGTGCCAGGCAGATGACGGCATCGGCGCCTTCGATGATTTCCTGGGCGCCCGGGCTGCTGACATCACCCCAGTACACGCCACGGAAGCCGGGGTGCGTCTCGGGGAAGTAGCTCTTTGCAGCGGCCATGACCGTGACGGGGCAGCCGAGCTTGTCAGCCAGTTCGATCGTTTCCTTGAGGGCTTCGGCTGCGCGCAGCTTGGTGCCGACCAGGATGGCGACCTTGTTGGCCTTGGTGAGGAAGCCCAGGCTCTCGTCCAGGGCTGCCTTCAGGCTGGCTTCATCCGGACGCGGATGGGCGTGCAGGGACGAGACCGGGCCCGGACGGACGCAGGGTGCGGCCGAGATGTTACAGGCGATTTCGAGATAGGCCGGCTTCTTCTCGCGCAGCATCGTGCGGATGACGTGGTCGATCTTGGCCGGGGCGGTTTCAGCAGACGTGATGCTTTCGGCGGCACAGGTGACGTGCTTCGCCATTTCCATCTGGTAGCTGTATTCCGTCGTGCCGATCGTGTGGTGCAGGACGTGGCCCGAACCGTGATCGTTGGAGTTCGGAGCGCCCGAAATCACGAGGATCGGCAGGTTTTCGGCATAGGCGCCGCCGAGGCCGTTCATGGCGGAGATGGCACCGACGCTGAAGGTGATGACGGCAGCGGCCGCACCGTTGGCACGGGCGTAACCTTCGGCTGCGAAGCTGCAGTTCAGCTCGTTGCAGTCATAGATCTGCTTCGTGCCGCCCTGTTCGATCAGCTGGTCGAGCAGAACGAGGTTGTAGTCGCCGGCAACGGCGAAATGATGCTTCAGGCCGATCTGTGTCAGTCGTTCGGCAAGATAATGTCCGACAGTATAAGTCATGATTTCAGTACCTCAGGAGCCATAGGGACGGTCAGATGACTGGATGATCTGCCTCGCTGACAGGACCATGCAGTCATCCGACCGAAGGAAGGCGGGTGACAGGTCACGGGTATCCGGAAGGACCGCGTAGCCATTTGGATAGCAGTGGTATTGGGAAGGAACCTGGACCTGTCCGGGAAAAGCGTATGAGGCCATCCGGAGTTCGGGGGCAGGTGTCTGGAGCAGGATGCTGAAAGGTGACGTGCCGTCAGGGGCGTTGGAAAAACCGGGAACTTCAGGTATGCGATTTTCTGTCGTTAAATAATGGGTAGTATAACAGAAGAGACGGCCCGTTCCGTCATGACGGACCCCAGAAACGGCAAGAAAAGAACCTCTAGATGACATATCTTCCCATGACAGCCGGAAAACAGACCGGCTTCGTATGAAATACCTGTCTGCTCCAGACACAGGAATGTTTAGAACAAAAATCCCGCCTGTGAAGGACATCAATCAAACATTACAATTAATTGAAAAAACCCTTTCTCGTGAAGGGGAATTGAATACAGCCGGAAGGCTTCCGTGAAACGGATGAGGACCACAAAGGTCTGGTTCCGGTATTTCAGGTTGGAAATATCATTGAGGTGTCCCGGATGGACTCTCCGGGACTGGCCGCGTCTCTGGTTTTACAGTGTTGCCGGTTCTGGCGTCGGGGCTGTCTGACGGTGCACGGCAAGAGGGGCCGGGGCAGAGTCGATCTGCCAGGTCAGGTCGATCGAAGCGGTCGTGCCAGGCATGATCTGGCCGATCCGGGTCAGGGCATCGGTGTTCAGGAAGAGGGGAAGGTTTCTCTCGCCAAACCGGAGAGTCATCTGCTCGTGCAATGTCGGAGTCGGCAGGTCTTCACCGGTGTCGTCTTCCAGCTTCAGGGTATCAGGCGTTACGAGCAGGGAAAGTCCGCGCAACATTTCCAGAGTCAGGGGAAGGAAGGTTTCCCACTCTTTTTGCGCCGGGGAATAGTAATCCACGAGGCCGGAACCAAAAGGTACGCTGATCAGGTAAGTCTTATGCCTGGGCAGGAAGAATGCGACCCGGTTATGAGGCAGTTCCTGCATTTCCATTTCCGGGAAAGCCCGGGGCATGGACACGCGTTTTTCCATGAACGGGCGGCAGGGGAACTGGAAGGCAGTCGGGACAATGGCGCAGAGTCCCGGCAGACGGCCTGGCTGGAAAGGGGTGCTGGTCGGAGCATCTTTCAGCGGATCGTGGTCGAGCATCCCGCCATGCCAGTCCATGAACCACAGGCGCAGTGTCGGGTGTGTTTCAGTCATCGTGTCTCCGGAGTCTGCTTGGTGAGGGCCAGACATTTCTTCATGACGCCGGGCAGGGCGGCGCGCTTTGCTGAGCGGAACGTGCCGAAAGAGGAATCGATCCCTGCATTATGGCTCTGTGGAAGGCAAGCCTCGTAGACTGTAAGATACAGGGTGAAATGGGTGAAGACATGGCGGATCTCGCCTCTGCGGACCCAGTGGGTCAGGCAGGGGGCGTGGGTGAGGGCTTCTTCGTCCGTCCAGGCTGTGCTGCGCCAGTCGGTTCCGGGGAGTTCGTCCATGCTGCCGAGCAGGCCGGTGGGCGGGCGTGTCCGCAGAAGGATCTGGTCGCTGGAGTCGTGCAGGAGGAAGTGCGCGCCGTAACGGGTGGGGCGGGCCTGTTTGGGCTGTTTGGCCGGAAGCTGTGCTGCGATTCCACGGGCATGGGCGATGCAGGATGTCTGCCAGGGGCAGGTCAGGCAGGCGGGGCTGCGCGGGGTGCAGATCGTGGCGCCGAGATCGAACAGGGCCTGTGCGAAATCGGAAGGGCGGCTCTGGGCGACAGGATCGTCGTTCAGGAGTGCGGCCTGCCGGGCGAGCAGCGGGCGTGAGGCCGGGAGGGGATCTTCGATGGCGTTCAGGCGGGCTGTGACGCGCTCGACATTGCCATCAACCGGGACGACGGGGCGCCCGAAGGCGATGGCAGCGATGGCGCGGGCCGTATAGGCGCCAATTCCGGGGAGCGTCAGCAGCTCTTCGACCGTATCGGGGAAACCGCCGCGTTCGGAAACGCGTTTTGCACAGGCATGAAGATTACGGGCGCGGGCATAATAGCCGAGGCCGGCCCAGAGGTGCAGGACATCTTCAAGCGGGGCGGCTGCGAGGTCCTGAACCGTCGGGTAATGCGTGAGAAAGCGCTCGTAATAGGATATGACGGCTTTGACAGTTGTCTGCTGGAGCATGATTTCGCTCAGCCAGACGGCGTACGGGTCCGGACGCTGGCCGGGCAGGCTGCGCCAGGGAAGGGCGCGGCGATGGTGGTCGTACCAGCGCAGCAGTGCGGATGCATCAGGAGTCACGGGAAGGGATATGACGAAGGATTGCGGTTCGGACAAGCGCCCTACACGAAACACGTCCCGAAAGAAGGCCGCACCGGAGCCCGATGGCTGGGTGCCGTCAGACCGGAACTGGAAGCCGCGCCGCTCGGGGGCGAAGCAGATCGGGTCTTTCGTGCAGGCGCTGACGCAGCCGGTCTTCAAGAAGAAACCGCCCGTGCTGGCGCGACTGATGATGGACTGGGTGGATTTTGTCGGGCCGCGTCTGGCAAAGCAGACCGAGCCACGCCGTCTTTCTGCGGGGACGCTGACGCTGGCGTGTTCGGGACCGATCGCCATGGAGCTTCAGCATCGGGCGCCCCAGATCATCGAACGCATCAATGTCGCCTGCGGGTTGCGGGGGGAATATGGAATCGAGCGTCTGAAGATCGTTCAGGATCTGGTCGCGTTCGAACGGCCGACGCCGAAGCGTCCGAAACCGGTACAGATCGAGGTGCCGGATATCGAGGATGAGGAGCTTCGACTGGCGCTGGAAAGCCTTGGTGGACATCTGGGCGCGCGGCGCAGGCGAAGGTGACGGAAATGTTTCACGTGAAACAAGTTGTTTCGTCATGGGAAAGCCACCTTTCCACGCGATCTGATAATGCCGATATGGGAAAATGATCGGGCTTTCCCACAGGAGACTTGCCATGACCTTTGCACACAGACCCGCTGCCGCACTGATGCTGGCGTTGCTGGCGTCCTCGATTTCCCTCCCGGCCTTTGCCCAGCACGGTGGCGGCGGAGGTGGTGGGCATGGCGGTGGTGGAGGCGGTGGCTTCCACGGCGGCGGTGGCATGGGCGGTGGCGGTTTCCATGGTGGCGGCATGGGCGGCGGATATCGCGGTGGCCCCGGTGGTGGCTGGGGCGGCGGCTATGGCGGTGGGCGTCCCGGCTGGGGTTTCCGTGGAGGCGGCTGGGGTGGTGGCTGGGGTGGCCCGCGCTTTGGCGGCTGGGGTTATCCGGGCTGGGGTGGCTGGAACGGCTGGGGCGGTCCCGGCTGGTTCGGTTATGGCTGGGGCATGCCGGGCTGGGGCGGTGGCTGGGGCTGGGGCGGCTGGGGCCTTGGCGTCGGTCTGGGCATGGCGGCCGGAATGGCGGTTGCCTCGCCTTATGGCTATGGCGGTTACGGTGGCTATGGTGGGGGCTATGGCGGCGGATATGGTTATGCGCCGGGTTATGCTCCCGGTTACGCAGTGCCGTCCTATTCGGGTGTGCCGCCCTATACCTGGGGATACTGATCGAAAAAAGCCGCCGGAGGCTGGGACTTCGGCGGCTTTTTTCGTTTCTGGTGGTGCGGATGTCCGGTCAGTCCGTGACAAAGTCCCGCGCGTGATAGCCCTGTGCAAAGAGATGCGCGCGCAGGTTGGCGAAGTTGATCTGCGTGGAAATGATGCGGCGGACATTGGGCTTGGCATGGAAGGCCAGACCGAGGCCAGCGCTGGCGAGCATCGGGATGTCGTTTGCACCATCACCGGTCGTGAGGGCAGCACGAAGCTGTACGCCGCGCTCTGAGGTCAGGCGTTCGAGATGATCGCGCTTGGCGTCCGGGCCGAGGATCGGGCCGGCGAGGCGTCCGGTGATCTTGCCGTCCTCGATTTCCAGCGCATTGCCGTAATTCTCATCGAAGCCGCAGAGTTCGGCTACGCGCTGAGTGAACCATGTGAAGCCGCCCGATACGAGGGCCGTGCGACCGTTGTGCTTGCGCATGGTCTGCACGAGTTCGCGCGCGCCTTCTGTCAGGGTGACGGAGGCCCAGACGTCTTCAAGGACGGAGGCCGGTTTTCCGGCCAGAAGGGCCACGCGCTGCTCAAGTGCGGTTTCGAAATCCAGCTCACCGTTCATCGAGGCACGGGTGATGGCGGCGACGTCTTCGCCACAGCCCAGCAGATCCGCCAGTTCGTCGAGCGTCTCGCCCGTGACGATGGTGCTGTCCATGTCGGCGACGAGGACGGCCCGGCGCCGGCCGCGCGTTTTCAGAAGCAGGGCATCGACGCGATAGGGCGCGAGGGTTGCGCGGATGGTGGCGGCGCTGGCCGAGCCGGGACGCGGCGGGGGGCAGGGAATGTCCACCGCTTCGCCCGGGGACAGGACGATGGGCGCATTGCCCTTGACGAGCGTCCGGGCCACGTCGATGGCCTCGGGTTTGAGGGGGCCGGATTTCCGGTCAGCGATAAGGGTCAGGACGGCAGGAAGGGACATGGGATCTCGTAACGGTCCGGCACGTGTGGCAGGAGGGGAGGAATGAACGCCCCGAAGACGACAGAAGCAAAAACTGCGATCATTGTGGCTGGACCGACGTGCTCCGGCAAGTCGGCACTGGCGCTCGATCTTGCCCGGACCTTTGGCGGTACGGTCATCAATGCGGATTCCATGCAGGTCTATCGTGATCTGCACATCCTCACAGCTCGGCCCGACGCGGCCGACGAAGCTGCGGTGCCGCACCGGCTTTACGGCGTTCTGGATGCGGCCGTGCCGGGGAGTGTGGCCTGGTGGCGGTCCGAGGCGCTGCGGGAGATGGACGCGGTCTGGGCTGAGGGGCGGATGCCGATCCTGTGTGGCGGGACGGGGATGTATCTGCGGGCGCTGACGGATGGTCTGGTGGAAGTGCCGGACCCTGGCGATGCGGCGCGGACCGAGGCTCGGGGTCTGGCGGAGGAAATCGGGCCGGAGGCGCTTCATGCGCGGCTGATGCAGGTTGATCCGGAGACGGCATCGGGCTTGCGTCCGAATGACACGCAGCGGATTTCGCGGGCCTGGGAGGTCTGGACGGGGACGGGGCGCGGACTGGCCTGGTGGCGGTCGCAGCCGGGGCTGCCGCCTGCTCCGTGCCGGTTCGTGTCCGTGCGACTGGACCCGGAGCGGGAGGGGCTGCGCCGGGCGATCGATTCCAGATTCGGGCAGATGCTGGAGGCCGGGGCTCTTGAAGAAGTGTCCGCTCTGCTGGAGCGGGGGCTTGATCCGGTTCTGCCTGCCATGCGTGCGCATGGGGTGCCCGAACTGGCGGCTGTTCTGCGGGGGGAGGTCCCGCTTGAGGAAGCGCGGAAATCCGCCGTCCTGGCCATCGGGCGCTATACGCGGCGGCAGGCGACCTGGTTCCGGCATCATGCGTTGGGAAAGGGTGAGGATGCGATGATTTCGTTGCGCAGATATACCCATTCTGCGCAAGAATCGGAAAGTCAGTATGAAAAAATAGAGAACTTTATATCTGAACGAGTTGACGCCGCTGCGCGGGCGTCCTAAATCCCGCCGCTCATACCTTGGGAGGAAACGGTGACGGCTGCTGAAAGAGACGCAGGAACAGGCAATGAGGCGCTGAATGGCGCGGAGGTGCTTCTGCGCGTTCTCGATGAAGAGGGTGTGGAGGTCATATTCGGATATCCGGGTGGGGCTGTCCTTCCGATTTACGATGCTCTCTTCAAGCAGGACCGTATTCGCCATGTGCTTGTCCGCCATGAGCAGGCTGCCGTTCATGCTGCCGAGGCCTATGCGCGTTCGACAGGCAAGGTTGGCGTGGTGCTGGTGACGTCGGGTCCGGGGGCGACCAATGCCGTGACCGGGCTGGTGGATGCGCTGATGGATTCCATCCCGCTCGTCTGCCTGTCGGGTCAGGTGCCGACCAAGCTGATCGGCAATGACGCGTTCCAGGAAGCCGACACGACGGGCATCACGCGTCCGGCGACCAAGCACAACTATCTCGTGCGGGAGCCGGGTACGCTGGCGCAGACCGTGCGTGAGGCGTTCGAGGTTGCGCGTTCGGGCCGTCCGGGGCCGGTTCTGGTGGATCTGCCCAAGGACATCACGGTCGGCAAGGCACCGCTGACGAAGCCTGCGCTGTCACGCCTGCAGCGTCTGAGCCATCAGGGTGGCCCGGATGCGGAGGCGATCGCGCGGACTGTCGAGGCGATGAAGACGGCCAAGCGTCCGCTTTTCTATACGGGCGGTGGCATCATCAATTCCGGGCCGGAAGCGTCGGAACTGCTGCGTCGTCTGGCGCGCAAGACCGGTTTCCCGGTGACGTCCACGCTGATGGGCCTGGGTGCGTTTCCGTCTCCCGATCCGCAGTTTCTCGGCATGCTGGGAATGCACGGCTCTGTCGAGGCCAACATGGCCACGCATGGTTGTGACCTGCTGATCGCACTGGGCTCGCGCTTCGATGACCGCGTGACGGGGCGTGTGGATGCGTTCTCGCCCAATTCGTTCAAGGTCCATGCCGATATCGACCCGAGCCAGATCGACAAGATCGTGCCGGTGGATGTGCGGATCGAGGGCGATGTGCGCGATACGCTCGAAGCACTTCTGGAAGCCTGGGGCGATACGCCGGCGCCGGATCTGTCCACCTGGTGGAACCAGATCGCGTCCTGGCGCAGCGTGGATGGCTTTGGCTTCACGCAGGACATGGACCCGTCGGCCATCATCCGTCCGCAGCATGCCATCCGCCGTCTGTACGAGCTGGCGCAGGAGACGGGGCGTGACACGTTCGTCTCCACCGAGGTCGGGCAGCACCAGATGTGGGCGGCGCAGCACTTCCAGTTCGACAAGCCAAACCGCTGGCTGACATCCGGTGGTCTGGGAACGATGGGCTATGGTCTGCCGGCCGCCGTGGGCGCGCAGGTGGCCCATCCGGATGCGCTGGTGATCGATATCGCCGGTGAGGCGTCCACGCTCATGAACATCCAGGAACTGGGGACGATTGCGCAGTATCGCCTGCCGGTGAAGATCTTTATCCTGAACAACCACTATATGGGCATGGTCCGTCAGTGGCAGGAGCTGCTTCACGGGTCGCGCTATTCGCAGTCCTACAGCGAGGCGTTGCCGGACTTCGTAAAGCTGGCTGAAGCCTTCCATGCGACCGGAATGCGGGCGACGCATGTGGGTGAGCTGGATGACGTGATCCGCCGGATGCTGGCGCATGACGGTCCGGTCGTGGCCGATATCTGTGTGGCCGAGGGCGAGAACTGCTATCCGATGATCCCGTCGGGGGCGGCGCACAACCAGATGCTGCTGGGTCCGGATCAGGATTCCGAAGCGGCGGGACTGACCGAAGAAGGAAAGATGCTGGTCTGATGACGGAGACTATCCAACATTCGGTCATCTCGGTTCTGATCGAGGACGAGAGTGGCGCGCTGGCCCGCGTGGTGGGCCTGTTTTCCGGCCGTGGCTACAACATCGAGAGCCTGACGGTGGCGCTGGTGGATGCGGAGCAGAAGCTCTCGCGCATCACGGTGCTGACGTCGGGCACGCCGATGGTGATCCGGCAGATCAAGGCGCAGCTCAAGCGCCTGATCCCGGTGCATGATGTCTGCGACCTGACGGAAGAAGGGCCCTATGTGGGGCGTGAGCTTGCGCTGGTGAAGGTCGTCTCGTCCGGTGACCGCCGGACGGAGGCCCTGCGCATTGCGGATTCGTTCCGTGCGCGCCCCGTCGATACGACGGCCATGAGTTTCGTGTTCGAGCTGACGGGGTCTCCCGAGAAGATCGACGCGTTCATCGAGTTGATGCGCCCCCTTGGCCTGGCCGAGGTTTCGCGCACCGGGATTGCCGCCATCGGGCGCGGTCCTTCAGTGTTTCATCTTAAAAAGGAGCCTGTCTGATGCGGGTGTATTACGATCGCGATGCCGATCTGAATCTGATCAAGAGCAAGAAAGTCGCGATCATCGGCTATGGCAGCCAGGGTCACGCCCACGCCAACAACCTCAAGGACAGCGGCGTTTCCGACATCGTCATCGGCCTGCGTCCGACCTCTTCCGCCGTGAAGAAGGCTGAGGAAGCCGGTTTCAAGGTGATGGAGCCGGGTGAGGCTGCTGCCTGGGCCGACGTTGTCATGGTCCTGACGCCGGATGAAGGCCAGGGCGCGCTGTACAAGGAAAGCCTTGAGAAGAACCTGAAGCCGGGCGCTGCCCTGGCCTTCGCTCATGGTCTGTCCATCCACTTTCGCATCATCGAAGCCCGTCCGGACCTGGACGTGTTCCTGATCGCGCCGAAGGGTCCGGGTCACACGGTCCGTTCCGAATACCTGCGTGGTGGTGGCGTGCCGTCCCTCGTGGCCGTGGCACAGAACGCTTCGGGCAATGCGCTTGAGATCGCCCTGTCCTACGCTTCCGCAAACGGTGGTGGCCGTGCGGGCATCATCGAGACGACCTTCAAGGAAGAAGTCGAAACCGATCTGTTTGGTGAGCAGGCTGTCCTGTGCGGTGGTCTCGTTGACCTGATCCGCGCCGGCTTCGAGACGCTGGTTGAAGGCGGTTATGCGCCGGAGATGGCCTATTTCGAGTGCCTGCACGAAATGAAGCTGATCGTGGACCTGATCTACGAAGGCGGCATTGCGAACATGAACTACTCCATCTCCAACACCGCCGAATACGGTGAATATGTCACGGGTCCGCGCATCATCACGCCGGAAACGAAGGCCGAGATGAAGCGCGTTCTGACGGACATCCAGGACGGCACGTTCGTTCGCAACTTCATCCTTGAGAACCAGTCCGGCGGCGTTGGCTTCAAGGCCATCCGCGCCCGCAACGACGCTCACCCGATCGAGAAGACCGGTGAGAAGCTGCGTGCGATGATGCCATGGATTGCCAAGGGCAAGCTGGTCGACAAGGCCAAGAACTGATCAGACTAATCCGAGGGGCCGGATTCGGCCCTTTGGAACGGGGAAGCCTCAGCTTCTTTCGGGCGTCGGGATTTCCGGGATTCGTTTCCCGGCGATCCGGCGCCCGAACTGTATGTGGCGTGTCTGGCTCAGGAAAGTTCCGTGCCTGAGCCCTGTGTGCAGGAGAGGGAAAACCCGTTTCTCATGCAGTGGGAGCATGGGATTGGTGGGTTATGTGACATATTCGGGAATTGCCCCATAAAGTGCTTGCATCAGGGGGAGGGGGCCGCTAACTAGCGCGCTTCCTGGCCCAAGGGGGCAATTTTGCCCAACAGGCTGTCTACTGGTTTGGGGGTACGTGATGAACGCACTTGCTCAACTGGGGATGGTATCGGAACTCCCGAGAGATATCCAGAACGGCGCAGCTCACCTCGTTGAGGAGGAGCGCAAGGATTACTTCATTGAGCGTGATGGCGAGCGTTTTGCTGGCAATCACCTGCTGATCGATTTCTGGGACGCCCGGAATCTCGATGATCCGATGCGGATCGATGAAACGCTGTGCGAAGCTGCGGTGGCGGCTGGTGCGACGATCCTGCACAGCCATTTTCACCACTTCACGCCCAATGGTGGCGTGTCCGGCGTGATCGTGCTGGCGGAAAGCCATATCTCGATCCATACGTGGCCGGAACGGAATTATGCGGCTGTGGACGTGTTCATGTGCGGCGCATGTGATCCGAACCTGTCGATCCCGGTGATGCAGCGCCTGTTCCAGGCCGGCCGGATTGAGGTCGATGCCGTGCGGCGTGGCCGCGTGCAGGACAAGGCCGCGAAAGCAGCCTGAACTGATGAAAGGACCGGGTGAACCCGGTCCTTTTCCAATACAATCCCACAAGGAAACGATGATCCATGGCTGAAACATGGCTCAACGAGACCCTGTACCCGGACTGGGGACAGCGCTTTCTCGTTACGCGTGAGCTCGCACGGGTAAAATCCGACTTCCAGGATGTGGTGGTGTTTGAAAGCTCCAGCCACGGTCGAGTGCTGGTTCTGGACGGTGTCATCCAGATCACCGAGCGTGACGAGTTCGTCTATCAGGAGATGCTGACGCATGTGCCGCTTCTGGCGCATCCCTGTGCGAAGCGCGTGCTGATCATTGGTGCGGGTGACGGTGGTGTTCTGCGTCGCGTCCTGCAGCATGACACGGTGGAAAAGGCTGTCATGGTCGAGATCGACGGTGCGGTGATCGAACTGTCCAAACAGTATCTGCCGGACATTGCCGGTGACGCATGGAACGACCCGCGGGCCGAGGTCATTGTCGGCGACGGCATCGACTATGTGGCCAAGGCGGCTGACGGCTCGTTCGATGTGATCATCGTCGACAGCACCGATCCGATCGGTGTGGGTGAAGTGCTGTTCACGGACGAGTTCTACAGCAACTGCGCACGCATCCTTTCGGCTGAAGGACTGATCGTGAACCAGTGTGGCGTGCCGTTCATGCAGGCGGATGAGCTGTATGAGACGAGCCTGCGTCGCGCGAAGTTCTTCCCGCATGTGGGTGCGTATGTGGCTGCTGTTCCGACCTATGTCGGCGGGTTCATGACGCTGGGTGTGGCCTCCAAGGGGCAGGCTCCGAACACGCAGACGGTCGAGCAGATCCGCGCCCGTGCGGAAGCCGCGAAGATCCTGGGGACGACGCGTTACTGGACGCCGGAGATCCATGTCGGGTCGTTCAACCTGCCGCCCTATATTGCCGAGCATCTTCCGAAAACCGGAAAATGATCGTGCGCCTGCCCCATCATTTAAGGGGCAGGCAGCTACAGCTGGCTTTTCAGGCTGCTGGTGATCCGTTCCAGAAGTGTTACGAGAATATCGCGTTCAAGGGGTGTGAACCCCTTGAGTGCTGTGTTGGTTAAATGTTCCATAACAGGAACGATATTCCGGCTTTTCCGCTGCCCGTCCGGTGTCAGTGTGACCAGTGTGCTGCGGCGGTCTGTCGGGTCTGGTTCGCGCTGGATCAGGCCGTCGCGCTCCATCCGGGCGAGAAGTGTCGTCATGCCCGGCTGTTCGATATCCGCAAAATCCGCGAGGGCTTTCTGATTGAGGATCTTTCCGTCCTGCAAAGCCTGCAACACGGGGAGCTGACCGCTCCGAAGACCTGTCTTTTTGAGTTCGCGTTCCAGCAGGAGCGTGAAGAGCCTGGTATTGCGTGTGGTCAGGGCGCTTAGCTGCGAAGGGGCGGTCATTCGGATTCCGGGGATCATGTGGATGGAATACATAACATGTTATGTATTGAGAAAATGAAAAACCCGGCTGGCCTTTTCAGGCTGGCCGGGCTGGAAAATCAGGACGTCATCTTGGCCAGGGGCGCGACGCAGCGGTGTTCGCGATAGAGCGTCCATTCATCGCAGACCTGATTGGGCGGGAAGGTGCAGATACCGGTTTCGCCGCCGGCAGTCCGGACATCACCGTGGCGACCGCCCTGCTGCGTGCAATAGACGCTGGCGGGGTTGGGGATGCCGATCAGGCGCGTGCGGGGATTGTGCTGCGGGTGTGAGGCACAGGCCGAAACCGTGCCGCACAGGAGAGTGATGGCGAGAAGGCGTTTCGTGCTTGAAAGATGCATTGTTCAGGGGGCTCTCTTCTTCAGGAAGCGGACACTGCGTTCCTTGATCTCAAGATCTTTTACAGCTTTTGCAAACACCCCGAAATGCGGGGTCTTGAGGTGCTCTTCGAAGGCGGCGCGGTCGGTATAGACTTCCACGAGGATGACCGTGTCGGCTTCCGTTTCGGGGGAGAGGACCGTGAAGCTGTGGCAGCCGGATTCGTCGGCTACGGAACGCTCGCTGTCATAGGCGCAGGCTTCGAGGAACGTCTCATAGGTCGCGGGAGTGGTCTCGAATTCGGCAATGACCGTCAGTTCGCCAGCCATGATGTTCTCCTTTGCGTGTTGCAGGGCAAAAGACCTAACGCATGAGCGATCGTAACGATTGCGGAGTTTTTCGGAAACTGGCAGGATCGCGGGGACCGACACGGGAGAGACCAGCCGTCAGGCTGGCGCCGAAGGAGCAACCGCCCCGGAAACTCTCAGGCCAAAGGACCGAGGCGGTCAGGACATTCTGGAGAGAGGTGCGCTGGACGCATCCGCCGACGGGATAGCGATCTCAGGCGAAAGGACAGAAGGGGCGACGTTTTTCCGGCTGCGTCAGCGTGGAGCCGGGGGCGTCTGCATCTTCACGTCTTGAGATAGAATGGACCGGGCTTTCCCCATGAGCGATTCCCTCCAGCGTACTCCCCTTTATGATCTGAATCTGGAACTTGGCGCGAAGATGGTGCCGTTCGCAGGCTTTGAGATGCCGATCCAGTTCCCGGCCGGGCTGATGACCGAGCATCTTCATACGCGCGAAAAGGCCGGTCTGTTTGATGTGTCTCACATGGGGCAGATTCGCATTGCTGCGAAGAGCGGGGACGTGAAGGACGCGGCTGCGGCTCTGGAGACGCTGGTTCCTGCTGATTACGTCGGGCTTGCCGCCGGGCGTCAGCGTTATGGACTGCTGACCAATGAGGAAGGCGGAATTCTGGATGACCTGATGGTCGCCAATATGGGCAAGGACCTGCTGGTTGTCGTCAATGCAGGCTGCAAGGTTCAGGACGCGGAGCGGATCGAGAAGGCGCTGTCTGATCGCTGTGTGGTGACGCGCCAGTTCGACCGTGCGCTCATGGCACTTCAGGGCCCGGCGGCGGAAGCGGCTCTGGCGCCGCTCTGCCCGGCCGTGAAGGACATGCGCTTCATGGATGTGATCGAGACCGAACTGGCCACGGCGACTGGGTCTGTGCCTGTGACGGTGTCGCGCTCCGGCTATACGGGCGAGGACGGGTTTGAAATTGGCTGTGCGGGCACGGATGCTGACAGGGTCGCACGCGCGATCCTGGCGCAGCCGGATGTGCTGCCGATCGGACTGGGCGCGCGGGATTCGCTGCGTCTGGAAGCCGGGCTGTGCCTGTATGGCAATGACATCGATGTCACGACCACGCCGGTTGAGGCCTCGCTGGGCTGGGCAATCCAGAAGGCGCGTCGTGAGGGCGGTGTGCGTGAGGGTGGCTATCCGGGTGCGGATATCGTGCTGAAGCAGACGCGCGATGGCGTGGCGCGCAAGCGCGTCGGGCTGGTTGCGGATGGCCGGGCTCCGGTGCGGGCGGGGGCGAAGCTCTTTGCCGATGCCGAGGGGCAGAAGGAAATCGGAGTGGTCACGTCCGGGGCGTTTGGCCCGAGCGTGAAGGCTCCTGTTGCGATGGGATATGTCACGCCGGAGTACGCGGCGGTGGATACGCCCGTCTTTGCGGAACTGCGGGGCAAGTATGTGCCGCTGCATGTGCGGGCGATGCCGTTTGTGGCACCCGGCTTCAAGCGCTGAACTTACAGTCGAACTTCAGATCAGGAAAAAGCAGCAATGACGACCTATTACACGAAGTCCCATGAATGGATCCGCGTCGATGGCGACCAGGGCACTGTCGGCATCACGGCACATGCCTCCGAAGAGCTGGGCGAACTGGTGTTCGTCGAAGCCAAGGACGAGGGCACGGAAGTCGCCGCTGGTGATGCGGCAGCGGTCGTTGAGTCTGTGAAGGCGGCCTCCGACATCTATGCGCCGGTTGCGGGCACGCTGGCTGGCTTCAATGACGCGCTGTCCGATGATCCCACGCTGGTGGGCAAGGATCCGGAAGGCGAGGGCTGGATCTTCCGCATGACGGTTGCCAATCCGGACGACCTCAAGGGCCTGCTGACGGCCGAACAGTACAAGAGCCTTTGAGGGGATGCGGGGTCTGCGCTGGCAGGCCCCGTTTTTCTTTAGCCTGCCCCCGATTTCCGCCACTGCTTTCATGAAATGCCAGAGAACCTGCCCGTGACGACCTTGTGGCCTGCCCAGACCGAAGATTTCAGCTCCCGCCATATCGGCCCGCGCCCTTCCGAAATCGGAGAGATGCTGCGTGTCGTGGGGGCTTCCAGCCTTGATGACCTGATCGACCGCACTATTCCGGCCGCCATTCTCGATCGCGGAGATCACGGGATCGGCGCGGCCCTGACCGAGCAGAATGCGCTGGCGCGTCTGCGGCAGATCGCCTCGCGCAATCAGGTTCTGACGTCGATGATCGGGCAGGGCTATTACGATACGGTTCTGCCGCCGGTCATCCAGCGGAATATTCTTGAAAATCCGGCCTGGTACACGGCCTATACGCCATATCAGCCCGAGATCAGCCAGGGACGTCTTGAGGCGCTGCTGAACTTCCAGACGCTGGTGGCGGATCTGACGGGGCTCGACATCGCCAATGCGTCCCTGCTGGACGAGGGCACGGCCTGTGCGGAAGCCATGGCGCTGGCGCAGCGCGTGGGCAAGTCAAAGGCGACGGCGTTCTTCGTGGATGCCGATACGCACCCGCAGACGATTGCCGTGATCCGCACGCGGGCCGAGCCGCTGGGCTGGGACGTTGTGGTCGGTAATCCGGAAACGGATCTGGATGCGTCTTCCGTATTTGGGGCACTGCTGTCCTATCCGGGGTCTTCGGGGCAGGTGCGGGACCCGCGCAAGATGATTGCGGCGTTGCATGAAAAGGGTGCGATTGCGGCTCTGGCCTGTGATCCTCTGGCCTTGGTCCTGCTGGAAAGCCCGGGCGCGCTGGGTGCGGATATCGCGATCGGCTCGATGCAGCGTTATGGCGTGCCGATGGGGGCCGGTGGGCCGCATGCGGCGTTCATGGCGACGCGCGATGCATTCAAGCGGCATATGCCGGGGCGTCTGGTTGGGGTGTCACGCGACAGTGCGGGCAAGCCGGCCTATCGTCTGGCACTTCAGACGCGCGAGCAGCATATTCGCCGCGAGAAGGCGACGTCCAACATCTGCACGGCGCAGGCCCTGCTGGCGATCATCGCGTCCATGTATGCGGTCTATCACGGGCCGGAAGGACTGAAGGCCATTGCCGCGCGCACGCACCGGATGGCGGCGATCCTGTCCGCCGGGCTGAAGACTCTGGGTGCGACGGTCGAGACGGATGTGTTCTTCGACACCATCACCGTTCAGGCTGGCGCGTCCGCGCCGCAGGTTCTGGCGCGCGCCGTGGCTTCTGGCATCAATCTGCGTGATGCAGGGGATGGCCGGATTGGCATGTCCTGTGACGAGACCACGACGCCGGAGACGGTCCGTGCGGTCTGGGCGGCATTTGCGGGTGAGGGCGCGGATCTGGCCTCTGTCGAGCAGGCGCTCGATGTAACGGATACGCTGCCGGAGGGTCTGTCCCGGACGGCACCGCTGCTGACGCATCCTGTGTTCCATGCGCACCGTTCCGAGACGGATCTGCTGCGCTACATGCGCGCGCTGGCCGACAAGGATCTGGCGCTGGACCGGACGATGATCCCGCTGGGCTCCTGCACGATGAAGCTCAATGCGACGGCTGAGATGATCCCCATTACCTGGCCGGAATTCGCGCGGATTCATCCCTTCGCACCCGCCGATCAGGTTCAGGGTTATGCCGAGCTGTTCACGTATCTGGAGCGTACGCTCTGTGCGATTTCGGGTTACGATGCCGTGTCGCTTCAGCCGAATTCCGGCGCTCAGGGCGAATATGCCGGACTTCTGGCGATCCGTGGCTATCACCGCGCTCGCGGCGATGAGAACCGGGATGTGTGCCTGATTCCGGCGTCCGCGCATGGGACCAATCCGGCTTCGGCCCAGATGGCCGGAATGCGGGTTGTCGTCGTGGCCTGCGATGAGAACGGCAATGTGGATGTCGAGGATCTGAAGGCGAAGATCGCGCAGCATGACGGGCGCGTGGCGGCCATCATGATTACCTATCCGTCCACGCATGGCGTGTTCGAAGAGCGGATCGTCGAGATCTGCGAGCTGGTTCATGCCGCGGGTGGTCAGGTCTATCTGGATGGCGCGAACCTCAATGCACAGGTTGGTCTGGCGCGGCCGGGTCTGTATGGCGCGGATGTCTCGCATTTCAACCTGCACAAGACGTTCTGCATTCCGCATGGCGGCGGTGGGCCGGGCATGGGGCCGATCGGTGTGGGCAAGCATCTCGCGCCGTATCTGCCGGGACAGCATGGCATTGCGGTGTCCGCAGCGCCTTACGGCTCGGCGTCGATCCTACCTATTTCCGCAGCTTACATCATGATGATGGGTGATGAGGGACTGCGTCAGGCGACGACGATGGCGATCCTGAATGCGAACTACATCGCGGCCCGTCTGGGTGAGCACTATCCGGTTCTGTATCGTGGCACGAACGGCTTTACGGCGCATGAATGCATCGTGGATCTGCGGCCGCTGAAGGATGCGGTCGGCGTGACGGTGGACGATATCGCCAAGCGTCTGATCGATCACGGCTTCCACGCGCCAACGGTCAGCTTCCCGGTGGCGGGGACGTTCATGATCGAGCCGACGGAATCCGAAGGCAAGGGCGAGCTGGATCGCTTCTGCGATGCGATGATCGCCATTCGTGCAGAGATTGCCGAGGTTGAAGCCGGACGTGTCGGGATGGAAGACAGCCCGCTGCGCTTTGCCCCGCATACGACGGCGGATATGGCTGGGGACTGGGAGCGGTCCTACAGCCGCGAGGTCGGGTGCTTCCCCGGCGGTGTGGACACGTCGAAATACTGGTCGCCGGTCGGGCGTCTGGACAATGCCTGGGGGGACCGGAACCTTGTCTGTTCCTGCCCGGATATCTCGACCTACGCGGAAGGCTGAGCGGGTTTTTCAGTCTGGTGTTTTGGCAAAGGCGTCTTCCTTCGGGGAGGCGCCTTTCTGCTGTCCGGTCCTTTCGGGTCGGATACCCGGCACGGGTTCTTTATCACAAAAGGGTGAGGTATGGTTTCACGTGAAACGCTGCCCGTCGCCCGCAGAGGGCTTTGGGCAGCTTCATTGTTGATGAGGAGTTCCATCATGAGCCAGACGGTTCACATCACGGCCGTTGTCACGGTTCCCGCTGAACATGCGGCAGCGGCAGAGGCGGCTTTTGCGGCCTGTGTCGTGGCATCCCGCCGGGAAGAGGCCTGCCGCCAGTATGTGATCAGCGAGGATATCGAGAAGGCTGGCCGGTTCGTGGCAAACGAGGTCTGGGCTTCGGAAGCCGGTTTTGAGGCGCATCTGGCCGCACCGCATTTCAAGATTCTGGGTGATGCTCTTGCCAAATGCGGTGCGCAGGCCGAGATCATGAAGGTGAAGCCGCTGGACGAGGCTGCCGACGCAGCCTGAAAAAGCTGTTTGCATTTTTATCGGAATATGGGTTCTTCCGTACTTTTCGTGATGATGTTTTTTGATTATGCGGGCTGAAGGACACGCGCCCTGAGGAGTTCGAAGCCTGCTCTTCCGAACATGGTTCGCTTGATCATTT
>NZ_JABCQF010000006.1 GCF_015244705.1 Gluconobacter potus
ATTCAATTTTCAAAGACCATCTTCCCCGCCGCTCCAGAACCCCTCGAAGTGGGCCCCGCCGCGTCGGTGAACGGGCTTATACGGGGACCTCAGCAGAGTGTCAAACAGAATCAGACTCACACTTGTCCACATTCCGAAAGCCCTGAAATCCTTAACAAAATCCACTTATCCCCATGACCCATTCCGATTTAGAAATAATAAAAAGACAAAAAAAGCGCCTTTTGGGCGCTTTTTCCTGGCATTTTCTTTGAATTTCCCAGTTTGGCGTTCCTTCATCGCCTGTTGGGCAGCCAGAAGCCGGCGTTATGACGCCTATCGCCTCACAGAGCGTTCTTGGGGAAAGTCCTCTCCTGCTCCGGGATAGGGTACTAGAGCGAAGCTATGAGGCTTCTGAGTATGAAGCAGCAGGCGTCCTCACTTCCCCAAAGCTTCTGGACACACCCAGATAATACGCTTGATGGTGAGAGACGACGTCATTTCAGGCAACCACGCATGCCTGCGGATGAAGGGTTTTGGAAAAATGGCAAAGAAAAACCCGCTTCACCTTGCGATGAAGCGGGTTTTTCAAATGTGGTCTGAAAAATCGGATCAGGCCGGACCGTGTTCCTGAACGGCTTCCAGTTCGGCACGGACCGACTGCAGTTCGCGACTGATCTGGTCGTGCATGTCCACGTCGTTCGGACCGATTTCGGCCCAACGGCTTTCCAGGTCGCGCAGACGGCTCTTTGCTTCATCCACGGACAGCTCACTCATGAGCTGCGCGGAGTCGGCCAGAATGGTGCAGTGATCAGCGCCCATATCGGCAAAACCGCCCGTCACGAAGTAACGGTCTACGATCTTGTCACCCTGATAAAGGGCCACAACGCCGCCCCGCAGCTGAAGCATCAGCGGTGCGCGGTCCGGCATGGCTGCAATATCGCCCTCCATGCCCGGGACCACGGCCATGTCGACTTCACGTTCGACAAGGCGCTTTTCCGGGCTGACGATCTCGATGCGAAGCGGCATCGGATCAGGCCTCCTGCTTCATCTTCTCGGCCTTCGCAATGGCCTCGTCGATGTCACCGACCATGTAGAAGGCGCCTTCCGGCAGGTGATCGTACTCGCCAGCCACGACAGCCTTGAAGGAACGGATCGTGTCTTCGAGCGAGACCAGCTTGCCGGGAGCACCCGTGAAAACTTCAGCCACATGGAACGGCTGGGAGAGGAAGCGCTGGATGCGACGGGCGCGGCCAACTATCTTCTTGTCATCCTCAGACAGCTCGTCCATGCCGAGAATCGCGATGATGTCCTGCAGGCCCTTGTAGGTCTGGAGCGTCTGCTGAACCTGACGGGCAACCTGATAGTGCTCTTCACCAACGATCTTCGGATCGAGCGAACGGGAGGTGGAATCCAGCGGGTCAACAGCCGGATAGATGCCCATTTCAGCGATCGAACGGTTCAGAACCGTCGTGGCATCAAGATGCGCGAAGGTCGCGGCAGGTGCCGGATCGGTCAGATCGTCAGCCGGGACGTACACGGCCTGAACGGACGTGATGGACCCCTTCTTCGTGGAGGTAATACGCTCCTGCAGGGCACCCATCTCGGTGGCCAGCGTCGGCTGGTAACCCACTGCGGACGGGATACGACCCAGAAGTGCGGAGACTTCGGAACCGGCCTGCGTGAAGCGGAAGATGTTGTCCACGAAGAACAGGACGTCCTGACCTTCTTCGTCACGGAAGTATTCTGCAAGCGACAGACCCGTCAGAGCCACGCGCGAACGGGCTCCCGGCGGCTCGTTCATCTGACCGTAGACCAGCGCAACCTTGGAACCTTCGGTCGAGCCGTCTTCGGCGATCTTGATGACGCCTGCGTCCTGCATTTCGAAATACAGGTCGTTACCTTCACGGGTACGCTCACCGACACCTGCGAAAACGGACACACCACCGTGGGCCTTCGCAATGTTGTTGATGAGCTCCTGAATGATGACCGTCTTGCCGACGCCGGCGCCACCGAACAGACCGATCTTGCCACCCTTGAGGTACGGGCAGAGAAGATCGACAACCTTGATGCCGGTCACGAGGATCTCGGACGCAGCAGCCTGCTCTTCGAAAGACGGGGCCGGACGATGGATCGGGAAGCGCAGTTCGCTGTGGATCGGACCACGCTCATCGATGGGCTCGCCAACGACGTTCAGGATGCGACCGAGCGTGCCGGGACCAACCGGAACCATGATCTGCTTGCCCGTGTCACGGACTTCAGTGCCGCGAACCAGACCATCGGTCGTGTCCATGGCAATGCAGCGGACCTGACGCTCACCGATTTCCTGGGCAACTTCCAGAACCAGCGTGTGATCGCCGTTCTGGACGTGCAGCGCGTTCAGGATGAAAGGAAGATCGCCTTCGAACTGCACGTCCACAACCGGTCCGCGCACCTGGGTGACGCGGCCGACCACGTTGTTGGCAGCTCCGGCAGAAGGGGTAAGAGTTTCGGACATCGGATTCGTCTCCTGCGTGATCTCAAACGGCTTCTGCGCCGGAGATGATTTCGATCAGATCGTTGGTGATGTTGGCCTGACGCGTGCGGTTGTACTTCTGCGACAGACGGTCAATGGCCTTGCTCGCATTGCGGCTGGCATTGTCCATCGCGGTCATCCGCGCGCCCTGCTCTCCGGCAGCGCTTTCCAGCATGGCCGAGAATATCTGGACCTGCAGGTTGCGCGGCAGAAGCTGCGTCAGGAGTGTTGCCTCATCAGGCTCGAATTCGTACTGCGCCGTATCGGCATCAGCTGCGGCATTGTCGTTCTCGGGAACCGAAAGCGGAACCAGAGGTGCCTGAACCGGGATCTGCGTCATGGCGTTGAGGAAGCGGTTATAGACCAGCGTGCAGCAGTCGATCTCGCCCGCGTCCAGCATGGTGGCGATCCGGCTTCCGATATCGGTCGCCTTGTCGAACCCCACATCCTTGCCGTCACTGCCCGCCAGACGATCGGTGATCATCTCCGGATAATGACGCACGAGGATGTCTGCTCCCTTGCGGCCAACCGGCAGGATCCGAACCGTCTTGCCTTCAGAGACAAGCGTGTCGACCAGCTGACGGGCACTGCGGACAATATTGGCGTTGAAGCCGCCGGCAAGGCCACGGTCAGAGGTCAGCACCACCACGAGATGGGTCTGGTCCTTGCCCGTTCCCGCCAGCAGACGCGGCAGACTGGCTGCGTCATCACCACGGGTTGCCGTCGCCAGCTCCGCCATCATGCGACGCATGGCGTCGGCATAGGGACGGGCCGCTTCGGCCTGCATCTGGGCGCGTCGCAGCTTGGAGGCTGCGACCATTTTCATTGCGTTCGTAATCTTGCGCGTCGATTTGACGCCCGTGATCCGTCCGCGCAGTTCCTTCAGCGAAGCCATGGGCTATCCTCAGGCCGAAAAGCGCTTGCCGAATGCTTCGAGCAGCTCCTTGAGCTTGCCTTCCGTCTCCGGCTTGATCTGGCGGTCATTGCGGATGGCCGTCAGGATATCAGAACCCGCACCGCGCAGTTCGGACAGGAGAGCGGCTTCGTAGGCCACAACCTTGTCCACGGCGATCGGATCAACGTAACCGCGCGTACCGGCGTACAGGACAACAACCTGCTCTTCGACGGGCAGCGGAGACGTCTCAGGCTGCTTGAGCAGCTCGACGAGACGGGCACCACGATCCAGCTGCTTGCGGGTGGCTGCGTCCAGGTCGGAAGCGAACTGCGAGAACGCAGCCATTTCACGATACTGGGCCAGCTCCAGCTTGATCTTGCCGGCAACCTGCTTCATCGCCTTGATCTGGGCTGCGGAACCCACGCGGGACACAGAGCCACCGACGTTCACGGCCGGGCGGATGCCCTTGTAGAACAGGTCCGTCTCAAGGAAGATCTGACCGTCGGTGATGGAGATCACGTTGGTCGGGATGTAAGCTGCCGTATCGCCAGCCTGCGTCTCGATGACCGGCAGGGCCGTCAGGGAGCCGCCGCCATTGGCGTCGGACATCTTGGCCGCACGCTCCAGAAGACGGGAGTGCAGGTAGAACACGTCACCCGGGAAGGCTTCACGTGCCGGCGGACGACGCAGCAGCAGCGACATCTGACGGTAGGCCACAGCCTGCTTGGACAGATCGTCGTAGCAGACGAGGGCGTGCATGCCGTTGTCGCGGAAATACTCACCCATGGCGCAGGCCGTGTACGGAGCAAGATACTGCATCGGAGCCGCATCGGACGCCGTGGCGGCGACAACGATGGAGTATTCCATGGCGCCATGCTCGGTCAGCGTGCGGACCAGGTTTGCAACCGTGGAGCGCTTCTGGCCGATGGCGACATAGATGCAGTACAGGGACTTCTTCGGGTCGCCTTCGGCATTAACAGGCTTCTGGGCGACGATGGTGTCGATCAGGATGGCGGTCTTGCCCGTCTGACGATCACCGATGATCAACTCACGCTGGCCACGCCCAATGGGGACGAGAGCATCAATGGCCTTGATGCCCGTCTGCATCGGTTCGCTGACCGACTGGCGCGGCATAATGCCCGGAGCCTTCACTTCGGCGCGACGATATTCGACGTCCGTCAGCGGGCCGCGACCGTCGATCGGGTTGCCCAGACCGTCAACCACGCGCCCCAGCAGGCCCTTGCCGACCGGAACTTCAACGACGGATTTCGTACGCAGGACGGTGTCGCCCTCGCGGATGCCGTCGCCGTCGCCGAACAGAACCACACCGACATTGTCGGCTTCGAGGTTCAGCGCCATGCCCTTGAGGCCCGTGCCTTCGAACTCGACCATTTCACCGGCCATGACATTCGTCAGGCCGTAGACGCGGGCGATGCCGTCGCCGATGGACAGGACCGTGCCCGTCTCGGAAACGGTCTCGACCTGGTCGAACGACGCGATCTGCTGCTTGAGGATGTCCGAAATCTCAGCGGGACGGATATCCATCACGCGGCTCCCTTCATGGCGTTCTGCAGGCGGGTCAGGCGCCCGGCGATCGAAGTATCAAACAGTGTGGAACCGATCCGCACGGTCATGCCGCCAAGCAGGGCGGCGTCCGTACGTTCGGTCATGGACACGCGGCTGTAGCCGGCTTCGGCCAGACGGGCCTGAAGCTGGATGCGCTGCGTATCGGTCAGAGGCTGTGCGGAGCGGACCTCGGCAACGACTTCACCACGAAGGGCGGAATCAAGCGCCAGGACACCGTCCAGAATGGATGCAAGATCAGGCAGGCGACGGTTTTCGGCGATGACACCAACAAAACGGCGCAGGACGTCCCCGAAACCGAGCTTCGACATCAGGACGTTCGAAACCGTCCGGCCCTGACGGATATCCATCCGGGCATCAGCCAGGAATTTCCGCAGATCGTCGCTTTCGGCAATGGCGGCACGCAGCGCCTTCACTTCACCCAGAACGTCGGAAAGATTTCCCTGCTCCGAAGCGAGGTCATAAAGCGCACGGGCATAGCGCTGGGCCAAGCCCCCTGTATGTCCAACCTGCGGCACCTGTGTCACCGTCACACGCGTGTTCCGTCTCACTAAATCCGCCGCAGAGTGCGGCCGGAACCGGCTTATCCGGCTCCTTGCATCAAAACTGTCCGGACCGGGCATACACGTTCCTGCGCAGGATTCGTCTGAAACCCGGTCCTCCACTTGGCGCCGCCTCTAGCACGCTGTCCTGTTCCTGCGCAACCGAGACGATACGCAAATCCCCCTTCATCCGCCCACCAGTCGGACGAAGGTTTGCGTTTTCCCCAGCCGGACTGGCATGACGGGGGTTCCACAGTGATTTTTCGGGGGTTCTTTACTTCCGTCCAACACACTCCCTCCCAACAGCCACGGAAACCCGATGACCATCCAGAAGCGCCTCTTTTTCCTGCTGGGCGCCCTGTCCGTCCCCGCCCTTCCTGTCCCGGCCCTGACCACGGCGGCCCGAGCGACCCCTGTCGAGGACAAACCGTCTTTCCCGACCATTTCCTACTGGGACAACTGGACCGATCCGCAGGGCGTCACGCATCTGACCAAGTGCAAGATGTCGACATTCCATGAGGATTCGATCACGCCGACCGAAGCCCCGGACGCAGACAAGGTCATGCTCAGCACTCCCCATGACGGACCTGCAACGGTGACGATACGGGTTCAGCCCCCGCACTGGAAAGGCGGGTGGAACGAGAGCCATCAGGTCCAATGGATTGTACCGCTGTCGGGAATCTATTTCGTCAAGGCGATGGACGGGACCAGCGTGGAACTGAATCCGGGTGACGTCCTGCTCAGTGAGGATGTGGCTCCGGTCGCTCACGGTACCGATCCGAAAGGCCATCAGTCAGGCAATGTAGGAGATGCCGCTGTCGCCCTGCAGATTCTCAAGTTCGGAGAAGCGACACCATCACATGTCCCCTGTCAGGGGCAGTAAGGCGACGATATCGATTTTGGAGGGAATCTGGAGCGGGCGAAGGGAATCGAACCCTCCTAAGAAGCTTGGAAGGCTACTGCATTACCACTATGCTACGCCCGCTCAGATGGGAGTGTCCTTACTCCAACTCTTCCCGCGCCCGCAAGAGGGGAAAATCCAAAATGGAAATTCCACAACAAAGATGTTCAGGGCACTTGACTTTTACTCCTGAACATTCTCTTTTGCGGCCACTGTCGCTGGCATGACGTTTCAAGACGTCCTGCCCGATGATAGGGGTGTAGCTCAATTGGCTAGAGCGCCGGTCTCCAAAACCGGAGGTTGAGAGTTCGAGACCCTCCGCCCCTGCCACTCCTTCTCGCCGGATGTCCTTCCCGACACCGGGAGCGGGATTTTCACTTGATTCGAGGACGATGGTGTCGGTCAGTACCCCGAAAGACGAGTCGCGGAAAACGGCGCCTCAAAAGAGCGGATCCGGCTTCAATCTGGTGGCCTACGTCCGTGACGTGCGCGCCGAAGCGAAGCGTGTCACGTGGCCGACCCGTCGCAACACCCTGATCACGTCAGGTGCCGTGCTCGTCATGGTTACGGTGACCTGCATCTTCTTCTTCATCGTGGACCAGGTGATCGGCCTCGGCGTCCGCGAACTTTTTGGCGTTGGAGGCTAGGTTCGCACCATGGCGAAGCGTTGGTACGTTGTGCATGTCTATTCCGGATTCGAGAAGAAGATCGCGAGTCACATCCAGGAACAGGCTGCACAGAAGGGCCTTTCCGACCATTTCGAACAGATTCTTGTTCCTTCCGAAGACATCACGGAAATGCGCCGCGGCCGTAAGGTCAATGCAGAGCGCAAGTTTTTCCCGGGCTATGTTCTCGTCAAGATGGAGCTGACGGACGAGGCCTGGCATCTCGTCAAGGATACGCCCAAGGTGACGGGCTTCCTCGGAACCCGCAACCGTCCGACCCCTATTACGGCAGCCGAAGCCGACCGGATCATGAAGCAGGCCCAGGAAGGCGTTGAGCGTCCCCGTTCCAGCCTGTCCTTCGAGATCGGCGAGCAGGTTCGCGTGGCCGATGGTCCGTTCACGTCCTTCACCGGCATGATCGAGGATGTCGACGACGAGCGTCAGCGCCTCAAGGTCAGCGTCTCCATCTTCGGCCGCTCCACGCCGGTCGATCTGGACTTCACACAGGTCGAGAAGCTCTAAGTCTTTTCAGGTTCTATTTTTTCCAACAAAAAAGGCTCCCTTTCGGGAGCCTTTTTTGTTGGTGCACCTGCTGATTTTCTCAGTCCTTCAGGGGCGCCGGCAGAACGCGCAATTTTGCGGCCGCCTGATCCGCGATGCTGGCAACACCCTGACTAAGCGCTGCTGTCAGCTTTGCCGTGCTGGACGCGACGGGCTCTGGCGACTGCCACACCACAGGCGTGGTCATCACGGGACCGATCATCTTTCCGGCCGGATGAACGGACAGCATTCCCGTCACGAGTGCGTGTCCGGCCGAATCGGCTTCGAAATTACGGATGGTCAGTTCCACATAGGCCGCAGGCGTCGTCGTGACTGCATCATCCTGCGCGAAGACGGTCGTGCCCGGCAGACGCTGCGCCAGATCGGTCATCAGCGTATGGCCCAGCATGTCCGGAAGCGCCTCGCTCCAGCTGCTGCCCGAAGCCAGCTTGGTCTGGTAATCCTCACTGGCCTTCACGATCGTGTCGCGATCAAGTCGCGCGCTCACAACAGGCGTCCGGACCTCGACCACGGCGGGACCTCCCGCCTGGGACACACCCGGCAGAGGGGCCAGCGTATAGAGCGTCGGATCGCTGCTGCAGGCCGAGAGGAGGCCCGTCAGCCCCAGAGCCCCCACCAGGGACAGGAAACGAAGGCGGGACGTCGAAGACTGTGTCATGGCTCAGTTCCTGCGGCCGGTGATGAGAGCGGAAGGATGGTGATCCAGATAATCCGTGAGGAACCGCAGGGAGCGGGACATCTGGGTCAGCTGGGTGATCATGTTCTGAAGGCTGCGGTGGAAATCCGTATCGCCGCCATAAGCCCCCAGAACCGACTGGGCGTTCGCCAGCGTGCCCTGCAGACCCTTCATCAGCGCCGGCAGGTTCTGGTTGGCGGTTTTCGTCAGCCTGCTCAGGTTCTGTAGCGAATCGCGCAGCGCCGCGAGGGACTGCGTGACTTCCGGGCTGTTCAGACGGCCATCTGCATGCGCCAGAAGATCGTTCACGTGACCACCGATTTCGGTCAGCGGCATTGCCGCGATCTTGTCGGTAATGGTGGAGACAGACTCCATGATTCCGTCCATTCCCCCAGCCTGGCTGGGGAGAACGGCAACGTCGCCTTCATAGGTCAGGGCCGTGACAGGGGCGTTCTTGACGAATTGCAGGGCGATCATGGATTCGCCGGTCAGGAAGCTGGCGCTCTGAACCGAGGCGCGCATTCCGTCAGCCACAAAGGCCTGGAGATACTTCTCGACGGGCGGCTCCTTGCTGTTCTCGATCCGGTCATCCCAGTTGGACAGCATACGCTCCGGCTCAAGCTCCATATCCACACGAACGCGGGGAAGCTTTGTGGGACCTTCGAGAAGGAGCCGGACATCGGTGACAGTGCCGATCTGCAGGCCGAACATGGTGACCTGACTGCCGTTCGTCAGGCCTTTGACGGAGGAGTTGATGTAGGTCACGACACGCAGGCGCTTGTGATAGCGCGCGTTATCGGCGTCAGCTTCACTGGCATAGAGCTTGAAGACGGAATTGGCCGGCGCATCGGGCAGATCGATGTTGCGACGACGCTCCGGCAGACCAAAGGCAATGCCGCCAGAGAACAGGGCCTGAAGCGATTTGAGCTGGACCTTCAGACCACCGGCACCGAGACCGACCTGAACGCCGGAGACGTTCCAGAAACGGCTGTCCGTGCGCAGATAGTGGTCATAGGGCTCCTTGACGAAAGCCTGGATGACGATGGGCCCCTTCCCGCCCGGCGGCATCGTGTAACCCAGCACCTCACCCACCTGAAGGTCGCGGAAAAAGACCGGCGATCCCGGACCGAGCGAGCCCAGCGACGGGGACACGAGCCAGAACGTCTCGCCTGGCTGGTCGGACCGCACGCCCGGCGGGGATTCGAGGCCCTTGAAGAATTTCTGGTAGTGGCCGTCATCGCTTCCCGGATCCAGGGCGATATAGGCGCCGGAGAACAGTGTATCGAGACCGGTGATGCTGGCGCCGTTGATCCGCGGACGCACGACCCAGAACCGGGTGTGGTCGGTCAGGATATGCGCGCTGTTGGCGTTCATCTGCACCGTGACGTCGACATGTTTCATGTCGTCACTCAGGGTGATGTCCTGAACCGTACCCAGCGTCACGGCCTTGTTCTTCACCTGCGTCTGGCCCGGAGTCAGGCCATCCGCCGTTTCAAACGTAATGGTGATGACGGGACCACGCGTGGCAAAATGCTCCCACGCCAGCCATCCGGCGATGAGGATGGCCACCACCGGAATCAGCAGAATGAGGGAGAAGCGGGTGCGGCGCACCGGGGCTTCCTTCGGCGAGACCGTTGGCTCCCCCCGGTTGTTTCGGGAATCGCTCACGCGCGTCCAGGCTCCATGTCAGTAGGGTCAGAAGAAGGCAGGTGCGGCACAGGATCGGACGGAGACGACGTCTCCGGCTCCCTGGTGTCCGCTGCGGGGCCTGCGACCGCGCCGTTGAGGCCGGCTGCATCCCACATGCCGCGGGGATCGAAAAGCTCTGCGGCGAAAATGGTCAGGATCACGACCAGCGCAAAGCAGACCATCCCCGGATCGGCTGTGACATTGGCCAGAAAGCCGAAATGCACGACAGCGACGAGGATGGAAATCATGAAGACGTCGATCATGGACCAGCGGCCGATGATGACGACGAGACGGTAGAGTTTCGCCAGATGCCTGAGCTGCCAGCGGCCTCCGAGGCGGGTGCTGATGATCATGATCGTCAGGGCGACGATCTTGAGGACGGGCACGGTGATACTGGCGAACAGCACCAGCAGGGAGAGCGGGATCATTCCCGCCTGCCACAACTCGATCACGCCACTGATGATGGTGCTGGGCGCACCGTGGCCGACCTTGGTGTAGGTCATGACCGGCAACAGGTTGGCCGGCAGATAGAACACGACGCCAGCCACGAGAAGACATGTAGCCGAGGCGAGGCTCTGTGGCTTGCGACGACGCAGAATCTGCCCGCAACGGGGACAGTCACCCATGTCCTGTTCCTGCGGCACGGTATGGTCGAAGGCCAGGACCAGATTGCAGGCGTGGCAGGACAGCATGTTCTCCACGGGGGGGATGACGCCATTGCGGGCGTCCAGATGAGCGACATCCAGCAGATGACCCTGATGGTCATCGAGCTGGGAACGGATATCGCGGCTGCGCCAGATCCGTTCGGCGTCGAAAGTCGAGTCCACGGCGGCCATGCTCAGCATCAGGCCACCCAACAGATAGACGCCAGGCTGAAGGATGACGAGAGCGAGGTCCACGAGCTTGGTGTAGGCCACCAGAACGCCGAGGACATACACCTCCACCATCGACCAGCCGCGCAGGCGGTCGTACCAGGTGAGGAGACGCGGGGTCCAGTCAGGCATCTGGGGACGGGAGGCACCAAAAAGGATAGCCGCCATCAGACCAATGATGACGCCGGGCATAAGGATCGTCACCAGAGCGACGAGAACGCCGATCGCACCATAGCCCTGATGGCCGAGTTCGATCGGGCCGCTCATCAGTGAGACCGTGTTTTCACGTCCGTAGACGTTCAGGGTCATGAGGGAACTGATGAGGAGCGTGACGTAGAGCGCGGCGGACGTAATGCAGAAAGCGGCGGGGGCACCGATCAGGGATGTCCTGCGGCGACGGGCAAGCTGGCAGCCGCAGCGCAGGCATTCGGCGAGATGACCGGGTTTCAGGCGCGGAACATGCTGGAAGAGACCGCAGGTCGGGCATTCCCGCAGACCTTCCACCGCGTGGATGGATGCGTGGGGCTCCTGACTGCGGGAAAAGCTGACGGCGTTGCGCCACAGTCGTTTATGAAAACGGTCAGACATCGGGCTCCTAACCTAACGCAGGGAGCCGTCTTTTGACAGTCCGCCCTCCTCGGGCAGCCCTCCGCATCGGGATATCGGGACTCATCGTAGTCCCATCTCAGGCGGATTGCCCAGAGGAAGCCGGTTTTATCGGCAATATTTTGAAAAATTGTGAAGATCCGGGAACCAGCGCATCAGATAATCCCTCTGCCTGCATGACAGGAGAAAGGTATCTCTGATCCGGATTTTCGGAAGACCTTGATGGTGCCGGTGAAGAGATTCGAACTCCCGACCCCATCATTACGAATGACGTGCTCTACCAGCTGAGCTACACCGGCGCACCCATCAAGGTGGGCGCGTTCTAACCGAGCCCTCGGGGCTTGGCAAGCCGGAAAATGCACAAACCGTGTCGGGATCTCAATAGCCGCGTCCGGTATCGATGACGCCGGTCATGGGTTCACCGGCTTCATAGCGGCGCAGATTGGCCAGAACGGCCTCGGCTGCGGTGTCCGACTGGGCAGCGCTGGCGATATGCGGGGTCAGGAAAATGCGCGGATGATCCCAGAACGGATGTTCGGGTGGCAGCGGTTCGGGTGTGGCGACGTCAAGCACGACCTGTGAGAGCTGACCGCTGTCGAGGGCCGGGATCAGATCGTCCTGCACCAGATGACCGCCACGGCCACAGTTGATGAGACAGGCGCCTTTGGGCAGTTTCTCAAACAGGCTGCGATTGAGGATGCCGCGCGTGGCGTCCGTCAGCGGGACGAGACAGACCAGAATGTCGGTTTCCGCCAGAAAGGCATCCAGCTCCCCTGCCCCGGCAAAGGACTTCACACCCGGAACCTCCCGGCGACTGCGGCTCCAGCCCCGGCATTCGTAGCCGAAGGAAACGAGCTTCTCCAGAACCGGACTGCCCAGTTCTCCCATGCCCATGAGGCCAACACGGTACAGCTTCGCCGGACGGTTATGCGAGCCGTCCCAGACATGTTCGCGCTGCTGGCGGGCATAGCGGAACATGTCCCGGTGAAAGGACAGAACCGCCCACAGGACATATTCGATCATGCCCTCCACCAGACTGCTCTCCACCATACGGATGATCTGCACGCCCGGCGGCACATTGGCGAGATTGAGCTGGTCGATCCCCGCGCCCAGCGAAAACAGGACTTCGAGATTGGGAAAAAGCGTGGCGAGATCGTCCGGTGTCTTCCAGGCCGCGAGATAACGGACATCCTCTTTCGGGCCGGTTTCGGGCCAGATATGGAACGGGATGTCGGGACGGGCCTTCGCGAACTTCTCGCTCCAGACCTTCGCGCGTTCGGGCGTATGATGGAAGACGATCGACATTCTGCGTGCTCTCCAGCCGGAAATATGTCCGGCGATGCTCGCGCCGTGCGGAGTTCGGATCAACCCTGCACACCTGTTTGTGTATGACAGGATGTCGGGAACGCAGACCGGGTTCGGGCGTAGAGGAGACTGGATCTCTTACAGGAGGGCAGGATCATGCCTCGTGGAGACAAGTCAGCCTATACGGACAAACAGAAGCGTCAGGCGGAGCATATCGAGGAAAGCTACGAAAAGCGGGGCGTGTCCGAAAAGGAAGCCGAGCGCCGGGCCTGGGCCACCGTCAACAAGGAAGACGGTGGCGGGAAAAAGAGCGGATCGGGCCGGAAGAACCATCCGAAGAAATAGGGCTTCCGGCCTGAAGACCGATCAGGCAGCGTCCCAGGCAGCGCGGGCAGCATCTACGCCTGCGCCACGGTTCAGCTTCACGCCTTCGCCGGCCAGTACGGAATCGAGGGCCGCAAGCGTGAGCAGGACCTTGTCCTTGCGGGCGTTGATGCCCATTGCCCCGATGCGCCAGATCTTGCCGGTCAGCGGACCGAAGGACGAGACGATCTCGATGCCGAAATCGTCTCGCATAAGCTGGCGGATGCGGGCATTATCCACGCCTTCCGGAACCCAGACGCCCGTGACATTGCTCATGCGCGTGGCATCGTCGCCGTAAACCTTCAAACCCATGGCGCGCAGTCCGGCGACCATGGCACGCCCTGCCCGCACATGACGGGCAACACGCGCCTCCACACCCTCTTCCACGACCAGACGTGCCGTTTCGCGAGCAGCATAGAGCATGGACGTGGCTTCGGTATGATGGTTCATCCGCGCCGGAGACCAGTAATTCATCAGCATCGCCAGGTCGAAATAGTTCGACTGGATGACCGGACCATCGCCCTGGGCCTGACCCGTTGCGATTCCGGCTTCATCGTGACGGCGCTTGAGGATGGCAGCAACGGCGCGCTCGGACAGCGTGATCGGCGCGGAGCCCGGGGGACCGTTCAGGCACTTCTGAAGACCGGCCGTGGCGACGTCGATGTTCCAGGCATCGGTCTCGAACGTCATGCCGCCGAGCGTAGCCGTGGCGTCCACATAGAACAGTACATCATGTTTGCGGCAGATGCGGCCGATCTCTTCGAGCGGCTGGGCCGTCGTGGTGGAGGTATCACCATGGACGCAGGCGACCAGACCGGGCTTGTGCTCGATGATGGCAGCTTCGATGGCGGCCGGATCGACAACCTGTCCCCAGTCCACATCCACTGTACAAGGGACGCCGCCACAGCGATGGACGATTTCCGTCAGCAGCAGGCCGAAGCGGCCGAAACGGGGGATGACGACCTTCATGCCCGGCGAGACCAACGACACCAGCGCGGCCTCAATGGCGGAGCGGGCAGAGCCGTTCACCAGCAGCGTCCAGTGGTTCTTCGTGCGGAAGACCTCGCGGTACAGGGCCATGACTTCATCCATATAGGCGGTCATTTCCGGGTCCATCTGGCCGATCACGTCATAGGACATGGCGCGAAGAATGCGCGGATGGACGTTCGTCGGTCCCGCACCCATCAGCAGACGGGACGGCGGATCGAGTTGGGCGAAAGTCGCAGGGTGGCTCATGACTGGAACTCCTTGACGAAGGCAAGCAGGGCGCGATGGGCGAGATCGACGTCTCCCACGCGGACGGTTTCATCGGGATGATGGCTCAGGCCGCCGGGGCTGCGGATGAAGAGCATTCCCATCGGACACAGATCGACCATGGCCATGGCGTCGTGGCCGGCGCCACTTAGAAGGCGCTGGGCCGGGCGACCTGTAACGCTTGTGACGGCCCGCGCCAGACCTTCCACCAGTTCAGGCGCACAGGCGGCGGCAGGCAGATGCTGGGGCGTGTCGAACGTGATCCCCAGACCGCGCCGGGCCGCAATGGCACGCAGATCCGTGCGGATGGCATCGGCCATGGCATCACGCGCCTCGTTGGTTTCGGCCCGCATGTCGAGCGAGAAGCGGACTTCACCGGGAATAACGTTTGACGTGTTTGGCGTAACGTCGATCTGACCAACCGTAGCGACCTGCGTCGCGCCGCCTGAGGCGCCATTGCGTTCGACCGCAAGGACCATTTCAGCCGCCGCCGCAAGAGCATCCTGACGCATACTCATGGGAGTCGTGCCCGCATGGTCGGACTGGCCGGTGACGGTGACACGCTGGCGGGTCTGGGCGGCGATGGCCGTGACGACGCCGATTTCGCCATCCGCGTTTTCAATCGCGGGGCCCTGCTCGATATGGGGTTCAATATAGGCAACCAGTTCGTCGGGACGGCGGGCAGCTCCGGTCAGACGGGCGGGATCGAGACCGTAGCGGATCATGGCGTCGGCCATGGTTATCCCGGACGCATCCGTCATGTTTTCGGGAATGGACTCGATCAGCCCGGCCATGGCGCGGGAGCAGATCATGGGAGCCGCAAAACGCGAGCCTTCCTCGTCTCCGAAGCCCATGACCTCAATGGCAAATGGCAGGCGCGTTCCTTCTTCATTCAGGACAGAAACAAGCTCGATCCCCAGCATGACGCCCAGATTCCCGTCGAAGGCCCCCCCATTGCGGACGGTATCGAGATGGGAGCCGATCATCAGCGCCGGAGCGCCGGGCGTCAGGCCTTCATAGCGCCCGATCAGGCTCCCGGCCGCGTCCAGACGGGTGGTCAGGCCGGCTTCTTCCATCCACTGCGCGACCTGTGTGAGGGTACGCTGATAGGCGGGGCCAAGCCAGAAACGGAACAGACTGCCCGGGGTCTCGCTGAATGGAACATCCGCGAGAATACGGCACCGCTCGACGGCGCGGGCTCCGTGGGCTGTCATGGGGGCTCCTGTCCGGGATGAAGTGTCAAGGCGGGTGGAACTGTGCTCTCATAACGAAGTCAGATCAAGTTGACCTGCCAATAAATATGGTCCCACATATCGGGATGAAAGATCAGATGCATCTCGACCCGTTCCATCTGCAATCCTTTCTCGCGGTCGCGGAAACGCTGCATTTCACCTCCGCCGCGCAGAGCCAGGGAGTCAGTCAGTCCACGATCAGCCAGCATGTCAGCCGGCTGGAGGAACAGCTTGGCACGCGCCTTCTGGCCCGGAGCACCAAGAGCGTCCGGCTGACGGAAGATGGCACGGCGCTGATCGGTCTGGCCCGGCAGCTTCTTCAGTGCGAGGACAGTATCCTGTCCCGTTTCCGGCAGGAGGCCCCACGCGGGACGATCCGGCTGGGTGTGACGGAAGACCTGCTTCTGACGCGCTTCCCCGAAATTCTGGGAACATTCCGCGCCTCGCATCCATCACTGCAGATCACAATGACGGTCGGTCTGTCAGCATATCTGGCCCGGCTTCTGGATCAGGGAGAGCTGGATGTCTGGTGCGGCATGCGGCGCACGACGGAAACACGTGGCCAGAAGCTGTGGACCGAGGACATGCGCTGGTACGCACCCACAGGGACGGAATTTCCGGCAGAGCAGTCCATTCCGCTCGTGACATTCCCCGATGGCAGCGTCACCCGGCGCCTGGCGATCGAGACGCTCAACAAGGCCGGACGCGCCTGGCATCTGGCCTTTACCAGCGGCAGTCTGGGCGCGCTTCTGGCGGCTGTGCGGGCCGGATATGGTGTGACGCCGCAGCCGGCTTTCCTGCGCAATGCGGAACATCTGCCGCATTGTGCGCCGGGACTGCTGCCGGAAATGCCGCAGGTGGAGTTCATCGCCTCAACCCGTCATCAGACCGCGCAAGGCCCGGAAGAGCTGCTCATCCGGACGCTATGCGCCCATATTCCACGCCTGCAACCTGACCTCCTGCCCCTGTAAGGACCCCTCCGTCATGCTGACTCCCAATGCCTTAGATGGAATGGTTACGTCTCCGCATCATCTCGCCAGTCAGGCGGGGCTGGATGTTCTGCGCGAGGGTGGAACGGCGATTGAGGCGGTCGTGGCTACAGCCTCCACGCTGGCAGTGGTTTATCCGCACATGACGGGGCTGGGCGGCGATGCGTTCTGGCTGATCTGCTACCCCGATGGACGGACCGTGGCCATCGACGCCTGCGGTGCACTGGCCATGGGAGCGGAACACGCGCTCTATGCCGAGGCCGGACACACCACCATCCCCTGGCGCGGCGGTCTGGCCGCCAACACAGTGGCGGGAACGGTCTCAGGCTGGGAAACGGCACTGGAACTGAGCAGCGAGATCCGCGATCCGTTGCCACTGGACCGGCTGCTGCGCGATGCCATCCATTATGCCGAACATGGGCGTGTGGTCTCCGAAAGCGAGGGAGCACTTCTGGCGCAGAAACAGCCGGAACTCATGTCGGACCCGACGCTGGCGCGGATCTGCTTTCCCGACGGCAAGCCATGGACAGCGGGCAGTATCCGCCAATCGCCCGAACTGGCCCAGACACTGAGAATGCTGAACCGGGACGGGTTGCGCAGTTTCTATAACGGGCCGCTGGCGCGCAGTCTGGCCGCTGATCTGGCCGCGGCAGGCAGTCCGGTCCGGTCTCTGGATCTTCTCGCGCATCGGGCGGAGGTCAAGGAACCTCTGCATGCGCAGACCAGCGACGGCTTTCTTTATAATACCGCCCCGCCCACACAGGGTGTGGCCTCGCTTCTGATCCTGGCCCTGTCGGATCATCTGAGCCGTGCGGACGGGCCGGAGAGCTTTGCCCACGTACATGGTCTGGTCGAAGCCACCAAGCAGGCGTTCCTCTATCGCAACCGCCATACGGATGGCAGCGAACACTCCGAGGCACTGGCCCGGGAACTGCTGGCCGATCCGGCACGGCTGGAAGCGATGGCCTCCCGCATTTCCATGACCCACGCCATGCCCTGGACCGAGAAAACGCAATGGGGCGACACGACTTGGATGGGTGCGATCGACCGCAATGGCGTCGCGGTCAGCATGATCCAGAGCCTCTATTTCGAGTTCGGCTCCGGCGTAATGCTGCCGCAGAGCGGACTGTTCTGGCAAAACCGCGGATCATCCTTCCGTCTGGCCCATTCGGGCTGGAACATCCTGCGCCCCGGAGCCAAACCGTTTCATACGCTCAACCCCGCTGCGGCCCGGCTGCGGGACGGGCGCACGATGGTCTATGGCACCATGGGCGGCGAAGGGCAGCCCCAGACACAGGCCGCAATCTTCAGCCGTCACGTCCGTTATGGCGTGCCGCTTCAGGAAGCGCTCTGCCGTCCGCGCTGGCTGCTCGGGCGCACCTGGGGAGACGAGAGCCTGTCGCTCAAGGTGGAACCGGGATTCAGTCCGAATGTCATGTCGCAGCTTGAGGCGGCCGGGCATACGGTCGAAGCGCTTCCCGAACAGTCCATCATCATGGGTCACGCAGGCGCGCTGATCCGCCATGAAAACGGACGGCTTGAGGGTGCCACCGATCCCCGCAGTGACGGGGCCGTTGCCGCGTGGTGAGAGCTCTGGCCGGAAACCTGTTCGCACAGGTTGTACTGGCGACGGTGCTCGGGCTTGGGGCCGGACTGTTCTTCCCGGCCCTCGCGGATGATGTGGGATGGATGACGGCGCTGTTCATGCGCCTCATCATCATGGCGGTCGGGCCGCTGCTGTTCTGTATCGTAACACTCGGGATCCTCGGGGCCGGATCACTGAAAACGGTCGGGCGACTGGGGGGACAGGCCCTGCTCTATTTCGAGATCATGACGACGCTTGCACTTGGCGTAGCGGTTCTGGTGGCGATGGGACTTGGGATCGGTCGAGGCGTCGGGTTCGTGCCAACGGCCGAGGATGCGCGGATGATCGCGTCCTATGGCGACCATGCACAGAACCTGCGGGCCGGAGGCATCAGCGGATTTCTGCTCTCGCTCGTGCCGCGCACCCCTGCGGAAGCTTTCGCACAGGGGAACGTCCTCCAGATTCTGGTCTTCGCGATTTTTGCCGGGTGCTGCCTGAGCGGCATGGGGGAGCGCGGCGCGCCTCTGGTCCGGCTGATCGAAAGCGTCTCCGAACTGTTTTCGCGCATGATGGGCGTCATCATCCGCGTGGCCCCTCTGGGTGTGTTCGGCGCGATGGTGACGACAACGGCGCGCTACGGGCTGGAGACGATCGGGCATCTGGCCGGGTTCACAGCGCTGTATTTCCTGCTGGTAGGTCTCTTTATCATTGGTGCGCTGGGCGGGGGCCTGCGGCTTGCAGGTGTCAGTCCACTGCGGTTTGCGCGTTATTTTCGCGAAGAACTGCTGATCGTCGCCACGACCACGGCATCGGACGCAGTTCTGCCCAGCCTGATGACCAAACTCGAAAAACTCGGGGTGGAACGTCAGGTCGTGGGGATCGTGGTGCCGGCCGGGTATTCGCTCAATCTGGACGCACTGTCGATCTATCTGGGGATGGCAGTCATCTTTCTGGCCAACGCCACCGGAACGCATCTGACAATCTGGCAGATCGCAACCCTTTTGGTGACGGCCCTCGTCACGTCCAAAGGCGCGCACGGGATTCCGGGTTTTGCGATCGTCATTCTGGCGGCAACGCTGGCGAGCGTGCCGTCCATCCCGCCCGCAAGTCTGGTGATACTTCTGGCCGTAGACTGGTTTGCGGGAATCGCGCGGGCCGTGGGCAATTTCGCAGGAAACTGCGTCGCCCCGGTTCTGATCGCCGCATGGGAGAAGCGCCTCGACCACACGAAAATGGCCGAGGCGCTGGGACGTTAATCAGATCAGACGGGCTTCCGCCAGTCCGTCCGTTTCCAGCTTTTCAGCCAGAGCAAAGAGCTGGTCCTCGCGGCCCGGACGCGCGATCAACTGCGCACCGAGCGGCAGCCCCGGAACCTTCATCGGGACCGTCAGAACCGGGAAGCCCGCAAGGGTCAGGGGCTGCGTATAAAGTCCCAGATTGGCACGGGCAGAGACCATCTTGCCGCCGATTTCGATTTCCGGCTGATCGAAACGCGGTGCTTCGCCGACAAGAGCCGGGGCCAGCAGGATGTCCGTCTTCGCAAAAGCCTCGTGCATCCGATCCCGGAACCAGTGCCGCAAGCGATGGGCCTGAAAGATCAGCGTGGACGGCAGAAGAGCCCCGGCCAGAAGCCGATCTCGGACAGCGGGATCATAGTCTGCGGCCTGTGTGCGCAGGCGTTTGAGATGCTGCCCCGCCCCTTCGGAGGCGCTGATGACAAACGCCGCAGCCCGCGCCCGCGCCACTTCCGGGAGTTCGACAACATCCGTGGCTCCCAGTGCCATGGAGAGCGTATCGATCGCGGTCTGCATCGGCGCAGACATGTTCTCGCCGAACCATCCACCCAGACGGGCAATGCGCAGCCTGCCCACATCCACATCCGCCAGCGATCTGACGCAGAGAGCTTCAAAACAGGCTTTCAGTCCGCCCGCACTGTCGGCGAACGGGCCGACCGTATCGAGGCTCGGAACGAACGGGTAGCTGCCTTCGACCGACAACCGCCCCTGCGTCGCCCGCACCCCCCAGATCCCACAGAGTGAGGCCGGAACACGAATGGAGCCGTTCGTGTCGGACCCGAGACCGATAGAGAACATCCGCGCCGCCACACCCGCCGCCGAACCACCCGACGAACCACCGGCCAGACGCTCAGGCGCATGCGGATTGCGGGTATTGCCGTAATGGGCGTTGATCGTGGCGAACCCGTAGGCAAACTCGTCCATATTCGTCAGCGCAATGGGAATGGCCCCAGCCGCGATCATGTGAGCAACCAGTGTCGCATCCTGCATGGCGGGCGGGTCATTGGCGAGAACCTTTGACCCGGCCGTCGTGATTTCCCCCCGGACATCAAACAGGTCCTTGATGCCAAAAGGCACCCCGGCAAGCGGCCCCGGATCCTGACCTTGCAGCACCAGCCGGTCCACGCGCTCGGCAGCTTCCAGCGCACGATGCATCAGCAGGCGCGTGACGCAGTTATAGTCTTTGTCCCGTGCCTCGATATCGGCCAAGGTCTTTACGGTCAGGTCGCGGGCGGAAATCTCGCCTTTGCGTACACTGGCCGCAAGCGCGAGGGTACGCTGCTGAAGGCCGCTCATGGTTCGTACCGGAAGGCAGGTTCGAGGCGATCTGGCAGGTCCAGCCCTTCGATCAGCGCGCCGTAGCTGCGCAAAAGCTCAAGGTTACTCCGCACGCCGGCATGAAATTCGGCAGGAATGGTCAGGCCATTTGCACGGGCGAGCACCGTAATTTCGGTATCATGGGGGTCTGTCACTATACGCACTCCGGTTGCCGGTTCTGCGGAAAGAATGACAACGCGCTCAGGCGCTGTCCAGCATCTGACGATCTCGCGAGCAAGGCCTTACGGCCTGATCCGGTAACGCCAGTCATTGAGAACGGCGACCAGGGTCTCATGCCAGGGAATACGCGGCGCCCAGTCCAGTGCCTGACGGGCAGCGGCGGGATTGCCCTGCATGGACGACAGGCCGGACGGACAGGGGATCGTGGCATCGACCTCAAGGGATGCGGAAATCCCGGCGACTTCCAGCAGATCACGCGCCATGGACCGCACGCTCCGGGTCACGCCGGAACAGATGTTCAGAACCGTTCCGTTCGGCAGAAGCTGGGGGAGAGCGAGCGCATCGATGTAGGCGTCACAGGCATCGCGAACGTCGGTTATGTCAAAACCGGCATCCGGATGACCCACGGTGATGGCCGGGGCCTGCTGTCCTGCCTCGATCCGGGCGACCTGTGCCGCGAGAAACGGCAGAATGGCTTCTTCATCCTGTGCAGTCCCAGCCTGGGTGAAGGAACGCAGACGCAGGCCATGCAGCCCTTCCTGGCTCAGATTGCCGATCGCCAGATCCGCCGCGGCCTTGCTGGACGCATAAGCATTAACCGGCGCGATGACGGCGGACTCGTCGAGCGGCTGCCCCGAGGAAAAGCTGGCGCCGTAAATCTCGGCGGTCGAGACAAACACAAAACTGGCCTGGGGAGCGTGGGTCTCGAAGGTTTCGGCCAGGATGAGCGTTCCATCGAGATTGACGGTCCAGGCCTCAGCATTTTCCGCTTTCGCACGGGCAACCGAAGACACGGCGGCCAGATGGAGACAGGCGTCGGGCTTTTCGTCTTTCACAAACCGCTCGACGGCGGCGCGGTCCCGGATGTCCATCGGATCTTCGAGCAGGACATGACCGGGAATGCGATCTTTCAGACGCGCCTTGAGGTGCTGCCCGACGAATCCCTGCCCGCCGGTCAGCAGAATCCGCAGTCCCATTTCAGGACCGGAATGCGGAAGAGCTGTCCGCAGGGAAAGAAGCTGAAACAATCGGCATGGGGCATTCTCCAGACAGGATGGGCCCGGGCCATCAGGAATGTCGGCCCACGCCCTGCTGTTTTCGGCCACATCCCCCGACAGGGCAAGGGCCAAGCGGGAGCCATCACGCGCAAACAGTCTTTCCGCCTAGATGCAGGCGAAGACCGAGTCTTTTCAATGCGCTGGAATGACGGCGTCTTAACAGGTTTTTTACCGTTGTCGTGTTTGCTTGGGATCATACGGAACTGACGGATCTCAACTTTCCCATGCGGCACGCTTTTCGACATTCGGTTCGCACTCTGGGGCTGCTCGGGCTTTTGCCGGTCCTGTCAGCCTGTAATTCCCTCGCGCAGATGTCGGAGATCGGGCGGCCTCCCCGCATGACATCCATTACCGATCCCACGCTGGCCAATTCCTACCGGCCCGTCACCATGCCGATGCCGCCGCTTCAGGCGCCCCCCGACGAAGCCGCGAGTCTCTGGCGTTCGGGCAGCAAGGCGTTCTTCAAGGATCAGCGGGCGTCTCAGGTTGGTGATCTGGTCACGATCATCGTGGATATCACCGACAACGCCGCCTTCAACAACGGAACGACTGCCGACCGCACCGCAGACGAGAAATTCGGCATTCCCAATCTGTTCGGGATCAAGGGCAAGGTCATCAGCGCCATCACCGGAGCGGACAGCCTGAGCACTGCCAGCAGCAGCGATTCCGGCGCAACCGGCAAGATCACGCGCAACGAGACCGTGACCCTGCGTCTGGCAGGAACGATCACCCAGGTACTGCCCAACGGCAATTTCGTCGTGATGGGAAAACAGGAAGTCCGGGTGAACAGCGAGTTGCGAGAACTGGGAGTCAGCGGCATCGTCCGGCCACAGGATATCACTGCGGACAATACCGTAACGCATGACCGGATGGCGGAAGCACGGATTTCCTATGGCGGCCGCGGCACCCTCACGCAGCTTCAGACACCCCGCTATGGCCAGCAGGTCATGGACGCAATCCTGCCGTTCTGAGCACAAAAAAAGCCGGGAAAACCCCGGCTTTTTTTGAATGTCTGAAACAGATGCCTTACTTCGCCGGACGCGACAGAAGAAGTGACCAGAGTTCGGCAACATCGCGAGCCGGCCCATTTCCGGAAACGGACGCAAACGTCTTGATGGCTTCAGCCTTCTGACCACCATCCATCTGTGCCATCCCGTATTCGACCTGAGCCAGATCCGGATAACGCGGGTTCTTGCCCAGACCCGTCTTCATCAGAGCCAGACCGGCATCGACCTGTCCGTTCAGCACCTGATTGTAACCAGCGGTCAGAGCCGGACCTGCGTTCGGAGCAGAAGCTGCCTGCGTGACGGCAGAGGCAAGCTGGCTCCGGTTCGTTGCAGCCTGCTGGGCCACAAAGGCATGGAACTTTGCATCTGCCGCTGCAGTCGGACCATTTCCGAGCGAATGATTGGCATAACCCTGGTTCAGCAGATTGAGTGCCAACTGCGGCAGCCCCATCTGTACGGCACGCTCAGCCATGTCCTGATAATCCGACGGATCCTTCAGCACACCAGTCGTCAGACGGAGACGCTCGACATAGAAGACGAGCGGGGGCGAAAGATTCGGGTTGGCCACCAGATCGTGGATCAGCATCGACCAGTAGTCAGGCTTGGAATAATACTTGGCCAGCAGCACATAGGCATGCGTCTTCGCATCCGCGTCCTTCAGGTTCGTATAGGCCGTCGCCAGCATCTGGAGCTGGTTCTCAGGCGGAATCTTTCCAGCCTTGATCGTCGCATCCACCTGCTCCTGCGCAGCCTTGGCCGTGCCTTTCCAGTCCTGCTGCAGATAGTAGCACTGGATCAGCATCGTCTGCATGCGCGGGTCGGCGCCGTATTCCTTCAGATAACGCTCGGTAGCCGGAATCGCGCGTGTGTACTGCTTGGCGCTGTAGGCCATCGTGGCCTGCGCCATCAGCATCTGGCCCTTGGCTGCCTTCGGCGTACGGGAGCTGTTGATCAGGACATCATAGGCCTTGATGGCAGCGTCCGTATCGCCGGACTGCGCGGCGATGGCCGCACGCATCTGGGCCGTGGTGTAGGCTTCGTAATCAGTCTTGCCCTTGACCGCATCCGCGGCGTCGACGGCTTCCATTGCCTTGGCATAGTTCTTGGACGCCAGGGCGCTCTGGGCCTGCTGCAGATCCTTGCCGACGGCCTGGCCGAGGACATCGTCAGCATGCGCAGAGCCGGCAAGAGCGGCAATGCCGAAAACACCGGCCAGCAGGAGATTACGGGCGCTCAGACGGCGGTAAAGGGACAAAGACACGAATTACTGTCCTTCCATGAACTGATCCAGACCGACAATCCCCAGCTTGGTCATGCCGAGACGCTGTGCATCTGCCATAACATGGGCCACCGTCTTATAGTCGGCAAGACGATCGGGATGGATATGCATTTCAGGCTGGTCCGGCATTGCTGCGGCAGCTTCGAAATGGGCCTGAAGAGCGGCCTCGGACGTGATCGGCTCGTTATTCCAGGAAATGCTGTTGTCGTAGCCGATGCTTACGGTCACGAGCTTGGGTTGTTCGGTCGATGGTGGAGGATTGCCCTGGGGCAGATCGATCGCCACCGAGTGTGTCTGAAGCGGGATGGTGATGATCAGCATGATCAGCAGCACCAGCATCACGTCGATCAACGGCGTGGTGTTGATATCGACAATGCCTTCGTCTTCGTGCGTGCTGTCAGATCCGACGCTCATGCCCATGACGGCGGTTCTCCAAAAGGGTGACGTGAAAGCAGGAACGGGCCGTTTCGTTCAAAACGGCCCGACACGACCTCAGTTCGAGTGAGGCTGCTCGGTAATGAAGTCCACGTGGGCGATCCCTGCTTCCTGGCAGGTTGCAACCACCTGGCCGACTGCCAGATACTTGGCAGCCTGGTCACCGCGGATCTGGATCTGCGGCTGCGGCTTTTTCTTTGCCGCCTCGACGAGGCGGTTCAGAAGTTCGGTGTGGTTCGGGACGAGTGTCGTGTCCCAGAACACCTGGCCGTTCGCATTCACGGCCAGGACAACATTGCCCGGTTTGGTCTGTGTCGGCTGATTGGCATCAACCGGCAGCTTGACCTTCACCGTATGCGTGGCGACGGGGATGGTGATCAGAAAGATGATCAGCAGCACCAGCATGACGTCGACGAGGGGGGTGGTGTTGATTGCCGACACCACCTCGTCGTCACCGCCGCCTCCTCCGACGTTCATTCCCATGGTATCAGACCCGCTCGCTGGTGGTGATGGTGGTTGGGACGGCCATGCCGCCCTCGCTCGGAGCAACACCGTGACGGAAACCGCCGATCAGGACGGACTGGATGTCAGCAGCGAAGTTGCGGACGCGATCCATGGCACCCTTGTTGCGACGGACGAGCAGGTTGTAACCCAGCACGGCCGGAACAGCGGTCGCAAGACCGATGGCCGTCATGATGAGGGACTCACCAACCGGACCGGCAACCTTGTCGATGGACGCCTGACCGGAGATGCCGATGGCCGTCAGGGCGTGATAGATACCCCAGACCGTACCGAACAGACCAACGAACGGAGACGTGGAACCCACCGTACCAAGGAAGGCGAGGCCGCCCTGCATGCGGGTGTTGATGGTGTCGACCGAGCGCGAGATGGACATTTCGGTCCAGGACGGCAGATCGATCGAGTCACGCATTGAGCCTTCGTGGTGCTCTGCGGCCACAATGCCCGTCTCGGCGATGTAACGGAACGGGGAAGACGGCTTCAGGGCAGCGGCACCGTCGTGAACGGACGGCTTGGTCCAGAACTCACGGGCAGCTTCCTTGGATGCCGCGAACAGACGGCCTTGCTCCAGGAACTTCATGACCATGATGATCCAGGTACCAGCGGACATGATGACCATGATGATCAGGACGCCACGGGCAATCGCGTCACCATTCGCCCACAGGGCGCCAAGGCCGTACGGGTTACCCTGCGGAGCAGGAGCTTCCGGCGTTGCAGTTGCACTCTCGCCCGGCGTTGCGGCCGCGGCAGGAGATTCGTCGGCCGGAGCCGTTGCCGGAGCTGTGCTGTCGGAAGGAGCGGCTCCTGCCGGAGCGCCTGCATCGTTCGGTGCGGCAGCAGCAGGGGCGCCAGCCGGATCAGCGGACGTCGTCGGGCTGGCCGGGTTGGAAGAGGGATCCACCGGAGCCGCTGCGGGAGCGCTCTGGTCGGCCGGAGCCGGCTGGGCGAAAGCGACAGCCGGTGCAACGGCACCGGAAGCCAGGGCCAGCGTCAGAGCCAGTGCGCTGGCCCGGACGGCACGCGCCTTCGTCGGAACGGCAAGGGCAGGAAGGCGGAACAGTCTGGTCATGAACTCCATATCCTCGTTAGAGATGCCCGTTTTCGGAGCTTTCTGGGTTGTCGGCCATATGGAGACCGGCCCTTTTCTGAGCCCTGCCAGGCTTGGAGAACCTGACAGGGCAATTCTGTTTGACGGCAATCGAAAGATCAGTCGTCGCCCATCGTAAAGTCGATGTGCAGCACGTGATGATGCTCTGTTACCGGAGCGCCGTTCACGACGGCGGGCTGGTAACGGGCCCGACGAAGGAAGTCGAGCGCACTTTCCACGAACTCATGGCCACCGCTTGAGCTCACAATGGTGCAGTTCGCCGTCTTGCCTGTCGGAAGAATGTCACACGATGCGGTCACATGACCCTCGCGATTTTCTTCCATGGCTTCGTCTGGATAGACGGCCTGTGCGCCGTTGATCGGTCGCGCACCTGCCGAATGGTCGGGAACTGCGTCAGCGGGCGGCCCCTGCGGCGGAGCCGGAACAGGCTCTGGCGACGGAGTCGGGCTGGGCGGCACCGGATGCGGCGGCTTGACATGCGTAACCCGCTGGACCGCCTTCGGCGGCGGCGGAACGCTGATCTTCGGCGGCGGAATGTACGGCGGTGGCGGCTGTTCCATCTGCGGCGGCGGTGGTGGCGGCGGCGGCGGTGGCGGCTTGGGCTGTTCCTTGATGACTTCCGTCTTGATAGGCGGCTTTTCCTGGACCAGCTTGCTCACGGCACCGCTCATGAGCGCATAGATCACGGCGCCCATAGCCAGCACGGCCACGACGATCGCGACAATGTAGTCTGTCGGCTTGCGCTGCTGTGCGGCGTAGCTCTTCATGTCGAAACCTTCTTACCCCTCACTGACACCGGCGTTGATCCACATCTGCCGGGTGCGGTGCCCCCGATTTCTGTGTTTCCATCGGGTTCCCTCACCGCAGACCCATAAAATGCGTCACATGCTTTGAGAACATACCCGATATGCTGATTGGGCAGTCTAACCCGCATGCTGTCAAGCGGGTTATTGCCTTTATCGAAACGATTTTTTCATAATGACGACATATTCTTTGGTTCTGGATGCCTCCGTGCAACCAAAAATATCGCAGGCAATTACGGTAGCGCAATTTCACTCTGCGGTAGTGTGACAGATTTCAGAAAAAAGGGCGCCAGAACAGGATCCCTGCTCCGACGCCCCAAAGAAATCTGATTACAGCCCCTCTTTCCTCTACCTCACTGGGCCGAAGCACTGGCCTCGGAGCGGGTCGCTCCCACACTCTGGGCCAGAGAGGCCGACATGAAGTCGTCCAGGGCCCCATCGAGCACGGCGCCCGGGTTCCCCTTCTCCACTCCCGTCCTCAGGTCCTTGACCAGCTGGTAAGGCGCCAGGACGTAGGAACGGATCTGGTGTCCCCAGCCGATATCGGTCTTTGAGGCCTCTGTCTGGGCTGCCGCGGTCTCACGCTTCTGGAGCTCCGCCTCGTACATGCGGGCCCGCAGCATTTCCATGGCCTTGGCACGGTTACGATGCTGCGAACGGTCCGTCTGACAGGCCACCACGATTCCGGTGGGGATATGGGTAATCCGGATCGCCGAATCCGTCTTGTTGACGTGCTGTCCACCCGCACCGGACGCCCGGAACGTATCGACACGCAGATCCGAATCGTTGATGTCGATCTCGATCGAATCATCCACGACCGGATAGACCCACACAGACGCGAACGACGTCTGGCGACGGGCCGCCGCATCGAACGGTGAGATCCGGACCAGACGGTGCACGCCGGCTTCGGTCTTGAGCCAGCCATAGGCGTTCGCACCACTCACCTGAATGGTGGCGGACTTGATGCCGGCCTGCTCGCCTTCGCTGCCTTCGATGAAGGTGACCTTGTAGCCATGCTGCTCGGCCCAGCGCGTGTACATGCGCAGGAGCATCTCGGCCCAGTCCTGGGCTTCCGTGCCACCGGCGCCCGCATTCACTTCGACGTAGCAGTCATTGCTGTCCGCTTCGCCCGAGAGCAGGCTTTCGATTTCGCGCTTGCGAACATCCTCGGCAATGGCGCGCAGGGTCTGGACGGCGTCCTGGACGAGACTTTCGTCCCCTTCCATTTCCGCCAGTTCAACCAGTTCGAGCGTGCCTTCGACCTCGGATTCGATCCGCTGGACCCCTTCGATCTGGTTCGCCAGCGTCGTCCGCTCGCGCATCAGCTTCTGGGCAGCGTCCGCGTCATTCCACAGGTCGGGGTCTTCAACGCGGTGATTCAGTTCCGCGAGGCGTGTTGTTGCGACATCCCAGTCAAAGATGCCTCCTCAGCAGTGCCACCGACTGCTTGATCTGCTCTGAAAGGGCCTCGGTTTCGGCCGACATAATGTCCTCCACTGAAAGGGCGGCCTGTCACCGCCCCATTCGGTCTGTTCTGGTGCGTCTTAGTATAGGCCACCCACGCCAATGTCACCATCAGACGGAGCAGGTTTCTGGGCCTGTCCCGGAGCGGAAGCCGTGCCGCTTCCGGGGGCGGCTCCGGCCATTCCCCCACCCTGACCGGGTGTCTGGGCCATATCGCTTTCGGAATCCGAAATCACGCTGTCGGCACCCGTATCGGCGGCGGTCAGGGCTTCCGTGCCTGCACCGAAGCCATGCAGCTCCACGGAAGCGCCTGGAACCTGATCGGTCTTGAAGCCATCCACCGCGGAGATGCGTCCCGTATCGTAGCTGGCCAGCGTGATGCCGTCAGGCACCCGGAAATCCAGCTTCGGACGGCTGGCGAGGGCAACCTTCATGATCCGGTTCCAGATCGGGCCAGCCACGCGGCCGCCATCCGAATTGCGACCCAGCGTCTGAGGCGTGTCGAAACCGACCCAGACAACCGTAACGATATCGGGCGAGAAGCCGGCGAACCAGGCGTCATGGAAATCCTGACTGGTGCCCGTCTTTCCTGCGATAGGACGGTCAATGCCCACGCCTGCCATACGACCAGTCCCGCGGGCAATCACGTCCTGCATCATCTTCACGATCTGGAACGTGCTCTGCTCACTGGCGAGAACCGGCCGCACATCCGTCAGGGCCGGAACGGCCACGCTGCCCGGCGGTGGAGCCGCAGGCGTTGCGGAAGGGGTTGTGGAGGCTGTCACCGGGACTGGCGGCGTCGTGCCATCCGCGGGAGCAGGCAGTTCGGTAGGAGGAGCCTGCATGGCAGTGCCAAGCTTCAGGCCACCCGCCTGCCACAGGACAGTGCCCGCACGGTCCTGGATGTCGTCCACGAGGGTCGGGGTGACGATATGGCCGCCATTGGCGATCGTGGCGTAGGCCGCAGCCTCACGCATGACAGTCGTTTCGACAGCACCAAGAGCGGCAGGCAGCACATGGGGCATCTGCTCCACCAGACCGGCCCGGATAGCCGTATCGGCCACAGCCTTCATGCCGAGATGGGCGGCCACGCGGATCGTCACGAGGTTGCGGCTTTCGCGCAGCGCATCATGCAGCGTCGTGGGGCCCCAGTTGTCGTGTTCGTAGTTCTGGGGATGCCAGTCGCCATAGGAAACAGGCGAATCGTCAAAGCGCTCGGAGGGGGAAATCCCCTTTTCCATGGCAGCCAGATAGACGAACGGCTTGAAGGACGATCCAGGCTGACGCAGAGCCTGTGTCACACGGTTGAACTGACTTTCATGGAACGACCAGCCGCCAACCATCGCCAGAACGCGACCCGTGTGGACGTCCAGCGTGACAGCGGCACCTTCGACCTGCGGGATCTGGCGCAGCGCTGCGGAGCCGCCTTCCTGCGGTTCGATCATGATGACGTCACCGGCCCGAAGCGGATGCATCCGGCGCGCCCAGGCAATATCCGTCGCAAGAAGTGCGCCCTTGCGGGCCGTTCCTTCCTCGATCCAGCCCACATGCGTGCCGCCAGGCAGCACGACCGCCAGCCGCCACTCACGCAGCATACCGCCCGGAGGCGCGACGTGATCGAGAACGCTTTCCCAGCCGTCATCCTGAATATCCGGCAGGTTGCGCAGAGGCCCCCGCCAGCCGCCATGAACGCGGTCGTAGTTCATCAGGCCTTCATGCAGAAGACGCGTCTCGGTGACCTGAAGGCTCTGGTCGAGGCTGGTATGGACTTCCAGACCGCCCTGCGCCGCGCGCTCCTGCCCATACTGGGCAATGAGCTGACGGCGGACTTCCTCGCCAAACCACTCGGAATCCGGCAGAGGCCCGAAACGCTGTTTCTGCTGCGGGACCAGGGGCTCCTGCTTTTCCTGATCAGCCTGCTGACGGGTCAGCACGCCGGCTTCGACCATCAGATCCAGCACGAGGTTGCGGCGCGCCATCGCGGCCTGCGGGTGCAGGAAGGGATTATAATTCGTCGGAGATTTGGGAAGAGCAGCCAGTGAGGCCGCCTCGGCATCATCAAGCTGATCAAGCGGCTTGTTGAAATAGCTCTGGGCGGCGGCAGCGACACCATAGGCGCCGTTCCCAAGATAGATGCCGTTCAGATAGATTTCGAGAATCTTGTCCTTGGACAGCACCTGCTCCATTTTCATGGCGAGCAGAGCTTCCTTGATCTTGCGGTCGAAGCTCAGGACGTTGCTGTTGAGCAGCATGACCTTTGCGACCTGCTGGGTGATGGTCGAGGCCCCCAGCGGACGGCGCCCGTGGCGCGCGAAAATATCCGTCAGACCCGCACGGCCAATCGCCATGAAATCCACGCCGCCATGGGTGTAGAAATTATGGTCTTCGGTCGCGATGAAGGCATTCTTCACACGCTCGGGGATGGCGTTGATCGGCACGAAGATCCGGCGCTCGTTCGCCAGTTCCGCCATCAGCCGGTCATCGGAAGCATAGATGCGACTGACGGTCGGCGGCTGATAGGCGCGCAGGCTGTCCACGCTGGGCAGATCCGCTACCAGCTTGGCATAGGTCGTCCAGCCCAGAACTCCTGCCCCGGCAATCCCCACCAGCCCTACACCGGCGATGATCGCCAGCGACTGCCGATAGCGGCGGAAGCGTGGGGGACGGGGCGGCGTGGCGCCAGGACCCTGTGGATTGCCAGAGCCCCGGGGATTACGGGAGCGGAAGGAACGTCGCGTCATGGCCTCTGCATAGCATTGTTCCGCATCCGCCGTCGCCCCCGTCTAAAAGGGTCATTTCATGACAAAGATGCAGGGCTGAAAAAGGCGGAATTTCCGCATTCCATCACCCAAGTAGACGCCCGACCATCCGCGCGGTGTAGTCTACGACCGGGACGATCCGGCCGTAGTTCAGGCGGGTCGGGCCGATCACGCCGATGGCGCCCACGATCTTCTGGGCCTCGTTACGGGCTGGCGCCACGATCATGGACACGCCCGACATCCCGAACATGCCGCTTTCACGCCCGATATAGATCCGCACACCCTCGGACGCATCGGCCAGTTGCAGAAGCTGGAGCATGGTCTCCTGCGTCTCGAGATGGTCGAACAGCATGCGGATTGTGGTCAGGCGTTCGATCTCGGTAATGTCGGCCAGCAGCTTGCCTTGCCCTTTCACGAACAGAGTCCCGCCATCCGCATCCCATGTCGCCAGCCCGCTTTCAATGACGCTGGCAGTCAGGGCATCCAGTTCGTGACGGCTGGCATCCATTTCCGTCCGCACCCGCTCGCGCAGATTGCCGAGCGTCATGTCCCCAAGACGGGAATTGAGGTAGTTCCCGGCCTCGACCAGCGCCGAGGGGGGAACACCGGGAGGCGTTTCGATGATGCGGTTTTCCACCTGCCCGTCCGAGCCAACCAGAATGACAAGCACGCGCCCCGGACCCAACGCCACGAACTCAATATGCTTGAGGGTCGCATCCGATTTCGGCGCGAGTACCAGCCCGGCCGCAGAGGACAGACCGGACAGCAGGGACGACGCTTCGGAAAGAATGTCCTGATAGGAACGGCCATGGATATCGAGGCGGCTGTCGATGCTGGCGCGGTCTTCTTCCGTCAAAGAACTGAACTGGAGCAGGCCGTCCACAAACAGGCGCACGCCCTTCTCGGTCGGCAGACGTCCGGCCGAGACATGCGGACTGAACAACAGACCCGCACGTGCCAGATCCGCCATGACGTTGCGGATAGTGGCAGGTGACAGGCTGGGCTGCAGGCGCTGGGCGAGGGTCTGGCTACCGATGGGTTCGCCGGTTTCGACATATTCCTCGACGATTTCCCGCAGGATCGCGGCTTCCCGATCTCCCAGGCCATGGGACATCGGGATGGAGGGGCGGAACAGGGGAGGCAGGGGTCGCATCATGGTAAAACCAACTGTCGGGGCTGGATGCCTTCACGTCAAACGCGGTAGAGGCGGGACATATTCGAGCACAGGATCTTTTTACATGACTGACACCGCAGGCAAGCGTCCTTCAGGACGTGCGCCGGACGAAAACCGCACTGTTTCGATCGAAACCGGCTTTGCCCGCCATGCTGAAGGCTCGGCCCTCATCCGCGTCGGCGGGACGGAAGTTCTGTGCACGGCCACGATCGAAGACCGCGTGCCGCCCTTCCTGCGCAACAAGGGACAGGGCTGGATCACCGCGGAATACGGGATGCTCCCGCGCGCAACGCACAGCCGGGGCCAGCGCGAGGCGGCCAAGGGCAAGCAGTCCGGCCGAACGCAGGAAATCCAGCGCCTGATCGCACGTTCGCTGCGCGCCTGTGTGGACCTGAAAAAAATCGGCGAGCGAACCATCACGCTCGACTGCGACGTGCTGAATGCGGATGGCGGAACGCGCTGTGCGTCCATTACAGGCGCCTGGGTGGCACTTTCCCTGGCGCTGAAAAAAGCCAAGCGGTCGCAGGCTCTGACGGCGCAGGTCGCGGCTGTCTCCTGCGGACTGACGGATGCCGGAGCCGTGCTGGATCTGGATTACATCGAGGACAGCAACGCGCAGGCCGATACGAATTTCGTCCTGACGGCGGATGGTGGCATCATCGAAATCCAGGGGACGGCCGAGGACAAGCCGTTTCAGGAAAGCGAATTCTTCGAACTTCTGCGGCTGGCAAAGCTCGGCACGGCACGGCTGTTCGAAGCCCAGAACAAGGCGCTGGAGACTGCATGATGCGTAAACTTTCCCGTGGTTCAAAGATCGTGCTCGCCAGCCACAATGCCGGCAAGCTCCGCGAGTTCTCCAGCCTGCTGGCCGAAAGCGGAATCACCGTAATCTCGGCCGCAGAACTAAATCTTCCCGAGCCGGAAGAAACAGAAGAGACCTTCGCCGGGAATGCCGCCATCAAGGCGCTGGCCGCAGCCCGGACTTCCGGGCTACCCGCCCTGGCGGATGATTCCGGGTTCTGCGTTTCAGCGCTGGACAACCGTCCGGGCGTCTATTCCGCCCGCTGGGGCGGCCCGACCAAGGACATGCAGGTTGCGATGGCGCGCGTGCACCGGGAGATGGGCGATAATCCGGATCACCGGGCGTTTTTCGTCGCCGCACTCTGTCTGGTCTGGCCGGATGGCGAAACGCGGACCGTGCAGGGCGAATGTCACGGCACAGTCGTCTGGCCACCAAGAGGCGAACATGGACATGGGTATGACCCGATGTTCGTACCGGAGGGCGAAAGCCGGACGTTCGCGGAAATGACGGAAGCCGAAAAGAACGCCATCAGTCATCGCGGTCGGGCGCTGGAGAAGTTTCTGAAAGATTTTATTGAATCCTGACTGGAATAGACCCGGCTTTCCAAGAGGAAAATCCGGGTTTTTATTTTTCTCAAATCATCAGATCCGAAAATCCAAAACATAGATTTGCAGTCTACACAGTAACAAAAAATCACCGCAAATTCTGTGATTCATGTTACCATGATCGGACCAGAAACAAAAAAGGGGTCGTCATGGGGAATGTGATAGCGCTGTTTGCGGATGCATTTATATTTGTCCTTATTCCGTGGGGACTGTGGCAGCTGCTCAGACGCTCCATTCCGATTGCCATCCTGCCCATTCTGGTCGGCATTCTTCTGGCGGTCCTGCATTTTCCAGCCTCGACCATTGGTATTCCTTCGCTTTACGGCGATTACATCGGCTGGCTGGCCGTTCTGGTTCTGGCGTTCACGGCGGGACTGGAGATGTGGCAGAACCCCACCCACGCTCCCGAGGCCGCAAATCTGCCCTCCCCGACGCTGGGTCGTCTTCTGTGCGGCGCACTGGTAGCGCTGGGAATTCCGTTTGTTATCGGGACCATTCTGGTCAAGCTGTTCTTCCTGCCGCTACATGGCTGGCAGGCACCCCACGGCAATGGCTGGATCGGAGCCATGTCGATCGGACTGTGCATTTCCGTCAGCGCGCTGCCGGTTCTGATCGGGATCGTGCGCGAACTGGAGCCCGTGTACCGTCCCGTGGGACAGCTTGCGCTGAAACTTGCGGTTGTAGACGATGCCGCGCTCTGGATCGGGCTGGCCATCCTGCAATTTGCTGCACGCGGACCTGACGCCCTGCATGGCTGGACCGGGTTCGAGGGGCTGGCTGTCCTGCTGTTGATCGGCATGGCCTTTCTCAGCAGCTGGGCCACGCGGAATCTGAAAAACCCACCGATCTGGGTGATCTGGGCGGCCGTCCCGGCCTATCTCGCCGCAGGATCCTGGGCGAGCCATGAACTGGGGCTGCACGAGCTGATCGGCGCTTATTTCGCAGGAGCGCTCATGCCGCCACGCTGGGTGCGCCGCCTGCCGGTCGAGACGGTTGGCACGTTCTCGCTGATCTGGCTGGCCCCGATGTTCTTCGGCCATAGCGGCCTTCGGATCGACGGTGATGCGCTGACCTGGCCGTCGGTCATTGCTTCGCTTCTGCTGGTCGTGATCGCCATCGTCACGAAAATCCTGGCCGTCTGGATCTTCCCGCCTGCACCGGGACTGACGCACCGGCAGGCCCTGGGGATCGGCTCACTGTTGCAGTGCAAGGGGCTGATGGAAATCGTTGCAGCGACCATCCTGCATGCGCATGGCATGATTTCAGAGTTCGCTTTCGCATCCCTGATGGTTCTGGCTGTGATTTCCACGACCCTGACGGGACCGATGTTCCGGCTAGTGTCAGGGCGTTCCCGCCCCCAGACCGCCGGGTAATCGTTCCTCAGTTCTTCGAACGCACGGGGCCATGGCTGACAAGCACGCCCCGCTGCCAGACCTGATCAATCTGGTCCACGGCACCAATATTTTCATCAGCATTGCCGTTCACGACCAGCAGATCCGCCCGACGACCCGGCGCAATCACACCACGATCGGACAGATGCAGCAGAGCCGCAGCATTGCCCGTCGCCAGACTGATCGCCTGCACGGGCGACAGTCCCGCCTGCACCGTCAGGTAAAGCTCGCGATGTTCGGCAAAGCCGGGAATACGAGTGGGAGCAGCGCCGGAATCCGTACCAAAACCCACTTTCACGCCCGCACGATACAGAACGGCAAGGTTCTTCTGATTAACGGACAGCGCATAATGCGAGGCCTTGGTCAGAGGCTTGGCCATCGTCTCGGCACGCCATTTCGGATCGGTGAACTCGCGGCGCAGGGCTGGATCGATCCCCGCCAGCACGAAGGGATTGGAGAGTAACTCAGGCTGTTCGGCATAAAGATAGTTCGCCTCATCCAGATCCAGCGTCGCGATATACCACGTCCCCTGACGGAGCATCGCGGCGATCAGATCATGATCGACAGGCTGGTCCCGTACACCATGGGCAAGGATGTCCGCCTTTGAAGCAACGATGGCCTTGGCGACCGCAAGATCATGGATATGGACCGCAACCCGCGTGCCATGCTGATGCGCTTCGTCAATGACAGCCTGATAAATGGCCGGAGGCAGCATCGGATAGGTCTTGCCGTCGGGCACGTCATTGCGAAAATCGTCCACCCACAGCTTCACCAGATCCGTATGCTCCGCGATCATCTGGTCCACATCCTTGCGGGCCTCTTCGGGTGTGGTGGGACGGAAGACCTGATCAGGACCGATCCCCTTGACCATGGCTGCCGGCGGCACACCATCGGGCGTACCAATGCCCTGATCCACACCATAAAGATCCGCACCCGGATTGCGGCCGTCATGCTGCTCCTGACGCAGCGTATCAAAAAGCGGGGAGCGGTTCAGGCCCAGCGCCGTGACGGTCAAAACGCCGTAATCGGAATACTGCTTCAGGGCCGCAAGAATATTGGCGCGGGTATAGTTATCGCGACTGGCCCCCGTTCCTTTCACAAGCCCGACATGGACGTGATCGCTGATGAGGGCGGGCATAAGCGTCTTGCCCGTCAGATCCACATGTCGCGCCTTGGCCGGAGCAGGAATGCCGACAGAAATAATGGTGCCATTATCAATAACCACCGTCGCGTCCGGCTGTGCCAGGGCACCCGTGCCATCGATCAGCCGCGCATGCTCAAACGCTACCGGCTCGGCCATCGCGCTCCCTGCACTCAGGGCAGCAGGTGTTGCGAGCAGCAGGGCGGCGAAAGCGGAACGGATGGTCATGCGGCGGTCTCCTGTGTGGCTCCCGTCGGGCATGCATCGTCCGGCCGGGAAAACCCAGTACGGGAGAAACGCTGCCGGACATGAAAGGATGCAAAAACCCCCTTCCCTTTCCACTTCCGTATCAGGCTTCCAGGGACTGAAGCTCAAACAGGCGCCGGTAGATCCCGCCTTCCCGCTCGATCAGCGCGGCATGGGTCCCGTCTTCCTTCAGTTCGCCCTGGCTGAAGACCAGAATGCGATCCAGCTCCATGACCGTGGAAAGACGATGCGCCACGACGATGACGGTCCGGTTCTGCATGAGGCGGCGCATGGCGTCCTGCACGAGGGTTTCGGACTCGGAATCGAGGCTGGACGTCGCTTCGTCAAAGATCAGGATCGGCGCGTCAGCCAGGAAGGCCCGGGCGATGGCGACACGCTGGCGCTCGCCTCCCGAGAGCTTCACGCCACGCTCCCCGACCATGGTTTCGTAACCCTCGGGCAGACGCTCGATGAACGGCGCAGCGTTTGCAAACCGGGCGGCCTCCTCGATTTCCGCACGACTGGCATCCGGGCGCGCATAGGCAATGTTTTCCGCCAGCGTCCGGTGAAACAGGATCGGCTCCTGCGGGACGATAGCAATGTGCGAGCGCAGGGAGTCCTGCGTGACATGCGCAATATCCTGCCCATCCACCACGATCCGCCCGCCATTCACGTCATAAAGACGCTGCAGCAGCTTGGTCAGCGTCGTCTTGCCCGATCCGCTCGGCCCGACAAGCGCCACACGGGAGCCCGGCGCGATATCAATGCTCAGATCATGATAAAGCGGCTTGGCCTGTCCGGGATACTGGAAGTCCACATGCTCGAACCGGATGGCACCGTGCGAGAAATGAGCCTTCTGCGCATCGGGGGCATCCTGAATGGCGGGATCGCGGCGGAAAATCGCCACCAGCTCCTCCATTTCGTTGACCGACCGCTGCACCTGACTGACCTGCTGCCCCAGATCGCGCAGATAGCCCTGCACGAGAAACATCATCGTCAACACATAGGCCACGTCCCCCGGCCCAGCCTTACCGTCCCACCACAGCCAGACGGCCAGTCCGATCAGCAGCATCCGCATGGCAAGCGACGCCAGAGCCTGAAGATTGGCGCTGTTCGTCCCGCGGATCCAGGTTCTCAGAGTGCGCTGACGCCAGCCGTGAATGATGCTGTCGAGCCGCTCGTCTTCACGGTCTTCCGCACCAAACGCCTTGACGACGGGGTTGCAGGTCACGGCATCAGCCATGGCCGCACCCATTTTCGTGTCCCATTCATTGGAAGCACGGGCGGTGGGCGCGACATAGCGCAGGGTCAGCATGATGGAGAGGCAGGCAAACAGCACGACCGACAGCGCCAGCACCGATCCCATGAGCGGCGAACGGAACATGAGGACAGCCGTCGTGCCCCCCAGAACCAGCACCTCAGGCGCAATCAGGAGCAGCAGCGTATCGTCCAGCGTATCAATCGCCCAGATGCCGCGGGTCAGCTTGCGAACGGTGGAACCGGCGAAATTGTTGGCATGCCAGTCCGTCGAAAAGCGCTGCACGCGATCGAAAGCCTGATTGGCGATACGGTGCATAATGGCGAGCGTGAGATGCGAAATCCCGATGAAGGATGAGCGCCGCCCGAAGAGCCCGACCAGCCCCAGAACAATCAGCCCCCCGACCATCAGGAATGCATCGTCCCGCAGATGCAGCAGTTCGGCCGTCTGCTGCACGGCAGGGCCTGCGGCATGGCGGGAAATATCATCCACCAGACGGCCTGCCAGAATGGGCGTGCAGACATCGGCCAGCGTGGCGAGGCCAACGCCGCCAAGGGTTTTCGACAGCAGCAGGGGATGGTGACGCCAGCGACTTGAAACGAAGGAGAGGACTTCCGTGAAGGACACGTCCTGCTTGCGGCCTTCCTTCTGCTGGCGGGTCATGAGGGGGGTAGTATCGGACACAAAATGCTCCGCCGTCTGTCTGCCTGCGAGGTCATGCAGGGCAGGCCACGGTGTGATGGCATGGAATTTTCAGAACTTTGCCGTATCTTGCTGTCTGTCCGGACCGGACGCAACAGCCTGCAAAACATCCCGGTGGAGCCCCTGTCATGACCGATGCCCCCGCAACCGCAAGCCGGGCCATGAGCAAGGCGGCCGCAAAAGCCTTCATCACCGCACTGGCCGAGGCTAATCCCAACGCGGAGAGCGAACTGGTGTTCCGCAATCCGTTCGAACTTCTGGTGAGCGTCGTGCTCTCGGCCCAGGCCACGGACAAATCCGTCAACAAGGCGACAAAGGGTCTGTTCGAGGAAGCGCCCGATCCAGCGTCCATGGCAGCCCTCGGCGAGGACGGCATCGCCCGACATATCCGCACCATCGGGCTATGGCGGGCGAAAGCGCATAACGTGGCCCTGCTATGCGAACAGTTGCTGGAACGGCATGGCGGACAGGTCCCGTCCGACCGCGCCTCGCTCGAAGCGCTGGCCGGCGTGGGGCGCAAAACGGCGAATGTCGTGATGAATGTTGCCTTCGGTGCGGATACGATGGCGGTCGATACGCATATCTTCCGCATCGGCAACCGGACCGGCCTGGCACCCGGCAAAACCGTGCGACAGGTCGAGGACGGGCTGGTCGCGCGAATCCCGAAAGACATGCTGCGCCCGGCACATCACTGGCTGATCCTGCACGGACGCTATGTCTGCAAGGCCCGCGCGCCCGAATGCTGGCGCTGCCCGGCGACGAAATGGTGCCTCTATCCCGACAAGCGGATGCAGGCCCCGCCTGTACGCAAGGCTGCGACCACCTAAAGAATCTGGGCCGCCGTCCGGCGAAACGCCTGATAGGATACGGAATAGACCACGACCGTATTGACGACCTGCATGTGGGTCATGACCGAAAAGCCATTGGCGTTCCAGGTGATGGTTTCCGTCATGGGCGTCCGGATATCGAATAGCGGCTGACCATATTTCTGGCGGACGGCACGCCCCCATTCCTCGGCACAGATCCGGACATCGCCGGAATCCGTATCCGTCAGGGCATGAACCTCGACCGAAGCCAGACGGCCGCCCAAAAAATTTACATCCACATTCGACAGGCACGACCCGATCGAAGGCCCCTGCATGACATAACGCGCAAAACCCGCTCGCGGCACCGGCGTGGGCAGCGCCATCATTTCCGGATGGCTGAGCTTTGCCTCCGGAACACTCATACCCAGAGCCAGCCCTTCCCAGATCACGGCGGGAGCGGCCTGCGCCGGAACGGCAACCATCAGTGCAAGCGCGAGCAGAACACCCGTTGCGGGTTTATAAGCCACGATAGCGGACCTCCTTGTGCGGCGATCCTACAGGGCGATTGCTTTCCAAAAGGTTGAGAGATGCTCACTCAGACTGGGCCAGAGGCAGATTGGGCATGCCATGCCAGCCCACGGGGGGCACCCAGAGCCGGTTGCCCCGCCAGCTCCGGTCCGACACGACCGTAAGACCGCGCCCCGCAAACACGCTGTAGGCCCCATCCCGCCAGACCGAAAACCGGTCGATGGACGGCACATCCGGGCAGCCTTTCCGCGCAGGCGAGGCACTGATGAACAGGCTCACGCCCTCGCACTGCTCCATGGTCGGCAGCGTATTGCCATCCGAAGCATCACGGACACGCAGCAGGACAGTCTGTGCACCAAGAGGCATCCGGCACGGACCGGACAGGCATCCTGACGGCAACGGCGCCGTAGGAAGGGCAAGGGCCTGCTGCCAGTCCTCCAGTGTGCGGCGTTGCAGGCTGGAATGGGGGCCGACCAGAAGCACACCCTGATGACGCACAGCCATCAGTCCCGCATCCGGGGAAACGAGAATATCCGGCTTCGGCGCAAGCCAGATTGAGACCAGCCCAACTGCAATCGGCAGCAACCCAGCAAGGCATACCCTGCCTTTCCACAGACACAGGAAACACAGCCCAAGCATCACCAGAAGCAGGCCCCAGCCCGGCATTGCGGGCACGGGTTGATGCGCCATCGGAAACGCCGCCACACGCTCCGCCAACGCCTGCACGATCCGGATTCCTACGCCCATGAGCTTCAGGAACGGGGCTTCGGCATGGAACGGCATCGCCACGAGGGCCAGAAGTCCGACCGGCATGATCCAGACCGCCGCCAGCGGAACAGCCACAAGATTGGCCAGCACAAACCAAGGCTGAAGCGCGCCGAAATGCGCCATACTGACCGGCAGGGTCGCCAGTCCGGCCAGAAGGCTCGTCAGAACAAGCGCGGCACAGTGGGATGCCACAACGCGATACCACTCCCCCTCACCCCGCAGGCGCATAAGCGGCTCACGCAAGGCACCATACCCCGCGATCAGCCCCATCACGGCGGCAAAAGACATCTGGAACGACACATCGACGACCGAGACCGGCGAAACCAGCAGGATCAGAAGCGCCACGATGGACAGCGAGCGCATGGACAGCACGCGCCGCCCGGTCACGATGGCCAGCGTCACGATACTGGCCATGCCCAGCGCGCGAAGGCTGGGAAGATGCGCCCCTGTCAGCATCACATAACCCACCCCGGCCAGCAGTCCGGCAACAGCGGCGATCTGCCGGCATGGCCAGCGCAGGGCGACATATTCAATAGCCGCCAGACCACAGCGCAGCGTCACAATGACAGCCGCCATCACCAGCCCCAGATGCAGCCCGGCCACAGCAAGAAGATGCGCCAGTCCCGAAGCGGAAAACGTCTCACGCGTATGCTGGTCGATGCTTCCCGCCTCTCCTGCCAGAAACGTGGCGGCAATGGCAGCAGTCTGGTCGGACAGGGCAGCATTGGCACGCAGAGCCACGGTTTCACGCAGGGATTCAAGCCACGATTGATGGGAGGGCGCGCCTGAAAGGCTGGCCGGACCGAGCGCATAGCCGCTCCCGGCCAGCCCCGAGAACCACGCCTCCCGCTGAAGATCCCGCCCGCCGGGCCAGGAAGGCGGCGGCGGTGCGCGCAGCATGGTGCGCAGGCGGATCGTGCTTCCAGGCTCGGGAAGCAGGTCGTCATCATCGCGCAGACGGATATGCAGCGTCCGGCGTAACGGAGCCATTCCGGCATCGACAGGCGTCTCGAACACGGCATCCGCCAGAGTCACGCGATGACCGTCATCCTCGTCGTCATTCCGGGGCGGCAGGATTTCCAGCGACTGGACGCGCCCGGTCAGGACCGTCGCGTGGGTCGGAAGGGCCGGCATCGGCGGCTGCATCCGGGCCTGAAACGCCAGATCGCCAAACCCGATCGCCGCAGAGAGCAGCGCGAATCCCAGCAGACGCGGAAACAGCCGCTGCCAGCCCCACCAGAAACAGGCGCCCCCCGTCAGGATCGGCAGAACCGTGACGAGCACAACACACAGTACGGAAGGCTCGAACGGCAGAACCAGATACAGCATGGCCCCGAGCCCCCCCGCGACCGGAAGCCAGCAGATCATCTGCCGCCCCTGCTCCAGAAAGAACCGGATGATGGCGGACGGTGGCGTCAGTGCAGAGTCAGGGGACTCTGCACGGGCCAGAAGTTCGTCCGTATCGAGGTCCGGAACGGAAAGGGGCTCTGTCTTCACGGACAGGACCGTAACGGATTTTTCCGCAGGACGCGCCTCCTCACTCGAGGCCGACGTATCCCGAACAGACTTCCCTTACTGCGACAGGTGAAGCGCCTGCTTCAGACCAGCAACATCCTGTTCCAGCTCAAAGCCAGTGCTGCCCGGCTGAAACAGCTTTGCGGTCGCAAGATTCCCAGTCACGACAGGCTCGAATCCGGCTGCCCTCACCAGCGCTTCCACCTGCGATACTGCTCCCGCATCATCTCCGGCAACCGGCACGGCCAGCAAAGGTGGAGCACGATGCGCTTCAGAGCGGAGCGTGGTCATGTCAATCGAGTTGAACGCCCGCACCACATGCGCCGACGGGAAATAACGCTGCGTCGTCACCCCCGCCCCGTCCTTCTGCGCGGTCTCTGCGATAGGCCCGTCCCGCCACGGATAGGGATTGGACGGATCAAGCACGACCTTGTCCAGCAACGTCCGGCTGAGCTGCGGACCAAGCTTCGGGATGGCACCATAGGGCACGGCGAGGACAACGACATCTCCGTAGGCCGCCGCCTGCGCCGGGGTTCCGGCTGTGGCGAGCGGGCCCAGCGAGGTGGCCAGTGATTGTGCCTCGGTCAGGGAACGGGCTGAGACCATGACGTGGTAGCCCGCATGAACCCAGAGTTCAGCCAGCGTCGTGCCGACATGGCCGGTGCCGATGATGCCGATCCGGGTCTTCTGGGTGCCGGTATCCACAGCAACGGCATTGCTGACGGTGGCCAGACCGGCGAGCGCTGCGAGGAAGGGGCGTCGTCTGAGAGGAAAGGCCGTCATGAAGGATGCCATTCCCGCGCGAGAACACCTGCTGCGCCCTGGACCGGATCAGTCTTCGGGAATGGCAGGCCGTGGATGCGCGCGCGCTGTTCTGCTGTCGGGGCGGCACGAAGGATGTCAAAGGACTGGTTTGGCGGATAGGCGCCTATGACGGTAAAATCTTCGTCCGAGCCGAGATTACAGTGCCCCGTGCCGGCCGGAAGCACGGCGATGTCACCCCCACGCACCTCGACTGTCCGGGCCTTCGGGCCTCCGAGCATCAGGCGTGCGGAACCGTTGGAAAAGCCCAGAACCTCGTGTCCCAGGCTGTGATAGTGGTGAAACGGGTAAACCCCGTTGCGCCACTGCGGCGGCCAGCCGTTATGGGCGAACAGGTCCTCGTACACCGCCTCACGGTCCGGCCCGGCTTCGAGCGCGTTGCGATACACGATGACGGGAAGATCCGGATTGTTCGGAACCCAGTCATTGGCCCGCAGCGTGAAAACGTCCACGCGGGAGGTCGTAGCCCTGGCATGATGGATCCTGCCCTCTCCGAAGGTCAGTCCCAGCCCTGCCAGCAGGGCGTTGAAATCGCGTCGGTTCATTGGAAAGGTACCACCTACACTATTGAAGGTCAGGATAGGCAGGTTCGGCAGAGGGCAGGAAATCACACGCGCTTGAAGAGGCTTAGCTTTTTGTAAGACACGGCGTTTTGACGGCCGGGTTCGGAATATGAACCTGCCCTGTGCCGGACCCTGCGCTGGCGGATGGAAGCGCGGCGCAGAGCGTGATATGACGGCGACATGACCATCCGTACGCGATTTGCCCCCTCCCCGACGGGCCTGCTGCATGTCGGCAATGCCCGCGCCGCCCTGTTCAATTTCCTCTTTGCCCGCCATCACGGCGGCGAATTTCTTCTGAGGATCGAGGACACCGACAAGGAACGCTCCACCCAGAAGGCTGTGGACGTGATCTTTGACGGTCTGGCCTGGATGGGGATCGAGGCAGATGCGGAACCGGTTTTCCAGTCCGCGCGTCAGGACCGCCATACGGAAGTCGCGCTGGAGCTTCTGGCCAAGGGGCAGGCCTACAAGTGCTTCTGCACGCCGGAAGAGCTGACCGCCATGCGCGAGAAGGCCATGGCCGAGAAGCGCCCGCCCCGTTACGACGGCACCTGGCGGGATCGCGACCCGTCCGAGGCCCCTGAAGGCGCGCCTTATGTGGTGCGTCTGAAGGCACCGCGCGAGGGCGAGACCGTCATCAAGGATCTGGTGCAGGGCGAAGTCCGCGTGGCGAATGCGGAGATGGACGATCTGATCCTGCTGCGTTCGGATGGCACGCCGACCTATCTGCATGCCGTGGTTGTTGACGATCATGACATGGAGATCACCCATGTCATGCGTGGGGACGATCATCTGACGAACACGTTCCGTCAGGCCATGATCTATCGCGCCATGGGCTGGGACCTGCCGCATTTCGCGCATCTGCCGCTGATTCATGGCCCGGATGGCGCCAAGCTGTCCAAGCGTCACGGTGCGCAGTCGGTCGTGGACTTCCGTGAGGAAGGCTATCTGCCGGAAGCCCTGTGCAACTACCTGCTGCGTCTGGGCTGGGGCCATGGCGATGCCGAGGTCCTCTCCCGTGAAGAGCAGATCAAGCTGTTCGATCTGGACGGCGTGGGCCGGTCCCCGTCGCGCATGGACTACGTCAAACTGGCGCATCTGAACGGAATCTGGATGCGTCAGGCCGATGACGAGCGCCTGACAAATGACGTCATGGAGCGCCTTCAGGGCCGCGAAGGCGTGGTGACGAACGACAAGACCCGCGCACGCATCCTTGCGATGATGCCGGGCCTCAAGGAACGCGCCAAGACGCTGGTGGAACTGGCGGATAATGCGGCCTTCGCAGGCTTCACCCTGCCACTGACCTTCACGCCCAAGGCTGAAAAGCTGCTCGGCGAAGACGGACGCAAGGTCCTCGAAGGCGTCGGCAAGGAGCTGGCCGCTCTCAAGGATTTCACGCCCGAAGCCATCGACGCCACGCTGCGCGCCTATGCCGAGAAGCATGAAATCAAGCTTGGCTCCGTGGCCCAGCCGCTGCGCGCCGCCATGACGGGTTCCACGACGTCTCCGGGCATTGACCTGACGCTGTCGGCTCTGGGGCAGGACGAGGTCCTGGCCCGCATTGCGGCCGTTCTGGCTGCCGGGTCTGTCGATGCCTGAGCGGCCTTCCGTCCCCCGGCATCTGCTGGGAATCGAGGGGCTGTCGGCTGAACAGCTCGTACCGTTCCTCGATCTGGCGGAAAGCTACGCGCTTCTGAGCCGTTCGCGTTCCGCGCCGCGTGATGCGCTGCGGGGACGGACGGTCATCAACCTGTTCTACGAGGACAGCACCCGGACCCGCACGAGTTTCGAACTCGCGGGCAAGCGGCTGGGCGCGGATGTGATCAACATGTCCGTCGCCACGAGTTCGGTGAACAAGGGCGAGACGCTTCTGGATACGGCAGCAACGCTGAACGCCATGCGCTGTGACCTGCTGGTCGTGCGGCATGCGCAATCCGGAGCCCCTGCTCTTCTGTCGCAGAAGGTCGAGGCCAGTGTCGTCAATGCGGGCGATGGCACGCATGAACATCCGACACAGGCGCTGCTCGATGCGCTGACGATCCGCCGTCATTTTGGTCGACTTGAGGGCCTTACAGTCGCAATCTGCGGTGATGTCGGACACAGCCGTGTGGCACGGTCCAACATTCATCTGCTGACGGCGTTCGGAAACCGGGTCCGTCTGGCAGGACCGCCAACGCTCCTGCCCGGCGCCATGGCCGGACTTGGCAATGTCGAGCTGTATTCCGACATGGACCGCGCTCTTGAAGGCGCGGATGTCGTCATGTCCCTGCGCCTGCAGAAAGAGCGTATGGGGGCCGGTCTGGTCCCCAGTGCACGGGAATATTTCCACTTCTTCGGGCTGGACCGCAGACGTCTGGCGCTGGCAAAACCCGGTGCCCTCGTCATGCATCCGGGGCCGATGAACCGTGGTGTGGAAATCGCTTCGGACGTAGCGGATTCGGATCAGAGCGTGATTTCCGAACAGGTTGAAATGGGCGTGGCTGTGCGGATGGCGGTTCTGGACCGCCTGTCCCGGGCACGGATGCCGACATGAGTGATATCGTTTTTGAAAATGTCCGCCTGATCGACCCGGCCTTAGGCCGCGATGAGACCGGACGGCTTGTGGTACGTCAGGGCAAGATCATCGCCTGCGAGGACGGCTCGCTTCCCGAAGGGACACGAGTCATTGACGGCGCGGGGGCCATTCTGTGTCCGGGGCTGGTGGATATGCGCGTGACGCTTGGGGAGCCGGGATCGGAATATCGCGAGAGCGTCTCCTCTGGCGCCCGGGCGGCTGTGGCCGGCGGCATCACGACCATGGCGGTCCTGCCCAACACCTCGCCCCCGATCGACAACCCGGCCCTCGTGCATCTCCTGCGGGTCCGTGGCGAAGAGACGGGTATGGTCTCGATCCATCCTTACGGCGCGCTGACACGCGGCTGCGAGGGCGGGGAAATGGCCGAACTCGGCCTGCTCCAGAACGCCGGAGCAGTAGCATTTACGGACGGGACGAGGGCCATTTCGGACGCCAAGCAGATGCGCAATCTGCTGTCCTATTCGCGCTTCATCGACGCCATCGTGGTGCAGCATCCGGAAGAACCTTCTCTCGCCAAAGGCGCCTGCGCCACGGCCGGAGCGCGGGCGGTGCGGATGGGGCTGCCCTCGGTTCCGGCAGAAGCCGAAGCCATCATGATCGCGCGGGATCTGCGTCTGGCAGCGATGACGGGCGCACGGCTGCATTTCGCGCATGTCTCGACGGCGGAAGGACTGGACCTGATCCGCGAGGCCAAGAGCCGTGGCATCCGGGTGACCTGCGATACGGCACCGCCCTATTTTGCCATGACCGAAGACGATATCGGCGATTTCCGCACCTATGCGAAACTGTCCCCCCCCCTCCGCAACGAAGCGGACCGCAAAGCCGTCTGCGCCGCGCTGGCGGATGGCACGATCGACGCCGTAGCATCGGATCATGCGCCGGCGGATGCCGATGACAAGCGGCTGCCATTTGCACAGGCACGGGCGGGCGGAACAGGACTGGTCACCCTTCTGGGCGTCACGCTTGGCGCTGGGCTGCCGTTGATTGATGCCCTGCGTCTGGTGACCTCGGCCCCTGCGGCACTACTTGGCCTCAAGGCCGGAACGCTGTCGGTTGGAAGCGATGCCGATCTGTGCCTGTTCGATCCGGAAGCCTCCTGGACCGTCGTGGCCGGAAACCTTCCGGGCCGTGCGCAGAACACGCCCTTCGATGGAAAAGACCTGAAGGGTCGCGTCCTGCGAACCTTCAAACGCGGCGTGGAAGTCTTCACCGCGGATGAGCTGTCCGGTGATGAACAGGCGGGAGCCGCTTCATGAGCGGCTTTCAGGCACAGCTGATCCTGCTGTCTCTTGTATCCTATGTCATCGGGAGCATCCCGTTCGGGCTGCTTCTGACGGCCGTGGCCGGTGGCGGCGACATCCGCAAGATCGGCTCGGGCAATATCGGTGCGACCAACGTCCTGCGCACGGGCCGTCGGGGCCTGGCAGCGGCGACGCTTCTGCTGGATGCCCTCAAAGGGGCTCTGGCTGTCCTGATCGCCCGGTTTTTCTTCCCAGGCGCCAGCGAAACCACCATGGCCGTAGCGGCCGTAGCGGTTGTCATCGGGCACTGTTTCCCGGTCTGGCTCGGTTTCCGGGGCGGGAAAGGCGTTGCAACGGGGCTCGGAACGATCTGGGTCCTGTGCTGGCTGGTGGGACTGGCCTGCTGCGTGGTCTGGCTGCTGGTTGCACGGCTGAGCCGGATTTCCTCGGCCGGAGCGCTGGCGGCATTCCTGCTGGCGCCGGGACTGATGGTACTGTTGTCCGGACGGCCACTACACACGCCGATTCCGGTGGCGACGCTTCTCATCTCGCTTCTGATCTGGGCCCGGCATTCCAGCAATATTGCCCGGCTTGTGACGGGACGCGAACCGCGCGTGAAGGTTGACCAGGCATCCCGGCACTAGATTTTAAGCGTCCGTTAAGAAATCTGTCTTAAGGAAAAGATCCTATGACAGCTTCTCCGGACATGCGCCCCGTTCTGCCCGCAACAGACCGAATCGACATACTGCGTCTGGCGCGGACAACGGGCGTCGGCCCGATCAACTTTGCGCGACTGATGACGCAGTACGGCAGTGCGGGCGCTGCCCTTGCCGCCCTGCCCGGCCGTATGCGCAGGGCGGGACGCCGGGAAGATCCTGTCATTCCGACCGTCTCGCGCATGTCGGATGAGCTGGAACGCCTTGAAAAACTGGGCGGAAAGATGCTGGTGCGGGGTGATGCAGACTATCCGCTGCTCCTGTCCTGCATCCCGGATGTCCCGCCTGTCCTGTTCACACTTGGAGACGTCCGCAAACTCTCAATGCGGTCCGTGGGAATTGTGGGAGCACGCAATGCATCTGCGGCCGGAATCCGGATAGCGGAGAGCCTTTCGGCCGAAATTGCCCATTCGGGACTGTGCGTGATTTCCGGGCTGGCACGGGGAATCGACTCGGCGGCTCACGCTGCAGCTCTTCATCCCGGACTGACGGTTGCCGCTATCGCGGGCGGTCTGGATCATGTCTATCCGCCCGAGAATGCCTCCCTTCAGCAGCAGATCGCCGAAAGGGGCTGTCTGGTGACGGAAGCCCTGCTCGGCACAGCTCCGCAGGCCCGCCATTTCCCACGGCGCAACCGCCTGATCGCCGGGATTTCGCTGGGGTGCCTGATCATTGAAGCGACGGTTGGATCCGGCACGCTGATTACGGCTGATCTGGCCCAGTCCTATAACCGCGAACTCCTCGTCGTGCCCGGCTCACCGCTCGATCCCCGGTCACGGGGCGGAAACCAGTTGCTGAAAACAGGCCAGGCCACGCTGACAGAAAATATTGACGATATTCTTCAAGTCCTGCCCTCGGTGCTTCCACCGCGCGAAGCAGCGCCCTGGCAGCGTTCATCCGCCCACAGCCCGCCTTTGACGGGCTTTTCCGAACCTTCCTCGCCCTGGGGCAGCCCTGCCAGCGAAGACTGGATTGATCCGGATCTGGCCCAGAAGACAGTGTGTTCCTTCCTGTCCGTAACACCGGTAGCAGTTGACGATGTGGTGCGCCGCTGCCAGTTCTCCGTGTCGGCAGTGCTTGCGACGCTGGCCGAGCTTGAGCTCGGCGGGGTCGTGGAGTTTGTGCCCGGCGGACGCGTGGCGTTGCTGCCGAACTGAAGTGACGCGGAATACCGGAGTGGCGATGACGGACGTTGTGGTGGTCGAGAGCCCGGCAAAGGCCAAGACGATCAACAAGTATCTGGGAAGCGGATATACCGTGCTCGCTTCGTTCGGCCATGTGCGGGATCTGCCGCCCAAGGACGGCAGCGTGCGCCCGGATGAGAACTTTGCCATGAGCTGGCAAACGGACGAGCGTGGCGCCAAGCAGATCTCAGCCATCACCAAGGCGCTGAAGGGGGCGAAGAACCTTTACCTCGCCACTGACCCGGATCGCGAGGGTGAGGCGATTTCCTGGCACGTCCGCAGCGTTCTGGAAGAAAAGAAGCTTCTGAAGAACGTCGACGTCCATCGCGTCACCTTCAACGAAATCACGAAATCAGCCGTCACGGCAGCGATGGCGGCGCCTCGTGAGCTGGACCGTCCGCTGATCGACGCCTATCTGGCCCGGCGCGCGCTGGATTATCTGGTAGGCTTCACGCTGTCTCCTGTCCTGTGGCGCAAGCTGCCAGGAAGCCGCAGTGCCGGGCGTGTACAGTCCGTAGCGCTGCGTCTGATCTGTGAGCGCGAAGCCGAGATCGAAGTCTTCCGTCCCAAGGAATACTGGACCGTTACCGGCGGCTTCACGACACCAGGCAACGCTGCGTTTCAGGCGCGTCTGACGCATCTGAAGGGCGAGAAGCTCGACCAGTTCGACCTGAACAACGAGCAGCTGGCTTTCGGCGCGCGCGACACCGTTCTGGGCGGACAGTTCACGGTCCGCTCCGTCGAGCGCAAGCGCACCAAGCGCAATCCGCCGCCGCCATTCACGACCTCGACGCTGCAGCAGGAAGCCTCGCGCAAGCTCGGCATGAGCGCGCAGACCACGATGCGTACGGCCCAGCAGCTTTATGAAGGTGTGGATCTGCGTGGCGAGACCACCGGTCTGATCACCTATATGCGGACCGATGGCGTGACGATGGCGAAGGAAGCCGTAGGCGCCATTCGCGGCCATATCGGCAAGGCGTTCGGCGACGAATATGTGCCGGATTATCCGCGCACTTATTCCACCAAGGCCAAGAATGCGCAGGAAGCCCATGAGGCCATCCGCCCGACGGACGTCTTCCTGACACCGCAGCAGGTCGCCCATGCTCTGACGCCGGAGCAGAAGAAGCTTTACGAGCTGATCTGGAAGCGCTCCGTCGCCTCGCAGATGCAGTCGGCCGAACTGGATCAGGTGGCGGTGACGCTGGCGGATGCGAGCGGCCAGACGCTTCTGCGTGCGACAGGTTCAACCATCGCGTTTGACGGCTTCCTCAAGCTCTATATCGAGGGCCGCGACGATACGAAGGCCGAGGACGAGGACGGCAAGCTTCTGCCTCCGATGAAGGAAGGCGATCGCCTGACGACGAAGACTGTGGATGCCGAGCAGCACTTCACCCAGCCGCCGCCGCGCTATTCAGAAGCCTCGCTCGTCAAGAAAATGGAAGAGATCGGCATTGGCCGTCCTTCGACCTACGCCTCCATCCTCGGTGTGCTGCGGGACCGCAATTATGTGCGTCTGGACGCACGGCGCTTCGTTCCCGAAGACCGCGGCCGTCTCGTGACGGCGTTCCTGACGTCGTTCTTCGAGCGCTATGTCGATACCGGCTTCACGGCCTCGCTCGAAGAGCAGCTCGATGACATTTCGGGCGGTCGGGCCGACTGGCATGATGTCATGGCCGCCTTCTGGCACGATTTCTCGGCTGCCGTCGCGCAGACCAAGGATCTGAAGATCTCGGACGTCATCGACGCCCTGGACGAGGATCTGGGACCGCATTTCTTCCCGCCGCGCCCCGATGGTGCTGATCCGCGCGTCTGCACGTCCTGCGGAACCGGACGGCTGGGCCTGCGGCTGGGCAAGTTCGGCGCCTTCATCGGCTGTTCGAACTACCCGACCTGCCAGTTCACCCGCCGTTTGGTGGCCGAGGAAGGCGATTCTGAAGGGCTGAATGATGGCCCGAAAGTTCTGGGTCAGGATCCGGAGACTGGCGAGGACATCTCGATCCGCCGCGGGCCTTACGGTCTGTATATCCAGCGCGGGGAACCGAACCCCGAAGACAAGAAGGCCAAGCCCAAGCGGACGACCATTCCCAAGGGCATTGATGGCAACACCATGACCATGGAACAGGCGCTGGGACTGCTGTCCCTGCCGCGTCTGGTCGGGATTCATCCCGAGACAGGCGAGAAAATCGAAGCTGGGCTGGGGCGCTTCGGACCGTATGTGAAGATGGGCGCCATATATGGCACGCTCGACAAGGATGATGACGTCCTGACCGTCGGGCTGAACCGGGCCGTGGATGCACTGGCCAAGAAACTGGCCTCCATCCGCAATCTGGGGCCCCATCCGAAGGACGGCGAACCGGTCATGATCCGCAAGGGACGGTTTGGTCCCTACGCCCAGCATGGCCAGCTGATCGCCAACCTGCCGAAAGGGCAGGATATGGACGAGGTCACGCTGGATGAGGCCGTGGCGCTTCTGGCGGAGAAGGGCAAGCCACTGAAAGGTGGCGCAAAAAAAACTTCCGCGAAAAAAGCGGCCCCGAAAACCGCAAAGCCGAAAAAATCCGTTACGGCTACGGAAGGGGATGAGGCGGCTCCGAAGAAGGTAACAAAGCGTAGCCCGGCCAAATCCGCCACAAAGACGAAAACCACAACGCCACGGAAGCGTAAAACTGTTTCCGACACGTCGTCGGAAGGCTGAAAACAGATCGGGTCGACAGTGTTGCCTGACGGCACTGCCGACCCCACATTCGGTCTGGCAAGTCTTTACCGTGGCTGAAGTTTGTGGCGTGGTCGCCTTACGGGAAGCAGCCTTCTTTGCCGTCCCGTCTCCAAGGACCCCGTCTTGCGTCATGCCGTCCGCCCTATGATCCATTTCATGCCGCGCAGCCGCGAGGCGGCATGTCGCCCGGCTCTCTGTCTGGCGTTCTGCATGTTCATCCTGATCACCCCAGCAGGATCCGCAAAGGCCCAGACACCCCCGGATGCAGCCGGAGCCTCAGGACAGGCGGCCCCCTCCATCTCCGCCGCTGCGCCCATACCGCAGCCGACACTTTCAGTTTCCCTGACACGGGAAGTGCTGGTCGCGGCCCTTGGCTTTCTGGAGCCCCGCACGCTTGAGGCGCATTCCGCGCGGGATTTCTGCCTGTGGGGACTGGACGGGCTGACGGCCATCGATCCGACCCTCTCCATTACGGAAACGCGCCCTGAAGTATCGGCCCCCGCGCCTGCCTCCGGCGGCGCAATGGCGGCGGAAAAAACCTCTGGCGACGCGTCTGCGCAGGCGCCCACAATACTGAATGTCCTTCAGGGGCAGACGGTCGTGTTCAGCCGGATCATGCCGGCCGCGGACAGCAACGGGGCATGGGCCGATCTGGTCACGGCAGCCATGCAGGCAGCCTGGCAGCACTCCGCCACGCTGCGGGAGGCCGGATCAGACGCGCTTCTACAGGGCTTTTTCGACGAACTTTTCAATCATCTCGACCCCTATTCCCGATATCTCGGTCCTTCCCCCGCCAGTTCGGACCGCACGCGGCGAACCGGCAATACAGGAACGGTGGGCCTGAGTCTGGGCCAGAGCGGCCGCATGCTCGTGATTACGGCCGTCAACGCCAACGGTCCCGCCTGGGAAGCCGGTGTGGATACGGGCGAGCGTCTGGTCTCCGTCAACGGCCGGTCAACGCGTGGTCAGGATGTCACCACGGTCCAGGGCTGGCTGGAGGGGGACGAGCATACCTCCGTCACGCTGGGGATCGCCGCGAAAGGCCATCGGACAACGACGCTGAAACTGGAACGGGCACAGGTCCCGCCTGAAACCGTATTTGCCTCGACGGACGGCCCTTTCACCGTTCTGCGCGTCACGTCCTTTTCGACCCAGACAGCGGAAGAGATCAGCCAGTATATCGATCAGGTCGTGGACGAACCGACACCGGATACGCCGGTCCCTTCTGCCAGCAAAAACAAGACCGCGGGGATCATTATCGACCTGCGCGGGGATCGCGGCGGCGTCCTTCAGCAGGCCGTCACCACGGCGGCCCTGCTGCTGGATCATGGCGTGGCCGTGACTACGCATGGCCGGAACCCTCTGGCCAACCATATCTGGGCCGTTCAGGGTGGCGACATGACCAATGGCACGCCGGTGGTGATTCTCGTGGACGGACGGACAGCCAGCGCGGCTGAAATCCTGGCCTCCGCGCTGGCCGATCACCGGCGCGCCGTCGTGATCGGGAGCGAGACGCTCGGCAAGGGACTCGTGCAGGTGATCGGACAGATGCCGAACGGAGGTGAGCTGTTCGTGACGTGGAGTCGCAATCAGGCCCCGCTCGGCTGGCCCATCCAGGGTCTGGGCATCATGCCGCAGGTTTGCACGTCGCTTGGTGCCGAGTCCCTTCAGGCCCAGCTCTCCGCCCTGAAGCAGGGAAACACCCTGCAGGGCGAGGCCGTGCAGATGGCACGCGCGGCCCGCTACCCGGTTCCGGTGACGAAAATCCTCGATATCCGGAAACATTGCCCGGCCGCCATCGGCTCGGATGCCGACATGGACGCCGCCAAGGCGCTGCTGTCTTCCCCTGCCGCCTACAGGGCGGCGCTGGAGTCTGTTCCTGACGAGAACAGCGCGCCCATCCACTAACCTTGCAGGACGAACGGAAACAGTCATGGGCGCACGATTGAAAACGGGACTCTGGGTACGGGCTGTCCTGCGCCGTATTTCCTCGGACGGAACCTCGGCCATGGTCCTGAAGAAAGGCGATGAGGACGCCGGCGCGGTCCTGATCGTTCTGGCCGACCGCTCGGGTGGAACCGGCGTCCTGCGCGAAGACGGAAACGGGTGGGCCCGCGTGGATGCCACCGATCCGACAGGCGTGGACGCCTATCTGGAGCGGCAGAAAAAATATGACCCTGACCTGTGGATCATCGAGCTGGAGATGCGGGACGTATCCCAGCCCATAGAGCGCACACTCGGATCGCGAAGGCTCGATCTGGACGAAGAGGCGTAAACTGTGGGAGTGAAGACACAGCACATGGCGAACCTGCCATAAAGAAAACCGCATGATGCGGCATTGTGTCGTGTGATGCGTTGCCATCGTCCGAGCTTTCGGCAAGAACACACACAGATAAGGTTGGCAGATTTGGCTGGTTGGAGAGAAATGGACATGACGCAACGATCCGTTGTCAGGACCTGGCTTACCCGCGCCGGGTTCACTGCAGGCGTTTCGATGCTCGTCATGGGTGCCGCAACCGCACAGCCCGTCAAAGGCCTGTATGTTGCCGGTGAAGGTGGCGCCAGCTTCAACCAGGACCAGACCGCGCGTCTGTCCCCGGTCTTTCCGAGCGGGCGGGACCATTACCAGGCCGGTGTGACCGGCATTGGCAGTCTAGGCTACGGTCTCGGAAACGGATTCCGCGTCGAGGTCGAAGGCAACTACCGCAACAACCGTTTGCAGCAGTTCCGCTCCAGCACCTTCCCGTCTTCAGTTGGTGGCCGTCAGCAGGGTTATGGCGTCATGGCCAACGCCCTGTTCGACATGGACATTGGCAAATCCTGGGTCTTCCCGTATTTTGGCGCCGGCATTGGTTATGGCTGGCAGGCCATGAATACCTATGTTCATGCCCCGAACGGGGCCTTTGACCAGCATGTCGGCGGTACAAGCGGGAACTTCGCCTATCAGGGCATCTTCGGCCTGTCCTTCCCCGTCCCCTGGGTCGTGGGCCTGTCCGCCACGGCGGAATACCGATTCTATACGCTGATGGGTCCGAACGGGCATCATGCCACGGCGACCGGAATCTATGGCGGCTGGGACAAGACCAAGGAATTCGGGGTGTCCAGTGGCAACCGCGATACCCGCACGGACTTCAACCATTCGCTGATGCTGGGGCTGCGCTACGAGTTCAATCCGGCTCCCCCGCCGCCCAAGCCGGTTGCGGCTCCCATGCCGATCCCGGGTCCGGCTCCCACCCGCACCTATCTGGTGTTCTTCGACTGGGATTCGGCTGAGCTGAGCACGCGCGCGAAAGCCGTTGTGGCCGCTGCAGCCCGCAACTCCACCTCCGTGCAGGTCACGCATATCGAGGTCAGCGGCTATACCGACACGTCAGCCGCCCATCCGGGACATCGTGGCGAGGCCTACAACATGGCGCTCTCGCAGCGTCGTGCGAACACGGTCAAGGAAGAGCTGGTCCGTGACGGCGTGGCTGCAGGGCTGATCACGACACAGGGCTTTGGTGAGAGCCATCCGCTGGTGGTCACCGCCGCCAATACCCGCGAGCCCCAGAACCGCCGCGTGGAAATCGATTTCAAGTAGGGTCTGCGAACAGACCCTGATTCCCGGTCAGCCGGCGGCTTTTCACGAGGCCGCCGGTTTTTTTTGCGTCAGCTGCACGCCCTTCCGGCATAAAAAAGGGCAGAGAGAAACCTCTCCGCCCTTTCAGCCCCATCGACGTGATGGAAAAGACTTATTTCTTGCGACGCACCGTATGACGGACGGTGGTTTTTTTGGCCGTCGTCTTCGCCGGCGTCGGAGCAACGACTGCGGGCGGCTTGGCGACAACGACGCCTGTTGCATCCACCGTGGCGTGGATCGTCAGATGCTCGCGCTTCTGGCCGCCACCGGGGATCAGCTCGGCCGTGAACGAATCCGTTCCGGCGTAAGCCGTGGCCGGCGTATAATCCACATAGGTCTTGCCATCATAATTATAGAGGAAGGCCTTACCGTGTGTCGGCGGCGGATTGACGCCGAAGGAGGCATAGTTGCCACCCATCGGCTTCTGGATGGCGATGGAGCACAGTCCGTCATCGCTGCGGACCGTCATATCCACGCTCATCGTGCCGTCAGCGGCTTTCTTGACGGCGGAGACGTGGCAGACAGCGGAGGTCCGCTGGTAGCCGAAGGGATTCGGGGCCACGGAACGCTGGACGATCGGCTGTTGGGCACAACCGGAGAGAAGCAGGGAAACGGCCAGTGCCGAACCCAGGGTAATGGCAGAACCTCGCAGACGCACGGTCAACTCCAACGCATCGTGACAGGACATGCCGCGTTTTCACGGCAGACAGACGTTCGCATGTAGAACAGGACTGCACGGGGCGAAAGGCTGCATGGGGACAGTGTGGCCATTTTGACGGTATTTTGTGCCCGGGGAACGATAAATTCGCCCCGGGACGTCCCTCGCCAATTTTCTGCCACGAAATCATGTTTCGGATTAAGGGCTTGCCGCACGTTCCTCAGACGCAGAATCAGCTTTCGCGGGGGGTCGACCGCAGGTAGTCTGTTCCAGTGGTTGTGGCCGGTCGATCCGGTCTTGTGGAGTCTGTCAATGCCGTCGATCTTCCGTCGTTCCTTCAAGAGCCTGCTTGCTGTCGGGCTTTCCTGCGCTACGCTTGCTGCCGTTCATCCCCTGTCCGCCCGCGCTGCGGACTGCGGCAATTCGCCCGCTCACGAAGCCTTCGATGTGGCCGGCCTGAAATCCGAGCTGATGGTGACGGCGCTGTCGTGCAAGGCGCAGGAGCGTTACAATGCCTTCGTCGGCAAGTTCCGCCCGGCCCTGCTGAACGCCGACGAGCGTCTGAACAGCTATTTCCGCACGACCTATGGCCGTCGCGCCCAGGTCGAGCATGACGATTACATCACACAGCTGGCCGACATCCAGTCGCTGGGTGGGCTGAAGTCCGGCACGGTCTTCTGCCAGCAGCGCGAGGCGATGTTCGACGAGATCGACGCTCTGGAATCAGCGTCCGATCTGGCGCATTATGCTGAGGCCAAGGACGTGGCCCAGCCGGCCTCCTATGAGAGCTGCGAAGCTCCGGCGACCGTGGACCGCCACTCCCGCAAGGGCGTGACGAAGCGGGCCGCCACCCGCCACACGAACCGCGCCTGAGCCGATCTCTGATCCTGTCGCGAAGCGTTCGCTTGACGTTCCGTGACGGGACGGCGACAACGCAGACATGAGCGATCTGTTCGAGTCAGGAAAGACAGGCAAAACCCGGACCGGCGGCGCCCGCAAGGGCACGGTCGACACGGAATATGGCGCCCACGACATCGAGGTGCTGGAAGGGCTTGAGCCCGTCCGGCGCCGTCCGGGCATGTATATCGGCGGCACGGATGATACCGCGTATCATCATCTTGCCTCCGAAATCCTTGATAATGCGATGGATGAAGCGGTGGCCGGTCACGCCACCACCATCGACGTCAGGCTGGAAGGCCCGCGCACGCTTATGGTGCGCGACAACGGCCGTGGCATCCCGACCGATCCCCATCCAAAATTTCCCGAGAAATCCGCGCTTGAGGTGATTTTCACCACGCTCCATGCGGGTGGAAAGTTCTCCGGCAAGGCCTATGACACGTCTGGCGGTCTGCATGGCGTCGGCAGTTCGGTCGTCAATGCGCTGTCTGAGAAGCTGGAAGTCGAGGTCGCACGGGACCGGACGCTGTACCGGCAGGACTTCGTGCGCGGTGTCTCGCTGGCGCCGCTGGCGGAAGTTGGGAATGCGCCCAACCGTCGCGGGACGACCGTACGGTTTACGCCCGACCCGGAAATCTTCGGCAATCACCACTTCTCCCCTGCGCGCCTCTACCGGATGTGCTGCTCCAAGGCGGCGCTGTTCCGGGGGGTGACGATCCAGTGGAAATGTGAGCCGTCCCTCATCAAGGCCGGAGACGAGACGCCGGTCGAGGCCACCATCCAGTTCCCTAACGGTCTGGAAGACGCTCTTTCAGCGGAACTCGGGCCGGATCCGGATCTACTGACACCGATCTGGGCTGGTGATGTCGAACTGCCGGTTGCAGCGGACGGACGCACGGGCGGACGCGTGGAATGGGCTGTGGCGTTCCTTGAGAGCGGTACGGCGTCGCTCTCCTCGTTCTGCAACACGATTCCCACACCTCAGGGTGGCACGCATGAAGCCGGCTTCCGCGCGGCTCTGGTTAAAGGACTTCGCGCCTGGGGCGATCAGCGCAAGGTCAAGCGGGCGGCGGCGATTTCGGCCGAGGACGTTCTGGGATCTGTAGCCGCCAAGCTTTCGGTCTTCGTCCGCGACCCCCAGTTCCAGGGCCAGACCAAGGACAAGCTGACCTCGCAGGAAGCTTCGCGGCTGGTGGAAGGTGCGCTGCGGGACCGTGTGGATCACTGGCTGGGCGGCAACCCGCAACAGGCTGACACCCTACTGGCTTTCATGGTGGAGCGGGCGGAAGAGCGTCTGCGCCGTCGTGAAGTCAAGGACACGGCCCGTAAAAGCGCGACGCGCAAGCTGCGTCTTCCGGGAAAGCTGACGGACTGCACACGCGAAAATGCGGCGGAAACGGAGCTGTTCCTGGTGGAGGGCGAATCGGCCGGCGGGTCGGCGCGTCAGGCGCGTGACCGCGAGACGCAGGCCGTGCTGCCGCTGCGTGGAAAGATCCTCAACGTGGCTTCCGCGACGACGGACAAGCTGCGGGCCAATCAGGAACTCCGGGACCTGACGGAAGCCCTTGGATGTGGAATCGGGGCTTCCTTCGACATCAGCCGTCTGCGCTACGGGCGCGTCATCATCATGACGGATGCCGACGTGGACGGGGCGCATATCGCCTCGCTGCTGATGACGTTCTTCTATCGTGAGATGCCGGAGCTGATCCGTCACGGCCATCTGCATCTGGCTCAGCCACCGCTCTATCGCATCACGCATGGACCCAAGACGGTCTATGCCATGGACGATCAGGACCGCGTCCGGCGCATCAAGGCCGACTTCAAGCCAAATGCGAAGGTCGAGGTCTCCCGGTTCAAGGGCCTGGGTGAGATGCCGGTGAAGGATCTGAAGGAAACGACCATGGATCCGGCTCGGCGCACGCTTCTGCGGGTCATCACCCCGGCCGAGGACCGTCTGGCGACCAGCGAGCGTGTCGAGAGCCTCATGGGCCGCAAGCCGGAGCTGCGCTTCCGCTTCATTCAGGAACATGCCCGATCCGTTGACGAGCTCGACGTCTGAGCGTGTCGTCACCGGCCAGTTCCACGGAGTCTCATAGCCAGCTCAAGGCCGTCGGATGTCTGATCGGAGGGATTTCCTCCTTTCAGATCGGCGCAACGCTGGCAAAGGGTCTGTTTCCCCTGTTCGGTCCGACCGGCATGGTGGGGCTGCGCGTGTGTCTGGCGGCCATAATCCTGCTGTGCATCTGGCGACCGACACGCGGTTCGCTGACGGTCGAGCGCCTGAAACTGCTGCTACCTTATGGCGCTGCCGTCGCCGTCATGAACTTCTGCTTCTATGTGGCCCTGGTCCGGCTGCCGCTGGGCGTTGTTGTCGCCCTTGAATTCACTGGCCCTCTGACGCTGGCACTGGTTGGATCCCGTCGATGGCTGGATCTGTGCTGGGCAGGGCTTGTGGTGCTGGGGCTTTTCCTGCTGCTGCGGCCCGAGGGAGCGACGATTGGCCTGTCCTCGCTCAATCTGTTTGGCGTGGCCGCGGCCCTGCTGAGTGGGTGTGGCTGGGTGGTCTACATCCTGACCGGCACACGCATGGGCAAAATGTTCCCCGCCCCCGTCGCCACCACTCTGGGCATGAGCACGGCAGGTATTCTGCTGCTGCCCTGCCTGATTCCGACGATCCCGACCGTCCTGACCCATCCCTGGCAGGGGGGAGCCGCGCTGAGCGTCGCGGTCCTGTCCTCGGCCGTGCCCTATATTCTGGACATGATGGCGATGCGGACCCTGAACCCGCGCGAGCTGGGAATCCTGCTGAGCATGGAGCCGATGCTGGGTGCGCTTTCAGGATTCATTTTCCTGCATGAGGCGCTGTCCATCATGCGCTGGATGGGCGTTCTATGCATCGCGGCGGCATCGGCCGGGAATGTCCTGACAGGGCGCCAGAAGCCGCTCCACTGATCCCGCCTGAGCAATAATCGGCTGAAAACTGACAGGAATATAGGGCTAGGCCGTATACCGTTCCCTTGACCGGGCTGCGACACGCGCGCCAGATGCGGGCGTCATGTCCCGCCTCTTTCCCTCCTCGAACCAACGGTCCAGTCTGTCTGCCCTTGCAGTCATCGCCGTGGTTCTTCTGGGATTTCTGGGGCAGCTGGTCCTTCAGGGATGCGCCTATCCCGAAGAAAGTCCGCGGGCGACGATCGAGCGCCTGACGGGGATCGACATTGCACCGTCACCCATGGTGATGACCGGCCCCATGCCCGGAATGACGGCTGGGGAGCATCACCACCACGATTCCCATGACGGCACTTGTCCGCTCTGTCCGCTGTTACAGCTTCTGGCGGTCATCCTTGCCAGTCTGCCGCTCGTGCCCGCCCGTAGGACCACAAGCCGTCAGATCCGGCAACACCCGGGCACACCACGCGCACCGCCTGCGATCTGGCGTCTGCTTCCGCCGTCCCGGGGACCACCCCGCCTCGTCTGACCCCCATCGTGGTCATGGCGGAGGACGGAACTTCCTGCGGTCTGCCCGTTTCGGGCGCCCCTTCAGGACGTGATTCGCCGTGACTGGATTTCAGACCAGTCGAGGATGCGGATCATGCTCCCCTTTTTCAGCGCCCGCGCAGACGGTGCACCTCACGTGCGCCCGTACCTGGCGGCCATCATTTTGACCCTGAGCGCCTTTTCAGGGGCGTCTGCTCAGGAAACCCTGCCCCAGCCGGACTCCGTCGAAGCCGGCAAAGCCGAACATCTGACCGTCAATGGTGTGCGCCAGCCCCGGACAACCAGCGCGGATACGGCGCATCTTCTGGACCATGCACTGGGCTACAGCACCTATTCCGCAGGGGGTGTTTCCGCCCTGCCCGTCCTGAACGGCATGGCCGATGACCGGGTGGCCACACTCGTGGACGGGATGCGGATTGATGCGGCCTGCCCGAATCACATGAACCCGGCCATGTCCTATGTCGATCCGGACAGCGTGTCCCGCGCCGTGGCGATTGCGGGCATCACGCCCGTCAGTCTGGGCGGGGACAGCATCGGCGGCACCGTGGAGATCGAGCGGAAAGACCCGCTCTTTGCGAAAGCGGGCAACATCCTCGTGACCGGACATGTGCGTGGCGACTATCGCAGCAATGGCGGCGGCTCCGGTGCTTCCGGGTCCCTGACCGTCGCCAATGACATGTTCAGTCTGCGCTATACGGCGTCCTATTCCCATGCCAGCGACTATCAGGCCGGCGGAAACGGACAGCATGTGCGGTCCACGGATTACCTGAGCTTCAACCATGCGGTGACGCTGGGTGTGAAGAAGGCCAATCATCTGCTGGCCCTGACGTTCGGTCAGCAGGACATCCCGTATGAAGGCTTTCCCAACCAGTACATGGACATGACGAACAACCGTTCGACCTTCGTGAACGGCAAGTACAAGGGCGACTTCAACTGGGGCACGCTGGATGTGCGCGGGTCGTGGCAGCGGGTGACACATGTCATGGACATGCTGTCGGACAAGGGCGGTCACAGTGCCACCACGGGTATGCCGATGAACACGGATGCGCGGACGGCGGCTTATGCGATCAAGGCGACCATTCCGCTCGGGCTGAAGCATACGCTGAAGCTGGGCAGTTCCTTCGATCATAACGGGCTGAACGACTGGTGGCCGCCTTTGCAGGGCAGCACGATGATGGGGCCTGGCACCTATCACAACATCAATAACGGCCATCGGGACCGGCTGGGCCATTTCGTGGAATGGGATGCGCAGTGGCTGCCACGCTTTTCCACGCAGCTCGGGTTCCGCAATGACGTCGTGATGATGAATACGGGGAAGGTTGCCCCCTATTCCTGGAGCAGCATGATGTCGATGACGGATGCTGCCGCAGCCGAGACATTCAACAAGGCGTCACGCGGCCGGACGGACGTCAATTTCGATGTCACGGCAACGGGGCGATGGAAGCCGCTGGACAGCCTGTCCATTGAAGGTGGCTATGCCCGCAAGACGCGCTCGCCGAACCTGTATGAGCGTTATGCCTGGGGCATGGGCAGCATGGCGACGCGCATGATCGGCTGGTTTGGCGATGGCAACGGCTATGTGGGGAACCTGAACCTGTCGCCCGAAATCGCCAATACGGCCAGCGTGACGGTGGACTGGCATGACCCCAACCCGATGCAGCGCTGGGACCTGAAAATCCAGCCGTTTTACACCTACACGCACAACTACATTAACGTCCGGCGCCTGGGCAGCTTCTCGAACGGGCTGTCGATGCTGGGCTTCGTCAACCACAACGCCCAGAGCTACGGCATCAACGCCTCTGGGTCCGTACGTCTTTGGAACAGGCCGGCTTACGGACGGGGCGAGCTTGTCGGGAACATCAACTGGGTCCGCGGCGTGGATCTGGTGACGCATTCGGGCCTGTATCACCAGATGCCGGCGAATGGCGTGATCGGGCTGCACGAGACGTACGAGAACTGGACGGGACGCGTCGAAGTAACGCTCGTAAAGTCCAAGGACACCGTGGACTGGCTGCGCAACGAGCCCCGCACGCCGGGCTATGCGCTGCTGGGGCTTGGGGGGAGCTATCGCTGGCGGTATTTCACGCTCAATGCCGAACTGGCGAACGTGCTGAACCAGAGATACTACCTGCCGCTCGGCGGCCTCTCACTGGGTGACTATGACGCCACGGGTATTCTGGGGCCGTTGCCGGGAATGGGGCGGTCCTTCAACATGAACATGACCGCCTCATTCTGAAAAGACCGGGCCGGGAGAACCGGGAGCGCGTCAGACGCTCTCGGCAACCCAGTTCCGCTTCTTTGTCGCCAGACCGATGCCCGGGTTGAAGCAGTTGCAGGGATCGAGGCTGCGGTAATGCTCGACCATTTCCTCGGGCGCCTTGTAGAGATGGCCAACATTATGTTCGGCCGGATAGCGCGCACCACGGGCATCCAGGCCGGGGAGCATGTCGTGCTCCACCTGCATGGCGTTGTAGCCCTTCTTGATCACGTAATCCTGGTGCATCACGTGGCAGAAAAAGTGACCGTAATAGAGTTTGACGATGATCCGGTCCTCGATTTCCTTGGGAAGGACCTCGAACCACTCACGGTCATTGCGGCGCAGGGCAACGTCGAGCGCCACGATGTCTTCAGCGGTTTTCGTATGGACCGCACGGTAACGCACGGCGGCACCGGCTGCTGCGAAACGGTGTAGGAAGGCGCGTGTGCCTTCATCCGGCGTACATTCAAAGAAGGCGCCCCCCGTGCTTGAGGCCCACTGCTCCAGATAGGCACGGACGGGTGCGGTCATGTGGGCGGAGACCTTGAGCATCAGGTGATGCTCGAAACGGTCGCGGTAATCGCACATGCGCTGGGGAAGCTGTTTTGGCAGGAAGCGACTGAGAAACTGCATCGCCAGATCGCTGAAATGATCAGACAGGAAGGGCAGGCGCTGCGCAAAAACGTCAAACCTAGACTTCATGGAGAAGAACATCGGCAGGTATTTCGTGCCGAAATAGCGGATAACCGCGAAGGTATCCTTGCCGTATTTTTCGGCGATATTGAACGCATCGCGGTGCAGGTACTCACCGGCGATCGGCAGCTCGTCGAAATGGGTCAGAACATGGCGGCGGAGGTCTTCGAGGTCGGATGTGTTGTTCGTCCCGATATAGAACACGCCCGGATTCTTGTTGGCTTCGAACGTGTCGAGACGGACAGCAAACACGACCAGCTTGCCCGCACAGCCCGCGGCTTCGTACCAGCGGTTGGGGTCGGCATTGAAACGGGCGGGAGTGTCGGCGTCCACGTCGCGGACATGGGTGGCGTAGTTCTCGTCATGACCGCGACCGGCCTTCCAGTCGATGGCATTTTCCGGAAGCTGACCGGCCTGTACGGCGGCAAGGATCTGCTCGGGATTGCCTTCAATACGGATACCCAGATGGTTGACGAGGTGGAGCTTGCCGTCCTCGCCCATCTGGCCGAACAGAGCCATCTCGGTGAAGGCTGGTCCACGCTGGACCAGCGCGCCGCCGGAGTTGTTGCTAACACCACCCAGAACCGAAGCGCCGATACAAGACGAGCCGATGACAGAATGAGGCTCACGGCCAATGGCAGCGAGTTTTTCTTCCAGATCATGCAGGGTGGAGCCCGGCAGGCAGACGACCTGCTTGCCTTGACCAATCAGGTGAATACCATCCAGACGGTTGGTGCTGATGATGACCACGTCACGGTCATAATCGTTGCCGTCAGGGGTGGAACCGCCGGTCAGGCCGGTATTGGCGGCCTGCATGATGATGATCCGGCCCGTTTCGGCACAGAGTTTCGCAGCGCGCCACAGTTCGACCAGACTGCCCGGCTGAAGCACCGCAACAACGTCGCCCATACCGAAGCGGAACCCCTTACGGAAGCGGTAGGTCGCCGACGGCTTCGTCAGGACGTGCCGCGCGCCCACGATGGCCCGCAGGGAGTGGATGAGCGAGGCATTGCTGACCTCGGAACTGCCTTTTAGTGACGCTGACATTCTGTTGTCTTTCCTGCCGCCAAAGTGATCGCCGCTGGTCCTAACATGGTGTTGCAAGAAACCGCTCTTCAACCCTGCGTGTTATTTAACGCGCCCAAAAAGACGTTCAAGTTCACGCCGTGTCAGTTTGAGCCATGTCGGTCGTCCATGTGAGCAAGTATTTGCACGCGGTGTCAGTTCCATCTCGCGCAACAGAGCATCCATTTCCTCGGGCTTGAGGCGACGACCTGCGCGGATGCTGCCATGACATGCCATGCGTGCGAGAATGGCATCCAGATGATGCGAGAAACTTCCCGTACTGGCGGCGTCCAAATCCGGATCACTGGCCAGTTCGTCGGCAATATCCTTCAGGAGCCCCTGAATGTCCTGAGCGCCCAGAAGGGCCGGCACCGAGCGCAAAAGAACACTGCCGGGTCCAAAGGATTCAAGATCGATCCCCAGTTTTGACAGGTCTTCGGCCCGGGCCATGAGGGCTTCCGCCTCGCGACGCGGCAGGTCCACCACTTCCGGCAGGAGCAGAGCCTGCGACCGCAGCGTGCTGCCATTGGCGTACTGTTCACGCAGGCGTTCATGGGTCAGGCGCTCATGGGCGGCATGCTGGTCCACGAGGACGAGGTCCCCATCGGGAGCGAGGGCCAGGATATAGGTATCGAAGACCTGCGCGATGGCGGCACCCAGCGGAAACGCAGGATCAAGCGCTTCGGGCTGCTGCGGAGCACGGGCAGCGGGCGCAAAACCGGGGTCCGTTTCCGCAAAACCCGGTCGGGCCAGAGACGGAGTGGGGTCCGGCAGAGGCGAGGATCGCGGAGCATAACCGGTCGGAAGGCTGCCCTGTAGCGGTACGGAAGCCGGAGCTTCCCGTGGCTCCGGCGGCCGGGGCGGATAGACGATGGACGGCCGCGAACCGAAGCTCGCATGAATGCCACCACCGCCATTCGAACCATGACCCAGCGCCCGGCCCAGACCGCCAATCACGAGAGACCGGATTTCGGCTTCGTCGGCAAACCGCAGTTCCGTCTTGGCGGGATGGACATTCACGTCCAGCCGTTCCAGCGGCACGGTCAGATGCAGCGCCATGACCGGGAAGCGGCCACGCTCGATCACGGGACGGTAGGCCACGCGGATGGCGGTCCGGAGCATGGGGTCCGTTACCGGGCGGTTGTTGACCAGAATGAACTGCCCCGATCCAGTGGCGCGGGTGCGAGCCGGGCCGCAGGCGAACCCCGACAGACGCACGGCCCCACGCTGTTCGTCGAGGTGGATCAGCGTGTCAGGAGTCGTGTCCAGCACGGAAGCTGCCCGAGCAATGGGGCTCTGCTCGGGCAGGTCGAACAGAACCTTGTCGTCCAGCAGGACGCGCATGGCGCAATGAGGCGCGGACAGGGCCAGACGCCGCATGACGGATTCGGCATGTCCGCTTTCGACGCGGGCGCTCTTGAGGAACTTGCGCCGCGCCGGGGTGGCAAAGAACAGATCTGTCACGACGATACGCGTGCCGACCGGGCCGGAAGCGGGCTGCGGCGGCGTGATGACGCCCCCATCGACGCGGATGCACCAGGCGGTATCGGACTCCGGCGTGCGGGACGTGATGGACAGGCGCGCGCTGGCGCCGATGGACGGCAGAGCCTCGCCCCGGAAGCCCAGCGTGCGGATCTGGACGAGGCGTTCGTCCTGAAGCTTGGAGGTACAGTGCCGCTCGACGGCCAGTTCCAGCTCGACCGGAGTCATGCCGCAGCCATTGTCGATGACATCGATCCGGTCCGTCCCGCCGGCACGCAGGGCAACCACGATGCGGGTCGCGCCTGCATCGATGGCGTTCTCCACCAGTTCCTTCAGCGCAGCGGCGGGGCGCTCGATGACTTCACCAGCCGCAATCAGATCAATGACATGACCGGAAAGACGACGGATTGTGGGGCGGGGAAAGGACGGGGCCTCGGACACGATGCCTCCTCATCGTCCGGACAGGGGCCGGACGGCAGACGGGGCCGTCCCGTCCACCCAATCAGGGGGCAGTCGGGACGGAGGGTACTTCAGAGAACGCCGAGGAAGGCCTTCTTCTTTCTGACGGTCGGGGTCGCACCCGTTGCGGGATTGCGGCCCAGGGCCGAGTTCTCGCGGATGCGGCGGTTTTCGGCGTCACCATCGACGACGGAACCGGCATTGCCGCCCTTCCAGAACATCAGGTTGTCCACAAAACCGGCATCGGCCGCGCCAAGCTCGGCATTGTTCGGTGCGCTGGCGGACTTGTCCACCTGTCCGACCAGTGCGGTCTGGCCGGTGCTGCCCTTGCCGGAATCCGGATGCAGGGCCGTATCAGGCGACAGGGTTTCGAGCGCCTGCATCCGCGGGCTTTCGTCCGGACGATGGGCATCTGCGGCACCGGGTAGCTGCATCTGCTCGGAAGGCGGCATGGAGAGCGGGGCGCGGGTCGTGACGGTGTACTCGTCGGGCATGGCCCGTTCGAGACCGATCGCGCGTGAGACATCGGCGCCCGAGCAGCCCGAAAGCAGCAGGCCGACGGAAGCCATGGCACCCATCTGGACACTGAGACGGGCAACGGAAAGACGGTTACGGCGCATGGAGGGCCCCTGGGACGCGATCATGATGCAACACTCCTACAGTCCGCGCGGCGCCGGAGCAAGCCATTGGAACAAGTTCCGTGACCGCATCACTTGGCAGCCGCCTGACGTTCGGCGAGCAGGGAATCAATCAGCCAGACGGCGACGCCGCAGACAATCCCTGAATCCGCGATATTGAAGACATACCATGACCAGCCAAAAGCATGGGCATGCAGGAAATCCACGACTGCCCCATAGCGCAGGCGATCGATGACATTGCCGATGGCGCCACCTGCAATCGCCCCGCAGGCCGCCGCCACGAGGGTGCGCTGCGTGCGGGTCAGGGTCCACACCAGAAGCCCCACCGCGATCAGGGAGACCGCGCAGAAGATCCACGGCCCACGACTGCCGAGGCCGCCGAACATGCCGAACGTCACGGCGTGGTTCCAGACCATCGTGAAGTTCAGGAACGGCAGGATCTCGACCGATCCCCGGTCCGGCAGGTGATAGACATAGAGGATCCAGTCCTTGCTGGCCTGATCCAAAACGAGGACCAGAACCAGCAGGGCAAACCCCAGAACCATGCGGCCTGTCCGGCTCATGCCCTCATGCCACAGGGACATCAGGCACTCACCACGTCGATGCAGCGGCGGCACAGCGCCGGATGTTCGGCGTTCTCGCCGACTTCGGGCAGAACCTTCCAGCAGCGGGCGCATTTATGGCCCGGCGCACGCTCGACCTGCGGGCCGCCATGGGCCGTGTCACCCGGCAGCAGTTCGGTTTCGGCATGGGATGTGATGAGCAGCTCGGCCCAGTCCAGGCCGCCGAAAATCCCGGCCTCTTCCTGCGACAGAGGCAGCGTGACGCTGGCTTCGAGCGAGGAGCCGATCGTGCCGTCACGGCGAGCCGTTTCCAGCTCGGTCGTGATCAGGCGGCGATAGGCACGGATGTCTTCCCAGCGGTTACCGAGTTCCGGGTCGTTCCACTCAGCTTCCGGTTCGAAAAACTGTGCGAGATGCACGCTGTCTTCCTCGCCGAAGCGCGCCTGCCAGGCTTCCTCGGCCGTGAAGACGAGGACGGGGGCCAGCCAGGTGCAGAGCGCGCGATGCAGGGCATCCAGCACCGTGCGGGCGGCACGGCGCGTCGGGTCAGACGGGGCGTCGCAGTAGATCGCATCCTTGCGGATGTCGAAATAGAAGGCCGAGAGATCGGTGGTGCAGAAGCCATGCAGTGCCGGATAGACACCAACCCACTGATGCGTCTCGACTGCGCTGGCGATCAGGCCGCGCAATTCCGACAGGCGGTGCAGGATATACTGCTCCAGCGGCGGCAGATCAGCGTAAGGCACAGCTTCTTCGGGCGTGAAGCCGTCCAGCGCCCCCAGCAGCCAGCGCAGGGTATTGCGCAGGCGGCGATAGAGTTCGCCCTGCTGCTTGAGGATTTCCTGCCCGATGCGGAGGTCTTCGTTCGTGTCCGAGTTCAGGACCCACAGACGCAGGATGTCGGCGCCGAGGCTGTCGGTCACGTCCGAAGGGGCCACGACATTGCCCAGCGACTTGGACATCTTGCGGCCCTGTTCGTCCATGACGAAGCCATTGGTCACGAGCGCCTTGTAGGGTGCGACACCCATCGTTCCTACGCTTTCCAGCAGGGAGGACTGGAACCAGCCGCGATGCTGGTCGGAACCTTCAAGGTAAAGATCAGCCGGGAAGTTCAGACCTTCTTGCCCCAGATCGAAGCGATGGGTGGAGCCGCTCTCGAACCAGACGTCCACGATGTCGAAGACCTGCTCGTAATCGGCGGGATCACGGCCTTCACCCAAGAAGAGCGCCGGGTCGGCTTCGTACCAGATATCCGCACCCTTTTCGCGGAAAGCCTCGACGATACGCTGCATGACGGCCGGATCACGCAGGACGTCGCCGGTGCGCTTCTCGACGAAAACCGCGATCGGCACACCCCAGGCACGCTGGCGGGAGATGCACCAGTCGGGGCGCTGCTCGATCATGGAGGTCAGGCGACGGCGGGCGGCTTCGGGGACGAAGGTGACGTTATCGAGAGCGCTCAGGGCTTTTTCGCGCAGCTTCGTCTCGCCATCCATCGCAATGAACCACTGCGGCGTGGCGCGGAAAATGATCGGTGCCTTGGAGCGCCAGGAATGCGGATAGGAATGACGGACCGTTCCGCGGGCCATCAGGCCGGTGGCCGGGGCGTCATCATGTTCGGCGGACTGGCGGGCTTCGGTCAGCAGGTCACAGACCGGATCGGCCGCCTTGAAGACATGGATGCCGGCCAGATGCGGAACCCACGGTGCATAGCGGCCGTCATCCTGTACGAGTTCGGGGACTTCGATGCCGTACTGACGGCAGAGCATGAAGTCGTCCTGACCGTGGGACGGCGCCATATGGACGAGGCCCGTGCCAGCATCGGTCGTGACGAAATCGCCCGGCAGCATCGGCACGTCATACTCATAGCCACGGCCACGCAGCGGATGGGCGCAGACCGCGCCTTCAAGCCCGTTGCCCGGCAGGGTGTAGAGGATGTGATGGGCGGTGATGCCCGTCTCCGTGCAGAACGCGTCCACACGATCCTCGGCCACCAGCAGCTTCGCACCCTGCGGGACGAGGCTGTTCTCGTTCGTCTCATCGACGCGCAGGACGACATAGGTGATGTCCGGACCATAGGCGAGCGCGCGGTTGGCGGGGATGGTCCAGGGTGTGGTCGTCCAGATGACGGCCGATACACCGTTCAGGGCGTGAGCGGGCGTCGGGTCCTTGATGATCGGGAAGGCCACGAAGATCGTGGTGGAGTCGATGTCGTGATATTCGATCTCGGCTTCGGCCAGGGCCGTCTTCTCAACCGGGCTCCACATGACGGGGCGCAGGCCGCGATAGAGGCTGCCATTGAGCAGGAACTTGCCGATTTCGTCGACGATCTTGGCTTCGGAGCTGAAGTCCATCGTCACATAGCGGTTGGCCCATTCGGCCTGAACGCCGATGCGCTTGAAGTCCTCGGCCTGCTTCTGCACCCATTCGGCGGCGTACTGGCGGCATTCGGCACGGAACTGGAGCAGGGGGACCTGGTCCTTGTCCTTGCCAGCCTTGCGATACTGTTCCTCGATCCGCCATTCGATCGGCAGGCCGTGGCAGTCCCAGCCCGGAAGATAGCGGACCTCATACCCCGACATGCGATGGGCGCGGTTGATGACGTCCTTCATCACCTTGTTCAGGGCGTGTCCGATGTGAATGTGACCGTTGGCGTAGGGCGGTCCGTCATGAAGCGTGAAGACGGGACGTCCCTTCCCGGCCTCGCGGATCTTTTCGTCCAGCCCCGTAACAGCCCAGCGGGCGAGCGTTTCAGGCTCGCGCTTGGGCAGGCCGCCGCGCATCGGAAAGCCGGTGCGGGGGAGGAACACGGTATCGCGGTAGCGATCCTGCTGTTCCTTGAAGGCGGCGACGGAAGGATCGGGAGTCTTATCGGACATGAGGGACGAGCCAGTTTCGGTCATTCACACAAAGGGTGGGTTATATGGAGATCGCGAGCCAATCCGGTCAAGTCCGCGTTAAGGGCGGCAGCAATGCAGGGCTGCCCCAAAGCGGGTTGCCGGGGCGGCGGGACTCGCGGATGATGGACGATATGGCGCTTTTTTCAGAAGGCAGAACCGTGAACGCACTTCGTCTCTTCCAGTCTGTTGCAGGAGCCGTTCTGGGTGTCTGTACGGGGTTCAGCATGGCCGCACACGCGCAGGCGCCCCGTTGCCCGGCGGCGGCGAGTGTTCCGGACAAGGCCCGGATGACGCAGATGTTCCAGACGGCACCGGACCGGGGCTTCCTGTGGAAAGTGACGAAGGACGGTCACTCCTCCTGGCTGTATGGGACGCTGCATGTCGCAAAACAGGATTGGCTGCTGCCCGGCCCACTGACCCGCGCCGCGATCCTGCAGAGCGGCGAGGTCGCCCTTGAGCTTGATCTGAACGCCCCGGACACGGCCACCACGCTGCGGCAGCCGGAAGATCCGGCCCGATGGGCGCATCTCGTGCAGTCCGGGCGCAAGGCGAAAGTGGATGCGCTCATGGATCAGCAATGCGTGCCGAGTGCTGCGTTCGCGCATGTGGCGGTTGGCGTGGAAGCGGCTGGTGTCGAATCCCTGGCGTCACGCCAGGATGGATATTATCCGGATTATGCGGTGGATGCCGTTCTACAGGGCATGGCGGGAAGTCTGAAAAAGCCTCTGATCGGGCTGGAGACGGTGCAGATGCAGCGGGATCTGCTGATCGGTCCGGATCAGGCGGATGAAGATGCGTTTATTGATGACATCGTCAAAGGTGTGTCTTCCGGCAAGACGCAGGCCGAGAACCGCAAGCTGACACAGATGTGGGCCTCAAGCGACGTGAAGCGTCTCGATCATTATCAGGACTGGTGCGACTGCCTGAATACGGCACAGGAACGCCGTTTCATGTCCCGGCTTCTGGATGAGCGGAATGTCGGCATGGCGCAGAAAATCGAGAAGATCCATGAGAGCGGGACATCGCTGTTCGCGGCCGTGGGCTCCCTGCACATGGCTGGGCCGAAGGGTCTGCCCGCCCTGCTCCGCAAGGATGGGTTCGAGGTCCAGCAGATCGTACCCGCGCTCTGATGAAACGGATCGTTCAGAAGTTCCTGGGCTGCAAAGTGCCCACGCGCCGTCCCGAGCCTCCTGCCCTGCCACCGCAGATCGAGGAGATCCGGCAGGGCGCGTTGAAGGGACAGCATCTTCAGATCGTACAGTGGGGACAGGTGCTGCTGGACAGCGTGTATGTTCCACGTGATCCGATGGCAGCGGTGGAATGGTTCACGATCGCGGCCAATGCCGGGTTCGGCCCGGGGCACAACATGCGCGGGCGGTGCTTCCAGTTCGGCTGGGGCTGCGAGAAGGACCTTCAGCAGGCCGCGCGCTGTTATGAAGCTGCTGCGAAAACCGGAGACGAGTGGGGCCGGTACAATCTGGGCATCATGACCATGCGCGGGATCGGCATGGAGCCGGATCTGGCGCGGGCGCTGGATCTGTTCCGGACAGCGGCAAATAACGGCCATGCGAAATCCATGAACCTGTATGCGCGGTTTCTGGAAGAAGGATGGGTTGTGCCGCAGGACCGGGCGGCGGCGCTGGACTGGTATCGGAAATCAGCAGAAGGCGGCGATTACCGGGGGCAGCACAATCATGCCACGGCGCTTGTGGATGCCGGGAAGATCGATGAGGCGCTGGGCTGGTGGCGCCAGGCCGTCGTGGATGCGACGTCCGACATCCTGCTGGCGATGGATCAGAAGCTGACGGCGCTGGGGCCAAAAGGTGATGCGGACCTGCTGGAGCGGGTGCGCGAACGCCTGAAGGAGATGGGGATTTCTCCTTCAGGCGAGGCTGTTTCGGTCAGTAATTCGCCGAAAGGTTGAAGAGGAAGGACCGGCCGACAGCCGGGGTCGCACGGTCGCTGAACAGGTTGCTGTAGTTCAGGCGGTTGTCGAGGTTGTAGCCGTTCATGGCGACGCGCCAGTGCTTGCCGAAATTGTGGGAAATCACGGCATCCCATTCCACGGTGGCAGGCACGGCCGCTGTATTGGTGGCGTTCAGGTAGACACCATCACGCCAGGTCAGACCACCGCCGAACGTGACATTCCAGGGACGGTTCGGCGCGATCGTGTAGGTGGACCAGATGGTGGCGGAGTTCTTCGGCGCGTACTGGATGCGCTTGCCGACATCAGCCGCCGTCAGGGATGACACGGTTGTGGCGTCGTAATAGGCGTAGGTGCCGATCATGGTCCAGTTCTTCAGGATTTCGCCCGAAACGCTGAGTTCAACGCCCTGGTTACGCTGACGGTCGCTGGACGAAGACACATCCCCCGTCGAAGGGTCGGTCATGAGCGCGTTGCCCTTTTCCAGACGGAACACAGAAGCTGCAAAGCCCATGCGACCGTGGAAGGCGTTATACTTCGCACCCAGCTCGTAAAGACTGCTGCGTTCGGGACTAAAACCCTGCGTCGTGGATTTCAGGGGTTCGGAGCTGTTCGTCACATACAGGCCCAGCGGCGTGGTGGACTGCGCCCAGTTGAAATAGACCATGATGTTGCTGGTCGGCGTGTACATCAGGCTGACGGTCGGATTGAACGTGTCCTGCGTCTGTCCATAAGACACGCCGGCGCCAGCCGTGCCGCCATTGGCGGAATAGTGGCTGTCCCAGTGATCCCAGCGGAAGCCGCCACGGATCGAGAACCAGGGTGCCAGCCACATCTGTTCAGAAAAAAACGCACCGACATCCGTGGCATCGCCCGTTTTGTACAGGGCATGGCCGACACCGGAAATGTTCACGAGATTTCCGCTGTACTGGCCAAGTGAGCCAAGCAGGAGACCCGGCTGGGTGGCGGAAGGGTGGAGCAGGCTTGTCGTATCAGTCTGCGTGCCGTTCTGGCCGTTGAAATTGTAGGCGTAGTTCGTGCGCCGGTCATAGACATGCGAGATATCGACACCAGCGATGATCTGGTGACGGATGCTGCCAGTCGAGAACTTCGCGATGCCCGAGAACACGTCCTGCACGGACCAGTCGTTCTGCTGATAAGGCTCCGGACCGCCCAGATGACCACGCCGGTTGATGGTCGCCGCTTCAGGATCGGTGAAATACTCGGCAGCGCAGGTCGTATCACAGCCCGGCTGTGACGCGGAGAAATACCGGCTGTACATGCCACCGCGCGCATCGTTGTAGAACGTGATGTTCTTGTTCAGGTCGAATTTCAGGCGTGCCGTCAGCATGTCCACATTGGACGCATCCTGATCATAGGTCGTGCCGTACCAGTTGTTGCGGTTCAGGCCATATTCCGTCAGTGGCTTCGCAATGGTCGTTCCCGGCTTGGTGACGACCGGCACACCATAATCCGGCACGCGGTTGTCCGTCTGATGGAAATATTCCAGCGTGAAGGTCGTGCGCTTGCCCAGACCGAAGGCGATGGACGGGGCAATACCCCAGCGATGGGAAAAGACATTGTCCCGGCCGACCGTGTTGTTCTCGTTACCCATGCCCGTGATGCGGATGGCCGTGGAGTCCCCGATCTGCTTGTTGAAATCGAGCGTGCCGCGATAATACTCCGCAGAACCACCCGAGAAGCTGCCACCGTAGCTGTCCCCGAGATGGGCGACCTTGGTGGTGATGTTGATCGCGCCACCCGTCGTTCCGTTACCGAAGACTTCCGAAGACGGCCCCTTGATGACCGAGACATGGTCGTAATCAAAGCTGTCACGGGTATAGACGCCGAAATCGCGCAGGCCATTTTCGTAGATGTCGTTCTGCGCCTGGAAGCCGCGGATCAGGAACTGGTCGCCCGCCATCCCACCTTCGCCTTCACCGACCGATGCGGTGATGCCTGGCACGTTGCGCAGGGCCTCGTCGAGCGATTTGACGTTCTGCTGTTCCATCAGGAGCTTGGGCACGACGTTGATCGTCTGCGGCGTGTGCATGACGTCTTCCGGCATCCGGCCAATGCCGATGGGGGTCTGCAACGTGTTCATCGGAGAGCCAACGACCTGCAGATGCTCGGTTTCCTCAGGCGTTGCGACGATGCTGTTGTCCGCCGTTTTTGGAACAGCCCCCGATATGGGAGCTTTGGGCGGAAGGGCCTTGGACGTCTGGGGGCTAGCTGCGTCGTTTTTGGGAAGCGGGTGACGACGGGCCTTGTGATGGTGCCGGGTGTCGTCCTGTGCGTGCGCGGCGGAACAGACAAGCGTCAGTCCTGCGGCAAGAGATAGCGGACCCAGTGGGTGGCGGGGTGTTCTGGACGACATCGGATCACGATCCTGCAAACGAAAACGGATGCTGTCCTTAAAGAGTTAATGCGACTAATTCTCAATACAGATTCAGTAAAATTGCGAAAGATTCTCATTCTCTTTGTCTGATTGTGGCAAAAATGACACGGAACGACATACGGCAAAAAAAAACCCTTCTCCGAAGGCGAAGAAGGGGTTCAGCAGAATTGGGAAATGAATAAAGAAATTCAGACGCCGAGAATGGCCCGAGCCTGCGCGGCATCTGCTGCGATCTGGGTCTTGAGTTCGTCCAGACCGGAGAACCTCTTTTCCTCGCGCAGGAGCGCGATCAGGGCGACACTCAAGGTCTGGCCGTACAGGTCTTCGTTGAAGTCGAAGAGATGGACTTCGAGCCGGCTTTCCTGACCGTCATTGATGGTCGGACGGCGGCCGATATTGGCGACGCCGGCAATGACCCGGCCATCCGGCAGCGTGACGCGCGCGGCATAGACGCCGCGTGCGGGCTCGACATGCTGGGTCAGGGGAATGTTGGCGGTCGGGAAGCCAAGGAGGCGTCCGCGCTGGTCTCCGTGCATGACGGGACCGGTGATGCTCCAGGGACGGCCAAGTTCCTGCGCCGCGCGTTCGGGATAACCTTCCTGCAGCAGGCGACGGATGCGGCTTGAGGAAATCGGACCGCCCTCATCGGAAAGCTGGGGCACAATGGTCAGCCCGATTCCATGAGGTGCCAGAAGGGTTTCAAGGCGCTCGATATTGCCGGTGCGACGGTGGCCGAACGCGAAATCTGCCCCGCAGGCCACATGGGCCACGCCAAGGCCGTTGACCAGAACATCGTTCACGAACTGCTCGGCGCTCAGATGCGAGAATTCCGCATCGAACGGGATCTGGAAGACATGATCAACGCCCTGCTCGCCAAGAGCGGCGGCACGGACATCCGGCAGCATCAGGCGGAACGGCGGATCCTGCGGGCGGAACAGCGTGCGGGGATGGGGATCGAACGTGACGACCGAAAGCGGATGATCGGGACGCGCCATCCGCAGCGTATCGAGCAGATGGACATGCCCGCGATGCACGCCGTCGAAATTGCCCAGGGCCGCAACCGTATTGCGGGCAGAGGCAGGGATGTTGCGCCAGTCCGTATGCAGGATCATGCTACGGGCAGGCCGAACTGGGTGGAGACGGCGTTCAGGTCCGGTGCCTGCGGGACGCCCGGATGGGGAACGGTGCCGTCCTGCTCGCGAACGAGCTGGCAGACGGTCAGCCCTGCTCTTTGAGCGGCGTCCAGTTCGGCGCCGATATCGGACAGGAACAGGATTTCGTCTGCGGGCAGACCGACAGCGGCTGTGATCTTTTCATAGGACGCCGCAGCTTTTTTTCCGCCGGTCGAAAGATCGAAGAAATCCTCGAACAGCGGCGTGAGGTCACCCTGCGCCGTATGACCGTAAAGCAGCTTCTGCGACGGGATGGAGCCGGACGAGTAGACGGCCAGACGCAGACCGCCTTTCGACCAAGCCTTCAGAGCGGGTGGGACATCCGGATACAGATCGGCCTGAAGGGTTCCATCCTCGAAACCCTGACGCCAGGTCAGACCCTGAAGCGTCTTGAGGGGCGCGGCCTTCACGTCCGCCTTCATCCAGTCCTGACAGACCTTCAGCGGGTCCTGTCCCGGATGTTCCATGACGATATCCGCACGGGCTGCCACGACCGTCGGGTTCGTATGATCCTGCATCAGGGCCGGGAGAGCTTTCGCGGCGTAGGGGAACATGACGTCCCGCACGAAAGAGATCGGCAGGGTTGTACCCTCGATATCAAGCAGGACGAGACGGATCATGGGGGACTTTCAGGAGTTGCCGGAAGCTTCGGCAGGCACTTCGGCCGGGAAACGGTTGGCAATGTCATCGCCGGTATATTGCGCGATCCAGCCAGTCGTGTCGGTGAAGACACGCAGGGCTACGACGTCCGGCGATGGTCCGGCGTCGAACCAGTGCGGGATTCCGGCGGGAACGGAGATCAGGTCGCCTTGTGTGCACAGGACGGAATAGACACGCCCGCGGATATGCAGGACGAACGCCCCCTGCCCGTGCACGAAGAAACGGACTTCATCTTCGCTGTGGGTGTGTTCGGACAGGAATTTTTTCCGAAGCTCCGGAAGGTTTGGCGTCGTGGCGTTGATCCGAACCACGTCCGCACTACCGGCACCCGTCTCACCCATCAGCGTGTCGAGATAGGGGCGATAGGCGTCCAGCACCTCTTCTGCCGGGGCGTCAGGCGCCGGCGTGACGGGAGCGGACCAGCGATCGAAGCGGATGTTGTGGGGACGCAGGGTCTCCGCAATCTCGCCGGGCGTGGTGACATCCAGCAGGATCGTGTCGGGAGCATCATCGCGGTAGACGGTCAGGCGGCTCATGATCAGGCCTTCTTCTGCAGACGGGCGAGTTCGCAGGCCAGCAGGAACTCAAGCCCTTCAAGACGAGCCAGGGCCGTGAACATGTCTTTGCCCCAGACATAGACGCCGTGGCCGCGGATCAGATAGCCGAGGCGCATATCCGCGAGTTTTGGAGCGACGACCGTGGCCAGACGCGCGATATCCTGATCGTTATGGAACAGGGGCAGTTCGAGGCTGGTATCGTGGGTCGTCTGGCCCTCGAACACCTTGAGGACCTCATAGCCTGCCAGCGTGATCGCGCCGGACGGTTCATCCATGGACAGGATGGTCGCAGCCACGGAGTGACCATGCAGCACGGCCCCGATTGCGGGATCATGTGCATAAAGCTGCGTGTGCAGGAGCGTTTCCGCGCTGGCACGGTTTGCGCGATCGACCGGAACACCATCGGGGGTAATCTCGATGACGTCGCTGTCCGTCAGGAAACCCTTGTGGCCACCCGAGCGCGTGATCGCGATGCGACCGTCCGGCAGGCGGCAGGACAGGTTCCCCGCCGTGGCCGGAACCCAGCCGCGCTGGTCCATCCGCTGGCCAGCCTGCACAATCTGACGGCAGGCATTGCCCCAGCTTTCATCAACCTTGAGGTTCTGCATCAGACCTGGTTGCGGTGCGTTTCGCTGCTGGTCGTCTGGCTGTAGCCGGGATTCTGGTTCGGCGGAGAGATGTGACCCGGAGCCTGCGTGGCGTCCGTCGAGGTCATGGATTCATCGTCGGCCATGTTCTTCTTGAAGGACTTGATGCCCTTCGCGAAGTCTCCCATCAGGCCGCTGATCTTGCCGCCGCCGCCAAACACGACGAGCAGGACGACCGCCAGGATCAGCCAGTGAACGGGGCTCATGCTGCCCATAATGTATTACTCCGAAAAGCCAAGGCCACCATCATGTGGCAAGGCTTGGGCGATTGTGCAAGCGTTCCTCTCAGGAAGCGTCGTCACTGTCGTGCGATGAAATGAAGCCATAGGTCGGATAAGCGCGTTTTCCGAGGCTGTGAACAGGAGCCCACCAGACGCGCACCAGCGTCCAGTCATTGCGGGCGGAAACATCCGTCACGGGGACAGCGCGATCGATGCGGCCCGGTTCCCAGTTGGCATGGTCAACGAGGATCGTGCGGTCCGAAACCTGCCGGCGCACGATGGAAACATGGCCGCTGGGCACGCGGGACGTGGCGCGGAAGACCAGGACTTCTCCGGGTCGGGGCGTATGGGTATGGGCATAGCGCCCGGCGGACTGTCCCCACCATGAGGCGGCGCTTCCGCTCAGTTTCAGGCCGGTGCGCTCGCGGGCGTAGGGTGCGCATTGCAGTGGACCATTGAAGCTGGCGCGGCTGTATTCATAGCGGTTGCCGCAGGCCGCGAGGACGACCAGAAGGCCCAGCGGCAGGCAGCGGAAAAAGCGGGGCATCGTCATCTTCTACAGACTGCGGAAAGCGATAATGCGGTCTTCCGCCTCATCGGAGTCCATGTCGAGCACGCTCTGCGCGACATCACGGGAGAAGCCGTTGCGGGCGAAGACGCCCAGTGCCTTGAGCGGATCTTCCTCTTCGCGGTCGGGTCTCTGGAACGGGCCGAGACGGCGCTTGCGGGCCAGAACGAGGGCGGCGGCGAGTTCCGCTTCCTGCGCGCTGCTGTCCGAGCGTTCACCGAGCGAGTCGTTGAGGGCTTCGCGGGTCGTGTCCTGATCCACGCCCTTGTTGGCGAGATGGGCTTCAACGGCCCGGCGGGAGCGGCCGGTCCGGGTCAGGCTGAGCGCGCGGTTGCGGGCATAGCCGGCATCATCCACGGCACCGAGATCGGTCATGGACGCGACGATTCCGTCGATGGCGGGACGCAGGGATGCAATAACGGATTCGATGTCTTCGTTCGGCAGACCCGCCCGGGAAGCGCGCACGCCCCAGCGGCGCAGGCGGCGGTCCAGCACCTGACGCAGGCCCTGTTCGGTCGTGGCAAAGCGGGCGAGATGCGCCAGCGCCGCTTCACGCAGGGACGCTGCATCCGGGACGGGTGGCGGGGCGGGACTGTCCTCCATAATGCTTCGGAGTATGCGGTGTGAAAGGCATTTACGGCAAGACGCCTTGGAGCCATCATTCCCGGCATGAGCGATTCATTTTCTGCCCCTTTGGCTGCCCGTCTTGAAGCGGCCCTCTCCGCCCTCCCTGCCCGCTTTCCCGGTCCCGGCGGGGCCGTGGCCGTTCTGAAGGACGGAGAGGTTCTGGTCCGGCATGGCTGGGGCTATGCGAATGTGGAACGCCGCATTCCGTTCACGCCGTCCACACTGTTCCGCATGTGCTCCATCACCAAGCAGTTCACCTGCGCGACGCTGCTGGACCTGTATGATGATCCGTCCGAACTGGACGCGGATGTGGATGCGCGTCTGCCGCAACTTGATGAGCCCTCACCGGGAATGCTGCATCTGGCGCATAATCAGTCTGGTCTGCGGGATTACTGGGCGGTGGCGATGCTGCATGGCGCACCCATCGAAGGATATTTCGGCGACCGGGAGGCACGACGCGTCATTGACGGGACGCGGACGCTCCAGTTCCAGCCGGGCACGTCCTATTCCTACGTGAACCAGAATTTCCGGCTGATTTCCGATATTCTTCAGGATCGAACGGGGCGCAGCTTTGCCGAACTGCTCCAAACGTCGATTTTCAATCCTGTGGGCATGGAACGCGCAATCCTTGCGGCCGAAACACGCGCCATGCCGGATGGAACGGTGGGCTACGAAGGAACCGTGGAGAGTGGATTCCGCCCAGCCGTCAACAACATCTGGTGGACGGGCGATGCCGGACTCGGCGCTTCGCTGGATGACATGATCGCCTGGGAGCGCTTCATCGATGCCACCCGCGAGGCCCCGGGCAGTCTTTACCGGCGCCTGACTATGCCGGTGACATTCAGCAACGGGCAGCCTGCGCCTTACGGGTTCGGGCTGCAACGGACGACGATGTTCGGCCGGGATGTCACGATGCATGGGGGCGCCCTGCGGGGCTGGCGGTCCCATCGGCTGCATGTCGCGTCCGAGCGTCTGTCTGTCGTGGTGATGTTCAATCACATGAGCGCGGCGCAGGTTGCCTCGGCGCAGATCCTGGCTGCGGCTCTGGGTGTGCCCTACGAGCCCGAGCGGAGCACGCAGCAGCCGACAGCACTGTATGGCACCTATCTGGAACGGGAGACGGGGCTCTCGGCCCGAATCGAACCCGCACCCGGTGGGGCGAAGTTGCGCTATCTGATGGTGCCGGAGCTTCTGGAAGGCATTTCAGCCACGCGGGCCGAGGCGGGAGCGGTCGTTGTGAAAACACAAGAGACTGCGGATAGCCCGGAAGCCGTGATGGAACGTCCGGGCGAGAACCGCACCGGCATCCTCGCCCGCTGTGATGAAACGACCGGCGAGGACATTGCCGAACTGGCCGGAGTCTATCGCTGCGAAGAGCTGGACGAGGCCGAAGTGACCATCGAACTGGCTGGTGGCGTGGTTTATGGCGGTTTCTCGGGAATACTGGGAGATGGTCGGATGGAAATGCTCCAGCGTCTGGCAAAGGATGTCTGGGTTCTGCCATGCCCCCGGGCGCTGGATCATACGGCACCCGGAGACTGGACACTGGCATTCGAGCGTCAGGGCAGCAGCGTAACGGCGGTGCGTGTCGGGTGCTGGCTGGCGCGGGATCTGATGTATCAGCGGGTCTGATCTGCCGGGTTAACCGAGACATTCTGTTGCGTCGGGATTTGACGGAACCCCTTTCTGCGCTTCACTATGGGGCCGTGGAACTTGAAGCCCTGCTCCGGGCAACCAGAGCAGGGTTTTGCGATTCCGCACAAACCGTTTCGTTTTCAACCAGATATTCAGAGATCCATCATGATCCCCGCGCTGATGCCGAATTACAAACGTGCCGACCTTGCTTTCGAGCAGGGCGAAGGCGTCTGGCTGACGGCGACGAACGGGCGACGATATCTGGATTTCGGGGCCGGCATTGCCGTGACCTCACTGGGACATGCCCATCCGAAGCTGGTGAAGACCATTGCGGATCAGGCCGCGAAGGTCATGCATGTCTCGAACCTGTACCGGATCCCCCAGGCCGAGAAGCTGGCGGAACTGCTGGTGCAGAACACATTTGCGGACTCGGTGCTGTTCTGCAACTCGGGTGCGGAAGCCAATGAAGGCATGGTCAAGATGATCCGCCGCGCCCAGTTCGAGAACGGGCATCCGGAACGGACCAACATCCTGTGCTTCAACGGTGCGTTCCATGGCCGGACACTCGCCATGATCTCCGCGACGGGCAATCCCGCCTACCTCAAGGGCTTTGGCCCGGTGGTGGAAGGATTCGACCATGCGCCGTTCAACAACACCAACACTCTGCGTGACGCCATCACGCCGCACACGGCGGGTATCGTCGTCGAACCTGTTCAGGGTGAGAGCGGCATCAAGCCGGCGACCCGTGAATTCATGGAAGGGCTCCGCGCCGTCTGTAACGAATTCGGGCTGTATCTGGGCTTTGATGAGGTCCAGACCGGTGTTGGCCGGACGGGCAAGCTGTTTGCGCATGAATGGTATGGCGTCCGTCCGGACGTGATTTCCGTGGCCAAGGGGATCGGTGGCGGCTTCCCCCTCGGCGCCGTTCTTGCGACGGAAGAGCTGGCGCGGCATCTGACCCCGGGCTCACACGGGACGACCTTTGGCGGCAATCCGCTGGCCTGCGCAGCGGGTGTGACCGTTCTGGAAGAAATCCTGAGCCCCGGTTTTCTGGAGCATGTCCGGAGCGTCGGCGACGCGTTCGGGAAGATGCTGGAAGATGTGGTCAGCCGTTCGGAAGGTGTTTTCGACAATGTCCGCGGGATTGGGCTGATGCGGGGGCTGCATTGCGTGCCGCCTGTCGCAGACGTCATGCAGGCCGTGCTGAATCAGGAGCTTCTGACGGTCAGCGCCGGGGACAACGTGCTGCGCCTCGTCCCGCCGCTGGTCGTGACGGAAGCCGAATGCCGCGAAGCCTGCGAAAGGCTCGTGAAGGCGGCTCACTCCCTGAAAGCCCCTGCAACGCAGGAGAACGCATCGTGAGCACCACAGCAGCAACCCTCACTCCGAGACATTTCCTGGATCTGCGGGATTTCAGCCCCGAGGTCATCCGGCAGATCATCGACCTTTCGGCGAAGGTCAAGGCTCTGCAGAACGGGCGCCGGCAGCCCCTCCATCCCGATCGCCCGCTGGAAGGCCGCAGTCTTGGCCTGATCCTGGCCCAGCCTTCGACCCGCACCCGTGTGTCGTTCGAGGTGGGGATGGGACAGCTTGGCGGGTCCGTTTCCGTGCTCTCGCCGGGCGACATGCAGCTTGGCCGGGGCGAGACCGTGGCGGACACAGCCCGTGTCCTGTCGCGTTTTCTGGACGTGATCGTGCTGCGGACCGGCAATGACGCCAATCTGCGCGAACTGGCAAAATGGAGTTCGGTGCCGGTCATCAACGGCCTGACGCCTGTTTCCCATCCGATCCAGATCCTGGCGGATGTCCTGACATTCGAGGAACATCGCGGACCGATCCGCGGCAAAACGCTGGCCTGGATCGGGGATGGCAACAACGTCGCCACTTCCCTGATGGAAGGCGCGGCCCTTCTCGGCTTCAATGTCCGTCTGGCAACGCCGGAAGGCTTTGCTCCCAACCCCGATGCTGTAGCGTGGGCACGGGCTCATGGCGCGACAATCGAGATTTTCCAGGACCCTGCAGAAGCTGTGGCCGGGGTGGATGCAGTACTGACGGATACCTGGGTCAGCATGGGAGACAAGGACCGTGAAACGCGCCTCAAGGTGTTCCAGCCCTATCAGGTCGATACGGCACTGATGGCAAAAGCTGCGCCCAATGCCCTGTTCCTTCACTGCCTGCCTGCCCATATCGGAGAGGAAGTGGCGTCCGAGGTCTTTGAAGGCCCGGCGTCCGTCGTCTTTGATGAGGCGGAAAACCGCCTTCACACGCAGAAGGGCCTGCTGCTCTGGGCCCTGGGGAAAGAAAACGGCTGATGGATACACCCCCCTTTCTTGATACGAACCGGCCTGAAGTTCCGAACATGGTCGTTTCGGGCGGTGTCATGCCGTTCTATCTGGAACGTTCGCCAGTCCGGGGCCGTCTGGTGCGGCTCGGACCACTGGCGGATGCCATCCTGTCCCGTCACGACAATCCCGATGCCGTTTCCCGGCTTGGCGGCGAGGCTCTGGCACTCGTAGCCGCCATGGTTTCAGCTCTGAAGTTCAAAGGTGCCTTTTCCCTTCAGGTCAAGGGCGATGGGCCGGTTTCCATGCTGGTAGCGGATGCAACGGATAGCGGAGACCTGCGGTTTTTCGCGCGCCTGCGTGAAGATACCGATCGCGATGCGCTGCCCGGAACCGCCAAGGAGCTTCTGGGCGACGGCTACATGGCCTTCACCATCGACCAGGGGCCGGACATGGACCGGCACCAGGGCATCGTGGACCTGACGGGCACGACGCTCGCCGATATGGCGATGAACTATTTCCAGACCAGCGAGCAGCATGACTGCTGGATCCGGCTGTTCTGTGCGAAATCGCCTGACGGCTGGAAGGCCGGTGCACTGGTTCTGGAACGGATTGCGGCCGAAGGCGGGATCGAGACCACCGAACAGGACGAAGATGCGTGGGAAACCGCCTGCACGCTGGCCGAGACGGTGACGGAGCAGGAAGTCCTTGATCCGGACCTGTCGAACGAGCGGCTGATCCATCGGCTTTTTGGTACGCTGGATGTCCGTCTGGGCACTCCGCGCGCACTGGCCTATGGCTGCCGATGCAACCGGGCAAGGCTCGCATCCGTTCTGGAAACATTCCCCGATGACGACCTCGACCACATGGTCGAAAATGGCGCCATTACGATGAACTGTGAATTCTGCAACGTGGGTTTCCGATTCACGCGCGACGAACTTGGAGCACGCTCTGCATGACTCTGCCACTGCTTGATGACGTGAAGCTCGATGGCTTTCCGGTCGAGCAGCTTTATCCCGGCTGGGCGCCCCTCAGCCGGGCGCCGGTCGCGGATGATTTCAGCGTTGTGGTGTTTACTGAAGCGAGCACCAGCCGGCAGGCCTGCTGGTGGCTTGAAGGCGAAAATTATCGTGCCAGCCATGTTCTGGCGCTGGATCCCTCCTTGCGGAAACGCCTTCTGACCGCCATGGATCCGGTGTTCTGGCCGCTGGCATCAGGAGTGCTGGGCTCTCCCCTGCCCGACCAGACCGGACCATCCTCCTGCGACAGCCTGCCCGAAATTGCCATGAACGAGCTTGCCGGTTCCTGGCTTGAAGGATACGCACCGCATACGCTCCTTCTGCCATCAGGCCATGCAGATAGCGGCGAGGCACTGCCATGTCCGAACGGCCGCAAAATCGGCGCAAACCGGATAACGGCTCTGCTGGCTGCCCAGCGCGGAAACGGCCCGCTGATCGTTTCTTCGCCCTTCACGGCGCTCCCCCTGCTGGCACAGATCACGTTCCAGACGGGGCCTCTGAGTGTCAGCCGTTTTCAGGAAGCCGATACGGTTTTTTACCTGATCTGGAACGACGCTCTTCCGGCCCTTCGCCCCTCTTTCTACTATCCCGATGCCCCGCTGCTCATCAGTGATGATCCGGGCGGCGCGATGATCCCGGGGATGATCCTGAGCTGGTATGCGCGCCATCCCGAACATGCAGCGCTGATCCGTGAGGCACGCCCCTTCAGGGCCGAGGATTTCGGAGTTGGGCAGGCGTCCGGCCTGCACCCGAAACCAGTGGACGAAAATTCGCCGCCCTCGCTGGCCACGCCAGCTCCTTCGCCGCTCCCAGTGGAACAACCGGCTTCCGCTGCCCCCCCGCAAGCGTCTAGACAGGGGCTGAAAAGTCGACTCAAGTCCCTTTTCGGTCGTCTGTAGCGCCTTTAGGAGACAGGATATGCGCGTACGTTACTGGGCTGGTCTGAGTGCTCTGGTGTTGTCCCTTGGCGTGGCGGCATGCTCCGATGGAGATGCGGACCAGACCTTTCCTCCGCTTGATTACAGCTATCTGTCCCAGATCCATCTAAACGTAGCGTCGATTGACGTGCAGGATGAAGCTCCCGCTGCGCCGGACTCGCTATCGGCAAAGGCCCCTGTTGCGCCGGACCAGGCGCTGAAGGCCATGGCAAACCAGCGTCTGGTAGCCAGCGGAACCTCCGGCAAAGCCGACTTCATCATCAAGCAGGCCTATCTGAACCGGGCAGGCGATAACGTGGTAACCGGCGCCATGGACGTACAGCTCAACGTCGCGGATGCCGGTAACCAGCATACCGGTTTCGTCCATGCGCGCATCACCCACAAGCTGGATGCGGGAGACCGGGATCCGACCTCGCGCAAGGAACTCTATACCCTTACCAGCCAGATGATGCAGGACATGAACGTGGAACTGGAATTCCAGATCCGCAAGAAGCTCCTTTCCTGGATGACCGATGCCGCCGGAACTCCGCTCGTCAATGGCGGTATCCAGCAGCAGACACTTGGAGCACCTGGAACAGAACCAGTGCCCGCCCCGACAACGCCGGCACTTTCTACAGAGACTCCCCCGGAATCAGCCACGGCCGAAAAAGCCGCAGCACCCGCTGCTGCCGCGCCGAGCGCACCGGACGCCATTTTCCCCACAGGATCCGACACCGAGGCTGCAACGACAGCCACCCAGCACTCGCCGCAGCCCGGAATACTGAAGCTTCCCTCAACAGACAGCACTGAAACGCACTGATTTACGCCTCTCGTCATGTTGTGATGAGCACATGTCTGGTGAACTGCGCCTGCCTTCGTTAGGGAGAGGGCATCCATTTTGTAAAATGACCGTTTCCATATTTTCTGTCATTTCTGGTTCTACTGTCCGGAGAAACCTGTGCCCCCCATGGAACCGACACTGAACCGTCCACTCCGCCGCAGTTTCGTGAAGGGGCTTCTTGGGACCACATCATTCTGGATGGCTTCGGGAAACGCCTCATGGACGGCAGCGCTGGCAGCTGAGGCAGCCCATCCCTATCAGCCCATCTTTTTCGATGCGATGGAATACCGGTTTGTAGAGGCAGCCAGCGAGCGCCTCTTTCCTGCTGACAATAACGGGCCGGGTGCAAAAGCGCTGGGGGTGGCGGAATTCATCGACCGTCAGATGCAGACCCCTTATGCCCGGGGGGAAAACTGGTACATGTCCGGCCCCTTCCAGCAGGGGCCGGCCAATCTGGGGTATCAGCTCCCTTTTGTCCCGCGCGACCTGTATCGCAAGGGCATCGCAGGCGTTGAGCACTACACCCGACAACATTACGGCAAAGGCTTTGCAGACCTCCCGCCGGCGCAGCAGGATGAAATCCTGACGGCGCTGGAAGGAGGATCGGTCCAGCTAGGCGAAGTCCCGGGACGCGTCTTTTTTGAGCAGCTCCGGACCAATACACTTGAAGGCGCCTTCGCCGATCCGCTTTACGGCGGCAACCGGGGGCTTGGCGGCTGGATCATGCTGGGTTTCCCTGGCGCCAGGGCGGATTTCATGGATTGGGTCAATCAGGAAGGCGCTCCCTATCCCCTCGCGCCGGTCTCCATTTCAGGGGAGACCGCTTAAGATGGGCAGGACACATGTCGATGCAGTCATCGTTGGCGCTGGCTGGGCCGGTTCGATCATGGCCAAGGAACTGACCGAAGCCGGACTGTCGGTCATCATGCTGGAACGTGGCCCGGAGCGGATGACACCTGTCGAAGGCGCCTATCCGGAATCGATTGATGAACTGCGCGGCGCCGTGCGCAAGCGCCTTTTCCAGAACCTGTCCCAGTCCACGGTGACAATCCGCAATACGATGGATCAGACGGCACTGCCTTACCGTCAGCTCGCAGCCTTTCTGCCCGGAGAAGGCGTGGGCGGCGCAGGACTGCACTGGTCGGGAGTGCATTTTCGCGTTGCCCCCGAAGATCTGAGACTGCGGAGTTCCGTGATCGAACGCTACGGTGAGAAATTCATTCCCGAAGGCATGAACCTTCAGGATTATGGCGTCACCTACGCAGAACTCGAACCATTTTTCGACAAGGCTGAAAAGGTCTTTGGCACGTCCGGGGAAGCGTACAAAGTTCAGGGAAAAATTGTCGGAAACGGAAATGTTTTTTCTCCGGATCGTTCCGATAATTTTCCACTCCAAGCCATGAAGGATACCTTTTCAGCATCGATCTTCCGCGATGCTGCGAAAAATGCGGGATATCATCCCTACGCCCTGCCGGCTGCCAACGCATCACGACAATACACCAATATCTATGGCTGTCAGATGGGGCCATGCAATTTCTGCGGCTATTGCAGCGGCTATGACTGCTATCTGTATTCCAAGGCCTCGCCCAACGTGAATATCCTGCCCGCATTGCGGCAGGACCCAGGATTTACCCTTATCCCGAATGCCCATGTCCTTCGGGTCGATCTCGACAGCACGAAAACAAAAGCAACCGGCGTGACCTATCTGGATACGGAAACCCGGGAAGAAACCTCGCTTTCTGCCGATCTGGTAATTCTGGGGGCGTTCCAGTTCAACAATGTTCATCTGATGCTGGTGTCCGGAATTGGAAAACCTTACGATCCGGTCAGCAATACCGGGACGGTCGGGCGCAATTTCGTCTACCAGACCATTACATCCTCGCGCGTCTGGCTCCCCTCCTCGACCTACACCAACCAGTTCGTCGGGGCCGGCGGGGCCGGTGTCGCCATTGATGATTTCAACAGCATGAATTTCGACCACGGGCCGCTTGGTTTTGTGGGAGGATCGCCTGTCTGGGTCAATCAGGCGGGCGTGAAACCGATTGCCGCCGCTATAGGCGCCGGCGGAGGGGGAACACCACGATGGGGCTCGGCCTACAAGAACGCCCTGATCAATACCTACAAGCATTCGCTGGGTATTGATGCCCATGGAAGCAATATGGCGTATCGGGATGTCTATCTGGATCTCGATCCGACATGGAAAGATGTTTACGGGCAGCCACTGCTTCGCATGACCTTCACGTGGAAGGACAATGATATCCGCATGAACCAGTATGTCGTCAGCAGGATCGAACCCATCGCCCGCGCGATGGGAGCGACAAAGATGAATCTGGTTCATCTCAATGCCGGGCAGCCCTTTGACACCCGCAATTATCAGACCACCCATCTGGGAGGCGGCGCCATCATGGGAGACAATCCCCAGACAAGTGCGCTCAACCGCTATCTCCAGAGTTGGGATGTGTCCAATGTCTTTGTCATCGGATCAAACGCGTTCCCACAGGGAATGGGCTATAATCCAACGGGAATGGTGGCCGCTCTGGCCTACTGGGCCGCACATCACATCCGGACGACCTACCTGAAGTCCCCTGGCCCCTTGGTGAAAGCATGAAGTGGCCTCTGTTCATCGCGTGCTTTCTGGGGATGGGTCTCACAGCAGAAGCGGCAGCGCAGGACTCTGACAAAGCCATTGTAGAAAAGGGACGCTATCTGGCCGCAGCGTCCGACTGCGGTGCCTGTCATTCCGTTCATGGCCAACCGGAGTATTCCGGAGGTGTATCATTTTCCCTGCCAATGGGAAAAATCTATTCCACCAACATTACTCCAGATCCCGATCACGGGATCGGCCGCTATACGGAAGCCCAGTTCGGACAGGCATTGCGACAAGGCATCCGCCGGGATGGTGCGACACTTTATCCCGCCATGCCCTTTCTGTCCTACGCCCGACTGACAGACAGCGATATCCATGCTCTTTTTGTCTATTTCAGGGACGGCGTTAAAGCTGTGCCGGTTTCAGCGCCCAAGAACCAAATCCCCTGGCCTCTGTCCATTCGCTGGCCTCTGACATTCTGGCGCTGGGCCTTTGCTCCCACGCCCCATAAGGCCATCGCCAGCACGGCAGGAGAGTTCACCGATCCACTCCTTGCACGAGGCGCCTATCTCGTGGAAGGGCCGGCTCATTGTGGCGCCTGCCATTCCCCGCGCGCCATCACAATGCAAGAAAAAGCCCTGACTGCGCATGACGGCAGCCTTTATCTGGCTGGTGGGGCGCCAGTAGATGGCTGGACGCCACCATCACTCCGCCAGGAAAACCGAACCGGACTGGGCCGCTGGAGTGAGGAGGACATTGTTTCATTCCTCAGGACTGGCCGCTCGAACACCGGCAGCGTTTTCGGCTCCATGACCTCCGCCGTTCTGCACGGCACACAGAAACTGACCGACAGCGACCTGCACGCCATCGCACATTATCTAAAAAGTCTGCCACCCGCCGACCAGACACAAACCCCATGGACGTATGATCCCACGATCACCGACCAGCTTCACAAAGCAGATCTCTCCTCACGCGGCGCCCGCATCTATGTCGATCGGTGCGCAGCCTGTCACCGGACTGATGGAAAAGGCTATCCAGCCGTCTTTCCAGCCCTGGCTGGCAATCCTGTCATGATGCAGAGCGATGCGATGTCTCTCGTTCATATCGTCCAGAATGGCGCGAGCCTTCCTGCCATGACAGCCGCGCCCTCCTCCATCACCATGCCCGCTTTCAGCCACAAGCTGACCGATCAGCAGATTGCCGATGTAGTGACATTCATCCGCCATGCCTGGGGCAACAACGCTGCTCCCGTTTCGGCAGAAGACGTCAGACAGTTCAGCAAAACCATGCCCCCACCAGATATGGCAGATGATGCGGTCTCACTGAACTGAATGCCGTCTCAGGGCAGGAAGCGATAAAGCACACAGCCCTGAAACCCGGTACCACCACTGGAAGACACGCCCTCAGCCGTTGCCGAGTAAGAACCGCCACCACCTGCGCCGTACCGCGTTGCAAGGCGCCCCCCCTGGTTGCCACAACGCCCGGCACCTCCCCAGGGACCATCCCCACCATATCCGGAGAATGTATAGGCGTTGCACTGCCCGTCCCCACCAGAGGTTCCGCTCTGGTTCCAGATCGTGCCGCCAGAAGCATTGCCGCCCACACCGCCCGCAGATCCGGTCGTGGAATAAAATGTTCCGCCCTGTCCACCTTCGGCCTGCAGTAGCGTCTGCCCGTTGTAACTCACCAGGGAAGTCCCGCCCGTCTGCTCGGACCCACCGCCACTTCCGACGGTAATCGCCAGACCATTCCCCTGCGTGGGGCTGACGGCATAGATACCCCAGGCATCTCCCCCACCGCCGCCACCGGCACCAGAAAACGCACCGGCAGTCGTCATCGACTGAGAAGCAGCCCCACCACCGCCACCGCCAATAACGCGCAGTTCCACCCGGGATGCCCATGCCGGAACAGGCACCGAGCCATTCACGGTCACCAGCGTCATGGGTTCCGTGCAGGCCTTGAGGAGAGCCTGCGTCGCCAGTTCCGGGATGGTCGGCCAGAAAACCTGTCCCGGCTGAACCGTCACACCTGACAGACTGGTCACCCCCTGTGGAACCGCAATCGTGTAAAGCGCCACGACACATCCGCCGGTGGGAGTAGAAGGCGGATTGGCAGCGGCGACCAGAGAAAAAACACCCGCCCGTCGCACCGGCAGCGCGCCACCGTCATTCTGGATTCCTGCCTGCGTCTGCAACGGATTGCTGGCATTGAAAAACGGTAGCACGGTGGGATCGGCATCCTGCTCGGAGCAGACTGCATAAACGGTATAGGTGTTGCCGCTCCCCGGAAGCGTAACGGTCTGCGATGTCGTGCTGATATACTGGCATGTGAGAGCCGTTGTATCCGCCGCAAGACCCCCGCCATTGCCGCCCAGACTGGTGGCATCCATGACGCCCGGCGCCAGGATCGAACCCGCCTCGACCGTCAGGCTCAGATCGCTGGAGGATGCAGAATATCCCAGTCCGGACGCGGCCATGACATTCGCACCGTACAGCATGGACGCCAGGTTTCCGAAAGCGGCCTTGGTATATCGCCCGGCCCGCAGAAGATCCGTGTCGAGCGGGATGGATCCCGCATAAACGATTGCCCGGTCCATTAATTTTCCACCTTGATCCAGCCGATAACGCCCATGGCCGCCGTCTGATCGACGGCACGGCAGACTGTCGCCAGATCTGCGGCCTTTCCCAGCTGTGTTTCTACAAAGAACTGACCACCCTGAAGGCTGCCGTAACGCAGGGCCGCCGCACCATAACCGTACCCCCCGCCCATGGCAGGCGCCGTTGCGCAGCCAAGGGCATGGCAGTCAGAAGCATTCAGGGTTTCAATGATGACCGGCTGCACACCGGTCGCCGCAACAATCGCATTCGTCACGGCTTGACGTGTGTTGCGTTCGGCAAACAGCGAAGCACTGATGCGCTTGCGATAGACGGCATCCGTTTCGGAAGCCTGGCGGACCAGACCGCTTTCACCGAAATAATCGTCCGCAGCCATGTCCAGAAACGCACCGCTCATCGTCCCAAGGCGCATCTGCGGGGAACACTCCAGCATCAGTTGCCAGATACCAGCCAGGACAGCACCGACCCCGCGCAGAAGAGCCGCCAGTACTGGTGCGGCCTCCTCATCCAGCCCCTGCGGTTCTGAAGGAAACCACCCCTTGGGCAAAAGACGCCGGAGCCGGCCTGCGAAATCATCTATCGAACCGGGAGCCGGTCCCGTATCGAAAAGGATGCTTCCATCCGGTGCCCGGAGAATATCCCGGCCTTCGTCATAGAGAATACCCATCCGGTCATCCCCCAGCCTGGCTGGGGCTCATCAGCGGAATACGATAATCAGCACCATTGACGTTGATATGGAGAAAACCGCCATCTGCCACAGTCGGCATCGTACCTCCGGCTCCAGTGACCGGTGACGTGATCTGAAGCTCTCCCCCGCTTGCGGGAAAAAGTCCCAGATTTCCGGAGCCTCCCGTCCCTTCCTGCACATACAGACCCGCTGCCTGCGTCCCTGCTCCCGCCTGAACCTGAAGCGCATTGGTCGGGCTGGCCATGCCGGCAATCGAGAAGAGTGTTTCACCCTCGATATTGCCAAACAGGATTCCGTCATTGGTAAATTCCTGCCGCGTGCCACTGGTGCGTTCCGTTACCGTGGAACGAACAAATGCTCCCACATTGGCACCTGCCACACCGGAAACGGTCTCGGGCGTATGCCATTCGACAGCATGATTCCGCGCCAGAGAAACAGCTGACGCATATCCGGAATCCTTTCCATCTGTTCCCGTCAGGGACTGGGCACCGAAAACAATACCCGTCTGCCAGGAGTTCGGATTGGAAACGAATACTATTCCTGCCGCAGCATCGGACGTCCCCGACGTCTGGCCGCCACCCGCGCCAAGCTGAATTCCATACACGCCACCACCAACATTTGGCGCATAAGGCGTGGACTGCCCCACCGCAAGGCCACCGAAATTGACAGCCTCAAGTTCCATCCCGAATGTCGGCTGGTAATCCACCCCTGCCATCCGCCACGCTTCACCATAATAGGCATAGGCGGTCGTGGTGGTAGGATTGGACGTGTCATCCGAAATTCCCCAGGACGCCACTCCGATGGAACTCGGCTGAAACCCCAGAACCGAAGAACCACTCACCGCATCCGACGTCCGCGACCCCGCGACGAACGCACTGTTGCCGAACTGCGCAACCGACGCGCACTGAGCATCCTGCAATGCCCAGGGACCAATGGACGTCGCCGCCATGGTCTCCGACAGCCAGTCATTTTCCGAAGAACTGGCCCGGTCACTCAGAGCGGGATTTTCCGCCGCAACACCGACCAGAAGCCGGTCCGCAAAACGTTTTACCTGCGCACCCTTGTCGGCATAGAACTGACCACTGGCCGAAACGGTGACAGGAGCTTCAGTTACCTGCGCCACAGTCGCCGTCACTGTCCGTATTCCGCTGGCATCCGCCAGAACAAGGACCTCTTCTCCCGTCAGGGATTCGAGTTTCGGATATGTATTAAATACCGCCATGAAAATTCCTCATCCCTGCCGATGGATCCAGATTCCGGATCCTCAGCCCTGGGTGACATTGATCTGAATGCTTCCAACCACGAGCGCCTGATTGCCGTTGGCAGGAATATCAGCCTGCCCTCCATTGAGACGGACATTCAGAACCGACGTCACGGAGATCCCCGCCCCCGCATAGGCCAGGTAGGAGAGACGGCTGTACGGATATCCGGCCCCCACGGTCATCGCGGCAATATCTTTCGACATGACAGACTGAATGGCGCTTTCTGCCTCCTGAACCGAAACGGAAGACGGCACCACAACATCCATGGAAACATCCACCGTCAGAACCTGTGGGGCCTGCACACCAAACCCGACCCCAAGGGCCCGAACAGAATCAATGACTTCATAGACATTCGACAGCAGCTGATCCGAAGGCACCCCACTTCCGTCATTGACCACAGCCGTAAAGTATCCGCTCCGCGCAACACCCGCCGCATCGAGACCATCCCGGAGCGAATAACTCAGATCCGTCTGGACATTGGCAATGGCATTCCCCACTGCGGCCCGACTGGCAGACGCCTTTGCCGCCAGCCAGAGCGGAAAACGCGCCCTCAACTGACTATCCGTCTCTTGGTCGGAGCCATTCAGGAAAGGCGCCGTATTCGTCACGGTATCCAACCCCGAGACCGCCGTTCCCATCAGGCAGATCGCACCGACCGAGACATTTCCGGCCGCTCCCGCCTCTTGGCATGAAACAGGCACCGACAGCGTCGTCACACCTGCCGCCCGCACATATCCGCCAGCAGATGCGGACCATGTCGGCAAGGACTGATCCTGCGTCACGACAAAGGATATTCCTCCCACAGTGCGCACAATCACTCCGGGCGGAACAACAGCCGACTGCTCGCTGGCCATAAAGGACGTAAACGTCACAAGCCCTGTCGCCGGCGTTCCCGGCAGACGGGTCATGCCAAAATCATTGACGAAACTGTCACAGTCCGCCCCCGTCGACGTCGCAAGACGGGTCCGCAACAGCGACTGCAATACCAGATACTGCAACCACAATCCCACACCGCCGACACCTTCCATAAGCGCCCGCACAGGCGATCCGATGGAAACGTCCAGCAGTTGGGAACATGAGGCCTGCGCCGTTGTCACTGCAGCCGAAACAGTCGTGGAAAAGGAACGTAAGGAGAGAGACATCGCATCCTCTTGGAGCGGTTCAATACTGTGCCGCTCTCATCATTTCAGTAGGAAAAAGACAGGCTCTGCTGCTGACCGGATGCTGCATCGACATAAAACACGTCGCATCTGCAGACACCCCCGCCCTCATCCGTCACAGTCACTGTCACGGCCTGCGATGAATCCACCCCGGCATCTGCCTGAACCTGCGCCCGGATGACAGATTCCATCGCTTCCGGTGCAATGACCTGACCGACCATGAGTGGCAGCCCCACCCCATAATCCAGCTGCCAGATATAATCCCCGGGAACAGTCAGCAAACGCCTCAACAGACTCTGCCTCGTCAGCTCCGTGCCAGAGACCGTCTGAAGCGTGCCGGAGTTCAGAACCAAATCGTTCCCGAAAACATGTGAAAGAGCGATCATCCAAGCGGTCCTTCCGTTTTCTGGCTTCCCAGCAGATGGACATGCTCATTCAGCGAATGCTGATCCGTACGCACATCCCCCCCCGAAACCGTTAACCCGGCAGATGTCAGGGTCATGTTTGTCCCACCGACAGAAAAACTGATGCCACCGTCCTTCAGAACAATCCGTGCATTTCCCGCACCCGCCGCCACACCAGCAGACCCGACATGCAGCCAGCCCGCTTCCGAAGACGTCGCCCCGGAAGCGTCTGACGAGGATACTGGCGGACGACCACACCCCCCTTTGACAAGCAGTTCTCCAGGCTGCGCAACGGCTCCGGTCAGGGGAGACACAGGCGCCATCACCACCGTGTCAAACACACCCCCCGTCACAACAAGATGCTCTCCGTCCCCCTCAACAGGCTGAAGAACAACATGCGTTCCAGGAGAAGACGGACACGCAATCCGCAGATCTCCCGCATGCACCCCGCCAGCATCCGGAATCCAGCCCGTTTCCACATTTTCAGGCTGGATCCGGACCTTTACGGCATGATTGACAGGATCGACGGCTGAGACGATTCCAAACATCGTATGCGCCGTCCTGCCTTGAAGGGCAGCGGCATCAAAACGGGCATCACTCATGTCCCACCTCCGCGATCCCTCAGAACAACCTGCTGCACAAATCCCTGCTCCACGGAAAACCGGGAGATCACCTGATCAATCCCCAGCGTCTTTTCTCCATTTCCCGTTACGACAGTCATGTAGTTTCTTGGCGCAATACCCGGCACACCCGGGATCCTGATCCGCACAGACAACGCATGCGCCGCAATACGTGCATGCTTGCCACGCGCCAGCCTTTGCAACTCGTCCAGCCGCCGTCCGGGAACACGAAAGGTATGGATACTGGCGTTTCCGGAAGGGGCGTCCTGAGAGAATGAAACGCCATCATAATAAATCTGCGTCGTACTTCTCTGACGAGAATCCCACGATGCCATGTGCACAACCACACCAGACAGAAGCTGCAGATCCCGCGCAACACTGGTTTCAAGAACCGCGTTCCGCATGTCTGTAACCTGCACACCCGTATCGGACGAGGAACCCAGTGGCTGGCAGACAAGAGATGTTCCACTAGCGTAAAGGTCGCAAAAGGAATCCCGGGCAATCGTGAACGCAAGATCCGCCGCCGTCTGAAAACGATGCTGCCCCATGAGAGCACCGCGCTTATGCTCGATCTGCCAGAACTGACCCGCCATAAGCGTAGCCTGATCAGAGGGGAGCGCAATCGCCGCATCCAGCCCCGCAGCCTGCGCCATGATTTCCAGCAATTCCTGCTGGGTATGGTTGAGCCACGCATCCTGAATCCGCAGATCCATCAGAGCCGCCAGCGCATCCCGGCATTCCATTTCCAGAACAGCATGCTCGGCCGCATATTCAATATGGTCGATCCGGCCCTCAAACAGCGTAGTCCACGAAGACAAAACGCTCTGCGTATCCCGCATCTGGAGGATCACCCACTTCCGGGCGGGTTGCTCCGTCTCAAACCACAAAGCCTGCTGCGCCTGATCCCTGACGGCAAAACGCAGCGATGCGACATCACAGGCTTCATAGCGGTTCGCATCAATCTCGAACTGCAGAAGCGCCAGAACCGGATCAACCTGCCCATCAAAAAGAACCTGGACTTCCAGGTTTCTGACGCTCATTCCAAAACCCCGTCAGGCAAACCCGATACCAGATCACTCTCGACTGCCGGCACCTTGAGCACGACAGTTTCGAAAATCCATCCCAGATCCGGATCCGTCATCCCGTTGACCTGCGCAATCCTCCACCATTGAGAAGCATTCCCCAGCTCACGCGCGGCCACATGAAACAACGAAATATCCGCAGCGCTGACAATAATATCCTGCATCATGTCCTCATGCGAAAACGGACGGCAGAGACGTCGATTGCCCCTGCGCCACAGCAACATTCGCCGCAGAGCGATTCACCAGACTGCCCGCATCGGCCGCAGCGCTCAAAAGCGCCGCGTTCTGTCCCAAAGCGTTCAGTGAAACACTGTTGACCGGCTGAATGGCTTCAACATTCTGCCCGGCTCCGGTCAGAATGGACTGCAACCCACTCCCCGCATTTTCCAGCCCCCCGGCAACAGAGGTCAGCGCGGAAGGCACCGTAGCGAGATTCATACCACTCTGCGCCTCGCCGTTGACCGTCCCCAGAGCATCCGTCACCTTCGAGGCAAAACCCCCGGCACCGACAAGCGTCGCCAGCGGCATGACCTGCCCGACAACCGAAGACACCTGTCCCACCGCCGTAAAGACCCCTTCGGAAACATCCGAAACCACACTGGAAAAACTGTCGAGAGCATTCCCGACATCATCTCCCAGCACTCCGGACAAAGTACCGGAAGTCTGTACAGCCGTCGTTTCCTGTGGTCGCTCAAGAATCAGCGTATAGGAACAGACAGCGCCTTTTGCCTGGTAAACGTAATGAAACTGGGCAATCCAGACTTGAACGGAAAGCCCCGCAGCCGAAAAAGCAACCTGCTGCCCGGCCATCCGCATGCGTTCCACCGCCTGCGCCCGCATCTGCGCATCCGGACCAAGAAAGCGCCCTTTCAGCTCCAGTCGCCCGGGATCGTTGCCGAGCGCATCAACAACACGCCCCCCCCCCGGAAGACGATGCACAACCAGCATCTGCCGACCGCCAACCTGAAGCGTATCGGGAACTTCAATTCCCGTCAGAACCAGATTTCCCAGTATGACAGGAGATGATGATCCCAGCCGCCCCACGGCACCAATGGCATTTTCGATGTCGGAAAGACCAATACCCATCGGGGAACATCTCCTCTGTCAGAAAAATCCGATACTTCGACCCGGATACTGAGGTTGCATGATTTCATCCACGCCCCCGCCAGAACGTCGCGCCGCCAGACGGGACCTGCGATTGCCGAACGAGAAATCATCACACCTCATTTCGTGATGCGCCTCACCATTCACAGTGTTCCTATCGTGATAATTCCGGAGCGCTGGAAAGGCTGGAAGCGCATCATGTCCTCGTCCAGCTCCTTCAGATGATGGCGCGTGCACAGTCTGTTTCCGCACTGGCGGAATGCAGGCCGAACCTTCATCCGCCAGTACTGCCCGGCGAACGACAGGAGACACACCCGCCGCACCATGCCTGATGCGCCTGACAGGCAATGCGCGCTCAATCATTCCCCCCCGACCCGGGAATGCCACCGCTCGCCCGACATCAGCAGCAGCCAGTTTCCGTGCCCCCACAGTCCGCCCCGATTTTGCATCCAATCGCTCCCACCGTTTCGGAAAAGCAGTCATCTCGTGCAAAGCCGCACGTATTCCCGCTTTTTCTGCAACAACGGAAAAAGGCTTCAAAGGAAGACATGGTCGCAGGATCCGCACCACCCGCTGTTTTTCCCGCACGGGAAACAACACCGAATGAAATACTCCACCCGATTTACAAACAGGCGCAATCTCCTGGATGCCCTCTCTTCTTCGAAAGCCGCCACCCCGCAGCATCCTTCCGGAAACCAGAGGCTCCCTGATGCACGACGGCACGATCCCAGCCTGTTTTTTCAACCGTGGCACAGCCGCAACCGGAAACGACCGATGCACCCACGCCAACCCTCTGGAAGAAGCTGCAAAAAACGTCCTGACCGAGAGAAGAGACCGCCAGATGTGCTCCCGCATCATATCTCTCCCCGATAACCCATCATATCCCAGTCAAAACAGTGCCCTTCCCGCTCTCCGGTAATGACACACGCGGCCAGACGCCGCGCTCTCGACCATCCTCGCAAAACATCCCACGGCACGCCGTGATCCAGCAGATAAAGCATCTCCTGGAACCCGGAGTGCCGGCTCAGTTTTTTGCGACGTCCCGAAGATCCTCATCCGCATCACGCTCGAAAAGCGGCGTCAGCGCAGCAATTCCGGCCTTGCCGATCCGACGGGCCAGATCGCGTATTTCATCCTTGGTCTGCGGCATCTGAACCGGCACACCATCAATGGCCGTCACCGAACAGATCATTTCCGCATAACCGAGCCATGCGGATGCCGACGCGCCATTGATCGCACTGCCAGCCGCCTCGATCAGATCCAGCATATCTGCCGGATCAATCTCGCGCAGCGTCAGACGGCGGTTGTCGGACAGAACAACTTCCTGCGGAAAATCACTCACGAAATCTTCGTCCTCGTAGAAGCAAAAAACTGAACCGTCTGATGGATCATGTGATCCGCCTGCCAGGGGTCACTCTTCATCTGCATGGAAACATTGCTGAATTCCCAGGTACTGGTCGTGCCATCCGGTTCGGTGACGTACTGATAGATCGTCCCGCTGCCGACCGTCCCTGCATTCCAGTATGCGGCTTCGACAGCAGCCACCAGATTATCCAGTGCCGCATTGGCGCGGGCAATCTGGAATGCCCCCCGCCAGCCATTGGGAACATTGAACTCCAGCGGCACCCCGTTCAGCGGATTTGCGCGCAGGGCCTGCGTTTCCTGGGCCGCACTGAAAGACGTGACATCCCTCAGATCGACGCGCTGACCATTCCACAGAACGGTAATCCGGCAATCCCGGCCAATGCTGTATGGATTTGCCATTTAGCCGACACTCCCCGATGCAGAGGACACGGTGACAGACGCACCACCCTGCAGATTGACGATGAATTTCTCGTTGATGCCCTGGTAGCGAACCGCCACATCCGCCTGCACATAGCCCAGCGCCGTGCGGGACTGCGGGTTATTGCTCGAATCACAGACCACACTGTAAGGCAGCTCACCATTCTGAACGCCCAGGATCCCCTGCGACAGCAGCGACGACAGAAAACCCAGAAGCGTCGAACGGATATCGCTGAACAGCGTGTCGTTGATCACCTCACCGACATAAGCGCCCATGCCACCCGCAAGCGAAGACGCAATATAGTTCGTCAGGCGCGTATAATTGTCGCCATTCATGGTGCTCTTGCTGGACGAATTATGCCCACAGCGCACCGCCCAGTAAGTGCCACCCGGCGCCGGATTGCAGATCACATCAATCCCGGCCGTAAACAGCACTGACAGTTCAGCCGTGGAATAGGTCGCACTGCTGCCCGTCAGACCCGCCTTCTGGCTCCCCACGATCCCCGACAGCGCCTTGTTCAGACTGGACTGCTCCGGCGAAAGAGCGGCCAGCCTGCCCCCTGCAAATGCCTGCGGGCTGACCAGCATCATGCCGTTGGTATCATCATTCCACCACAGCCAGTCACCGAACATCAGCTTGACCGACGCCGCATCCAGCCCACTCGCAGCCTTGACTGCAATCGCATTCGTCACCGTATCGGAAGCCAGCCCGACAGCGATCATATAGACCCCTTCGGACGTCCCGAAAGCCGCCTGCGCCGTATAGGACGTGCTGTCCGTGACACCATGCAGCAGCGCCACCGCACAGCCCTGCCCGCGCAGCGCATACATACCGGTCCGCACCGTACTGTCCTGCCCGATGAACTGAGCCGTCGTCGGCACACCACCATCCGTACCGCCCGAAAGCGTCACACTCGCTGCTGCCACAGCCGGAACCGTCTCCGGAAGCACAACCTTCACCAGCGCATTCAGATCCTGCGCCACTGCCGCTGCAATGGCAGACCAGTCCGCCCCCGCATAGGTCGCCGCCCCCAGATCCGCATGCGTGACCGCAAGCGCATATCCAGAACCCGTAGCCGTCACGGCCGCCACGATACCATTACCCACGCTACCCGTATGAACAGCCTGGATCGTCACGCCATCCAGCGTGCCGGATGCCGCCACATCCGTCCCGTCCGTCACCCGGACGACAACAAAAGACGATGCTTCCTGCATCACGGCGATATTGACCGCCAGACCTGCATCTGTCGTTTTGTTCTGCTTGGCGCCGAACGCCGCGACATAGTCGCTCATGCCCCCGATCGGCAGTGGCATCCCCACAGGACCCCAGCCCGCAGTGCCCACAATGCCCAACTGCGAAGACGATGCTCCCGCCAGGGCCAGCGTCTGCGGCTGGGCGATCTGCACATAAAGATTTGGCACGGTCAGTGCCGTGGTATTCAGCGTTCCCGCCTGATAGACCAGAGACATCCCCGGATCGCTCTCCAAAATGCAGAAAGCGGGCGCTTCCGACAGAAGCCACCCGCTTTCCTGATGAAATTTCAGCGCTTTGATTCAGCTTCTGCGTCAGGCAGCAGCGACCACTGTCCCGAACTGATCAACCCCCAGCCCCGGATAGGCCGTAGCAGCAGCTTGTGCCGCCACCACCGCCTGCATGGCGTCCAGAGCCGCCGTTACCGTCTGGTTCGCTCCCCCGGGAGCCAGCTCCCCGAAAGACATCGCTGCCCCGCCCTCTCCAGAGAGGTTCCCGATGCCGCACAGCATTTCGGAAGCCCACTGCACCTGAAGGGTGTCAAAAACCAGCTCATAGAAATAATCCCGCCGATACAGCGCCTCGTTCTGCATCGTGTCGACATCGTCCACGCTCTGGAACCGGAGCTGAGCCTCCCGCCCATCCAAAGTGCTGATCCAGCTCTGCTCCGCCAGCGCCGTATCCAGAACGGACGCCAGCGTCTCCCGCGCCGTCGCATCCGCAGTCCAGATCGAAACCCGATAAAGCTGCGCCTGCCGCCGCGTCACCCGAACCGACTGCCCATACCCACCAGCATGACCGTTCAGAACCCGACCCGGCACACGGACCGTCACCCCGCTCGCCACACCATCCGTCAACGCCGCCGCCAGAGCCGCCGCAACCGTCGCTGGCGTATCCTGCGCCGTCACCGCATAAGCCGCAGAAGGCGCACCTCCATGCGGCATGTCATCCAGCCAGACCGCCACCACACCCGCAGGCGTGAATGTCCCGGAAAAGACGATTTCAACCGTCCCATCCGCAACGACAACCCCAACCGTAGACTCAACCTTCTGCTGCACCCGCCAGGGCCGCCCCAGAGGTTCCGCCCATTCCGGCATTTTCCGGGGCGCCATGGTGACCGTGACGAAATCGATGTTGTTGCGGATATTCTGCGCCGCAAAAAGATCGCTCGGCAACAGCCACCCCCGCCGCAGCACCACCTGCCGTCCCGTCACCGAAGCTCCCGAAAGACCCTCCGGATAAAGGACCTGCGCACAGTTATAGGCCAACGCCAGCCCGACCCTGGAGGCATCCGTCATTCTTATCCTCCCTCAGACCTGCTGAAGCGACATGGTACACCGGATCCCGAACCCGGAAGTTTCCACCGCATTAACCGTATAAGTTGTGCCCAGATCAGTCGTGACCGTCATATAAGGCGTCAGCACCACCCCGGGCAGAAGCGGAAGATACATCACGGACTGTCCCGGACGCGTCGCGCCCGGAATCCCACTGCCCGAAGACTCCCCTTTCGCCCGCATGATAACGGCCGCCGGACAATCCGAGACCAGCGTCTCCACCGTTCCCGTAACCCCGCTGACTGTCACGGTCCGGCTGCACACCACACATAAAGGCGGCCGCAGAGGCTCCACGGACGCGACAAAATAGGTCCGCCCGTTTGCTACAAGAATATCGGCAACCTGCGTATCATCCCGCCGATCCGTCAGGACATATTCCGTCGGAATCCCCCACCCGATCGGCCGTGCAAACGAAAAGCCGGCATCGACGTCAAAAGCCAGCATAGGCTGCGCATAAAGGGTTTCCATCGGCGACAGACCGCCCGAAGGACGATATTGTTCCCCCAAAGCCCCCAGAACGGCCGCCGCCTTCGCATACCCTCTGGAGAGCCTGGCCGCGATCATTGCCTGCTGCACACAGCCCTCCTCAAACCACGATCGCCCGGCCGTCCTGCAATTCCAGACCACCCGTCACGCCCAGAAACGCACACAGACGCCGCCGCCACAGCGTGAACAGCATCACCCGGTCCTGCACTTCCCGGCCATTGTGGTACCAGCCCGCAGCCCGCGCCGTATCCAGATTGTCTGACGCCGCCGTAATCGCGTTTTCCAGCGGATAAAGCTGCGACAGATAAAGCCGGATCTGCTGAAGCTCAGCCCCGGACAGACAGTTCATCCGCCATTCCAGTGCCCCTTCCACCTGAAAGAAACGCCAGGATTCCTGATTACCTTCCCGCGCCCCGATCGCGGGATAACCACAGAACCGACGGATATCCATTTTCTCTCCTTCCGAGAGAATATCCGTCGATAAACCAACCGTTCCGGACATGTCATTCTCCCCGCAAGAGAGGCCCCCGCCCTACAGACAGGGGCCGGAAAACCTCAGAACGTCAGACCAAGCGCATCCGTGCCAAGGCTCTCGATCACGACACCACGCTTGAGATAGCTGTTCGTGGCTGTCGGAATAACGGTCATGTCGGCCGTCACGTCCGTCGGCAGCGCAAAACCGCCAATCCAGTACCAGGACTGCGCAATGATCTGGCGCAAACGATCCAGCGGCTCACGCGTGACCATCGCCACACTGTCCACCATCTCGATCAGCGCACGCTCGGAATCCGGAATATCGGAATGACCCGTCAGCGCGCAGTCACCCTCAATCAGCGCACCCTGCCCCAGCAGCAGCGCACGATGAATGGAACCGGAACCCAGAGACGCCTGCTGCGGCGCTTCCGTCGTCGGGATGAACCGCACACCCAGAAGCTCTATCACCTGACCGGAACGATACTCTTCCGAACCATAAGCACCACGGTACAGATGCTTGAAATCCGGATCGCGAAACAGCGAAAGAAGCTGCAGATCATCCAGGTAACAGTGATATGCACCATTGATCATCGGCACGTTGTTACGCCGCAGCGTCGCCACACCGGCCAGAACCTGTTGGATGCCCAGCGTATCCGCCAGACCACTCGAGCTTGCCGTCTGCAGTGCCGCCGTTGTCAGACGCCCGTTCGGACGGATCACCAGCGGCGCCGTGGAGGCCACAACCGCCTGACCTTCCGTCCCATCCGCAACCGATACGGACGCCGAGAACGTCATCTGACCCGAAACACCGCCCGGCGCTGTGGACACATTCGTCGCATCCGCCGTCACACTGACAAGGGTGTAAACATCCCCGCCCACCGTCACGGTCATACCATTGGTCGCGCTGATCGGCGTCACCTGACCATTCACGATCACGGACTGGAAACCGCGAATATCGTCCACAGCAATGGTGTCGCCAGCACTGCCCAGCGTTGCCGTCACACGCGTATTGCCGCCCAGATAGCCACCCACACCATTCTGCGCACCTCCAAACAGCGTATTGCGTGCCAGACGGTCCAGAGACTGCATGGCCTGCACACCATTGGTGTTGGCATTGGCCAGGAACTGCGACGCAATCCCCACGCCACTCGTGACCATGTTCAGGTCGATCGTATCGCCATACTGGTTGATGGACAGCGTATACTGCTCGATCGACCAGCCGGAGGGGCTCAGACCATTATCGAAATTCGTATTGCCCGTCGGGTTCAGCGGCGTCGTCACCGGAGCCTTGAGGCTTTTGCGGGTTTTCGTCAGCGTCTCACCGATGGCATTCGGGAACACTTCACGATCGGCAACCTGCCGGAAACCCAGTCGGGATTTCAGACCATTCTCGAATTCGCGGGCCAGAAAACCCTGCTGAATGGCGGCCTGAAGCTGAACAGGAAAATTATCAATGCTCATGTGTTTTTTCCGTAAATGTGTTTTCTGAACCCGGCCTGCCATCAGGCCCGGTCAAATATCGTCCCGGGCCTTCAGCCCTGGGCCAGAAACTGCCATTTGCGCGCTTCATAATCCGCCTCGCTGACGGCGCGCGCATTGAACGGTTCGATCCCGCCCGGGCGTGGCGCTACCTGCCCGACGGTGGTTCCGCTCGAATATCCGGGCCGCAGCACCTCGCCGAACAGATAGGCCCGCTCCTGACGCGCCTGCTGCAAAGCCTCGGCCACACCAACCACGGAGCCATCATCGCCCCGATTGATCCCTTCCAGATCAATCAGCCGCACGACATCATCAGGATTATGCGCACCATTGCGGATCGCCTCTGCCCGAAGCGCCGCCACAATGACTTCCCGGTCACTGTCCTGCCGCACCCGGGCCAGCGCTTCCTCATGACTGCGCTGAAGCGTCTCCTGCCGCATCACAACATCCGTCATTTCCTGACGAACCGCCTCAACCTCGCTCCGCGCTTCATTCAGCGCCCGACGCAGAGCCTCCACATCCTCAATGGTGTCATCAGTTCCGGACATCATTCCCCCGTCAACACTCATGCTTGTTCAGAAGCACACCACTGCTCCAGCATTTTCCATTCCGTATTCGGATCAGAATTTCCCGATGCCATCGCAAACATCCGAACCGCCGTCTCGCGGCTCAGAATTCCATTGGAAACCGCCGTCACCAGACCCTGCGTCAACGACAGCAGCTCTGGATCGGTAGACGGAAACCATGCCGGCCACCGCAGGCTCATGCGGCAGTACGGCAGGTCCTTGACCAGCGTTCCCCCGATCCGCAGCCCGTTTTCCAGAACACAGGAAAACCGGCACGCCATCCGGTAAATCGAGAGCAGTGCTCCCTCTCCGTAAGAATGCCGCAGACGATCCACCAGCCAGATCAGCGGCTGACACATCATCTCCATGGCCTTGCCCGACTGCGCACCACCAACCCGGTCGCCATGCGCCCGGTTGCCATGCAGCTGCTCAAGTACCACCAGACGCAGCTCCCGATAATGATCGAGCACCGCCCCTGCCGCATTCCCGTTGATTTCCAGAAGCTTGGCATCACCTTCCGGCGGCAGCGTCAGCGCCGAAGCCGCCCCACCCTGATGCGCCACACCGTCGGAAAAGCCACCCGTCTTCAGCACCAGCGTCGGATCAGACCCGTATTTCAGCCCCCGACCTGCCTGTGACAGCAGATAATCCGCCTCGATCACCGTATCGATGGCCCGCTCGAACGTGCACTCACCTTCCGGATCACGCCCACAAGGCCCACCCAGATTGCGTATCCACACGATGGGCACGAACCCCAGCCCATGCCGGACGGAGCGGCTCTCGTCCCGAACCCCGCCATCCATTCCCACCAGCCAGGGCACGGACACCGCACAATCCAGCGGCGTCCAGATCCGCTGCCACCAGAACTGCGCCCCCAGAAGCTCATCCGCAATCGGATAGCCCTGCGCCGCCAGATCCCGCCCCCGGACCAGAAACCGCTCCTCGACCCGAAGCAGTACCCCCGTCGCATCATCCCAGAACGGCGTCAGATACGCCGTCTCCAGAACTGAGAGTTTCGGAACCCCGGCCGAGACCTCGAACAGGATCGCAACCGACCCCACCGAACCCAGTCGCGCCGCTTCCATAAGAAGTGACGCCAGCCGGGTCTGCGACGCGAACGCGCTCAGGGCATGCGCCACCCGCGCATCATCCGTCACCAGACCCGGCCAGTGCGTATCCCCGAACAGCAGCGAAACCGACTCATCCACCACCGTCCGACACAGATTTGTCCGCACCGAAGGACGCCGGCTCGACAGCGGGATGTATTCCCCCGCCCCCGACTTCTCCATCGAGAACGGATGCGGCAGCGCATCATACTGCGTCCCGTCCAGAACACGCTTGAGCGCCAGCAGCCGCGCCGTCCGCGCGGACGCACCCGCGGGAACAGCGTAACGCTGTTGCAGGGACAACCAGTCCATGTGTTCTCCATTGTTTCAGGCCGCGATCCCGACCCGAACGGTCGGTTCAACGCGCCAGCGAAAATCCAGACGGACCCCAGCCCGTCATGCCGCCACTTCCGGCCAGCATCAGTTCACTCAGCCCCCAGACCATCGCATCCGCCCGATCCGGAGACCGTGGCCCGCGATACCCGCTGACCGAGAAATGACAGAGCTGATCCTCCAGAGCCGTAAAGCGGCCATGATGAACAACCCTGCCAACCTCATAGAGCGCTGCAACCGGCTCTGCGCGCGCCGCCTTGCCCCGCGCCGCCGTCACCAGCTTGACCGAGGCATGCGCCCGCACACTCCGGATCGTGCCCTCTACCAGAGCCCCGCCGAAGTTCCGCTCCGCAACAATGCGTTCAGCACCCCATTCATCAAATGCCCGCAAGGCCCTGGCAGCCCAACCCGCCGGGCTATCCCTGGCAGACAGATCTTCCAGAACATGCCCCACACCAGCCGCATCAACGCCACAGACCACAATTCCGATCTCGTCGGACCTGTAATCTTCCGGTCCCGCCGCCCCCGAAGGATCAACAGACACCAGAATACGCCGCATCCGAGCCGCCACATCCGCCCGGCTCTGCGACGTAATCGCCGCCTCGCGCCGGAACATCTCCAGCCGCCACAGCGCGCCTTCAACAACCGATTGATATTCACCATACAGAAACCGCCGCTTTTCCCGCTCAGGGAGCGCTTCAAGGCTGGCGAGATAATCCTCGCTCAGATTATCCCGGTTGGCCTGCGGATTGAGGATCATCGTCGCATAAAGCGACCTGTCCCCGACCGGTTCCCCCGATTTGGGCTCGATCCCGCTTTCGAAAAGCGCATAGAGCCAGTGCCCCATGCTCGGCGGGTTGGCATCGATATATTCCTTGACCGCAAGACCCGTCTTCTGCGCCAGACGCGTCAGAAGCATGTTCCGCGCACCATAACTGATCTGGCTGGCCTCGTTCAGATAAACCGTCGCAAATTCCAGACCGAGGATCTTCTCGGTCCGCTGCTCGTCATCCAGCCCCCCGAAAAAGATCGTCGATCCATTCGGGAACGTCACGACACAGTCCTGCCGGTCCAGCTTCCATCCGACCTGCGGAAAACACATCCGCATGACCTTCGGAAACGTATCCCGCAGAACAGACGCCTTCAGCGCAGTCAGTCGATGGCGAAAAATGCCATGCCGACTGTCCGGAGCCTTCAGCGCCCTGATCACAACGGCCCGAACCAGAACAAAGGTCTTCCCCGACCGCGACCCGCCTCTCAGAAGAATATGTCTTGCCGGCCCACCAAGCAGCCGCACCGCCTCACGCTGCGAATCATTCAGCCTAAAGGGCGCTGTCATCACTACTGATATTGATCGAAATCGTCCCCGAACGTCCCTCGGACTCCATACCCGCCCTGAAACGGGATGGGCGATGCGCACGAAGCAGAAACGCCATCAATCCGTCGCTATAGCGTTTGCGAACAATGGGATTGCCCGTATCCGGATCGCAGACAACTCGCCCCGCATAGGTAATAGGCTCGTCATATCCTTCCACGGCGCGTCGACGCGCTTCCGCTTCAAGAGCATCCGCAGCCTCTTCCAGAGCCTCCTCCCACCGGGAAGAAAATTCCTTATCCGTATCTTTCCAGAGATATAACGTACTGCGCCGGACCTCAGCGACACGCCCGGCTTCAGAAATATTTCCACTCACAGACAGATGTTCGAGAAATCTTTTCTTCCGTTCCCAAGACTGTTCCCGTCGCAAAGAACATTTACCAGATACGTCTTCATCCATCTGCTTCAACCTTTTTCCCCAGATCGCCCTGAGAACCAACCGTCAGACGGCTCTCAGCGAAGCCTCCCTGCGGCTCATCATCATGCCACCCTCGAGCCAGACAGCCCGAACCGGCCTGTGCCGTGGCCGATCCCTCGGACCCGCCCCCTTTCGCGCCAAGGTTTCCACATTGCGCTGCGTCTGTTCACGCCCGGCCCGTACCGCCACACGGGAGAGGGTTTCCGGCGCGATCCGTCCAATCACCCGGGCGGAAAGAACCGACCGCTGACAGGGAATGGACCTGCACCGGACATCCAGGCGGGAAAGGCCTGCATCCACCAGTTCGTACCATTCCAGAACAACATCCGCCCGATGAACCGGCTCGCCTTCATAAACGAGGGGACACCCGGCAAATGAACCTGCATTTTTCTGAAGAACAATGAATGTCTGCCTGCCAGACAACACAACGCTACCAGAAGAAATTTCACACTTTTCCATAAATCAGGAAACTTCCAAAATAAAAGCCGGCCTCTCGCGAGAGGCCGGCTTCAGATTTTCATGTCGTAATTCTTCAGTATGCGTTTTTTATATCAAAACCGCGTTCAAATAGCAAGCGATAATTTATCGTTAACAAGATTTTTTCCTGTTTTTCTTTTTGGACAGCGTTTCATAAACATGCGCCAGCTGCTCCAGAAGCAGCGCGCACTGAGCCGACACCTTCATCCGCGCACGTCCTTCCGACAGAGCCGGATAGAGATGCCGCGCCATGGCCGAAAACGACATCTCCCGCGCCAGGAGCATCTCGAGACGAACATGCGCACACAGCCCCAGCATGTCCCGAATCTGCGTAATCCGCGCAGAACACTGTCCGCGGCCCATCATCCAGGTGTGAATGTCTCCCCGCTCCCTGACACGACCATCAGAAGGCGAATTTTCCACCACACCCAGAGAGGCAAAGACATATTCGCGATACCAGCGATCCGCAGCAGCCAGTTCATCGTCCCCGATATCGCCGGCGTCATACATGGACTGCACCGCATTTACGACCCGGAACGTATTTCCAACCTCACGGATCTCCGAATGGCGGTACCGCTCCCCAGTCGGCCTGACCACACCATCAGACAGTCCCGCAGCAACAACCGGTATTTCCCGCACCATCTCGAACATCAATTGATCTCCAATCCGGCTTCACGGCCACCCATCGGCTGCAATCCCGGAAAGACCGGCACCAGATCCGCACCCCACAGCGCATTCCAGCTTACAGGATGACCCGCCGGCAATGCCTCGGCCGTCTCCCGGTCCGTCACCGTCCGCACACGTGAAGCCGACGCCTCAGATGTTTTCCTCGCAGAACGTCCCCGCCCCTTGCGTGCACTTCCCTGCTCAGGTAGCCAACCATCGGACGCCAGCATGGCGGCGAGAGCACTTGCGGACACCCGCCGGGGTGCGGAACCTGACTTGACCTGCCTCATCTCAACATCCTTCACCAGTACAGAACTGTTACCAACTTTGGCAAAATGCCATAGTGTGTGATAAAAAAAACTTCTTCTGGATTTGGCATAAAGCCATTGCTAAAAAGGCCTCATGGCCAAACACAAGCGCCCGGACTCTCTGACTGCACTCCAACGAGCCATCGGAACTCGCATTTCCTGGGCTCGTGAACTCGTCATGCCCAATCAGAGCGAATGCGCCCGCCTGCTAGGCGTTGACGCTTCGACCCTCAACAAGATCGAACGCGGTGACCGCGCGCCCAGCGTCTTCCTCATTGCGGCCCTGTCGAACCGCCTGCGCGTCTCGACAGATTTTCTTCTGAAAGGCGTCCTGAACGGTCGTACCGACGAAGAACTGGCCCTGCGGCTGGCTGCCCTGCACCCAGAACTGGTGCTCCAGCGGCAAGACATGGCTCCGAACACGGACAGAAACACATCTTCCGACACACCTGATCCGCCCAAGAGACCAGATGAGGAGATCCATTAGTGACTGTTTCACTGGTTTCCGTACGCATTCAGGCGCCCCCCATTCGATACGACACGATAAGCTCGCCTCATCGATGGAATGAACAAATCAGAAACATCCCCGGTCATCAGAGTGCCTGAATTCATTGACCGGTTCCCTTCCTTTCCCGTTGATCGCCCCCATGGCAACCACCGATTAACGATAAATTAATGGCACTGTGCCATTGGGTCAAGGAACAAATATGGCTTTAAGCCATTAAGACAGATTTTGGCTGTCGCCAGTTTTTCGCATTGCAGCCACAATTCGGCACGGCGGATAGGCACCTTCAACCGCGTTTCACAGAGAAATCACGCTGAAGAGTTTCATATTACAGCTTTTTTCTGACTGTATATTTTAATGAAATCTGTACTTTTGAAGTACTGATTCAATTATCGAGACATTCCATACCCGCCCACGCGGACGCTTTTCCGAAAAAAATCCCGACGATTTTTCACGATCAGAACCGCTGGGCAGCTCTATCCCTCAGACAGGATCGCCGGAGGGATATCCGCATCATTCAAAGTACTCGCCCTGTCCGCAGAGCTACTCGTGAATAACGTCCAGATCTCCGAACCGGGTATATTCCCCTTCGAAATACAGCTGGATCATTCCGGTAGGGCCATGCCGCTGCTTCTCAAGAATCAACTCTGCTTTGTTGTGCACGAGAGCCATCTTGCGCTGCCACTCTTCTGTAGCAGCCTGGAACTTGTCATTGCTGTCGTAGGCACTGTCCTTGGGCTGACGCTGCTGCAGGTAATATTCGTCGCGATAAACGAACATGACCGCATCCGCATCCTGCTCGATCGAACCCGATTCGCGCAGATCCGACAGCATCGGCCGCTTATCCTCACGCGATTCCACCTGACGCGAGAGCTGGGACAATGCAATCACGGGCACGGAAAGCTCTTTCGCAATCGCCTTGAGCCCCTGCGTAATCATCGAAATTTCCAGAACACGACTGTCAGGCTTCGTCCCGATGGCCGGCCGCATCAGCTGCAGATAATCCACCACCACCAGGCTCAGCCCCTGCGTCCGCGCCAGGCGGCGGCACCGCGTCCGCATGGCAGACAGGGAAATCGCCGGCGTATCGTCGATATAGAGCGGCAGTCGCTGCAGCTCGCGGGCAACCCGGACAAACCGGTCAAATTCCTTCTGCCCGATATCACCACGACGGATCTTCTCACCCGAAACTTCGGCCTCACCCGAAAGAATACGGGTCGCCAGCTGCTCGGATGACATTTCCAGCGAGAAAATCGCAACCGATCCCTTTGGCTTCTCGCCGCTGTCCTCGGCATCCCGCAGGATCGAGCGCGCTGCAGAGAACGCGATCTTGGTCGCGAGCGCCGTCTTGCCCATGGCAGGACGGCCGGCAAGGATAATCAGGTCGGAAGGATGCAAACCACCCGTCCGCTTGTCGAAGTCCCGCAAACCCGACGTCAGACCGACCACGTCTCCGGTCCGCTGATAGGCCTTGGTCGCAACACTGACCGCTTCCGTCAGGGCTTTGGTAAACGAGACGAACCCGCCTTCCTGGCCCCGCTCCGTCGCCAGCTTGAACAATGCTTCTTCAGACGCCGCAATCTGATCGGAACCATCCAGATCAGGCCGCGCTCCAAAGGCATTGTTAACGACAGTTTCACCAATATCGATCAGCTGCCGGCGCACCCAGGCATCATGGATCACCCGCCCATAATCACCCGCATTGACGATACCCACCATCGCCGTCAGCAGCTTGGCCAGATAGGCCGGGCCGCCCGCAGCATCCAGAACACCGGTATGCTCGAACTCCGCCCGCATGGTCACGGGATCGGCCAACTGCCCGCGCTCGATCCGCCGGGCAATGGCCTCGTAGATCCGTCCATTGAGCGGATCGGAAAAATGAGCCGGTTCCAGAAAGTCCGAAACCCGCTCATACGCCTTGTTGTTGGTCAGAATGGCGCCCAGAAGCGCCTGCTCGGCGGCCGTGCTGGACGGCGGGCTGCGCCTCAGCAGGACACCCAGATCTCCATCGTTCGAGGAAGCATCAGAAACGGTCGGAGAGGAATGCGATTCGATCATGTTCACGCTGCCCTTCTACCATCCTGCATCGCGACCAGAAACGGATTACCTCGCGACCCAGCCATCCTCGGCCAGAACCACACCCGCCAGATAAAGACTGCCACAGATCAACACGCGTGCAGGCGCCCCCCCTTCAGCGACCAGACGCTCCAGAGCTTCCCTGACAGTCGGACCAGCAATCGCCCGCCCCCCCGAAGCTGCAATGATCTCTTCGACCGGCATCGCCAGATGCTGCCCCGGCTCCGCCACCGCCTGAACCGAAGCCGCCCGCTCAACAATCGGCTTGAGAAACCCTGACGCATCCTTGGTCTGCTTCACACCGGCAATCACATGGACAGGCCGGTCTTTCCAGCCATCCAGAACCGTTCCCAGCACCTGCCCGGCATCCGGATTGTGACCACCATCCAGATAGAGTTCCCATCCGGCAGGAAGCATCTGCGCCAGCGTACCATCCAGTTTCTGCAACCGCGCAGGCCAGAAAGTCCTGGAAATACCCTGATAAGCCGAAACCGGCAGACCCAGCCCCGAAACCCGTAATGCCGCCACAGCCAGCGCCGCATTCCCGGCCTGATGCTGCCCTTTCAGAGCGGGCAGAGGCAGTGAGAGCACGCCATCCGCATCGCGATATTCCAGACCATCGGCGCGCTCGGTAAAGACAACATCCTGCCCGATCACCCGAAGCGGCGCATTCAGCTCTGAGGCCCGGCGACGAATGACATCCAGCGCCTCCGGTATCTGGGCCGCCGAAACAACCGGTACACCCTCCTTGATGATCCCGGCCTTCTCCCCGGCAATGGCCGCAACCGTACTGCCCAGAAACGCCTCATGATCCAGACTGACCGGCGTAATCACGCAGGCCGCAGGCTTCGGCACGACATTGGTCGCATCCAGCCGCCCCCCAAGCCCGACTTCCAGAACGACCAGATCCGCAGGAACCTGCGAAAAAAGCAAAAAACCCGCCGCCGTCAGAACTTCGAAAACCGTAATCGGAGCACCCGCATTTACCTGCTCGACCTTTTCGAGCGCAGCAACCAGAACATCCTCATCCACAAGCCGCCCCGCCAGCCGGAAGCGCTCGGTCACGCTCACCAGATGCGGGCTGCTCATGACATGAACGCGCAGACCACCCGCCTCGGCAATCGCCCGCAGATTGGCGCAGGTGCTACCCTTGCCGTTCGTCCCGGCCACATGAATGACTGGCGGCAGATGACGCTCGGGATTGCCCAGCTTCGCCAGAAGCGCCTCAAGCCGCCCCAGCGAAAGATCAATCAGCGCCGGATAAAGCTCCTGCAACCGCGCAAGAACGGCACCCGGCCGTCCCTGATATTCGCCGGACAACCGAACCGGCGCCCCACGCTCCGCAGTCATCAGGCTGCCGCGTCGGAAACGGTTTTCTGGCGCATCATGATGCCCAGAATCCGCCCCAGAAGTTCCGGAAGCTCGGAGCGCTTGGCCACGATATCGACCATGCCGTGCTCACGCAGATACTCCGAACGCTGAAAGCCTTCCGGCAGCTTCTCACGGACGGTATCCTGAATGACGCGCGGCCCCGCGAATGCGATCAGCGCATTGGGCTCGGCGATATGCACATCACCCAGCATCGCAAAGGACGCCGAGACACCGCCCGTCGTCGGGTTCGTGAACACGACAACATAAGGCAGACCCGCTTCCTGGAGCATCTGCACACCGATCGTCGTCCGCGGCATCTGCATCAGGCTGACAACGCCTTCCTGCATCCGCGCCCCACCCGAAGCCGTATAAACCACCAGCGGCGCCTTCTGCAGAACAGCCAGACGGCAGGCGGCCACGAAAGCCTCGCCCAGCGCAGCGCCCATCGTCCCCAGCAGGAACTCGGGCGCCATGACGGCAACCACGGCCTTCTGTCCCTTGATCATGCCATGAGCAACGACCAGTGCCTCATCAAGATGCGACTTGTTCCGCGCATCCTTCAGACGATCCGTATAACGCTTGGAATCCTTGAACCCCAGCGGATCGACCGGCATCTTCGGCAACTCGATGGTGGTGTATTCCCCCCCGTCGAACGTCCAGCCCAGACGCTCCTTCGCCGTAGCCCGCATGTGGTGCCCGCAATGCGGACAGACCTTCTCGGACCGCTCCAGCTCCTTGGTGAGCATCATCTGCCCGCAGGATTCGCAGTTGGTCCACAGATTGTCCGGCACGTCCCGCTGAAGCAGGCCACGCAGCTTGGGTCGGACGTAGTCGGTCATCCAGCTCATGTCGTCTCGTTACTTTCTGCCCGCCTTCAGGACAAAGGACGGAATGGGGGGTTAAAGCCCGGCGAAGGGCTGCATTCTCTGGCGCGTTTTAACGCCCGGAGGCCAAATATGCCAGCCCAACCATCAGCGGGCCCGTCTTATCTCTCCCGCCTGCATCACAAATCATGCCATCTTCCCCAACACGACCCATCACAGCGGACGTCATGTCCGGGATCCGGCCCCTTTCCCGAAAAGAGCCAGCCCGACAGACCACGTTCCTGAACGGAGAAGACCATGTCCGACAGTTTCAACACCATCCGCTTCCCCAGCCCACAAGGCCTCAAGCCCGGCTGGTTCATCGGTTTCGGAGCTTTCCTGATCATTCTCGGCATCCTGGCCGCCCTGGATACAGTCGCCACCACCCTGACCAGCATGGTCATCCTCGGCGTCCTGATGATCATCGGCGGCGTCGCCCAGGTCATGCAGAGCTTCGCCCATCGCGGCCTGCCCGTCCCGAACCAGTGGCTTTCCGGACTGATCGGCGGCCTCTATATTTTCGGCGGACTGCTCCTGATCGAAGAGCCCGCAACCGGCTCGATCTTCCTGACCGCCATCCTCGCAGGTTGCCTGATCTTCGCAGGTCTCGCCCGCACCTTCTGGGCTGGCGGCCACCGCAACAACAGAAGCTGGCTCGCTCTCGCCATCAGCGGACTTGTCACGCTGATCATCGGCATCATGCTCTACATGACACTGCCCTGGTCCGGCCTGTGGCTGATCGGCATGTTCATCGCCGTGGAACTGCTGATGGCCGGCGTCGCAACCGTCCTCTTCGGACTGTCCCTGCGCAGCAACGGCGTCTGAGTACCCTGTCCCGGCAGGCACCAGCCTGCCGGGACATCAGAAATCAGGCCCGGACGGCCGCCGCCAGACCTTCAAGCTGCTTCAGAACGGACGGGACGGTCCGCTCCGTCGCCCGGCCATCCTCAAGCGTGCCGGCCATGGTTTTGATCAAAGCCGAAGCCACAACAGCCGCATCCCCGATCCGCGACGCCGTCCGCGCCTGCTCCGGCGTGGAAATCCCGAACCCGATGGCCACCGGCAGGCTGGTCGCCTCCCGGATCCGCGGGAGCGCCTTCTCCAGATCCGCCGCACTCGCACTGTTCGTCCCGGTAATCCCGGTAATGCTCACATAATAGACGAACCCGCTTGCGTCCCGCAGGACGTGGAACAGACGGGAGTTCGACGTCGTCGGCGCCACCAGCGAGATGATATCGAGGCCCGCTTCCCGCGCATGCGCATCCAGCAGATCCGCTTCCTCGGTCGGCATGTCGACGACGATGATCCCGTCCACACCCGCCTGAGCCGCATCAAAGCAGAACTCGGCCGGACCATAGCTGTCGATCGGGTTCAGATACCCCATCAGCACGATCGGCGTTTCATTGTCGGTCTCACGGAACGCCCGGACCATCTCCAGCACACGCCCCAACGTCGCCCCGGCCTTCAGCCCACGAAGTGCTGCCGCCTGAATCGTTGGCCCATCCGCGGACGGATCGGAAAACGGCACCCCGATCTCGATCAGATCCGCCCCCGCCGCCGGCATCGCCCGTAGCAGTTCCAGCGAAGTATCATAATCCGGGTCACAGGCCTGAAGATACGGAATCAGGGCGCCACGCCCTTCCTTCTTCAGGGCGGCAAAACGTGTCTGGATACGGCTCACAGCTTCACTCCCAGATGATGCGCCACAGTAAAGATATCCTTGTCCCCACGACCGGAGACATTCAGGACAATGATCTGGTCCTTCGCCATCGCGGGCGCAATCTTCATGACATGCGCCAGCCCATGCGCACATTCGAGCGCCGGAATGATGCCCTCCGACCGCGTGCAGACCTGGAACGCCTCAAGCGCCTCCTCATCCGTCACCCCGACATATTCGGCCCGCCCGATATCATTCAGCCAGGAATGCTCCGGCCCGATCCCTGGGTAATCCAGCCCCGCACTGATCGAATGAGCCTCCTCGATCTGTCCGTGCTTGTCCTGAAGCAGATACGTCCGGTTGCCATGCAGCACACCCGGCCGACCACGGGAAATGGACGCCGCCGTCTTCCCGGAATCCAGCCCATGCCCCGCCGCCTCGACACCGATCAGCCTGACGGATGCATCATCGAGGAACGGATGGAAAATCCCCATCGCATTCGAGCCGCCCCCGATGGCCGCCACGATCACATCCGGCAGACGCCCCTCGGCCTGGGTAATCTGCTCCTTGACCTCAACCCCGATGACGGACTGGAAATCACGAACCATCTCCGGATACGGATGAGGCCCCGCGACCGTACCGACAAGGAAATACGTGTCGGAGACATTGGCCACCCAGTCGCGCATCGCCTCGTTCATCGCATCCTTGAGCGTCCCCGCCCCGGCCGTCACCGGCTTCACTTCCGCGCCCAGCAGATGCATGCGGAACACATTGGGCTTCTGACGCTCGACATCAGTCGCGCCCATGTAAATCGTGCATTTCAGCCCGAAAAGCGCACAGACCGTCGCCGTTGCCACACCGTGCTGCCCTGCGCCGGTCTCCGCAACAATCCGCGTCTTGCCCATCCGTCGGGCAACAAGAATCTGGCCCATGACGTTGTTGAGCTTGTGCGAACCGGTATGGTTCAGCTCTTCACGCTTGAAGTAGACCTTCGCCCCCCCAAGCTCTTCCGTCAGATGCTGCGCAAACCACAGCGGGCTCGGACGACCGACATAATCCTTCAGGTAATAATCCAGCTCCTTGCGAAATTCCGGATCGGCCTGCGTGGCGCGATAGGCCTCATCCAGCTCAAGCAGCAGCGGCATCAGCGTTTCCGCAACGAAGCGGCCACCGAAAATCCCGAACCGCCCCCGGTCATCCGGACCGGAACGGAGGGAATTGACCAAAGGAGAGGACAGGGGAGAAGATGTGTTCGTCATACCGCACTCGGTTCCACTTCAGGGCTCCAATGCGATACCAAGGGCAGCCCGCGCCGTCCATCCACCTCGCTGATTTCCGACGTCTCCTGAAACAATTCCGGGACAGGACCTTGCGATCCCGCGGCAGTCAGGACATGAGAGAGCCTCACAGCCATTTCATTTGTCCCAAGGATCTGCCTGATGTTCCTCGTTCGCCCCGCTGGCGTTCCGGCCCGGGAAATCGGACCGGATGTCGATATTTCCAAAGCGGTCTGGCTCGATCTCATCAATCCGACCGCGGACGAAATCGACCGTGCTGAAAAGGCCCTTGGCACCCATATCCCCCGCCGGGAGGAACTTGAGGAAATCGAAAGCTCGTCCCGCCATCACGAAGAGGGTGGGGTCCTCTATCTTTCAACCCCCCTCGTCAGACGCACCGAAGACACGGCGTTTTCCCTGCCAATCGGCTTCGTCCTGACCGACAGGCGCCTCATCACCGTCCGTTATGCCGACTATTATGGCTTTGACATCGTCGGACGCCGTCAGGCCGAACGCGACCCCGCCAAAGGCGAGCCCTCCGCCAACGAAATCCTCGTCGAGATCATCGAGGAAGTCATCAACCGTCTGGCAGACATTCTGGAAGGCCTGGGCCGCGACCTCGACGCCATCTCCAAACGGGTCTTCAACACCGACCGCCCCCGTGACCCCGCCCGGGCCGGCGAGATGCTGCGCGAAACCCTGCGGCGCCTCGGCCATGGCGGCGACCTTGCCTCCATGACCCGCGACAGCCTGCTCGGCCTGGACCGGATCCTGATCTATATCGGCGACAGGACCGAAAAGGATCCCCAGGCCCTGAGAACCCGCATCAAGGTCGCAGGACGCGACATCGCCTCCCTCAACGACTTCGATGCCCAGACCGTCAACAAGGTCCAGTTCCTGCTCGACGCCACACTCGGCTTCATCAGCATCGAACAGAATGACGGCATGAAGGTCCTGACCGTCGTCAGCGCAATCGGCATCCTTCCAACCCTGATCGCCGGCATCTACGGCATGAACTTCCACAACATGCCCGAACTGTCATGGAAATACGGCTACCCCTACGGCCTGACCCTCATGGTCCTGTCGGTCGTCCTGCCGCTCTTCTGGTTCTGGCGCCGCGGCTGGTTCGGCGCCCGCTAGGACACCTCTTCCACCCGAAGCCCCGGCCCCACGGACCGCTCCGGCAGAACCGAGCGCTGATACGCCACCGGAAACTGCCGGAGCTGCTTTTCCCACAAAGCCGGGTCACCATTGCCGTCCTTCGGCAGAACCACACTGTCCACCCCACAGCGACGCAGAAACGCCGCCTGGTCCGGCAGGATATGCCCTTCCGCGCGGATCTCGCCCGAAAACCGCAGATATTCCCGAAGCTCCCGCGCCTGCGTGAACCCACGCCCATCCCTGAAACCCGGGAACCGCAGCACCACAAGATCCAGCCGGTTCAGATACGGCTTCAGAAGCGCGGGATCATCCGCACTTTCCAGCAGAACCGCCCGCGCATCATCCCGCTCTGCCAGTTCTGCAAGCGTCACCAGCACATCATGAACCTGTGCCGTCCGCTCGCCGAGTTCAAACAGTTTCATATGCCGCCTCCCTGAAAGGCTCATGCCCCAGCCGCGTCAGCGTATCGAGGAACGTCTCCCCACTCTCCCGGCGCCCGAGATAGCAGTCTACAAGCCGTGCAATCGCATCCACCGTTTCGTCTTCCGGCAGAGCCGCGCCCAGAATCGTCCCGATCGCCGCGCCATTTTCGGCCCGGCCACCAACCGTCAACTGGAAGAACTCTTCACCGCGCTTGTCCACGCCCAGAAGCCCGATATGCCCGGCATGATGATGCCCGCAGGCATTGATGCAGCCCGAGATGTTAATCCGCAGCGCCCCGATTTCCGCCTGAAGCGCCGTATCCGCAAACCGGGCCCCCAGCTTCTGCGCAATCGGAATGGACCGCGCATTCGCCAGCGCACAGTAATCCAGCCCCGGGCACGCCACGATATCGCCAATCAGACCGATATTCGCTTCCGCCAGCCCGACTTCCGACAGACCCAGCCACAGATCCCGCAGTCGGTCCTTACGCACATGCCCCAGAACCACGTTCTGCAGATGCGTAATCCGGATTTCCCCGAACGAATACGCATCCGCCAGATCCGCCAGACGCGCGATCTGCGCCGACGTCGCATCGCCTGGAATCCCGCCCGCCGGCTTCAGCGAAACGGTGGCAATGATATGACCCGGATCGCGGTGAACATGCGTATTGCTTCGCACCCAGCGGTCAAAGAGCGGATCATCCCGCCGCTGCTGCGCCAGAACAGCGTCCGCATCGGCCGGAGCCTCAAGCTGTGGCACGGCAAACCGCGACCGGATCGCCGCAACCGCCTCCGGCGTCAGCCGATACCGCTCCAGATCCATCTGCGCGAGCTCCGCCTCGACAGCCTCGCGATAGGCCTCGACCCCGATCGCCTGGACCAGGATCTTGATCCGCGCCTTGTAGATATTGTCCCGCCGCCCACGCGCATTATAGACGCGCAGAATGGCCTCAAGCGTCGCCAGAAGATGCTCTTCCCGCACGCTGTCGAACAGCTCTTCGCCAATGATCGGCGTCCGCCCCAGACCACCGCCCACGAAAATCCGGAACACCGGCGCGCCATCCGCACCCGGACGCGCCAGAATTCCGATATCATGAAAACGCGCCGCCACCCGGTCATTCGGGCTGCCCGAAATCGCGATCTTGAACTTGCGCGGCAGGAACGTGAACTCGGGATGCAGCGTGGACCACTGACGCAGGATCTCCGCATGAACCCGCGGATCCACCAGCTCATCCGCCGCAGCTCCCGCATACTCATCCGCCGTCACATTGCGGATGCAGTTCCCGCTGGTCTGGATGGCATGCATGTCCACCTCGGCCAGTTCCCGCAGGATGGCCGGCGTATCCTCCAGCCGGATCCAGTTGAACTGAATGTTCTGGCGCGTCGTGAAATGCCCGTAATCGCGATCATACCGCCGGGCGATCTCCCCCAGCTTCCGCAACTGCCGACTGTCCAGAATCCCATAGGGAATGGCAACCCGCAGCATGTAGGCATGAAGCTGCAGATAGAGCCCGTTCATCAGCCGCAGCGGCTTGAACTCGTCCTCGCTCAGCGTTCCGTCCAGACGACGCTGCACCTGCCCCTCAAACTCGGCAATCCGCGCCTGAAGGAAATCCCGGTCTATCGGGTCATACTGGTAATGGCCGACAGGAATGCTCACTGTTCGGTCTCCACTGCAAATTCGGGATGAACTGTCGGGCCATGCGCCCGGATCTTTTCACGAACCGTGACAGGCTCTGGTGGAACAACGGCCTGCACTGCCGTATCATACACACCAACCACACCATCACGTTGGGCCTGTTCCGACGCACGGGAGAGCAACGCTTCCGCCTCATCCGCATCCAGCAGCGCCGCGCATCCAATGTGAAGATTCCACGTCCCGTCCGCGCACCACCAGACGGTACGCCCATCCAGAAGGCGGTTGGCAGTCAGAACCAGCTTCTGGCCAGGTTCAAGTCGGACAGGACGTTTCATCAGCGCTCACCTTCCTGATGAATCCCGACCTGACCTTCAGACCGGACCCATCATGAATCCGCCCCTGTTCCCGCGCCTGAACAGCAGAACGCAAGCAGATCGAGAACAGGGAATTCACCACACAGGATCAAACATTGATCCATCATGGTAAGATATCCAGCCCTGTAAAACGCATTTCGTGGTTTTTACAAAATACTTTTTTTACTGGTTATATGGAGAAAGAAATCGGTGCCCGGCTTGGACGCTGCATTCCCGCCTCTTCCGCATTCTGCAGCAGATGCTCCAGCGTGACGGACGCCATCTTTTCCGAAACCTCCTGATCCACCGACTGCCAGAACGGCTCCAGAACCTTGGTCCTCAGAAGATTAATTCCGTCCCCGGGCATTTCCGGATCTTCCGTCACAGTCCGGACAATCTCGTTCAGCGTAATGGTCCGCGGTGGCCGCCCGAGGCGATAGCCTCCCTTGGGGCCACGGACACTGGAAAGCAGCCCGGCCCGGGACAGCGCCTGCAGCACGGGCTCGATCCCCCGACGCAGCATGTCGCCACGTCTGGCAATATCCGCACCACTCACAACCCCGGATCGACCCGCATGAAAAGCGACATCCAGCATGATGGATATGGCGGTCAAAGCTCTATCACGGCGGAGATACATGAGAATTCCGATTTGCTGCGACAGACGATATCATCATGACATAGTCCGATTTCATTTCGTCTATCTTGTTTTCCATGCTGGAATGTCAATCGCCCTCTGAGGGGTTCTCATGATTTCCAACATATTCCCGATAAAAACGGTGCCCCAGAGACGTCAGGACCTCGTATCCGATCGTTCCCGCCGCTTCCGCGACATCATCGACACTGCGTCTGGGTCCGATCAGATCCACCATCATATCGGGACCAAGTTTTCCTTCCGGCACATCTGAAATATCCACGATCAGGGAATCCATCGAGACCCGCCCCAGGATCGGTAGACGGATCTCCTCGAACCACGCACAGCCCTGTCCGGCCCCAAGCCGGGAAAAGCCATCCGCATATCCAACAGCCACCGTTGCAATCCGGCGCGGCCGGTCAGGCCGATAGGTCAGGCCGTAGCCAACCCCCTCACCCGGCAGGATCTCACGGATCTGCAGAACATGGGCCTGAAGCCGAACCACCGGCGACAGCGGATTGGGGCCAGTCCGGTTGGGTGCAATTCCATACAGTGCGGCACCCGGTCGCACGACATCCAGATGATAGTCCGTTCCCAGAAAAATCCCTGACGACGCCGACAGACTGAGCGGCGCAGGCGGCAGCCGAGCGGACATCTGCAGCATCCGGTCTTTCTGGGCCTGATTGGCCGGATGATCCGGCGTATCGGCACAGGCCAGATGACTCATGACAAGACTGACCTTCAGTCCCTCCATAAGCCCCGTATCTGCCTGCAAGATTTCAAGATCGGTGCCGGAGAGGCCGAACCGTGACATCCCGCTATCGACCTGAAGCACCGCTTCAGGGAGCACGTCTGTCCGCGAGCCCTCGTCACGCCACAGCGCTATCTGCTCAAGACTGTTCAGGACAGGCCGCAGACCATAACGCACACAGTCTCCGGACGCCCCGGGACGCGGACCATGCAGCACCGTAATCCGGGCCTTTTCCGACACAACAGACCGCAGCCTGATGCCCTCATCGACATGCGCGACAAAGAAATCCGTGGCTCCGGCATTCTCCAGAACCGGAGCAACCCGCTCGATTCCCAGCCCATAGGCATCCGCCTTGACGACCGCCGCACAGGAAGCGCCTGAAGCCAGCGTCTGAAGATATCGGTAATTGGAAGCGATCGCGTCGAGGTCCACCCTCAGGCGGGCACCGGCGCGATAGGAAGGCCACAGAGGATCAGGACATGCGCTCATCATGAAAGATGAGACTATCCCCTTCCTGATCAGAATATCCTGCCGGACGACCGCATAATCTTTCAGTTAACAAAAAATCTATGATCGAAAATGCGAAAATAGACCGATAATTCCATCATGATCTTCGACCGCATCACCGAATCCATCCTGCGCATCCTCCAGCACGACGGACGCCTCAGCAATGCCGAGCTGGCACAGCGTGTGGGCCTCTCCCCGTCGGCCTGCCTCCGACGCGTCCGCCTGCTTGAGGAACAGGGCGTTATCCGGGGCTACCGAGCCGTCATCGACGAACGCTCGGCCCACAAACTCACCACCGTCATTGTCCAGATCACCCTTGAGCGTCTGACGGATGAAACGCTCCGCCGATTCGAAGCCCGTATCCGCGAATGCCCCGATGTCCGGGAGTGTTATCTCATGACGGGTGAGGCCGATTACCTGCTCCACGTCGCCGCACGCGATCTGGCGGATTACGAACGCATCCACAAGGAAGAGCTCTCCCGCCTCCCTGGCGTCGTCCGCATCCAGAGCAATTTCGCAATCCGCCCCGTCGTCCAGCGGTGGATCAGCCAGGATTCCTCCTGAGTCGCCAAAAATCAAAAATGCATTTGCGAACCATTTGCATTTGCACTAGGCTTGCTTCATCGGTCCCAGTGAACGGAAGCCTGCTTCTCCATGATCGTCTGCTCGTGCAACGCGCTGTCCCACCAGGACATCGAAATCGCAATCCACAACGGAGCATCCCGACCGGCGGAAATCTACTCAGCCCGGAAATGCAAGGCCAAGTGCGGCAACTGCGTCCCCGGCATCGTCTGCCTGCTGCGCTCGGCCCTTCAGAAAGCCCAGTCTGAACAGACACATCTCAACGCCGCATAAAAAACAACCCGGACAATGCCGGGTTGCTCGAAGATATTACTTACTCTGACGCTGCTTCAGTCCTGATCGGGTGCCGAAGCGGAGTTCTTCTGGATATAACGCTCGATCCCAACCTGCTTGATCAGGTCGAACTGGCGATCAATGAAGTCCTCGTGCTCTTCTTCGTTGACGAGGATTTTCAGCAGCAGATCGCGCGAGACATAGTCCCGGACGCTTTCACAATAAGCGATCCCTTCCCGCAGATCCTGAATAGCCTTCTCTTCAAGCTTCAGATCGCATTCCAGGATTTCCTGAACCGTCTGACCAATCAGAATCGGGTTCAGACGCTGGACATTCGGCAGACCACCCAGGAACAGGATCCGCTCGATCAGCCAGTCTGCATGATGCATTTCCTCAATGGACTCGTCATATTCCTTCTTCCCCAGATGCGTCACACCCCAGTGCCGCAGCGTCCGGGCATGAAGGAAATACTGGTTGATCGCCGTCAGCTCATTCGTAAGCTGCGTATTAAGATGCTCGATCACAACAGGATCTTTGATAGCCATGGTCCCAGACTCTCCGAAAAAAGATGAAGATATCGAACCCGGAGAACAAAGGAAAATCATATTCCCTCCACATCCCCCCCCCCCTCACAATACAGAATCAGACAACTCAGAAATGAGTGGAAGCCTATCGAGACACTCTTTCTGAGTGGTAGATTTCCGACAGCGGTTCTTCAGACAGCAATATCGTCAAGATCAGTCTTCAGCGCCTGCGGATCGAACTTCCCTTTCCGACCAATGAACACAAGCCGGGTGGCTGGATCGGACTGAGCCTTCTCCGGTGCCCGCCCGATGGTAATCCGGGATCCCGTCATCTGTAGAAGCAGCGCACGCTGCGGAGCGGTGGCAAGATAGAGGATACCTTTTGCCCGAAGCAGAACCGAAGCATGTCGCTCGATCACCGCGCGAAAACCCGCTAGGTCCAGCGGAGACTCCCGCCGCCATTCAAGGCTGACGAAATCATCATCAATGCTCTCCCCTTCAGTCCGGAAAAGGGATTTTTCCGTTTTCCGGTCCAGGGGACGAAAAAGCCCCTCATGCGTCAGCAGGCTGTCTGAAAAAGGCAGGACCGGTATCCCCCGCCCGATTTCCCTGAGCCGGTCTTCTGCATCCCGGACACCAGTTTTCCCGAGTTCATCCGTATGGGAAAGAACGATCATGTCCGAAAACAGGATCTGCTCCTTCCACAGAGGATCTTCAGTCACTCTTGCCTGTGCAACCACATCGGCTGCATTGACGACACAGATCACCCCTTCAAGGGCCGCATACTGCCAAAGAATGGGATCTGCCAGCGCCCTGCGCATTTCCTGAAGTTTCGAAACCCCGCTGCATTCGATAAAAATGGCCTCAGGCAACGGCCGACGAGACAGAACCATTCTCAGCGTAGAGAACAGATCAGCCTGCAGGGAACAGCAGATGCAACCATTCCTCAGCGCCAGAACATCCTCATCCCGCCGCTCCACCAGCAACCCGTCAATATCAATCGCGCCGAAATCATTGACGAGAATGGCAAGACGCCGATGCTGCTGCGCTCGGAGCAGCCGGTTGAGCAGCGTGGTTTTCCCGGCCCCAAGAAAGCCGCCCACCACATGCACCGGAACGGCCGCAGCCTCTCCCAGACCAGCTTCCCGGCTCACACCACCCCGCATTGTCCACGGACGGGCTGTCCCGGGAAAGCGTCCCGGTTGAGTTCGCCTCCGGAAATCACGGACTGACCATTGACCAGAAGATGACGAACCCCTTCCGAAGGACGGTTCATGACCGCGAAATCCGCGCGATCCGTAATCGTGGCGGCATCGAACACGACAATATCGGCATCACACCCTTCCTGAAGGCGCCCCTTCCGGCGCATCTGCGGGGAAACCGTCTCGAGGATTTTCGCGGGGCCAAGCGAACAGCGCCGCATGGCCTCGCATAACGAAACCCTGGAGCGCTCACGCAGATATTCCCGCAAAAACCGCGAAAAAGTCCCCGACGAACGGGGATGGGCCACCGCCGTCTCAGGCAAAGGCCAGTCCAGCCCCTCGTAAACGGAACCATCCGGAAGCGTCCAGGGCATGGCATCCGAGGCAATGACCCCGCCCGGATAAAGAACCGACACATCCAGCAGATCCTGCGCCGACGGATCGCTCTCCACATCCAGAAAATGCCAGAGCACGAGCGTATCAGGCCGCTCCCGCTGCACGTCCAGAACCTCTTCACGGCTTTCGAACCGATGCCCGTCATCGACCCGCTGGATTGCCGTATAGGGACTGCCCGTCCGCTCCCTGAACGCCGCCTCGCCAAAAAGCGGCGACCCGATCACCGTGGAGCCCGTTCCATACGGATAGGCCTCGACCGTGATGTTCAGCCCCTGTTTCTGTGCCGTGGACACAAGCTCCGCCGCCTGCCGGATATCGAGCAGGCTCGTGCTGTTGAAATGACAGATATGCATGTGCGCACCGGTCGCCCCCGCATAGCCGATCAGACGGGTATAGGCCTCAATCGAACTGCGCGGATCGATATTCGAGGAGTATGCGATATGCGTATAGGTCGGCACCTCATGACGCTTCGCCAACGTACAGAGATCCACGAGTTCCTTCGCCCCGACGCCGGGAACATAGGCGTGGGGAATACCGATCCCCAGCCCCCCTTCCGACAATCCCTGTCCGACCAGCGACAGAATATCCCGCAGTTCCAAAGAACTCGCCGTATTCTCGCTCCACCGGGGATCATCGTAACACTTCCCCATGAACGAAAGAGAAGGCTCCACCGGCCGGCCGATCATCGCGCTGATCCGCGCGAAGGCCCACGCAACCGAGGCCCCGTAATTCAGAACCCGCCCCTGCTCCTGCTGGCGCGCATACCAGTCAGAAACCGGCAGAATCCCGACTTCCAGTTCCAGAGACGTCGTCACCCCGTCAAACGCCTGCATGCGATCGGAGGCTACACATTGCCCATGGGCATGAAGATCAATGAAACCGGGTGCCACCACGAGCCCCGTCGCATCGATTTCACGCTGCGCATTGCCGGAAAAAGAGCCGACACGCTGGATGATCCCGCCCTGCACCGCTACATCGCCGACCTGCTCCAGCCCCGTTTCCGGATCAACCAGCAAACCGTTACGGATCACGAGATCAAACAAATCCTCATCCCTTCACGCCATCCGGGGCCGTTTTCAGTGAGACAGGTCCGAAAACAGCACCAGCAGATCCTCGATGGCGGGCGCGATGCTGGCCACAGGCGTGCGCTCGTTCAGGCCATGCATGAAGGAATCCGAGTTCTTGATGAAAATCGGGCTGATCCCGTAGCTCGGCACATCATGCGAGCGGAACCACATGCTGTCACTCGCCCCTGAAGACAGCGCCGGGAAAACGGCAACTCCCGGATAGGCAACCTGCATCCCATGCTCGATCGCCTTGATCACATCCGGACGCATCGGAGACGCAGCAGTCTGAACCGATCCTTCCGTCGCATCCTCGATCTTCATGGACGGATCCTGCGCAGCCTGACGCAGTTCTTCCATAATGGCTGTCCGCGGATGGCCCGGGAAAATCCGGCAGTTGATATCGGCCGTCGCCTTCTGCGGCAGGGCATTCAGCGCATGCCCCCCCTCGATCATGGTCACGACGCAGGTCGTTCCGATACGACCAATATAGGAGGGGTCTGAAGAAAGCGTGCGAATGGCTTTTTCATCCGCAGGGTTTTTCGCAAAAGCCTTCATGGCAGCAGCCATCTCCGGCTTCTGCCAGCGCGCGGCATTCAGGAAATAGCTGCGGCTGAGCTCGTTGACTTCCGGTTTGAAACGGTGCTGCTGAATCCGCAGAAGATCAGCCGCAAGCTCGTCGATCGCATTCACCGGACGCGGCTCGGAGGAATGTCCCCCCGGATTGGTCACGGTCAGGCGGAAATCGGCATAATTCTTTTCCGCACCTTCCCAGGTGAAATAATCCGGCTTGCCCGTCTTCTCATCAAGCGTCCCGTTCGCGCCGTCCATGTTCAGCACCAGTTCGGCATTGGAGAGCTTGTCCGCGATGATGGCGCCCGTCGCCATCGTGGTCTCCTCATCCCCCGAAAACTCGATGATGATATCGCGCCGCGGCTTGTACCCCTCGCGTTTGAGCTCCAGAAGAGCAGCAATCGCCAGCGTGTCATCCAGCTTCATATCCGTGGAGCCACGGCCCAGAAGATAGCCGTTCTCGATCTGCGGCTTGAAGGGATCATGCGTCCAATCCGACGCCTTGGCTTCCACAACGTCCATGTGCCCTGAAATCACCAGCGGCTTGAGGGACGGATCCTGCCCCGGCCAGCGGGCGATCAGATAGGCTGTGTCCTTGTAAGGCGTGATCGTAATATCGGACGGGGCGAAACCTCCCTTGACCAGCGCATCGCGGAACAGCGCAGCCACTTGCGGCGTCTGGTTTCCCGGCCCCGCGACCGAGCGCAGCGCAATGGATTTTTCAGCCAGATCCAGAGCCTGGTCCGCCGCTGCCTGATGATCCGCCGGCGCACTCAGCGCCTGAGCCACCATCAGGTCGCCGGCCAGCAGCAGAAAGCCGCTTTTCAGCAGGGCCTTGCCCATCCGCTTCCGAGAAAGCCGCGTCCGCTTGAATACGTTCATGCCTTACCCCTTTTGATGCCCTGAAAATCCAGAGACGAAACCACGATCAGACGCCGCCTTCCTAACTCCCGGCGGGAACATCATTTCGCAGGAAAACGTTTTTTATTCACATCGTTCCTCGATGCCACGACATCGATTTCGACCAGCCAGTGAGGATTGGTCAGATGCGGAACCTCGATAACGGTCCGCGCCGGAAAACCGCTTCTGAACCTGGCCCGATAAGCCTGCATCATGCCGTCGAAATCCATGTGGCCCAGCCGCGGATCAGCCACCAGATAGACATGCATCTGCACGACATCCTGCAATGTCATCCCGAAATGCCCGAGCGCCGCCGAGATCTGATCCAGCGCACTGCGGGTCTGCTCCGCGGTTGTGGTGCCGGAAGCCCTGTCCGACGCAGGCCCCAGACCGGAGACATAAACCGTCTCCGCTCCCGCCGGGACCTGAACAGCCGCCGAAATCGGAAAATCATCCTGCGGATCAGAATAACGCTGCACGCCCTGCGCCGACGCAACCTGCCCACTCCCCGCTACCCCGACAGCAAGCAGAGCAACCTGACACCACCGACGCCGCATATCAGCAGGAAGAAGGACGGGAGACATCACCGACACTGCTCCTTCGGGATACGGCCGCATAGAACAGACTGGTCACAACAAGACTGACCAGCCACGAAACATCCACCTTGTGAAGGTAAGGGACAAAAAATCCCGTGAAGAATTCATTCTTCAGAAACGGGATTTCAACGAGGACGCCGAGAACATAACTTCCGACCGCAGCCCAGTTCACGTAGCCGTATATGCCCCCGTCCTTCCGGAAAAAGGACTCAACATCATAATCGCCATGACGCAGGACGTAGTAATCGTACAGATTAATCGCCGTCCACGGCACCATGACCGCCATCAGGATATCCAGAAAAGCCGCATAGGACTTCATGAAGCTGTCCGCCATGCCCAGCGCAAAAAACAGCGACAGACCCAGCAGTGCACAAGTCAGGACCACCCGGCTTTTCAACGCGGCCCGCCATTCAGGCAGAAAGGTCTGGATGATCGTGATGCTCGACAGCGCCCCGCAATAGACACTCATGGCATTGGCCAGGGCAATCGACAGGGATAGAACCACCAGAACCGGCGCGCCCCACACTCCCGCCAGATGCCCTAGCGACTGCACCACACTTTCGCCAGGCCATTGCAGGACCAGAAAGGCCCCCAGGACCATCGGCAGGATCGTGCCCAGTACAGTCCCCCCATAACTCGCCCAGAACGTATTCCGGACAGACAGACTGTCCTCGGGCAGATAGCGTGATGAGTCGGAAACATACGGCGCATAGGCAATCTGCCAGAGTGCCGCGATCGAAAACATGCCGCAGAAACCGGCGACCGAGCCATGCAGTTCCGTCAGAAGCGTGACCGGCATGTGCCAGAACCCGACCACCAGACAGTACATGACCGCAATCCCGGACAGCCATGTCACGGCCTTCGAACACGCATGGATCGCGCCGTACCCCAGAATACAGGGAACGAGACTGATAAAGGCCAGCAGCAGAACCGCCGGAACCCGCCCCAGCACAGGCAGGGCATCGTCCAGAGCCTCACCGCCCACGACACAGTTCGAAGCCGCGAACCCGATATACATCAGCACGACCAGAACAATGATCGGAACCGCACCCCAGACCCCGAACTGACCGCGGCTCTGCACCATCTGCGGCACACCCAGAACCGGACCCTGCGCGGCATGGAGCGCCATGAAAACCGCGCCCACCAGATTGCCGGCAATCACGGCGACAATCGCCCAGATCAACGACAGATCAAAAATCTTCGGTCCCAGCGCCCCGGTTACGATCGTCAGGAGCGTCATGTTCGTACTGAACCAGACCGTAAACAGGTCGCGGACACGTCCATGCCGGTGTTCCGTCGGGATCCGATAGATCGTATGAACCTCGACAGACTGATGGAATTCAGCCCTGCCCACCTGTTCCGTCATCAGAATTCCGCCTTGAGCGTGCCATAGTACTGACGCGGCGCGCCCACAAGGAACGACTGGTAGTCGCCCGACATCGGCACACCCGTCTCACCCATCGTGGAAATATACTTCGTGTTCGTCAGGTTATAGACATTGAACTCGAAGGTCAGGTTCTGAACGAAATCCAGACTTCTGGAATATTTTCCAAGGTTGCCGAAGCGGTACCGCGCACCCAGCGTCTCAATCCAGTAAGAGGGAATTTTCATATCCCCTGTATAGCTGTAATTGCGCGTACCAAGGAACTGGGTATCGAGATGCGCGGAGAAGTTCCGCCACTCATAGGCCAGGCTCGCCTTGTACATGAAGCGCGGATAGGCAACGATCTGCTGCCCCTTGATGTGATAGGTCGTCCCCGCTTCCGTAACATTGTTGTCATAGGTCGCATGGTTGTAGCTGATGCTGTTGTACAGCGAGAGCCCCTTGACGGGCATCAGCGTCAGACCGGCATCCACGCCATTCATGGTCACGCCACCCACATTCGCAACCGTGGACACCGGGTTGACGATTGAACCCGACGTCACCTGCTGCAGACGGTTGTGGAAATTCGTTCTGTAGGCATGCACGGACGCCAGAGCGTATTTGTGCGTGAAACGATAACCGACCGCAAAATTCCAGTCCGTCTCAGGCTTCAGACCACCATTCTGCAACAACTGGTTATACGCCGACTGTGAAACGGAAAAGGGCGACGCCCCTTCCTTGAAGGCCTGGACAGGATAGGACTTCACGTTCTCCGCAATATCGAAATAAAGCTCGTGATGCTTCAGGAAATGCCAGTCTCCGCTGATATGCGGCAGGAACGCCTTGGCCGTCGTAATGCTGCCGCCTGCGATCTGGCCAACACCCGTATAGCTCTCATCATTGGCATACTGCCCACCCCGCACCGTCTGCAGAAGCGACTTGAAGCCGAAATGCAGGGAAAGGTTGGGCAGAACGTGATACGTGTCCTGAACGAAAGCCGTAAAACTGTTGGAATTAAGGTTCTGCCCCCACAGCGTGGCGTAAGGATCGGGAAGTTCCCCGACCGAATTAACAGGCTTGGCCTTGCCGGATTCCACATCCGAAAGAAGCGGCTCCTGATACCCGAAACGTCCCACATCCGTATGGAAGTTTTCGTACCAGACGCCACCGCTGATATCGTTATGTGCGATCTGGTAATGAAGAGCGGACGTAAAGCCAAAGCGCTGGGAATGCGTCACGGTCGCCTGATCGATCAGCGGCGCACCATTGGGAGAAGAAACATACGGGTTGGCCCAGGTGCCGCGCAGATACTGCCCATGCCCGTACACCACGCTTTCCCAACGCAGCCGATCTGTCAGAGCCAGATTGGCTTTCAGGCCGCCCAGATAGTCACGTTCAACCAGTGCGCCATCGTAATAGGATGCATCCCACGGATCGGACATTTTGGAATAACCCGCCGGCAGCGCACCACCCGGCAGACCGTTTGCCGAAAGCGCAGACAGATAGGCTTTCTTATAGGCGTTGGGCGTGCCGTAAAAGTTGTCGATCCCATATCCGCCATTCTTGAGCATGTCGAAGGACATATCCTGATACAAATAGCTCTGCGTCAGGTTGTAATCGAAGAAAGACGAAATACTGCTGCGCTCACCGATCGGCTGGACGAATTTGGCGTTGACCTGTTGACCGAACTGGTCCCCACCGCCTTTCCACTTGTTCTGCGAATTGCGCATATAGGAGACGTAAAACCGCGTCCCGCTCTTGTTCAGATCGCCACTATCCATCCGCAGGAATGTGTGAAACCCGCTGTTTGAACCGAATGTCTGCGATGCGAGACCGCCGGCCTTGTGCTTGGGATCAGAAGAAACATACTCGACAGCACCACCCAGATTGCTGGTGCTGGCAACAGCTTCAGCACCAGCACCCATGGAAACATCCATCCGCCCGACATTCTCGGCCGAAATCGCATTGACGGAGTTCAGACCATTGAAAGTATGGAATTCCTGATCGCCCAGCGGAATGCCATCCAGCGTCATGCCGATCTGATCCTGAAGGAAGCCATGCATATAGAACTGGGTGGACCAGGTATCCATGCCCTGCGGATCATCGGACTGGAACATGACGCCTGGCTGCCGTGCCAGAACCTTGAGCGGGTTGGTGCCCGGCACCGCGTCCGCCAGCGCTTCGGAGGAGACGGTCGTAACGGCACCGTGAGGAACATGGTGGGCCGTCACCTGCATGCTCTCGCTTTCCAGCGCCTCACGCGCCGTCGCACGATGGGCCCGCGCGGCTTTCGAGCGGACAGGTGCTACCGGGGCAGCCTTACCGGCATTGTGATGGACGATGGGACGGGCCTGCTTCTTGGGGTCTGCGGCCTGGGCCGCGCAGCAGGAAAATGCAGTCGTTGCGAGGACCCAGACCAGAAACGAAGATGCACCCTTTCGCTTCAGATCCGGCTGAAATCTGGTTCCTGAGACGGGAAAACAACAGGCATCCTGATCCGGTGATGGAATGTTATTCTTGGACATCATATTCCCGTACTTTCCCAAAGCAGTCGTTTGAAGGAGACACCATCAGTCACTGACAGGCTACAGAGGAAACCGAAAGGCATGCGGCCTTTTCGGGATAGACCATGTCATTCCGGAAAAAGGTTGTCTATGTCTATTCTGATATCGAACTGGTTTTTTGGAAATTCTTCCCCTTCAGCAGACCCCATCCCGACATATTTTTTTACCCCATAAACCTTAAAATACATAATTATATCAATATATTATTCCCTTCCGTCAGGCCTAAATCCAGGAAGGAAATTTCCCTAAAAAAAAGCACATGCAAAGGCCTGAAAAACACGTCCGGAGCCTCTTCAGGCTCTGGATATCCCAAAGAATCTATGGTTGTATTTACAAGTTCGATCACTCGTCCCCATACAGACGCTCGCCCCTTCCTCCCGTGGAGCCATCGCATGAACACCGCCCCTGAATGCCAGACCTCTCCCCTCTCCCTGGCCCGGGCTGAAGTCCGTCAGCTGCCGGTCTATAATGCGGGCCTGTCAGAAGACGCCGTGCGGGCAAAATACGGCATTCCGCGGATCACCAAGCTGGGCAGCAACGAAAACCCTTATGGGCCGTCTCCTGCGGCGCTGGACCACTGGACCGGAATAGCCGCCAGCCTGTTCCGCTATCCGGACGCGTCCGCCGAAGGGCTTCGGGAGGAACTGTCCCGTCAGACCGGAATCGACACTGACCGGATTATTATCGGAAACGGCTCTGAACAGATCATCCGCATGATCTGTGAAGCCTTCCTTTCCCCCGGAGACCGCCTCGTCACGGTTCTGCCCTCCTTCGGGCTGCATCTGATCTGGCCGCAGATGATGGGCGCCAGGGCAGACGCCATTCCCATGACGGCAGATGCCCGTTTCGACCTGTCGCGGCTGCATCAGGCCGTAACATCCGGGCCTCTCAAGGTGCTGATGTTCTCGAACCCGTCCAATCCGGTCGGCTGCCTGATGACAGGCGACGCCATGCAGAACCTGATCGACGCCTGTCCCGCAGACACGCTGATCGTCATCGATGAAGCCTACTGGGAATATGCGCGCTCCAGCCCGGACTATGCCGACAGCCTCACCATTCTCAAAAACCAGTCGCGCCCCTGGATGGTCCTGAGAACCTTCTCGAAAGCCTACGGTCTGGCCGGGCTGCGGGTGGGTTACGCGCTGACGTCAGATCCCGGCCTTACCGCCGTCATGACGCGCGTCCGCGATCCGTTCAACAGCAACAGCGCTGCGCTGGAAATGGCCCGGCTGAGCCTGCTTGATCAGGAGCACATGCACAAAACGGTGGACGCAACCCTGGCCGAAGGATGTGCGCTGAAAAAGGCTCTGGAAAAACGAGGCTATTTCGTCGCACAGTCCTTCGCCAACTTTCTGTTCTTCGACGCCCGAGAATCCGCGTCAGCCCTGGCCGAGCGTCTTCTCAAACAGGGCGTCATCGTCAAACCCTGGAAGGAAAAGGGCTACGAGACCTGGATCCGCGTCAGCATTGCGCGTCCCGAAGACAGCCAGGCCTTCCTTGCCGCCCTCGATCGCGTCCGTCAGCCCTCACACTCCTCCGTAGCCTGAGAAGGAACGCGCCATGACCGGCCCCTCTGCTGCTGAACGCGCCGCCCGGCGTCTCGCCCCTCTTTTCGGAGATCGCCTGACCGCCAACGAGACGGTCCGCGATCATCACGCCCACGGCGAAGGATGGCGCCACCCGGATCAAACCCTGCTGCCGGCCTATGTCCTCTTCGCCCGCACAACGCAGGACGTGTCCGACGCCCTGCGGATCTGCCACGAGGAAAACGTTCCCGTCATTCCCTTCGGCGGCGGCACCTCCCTTGAAGGACAGCTGACGCCCGTTCCGGACTGCATCAGCCTCGATCTGTCCATGATGACGGACATTCTCGACGTCTCGCCCGGGAACCTGACCTGCCGCGTGCAGGCCGGCGTGACCCGGCAGGATCTGAACCTCCATCTGCGGACACAGGGCCTGTTCTTCCCGGTCGATCCCGGCGGCGAAGCGACGTTTGGCGGAATGTGCGCAACCCGAGCCTCAGGCACCGGCGCCATGCGCTACGGCACCATGCGCGCCAACGTGCTGGGCCTCGCGGCCGTTCTGGCCGACGGACGCATCCTCCATACGGGCGGTGCCGTGCGCAAGGCCGCCACAGGCTACGATCTGACGGGTCTGCTCATCGGTTCGGAAGGCACGCTGGCCGTCATCACGGAAGTCCAGGCCCAGCTCCATCCCATCCCCGAGGCCGTGGGGGCTGCGGTCTGCCAGTTCCCGACACTGGCCAGCGCCGTGGAGACGGCTGTCCTCGTGATCCAGTGCGGCCTGACGGTCGGCCGGATGGAACTGCTCGACGACGTCCAGATGGACGCCTGCATCCAGTATTCCCACCTCACGGGCTACGAAGCCCTCCCCACCATGTTCTTCGAGCTGACAGGCTCCCCCGCCAGCGTCGCGGAGCAGGAAACGGTGCTGCGCGACCTCGTGGAAGGCCAGGGCGGCCAGTCCTTCCGCTGGGCCACCGCGACCGAGGAGCGCAACACGCTCTGGAAGGCGCGCCATGACGCCTTCTGGGCCTGCATGGCCTATCGCCCCGGCTACAGGGGGATCACCACGGACGCCATCGTCCCCATCGCCGCCCTGACGGAACTCATGACCGGCGCCAGAGCCGATATCGACGCTTCCGGCCTGCTGGCCCCCATTGTCGGGCATGTCGGTGATGGCAATTTCCATACCGTCATTCTGATCCCGCCCAATGACACCGATGCCGAAAAGCGCGCCCTTGAACTGGACCATAAAATCATCCGCCGCGCCCTTTCGCTCGGCGGTTCCGCAAGTGGCGAACACGGAATCGGCCTCGCAAAACAGATCTTCATGACCGAAGAGCACGAGCCTGCCGCCCTCTCCGTCATGCGCGCCATCAAGACCGCACTGGACCCGAAGAACATCCTCAACCCCGGAAAACTCGTTCCCGCAGACGCCTCATGAGCATCCGACACATCCGTCTGCACACCATGCCCGCAAGCCCATGGAAAAATGGAGCCGGCACCACCCGCCTGCTGACCGAACAGCCGGAATGGCGCCTCAGCGTCGCCAGCATCACCCGGTCCTCACCGTTTTCCAGCTTTGCCGGTCTGTTCAGACAGATGGGACTTCTGACGGGGAACGGCGTCCGGCTTCTTCCCGTTTCGGGCGCTCCGCCTCTTCTGCTGGATCAGCCCGGCGGCGTGATCCAGTTCAGTGGCGACCTGCCCCTGACAGGCGTACCTCTGGACGGCCCGGTCGAAGTCCTGAACCTGATGCGCCCCGCGAACAGGACAGGCCCGGACCTGACCGCCATCACGCCGGAAAATCTTCCTTCAGATGGTCTGCTGAGTTTTATCGCCGTAGAAGGACACTGGGACGTTACGACCGAAGAGCAGCATTATACGCTCGCACCGGGAGACATCCTTCTGAGCGAAGTCCCCTTTGAACTCACCGTCCTGAAAGCGGGTCAGATCGCCTACGCCGTCACCTGACCGGCCGGAGCGCTGCCGCTCCCTGCGCCCGCAGCGACGCAAGATCCACCATCCCGCCCAGACGCAGGACATCACGGATCTCACCGCCCAACCCGTCCACCAGACTGCGAACCCCTCTCTCGCCGCCAGCAGCAAGCGCCCAGGCCCAGGGACGCCCGATCCCCACGGCCTTCGCGCCCAGCGCCAGTGCGGTCACGACGTCCCCGCCCCAGCGGACCCCGCCGTCAAGAATGACGTCCGTCTCCCCCTTCAGGGCCTCAACGATGTCTGGCAGGACGCAAAGCGAAGACGGGGCCGGGTCCATCTGCCGTCCCCCATGATTGGAAACGATCACCGTCTGCGCCCCCGCCTTCTGGCAGGACAGCGCATCCCCGGCGTCCATGATCCCCTTCACGGCAAGCTGCCCCGACCAGACGGAGCGCAGCCAGTCCAGATCCTTCCAGGTCAGCGTCGGATCGATCTGGGAGGCAGCATTCCTGGCCTGCTCCATCAGGTTACTACCCATGCCATAAGGCGCCAGGTTGCCGATTTTCGGCATCCCGTTCCGTAGCATCCCCGCCGTCCAGCGCGGATGCGCGGCCATGGACAGCACATGTCGCAGGGACGGGCGCGTCAGATTGCGAAAGCCGTTGCGCACATCGCGCAGCCGGAGCGGCGTGATCGGCGTATCAACCGTCAGGATGATGTTCCGGATGCCGCAGCTCTCCGCCCGGCGCAGCATGTCACGGGTAATGCCCCGGTCACGAAAGACATAGATCTGTGCCGCGAGCGTCACGCCCGGCACCCGGGAGAGCGTTTCCAGCGACTGGATGGCGAATGTGGACACCGCCATCGGCAACCCCGCCGAAGCCGCGACCCGCGCAGCCCGGATTTCACCGTCCGGACACATCAGGCCGCCAAACCCCAGCGGCGCAAACATGAACGGGAGCCGATGCGTGGCTCCCAGAAAAGACCCGGACAAATCGCAGTCCGAAACATCCACCAGACATTTCGGAACAACCGCCCAGCGGTCAAAGGCCCGGCGATTGGCCCGGACGGTGCGCTCCGAATGGGAGCCACCGTTGACATAATCCCGGAAAATACGGGGAAGAACCCTGTCAGCCCGACGATGCAGAGCCGCAATGCCGTGATGGTTCATTCCCCGTTCTTCTCCTGTCCCGATCAGCCCTCAAGAGCAGGCAGGGCAACGCCCGACCCGACACAGCCTCCCAGAGCGCCATCGATGATGAGCGCGCGGGCAGCTTCCATGTCCGGCGTGAACAGCCGGTCCTGGGCAAAGAAGGGCACAGTTTTCCGCAACGTCTTCGCGACTTCAAGCAGCGGCGCGGATGTTTCCAGCGGCGCCAGGAAATCCAGCCCCTGCACGGCCGCCAGATATTCAACCGCAATGATCGTCCGGACATTGTCCACGATATCGCCGACGCGACGCGCGGCAAACGTCGCCATGGAGACGTGATCTTCCTGGTTGGCAGAAGTCGGCAGACTGTCCACACTCGCCGGATGGGCCAGCGTCTTGTTTTCGGACGCCAGAGCCGCAGCCGTCACCTGTGCGATCATGAAGCCGGAGTTCAGCCCGCTGTCCTGCACCAGGAACGGCGGAAGACCGCTCATCTGCGCATCGACCAGCAGCGCCAGACGCCGCTCCGCAATCGCCCCGACCTCGGAGACGGCAATCGCCATGAGATCCGCGGCAATCGCCACAGGTTCCGCATGGAAGTTGCCACCCGAGATCATCTCGTCCGTGTCCGGGAAATGGATCGGATTGTCCGAAACCGCATTCGCCTCGATCACCAGAACCCGCGCCGCCTGACGCAGGTTGTCCAGACAGGCCCCCATGACCTGAGGCTGGCAGCGCAGGCAGTACGGATCCTGAACCCGCTCGTCGTCTTCAAGATGCGACGCCCGGATGGCAGAACCCTGCATCAACGCGCGATAGACCGCAGCACACTCGATCTGCCCTTTCTGACCGCGCAGTTCATGCAGACGCGGATCGAACGGCGCATCCGTACCCCGCGCCGCATCAAGCGTCAGGCCACCCGTGATGAGGGCCGCATGAAACAATCGCTCGGCATCCAGAAGCGCCGCAATCGCCAGCGCCGTGGAGGCCTGCGTACCGTTCAGAAGGGCCAGCCCCTCCTTGGCACCCAGAACCAGAGGCTCAAGCCCGGCGGCCTTCAGGGCTTCGTCGCCTTTGAGGCGCTTACCCTGATAGAATGCCTCGCCCTCGCCGATCACCACAGCCGACATATGCGCCAGCGGAGCCAGATCGCCCGAAGCGCCAACCGATCCCTTCTCCGGAATGACAGGCACGACACCTTGGTTCAGCATGTCCAGCAGAAGCTGCACAATCTGCGGACGTACACCCGAATAGCCTCGCGCCAGACCATTGGCCTTGAGCAGCAGGATCAGGCGGACCACACGCTCCGGCATCGGCTGGCCGATCCCCGCAGCATGGCTCAGCACCAGATTGCGCTGAAGATCGCGCAGACGGTCATCGGGAATACGGGTCTTCGCGAGTTTTCCGAAACCCGTATTCACACCATAGACAGGCTCGCCACGTCCGACGATGCGCTCCACAGACTCCGCTGCACGCTGCAGGGCCTCAAAGGTCCCGTCGTCCAGGCGGACATCCTGCTGGCCGAAATAGAAGCCCCGCAGGTCGCTGAGCGTGATCTTGCCGGGCGTGAGTGTAAAAATGCTGGTTGTCATGATGGTCTCAGGCTCCGCGCGTGATCATGGGAAGGTCGAGGCCCTTCTCGCGGGCACACTCCGTGGCAATGTCGTAACCGGCATCGGCGTGGCGCATGACGCCCGTAGCCGGGTCATTCCACAGCACCCGCTCCAGACGCCGCGCCGCATCCGGCGTGCCATCCGCCACAATCACCATGCCGGAATGCTGGGAGAAGCCCATACCGACACCGCCGCCATGATGCAGCGATACCCACGTCGCACCCGACGCCGTATTAAGCAACGCATTCAGCAGCGGCCAGTCGGACACAGCGTCCGAACCGTCACGCATGCTCTCGGTCTCACGGTTCGGACTGGCGACCGAACCGCTGTCCAGATGGTCACGGCCGATCACGATCGGGCCCTTGAGCTCACCGCTGGCCACCATCTCGTTGAACGCCAGCCCCAGACGATGGCGGTCCCCCAGACCAACCCAGCAGATGCGCGAGGGCAGTCCCTGGAAGTGGATCTTTTCCCGCGCCATATCGAGCCAGTTGTGCAGATGCTTGTCGTCCGGAAGCAGTTCCTTGACCTTCGCATCGGTCTTGAAAATGTCCTCCGGATCCCCCGAAAGTGCTGCCCAGCGGAACGGCCCGATACCCCGGCAGAACAGCGGACGGATATAGGCCGGCACGAAGCCCGGGAAGGAAAAAGCGTCTTCAAGACCTTCGTCAAAGGCCATCTGGCGGATATTATTTCCGTAATCGAAGGTCGGAATGCCTTGGCGATGGAATGCCACCATGGCCTCGACCTGAAGCCGCATAGATTCCCGCGCCGCCTTCTCAACCGCCACAGGATTGGTAATCCGCATCTTCTCGGCCTGCTCCAGCGACCATCCGGCCGGCAGATAACCGTTCAGCGGATCATGGGCAGAGGTCTGATCCGTCACACCATCCGGACGGATGCCACGCCGCACCAGTTCCGGGAAGACTTCAGCGGCATTCCCCAGAAGACCCACAGAAACGGCCTCGCCTTTCGCACAGGCGTCCTGAATGATTTCCAGAGCTTCATCGAGCGTCTCGACCTGCCGATCCAGATATCCCGTCTCCAGACGCTTGCGGATGCGGGACGGCTCACATTCGACTGCCAGCATGGACGCACCGGCCATGACAGCCGCCAGAGGCTGCGCGCCGCTCATGCCGCCCAGACCGCCCGTCAGAATCCAGCGTCCCTTGAGGTTCCCGCCATAATACTGGCGCCCCATTTCCACGAAGGTCTCATACGTGCCCTGAACAATGCCCTGCGAACCGATATAGATCCACGATCCCGCCGTCATCTGCCCGTACATCATCAGTCCGGCCCGATCGAGTTCGTTGAACTTCTCCCAGGTCGCCCAGTGCGGCACGAGGTTGGAGTTCGCGATCAGCACACGCGGCGCATCGGCATGCGTCCGGAATACGCCAACCGGCTTGCCGGACTGCACCAGAAGCGTCTGGTCGTCCTCCAGATCACGCAGCGCCTCGACGATCCTGTCATAACAGTCCCAGTTCCGCGCCGCGCGACCGATGCCACCATAGACAACGAGCTCGGACGGCTTTTCCGCCACGTCGGGATCCAGATTGTTCATCAGCATCCGGAGCGGCGCTTCAGTCTGCCAGCTCTTGGCCGAGAGTTCAGGCCCGGTCGGGGCACGGATGACACGATCATTCGAAAGGCGGTTGCCGGGATCACTCATGGGCTTCATCCTGTATGAACTTGTATATACCAATACTCAAATCGCTCTGCGGAATTGTCAATCCATTTATGAAATGACATCGGGATTTATTTTCCCGAACACGCCGCCTCGGGCCGCCAGCACAGCGCAGTCTCAAGCAGGCCATCGATCATCCGCGACAGACGCACCGCCTTCTCCAGATCGATCGGCCAGGACGCTTCTTCGCTCCGCAGATAGGTAGACTGCGTAATTTCAAGCTGGATGGCATGGATGCCACGCTCTGGCTGGCCGTAATGCCGCGTCGTGTATCCACCCTTGAAGCGACCATTGACGACATGGCTGTAGGCCACGTTTCCAGCCAGCCTCTGCGCCAGAAGAGTCTGCAATTCCCCGTCACAGGACTGTCCGCTGTTGGTCCCCAGGTTCAGATCCGGAAGCGTCCCCTCAAACAGTCGGGGAATGCTCGACTTGATGGAATGCCCGTCCCACAGAACCGCCCATCCCCATTTCTGACGAAGCCGCTCCAGCTCTTCCGCAACAGCCTCATGATAGGGACGCCAGTAAACCTCCCGCCGCTCGGCAACCTCGCTTTCGTCCGGTGCCTGCCCCTCATGGTAAATGGGCTGCCCGTCAAACGTCAGCGCCGGCACAAGCCCAGTGCTGGGCCGCCCCGGATAAAGCGCCGCATCGTCAGCGCCACGGTTCAGATCCACCACATAACGGGAATGATGGGCCTTCAGCACCCCCATGCCCTTCGACAGCGCACCGGCATAAAGATGTTCCATATACCAGTCGGTATCAGGCAACTGACGCCCGCGTTCCGTCATCCGCCGTTCCATCCCGGGCGCCAGATGGCAGCCGGAATGCGGAAGGGTCACAAGCACGGGCATCGTCCCGCGAACAAAGGAAAAAACATCCGTCATGGTCAGGATTTCCTTGTAAGATCAGAGATCAAGAAGAGTGCGCACGGTGCGCCGGAACGCCGCGGTCACAGCGTCATGATTGAGGTGCCGTCCATCGCGCACGCGCCACTGACCACCACACAGCACATCCTTCACGGGGGGCTGGCGCGATCCGAAAATGGCCGCATCAAGAACGGCATCATCCTGCAGATACGGAAGCGGCAGCTGGTCTTCGTCCAACACGCACAGATCCGCCCGCGCCCTGGCAACCAGCCCCCAGGACTCAAGCCCGCAGGCCCGTCGCCCGCCATCCAGCGCCTGCCGATACAGCCATCCCCCCGTGGACCCCAGCGCCTCCGCCGGCAGAGCCGCACATCGCGTCTGCGTAAAAAGCCTCTGCCCGTATTCCAGGGTACGCAGCTCTTCCCAGGGACTGATCAGCACATTGCTATCGCTTCCAATCCCGAAGCGTCCCCCGTCATTTACATAAGGCGCAAGCGGGAAAAGCCCGTCCCCCAGATTGGCTTCCGTGATCGGACAAAGCCCCGCCACCGCTCCGGAACGCGCCATCCCCGCAACCTCGGAAGCGGACAGATGGGTCGCATGCACCAGACACCACCGCTCATCCACATCCGTCTGAGACAGCAGATATTCCACAGGCCGCGCGCCCACGAAGGCAACGCACTCCTCCACTTCCTTCTGCTGCTCGGCGACATGGATATGAACAGGGCCCGTCTGCACAGACAGAAGATCCGAAGCCGTCTCCAGATCAACCGCCCGAAGCGAATGCAGACCCAGCCCAACGGAAAGCAACGGCTTTCCCGCCCAGGCCGACCGGGTCTCGCTGATGATCCTGCCGATAAGTTCCGGCGTCGTCGCGAACCGCTCCTGCGCCTCCTGAAGCGGACGCCCGTCAAAGCCCCCGCGCTCGTACAGCGTCGGCAGAAGCGTCAGACCAATGCCGACCGCCCGCGCCGCCTCACCAACGCGCAGGGACATCTCCGCCACCTGCCCATAAGTCGCTCCACCCGGCGCATGATGCAGATAGTGAAATTCCGCGACCTGCGTATATCCGGCCGTCAGCATTTCCATATACAGGTAGCTTGCAATATCCTGCATCTGTTCGGGCGAAATGCGATGCGCAAGCTGATACATCAGCCGCCGCCAGGTCCAGAACGTATCCGCCGGATTCTGACGGCTCTCCGCCAGTCCCGCCATACCCCGCTGAAAAGCATGGGAATGCAGACTCAGCTGCGACGGAACAACAATCGCTTTCCGCTCTGCATCCGCAGATATCCGGGCGTCCGGGACGATCGATTCGAAACACCCGTCAGGAGAAACAGAAATCCGCACATTCCTGCGCCAGCCGTCCGGCAACAGGGCCTGCTCTGCAAACAGTTCCATAACCTCGACATTCCTTCCCTCATCACGCGGAAAGTCTTTGCTTTTCCCGTTGGTTGCATGATGATAATGGAATTGTAAGACTTGTATATACCACCACGACAGATTTGATGGCGCAAGGAAGAACGCGAATGTGGGATACGCTCTGGACAGACATTCATGTCGCGACGGCCGACCCGGCGCTCATTTCGGATCAGGACGGCTATGGCTGCATCCACAATGCCGCAATCGGCATTGAAAACGGACGGCTCAGCTGGATTGGGTCGGCCCGTGACCTGCCAGACGCTCCGCCAAACTTGGCGCATAAGATCCGCTCAGGAAACGGCCTATGGATGACGCCAGGCCTCGTGGACGCCCACACCCATGTCATTTACGCCGGCGACCGCAGCCTGGAATTCGCCGAACGCCTCAATGGCGCCTCCTATGCGGAAATCGCGCGCAAAGGCGGCGGGATCATCTCCACGGTCAATGCCACCCGCAATGTCTCCGCAGACGAACTCTTTGACGTCACAGCGCGCCGCGTACGACGCATGATCACCGAGGGCACAACGACCCTTGAGATGAAGTCAGGCTATGGCCTGACCCTGCAAGACGAACTCAAACAGCTCCGCGTTGCCCGCGCCATCGGCACCGCCCTGCCCGTACGTGTTCACGCAACTTTCCTCGGTGCCCACGCCCTGCCGCCGGAATTCAAAGACCGGAAGGACGATTATGTCTCCCACCTCATCACCGACATTCTCCCTCAGGCCGTGGAAGAAAAGCTGATCGACAGTATTGATGGCTTCTGTGAGAACATCGCCTTCACCCCCGATCAGATCGAACGTCTCTTCATCGCGGCAAACGACCTGAAAATCCCCGTCCGCCTCCATTCCGAGCAGCTCTCAAACAGCGGCGGCACGAAGCTGGCCGCACGTTACGGGGCCCTCTCGACCGACCATCTGGAATATGTCGTGGAAGACGACGTCATCGACCTAGCTCATGCCGGCACAGTCGCGATGCTGCTTCCGGGAGCCTTCTATTTCATCCGCGAAACGCGCATGCCGCCCTTAGACCTGTTCCGAAAGCACAATGTTCCCATGGGACTTGCCACAGACTGCAATCCCGGAACCTCCCCAAGCGTGAGCCTTACAGGCATCATGAACATGGCCTGCACCCTGTTCCGCATGACTCCCGAAGAAACCTTCTCGGCCGTAACCCGGATCGGGGCCCAGGCCTTGGGGCTTCAGAACGTAACCGGCAGCCTGGCAACCGGACAGGCCGCGGACATGCTTCTATGGGACATCGCCGGCCCACACGAACTCTCGTACTGGATTGGCGGCAGAAGGCCAGTTCAGCGAATTTTTGACGGTAAACTGGACCCTGTGATATAAAGTTGCATATTCTTATCCATACAACCTCTTGTCTAAATAACCGTTTCGCCAGGATGTTTTTTGGATTGCCGCTTCCCAGCTGAAGGACAGCCCGCGACATGAAAATGGACGTCTCCCGGGAACGCTCTCCCGCTCGGTACGAACAGGTCAAACTCTACATTACCGAGCGCATTCAGGACGGCGAATGGAAAGAAGGCCAGAAACTTCCTTCCGAGAGCGAACTGGTCGAACTCCTCGGCGTCTCCCGCATGACGGTCCACCGGGCCCTTCGTGAACTGATGACCGAAGGCGTCGTGGTCCGTGCGCAGGGTGTAGGAACATTCGTCTCGCGCCCTTCGCCAAAGGCTGACCTGCTGGAACTTCACGATATCGCCGATGACATCCTGAGCTCAGGACACGTCCATACCGCCCGCGTCATCACGCTGGAAGCCATCCGTGCCGACATCGATCTCGCATTTTCCTTCGACATGCGTCCCGGCAGCAAGCTGTTCCATTCCGTGATCGTCCATTTCGAAGACGATATCCCGCTTCAGGTGGAAGAGCGTTTCGTCTCTCCGGCATTCGCGCCCGAATACCTCCAGCAGGACTTCACCCTCACCCATCCGCACCGGCACCTTTACCATATCTCCGGCCCCGACGAGATCGAGCACGTCGTGTTCGCCGTCTCTCCAACTCCGGAGCTACAATCGCTACTGGACATCGGCCCTCACGAACCCTGCCTTCAACTCGTACGCCGCACATGGGTCAAAGGCCGCGTCGTCATGAAAGGTATCTTCACCTACCCAGGCAACCGTTACAGCCTAGGCGGCCGCCGCAAGTCCTCTTCAGACAATTTCTAACTGCCCAATCTTCCTTGCGCAATGTGTATGGGAACAGCATCCACCCGTAGCTTGACAGGCCGTACCTAAGGCTTCGTAGGCAACTTAAAGCTGCCCGAATACTGTTTCCCAGCAGCGTACTCTTGCTCAAATCATGACTTAGCGAGTCACTCAAAAATCGATATTAATCTACAACGAAAGGGACAGACACAGTCCTATTAAGGGGTCCAAAACGCCACGAAATACGCTTCACCACAATAACAAAACGAAAGTTTTCGAGAGAGTTGTCAATCAACAACCGTTCAGCCCCATCCCCACAACGATGGTTCAATCTCTAAAATACGAAATTAATTTACCGATAATATATTGTTGGCAATAAAATTCTATAGTAGCAAAAAAAACACTCCGTGACACCTTGGGTAGAAATTGAAACAAAAAGACACACAAATCGTCAGGAAATGAATTTCTGTCTATTTACGAATTATTAGGAAAGACAACCAAATGATTAAGATTAACAAAATTCATCTCAATGGGAAATATTCATCACGAAAACTATATATGTACTACACAATATACATAATGCTGGCTTTCTCATATCACAAATCATTCGCCAAGACAGTTTCTCTTCAAGGCTCCAGTACAACTCCTATCTCGATCTCCGGAGATGATACGCTTTCCTTAACTTCCGGCACTACGCTCTCCACCGGCAGTGAAAAAGCGATCGTTATAAAAAAACCGACCGACATATCCATAAATATCGGTACAGGTTCTAGCATCATCAGCGAAGATGATGGTGTGCAAGCGAAATCCTACACGGAAGGGTCAGCTGTAATTTCACTAACAAACAGCGGAACCATTGAAAGCACATCTGGAGGTCAGAGTATTGATTTCGATAATATCTCCTCTACGTCCTCTTCTACTACAATAATTAATACATCTACAGGTTCTTTAATTTCAGATGACGCTGACGGAATTCGTCCCGGGAATAACGCTACTGTCATCAATGACGGAAAAATATACGCTGACGGCGCAACAGGTGACAGTCATGATGGCATAGATTTTCAGGATTACGCCGGAACCGTAATAAATAACCAGTCTGGCACTATCTCCGGAAAACGTCATGGCATTACGTCTTCCGTTGACGTAAACGTTGTCAATTACGGAACAATTGTAGGCAGAAACGGTTCTGGCATTGGCTCGGATGGCGATGGTTCTGTTGTGAATTATGGGACAATCATCGGAGAATATGATGGCTCAGGAACCGGCGATGGCGACGGCGTAGATATCGACAATAAGGCCGTTATTGAAAATTATGGCCTTATTCAAAGTACCGGAGCAGCTGGGTATGACAAAAACGGAGAAGGAAACGCTTCAGAAGCTGTTGCTGTAACAGGCGGCCTCGACCTCACAAATTATGCATCGGGTGTTATCGATGGACAGTGGGTGGGAGTTACAGCATTAAATAATACCAATAATATTACCAACCTTGGAGAAATAAAAGGTACCGGCTACGGATTGTACATGGATGGAAATGATAACATCTTGAATAAGGGAGATATTCAAGGTGAAGTCGTAGGCGTCTGGTCAAACGGAAATTTAAATATCACGAATTATGGGTCCATAGAGAGTAATGGATTTTCTGGCGGTGATGGTCATGCCATTGATACAACCGGCAATGGCTCAGTAAATATATATAATTTCGGGACAATATCATCAAACTCATATGCTATCCAACTAGGATACAACGGGACTCAACAGGAAAATAACCTTTATATTGAAAAAGGATCTTCAATTACGGGACTGGTTTCCGCAGACCCCAGCAATAATAGTAATAATATTTTCCTGGAAGACGGATCAGTATTTTCTTCCGCTGTAGGCTTCCATCTGTTGACAGCATCTGGGACGACTACCGTTACCGGTGATAGCGTTATAGATAATGTTGTTGTGAACAGTGGATCTTCCATAAATTTCGGTGTCGGCGGCAGCACTGGAATTATATCTGGAAACATACTTGATAATGGGGTGGTTGATTTTAACCATTCCAATGATTTGACATTCTCCAATGCCATTGAAGGATCAGGCGTCCTTGTTAAAGACGGTTCCAACAACCTGACTCTTTCCAATTCCAATACTTACACTGGAGGTACAGTCCTGAATTCAGGTACCCTGACCGGTACCTGAATTCAGTTTTGGTAGTGGTGCCATCACGGATAATGCGGCACTGGCTATTGCACAGGATACGGACGGCACTCTGTCCAACTCCATCAGTGGCACTGGAACCTTGACCAAAGCCGGTAGCGGCAATGTCACACTGACGGGAATTAATACCTTTGCAGGCGGCACACTGATTTCAGCCGGAACCCTGACGGGAGGAACGTCAAGCTTCGGCAGCGGCGCCATAACGGATAATGCGACACTGGCTATTGCACAGGATACGGACGGCACTCTGTCAAACTCCATCAGCGGCACTGGAACCTTGACCAAAGCCGGTAGCGGCAATGTCACACTGACGGGAAGTAATACCTTTGCAGGCGGCACACTGATTTCAGCCGGAACCCTGACGGGAGGAACGTCAAGCTTCGGCAGTGGTGCCATCACGGATAATGCGGCACTGGCTATTGCACAGGACACGGATAGCACTTTGTCCAACTCCATCAGCGGCACTGGAACCTTGACCAAAGCCGGTAGCGGCAATGTCACGCTTGCTGCTTATGATACCTATACGGGTGATACCACGATTGAGAATGGAACGCTGACAGTCTCCGGTTCTATAGGAAACTCGGCGGTTACTGTGGATGATGGTGCAACGCTATCCGGTACTGGAACTGTTGGTACTACAGATATTCGTAGCTCCGGTACACTTGATACCTCAGCGAACGGTCTGGATAGCATCCTGCACGTAAATGGTAACCTGACGCTGGAACAAGGGGCGAATTATCTGGCTGTGGTAGGAGAAAATGGTCACTCAAGCCAGACAGAAGTGAATGGAGAGGTCATCCTCAACGGTAATACCCTGACTGTAAACACCGTTGGCAGCCCCATTTTATCCGCCAATAGCCATTATCAGATTTTAACTGCTTCCAATGGAATTTCCGGCACCTTTGGTACAATCAATGATAGCGGATTAATCAATAGTTATTACTTCCTTTCCCCGACCCTCGACTACACAGCGGACAGCATTTATCTGGATATGGATCGTAACAGCCGTAGCTTTGCTTCTGCTGCGATAACACGTAACCAGTCCGCCGTGGGAACTGCCCTAGACAGCATGGGAGCTGCTGGTGGTGCCGTAACTGGAGCTGTCGAACTCCTGAATGAGAAACAGGCACGTCATGCCTATAATTCTCTGTCGGGTGAAATCCACGCCTCGGCGCGTACAACAATGATTGAAAACAGCTTCTACATCCGGAATGCTGCCCTTGATCGGCTGGTCTCATCAGATTGCATCAATGGCGTCAGCCAAAGCACGATCAAGACTGTATCCGTCGGCACTGCCGGCAATGCCTCCGCTTGTCGCGAGCCCGGCCTGACGATGTGGGGCACAGCTTACGGGTCATGGGGTCACAATGGGGGCGGCAGCAATGCCAGCAGCCTCCATCACGAACTGGGCGGCTTTGTAATGGGAGTTGATACTCAGGCATTCCAGACATGGCGTATTGGTGGCCTCGTGAGCTATGGTCACTCAGCATTCAGCAGCAATGCAGTGCAGTCTTCCGGACACAGTAATGATGTCAGTGTCGGTGGTTACGCTGGCACTCACTGGGGACATCTCCATCTCCGGCTTGGAGCTTTTTACAGCTGGGACATTCTGGGTCTGAATCGGACCGTGAAAGCTCCAGGTCTCAGCGACCACCTGTCGAGCAGCTATCTGGGCGGTACAGCGCAGACATTTGGCGACATCGCGTATCAGTTCCGCTTTGGACGGGCCACACGGATCGAACCCTTTGCCAATGTGGCCTATGTCAATGTGCATACGAACGGCTACCATGAAGATGGTGGAAAGACTGCTGCTCTGAATGGGCGCGGCGTGGATACAGGCACCACTTATTCCACTTTTGGTGTTCGCGGCTCCACCGTTTTCCATGTAGGAAATATCGTACTGATGCCTAATGGTAGCCTGGGTTATCGGCATAGTTACGGCGTCATAGCGCCAACAGCACACCAGAGCTTTGCAACGGGAAGCTCAGATTTTGAGGCGGCCGGCGCTCTTTTGGCGCAGGATGCGGCCGTCATTAATGCCGGGACGGCTGTACGTCTATCCGATCGTCTGAATGCTAACGTATCGTATGTTGGTCAGTACGGTGCCAACTATATCGACAGCGGTATTCGAGGAAAAATTATCTGGAATTTTTAAGTCCCTCTGACGCGAGATACGCCGCCTGTTTGGATAATTCCAAAATTTAAATGCGATATACCCAGATGATCTTATACTGGTTTAGCTGTTACTCTTCCTGGCCCAAGGTTACCCCTGGGTCAGGGAATACTCTCAAGTTGCAAGAGGCTTTTGAGCATTGAAACAAACGTGCCCCGTCATGGCTCCCCACAAACACTCACGAAGACGCTATCGAGCCAGCGTTCTCAGGCGCGGATTATGGCATAGCCAATCGCCCAAAAATTAGGCTCAACCTCCCTTCAGACCGACTGGACAAACAGCAATTGACCTTTCACTGTGGATACAGACAAAGGAAACCAACTCATGTCCTATGATGACACCGACACGGATTCGGAAATTCTCGAACTTCTCGGTGAACTTCAGGCCGATGCGGAACGACTGAATATCACTGCTGACAAATCAGACGTTCCAGAAGATTTAAAACACATGATTGCCGCACTGGCAGACAAGATCGATGGATTGGCTTCATTGATCCGCTGAGGTCTATTCTCTTCAAGCGACCTCCCCACGGCAGTTTCAGGATACACACCCGGCAACCAGACTGATGATCCGATGGTGCAGAGCCGCGGGGGTCAGGGATACACCATCGAGCCGTGACATAGCCGACAACGCACCGAAGCCTTTAACAACAACCGGCGTATGACGCGCACCACCCGGCATGACAGCACGGGGAAGCGAGGGGCGATGATCGCCATAAAACACCAAAAGAGCGTCTCGACCGGTCTGCCCAAGAGCCTGCGTTACACGTCCCAGAAGCTCATCCCCTTGTTGAAGATGCTGAAGATAATCGGCCATCCCTCCTGACCAGGGTCCATGATTTTCGATCGTAACCGTGAAAATGAATGTTCCCGAAGGCTTGGAGACAGCTTCATCAATCAGTGTCAGTATCCGGTCTCCCACGGCATGATCTGCAATATGACCTTCCTCTTGCGCCGCAGCAGCGAACCCTTCGGTACCGATCAGCCGGCTAAAGCCTGCGACCGGCATCAGGACGTCCCGCCCATAAAACCTGAGATCATGGGGGTGCAGAAAGACCCTGTCCCCACAGACCGGGGCCAGCCGGGCCGCAAGCGCGTCGCCAGCCTGCTTTCCTGCCGTGAGATACGGATCAAAACGACAGAAACCGAGCTCACTCTCTTCGTGACCGAACAGCACACCGTATTCCGTGCGCATGGTATAGGCACCAAACCCCGAAACCTGGAGTTTTCCAACCTCCCCTTCCCGTTCTGCACACAATAGATGAGGCAACACACAGGCTGACGCATCTTCGAGACCGAACTCACGGGGATCGGCAAACGATTCGCACTGGATCACCACAATCAGGGGAGCCTGATCAAGCTGCCCTGCGGACACCGGTGGCCAGCTAGGTAATTTCCGACGACGGTCGTCCTTCCATCTCAGCCAGCTCAGCACAATGGTTGCCAACAGACCGTAGCGCTGTTCTCCCATATCCAAATCCGCAGCAGGCAGCAGCCTGCGCGCCAGTCCGACACGTCCTAGAACATCAAGACAGAACCATCCGGTCACGAACAGGCATAACCCTTGCACCCGAACGGAAAGACCAGAGCCGCTCCTAAGCCAGAGTGCATCCTCCAGAAGCAATCCGAAAAAGGACGCTCCCAGAAACGCCAGTCCTGCCACCACCAGAATCCGGGCGAACGGCGGAATAGCCCCGATATAAAATCTGGGATGCCGCACAAAGGCGCCAATGACGGCGACATCGCTGAACATCAGCGGTTCTCCAAGGACATTCCTTTTCAGACCCGAGCCGAAAACCAGCAGAACTCCAGTCAGCACTGCCAACACCGCTGCCGCCAGAGGATGTCCCGCAAGCGACACCAGCGCCCCGAAGATCATAAATGTTACAAAGAAACGGAAAATAATTCCCTGACAGAAAACAACCAGAACCCTGCCACTCTGAGAACTTTTTCTTGAAAATCTCACAGAACGGGATGTAATACAGTCCATAAACTCAAAAACAACCCAAACCGTAAATAAAAAATATAACAATATCACATATTTATCCCGAATAATTTACTTGTTTATTATATTTAAATAATTTCACTCACCTTAAGTTAAGCATGATGTTATTTCATTCCATTTTGTAATTAATTTTTTATCTTTCATGCATACTCTTTGAATGTTAGACCATCCGATGAATTTTACCCAGCCCCGCAGAAACGACACCGGACGAGGGCACGAGAAAGGAAGAGTACCGGTCTTGCGTCCAGGAGCTATTTCGCCCGTCAATTCACTCCCCCTCATTCTTTCCGCGCCCCCTTTAGGAAATCCGGTCCATCCGCTTACGCAAATCCGATCCACCATTCCCCACCAGACGGCTGAAGGGCTGGTTTCACCCGAGCATATCCGGAACAACCCCGCTGTACGGATGATTTCGGAAGCACGGGTGGGCGGTATGTTCTGGGAGCGTCCCGCGGCAACGACAGCCCCAATCGTAGTCTGCGTCCCCCCTCATGCAGAATATGCCCTACAGATGTGGCGAAAAGCAAAAGAGTGGACCAGCCCTACCCGGCTCCTTCTTGTAACTCCGCATGACGGCGTGCAATGGCGCAGAATGCGCAACGAGGCTCGGGCCGAAGGAGCCCAAGCCCTCTCTGAAAATGTTGATCCGCACTCCCTGCTGGATGGAACGCGCACATTTTTCTTGCCCCCCAAAGGCCTGACGACACTGTCAGCACTCGGGGCACTGACCGGACACTCGATTCTGCGCCCAGACAGAGACGAAGGCTGGCAACCGGACCTGCATGCCTCCTCGGCAGCATTGCATATCCTTTACGCTGCGACGGAATACCGTTCACCTTTTTCGGGGCTGCCGATCGACATTCTGAACGCGCTCTCTCTCCTGACGGAATGGAAGCACATCCTCACGTCCAATCGCACCATCAGCGTGTGTGTCGGCATGTCGTTCTGGAAACGCGCCCGGATGAGGGAATTTTTCGCCACCGCGGAAAAACGCCGTCCATTCCCCTTCTTCCGCCGCACGACAACAAGTGCCCTGACCGTAGCACGCGCGCGCAAAGGCCAGAATGGCATTGCTGTCTGGGCAACACGCATACCGCGCAAACTGGAACAGACAGCCCAGAAAAACCACCTTCCCCTTTTCCGTATCGAAGATGGTTTCATCCGCTCTGTCGGTCTTGGCAGCGGTTTCCTGCCTCCTGCCTCAATCATCGCGGACAGCAGGGGCCCCTATTACGATCCCGCACGCCCCAGCGATCTGGAAGTCCTGCTTGCCACCCACCCGCTCGGAGAGAGCCTTCAGAAGCGCGCGCGCGCGCTGATCGGGCTGATCCGCACACAGAATATTTCCAAGTATTCGGCAGGCGGCAGCATTCCCGCATTCGACGCACCAGCAGAGCGACGGATCATCCTCGTTCCCGGCCAGGTGGCGGACGACATGTCGGTCCGACTGGGTGGTGGAAGCATAAAGGGCAACATGGACCTCCTGCGCCGTGTCCGAGCGACCTGTCCGGATGCCTTCATCGTCTATCGTCCGCATCCCGATGTGGATGCAGGACACCGCGCCGGCGCCATCCCTGATGCCGATGTCCTGCACGTGGCGGACCGGATTTCCCGTGGGGGAGGCATGGCGCCCTTGCTGGATGCCGTCGATGAAGTCCATACACTGACGTCGCTGACAGGCTTCGAAGCCATCATGCGCGGCCTGCCTGTCACGACATACGGACAGCCTTTCTACGCTGGCTGGGGGCTGACCCACGATCTGGCGCCTGTCGCACGACGGAGCCGGCGGCTGAACATCGCTCAGCTCACGGCTGCCACATTGCTGCTTTATCCACGATATATTGATCCCCTGACTGGCCTGTTCTGCGGACCGGAAGTTCTTATCGACCGCTTCAAAACCCCCGAAGTCTGGCGACCTGATCTTCTCATGCGCCTGCGCGGAGCCCAGGGGGGAATCAGAAGAGCCTTTGTTCAGGGAGTTCACACGGTGTTGCAAACACGCGCGAAAAAGAAGGACTGGTCATGACTTCCGTCAGGACATCTCCTTCCGCGGGAGATACTGCGTCCAATACAACGCACGGCACCGAAGGCGTACAGCGCAACATCCTGCTCCTTCAGGGGCTGATGGGACCGTTTTTCCGACTGATCGGCAGGGAACTGCGCCGCCGGGGATACGGAGTCTGGAAAGTCAATTTCAATGGCGGTGACCGGCTTTTCTGGCGCCTGCCCGGCGGCATCGACTTCACGGGCCGCGCCGATGAATGGCCGGACGCCCTGACCCGGATCATCATTGAGCACGACATTACCGATGTTGTGCTGTTCGGAGACTGCCGTCCTCTGCACAGCGCGGCTATCGCAGTCTGCGCCCGGCTGCACATTCCGGTGCACGTCTTTGAAGAAGGCTATCTCCGCCCCGACTGGGTGACGTTCGAGCTCGGAGGCGTCAATGGCAACTCCACTCTTTCTCGCGATCCAGCCTACTACGTCGAGCGCGCCAGAACCCTTCCCACCCTGCCACCGCACCACCCGGTTCCGTCTTCTTTCCGGACGCGGGCCCTTCAGGGACTGGCCTACAATACCGCCGATCTTCTTTCCCGCTGGCATTACCGCCACTGGAACAACTACCGCCCCTGGCATCCCCTGACAGAAGGCATCGGCTGGTTACGCAAACTGCTCGCCCGTGATGAACGCCGCGCCAGAAGCCAGAAAACACTCGAGGCGCTACGGACTTCCGGCAGCCCCTACATGCTGTTCCCCCTTCAGCTCGACGCCGATGCCCAAGTCCGCCTCCATTCCTCTTTCAGCGGCATGGCAGAAGCCATCCGGGTCGTGATCGCCTCTTTCACGTCCCACGCCCCCCACGGCATGCGCCTCGTCATCAAGGAACATCCGCTCGACAACAATATCCGGAACTGGTGCCACGAAGTTGCCATGCAGGCCGCAGCGTACGGCGTCTCAGACCGTGTGGACTATTTCGAAACGGGCGACATCGCGGATCTGGTTCGTACTGCCACCGGTGTCATTACCATCAACAGTACGACTGGAACGCTGGCCCTCGCCGAAAACAAACCCGTCATCACCTTAGGAAATGCCGTCTACGACATTCCAGGCATCACGTTTCAGGGCCCTCTGGAGAAATTCTGGTCGAATCCGGGACAACCGGACCCGGAAATCTTCGCAGCCTATCGCCGCGTCCTGATCGAACGCTGCCTGATTCCCGGGGGCTTCTTCTCGAACGAAGGCATGGCCAAGCTGGTGCGCCACGCAATCGACCGGCTGACACGCCACAGCCCGCGGGACTTTGCCACCGCGTCACGTGCCGAAATGGCACGCCGCGAAACCCTGCGCCAGGAACTGGCCTGCCACCCCGATACGCCAGCGGAAATCATCTCTCCGGTTCCGGCTGAAACGGAGACTGAGGCTCTGGAAAAGGTCTCATCATGAGCCAGTCACTATCTGACAACGTGCCATTCTATACACTCGACATCTCGCGGATCCTCACCCGCGCGGGCGCCCGCGTCCCCACAGGAATTGACCGCGTCGAACTCGAATATGCCCGCTACCTGCATCAGAATGCGCCCGACCACCTCGAATTCGCCGCAGTCCACCCGATCGGCCGGTTCGCCGCTCTCCCGTATGACAGGGCTCTCGCCTTCATCAGGGCCATCGGCACTGTATGGGACAGTGGAGTTGATGACGGAGGACGGGCCGCCAGGCTAGGCCGGGCCCTTCTGCATGGCCTTCTCCTCCCACGCCCCGTCCGTTCTACCGTGCCACACGCGCGAACCGACGGCCGCAATATCTATCTTCTGGTTTCCCATCACCATCTGACACGACCCGGACTGATCGCGGCTGCAATCCGGCGGCGCAATGGCCTGTTCGTTCCAATGATCCAGGATCTGATCCCGCTCGAATTCCCTGAATACGCGCGGGAGCGGGAACCAGCACGGCACCTGCGCCGTATCGAGACAGTCGTCCAGTATGCCGACGCCGTCCTGGTCCCGTCACAGGCTACCCAACAGTCTCTTCTCCCCTATTTTAAAAACGCACACCGAAACGTACCCATATGGCCAGTCCCACTCGGGGTCCATTTGCGCGCCACCTCGGAAACAGAGATACTTCCTGGCAACGAAGCCGACACGATCACCCGACGTAGCCATCCCTATTTCGTCTGCCTGGGAACCATCGAGGCCCGCAAAAACCATCTTCTGCTTCTCAACCTGTGGCGACGCCTTGTCGATATCCACGGAAAGGCCGCGCCCCATCTCGTCATCGTAGGCAAGCGGGGCTGGGAGAACGAGCAGGTCATCGACATGCTGGAGCGATCTCCAGCCCTCAAGGGGATGGTGGAAGAACACAACTCTCTGCCCGACACCACGGTCGTCGACCTGCTCCGCGGGGCCAGGGCTCTCCTGTTCCCGTCATTCTCCGAAGGGTTCGGCCTGCCTCTGGCCGAAGCTCTGGCCCTGGGCACACGCGTTCTGTGCTCGGACATTCCGGTCTTTCACGAGATTGGCCGCGATTGCGCCACATATCTTGACCCGCTGGATGGGCCGGCATGGATCCGGGCCATAGAGACCCTGTCTGGACTGACACCGGACAGAGCAGAACCCGCTCCACCGGTGCCCCTGGCCGAAGAGCAGATTCTCACCTGGCCTCAGAGCATTGCCCGTGCGCTCGCGCATATCCAGACCCTGTCGTAGCAAGCTGCAGCGTTTGGCATCCGGAAAAACTCTCCCCCGTCTTCTTCTTCCTTCGGCAGGACATACCCTTTGATGTTTTTCAAGCGGCTCTGGCCTTTCTCCACCCGACGGACAGACACGGCGCAACGCACGGACACGCGTGGACATTCACCATCCGTGTCCGTGGAAGAACTGCTGACGCTGTGCCGTCAGGAAGACTGGTCCCGGCTTGCCGGCCAGGAGGATATTTCAGATGTGCGTACCCTTTGGGATCTTCGCCCTGCAGCGTGCCAGCAGTGGATGACGACGCTGACCCGGGAAGCGGATCAGATGAGGGACAGTGGCAACCCCGCAGACGCCGCAAACTTCTACAGGGGCGCCTTCGCGCTCGCACCCTGGCGTCTCGATCTCGGCATGCAGCTGGGCAACATGCTCAAGGATAGCGGACAGCTTGAAACCGCCGAACATATCTACCGCACCATTATCACCCAGGCCCCAGAAGAGGCCGAAACCTATCTTCAGCTCGGTCACGTCTACAAGATCCAGGGCCGTCGCATTCTGGCGCTGAACCATTACCGTGAGGCTCTTGAACGCGATCCCACCTGCGAAGCCGCACATCGGGAACTTTTCCTCGCCGGCGACACAGCCGCGCAGCGGGCCAGCATGTCACATCGGCATCTGTCCCACGGCACCGAACAAAGCCTTCACCTTGCGGCAACCCTGGCCGACATGCGCCACCGGCTGGACGACATGACCGCCGTGCTCCCGGACATTTCCGCATTCAACGCTTTCCCGAGCGAAGATTACACGATCTTCCGAAAACTCTTCCGTATTCCGCCTCCGCCTTCCGCCCCGCCGCTACCGCTTACAGTCATCATTGCGCAGGATGATGTCTCAGAAGCCGTTGCCGCCGCCCAGATGACGGCCCTGGGCAGCATGCCCTCCCTCACGAAGCTTTATACAACCGGCGCTTCCTCCACCCTTCGTGATGCATGGAACACGAGGATGCGGCCGGGTCTTTCCATCACCCATCTGCCTGATGCAGACGCACTTCCAGCAACTCTGCCCCATACGGAAGGACAGATCTCCGGAAACGTCCTGCTCATCGGCGCTGACTGCATTCCGTCTCCGCTTATCGCGGACTGGATTGCCTGTGCCGTCCAGACCAGCACCTGCGCAATTGCGTTCTTCGACGCCGAAACCCTGACCCCGTCGATCTCCCGCAGCGCCCTGTTCGAAGCCACGGCGGCTCTGTTGCACAATTCGTCCATTGTGCGTGCCGAAGCCATTCAGGACTTTGTCTTACGTGACAGGCTGTGTGAGGGGGACCCCGAGCGCCGTGAAGCGATTGAGTATGG
>NZ_JABCQF010000007.1 GCF_015244705.1 Gluconobacter potus
CAGGATGCTTCGAAGCAGTAACGTCACAAAGACCGCCGCTACGGCATAAATGGAAAGCGGTGCAACGAAAACGCCAAACAGGTCAACTTCAGCCAGCATCAGGAACCGACCCTACCGTCAACCACCAGACTGCCACACGCCAGACTGTACGCCAATTCGTCCACAACGCTCCTCGCTCAGCCACATCGACTCCCACTCAGTGAAGCAGTAGTCGGTGAGTGATATGGATCAAAAACTGAACCTCCTGACGAAAATGTCAACAGGATCTGTTTTCAATTGTGATGGTGTCATATAATCTATTGCTATGTCAACAGATGAGGTGTCAGCAGAAATGGCTGTCCAGTACGATCCGTCCATTCTTCGGGACAGCAGTTTTCATGACATGGGGCTGACCTTTCATGTCCTGCGACTGTCGAGCCTGTGGCGGGCGCAGCTGGACCGTCTCCTGCGGCCCGAGGGCATGACGCTCGCGACCATGCGGCCCATGGCGTACCTGATGGTGATGGGAAACGGGATGAAGCAGAGCGATCTGGCGTCCGTCATGGGCGTGGACAGTTCGGCGCTTGTGCGGGTTCTCGATCATCTGGGGCGGGAAGGGCTGATCTCGCGGAAGCCCGATCCGCAGGACCGTCGCTCCAACCTTCTGGTTCTCACGCAAGCCGGGTGCGAGCGGTGCCGTCAGTTCCACCGCATCTCGGCGGATCTGGAAGCCCGTCTGACCGAGGGGCTGCCTTCGGATGCCGTGGCACTGCTGCGTAGCCAGCTTGGTATGATGGAAGGGAAATTTTCCCTCTCCGGTTTTTCTTCCCCCTGATTTTCCGGACCTTTCATGCGCAATCCTTTTCGCCAGCTTTTTTCTTTCGACCGCAACAGCGTGCGTTGGCGGAATTTCGTCTCCACGGCGGCTTTTACGGCCAGGGTTTTCCTGTCCATAGGCATTGCGCTCTTCCTCGCCTTCATGATCCAGCTGGAATCGCCGATGAGTACGGTCACGACCGTCCTGATCGTCGCGAACCCGACTGTAGGCGCACTGGTCTCCAAGAGTGTGTGGCGCATGACCGGGACGGTGATCGGCGCAGCCCTGAGTACGGCGGTCATGGCGATGTTCGTGCAGTCCGCCGTTTTGTATTTCATGGCGCTGTCGGCCTTTGTGGGGCTGGCCTGCATGACGGCAACCTGCCTGCGCTATTTCCGGGCCTATGCAGCGGTTCTGACGGGCTACACGATTATCATCGTGGCCGTGCCGGCTTTTGCCCATCCCGAAAACATCTTCCTGTCGGCCATGATGCGCGTGTCGGATGTGGCGCTCGGGATCGTGGTGACGGCGGCGGTGTTCATGGTGACGTCGCCGCGTCGGCGTCAGGGCACGATGGACGCGCTTTCAGGGGCGTTCCGCGAGACGATCCGCCATGCTTTGGTGTTTCATGAGGGGCTGATGAACCGCTCCGATGCGCAGGATGTTCCGGGCTCGGAACCTGTGGGGACTGAAGGGGCTTTCCGGAGCCTTCCGCAGACAATCTATGACGGGCGGCAGCGTCTTCTGGGGCAGCTGGCACGGCTCGGGCCTGCCATAGAATACGCCGCGACGGACAATCCCGACATTCATGCCGGGGTGCGGGGATACCGGCTCGCCGTCAGTCGCATGACGGGGCTTGTCGCGTCCTATCATCCGTACTGGCGCAATCTGGGAGTGGCGAACCCGCTCTCGGCGCCTGTTCATCGTGAGATTCGCGACACGCTGACCGAGCTTCTCGCCCTGACGGAGAACGCCGGATGGATCGAGCGGCCGCAGGGCGTGCTGGCCTGTCTGGAAGAGTCGCTTGAGCGGCTTGAGGTTCTGGAGGGGGCGGTGACATCGCCTGCGGTTCAGGCGTCTGTCGATAATGTCCGCGATATTCTCCTTCAGCTTCGGGAGACGGTTCTGGACCTGTCCAGCCCGCGCGGCCCGCATGTTCGCGTCCGGGTGCTGCCTTATCTGGAATGGATGTCGGCGATCTATAACGGTCTGCGGGGAGTGTTGATCGCCTTTCTGGCCTGCATGATCTGGTACATCACCTATTTCCCGACCGGGCCGATGATGATCATGTATGTCGTGGCGGCGTCGAGCCTGCTGTCCACGGCGCCTTCTGCGGCACGGGCCAGTCTGCCGATGGCAATCGGGACGGCGCTGTCGGTTCCGGCCTGCTGGCTGTGCCATATTGCCGCACTTCCCCGCGTGGACGGTTATCCGATGCTTTGGCTGTCGGTCTGTGCGTGCATGCTGCCGGGCGTGTGGCTCCAGTTTCATCCGCGTTACGGGGTGGGGGCGTTCGGTTACACGGTCTTTCTGGCCATGCAGTTGATGATAACGAACAGTATGGTTCCCGACGACATCACGCTCATCAATACCTGGCTGGCCATCCTGATGGGCTGTGCGCTGCTGGTTCTGGTGTTCCGGGTGATCATGCCGGCCGATCAGCGGCTTTATGCCTCACGGCTCGTCATTTCCCTTGGTCGTAGTCTTCAGAGTCTTTCGGCTCGGCCTGCCGGGAAGGTGCCATCCTGGATGGTGTGGGAAGGGACGCAGATCCAGAAGGTTTCCATCCTGCTCATGCGGCTGTCTTTGGTGGCGTCTCCGATCGACCGTCAGGGATATGTCGATGGCGCGTTTGCCGCCCTGTCCCTTGGGCGTCTGCTGATCCGCCTGCGGCAGGCCGTGGAACCGGCGGGATTGAGTGCTCACGAGAGAGAGGCTCTGGATGGGGCGCTGGCGTCCTTCAAAACCCTGCGGCGGGATCCTGTCGGGACGGCTGCGTCTCTTATGGCGGCCGCGGGGTTGATCGGGGCGGACGAGGCTTCCGGAATGGAAGGGCTGTACCGTGTCCGGCTGGTGTCGTGTCTGGAACAGAGTGCCCATATCATCGACAGTATTCCGGGCTTTTTCCATGCGGATGGCCCGTTGCATCTGTGGTATGACGAGCGGGGCCCTGCGACGCTGGTTGCGGTCAATCCGGCGCGGTGAGGATCAGGGCGTTGTCCGCTCGCGGATGACGTCCAGCGAGAGGGACGCGGCTTCGAGAATATGCTGCTTCGTCAGGCGGCCGAGCTCTTCGCCGTCGCGGGCGCGGCAGGCCTGAAGGATCTGGAAATGCTCGGCGTCAGTTGCGGCTTTTCGCCCCGGTAGTTCCAGATGGGCGCGGATGTAACGATCAAGCCGAGAATGCAGGTCGTGGATCATGCCGTACAGCCTCGGGCGCTGCGCTGCGGCATAGATGGCGCCATGGAACTCCCAGTTCAGACGGCCGGACTGTTCCATGCCCTGTGCGCCGCCTGTTCCGCTGACAAAGGTCTCATAGGCGTCCTCAATCCGCGCCAGATCGACACGGGTGAGGGACGTCATCGCCAGTCCGGCCGCCATGCTTTCCAGCGAGGCACGGATGTCCGAATATTCCAGGATATCCGCCTCGCTCAGCCCCGTGACCACGGCGCCACGATGGGGCAGGAAAGCGATCAGGCCTTCTGCCTCAAGCTGTTTGAGGGCTTCGCGGACCGGGATGGTGGAGACGCCGAAATTGCGGGCAAGCTCCGACTGTCGCATTGGCTGGCCATCGGTCAGGATGCCATCCGTAATGGCACGGCGCAGAGCGTCCGCGATTTCGAGCGAAGCCGAGCCGCTTTTCGTATCAACAGGTGCGAAGAGTGGTTCGGCGTCGTGCATGGAATGGTCGTCCGTCAGTTAGGGGCGATCCTCTTAGCATGATCGTAACGAACGATCATGTCAGGTCCTGTCCTTATCCGATGGTCATCAGGCTGGCATTGCCGCCCGCGGCCGTCGTGTTCGTGCTGACGACCTTTTCCTGAAGCACCCATTCAGGCCGGATCGGGCTTTTCGCGTCAAGCATGTAGAGCTGCACGATCATGCCCGAACGCGACAGGGCCGCACGGGCCTGTTCCGCCATCTGCTTTTCTTCCGGCGACGCAAGGATCGTCCGGCACCCCGCAACACGCCCACCCTGCGTGCGGCGGATATGCAGCGCAAGCGCATCGGGAAGGTCGGAGACCCAGTCCGAAGCCACATTCGGCCCCTGAACGAAGGCTGTGTTTCCACCGCTGAGGGCGAGGCCCACGGCGCGAAGCATGGTCTCGCGGTCGCTGGCGATGCACAGGACGGCGCCACGCGGCAGAAGCTGATACAGGTTGGTTTCGCCGACCGGGCCAGGCAGTTCGCGTGTGGTGCCGCACATGCCGTGCTGCATGGCGTCCACGATCGTCTGATAGAGCGGGAAGCTTGTCCGCATCAGCCAGGACAGGAAGAGCCGTGCGGGCTCTGGCAGTTCCTGGTTTTCCCAGTCCGTATGGGCCGGGGCGGTGCTCATCAGGCGACGCAGGATCAGCGGACCACCGGCTTTCGGTCCCGTGCCCGAGAGCTTTTCGCCGCCGAAAGGCTGGCTGCCCACAACCGCGCCAACCATGTTGCGGTTGACGTAGAGGTTCCCGGCCTCAATGCGCGAGGTGACATGCGCCATGCGGCTTTCGATCCTTGTGTGCAGACCGAAGGTCAGGCCATAGCCAGACTGGTTGATCGCGTTGATCAGGGCCTCGAAGCTGCTGGCTTCAAAGCGCAGGACATGCAGGACCGGTCCGAAGACTTCGCCTTTGAGGTCCGCCAGACTGTCGATCTCGATGATCGTCGGGGCGATGAAGGTGCCGTTCGATGCCGTGGCCGGAAGGAGAAGGGACCAGACGGCACGGTTCTGCGCACGGGATGCGTCGATATAGGTCTGGATGCCCGACTGGGCTTCAGCGGAAATGACAGGGCCGACATCCGTGTGCAGTTCGGCCGGATTGCCGACACGCAGTTCTTCCACGGCACCGCGGAGCATGGTCAGGACCCGATCGGCACAGTCTTCCTGCACGCACAGGACGCGGAGGGCGGAGCAGCGCTGGCCCGCGCTGTCGAAAGCCGAGACCAGAACATCCGCGACCACCTGTTCGGTCAGGGCGGAACTGTCCACGATCATGGCGTTCTGGCCGCCGGTCTCGGCTACGAACGGGACGGGTTGTCCGTCCGCGCCAGTCCGTCCGGCCAGAGTGCTGGCGATCAGGCCGGCGACAGCGGTGGAACCGGTGAACATCACGCCGGCAATCCGCGGATCGGCCACGAGGGCCGCGCCGGTCTCGCCCGCGCCCGGCACAAGCCGAAGTGCGTTTTCCGGAATGCCGGCTTCGCGCAGAAGGGCAACGGCGCGCAGGGCAATGAACGGTGTTTCCTCAGCGGGTTTTGCGACGACCGTATTGCCAGCCGCCAGTGCGACCGAAATCTGTCCCAGGAAAATGGCGAGGGGGAAGTTCCACGGGCTGATACAGGCAACAACGCCGAGCGGCGTGCTGCTGCCTGCCTGGGCCGTTTCGCGGGCCTGAACGGCGTAATACCGCAGGAAATCAACGGCCTCGCGAACTTCAGAGAGCGCATTGGCATAGGACTTGCCCGCTTCGCGGACCAGAAGGGCCATCAGTTCGCTCTGATGCTCTTCCAGCAGATCCGCTGCGCGATCGAGCTTGGTGCTTCGTGCGTCGGCGGATAGAGCCGCCCATGCTGCGCCTTCGCTTTCGGCGGCATCAATGGCTTTGCGGACATCCTCTTCGGTTCCGAAACAGACACTGCCGATCCTGTCCGAATGGTTGGACGGATTGCGGATCTCCTGCGTCTCACCCGAGCAGGACAGGTCTTCCAGCGTCTGTTTTTCGGAGGCGCAGACGGCTTTGGCCAGGGCCGTGACGGTGTGTTCGTCGGTCAGATCCAGACCGCGGGAATTGGTGCGTTCGGGTGCGAACAGGTCCTTGGGCAGCGTGATGGCCGGATGCGAGGCGCCCGGGGGCTGGACAGCTTTTGCGAGCGCGACCGGATCGGCGATCAGGGTCTCGATGGGCAGGCTCTCGTCGCCGATCTGGTTGACGAAGGACGAGTTGGCGCCGTTCTCCAGCAGGCGGCGCACCAGATAGGCCAGCAGCGTCTCATGTGAGCCGACCGGAGCATAGACCCGACACGGGCGGTTGAGCTTCTGCGGACCGACGACTTCGTTATAGAGCGTCTCGCCCATGCCGTGCAGGCACTGGAATTCGTAATCGCCGATCTGGAAGTTCAGGCCGGCCAGCGTGTAGATCGTGGCCAGCGTGCGGGCGTTATGGGTCGCGAACTGCGGGAAGACGACATCGCGCGCCGCGAGAAGCTTTTTCGCGCAGGCGATATAGCTGACATCCGTGTAGCATTTGCGCGTGTAGACCGGGAAATCCGTCTGGCCTTCAACCTGCGCTTTCTTGATTTCGCTGTCCCAGTAAGCGCCCTTCACCAGACGGATCATGAGGCGATGTCCGCTGCGGCGGCCAAGGTCGATCAGATAGTCCAGAACCTTCGGGGCACGGCGGCCATAAGCCTGCACGACGATCCCGATGCCGTTCCAGCCGTCCAGTTCCGGGCAGTGGCACAAATCTTCGATCAGATCGAGCGAGAGGTCCAGACGTTCGCTTTCTTCGGCGTCGATATTGATGCCAATGTCATAGCGGCGGGCCTGAATGACCAGGTCTTTCAGCGTCTGGCCAAGTTCCTTCAGCACACGCTCGCGCTGGGCGAAGGCATAGCGCGGGTGCAGGGCCGAGAGCTTGATGGAAATTCCGGCCTTTTCATACACATTCGCACCGCGTGCGGTCTGGCCGATCACGTCGATCGCGCGCTCGTAGTCGCGGCGGTAGCGCAGCGCGTCGGCTTCCGTCATCGCCGCTTCGCCGAGCATGTCATAGGAATATTTGAAGCCGCGGTCTTCGGGTTCGGTGCTGACCTTGCAGGCTTCCTCGATGGTTTCACCGATGACGAACTGCTCGCCCATCATGCGCATGGCGATGTCGAGCGCACGGCGGACCAGCGGCTGCCCACCACGTCCGACGAGGCGGAACAGCGCGGCGGCGAGGCCTTCATCCGTATCGTTGGTCAGCTTGCCTGTCAGCATCAGCCCCCAGGAGGCCGCATTCACGAAGACGGACTTCTTGCCGCCGACATGGGACAGCCAGTCGCCTGTGCCGATCCGGTCGCGGATCAGGGCGTCGCGGGTTGCAGCATCCGGAATACGCAGGAGGGCCTCGGCTAGACACATCAGGGAGACGCCCTCGGCGGAGGACAGTGAGAACTCCTGCACGAGGGCCTCAACGCCCCCCGGGCGACGTTGTGTGCGCAGGGAGCGGGTCAGATGGCGGGCGACGTCAAACGTGTTCTGCTGTTCCGTTTCGGTCAGCGTGGCCTGTTCGATCAGGGGAAGGATGCACTCCGCTTCGGGCCTGCGCATGTCTGCGGCGATGGCCTGACGAAGGGAGGAGCGGACAGGATAGGACGGCACAAAAGTTGACATAGACTCAGCCTCGGACACGACACTCGGTCTGAGTCCTATAATCATATACGATCCTGAGTAAAATATATGAAATGAGAGTCAGATCATTTTTATGGCGTATCTTTGCATCCGAAATGTTCGTGCCATGTCGGGAGTGGGGCGCCGCCGGGAAGAGGGGACGCCTCATACACGCCCCGGGCGATGGCGCGGGCCGTGACCTGCGTGGCGGTGTGGAGGATTTCGGTCCATTCCTGACCAAGGGGGGCAGGTTTTTCGCAGGTCGAGACCCCGATCATGGCATCCCCGTCCAAGGGCAGATGGGCTGGAAACACACCGCGTGCCACGCCGTCCTGCGCCAGAATGGCGAGGCGTTTGGCCTGTGTCTTGGTGAGGGTGGCGTCCGTGGCGATAAGGCCGATCGTGGTGCCAGTGACGGAGGCCCATTTGGAACGCAGGCGCAAATCTTCTGCGCTCAGATGCACCGGCATGCCCAGACCGCCGAACTCGTCCCCCTGCTCGAAAGGCGCGCTCCAGAAATGCGGCCTGTCGCCGATCGTGGCTGTTCCGACGGCATTGACGGCGACCATTGCGGCCACGCGGTGCCCGGCGGGTGTGATCGCGCTCGCCGAACCCAGCCCCCCGCGCAGTGTGGCGGTTGTCGCGCCTGTTCCTGCGCCAGCCGTACCCAGTGCGAAAGCTCCGCTTCGGGCGCTGGTCGCGGCCTGATGGCCCATTTCGGCATAGGGTGAATAGCGGCCCCACGTCGTCTGTCCGCCCTGCGGGAGATCGTAAAGACTGGCCTGCACCACGATGGGCACGCGGATGGTGTCCGGCGCCAAAGGTGCGTTGCCGAACTGCTCGCGCAGCCAGGCCTGAACCCCGGCTGTCGCGTCCAGCCCAAAGGTCGAACCGCCTGACAGGACGACCGCATGGATATGCCCGACCATGTTTTCCGGCTCCAGCAGCGCGGTTTCCCGCAGGGCCGGTGCGCCGCCCGGAAAACTGCCGGAAGCGATGACGGGGCGATCGAACAGGACCGCCGTCACCCCCGTGCGAAGGGTCAGATTCTGGCAGTGGCCCACGCGGATGCCGGAAATGTCGGTAAGGAGGTTCAGGCTGGTCATGACGCCTCGCGGGTCAGTAGGTGTTTTCAAGAAGCGCCTTTGTGGCGGGCTGGGTGGGCGTATCCAGAATATCGGACGCCGAACCGGATTCCACGATCCTGCCCTGATCCAGAACGGCGATATGGTGCGACAGATGGCGGATGACGGCCAGATCGTGACTGACGAAAACATACGACAGTCCGTGCCGCTTCTGAAGATCGAGCAGCAGGTTCAGGACGATGGCCTGTGTGGAGACATCCAGCGCCGAGACGGCTTCATCGGCGATGATGACGGAAGGCCGTGTGATCAGGGCGCGGGCGATGGCGATCCGCTGCTTCTGGCCGCCGGAAAAGGCTCTCGGGTAGCGGCTGGTGATATCGGCGGAAAGGCCGACGTTCTGGAGGGCTGTGCGGATGCGTGCGTCCCGAGCCGGGACGGGACCCAGCGCTTCCCCCACGATATCACCGACCGTCTGACGTGGATCGAGCGCGCCAGCCGGGTCCTGAAAGATCATCTGGATCGCGGGGCGGATTTTCTTCCGCACGGCTTCTGATGAGGTCGCGAGATCCTGCCCCTGATACAGGATCTGTCCTTCATCGGGCGCGATCAGGCCGCTGAGGATACGGCACAGGGTGGATTTCCCGCTTCCCGAGGCCCCGACGATCCCGAGCGTCTGGCCTGCCTGCAGATCTAGACTGATGTTTTTCAGAATAGGGGGGCGTGCGGATCGCGCGAAGGAGAAACCCTGCCGGCCTGTCCTCCCATACGTCACATTCCGGGCTTGAAGGATCGGGGTCATGACGGTGCCGTAAAGACGGTCAGGGGCGTAAGCGGCGTGCGGGCCGCGCCGTGCAGGGACATGGCAAGGAGCGCCTGCGTATAGGGATGGCGTGGGGCGTCAAACACGGATGTGGTTGCGCCCTGTTCCACGCAGGTGCCGTCTTTCATGACCAGAACATGATCGGCATAACGACGCACCAGCCCGAGGTCATGGGATATTATGAGAACGGCCATGCCCTGCGTCTCGCAGCGGCGGCTCACAAGCGCCATCATGGCTGCCTGGGTCCGGGCATCGAGTGCGGTGGTGAACTCGTCCGCGATCAGGAGTTCGGGCTGGCAGGCCAGCGCCATTGCCAGCAGGACGCGCTGTCTCTGGCCACCGGAAAGCTGATGGGGGTAGGCGCGTTCGCTCACGCCGGCTTCAGACAGGCCGACCTGTTCCATAAGCGTGCGTGTTTCCGTGCCGATCTCGCGACGGGAGAGCGTCGTATGAAGGCGGAATGTATCCCCGATCTGGGTCCCGATACGGCGCGTGGGGTTCAGGGCCGTCATGGGTTCCTGAAAGACCATGCCCAGTCTTTTTCCCCTGATCTGGCACCAGTCCTGTTCGGAGAGCGTGGAAAGCTCCGTCTCTTCAAGCCGGATGCTGCCGTGAGCCTGAAAGCCGGGGGGCAGCAGCCCCATCAGGCTTAGTGCGAGCGTGGATTTTCCGGAACCGGATTCCCCGGTGACGGCGAGGATCTGTCCCGCTTCAAGCGTGAAGGACACGTCATGCAGGATCGGCCGCTCCGGGCTCTGCACGCTCAGATTCCGGACATGGAGCAGGGAACTCATGGGGTGCGCTCCTCATGGGTGGCATCCAGAGCATCCCGCAGACCGTCCCCGAATATATTAAAGCCCAGCACGAGCAGCATGATCGTTATTCCGGGGATAGCGACCAGCAGTGGATGATCGAAGATATGGATCTGATACGATGCCAGGGCGCGTCCCAGATCCGGTCGTGGTGGCGGCGCGCCCAGACCGAGATAGGACAGTCCGGCATCGGACAGGATCGCGAGGGCCAGCGAGGAGGTCGCCTGGACCGTCAGGAGCGGCAGGATATTGGGCAGGACATGCCGGCGCATGATGTAAACCGGGCCACGTCCGGCCAGTCGGGATGCGGCGATATAGTCCTGAATGAGAATGGAGCGTGCAGCCTGCCGGGTAATGCGGATCTGGGCCGGGAGGCCGAACAGGGCAATGGCGAGGATTTCACCCGTGGCCGAGGCTCCAAGAGCGGTGACAAGAAGGGCGGCGATCAGGATGGGCGGGAAGGCCAGGCCCAGATCGGCCAGTCCCATGATGGCTCTGGCCGGTCGGGCCGCCGCGATCAGACCGAGTGCCGTCCCCACAATCGTGGCGAGACAGACGGAGATCGCGGCGATCGTCACGCTGTTGAAGGCTCCGGTCAGAACATGGACCATGAGGTCGCGACCGAAAGGATCGGTTCCGAGTGGGTGCAGCAGGGATGGCGGCGCATAACGGTGCAGGACGTCGATGGGCGGCGCGTGACCGCCATCGAACAGGGTTATGACGGTCGCGGGGAGGAGGACAATTCCGAGCAGAATGCTCCCCGCTTGGAGCGTTCGGTTGGAACGCGCTGTCATGATGGGTCTGTCTCAAGGCGCGGATCAAGCCAGCGAACGAGGATCGTCATCAGGACATTGAGGACCATCACAGACGCGACGATCAGCATGACGAGGTTCTGCACCACGGGGATATCGCGCTGGTTGATGGCCTCCAGCAGGAGCTTTCCGCAGCCGGGCAGGCTGAAGACGCTCTCGACGATGATCGTTCCGGTCACGAGGAGCGGAAGCTGGATCCCGGCCAGCGTCAGGACGGGGATCAGCGCGTTGGGCAATGCGATGCGCCACAGAACGCTGCGTCTGCTGTAGCCCTGTGCCCGGGCCGTGCGGATGAAATCCTGCGACAGGGTCTCGATCAGGGACGAGCGCATGAAACGTGCCGTGATGGCGGCCTGCGGGATGGCGAGAGCGATGGCGGGAAGGGTGAGGGCCCTGAGCGCCGGGAGGGCACCATCATGCCAGCCCGGAAAGCCGCTGGAGGGCAGCCAGTGCAGGGTCAGGGAGAACAGGAACGTCATCATCATCGCCAGCCAGAAATCCGGAATGGATTTGAAAAGCTGGAGGAAGCTCATCAGGCCCGTATCAAGCAGTGTTCCGCGCTTCGCGCCCGCCATTACGCCGAGTGGGATGCCTGCGCCCAGAGACACGAGCATGGCCAGCAGAATGAGGGGAAGACTGCTTTGCAGGCGCTCGCCGATCAGGCTCCGGACGGGAACGTCATAGATGTAACTCCGGCCCAGATCACCGCGAATGAATGCGCTGATCCAGTGCGCGTATCGCACGGGCAGGGATGATTCCAGCCCGAGTTTCTGGTGCAGGGCCGCCAGACTTTCGGGGCTTGCATCCAGCCCGAGCATGACTGCTGCGGGGTCGCCGGGCAGGAGGTTCATGGCCGCGAAAATGACGAGGCTTGCGAGGACGAAAAGCAGCAGCCGTTCCAGAGCGATGCGAAGGGTATCCATGCCCGTCATGGTGCCCAGAAAACGCCTGCGACCGGGCAGCCTGCGATGGGCTGGTTTGTCCATAGACCCCTGAGGCGTCGGTTCATGACGGTTTCGCGGGGAATGGCGAACAGGAAAATATTGGGTTCGTCCTGTGCGAGCTGTTCCTGCATCTGCACGGAAAGCTGGTGCCGCCGGGTCGTATCCGCTGTCGCTTCGTACTGTTCTACGAGCCTGTGAAAGACCGGGCTGTGATAGTGGAAATAGACGGGCGTGCGGTCATAGATCGTGATGTCATGAGGCTCGGTATGGGCGATGACGGTCATGTCGAACTGACCCTGTCCGTAAACCTGACTCAGCCATGTCGGCCATTCCACGGGCTGAAGCGTCACATTCAGCCCGACCTGCTCCAGATAGGCGGCAATGAGTTCGCTGCTGTCGCGTGCATAGCCGATGGGCGGGAAGGTCAGGGTCAGGTGCGTGCCTGGTGCCACGCCCGCCTCTTTCAGCAGGGCGCGGGCATGGTCCGGATCGTAGGGATACCGGTCGGGCAGGGCGACGTAATCGGGGTCGTCCGGTGCCATGTGAGATTGCAGGAGCGTCCCGTCTCCGTCGGCTACGGCCTGGATCAGGGCTTTGCGGTCAATGGCCTGTGCGATGGCCTGCCGGACGCGGAAATCATTGAACGGGCGGCGGGCGTTGTTGAGCGCGAGAATGGCCTTGAACGGAAAGCTGCCCCGGACGACCTGCAACTGCATATTTCCGGAAAAGCGGCTCAGGATTTCCCGGGACGGAAAAGACGGATAGGCATCCAGCTCCCCGGCCAGCAGCGCATTACTGGCGGACAGCGGATCGGGCATGAAGCGGAACGTCACCGATTGCAGGGCCGGTCTGGCACCCCAGTAATCCGGATTGTGGGTCAGGGTCAGGTGGTCCCCGCGCCGCCATTCACCGAACACGAATGGCCCTGTGCCGACGGGATGGCTGATGTTCTGCGCTGCGGACGCCGGCGAGAGAATGGCGGCGTCGTTCCAAGCGAGCTGATAGAGGAAACTGCCGTAAGGATGCTGAAGCCGGATGCTGACATGCAGGCTGTCCGGGCATGAGATGTCGGCGATCTGGCTGAAGATGGCCCTGTGCGGGTTGGTGCTGTCCGCCGCACCGGCGCGGAGCAGGGAAAACTTTACGCTGTCGCAGGTCAGGGGCGTACCATCATGGAAGCGCACGCCGTTATGAAGCGTGAAGTCATAGGTCAGGCCGTCCGGCGAGATATGCCAATCCTGCGCCAGAAGGGGTTTGAGGGCGCCCTGTTCGTCCAGCCGCATCAGTCCTTCATAGATGTTGCCATACGTCACCATCCCGATGGCTTCGCTGGAGCCGCGCGTCGGGTCCAGACCCGGCGGTTCGATGGCCAGACCGATCGAAAGCGTATCGCGCGTATCGGCTGCCCGCGCCGTCCCGGGAATATGAGACGCCGGAAAGCCGACCGCCAGAACGGTCAGGAGAATGGGCACGGTTTTCAATCAGGCGCTCCGCGAACTTGCAGCCTCAGGGCGCAGGATCACGGAAAATAGGGCCTTCGTCGCCTGAGCGAAAGGGGGTGCTGTTCAGGGGCGCGGGGTCGTGCTGGCGATCCGGGCAGCGAGTTGTTCAACGAGGGTCCGGGTCAGGACGACCTTGCCGCTGTCGGTCGTCACCGTGCCATGTGCGGTGAAGGAGCCACGGCTGCGCTGAACGGGCTGGTGCTCGTCCGAGGGGATCAGTGCCCAATCTGCGGTCAGGGCACCCTGACCGCTGCTGTCGAGATCCAGCCGGCTGATATTGACTGCAAGACGCAGGGCTGGCGTCTCGGCCAAGGGTTGCGTCGTGACGACATAGCTCGGCCAGTCCTGCCCCAGATGGGCCGCCAGAAGATCCGTCACGCCCTGGGACAGACGGCTTCCCCAGCGCCCGTTGGGGCTGCGGTCAAGCTGGTCGCCCTGGCGTATGAGGATATCCTGACTGTCGAGATAATCCGGGAGTGTGACATGAGACACGTTCAGGACAGGGGCCGAGGCGGGCAGGGTGCCGCTGTTCTGCGCGATTGATGGGGCGCCAAGGGTGTAGAACTGCATGGGGGGCGCGGCACAACCTGACATCAGGGCGAAGGCCAGAAGGGCTGCGGATCGGGTCATGAGCCGTGTCACGGGTTTGGTCTCCGGAAGAAACAAAGGGCGGCGGAACTGTCTGCTCATGGCCGGCGTCCCGTGAGAAGGAGCTGCGGATTGCGCTCCACGTCCGTGGCAAAACCGCGCAGGGCGGACGCGGCGGCGGCTATATCCCGCAGGCTGGATTCGAGATTGGCGCGGTCGGCAGAGCGCGGGGATGTCATGCTCTCCAGATTGGCGAGGCTTTTGGTAGCCTGTTGGACGGCGTCGTTGCTGTTCTGCAGGACGGCATGGAGTTCATGGCCGCGCGCATTGAGCTGGGTCGTGCCCTCATTGGCCAGCCTGTCCACGCTGAGCAGTGTGCGCGTCAGGGCGGGTTCGAGTTCCGTTACTGTCTTGCGGGCGGCATCGACCATGTCCCGGCTGTGGTCGGAGGTGTCGCGGATGCTCTGCACCAGAGCCGGAAGTTCCCTGTCGAGCTGTTCCGAGAGCTGGCGGACAGAGGCCAGTGTTGCATTGGCGTTCTCGCCGATCTGCTTCAGCGGCAGGTCCTGCAGGCTCTGTGTCATGGCCGCGATGGTGGACTGCTTGGTCGGGATTTCGGTGATGCGGGCGATATCGGGATGCAGCACGGCCGGGGTCGAGGGTGCGAAATCCAGATCGATTTCAGACGTGCCGGTAACGAAGCTCTTGAGGTTCATCTCGCCGCGCAGACCCTGATGGACGAGTTCTTCCATGTCGGGCCGGTGATGACTGCTGCTCGTCAGAACGATGTTGTCGGGGCGTATGGTGACGAAGACCGGAATATAGGCGTCCTTCGTGGCCGGATTATATTCAATGACGACGCGGTCCACCGCGCCGACCTGGACACCACGGAACGTGACGGGGGATCCGACAGACAGCCCGGACGAGGCGCCATGAAACACGAGAACGGCTTTTTCCGTCCGGGTGAAGGGATGGAAATTGCCGAACAGGACGAACGCCGCGACAATCAGGCCCGTCCCCCCAAGGACGAAAGCACCGACAAGAGCCTGCCTGTTCATCACGTTTTTCCTTCTTCGTCACGTTCACGGTGCATGAAGGCATGCACCTGTGGATCGGTACAGTTGTCCCGCAGGTCCCGGGGGGAGCCATGGGCGATCGGAGTTTTTGTCCTGGCGTCCAGGAAGATGCCGTCATCGGCGATATGGAAGAGGCTTGGCAGTTCGTGGCTGACGATGACGATCGTCGCGCCAAGCCCGTCCCGCAGGTTCAGGATCAGGTCATCGAGCCGGGCCGAGGTGATCGGATCGAGGCCTGCGGAAGGCTCGTCGAAAAACAGGATGTCCGGATCGAGGGCGAGGGCGCGCGCCAGACCGGCGCGTTTGCACATGCCGCCACTGATTTCCGACGGGTAGAGATCAATCGCCTGCAACATGCCGACGAACCCCAGCTTCAGTTCCACAAGTCTGCGGATCACGGAGGGTTTGAGATCCGTGAACATCTGGAGCGGCAGGGCGATGTTCTCGCCGACAGTCATGGAACTCCAGAGCGCGCCGCTCTGGAACAGGACCCCGAAGCGGTGGTTCAGATCCGTGCGATGGGCTTCGTCTCCGGCCCAGTAGTTCTCGTCCCCGACATGATATTCGCCGGCGGATGGGCGCAGCAGGCCGATCATGCTCTTGAGAAGCGTGCTCTTGCCGCAGCCCGAGCCGCCCATGACGGCGAAAATGCTTCCCTTGCGTACGTCGAGCGAGATGTTTTTCTGGATGATCTTCGGGCCGAAGGACAGCGTAATGTCGCGAAGGGACAGGACGGTCTGGTCAGGCATGGTCAGATCCCCAGAACATCGGCGATGACGGCGAAGATCGCGTCGATTGCGATAACGCCCACGATCCCCACGACGACGGCCCGTGTGGCGGCAATGCCGACATCCGCGGCTGAGCGGCCAGCCTTCAGGCCGATCCGGCAGCTCGTCAGACCGATAAAGGCCCCGAAGACGAGGCTCTTGGTAAAGCCGAAAATGAACTGTCCGATCCCGAACGCCGTGACCGTCTGATGGAAATATCCCGCCGCCGTGATGTCCAGCATCGAGATGGCCACGACGAAGCCGCCCAGCATGCCAATCAGGCAGCCGTACAGGTAGAGAAACGGCATCGTGATGATGAGGGAGAGGACGGCCGGCAGGATCAGATAGGTTGAGGTCGGGATGCCGAAGACGTTCAGGGCATCGATTTCTTCATTGCCCTGCATGGTCGAAATCCGTGCGGCATAGGCACCACCCGTACGTCCAGCCATGATGATGGCGGTCATGACGGCGGCCATCTCACGCACCATCGCGATGCCGACCAGACTGGCCACATAGATGCCGGCGGCGAATTTCTGAAGCTCGACGGCGCCTACGAACGCCAGGATCGCGCCGATCAGAAAGTTGACGATCCCCACGATGAGCAGGGCGTACGGACCGGCATCGGCCGTATTGGCCAGCAGGTCGACCATGCGCATCCGGCTGCGGCCAAGAAGCGTGAGGACGGCGCCCTTTGCCGTCAGCGCGCCCAGTTCGGAGACCACGCCGACTTCCGTCATCGATGCGATGGCGTGATTGCCGATTGTTTCCAGAAAAGGGGTGCGGGCCGTCTTGTGATGGACGGGGTCGTCGGGGACTTCGGGCAGCAGTTCGAGGAGCTGGCGCATCGGGCCCGGCAGCGTCTGCATGTCCAGACTGATGCCTGCGTCATGGGCAACGCGTTTGAGATCCCACAGGAATGCCACAAGCCCCGTATCCCAGACCTGGAGATCGGATGTCTGGAAGGACAGATGGGCGCCGGGAGATTTTTTCAGCCCGTCTTTCGGGAAAACGGGAATATTGCCAGTCCGCGCCTGCCAGGTACCGCTCAGAACCATGACTGGCGCGCTCTGCTCGCCCTGCAGATGCCACTGGGGCGTTCTGTCTGCGGGCTGGGCGGCCGAGGGGCCTGTCGTGGTCTGGTCTGTCATGGACTCTGCATTTCCGGTCCTGACATCCCCTGATGCTGCAAAAGAGCGGAAAGGCTGGCGGGAAGTGACACTTGAAGAAACAACTGGCTGGCGGTTACGGGCGAGACGGGGTGGAAATCCGATCGCCGTCCTGACGTGGCACCTTATCGGCTGCAGGCAAAAGATCAATGCTCATGAAAGGTTCTGACACGGATCGACTGTACCCGAAGAACGCTGTTCTTTCCTGACGGGAGGGCTGACTGTTACTGGGATATTTCTGTTATGATCATTCTGTCACGATTTGGAACCTGAAAACCCTCTATGGCCAGCCAGCTTTCCCTGATTGTCCCGTTCTGGAACGAAGAAGCCGCCATCAGCCATTTCGTGCGGAGTATCCTGCCTGTCCTTGACGGGATTGCGGACACGGACTGGGAAATCGTCTGCGTCGATGACGGCAGCAGCGACGGCACGCTGCGAGAGCTGATTGGATTTTGCGAAACCGACCGGCGGTTCAGGGTGCTCGAACTGTCGCGTAATTTCGGCAAGGAAGCTGCGCTGACGGCCGGTCTCGATGCGGCGACGGGAGATGCGGTCATCATCATTGACGCCGATCTCCAGGACCCGCCCGAGATCATCCCGAAAATGGTGCAGGCCTGGCGCGATGGGGCGGAGGTCGTGCTGGGCAAACGGATCGACCGGTCCAGCGACAGTCTGCTCAAGCGCAAGACGGCGTCCTGGTTCTATGCGCTGCATAACCGGCTTGCCCATATCCGGATTCCGGAAAATGTGGGAGATTTCCGCCTGATGGACCGATGCGTGGTCGATGCGCTCAAAAGGCTGCCCGAACGTCAGCGATTCATGAAAGGTCTGTTCGCCTGGGTCGGCTTCCGGACGGTCAGCATCGATTACGTTCGTGCGCCCCGTGCGGCGGGCATGACGAAGTTTTCCGGCTATTCCCTGTGGAACTTCGCCCTGGAAGGCTTCACCAGCTTTTCTTCCGCCCCAATCCGGCTGTGGACCTATCTGGGAACGGCAGGCGCGCTGCTCTCCATGTTCTATGCGCTTTTCATCATGTTGCGGACGATCGTCTGGGGCAATCCCGTGCCGGGTTATACATCCCTGTTCGTGGCGATCATTTTTTTCAGCAGTGTGCAGATCATCAGTATCGGCATGCTGGGGGAATATATCGGCCGTATCTACATGGAGACGAAGCAGCGCCCGATTTACGTGCTCCGCCGCACGTACTGACGGATCGAATGCGGTCAGGCATTCTGTTGCGTGATCGTAAAAAACCGCTACTCTTTTCCGTAAAGGATCAGGGCAGAGGAGAGATACGGAACATGCCGGAGAGGCTCGCCACAAAAAGGCACGGTTTTCTGAAGCGGCGCCATGTCCTGCTCGGAGGGGCTGCGGCCTGCGTCAGTCAGATGGCCGCCTGCGCGCGTCCGGGTTCTTCGTTCGGTGCAGTGGACGTTCTCGTCCGGGATGCCATCAGAAGAGGCGAAGCTCCGGGCGCCGTGGTCGCGATCGGTCATGATGAAAAGATCGTGCACCGGTTCGTCTATGGAAAGCGGGCGCTTGCTCCGGTGTCCGAACCTCTGGACTGGGAGACGCGCTTTGACATGGCGTCCCTCACCAAGCCGACCATGACGGCGCTGGCGGTCATGCAACTGGTCGAGCAGCAGAAGCTGCAACTGGATGACCGCGTCAGTCAGTATTTTCCGGAATTTGCATCCAATGGAAAGGGCGACATTTCGGTTCGCCTGCTCATGACCCATTATTCCGGCCTGCCGCCGGACATTCCCCTGAACGATCCCTGGACCGGCAAGGCCGAGGGCGTCAGGCGGGCCATGATGTCTCCGCTCGCCAATCCACCGGGCGAGAAGTTTGTTTATAGTGACATCAATTACATCATGCTGGGGCTTCTGGTCGAAAAGCTGGCCGGTCTGCCGCTCGACCAGTATGCCCGGATCAATATTCTTGAACCGCTGGGCATGACGGAATCCGGCTATCTTCCGGCGACCGGTCTGCGTCCCATTATCGCCCCGACCCAGTATGACGAGCAGGGCAACATGCTGCGCGGCGTGGTGCATGATCCGACGGCGCGGAGAATGGGGGGCGTGGCCGGTCATGCCGGGTTGTTCTCGGATGCGCGGGACATGACGCTCTATGCGCAGGCCCTTCTGGATCGCCTGAAAGGACGTCCGAGCCGCTTCCCCCTGCGCCAAGAGACGCTCATCCTCATGACCACGCCGCAGCAGCCGGCAGGAAAAACGGAACTTCGGGGACTGGGCTGGGATATCGACACCCATTATTCGTCCCCGAGGGGAGACGTGTTTTCCCACCGCTCCTTCGGACATACCGGCTTTACCGGCACATCTCTCTGGATCGACCCGGACAGCGACAGCTATGTGCTGATCCTGACCAACCGGGTTCATCCGTCAGGGGGCCACAGTGTCGTGCGGCTGAGGCATGATATCGCCACGGCAGCGGGAAGGGCGCTCGGCCTTTCCGCGCCAGTCTAGAAGTTTTCCGCAACTGCGTGTCAGGGAACGCGCGGGACACCGACGAAGGGGTGAACCGGATCCTTCGGACAGGATCCGGGATACAGGGCGATCAGCTCCAGAACATGCCGCGTCAGGGCATCGCGGCTGGTTCTGATCCTTTCCCCTTCGGCTTGACGCACGGTATCGCTCTGCGACAGGAGATCACCGGCATAGCCGACTTCCCGCGCCATTTCTGCATCCGGCAGTGCGGAAAGTGGGACGAACTGGACCGGAAGGTCAATCGTCTGGGCTTTCGTACGGTTCGCGTCCGCCTGAAGGCCGAAAACGGGCAGCGTGCCGGAGCTGCTGACCGAAAAGCTGCCCGAGGACGTAAAGCTCCCCGACAGTGACAGCGTAACCGGCCCGGACATCATGGCGACAACCGGGTCCGGAACATGCTGGCTGCATTGCAGGGCACGAACGTTCCGGTCGAACCCTGCCTTCTGCTCCACTGTCCAGTCCTGCACATGCGAGGTGCTGACCACCCCCGTTTTCGTCAGATCCATCTGGATGCCGGCAATGGCCTCACTGATCGTGACAGGAGATGGAGACCCCGCCGAACAGCCGCCGAGAAGGGCAACTTCCAGCAGGCCCAGAGCAGAACGGCCGGAGGAAATCCTGCCGCTCATACGCCTCTCACTTCCGCCAGAAGGGCCTCGAAGGCTTCTCCGTTAGGCGATGTACCGGGAATACCGATCCAGTTCTGGCGCGACAGGAGGCCATAGGATTCATCGGCAATCTTCGTGAAGGTATCCCACGGCATGAATGTCCGCGTCCCCCAGGTATTGAAGAAAAGCCCTTCAGGATTATAGCCCACGAGGGCGATGGCATGACCGCCCACCGGCGTGCGGTCGGAAATGGCGTTCCAGTCCCAGGTCGCGCCCAGTGGAAGATCCATGAAGCCCTGAGGCACCTGAACCCCTGCGAGAACGCCCCCAAGATAACAGATGCCGCGACGGATCCCGTCGCAGTCCTGCGGATCAATCGTGCCGTAAGCCGTCAGGTAATCCAGGGTCTGCCCCGGACGGTGCAGACCCTGACGCAGCCAGAAGTTCAGCTCATCCAGCAGGACCGTTCCGTTGTCCCGGGCCCCCGTCTGCGGATCGAACCCGGTCACGGCCCCGTAATTGTTCAGCACCATGTCCGTAGACAGCACGACCAGCCCCTGCGCGGCATGTGTCCATGTCGCCGTCAGAGCCGCATGGGCAGCAAAGGCGCAGCAGCCATACCGGTCATTGCCCCACATCTGATAGGGCACCCCTTCGGACCAGTCCTTCTGCACGGGAACGGCGGGAAGGTGTGCGGCCAGCATGGGCGCCAGACGGTAGGTTCGCAGATCATGCTTGGGCGCACGTTTGCCAAGGCATCGGGACATGGACAACTCCGGCAGGAACATAAAAAAGGGAGCGGTTCAGGCGAACCGCTCCTGTCTTCGGGGTGAGGAAGCGGACGGAGCGTCAAACGCCCTGATAGATCCGGGCGCGGATCAGTTCCGGCGACTGCGTGGTGGCTGTGAAAGGGGCGGCCGTAACGCCTGCGAGGGCTTCGACCAGCGGGATCATCGCGGACACCGTGCTCATGTAAGTGGCGGCGGAGGGCGAGTAGACCTTCACGATCGGCGTTGCGATGGCCAGCAGGGTCTGCAGATCGGTGCCGAGGCTCTTGGCCCAGTCCTTGCCGGTTGTAACCGTGATGGAACCGCTGGAGTTGGCGGCAACCTGTGCCGTCACGCTCTTGATCTGGGCGATCAGGTTGTCGAACGTCGCCTTGTCCGTGGCGGACAGATGACTTTCCAGATCCGGAATGCTTTCGATGGCCTGAACCGCATAGGCGATGGCAGCGGCGTCACTGCTCAGGGCCTGGGTGTTGAAAGTGGTTGTGCTGCCGGTGGTGGTGCAGGCGCTCGTGGACGCCAGAAGAACGGCGCCAAGGCTCAGGGCGATCAGACGGTTACGCATCAGTAAAAAGCTCCAGAAATGAAAAAAGCCGCCTCAGGGGGCGGCTATGGATCGTGAAAATGAAAATTGTCACCCGGCAGACGGTCAGCCCGGCTGTGAAATGACTGACGTTGAAATTAGTTGACGCGACGGGGCGGCTCACCGGCCTTCGGATGCGTCGAGACCACATCCAGCCCCAGTTTTTCGGCGTCTTTCGCACGCGAGGAGCCAACCGGCACCATGATGGCTTTCGCCCCCGGCTGATAGGCGCTGGTATTCCAGCCTTTCGCCTGCGCGATCATGCTCACGATCCGAAACAGCGGCAGCAGCTTCGACGTGCTGGCGGGCGGCTTCCAGAAGCGCAGGGCCAGCGCGGCCGCGGCAATGAGAAAGGTGATGATTGAAACAATATCGCCAGCGTATTTGGCGGGCAGATAGGGCAGGATTGTCTGGAACAGCGATGTCCAGTCCATTGTCATCTCCAGCTATGAAAAACCGCCCCGAAAAGGCGGGCGTGTCAACACACACTGCCGGTCTAGGGAGGAGTTTTCGCACGCACCAAGGAGAAAATGCCGTCAAGCGGCAATTGGCCGTTTCCGCACGCTTTCGGTAGCGCGATCAGCCGTTTGACGGTCCTTCCTGAACACCATACGGTTCGGCATCATCATGAGTATTACAGGCGATTTCATGGCTTTCAATTTCAGGCTTGCCGCAGTTCTTGCGGTTTCGGCATTTTCCCTTTCCGCTGAAGCGCATGCCGCTTCCACGAACCCGTTCTTTTCGGCGAGCACGCTGCCCTATCAGGCCCCCCGTTTCGACCAGATCACAGACAGCGACTACGCCCCCGCCTTCGAGCGCGGGATGACGGAGCATCTGCGCGAGATCAAGGCGATCGCCAACAACCGCGCAGCGCCGACGTTCGACAACACCATTGCCGCCATGGAACGCGCGGGCCAGACCCTCAATCGCGTGCAGATGACGTTTTACGGTGTCTATCAGGCCAACACCGACGATACGCTGGACAAGGTGCAGAGCCAGGAAGCGCCCCGCCTGACCGCCCATGAAGATGAAGTCTATCTGAACGCGAAGCTCTTCGCCCGCGTAAAATCCCTTTATGACCGCCGCGAAAAGCTCAACCTGACGCCTGAGCAGGCGCAGCTCCTCGATATCTATTATCAGCAGTTCGTCCATGCCGGTGCCCAGCTCTCGGCAGCGGACAAGACGAAGCTGCGTGCGATCAACACGCGCCTTTCCAATCTTGAAACCCAGTACGAGCAGAAGCTGATTGCCAGTGCCAAGAACGGCGCCCTGATCGTGGACAGCAAAAAGGCGCTGGCCGGTCTGGATGACAACACGATCGCCTCGGCTGCTAAGGCCGCGCAGGAGCGGGGACTGACTGGGAAATGGGTCATCCCCCTTCAGAACACGACGCAGCAGCCGGCTCTCTCTTCCCTGACGGACCGTAAAACCCGTCAGGCCCTGTTCGAGCAGAGCTGGACCCGTGCCGAGAAGGGCGACGAGAACGACACCCGCGCCACGATCGCCGAACTGGCAGAGCTTCGCGCGCAGAAGGCCGCACTCTTCGGCTATCCGAATTTCGCCGCCTATACGCTGTACGATCAGATGGCCAAGACGCCGGAAGCTGCGGAAAACTTCATGCAGCAGCTCGTCCCGGCCACGGTTGCCGAACAGAAGCGCGAAGCCGAGGTTCTTCAGAAAGCCATCCGCAAGGACGGCGGCAAGTTCGATCTGAAGCCCTGGGACTGGGAGCATTATTCCGATCAGGTGCGCCGCGCGAAGTACAATCTCGATCAGAATGAAATCAAGCCGTATTTCGAGCTCAAAACGGTCCTGACGGATGGCGTGTTCTTTGCCGCCAACCAGCTTTACGGGATCACGTTCCAGCAGCGGACGGATATCCCCGTCTACCAGCCTGACGTCATGGTCTTTGAAGTCCATGACAAGGACGGCTCTCCGCTGGGTCTGATGTATTTCGATTACTTCAAGCGGGACAACAAGTCCGGCGGTGCGTGGATGTCCAACTTCGTCGGGCAGTCCAAACTGCTTGGGACGAAGCCCGTCATCTACAACGTCGCCAACTTTACCAAGGCGGCCCCTGGCCAGCCGCAGCTCATCACGTCCGACGACGTGACGACAATGTTCCACGAATTTGGCCATGCCCTGCACGGTCTGTTCGCGGACCAGACCTATCCGTCGCTGTCCGGCACAAGCGTGGCGCGCGACTTCGTGGAATTCCCGTCGCAGTTCAACGAGAACTGGGCGCTGGATCCGAAGGTCCTGTCGCATTACGCCCGGCACTACAAGACCGGCGCTCCGATGCCCAAGGCCCTGGTCGAGAAGATCCGCAAGGCCGCACACTTCAATCAGGGCTATGCGCTGGGCGAGATCGTCGCTGCAGCCGAACTGGACATGAAGTGGCACAGCCTGCCCGCGACGGCACCGCGGCAGGACGTGGACAAGTTTGAGAGCGATGCTCTGAACAGCACGGGACTGGACGTCGCAGCTGTTCCGCCGCGTTATCGTTCCAGCTACTTCCTGCATATCTGGTCCAACGGATATTCTGCCGGCTATTACGCCTATCTGTGGACGGAAATGCTGGATCAGGACGTGTTCTCCTGGTTCCAGGAGCATGGCGGTCTGACGCGTGAAAACGGACAGCGCTTCCGCGACATGATCCTCTCGAAGGGACACACCATGGATTACGGCCCGATGTTCCGCGCCTTCTACGGCCGCGACCCGGACATTACCCCGATGCTGGTGCATCGTGGGCTTGTTTCCGAACAGGGCAAGTAATCACAAACCGGGAGGAAAGACCTGATCTTTTCTCTCGGTCTTTAATCTTTCCGGATAAAAATATGCCGACACCCATGCGCAGAATGAGCTTCCTTCCTTTTTGCGGCCCATTCCTTGCTATGCTTGCCGTGCTGTATTTCGGCCTGAAGACCTTCTTCGGCCTCGGAGCCCCACCTTTTGGCGATGAATCTGGCCACATCCTCGGCGGACTGGCCATCGTCAGGGGCGATATCCTGTATCGCGATTATATCGACGCGCACGGCCCGCTGATTTTTGCCCTGTCCTGGCTCGTCGGCCTGGTGACCGATTTCCGCCACGCCTATCTCATGCGGCTCATCCCGGTTGTCTGCACGATGGCCAGCGCCGTGGCCGTTTTCCTGTCCGCCGTACTTAGCAGGCCATCAACTCGGTGCCTTGCGACTGCGGCATGGCTTGTCGCAATGGGTGCCCAGTGGACGATCCAGGCGTTCAACATGGACAGTTACTGGACCATCGGCGGTGATCTGCTTGCGGCGGCCATGGCGTTGCTGGTTCTTCCGGTGCTTCTGGGAGACAAGGTCGGCTGCTGGCAGGCGCGGTGTGGTGGCGCGTGCATCGCCCTTCTGCCGCTTACGGCGTATTCCTTCGGTCCGACGGCCGTCCTGCTGGGGCTGGTCGTCATTGCCGTAAGACGCCCGGGCTACTGGAGCGGGATTCTGCAGGTTCTGCTCGGCGCTGGTGCGGCACTCGTCCTCAGCGGGCTCTGGATGGCGGTTTACGGCGATCTGGGCGGGATGATCGTCTATCACTTCGTTGCCAACCAGTTCTACTATGCCCCCTATATCGACGTGGGCTTTGGCACCCTGTTTCTCAGCCTTGTTCCATCCTTCCGGCCCGATACCACGATCCAGTCCCTGGCCGTGATCTGCTTCGTGATCGGCAGTATTCTCGTTCTCGCAACATCCCGGCACAGACTGGCAGCCCTGCTGCTCATCGGCGCGGTTCTGATGATGCAGGTGCGTGGCGCGTTCGGATTTCAGGACGGAACATTCATCATGGGCGCGCTCACACTCTGCGTTCTGATGATGATGCGTGTGTTGCAGTCCTATGACCGTGCCGCACTATGCATCGCGCTCGCTTTCTGTGCCTTCTATGTCATCGGGGTCCGGCACGCCGTCTCCTCACCGCATGGCATGACACGGCAGCAGTTGCGTCAGGCAGGCTTTCATCCGATCCGCGAAAACAGGGATGTCGGTTTCGTCAAAGCCATTCAGGCCCATTCCCGCCCGGACGAACGCATTCTGGTCATTCCCTATAACCCGGATGTCTATATTTACGCGGGCCGCCTCTCCATGAAGAAATATCACGAATACCTGCCATGGGAGGCGGATTACGCGCGTCACCCCTGGGGCGGCTATGAGCGTGACCTATGCCATGACCTTCCGCAGGATCTTCCGCCCGTCATCTATTTCGATGATTACCATGTGTGGGGCAGGTGGGCACCTGCGGATTTCATGCCCTGCGTCCTGAAGATACTCGCACAGGATTATCAGCGCGATCCGGTTGAAAAGAGCGTCTATATCCGCCGTGATCGTCTGGACCCGGCGGCACTGAAAGATGCCGGTCCGATTTCTTCTTCCCAGAACCGTAACTGAAGATATGGTCTTGCCATGACACAGAAGACATTCCCCCGACGCAGCCTGTTTCTTGCCACTGCCCTGACAGCGGTTCTTCTCGCTCCGGTCGCCGGTCATGCCGACCCGACAGCCGAGATCAGCCCGTCGCGTATGTCGGAGACGATGAAGATCCTGGCCTCCGACCGGTTCGAGGGCCGTGCTCCCGGAACGGAAGGGGAGAAGGTCACGGTTCCCTGGCTGATCGAACAGTACAAGGCTCTGGGTCTTGAGCCGGCTGGTGAAAACGGCGGATGGACGCAGACTGTCCCCATGATCCGCACCAGAACCGCCGCGAACGGTTCCATCAGTGCCCGGACCGGCGGAAGGACGCTTCCCCTGATCCAGCTTCAGGACATCTATCTCGCGACGCTGCTGCCGGAAGACCGGCTTCAGGTCAAAAATGCTCCGATGGTTTTCGTGGGCTATGGCGTGCATGCGCCGGAGCGCCACTGGGACGATTTCAAGGGCGTTGATCTGAAGGGCAAGGTCGCGGTTTTCCTCGTCAACGATCCCGATTTCGATGCGGCTCCCGGTGAACCCGTCGCCGGGCGCTTCGGCGGCAAGACCATGACGTATTACGGCCGCTGGACCTACAAATACGAGGAAGCCGCGCGTCGTGGCGCTGTCGCTGCCCTGATCATTCACGAAACTGCGGCCGCGTCCTACCCCTGGAGCACCGTCGTGGCACCGGGCGGGGAGGCGTATGACGTGGAACATGCTGCCACCGAAAGCCGTCCCGTCCCCGTGCAGGGCTGGCTTGAAGGCAAGGCCGCGGCCGCACTGTTCCAGCAGGCTGGGCTGGATCTTGATACCCTGCGCATCAAGGCCCGTTCCGAGAGCTTCCGTCCCGTCACGCTGAAGCACGCGACATTCTCAGCCGACCTGCCGGTCACAGTCGATCGTCTGGAAAGCCAGAACGTGCTCGCCAAGATCACGGGTGCGAAATATCCGGACGAGACGGTCATGTTCGGTGCCCACTGGGACGCTTACGGCAAGAGCACCGACGCGCAGGGCAACACTGTCATTCGACGTGGCGCGATCGACGATGGTTCGGGAATTGCTGCGCTGTTCGAAATCGCCCGGGCCTTCAAGGCCGGACCGAAGCCTGACCGCACTATTCGTTTCGCAGCCTGGACGGGCGAGGAACGCGGTCTTCTGGGATCAGGCTGGTACGTCTCTCATCCGCTGGCACCGCTGGACAAGACGGCAGCCAATTTGACGATGGACGTGCTCCAGATGGCGGGGCCTGCGCATAACGCCTTCATCATCGGGGCAGGGCAGGACACGCTTCAGGAACAGTTCGCTGCCGCCGTGGCTCTTCAGGGCCGCACCGCGCAGCCGGAAGCAATGCCCGAGCGTGGCGCGTTCTATCGCGCGGATCATCTGCCCTTCGCACGGGCGGGCGTGCCGGTTCTTGCGGTTATGGATATGGCGGGCAAATTCGATCTTCTGAAGGGCGGAACGGAAGCGGGTGGCAAGTGGCTGACGGCCTACATGGCCTGCTACCATCAGGCCTGCGATGCCTGGAGCCCCGACTGGGATGTGCGGGGTGCCGCGCAGGACGTCTGGGCCGTGTGGAAAGTCGGGCATGACGTGGCGTTCTCCCATGACTGGCCACAATGGAAGGCTGGTTCGGAATTCGCCGCGATCCGCCAGAAAAACGCTCCGGAAACGGTTCAGTAAGGGACGCTTTTCCCGGTTCCGTCAGATCGTCCAGGGCGGAACCGGGCCATAGCGTTCGACCAGAAAATCGATCATCGCCCGGATTTTGAGCGGGACATGAGGCGTCGGAGCATAGACGGCATGCAGTTCCGGCCCCGTCATGACGGGCACATCAAGCGGCAGCGGAACCAGCCGACCTGATTTCAGCTCATCCGAGACGATGAATGTCGGCTGATAGATGATGCCCTGTCCGGCCACGGCAGCTTCGCGCAGGATATCGCCGTTATTGGCATGCATGGGACCGCTCACCGGCACCGTGCGCTCACCGTTCGGACCAAAGCTCCAGCGCGCGCTGCTGATCTCGTCGCCAAGCGTGTAACCCAGACAGCGGTGGTTCGGCAGGTCGGCAACGCTGCGGGGCGTGCCACACTCTTCCAGATAGGACGGCGCCGCGCAGACCACGAAATCGACCTGCGCCAGCCGGCGCGACCGCAACGCGCTCGATGGCATCCGCCCGATACGCAGCGTCAGATCCCATCCTTCGGTAATCGGATCAATCCTCCGGTCATCCAGCCCCAGTTCGACCGTGACGAGGGGGTGGCGTCGGCTGAATTCCGGCAGGATCGGCCCGACATGCCGGATGGCGAACGAGACCGGCGCATTCAGGCGCAGAAGCCCGCGTGGCTCCTGGTTTTCCGCCGAGACTTCCTGTTCCATCTCTTCCAGATCCGTCAGGATTTTTTGGCTGCGGATGAAAAAGAGACGCCCCGGTTCCGTCAGCGACAGCCTGCGCGTGCTGCGATGGAACAGCGAGATCCCCAGCCGGCTTTCCAGCGCGGCAATATGTTTCGTGACCATCGTCTGCGACAGACCCAGCGAGCTCGCGGCTCCTGAAAAGCTGCCCTGAGCCACGACCTTTGCAAAAACCTGCATGCCCGTGAAGCGATCAAGCATTCACCTCACACTCCTGGTGTCAGATCTTATCCCGGATCAGGGAATTATTCTTTTCGGGTGAGGGTGGCAAGATCAGTCCCATCGCACGGAACGGAGGCACTCACCATGACCCTGAACGATCAGGACACGACGCGGCAGCCCGTTCTTTTCCTGCCGCATGGAGGTGGCCCGTGCTTCTTCATGGAGTGGGGGACGACATGGGACCACATGGCGGCCTATCTCCGTTCCGTGGGGCCATCCCTGCCACGTCGTCCGGATGGCATTGTGGTCATGTCCGGTCACTGGGAGACACAGGGTATGGTCGTCGGATCAACGGCTCATCCGTCGCTGATCTACGATTATTACGGCTTTCCGCCCCACACCTATCAGCTTGAATATCCCGTACCCGGAGCGCCGATCGTGGCGGGGAAAATCCGTAATCTTCTGCGCACGCGTGGCATGGCCTGTACAGAAAATGCCACGCGCGGACTGGATCACGGGGTCTTCATTCCCTTCATGCTCGCATTTCCCGATGCGGATATCCCGGTTGTGGAGATTTCCCTGCCAGGGTCGCTGGATGCCGCAGGCGTCCTGCAACTCGGGGAAATGCTGGCGCCTTTGCGGGACGAAAACATCCTGATCGTGGGCACGGGCATGACTTACCACAACATGCGCCATCTGATGCGCCCCGATGCCGTGTCCGACGCCAGATCCGTCGCGTTCGACACCTGGCTTCAGCAGGCGGTCGAGGCTCCGCCCGCTCGTCGCACACAGAGCCTGCTGGATTGGGAGCACGCCCCCTTTGCGCGGGAGTGCCACCCTCAGCCGGAACATCTCCTGCCGTTGATGTTCGCCGCCGGAACCGATGCAGGTCATCGCGATTACAACGATATCGTCATGGGGAAGGCCCTGTCCGGTTTCCGGTTTGGCTGATGTCCTCAATTCACTTCATCAAGAAAGATCATGACATCATGAAAATACGTTTTCTCAAGAGCGCAGGCGCTGCATTCGCTCTCGTCCTCCTGTCTTCCACGGCTTATGCCGCCAACCCTGCTGATGTGCAGTCCGGCGCCTATACGGTCGAGAGCAGCCATACGCAGATCGGTTTTTCCGTGCTGCATTTCGGCTTCACCTATTATTCCGGCCAGCTCTCCGGCGTCACCGGCGCGCTTCAGCTTGATACGGCCCATCCGGAGGCCTCGCACCTGAACGTGACCATCCCGGTTTCGAGCATTTCAACCACCAGCACGGTTCTGACGGGTGAACTCAAGAACAGTGAATGGTTCGATGTCGCGAAATATCCGGATGCGACCTTCGTCTCGACGCAGGTCCGCCGCACGGGCACGGATGAGGCTCTGGTGACCGGCAACCTGACGCTTCATGGCGTCACGCACCCGGAAGTCCTGCACGTCCATTTCGTGGGCGCAGGCGTCAATCCGATGGACAAGGCCTATACGGTCGGTTTTCAGGCCGAAGCGACGATCCATCGCAGCGATTTCGGCGTGAAGAAATATGTCCCCTATGTCGGCGATGACGTCACGCTGACGATTGCCGGGGCGTTTGAGAAGACTGCCGCGAAATAACGCGCATAAAAAAACGGCCCACTTTCGTGGGCCGTTTTCTTTTTCAGACTGTCCGGAAAACTCAGGAGGTCTTGTGGACTTTCCATCCGGTTTCCTTGAGCAGGAAGCCGAGCAGAATGGCAATTCCGATGCCGATGACCAGCGGTAGGAAGGCCGTATGGAACTGTTCCATCGTCTCCGGCGCATCCTTGCCCATCAGGGCGGAAACGAGCGGCGACATGATGCCGGTCGTGCCGAACACGAGGAAGTTCATGACACCGGCGGCCGTTCCCTTGACCTCGGGCGGATTGACTTCCTTCATCGAGGAGAACGGGATCATGGCCGCACCGGACGCGATACCCATGACCAGCGCCACGGAGTAGTGCGGCATAACGCCGACCGGAACATAGAGCGCACAGAGCGACGCCGCCAGCAGCACCAGCGCACCGCCGATCAGGACGGGCTTGCGACGGCCGATCTTGTCCGAAATCCAGCCCAGAAGCGGGCAGCCGATGACCCAGCCGATGGGGACCATCGACACATCCGTGGCTGCAAAGCCCATCGTCGTGTGCTCGCCCTTGCTCAGCATCAGCGCACCCCAGCCCAGGGCACCGATCGTGGTTGGCACGAAGAGCAAGCCACCAGCAAGACCGGCAATCCAGCTCTGCGGGTTGGAGAAGATGATCTTGAAGGGCCGCAGCAGGTTGGCCATGGAAACATCGCCATGGTGCTGGGCGCTGTCACCCGTATCACGCGGCATGACGAAAAAGACTGCCACAGCCAGCAGGAGCCCGATGACACCAAAACCCAGCCAGACGGACTGCCAGGGGATGTGGAACGACCCATGCGGATCGATCAGGATGCGCGTCGGCTTGGAGCCGAAAGCGGCCCCGGCCATGCCCATGCACTGCGTCAGACCGACGAAAAGCGCCAGCGTCCGGGCCGGAAGATAGCGTGCCGCAACATAGGACGCGCCGACGAAGGCACAGATCGCGCCAATGCCCTGAATGATGTAACCGCCGATACCCGCAACCAGGCTGCCCTGGCCGAAGATCAGACAGCCCACGCCCGTGATGGCAATGAACATCGGCATGATGGCATGGGCGCCATAGCGGTCCAGCAGCACGCCCACGGCAAGGGCCATCAGAGCATAGACGATATAATAGGACGCGATCATCAGGCCGAGATGACTGTTACCCCAGGCCTGCGTCAGTTCATCCTGCATGATGCCGGGGGCGGAACGGATGGCATACTGATAGAAGTAGAACAGCGCGCACAGGAACCACGACAGCACATAAAGCGGCTGAAGTTTCTGCGGTTGCGTCGGGGACGGATTCAGGGGCTTGGGCGGCGCCTGAGTTGTTGTGCCAGACATGAAATTCTCCAGAGTGTCATGGCTGGCCTGTCAGACCGGAAACCATGACTGTGAGGGCGCGAAAGTCTTGAAAAAAGCGTGTTTGCCGGTTGGAATGATTTGTCAGGTAATGTGAATATTTCACCAGATGTTATTGCTGGAAGGGGTAATAACGGAAGGTCACATACACCGTATGTCCGTAAGTCGTGGGGTCGACGGCATGATCCGCGCCGTCATTGCCCTTGAAGGCGAACTTCCGGATATAGGTGTACTGAAGCCCGCCCATGACACTGCCGTAATGGCCGTCCAGGAAGTGCCACCAGCCGCCCGTCGTCAGGGAGGCCAGCGTTCTTGTCTGGGCAGAGCACGTTCCGAATTCGTATTCACAGCCGGAGAGGTTCAGGTCCGTCGCGCCATAGCCATGCTGGATGCCATCGGCGCCCAGATAGGTGCGGCGTCCCGCGCTCTCCACACCGCCATAGGTATAAAGCAGCACGGAGCGTGCCGGATGCCCGACCAGCCCGAGCGAACCCATGATTTCCGGGATCGGAGTGGGATTGCCGTTGCTATCGAAGGTCGTATCGGGAATGAGGCTGGGCCCGTAACGCCCCACACCCTGACCGGCGAGCACGTTTCCGGTCAGCTGCAGCTTGTCGGTCCCGAGCGGCACGGTCATGCCAGCGCCCACGCCACCGCCGAACTGGGTGCTTTTGTGGGTATGGTTCTCGCCAGCCGGCTGAACCAGTCCACGGAACCAGCGGGCAAGGCCAAAGACCTCATAATGCCCGAATGACGTATCAACCGCCGTCTTGAGAACGATATCGGGCGCGGGGTTGTAACTGTACTGCGTGTTCGGGTTCAGCAGAACGCCACCGGCATTGGCGTAATAGACTGTCGGTCCGGTGAGATGTCCGTAGCTCGCGGGAAGCGTTCCGCCCGAACTGAGCGCATCGGAGAAACCGACTGTCGCCTGAGGATCCTCGATCGACAGGGCCAGCCAGTATTTCCTGTCCCAGTCCTTGGCAATGCGGATCTGCGGCACGCGGGTAAAGGTGATGCCTGGGATCTGGTTGTTATCCGTAACGGCCGGAAGCTGTTCCTGACGGGGAATGACGCCCTTGGCGTAATTGGTCGTCAGGCTCCAGGCCTGGCCCATGAGGACGTGCAGTCCCCAGTCCTTCTCCGTGAAAGTGAAATATCCCAGCCTCAGACGGGGTGTATAACCGTTGATCTGCACGCTGTTGGTCGTCCCGCCAGACCCGCCGAAATCGCTTTCGACATAAGCCTGAAGACGCACGGACTTGGTCGGATTGGCTTCCAGAAGCGTGGAGAAACGGGTGAGCTGCGCCGAGAAACGCTCTTCGCTCAGCCCGTGATTGGGGCTGTTGACATACGGAAAATTGTTCCACGCCGTCGCAGGGCCACTCGTCATGTTCGAACTTCTCCAGATGTTGGAGAAATCGATGAATCCACCCAGCCTGACCGTCAGATTGCCGATCTGGAAGACCGGCGGAAGATGATCCACTTCCGTCTGGGTAATGGCGAGCGGACTGGACGATGTCAGGTCGATGGATGTCCGGTGCGCCTCGTTGTGCTGGTTGCCCAGCCACTGGAACAGCGGCGGCGGTGTCTGGTGGGCCGGTGTAACGATCGGTGTCGTCGGGACCGTTGCGGGAGCTGCCGTGACGCTGTCCGGAGCGAAGCCTGCTGTTGAAACCGGCATGATCCCGCTGCTGGGGCGGGGAATGCTTCTGGCCGGAGAGGACGGCGATGTTGCCGCGCGGGCGGTTTCGATTTTTGGGGTCTCGCCCTTTATCGGCATCCTGCGCGCGACGGAGGTTTTCGGGGCATTCGGACGGGCCGCATGGGAGGACGAGCCTGCATGGCGGCGTTGCTCGATGGCCTGAAGGCGGCCTTCGAGCATGCGCATCTCCGCCTTGATCGCGGCCAGTTCCTGGTCGTCGGCGCTCTGGGCAAAGGCAGGAAGGGGGGAGCCAATGAAGAAGACAGCACCCAGAAGCAGTCTGTACCGTCTGGGCAGGTAATTTCCCGTGATCTTCAGGCCACCGAGAGGAGACACACTTTTCCCTTCCTAAAATCCGTCCAAGGAATTCCATCAGGTACCCGACCGCCATGCCGGGCATGTCGATGGGCACTACCCGTCAGGAGAGACTTACGCGTTCACGGAAGTTTGAAAATTGATATATCTCAAAAATAACGAAAATTACACATTATTTATGGATCAGAATAACAACTTACCACGCTTCATGGAAGTATATTTACTATCCTTCTATGGGTATTTAACGATTTTCATATTGGAGACAGGATACCGAGGAGGGGTTATTCAAATACAGCCCTCCTCAATAATGATTCCTGTATTTTCTTATTTGGTCTTCTTTTTCTTGCCCTTGGAGCGCTTTTCCTTTGCGGCGCTCTGGGACGGGGCGGATGTTCCCCCCTTTGCCCGCTCGATGACGAACCTGGCGTAATCATCCATGTCGCCATCGAAGGGGACGATCTGGTTGTCCGCGGCCAGCCACAGACGGTCCGCGACCAGTTCCATCAGCGAGCGGTCATGGGTGATGAGGATGACCGCGCCTTCGTAACTGTTCAGGGCGTCCAGCAGGGCGCGGCGGCTGTCGATGTCCAGATGGTTGGTCGGCTCATCGAGGATCAGCAGATGCGGCGCGGCCATGGCGACCATGTTCAGCAGCAGGCGCGCGCGCTCGCCGCCGGACAGGGCCTCGACCTTGGTACCCTGTTTTTCAAAATGGATGCCAAACTGCGCCAGACGGGAGCGGTGGGACTGATCGCTGTCCGTCGGACGGGCTTCACGCATGATGTCGAGCGGGGTCTGCTCGGGATCGAGCGCCTCGATCTGGTGCTGGTGGAACCAGCCGACCTCGATGCGGGGGGAGCGGGAGACTTCCCCGGAGCGGACTTCGAGAGCGCCGGCGATCATTTTTGCAAAAGTGGACTTGCCGGCACCGTTGACGCCCAGCAGGCCGATACGATCATCCACGTCCAGCCTGAGGTTCAGATCGCGCAGGATGGCGGGATCGTCGCCATAGCCGACTTCCACATTTTCCAGCCGGATCAGGGGCGGTGCGAGAGGACGCGCTGGCGAGGGGAGCAGGAAGGGTGAGACCGAAGCCTCGATCGTGGTTTCGATCGGGGCCAGCTTGGCAAGACGCTTGACACGGCTCTGGGCCTGCGCGGCCTTGGCGGCCGAGGCCTTGAAGCGGTCCACGAAGGACTGCAGATGCGCGCGTTCGGCTTCCTGCTTGGCGCGCGTCGCGCTTTGCAGGCGGATCTTCTCGGCGCGCTGACGCTCGAAATCGTCATAGCCGCCGGTGTAAAGCTCCAGCTTGCCTTCCGTGACATGCAGCGTGAAATCGACGGAGTTGTTCAGCAGTTCGCGGTCATGGCTGATGATGAGCGCGGAATGCGGATAGCGGGCAAGGCGCGCTTCCAGCCATAGAGCACCTTCAAGATCGAGATAGTTCGTCGGCTCATCGAGCAGCAGCAGGTCGGGCTCGGCAAACAGCGCGGCAGCCAAAGCTACGCGCATCCGCCAGCCGCCGGAGAATTCGGCCATCGGGCGATCGAGATCGGCCGTGGAAAAGCCCAGACCGTTGAGAATTTCCGCCGCGCGGGAAGGGGCACTGTCGGCGTCGATTTCTATCAGACGCATCCAGATATCGCCCATCCGCTCCGGATCGGCGGTTTCCAGCTCGGCCATGAGGGCGGCGCGTTCCGTGTCGGCGGCGAGGATCGTGTCGATCAGGCTGATGGGAGTGGCGGGGTGTTCCTGATCCACGGTCGCCACGCGGGCGGCGCGGGGGATGACGATCTCACCGGAATCCGGCTGAAGCTCGCCCTTGATCAGTTTGAAAAGTGTGGATTTCCCGACGCCGTTCCGGCCGACCAGAGACACCTTGGACGGGTTGGGCAGGTTGGCGCTTGCACGATTGAAGAACTGTCGTCCCCAGGCGTTGAAGACAAGGTTTTCGATCTGAAGCATGGGGCAGGATGGTCCGGTGACGGTAAAACGGGAGCGCCATCCCTATAACAGTTTGATCGCCCCGGACAGGGACGAGGCGGATCTTTTCCGCCTCGCCTAGGTGTTGTCGTCAGTGGGTGTGGGCGGCAAGCCAGTCATGGATCTGGCTTTGGGTCGCCTGAACCGCTTCCTGACGGGCGGCAACGGTGTTGAGGGCATGGGCCGTGGCAATCTTGGCGCCGGTCGTCTTGCTGGAAGACGGATCCTTCTGAAGCTCGGCCAGAATGTCAGGATTGTTGGAATGTCCTGCGATGGCCGGCAGGAACCCGTCCTGTGACCAGGGGGCCAGATGGGTGCGGATCTCGGCCTCATGCTGGCGGACCAGCTTCCAGACGAGGTCCGGATTTTCGCTGGCAGAGGCGATCTGTGACAGCGCCATGGAAATACGGCCGTTCGGAATGGCGCCGCTATAGGCCAGTTCCACATTGCGACGGATCAGGTCAGGATCCGTGGCATTGGCGAGGGCCTGGAACAGGCGGAGCTTGAGTTCGGTCGCCTGGGTGTCACGGACCTTCTTGGCCATGATTTCGTAGGTTGCGGCGTCGGTATGCTTCATCGCAAGGGCCGAGACCGTACCGACCAGATCGGGACGCAGGGAGGCCGGGTTCTTCAGCCAGATTGCGAAACGGCGCTTGGCCTCAGTCAGCACAGCCGGGTCATTGAAGGTGCCGAGTGCCGAGATGACGGACGGGCGCAGCATCGTGTCCAGCACGCTTTCATGCGGCTTCTGGTCCCAGCCGAGACGCTTGAGGACCGGGGCAAGGCGGCTGCGGGCATAGGCCTGGAACGCAGGGCGGTCCGGGCTGCCGATTTCATAGAAATCGAGCGTTTCCAGCTTGCTGATGATTTCTTCAAGCGTGGCGATATCGGTCTCATGCGCGGCGGTCAGCCGGTCCACGAGGTCGAAATAGGAGGACAGCGCGCCATGCCCGGCCCGGAACTGCGCGAACTGGTCACCAAGGATGTTGGCGCGGTCGACGGGAGCAAATTTTGAGATCGATGCAGCGATCGGGGCGAAGGCCACGTCGTCGTAATGCACGCGGTAATACCCGCTCTCGCCCAGATCGAGCTTGAGGGGGGCATTGCAACGGGGAAGGGTGAAGGTGGCGGGTTCCGCACCAAGCACCAGCTTCTTGGTCTCAAGGCCGGGGCCGCCTGCGACAACCGGAATGTTCCAGGTCAGGGCCTTCGCATTCGGGTCGTGGATCGTGAAGCGGCTCTGCGTCAGGGTATAGGTCGTCTGGCCGTTTTTGCAGACGGCCGCGACATTGACCTGCGGAATACCGGGCTGTTCGGTGAAGCTGCGGGCGACCTTGCCGACATCCTGTCCCGACGTGCCGGAGAGCGCGTTCCACAGATCCTGACTGGTCGCGTTGCCAAAGGCATGGGCCTTCATGTAAGCGCGCATCCCGTCGCGGAAATGGTCTTCGCCAAGCCAGCCTTCCATCATGCGGATGACCAGCTCGCCCTTACCGTAGCTGATGCCGTCAAATGCGGAATTGGCTTCGCTGACGTTGTGGATGACCTGCTGGATCGGATGGGTCGTGGACAGGGCGTCCGTTGCCATCGTGGCTTCGCGGGTCTCGTGCTGACGCGGCCAGATGTCCCAGTCGGGGTTCATCTTGTCGGTTGCCTTGATCTCCATCCAGGAGGCAAAGCCCTCGTTCAGCCAGATATTGTCCCACCAGCCCATGGTCACCAGATCGCCGGACCACTGATGTGCCATTTCATGCGCGACGACTTCATAGATCAGTTCGCGGGTTCGGGGTGTGCTGTTCTTCGGATCAAACAGCAGGACGTTGTCGATATAGGTCAGCGCGCCCCAGTTCTCCATCGCGCCGGCCTGATAGTTGCCGGGGATGGCGAGCATGTCCATTTTCGGCAGTGGATATTTGATGCCGAAATACTCGTTGTAATAGGGCAGGATCTTCTCGGCGGCACCCAGCGCGTAGGTGCCCTGGCTTTCAAGGCCGCTCGGCGCGAAAACGCGGATGGGGGTGCCATCCGCTTTGCCGTCCACGGAGGCCATGTCGCCGGCCACCAGTGCGAGCAGGTAGCTCGACATGCGCGGGGTCGGGCTGAAGGAGACGCGCTTCGTCTTGGCGTCCTGCTGCGTCGTGCCGATGATCGGCATGTTGCTGACAGCCGCGTATTCGAAGGGCAGCGTGACGTTCAGCTGATAGGTTGCCTTGAAGGCGGGTTCGTCCCAGCCCGGGAACATCCGGCGGGCGTCCGCGACCTCGAACTGCGTGACCAGCATCCGCTTCGGCTTGCCTGCCGGGTCGGTGTAGTCGTCAATATAGATGCCGTTCGGTGTTTTCAGGATCGGGCCGGAATACTTGATCGCCAGCGTGTGGACGCCGGCGGGAACTGGGGCCGGGAAGTGCAGGGTGACGGTTTCGGCGGCATCATCCTGACGGATTTCGGCCTTCTGCGAGTTGTCCAGAAGGGCGCTGGCCAGTTTGAGACCTGCCTGATTGAGCGTGACGTCGGCGGTCGGGCTTTGCACTTCAACCCGGATGATCTCGTCGCCCTGAAGCGTCAGATGCTCCATGTCGGTTGTCAGATCGATGATGTAGTCCGTCGGTACGACGGTCTTGGGAAGCTGACCCGGTGTTGTGGCGAAGGAAAACGTGCCTTCAGCATGGGCAGGGAGCGCGAGGGGCAGGCCTGCAAGCAGCGTTGTGAGAACCAGAAGACGGCGCATGAAACGCAGTTCCTTGAAATGGTTGAATGAGGGGAAACGGAACGGACCGTTCGTTTTTGTTACGGAGACGGTGGCATAGCGTCGTCATGCCGAAAAGTGTCTCTCCCTAAAAACCTTGTCATCTCTTGACAGATCAAGGCTTGCACGGCTTTGTGATGGCCCTGAAGGCAATGGATTCTGCCTGACCGTTCCCGGTCGAACCGCTTCATCCGGAAGCTGATGATTCCTGTCCCTCGTCCCCTTCGGACAAGACAGGAGAACTGCGTCCGTTATGAGTGAACTTCAGAATCAGCCCCGTTTTCCCGGTATTTTCAGCCTTGTTCGCCTGAGCGCGGTGCTGGTGGTGCTGTCGGTCTGTATCGGCAGTGCCTGTGCCCTGTTCCTGTGGCTTCTGGAACGCGCCACGTCGCTGCGGATCGAGTATCCGGTGCTGCTGTTCGGCCTTCCGTTGGCGGGTGTGGCAGTCGGGCTGTGTTACTTCTGGTTCGGCCGTGACGTTGAGGCCGGGGCGAACCTGATCGTGGATGAAATCCATGAACCGGGCGCGGGCGTTCAGCTGCGGATGGCGCCGTTCGTGCTCATCGCCACGGTGGTGAGCCATCTGTTCGGCGCTTCCGTGGGACGGGAAGGGACGGCGATACAGGTTGGCGGAAGTCTGGCCAGTGCCACGGCCAGACTGTTCAGACTGCGGGCTCCGGAAACCTGTGTTCTGCTGACATGTGGCATCGCGGCAGGGTTCGGCGCCGTTTTCGGAACACCCATTGCTGGCGCCGTGTTCGCTCTTGAAGTTCTGACGCTCGGGCGGCTGGACTACCGTTTCCTTCTCCCCGCCGCGATGTCATCGATCATTGCGGACTGGGCCTGTCGCGCCTGGGGCATCCATCATGCGTCCTATCCGCTGGTGTTTCAGGGAACGCTGAATTCTGACGGTTCTGTCTCGCATGTGGACATCATGCTTGTAGTACGCGTTGCCATCGCCGCGCTGGCGTTCGGGCTGTTGAGCCGGGTGTTCGCCGAGAGCGTGCACCGTCTGGCGGCGTTCATAAAAAAGCTCTGCAAAACGCCGTGGCTGCTTCCGGCGATTGGCGGCATTCTGACCATTCTTCTGGTGATGATCGTGGGAAACCGGGATTATCTGGGGCTGGGCGTTCTGCCTGCTGAGCCGGGTGGGGCGTCGATCGTCAGTTTCTTTGGGCCGACGATCTATCCGTGGTCCTGGTTTTGGAAGCTGGTTTTCACGGTCACGGTTCTGGCGACGGGCTTCAAGGGTGGTGAAGTCACGCCGCTGTTCTTTCTGGGCGCCGCGTCGGGGAACATTCTCGCGTTCCTGCTGCATGTTCCGGTGGATCTGCTGGCGGCTGTCGGGTTCGTGTCGGTCTTTGCGGGGGCGGCAAACACGCCTCTGGCCTGTACGCTGATGGGTGTGGAACTGTTCGGGGCCGGGGATATCGTCTATTTCGCGACCGGATGTTTCGTGGCCTATGCCTGTTCGGGGCATACCGGGATCTATCTGTCCCAGCGGATCGGGACACCCAAGAGCGCGTCCTGGAACCGGGTCTGCGGCATGACATTGCGCGAGGCGCGGATGCCGCAGATCCCGGACTGATGAACCTTACCGTGTCCGGGTGGGTTCGTTGAGTGCCATGATCAGCGCCGCAACCCACCCGATGAGCGTCCAGCCCAGAAGCACGGTTATCATCGCGATCCGGTGCTGACGGATCGTATTGCGACGGTAGGCGATCAGGACCGGAACAAGATAGAGTGCCAGTCCCAGAACGCCGAGAGCCGCGAACAGTCCCCTGGATTTTGCGGGAACAGCCGAAGCGGAAAGGGCCTGGTCCCTTTCGGGTGGTTGGGCTGCGGCGGATGAGGGCGGGTTCGGGGCCTTGTGAGGCGTAGCCACGGGGGAAACGGGAGGGGGCACCGAAGCGGCCTCATGACTGTCCGTCACGGAGGCTGCCTGTTCTGGCGTGATGTATCCCGCGCGGACGAGGAAAAGGGACAGGGCCTGCGGGAATGGGAGCAGTTCTTTTTCCTTGGCGGAACAGGCATGACCATTCTGCTTTTCAGCGGGCGGTTTGAGATCGCATGCCGAGAGGCCAAAGCCGGACTCTTTCGTGGACTGTGCATGGGCCAGCATGTCGCGCCAGCCTTCCGCGAACCGGCCCATATTGGTCATGGTCGCGACTTCATAGGCGAGAAAGCCATTGGGCTCGAAACGTCCGGACTTGATCCAGTTGCGCCGTCTGTCCGCCAGATCCTTCGCAAGATAGTCCCGATAGGCCGGATCGCGCGTGACGTTTTCAAGGACGCCATCGTGGTAGCGTGAGATGACGACAGGGGCTTCGGATCCGGCATGCGATGCGAAGGCATAGAGGAACGACTGATCGGATGTCAGGATTTCCTGCTGCCCGTTTCCGGCGATATCCACGACGTCCGGTTCCCCGTCGCCATCCATTGCTCCAAGTTCAAGATGCTGCCAGCTTCTGCCGGAGCTTCCATCGGGGCGCAGATCGAAGATGGATGTGAGCGAGCAGCAATGGGCGCCCCCTGTATAGGCGGAGACCATGACCTGCGGGAAAGGCGATGACGCGTCCAGATGCCGTAACGACATCTTCAGCTGCGCCATACCGTCATCCTCGGTGCCGTAAGGCGTCAGGGGGAATGAGGCGGGGCGGGAGTGTGTGTTGCCGGGCTGGCTGAGCGTCAGGAAGGCCATGCTGCACGGAGAGGCCGGGCTGGTATCGGCGTCGGCCCAGACGACGGGCACGTTGCAGCGCGTGGTCCGACGGACGTCCAGAGTGGCAACAACCCCCTTTGCGGACAGGGCGGCGTGGGTGCTGTTTCCCATCTCCGCCTGGGCCATCGGTGCGAGCGGATGGAGTGTGGCAGACCGGGCCGGAACGCTTGTGGCAAGGAGTGCCGGAAGCATGACGCCGATCAGGGTTTTCATCTTGAGGATGGTCTGTCTCCGCTTTCCTGTCATGCGGGCTCCGTGCTCCGCAGCATCAGGCATATCCCGACTTTCCTCTGTAACGCCAATGGATGATGCGGAGTTTTCATCGCCTGCAAGGAGAAGCATCCCGGAACGGACGAGGGCTTCTGAAGGAAAGAAATTGGAAAATCAGTCGGTTGTGCGGGGTTCCCTGATCCACTAACACCGGGGCAGTCCCGGATGGATACTGCGGAACCGGGTATGCGAGGCATTATTGAATTTCCTGTCGTATCTTCCGATCTGTGCTCTTCTTGTCGTGCTTCCGGCGCAGGCCGCGTCCTGTCCGGAGATGTTCGCTGATGGCGTTGCACCTCAGGTGCTGAATGAAACGCTCCGGATCGGGACGGTTCAGCTGTGTAATGCGGATTATGCGGTGCTTGCTTCGGAAAGCACGAAGGGACCGCTGTGGTCGGCCGAGGACCTGACGGAAGAAAATCTGGAAATCGCGGACCGCACGCGCCGGCAGGGGAGTTTTTACCCTGATGAACGCCTTCCTGTGAGAATGCGGGCGGCGCTCGAGGATTACAGGTCTTCGGGTTATGACCGCGGGCACATGACACCCAGCGGGGACGAGCCCGGTGTGCAGGCACAGCAGCAGTCCTTCCTGCTGTCGAACATCGTCCCGCAGACTGCGGAGCTGAACCGGGGGCCATGGGAAGGGGTGGAGAGTGCTGTCCGGGGTTGGGCGCGGCAGGAAGGGGAAATCTTTGTCGTGACCGGGCCGGGTTACGATCCGGAGCAGACCCGGACGATCGGGGCGGGGCGTACTCCGGTGCCTGCCGTGACCTGGAAAGCGATCTATGATCCGGCGGCTAACGGGATGGGGGCGTATGTGTGTCTGAACACGCGCCATCCGACCTGCCGGATTACGAGTGTGGCGCTTTTGACCGAGCTTGTGGGGATTGATCCGTTTCCCGCTCTTCCGGCATCGCTGAAGGATCACGTCAGTGCCATGCCGCCGATCCGGGAAACACCGGAAGCCCTTTCGAGACAGCCCCGCTCCCGGAAACTACTGCAGGAATGGGGATCGAAAGCGGCCCAGAAGGCTCTCAAGGCACTTCTGAAAGCGCTCGTACAGTAGATGCCGTATACTGGTCTGTTCGTAGCATCGCCAATGCTGCTGCAATTGCCATCTATACTATTTCGCTCAAGCCGACCGTCTGGTCGAGGCTGATGAAGGGCGTGATGGTCTGGGTGCTGACACTGCCGGTGACGGGCTGTGTCGCGGCGGCGGTTTTCTGTCTTCTGGTCTGATCAGCGAGACGTCTGGGTGGGGAAAGGACGCGATGGTCTGTTATCGTGTCCTTTCCTGTTTTCAGACCCCGGCGATCTGCAGAGCCAGCTGTGCCATGCGGATGGCGCCTTCGCGGCTGCCCGCACCGCAGATGAAGCGGGCAGGGTGGGCAAACACGGCGTCGGAGACACCGGAGACAGCCGCCAGCTTTTCCCGCTCCAGACCGCCCCAGGCTTCGGGAAGGGAGACGCGCTGCCCGAAATCACCGCGGACGGGCGGGACGGCCTTGACGTTCCACTGCTCCGGACCGGCGGGAGAGACCACGTACACGACGGGCAGGTCATGTTCGAAAATGACCTTTTCGGTCGGCATGCCGGTGCCCATGACGAGAATGCGCTTGTCTTCGGCATTTTCATAAGCTGCCAGAACGCGGTCCGTTGCCTTGAGGCTGGCGCGAACACGGTCCACGACATTCGTCAGGTGCGATGCGACGGCTGTGGCGGCATTGGCGAAACCGAGGGATTCCCGGGCGCGGGCTTCCTGGCGTCCGTAGAGTTCAGCCGTGTCCCAGGGCGGGCTGCAGGCGGAGACGATATCCGCCAGCGACAGCTTTCCCATCTTGACCACGCCATTGTCGTCCTGATCGATCGGCAGGATCAGGGACTTGTCGAGACTCTTCCAGATCAGGTCTACAGTTGCATCATCAACCGGGGTCTTGAGGATATTGCGGATGGCGGCGTGGCCGTAATCCTTCCACAGCAGACCGGCGGCGCTGTAAGGCGTGCCGTCTTCGCGAAGGGGCTTGTCCTTCATGTGATGGTCGTAGCGGCCATGCGGGGGGTCATAGAGGCCGCCGACGTCGAAGACGATATCGGCTGATTTGATGACATCCGGATTGCGGGAGCGGATGAAGGTCAGGCGGTCGGCGGATTTTTCTTCGAGGACGCGGGCGCGCAGATCACCCTGCGGGGCGAGGGCGTAATGCAGGATGACATAGCCCATGGTCTCGTCGACGTGGAAATTGCCCGAATGGGTTAGCGCCGTGACGGGCGCTGCGCCATTTTCGAGACCAATGGGAGTATGTTCGGACATCTTGAGAACCTGCGACAGGGAGAAGGGGATGAAGTGGCCCCTTCATGCCGCAGGGCAGCCCGGCAGACAACCTTGTCGCCGGGGTTAGTTGGTCAGGCCCTGTTTCAGGAAGCCTTGTACAGGGCGCAGAGCTTGTTGCCGTCCGGGTCGCGCAGATAGGCAAGATAGAGGTCGCCCGTCGGCGTGTGACGGATACCCGGTGGGTTTTCGATCGCCTCGCCACCGTTCTCCACGCCTGCCTTATGCCAGGCATCGACCTGCTCGGGGCTGCTCATGGCAAAACCGATCGTACCGCCATTGGCAGGAGTTGCGGGTTCGCCGTTCAGGGGCTTCGTGATGACCAGACGACCGCCGGAATGGGCATAGGTCAGGCGGCCCTTGGCATTGGGTTCGGCCGGTTCGCAGCCGATGACGCCCAGTGTCGCATCATAGAATGTCTTGGAACGGGCAATGTCGTTGCTGCCGAGCATGATATGGCTGAACATGAAACTCATTCCTCTATAATACAGGGGAAGGACGGACGTGCCGTCCTGAAAATTCAGTCGATATTGATATTGCGGATACCACCCGGAATGCGGGTTTTTGAATCACGCGCGACGAAGGACTGTCGGTTGGTATTGTAATCCGGATTTTCCGCCATCGCCTGAAGGGTTGTGTCATCGCGTACATCCAGCGGCCGGTCATGGCCACCATTGTCTTTGCGTGCCGTGGCTGCGCAGAGTCCGGCAGCGGTGGCGAAGGGGTGGGGATTGCCGCCGGCGCCGCTCAGCATCTGCTCGCGAATACATTTGCTGTCGGTGTGACCGGTAACCCAGGGCGTTCCGGAGCATGAGGCAAGCAGAAGCAGGCTGGGGAGAAGGACGTAACGCATGACAGAAACCTACTCGTGACGGAGAATGGAGTAAAGCGCGGGATCAGGTCGATCCTGACAGTCTATTGGCTCGTGACTTCGCGAAAGGTCAATGTCTTTGATTGAGGCTTAGGGGAATGGCTTTCGCCAGTGATCTGATATCCTTCGCATCATTTGAATGATGGAGAGCAGCCATGACGTCATCCGGGTTTCCGCTTCTGAACGATCCTGACATCCTTCGGGACATCACGGCCCTGTCCGACCGTTACGAACGGGCCCTGGGCGAGAATGAACTGCAAGAACTGGACAGGCTGTTTTACGACGGGCCGGAGACGGTGCGTTACGGCGTAGGGGAAAATCTCTACGGCTTTGACGAGATCAAGGCGTTCCGCCGCAACAGGACGGGTGGTTCGCCCCCGCGGGAGGTCCTGTGCCGCGTCATTACCGTCATTGGCAGGGATGTGGCGACGGTGGACCTGGAGTTCCGGCGGATCGGAGCGGAGCGGATCGGGCGCCAGAGCCAGACCTGGTTCCGGACGCCCGAAGGATGGAAGATCATCGCCGCCCATGTCTCGCTGATGGGCACGGGATCCTGAGCGCCGGGCCTCAGCTTCCGCTGGAGACATATCCCGCTACCGCCCGGTTCCAGACGAGGATCATGATGCCGAGGAAGGCGAACCCCGCCGCCGGCGAAAGCGCGCCGATCCATGTCGGCATGCCAAGCGGGTCCGGGTGGGCGAGGCTGAACAGCGTCGGGTAATAGCAGACGGCTGCGAGCGGCAGGACGAAGGTGATGAAGCGCCGGAGCCAGCGGCCGAACATGGTCAGCGGGTACTGTCCGGCCTCCACGCCGCCATAAGTCAGGACGTTCACGACCTCCAGCCCCTCGACAGTGATGAAGCACAAGGCGGCCTGTCCGATCAGGACGCCGAGGAACATGGCCGCACCGCCCGCGATGGCCCAGGGCAGGACCAGCGCTGCGCTCCACTGGACATGAGGAGCAAGCCACAGACCCGCCACGAGCACGAAGAGGCCCTGAAGGAAGCGTCCGATCGGGCGCAGGCGCAGTTCGTGTCCCAGAAGTAGCAGCAATGTCGAGCGCGGTCGCAGGAGGAGGCGGTCGAAGCTCCCAGTCCGGACATATTCGCCGCCAAAGACCTCAAAGCCGCGTCCCAAAGTCTCGGCGACGGCAAAAGCCACGTTCACAAGACCGTACAGGACGGCGACGGTTCCGATATCCCATCCCGCAATGCTGCCGAAGCGATGGAAGAGGCTCCAGATGCCGAAGAAGCTGAGGAGTGTCGTGACGAAATTGCCGATGGCCTGAATGACAAAGGTGCCGGGATAGCGGAGCTGCGCCACGATCGAAGCCCCGGCCATGCGCCGATACAGGCCCGGACCGCTGAGCGTGCGGGAAGGGGATTGCGTCATGTCAGGCACCCTGCACCTCCAGCCGGTTCACGGTCTGGCGCATCCACAGACGTCCGAGAAGTGTCAGGGCCGTCAGCCAGAAAATCTGCAGACCCAGACCCGTGGCAACACCGCCGGGGATGGGTGTTCCGAGATAGATGCGGATGGGGATGTCGGTAATGCCGGCGAAAGGCTGTGCGAGCAGGAAAGGCCGGATCCAGTCGGGATAAAGCGGCAGTGGCAGGAGCATCCCGGACAACAGGACGGCGAGCGGCGTTCCGACGGCATAGCTCCCCAGAGGCGAAAGGGTACGGGCCGTGAGGATATTCCACCACATGACGATGGTCGCGGAAAGCAGGGCGCCGAGTGTGATGGAAAGAAGGGCCAGAGCCGCGGAGATCAGGCTGGCGGGGCCGGCCAGGCTCCACGCGCCCAGCCCGACAAGCATCGCGAGAGGACCGGCCACGCAGGCCAGCAGGACCGCTCGAGGCACCGCATTTCCCAGCAGTCGCGCCAGGCTGGCAGACAGCCACCAGTTCCACATATCGACCGGACGCAGAAGATCATAGACGATGGCTCCCGTCCGGGCGGCGTCGCCGATGGCAGGCAGGCAGCCGAGCGGCAGAAGCGTGAAGAGTGACTGCTGGATCCAGGTATAGGTCATGGCCTGTCGCAGCGAGAGCGGGGCCTGCACGTCCGGAGCGGCATGGTACACTGACGCGTAGGCCATCAGGGTCACGGCGCCGAACCACATCTGTGCCACTAGTCCCGCAACGACGGCGATGCGGTATCGCAGCCCTATCTTCCATTGCAGACCGAAGGCCGTGAGATACGGGCGCAGGCTCATGCGGCGTGATCCGCATAGAAACGCGTGATGATCTCGTCGATCGAGGGGCGGCTGATCCGCAGGTCGTCGAGACCCGGAAGATGGCCGACATGCGCGACGAGAGCTGGGGCCGGGATCTGATGCGGGTCGAAAGTGATGGTGAGACTATGGGGCTCACGCGCGGTTTCGTGGGCGCCGGCGGGAAGCGTCAGTTCGGGGGGCGTGTCATGGAAATCGAGCTCCAGAATACGCTCGGACAGCGTCGTGGTGCGAAGATCCTCGAATGGGCTGTCTGCGAGGATGCGGCCGTGACCGATGACGATTACTCGTTCGGCGAGTGCCTCGATGTCGTGCATGTCATGGGTCGTCAGCAGGACGGTCGTGCCGCGGTCCCGGCAGAGTTCATGCACGAAAGCCCGCACGGCGAGCTTGGAGGGGGCGTCCAGCCCGATCGTGGGTTCGTCGAGAATGAGGATGTCCGGATCATGGATGAGAGAGGCCGCGATTTCGGCACGCATTCTCTGTCCGAGCGAAAGCTGGCGGACGGACTGGTCCATGATCCCGCCCAGATCGAGCGCATCGGCCAGACGGGCGCGGTTGCGGGCAAAACGCTCCGGTTCCACGCCGTAGATGTCGCGCAGCAAAGCGAGGCCTTCGGCGACCGAAAGATCCCACCAGAGCTGGGTCCGCTGCCCGAACACGACGCCGATCCGTGCCACATGGGCGATGCGGTTCGTCCAGGGCACCAGACCGTTGACCTGCACCTCTCCCGACGTGGGGCGCAGGATGCCGGAGAGGATCTTGATCGCCGTCGATTTTCCCGCGCCGTTCGGGCCGATGAAGCCTGCGATCTGGCCTTTCGGGACGGAAAAGGAAATCCCGTCCAGCGCGACGATATCACGGGTTTTTCCCCGCCAGCTGCCTCCTTCGCGGATCCGGTAGGTTTTGCGGAGATTGCTGACCGTAATGGCGTCGGTAAGAGAAGGGGGCGTCTGCATCAGGGCTCCGTCATGAGCGGTAAACATCTGTTTTGGGGAGAGTGGACAGCGGTCCATATTGAAAGCAAGCCGTTTCTGAAGGCGTGTGATGTACCAGTCGGCTGGCTCAGTGCCCTTTGCGAAAGCGCGTCGAGAGGATGATGGCGGAGACGGTCCGCTCCACCCCTTCCATCTGCCCGATATCGTCAATGGCGCGATTGATGTTTTCGGTCGTGGCGGCCCCCAGCAGGGCAATCAGGTCCGAGGCACCGCTGACCGCATGCAGTTCCCGCAGTTCGGGCAGTGTTTTCAGGTCCCGCTCCACTTTCTGCCGGTGGCGCGGTGTGAGCACGATCGAGACATGGGCGCGCACCAGATCCTCGTCCGGATTTTCGAGAAGCGTATAGCCCCGGATCCGTCCCTGCCGCTCCAGACGTTCCATGCGTCCCTGCAGAGTCGTGCGGGAGATCCCCAGCCGGCGCGCCAGCGCGGCTGTGGGGGTTCGCGCATTGCGGCGCAGGATATCGAGAAGAGCCTGATCGATCGGATCCGTCATTCTGACTGTTATAGACGGCAATCTGCCGTTGGGAATAGCTTTTTGCCGTCACGCTGCCGCTTGAGATCCGTCGGCCCAGACCCTGATCCTGTCCGTAACACTTCCGGAACAGGATATGATCATGAAGCAGGTTACGGTTGCAGGCGCGGGCAAGATCGGTTCAGCCATTGCGGAGCTTCTTCATCACGGCGGCTATCATGTGACGCTGCTTGACTGTCATGCGGAGTATCTCAACAGCCTGAAACTGCCCGAAGGCATTGCACGCCAGACCGCTGATATCGCCCAGGGCCTTGATCCGGATCTGCTGAAGGGACAATTCGCCGTCCTGTCCGCGCTTCCCTTTCACCTGACACGCCCTGTCGCGCGCGCCGCAGCCGCAGCGGGTGTGCATTATCTGGACCTGACCGAGGACGTGGCATCCACCCGTGACGTGAAGGCGCTGGCCGAGGGCGCGTCGCATGCGTTCATTCCTCAGTGTGGTCTGGCACCGGGTTTCGTCTCCATTGCCGCACATGATCTGGCCGGGCATTTCGACGAGATCGATACGATCCGGCTGCGTGTCGGAGCGCTGCCGCGTTTTCCGTCCAATGCGCTGGGATACAACCTGACCTGGAGCACGGAAGGCCTCATCAACGAATATATCGAACCCTGTGAGGCGATCGTGGATGGGAAGCGCATCCTCGTTCCCGCGCTTGAGGGCATGGAAAGCCTGGGTGTCGATGGCGTTCTTTATGAGGCTTTCAACACGTCCGGCGGTCTGGGCTCGTTGTGCGAAACCTATGACGGCCGGGTCCGGGAACTCAATTATCGCACCATGCGATATCCGGGTCATCGCGATATCATGAAGGTTCTCCTATCCGATCTGCGGCTGTCGGAACGGCGGCATATCCTTCAGGATATCCTGACCCACGCCATTCCCGGAACGGCTCAGGATCTGGTGGTGCTGTCGGTTATCGTGACGGGGCTACGGGATGGTCGGCAGCAGCAGGAAACGCTGGCCCGGACCATTCACGCGCAGGAGTTCATGGGCGGATACCGGACTGCAATTCAGCTCACGACAGCCGGGTCCATCTGCGCGGTTCTGGACCTGCTCGCAGAAGGGAAGATTCCGTCGGCAGGCTTTGTCCGTCAGGAAGATATTCCGCTGTCCGCCTATCTGTCGAACCGCTACGGGCGGGTCTATCAACCGCAGGGCTGAACTGCTTTATGCGCAGTTCAGGATCCGGACCAGCAGGATGCTGGCCCCCAGAAGGCCGGCCAGGGACATCGCGACTGTCAGGACCAGCGGTCGTCCCGCCCGGAAGACGGAACGGATATCGATCCCCAGACCCAGTGCTGCCATGGCCAGAATGGTCAGGAATGTGGCGGTCTGGCTGAGGGGAGCGATGCAGGCTTCGGGAATGACGCCAAGGGACCGGACGATGATCATCGCCATGAAGCCCGCGATATACCACGGGACAAGGCGGAACAGCCTTTGGGTTTTGCCCGTGCCGGAAGGTTTCAGTGGCTGCGTCCGGGCGTTGTTGCGATGAACCGTCAGTGACAGAACGGCGCAGACCGGGCCCAGCATGAGAACGCGCATGAGCTTGACGAGCGTTCCGACATGCAGCGCGGCGGGACCGAACGGCGCGGCGGCCGCCATGACCTGTGGAACCGCATAGACCGTCAACCCGGCGACGGCGCCATTGGCGATCCCGGACATGTTCAGGAAGGGGAGCAGGACAGGCAGCCCCAGAACGACCGCCAGACCACCTGCGGCGGTAAAGGCGATTGTCGCGCCGACATCCTCATCAGACGCCTGAATGGCAGGGGCGGCGGCCATGATGGCAGAATTGCCGCAGATGGAATCGCCACAGGCCACAAGCAGGGTCTGATTCCGAGACAGGCCATTCATCCGTCCGGCCCAGCAGGTGAAGATCATGCTGAAGATCACCATCCCCAGAACGGCGAGCAGGATTTCAGGTCCGGCAGACCAGACGGCCTGAAGGCTGAAAGTCGTGCCCAGAAGGACGATCGCAATGTTGAGGAGTGTCTTCGAGCAGAACCTGATCCCGCAATTGAAGGTGTCTGCGGGTTTGCGGACAGACCGCAGGATGACGCCCAGGATGAGCGCGATATTCAGGGTCTCCAGAAAGGCTTTACCAGCCAGGATCCGTTCCACGTGCTCGAGACCAAAAGCCGCAAGCGCAATACCGATGCACAGGGCCGTTCCCGGAAAGCGGGACACGAGGTCTCCCGCGGGCGATAGGGTCTTCACGATATGCTCTCCTTGATCGTGAAGATTTAGGGAGAGGACAATCAATCAATCCAACGCATAAATTTCATGATTCCAATCAGAAAAATCGATTGATTGTGCTATCCATTGCCCATGACTCTTGATCAGCTCCGTCTCTTCATCGCTGTTGCCGAACGCGAACACGTCACTGCTGCGAGCCGGGCGATGAACGTCACCCAGTCCGCGGTCTCGGCGGCTATTGCGGCTCTGGAAGAGCGTTACGGGGTCAGGCTTTTTGATCGGGTGGGACGGGGCATCCGTCTGAGCGAGGCGGGACATCTGTTTCTGCCCGAGGCCCGTGCGGTCGTCGCGCAGGCCGCTGCGGCAGAAAACATTCTGGATGAGATCAGCGGGCTGAAGCAGGGAACGCTTCGTGCTGTGGCGAGCCAGACCATCGCTGCGTACTGGATTCCGTCCATTCTGGTCGCTTTCCGCAGAAAATATCCGCAGATCAAGGTCGAACTGGCCGTCAGCAATACCGAAGAGGCCGCGAAGAAGGTCCGGGAAGGGGAGGCTGAACTGGGGATCGTGGAAGCGATTGTCGATGATCCAGCGCTCGCTCAGTGGCCGCTGGGAAAAGACAATCTGACCATTGTGCAGGCGGACGCCGGGGTTCCTGCACATGCTGACAGGGAATGGCTGCGCAAACAGGTCTGGGTGATGCGGGAGCCGGGATCGGGGACGCGGGCTACGCTGGAACACTATCTCCGGCGTCTTGGGATCGCGCCCGATGAGCTGAATGTCAGTCTGGTCCTGCCATCGAATGAGAGCGTACGCACCGCCATCGAGGCAGGAGCGGGGATTGGTGCGCTGTCATCGCTGGTGGTTGCCCCGGCGCTGCTGGCGGGGACGCTTCATGCGGCATCAGAGGTGCCGGAAAGCCGCTTTTTCTATGGGCTGAGGCATAAGGAACGTTACAGAAGCCCTGCTGCCGATGCGTTTGTGGAGATGATCGATCTTGCAAACAAGGGGCACGGGCCGCAGCCCGAAAGTGGACGCCAGACATGAAAAAAGCCGCCCTTGCGGGCGGCTTCCTGCACATCGGAATGTACATCAGGGCAATCAGATTGCCTTGATGCTCACTGCCGACGTTTTGCCGTTGCGGCCAGACTCGAGCTCGTAAGAGACATGCTGACCTTCGTTGAGGGTGTGCATTCCGGCGCGCTCGAGTTCAGAGATGTGAACGAACGCATCCTGGCCACCGTTATCAGGCTGGATGAAACCAAAGCCCTTGGTGGAGTTAAACCATTTTACGGTGCCTGTTGCCATAACGAGGCTCCTTTTTAACAATAGCAGTCGTGCACAAGATACGCACGAAATCATAACTCTTAAGGGGAACGAATGACGCAACATGCGTCGAAAACCCGCTTAGGAGCACCTGCCGACATCAGATAGACGTTAACTCGACCGCAGATGCAAGAGAAAAATCTAAGGCAGGGCATTATAATTGTAACCGGAATTCAATATTTTCCTTAACCGGACCATAAATTGGCTCTGAATTCAGGGATATGAGACTGTATGTTTGTAAGAAAAACTGCGCCTTAATTCTTGCAGACCAGGCGGCATATCGTTTCGATATTAAAGGCAATTCTTTCTTCAAGCGCTTCGGGGGCTGTAAAATCCCGCTCGAAGATTACCGATCCCGTGAAGCGGTTCGTGAAATAATAATAATTGATCGAGGCGATCGTGATGTTCAGCTGGGCCGCGTCAATGCCGTCGCGGAAGATGTTTTCCCGAACGCCCCGGTCCAGAAGGGACTGGATGCGGCGGACGAATTTCTGACTGATCGTCTTCAGTGTAGGCGAGTTCCGGATATGGGCGGCCTGACAGAGGTTCTCGCTGTTCACGAGGGTGATGAACTCGGGATTGGCGATGTAATATTCCCATGTGAAGCGGACGAGCGTTTCGAGCGCTGTCCTGGGGGGCAGGTTCTCCAGATCCAGTCTGGTCTCTTCCTCCCGGATGTTGAGATATTCCCGCTCCAGGACGGTGCGGAAGAGGCCGTCCTTACTTTTGAAGTAGTGGTAGAGCATCCTCTTGTTGGCCTTGGCATCGAGGGCGATCGTATCGACCCGTGCGCCTTCAAGCCCGTTTCGGGCAAATTCCTTCTTCGCCGCTTCGAGAATGCGTAATTTCGTGGCCTCCGCGTCCCTGACGCGCTTTTTCGTAGAGGAGGACGCTCTGCTTTTCTCAAGGGGCATCAGGGGTTTGTTCCGCTCTCAGTAGGGGTGCTCTTTCTGGGGGAAACCGCCCCAAAAGAAAAGCGGATCGTAAAATCACACTTAAAGTACGAAAAAATATCAACGTAACGTGATTTCATGCTGGCGCGCCCCTGCGATATGTGTAAGTAACTACATGGTGCGTTGTGCGTTAGGAAGTTGGAACCCGAGCGTCTGTGGTCAAATGCAGGTGAGGGTCATCCGTGATTAAGAATTGCATGTTGTAATATCTCTCGGGGTTTCCAGTTCATAAGAATAAAACCGGGCTGTTCATCGTAAAAGGGATGGAAGCGCCATAGTCAGCAGGAAATAAGTCTCATGAATGTTGTCTCAAAGACTGTATCTTTACCGTTAAAGCCGCGTGAGTTCAAATTCTTCATTGATGGCGAATGGCGCGCTGGTAAGGATTTCTTCGATCGCTCTTCGCCAGCCCATGATGTTCCCGTCACCCGTATTCCACGCTGCACCCGTGAGGACCTTGATGAGGCGGTAGCTGCGGCGCGTCGTGCCTTTGAGAACGGAAGCTGGTCCGGCCTGCCGGCTGCGGATCGTGCGGCGGTTCTCCTGAAAGCCGCGGGCCTGCTGCGCGAGCGGCGCGATGATATCGCTTACTGGGAAGTTCTCGAAAACGGCAAACCAATCAGTCAGGCGAAGGGCGAGATCGATCACTGTATCGCCTGCTTCGAGATGGCTGCCGGCGCTGCGCGTATGCTGCATGGTGATACGTTCAACAATCTGGGCGAGGGGCTGTTCGGCATGGTCCTGCGGGAGCCCATCGGTGTTGTCGGTCTGATCACGCCATGGAACTTCCCGTTCATGATCCTGTGTGAGCGCGCGCCGTTCATTCTCGCATCCGGCTGCACGCTGGTCGTCAAGCCTGCCGAGGTCACGAGTGCCACGACGCTTCTTCTGGCGGAAATCCTTGCCGATGCCGGACTGCCGAAGGGTGTCTTCAATGTCGTGACGGGTACGGGGCGCACTGTTGGTCAGGCCATGACCGAGCACCAGGATATTGACATGCTGTCCTTCACGGGCTCGACGGGGGTTGGCAAGTCCTGCATCCACGCAGCGGCTGACAGCAATCTGAAGAAGCTGGGTCTCGAACTGGGCGGCAAGAACCCGATCGTCGTATTCGCGGACAGTAACCTCGAGGATGCGGCCGATGCGGTAGCTTTCGGGATCAGCTTCAACACCGGGCAGTGCTGTGTGTCGTCGAGCCGTCTGATCGTAGAGCGGTCCGTGGCCGAGAAGTTCGAACGTCTCGTTGTGGCGAAAATGGAGAAGATCCGCGTCGGCGATCCGTTCGATCCCGAGACGCAGATCGGCGCCATTACGACGGAAGCGCAGAACAAGACCATTCTGGACTATATCGCGAAAGGCAAGGCCGAGGGCGCCAGGCTCCTCTGTGGTGGCGGGATCGTCGATTTCGGCAAGGGGCAGTATATCCAGCCCACGCTTTTCACGGATGTGAAGCCCTCGATGGGCATCGCGCGTGACGAGATTTTCGGGCCGGTTCTGGCGTCCTTCCATTTTGATACCATCGATGAAGCGATCACGATTGCCAATGACACGGTTTACGGCCTGGCCGCATCGGTCTGGAGCAAGGATATCGACAAGGCGCTTGCCGTGACCCGTCGTGTTCGCGCCGGCCGCTTCTGGGTGAACACCATCATGAGCGGTGGTCCCGAGACGCCGCTGGGTGGTTTCAAGCAGTCGGGCTGGGGCCGTGAAGCCGGTCTGTACGGTGTTGAGGAATATACGCAGATCAAATCTGTCCATATCGAAACTGGCAAACGTTCGCACTGGATTTCGTAATGACGAGCGGTTTTGATTACATCGTTGTCGGTGGCGGTTCGGCTGGCTGTGTTCTCGCAGCCCGCCTTTCCGAAAATCCTTCCGTCCGTGTCTGCCTCATTGAGGCCGGCCGGCGGGACACGCATCCCCTGATCCACATGCCGGTCGGTTTCGCGAAGATGACCACGGGGCCGCATACCTGGGATCTTCTGACGGAGCCGCAGAAACATGCGAACAACCGCCAGATCCCCTATGTGCAGGGCCGGATTCTGGGTGGCGGATCGTCCATCAATGCGGAAGTCTTCACGCGGGGGCATCCTTCCGACTTCGACCGCTGGGCGGCGGAAGGTGCGGATGGCTGGAGCTTCCGGGATGTCCAGAAGTACTTCATCCGTTCCGAAGGCAATGCCGTGTTTTCGGGTGCCTGGCATGGCACGAACGGGCCGCTCGGGGTGTCCAACCTCGCGGACCCGAACCCGACCAGCCGTGCGTTCGTGCAGAGCTGTCAGGAAATGGGGCTGCCCTATAACCCTGACTTTAATGGCGCATCGCAGGAAGGCGCAGGCATCTATCAGATGACCATCCGGAACAACCGGCGCTGCTCGACGGCTGTGGGGTATCTGCGTCCGGCCCTGGGGCGGAAGAACCTGACGGTTGTGACGCGGGCGCTGGTCCTGAAGATCGTCTTCAACGGGACGCGGGCGACGGGTGTGCAGTATATTGCCAACGGCACCCTGAATACTGCCGAAGCGAGCCAGGAAATCGTTGTGACGGCCGGAGCGATCGGAACGCCGAAGCTGATGATGCTGTCGGGCGTCGGGCCTGCCGCGCATCTTCGCGAAAATGGTATCCCGGTCGTGCAGGATCTGCCGGGCGTGGGCGAAAATCTTCAGGACCATTTCGGCGTGGATATCGTGGCCGAGCTCAAGACGGATGAGAGCTTCGACAAATACAGGAAACTGCACTGGATGCTCTGGGCAGGTCTTGAATACACCATGTTCAGATCCGGTCCCGTTGCATCCAACGTGGTTGAGGGCGGCGCGTTCTGGTACTCGGACCCGTCTTCGGGTGTTCCTGATCTCCAGTTCCATTTCCTTGCGGGGGCAGGGGCTGAAGCAGGGGTGACGTCCGTTCCCAAGGGGACCTCCGGGATTACGCTGAACAGCTATGTGCTACGGCCGAAGTCCCGCGGAACCGTCCGGCTGCGTTCGGCAGATCCGAGGGTCAATCCGATGGTCGATCCCAATTTCCTTGGAGACTCGGCCGACCTTGAAACGTCTGCGGAAGGTGTGCGTCTGAGCTACGAGATGTTCTCTCAGCCGTCCTTGCAGAAGCACATCCGGAAAACCTGCTTCTTTAGCGGTAAACAACCGACGATGCAGATGTATCGCGACTATGCGCGGGAACATGGCCGGACGTCCTATCATCCGACATGCACCTGCAAGATGGGTCGTGATGACATGTCCGTCGTCGACCCGCGTCTGAAAGTGCACGGGCTTGAGGGCATCAGGATCTGTGACAGCTCGGTCATGCCGTCGCTGCTCGGTTCCAACACCAATGCTGCGACGATCATGATCAGTGAGCGGGCAGCGGATTTCATTCAGGGGAACGCCTGATCCGGGATTTCCCCGCATCACCTGAAAACACGCAATAGCGGAAAAGTCTTGCTGCCATGCCGGGCTTTTTCATTCGAAATTACAGTAACTAACCAGTTAGATACAAAGGCATTGGAAGATGACGAAAGTCAGGACAGCGACTGAGGCTGTGAGCCTCATCAGGGACGGAGCCATGGTTGCCGTCAATTCGTCCTCGGGGCTTCTGTGTCCCGACGCGGTTCTTGAGGCACTGGGACAGCGTTTCGAGGCTACGAAATCTCCATCTAAACTGACGACCATCCATCCGATTGCCGCAGGTGACATGTTCGGGACCAAGGGCGTGGACCATCTTGCCCGTCCTGGCATGATCACGAAGATCATCGGCGGCTCCTATCCTTCGGGGCCGAGCAATGCCGAGCCGCCGCTGATCTGGCAGCGCATCCAGGCAGAAGATCTGGCCGCCTATAACGTTCCGTCCGGGGTAATTTTCGACATGCTGCGGGAAGGGGCGGCAAAGCGTCCCGGCGTCCTGACCAAGGTCGGGCTTGATACCTTCGCAGACCCGAAGCGTGATGGCTGCGCGATGAATGAGACGGCACGGCTGAATCCGCTCGTCCGTCACATGGATTTCGAGGGCGAGGACTGGCTGTATTTCCCGGCGTTGCGTCCGGACGTAGCCATCATTCGTGGTTCGACGGCGGATGAAAACGGCAACCTGACCTTTGAGCAGGAAGGTGCGACGCTCGGTGCCATGGAAATGGCTCTGGCGGCCCATAACAATGGCGGTCTGGTAATTGCACAGGTCCGTCGTGTGGCGGCGCAGGGCACGCTCAAGCCGCATGATGTCAAGGTTCCCGGTATTCTGGTGGACGTGATCGTCGAAGCACCGGAGCAACTCCAGACAACCGCAACGGCCTATGATCCCGCCATTTCCGGTGAGATTTTCCGCCCGCTCTCCACATTCGACATTCCGGATTTTGGCCCGTCCAAAGTCATGGCCCGTCGCGTGGCGCAGGAGCTGAAGCAGGGCTGGGCCGTGAATATCGGTTTCGGCATTTCCGCGAATGTTCCCCGTATTCTTCTGGAAGAAGGGCGTCATGGCGCGGTGACATGGGTGATCGAACAGGGAGCCGTGGGTGGCATTCCGCTGCTGGACTTCAAGTTCGGCTGCGCCAGTAATGCCGAGGCCTTTGTCGCATCGCCCCATCAGTTCTCGTATTTTCAGGCGGGTGGCTTCGACTGCTCCCTCCTGTCCTTCCTTGAGATCGGACAGAACGGTTCGGTGAATGTCAGCCGTTTGGCCGCCACACCGCATCGTACGGCGGGAGCCGGTGGGTTTGTGGATATTACGGCGCGGGCCAAGCGCATCATTTTCTCGGGCAATTTCAATGCCGGAGCGAAGATGCATATCGAGGGCGGCCGTCTGGTGATTGATAAGGAAGGCAAGATCGCAAAAATCGTGCCCGAAGTGTCGCAGGTCAGTTTTTCCGGTGGCCGTGCCACCGAAACCGGGCAGGAGATCACTTATGTGACGGAGCGTTGCGTTCTGAGGCTGCTGGATGGCAAGCTGACGGTCACTGAAATCGCGCCGGGGATCGACTTGCAGCGTGACCTTCTGGATCAGGCGACGGCTCATCTCGAGGTGTCGCCCGATCTGAAGGAAATGGACGCGGCCCTGTTCCGTGATGAACCCATGGGACTGACCCTGTGATTTTCGACCCTTGCGCCAGACGGACAGACAGGAACTGACCATGATGCTTCAGGACCGCATGTTTCTGACAGGACTCTTCGACGCCGCCGTTGGCGCGGCCGAGCCGGAGCAGATCCTGGCGGCACATCTGCCCGAGCCTCCAAAGGGCCGGACGGTTGTGGTTGGTGCCGGCAAAGGAGTGGCCCAGCTGGCCGCGGCTTTCGAGCGTGTCTGGAGAGGGCCGCTCAGCGGGGTAGTGGTCACGCGTTACGGAAATGTCTGTCCGACGCAGTTCATCCGTGTGATGGAGGCTTCGCATCCGGTGCCGGATGAGGCGGGTCTGAAGGCTACGGAGGCGCTTTTCGAGACGGTAAAAGGGCTTGGGCCGGACGATCTCGTCGTGGCGCTCATCTGTGGCGGCGGGTCGGCTCTGCTGCCCTCTCCGCCACCGGGAATGACGCTTGAGGACGAGGCCGAACTGAACCGTGTCCTGCTCGCGTCAGGCGCGCCGATTTCCGTCATGAACAGCATCCGCAAGCAGGTGTCGGGCATCAAGGGCGGCCGCCTGGCGGCTGCGGCGGCTCCGGCGAAGGTCGTGTCTCTGGTGGTGTCGGATGTTCCTTTTGACGATCCTGCCCAGGTGGCCTCCGGGCCTACGGTGCCGGATCTGGGAACGCGAGAGGATGCCCGCCGTCTGGCGAAGACGTGGAAACTGCGCCTGCCCGAAAAGGTCCAGTCATGGCTGGAGGGGGAAGAGGGACGCGCACCGCTGGCGACCGATCCGGTCTTCAGCAGGAATGAGGTGCGGGTGATTGCCTCCGCCCATCTGTCGCTGGAAGCGGCGGCAGAGAAGGTTCGAGAGGCGGGGATCTATCCCGTGATTCTGTCGGATGCGATCGAAGGGGAGTCCCGGGACGTCGCCAAGGTTCATGCCGCAATGGTGCGGGAAGTCATCCTGAGGGGACGGCCTTTCCGCCGCCCGGTCGTCATCCTGTCAGGGGGGGAAACCACTGTAACCATACGCGGGCAGGGTGGCCGGGGAGGACGCAATACCGAGTTCCTTCTGGCTTTTGCGCTGGCGGCGGAAGGTCTGCCGTTTTCGGCTCTGGCGGCGGATACCGATGGCATTGACGGCTCGGAAGACAATGCCGGGGCCTTTGCCGACGGTGTCAGTATGGAGCGCCTGAGGGAGAAGGGATTCAATCCCACAGATCTTCTGATGGAGAACGATGCCTATACCGCGTTCGAGGCGCTGGGAGACCTGTTTGTTCCGGGGCCAACCGGGACGAACGTCAATGATTTCAGAGCCGTACTGGTTCGCTAGGACCGGCTCGGAAAGCTTCAATAATGATTGATTGGTGAGTGTGGCGAAAGCCGTAGTCTTTAACAGTTTTCAATAGTAACCATCTAGTTAGTTACTTATGTGGAGTCGGCTATGTTTCTGAACGAAATGCAGGAAGAAGTCCGCGAAACGACACGGTCTTTCGTGGATAACGTCATCCGTCCCGCCGCCGAGGCGCTGGACCGCGAAGAGCGCTTCCCGGCAGAAATCTATGAAGAAATGGGCAAGTTGGGCCTGTTCGGTATCGCAGTTCCGGAAGAGCTTGGGGGGCCGGGTTTTGACACGCTGACCTATGCGGTCGTGATGGAAGAACTGTCCCGCGGCTATGCCAGCGTTGCCGACCAGTGCGGTCTGGTGGAGCTGATCTCCACGCTTCTGGTCCGTCACGGAACGCCGGAACAGCAGAAGATGCTGCCCGACATCCTCTCCATGAAGCGCAAGGTCGCCTACTGTATCACGGAGCCCGAGGCTGGCACCGACGTGTCCGGTATCCGCACGACCGCCGTGCGCGACGGCGACGGCTGGGTGCTCAACGGCGGCAAGATCTGGATCCATAACGCGCCGGTCGCCGATACGGGCTTCGTTCTGGCTCGGACTGACAAGGAAGCGGGCAACCGCGGCATGTCCATTTTCATCGTGGATCTACATGCCAAGGGCGTCGAGCGTGGCCCCAAGGAGCACAAGATGGGCCAGCGGGCGAGCCAGGTTGGCGCGCTCGACTTCTCGGATGTCCGCCTGGGGAGCGATGCGCTGCTGGGCGAGATGAACCGTGGTTTCCACATGATGATGAGCGTGCTCGACAAGGGCCGCGTCGGCATTGCGGCACTGGCCGTCGGTATTGCTCAGGCCGGGCTTGAAGCGGCCGTGGATTATGCCGGAACGCGCAAGCAGTTCGGCAAGCACATCTCCGAGTTCCAGGGCGTGCAGTGGCTTCTGGCTGACATGGCCAAGGACATCGAGGCGGCGCGGCTTCTGGTCCATTCGGCTGCCACGAAGATCGATCGCGGGCAGGATGCTACGCGCTCGTGCTCCATGGCCAAGTGCTTTGCCGGTGACATGGCGGTGGCCCGGACGGCCGATGCCGTACAGGTCTTTGGCGGTTCGGGCTATATCCGTGGCTTCGAGGTCGAGCGTCTGTACCGCGATGCCAAGATCACCCAGATCTATGAAGGTACCAACCAGATCCAGCGCATGATCATCGCGCGTGAACTGCTCCGTAAAGGCGCACGGGCATGAGACAGGTCGCTCTCGTCACCGGTTCCTCACGGGGTATCGGTTTCGCGACGGCGCAGGCTCTGGCGAAACGGGGCTTCGCTTTAGCGGTCAACGGACCGTTCGATGACGAGGAACTGCGCTCGGCCGTCAGCCGTCTGTCCGAAACCGGAGCGTCCGTCATGGCGCTCCCGTTCGACATCACGGATCTGTCTGTCCACGCGGAGCGTCTGGCGCAGGTCGAGGCTAAGCTTGGGCCGCTGACGACGCTCGTGAACAACGCGGGCGTCGGCGTCCTTCAGCGTGGCGACCTGCTGGATGTGAGTGAAGCGAGCTGGGACCGCTGCCTGACGGTGAACACCAAGGCGCTGTTCTTTCTCTCGCAGGCTTTCGCAAAGCTGCTCCTGTCCCGTCCGCGGCCCGGGGGCGTGTTTCATTCCATCGTGAATGTGACGTCGTCCAACGCCACGGCCGTGGCGGTCCAGCGCTCCGAATACTGCGCGTCCAAGGCGGCTGCCGCGATGGTGTCCAAGGCTCTGGCCGTTCGGCTCGGACCTGAAAACATCGCGGTCTATGACGTCCAGCCCGGCCTGATCGCGACCGACATGACAGCGGCCGTGATCGAGCAGTATCGCCAGCGTGCCGTGGACGGTCTGACCCTGCTGCCGCGCGTCGGTGAGCCTGAGGACATGGGCGGCATCATCGCAACCCTTGCTTCGGGCGGACTTCCCTACACCACAGGCCAGGTGATTTCGGCGGATGCCGGAATGCTTGTGCCGCGTTTCTGAGAGCGGTCATGAAAATCATTCTTCCCGATGAAACCGGCCGGAAGACGGACTATCACCTGATCGGAACACCGGCTCCGACAGGAACACTGGGCCGTAATCCGGCGCGGATCGTTTATTCCGCAGCGCATGTCGTCGCCAATCCCTATGCAGCGAAGGACCCTTCAGGATCCGGTGCAATCGACTGGGAGCGGACGATGGAGTTCCGCCGCTATCTTGCGGGTCTGGGGCTGGGCATTGCTGAAGCCATGGATACGGCCCAGCGGGGTATGGGTCTGGACTGGCCGATGGCGCTTGAGCTGATCCGCCGGACGAAGGCGGAACTGCCGGACGCCGACGTCGTCAATGGCTGCGGAACTGATCATCTGGATCCGGCAAGCGTGCGGAATGTGGATGCAGTCATCCGCGCCTATCTGGAACAGGTCGAGGCCATTCAAGCCGTTGGTGGCCGGATCATCCTGATGGCGAGCCGGGCACTGGTCCGTGTGGCGAAAGGTCCGGAAGACTATCTGCGCGTCTATCGCGAAGTTCTCTCGGCCTGCGATGAACCGGTCGTCCTGCACTGGCTGGGAGAGGCGTTCGACCCTGCACTGGCCGGATACTGGGGCACGAACAGTTTCGATCAGGCGCTGGAAACCGTGCTGGAAATGATCGGGCAGAACGTCTCCAAGGTGGACGGCATCAAGATTTCCCTTCTGGACAAGGAGAAGGAAATCCGGATGCGCCGTCTGCTTCCGGCCGGCGTGAAAATGTATACCGGGGATGACTTCAACTACCCGGAACTGATCGAAGGCGACGAGCAGGGCTTCAGCCATGCGCTCCTGGGCGTTTTCGATCCGCTGGCGCCGCTGGCCGCCTATGCTGTGAGCAAACTCGGCGAAGGCGACAAAGCCGCTTTCCGCGCGGCGCTGGACCCCACGGTTCCGCTGGCCCGGGTGATCTTCAAGGCTCCGACCCAGTATTACAAAACGGGTGTCGTATTCCTGGCATGGCTGAACGGCTTTCAGGATCACTTCATCATGCTGGGTGGTGCGCAGTCCATGCGACCTCTCCCGTATTTTACGGAGATCTTCCGGCTGGCGGATGGCTGCGGGTTGCTCCGCAATCCGGAACTGGCCGTCCGGCGCATGAAGTCGCTTCTGTCGCTCTATGGAGCCGACTGATGCGCGACTTCACCCACGATCATTCCGCGCTGGCCCTGAATACCGCGACCCTCGGCCATAACATGCCGGGGGCAGGGGCCGGATGGTCCGCCGAACGGACAATCGACGCCTGCGCCGAGCGTGGCATCGGCGGCATCGTCTTCTGGCGTCCGGAACTTCAGGGCCGGGCTTCGGCCATCGGGCAGCACGCCCGGCAGGCCGGAGTGGAGATCGTGGGTCTGTGCCGTTCGCCGTTTCTTGTGGGGCCTCTGGCGCCACACGGACGGCAGGCGGTCGTGGATGATTTCCGTCGTTCCATCGACGAGACCGCCGATCTGGGAGGCAAGATTCTGACCATCGTGGTGGGGGGCGTCGAGCCCGGCACCAAGGGGGTGAGGGAGAGCCTCGATATTGTCACGGACCGTCTGTCGGCAGTGCTGGACTACGCATCCGAACGGGGCGTCAAGCTGGCTCTGGAGCCGCTGCATCCGATGTATGGCGGGGACCGCTCCTGCCTGCCGACACTGCGTGATGCCCTGGATATCTGCGACGTCCTCAATTCCGACACGCTGGGTGTGGCGGTCGATGTCTATCACGTGTGGTGGGACACCGATCTTCCGCGCCAGCTTGAACGGGCAGGGACGCGCATCATGGGGTTCCATCTGTGTGACTGGCTCGTGCCGACGACGGATTTTCTTCTGGATCGCGGGATGATGGGGGACGGCGTGGCGGATCTGAAAGGTCTCCGCGCGGGTGTGGAACGCGCGGGATATGACGGGTTCTGCGAAGTCGAGATTTTTTCTGCAAACAACTGGTGGAAGCGCGATCCGGCCGAAGTGCTGGATGTGATGATACAGCGCTTCCGCGATATCTGCTGAGAACGGAGAGTATCATGAAGATCCTCGTCCCTGTGAAACGGGTCGTCGACTATAACGTCCGCATCCGCGTCCGGCCGGATGGGTCTGGCGTTGATCTGGCGAACGTCAAGATGTCCATGAACCCCTTTGACGAAATCGCGGTCGAAGAGGCCATTCGTCTCAAGGAAAAGGGCGTGGCGACCGAAGTGGTCGTCGTCTCCATCGGTGTCGCGCAGGCGAAGGATACGCTGCGGACCGCCCTCGCCATGGGAGCGGACCGCGCCATTCTCGTGACGGCAACGGATGATGTGAACGTCGATCTGGAGCCGCTTTCGGTGGCGCAGATCCTGAGCAAGGTCGTGGCAAACGAACAGCCTGGTCTGGTGATCGCGGGCAAGCAGGCGATCGACAACGACATGAATGCGACCGGCCAGATGCTTGCCGCCCTGCTGGGCTGGGGGCAGGGCACGTTCGCCTCTTCTGTTACGATCGAGGACGGTTCGGCGCTGGTGACACGTGAAGTCGATGGTGGTCTTCAGACCATCAAGCTGAAGCTTCCGGCCGTGGTGACGACGGACCTGCGTCTCAACGAACCCCGCTATGTGGCGCTGCCCAACATCATGAAAGCGAAGAAGAAGCCGCTTGAAGAGGTGTCGCTCGACACGCTCGGCGTCGCGGTTCGCTCGCGTCTGACAGTTCTGAAGACGGTCGAGCCACCGCAGCGCCATGCCGGCGTGAAGGTCGGCTCTGTCGATGAACTGGTGTCGAAACTGAAGAATGAAGCAGGAGTCCTCTGATGTCTGTTCTGCTACTTGCCGAAGTCAATGAAGGGCGTCTGGGAACGGATATTGTCGCCAAGGCCCTGACGGCGGTTGCCACGCTGGGTGACGTGCATGTTCTCGTCACGGGCGAGAACTGCGCGGCAGCGGCCGACGAGGCGGCGAAACTGGCGGGTGTGTCGAAGGTTCTTCTGGCGGATGATGCATCTCTGGCGCACGGCCTTGCCGAGCCCGTCAGCACGCTCATCGTCTCGCTGGCCAAAGACTATAGCCACATCGCCGCTGGTGCGACCGCGTTTTCCAAGAACGTCCTGCCGCGCGTTGCTGCGCTGCTGGATGTGATGGTCCTGTCCGAGGTCACGGCTGTTCAGGACGCGGACACGTTCGAGCGGCCGATTTACGCCGGCAATGCGATCCAGACGATCCGCTCCTCCGATCCCGTCAAGGTCTTCACGGTCCGCACGGCAGCCTTCACGGCAGCACAGGGCGGCGGAAGTGCCCTTGTCGAAACCGTTAGCGTTCCGGCCGATCTCGGCCTGTCGCAGTGGGTCGAGGACAAGACGGTCGCATCCGAACGCCCGGACCTGACATCGGCAAAGATCATCGTGTCTGGTGGACGTGGTCTTGGCTCGAAGGAAAATTTCGACGCCATTACCACTCTTGCGGACAAGCTGGGTGCTGCGGTTGGCGCAAGCCGCGCGGCGGTAGATGCGGGCTACGCACCCAATGACTGGCAAGTCGGACAGACCGGCAAGGTCGTGGCGCCGGACCTCTACATCGCGGTCGGCATCTCGGGCGCCATCCAGCATCTCGCGGGCATGAAGGATTCCCGTGTCATCGTCGCGATCAACAAGGACGAGGATGCACCGATCTTTCAGGTCGCCGATTACGGGCTGGTCGGGGACCTGTTCACCATCCTGCCCGAACTGACAGCAAAGATCTGACCATGCGCAGCCTCGGTATCACGATCGGAGAGGGAGAAAAGTCATGACGGCGATTGAACGCGAAAGCATGGACTATGACGTCGTCATCGTCGGTGCCGGACCGGCGGGCCTGTCGGCTGCCATCCGTCTCAAACAGCTTGACCCGGACCTGTCCGTCGTTGTGCTGGACAAGGGTTCCGAGGTTGGCGCCCACATCCTCTCCGGCGCGATCATTGATCCGTGTGCGCTCAATGTCCTGCTGCCGAAATGGCACGAAATGAACGCGCCGATCACCGTGCCTGTGGAGACGGACAGTTTCTATGTCCTGGGCGAGAAGGGCCAGACACGTCTTCCCAACTGGCTCATGCCGCCTTTCATGAACAATCACGGCAACTACATCGTTTCGCTGGGGAATGTCTGCCGCTGGCTTGCCGAAACGGCAGAAGGGCTGGGCGTCGAGATTTTCCCCGGTATGGCGGCCAGTGAGCTTGTGTATGGCGGGAAAGGCGAAATCCGGGGCGTGGTCGCCGGTGAGTTCGGACGGAACGCGGATGGCACGCCGGGCGAGAATTACGAACCGGGTATGATCCTGGCAGGGAAGTATGTGCTGATTGCCGAGGGTGTGCGGGGTTCTTTAGCGCTACAGATCATGAGACATTATGGTCTGTCGGATGGCAGGGACCCGCAGAAATTCGGGATTGGCCTGAAGGAAATCTGGGAAGTGGACCCGGTCCGGCATAAACTTGGCACGGTCGTTCACACGATGGGCTGGCCTTTGGGGCGCAATGCGGGAGGCGGCGCGTTCATCTATCATCTGGATAACAATCAGGTCTGTGTCGGGTTTGTCGTGCATCTGAGCTACGAAAATCCCTATCTCGACCCGTATCGGGAGTTCCAGCGTTTCAAGCATCATCCGCTGATGGCGGGGCTGCTGGAAGGCGGAAAGCGGATCGCCTATGGCGCCCGTGCCATTTCGGAAGGTGGGTGGCAGTCCATTCCAAAGGTCGTTTTCCCCGGTGGCGCGCTTCTGGGCTGTTCCGCCGGGCTTGTGAATGTTCCGCGGATCAAGGGCAGCCACAATGCCATTTATTCGGGAATGCACGCGGCAGAGGCTGCTCATGCGGCGATCCGGGGTGGCCGGAGCGGCGATGAACTTACGGCCTATGACACCGTCCTGAGGGAAGGGCCTGTGGGCCGGGATCTCAAGCTTGTCCGCAACGTCAAACCACTTTGGGAAAAATACGGCCTGGCGGGCGGGATCGTGCTGGGTGGCCTTGATATGTGGACGGCGTCTCTGACTGGGGCGCCTTTGTTCGGGACAATGCATCATCACAAGACGGATGCGGCAGCGACGGGGAAGGCTGCGGATTTTTCGCCGATTGCCTATCCGAAACCGGATGGGAAGCTCAGCTTCGACCGGGTGACCAATGTGGCGTTTTCGTTCACCAACCATCACGAGAGCCAGCCCTGTCATCTGAAGCTCAGGAATGCTGACATTCCGATTACGGTGAATTTGCCGATCTATGCCGAACCGGCGCAGCGCTATTGCCCGGCGGGGGTTTACGAGATTGTCGAGGACGCGGGGAAACCACGCTTTCAGATCAATTTCCAGAACTGCGTGCACTGCAAGACCTGCGACATCAAGGATCCGTCCCAGAATATCGTCTGGACGCCGCCGCAGGGCGGGGACGGACCCAATTACCCGAATATGTAAAATTTTACAGACCAGATCAAAGTAACGGCATCCATGCAGAACTCGGAATCCATGGCTGCCGAAGTGTTTCTTCCGATCACAGAAGAAGACCAAGAAAAGGAACACGGTCATGAGTGACGTTGGCGTTGTACAAGGCGTTCCGCGCGTTTCACTCAACGGCAGAAGTGCCCTCGTAGCCACTCTGGCTGCGGTGGCAGGTCTGATGTTCGGGCTGGACCTGGGTGTCATATCCGGAGCGCTGAAATTCATCGGTATCGAGTTTCAGGTCAATGATTTCGGTAAGGAGTGCATTGTCTCAGGCATGATGGTCGGCGCAGCGCTCGGAGCCCTGTTCGGGGGACGGCTGTCTTACATCCTGGGCCGCAAAAAGCTGCTGATCATCTCGGCACTGCTCTTCATTTCCGGGTCGGCGCTTTGCGCGCTGGCGCCGTCCGTTCCGGTCCTGATCGCGGGCCGTGTGGTCCTTGGACTGGCGATCGGCGTCGCGAGCTTTACCGCTCCACTTTATATTTCGGAAATTGCGCACCAGCAGCATCGCGGGGCGCTGATTTCCGTCTATCAGCTCATGATCACGGTGGGCATTCTGGTTGCGTTCATCTCCGATGCGCTTCTGGCCTATTCGGGGTCCTGGCGCTGGATGCTGGGCATCGTGGGCGTTCCGGGTGTTCTGTTCCTCATCGGTGTTCTGTTCCTGCCGGACAGCCCGCGCTGGCTGGTTCTGCGGGGGCGGCATGACGAGGCGTTCGATGTCCTGCACGGTCTGCGCGGCAATGACACGCATGCCCGTGACGAGATCGTCGAAATCCGTGAACAGCTTGCCCAGGCTGATGGCGGGTACACGCTTTTCAAGAAGAACCGGAACTTCCGCCGGGCGGTCTATCTGGGCGTGGCGCTTCAGGCGATCCAGCAGTTCACCGGCATCAATGTGGTCATGTACTACGCGCCCCACATCTTCGAGATGGCAGGTTTCGGCACAAGTGCCGCCCTGTGGGGCACGGTGATCGTGGGTCTGGTCAATGTGCTCTCCACGTTCATCGCTATTGGATATGTCGATCGCTGGGGCCGGCGGCCCATGCTGATCGCGGGCTTCATCATGATGGCGCTCGGCATGTTTACAGTCGGAATTCTTCTGTATTTCGGCACGGGCAACAGCGATCTGGCGCGTTACGCGGCTGTTGCGATGCTGCTGTGCTTCATCGTCGGTTTTGCTTTTTCCGCCGGGCCGCTGGTGTGGATCCTGTGCTCCGAAGTGCAGCCCATGAAGGGGCGTGACTTCGGCATCGGGTGCTCGACCTTCACCAACTGGGGCACCAACATGATTGTTGGTCTGACCTTCCTCTCGCTCCTGACGACGCTGGGAAGCGCTCAGACCTTCTGGCTCTACGCCCTGCTCAATCTCATCTTCATTTTCGTGACGATGAAGTTCGTCCCGGAAACCCGCGGTGTGTCGCTTGAACAGATCGAGCGGAATCTCATGGCCGGCAAGCCCCTCAATCGCATCGGCCTGTAAGCGCAGGCCTTCCCCTCATTCACAAAAGGACAGGCCCTGACATCGGGGCATCAAACGGAGACAGTATCGTGGCAGTCAAGATCGGGATCAATGGATTTGGACGTATCGGACGTCTGACCTTGAGAAGTATTATCGAGAGCGGACGGACTGACATTGTTCCTGTTGTCATTAATGGTCCAGGCAGTGTCGAGGACAAGGTTCACATGCTGGTCTATGACAGCATCCACGGAAGGTTCCCGGGGAAAGTCCATCTTGAAGGCGATCAGTTGACGATCGAAGCGCATGGCCGGAGTTACGGACCGATCCGTATTTCCTCGGAGCGTGAGCCGGGGGCGGTTGCGCTCGATGGCGTGGATGTCGTCATGGAGTGCTCCGGGCTCTTTACGTCGAAACAGGCTGTGCAGCCCCTGTTGCAGGCGGGAGCACGAAAGGTTCTCGTCTCCGCTCCGGCAAGTGATGCGGATGCGACGATCGTGTATGGCGTGAACAATGATGCGCTCAAACCGGACATGACGGTTGTCTCGAATGGGTCGTGCACGACAAACTGTCTGGCGCCGCTGGTCAAGGTGGCGGACGAGGCGTTCGGCGTCGAATGCGGTTACATGCTGACGGTTCATTCCTATACGGGCGATCAGCAGATCGTGGATCGCAGGCATCGTGACCTGAGGCGCGCACGGGCGGCCGGTCAGAACATGGTCCCGACGTCCACGGGTGCCGCCAAGGCGATCGGTCTTGTCCTGCCGCATCTCAAGGGACGGCTGGTCGGATCGTCGCTTCGGGTGCCGACACCGAATGTCTCGATGGTGTCGCTCGATTTCGTGCCGTCGCGTGCTCCGTCATCGGTAGATGACATCAACGCGGCCTTTCATGAGGCGTCCGTGGGCGCTCTTGCGGGCGTTCTGGACTACAGCGATGGCATGCTCGTTAGCAGCGATTTCAATCATAGCGCTGCGTCCTCCAGTTTCGATGCGACGCAGACGGCGCTCATCCGGAATGGTGAGATGATCCATATCTGCAGCTGGTATGACAATGAATGGGGCTTCTCCAACAGAATGATCGATACCGCGGTTCTCATGGGGAGCCTGTAAGGGCGGCAGGGTGGTCGATCTCGTCGTCCGAGTTGCTTCGACAGGCATTATGGCAGACGGTTCTTCCGGTGCCTGAGAGGCAGGGATGAGAGGTCGGTCCATGATGCAACAGGATGTTCCAGTCCATTTTGCGACTGCCATATCGTCGGAGCTTCAGGAAAAAGTCCTGAATGCTCCGCAGTTTTCAGGCTGGATCGCAAAGACCCGGTCCAGTTTCGATCTCCGCTCGGTTCTTGTCCGTGATGTGCTGATGTTCGGCTCGCGCGTCGGTTTCGTTGTTGTTGAGGCCGATGCGTGGAACGAAGGGGCGAAAATGCCCTGCTTTGCCGTGCTTCGGGACCCGACGGTTTCCATCATGCCGGTCGTGACCGTGAAGGAGGCTCCGGACGAGCGCTATGTCGTCCTGGTGCGTGAGGCGCGGCTTCCGGTCGGGCAGATGGTGACGGCTTTACCGGCCGGCGTGATTGACGGGGAGGCCGCTGAAATTGCCGCTCTGCGCGAACTGCGGGAGGAGACGGGGCTGAACCTCACAGCAGGAAGGCCCTACAGACTGCGTGAGACGCCGGTGTTTCTGTCGCCCGGTGGAAGCAGCGAAGAGATGATGCTCTATGCCGTGGACATCATTCTTACACGGGCGGAAATGGACGGGCTGCTTGATCGGAAGGGTGGGCTGGCTAACGAGCATGAGCACACGACAGTCTGTGTCGTCCCGCTGAAGGACATGCCGCGTCATACGCCGAATGTTCATTGTCTGCTGAGCTGGCATCTGTACCAGCAGCATTGTGCGGATCTGAAATCCGCACAATGCTCCAGGAGCTGATCAGAAGATCTGACGGAACAGGACGTACAGGATCCCTGCAATTGCCATGGCGGCGGGCAGGGTCGTAACCCAGGCCAGCGCCATGGAGCGCAGTGTCCCGAGCTGAACGCCCGAGCCGTTGGCGGCCATGGTTCCGGCGACGCCGCTGGACAGGATATGCGTGGTGGAGACGGGCAGGCCATAGCCTTCGGCAAGGCCAATGGTCGTCATGGCCACGATTTCGGCCGATGCGCCCTCGGCGTAGGTCATGTGGGTCTTGCCGATCTTTTCACCGACCGTCACGACGATGCGCTTCCATCCGACCATCGTGCCAAGGCCCAGGGCAATGGCGACGGAGACCTTAACCCAGAGCGGGATGAAACGGGTGCCGTGATACAGTTCGGACTGGAAGGATTTGAGGGACTTTTTTTCCGCAGGCGTAAAGTCCTGAGCTTCTCCCATGACGCGGATGGCGTCAGCGACCAGATACATGTCCGTACGGACGTTCGGGACGGCGGCGGCAGGGACGGCCTTCATGGAGCCGTAGGTCTTGACCGAGGTGGAGATATCGTCGCTGAGGACGGCCAGGGCGTCATAGGTTTCGGGAGACGCGATGGATTTGGCGCGCAGACCTGCACCGACGATCTCGCGGGCATTTTCGGCCGTCAGCGCCGTGGACTGGTTCGGGACGTGGGTGAGGAAGATCTTTTCGGCTTCGGCAGAAGACTGGATAAAGGCCGGCATGGCGCTCTCGGGCATCGCCCGGTTCAGCGCGTAGGCCGTGGGGGCCGCGCCGATCAGGATCAGCATGATCAGGCCCATGCCTTTCTGTCCGTCATTGCCGCCATGGGAGAACGAGACGCCCGTGCAGGTGAAGATCAGCAGCGCGCGGATCCACAGCGGCGGCGGAGTGTCGCCCTCAGGAGCCTGATAGAGCGCCTTGTTGCGGACCAGAAGCTTCATGACGAGAAGCAGCAGCCCGGCCATGACGAACCCGCAGATGGGACTGAACAGTAGCGCGGAGAAGACTTTCTCAACCTGCCCCCAGTCAACGCCCTGCGTTGCGGCACCGGCGGGGGACATCAGCTGGTTGGCCAGACCGACACCCATGATCGAGCCGACGAGAGCGTGCGACGAACTGTTGGGGATACCGAAGGCCCAGGTGACGAGGTTCCAGACGATGGCCGCGATGAGCAGGGCGAAGATCATGGCGTAGCCCGCGCTGCTTCCGGCCTGAAGGATCAGTTCCACTGGCAGGAGCGTCACGATGCTGTAGGCCACGGCGCCGGTGGAGAGTGCGACGCCAAGGAAGTTCCAGAAACCGGACCAGATGACGGCCACGAGCGGCGGCAGACTGCGGGTATAGATAACGGTTGCGACCGCGTTGGCCGTGTCATGGAAGCCATTAACGAACTCAAAGGCCAGCGCGATGACCAGGGCAATGCCGAGCATCACGAATGTACCCGTCGCCAGGGCGCCTTCACCGACCGAATGCATGTCCTGAAGGATGCTGAAGGCGGCAAATCCCAGTGCGCCGATCAGCACGATGAAGAAAAGTATGACGTGAAGGGGCTTGTTGCCTCCATTCATGTCGGGGCGCGACGGGGTCGGGATCTCCGCGCGGGAGCCTATGGTCGTTTCAGACATCACTGATCCATGGTTTGTTTACCTTTCCTTAATTTATTGAAGCGGCCAAGCGGATGCGACTGCTGAAACATGATCGTTTTGCGACAGACGATTTGATTTCAGCCTCGTGCCGGCGTGGTCTTGCCTGACCGGCGCAGGACGTTCAGTGTATACGGACATGACTGACGGCACTGTGGGGGAAGATCTATTATCGTTTCATGAATCCGCTCACTTTCCCAGCGTAAATATCGACGCCTCGGGGACGCGGGTTTATTAAGGCGTGGCAAGAGAGCTGTCCTGCGATACGGCGCGCTCAAAAGGAGACTAAATGAACCTGCCAGCGGTTACTCCGGCGAAATCCGACACGGTTTCTCCTTTGGGAGAGATCATTGCGGTGCGTGAAGCTGTGGTGGATGTGCGGTTTGCGGCGGGTCATCTTCCTGAAATCAATTCGGCGCTCGAAGTCGCATGGGACGGTGGGGCGCCGCTGATCCTTGAGGTTCACAGCCATCTCGATCCCCGGACGGTCAGGGCTGTTGCCCTCATGTCCACGTCCGGACTGGCGCGGCATGTGATGGTTCGCGCGACGGGGGAGGCGCTTCGTGTGCCTGTTGGTGAGGCTGTTGTCGGCCGGATGCTGGATGTTACGGGTATTCCACGTGATAACGGTCCGGCTCTGCCGGCGGATGTTCCGCGGCGTGCGATCCACAGTGACCCACCCGCCATGCAGACCGAGAACGCCAGCACGGATATCTTCGAGACCGGGGTGAAGGTTCTGGACCTGCTGACGCCGCTTGCGCATGGCGGCAAGGCGGCGATGTTTGGCGGAGCTGGCGTTGGCAAGACGGTTCTGACCATGGAACTGATCCATGCCATGGCCGCGAAATATCAGGGGCTGTCGATCTTTACGGGTGTGGGCGAACGCAGCCGCGAAGGGCATGAAATGCTCTCCGACATGAACGGATCGGGCGTAATCAGGCATGCCGTTCTCGTCTACGGGCAGATGAACGAGCCGCCGGGCGCACGCTGGCGGGTTCCGCTCACGGCTCTGGCGATTGCTGAATATTTCCGCGACGAGCAGCACAAAAACGTCCTGCTGCTCATGGACAACATCTACCGCTTTGTTCAGGCCGGAAGCGAACTCTCCAGTTTGCTGGGCCGTCTGCCATCGCGGGTGGGCTATCAGTCCACGCTTGCGACGGAAGTCGGGGCGGTGGAAGAGCGCATCACCTCTGTGGCCGGTGCCGCCGTCACTGCCATCCAGACCGTTTACGTCCCCGCCGATGACTTCACGGATCCAGCCGTGACAGCCATCGCAACGCACATGGACAGCCAGATTGTGCTTTCCCGGGATCTCGCGGCACAGGGGTTCTATCCGGCAGTCGATCCTCTGGCATCTTCTTCCGTGCTTCTCGATCCGCTGGTTGTGGGGGAGGCGCATTGTGAAATTGCCGAACAGGTCCGGGAGGCTCTGGCCAGACTGAAATCCCTTCAGGACGTGATTGCGCTGCTGGGTGTTGAGGAACTGGGTTCCGACGATCGTCGCACTGTCACACGGGCCCGGCGGCTTCAACGGTTTCTCAGCCAGCCTTTCACAGTGACCGAGAAGTTCACCGGGCAGCCGGGGCGCAGTGTGAGCCTGGCCGACACGCTGGCGGGTTGCCGGGCCATTCTGGATGGCGAGACGGATGACTGGGCCGAGAGCTCGCTCTACATGGTCGGCACACTGGACGAGGCACGCCAGAAAGAGCAGGCAGCGCGGAAGGCCGCAGCCGGGGCGGCCGTATGAAGCTGCGGATCATCACGCCTCTGACGGTGGTTCTGGACGAGCCGGACGTCATGTCGGTCCGTGCCGAGGACGAAAGCGGAAGTTTCGGCATTCTGCAGGGGCATGCGGATCTGGTGTCCAGCGTTCTTCCGTCCGTCGTGATCTGGAAGCGCCACGATGGGACGCCGCATTACTGTGCTGTGCGGCAGGGTGTTCTGACCGTGACGGAGAAGGGGAGCATGGTCGAGATTGCCACCCGCGAAGCCGTCTGTGGAGACGATCTCGAAACGCTGAAAACCCTCGTGCGTCAGCATTATGCGGCCCTTGATGATGCGCGCAGGAATGCAAATGTCGCGTCCGTCCGTCTTCAGCTGGATGCGGTGCGGCGGATCGGAGATGGCTTGTGGTCTGACGCGGGGAGCCTCTTGCAGTGAAAGATGACAGCCCCCAGGCTGACGAGATGGAAGCCGCCATCCGCCAGCGCATGAACCGCCAGCGCACCGGCGAGACGGATGGAGACGTCAACGTCACGCAGCATCTCGCCCGGATTGGTGTCCTTGGCTGGACGATCATCACGCCGCCTCTTGGCGGGCTCCTGCTGGGACGGTGGCTGGATCACCGCTGGGGAACGGGAGTTGCCTTCTCGGCCGGTCTGCTCATGGCCGGATTTGCGGCGGGTGGCTGGAGCGCCTGGAAATGGATGAGTCATCCCCATGCCTGAAAAAGAGATCCTGACGTCCCTTGGCTGGCTTCTGGTCGGGCTACTCGCCGGGAGTGTTCATGTGGCCGCCCTGTGGGTCAATGTGCAGTTCCTGATGACGCCCTCAAGGCGCCCTGTGGCCATAGCGATGCTGCTGGGGCGCTTTCTGCTGCTGGGTGGGCTGCTTTATCTTGCCGCACGGAGTGGAACCGCTTCGTTCCTCTGGGCGACCTGCGGTGTGCTTGTCGCGCGGCCGCTCGTGCTGCGGATCATGAAGGCCCGCATCGGTCCCGGCGTCAGGATCGGTGAAGAGGGACCGCTGCGATGATGTCGCCGCTTTCAAGCCATGTCCTGTTTCATATCGGCCCGGTCCCGGTGACGCAGCCTGTGGTGACGACGTGGGGGATCATGGCCGTCCTTACGCTCGGGGGGGCCTGGATTTCCCGCACTCTGACCTCTGGCCGGCCCGGTCGGCTCCAGACGCTGCTTGAACTGGGTGTCACGGCGCTTGACCAGCAGATCCGTGAGACCATGCGGACCGAGCCTGCGCCGTACCGGTCTTTCGTGGGCACGCTTTTCCTTTTCATCCTTGTGGCAAACTGGTCCTCGCTCGTGCCTGGCGTTGAGCCGCCTACCGCCATTCTGGCAACGGATGCGGCACTGGCGATCACCGTGTTTCTGGCCATCATCATTTTCGGCGTCCGCTCCGGTGGCGTCACGGGCTATCTGCGCAGCTTCCTGTGGCCGAGTGTCGTCATGGTTCCTCTCAACCTGATCGGGACGGTCACGCGCACCTTTTCGCTCATGGTCCGGCTGTTCGGGAATGTCATGGCCGGTGTTTTCATCATCGGGATCGTTCTCTCCCTTGCCGGACTGCTCGTTCCCATTCCTCTCATGGCACTCGATCTCCTGACGGGAGCCGTGCAGGCGTATATTTTCGCCATTCTCGCCATGGTCTTTATCGCGGGCGCGCTGACCAGACCTGCTGCGCCCCAATCCATTAAAAATACAGGATCCCGCTCATGAACTGGCTCGCTCTGGCAAGTATCGTCTCCGCCGCGATGGCGGTGTCATTCGGCTCCATAGGGCCAGCGCTCGCGGAAGGACGGGCTGTCGCCGCCGCCATGGATGCCATTGCGCGCCAGCCTGAATCCGCAGGCACCATTTCCCGGACGCTGTTTGTGGGGCTCGCCATGATCGAGACCATGGCCATTTACTGCCTGGTCATTGCCCTGCTTCTGCTCTTTGCCAACCCTTTGCTGAAGTAGTCCGGTGACAGTCGACTGGTGGACAATCGGGCTGCAGGTCATCAACGTCAGCGTTCTGATCTGGCTGCTTTCCAGGTTTTTCTGGCGCCCGATCTGCGCCGTCATCTCCCGCCGTCAGCAGGAGATCGCAGCCCAGCTTGCGCAGGTCACGGACGGGCAGAAGCAGCTCGAAGCGGACCGTGCCGCCGTCAGGGAGGCACTTAGCGGGTTCGAGCAGGAAAGGGCCCGCATCGTGCAGCAGGCCCAACAGGACGCGCAGAACGAAAGACAGGCCATTCTGGCAAAGGCCCAGCAGGATGCGGCGGCTCTGGAGGCTGGCGCAAAGCAGAGTATCGCGCAGGAAGAGGCGGAAAATCAGGCCCGCTGGCGGTCAGACGCGGCTGCCTTGTCCTGCGATATTGCAGGGCAGCTTCTGGCGGAGACAGGCTGCTGCCGTCCGGCACGCGAAACGCTCTTCGACAGACTTCTCAAGGCGATTGCGACACTTCCCGACCGGGAGCGGCTCAGTCTGCGCGACGGCTTCACCTTTGCCACGGCAACAGCACCGGGGCCTGATGAGCGTCAGGCCTATGAGAGCGCCCTCATGACTGCGGTGGGTGAACATCCCGCCATTACCTGGACCGTCGATCCTGCTCTCGTGGAAGGGTTTGCCGTGAAAACGCCTTATCTGACCGTGGCGTCCAACTGGCAGGCTGATCTGGTTCGTATCAGGGAGGGCCTGTCTCATGCCGGACACTGACCAGGCCGCCAACTGGCTGGCCTCGGCCCGGTCCAGCCTGACGGATATTTCGGTTGGGCCCCAGACAGACCGGACGGGGCGGGTCGAAGACATTGGCGACGGGATTGCCCTGATTTCCGGTCTTCCCGATGCGAAGCTGGACGAACTGCTGTCTTTCGGGAACGGTCGCTACGGTTTTGTGCACGGCCTGGAAGAAGACAGCATCGGCTGTATCCTGCTCAACAATGAAGGCACGATCGAAGCCGGCGATGCCGTTCAGGGAACGTCGGGTGTCGTGAGTGTTCCGGTCGGGCCGGGGCTTCTGGGACGGGTGGTGGACCCGCTGGGACGGCCGCTCGATGGTAAAGGGCCGGTTGAGGCGGAGACCTGGTTTCCGGTCGAGCGGCCCGCTCCGGCCATTATCGACCGTGAACTCGTGACGGAGCCCGTTCAGACGGGGACGCTGGCGATCGATACGCTTTTCCCCATTGGGCGGGGACAACGGGAACTCATCGTCGGCGACAGGGCGACCGGCAAGACCACCATCGCGGTCGATGCCATTCTGGCCCAGAAATCCAACGACATGATCTGCGTCTATGTCGCCATTGGACAGAAGACTTCCAGCGTCCAGCGCGTGATTGAGACGATCCGGACGCGGGGTAATCCGGATCGATGCATCATCGTGGTGGCGCGTCCGGCGGAAGCGCCTGGCCTGTGCTGGATTGCGCCTTTCGCGGCCATGAGCATGGCGGAATATTTCCGGGACCGTGGGCAACATGCTCTCCTCGTCATCGACGATCTGTCCAAGCATGCCGCAACCCATCGCGAGGTTTCCCTGCTTACCGGAAGGCCCCCGGGTCGTGAGGCCTATCCGGGAGATATCTTTTACGTTCACGCGCGTCTGCTGGAACGTGCAGCGAAGCTCTCGGCGGCGAAAGGGGGCGGCTCTCTGACGGCGCTGCCGGTTGCGGAGACAGAAGCGGGGAACCTTAGCGCCTATATTCCGACCAATCTCATTTCCATAACCGATGGCCAGATCGTCCTGAACCGTACGTTGTTCGATCAGGGGCAGAAACCGGCCGTTGATGTGGGTGTGAGCGTCAGCCGTGTGGGTGGGGCCGCGCAGTCGTCCATCCTGCGGTCGTCGGTCGGGACGCTGCGTCTGGATTATGCGCAGTTCATTGAACTCGAAGCGTTCACGCGTTTCGGGGGGCTGCCGGATACGCATGTCCGGCAGCAACTGGCGCGGGGCGCGTGTATCCGTGCGATCCTGCGTCAGGGGCCGCATGCGCCACTGGATCTTCTACAGGAAGTGGCACTCGTCACGGCTTCGCAGAATGGTCTTCTGGATGGTGTGACAGCAAAAAATATCCGGACCATCCAGAGCGGTCTGGGCGATTATCTGCGGAGCAACGCATCTGAGATATCGACGGCGATAGAAAGCGGGGGCGTTCTTTCCACGGAGCAGAAAGAGCGTTTTGTGGCCTGTCTGCGGCAGTATGTTGAGCCCCGGGCTTCAGCCGCCTCATGACGGAGCGGCTGCAGGAGGTCACGGCCCGGATTGGTAACGTCAAGGAACTGGGCGGCATTGTGGACTCAATGCGCAGCCTCGCAGCCGTACGGGTGCAGCAGGCCCATCGGGCTGCCCTGGCGGTCGAGACGTATGCCGGGACCATTCAGGATGCTCTGGTCTGTATCGCTCCGCTGCTGCCCGTGGATCGGAACGGGCAGTCATCACAGGAGCCGGGAAAGACAGGCGTGATTGCCTTCTGCGCCGAGCAGGGGTTCGCGGGGCTGTTCAGTGAGCATGTCCTTGATGCCCTGCAGGAGGATGAGAAGGAGCATCTCTTCCTGATCGGCACTCGCGGCAATGCCATTGCCCGCTCCAGGGGGATCAAAGCGGAATGGATAGCGCCTGCGGTTCAGAACCCGGGGGCGGTTCCTGCACTGGCTGACAGCATCACGAAGGAAATCGGGCGGCAGGTTGTCGCCGGGGCGCTGACGCATGTCAGCGTCATTGTCTGCCAGTCTTCGGAGCAGGAGAAGGCGAGCGTAACCCGGCAGTCGCTTTTCCCGCTGGACCCGGCTCTGCTGCGTAAAACGGTGACGTCAGGGCCGGTCCCCCTGCTGAATGTTGCGCCGCAAAAGCTCATGACCGATCTGGTGGCAGACTATATTTTCTCCCAGCTCTGTCTGGCGGCACTGAAATCCTTCGGGGCGGAAAACAAGGCGCGGAGCGAGCGGATGACGGCCGCGCATCATGAAATCACGCGCCAGCTCAAATCCCTGGAGCAGCTTCAGAGAACCGTCCGTCAGGAAGAAATCACGTCCGAGATCATAGAACTCGTATCAGGCCCGACGCTGGCGAAACTTAAACGGTTCAACCGCCATTCCCGGACCTGAAATCATAAGAAGGAACTGAATACGGGGAGTGCCGTTCTATGGAGCCTGACATTCTTCCAAGGACAGTCCGTATGCGTAAATCAATCCTGCTTCTGTTGGCTCTTTCGGTCTCCTGCGTGACCCTGACGGCATGTGAGCATCACCGGACATTCGGGGAAAAGGTCCGTGACACCGTCGATCCGCCGAAAGGCCCGGTCGAACGCGCAGGCCGCTCTGTCGATCGCTCACTGGGCAACTAAGGGCTGCTGCGCATCGAGATCGGAGCACGAACCAGCAGGAGCGAGAGTGCTCCTGCGCCAATCAGTCCGGCTGAGCACATATACCACGCCATATCAAAACGTCCGGTGTAAGAAACGATGTAGCCCGTCACGATGGGGGCAAAAAGCCCCAGGGAATTGCTACAGGTCAGTGTGACGCCAGTAACCGTGCCGATCTTGTCTCCGTCCTCGATCAGGTCTGTCAGCAGGGCCGTATTGGCTCCGTTTGCAGCAATCAGGCAGGCAAGAGAGCCGCCAAGGATGAAGAGGATCGGCGTCATTGTATGGAAATGGGGCAGAAAACCGATCGTCGCGGCTCCCGTTAGACAGATGGCGACAATAAACCTGCGGCGAGGCGGGTGAATGCCGTTGCGGAATGTGATGTGTTCTAGAATGCGTCCAATAATGATGGCTCCGAGGGCTGCGGAAAGATAGCAGAGCGCTGTTCGCGTGCCGGTACCGGTAATATCGATATGAAGTTCATGAATGAGGTAAAGGGGCATCCAGGACATCACCAGGAAATTCAGGTAATTCTGGGTACACTGGACCACGAGGATGCCAAGAAAGGACGGGGAGCGGAAAAGGTTCTGTATCGATGCGACTGAAAAGGGCGCACGGGCAGGGGCAGAAGCTTTTTCAGCAGGGGCACGATAGACCATCCACCAGATGGTGGCCCATATCAGTCCGATGATCCCGAGGGCCATGAACTCGAACCGCCAGCCAAACAGGGCAATCAGATAGGCGCCTGCGATCGTGCCACCAGCCAGTCCGAGCTGCATGCCGGTCAGCAGGACCGTCATGACAGAGCCGCGCTCCTTGGGAAGCGCCCAGTTGCGGACGACGGTTGCACCCACACCAAAAGTCGGTGCTTCGCCTACGCCGAGGAGAACGCGCGTCATCAGGAACTGGGTGATATTGTGAACCATTCCGCCCAGGAGCATTGCAAAAGACCAGAGCGAGACGGCCAGACTGCCGATCAGGCGCGCTCCCTTGCGATCGAGAAGCATGGTCGAGGGGAGATTCAGCAGGAAATACGACCACAGGAAGCTGGATGACACCCATCCCATCTGCACGGGAGAGAGCGTGAATTCCCTGCCCAGCGTCGGAAGGGCGATGGAAAGAGCTGCACGGTCGCCGTAGCTGATGACATACATCAGAAAGACAAGAAAAAAGAATATATAGCGAGACGGAACGTTCCGATTCCGGGATTGGGACGTTGTGGCTTGATCTGTTGTCACGCTGTCGGTCTCCGGGAATTTCTGTCGTTTCGGAAGGGGAGGTCCGAAATCGGGGATTGGTATGGATAAGGTGGATGAGAAGAAGAAATCAGGAGCCTTCCGCCGCTTCAACTGTTGCGGTGACGGTCGCCCGGGCTTTTGAGGCCCGGTCATGGCGAAGCATCCAGATGCCTGAGCCGATAATCAGAACTGCGCCCACAGCCATTGCGGAACTGGGAATTTCTCCGAACCCCAACCAGCCGATCAGTGCTGCCCAGAGAAGGCCGGTATAGGCGAAAGGCCCGATTGCCGAGACCTGTGTGGACGCAAATGCCTCGGTCTGGAGGACCTGGGCAATACCAGCAAATGCTCCGACGACGACCAGGCACAGTGCATCCTGAAAGCCTGGTGTGACCCAAATGAATGGGAGAGGAGCTGCCGTCATGAGGCTCATGAGAATGGCCTGCCAGAGCGAAATTGTTGTACTGGCCTCTGTGGCAGAGAGTTGTCGGATCTGCATGGTCGTCAGTGCGCCGACTGCGCCCTGTGCCAGCGCAAGCAGATAGATGATCGTGGAAACTGATGTCGCGTCCGTGTTGAGCAGCCCTTTGCCAAGGGCGACCACCACAACCCCAGCAAATCCTATCAGGACTGCAACCCATCGCTGGAGAGACGGACGTTCATGGAGCAGCGGGATCGAGAGCAGCACCAGAAACAGGGGCTGCGTGTAGGACAGGACTTGCTGCTCTGCCAGCGGCAGGCGTGTCACCGTGATGACCACCATAATCATGCTGATTAGCCCGACGACAGAGCGGATCAGATGGCCACCGAAGTGATGCGTTTTGAGAATAATCCCTGTTCTGGAAGCAATCAGAAGAACAAAGGGAAGCGAGAACAGATTGCGAAAGAATATGATTTCAAGCGCCGGAAGTCGTGAACCTGTCAGCTTCTGGAGTGCGTTCAAAGCTGCAACGAAAAATGTAGCTGAGGCCAGAAGCAATGCTCCGCGTTTCAGATCATGCTTCATGAAAACTCATACCCCGATGCACGATACTGATACAGTAGTGCTCTGATAACGGACCCAGAAGTGTTGCAGGAACGATTTCCTGCGACGTTCTGAAAACGTAATGCATGTTCGTGAAATCCAGCTATAGGAACTTCCGGCGTCGCAATAAGGATTTCTTATGGATGTCAGTCTGGAAGCTGGAAAGCTGGTGTGAGGGTTGCGCCCGTCGCTTCAATTTCCGAGCGGATGGCCTTTGCCAGTTCGAGCGATCCCGGCGTGTCACTGTGTACCAGAATGGACTGCGCCTTCACTTCAAGCCGTGAACCGACGGAGGTTGTGACAGAACCGTCTTCAAGAAACTGCCTGACACGTGCCCTGACGGCATCAAGATCATGAATGACGGCACCGGGCTGACCGCGTGGTACGAGGGTCCCGAGGCTTGTATAGGCACGATCTGCAAGGAAAAGGGTCTGGGCACGGATGCCGGCCTTGTCCGCCGCACGCTCCGTAAGCTGTCCGGGCATGCAGAAGACCGTCAGTTCCCTGTCCAGAGCCGCAATGGCACGGGCGAGCCGCAATGCGAGCCCTTCATCGGCATTGGCCATATTCCCGAAGGCGGCATGGTAGCTGACATGGGTTACGCGGTGCCCATGCAGTGCGGCAACAGCCTGAAGCGCCCCGATCTGATAGACCATCATGGCTTCCATATCGGCGTCCGAAATGGACATGGACCGGCGACCGAAGCCCATGAGATCGGGCAATCCCGGGTGTGCGCCAATACCGACGCCCTTTTCCTTGGCGAGCTGGACGGTCCGGTTCATGATCGCGTAATCACCGGCATGGAAGCCGCAGGCGATGTTGGCGGACGAGATGACATCCATCAGCCCGTCGTCATCGGCGATCCGCCAGCGGCCAAAGCCTTCGCCCATATCGGAATTGAGGTCGATTTTCATGCTTTGCCTCCGGGTTTTGCGCCGTTTCGGGACTGACTGGACGCGCGATAATGCGCCACCATCAGACGCAGGTCTTCAAGGTAGCGATTGATCGGCTGATCGGCTTCGATGCCTGCCTTGTGGCTGCATTCCACGAAGCGGATGGCTGTCCCGATCCGGGCCTGCGCCAGACGCCACAGATCAGCTTCGATGACGGTTGCGATACGTGGATAGCCGCCTGCGGTGTTGGCGTCTGCGAGTTGCACGATAGGTTCGCCGGCTGGCGGTACCTGCACGATCCCCGGAATAATGCCGTATGATCGCAATTCGACCTTTTCGAGCAACGTCAGGGGCGCGCCGCTGAGGCGGTATCCGACACGGTTGCTTTGCGGCGTGATCCGCCACGGATGGCCCCAGAAGCGCTCGCGGGAGTCTTCTGTAAAGCGTGTATAATCCGTTCCGGGAACGGCACGCAGGAAGACGGTTTTTTCTTCGCACGGCCCTGTATCAAGGATGCGAACAGGGGGGACTGCACCATAGCCGGATAGATGCTCGGTTGCAGGCTGCGTTACAAGCTCGTCGCCAGCTTCCAGAAACCGCCCTTCAACGCCGCCGAAGCTGCCCCGGAGCTGCGTGCTGCGTGAGGCGAGAACAACGGGCACGTCAATACCGCCGCTCACACAGACATAGCCGCGGGCACCCGTTTTCGGGATGCCAACCTGAAGGACCTGTCCGGAAGCAGCAGTCTCGACGGACCATGCAAGAACAGGCTTGCCGTCCAGTGTCAGCGGCGCATCAATGCCGGTAACAGCGAAACTGGTCGGCGTTTCGAAGCGGATGACGAACGGGTAGGTCTGGAGTTCGATGCAGGCGGCCCCTGGCTCATTGTCCAGAAGGATGTTCCCGATTTCCAGGGCCAGGGGATCCATGACGCCTGAGCTGCCGACGCCGAGATTACGATATCCTGGCCGTCCCAGATCCTGCACGGTATTGAGGGGGGCGGTCTCGAGGATCGTAATCACAGTTCGATGCTTTCCGGGTAAAAACGGATACGATCGCCAATGGCAAAAAGGGAAGGAGAAGCGCGATACGGATCGAAAAGGCAGATTTCGGTATAGCCGATCGAGTTCCAGCCATTCGGGCCAGTCAGCGCAGAAATTCCTGCCTGCATGCCGCCGATCGTCACGGTTCCTGCCGGCATGTTGAGTGATGGCACGGATTTTCGTGGCGTGGCGATGCGGGGATCGAGGCCGTGCAGATAGCCGAAACCCGGCGCGCTCCCGACGGCACAGACGGTGTATTCGCCTTCGTGATGAAGTCGGATGACCTCTTCGGGAGGCAGGCCCGTATGGGCAGAAACCGCAGCAAGATCGTCACCCAACGCGCCACCATACTGCACGCCCACTTCGAAGAGCCGTCCTTCGATCTGGCGGGGTGGGAGCATTTCCCAGGCGTTCCGGAGCCAGTCTGCGGTCTGTTCCGGATGCTCGGGGGCATGGGTGAAGATCAGGAGCAGGTTCGTGACGCCGGGGACGAGTTCCTGGATGTTCGGGCGGTTTTCGGTATGGGCGATGAGAGCCCAGATCCGCTGCTGCTGCCGCATGGTGAATTCGCCGGGTGCTTCGAACAGCATGGCGCGTGTGCCCATCATGCTGATGACCGGGGCGCTGGCGGCGTGACGCCGGTCCGGTGTGAGGAGCGTGTCTGCGGTCAAAACATGCAGTTCCCGGGCTGTGACGGTTCCGTCTCATTTTCTCAAGTCCGCTTTTGAGGCGGTAACGAAACGATATGACTGGCACGGGAATGATGGCCAGAGCAATTCGCCGTGTGATGTCATTGGATAATCTTATGGTTCCAGAGGGTAAGGTAAGGGTTCCATCGGATTATGTTATGGGGCAAGAACGAACGGCTCTTGGTGTTTGTGAAATAACTCCATTAGCGTCGGAATAATATTCCTGCCGGATGTTCCGTATTTCATGCGGCGCTGATGGCGGTCTCTTCCTGTCCTCCAGCAATGGGTCTCATTCGCATGAGCAATACTCCTTACCGCACCGCTCTCGTTACTGGCGCTTCTTCGGGCATTGGCGCTGCCATTGTCCGGCGGCTGAGCGAAAGCGGCATTGAAGTTCATGCTCTGGCCCGCGATGCGAAGCGCCTTGAGGCGCTGGCAAGCGAAACGGGGTGCATTCCCCATGCCGTCAGCGTGTCGGACCAGGCCGGGCTTGAGGCCCTCCTTGCCGGGCTGGAAGTCGATGTTCTGGTGAACAATGCGGGACAGTCGCGGACGGGTAATATCACCAACACGACGCCTGAGGACATTGATGCGCTGGTGGATGTGAATCTGCGCGCTGTCCTGCAGTTGACGCGGCTGGTGGTCCCAGGGATGATCGCGCGGGACCGTGGGCATATCGTGAATATTAGCTCCATTGCCGGGCACTATGCCTTTGCGGGCGGCAATACGGTCTATCATACGACAAAAGCCGGTGTGCATTCGCTGTCGCAGCAGTTGCGCTGTGATCTGTTCGGCCGTCAGATCCGGGTGACGGAAGTTTCGCCGGCGCGTGTGGAAACGGAAGTTTTCGGTCGTCTGATCGGAGACATGGCCGAGGCGAAGAAGCGCTTTTTCGATGAGTATGATTCGCTGCTGCCGGAAGATATCGCGAACTCCGTGGCGTTTGCGGTTCTGGCTCCCCAGCGCATGAATGTCAGCTTCATGGAAGTGCTGCCGACGATGCAGGTCGTGGGTGGTCTGAATTTTGCGAAGAAAACGTCTACTCCGGCCTGATGGCAGTGGATATCTCACAGATCAGTCGTCTGATCGATCTCATGGCTCAGGCTCCGATTGTGGAGCTTGAGATTGAGGAAAACGGTCGGAAGATCCGTCTTGGGAAGGCGTGTGGAACGCAGGATGCTCCTGTAGCCGCCACCGCGCATGTGGCCTCGACAGAGAAGGCACTGGTTGCGGCAAAGGCTGCACCGGCAGTGGTCTCTGTCCCCAAAGCCGCGGAGACGATCACTGCGCCGTCCTACGGGGTCTTTCACCTCTCTCCGTCACCGGATGCGCCGCCTTATGTCACTGTTGGCCAGAAGGTCGAGGCAGGACAGCAGGTGGGGCTTCTTGAAGCCATGAAGGTTTTCAATCCTGTTCGTGCGACCGTTGCGGGGACGATTGAGGAGGTTCTCGTGGCTGCCGGCGCCGAAGTCGACATGGGAACACCTCTGTTCCGTCTGGTATGAGTGACATGCAGCGTTTCAAAAGAGTTCTGATTGCCAATCGTGGGGAAATTGCCCTGCGGATCCAGCGTGCCTGCCGTCAGCTCGGGCTGGAGACGGTGGCAGTGTATTCGGAAGCGGATGCAGATAGTCGGCACGTCCGTGAGGCGGATGTAGCTTTGTGCATCGGCCCGGCCGCCGCCTCGAAAAGCTATCTGGATATGGAAGGTCTGCTTCTGGCTGCGAAAGTGACAGACGCGGGAGCCATCCATCCGGGATATGGATTCCTTTCTGAAAATGCGGATTTTGCGGATGCGGTGGAAGCGGCTGGACTGACCTTTGTCGGGCCGACGGGTGATTCCATTCGCATGATGGGTGACAAGATCACGGCAAAGCGGGCCATGCGCGATGCTGGTGTGCCCTGTGTGCCGGGGTCCGACGGGCCGTTGCCGTCTTCTGCAGAAGAGGTCAGAGCCATTGCGCTCGAGGTTGGCTTTCCAGTGATCGTCAAGGCTTCGGGCGGCGGCGGCGGTCGTGGCATGCGGGTGGTTCACAGTGTGGACGAACTGGATGATGCCGTGGTCCTGACAGCCAAGGAGGCTCAGCAGGCGTTTGGCAATCCGACGCTCTATCTTGAAAAATACATGCAGAAGCCGCGCCATGTGGAAATCCAGGTTCTGTGTGACATGCATGGGACGGCGTTGTGGCTTGGCGCGCGGGATTGTTCCCTGCAGCGGCGTCATCAGAAGGTTCTGGAAGAAGCGCCGGCGCCCGGGATTCCGTCTGAGACGATCGCCGAGATCGGGGAGCGCTGTGTTCAGGCCTGCCGCCAGATCGGTTACCGCGGAGCGGGTACGTTTGAATTCCTGTATGAAGACGGGATCTTTGCGTTCATCGAGATGAATACGCGTGTCCAGGTCGAACATCCCATCACGGAAGAGACGACCGGCATTGATATCGTGGCCCAGCAATTGCGGATTGCGCAGGGCGAGACGCTTGATATGCGCCAGGAGGATATCCGGATGCAGGGTCATGCGATCGAGTGCCGTCTGAATGCGGAAGACGCCGCGACATTCATGCCATCTCCGGGAACGGTGACGCGGTGGGATCTGCCGGGTGGTCCGGGTATTCGCGTCGATACGCATGTGGTCAGCAATTACACGGTTCAGCCTTATTATGATTCGCTGATCGGCAAGATCATCAGCTATGGGGCAACGCGTGAACAGGCAATTGCCCGGATGCGGGTAGCGTTGGCCGAGATGAGGGTCGAAGGCATTTCGACCAATATCGCGCTGCATCAGGATCTGCTGGCTGATCCGCAGTTTCAGGCGGGGGGCGTCGATATCCACTATCTTGAACGCTGGCTGGCAGAGAGGTCATCATCATGAGCCCTGCGGAAAATCAGGTTCCGGTGTTTGAAGGTATCCCGTCTTCAGACGATCTCGCACGGATTGCAGATCTGCTGGTTCAGGCGGGGCTGGAGACGATCGAGCTTTCGGATGGCAAGGGCTCGCGGTGCTTTCTGCGCGTGAAGGCTCCTGCTTCCGCGCCACATGTGCCGATTGCTGGCGCCCCGTCTGCGTCTGTTGAGACGATGCAGACTGATATTGCGGTCAATGCACCTTATTTCGGAGTGCTGGCGCTGACGGATCTGGCGGAAATTGGAACGCTGGTGCGGCAGGGCGATGTCGTGGCCCAGATGCGGATCGGAACTCTACAGATTCCGGTTACGGTTCCTGTAGAGGGAACGGTCGTGGACGTTGTCGGGCAGGATGGTGTGCTGACCGGCTATGGGGCCATCATTGTACGGATTGAACCGACTGTCTGAGAGTAGCCCAACCTGTCGGATCTAGGGGAACGAGGAAGCCATATGGCTTCCTCGTTTTTCGTTCAGGTCAGGGAGGTAACGAAGTCTGCGATACGGCGGCAGCCTTCCTTCAGTGTTTCCCGGTCGGTGGCGTAGGAAATGCGGAAGAAAGGGCTCATGCCGTAAGCGCCGCCCTGGACAGATGCAACCTGCTTTTCTTCCAGCAGGGCCATGACGAAATCAGCGTCTGTTGCGAGATGCCGGCCCTTGGGTGTGGTTTTGCCGAGGCAGGCACCGATCTCGGGATAGACGTAGAACGCGCCCTGAGGCGTGTGGCAGGTCACACCGGGAATGTCATTCAACAGGCCGACCACGAGATCGCGACGGGACTGGTACTCTGCGGCACGCTCCTTCAGGAAATCCTGCGGGCCTTCAAGGGCAGCGATGGCCGCAGCCTGGGCGATGGTGTTGATGCCGCTGGTGGACTGACCCTGCATGTTGTTCATGGCGGCAATCAGGTCACGCGGACCACCACAATAGCCAACGCGCCAGCCGGTCATGGCATAGGCCTTGGAGACGCCGTTGACCGTCAGCACACGGTCCTTCAGGCGCGGCTCGACTTCCGCGATGGTGCAGAACTCGAAATCGTCATAGATCAGATGCTCGTAGATGTCGTCCGTCATGATCCAGACATGCGGATGCTTCAGGAGGACTGCGGCGATCTCTTCCATGTCCTCACGCGGGCAGCAGGCACCGGTCGGATTGTTGGGGAAGTTCAGCAGAAGCCATTTGGTCTTCGGCGTGATGGCCGCGTCCAGCGCCTTGGCGGACAGGCGGAAATTGTCCTCGGCCGGACAAGCGACTTGCACCGGTTTTGCGCCGCACAGGCGGGCAATGTCGGAATAGCTGATCCAGTAGGGGGAGGCGAGGACGACTTCGTCACCGGTATTGCAGGTCGCCATCATGGCATCGAAGATGATCTGCTTTGCACCATTGGCGACGAGGATTTCGTCGAGGGCGTAATCGAGATGGTTCTCGCGCAGGAACTTGGCCTGCACGGCCTTTTTGAGCGCGGGTTTGCCGTCCTGCGGGGGGTATTTGGTATCGCCACCGCGGGCAGCGGCAATGGCAGCGTCCACGACATGGTCCGGGGTCGGGAAATCAGGCTCGCCGGAAGAAAGGCTGACGATCTTCAGGCCTTCCGCCTTGAGCTCGCGGGCCTTGTCCGTCATGGCAGCGGAGGCCGAGACTCCAATTCCGTTCAGTCGATCAGCAAAACCGGGCATTGATGGGTCTCCATTGCCGCAAGGGGTGGTAACGCGTGCGCGAATGGAAACATCGTAAGTCGTTTCGATGACGCCAAGATACTGCCGAAAATTGTCTGACCCTATATCACAATCATATGGGGATGAATCGAAGTCGCAATAATAGGCTTCAGGCTGGTCAGGGGGTGCAAGGCCTCTGAAGATCCTTTTGGCGAAGGATCGTGCTCTGCTTCAATCACAGTTCTGGATATCCGAAATGACGACATCTGCACCCCAGTCAGAAGTCCCGGCAAACATGATGCCGCAGCAGACGGATATGCCGCCGCCAGCCGGTTTCCGGGTCGAGAAAGATCTGCTGGGAGAGGCCCGGATCCCGGTCGAGGCGCTCTGGGGCGTTCATACCAGTCGGGCGGCGCAGAACTTTCCGATCAGTGGAGAGCCCGTAGGGGCGTTTCCCGATTTTATCCGTGCATTCGTGACGGTCAAGCAGGCTGCGGCACGGACGAACAGGGCGCTCGGCTATCTGGACCATAAGCGTGCCGCACTGATCGAGGAGGCCTGTCTGGCGCTGTTGAAGAGCGATGATTACCGCAATGATTTCATCGTAGATGCCATGCAGGGTGGGGCGGGAACGTCCACCAACATGAATGTCAACGAAGTGATCGCCAATGTCGCGCTGGGACTGGCGGGGAAGAAGCCTGGCGATTACCGGGTTGTGCATCCGAACGACCATGTGAATATGGCGCAGTCTACCAATGATGTTTACCCCACGGCGCTGAGACTTGGCGTGCTTGCAGCCACAGTGCCGTTGCTGGCGGCTCTGGAAGATCTGGCGTGCGCATTCAAGACAAAGGCTGATGAATTCGCATCTATTCTGAAAGTTGGACGCACCCAGTTGCGGGACGCCGTTCCCATGACGCTCGGGCAGGAATTCAGGACGTTTCAGCATGCGGTGGAGACGGAGATTCGCCATATCCGGGATCAGTCCGAGTCTTTCCTGACAGTCAACCTGGGCGGGACGGCGATCGGGACGGGTCTGAACACCGATCCGCGTTATGCGGAGACTGTTGTGCAGGAGCTTGGCAGGCTGACCGGTCTGGCGGTGGTGGAGGCGTCTGACAGGATTGAAGCGACCTCGGATGTCGGGGTTTTCGTCCAGTTCTCGGCTGTACTGAAGCGCCTGGCGCTTAAGCTGTCCAAGATTTCAAGCGATCTGCGGCTGCTGTCCAGCGGGCCGCGGGCCGGCATCGGCGAGATCATGCTGCCAGCCGTGCAGGCAGGGTCATCGATCATGCCGGGTAAGGTGAATCCGGTCATTCCAGAGGCCGTTAACCAGGTGGCGTATCTCGTGGCAGGATACGATGTCACGGTGAGTATGTGTGCCGATGGTGGGCAGTTCCAGCTCAATCCGTTCGAGCCCATGATCGGGTACTGTCTCTTCTCGTCGCTGAAGACGCTGACGGCGGCAGTGACGCTTCTGACTACGAAATGCGTATCTGGTATTGCCGCGGATCCCGAGCGGTGCCGCTATCTGTTCGAGCGGAATATCGGTATTGTCACTGCGCTGGTGCCGGTGCTTGGATATGATGCCTGTTCGCAGATTGCCCGCCGTGCGCTGGCGGAAAACCGGACGGTCTCGGAACTTGTGCTTGAAGAGAAGCTGTTGTCCGAGAATGAGCTTGCAGGGCTTTTGCGGCCGGAATTCCTGACACAGCCCAATGTCGGGCGCGTGACTGCTGCTGTTATGTAGAGGCATGGGTCCCGGGCCAGTTGCGCGATGATGCCATGGCCCGGGCAAGATCAATGAGGCGTTCGCGGACCGCGACCGAAGCCTCGGTTTCGGGAACAAGTTCGGGGATGCAGAGGGAAACGTTTTCGCTGATGACGGGATTGCGCAGGGCGTAGATGCGGGATTTGCCTTCGACGGCAATTCGGCTGGCAACCGACCAGGGAAGGATGGTGCTGCCGATTCCTTCCTGGATTGCGCCCTGAAGGGTTGTCAGGGCTTCGATCTCCGCGACGATGGTTGGCTCCAGCCCCTTGCGAAGGAAGGCCATGTCGATAGCCTTGCGAACGAAGTTATGCTTCGGGGGCACCAGAAGCGGGATGTCCGTAATGTCGGCGAGCTGGACCGTATTTTCGTCCTCATAGGGAATATTGAGGGCATGAGGGGCAAGCAGAAAGAATTCCTCTTTCATCAGCGGCGTAAAGCTGACCCCCTTCATGGGACCTGAGCCATGGATCACGGCCATATCCAGGCGGCCCGTCATGACGAGTTCACTGTATATGTCGTCGAAACTTTCGGTCAGATGCAGCACGATGCCGGGAAGGTCTTCCCGGATGCGGCGCAGAAGCTCAACCGAGAGCGTGGATCCCGCGCTGTATGGAGAAAGGCCTACAGAGACCTTGCCGACGAGGGGACCAGCCCCTTGGGTGATCTCGACCATGGCACGGTCGAACTGCTTGCTCAGGATCTGGACATGTCGGTAAAGGACTGACCCAGCGATTGTCGGGGTGACGCCGCTTTTGCTGCGGATGACCAGTTTCTGACGGAAAGCGCTTTCGAGGGCGGCCAGTTGCTGGCTGAGTGCCGGCTGGGCGATGTTCAGCAGGTCGGCAGCGCGTGAAATGCTGCCGAGGTCGATGATCTTCACGAAGGCCTGCAAACGCCTGATATCCAACTGGTCAATCTCCTGATGTGACGAACTATGATTCCGATAGTCTGCCGATTGGGGGAAATCGTCAATGAATCCATCGGAATATGCTTAATTTTTTAAGCTGCGGCAGCTGGTGAAATTTTCCTGCGTCCTCGTTGCGAAATTGGAATATAAATAATCCATATGACGCCAAAACATAACGTATCCGTACCATAAACTCATGCTTTCGCATCGGGATTCCGGCGACTTGAGAGGGATGCAATGTTGATTGGGTCAAATTGGAAACTCTGTCTGGTCGCAAGTGCTGCACTGGGCGCGTTCATACCGGATATCGTTCTCGCAGCGTCGACTGCGCCATCCGTGCCTGTAAAACATCACAGGGTTATTGCACGAAAAGGTGCAAGTGCCGCGCCTGTGCGGAGTGCTGCGCCGGTTCATCATGCTCCGACGTCACTTCTGGCCTCTTCGACTGAAAGTATTCAGGTCGGTGGGCGGCAGACGAACTCCGTATTCTCTCCGGTGACGGCGCGGCACAGCACGACGCAGGTGACGGTGGTGACGGGGGCTGAACTGCTCAAGACGGGTCAGACGAACGTCCTGTCAGCGTTGGCCCAGGCCAATCCAGCCATCACCACCTCGGCATTGCCAGGCGGTGGAGCGAGTGCGTTCGTCCAGACGATGCAGCTTCGCGGGCAGTCTCCTGACGATACGCTGATCCTTGTCAACGGGCATCGACGCCATATTGGTGCGAATTTCAATTCGAATGCCGGTACGAACTGGGGCAGTGAGCCAAGCGACATTTCGCTGATCCCGGTGTCTGCAATTGATCATATCGAGGTTATTACGGAGGGCGCGTCTGCGCTTTACGGGCAGGATGCCATTGCTGGTGCGGTCAATATCGTGCTCAAGCGCGATACGCATGGTGGCAGCATTAACTTCAAGAACAATGGCTATTACGCAGGTGACGGCCAGGGTCTTGATGGATCGGCCAATTATGGCATGGCTCTGGGCAATAACGGCGGCTATCTCGATCTGGCAGCTCAGGTGACGCATCAGCTTCCCACGACGCGTGGAGGCAATTTCTATGGAACGCTTTACAGCGATTCACGGAATGAAACGGCCAATCGTGACGTTCAGCGCGGGCTTGGTCTGCCGAAATCCACGCTTGAGACGATCAGCGAGAACATGTCTATGCCGCTGGGGAATGGTTTCAGTGTCTATAGCACGTCGACATTCTCACATCGCCGGGCCAATGTAGCGGAGACGTATCGCAGCGCTGCCGATACGGATACCTGGATCAATACTGACCTGTACCCGAATGGCGATCAGCCGTATATCACAATGGACCAGTATGATTTCGAGACGGATAATGGTATCCGGACCCATAAATTCGGGTTCGCCTGGGATGCGTATGTCACGTTTGGCCGTGACGCCCAGAAATACGGTACCAAGGATTCCGAAAACGTCTCCCTCACCGACAGCACGCAGACCTCGTTCTATGACGGGTCTTCCATTGCGACGGAACTGACGAGCGGCATTCGCGGGTCGCGTTCGTTCCAGACGGGCTTTCTGCCTCGACCGGTTGATCTGAAGTTTGGCGCCGAATACCGCCACGATACGTTCCAGATGACCGAGGGCGAGACGGCGTCCTGGGAAGGGCTTGGGGCGACGGATCATCCGGGTAACGTCCCGATGGCTGTTACCAATCAGAACCGCGATGTCTACGAAGGCTTCGCGAACCTGGACTTCTACGTTACCAAGAAGTGGGAGTGGACGCTGGGCGGGCGTGTCGCGAGCTACAACAACCTTGCGACCGTTGAGACCGGATCGGTCGGGACACGGTACAATTTCAACAAGCGCTGGGCTATCCGCGCCAATATCAATACGGGCTATCGTCCGCCGACGTTGGGCGAGATGTCCTATTTCTATTCTGCGCCTTATCCCGGCTATACGGTGGATCAGGTCCCGGCTAACAGCGCCATCGCCAAATATCTTGGTGCAGGTAGCATGAAGGGTGAATATTCCCGAAGCTACAGCATCGGTGTGGATGCGACGCCGGTGAATGATTTTCATGTAACCGGTAATCTTTACTACATCGCCATCAATTCCCGTCTGGGAAGCACGAAAACCTATAGCGTCGATACGAGCGATGCCGTTCTCATGAACCTGCTTGCGCAGAATAATCTTGAGAGTGCGACTTCGCTTTCCTATTACGCCAACCTTTACAATACCCAGACATTCGGCGGCGACTTCAGCGCTGACTACACGCTGCATACGCGGCGTCTGGGGCAGTTCCGCTTTGCGATGGGGATCAATTTCTCGGATACGGAAATCCGCTCCTCGAACGCCAGCTTCGTCAACGAGTACACCAAGGAAATTGTCCTGCATGCGGCTCCGAAGAACCGCGAGCAGATCAGCGTGAACTGGACCTACGGCAAGTGGTCTGCGTTCGTGCAGGAGATGCGTTATGGCTCGATCATCTATATGGCATCTCCGACAGGCGCCGGCAGCGTCCCCTTCATGCAGAATCCCGCGCTTCTGACCAATCTTGAGGTGGACTATAAGATCCTGCCGCGCTGGACGATCGGGGTTGGTGCCAACAATGTTGGCAACAAGTATCCGACGCGCGTTCCTTCTTCCATTTCCCATACGCAGCAGGGGCTTACGAAGTATGCCTCCTATTCGCCTTATGGTTTCAATGGCGGCATGTATTACGTAAAAACGTCTATCAACTTCTGATTGTATTCAGAACGCGATTTTTTGTGTCTCGAAATGAACGGGCGTATGGTCGGCAAAGCGACCTGCGCCCGTTCGCTGTTTCCGGCCAGGTGACGTTTTCATGAAGTTTCGGGATCGCGGGATGAATTAGGGACGGGAGACGACTATTCATCCGGGGCTATTTCTCTAGTCTGTCGCAATACGCGGCTTCAGGTCCCAGGCAACGGTTGATATGTCCACTCGCAGAACCTTCCTCAAATACGCCCTGTTCGGTAGTGCCGCAGCCGCAACGGAAGGGCTTCCGGCCGCCATCCGTCGCGCTTATGCCATCGCGCCCGAGCCGGGTACGACATATCTGAATGCCGAGCATGTCGTTATCCTCATGCAGGAAAACCGCTCTTTCGATCATATGTTCGGAACACTGGCCGGCGTTCGCGGCTTCAACGACAGGCGCGCGATCCGTCAGAAGAACGGCAGCTCCGTTTTCGTGCAGTCCGGCAAGAGCGGGGAGACCTATGCGCCGTGGCGCCTGAACATTCACGACACAAAGGTCACCTGGATGGGCTCGATCCCGCACTCCCGGGACAGTCAGGTCGATGCCTGGAACGGGGGGCATCATGACCGGTGGATTGACGTCAAGCGGCCTCACAAGAAGGAATACAGGCAGTATCCGCTGACGATGGGATATTATACCCGCGAGGATCTGCCATTCTATTATGCTCTGGCCGATGCGTTTACGGTCTGTGACCAGAACTACTGCGGCGTCATGTCCAGCACGACGCCCAACCGTCTCGTCTTCTGGACAGGAACCGTGCGGGACCAGCAGAATACCGCGTCAAACGTCTACATGCGGAACCCGGAAATCCTGGAAGGCGGCATGACCTGGATGACCTTTCCGGAGCGGCTGGAGAAGGTCGGGGTGTCGTGGAAGTTCTATCAGAACGAACTGAGCCAGACGGGCGGCATGTCTCCGGCGGAGCGTTCCTGGCTGTCCAATTTCGGCTGTAACGTGCTGGAGTGTTTCGACAGCTTCAATGTCAGCTCCAATCCGGGCTTTGGAGAATGGATCGAAGAGCGGATCCGGGAATGTTCAGAGCATATCAATCGGCTTGAAAACCTTGAGATGCTGGTCTCCGGGGAGCGGAGCGAGCAGCTTGTCGAGGCGAAGGCCCTGATGGAGGTTCTGAAGAAGCGTCAGAAATCCTCGAAGGGATTTGAGAAGCTGACGCCCGAGGAGCGCGCGCTTTTCACGAAGGCCTTCGTGATCAACAGCGGCGATCCTGATTATCGCAGCCTTGAGGAACTCTCCTTCGTGGACGATCCGGATGCGAAGGGGATGAAGGCGCCGAAGGGAGACGTGCTGTACCAGTTCCGCAAGGATGTACGGACAGGCCAACTCCCGGCTGTTTCCTGGATGGCGGCGCCCGAGCATTTCTCGGACCACCCGACATCGGCCTGGTATGGGGGGGCCTGGTATGTGTCGGAAGTCATGAACATCCTGACCGAGAATCCCGAGGTCTGGAAGAAGACCATTTTCATTCTGACCTATGATGAAAATGACGGGTATTTCGATCACGGCTGTTCCTATGCGGCCCCTGATCCGCAGCGTCCGGAAACGGGCCACTCTTCCGCTTCGATCGGGGCAGACGGGCTGGAATACACGACTGCCGAGGACGAGGTTTGCCGGGGCGTTCCCGAACGGCTCGCACGCAGTGGCCCGATCGGGCTCGGCTTCCGGGTGCCGATGGTTGTGGCGTCTCCGTGGAGCCGGGGTGGGCTGGTCAATTCGCAGCTTTTCGACCACAGCTCGACACTGCGGTTTCTGGAGCATTTCGTTGAGAAGAAGTTCGGCACGCCTGTCCGGGAAACCAATATTTCCCCTTGGCGTCGGGCCATCTGCGGCGATCTGACGTCCTGTTTCCATCCTCAAGACGAGGTTGCGCCGTCCCTGAACTATCTGGACCGGAACACGCATCTGAAGGCTATCGAAGATGCGCGGAACCGTCCCATGCCGGGTGGTTTCCGCTCGCTGTCCGGGGATGAGATCGCCGCACTGAAAGATCAGCCGGATCTGCTGCGGCAAACCGTACGACAGGAAAGCGGAACACGTCCGGCCTGTGCGCTGCCCTATGAGCTTTACTGTGATGGCGGCATTGATGTGGAGCGCGGGCAGGTCAGCCTGAAGCTGGGAGCCGGGCAGAGCGTTCATGGAGAGCGGGCGGCCGGCGCGCCATTCAATATCTATGATTACCGCAATGGTGGTCGCGATATGCAGGCTGGAACCTACGCCGTAGCGGCGGGAGACCGGATGGATGTGACGCTTCCGGCTGCGGATGGTCTGTATGATGTCGCGGTTCATGCGCCCAACGGGTTCTACCGGGCTTATCGGGGGCATGCTGATCGGGTCGCGCTTCGTTCAGCCTGTCGTTATGACGTTGGCGGCAAGGGCAAAGGGCCCAGGATCGTTCTTTCCCTGACCAATGGTGGCAAGGCACCGCTGACGGTTCAGTACCATGCCGGCGATGCTGGGCCACTGCGGACGGTGGTCCTCAAAGGGCGGGGGCATCAGGAGATCCGGCTGGATCTGTCAGCCAGCCATCAGTGGTATGACGTGACGCTAACATCGCCGGAAGATCCGGATTTCAGGCATGTTCTGGGCGGCCGGATGGAAACGGGGAAGATCACGCTCACTGATCCGGCGATGGCTGGCTAAGCGCCTTCCGGCTCATGGTCGGGCGCTGCGTTCCCAGAGGGAGCAGGCGAGTGTCGCGACCATGATTTCAAGGCTGGCAAGCAGAATCCATTCGATCATGTTCAGGATGACGGTCCCGTCGCTGAGAGTCTGAAGCGCGAGGCTGAGGAGCAGAACCGGGGCGGCGCATGATTTCAGGATGCGCCGCCGTGCTGCTGTCAGGCGGTCATGCCAGAAGACCCGGTTTCCGCGATGAGAGGCCGCGACGAACATCAGCATGGCGGACTGTCCGCACAGAACGGAAATCCAGTTCATGCCAGGAGCCCGGTTTTTCGTATTCTGTGATACGTCGCAAAAGCGAAAGATGCTGACAGGATAAGGGCTGTCAGCCCGACGCCTGCAACGATGCTGCCATGCCAGGGCAGGCTGAGCGCTGCGATCAGAAAGCATGCTGCGGCATTGCCGCCCAGCAGCTCCGCCCATGTCCGCTCTGGGTTACGGACTAGCGTGTAGGCCAGCGTGATCCCCCAGACGATGAAGACGGTTGTCACTTCCCATCCGGCTCGGTGGGGCATCGTGACGGGGAGAAGGCGGTTGGCGATGAAAAAGGATGCGAAGGCGAGGGGCGTACCCATCAGAACGCCCACATTCAGACGGGCGACGATCCGGTGTCCCAGATGATGCGGGCGGCGCAGGCGCTTGAGCGTCCACAGATGCATGCCGCTGCCAATCAGCGCCGCGAGCGCCAGTCCGGACAGGAAATAGAGCCAGCGTGTGACCCAGGGCGCAAAACGCGCCACATGCAGTCCGTACAGGAACGTATAGGCCCGGATGACAGGGCGTTTTTCGATATGTTCCCTGAGGATGTGACCTGATGGACCATCGAAGGTGATGATTTGCGACGAGGTGCTGACGGTACGGCTGTTGCCCGCGATTATCGTAACGAGTGACGCCTGATCGGACGGATTGAAAACATAGATCTGTTCCAGGCCCGTGCCGCCGAAACGCCTGTCAGCTTCCTGGAGCATGGGGAGGATCGGTGCGAGATGACCTGCATGGCCACTTGCCGGGCGGGAATAGAGCGCGGGATTGAGCTCCGTGTAGGAGGCGGTGACGTCGTTCCGGTAAAGCGCCTGGGTGCTCCAGGGAAGGAGCAGCGATCCGAGGGTGACGGCGCCTGTGAAGGAAATCATCAGATGGAAAGGCAGGGCGGCGACACCAAGCAGATTGTGCGTGTCCAGCCAGCTTCTCTGTCCGCGCGAGGGACGGAAGGTGAAGAAATCCGCGAAGATGCGCCGATGGATGATGATGCCGGTGACCAGCCCGACGACGAGGGCCAGAGCGGCGAGGGCTGCGATAAGCCGCCCCCAGGGATGGGGAAGCTGAAGCTCGAAATGGAAGCGGTAGAAGAATTCGCCGCCGAGCGTGTCCCTGATACCATCCGGGCTTCCGGTTTCGGGGTCGAGGGCACGCTGGATGTATTTGCCCTTTGTGTCAGGCCACAGGGCTGTTGCAAAGGAACACAGATCAGTTGCGCTGCCGACATACCAGGCACTGGCGGTGGACGCGTTGCGGTTCAGCCAGTCCAGGGCATGGGCGTCCGTCAGGAGGGGGGAGGAAACGGAAGTGGAAAGTTCGGGCCTGGCCCAGAGGCTGATCTCTCGCCGGAAGACGCTCAATGCGCCGGACAGGGCAATGGCGAACAGCACCCAGCCCGTGACGAGACCCAGTGTCGTGTGCACTACAGCCATGGACGCGCGGAACGTGCCTTTCATGGCTGCCAGCCTCCGAGGAGTCCCAGGCCGCTCAGGAGAGAGGCCACGAGGATCAGGAAAGCCAGCAGTCGCCCGATACGGGTGACTGCGAAAGCTGCTATGAAAACGACGGGCCAGAGGACCAGGCCGAGAAGGATTCCGGCCATGGCGTTGTCAGCCCTGGACAGGGGAAGCCAGAACGCAAGGCAGACACCGCCCAGCGCGGAGAGGGCGTAACCGAGCGGCAACGCCACGACGAGGCGCAGGGCGATGTCGTAGCGCCGGGTTCCGGGTTGTGGTTTACCAGCTGAAGCCAATATTGGCCTGCGCGTTGCGGCGCTCTCCGTAATAGCAGTATTCCTGACCGTAAGAGGCATAGCTCAGGCAATTGGCGATGAAGTTCTTGTCAAAGAGGTTGCGGACGCTCGCGCCCACATTCCAGCCATGCAGGCTGTGGGAGAGGTTGGACAGGTCGTATCGCACCGACGCATCGAACACGGCATATTGCGGCACCCAGACACTCCCGTAAGATGCTTCACCACCATAGGATTTATTGGAATAGCGCATGCCGCCGCCGAAGCCGAGGCCCTTCGCGGGACCCGACGGCATCGTATAGAAGGCGAACAGCGAGGCATTACCCTTGCCGGACTGGATGAGCGGCTTGCCGGTTGAGTCGTCATGCACCTTCTGGATGCTGACGGCTGCTGTTAGCACGAGATTGTGGAACGGCTCGGCATGGGCCTCGAACTCGAAGCCGTCCGAATGGACCAGCCCGCTTTCAGCGCTGTAGCCGGTGTTGCCGACAGCAACGAGAACGTTGGTCTGCTCGATATGGAAGCCCGCAGCCGTCAGGAGCAGTGAGGTGCCCGGAAGCTGGTATTTCAGGCCGCCTTCAAGCTGTTTGCCGAGCGACGGATTGGCCTGACGCACGGTCTTTCCGCCATCTGTCGAGACGCTGCCGGACTGTGGCTGGAAGGATGTCGAGTAGCTGATATACGGCGCAAGACCGAAATCGAAATGATACAGGCCCGAAGCACGCCAGGTAATCTGGCTCGGGCTCTGGTTGGTCGTCGTGTTGTACATGTTGTCGGTCTGATGGGACCGGTACCAGTCGTTACGGATGCTGCCTGTCAGGATCAGGTGACGCCAGTGGATTTCGTCCTGTCCATAGATGCCGGCCTGATGGGAGTCGGTGTTGTAGTTCACCCAGGGGGACGGAGTGGGAATGGCCATCTGTGAGTTCGGATGAAAGACGTTCAGATCAGGAGCTGAACCGTAATAACCGACTTCCGAGGCGCTCTGCTGCATGTAGTCGAAGCCGAACATCATTGTATGACGTAGCGGTCCGGTCCGGACATGGCCTTTGAACTGGCTGTCAAAGGTCAGGTTGTGCGTATGTTCGTTGGTGGCGATGGCCGAGCGGGCAAGCGTATCGTCCGAGACGTAATAGCCGCTGTCATAGACGCTGCGGTACTGGGTCTTGATGTCGTCGTAGCGGCCGCGCGTGCTGAAGCTCCAGTCGCTGTTGAAGCGATGGTTGAGGATGTAGGTGATGGAGCCGTGGCGACGGTTGTATTTTTCGAACGATGAATCGCCGTCGTAGAAATTGCGCGGCAGATAGCCGAAAGACGCGCGTTTGAGCGACCCGACGAGCGGGACGCCACCATAAGTGCCGTTTTCCGGGTCATACTGGTAGTTGCCGAGGATCGTGAGCGTCGTGGGGCCGTCGCCACCGAAGGTGAAGGACGGGCTGATGGAGAAACGGCGGCTTCCGGTGCGGGCGAGCTGGCTGTGCTGGCCGTTGATGGTGCCATTGACGCGGTAGCGGACGAAGCCGTTATCCGTCATATAACCGCCGACATCGGCATCCACGCGGTACAGGTCGAACATGCCACCAGTCGCATTGACGCTTCCGTAAGAGCGCTGGTCCGTGGCGAGTTTGCTGGAGAGGGCGACGAGGCCGCCGGGGCTGGACTGGCCGTAAAGGGCCGACGCCGGACCCTTGAGAATTTCAATGCGATCCAGACGCGAGGTGTCGGTCTGGGCTACGGCATAGCCGGTCGGGCTGTCCTGAAGCTTTAGACCATCAAGGAATGTCGGGATGGAAAAGCCGCGCAGGGCGAACTGGTCATAACGTGTTCCCACGCCGCCGCCACGAAGATCGGCAGTGATGCCCGCGGTATAGCGCACGGCCTGATTGAGGTTCAGGACGTTGCGGATGTCCATTTCGTTGCGGGTGATGACCGTGACCGACTGGGCGGTTTCGATCAGGGGCGTGTCCGACTTGGTTGCGGACGAGGCGAGGGTCGAAGCCCTGCGTGCGCGAACTTCGAGCTTTTCGATAGTCCTGGCCTGTGTCCCGGTTGAGCTGGCTTTTTTTGTGCCCGATCGCGGGGGCAATTCGGTTGCGGCATTCTGGTCGGCTGCGAAGACTTCTCCACTCATGACGAGGGAGAGGGGTATCGCGTAAAGAATCCTGCTGCGGTGCATACCCGACCTCAATGACTGTGCGTGCTGGCGCGTGATCAGAGGCTGGTATCGATATTGCGAGTTAGTTGCAAGTAGCGTCAGAAGAAAATGAAACTTTGAAAGATTTCCTCAATAAGTGACTGATTGTTACGGTCTTTTGCTGAAAAGGCATCCGGGCGCTGTAATAGCGCCCGGATCGTCCTTGCTCACCAGACGGTGAAGCCCGCATCCACATTCACGATGGCGCCGGTCATCAGGCTGGCTGCGTCGGACGCCAGGAACTGCACGACGGAAGCGACTTCATCGGGCTGGCCCACGCGGCCCATCGGGGTTCCGGCGATCCAGGCGTCGTAGAGTTCCGGCTTTTCCATGCCGAAGCGGGTGAGCGTCGTTTCGATATAGGTGGGGGCAACGGCGTTGGCACGAATGCCATGGGGAGCCCATTCTGCGGCCAGCGAGCGGATATACTGGTGAACGCCGGCTTTCGACGCATTATAGGCCGCCTGCTGCTGCGGGCGGTTGACGATCAGGCCGGACATGGAGCCGATTGCGACAATGACGCCCTGTTTCTGTTCGAGCATGATGCGCCCGACGGCCTGACAGGAGCGGAACATGCCGTTCAGGTTGATATCGACCTGCTTGAGCCACTGACCATCCGTCATGTCCTCGGCCTTGACCTCGGAAATACAGATGCCGGCGCAGGCGACCAGGATATCCACGCGGCCTTCCTGTTCATGAACGCTGCGGACAGCGTTCTGCACACTTTCCGTATTCGTGACGTCCATGACGACGCTGCTGACATCATGGCCTTCCATGCGCAGGTCTTCCACGGCTTTTGTGGCCATGGCTTCATCGAGATCGGCGATGATGACGCGGGCGCCAGCCTCGGCCAGTGCGGTGACGCAGGCCAGGCCGATGTTCTGTGCGCCGCCGGTGACGATGGCGACGCGGTTATCGAGGCGGAGTTTTTCCATGTACATGGGATGTGGTTCCTAAGATCAGGCAGCGAGCGGGTGGCGGTGGCAGGCTTCTAAGGCCAGGCCGTCAGGGGCAAAAAGATGGCAGTTCTTTGGTGGAAGGGTCAGGCTGACGCGGGTTTCGACCTCCGTCAGGACTGCGCCATCCGTCTGGACGACGATGATTTCCCCGTCCGGCATGCGGACATGGACGAGCGTGATGGCCCCGAGGCGTTCGATGACTTCCACGACGCCGCTGTTGGGGCCGGAAGAGGCCAGTTCGACATGTTCGGGACGGATGCCGACCGTCACCTTTGTTCCGGGCAGCAGGCCCGGGGATGTGACGGGCACGTACAGGGTCGAGCCGTCGCGGAGCTGCACGCTGGAGCCTGCGGAATCTCCGCCCTGGAAAATGGCCGGGAAGAAGTTCATGGGCGGCGAGCCGATGAAGCGGGCCACAAACAGGTTGCGGGGGTGGTGGTACAGTTCGAGTGGGGAGCCGATCTGTTCGACCACGCCTTTCTGCAGAACGACGATCTTGTCCGCCATGGTCATGGCTTCGACCTGGTCATGTGTCACATAGATCGTGGTGGCGCCGAGCTTGCGGTGCAGGGCGGAGAGCTCCACGCGCATCTGGCCGCGCAGGGCGGCATCGAGGTTCGAGAGCGGCTCGTCGAACAGGAAGACTTTCGGGTTGCGGACGATGGCGCGACCGATGGCGACGCGCTGCCGCTGGCCGCCGGAGAGCTGTCCGGGTTTGTGGTGCAGATAGGGCTCGAGCTGAAGCGTGCGGGCGACGTGCTCGATCTTCTCGCGGCGCTCGGCCTCCGGCATTCCGGCCAGTTTGAGGCCGAACTCCATGTTTTTGTAGACGTCCATGTGCGGGTAGAGCGCGTAGGACTGAAAGACCATCGCCAGACCGCGCTTGCCGGGTTCCACGTCATTTACGCGCTGTCCGTCGATCAGGAGATCGCCGGATGTGATGTCCTCAAGGCCCGCGATCATGCGCAGGAGCGTGGATTTTCCGCAGCCTGACGGGCCGACGAAAACCACGAATTCGCGCTCTTCGATCGAGAGGGAAATCCCCTTGATGATTTCTTCCGTAAGGTAGGTCTTGTGGAGGTTCTTGAGTTCGACAGTCGCCATGGGTCAGGCCCCGTTTATGCAGGAAAGTTGAGTGGAGTGAGCCGGGGTCCGCATCACTTGACGGCTCCGAAAGTCAGGCCGCGGACGAGCTGTTTCTGGCTGATCCAGCCGAAAACGAGGATCGGTGCCACGGCGAGGGTGGAGGCTGCGGACAGTTTTCCGAAGAATAGTCCTTCCGGTGATGAGAAGGATGCGATGAACGCTGTCAGGGGGGCTGCGTGCGAGGAGGTCAGGTTCAGGGACCAGAAGGCTTCGTTCCAGCACAGGATGAGCGACAGCAGGGCCGTGGATGCGATGCCAGGCAGGGCGAGCGGCAGCAGGACCATCGTCATTTCCTGCCAGCGCGTGGCGCCATCCATCCGGCCCGCTTCCAGAATGGGGGCAGGGACTTCGCGAAAGAACGTGTAGAGCATCCAGACGATGATCGGCAGGTTCGTGAGCATGTCCACGATGGCCAGACCGGTGCAGGTGTCGAGCAGATGCGTGTTGCGGGCCAGCAGGTAGATCGGGACCAGCACGCCGACAGGCGGCAGCATCCGGGTGGAGAGCATCCACAGCAGGGTCCCGCGTGTGCGTTTTGAGGGCAGGAACGCCATCGAATAGGCCGCCGGGACGGCAAGGGCGATGGCAATGGCTGTGGCCCCGACCGAGACGATCACCGTATTGAGCGCGAAATGCCAGTAGCTGGCACGTTCGAACACTTCGCCGTAGCTGCTCAGCGTTGGCATGAAGAACAGCTTCGGGGGGGTGGAAATCGCCTGAACCTCGCTCTTGAAGCTCGTCAGGATCATCCAGAAGATCGGGAAGAACAGCCAGAGCGCGATGCCCCAGCCGAGGACGGTGACGCCGATCCGGGTGCTGGTTTTGGTCTTGAGCGCCACGTCAGGCCTCCAGATTGCGGGCTACGGCGCGCACCAGAAAGATCGCGACGATATTGGCGATGATGATCGCGACCACACCACCAGCCGAGGCGCCACCCACGTCGAACTGGAGCAGGGCGCGTGAATAGATCAGATAGGCCAGATTGGTGGAGGCCACGCCGGGACCGCCGGCAGTCGTGACGGAGATTTCCGCGAAGATCGTCAGCAGGTAGATCGTCTCGATCATGACGACGACGCTGATGGCGCGGCCCAGATGCGGCAGGATGATGTAACGGAAACGGGCGATCGGGCCGGCGCCGTCCATCCGGGCGGCTTCACGCTGTTCACCGTCAAGCGACTGCACGGCCGTCAGCAGGATGAGGACCGCGAAAGGCAGCCATTCCCAGGCGACGATCATCATGACGGTCAGGAGCGGGAACCGCGCCAGCCAGTCGATCGGCGTGAGACCCACAGCCCGCATCATGGCGGAATAGACGCCATAGATCGGGTGCAGCATCAGGTTCTTCCACAGCAGTGCCGAGACCGTGGGCATGATGAAGAATGGCGAGATGACCATGATGCGGGCAATGCCGCGGCCGAAGAACTCCTGATCGTACAGAACGGCCAGCAGGGTGCCGCCGCCGACGCTGATAATCAGGACGCCCGCAACCAGTACGAACGTGTTCAGCAGCGAATGCAGGAAATCGGGATCGGTCAGCAGATACCAGTAATTGTCGATCCCCGCGAAGCCGTGCAGCGTGGGGTCAACGAGGTTGTAGTTCTGCACCGAGTACCACAGCGTCATGACGAGTGGGACGATCGACCACACCAGAAGAAGCAGGACGGACGGGGAAAGGAGCAGGAGACCTGTCCTTTTCCCGCGTGCCTTCGTCTGGTTCAGGGCAGTCGCTCCGGCGGGCGGGCTGTGTTCGAGTACGGCCTGCATGGTATTCTTAACCTTGATCGGGCGGCGTTATCGCGCGCGGCCGGACTGGCGGAGCGCGCGGGTGATCGAAGCCTGGGCGGAGGTCAGGGCCTGATCGACGGTCATCTGATCGGACAGGGTCGCGGCAACGGTCTGGCCGACCTGCGTGCCGATGGCCTGGAATTCCGGGATGCCGACGAACTGCGCACCGGTATAGGGACGCGGCTGGGCGGTTGGGCCATTCGGATCAGCCGTCTTGATCGCGTTCAGCACGAAGGACGCGAAGGGGGCAGCCTTGACGTATTCCGGCGCGGCATAGGTGGAGGCGCGGGTTCCGGCCGGAACAGCGACCCAGCCTTTCTGTGCGGCGACCAGTTTCACGTAATCCTTGGACGTGGCCCATGTGATGAAGGTCTGGGCATCCGCGCTCTGATGGGAACTGACGGGGACGGCGAGGCTCCAGCTCCACAGCCAGGTCGGGCCTTTGCCATAAGGGCCTTTGGGGGAGGGTGCGAAACCGACTTTGTCCGCAACCTGCGACTGCTTGGGATCGAACAGCAGCCCGCCTGCGACGGTGGAATCAATCCAGATGCCGCAATGGCCGCTGGCGAACAGGGCCAGATTTTCGTTGAAGCCGTTGGAAGTCGCGCCCGGAGGACCGTCAGCTTTCAGTGCCGAGACGTACCAGTTCAGGGTCGCTTTCCAGGCATCGGACGTCATGGTCGGCTTCCAGGACATGTCAAACCACTGAGCGCCGAACGTGTTGGCGAGCGACGAGATATACGCCATGTTCTCGCCCCAGCCTGGCTTGCCACGCAGGCAGATGCCGTAGACCTGATTGCCCTTGTCCGTGATCTTGTCGGCGAACTGGCGGATCTGATTGTAGGTGGGCGTGTCCGGCATCGTCAGACCGGCTTTCTGGAACAGGTCCTTGCGGTAATAGGTCATGACGCTTTCGGCGTAGAACGGCAGGGCATAGAGCTTGCCATCCGCCGTCAGGCTGTCGCGGACGGAAGGCAGGATGTCGTTCACGTCATAGGCGGCGTCCGGCTTGATTTCGGTAAGCCAGCCCTGTTTGGCCCAGATCGGCACTTCGTAGTTGCCGATGGTCACGACGTCGAACTGGCCGGTTTTCATGGCGATATCGGTCGTGACGCGCTGACGCAGGACGTTTTCTTCCAGCGTGACCCAGTTCAGGTGAATGTCCGGATGGGCCTTCTCAAACTCCTGGGAAAGCTGCCGCATGACGATCATGTCGCCGTTGTTGACGGTGGCGATCGTCAGGGTTCCGGCTGCCCCGGCACTGGACAGGGCGGAGCCCGTGAGCAGAAGGGCGAGAGTGCAGATGGCGGTGCGTGTGGCTTTGAGACGGGACATGGAGATCGGCCTCTGGAAAGGGATGGTGATGCGTTTCGGTGGGCGGGAATGGCAGAACGGGTCGGACGGTTGGGCCGTCAGGCGGTGTTCTCCTTTTCCAGAACGTCACGCATCTGCTGACGCCAGGTGAGCTGCTGCGAGAGCATGTCGTGCGTGATGCTGCGCTTGGCGGCGTGATACGCAGCGAGGCGCGGGTCGGGGACGATCTTGTCTCCCGCGTGGCTCATCTGCGCCATGGCCTGTCGCAGATCGGTATATGTTCCGCTCGCGACAGCGCCCAGGATGGCGGCGCCTAGCAGGACGGAATCCGGCTCCGCGGGGAGCAGGATGCGGCATCCGGTAGCGTTGGCATGTTCGCGCAGGAAGACGGGGTTCTTAGTGCTGCCACCGGTCGCGAAAATCGTGTCGATCCGGTAGCCCTGCGCGTTGAGGGCCTCGATAATGTCCTTCGTGCCGTAGGCAAGGCCCTGTAAGGTGGCGAGGTACAATCGTGCCAGATCATCGACCGTGTCGGACAATCTGAGGCCACTGATCATGCCGGTCAGGTCAGGATCGGCATGGGGGGAACGGTTTCCATGGAAATCCGGAAGCACGTGCAGGTCGGCCGTGATCGTCCCCGGCAGGCTGCCGCGTTCCAGAGATTCGATCCGTGTGTTCAGAAGGGCGTAGACGCTGGTTTCCGTGTCTTTGGCTTCCTGTCTGAGGACGGAGCCAAAGGTATGGCTGGAAATAACGAAGTCGATCAGCGCGCCCGTAGCGGACTGGCCTGCTTCGTTCAGCCACATCTCAGGGACCATGGCGTTCCAGTAGGGGCCCCAGACACCGGGCACGAAACGCGCGTCTTTCGACACGGCCATGTGACAGCTCGACGTCCCGCAGATCAGCGATATTGAGCGCTCAAGTTGATCGTCCGAGAGAGAGCCTTCGGTGTTCAACCCGAACAGACCGATGCCACCGGCATGGGCGTCAATGGCGGAAACACCCACGGGGATACCAGGTGGCAGTCCCATTTCCGCAGCCGCTTGAGCGTTCAAGCCGCCATCGACAAGACCGCCGAGGGCGCGAATGTCGTTCCCTATGCGGCTGAAGCCGTTGCGTGCGAGGTCTTCAAGTCCAATGGACTGGAAATATCCTTCGTCCCAGCGGTTTTCGTGAGCGAGATAGGTCCATTTGCAGGCTGTCGAACAGGCGGAACGTGACAGCGAACCTGTGGCCCGCCATGTCAGGAAATCTGGGAGATCGAAGAAATGGGCTGCCTGCTCATAGATTTTCGGAAGATGGCGCTTCAGCCAGAGCAGCTTCGGCGTTTCCATTTCCGGGGAAATCGTTCCGCCGACATAGCGCAGCACGTCCTGGTCACTGCTGTTGATTTCGCGCGTTTCTTCAAGGGCGCGGTGGTCCGCCCAGAGAATGATATCCTGTCCCGGTGCGCCGTCGGGATCTACCGAGAGACCCTGACCATCGCCGCCAACGACGACGAGGGAACAGGTCGCATCGAAACCGATGCCAATGACCTGTCCGGGTTCGTCAAGCATTTCCAGAGCGCTGCGGGTCGCCTCGCAGATGGCAGTCCAGATATCCTGCGAGGATTGCTGGGCATAACCGGGACGCGGCGTCCATGTCTGGATCGGCCGGACGCATGAGGCCTTTTTGTCTCCCTCAAGTGTGAAGAGACCCGCCCGGGCACTGCCTGTTCCAACATCAATTCCCAGAACCAGATCCATAGAATCACACCCAGATCTCAAAAAATACAGACAGGACATGAGAGAAAAACACGCCCTGATTCAGCCTAACGTTTGTTTGTGATAGAATATCACATTATATCGGCACAAAATACCGTAATTTGTGTTACATATAACTTTCAGACTGTCCAGAAGGGGGATGGAAATTTTTTCTGATAAAAGTTTATTGACGATGTGAGAGCACGTGGTGCGCACGCGGACTTGTGGATCCCAGGCGGGTTCAGGCTGCTAGGAAGAGCAGAACCGTGATTTCGAAGGCTGACCGATATGTCCCATCCCGATCTTTTTTCACTCTCCGGTTCGCGCGCCCTTGTGACAGGTGCGTCACGGGGAATTGGCCTGACTCTCGCAAAGGGGCTGGCGCGTTACGGGGCGGAAGTCGTCCTGAATGGCCGAGACGCTGAAAGTCTGAAGGCCGCGCAGTCCGAATTGGAGGCAGAAGGGTTAAAAGCCAGTACGGCGGTTTTCGACGTGACGGATCAGGATGCGGTGATTGAGGGGGTCGCGGCGATTGAGCAGCGTAGGGGGCCGATCGATATCCTGATCAATAATGCCGGGATACAGCGCCGCGCACCTTTGGAGGAATTTCAGCGCAAGGACTGGGATGATCTGATGTCAACCAATGTCAACGCGGTTTTCTTCGTCGGGCAGGCGGTGGCGCGGCACATGATTCCGCGCGGACGGGGCAAGATCGTCAATATCTGTTCCGTCCAGAGTGAGCTCGCCCGCCCGGGAATTGCGCCCTATACGGCGAGCAAGGGAGCGGTCAAAAACCTAACAAAAGGCATGGCGACGGACTGGGCCAGGCACGGGCTTCAGATCAACGGGTTGGCGCCAGGATATTTTGCCACGGAAATGAATGAAAAGCTCGTGGCGGATGCAGAGTTCACGGATTGGCTGTGCAAACGCACGCCGGCAGGGCGATGGGGACGGGTCGAGGAACTGGTCGGGGCAGCAGTCTTCCTGTCTTCCACGGCTTCAAGCTTCGTTAACGGACAGGTGCTGATGGTTGATGGCGGGATTACCGTATCGTTGTAGTCTTTCTGCGGCTGACTCTGTTTCAATTTATCAGAACTGTGTTAGGGGCACTGTCTATCGGGTTTGTGATGGAATGGTTTTCGTTAAGATGGCCTCTTCTGTCGGGATGCCACAGGAAAGTTGACACCGGATGAACTCCATCTTTGCCATCTCGCTTGCGACTGCGGCCATTGCGGCGGTTGTCATCCTTATTGCCCGTTTCCGGATCAATCCGTTCATCGTCCTCTTTTCGATCTCGATCCTGCTGGCCCTTATTGCTGGCATGCCTGCTGACAAGGTGGTGGGGTCGTTCGAGGCGGGGGCAGGACATGTGCTGGGGCATGTCGGAACTGTCATTGCGCTTGGCACCATGCTTGGGAAAATGCTGGCGGAGTCCGGTGGCGCCGATCGTATCGTCCTGACGATCTCGACCCTTTCGGGCCGTCGGCATGTCGACTGGGCCATGATGCTGATCGGCCTTCTGGTCGGCCTTCCCGTATTTTTCGAAGTCGGCTTTGTGCTTCTGATTCCGCTGGCGTTTGTTCTGGCGGATCGGACGCAGACGCCTTTACTGCGTGTCGCTCTTCCCATGGGGGCTGCGCTGTCCATCACGCATGCCCTTATTCCCCCGCATCCGGCTGCGCTTCTGGCGCTGAGCGCCTATCATGCGGATATCGGGAAGACCATTCTGCTTGGCATTGCGATTGGAACGCCGATTGCGGTGATTGCCGGGCCAGTCTTCGGGCGGTTTGCTTCAGCAAGAGTAATCCCCGAAGGGGTCAATCCGCTGGCGAAGCAATTCGTGAGCAGCAAGCCGCCGGAAGATCTTCCGGGGTTTGGCATCACGGTCTTCACAGTGCTGTCTCCCGTGATCCTGATGCTGGCCGGTTCAATGGCAGATCGCGTTGCCGCGCCTCATACAACCTTCAGTAATATTCTGCATTTCATTGGTAATACGGATATCGCTCTTCTGCTGGCGACGGTCCTGTCATTTTATGTCCTGGGTCACGCACGGGGTTTTTCGCGAGAGACCGTTCTGCGATTTACAAATGAGTGCCTGGGGCCGACCGCCCTGATCATGCTCCTCTTAGGGGCAGGGGGTGGTTTCGGGCGTGTTCTCGTGGATAGCGGAGTTTCACGATCCATCACGGATACGGCACTTGGCGCTCATGTCCCTCTGCTGGTTCTGGCCTGGATGCTCGCTGCCATTGTGCGTGTTGCGTGTGGCTCTTCAACCGTTGCGATGGCAACGGCATCAGGGATTGTAGCACCCATTCTTGCGCGTTCAACGGGCGTTTCGGCTGAGTTAATGGTCCTGGTGACGGGAGCAGGTTCGGTCGCTTTCGGGCCAATGAACGACGCGGGATTCTGGCAGTTGAAGGAATATCTCGGCCTGACGGTTCCGCAGACTCTCAAGACGTGGTCCGTTCTGGAAACACTGATCGCAGTCTGCGGCCTCGTCTTCTGCATGATTGCTTCGATATTCGTTCATTAAGTTCTCCCGCCCTGTTCGGGCTATCAAACTGATGGACGGATCAGCATGTTGTTTTGCTTCAGACCGGAGCGAGACTTTACGATAATCTTTCGAAATGCCGGATGATCCACGAAATTTCGTAAAGAAGGCCGAGGCTTACAAACCCGATATGAAACCGGCGATCAGTCGAGATGATCGCAATACCGCACAGGACAAGATAGATTGGGATACGGAACCAGTATTCAATTGAAAACAGGGCATAATGCGCGGGACCTTTTATAATCGTATCAAACAGATCGAAGATGACTGTCAGTGCAAAAAAGGAGAAGAACCATTTCCTCCTGGAAATAAAGAAGTCTTCATATCCCGTGTAATCGCTGATGGATTCAGGAAACAGAAAAGCACTCAGGAAAAATAGTATGATCGCGTAGAGCAGCAGGAACAGGTAGGTTTCAAATGTCCAGGCTGGTAATTCGATCAGCCACAACTCCCACCACCAGAAATGCATCAGCATCAGGAGCAGTGTCAGAACCCAGCCGATGTGAACGGGATAGATCCGCGTCTGGTTGGGGTGTTGAATAATCCGCACGAGGCCTGTCAGGAGGCGTGTTACGCTTAGACCAACCACCATGCCCATGATTATCCGCACATGCTGGAAAATATCGGGAGGCGTCAACGGATGCGGAACCACGATCAGCTTGCTCCGTGTGAATTTTCTTCAACCGTTTTCGTTACAGGGAAGAGCATTGATGATTTTCCGTCCATTCTTGCCAAAAAAGCAAGTCCCGCGCTGTTATCCGCCGTGACAGATCACTGATCTAGTCTCCACATAATGCAGAACGAAAGACCGTCATCTGGTTCTGCGAGGTGTAGATCCGGGATAAGTGCCCCGGTGAGAGGGATACCCTTGAGATATTCCCAATAGTAATAATAGAATACTTCAGTGATATTCTTGTCTAAAAAGATAAATGCCATATATACTGAAGTATTTACCACTATATTGGAATAATAATTGAATTTTATCGAGGTATATGCAGCGGCATGATTCGCTTTTACTATAGAAAATCCTTAAAAATAATACTAGTATATTCCCTGCGCTGAGAAAATGACAGGTCTTCGATAACAGCCAGCGGTTCACTATCGGGACTCTCTGCAAGGAGGTGCCAGAAGGTTACGTTTTCCGCTCACTCAGGACCGGGTAAAGGAAATACCGGTATCCTGATTTTTGTCGTTTAAGGCCGTGGAACGGAAGGCTGCCTGCCGCATACTGTTCATGGAGTCTGTCCCAGTTCCAGATCTGAAAACGACCATCGTATGGTCATCAAATATCCGGGGTGGAACGTCGCCCTTGAGATGCCCAGTGTTCACAACATTCGCCTTTGTGCGACGTGTCTTCTTGCCGAACTCGCCCGTCTTGGGAAGTGAAAAACTGGCCGAGCGTTCTGCCGAGTCCGGCGCAGGATTTCAGGGGCTCAGCACCTGGAAATATTGGTATGTGGGAAGGCGGCAGGTCTCTATCGGCCGCGTGAAACCAATCCGTCGATTTTGTTGGCAAGCGCTGTAATCATGTGCGTGCCCTCATTCGGTTTGTCTGACTTGTCGGCGGCAATATTGAGGCGCTCTTCTTTATTTTGAAGCTCGGTTATTAACTCGTGCATCTCTGAACCAATACCGTCTCCTCATCCTCAACGTCGCTTTCCAAAATCCCATTTTGAGAATCGGACCCTCCAGCTCAACATGCTTTCAAACATGCAATATCGATGCGCTATCAGCAGTTTCAGGCAAGACAGAAAGCGGCCATTTGAAACAATATTTTCTTCGTATGAAAGGGGCTGTGCAGGTAGCAGGGACTGAACTATCTGGCTCGAATTCTCATGGATCTGATCTGGCGGGGCGGAAGGGGTCTGCCTGCTGGACGGCTGGATTTTCTGGATATGACCTCACCATATGGACCCGGGCTTCGTCACTCGCACGCAGAAGACATCTACGCCTTTCTGATCGGCTGTTCCTTGATTGTTATGGGACTCATGTACCTGCACAAGGCCGGGCTCGTGACCGGAGGCGTGGCCGGCATTGCCCTGCTGCTCTCATATGTCGTTCCCATGACCCCCGGGAATCTGTTTACGGTCATTAACATACCGTTTCTCCTGTTCGCCATTCGCGCTATGGGCGCGCGCTTTGCCATTAAAACGACAATCGCCAGTTTCGGGATTACAGCCCTCGCAGGTGTCATCCCGAATGTCATGGCACTCTCTTACGTCCACCCCCTGTTCGCCGCGATATTCGGTGGAACCGTCATCGGGATGGGGATTCTCTCCCTTGCACGCCATCAGGCCGGTGTAGGTGGAACAGGCGTTATCACGCTCTGGCTCCAGAAAAGTCGGGGAATCAATGCAGGCCGCGTTCAGATCATGATTGATACAGCCATTCTGACACTGTCCACATTTTTCCTGCCATGGGAAAAAGTCCTGCTGTCAGCCGTAAGCGCCTTTGCAATGAGTGGTGTCCTGATTGTATTCCACCGGCCTGGGCGCTACATCGGGCATTAAACGCAGGCAAATCCATTTCCTTCTGTCAGTTTGCTACGCTCCCGGTATAGGCCCGGACGGCTGGGGGTGAACAACGAGAAGTGGAACGGAGCAGGACCTCAACCCTCTGCTCCTGGAGTGCCGCCTCAGCACGATATGGAGCCACGCAAAGAGGCCGCCCGCTTTTCTTTTTTTCCTGACCGAACCTTGTTTGCCGAGTGGTTTTACAGTGTCTCACCACTTTGACGGGAGCCGACCATGACCGTTGAGAGCAACCAGTTTATTCGCGCATCGTGGATCAAGGCCAGTGAATTGCCGAACCCGTGTCCGCCCCGCCCTCCCATTCCGCCAGCACCCAATCCTTATCCTCCGCCGGGTGGTAATCCGCCTCCCATGGAGGAACCACCCAATCTGGTGAACTGAAAAGGGAGTCTGATGACTTTCGTCACCCTCAGAGCTGGCCAAGCCCACAGACTACCACGATGACGGTCCGGATCGAGTGGTGGGCGCAACAGGGATTGAACCTGTGACCCCTACCATGTCAAGGGAGGTGGAAATCTCTCAAAATGGCAGTTTTTTACGGTAAAATAGATAGAGAGCTACGAGACTGCACGGGTTTTGCACTTCACGTCAGCATCCTGCCCAGATTTTCAACATTAAACTGAGCAGGAAGATTCTAGCGACAGGCCTGTAGAGGCAGTGAAGTGGGCCGGCGTTTAAGGATGCATCAGGACATCTTCGGGACTCTCGAGATATCTCCTGACGTGCCTGAAGGCGTCCTGAGCCCCTTGGATACACCGCGTAGGGTCCAGTTCCGGCGCATGATCAATGGCTTCACGAAACCTGTTCCATGACAGTCCCCGGCCTTCTGGATCTGGGGCGAGGTGTCGGGCACCGAAGCTTGGTGTAAAGCCGATTTTCTGCGCAAGCTTTATGAGAAAACCGGCTCCGAGCTTGGATCCTTCCCCGACATACAACCATCCGGCTGCCACGGAGGCGTCCTCCACCGGCAAAAAGGTTGGGTGTGACGGAAGAGGCTCGCCAAGATCGTTCAGGTCTTCCTGAATCAACGAAAAACGGTTTCTGGCCTCAAGACCCGGAATAATGCCGGCGAGCACCTCATGGCGGTACAGAGGGTCAAGATGCTGGTGAAACCGATACTGCAGGAGCACAAAGTCGCGATAGCCCTTGGTCGTGGCAAACATGTTCCGCGACATGATGCTCTGATCCAACGTCTCATGTGTTGACGTTGTCGCTTCCTTGAGGCGGCGCGACAGGGGGAGTGTGTTCGTTTCGTTCATCAGGCTACGGGCCTTTCGATAGTATGCCGCTCTCTGAATGGGAGGGCGCAATGTAAATGCCGATCGATCCGATGTGACCAGAAAAATACACTCGTTTTGTTGCGAACGATAATCATGAGCAACAAGAGCGAATTCCGGTTGACGGGCGCTTTTTAAGGACCTTACATGCGATCGATTCTCATTTGCAATGCCTGAGGTTTCCCGCAATGCCAAGGTTCTGTCCGCGACCACGTCGCGTCTTTTTTTCCTATATGCTGGCGACCACGGCACTGGCCTGCGCCTGTGTAGCACCTGCCGTTGCAGCGTCGGTGAATACCGATCCGAAGACGTCCAAATCTGCTGTTTCAGCAACCACGTCCAAAAGCAGCGCGAGTACACCAACGCCTCCACCGGTCTCGATTGCCCTGCCGGCCGTGAAGGTGAAGGGGGCTCAGGACATCATTGATTCGATGAAATTCGATCCCGATGCAGATCACAGTTCGGTCGGCATGGCTGGTGTTCTCACGACAACGACCACTTACAAGACTTTTCGTGACCGGCAGATCGACAGCCTGGAAGATTATTCCCGTCGCGTGGATGCGTCCGTGAATTACAGTGCCGGGAATTCCAGCATCAACATCCGCGGGCTTGATCAGAACCGCATCCAGACAACCATTGATGGCGTTCGCATGCCCTGGGCGAATGATGGTGCCTATGCCGGGTCGTTCAGCACCGCGCAGGGTGGTGTCAGCGCCTTCGATTTCAATTCCCTCGGCGCCATTGATGTGGTCAAAAGCGCAGATTCCAGCTTTTTCGGCACAGGTGCCCTCGGAGGCGTTATTGCACTCCGGACACTGGATCCGGAAGACATCCTCAAACCGGGAAAGACCTTCGGCGGCATCACGAAGCTGACCTATAACGGCTCTGCTGAAGCGGCTCTCCTCGATCAGGCTTTTGCAGCCCGATACAAGAACACGGTTTTCCTGCTCCAGGGTGGCTATCAGAACGGAAGCGAGACAGGGAACGAAGGAAACATCTACGGTTACGGGCGCACCCGAACCGCTAAAGATCCTGCCAGCTATAGTCAGGGCAGCTTCCTCGGCAAAATCCGTCACTATTTTGAGGGTGGCCACCGGATCGGTCTGACTGGCGAATGGTTTGATCGCAATTACAATGAACGAACACGGACGTCTGAATCCACTGCTACCGACCATTATACGACCAAAAGTGAAAATCAGCGTTCGCGCATCTCAGGCAACTACGATTACCAGGGGGAAACGCCGACTTCGCTTTTCAGCGAGGCTCATCTTCTGGCGTATTGGCAGCAGATCAAGACTGATACCGATATTCTCAACAACGATACTGCCAAGGCTTCGACCTATAGCCATGAGCATCTGACGCTGCCGGTGCAGTCCTATGGCGTGAAAGGTTCAGCCACCAACAATGTCTTCACCGGTCCACTCCATCACGCCATTACCTATGGCGGTGAAGTTTTCCTGACCGATACCTACCAAACCCAGACCGGCCAGCAGGCGACATCCAGTCCTTATCTGCATGATAATTTCTCGGACATGCCGAAAGTTCATGGCACTGACCTTGGAGCACTGGTGCAGGATCGTATCGGTATGGGTGCGAAGGAATGGTTCCATATCACCCCCGGATTCCGTTTCGACTACTTCCAGCGCGATCCTCACAATACTGCTTCCTATCAGGCGAATTCGGGCTACACCGGCCTGCCGCATGGAGCTCATGGCTCCCACTTTTCTCCCAAAGTCCTCATCGAAGGAAAAGTCACGAAGGATCTGACGCTGTATGCTCTGTATTCACAGGCCTATCGTGCACCGTCCGCTACAGAAGAATATCTGAATTACAGTACCGCACCCTACTACCAGGTTGTCGGCAATCCCAATCTCAAGCCCGAAAGCAGCAAAGGTTGGGAAGTTGGTTTGAAGTATGGTGATTCCGAACGTGGCGTCAACGTATCCTTCTACGACAATTATTATAAGAACTATATCGACATGGACGGAATTACCGGTTGCTCAGGTTATTACCTCTGCTACGGCTATACCAATCTTTCCCATGTTCGAATCTACGGTACTGAAGCCAATATCCACTGGGCCTTTGACAAGCACTGGCACACATGGGGGTCCTTTTCCTACACGGATGGACGCGATACCGACATGAACTTCCACCTTGCGTCGGTCGCACCTTTCCGCGGAATTATTGGCTTCGGGTACAAGACTGATCGCTGGGGCAGCGATCTGTCAGCCACATTCGCCACGCATCGAAACGACGCTAAATATCTGACCTCTACCGGAACACTGACCAGTCAGTGGAAGACACCCGGTTATGTCCTCTTTGACCTTACCGGCTGGTACAGCCCTTCTTTCTATCACGCCCTGCGCATTCAGGCCGGAATGTACAACATCTTCAACAAAGCCTATTACAACGCCGCATCACTCCCGTACGGAGCGTCGTCTTCATCTCTGTCCGAACGCTACTACACGCAGCCCGGTCGCTCCTTCAAAGTCACTGCAAGGATCGACTTCTGAAACAGATCAGAAGCTCCAGAAGACAGATAGAGATCCTCTGGAACTAGCTGACTGCTGGTCGATGTTTTTAGAGTCACTGAGGGTATGGGAGTACTTTTCGAAAGTTTCTCATACCCCCTAACTGGAACCCTTCAATTCGATTCCGCGCTCGTCCATCGAATTCACAGGATTGCGGGTCATTTCCTCCGCAGATCCCGCGCCGCGCCGATCATGGCGAGCGTGATTCCCGAGAGCAGAGGCACGAGGATGATAGTCCCGGCGATGAGATCATGCAGCACGGACTTCATCCAGCAGGGAATCGAATTCTTCCCCGTTCGGGGAACAACCCGGCACCCCCAGCCAGTTCTCGCGTGACAGAAGACCATAGGCCTCATCGGCGATCGCCGTGAAGGTCGCCCAAGGCATGAAGGTGCGGGCGCCCCAGGTGTTGAAGAACACGCCGTCCGGGTTGTAGCCCACAAGAGCGATCGCATGGCCGCCAGCAGGCTTGAGCGCATCGCTGGCAAGCGTATCCAGATCCCACGTCTTACCCAGGCCGAGCGACAGGAAGCCCTGTGGCACCTGCACCCCCGCCAGCACCCCACCAAGGAACGCGATGCCGCGCTTGATGCTCATCTCGTCGGTCGGCTGGATGGAGCCGAATGCGGTCAGATAGTCGAGGGTCTGTCCCGGGCGTTGGAAGCCTGTCTGGCGCCATGCGTTCAGTTCATCCAGCAGCACAGTACCGTAGTCGTTTGTGCCTGTGGCGGGATTGAAGCCGGTGACGGCAGCATAGTTTTCCAGCACCTGATCGGTTGAGAGGACGACGAGCCCCTGTGCTGCTTTCGTCCAGGTCGCCACCAGCGCGGCGTGGGCAGCGAACGCGCAACAGCCATATTTGTCATTGCCCCACATCTGATAGGGCACAGACGCGGACCAGTCGCGGGCGTAGGGTACGGTAGGCAATGCGGCTTCCAGAACAGGCGCAAGGCGATAAGTGCGATAGTCGTGTTTGGGGTCTTTTTTGCCGAGGCAGCGGGTCATGCGTTCACCTTTGGGGCCGGGACGTAAATGGGGGCGGTCTGGCCGAGAAGGCGCGCGCGCATCCGCAAGGGCAGGGCGCTTCCAAGCGCCATATTCTCGACCCGCCCGGCCTGATACAGGTCGTTGAGAAGCTGCTCGCCCGTGACCAGGCGCCGGGATGTCGAAAACACGCCAGCAGCTGCGAGCGCGTCGTAAACGTATTCGAAGCAGTAGGCATGGCCGGGCCGCTGAAGAGACTGGATCCGGAAGGCCCAGGCCGCCATTGCCAGAACGTCGTATGACGTGCCCAGCATGGACTTGCAGTAGGCCTGGGCATGTGCCGCTTCATCGTCCGTCAGGCGGATCGTGAAGGCATGCCCGGTCCGGGGTGGCATCCCGAAGGCTGGATCGGTAGGACCCACCCCCACGATCCGCGGGTAGGTGGCCGAATAGATCGTCCCGTCCAGCTCGATCGTGGCGTGGCTGTAGTCGCTTTCGAGCCGCCAGCAGATCAGGCGGCCGCATGCGTCCGCCGGGTAGTAGAGGCGAACCGTCGCGGTCATGCGAACCGCTCCAGCCAGACGCACTCAGAGCGCTGGTTATAATTCACCATATCGCGCCGCTGGCGATGCAGCCGATACGAACGGGCCACGTCACTTTCTGCCCAGATTTTCATCAGAAGGGCCGCAATGCCCTTGCTCGATGTCGGATCTGCAAAGGCATACTCCCCGAGCCACGGGAATTCGCTTGAGGCGACAACAGGCACGGAAGACGCCATGGCGTCGGCCGCCACGATGTTGAATGTTTCGGTGAAGGATACCTGCATGCAGATATCCATCGTGGCCATCAGGCGCAGGAAATCCGCGTGTTCCTGCCAGCCATGCTCGACCAGTTCATGCCGCGACGCAGCGAACACTTCCCGCAGGTTCTTGAGGACCGGACTGCCGTTCCCTTCAACCCGCGTGGCATTGACGTGGAAGCGCAGGGATAGGCCAGCCGCATCAGCAAAAGCCATGGCGGCAATCGCCTGAACCATGTGGTTCTTGAGCGGACGGATAGCACCGAAACAGCCGATATCGATCACATCGGACGGCATGGGCTTGGCGCTGATTTCGCCTCCGGATGGGGTGGGGTAATAGTTCGGCCCATACGTGACAAGCGTCTCCGGATGAGCGCATGCCGATGCGACAACCTGCATGTCACCGACTGCTCGGGGCGCATTGCACATGACCTCTACGCCACGGGCCAGATATGCCGCCGTCCAGCCAAACGCGATGCCCTCATTGGCGAGGAAAGGCGTTTCGGAATGATCGCGCACAATCCAGCGGACGCGCGGATGAAGGGCTTTCAGAACGTTGAATTTCTCTGGCACGACCCAGAATGCCTCGACAATGACATGTGTCGGACGATAGGCCGTCACTTCCCGGTCGATGCAGTTGTTGTCCTGCACTTCGACCGCTTTGGCCTCGATCCCATGGCTGGTGAGCATGTCCACGACAAAGCGCACCGAATTGGCCAGGCCGGAGGAACCGGAGGCATAGCCCCAGTTTCCCTCGCGGCTTTTCAGGATGAAGAGCAGGCGCATCAGGCCGCCACCTTCAGGATGCGGAGAGCCTGAGCTTCCGTCATGGCCGGTTCAGACATGGAGACGACGCCGAGGATGCCTTCGAAAACGGATACGATGGTCTTGAGTGCAGACAGGGCCGTATTCGCGTCGGACAGGACGGAACTGGATACCGTGCTGCTCGCGCCTGTGATGGCCGAAGACAGATCGGCAGCGACCGTCTGAAGATCTGCCAGGACCGAGTTGATCGCGCTCTTCATGGTCGTGTCGTCGTAGTTGACCGTCACGCTCGATCCCGCAGCGGTTGAGAAAGCGCTCAGGGCAGCCGAAAGGGCTACCGATGCCGTCTCGATCACAGCGACAGCCGGTGCACCGATCGCCGAAGCTACCGCAGCGATGGACAGGACCGTCGAGACCGCGTTGATGCCAGCCTGACCGTAAGCCTTCACTTTGGCGACGTTGACCGTGATGGTCGTGACGTTGCCGGACTTCGTGACAGTGCAGGCGCCAAGCATGCCGATTGCGGAGCCGGCAAGAATTGTCCCGAGGAAACCGCGGCGCGTCTGACGCGCAGTGAGGGAATTCAGATCAGTCACAGAGGCCTCCAATAAAAAAACCGCCCCGGAGGGCGGTTGGAACAGGTCATTCATTGGCATCCCCGATCAGGGGAGCATGCTTCTAGAAAAAGAAAATCGCGCGCACCTAAGAGAAAGCCGCGTCAACCAGATACTTTTGGTGGTTCACCCGATTTCGGATGTGTAGAAGCCGGATCGAGACCCAGCCTGGCGGCCTCAACGGCGCGGCTGGCGTCGGCAGGGATCATCAGGGCCTTGGCGTCGGGCTGATAGGCGTTGGTGTTCCAGCCTCTGGACTGCGCCAGGGCGGACACGGCCTTGTAGAGCAGCGCCATCCTGCTGCTGGCAGCAGGTGGCTTCCAGAAGCGCATGGCCAGAGCGGCCGCCGCGATCAGGAAGGTGAGGATCGAGACCAGATCCCCCGCATACTGCGCCGGCAGATATGGCAGGATCGTCTGGAACAGGGAGTTCCATTTTGCGTAAGCGCTCCGGAGAGCGTCATGTTGCCACTGTTATCAATGGAAAAAAGCCGGGTATTTCCGGACGAATAAACGAGCTTTGTGCCATCATATTCGACGCACTTATCTGAGCTGGCGAAGCAAATTTCCTGCTCTGGTGCAGCAGTAAATGCGATCTTCGTATTTGTCGCATTTGCGGTGGTGATTGCAGCAGTCGTGTATGATCCAGACGCATTTAAAGCTGCAGCTGATGTTGACTGATCTTGATAAGCCGACATCCCGGTATGCGTGCCCTGAACCGAGAAGACATTGGTCGGAGAGCTCGTATTGACGATGACATCCCCCACCGACGAAGAACCGTTGATAACAATTTTGGCGACCGACGTACTGCTGACAATGTTGAGGTTCGAGCTGGTGGATGGTCCGGTCAGGAGCACATCGTGCTGACCTGCGCTTTCAGAGAAAATGCCCGCGACCGAGTGACTTCCAGCCGAATGGTATCCGTAGACGCCGCCACCTTCAGACATGATGTCATTGTCGCTTGCCACATCGGCGGTGCCTCCATTAGCCTTGCCCCCGATGAAAATGCCATCATGATAAGATGCAACGGTCTGGCCCGAGGACGCACCGAAGAAAATCCCAGCCAGGCTGGTAAAGCGCGACGTGGTGTTCAGAAATTCATTAACAATGAAGCACCCGTCTTGCCCATTACAGTCAAGATCGGCGTTGTTTAAGTCTCCCTCAGCGCCGATAGTGGACATATTGGCGGCCATACCACCCGCCGCGTTCATTGTACCAGAACCGGGCTGCCCATATAGCGTATTACTACCCGTAGATGGACTGAAATTTCGAGAAATATTCCAGTTAATTCCCCATCCTGGGCCGCTCTGCGTGTCCTGCATCGCACCGAAATACGCGGCCATCTTCGCACCGGGAGCTGCAATTCCGCCGGTAGCTGAATCACGTCCAGTATTCATGTAGAGGCCGAAGTACCCCTGATATTCCCACTGCGGACCTAACGTCGTAGAGCCATAGGACGAAAACGCCGTCATCACCGGCCCGCCAGCACCTTCAGTCGTCGGGCACGACGCTACGGGGCAGGTTGGAATGGATGGGTTGGCAGGAATGCTGATTTCCGTGGCAGATATTACGGCGTTACGGAGGGTCTGTCCTAGAGACTGACCGTTTATGGCATCAACTTTTGGCCCAATAGCTGCAGCGACAGCCGGAGACGATACGATGTCTGATGGGTTTCCGGTCGCCATATACGATTTCCATGCTGGCATCGTATTGACAGGAAAGGTTTGAGCTTGTGCAGGGGGCGTAAAAAGTATGACGCCTCCACAAGCCAAAAGCACCGAAGGAAAGAGTTTCATCTGCCATTTCCTGATGGATTGGTTACGCCGCGATGGCGGCTTGGAAATCAGGGATATTCGCCAGAGCGCAGGCCGAACCGAGCGGGGAATTGTACCAGCGCTTGTGGTACTGTGCTTGACCGGCCGCATCATCAGCCGCAGGGATCGGTTCAGGGGCCAGAAGGATCTTCGTGGCGCACATGGCCGCGCCGTAAAGCGGCAAGGTGATCATCAGATCGGCTGCGTGCGGTTGACCAGAGAGCAACTGGTTCAGGCCCGATGCGATCCTTGAGCGGGATGGTGCCGGAAGGGAGTTCTTCCAGATGTCGTCATGGGTGGCCGGCTCCATCTGCCAGAAGCCTTTGGCCGGGCCACCGTTGAGTTGCTCCAGCCAGACATAGCCGCTCTCGACCAGGCCGATACCGGTGACGATGTTGAGATGTGCCGGGTCGTCCAGACCAATCGCCTGGAGTGCCGGCCGGATCCACAGACGCTTGATCTGTGAGAGGTTCAGGCCGGCCATTACAGGTGAGCTTTCAGATAGGCCCCGATCGCGATCAGGGCCGCCAGAATGTAGGGACCGAAGGTCGCAGCCACCCAGAACATGGTTTTCTGGGACTTGTCGCGTTCGGCCCGCTCGTCCTGCGCGGCATCGAGCTTCTTTTCGATCGTTTTCAGAGAGGCATTGGTATCCGTCATGGTCTGCATGACGTTGGCAATCTGGGTCTTGATGTCCTGAATCGTCGCCCGGAGAGACTGAACTTCCGTCTTCATTTCCTGCCGGAACTCATCATGCCGGTCTTCGACCTTGGACAAGGCCGTCTCAAGCGTCAGGATACGATCTTCAGCAGCCCGCAGGCTCTCTTCTGCGGTGCGCAGACGCTCACGCAATTCTGCGCTACCGGCAGTTTCATCGGGCATGCGGCCCTCCAATAAAAAAGCCGCCTCAGAGGGCGGCTGTGACAGTCAGATAGTCAGACGGATCAGTTCGCTGCCACTACACCATCATCAGACCGCCAGGTTCCAGCGCTATCCTTGAAAACCCACCGACCGGTTCCGGCGCCTGATGCTTGTCCTGAATTCAGGCAATCGCGACACCAAAGGCGGGCAGATTCCTCGAAAGAACTTGTGCTGGACGTGATGGACAAGAGGATACGGCCCGTATCGATGGAATCTGCGCCTTCGGAGTGGAGCATTCCCCCGGCCCCGATGGTAATATCGCCACCGAACGTAGCGGCTCCGCTGGTGCTTACGCTGCCCGCACTGACCACACCGGTAGTCGAGACCGAGCCGCCCGATATTTTCCCGGCCGCGGTTACGGTAGCGCCGGATACGTCTGCTGTCGCTGCAAGGGATTTCCCGGAGACCGCACCCGTACTTGTCAGCGAAGAACTGTTAATGGCTCCTGCCGAAACCGCGCCGGAGATATTGACGGTTCCGTCCCCGTTTACCCGGAGACCACAGGTCGTCGCGTAGCCGCAGAGTGAAATACTGCCGTAGTTGGCGCCGACGTTCCACTCGATATCGCCCTGCTTGGAGCCGCCCGGATCCCCATCCGCCGGAATGGCGCCATCTACAGTCGGCCCCAAATGGGTCACGACCCGCTGCCAGCCATCTGCGGCCGATGGGTTCCCGCTATCGTTCCACAGCACCATCTGGAATTGGTTCTTCGTCCCAACGCCAACAGGCATCTGCCAAATCTGGTAACTTTGTGTCGGGTTGTCCGTGGTGAGTTGCTGCTGCTTCAGTGAGGGCACAAAGATGTTGTCGCCATCGATCAGCCAGTTCCCGATACCACCGTCAAAGACGATGTGATGCGGGATATCGCCCCCGAAAAGATACTCGTAGCTGTCTGTCGTGAGCGCTGCGGGCTGGTTTCCCGCGTTCATCGAATGGCCTTGAAAATAGATGGAGTTTGCAGGAGCAGTCCCATTAACTACGGTCGGTCCATCCTCTTCATCCATCGTAAACTGGTGGATCAACGACTTGTTCGTGGCGCTCGGGATGAGGTCACGGGCATCGATGATGGCGTACCAGTTGTTTGCGAACGCACTGGATGCGGCTCCGCCTCCGATAAACACGACAGGTGACGTATATTTGCTCCAGACGGTATCGAGCGTTGTCGTCTGCGGAACCTGTCCCGATGCCCCCGTTCCCCATGATGGGACATCCCACCCCCAAACAGCGATAGTCGTATCACCCGCCGCGGGTGCCGTTTTCACGACTGCCGCATAAAGGTTCCGTTTCGGAAGAGTGCCCGCAGTATTCGTCAGAGACAGCGCAGGATTGGGGCTGTTCGTTGTGACATACATGCTCGGGTGGATCTGCGCGGCCTGAGAAGCCGTCAGTGGTGCTTGCAGAACGATTGACGTAGCGGTGTAGGACGCAACCGGAAGGACGAGCCGGGCTTGCTGATTGCCGAACAGAATGCAGTGGGCCGCCGTGTCAAATCCACCCATCGCAACGATCGATGTTGCGCCGCCTTCGGGGGGCTGTTCGGAGATTGGGTTTCGGGACGTATAAACCGAACCAAGCATATTCAGCGCATAACCACAGCCTGCGGAATATGGTCCGTATGGATCAGTCTGTTGTAAAACTTGCCGCTGCATGTAAGTTCCATCTGCGTACTGTCTCCACCCACCGATCAAGTCGGCCTCGTAACCCCTCGCCGGGTCGAACCCGCCAGCGAAGGTATCGGAAAGATAATTCGCAAAAGCGTCTGCACCTGCGATCATTTTACCTGTCAGCAGGTTTGCCGTCACATTCCCGTTCGCATCCAGTCCTGCCACGCCTGACGGAACGCCCTTCTGAGAGCTCGGAATCAGTTCGGATGACAGGTTCACCGGAGCCGTCGTCAATGTCGCCACAACCGTAGCAACCGAACCAGCAGACAGGGAGCTGCCGGACGGGGTGGCGGCCGGAGCCGTCTGATACCCCCAGCCGCCAAGCGTCACACCTGCTCCCGCCAGTCCCCAGCCGAGGCTGAATTCTGGCGGCGTGCATCCCGACGTTGTGGATGTCAGGGTCACGGGATTGGCTGGCACATCTGCCGCCGACCCGGCCGTCCCGCCGACCGAAACGGTGACGACAGATCCGGACAGCCCGTTCCCATCCGAGACAATGATTTTCGTGCCGGTGCCGGCCAGCGTGAACACGCTTGAGGCCGGACAGGCATTGCCGGCCGCCGTTACCGTTGCTGACGTGACCGTATAGCCAGAGGGGACGATCTGGGCTGTCTGTCCCAGAGCGTTGCCGGCAGTCGTGAGCGTCAGCGGCAGATCGGCCGGGGCATAGGCGCCTGGCTCTGTCACGGTGACCGCACTGACATGCCCGGAATACAGGGATGGCGGGTTCAGCGGAGCTCCGATCCGGCCCGCGCCGTCGAAGAGCGGCAGACTGGACGGCGTCGTGGTCGATCCATCGAGCGCGTGCCCTGTTCCCGGAACGACAAAGGGCGCAGCGCGGGCCGCACCTGACAGGACGAGTGCCAGCACTGCGCCGATGGTGGAGAATGTCTTCATGTTCCAGCGCTCACAATCGAGGGGGTCGGCACCCCGTTATTGTTCCAGTAGGTATTGCCGCCGGTTCCGGGATCGCTCGTCGGGAGCGACGCAATCCATCCGTCATAGGATTTCCCCTGCGCTGCCGGCGTGAGGATCACACCACTTTCTGTTCCGGTGATCGGGCTGTAGGACAGAACACCAGCGTCCAGGAACCAGCCACCACCCTCCGGCGCCGCGGTCGGAAGCGTTGGCCCGATCCGGGTCAGTCCGAGCGCCAGGATCGAAGATGCAAAATTCCCGGCCGTGATGTTGCATGGCGCATAGCCCGTGAGAGTGCCCTGGACATCCGTAACGGGCCGAAGGAAGACGAGCAGATCCGTCGCCTGCACGCTGGTCTGCGTGAGAGCTGGATCAGATGCGAGTTGTGGCATTGGCTTACCCGAAGATCAGGGGGGTTCCGGAGGCGTCAGGCACAATGGCCGCACCGAGAAGAAAGGCGTTGGGCGCATAGGCGGGAACAGCCGGGGTGATCAGGGACGGCGCAGGACGAACCACGATCGAAACCGAGGTATCCAGGGTTACGTCGAACGATGTCCGGACCGAGATCATGACCTGCTGCGGACCAGAGGCACTCCACTGGGTCCAGAGCGCCACGACGGGACCGAACATGCTCACCCAGGCGATCGATGCTCCGTCGCACTGCGCTTCGGCGGCGACAATCCGCTCACCACGATCCAGCAGCCCTGAGAAATCAACGCCATAATCCGCACCTGAGCCCAATGCCGCATTGGGCCAGCAGAGCAGAAGCGGCGCGTTGATCCCGCGAACCCGGAATGCGGGTGGCACGTCCGCACGCACGATGCGCCGGCAGGGTGTGTGCATCAGGAATATTCCCAGATCCGGATCAGGCCCGAAGCGCCCGTCCCCCCGGTCGTGGCGCCGAGCTGACTTCCAGATGCCCCTGAGCCAGAACCATATCCACGGGGCGCATCGGTGGTGATCGCTGTGCTCGTCGTATTGACGGAGTTGTTGCCACCCGTCCCGAAAGGACTGTTTGCGCCCAGGGCCGGGAGAGGCAGGCCGGGATTGGAGCCGTTCGGGACGAGCAGGCTGTTCATGCCGTTCGCACCCTGGACTGCGTCCAGAACAGTCAGGCCCGTGGCTGCGGCGACCACTGTGGCCCCACCCCCGGACTGGGATGTCCACCCACCGGCGCTCGGAGCAGTTGACGTTCCGGCAGTTCCACCTGATCCGCCTCCCGCAGTAAGCCATCCGCCGAACAGGGTGTTACCGCCGGTGCCACCGCTCGCCCCCTCAGCTCCGACGCCTCCCGCGCCGATCGTCAGGGGAACCGCTGAAAGAGTGATCTTGGACAGATCAAACAGGGCACGGATAAACGCCCCGGCTGCTCCCGCTGTGCTGACGGAGGCATAATTCGTCCCTGCAGCAGCCGGGCATCCCCCGGCCGCGCCACCAGCGCCCACCATCTCCACGAGAATTTTCGTGGCCGAAGCAGAAGGGGTGTAGGTGGTGTTTGCGGTATAATTGGTGACCGAAAGAAGCCGGCCACTCTGAACTCCGGAGAAGAAATCCACCCATGACGCCCCGGATGCTCCAGGGACAGTCAGGTTGGCATCTGCTGTCGAACGCCAGTATTTTCCCGCTGTCGTCGCATCCTGAATGACACACCCGATGGGGTAGCCCCCTACAGCAGTCTGAAAGGCTGCATCAAACCGAGGGACCATGCCAGCACAATACTGCTGCAGCAAAGCCGTGGTCATGAAGAGGATGCCGTTCATGTCCCGGCCGTCAGGTGGTGTGCCACCTGCGTCCGTTGGGATCATGGTGTTGGGCGGGAAGCCAAGATTGAAGGACGCTGAAACTGCGTCGGCAGCAGTGACTGGAATCGTTCGGATATTGGCGGATGTTGCGGACGCACCAAATGGAACCGCAATTTTCGTGGGGAAGTTTGCAGACTGCATCAGAGGAGATCCCCGCCAAAATCAGTGTCTTTGATGACAGGTGGAGTGAAAATATAGTTCATCTTCACGCCGCATGGTCGTGGAAGAATGCCGCTCGCAATGATGGAAATATCCACGGGCGAGGGGACGAATTCGAACACGAGCGTGATAGTCATGTTCTGATTGTCTTCGACATAACAGACGCCTTCGTTCCCAAAGAGGGACATCAGGATGGCGTTCAGGGCGGAGATCGTTCCGTCCCAGATGTTTGCAGCGGCCTTGGCAAAGATCAGACGTCGGAAAGCGTCGTCAGACAGGATATAGTTCGAAGTGACGGCCCCACCGTTGTAAAAGGCGCCGCTCCCGAACGTCTCTGCCCCCGGCATTCCTTGCGAAAAGCCGAAATAATCAGTTGTTGAGATCTGCAGAACCCGACTGACGCCGACGATCCGGCCCCAGACATCCAGGCCCCATCCTGTCGCCGTCTGGGGATTCCAGACATTCTCATACCAGTCATCAATCAGGGCTGAGGGGTCTATCGCCTGGTTGAAGCCCTCGATGATCGTACCCAGGGAAGGGCTGTTGGCGAACTGGGCCTGTATGGTTGCTTCGACATTCAGCATATCACACCAGAGTCACGGAGATATTCGCCGCAGCCAGAGAGGGAGACTGGTTGATATTCAGCGCAACCTTCAACTCGCCCGCTGCTGCTGTCGTGCCAATGGTGATGTCTTCCACCGCCGCCCAGGAGCCGAGGTCGCCGACCGCGCAGTAATACCGTCCCGCAAGAATGGTGCTGCCGATACGGGGCGTGATATTGGCTTCACCGGACGTGAAGGCCGCGATCAGAGCACTCTGTACCTGCGAAACGGCATCAGAGGGGACTGCAGAAGAATTCGTGATCTGTACAGAGAAATAGATCGGGGTATCGATCGCCACGTCATACTTGACGGTATAGGTCGGTCCGTTTCCCCCATAGACGGACGCTGGATCCTGAACCGTGACGGATGTGGACCCGGCATAGCTGCAGCCGGGCGACTTTTTCTGAAAGATCGCATAACCGATGGCTGTTGCCGTCGCGCTTCCGGCAACGCAGCAATAGAGCGAATTGGCGGGCAGGGTTACGCCGCCAACGACTGTTTCGGCATCGGTTGGGTTGTCCACCACATACGCATCGGTCACTCCCGAAACGAGTAGCAGATTGCCAAGCACAGAGGCGTTCATGCCTGTGCTGTTGGCCCCGACGCTGTTCTGGCGTCGATACTCGAATGCCGCCCGGTCTTCTCCGGTCAGGCGCTCCATGAAATAGATATAGCCGATGGCGTCCTGCATCCGGCCAGACGCATTCCGCGGATCAATGCCATTGAAGACGGCCAGAAGCTGGTCGTTGCAATCGCCGATGATGGCGGTTTCGCTGGTGGCGAGCTGTCCCTGAGGCGTATTGAGGGCCGGATTTACGTTCCCGCCAAGTGCCGCTCCGATATCGGCCTGAACGCCCGCCAGAATGTCTGTCTCGGCCGGGGCAACATATCCTGCATCCGTCAGGGAAGGAGCAGGGACAGACGTTGTGGCGTCAGAACTGGACACTCTGCGTCTCTCCTGTCGTGAGGGTGATGGCTATGGCGCCCCCGATAGACCGGTCTTCACGCGGTCCGATCAGGGCGCATTGCGCGGCCGCGACACCTGGAACACTCATTGCTGCGCTTTCAGCCTGAGCGCGAAGAAGGGGAAGGGACGAAGAGCCATCGAAGATCCCGCTATCGAAAGGCAGGCCGAGGCTGGTGTCGTACCAGCACTCTCCGAGCCATGTCCGGACGGCAGTGGCTACGTCCTGAAGAACGGAATAGGGCTCGGTACAGACGGCGAGATCACGGTTCGCATCAAGGGACAGGTCCCATGTCGTCCGGTCGAGCAATAGCGATTTCATGGAGTATCCCGCGCAACGCGCTCGTCTGGGGATTTATCTGGACAGTAGTTCGTTCTGGGGACAAGTACAAGGCTATTCCGGGGCGCTCGTCTTGCTTCCGCCGCTCTGTACACCGCCGTGAACGTGGCTTTCGAGAGAAACAGCCCCCGCCTGCACATCGCCGGTTGCGGTGATGGTGCCCGAGACCTTCAGGTCGCAGTTCACATCCATCTCTGACGCCTGCACTGTGACCTTGCCTGTCGTGATGATCCGGACGCCATCCGTGGTGATCTGGACATAATGCTCAGGAGCGTCGTTCAGGAATCCGCCCACATAGACGCAATCGGCCATGGAGTGCTGACGGAAGCTGCCGGGAAGGGCGGGCGCGCGGGTTGCCACCACGTTCGACTGGTCCCGACCTGAGATGATGATGTAGCCAATGTCGCCTGCCACCGGGTCAACGATGACGGCGCATGCCCCACCCTGAATGCGAAGGTATGGGACGCCATAGATCGTACCGTGCGGAACGGCTGTACCGTCGCTCGTCTGCTGATGGACCATGGGCGTGACGTCCACGGTGCCAACAATGCCATCACCGGCGTGCACGGCGGATACTTGGACCAGAACGTTCGTGCCGAGATCGGTCAGATTGCGCCGGACGGCCGCGTCGATGGCACTGCTGTTCGTGTTGCCCTGCGTGATGCCGACGAAAGAAGAGCTTGATTCGGACATCAGTATGCTTTCACTTGAGGGACGTCCGCCCGGATGGCGGTCATCTGGGTGAACCACGGGCCATTCGGGAGTTCAGAGGCCAGATCATGTGTGATGAGCGTCGGCTTCCACAGGCCTGAAGACGGCATCTGCGGGATGCTCTGCCCCATCTGATTGTTGGTCCATCCCTCGGGGAGATACTCGCTCACGAGCTGGAACGGGATCATGTATTGAAGGGCCGGATTGAAGAAGGACGTCACATTGATGCCGTTCTGATTATAGGCCGCATATCCGACCAGCCCCGTGGATTTGCTGAGCTTGACCGTAGTCTTTTCCTGCGTCCCATCGCTGGAGCGGCCCCATGCATGCAGGGCCTTGGTTACGGTATCGACCCGGTAAACGGCGTGAATGCTGCGTGCGAGCTTGTCGATCTGTTTCATAAGATCACCAGCTTCATAGAAGGAGTTGATCGTCTGACTGACGCCATGATTGGCAAAGGTCAGTCCTGCCTTGGCAGCCAGTTCACTGAAGATCGTCGCGGCAGGGGTTGGCGTGCCATACGACGTTGGAATGGCCGTTGTGACCTTGAGCGGCAAGGTGTCATAGGCCAGAACCTGAAATGCGACAGAAGGCGCGCCGGAGAAGTCTACGAAGGCTTCCGCGATATCTCCGAGGAAGATGGTCGAGAGCGTTCCGCCTGCATCACCAGCCTGGACCTCAACAAGAGCCCCGGAAAATCGCGTGTTTGTCTGATTGCTGACGTTCGTCATGGCCATGACGACAGAAAGCCGGTTCATCATGGCAAGGGTCATCCCCTCGACCCGCAGCGATAGCTGAGAGCCTGTGAGCATCCCCGCATTGGTCACGGTCGCACGCACACGAAGCCCGGAGAGTGTCACCTTGTCCGCCGTGCTGCCCGGTCCAATCGCCCCCGTCGGGACCGTAAACGAGACATCGATCTGTTTTCTGGCGAAGCTGCGAGGGAGGCGTGAGGCGGTGACGGTTGTGGTGCTGCTCACGGGGCGGTCCTTTTTGGTAATAAAAAAGCCGCTTCGAAGAGCGGCTGGTATTAGGGCAGGGTGCAGGGACGGGAAACACGCCGTTGCCATTCCTTACTGGCAATTCTCGGGTGCGCGTCTCAAGGGTAGGAGACCTACCTTGGGAAGATATTTATGAGCCCCAGAACTACAGCTCTGATCATTTTTGCTGCCGGTCTCATGCCTTTGCCGCTCCGGGCTCAGGGCACCACCGTTTATAACGGGCAGACCTATACAACTCTCAGCACAGCAGCTCCGTCGTACAACGATACCGAGCAAGGTGAGCGGGGTGGGGATGCAAAATCACATCACAGATGCGGGCCACCTCCTGGCGGATTTGATCACAGACCACCGCCGGGAATGGATAATGACGGCAATCGACCGCCACCTCCGCCTATGGACAGTAATGGCAGACCACCACCGCCGCCAGACGGCTGCCGCCCGCCACCACCGCCTGAAGGTTCACCTGGTAAGTTCGAGGGATCGAACCAGTATCCTGACTGATTGCTTGATATAAAGCCGCCCCGAAGGGCGGCTCCGTAGTCAGGCGGGTTCTAGCGCCCGAACTGTACTCTTTCCCACTTCCCCCGAAGCAGGGATGGGCATGGGAACGTACCGCCCAAGCACCTTCACTTGCAGAAATTCCGGCACTCGGGGCGAGTAAAAGCCAGACACATACGGAATGAGAGCGCAGCGAATGCGGGCCAGCCGCGCCCTGTCTTCCGGATGGTTTTCGGCGATGGGCGAGACATAGATTTCGCCTTTCGTTCCGATCACCACAGCCTCCGTCCCCGGCTCCAGATCATAGTCTGTTGCGTCGAAGCACAGCATTTCGCCATTCACCATGACCGCGCCTGTGATGCGTGCGTCCTGCCTGGTGGCCAGCGCGCTCATGACACACCGGCTCCGGCTTCTTGGCGAAAGGGCGTAGGACAGAGACCATCCGAGGCGACCACTTGAGCTGCTGCTGAGATCCCTTGCCATTGCGGCGGGTCGTATCAAAGAAGCGGCTGACTTCCTTGCCCTTTTCGGTCGGCTCGTAGGAGCTACCGACGGCTGAGCTATCGACTTTCACCTGATATCCCTGGTGGATCAGTGTCAGGTTCACCGACCGCGCACTCATGCCAATTTCTTCCCCGATCTGCGTTGGCGTCAGATAGTTCTCAGCATCGGGCGCGGCGATGGATGTTGCGCCCATAAGCTCCAGCGGATTGATGCCCGTCAGTTCATGGGTTCCACGAGCCGCCATCAGGCAACGCTGGTTCTCGTCCACGTGGGGAAGAGTGGAAGCCACAGAGAGAAGGCGGCGGTAAGCCACGTCGAAAGCGGGTTTGCGCTTGCGGGAAGGAGTGGGCGTCAGGGCCGCTCCTTTCTCAAGCTCCATCCAGCGACGAACTACCTTGAGGCGGCGCGCAGCGTCGTAGCCGAGAATGAGATTATAGGTCAGGTCTTGGGTCAGATTGTAGCAGCGGTATTCCTGACCATTCTGCTCGTTTCGGTAGGTATCCTCAAAATTGAGGAGACCCTCTCCAACGTCTTTCAGCATCTTTTCGATGTCGCGGACGACGTTGTCATGACGCTTACCTGTTAGTTCCGCGATCTCCCGGGAAGACATGGTGGGAGCGCTGGAAATCGTGGCCGCGCGTATGTTATCGTGGCTCATGGCCAACTCCTTAAACGGTGGTGGTTGAGGCATCGGGCTGGCTTCCTAGGGCTCCCGGTGCCTTTTCTTTTTCCATTTCCTGCCGAAGCAAGAACGATATGTGAGCGCCGATTGTGCGCTCCTGCTGCTTTGCACTGCGCTTAAGGAAATCCTTCACGCTTGGCTCAAGCCGGATGTGGATTTGCGGGTCTTGTCTACTCATAGCTCCTATCACCGTGTTACCTCTGCGGCAGTATCACCGTGATACGATTGCAGTCAATAGCACGGTGATATAAAAAAACCGACATGGCTAGAGGCGACCCAATGCTCCACATCCGCGTGACGGATGAACTGAAATCACGTCTTGAGGAGTCTGCTCAATTTTTCGGACGCTCGATGAATGCGGAGATTTCTCAGAGACTAGAAGAGAGCCTTTATTTATCAAAAATGGCTCACGCTCTTGAGGAAAGCCCCCAGTTGACGGATGGTGAGCGGGCTTTAGTTCAATCTTTCCGGAACATGAGCCAAGATGAAAGGCGGGCTGTCTTGGCCCTTCTGAATAAACTCAGTAGCCCCCACGATTGACCCGACTCCGAATTGTTGGAGCGGGCATTTCCCTTCGTCCCAAACTCCGGCATGTTACGGAGTGTGAATGGAGGGGTAGATGTTTCGTGAATTATTCTTGTGCACTGGGATGGTTGCTTGCACGATAGGTGGGGCTGCAGCGCAGTCATACAGTCCAGATTTCGATTGTTCACGGGTCAATCCCGCAGACAGTATTGCAGTAATGCTGTGCCAGAATTCCGACGCCGCCAAGGCAGAACTCGAGTTTGATCAAGCATATTATGCGCTTCGTCAAATAGTCGGGAAAGACGGATGGAAGTCTCTGAAAAAAGAGGCAATTGCCGACGACGAAATTCTAAAGGAGTGCATCGCACCTCCGGATCCGTCTTCTCCAGAAGTCACACCCGCCGCAGACCCGACATGTTATATTCGCAACATGAATGTTTTGACGGAAAAATATCGCGGTCGATTGACCGGGGACGCATCTGAGGAAGCAGCTCGTCCAATCCTAACGCATCGCATTCTTCAACAAAAACTGATTGACCTTGGGTATTTGCCCGCGGGAAGCATTGCCGATGGAGTCTATGGAGAAAGCACTCGCGCCGCAATCGAGACATGGCAGCGCGTGGCGAAACGTCCGTCTGCCGATGGATTTTTGTCGGACGATGATGCTACTGTACTATTGAACCAAACGCCTCAGAACGCGACGGACGAAGAGCAGGTGCGATCTGCAGTAAGTAAGGGAATCGCCGCCTCCCAAGACCCAAAAATAACGCCACCGATCAACACAGACCATGCGCCGTCAAAGCAGACAATCAATCCGATATCTTCGTCATATCATGCCAATAATAATCAAACAAATCCGATATATTGGGTGATAATTGCATCAATAGCTCTTATTGCTTTTGGAATATATTTCCTTCCGACAACTATTGCTCTCAATCGTGGCGTTAATAAAATGGCTGCGGTCGTTCTGGTAAATATATTATTTGGTTGGACATTTATAGGATGGGCAGTCGCTCTAATAATGGCGTGTTCAATGGAAAGAAGTATCGACTACGACTTGCGTACACGTGTCATGATGCAGTTTATGTCTAAATAGGTTCCATGCTTTCTCACGCCTCATCCCCCCAAGTTTGACCCTCCTTTACTTCACCGGCGAGGGGGGAGTGAAATGCCACTCCCTCTCAAATCGTATCTACAATCAGATTGAGGTTATTAATTTTTCTGTATATACAATAAGCCATGAGATACGATTGGGACGAGGCCAAACGCCTGAGCAACATCGAGAAGCACGATGTTGATTTTCTGAGCGCTGAAGGTTTCGAGTGGGATGCGGCTTTCATCCGGGCAAGCCAGTCTTCGAACGAGCCGCGTCTTGTTGCGCTAGGCCCGATTGGTGACCGTCTTCATGTGCTGGTGTTCAGCATCGAAACCCGGACCGTTCGTATCATCAGCCTGCGGAAGGCCAACAAACGGGAGGTATCGCTCTATGTCTCGCAAGACTAACATCATCATGCCGACTGACGAGGAAGATGCCCGGATCAATCAGGGCATTGCACTCGATAGCGACAATCCGGAGCTTACTGAGGCTGACTTTCAGGCCATGAAGGCGGCAGCGATGGTCCTCCCGTCTTTGGCGAAGGCCAAGCGTGTTCGTGGCCCGCAAAAGGCCGCCACGAAGCGCTCAGTCTCCCTTCGCCTCGATCAGGATGTCCTTGAGAAGTTCAAGAGCACCGGACCGGGTTGGCAGACCAGGATCAATGAGGTGCTGCGTCGAGCCTAAACACTTGCTGCCTTCCCGTCTGGGGCAGCCGTACTGGATGTGGTCGGCAGCTAACTGGTCGTCACAAAAGTCAGTACATACCGGTCGCCAAGCCCGTCATAGGTCGGGTCGGCGCTGCCTTGGGTGTCCACGAACACGAAGTCTCCACCCAGACCCAGATAGTCGGCATGCACCACAGGGTTCAGGTTCTGGCAGATGGCGCCCGCCACGATCTGGGTGTCATTCAGCCAGACGTCCATATAGAGCCCGGTCGAGCGTTGATAGACGTCCAGCCGGACAAGCTGCTGGTTCAGGATCACATTCAGCGTCTGGCTCGCCGTCGCATTGAGCGGGATCTGAACGGCGGTCACAACGTGACTCCCAGAAGAGAAGTCTGCACGGGCAGGGAAGGGGTTGTGGTCTGGACCGTTCCGTTCTGGACAGTCTGAGCCCCCTGCGGCTGCGAGGTGTTGGTATAGGCTGCCGTACCTGTGCTGCGGATCTGCCGGATCATAATTTCCGCCATCAGCATTGTGACGCCCTGGCTGCTTTCCCGGCGCCAGCGATAGCCAATGATATTGGCATTCGTGGCCGTGAACTCGGGCGTGACCACCGAATAGAGGTTCGTGTCTGCGACCAGGGCCTCAAGGGTTGAGATGAAGGAAGAGCGGACGTGGTTTCCTGTCGTTCCCGTCAGATTGGGAATCAGGGTCGTGATCGCCGAGATGATCCCGTCCGATCCGGTCTCTGTTCCATCGCAGACCATGATGACCCGTGCCGAGTAAGGCATCTTCACCTTGTTGTACGAGGCAAAGGCACCCCCTTCGAGCGGGGCATCCGACACGGTGTAGCTGTTCTCGTACTCGATCCCCATCACTCGTCCGGACGTGAGAAGCTGCGTGTTCCCGCTTCCGAATATGCCCCATTGCTTCGCGGCCTGTGCGGTGAGGTAATTCTGAGCGATCCCGGCGAGGGCCGTGGACGCCGTGGCATCCACCCCGGTCGCGATAGACTGCCCCAGAAGAGCCGGCACACCGACAGCAGCAGGGATATCCCAGACGGACGGCAGGGTGACATCCGCAAAAGCCATCAGGTCTGTCCTTGCGCGTTAATGAGGGGGAGCGTGCGGCGCAGTTCATTGTGAATGTCCTGCGCGAGTTGCTGAGGGTTGTTGGTGTCCGTGTGAATGTGGATGTCGCCCACATGGACCTGCGTTGAGTTGCCGGCCACCGCGCCGCTCGTTGCGCTTGCCGCCTGCTGAGCCAGCGCATAACGGTAGGTGTCTTCCATGCCGTTTTGATTGGCAGGACGTTCATTGAACTGACGGACTGCGCTGGTAGCGTCGGCGATCGAGATATTCGGAGAAGACAGGATGCGGCCTGCGGACCGTGATCCTGCATCGTCACCGGATTGCATTTCCAGCCCATAAGCCCGAACCTGGTCGGCGAAGTTTGCAGACCGCACATCGATGCCGAACCGGCGCTTGATGGCATCTGCCCGATCGGCGTGCCACTGGCCGATGCCAAAGGCCTTCCCACCGTCGCCTACGCGCGTCGGATCGAACCCGCTTTCCTGTGCGATATTCCCGATGATGCCCAGAGCCGCATTGCGCGAGTATCCCATGCCCTGCAGAATGGACATGGCCTGCCGTGCATCTCCCTTCTGCCGATCGCCGAAGAACCAGCGGACAGCGCCCGTGTCGCCCAGATGCTTTTGCGCCCATTTCTCTACAGGACCCCCAGTTGCCGTCGGCTCCCACAAGGCTGCCGCTCCGGCGACCACCAGGTTTCCCTTGCTCAGGGCACCGGGGAGGCGGGTGAGGGCAAGCAGCCCACGACTTGCGGAGAGGATGCCCAAGGCGGAGACGAGCGCTCCGACGGCCGTTCCCATCCCAACAATCCCGAGCGTGACCTCAGCGACTTCCTTCGCAAGGTCCGGGTTCGCCTTCTCCCAGGCGGTGATCTTCGTCACCACGCCGTCAATGGCCGGCGTCAGGTCGCCGAGGATCGCGCGGCCCAGCCCTTCCGTCGTGGTGGTCAGGTCCACCCAGTCTTTCAGGAGTTGCTGGCTGTCCCGGATCTGGTCGGGTGTCGGGCCGGCATTTTTGAACTGGCTCTGGAGCTTGTCGAAGGCAGCCGTTGTCTGATCGATCAGGTTGATCTCGCCCGGCCCGATGCCAAGCTGGGACAGAAGCGTGTTCTTGACGCCCTGATCCATGCCCTGCGTGGAGCGGTTGAGCTGCTGAAGGATATCCTGCCGGATATGGCCGTGTGCGTCTGTATAATTCCGAACGCCAAGCTGACCCATGATGCGCTGCAGGTTCCCGGCCTGCGCCGGATCGACGAGCATCCCCTGCATGGCCTGAAAGGAGGCGCCGACTTCCTGGGCGGAACCACCAACGGCCATGACTGCACGCTGCATCTGATACAGCTTGTGCGGGTCCATATCGAGCCGCTGCGCCATATAGCCGAGCTCGGCATTGGAGCGGGTGATCTCTGACGTGAAGGCCTTGAGCGTCCGGCCACCCGTGAAGACGGCCAGCAGGGCAAGCGCTTCCGTGCGGGCGCGGGAAAACCCGTCCGCCGCCCCCTTGCCGCTCTCGGTGAGGGCGCTCTGTGTCCTGGTGGCGCTGCGCTCGACCTGGTCCAGACTCTTGGATGCCTGCTGCGCGCCTTTGGCGACGCCCCGCCCGTCAAGGCCAAGCTGAATGACAAGACTGTCGATGACGTTCGCCATGATGGCCCTAGCTTTTGTTGTATGCCGTGACCATTGCGGCTTCCCACATCAGGAGCATGTCCTCGCTGTCATAGATGGTCATCAGCTCATGAAGGGTCGCCATCCGTTCCCCGATGACGACTGCCACGAGCCGGGACATGTTTACCGGGACGGCTGTTTTTCTGGGGCTACTGCCGAGATCAGGGCCGCCGCGAGCGGGGAACTCTGGAAGATCGCGGCCTTGAAAAAAACCACGTGAAGCTTGAACGCCTCCGAGCGAAGATCAGTGAGGGTCTGCGGATCCGAGATGTCTGCTTCGAGCAGGGGGGATGCGAGTTCCGATTGGCCGCGCTTGATCTTCACGCATTGCAGAAGCTGATCGAACGCCTTGTCACAGGCCTCATCGTCCACATTGGCGAAGATGGTCATCGACATGGACGCAATGCCCAGGATGCCTTCTTCCATGGCCTTGCGGACTGCCTGATCCAGCATGGCATCGGACATCTTGTTCGTGCTCTGGATCACCGCCTTGGAGAGATGCCGGGCCCACTTGTCCGCAGCGAAGGCCGGCATCCGCGTGATGACGAACTTCTTGCCCGCGTCCTCACCAGAGGCGGGGCTCCATTCAATGCTTTTCATCAGATACCTGCCGGGAAGACCTGGCCCCAGAGAAAGGTGAAAGCCCGGGCTTCAAGCACCGTCCCGCCATTCGGAGCCACAGAGCCGGTCATCATGGCGCCGTTCGTGAAAGTGTATTTGCGCGAGGTGGCCGGAATGGTCAGCTCTGCCCCGAGCGAGACGGGCGTCTTGGTCAGGGTCTGCTCTTCCAGGATCGCTTCCATATAGGCCAGAGAGGCGGAAGAGGCCGAGAAGGTGAGGGTCTGACTGACCGGGCGCGGCACCCAGCCGAAATTCAGATGCGCGTCGATGGACATCTGGGATTCCAGCATCTCAAGAGCTTCCTGCTCCCATCCACGGTCCGAGCCCCAGTTCTCCAGAACGATCGGCGCATCAAACAGGGACGAGATCGTCAGCGTGTAGACGGCATTGGCCGAGGTGATGATGTTGGTGGCCATTACTGAACCTCAATCGATGCAAGGTTGATGCTCTGGACGCTCTGGCCGTCGGTGTACCAGAACTTGCAGGGCGGAGAGGTTCGCGCCACCCGGCTTGAAGCCGGTGCGGTTGAGACGTTGGGCTGGAAATACCAGCCGCGCGTCTGGAGCGTGCCGGAGATCGAAATTCCGGCTGCGTTGTCGACCTCAAGAGCCTGTGCGGCGGTAAGGGTGACCCCGGCACGGATCGCCCCGAACGCGAGCCCCTGATTGATCGTGTCCTGCACGGCGGCGGACATCAGCGCATCCCCCTGCACGTTGTAGGGGATCTGACCAGCACTCAGGAGCAGGGTCAGGATGTCGGACTGGAAAGACGCGTTCAGCCAGACCTGGTTGATGTAAGTGTCAGCCCAGAGGAACTGCCCCGACACCTTGCCGCCACGCATGAACGTGAAACGTCCGAGGCCATTGGCATGCAGGCCGTAGAAGGAATATCCGTTGGTCGTGAGGGTAGACGCAGTCGTCCCGTCGCTTACCGTCGCAGTCAGGGAGGAGAACTGACGGCCGAACAGATTGTAGCGGCCATCCGTTGCGCTGTAATCCAGCGAGGCCATCCAGCCCAGAGCCGCGGCTGCGTCGAGCGGATCCTTGTAGAAGACGGTGGTGCCGTCGATGTCCTGCGCGCCCGTATCCCAGGCGACATACCAGTACCGGTCCGCCTGTGTTCCAACCCAGGTGGCAATCGCCTGCTTGCCTGCCAGATCCGGTTCGAACACGGTCGTGAAGCCGGCAAAGTTCTGCGTGAGCGCGATCAGGTCCGTCAGATAGGTTGCAAAATCCGCGGTCGCCCCCTCTGCCGGGGCGGCCATTCCCGCGAAGCAGAGCGTGCTTGGCGTGTTCGTTGCCCCCTCGAAGCCTGCGAAATAGATCGCTGCCATCTGGGCTTCGATCGAGGCCGCCCCGAAGGCCGTGACGACATCAGATGCCAGCGTGTACTCGAGCACGGTCCCTGCGGGAACGACGGCCACGTTCTGGGTGATGATGAGGCCATTGATGAACGCCACGCCCCCGGCTGCGGCCAAAGCGCTGGGAGTGACAGAGACGACTTGTGAAATAGGAATTCCGGCAGCCACTGGCTGTTACTCCTGCATTGTGGGACGGTTTGCCACGAAAGACTTAACGATGAGTTTCGTGGCGGACTGCTGAGGCAGCGTCGTGGTGAAATTGACCTGTGCTTTTAGATCCACGGACCAGGCGTCTTCGTACTGGCGCTCTCCGTTGACGAACTGCATCTGGCGGGGCTCGGACGAGTAGAGCGGGGCGAGTATGCCGCCATTCGCCGTGAGGAAGTCTGCGGCATAGAGATCACGCCACAGGGACTGAACCACAGAGAGCGCGTTGCCTGCCCCGTTACCGAACACTGACACCTGGATGGTCAGTTCGGTGGGCTCGACCACAATCCGTTCCGTGGCCGTGTAGGTGCATGAGTTCGTCGCCAGCCGCCGGCGCGCGATGAGGAACATGATGCAGTAGGGCCCAATGGGCTGGGCGGTCTGGTTCAGCTGCCCCTGCATGGTGTCTGTTCCGGCAGGGAGAACAGTTTTCAGCCATTCCCCAAGTGCCGTGTAAATCTGACTGTCCGTTGGCGCAGTCAGCAGAGTGGAGGTGGCTACGTTGGGGTTGTCTGGCGCGTCACCGCAACTTTGGACCATTCGCCCATTCCCCATTCTTCGAGAGACTGCGTGACAAGCCAGTCGGAGCCATAAAAATTGATGATGTCGCCACCGCATTGAAGCGGCCGGTTCAGCCCTTTGATGCCACCAATGATGTAGACGGCGCGCATGTCGGAAGACTGGTTGACGCTCTGGATCTGCTGAAGGTCGGACGAGGAAAGCGCCTGAACCTCGATCTGCATCGCCAGCTCGATGATCCTGGGCGTCGTGCTGAAATCAGGGTTGTGCGTTACCCCATCCGAGACCTTCAGAACGGCCTCAATCTGGGGATTGACCACACCAGTGGCCGCGCCCGCGATGGCGAAGAGGTTAATCATCGCTCACCTCATACGAGACGCTGTTCAGAAGACGTCCGGACCAGACAAGAACCTTGCCATCAGGCGCAGTCTCTCCCGCTGCTACATCCTTGAGTGCCTGCCAGTAATCACCTGCGCCGTATTCGCCAGTCGGGAACCGCTGCTTGAGCAGGTTGGTGACCGGCGAGTTCGCGGGGCCATCGGTGCTGACGATCTGTTCTTTCACCTGATCCGAGATCATGCGCCCGACGATATCCAGCGCTTTATCCAGATCATATCCCGACTGCTTCAGGGCAGCGCCCATCAGCTTTCCCCACTCAGTTTGATGAGCGGCGATTGTCGCGCGCATGAAGGGACGGGGCGGGGCATGTTGTGTCCCGTATTCGTCCCAGAAGGCCACCTGCGCCACATAGGTGCCGTCAGGATAGGCCGCGTCCGGGAAGAAGCCGATCTCCACACTAGGCAGCCGGACCGTCCGGCGAAGGAGCGTGTTCAGGAGGCGTTTGAGGATGCCCCCCTGCGCGCCCTTGCCATAACCGGCCAACGTCTGCCGCAGCCGATCGGATCCCTGAATGATTGACTTTGCCATCAGGGATAGGTCTGCCGCTCGACATAGGGAACATTGACGTACCGGGCCGTCCGGTATGGAAGCATGGCTTGCCAGAACATTGCGCCGTACTGGGTTTGCATAAACCATGCTGACGAAGCCGTCGTTGGCCCCATGTCGAAAGAAACGGAGACAGAGCCCCGGCTCGCGGAAGATGTGCGCCCGACGACCCCCGCGCCATTCCCGCCTGCACTGACGGGCAGGTTGAGCGTAGCGATATGGGCCGTCAGGAGATAGAGCAGGAGCGTTCGCGTCGGTACGTCCTGCACGACACTGGCGTCCGTGTTGTCGAGATAGAGCAGGCCGCCTTCCATGAAATAGAGAGAAGCCAGATCCTGATCGACGTTAGCCGCCAACGCGGGGTAGCGCTGCGACCATTCGTCATAATCGAATACCGCTACGCCCATGACATCAGGCCTCTACGGGCTTCACGCCCGGAGCAGGCTTGGCGGGGTCCAGCGGCTCAAGGCCGGTCTTGACACCTTCCTGTTCCTTGGCCTGTCCCTCGGCTTTCGTCGCCGTGGTCTGCATGAAGACGATGCTGTTCTTGATGAACACGCTGTCCTTATGCTTGCCCGACCACTCGGCCCAGACGTCAGCCGGGATGGTCGTAAGACCATAGCCGCCGGTGACGACATGCGGAGCGCCCGGCTTCACGTTCGTCCCCTTGAGGACGAAACGCTGGCTGCCGACCTGGAGAACAAGGCCGTTCGGTATCTTGCAGCCGATCATGACTGCATTGCTGGTCGTGGTTTTGGTTTCACTCATGGATCAGATACCCGCCATCGTTGCTACGCCCAGAGGCATGTAGATGATTGCGCCCCAGGTTCCCTGAGACATCTTCTGTTCCCAGCCTGACAGGCCGGTGACGATCGGATGCGTACGGAACTTCTCGGTGAACGCGGCCTCGGAGACAGGCTGACCTTCGATTTCGTCCGCGATCGCAATCATGGACTGAACCGTCATGCCGGTTTCGTCGCCGAACTCGACGGCCTCCACGAAGCGCAGGTTCTTATACTGCTTCGTGATCTGGTCCATCGCGGACAGGCCATACTGGTTTGGCTTCGTCAGCAGACCGGCGCGCGTCGGCGACAGGCCGATCGTGATCTTGGACTCAGTGGTAACGAGACCGCTGGACTGGGTTCGCAGCTCACCGATCAGGGTGATGACGTCGTCCGTTGCCTCTTCCGGCGTGGCCGTCGTCCACGTCGTGCCGCCAGCCGTCTTCGTGGAAGCGGTAATGGACGCGGAGAGCGTCGGATCGTTCAGGTATCCGTAGTTGCGGAGACCGGCGATGCCATAGAAGTAGCTCTTGTTCTGGAACTTGTTCAGCTTCAGAACGGCGGAGCGGCGCAGACCGGCGACCCACTGGAGACGGGCCTTCCCCGCCATCTCGATCTGGCGTTCGCCCCACTGGGCAATGCCCTGGTAGTGATAGGACTGCCGGTCCGGGAAGGACGGGTTGAGGCCGAACGTCCCGTTGTTGTTCCAGTCGCCGTAGCTGGAGACCTGACCGGTGCTCTCGATCATCGGGAAGATGGCCGTCGGCGTGGTCCAGTCGCCCTTCTTCACCTCGCCGTTCAGTTCGGCGCCGCGCATCGGGAAGAACGCCACTTCGATCAGCTTGGGATCGACGTAGGTTGCCATGAAAGCAGGGATGCCACCATTCGGCGAGGTGGACAGGACGGGGGCCGCGTCACCGGCCATGGCAGCGAGGGCCATGGCGTCGGTACGGAGAACGTCGTCGCTCGCCAGAAGGCCAGCGCCCTCCGGCATGACGAAGCCGCGATCCCGGAGGATGTCAAATTCGGTATCGAAGGGCATTAGCGATGGTCCCATGTGCTGATCTTGATGGTTTCGCCTGCCGCCCCGGTGGAAGCGACATAGAACGGCGTCTCAACGGCCCCGGCGATGGTTGCCCCCGCAGCGCCTGTGCTGACGCTGCCGTCAGTCGTAGAGGCGAACACTTTCTGCCCACGCGTGGCAGCCGTGCTGCTGACTGCGTAGAAATCACCGGCGGCAAACAGGGACACCATGTATCCGCCCGGGATGACCATGGACGTCTCATCGTACAGATTGGCGATAAGAGCCTGCAGTTCGCGGTGAACAAAGCCGTCCGGGGCGGCCGTGTTGCCGGATGCCGGAGCGTTCAGGACGGTCTGGCCGTCGGCCTGGATCCACGCGAAGGCGGCAATGGTGACGCCAGCCGCACCGGCGACAAGCGCGCCTTCACCGGCGAGGACGTTGGCGGTCGGGTTGGCGGAAGCGAAGTCGCCCGGCACGCCAATGGCCGGCTCGACGTTGACTCGTGTCTGAAAGGTCATGGGTTAGCCCTTGATCTGAACTGCTGCGAGGCCGGGAAACTTCTTGAAGAAGTCCACGCCGGAGGCGCTATCGGCTGCCATCGGGGCCGGAGCGGATGCCTTGGCCGACTGCTTGGCGTGCTGGTGAAACATGGCGCCGTATGCCGAACCGGGGATGCCGGTCAGGTCGTAGCCAAGCTGGCGCAGCGTGAAGCGGTAGACGCCCTCAGCGCTGTCCATCGTGACGTTGCCGACGAAAGGCTTCACCTCGGACTGGGCCTTGGCGAGATCCTTCATGCTGGTCATCGTCTCGGCCTTGGCGCGGGCGACTGCAGCTTCGATGGAAGCATCCATGGCCTTCTTGTCTTCGGCCCGGCGCTCTTCATCAGCCTTGCGGGCGCCAGCGGCCTCGCGCTCACGGTCGGCGTCTTCCTTGCGTTTGCGCTCTTCGTCCGCCTTGCGGGTGGCTTCGGCTTCGCGTTCCCGGGCGGCTTCGTCCACCTCTTCGTCTTCGCCAGTGACGGACAAGGCGCCCATGCACTTCTCGACTTCATCGTCCGACAGGCCAGCGGCCTTCAGCTTGGCCCGGCGCTCGTCGTCCGTCTGCTCATCAGCGACTTCGGCGTCAACGTTCTCTGCGCCTTCGCTGCCCATGTTCTCGAACAGGGCCAGAACCTGGTCCATGATCTCATCCGGCACGCGGCCGCCAAGCAGGTCGCGGAGGGTATCAACGGCAGAGTCGCGCGTCGTGTCGTCGCAGTCGAGAGCCTTCTTCACGGCTTCGATATCGGCGCCCTGCGCAAGGTACGGGCGCAGCTTGGACAGGGCCGCACGCCGCGTGGCGCGGTTGTTCTTCGGCATGTTATCTTGTCTTTCCACGTTGGGGGCGTTGTAAACTTGCGAGCCATCGTCGCCGATGACGGCATTGGGGACGCGAGGCGTACTGACCAGGGCAAGGTGATTGAACTGGATGTCCACCATCTTCAGGGTGTAGGCCTCGCCGCCCACCGTCCCTGTTTCGGGAACAGCGCGGTATCGGTACCCGGCAGAGACGGAGCGCTTCACTCCACTCTCGATGTCGGCGATGGCCTGCTTTTCCCAAACCGAGAAGGACCCGATCAGGTCAGGATCCTTGAACTGGATGTTATCGCCGACCGCACCCACAGTAATCATGTATGGGTGGTCGTTGGCGGAAACCGGCTTATGCTCACTCAGGACCGGTTTCCCGGCGAAGGAAGCGGCCGCCGCTCTGAGGGCATCGGCGTCACGGTAGACCTGATAGACCGTGTCCGGCTCAAGCCCGAGCTTTTCTGCGTCCGGGATCTCCCGGCCTAGATACGGCGAGACAATGGCCGCGCTCAGGATGCAGGTCTCAACGAAGAGATGCCCGTCCTGATCCAGTCGCCGGACGCTCTTGTCTAGCGCTATCTTCAGCTCGGCCATGTCATGCGTACCTCAATAAAAAACCCCGCTCGACGGCGGGGCTTGTCTTGGTGATCCGGGGCAGATCAGTCGTTAAATCCGGGTAAAATCATGCGCCACGTGCAGCGGCAATTTATGTCCTGCCCGGGCAAGATCTTCCGGCCATCCCCGTCAACGTCTACGCCCTCCCGGATATCAAACCGCAGTCGGGAACGGCCAGCGGCCACATGCTTCGGGCGAGGTTCCTTTCCGCCGCCCGAGTGCATCCACTCCGCTTCGAACAGACCCATATCCATCTGCCGTTGCCGGTTGATAGCCGTGGTGATTTTCGAGTTCTGATCGCGGGCGATGTTCGCCGCCCGTCGCCGGGTGATGCCAAAACGCTGGGTCAGACCGTCCGTGAGTTCCTTCAGATCTCCGCCCCGCATGGCAGAGCGCATGACCATCTGGCCCACGTCGGTCAGGTGCTGCTCGGCAATGCTCTTGATGAGCATGACGTTCTCATTGACCGCCAACTGCATGGCCTGCCTGACGCTGGCGGTCGGCTTGAACCGGATCGCCATGCCCGCGTCTTTGAGCGCCTTCTGCATGGAGGCGGTCGAGTTCCGATCAACGCTCGACACCGTGCGGGATGCAAGATCCTTGGCGGTGTCGTCAAACTTCTTGCGCCACCGCTTCGTCAGCCGGTTCATGAGAGACTGGAGCATGGAAGCGATAGAGGCATCCATCGCCATTCCCGCCGCCGCGTCCTGCGTGATCTTAGGAAGCGCCTTACGATACTCCGCCGTGATCCAGTAGCGCAGGCTCTTGTCCATCTCGGAAAGGAGATTGTCCAGCGCCCGCTGATATTTCGCCTCTACCCCGGCGTTGGGCCGGATCGGGCGCAGCGTCTTCGGGCGCCGGGCCATGCGTTACGCCTCTTCGTCATCCAAATGCGCGGCAGGATTACCGAGTGTCTGCACGCCACCAGTCACCGAACCCCCGCCGCCTTCTTCCTCTTCAAGGGGAGGGTATCCGGGGCCAGACATATCGACGCCAGAGAACGGGCTATCTTCGTCGTTGGCGAGGGCCTTGCGGACCTCGTCCTGATCCGCAGCGCCAATCTCCACATAGACGGCCCGCGTGTCAGCGTTGGTCTTTGCAACCGCTGCCTTCGCAGCCGCGTCCATCTGCCAGAGCGGAACGAAGAAGAACTCGATGTCGTGGTCGATCTCGCCCCAGAGGTTCAGCATGCAGGCGTGCATGACGGGCGTCAGGTTCGGCCGGAAGAAGGCCTCCTGATATGCCGTCACGCGGTCGTACCAGACCCGGATCTCACCTTCGGATGAGGCGTTGAGACCAGACGGAGAGATGCCCGAGAACTTCACCAGCGGCATCTGAGCGACAACGCAGATCTGTTCCAGTGCCTGGTTCTGGAGTTCTTCCGTTTCCTTGTCGGTCAGGAAGACGCCGCGATTGTCCCTGAACCTGATGAACGATTGGATGCGCCCGATCAGGCCGGTAATCCCGGAATTACTAAACGTTGCTGCCATGTCCGTCTTGAGATTGACGATCGAGCAGCCGTTGATGAGGTCGGACACGGACTGCCGGGTGCGGACCCAGTTGTCCACATACGGCTTGGCAAGCTGGATCAGCGGCAGGCCACCGAAGTTGTAGGACGGCAGCAGCATCTGCCCGGGTTCGCGCGACACGAACCTGAGCAGGCGCGTCGAGTGGACTTCAGAGCCCATCACCCACCAGCGGGAGGGTTTGTAGAAGTCAGCCTGTAACGGCTTGGTCGAATTGTATTCGTTCGGACTGACCCAGACGGGCTCAATCACGACGAGGTCTTTGAGGCCGCCGACCTGAAGCGTTTCAGGCGTCAGCAGCAGGGGAGTGGCAAGATCTGCGTCAAGCGACGGGATGCCCGTATCAATGAAGAGCTGCCCGAGGCCGAAATAGCTATCCAACTCTGACAGGCGCTGGAACTTGTCCCGGACATTAAGCCGGGTGAACTCTTTCTCAAGAGCCGCGATCCGATCCTTCTTGTCGCCGTCTCCGCCGCTACGGAACCCGATCCATTCCCGCGTCGCCTCTTCCGCGAGAACCGTGGCGATGTGCCGATATTCGACGCGCTGGGCCATTTCCGCCAGGCGCGGATAGCCCATGAACGCCACACCTTCGGCGACCATGTTGTTCATCGCAGCCGACAGGTTCACCTGAGGCGCGGCGTCCATTGCCATAGGCGCACCGTCTCTCACCACGCCTGCTATCGGCTTGTACGGCGTGAACGTACGCGGCTGAGGGCGGAGACGTGTTGCCCGGTCTATTTCCCTCGCATCATCCTCGGTAATCGTCAGGACCGTTTTTCGCGCGCTCCCCAGAACCGGCTCTTTGCGAGGTTCGCGCGGCAGGGGTGGCTTCTTGCGAAAAAACATGGCGGCCCTAGATCATGGATAGGTCTGTTGTCGTGAAAATCATTGGTTTTCGTTTTTCTGGCGCAAACGTCACCCCCAGCGCATCGGCCAGATCAGGCGACCGCACGCCACGTTTTTTCATCGCGTCCTTGCTCTCGACTACCATGCGGCCGGAGCTGTCCAACCCATAACGGACCGTGGACAGTTCCCCGGCGAGGTCTTCCGCGTTTTCCTCTTGGGGGGCCATGAAAGCAGGCGTTCCCTTCATCCATTCGGCCATTTCAAGCCAGAGGTAATCGCGCAGCTTGGCTGGAACCGCATCCTTCGGGTCCAGGTTCTCAGGAGCCTTTTCTGCCACGTTGACGTCTGTCACCGGGAAATTCTGCTCCCGCAGTCGGTCCGCTACACCAGCGCCGATGCCGACCACGTCTACATAGATTTCATCTGCGCTCCACTGGCGGAAAAACTGCGCGGCCATTCCCGCCGTGGTCATGGTGTCCTGTTTGGACCGGACCTCGACCTGTTCGATGACGTCCCCGGCCCTGAGAACGAAAGTGGTGCGGTCATCACCGAAGCGCGCCACATCCACCCCGAGGCGGCGCGGGCCGTTGCGCTCGCCGTCTTTGCGTTCCAGAGCGGCTTCCGTTAGTTCCAGCGGGATCAGAACATCGTCGTCCTGCTTCGGGAATTCCCCATCTGCGCGGACACGGACAACGTTCGATCCCTCGCCGTACTTCCGAACCAAATTCTTCCGATAGGTGTCATCCACCAACGGGCTGTCAGAGCACGAGAAGTGCAACGCCGTGTAGAGCGCGCGATCCTGTTTCTGCGACCGGGCAAAGAAACCGCTGTTCTTTGTCGGGTTACCGACCATCAACAGCCGGGCGCCATGCGATGACAGCGCGCCTTCTGCTACTTCGAAAATCTCATCTGGCACGCCAGAGGCTTCTTCGATCACGAACAGGATGGAGCCGCCTGATGAAGAACGCTCTACAGCCTTATTGTCGTCAGTGATCTGCACATCCGAGGCATGGAAACCCTGAAGTGCATCAGGAGCCTCACGCCGGCTTGTGCGGGCCACGGCATACCATTCGGACGGGTTGCCCTTATCTGCCAGCCGGTCCTGCGTCTTGTCGAACAGGTTAGACAGCAACAGCTCAGACGGAAGTCCCATCGTCTTCGACTGCTCATCTGAACGGCGCATCCACTTGGACAGTTCAGCCCAGAGGACGTTGTAGAGCTGTGACGCGGTGGGCGCCGTGCACGGGATGCGGCAATACTCATAGCACTCAAGGTGCCAGAGGATCGTTGCTGACGTTGCGCCGGATTTGCCGACGCCATGCCCTGCACGGACGGACACTTTGGCGCCCGCCGGGGCAATAGCATCAAGAAGCTGCCGCTGTTGTGCTGTTGGGTTCAGCCCCAGACGCTGCTGCGCATACAGGACCGGGTCTTTCCGCCAGATACCACGCAGTTTGGCGTAGTCAGTCAGATCCGCTTTCGTTAGGGCCATTTGCCGCCGCCAGTAGAGCGGAAATACCGCCGCCCTTTATCTCTATTGGGCCGCCGTCAGTGCCGGTGTGTTCCTGCGTGATCTTGTCGCCATAGACCTTGGGCGCCCGCTTACTCATCACCCACTTGAGCGCATCAATTTTGACACGGGCAGCGGCAGCCGTCACAGGATCTGCCGATTGTGCCTCGCTCAGGATTTCTGCCTCATAAGCATCGGCAGCGACCTCGCGCGCGCGGGCGTATTGTGTGCTGCGTTCGGCATCAGCCCTGATGTATCGCCGGATCGTCGTCCAGTCCGGCATGTGAGCCATGGCGGAGATATCGCGTATCGTGTGGCCTTGCTCTATCAGATCCAGAACATCATCCCAGACTTCGGGAGTGATGGGAGTAGGCGGCGCTCTTTTGGGACGAGCCGGAATAACTTCCGCCTTCTTTCTCGCCATGACTACCGCACCAGATACTTGGCCACGCCTGCTTCGACGCGCCTCGCATCCATTTCGCGTTCAATCGCGCGCCGCATGCGGCAAAGAAGGGCAGGGGAGAGCGAGCCGTCTTTCGTCAGGTTGCAGGCATTGTGGAACACGAAGGGTTTGCACCGGATCAGTGCGCCATCGACCAGGCCGAGATGCAGGGTGTCGGGAAACCCGATCAGGATATCGGCCCGATGCCTGACGGTTCGCGTCGGGAGAACGGGACACAGTGCTGCGCTGCCTGATTGTATTTCCGCAATCACATGAAGCGACCCGCGCCATTTCACCACATCACCGACTGTGATTGTGGTTGCGGCCATCGCTGATTGTCCGGAATAAAATTGGCGCTATGGGCGCAATTCTTCAGTGTTGTCCAACCGTATCAGCCGCTGGGGCCAAGTACAAGCGCTTTGTTCCGCTCGATCCTGTCCCGGATCTCCCGGCGCACCTGGGTGTACGCATCGCAGAGCTGCTCAAGCACCAGCGCGCACTGGGCAGAGACGACCTTACGCCCCTGCGTGCCCTTGGCTGGCACCAGAGCTTCCGCCATGGCCGAGAACGACAGTTCCCGTGCGAGCATCATTTCCAGCCGAACATGAGCACAAAGCCCAAGCCGATCGCGGATCATACCAATCCGTTCAGCAGCATTTCCGCGGGAAACAGCGAACGTATGGACATCGCCCTTCACATAATCCGAAGGCAGAACATCGTTCAGAATGTCGAGATATCCGTGGTTTGCAAACACATAATCGCAGATCCACCATTTCGCTGCCGTGACTGCTGACCCGTCAATATCGCCAGCCATGTGAAGGGCGTTGACGGTATTCAGCTTCACCCGCTTCTTGCCCTGCCACTCAAAATCCCCCTTCGCCATCCGCTCCGGCGTTGGGGAATTATCCTCTGCCTTCGCTGGAAGGAATGCCGTTTTTCGGACCGTCTTCGGCGTCGAAAACTGGCGGATCGTTTCGCCGAGTCCGGCGCGGGATTTCAGGGCTGCTGGCATTATTCGATCATACTCGAACTACTGCCCTTAGTACAAGGGAATTTCCTGCAAAAACATCCGCTCAGAGATGACGTTAAAAGTCCGCAACGCGCCAATGGGCAAAGCAGCTAGCGCTCTTCCTCGCGTGCGACGAGGTCGTAAAGCTCCTGTTCAATCGTCAGCAATTCACGAATTTTTGGCACAGATGCCTCGAACTCCTCAATGTCGTCAGTTTGGGCAATCAGGTCACTTGCGTTTCGAACAGATTGCGACTGTTCCAGGGGAGACAGCCGTAACTGTGCACGCATCCTGTCGATAAACTGAGGCAGCCGCCGGGTTGTCGCAAAGAGGTTATTTTTATGTTCGACAGCAAGTAATCATCCGGCGAGAGACGCGGGCGTATTCAGGCGGCGATGGTATTGTGGACCTGCTGGTGGGCTTTCCAGTGCCAGGGCAGAAGTTCATGGAGGCGTGGATTGGGGAT
>NZ_JABCQF010000008.1 GCF_015244705.1 Gluconobacter potus
ATCCGTCAGATCCCCTCGTGCCATCCCCGCTTCACCTTATCGCCTTCGTAGAAGCAACCAGTGAATCAGATCTCAGGATGATCGTATAGACCTTTTGTCAACACGACCTAGACAAGTGGGTCGATGATAAGGTGGGGATTACGCGATATATTAACCCGCTTGATGCTCTGTGTGGCATAACCCGCTAGAGGCTCTCTCCCATTCTTTCATCATCTGCCGCCGCTTTTCGAACAGATCGCCCCGCCGATAAGCGGCTTCTACCTTGTCCCCAATGGCGTGGGCTAAAGCCATTTCGGCAACCTCACGCGGGTAGTGTGTTTCCTCTGCGGCCCAATCCCTGAATGTCGAGCGTAAGCCGTGGACCGTGACACCTTTTGTCCCTGCCGCATGATGCAAGGCTTTGGATAGCGCCACGTCCGAGAGTGGTTTGCCCGCCTTCTGACCGGGGAATACCAGATCACCATTTTCAGGGTCGCGTAGGGTTGTGACGGCTTCTAAGATCGCCAGTGCGCTATCGGTAAGGGGAACACGGTGTTCCCTTCCCGCCTTCATACGCTCGGCGGGAATGGTCCAGACCTTCGATTGCAGGTCGATTTCATTCCATGTTGCGGCCCTCACTTCGCCGGAGCGTGTTGCCGTGAGACAGACAAAACGGACTGCCTTGGCTGCGAGTCCATCGGATGCCGCAAGAGAAGCCATTACCTTGCCGATATCCTTGCGCTCAACCGCCGCATGATGCTCGACCTTCGCCACTTTGCTCGGCGGTGGGAGAATAGCATCCAGATGCCCGCGCCATCGGGCGGCGTTTTCGCCCTCGCACCAGCCATGAGCCTTGGCGTACCCTAAGATACGTTCAACGCGGGACCGAAGCCGTGAGGCTGTTTCTGTCTTGCTATCCCATATTGGACGTAGGGCGTTCAGCACGTCCTCTGTGGATACCCTGCTCACCGGCCTGTCACCGAAAACTGGGAACACATGCTGCTCGAGAGAACGCCGCCATATCGGTTCGGCCTTCTTGTCTTTCCAACCTGATGCTTGTTCCGTGATGAAGCGCCGGGCGACCTGTTCGAACGTCAGGGTTAACGCCTGTTCCAGCTTACGGGCCTTGTCGATTTCCTGTTTGCGGTCGAGTGGGTCTATCTTCTCTGCAAGCAACAAGCGGGCCTCACTGGCGCGTTGCCTCGCTGTCGCAAGAGGAACGTCATAGGCAGAACCTAGGCCCATCTCTCTACGCTTGCCGGTTACGGGGCTTGTGAACCGGAATGTCCAGCCGCGTGATGTGGGGGTTGCAATCAGCCACAGGCCCCCACCATCGCAAAGGTTGCCAGACTTCCATGTCTCGACCCTGCGAGCCGTCAGTTGATTAGGGGCTAGTCTGCTCATAGTGCTCTTATACCCGCCTTTAAACCCCTCTTAAAACATGGGCTCAAGCGGGTCAATCTGACACATTCAGGGATAGGTCCTATAATAATTCCATATTATACAGTTACTTACGGGTTTTGAGGATACAGTCTGAACCTGTGGTTAGGCGGACATCCCCTCCGCCAGCGCGATTCCAAAGAAAATATGAAATTCAGGTTCTCGGGCAGTTGTCCGTTCACCCATTGAATGGGTCTGTCTTATCAGGCTTTCTTCATGGTCGGAGACCGTGTAGAGGCTTGGATCTATGTCAGAAAATCTTGTTCCAGTTTATCTGGCGGGCGATCTGGTGTTCCGTCCGGAAGCCCTCACCCTTTTCGCACAACTTAAATCGATCTGTGCAGAGTATGGCCTGGATGGCGTTGCGCCCTTTGACGGTCAGGCCGAGGCGCGCCTCCTGCCGCCTGGTCGCGAAACCATTCTTGCGTTTGTTCGTGCAGATCGTGATCTGATGGATCGCTGTGCTGCCGGTCTGTTTTGTATCGACCCGTTCCGCCGTTCCCCGGAGATGGATCCGGGAACGGCTGTAGAAATCGGCTATATGATGGGCCTGGGCAAGCCGATGGAAGCCTACACCGTGGACGGGCGTCTTTATTCCGAAAAGGTCGAGGCGTACTGGCGCGATGTCCTGAAACAGGATCTGCGCACGCGGGAGGAAAGTGATGCGCCTTCCTCAGGCAGCATGGAAGATCCTGACGGCATGCTGGTTCATTCCGAAGGTCTGCTTCAGAATGGAATGGTGGAAGGCTTTATTGGCATGGCCGGTGGCCAGGTTTCCATCCACCGGCATTTCTTTCAGGCATTCCGGAAGGCGGCTGAGCGCCTTTCCTTGCGGTTGCACACAAGGGTTTAGGCGGCTTTATCAGTTTTTCGTATAAATGCCCTGACGGCAGCGTGGCGCCAGACCACAGACATTGCAGACGACGGTCATGGAAGGATCGTCGTTGAATGAACAGCTTGATGGACGTTCCAGAGCGTACCCCAGTGACGGAGGTTTTGTCTGGAATGCCGTTACGACCCGCGTCATCCAGTTCTGAAGCTGCTGGGGCAGTTCCTCGTGATGGTGAGCCCACCACAGGATGTCATCGGTTGTACGCCCAATCTGCTGTGCAAGCTGGTCAGGAGACCATTGGGTCACTTGCAGAAAATCAGTCAACGTCACACTAGGCACGTTACAGCCTTCCGAAAGTGTAAAACAGGAACAGATGCGTAAAAGACTTCTGTTTTTTCGTCAATAAATCATTAAACTCTTTTTTTTTCGATAAAACCTGTGGTGTTTTTGATTTGTTAACGACACGCATTCTTTGATTGCGGTATTTGTCTAATGGTAACGTTTATCCCAAAAATGATCGAGCGAAGTCTATACTTCTGCTTCGGACCGAATCAGTGGCGGGCTATTCTTTGTGTGCGACGAAAGAAGCGGCGGCTTTCTGTTTCAGGAAACGTCGCAAACCGATTTGTCCGACTTTTTCGAGAAGTGGCGTCGTGATGTGCAGCAGCCACGGCATGATCAGACAGGCATGGGCAAAAATGCCGTCTATCCTGGGTAGGAAGATTTCACGTCCTGCCCCTTTGCTGGTCCGGATAATCATTCTGGCCACATATTGGGCCGACAGGGGTTGATTGACGAAATTCAGGACAGATCCTCCGTCTTGTGTTTCCTGCTCAAGCATCCGGGTATCAACAGCCGCAAGAAAGATTGAGGAAACCCTCAGTGTCCTGGGGCGGAATTCAAGAGCCAGCGAACGGGCAAAGCCTCTGAGACCAAATTTCGTAGCACTATATACCGAGCTTCCCTGCAAGGGCATCACACCGGCAATGGAGTTGATGAACATGATATGTCCATTGGGAGATAATGCGGGGAGCAGTTGACTGGTCATGAGGATTGGTGACGTCAGATTAATGGCCATCTGTTCTTCAAGACTATGCTGCGTGATATCCTTGGTTGCTTCAGGCTGTATTTTCCCTGCGCAATGAATTAGAAGCCCGATGGGCCGATTTCTGTCCCGGATTGCAGTGCCGACAGACTGAAGATTCGATGGTTCTGTCAAATCACAGAAAACAGCTTCAAATTGCCCTTTGCTGCTGGAAATCTGTTCTTCCGCCTTGCGGGGCTGGCGCGTTAGCAGAAGGACATCCCACCCCTGCTCCAGCAGGAGTCCTGCGATTTCACACCCAATTCCACCCGTTCCACCTGTCATGACGGCAAATGAAGGCACTGTTATCCTTTTTCTGGGGGAAAAGGGATTCATGTAGTGTGCGGGAAGGTCAGAGTTGAGGGCGTCAGGAAATGCATGATCAACTTTCTGAAAAAGGCGGTTGCATCTTCATAACGCGATAACTGTATGCGTCCTATGGTTTTCTGGTGTCGTGACAAGGGCACGCAAAGCGTGTGCAGGCATTCTTTTCATTTCATGGACGAATGGCGCTTGCAGGACCGTGATGGTGGGCGCGACAGGGATTGAATCTGTGACTGCTACCGCGTGAGGACGGTGCCGGAATTATATGGCAATAATGTGCCTTATCTCCCCATTCTTCTGACGGGCCCTGATCTGGCAGGCGAAGGTCGCGTCAGCCTATGCGTGTATGCCAGTGGATGGCCGCTCTCCGGGTAGTTCCGATCGAAGGTGCGCTTTTCTGTGGGTGATCCTGTTGACGTCCAGATGCGTTTGCGTTCCCGTCCCAACAGTTCAGCACGCTTGCAGACAGAGGTTCAGGCATTCCTGCTGGGGCGCCATCATTGCATTCCGTGTCGTCGTGATCGATTTCTGCGATCTGCTTTCGATATGGTCTGAACACTCTTCCCTGACTTTTATGCCTTCGGCCGCGAGTATTGCGCTTGCAACAAATCCCTGGCCAAAGGTGAAATCAGGCATAACGGGAAGGCAGCGTGCCAGTTCACTGAGACATTAGAGGCCATATTGGCGCTCTCATGGACTGCGGCGTGGATGATCCCGATGTCAGAAAATGTATCACTCAGGACCTAAGAGGTTTCCTCTTAACTCCGGTCTTCTACATTTTTAGATTGCGAACCATTTCTCGATAAAAACCAATAAAATCTCGAATTGTTAATATTATTTCTGTATAAAATTGTTTTATGTCTTTAATTCTCATTAATAACAGAGAAGAAATCAAATGTATATTATTGTAACTTCTATATGGCAGTTATGCAACAGCATTTTTTGATACTATTAACCATGCTTGTTTTCGGATGGACAAGGTTCCGCATGGAAAACTACTTCTGAGGAGCTTAAAAATATCGTCTGACAGTGAGCCCATTATGATTCCTTATCGACGCAGGGAACTGCTTTTGTGCGCTTCCATCCTCGCAACAGGGCTGGGAATCTCTGCGAAAGCAGAAGCCCAGACTGCGACCAGTACGCATCATCGTGCGTCCTCACACGGTGCGTCTGTTCTTAAAAAGAGCGCGACTAAAACTGCCAGCAAAACTGAAGCCGGACCGTCTGTAACGGCTGCTACAACAGCTCCTTCTACCGTGGCAGCGAGGGCACCTGCCCCCGCCTTTACAGCTCAGAACCGTCATAATCGCGCTCTTGACTCCATTGAAACCGGGCGTGCGGAAACGGTGGTTGTGACGGGATCTGCACTGAGCACCTCCAACAACCAGAACGCCAATCCGGTGCAGATCATAAGCAGCAAGCAGATCGAACAGACAGGAGCCACCACGCTTGGTGACTATCTGCAACGTCTGCCTTCGATCGGCTCGCAAGGAACGACGAACAGTCAGACCAACGGTACGGATGGTGTCAGTTGCACGGATATTCGTAATCTGGGTTACCAGCGTGTTCTGGTGCTGGTTGATGGCAAGCGTGCTGCCATTAACGGTGAGTCCAGCTGTTTCGACATGAACACCATCAATATCCATCAGGTGGCCAGTGTTGAAATCCTGAAGGATGGTGGCTCTGAACTGTATGGTGCCGATGCTGTTTCCGGCGTCATCAACATCAAGCTGAAGCATAACCTGAGCGACGGTAACATTACGGTCCGTGGTGGCATCACTGATGTGGGTGACGGCCAGACCGGCATGATCTCCGGCTACAAGGGCTGGAATTTTGATCATGGCAAGGGCAATGTTACGGTTTCCGGCTCTTACATGACACAGAGCGGCATCAAGCAGAAAAATCGCTCCTGGGCGACGCCTGTCCAGCAGAATGACTCCTCCGATGCTTCTGCCCTTACCTATGGCTCAGGTTATCCGACGGCAGGCCGTTTCATCGGTGCGACCAGCGGCAACGACATGATCGCGAACAGCAACGGGACGCTAAGTCCATTTACGAGCGCGGATCGCTACAACTACGGCAACGACCAGTCCCTGACGAACTCCCTTCAGGACGCGACGCTGTCATTCGATGCGCATTATGACATCAACAGTCATTTTACGCCGTACCTGAACTTCAATTATAGTCACCGTAATTCGTCGACCACGATGGCGCCGGAGCCAGTATCGGGCAGTATCTATCCGTCCACATTGCCTACAACGCTTTATATTCCGGCAAACGACCCGTACAATACGTCTGGTGAAGACCAGTACATGTACAAGCGCATGGGCGAGTGGGGTGACCGCCGCACTGAAACTGCCTCTGATACCTATACTGGCATTGCCGGTGTCAAGGGTGAAATCACCCACGGCTGGAACTACGACCTGTCCTACACCTATGGCTGGAACCAGGTTTCAAACCAGGTCGAGGGCGTAGGAAATTACACCAAGCTTCTGGAAACATACGGCCTGCGTCAGGTTACGCCAGGTGATTCCAGCAGTGCGCTTGTCTACGATCCGTCTGTCTGCAATGCATCCGCGGGATGTGTGCTGTCCAACCCGTATGAGAAGCTTTCTTCGGCAGCTGCGGCCTATTCCAACTACACCACGCATGAGAACTACTACTACCAGATGCGTGACCTGAACCTGCGTATTAACAACAACCATGTTGTTCACATGCCGTGGGCGAATGGTGGCGATCTCGGTATCGCGCTGGGTATGGAACACCGTGGCGAACAACTCGCCTATCATCCGGATCCGCTGGTCGAAGCCGGTGAGACGCTGACCAACTCCGCCTCCTACACGGGTGGCGGGTTCAACGTCACGGAAGGGTATCTCGAAGGCAAGGCTACGCTGCTGCATAATGCGTTCCTCGCGAAGGATCTGACGATTGACGGTCAGGGCCGGTATTCGTCCTACAACACGTTCGGCGGCACAAAGAACTGGAAGGTCTCCATCAACTGGGCGCCGATTCAGGACATCCGCTTCCGTGCAACACTTGGCACATCCTACCGTCAGCCGAATGTGTATGAACTGTATGGTGGCCAGTCTCTCGGCTATGCATCAGCGACGGATCCCTGTGACTCCGTGCAGGCGGCCACCTATGGCGCCAAGGCTGCGACCGTAGCCGCAAACTGTGCCAAGCAGGGCATCAACACGTCCACATTCAGTTCCACCTATTCCGGCCAGACCCCGACCATTTATGGTGGTAGCAGCACCCTCAAACCTGAGACGGGTCGGACCTATACCTTTGGTACGGTGATTACCCCGCGCTGGATTCCGGGTCTCTCGGCATCTGTCGAATACTGGCACTACACGCTCAAGAACATGATCTCATACCTGCCTACGCAGTACATCATGGATGAGTGCTACACGGGAGCTGATACATCGTATTGCAGTGATATCACGCGCAATTCGAGCACGGGTCAGCTCAACTCCGTTTCGGCGTTGTACCAGAATATCGGCGGCCTGAAGACAAGCGGTATCGACTTCGACCTCGATTACCGTATCCGCATCACATCTCATGACGTGCTGACGCTGTCCAACAACTTCCAGCAGCTCGTCAGCTATCTTCAGCAGTATGAGCCCGGTGGTTCATGGTACAACTATGCCGGACGCATGCTTTATCAATCCGGTTACGGTATGCCGCGTGTCCGTGACTATGCCACGGTTGGCTGGCAGCATGGCGCTATCGGCTTCACCTACATGATGAACTATATCGGTGGCATGCGCTGGAACGACGGCACCGAGGATCTGACACGTGCCAACGGCTACGGTCGTACCAGCACCCCGGGGATCTTCTCCCACGATGTGACGGTAACGTATCGTTGGAACCGCTGGAACTTCCAGGGTGGCGTGAACAATCTCCTCGACAAGAAGCCACCTTTCGTTGCCAGCGCAACGGATAACAGCGCTTCTGCGCTGTATGGTAGTCTTTATATGGGGCGTTACGTCTTCCTGCAGGCTGGCGTGAATTTCTGAGATCATTTTCTGGCCAGAACAAAAAAGGGCAGCTCGTAAGAGCTGCCCTTTTTTAGGCTCCGTTGCCAAAAATTTTTCAGCTTGGCGATTCTTTGGCTGCGACCTGTTTGATGAGTGGAGATGGCCGTCATCGGTCTGGCATGGTAGATTTTACCAATTACTGACACTATCGTCGTTGAGGCTGACGTTCAGGAGCGCAGATGAGATGAAGCAGGATGCTGGCGATATTATTGGTTTCCATCACGTCGCTATAATCGCATCTGATTATCAGCGCTCCCGAGCGTTTTATGTTGATGTGCTGGGCTTCAAGGTCATCGCTGAAAATTTTCGGGCCGAGCGTAATTCATGGAAGTGCGATCTTCAGGTCGGTGACGCCCAGATTGAGCTCTTTTCTTTTCCGCAGGCTCCCCCTCGGGTTTCGCGACCAGAAGCCTGCGGACTGCGCCATCTCGCATTCCGTGTTCAGGACATTGTCAGGGTCGTGCAACGTTTAGAGCGGCATGGGATTGTTTCGGAGCCAATTCGCACAGACCCCTATACGGGCCGCCTGTTCACATTTTTCGCTGATCCGGATGATCTTCCGCTCGAACTCTACGAAATATGAGCGATCCCTGATTGCGGCGGCCACGGTAAGGCAGCCCTTGGGTTGATCTGGCCCGTGTCGACGCCATGCTTTGAAGCGTGTGAATTAATTATCCAGACTGAAATTTACCGTTGTCTGGTGATGATGCTCCACCACGGGAACGCCTTTTACGGTCGCTGGGGCATATCGCTGTCGCCGACAGTGATCGAGTGCACTTGCGTTGAATTCAGGGTTTGTACTGGAAACCACCTGACAGTTCACCGTATGCCCGGTTTTATCAATATCAAACATCATCTTGACCTGGCCTGTGGCATTTTCCCTGACCAGTTTTTCCGGATACACAGGTCCGTTTTTCATAACCTGCGGAGGATTGGATTTCGTTTCTTGGCCGCAGGCTACGCCTGGCGCTGCCAATACAGCTATCAACAATAGAAAATGCTTCAAATTCGCCTCCTGCGCATCGTTCTTTATTCAGGATGATACATTTCCATCGTTTGTGATAGCTATGGTTACAATTTCTGGCTTGAGTAGACGTCATCCTGTCTCAGTGGCGCGTCCATGGCGGAAGAAACCTGCCCAGAGGCCGAATGCGATATTGGTGGACCTTTCCTCGCCGAGAAGGCGGATTCAGCGGGCGCTTTTCGTCATTCCGGGGATCATTCGCGTCGTATGGTTCTGGATCGCGACGCTCTGAAGGCGGAATGGGCTTCGTGCTGCGCTCATCAACTGGAATGGACATGATCTGCCCTCCTGCAAAACGATTCAAGCGTTCTGCAAGCTCGGGGTTCATCTGAGACAAAAAGAAACCCGGCTTGCACCGGGCTCCTTTCAGTTCATCCGATTGGGAGGTTCCGGCATGGGTGGAGGATCTTCACCCGGTGGCGGATATGGATTGGGCTTTGGCGGGTCAGGTGGCATTGGTGGCGTGGGATTAGGCAACTCACTGGCACTTTGAGGGCAGAGCATCATCATCTCCATTGCAGGGGTGACAATGCTTCAAAGCTGTTTTGGAACGGCGGTTTGCTCGCAGCAAAAAGAAAGCCGGCCGGCTGCCCTGTTTTGGACGCTCAAGTCCCTTTCGCGGGATCATAGTCCTTTTCAACCTCCTCATCTTCTTCCGGAGGCTCGTCTATGATCGGGCTCTTGTCGGGATAGGGATCGAAAGGCTCTCTTTCGCTCGGAGAACCGGGAGCTTTTGTCGGATTGATGGGCGTGTTGCCGGATTGAGCGAACATGGTCGCCTCCTGTTGTCCAGCGATTCAAATCCCTACCCAGTGGCTGGTTCGATATACACAAAAAGAAACCCAATCAGCGTCGGGCTGTCAGTCAGCCGAACTGGTACGAAGATGTTCCTCTTCAAGGATCAGTCTTTCGATTCTTCTGCGCACATGAATCGCTTCTGCATCCGTCACGAAGTTGGGCTCATCGCAGGCTCGTGTCTGATCGAGGCAGGGTTCAATGACATTGAGAACACGTACGTCCTCGGCAATCACCTCCCTGTTCCGGCTGGCATACTGTTCCGAAATGTCTTCGGAACTCATGGCAAAATCACGTAGGATGGCGAAATGATAATGCGTGGTTGTATCCGTTTCCGGAGTAATTCCATGAAGGAACGCCAGTTGACCCGTACTGTTCTGCACATGCCCCTCTTCGTCACAGGAAACGATTTCAGATCCGGCTGCCACGACCAGTGAAACTCCAAACAGTTCTGCCCGGCTCCTGATCCCCATGGTGCTTCCAAGCTTGGGAAAGAAGGCGGTCATGGCATCTGGCGTGGGAAAAGCTTTCAGGGGATGGTGAAAACAGAGGCGCGTTGGTTCTTCGATCATCGAACAGGCCTTTGCCGGACCATCCTCACAGCTCCGAATGCCCAGGCTTGCAGGGTGCGTGAAGCTGATATGCGACTGGTCGAACAGGTTCTCCAGCACGATCTGGGACCGCGCCTCAACATGGCAGGTGCCTGTTCCGAACAGGAGTTTCTCTGTGCCATGCGAAAAAAGGGAAGCCGTGTCCGGCAGGCGGTTCATGTCTGCGGGTGTTTCCAGATCCGCCCAGATCCAGACGAACGGTTTCTGTTCGACGACAGGGAAAGACTTCAGATCCATGGCTTTGGGAATATGCTTCTGAAAGGGGAGACTGACGCACTGGCCTGATGTCTCAAAAACCGCCCCATGATAGGGGCAGATCAGGTGTTCCCCGTCCTGATGCTCTGCGCATAGTGGCATCTGACGGTGTGGGCACAGGGCTTTCAATGCCTGCACGTCCCCGCCTGAAGTCCGCAGCAACAGAATATCCTGCCCAAGCAACCGTCGTCTCAGAGGGCTACTGGTGATCTCCGAACTCCAGCCGGCAATGTACCACTGCTGGCACGGATAGGGCTGTGTAACGGCGGAAAATGGATAGACCGGCATCATGAGTGGAAACGTCTCCCGAGAATTCTTCCCGGATACCGGAGCGATATGAATAGAGAGTAAAATCAGGACGTTTTTCCGGTCCTGATTTAAAATTTGAATGGAAGCACTCTACGATCATTCCCCAGTCACTGACACCTTGAGCAGTAGTAAAGTGTCGCAGGAAAGCTGGACATCCTGTTCCCCAGGTTCCACTCTTTTCACGCAAAGGAGAGCGCAACATGCGACACGATCATAACGATGATGAAAACGTCATCGACTCGGAAATCCAGGAACTGATGTCCGAGCTGCAGAATGATGCAGAACGTCTGAGCACGGCGACCGAAAAATCAGGTGCACCAGATGAGATCAAGCACATGGTTGCGGCGCTGGCCGACAAGATTGATGGGCTGGCTTCACTGGTTCGATAAGGAATGCAGGCTTCCTTCACAGCGCTTCGATTGCTTCCCCCTCGGTATCGTGTCGGTATTTATTGTGCCAATGACTGATGCGAACGAATGAAATCGATGAACGCGCGCAGCGGCGGTGGCAGTTGGCGGCGGCCGGAATAATAAAGCATGGGTCCCGAAAAAGGTGTGGCCCAGTCGTCCAGCACAACCTCAAGCGCGCCGCTGCGGATGTGAGGAGCCAGCCAGTCTTCAAACAGACAGACGATACCCAGACCTGACAGAGCAGTTTCAACCAGCAGATCGCAGGCCGATCCGGGTTGGACCAGTAAGGGCCCTGGAGGATCGAGGCGAATAACCTCGCCGTTCTTTTCGAACTCCCACATGGCTGGCGCTCCACCGGCGAAACGAAGACGCAGACAGGCGTCTTCCAGCAACTCGCTTGGGTGTTGAGGACGTCCCTTCGCAGACAGATAAGATGGTGCGGCCGCAGTAAGAACGCGCTGAGTGGCAGGCCCGATGGGGATCGCGATCATGTCCTGTTCCAGACGTTCTTCATAACGGATGCCTGCGTCCGCGCCAGAAGCAAGAATATCGACAAAACTGTCCTCTACCGTCACGTCCACGCGGATTTGTGGATGAGCGATCAGGAAAGGCGACAGAATACCCGGCAGCACAGTCCGGGCGACATTGGCCGGCACGTTGAGGCGCATGGTGCCCGCAGGCTGGTCGGTTTGTGCGTGGACCGTATCGAGTGCGGCGCTGATCTCGGCCAGAGCTGGTGAAAGCCGTTCGAACAGTCGGGCGCCCGTTTCAGTAAGTGAAATGCTGCGTGTGCTGCGATGAAGCAGGCGTGTACCAAGGCGGGTTTCCAGCCGCCGCAGAGCTTCGCTCAGGCCGGATGCCGAAAGACCCGAAACACGCGCCGCCTCCCGGAAACCGCCTGCCCGCGCAATCGCAACGAAGGCTGAAAGATCATCAAGCTCGAAAGACATTGTGCGATTTTCCGTACGGGCCGTTCAGGATTGAGCAGCTTATCGATCATTCGAGCGCCGTCCATGTTTGGTGTGCCCCCTTATCCAGGAGATACCAATGAGCAGTCAGGCCAATGCAGGAACCTTTATACTCGGCGACCGCGTCGTGAACCGCATGGGGTACGGGGCGATGCAGCTTGCCGGCCCTGGTGTCTTCGGGCCACCGCGGGACCATGAAGCCGCTATTGCTGTACTGCGAGCGGCGGTCGAAGCCGGCGTCAATCATATCGATACCAGCGATTTTTACGGCCCGCATGTCACGAACCAGATCATCCGGGAGACCCTGCACCCTTATGGCGATGACCTCATGATCGTAACCAAGGTCGGCGCGGTGCGTGGCGAGGATGCATCATGGCAGCCAGCCCAGAGCGCGGAAGACCTGACCAGAGCCGTGCATGACAATCTGCGCAATCTGGGGCTGGACCGGCTTGAGGTGGTCAATCTGCGACTGATGGGGGACATTTTTGCACCCAAAGAAGGCTCGCTGGCGGAGCCGTTTTCGGCACTCGCTGCGCTGCGTGAACAGGGGCTCATCCGTCATATCGGTCTCAGCAATGCAACGGCTGCCCAGGTCGCTGAAGCGCAGACGATCGCACCAGTGGTCTGCGTGCAGAACCATTACAACCTCGTCCACAGGAAGGATGATGCGCTGATCGACGCGCTGGCTTCACAGGGCGTGGCCTATGTGCCGTTCTTTCCCCTGGGTGGGTTCAGCCCCATCCAGTCCGATGTCCTGTCCCGAGTTGCAGCAGATATCGGGGCTACACCGTTACAGGTCGCTCTGGTATGGCTGTTGGCCCGCTCCCCTAATCTGCTCCTCATCCCGGGAACTTCGAATCTTCTTCACCTGTCGGAAAACCTGGCAGCAGCAGAGCTGGAATTGCCGGACGATGCTCGTGCGCGACTTGACGCCATCGCTTAACGCGGGAAGCCGCCCTCTTCGGATGGCCGGGTTACTGTCTGCGGTATAAAACGCAACCAGAGCCATCCGCTCAGAGCAGACAAGGCTGAACCGGTGAAGATTCCCATCTTCGCCGGGGTCATAAGATCTGATCCGGAAAATGCCAGATTTGCTACAAACAGGCTGATCGTGAAGCCAATGCCGCACAGCAGCGAAAGACCGAACAGCATTCCGGTTGAGGTGCCGGCTGGAAGCATGGCGACCTTCAGCCGGATCGAGAGCAGTGTTGCGCCAAATACCCCGACAGGCTTGCCAATCATCAGTCCCAGTATGATCCCGAGCGGAACAGCTTCCAGCATCATGTCCGGTTTGATGCCGGCCACTGAAATGCCCACGTTCATGAAACCAAAAAGCGGCAGGACGATCCAGGTGACGAAGGGCGTGACCGCAGATGAAACCCGATCGAGAGGGGCAGCCCCTCTCGCGTCCCCTGCGGGCAGACACAGACCGGTAATGACCCCAGCAAGTGTCGGGTGGAGCCCGGAATCCAGAAGCGTAGTCCAGAGCAGAACGCCGCCCGACCCATAAGCCCAGAGTGTTCTGATCCCTGCCCTGTTCGCTCCAATCAATGCGGCCGTGACAAGTACAGCCGCGAGTAGTGCAGGCCAGTACAGGGCGCTGCCATAAAACAGGGCGATCACTACAATCCCCAGCACGTCATCGAAAATGGCAAGTGCCATCAGCCATGCTCGTCCTCCGGGCGAGACACGCCGTCCCAGAGCAAGGATGATTGGCAAGGTGAAGGCCGCATCCGTTGCCACAGGAATAGCCCAGCCAGAAGTTGCTTCCGGGTGTCCCCATGTCACCAGCAGATATGTCAGTGCCGGCACCACCATCCCGCCCACTGCTCCAATCAGTGGCAGAGCGACACGTCGGAGCGACGAGAGATGTCCAGAGACGATTTCCTTTTTGATTTCGAGAATGACCACCAGAAAGAACAGGGTCATCAGCCCGTCAGAAACCCATGCGGCGATATTGTCGGGACCCCGCTTTCCAAGAAAGGGAAATTTCAGCGGGAGTGTCGTCAGGGTTCTATAGCCCGCCGCCCATGGCGAATTGGCCAGAACAAACCCGGCAAGAGACGCAAGCAGGAGAAAGGATGCTCCACCGGCGGAAGATTTCAGGAAGCGTCTGACATGGGCAGTGGCCGGAACAAAAGGTGCGGTCATTCGCTGTTGTCGAACGGGATAGCCTTCCACACAAGCTTTCCAAAGAACGAGGTGAAGCGGCTAAGATTGCCGCATATCCCTATCCGCCAGCACTGGCTCGATACGCCTAACCCAACTCAGGAGATGGCATGGCCCTGCCACGGATGGGAACATTACGACTGGGGTATGAATGGGGTAGGCTATGCCCAAGCAAACGGGCCAAGCAGTCGTTTATGTAGGGGAAAATGGCTAAAAACAGCCAGTCAGGATGGTGGGCGCGACAGGGATTGAACCTGTGACCCCTGCCGTGTGAAGGCAGTGCTCTACCGCTGAGCTACGCGCCCATCCGTGGGACGGGCTTCTAGCAAGGTGTTGTTTTCCTGACAAGATCTTTTTCATGGGGAACCGCATTATCCGCTGCGGTTCCCGTGTTTCAGCGGTTCAGAAGCCGAACATGTGGTCCAGCGAGAATGCGCCTTTTCCGTTTTCCAGGCCATGATAGCCGAAGAGGCGGCAGGTCAGGTCCCGGATCAGGACGTAGCCGCCTTCCCCGGCACGATCGAGGTGCGAGCCTTCAAACAGCTCGTGCGGGCGCACCATGAATGACCCGTTGGGCGCAATCCTGACGGTCGTTTGGGCAATCAGGGCACCATTTGCATCATGGAGTAGAAGGACGGTTTCCGAGATATCGGTTCCTTCGACAGAAGCCGGATGGATCAGGTAGCAGAAGCTACGTAGCGTGTCCTGATCCGTCTTTTGTCCCAGCTTCAGGAAAAGCCGTGTCGTCAGGCCCGGCGGTGGGCCTGAGTACGATTGCGGCTCGGAGCGCCAGGTCATGAGCGTGTTGAAAATATGGGCACCAAAACTGGTTTCAGCGGCGTGATCGCTCTCGCGGTTCCGATAGCGCATCAGGGCGTGCAGCCAGCCATCGGCTTCGCCGCCATCGCGGAAATCATAGACCAGATCGGCATGACCTGGTCGATCTATCAGGGTGTGCAGTGCAAGGGCCGTGTCGTGGTTGCGGGGAAGGTTACCCAGGAAATGCGATCCGACCTTCCCGCCTGTCTCATCAAACAGATCGAGCCTTACGGGAAGGGACTGGAGCGCTTCGGACATGGGGTTGGGCTGCAGGAACGTCTCGAACTGCTTCGGATCCAGGATCGGAAACGGCAGCAGGAATCCACGGCCCAGCGACGGCGCAAACTGACGGATGGCAGGCTCTGGGCGCAGATCGTCCCGCTCCACGTTCAGATGGGCGATGCGGGTGCGGCCGCGCTGCGTGATTTCATAGCGTGGACGTACGAGATGCCGGCCCGAACGCAGTTCAAGCTGTGCGGGCCAGTGTAATCCGGGAAAAAGCGCGCCAACATCCACGGCCACCGTCTCGAACGGCCCGACAGCACGGTGGAGCGCATGCGATGTGTCTTCTCCCATCCGGTTAAAGATAATGCCTCCAGCCGGAATGGTGGTCGCGTGGCTGTTCTGTACCCAGACGATCAGCGTTTCGTCGGGCTCAGGGGCCGGAAGGGTTGCGTAACGCACGGAAGGCCAGGCATTGGCATCATGCGTGACGGAGAGGCTCGGGTCGCCGTTTTTACCCCAGCTGTCGAGAGCATATTTGACGACGTCATGTCCGCGTGCACCCAGAACATGGATGAAAAGCTGTCCCGTAAATTCCGGCAGATCAAAGCGGCGACGGATATCGGCGCTGTCGATCGTGATTCCTGCCCCGGCTTCAGTCACCGGCTGTTCCCACTGGGCCAGGACCTTGCCCGCTCCGTCATAGAGCCGCATCCAGTAACGCAGGTTCTCCGCCGCATAGCTGGACCAGTAATTGGCCGTCACGATCCGGCAGGAAAACTGCTCTGTCTCGCGGAAGAAGGCGAAGTTGGTCGCAAAGTTCAGTTTGTCCAGATAGGGACGACCGGCAACCAGCATCTCGTCTGGAAGGCGCGCCGGGGCAAGCGTGTAAAGATCCCGACCGTTCTGAAGCCCCTTCAGCCGGGTCCGCATCTTGGCGTCTTCAAAAGACAGGGCAAGGATGGCATCCGCTTCGGTCGCGGGCAGGTCCACGAGCGCACGAAGCGTTCCGCCAAAACCGTCCGGCTGTCCCACCCGTTCCGTATCATGAACATAGACGCAGGCTGGTTTCAGCCCCGGATAGAGCGCGGCAAGCGTGCGGGCAGCGTCATCCGGATCGTAGACAGCCAGTGTCCGCCCTGCGAATTCGGCTTCCATCCGGACGAGTGCTTCCGCGGCCAGCGGATGCGCCAGCGCCTTGTACAGAACATTGCCACCCTGCGGACCAAAGGTGCGGATATCGAGCATACAGGGGCCCTTTCAGAGCTTCAGACGTCGGCGCATTTCTCTCGCCACGAGGGGGGTATCGTCAAGCGGCATGACATCCCACGGAACCTGTGTCGGATCGAACCACTTAACCCGCCCGGCGTCTTCAAGCGTTTTTACAAAGCGTGAAATCCGGCTGGAGCGGCCTGGAAGCGGAAAAACCAGGACCGGGGCAGAGGTCGCCACGGCTTCGGAAATCATCGAGACACTGTCCGTCGTGACGGCAATCATGTCCGCACAGGCCAGCATACCCATATAAGGGTTGTCGTCCCCGCTACCTGTCAGAACGGCAATACCATGAGGCTCTAGCCGTTCGAGAAAAATGGCCACGGCAGCGGGATCGGTCCGGCGGGAGGGGGTAAGGACGGCCTGCATGGCATTGCGCTTCGTGAAAGTGATGATCCCGTCCGCCATCCGCTCCGCTTCAACCGGTCCCAGCGAGAAACGACCATTGGCGCCCCCAACCAGAATGGACAGAAGCGGCCGTGCGTCCTGTTTCAGGCGCTCTTCCCATTCGGTCCGTGCCACAGCGAGCTTCTGTGGTGTGACGGGATGCAGTGCATTGCGCGAAATCAGGACATTCGGTCCGCTGATGCCATCATGCGTGTTGGCAATCACGAGGTCGAACTTGCTGACCGGCATGCGCGGGTTCTGGATCTGCACGACCGGCAGTCCCTCGCGCCGGGCAACGGCCCTGCCGATGACGCCCCCTGTTCCGCCGATACAGATGATGAGGCCTGTGTCTTCGGGAATCCTGATGGGATCGACCCGGCGCATCGGAGAGGGCCAGTAACGCGCCGGAAAACGCGACCAGAAAGGCTGGATACACACAGGCCGGAAATCCCACTCCAGACCAGCCTTTTCAGCCAGTCCCGCCCCCTGTGCCCGCATGCCGGCGAAGTCCTCTGCGATGATGATAGCCTTCATGAGGGAACTCCGCAAAAAAGAAGGTATTTCCCGAACTGCGAGAAATTTGGCAAGAAGCGCACATGACAACGTCCCAGCCGCGCCCTGCCTCGCCGACCGCAACGTCCGCCACTCCTGCTCCCGGGTTTGAGGAGCTTGGGCTGATTGCGCCCCTGCTGGCAACTCTTGCCCAGGCCGGACACAAACGTCCGAGCCTGATCCAGGCACAGGCCATCCCCCCTCTGCTGGAGGGCAAGGACGTTCTGGTCGGCTCCCAGACAGGCAGCGGCAAGACCGCCGCTTTCGTGCTGCCCATGCTCCAGAAGCTCGAAGAAGCTGGCCCGGCCCCCGGCCCCCGTGCGCTTATTCTGGAACCTACGCGCGAGCTTGCTGCCCAGACTGCGGCCGTCTGCCGTCAGCTCGGGCGCAGGCTGTCTCTGAAAACGCGCGTTATCTGCGGCGGGACGTCCCGGGAGCAGCAGGTCCAGTCCGTCAGCGATGGCGTGGATATCATCGTTGCGACCCATGGCCGTCTTCTGGATCTGGTCATGCAGGCCGATCTTGTTCTGGAACATCTGACCTATCTGGTTCTGGATGAGGCGGATCGTCTGCTGGATGAGGATTTCTCCGCCAGCATGACGGCGCTGACTCCCTATTTTCCGGACCAGCCGCCCCAGACTGTTTTCTGCTCGGCTACACTGCCCGAACCGGTCATGGATCTGGCCAAGCGTGTGACGCGCAATCCCGTCCGCGTGGAAATCGCGGCGGAATCCTTCACGCCCAAGAATATCCGTCAGCGGGCGATTTTCGTGGAGAAGGACGACAAGCCCGAGACCGTTGCCCGTCTCCTGAAGCATTTCGAAGGCCGCAGCATCGTTTTCGCGCGGACGAAAAACACGGTGGACGCGCTCGCCAAAACCCTGCGCCGGCATAACCTTCGGGTTGAAACCCTGCATGGCGACCGGACGCAGGGTGCCCGCAACAAGGCACTGGATCTGTTCCGTCAGGGGCGTGTTCCCGTGCTGGTCACGACCGATATCGCCTCGCGTGGTCTCGACATCCCGGATGTGGATCTCGTCATCAACATGGACATGCCCGAAACGCCGGAAGCTTATGTCCATCGTATTGGCCGGACCGCCCGTGCCGGTCGCAAGGGCGTGGCGTTCTCGCTGATCAATATCGACGAGCGCACGTTCCTGCGCGATGTCGAAAAGCATATCGGCTACCGCGTCCGGATCGCGACGGAAGACTCGCTGGACCGCTAGGACATCTCACGGCTGGCGAGAATATCTCTCGCCAGATTTTCCCATTCCTGCCCGCTATCAACCTGCGGGCGAACGGGTGGAGGCGCGTCAAGGATATTCTCCAGCGCTCTCGCAATCGCCACCGGTTCCGGCGCGCACAGAACGGCCTGCGCATCGTCCGAAAACTGCTCCACCAGCCCCCCGACCCGCGTTGCGACGACATAGCGCCCGCTGGCAATCGCCATAGCCCCGACGCCACTCTGGGAGGCCTCACGATAGGGCAGCACCACAATGTCGGCCCATGCGATGAGGCGGGGAAGTTCGTCTTCTGCGACCCAGCGGTTCTCGACCCTGACCTGCGCCAGTGTCGCAAGTCGCCCCAATTCCGGGCTTTCAGGTCCCTGTCCCACAACCCGACATTCGAACTCACGCCTGACATGCGGCAAAGCTTCCGCCAGCAGATCCAGCCCCTTGTAGGGCAACAGACGGCCAAACATCAGGATGCGCGGGGCTCCCTCATGGGCGAATGGTGGCGCGGCTGCCTCCCCAATGAACGGTGGGTGAGCCAAGGCGACGACGGGACAGCCTACGGCATCCGGCCCGGTGGCCAGTCTATCGGCGACATGACGGCTGAATGTGACGATCTGATCGGCCTGACGGATCAGCCGGCGTTGCAGGATCGCCTGAAAAGGATAGCCATCGCCCGGATGAGGCTGCGCATCGTGGACAATGACCACGATCCGTACGCCAGCCCGACGCAGCACATGCGTCATCAGTAGATCCAGAGGTCCCGGCATCGCACAGATCGCTATGTCCGGACAGAAGTCTCTCACAATCCGTCCCAGTTGGTGCAGGAGTCCCGGTACCGTCAGCAGGCGTCCGACCAGGCCCTGGATGGAGCTGTAGGTCGCAACTTTCACGACCGCGTCCGGAGCATTCCGGCTCTGAAGGATTTCCGCCCGGTCTGACAGGCAGAGCAGAACATCCGTATCGGGCAGTCGTCTCAGCCCATCCGCCAGATCCACGGCAATCCGCGGCCCGGCTCCCCGCCGCCCCCATTGCCACACAAGAATGCGTTCGGCAGGTTTCGTCACGGCTGGACCCCAACCGCCAGAGCCGCTTCCCGTAGTGTCGCACCATTCAGGCGCGTGGCGATCCTCTGTCTGGCATTCGCACCAAGGCGGGACCGCAAGTCCGGATCTGCGGCTGCAGTCCGCAGGGCCGCCACGGCAGCGTCCCTGTCGGGCAGTGCCCATTTTGTATCCGGCATGTCCCAGATCCCGCGTGGATCCCGCGCCGGAACCAGCGTGTACGGGACCGGCAGACCGCACGTCCCGTCCAGAAACTCCGTCGTCGCCGACCAGTCCGTTGCAATCACGCACCGCCCCAGCGCCATGGCCTCCGCCACGACAAGGCCGAACCCTTCACTACGATGGAGGGACAGCACGATATCCGCACAGACCGTCAGGGCAAGCCGGTCCGCGCCGCTGAGCTGCCCGGTCTCGATCCGGATATTGGGCGCTCCGCCGGTGGCCGCCCGGATCTCCGCCAGGTCGTCAGGATAATGTTCGGTATGGCCGATCTTCATGAGTAGGAGCCGGTCTGAACGCTCCCCGAAGGCAGCGCGAAACGCCTGGATCGTCTCAATCGGGCTTTTGCGCACCATGCTGGAAGACAGGCTGAACGAAACCAGAACAATCACGCAGTCTTCCGGTAACCTGAAAGATGCCCGGTCACGGTCTGAGGGTTTCTGTTCCGCAAGGCCCACCGGATGCTCGACGACCCGCACAGGACGCCCCAGCGTACGAAAAGCCTGAGCGGTAAAATGCGACGGAGCCCAGATTTCATGGACATGACGGCGGGCATGACGCCATGTCTGCGGCACAACCGGCAGTTCCCAGGCCCAGTATCCGATGACCCGCCGTCCGGTTCTCAGCCAGCGTGGCATGAAAAGCTGTACATAAGGCAGCATCGGCGCATTGACGTGAATTATCAGTGGCGCTCCCGGCCCCGTCGCGTCCCCTTCAAGAACGCGTCTGTCAACGTCCCATGTTGCGCAGGGAATGTTCATGTCCCGCAGTGCCCGGACCATCAGGCGTGCTCCCTCGCCCAGTCCCGAACTGCGGCTGAATTCTCCCGCCACGATCATCCCGTGTGCCGGAACAATTCTGTGCGGCCTGAGCGCAGGGGCTGCGAGCGCCGTGACCCACGCGAAAAACCGCCTTCGGGATCCGGCAGGAAGCCGCTGCCACAATTTGTGAAAAAAGGAGAGAGACTGTTTCATCGTCCGTTCATGTGCCGTCTGTACCTGGGTCGTGACCATGGACACGAGCCGTAATCCGCGAAAAACCAAGCGGAGTACGGAAAAGGGACGCGCCAGACCAACCTCGGCGAAATGTGACTCTCCTCAGGGCCGGCCGAAGAAAAAGGCAACATTCCCTCTCTGGCGAGCCGTCCCCAACGTGCTTACACTACAACCCATGACCGATCCATGTCCTACGCTCCCCAGTGCAGGTATGGCTCCGCCGGGCGACCGGACGGGGAGCAGTTGGTCCTGCCCTGTATCGTCGGGTTTCCGGGGACCATGAGTTGCAAGGCGGGACAGCGGCACCATCCGCTCCGGATCCGTCAGCCCCGCCTGTCGGAAACGCTGCCGGGGCTCGGCCGTCCGCCCCTGGTCTTCAACGTGGCCCTTCCGCCCCCCGATCTTTCATCGTGGCTCGCACCTCCTTCGGGCATGCCGGGCGTCTGGGTTTTCGATTCGGGACGTTCCGGGCCGGAGATGGTCATCACGGCCATGGTGCATGGAAACGAATATGCCGGGGGATGGGCGCTTGAAAATCTCCGCAGGCGTGGTCCTGTCCTGTCCTCGGGACGCCTGACGCTGATCCTGGCCAATCTGGAGGCGTTCGATCGCTTCGATGCTGCCAATCCGGTCATGTCCCGTCATGTGGACGAGGATCTCAACCGTCTGTGGCATAACACACGCCTGAACAGTCGCGAGCATTCCAGCGAACTTGAGCGCGCCCGTAAGCTTCAGCCCTATATCGCCCGGGCGGACCTGCTTCTGGATCTGCATTCCACACTCTGGCCATCCGAACCCCTGTTCATTGCCCCACCCCGTCAGCGATCTGCCGAATTCGCCTGTGCTCTGGCCGGGGGCAAGGAATTGCCGCAGACGGTCCTGACGGATCTCGGGCATCATGGCGGATCACGGCTGATCGAGCATGCGCATTTCATGTCGGCGGGCGGTACCGGACGTAGTTGTCTTCTGGAAGCGGGTCCTCACTGGGAGCCTGCCACCGTCACGGTCATGGAAAGCGCCATCGCACGCCTGCTGGTGGAGGCCGAGACCATCCATCTTCGTGGACAGGCGACAGAGGAGTCGTGCCCGCCGGAAATGGCGGTGGTGACGGACAATATCATCGCCCGGAATGCGGATTTCAGTTTCATCAGGCCATGGGAGGGCGGGGTTACAATCCCCAAGGCGGGAACGCCCCTCGCTCATGACGGACATGATCTGATCTACACACCCTATGACGAGTGTCTGCTGATCATGCCCAATCTTCGCCCCCGCAGGGGGCAGCTTGCGGTTCGTCTGGCCAGACGAACCGCAGTATTGTTCAGGTCTTAGGCAGAAGCGCGGTCATAGATCGGGAAGCGGCGGCACAGGGCTTTCACTTCCTCATGCACGCGGGCCGTCACGGCCTCGGCATTGTCTTCCTCAAGAGCCGCCGTCAGCACTTCGTCGATCATACGACCGACTTCGCGGAACTCGGCTTCCCCGAAACCGCGTGCCGTCGCCGCCGGGCTGCCCAGACGGATGCCGGAGGTTACGAACGGCTTTTCCGGATCGAACGGAATGGCGTTCTTGTTCGCCGTGATGCCGGCGCGCTCGAGGATGGCTTCGGCCAGCTTGCCCGTTACCTTCTTCGGACGCAGATCCACGAGGATCAGATGGCTGTCCGTGCCACCCGTGACGATGTCGAAGCCACGGTTCTGAAGCTCGTCCGCCAGCGCGCGGGCATTGGCCAGAACGCGCTTCTGATAGGCCTTGAACTCATCCGACAGGGCTTCGCCAAAAGCGACGGCCTTGCCTGCAATGACGTGCATGAGCGGACCGCCCTGCAGCCCCGGGAACACGGCGGAGTTCACTTTCTTCGCTAGATCCGGATTGTTCGTCAGGATGATGCCACCACGCGGGCCACGCAGCGTCTTGTGCGTCGTGGACGTCGTGATGTCGGCCACCGGAACCGGGTTCGGATACAGACCTGCGGCGACCAGACCGGCGAAATGCGCCATGTCGACCATCAGATACGCACCGACTTCATCGGCGATCTTGCGGAAGCGGGCAAAGTCGATGACGCGCGGGTAAGCCGAGCTGCCAGCCACGATGATCTTCGGCTTGTGCTCGCGGGCCAGTGCTTCCATCTGGTCATAGTCGATCAGACCATCTTCGGCACGCACACCGTACTGCACGGAGTTGAACCACTTGCCCGAATAGTTCGGAGCCGCGCCATGCGTCAGATGTCCACCAGCGGCGAGACTCAGGCCCAGAATCGTATCGCCCGGAGCGGCGAGTGCCATGAAAGCCGCCTGGTTGGCGTTGGCGCCGGAGTGCGGTTGCACATTGGCGAACTCTGCGCCGAACATCTTCTTTAGACGCTCAATGGCGAGGTTCTCGACGCGGTCCACATCCACGCAACCGCCATAATAGCGCTTGCCCGGAAGGCCTTCCGCATACTTGTTCGTCAGCACTGAACCCTGTGCTTCCATGACGGCAAAGGAGGCCATGTTCTCCGAAGCGATGAGCTCGATGCCATCCTGCTGGCGCGTCAGCTCCTCGTTCAGGATGGTGGCAACTTCGGCATCAACCTCCTTGAGGGGGGCATGAAAGAAACGATTCAGCGTGGACTGGCTGGCGTGTTCCGACATCGTGGTCCATTCTCCAGGGTGAGTTCGGCATGTGACTAGCCCAGATTGCCTGCCTCGGCAAAAACAATCCGCCTATCAAACGAGGATCCTTCATGACCACTCCGCTCTGGCGGACCAAACCCGTATCTTCCGCAACTGACAGCCAGACTGGCCTCAAGCGTGTCCTCGGCCCGTGGCAGCTTGTTGCCCTGGGCGTCGGCGTGACGATCGGTGCTGGCCTTTTTTCCCTCACGGGCGTCGCCGCCGGCCAGAATGCCGGCCCGGCCGTGACCCTCTCTTTCGTCATCGCAGCGGTGGCCTGCGGCTTTGCGGGCCTGTGTTACGGCGAACTCGCCAGCATGATCCCTTCGGGCGGCTCAGCCTATTCCTACGCCTATGCTTCGATGGGCGAACTGATCGCCTGGATCATCGGCTGGGATCTCGTGCTGGAATATACCGTGGGCGCTGCCGCCGTCGCGTCCAGTTGGTCAGGCTATCTTGCGTCGTTGCTGGGGGGCTGGGGCATCCATATTGATCCGCGCCTGCTGGCAACGCCAATGACGCCCGTCACGATGCCGGATGGAAGCATGGCTTCGGCTTGGTTCAATCTTCCGGCCGTCTGTGCGCTCTGGGGTGTCACGGCCCTACTGATGCGCGGGGTGAGTGAATCCACGACCATCAACACGATCGTCGTCTGCATCAAACTTGCCGTCATCGTCGCCGTGATCGCGGCCTGCGCGCCCCATATCAGCTTCGCGCACTATCATCCGTTCATCCCGCAGAACACCGGCACATTCGGACAGTTCGGCATGTCCGGCGTCATGCGCGCCGCGGGCATGGCGTTCTTCGCCTATCTGGGCTTCGACATCGTCTCCACTACGGCACAGGACAGCCGCAACCCGGCGCGCGACATCCCCATTGGTATTCTGGGAAGCCTGCTCGTCTGCTCCGTGGTCTATGCCGTGTTCTCGATGGTCCTGACCGGCGTGGTCGATTACCGCGCCATGGCCAATGATCCGAGCCCCGTTGCCACGGCCATCGATGTCGCCGGCATGCCCTGGCTGGCCAGCCTTGTGAAACTCGGCATCACAGCCGGATACATCTCGGTCCTGTTCGGGCTGCTGATGGGGCAGGCGCGCGTCTTCCTCATCATGTCCCATGATGGTCTGCTGCCGCCCGTTTTCTCGAAGCTCAATGCCCGCACCCATACGCCCTGGACGTCACATCTGATGTTTGCGGCGCTGACCAGCGTGCTTGCTGCGGTGCTTCCGATCGGACAGCTTGGCAACATGACGTCCATCGGCACATTGCTGGCCTTTATCATTGTCTGCATCGGCGTTCCGGTCCTGCGCCACAGATATCCGGAAGCTCCGCGACAGTTCCGCGTTCCGGGTGGCCTGCTCGTTCCCGTGCTCGGCATTCTGTCCTGCGGTGCGGTGATGGTATCGCTCGACAGGTTGACCTGGATCAGACTTGTTGTCTGGCTCGCCATTGGACTTGCCGTCTATTTTGCGTACGGCATCCGCAACAGTCGACTTTGCAGAAGCGAAAGTTAGGAGCATGATCGGGGGCATGAGCAATGCAGCATACCCCCTCTCCCGCCCGCGGCGTAATCGCCACGATGATTTCACCCGCCGTCTGGTGCAGGAACATCGCCTGCATGTCGACAACCTGATCTGGCCGATTTTCGTCTGCGAAGGCGAAAACCAGCGCCAGAAGGTCGACTCCATGCCGGGCGCCGAGCGCGTCAGCGTGGACAATGTCGTCGAACACGTCCGGCAGGCCGTGGACCTCGGCGTCCCGGCCATCGCCATTTTCCCCGTGACACCCATGAGCGTCCGCGATGCTACTGGTACCGAGGCCCTCAATCCGGACAACCTGATGTGCCGTGCCTCGCGCACCATCAAGGAAGCCTTCCCCGATCTGGGTATCATCGGCGACGTGGCGCTCGATCCGTACACCGATCATGGCCATGACGGCGTGATCGAGAACGGCCGTATCCTCAACGACGCCTCTGTGGAGATCCTGCGTCAGCAGGCCCTCAATCAGGCCCGCGCCGGCAATGACATCATCGCTCCGTCCGACATGATGGACGGTCGCGTCAAGGCCATCCGCGAAACGCTCGACGGCAACGGCTACGACACGACGCGCATCATGGCTTATACGGCCAAGTATGCCTCCGCCTTCTACGGTCCGTTCCGTGATGCCTTGGGTTCCGGCAGCCTGCTGCACGGGGACAAGAAGACATATCAGATGGATCCGGCCAATTCCGACGAAGCCATGCGCGAAGTCGAGCAGGATCTGCGTGAAGGTGCGGACATGATCATGGTCAAGCCTGGCATGCCGTATCTCGACATCATCCGTCGCGTCCGTGAACGCTTCGAGGTCCCGACTTTCGCCTATCAGGTGTCAGGCGAGTACGCGATGCTGATGGGGGCCATCCAGAACGGCTGGCTCGACCGTGACCGCACGATCATGGAAAGCCTGATCGCCTTCAAACGCGCTGGCTGTAACGGCATCCTCACCTATTTCGCTCTGGATGCAGCACGTCTTCTGCGGAACGAACGCTGAAAAGTAGGCAGACACGCGGCGTTCAGTCCTATTACACGGGGCTGAACGCCGAAAACATTGCAGCCCGCCTCCTTGAGGAGCGCGGGCTGACAATTCTCGCACAGAGACTGCGAACGCCTTATGGCGAACTCGATCTTCTGGCGGCAGATTCGGAATGGCTGATTGCCGTTGAGGTCAAGCAGAGACGCAGCCTGCGGGAAAGTGCGTCATGTCTGACAGTCAGACAGTCTCAAAGGCTGATGGAAGCCTTCAACTATATTCTGCTGACAAAACCTGAGTGGAACAGGCCCAGCACCCGGTTCGATCTGATCGTCGTGGACCCTTCAGGTCAGGCGCGGCGCATTCAGGATGCACTGCGCCTGACCTGAAGGATCAGGTCCGACGGACGCGTGCGTGGCGGTGTGCCGAGGCAACTGCGACACGTGCGTGAGCGACTGCATGCGGACGATAGGCCACGTTACGGACAACCGCGTGTGAACTGTTCCAGGCAACGGCCGTATTATGCGACGTCGTGCGACGTGCAAGAGCATGATGGAAAACGACGTGGTGATAGACCGGCGTGGCGGTCAGTGCATCGAAGGTCAGCTTGCTGGCTTCGTAATCGGTGATTGCCGGACGGGCATAGGCCTTGCCTGCCCCCATGCAGATACCGACGCCCATGATACCCAGAGCAATTCTGCCGACCCAGTTCCGCGCCATTGACGTTTATCCCATCCCGTTCTGATGGAACCAGCCTATGCGCTGAACTCGGGGTTCGACAACCCCTCTTGGGAAAGTTTCCGAAAAAATCAAGGTCCTGCCACTTTTCGCCGCTTCATGGCTGAAATGTGGCAGGAGCAATGCTTAAAAAACGCTGAATTCGGCGCTTTCCGTTATGACCGTGCCCGAATCAGACGTTGGCGGTCGTGATGCCTTTTTCGGTCAGCAGAGTCTCGAGCTCACCGCTCTGGTACATGTCGGTCACGATATCGCAGCCACCGACGAACTCGCCCTTGATGTAGAGCTGCGGCACGGTCGGCCACTGGGAGAAATCCTTGATGCCCTGACGCAGTTCGGCGCTTTCAAGGATGTTGCAGGTCTCGAACGGAACGCCGAGATGCGTGAGGATCTGCACCACACGGGCGGAGAAGCCGCACTGCGGGAAGAGCTTGTCACCCTTCATGAACAGCATGACCGGATTGGCGTCGATCAGGTTCTGGATATGCTGGAACACGGTTTCGGACATTGGATTTTCCTTGTTTCGGCAGGGCGGACGATGGGTCCGCGCCTGCTGTCTCAGTGCTCGTCTGGAAAAAAGGACGTCAGCCCCGGCTCTTAAGGGGTGAGCGTCTTGAGGGCCATCGCATGCAGTTCAGTGCCCATGCGGGTTCCGAAAGCATCATAGACCAGTTTGTGCTGTCGCACACGAGAAAGGCCACGGAAGGCCTCACTCGTGACCGTGCAGGCGTAGTGATCCCCGTCCCCGGCGAGATCTTCGATCTCGATCCGGGCATCGGGAATGGCGGCAAGGATCGTGCGTTCGATTTCAGAAGCTGCCATAGGCATGAAAATCAGGCCCCTTCACCCATGAACCGCGGGAAGAATGCGGCATTGATCTCCCGGAGACGCTCGGCACTGACGCGGACAGTGCCCGGAAGCTCCAGATTGGAGCCACCCGAACGTCCCAGGCGCATTGCCGGAACGTTGGCCTTCTCCGCCGCCGCGACAAGGGCTGCACCGTCGGAAGTTGCAATGACGTAGCAGCTTTGGTCCTCACCGAACCAGAATGCATGCGCCGCAACATCCGTCGGCGCGGCTTCAAGCGTGCAGCCAACGCCGCTCGCCATGACCATTTCCGCCACCGTCACCAGCAGACCACCATCGGCAATGTCATGACAGGCCGCAACCGTGCCCGCAGCAATCTGGCTGCGCACAAAATCACCATTGCGACGTTCGACCGCAAGATCGACAACGGGCGGTGCGCCATCTTCACGCTGGCAGATTTCGCGCAGCCACAGCGACTGCCCGAGTTCGCCACGAATGGCACCAACCAGCACCAGATCATGGGCATCCGGCATGGAAAGCCCGATGGACTTGGACGCGTCCGCCAGTACGCCAAGCGCACCGATCGCCGGTGTCGGCAGGATGGCCTGTGCTTCACCGGACGGGGAACGCGTCTCGTTATACAGCGAGACGTTGCCGCTCACGACCGGGAAGTCGAGCGCACGGCAGGCATCGCCCATGCCTTTGATGGCATCGGCAAACTGCGCCATGATTTCCGGACGTTCCGGATTGCCGAAGTTCAGGTTGTCCGTCACGGCCAGCGGAGTTGCGCCCGTTGCCGTGATGTTGCGCCATGCCTCGGCAACAGCCTGCGCACCGCCTGTCTTCGGATCAGCCTGACAGTAGCGCGGTGTGCAGTCCGTCGTCAGGGCAAGACCCAGACGCGTGCCTTCAACGCGCACAACAGCCGCATCGGCCGCACCTGGACGACGCGCCGTGTTGCCACCAACCGAGCCATCATACTGGTTCCAGACCCAGGCGCGGGACGCCAGATCCGGGCAACCGATCAGCGTCAGAAGCGCCTTCTCGATCCCTTCCGGGTCAGCCGGTGTCTCGATCCGTGCCGGTGCCGTCAGAGGCACGGTCGGACGGTTGTAGACCGGAGCCTCATCTGCCAGCGGGGCCAGCGGAATGTCAGCCTCGACTTCGCCCTTGTGGCGGATCGTAATGCGGCCCGTATCGGTCAGTTCACCGATGACGGCGAAGTCCAGCTCCCACTTTGCGAAGATCGCACGGGCAACTTCGGTCCGCTCGGGCTTGAGGACCATGAGCATGCGCTCCTGGCTCTCGGACAGCATCATTTCGTAAGCCGACATGTTCGGCTCGCGCTGCGGTACGGCATCGAGATTGAGCTCGATGCCCACGCCGCCCTTGCCTGCCATTTCAACGGCGGAAGACGTCAGACCCGCAGCACCCATATCCTGAATGGCCACGATCGCATCCGTCGCCATCAGTTCGAGGCAGGCCTCGATCAGCAGCTTCTCGATGAACGGATCGCCAACCTGAACCGTCGGACGCTTGGACGCGGCTTCCTCATCGAACTCCGCTGAGGACATGGTCGCGCCATGAATGCCGTCACGCCCCGTCTTGGAGCCGACATACACAACCGGATTGCCCACGCCCGCCGCAGCCGACAGGAAGATCTTGTCCTGCTTGGCCACACCCACCGTCATGGCATTGACGAGCGGATTGCCGTCATACGCCTTGTGGAAGTTGACCTCGCCACCCACGGTCGGAACACCGACGCAGTTGCCATAACCGCCAACGCCACGGACAACACCATCGACGATGCGACGCGTTCCCGCATGTTTCGGATCGCCGAAACGCAGAGCATTGAGGTTTGCAACCGGGCGTGCGCCCATCGTGAACACGTCACGCAGGATGCCGCCAACGCCCGTTGCCGCACCCTGATAGGGCTCGATGAAGGACGGGTGGTTGTGGCTCTCCATCTTGAAGACGGCGGCCAGACCCTCACCGATATCCACGACGCCTGCGTTCTCGCCCGGCCCATGAATGACCCACGGCGCCTTGGTTGGCAGCGTCTTGAGATGGATGCGGGACGATTTGTAGGAGCAGTGCTCGGACCACATGACGGAGAAAATTCCGAGCTCCGTGAAGCTCGGCGTCCGGCCCATGATCGTGACAAGCTTGTCGTATTCCTCGCCGGTCAGTCCGAAAGACTGGGCAAGCTGGGCATCAATCGTCACACTCATCCGACAAGAGCCTCCACAAGGCCTTTGAAAAGCGGCACGCCGTCGGTTGCGCCGATTTCGGGGTCAGTCAGGTTCTCCGGGTGCGGCATCAGGCCACAGACACGGCCATTCTCGCTCAGGATACCGGCGATGGAGCGCGTGCTCCCGTTGGGGTTGGTTGCGCGTTCATCGTCCGAAACCGCACCATCCGCACCGCAATAGCGGAACGCCACGCGGCCTTCGCCTTCAAGACGCTTCAGCGTTTCGGGCGAGGCCGTGTAGTTGCCGTCACCATGCGCGAGCGGCGCACGGAACACGTCGCCGCGCGTCCAGCCCTGCGTATAGGGCGAAGACGCGTTCTCGACCTTGAGGTGGCAGTCCTGCGACAGGAAGCGCAGACCCGCATTACGCAGCAGCGCACCCGGCAGCAGATGGGATTCCGTCAGAATCTGGAAGCCGTTGCAGACGCCCAGCACATGACCGCCCTTGCCTGCGAACGCCTTGACGTCGCGCATGATCGGCGAATGGGCGGCCATGGCACCACTGCGCAGATAGTCCCCAAAGCTGAAACCGCCCGGCAGCACCACGAGGTCCAGATCCCCCAGCGAGGTCTCCCCGTGCCAGATCAGACGCGGCGCCTGCCCTGTGACCAGCTTCAGGGCATGGACCATGTCGCGCTCCCGGTTCGTGCCGGGAAATACGACGATACCTGCCTTCATTTCTGGTCCTCCGCCGGAGCGGATGCATGGCACGGATAGGTGTCATGCAGGGCACGATAGACGGCCTTGCCTGCCGGCTCCGTCAGCGCATCGTTATGCGCATGCAGCCAGGCCACGACCAGACCACGCACCTGCGGTGCGGTCTGCTGGGCCGGAACGCAGAATGCCACCGGGGCGGACTCATCATGCGCAAAGCTGTCGTACTTCTTGGCCCAGGCCTCGCCGTCCATTAGGCCGGACAGATAGGCGTCGCACATGCCGATGGACGACTTGCTGGAGCACATCTGGCCCAGAGCCTTGCCCGAAACCTTGGACACGCGCTGTGCGTGGGCCGGGGCTGCAACGAGAGCCGGCGCGGCCACGAGGCCGGCCAGCAGGAGCATCGTGGAAAGACGGGTCATCCTGCCACCTCAACGCTGAAATCTTCGATGACTTCATTGGCCAGCAGGGCGCGGGCCATGGCTTCGCCCTCCGCCAGAGCATCGGCAGCATTGTCGGCCGGAACTTCAAGCTCGACGACGCGGTTGATGCGGACTTCGCCCAGGCCCTTGAAGCCGAGGGTTTCGAGAGCATGGCCCACGGCCTTGCCCTGCGGATCGAGAACGCCGTCTTTCAGGGAAACAAAAACACGGATTTTCACTGAACTGCCTCCGGACCCTTGAGGTCACCATTCCCAGACTCGGGCAGGATCCCGAGACGCTTTGCCACTTCCTGATATGCTTCCTCGACGCGACCCATGTCACGGCGGAAGCGATCCTTGTCCATTTTCTCGTTCGTCTTGGAATCCCACAGACGACAGTTATCCGGCGAAATCTCGTCCGCCAGAAGAATGCGCATCTCCTCGCCTTCCCAGATCCGCCCGAATTCCAGCTTGAAATCGACGAGCGTGATGCCGACGGCCGTGAACATCCCCATCAGGAAATCGTTCGTCCGGAGCGCCAGCTGGTTCATGTCGTCCATGTCCTGCGGCGCGGCCCAGTTGAAGGCGGCGATGTGCTCTTCGGAGACCATCGGATCGCCGAGTGCATCGTTCTTGTAATAGTACTCGATGATCGTGCGCGGCAGGCGCGTCCCCTCGGGGATGCCGAGCCGCTTGGACAGGGAGCCCGCCGCCACGTTCCGCACCACGACTTCAAGCGGAATGATCTCCACTTCGCGGATGAGCTGCTCGCGCATGTTCAGCCGGCGGATGAAGTGGGTCGGGATGTTGATCTCGTGCAGCTTGAGCATCAGGTATTCGCTGATGCGGTTGTTCAGTACGCCCTTCCCGGTGATGATGCCGCTCTTTGCGCCGTTTCCGGCAGTGGCATCATCCTTGAAGTACTGAACGAGTGTGCCGGGTTCTGGGCCTTCAAAAAGAACCTTGGCTTTGCCCTCATAGAGCTGGCGGCGGCGAGCCATGAGCAATCCTTAGCGTTGCGCCGTCCTGACAGGAAATGCGGACGGCTGGAGCAGCGACGAATTGTGGTTCCATAGCATTGCGGAACCGGAACTGCGAGTGTGCGGGGCGCAGGAAATCATAGGACGCCTACGCCCCACAGACCTCTCAGTCAAAGATACGGGCGAAAATACGATCCACGGCGCGCAGATGCTGTGCCGGATCGAACGCCTGATCGAGAATGTCCTTGCTGACACGACCGGATACTTCCGGATCGGCCTCAAGGTTTTCGCGGAAAGTCCTGAAGCCCGGCTTGCCCAGCTTCGTCCATGTTTCCATGGCGTTACGTTGCACGATGCGATAGGCGTCCTCGCGTGAAATGCCCGCACGGGCCAGCGTCAGCAGCACTTCGCCGGAATGGACGACGCCACCCAGGCTCTCCATGTTCGCGATCATCTGCTCGGGGTAGACGACCAGCTTTTCCATCATCCCGGCCAGACGGATCAGCGCGAAATCCAGACCGATCGTCGCATCAGGGCAGATGTTGCGCTCGACGGCGGAGTGGCTGATGTCCCGCTCATGCCACAGCGCGACGTTTTCCAGCGCCGGGATGACATGCGAGCGGATCAGGCGCGCCAGACCCGTCAGGTTCTCCGACAGGACAGGGTTGCGCTTGTGCGGCATTGCCGAACTGCCCTTCTGTCCCTTGTGGAAGAATTCTTCCGCTTCCCGGACTTCCGAACGCTGCAGATGACGGACCTCGACAGCCAGACGCTCAATACCGCTGGCGATCACGCCGAGCGTGCAGAAGAATGCGGCATGACGGTCACGCGGAATGACCTGCGTGGACACGCTCTCGACAGCCAGACCCAGCTTGTCGGCCACATATTCCTCGATTTCCGGATCGATATGGGCATAGGTGCCGACAGCGCCGGAGATGGCGCAGACCGCGATTTCCTTGCGCGCTTGGATCAGACGGGCGCGGTTCCGGGCAAATTCAGCGTAGTGTCCGGCGATCTTCAGGCCAAAGCTGGTCGGCTCGGCATGGATCGCGTGGCTGCGGCCGATCGTGACCGTATTGCGGTGCTCGTAAGCACGGGCCTTCAGCGCGGCGAGAACGCGGTCCAGATCTTCCAGCAGCAGATCGGCGGCCTGCGTCATCTGGACGGACAGGCAGGTGTCCAGCACGTCCGAAGACGTCATGCCCAGATGGACGAAACGGCTGTCCGGACCGACTTTTTCCGCAAGCCATGTCAGGAACGCGATGACGTCATGGCGCGTTTCGGCTTCGATCTCGTCGATGCGGGCCAGATCCGCGTCGGAGAACGCAGCCATGGCAACGTCACCCTTCTCGCGGATGGTCTTTGCTGATTCGGCGGGAATGTCACCCCGTTTCGCCATGGCTTCGCAGGCAAGGGCTTCGATCTCGAACCAGATACGAAAACGGTTGGCGGGAGACCAGATGGCAGTCATCTGCGGACGGCTGTAACGGGGTACCATGGGAACTCCGGATGCGAGGTGGGGCTTTACGGAGGCTCCTTAGACCAAATACGAAGATATTGCACGGACCCCTTTTCGGAAGAATGACACCTTGGCCCCTGACTCTCTGCTTCACGCCCTCATCGCCCTCGGCCAGATCACCCTGATCGACATCGCCCTCGCCGGTGACAATGCCGTCGTGATCGGAATGGCCGTTCGCAACCTTGAAGGCCGGCAGCGCCGTCTGGCCATCCTGTTCGGAACGGGTTTTGCGGCCATCCTGCGTGTCGGTCTGGCCCTGCTGGCGACAACGCTCCTTGCCGTGGTTGGCCTGACGCTTGCGGGTGGCTTTCTGCTTCTGTGGGTCTGCTGGAAGATGTATCGTGAGCTTCGTGGTGGCGAACATCACGAGGACGTCGAAGCTGCCCCACCGCGCCTCGGCCCGGCCGTCCTGAGGATCGTGGTGGCCGATCTGTCCATGAGCCTCGATAACGTTCTGGCGGTGGCTGGCGCTGCTGTCGGGCATCCGTGGATTCTTGTATCGGGGCTTGTGCTCTCGGTCCTGCTAATGGGGCTTGCCGCATCGGTCGTCGCCAATCTTCTGGCCCGTTACCGCTGGATCGCATGGATCGGTCTGCTGGTGGTGCTGGGTGTCGCAATCGAACTCGTCATCCGGGGTGGCGGAGAGGTCTGGACGCATGTTCTTCCGAAATAGCCGAACACTCCTCATGGGGCTTATGACGCTATTCGCCGCGTCATCGGCCCTCGCCGCGCCAGCATCTCCTCCCGTTCGGGAGCGGCTGGCGGAATGGCTCATTCTCGTCGGACCGGGCGGAACCGCTTTTCCGGCACAGCGCTACGCTGATTTCCTGGCACAGACGCCCCAGTGGCCGCAGCGGGTCCGGATCCTCTGGCGTTATCAGAACGCCCTGTCCCAGACCACCGATCCGCAGATCCTGAACGCCCTTTGCCCGCGCTATCCCCTCACGCTTCCGGCGGCGTTCGAGGCATGCGCCCCTCATCTTCCTGACGCGGCCTCAACGGCACGTCGCCTCTGGCTGTCAGGCAATGCCCTGACTGTCAGCGAAGAACAGATGCTGCTCCAGCGTTTCGGCCAGAGTTTCACGCCTGCCGATCAGTGGGCCCGTTACGAGGCTTTGGAACTGCGGGGCCAGTTCTCCGTCGCGTCCCGCCAGATCGAGCGTCTTGCTCCGGAACAACAAGCGCTGGCTCGTGCCCGGCTGGCCGAGCGTCTAGCCTCGCCTGATGCCGATTCCCTGTTCGCATCGCTTTCTGCTGACCTGCAATCCGATCCTGCCCTGATCCGCTATCGCCTCAGAGCGCTGCGCCGTGGGGACAGGCTGGACGAGGCGCTCTCGCTATGGAACGCGCAGGGGGCCGCGCTCCAGCAGGCCAGTCCCTCGCATGACTGGTCATCCGAGCGCATTAGTCTCGCCCGCGCCCTGCTGCTGGCTGGCCGTCCGAAAGAGGCCGCGGATCTCGCAGACGACACCACCATGGCGCCTGACACGACGGACCGCCAGGAAGCTGAGCTGCTGAGCGGTATCATCGCGCTGAGGGAGCTTCAGGCCCCTGCCCGCGCGGAAAAATTCTTCAGGCCCCTTCAGAATGCTACCTCGCTCCAGATGCAGGCCCGTGGCTATTACTGGACAGGCCGCGCCCTGCAGATCGCAGACCGGCAGCAGGATGCCGAAGCGGCCTTCCGCAAGGCCGCGTCGTATCCTACGACCTTTCCAGGTCAGCTCGCGCTCGCGGCCCTGACCCAGGACGAAAGTATTCTGGTCTCCGGAAAATCGTCAGAGGCTTTTGATAGCGCTCTACTTCAGGCGCTCCAGACCCTTCCCATCCCGACTGCCGGAACTCTCAGCCGTACGGATCTGCTCGAAGCCGCAACGGACCTTGTGCAGGCCGGCGATCCCGATCACGCACGGGAATTCCTCATGATGCTGGGCGTGGTCAATCCTTCGCCCGAGGGGCAGAAAGCCGTCGCGGACGCTGCGTCCCGGCTGGGCCTGGCCGCACCGGAAGTCTTCGCGTCCTATGCCCTGGCGCGTAAGGGGGTTGCTCTTTACCCGCAGGGCTTCCCCGATCCCTATCCGTCAGCCTCGACTGTCCCCGACGGGCTGCTGCCCGCCATTATCCGGCAGGAGAGCGGCTTCGACCCCGACGCCATCAGTGGCGCTCATGCAGTCGGCCTGTTGCAGCTTCTTCCCGCCGCGGCAAAGGATGTGGTGCGCAAGGCGGATCTGGGCTCCGTTAATGTCTCACCCGCAGCCCTGACCGATCCCCAGACGAATCTCCGGATCGGCAACGCCTATGTCTCACAGCTTCTGGAGCGTTTCGGGAATGTGATTCCCTATGCGCTGGCGGCCTATAATGCCGGCCCGCACCGGGTTGATCTCTGGCTGAAGGCAGATCCCCCTTCCGAACCTCTCTCCGAAGATGGCGTTCTGGATTGGATCGAACGCCTGCCCTATCGCGAGACACGCCTCTATATCGAAAACATTGAGGCCAGCATGATGATCTATCGTGTCAGGAACCTCCATGCCGGATAACGCACTCCGCACACTTTCCGAGCACGTGCTTGAGCATCTTCGCAGGACCGGTTGGAGGCTGGTCACGGTGGAAAGCTGTACGGGCGGTCTGATTGCTGCCGCGCTCAGTGATATTCCCGGATCGTCAGACGTGCTGGAGGGCGGCTTCGTTACGTATTCCAACGCCCTGAAAATGAGTGCTGTCAGTGTTCCCGAGGCCATTCTGGCTCAATACGGCGCCGTTAGCACCCAGACCGCCGAAGCCATGGCCAGAGGCGGTCTTCTGAATACCAGGGATGCGGACCTTGCCATCTCTGTGACGGGGATCGCCGGACCAAGTGGTGGCAGCACACTCAAGCCGGTCGGAACCGTCTGCTTTGGGCTGGTTGCCCGAACCGGATCAACCACAAGCGTGCAGTGCCATTTCACGGGAGATCGTGCTGCCATCCGCGCCCAGTCCGTACACCATGCCCTGCAGATGGTTCTGAACGCCTGACACAAAAAAGCGGCTCCCGAATGAACGGAAGCCGCCTTTGCCTGAAACCGGAGGTCCGTTCAGAAACTCAGTTGCCCTGTGTCGGGGCCGGCAGCGTGGAGGCTGCTGCCGGAGCCTGAAGGCTCGGAGCCGTTGGAATGGCCGTCGGTGCAACCGGCGTCTGGGCCTGCTGAAGAGAGCGGGCGTTCAGGGCATCCGTGGCGGACTCGCTGTCGGCCTTCTGCGTTTGTGCAGTCTTATCGTGGTGCTTGCCGTGATGATGATGCTCGGCCATTGCAGGCGAAGCTGCGGCGACCAGAGCGGTCAGGGCAAATGCGCCAAAGGAAATCTTTTTCATTTCGTAATCCTTTTCATGTCACCATGACGGTGCTTGGGACCTGTAACGGCCCACGCACCGAATGGTTCTGGAAATACTACGAAATTTTATGTCCTTTGGGAAAGGCCCGGTGCCGGCGGGACCGCTTTCGTCGCCTGAGTGCCGTAAATGTCCCGTGCCCGCTTGATGAAGGCGGAGACCATCAGACGCACGCCCTCATTGAACACGACGCCCATCGCATTCTGCAGAAGGCGCGAACGGAACTCGAAATCGACGAAGAAATCGACCAGACAGCCACGCGGATCCGGCGTGAACGTCCAGACATTGTTCAGGTAACGGAAAGGCCCCTTCTCGTAGCGCACCCGGATACGCGAAGGCCGCTCCAGCGTCACACGGCTGGTGAAGGTCTCGCGGAACGGGCCGAACCCGATCGTCAGATCTGCCACAAGCTCCTGTTCCGTCTGGGTCCGGATGCTTGCCTTCACACACCAGGGAAGGAACTGCGAATATTTCTCCACATCTGCCACAAGATCGAAAAGCTGGTCCGGCGTGTAGGCGATCAACCGTTGCTCGGCATGTGTCGGCATCAGAGACTTTCTTTCAGACGGCTGTTCCGCGCAGCCTGAAGCTTCGCGAAATCACTGTCCGCATGGTAGGAGGACCGGGTCAGCGGACTGGCACTGACCTGAAGAAATCCTTTTGAACGGGCAGCAGCAGCATAGCCGTCAAACTCGTCGGGGGTAACAAACTTTTCCACCGCCGCATGTTTCGCGGACGGCTGGAGATACTGTCCAAGCGTCAGGAAATCGACGTCCGCAATCCGGAAATCATCCATAACCTGGGCTACTTCCATCCGCTCCTCGCCAAGCCCAAGCATCAGGCCGGACTTGGTAAAAATGGAAGGATCGAGTTTCTTTACTCCGTCCAGGAGACGGACGGACTGATAGTAACGCGCTCCCGGTCTGATGGTGGGGTAAAGCCGGGGTACGGTCTCGATATTGTGATTGAAAACGTCCGGCCGAGCCGCCACTACGACCTCCAGCGCGCCATCCTTGCGCAGGAAATCAGGCGTCAGAATCTCGATCGTGGTCTGTGGAGAGGTCTCGCGGATCGCATGAATGACCCGCGCGAAGTGCATCGCCCCTCCGTCTTCCAGATCGTCACGGTCCACCGAAGTGATGACGACATGCTTGAGCCCAAGCTTCGCCACCGCTTCCCCGACCCGCCGTGGCTCGTCCTCATCAAGATGCTTCGGCAGTCCGGTCGTAACATTGCAGAATGCGCAGGCCCGGGTGCAGATCTCGCCCATGATCATCATCGTGGCGTGACGCTGCGACCAGCATTCCCCGATATTGGGGCATGCCGCTTCCTCGCAGACCGTCACCAGCCCGGCATCCCGCATGAGCGCGCGGGTCTCGTGATACACGGGATGGTTCGGCGCCTTGACCCGGATCCAGGACGGCTTGCGCTGGATCGGGTTGTCAGGCCGATGCGCCTTTTCCGGATGACGGAGGGCAGGCGCCGAACGGTGATCGATGGTGATGCGCTGGGACATGGTGCTCAGATATGCAGCGGGCCGTCGAAGGCCGCCAGAGTTGCCTCATGCATGGTCTCAGAAATGGTCGGATGCGGGAAGACCGTCTCGACCAGCTCCGCTTCCGTCAGTTCGCCTGTGCGGGTGATGACGTAGCCCTGGATCATTTCCGTGACTTCCGCGCCGATCATGTGGGCGCCAAGAAGCTCGCCGCTTGTGGCATCGAACACGGTCTTGACCATGCCGTCCGTCTCACCCATCGCGACGGCCTTGCCGTTGGCAATGAACGGGAAGCGCCCGACCTTGACCTTGTGGCCGGCAGCGATGGCCTTCTCTTCGCTAAGCCCGACAGAGGCGATCTGCGGACGTGAATAGGTGCAGCCCGGAATATTCAGCGGATGAAGCGGCTGCGGCGAACGGCCTGCGATCTTCTCGACGCAGAGGATGCCTTCATGGCTCGCCTTGTGGGCCAGCCACGGAGCCCCCGCGACATCACCGATCGCATAGATACCCGGCTCACCGGTGCGGCAGAAGCCGTCCGTGACGATATGGGTTCGCTCGACCTGCACCTTGGTGCCCTCAAGCCCCAGATCCTCGACATTGCCGACAATGCCGACCGCACAGATAACGCGATCCACCGTCAGATCGACCTTGCCCGTCGGGCTCTCGATCGTCGTGGAGACTTCGTTCTCACTCTTGTTCAGAGGGCCGACTTTCGCGCTGGTGATGATCTTCATTCCCTGCTTTTCGAAAGCCTTGCGGGCAGCGGCGCTGATTTCCGGATCTTCGGCAATCAGGATCCGGTCCGCCACCTCGGCAATCGTGACCTCACTGCCCATGTTCCGGTAAAACGATGCGAACTCGATGCCGATGGCGCCGGAGCCGATGACGAGGAGCCGCTTCGGCAGTTCCTGCGGCGTCATGGCCTCGCGCGCTCCCCAGATCAGGGTGCCGTCCGTTTCCAGACCAGGAAGCTGACGACCACGCGCACCCGTTGCAAGGATGACATGCGGCGCCTTGATGGTGGCAACCGTAGCCCCGTCCTTGGTGATGGCAACCTGATGCGCCTCGCCCGAACGGCCGGCCAGCTTTGCACGACCATCAAAGGTCGTGACCTTGGCCTTCTTCAGCAGATGGGCAATGCCGCCACCCATTCGCCGCGCAATGCTGCGTGAACGACCCACGATCTTGGACAGGTCGAACGAGATGTTGTCGGCAGAAAGACCGAACGTCCCCAGTTCATGTAGCAGATGGTGGATTTCCGAAGACCGCAGAAGCGCCTTGGTCGGAATGCAGCCCCAGTTGAGGCATACGCCGCCGAAATGCGTGCTTTCCACGAGCGCCACGCTCATGCCGAGCTGGCTGGCCCGCAGCGCCGCCACATAGCCGCCGGGGCCGCCACCAACAACAATCAGATCGAACGTATCGGACATGGTTCAGACCACCAGAGTGTAAGGGTTCTGCACGATATCGCGCAGTGCATTAAGCCATTCGGCACCAAGCGCGCCATCGACGGCACGGTGATCGACCGAAAGCGTCGCCGTCATCACGGTTGCAACAGCAATTTCTGATCCACGCACCACGGCCCGCTTCTCACCCGAGGCAATCGCCAGGATACCGGCCTGCGGCGGATTGATGATCGCCGCGAACTCGCGCACGCCGAACATGCCCATGTTGGAAATGGAGAACGTCCCGCCCTGGAATTCCTCGGGCTTGAGCTTTCCGGCACGGGCGCGCTTGGCCAGATCCTTGGCCTCGACGCTGATCTGCCGCAGGGACTTGCGATCGGCGTTGCGGATGATCGGCGTGATCAGGCCGTCCGGCACCGACACGGCCATCGAGATGTCCACATTCTCGAAATGCAGCGTCTCGGCATCCGTGAACTGCACGTTCACACCCGGTACCTTCTTCAGCGCCAGTGCAACGGCCTTGATCATCATGTCGTTGACGGAAATCTTGAAGCTGTTTTCCTGAGCGGTGGCATTCAGCTTCGACCGCAGTTCCAGCAGTGCATCCAGCTCGATATCAACCGAGACATAGAAATGCGGAACCTGCGTCTTGGATTCCGTCAGACGCCGCGCAATGACCTTGCGCATCGTGGAGTTCGGAACGCGACGGACAGTCTCTTCCGGAGCAGCAACGGGTGTCGCTGACGGAGCTGCTTTCGGCGCAGTCTTCGGAGCTGTCACACCCTTTTCCACATCGCGCTTGAGAATACGGCCGTTCGGGCCACTTCCCGTCAGCGCATCGAGGGAAATGCCTCGCTCACGTGCCATGCGGCGGGCTAGCGGAGAGACGAAAATCCGTTCGCCCTTCTCTTCTGGCGCAGCTTTTGCAGGCGCAGTTCCCGTCGATACGGCCGGAACAGCCTCTGCTTTCGGGGCCGCTGGCGCCTGCGTGGAAGAGCCATCCGGCACAGCCTCACCCTCTTCCACAAGAACTGCGATCGGTGTGTTGACGGGAATGCCCTCGACGCCTTCCTGGATCAGGATGCGGCCAAGAATGCCCTCGTCCACGGCTTCCACTTCCATGGTCGCCTTGTCGGTCTCGATCTCGGCAATCACGTCGCCAGCGGAGACGGTATCGCCCTCGGCTTTGAGCCAGCGGGCCAGTTTGCCCTCGGTCATGGTCGGCGACAGCGCCGGCATCAGAATATCGGTAGCCATCGTTGTCAGTCCCGCAGCTGCTTGCGAACGGCATCCACAACCCATTCGGGTTTCGGAAGCGCCAGTTTTTCGAGATTGGCCGCATAGGGCATCGGCAGGTCGAGCCCGCAGACACGTGCCGGCGGAGCATCGAGCCAGTCAAAGGCCTGCTCGACGGCCACGGTGCAGATTTCCGCACCGATGCCCGCTACCGGCCAGCCTTCCTCAACGGAGACGATCCGGTTCGTCTTCTTCACACTGCGCACAATCGTCTCAGTGTCCAGCGGACGGATCGAACGCAGGTTGATGACTTCGGCCGAGATGCCTTCATCCGCCAGAATCGCCGCGGCTTCCAGCGCCACGCCAACCATGATGGAGAACGCCACCAGCGTCACATCCGTCCCTTCCCGCTCGATCTTCGCGCGACCGATCGGCAGAATGAAATCTTCATCCACCGGGCACGGGAATTTCTGGCCGTACAGGATCTCGTTTTCCAGCACGATAACCGGGTTCGGATCACGGATGGCAGCGCGCAGCAGCCCCTTCGCATCAGCTGCCGACCAGGGAGCCACGACCTTCAGGCCCGGAATATGCGCGTACCAGCTCGCGAAACACTGCGAATGCTGGGCACCTACGCGGGCTGCTGCACCGTTCGGACCGCGGAACACGATGGGGCAGCCCATCTGACCACCGGACATATACAGCGTCTTGGCGGCTGAATTAATAATATGATCAATGGCCTGAAGCGAGAAGTTCATGGTCATGAACTCGACGATCGGCTTCAGACCCGTCAGGGCCGCACCAACCGCCATACCCGTAAAGCCATGCTCGGTGATCGGCGTGTCGATGACGCGCTTTTCGCCAAACTCTTCCAGCAGACCCTGGCTGATTTTGTAGGCGCCCTGATACTGCGCCACTTCCTCACCAATCAGGAACACGTCCTCGTCACGACGAAGCTCGGCCGCCATGGCATCACGCAGCGCCTGACGGACGGTGATCTCGCTGGTTTCGCCCCAGTCGCGATCATCCTCGGCCTGTGCCACTTCCGGCGCTTCGGTGATGGCCGGGTCGGACGGCGTCTCAATGGCAACAGGTGCACCGACTGCCGGATCAGAAGACCGCACGACATCATCGGCCGCAGAGGCGTCCTCGCCTTCCGCCAGAAGCACCGCGATCGGCGTGTTGACCGCGATGTTCTGCGTGCCCTCTTCCACCAGCGTTTTACCGATCACACCTTCGTCCACGGCTTCGACTTCCATCGTCGCCTTGTCGGTCTCGATCTCGGCAATCACGTCACCGGCCGCAACGGTATCACCGGCCTTCTTGACCCAGCGGGCCAGCGTACCTTCGGTCATGGTCGGCGAGAGAGCCGGCATCAGAATCAGAGATGCCATGGATCAGGCCTCCACCAGAATATCGGTCCAGAGTTCGGACACGTCCGGCTCCGGGCTTGTCTGCGCAAATTCGGTCGCGTCCGCCACGATGGCTTTCACGTCCGTCTCGATGTCCTTGAAGACACTCTCCTCAATGCCGCTGCGCAGCATTTCGGCCTTCAGCGTTTCGATCGGATCGCGCGTGCGACGCATCTCCTCGACTTCCGCGCGCTGGCGATATTTCGCCGGATCGGACATGGAGTGCCCGCGATAGCGATAGGTTTCCATCTCCAGCAGGAACGGCCCCTTGCCCGAGCGGCAGTATTCCATGGCTTCCTGCGCGGCTTCATGCACGGCAAAAATGTCCATGCCGTCCACCTTACGGCTGGCAATGCCCCAGGGTTCGCCATTACGCGACAGATCCTTGGAGGCGGAAGCGCGCTCGATGGACGTGCCCATGCCGTAGCGGTTGTTTTCGATCACATAGATGCAAGGCAGCTTGTGCAGGGCAGCGAGATTGAAGCTCTCATAGACCTGCCCCTGTGCCGATGCGCCCTCGCCGAAATACACGATCGAGACCTCGTCCGTGCCGCGATACTTGTTCGCAAAGGCTAGCCCCGTGCCGAGGGCTACCTGTGCGCCGACGATGCCATGGCCGCCATAGAACTCCTTTTCACGGGAGAACATGTGCATGGAACCGCCCTTGCCGTGCGAATATCCACCGGAGCGGCCCGTCAGTTCCGCCATAACACCACGCGGCGTCATGCCCGCGACGAGCATCTGCCCATGGTCGCGATAGGACGTAATGGACTTGTCGCCCTGCTTCATGTTGAGGCCGATCCCGACCACAACGGCTTCCTGGCCGATATACAGATGGCAGAAGCCGCCGATCAGACCCATGCCGTAAAGCTGCCCGGCCTTTTCCTCAAAGCGCCGGACAAGAAGCATGTCCCTGTAAGCGCGCTTCATGGTCTCCGGCGAAAGGGCCGGACCGTTGCTCCGGCCTGAAGCGGACGGTGTCTCGTCCATGACGGTCTCCTGATGGAAATGCACAAAATCCTGCATGCTCTTAGCGGCAGAACCCGCCAAAAGCCAGACCACGCCCCCGCTTTCGCGGAAGTCCCGGCCTGCTGGATGTGCCGTGGAAAAACGGATCAGACCGCCCCGAAGGGCGGCCTGGGATCATACGAAACCGAGCAGACGGCGTGCGGCCACGCCGGGGTCGGGCTCACGCAGCAGGCTCTCGCCCACCAGAACCGCGCTCGCTCCGACCGCCCCGACCTTCATCATGTCGTCCTGCGTCCGGATGCCGCTTTCGGAGACGACCAGACGATCCGGCGGCACCAGCGGCGCAAGCTCGATCGTCGTCTGGATGTCGGTCTTCAGTGTCCGCAGGTTACGGTTGTTGATCCCGATCAGGAACGTATCCAAGGCTAGGGCCCGGTTCAGTTCGGCCTCGTCATGGACTTCCAGCAGGACATCCATGTCCAGCCCGCGTGCAATCGCGATCAGTTCGGCAGCCTGGGTTTCCGTCAGGATCGCCATGATCAGCAGGATGCAGTCCGCCCCGATCAGGCGGCTCTCATGCACCTGCCAGGGGTCCAGAATGAAGTCCTTGCGCAGGATGGGCAGGCTGCATGCTTCGCGTACGGCCCGGATATCGTCCGTGCTGCCATGAAAGCACGAGCCTTCCGTCAGAACCGAAAGACAGGTGGCGCCGGCAGCCTGGTATTCCTGCGCGATCTCGACCGGATTGTAGTCCGGACGCAGGATACCAGCGGACGGAGACGCCTTCTTGATCTCGGCAATCAGCCCGACCTGACGATCGGCCGTGAGATGCTGGAGCGCCTGACCAAAGCCCCGTGTCGGGACTGTGACTTCCCGGGCGCGTGCCGTGATCTCCTTGAGGGACATGATCTGGGAGCGCTGCTCGATGTCCACGCGGGTGCGGGCGCAGATCCGGGCCAGAACGTCGCTGCGGTCGGCAGCGGTTTCCGCTTCAGGGTCCTTGATGGGCGGGGTCGTCGTTTCCGGAATTTCCGGGTCCGGGAACTGTTCCGTTCCCTCAGGCGAATATGTCATCGCCGGTCGATGGTACATGAATGTCATGATCGTCCTGCGTCTTTGGGGGCAATGGAATGAGCTGACATGCGCGCAGCCTCGAGCGCGGCACGGGCAAGACCCCGGTCAATGGAGTCTGCCGCCATTCCTACATTGCGACGGAAAGCTGGAACGTCAATCGCTCCGGCCTTCACGATATCGCCGCGCCCTGCCACATGCAGGGCTGCAGCGGCGTTGAGAAGAACCGTATCCCGGTAGGCGCCACCCGCGCCATCCAGCAGGGCAAGCAATGCAGCCGCATTGGTCTGCGCATCCCCGCCCCGGATGGCTGAAATCGGTGCGGCAGCCAGTCCGGCCATGTCCGGTTCGATCCCGAATGAAAAAAGGGCATCGTCCTGCCAGGCCGAAACCTGGGAGGGGCCAGCAAGCGTAAGCTCGTCACTGCCCCCTTCTTCGGTTGAGCCATGGACGACCCAGACTGAAAAACTGCCCAGTGCGCCAAGCGCCCGCGCCACGGGTTCGCACCAGTTCCTGTCAAACACGCCGATCAGCTGATGGCGGACCTGAGCGGGGTTGCACAGCGGCCCGAGCAGATTGAACAGCGTACGGAAACCCAGTGCCTTGCGGACAGGAGCCGCATGCCGCATCGCAGGATGATGCTGGGGGGCTGCCAGAAAGACCAGTCCGTTTTCCCGCAGCCGATGGCCCTGAAGCTCCAGATCATCGGTCGGCGGAATGCCCAGGACTTCGAGAACATCCGTTGCACCCGTGGCGGATGAGAGTGCGCGGTTGCCATGCTTGGCCACGGGAACGCCAAGTCCCGCCAGCACGAAGGCTACGGCTGTGGAGACATTCAGTGTCTTCAGGCCGTCGCCGCCTGTTCCGCACACATCAATCGCCCCGGCTGGCACATCTGGCAGAACCGTCATGTGATGACGGACCGCCTGAACGGCTCCGGTCAGTTCGGCAAAGGTTTCGCCACGGAGTTTCAGCGCGGTCAGGAAAGCGGCAAGCTGAACGGGATCGACCTCGCCGGCCATGATGGCGTGAAAAGCCGTTTCCGCCTCATGACTGTCGAGTTGCCGTCTCTGGGCAGCCTTGTGCAGAAGGGACGTGAAATCCGCGCTCACAGTCATGCGGCCTGTGAGGTGAGGACCGGAATACCGGCAATTTTCAGGAAATTGGCCAGCAGTTCGCGTCCTGCAACGGATGCGATGCTTTCGGGATGGAACTGGACGCCATGCACGGGATAGTCACGGTGACGCACGCCCATGATGACGCCGTCTTCCGTCCGGGCATTGACCACAAGCGTTTCGGGAATGCTGTTCGGTGCAAGCGTCAGGCTGTGATAGCGCACTACATCCACCGGCTCGGGCAGTCCGGCAAAGACGCCCGTTTCGTCATGATGCACCGCGCTGATCTTGCCATGCATCGGCACAGGTGCGCGCACGACTTCTGCCCCGAAGACCTGTCCGATCGCCTGATGGCCAAGGCACACACCGAATACCGGCACCTTCCCCGCGGCAGCACGGATCAGATCACAGCAGATCCCGGCCTCGGCCGGGGCACCAGGGCCTGGCGAGATCACGATTGCGGACGGATTGAGCGCCAGGGCCTCCTCGACGCTCAGCGCGTCATTGCGCCGCACGTCACACTCAACCCCAAGCGCACCCAGATGGTGGACGATGTTGAATGTGAAGCTGTCGTAATTGTCGATGAGAAGGATCATGGCAACAGAATGACCCCCGTGTCTGTTTTCGTCAAATACATCGCGCTTCGAGGCTCCGTCAGGCTTTCGCGGCAGTTGCTACGGCGATTTCCGCCGCCCGGAACAGCGCACGGGCCTTTGCCTGCGTCTCGCGGAACTCGGCGTTCGGATCGCTGTCCGCCACGACACCGCAGCCGGCCTGCACATACATGTTTCCACCCTTGAGAACGGCCATGCGCAGCCCGATGCAGGTGTCCATTTCCCCGTCCGCCCCGAAATACCCGACGCAGCCCGAATAGGGACCGCGCCGCGTCGGTTCCAGTTCGTCAATGATTTCCATGGCGCGGATCTTGGGGGCGCCCGTCAGGGTCCCGGCCGGGAAAGCTGCGACAAGTGCATCCATCGCCGTTTTGCCGTCCTTGATGCGGCCGGTCACGGTCGAGGAAATATGCATGACATGGCTGTAGCGCTCGACGACGAATTTCTCCGGAACTTCGACGGTCCCGAGCTGTGAGACGCGCCCGACATCGTTTCGGCCCAGATCAATCAACATCAGATGCTCGGCCAGTTCCTTGCGGTCAGCCAGAAGCTCCTTTTCCAGCGCGAGATCCTCTTCGCGGTCCGCTCCGCGCGGGCGTGTGCCCGCCAGCGGACGCACCGTGACTTCGCCGTTGCGCAGCCGTACGAGGATTTCCGGCGAAGATCCGACCAGAGCGTAGTCCTCAAGCTCCATCACGAACAGGAACGGCGCCGGATTGACGCGGCGCAGGCTGCGATAGAGCGAGAGCGGCGACAGCGGGAATGGGGTCGTGAAGCGCTGGCTCGGCACGATCTGGAATGCATCGCCCGCAGCGATATAGTCCTGCGCCTTGCGGATGTGATCCTCGAACTGCTGCTGCGTCATGTTCGATGTCGGTGGTGCCAGTTCCGTGCCGGCCGGCAGCGTCTCGCGCGCATCCCCCAGCGGCGCGGCCAGAGCGGCCCGTGCCTGATCGAGAAGCGCATGCGCCTCCGCATCCGTCGTCTTGCCCCGCACCGGCACGGCCAGCGTAAGCTCGTCCCGCACGGAATCGAAGACCGCGAACAGGCGCGGACGGATCATGATCCCTTCCGGCAGTTCCAGATCGTTGACCGGGGCATTCGGCAGGCGCTCCATCTGGCGCACCATGTCGTAACCCAGCACGCCGAACACGCCGCCGATCATCGGCGGCATTCCGGCCGGAAGCTCCATCTGGCTCTCATCCACGATGGTCTTCAGTGTCTCGAGCGGTACGCCGTCAACGGGCTTGCCGTCCAGCGTCACCTTCCCGTCCCGGCATTTCCAGACCAGATCCGGCAGAAGCGCGATTACGGAATAACGCCCGCGGGCCGCACCGCCTTCGACGCTTTCGAACAGCAGCCGGTACGGATCGTCCGACAGTTTCGAAAGACGCAGAAAGGCCGAGACAGGCGTCAGAAGATCGGCGGCCTCAATGCTGTAGACAATGCCCATTACTGCGCCTCGTTTCCTGCTGCCGGCGCGGCCGCAGTCACGACCTGATTATAGAGCGCCATGTTGATGTGCGACGGCGGAACCGCCTTTTCCATGGCGGCGTTCAGGGCCACCGGGATGTCGGAACGCATGGACTGCAGGTATTCGTCCGAAAGCTGGTTGCCCAGGCTTTTCATGTCCTCTGCCGAGGCCGGCTTGTCCGCCGTCACGTTGACCAGCCAGAACGCATCCGGTGATTCGAACATGCCGCTCGTTCCCGGCTTGAGACCGAAGACACCGCGCAGGACATTCTGCGGCAGGCTCTGGTCCGGATGAACCCGCGACACGGCAACGTCCTGACGCAGGGCCGAGGCGTCGGCCTGCCCCTCAACAGCCTTGCGCAGCGTTCCCGCCTTGGCGGCATTGAACAGCGCGGTCGCCCTCAGATCCGCAGCATGGCGCTTCTGATCCGCCGTCCAGGCCTGCACGACCTGATCGCGCACGGTGTCGAACGGCTTGAGCGTACCCGGGTGCACTTCATCGACGAGCAGGGAGAACGCCGTGCCGTTCGGACCATTGATGACGGTCGGCTGGGCATTCTTGGACTGGGTGAAGATCTGGTGGATGATCGCCTGGCGCAGCGCCGCGTCGCCCGGGATGGGGGCAGGCAGACCGTCCTGTGTCAGGCCGTTTGAATCCAGCGTGCCGGATGCGGGAACGGCCCCGAGATCGCTCGGGATCTGCTCCAGTGTCGAAGATCCGGCAACCGCATCCTGAAACTGCTTCTGGCGGGCCTGAAGCGCCTCCCCGGCTTCCTGGGTCTGGACCTGCGTCTTCAGACCGTCCTTAGCCTGCTCGAAGGTCGTCTTGTGCGGCGCGGTGATGGCCGTGATGTTGAAGACGACCCAGCCCATGCCGGTCTTTTCCGGTCCGGAGATGCGGTCGGACGGTGCTGCGAATGCTGCCTTGGCGAGTTCGGGGTTCGGAATGTCGCTCTGACGTACGGACGGCAGGGACACCGCAGCAGCTTCGGGGAATTTCTTCTGGATATCGTCCCAGGACGTTCCGCTCTTCCAGGCCGTTGCAGCCGCATCGGCCTTTGCCTGATCCGTGAAGGTCAGGACCTGAATCGTCCGCGTCTCGGGCATGTCGAAGGTGCGAGCCTGAAAATCATAGAGACGGTGCAGGACGTCGTCGGGAACCTCGATCGTCTTTGCCACGCTGTCCGGCGTCATGACGACCATTTTCGCATGACGGTATTCTGTCGTGCGGAACATCTGGGGGTGGTTGTCATAAAAACGGTGAAGCTGGTCATCCGTCGGCGCGGCGGCAACGACACCGCTTGCAAACGGGATCTGAACCAGATCGAACACGCGCTGGCTCGCATCAAAAGACAGCATCCGGTCCGTCAGGGAAGACGGCGCGACAACGGACTGCCCCATGCCCTGCAGAAGTCCGCGTGAAGCGATGTCCTCGCGGATGGCCTGGAGCAGCTTGCCCTCGGACAGTCCGATCCGTGTCAGACGGTCATTGAAGATGCTCCGGTCGAACTGTCCGGCGGCATTGTGAAACGCCGGAATGGCAAAGACTTCCTGCCGCACCAGATCATCCGGGACCATCATGCCTGCACGGGCGGCGGCAAGCTGGGTTTCGTTCTGGATCACAAGGTTTTGAAGCGTCTGCCGTGCGATCTGCTCGACCTCGCCCTTGGGGAGCTTGGACGGGTCGGCAAGCCCGATCCGTCTGGCGACTTCGGGAAGCTGCGCCGAGAGCGCGCGGCTGAAATCATCCGGCGTGATGCTGCGATCGCCGACGCGCACGACTTCGTTGGAGCTTGCCGTGCCCATGTTGGAATACACATCTCCCACGCCCCAGCCGATGAAGGCCAGAAAGATCAGCAGCGCGGCGGCACGGCCGGCCCAGGAGTCAACAAAGAGGTGGCGGAGCGTGGTAATCATAGGGTCAGGGCAGATCCGGATGACGGGATGGTGCGGACACAAAAGGCCCGCTAGACTTGCCGCACCATAATGTCGTGAGAACGGCTTGACCAGAAGCAGACCGGAACGAGTGCGACCTTGCGGCATTCAGCCGGTCGCAAACACTGAGCACACACCGGTAACGCCGCCATTCTTCAGGGCGTCATCATCAAGGAGGAAGAGTGCCCCCATCACCCAGGCTTGTCGTTGGAAACTGGAAGATGCACGGATTGCGGGAGCAGTCCGGCCGTCTGGCCCGTGCCGTCGCCGAGGGCGCGCAGTCCCTCCCCGATGACGTGCGGCTCGTCCTGTGCCCACCCTTCACCCAGCTCGCCAGCGTGCATGGCATTATCAATGCCGAAGGGCCAGCCACGCCGCTGCGTCTTGGCGCGCAGGACTGTCATACGACGTCTTCGGGGCCCCACACCGGGGACATCTCGGCTGAAATGCTGGCCGACCTTGGCGTCCGCTACGTCATCCTCGGTCATTCCGAACGGCGTCAGGCCCATGGCGAAACCGATGTCCTGATTCGCCAGAAGGTCGAAGCTGCCGAAGCTGCGGGCCTAATTCCCATCGTCTGTATCGGCGAGACGATGCAGGAGCGTCTCGAAGGCCGGACGACCACCGTTCTGGCCACGCAGGTCGAGGGATCGTTGACCGACGGCTTTACCGGTATCCTGGCTTACGAGCCCGTCTGGGCCATCGGAAGCGGCACGATTCCGCCCATCGACGAGCTCGAGAGAACCCTCTCTCTCCTGCACGGACTGTTGCAGTCCCGTCTCAAGACGGATGACATTCGCGTGCCGATCCTGTATGGCGGCTCCGTCACACCGGCTCAGGCGCCGACCATTTTTTCCATCGGGTCGCTTGGCGGGGTGCTGGTTGGCAGTGCCAGTCTGGAAGCAGAGAGCTTCCTGCGCATCGCTGAAGCGGCATCTTTCCGCCTGACGTCCCAACCATTGTCCGGACCCTATCGTTCATGACCACTCTTCTGCTTGCTCTCAACCTGCTGGTCACACTGGCGCTGATCGGGGTGATCCTGATCCAGCGCAGCGAAGGCGGCGGCCTCGGAATTGGCAGCGGCCAGGGCATGGGCTCCTTCATGAGCGGCCGCGGGACGGCAACGCTGCTGACGCGTGCCACGTCCGTTCTCGCCGGCATCTTCATGCTGCTGTGTCTGGTGCTGGCCGTCATGAACCGTGGCGCCTCTTCCGGCGTCGGCTCGCATGACATTCTGGCCGAACCGCCTGCCGCGACCCAGACGACCATGACCCCAACCCCGGCTGCACCCGCCTCTCCGGCTCCCGCACCCGCTCACTGACCGGGCCTGAAAATCCCCGTTCAAACTTTTTAACGGGGATCTTTCTCACAGACGCGTCTCTCCGCTTCCCCTGCCCCATGTCGGCAGTGTATGAAGACCGCCCATGACGCGTTTCGTATTCATCACCGGCGGTGTGGTATCTTCTCTCGGCAAGGGCATCGCTTCAGCGGCCCTCGCTGCTCTCCTCCAGGCGCGCGGATACAAGGTCCGCATGCGCAAACTGGACCCCTATCTCAACGTGGATCCGGGCACCATGAGCCCGTACCAGCACGGTGAGGTGTTCATTACCGATGACGGGGCTGAAACCGACCTCGATCTCGGGCACTATGAACGCTTCACGGGCGTCCATGCGTCACGTGCTGACAACACCACGACGGGACGGATCTATTCGGATGTGATCGCCCGCGAACGCCGCGGCGACTATCTGGGCGGGACCGTTCAGGTCATCCCGCATATCACGGATGCCATCAAGGACGTCGTGGTCACCGGTACCGACGACTATGATTTCGTCCTCGTGGAAATCGGCGGTACGGTCGGCGACATCGAGAGTCTGCCCTTCCTCGAAGCTATCCGTCAGCTCCGCAATGATCTCGGCCATGCCCAGACCATGTGCGTGCACCTGACCCTCCTGCCCTATATCCCGGCAGCCGGCGAACTCAAGACGAAGCCGACGCAGCATTCCGTCAAGGAACTGCAGAATGTCGGTATCCAGCCGCAGATGCTGCTGTGCCGCTCGGACCGTCCCATTCCGGACAACGAGCGTCGCAAGATTGCCAATTTCTGCAATGTCCGTCCGGAAGCCGTTATCGCGGCGCTGGATGTGGACACGATCTATGCCTGCCCCATTTCCTATCACAATGAGGGAATGGATCAGGAAGTCCTGCGCTATTTTGACCTGCCCTATGACAGCAAGCCGGACCTTTCGCGCTGGGAAAAGATCGTCCACGCGATTCGCGAGCCCGAAGGCGAAGTCCGCGTGGCTATCGTTGGCAAGTACACGGCCCTGCTCGACAGCTACAAGTCGCTGGCCGAAGCCCTGCTGCATGGTGGCATCGCCAACCATGTGAAGGTGAAGCTCGACTGGATCGAATCGGAAGAGTTCGAGAAGAACGGCAACATTGCCGAGCGTCTGAAGGATGCGGACGCCATCCTCGTCCCGGGTGGCTTCGGTGAGCGTGGTGCGGAAGGCAAGATCCAGGCTGTCCGCTATGCCCGTGAGCACAATATCCCGTTCCTGGGCATCTGCTTCGGTATGCAGATGGCCGTGATCGAATGTGCCCGTTCACTGGCGGGTCTGCCCAAGGCCTCGTCCACCGAGTTCGGCCCGACGGATGAGCCTCTGGTCGGCCTGATGACCGAATGGGCTCGGGGCAGCGAAATGCTCCGCCGTCGCGAAGGTGGCGATCTGGGTGGTACGATGCGTCTGGGTGCCTACCCGGCCAAGCTGGTTCCTGGCTCCCGCGTGGCGGAAATCTATGGTCGTACGGAAATCCGCGAGCGTCATCGTCACCGCTGGGAGGTCAATGCGCACTACAAGGACCGTCTCGAAAAGACGGGCCTGCGCTTCTCTGGCCTGTCGCCTGATGGCGTGTTGCCGGAAGTGATTGAATATCCGGATCACGCCTGGTTCGTGGCCGTGCAGTACCATCCGGAACTGCTCTCCAAGCCTTTCGACCCGCATCCGCTGTTTGCGGGCTTCATCGCCGCGGCCGTTAAGGAGGCTCACAACAAGTGAGCTTCCTGATCGGAGACCTCACGGTCGGCCAGGATCAGCCCTTCACGCTGATCGCTGGTCCCTGCCAGATCGAATCCCGCGAGCACGCAACGGAAATGGCCGACGCCATTTCCAGCCTGTGCCGTGAGCTGGGAATCGGCCTGATCTACAAAAGCAGCTTCGACAAAGCCAACCGCAGTTCGGTCAACGCCGCCCGGGGCGTGGGTATGGATGCCGGTCTGGATATTCTCGCCAGCATCCGGGAGCGATTCGGCGTTCCCGTCCTGACGGATGTCCATACTGCTGAGCAGTGCGCGCCTGCTGCCCAGGCGGTGGATGTTCTTCAGATCCCGGCCTTTCTGTGCCGCCAGACGGATCTGCTGCTGGCGGCGGGCAAAACCGGTCGCGCCATCAACATCAAGAAGGGCCAGTTCCTCGCACCGTGGGACATGGCGAATGTTGCGGCGAAGATCGCATCCACGGGCAATGAACGCATCATGCTCTGCGACCGCGGTACGAGCTTCGGTTACAACACGCTTGTGAGCGACATGCGTGGACTGCCGATCATGGCGCAGACGGGTTATCCTGTCGTGTTCGACGCCACCCACTCGGTCCAGCAGCCGGGCGGCCTTGGGGCATCAACCGGCGGCCAGCGCGAGTTCGTTGAGCCTCTGGCTCGCGCTGCCCTGTCCATCGGCGTAGCTGCTGTTTTCATTGAAACACATCAGGATCCGGATCACGCACCGAGCGATGGGCCAACCATGGTGCCGCTTAGTGAAATGCGCGGCCTGCTGACGCGTCTGAAAGCCTTCGACGCGCTCGCGAAGTCCTTTCTGGCCTAGGTGCCGGATGGTGCCAGAGCCGCCAGAAACAGGCTCAGCACCGCAATAGCCGTCAGCCCTGTGCGAAGCGGCAGATAGCCTGGGGGAAGAGCGCCTTTCCTCCAGGCTTCCCGTTCCACGAGGAACGTCCCGACAAAGCCGATGATTTCCAGCCCGAAACCGGCGCGGACATGCCCCAGTACACCCACGCATAGCGACAGCCATGCCCACAGCGCAGGGCAGACGCCCAGCACGAGACGCTGACGGTCCCGCTCCGATGTCCCGCCAACCGTGATGATGTCCGGCCGCTCCATGGCCAGTCCCCAGTGCACGGCCCCCAGAAATGACAGGATGCAGGCCCCGTACGCTAGCAGAATGATCTTCAGATGTGGCAGCGGCGCGAACAGTCCGGCCAGAAAGATCCACCCGCCAAGCGTCATGAAGGGGATCAGTCCGGCAATGCCAAGCACGAAAACGGGAAAAGGAAGGCGCATGTCGTCGTTGACCTCACGGCGTGATTTTGAGACTTGAAATACCTGTTCCATTCCGAACGGTCACGAGCCAACCCGGTTCACGCATCTCCAGGAGAGCTTCCATTGAGCGCCATCGTTGATATCACCTCCCGCGAAATCCTGGACAGCCGCGGCAATCCCACCGTCGAGGTCGAGGTCGAACTGTCCTCCGGTGCCCGCGGCCGCGCTGCTGTCCCGTCTGGCGCCTCCACAGGCGCGCATGAAGCCGTGGAGCTGCGCGATGGTGACAAGTCCCGCTACGGCGGCAAGGGCGTCCTGAAGGCCTGCAGCCACGTTGAAAACGACATCCTCGAAGTGCTCCAGGGCGCCGAATCGGAAGATCAGATCGCCATCGACAACGCGATGATCGATCTGGACGGGACCCCTAACAAATCCCGTCTGGGTGCAAATGCCATCCTGGGCGTTTCCCTTGCAGTCGCCAAGGCCACGGCCGAGGAACTGGAACTGCCGCTGTACCGCTATGTCGGTGGCGCCTATGCCCATCTCCTGCCCGTGCCGATGATGAACATCGTCAATGGCGGCGAGCATGCCGACAATCCGATCGACATCCAGGAATTCATGATTCAGCCGGTTGGTGCTCCGACGGTCGCGGATGCCATCCGTATGGGCTCGGAAATCTTTGCACGCCTGAAGAAAGGTCTGTCCGAAGCCGGGTACAACACCAATGTCGGCGATGAGGGCGGCTTCGCACCGAACCTGAAGTCTGCTGACGAAGCTCTTGGATTTATTGCAAAATCCGTTGAGGCTGCGGGCTACAAGCTTGGTGAGGATGTGACCTTCGCGCTCGATTGCGCAGCCACGGAGTTCTATGCGGATGGTCGCTATAACCTGAAGGGTGAAGGCAAGGAATTCGATGCTTCGGGCATGATTTCCTACCTTGAGGATCTGGCCAACCGCTACCCGATCGTCTCCATCGAGGACGGTCTGGCTGAGGATGACTGGGAAGGCTGGGCAGAGCTTACGACCCGTCTGGGCAAGAAGCTTCAGCTTGTTGGCGACGACCTGTTCGTGACCAACCCCGAGCGTCTGCGTCGTGGCATCAAGGCCGGCACGGGTAACGCCCTGCTCGTGAAGGTTAACCAGATCGGCACGCTGACCGAGACGCTCGAAGCTGTCGAAACCGCTCACAAGGCGGGTTATGCCTGCGTCATGAGCCATCGTTCCGGTGAGACGGAAGATTCCGTCATTGCCGATCTCGCAGTCGCCACGAACTGCGGTCAGATCAAGACGGGCTCCCTTTCCCGTTCCGATCGTACGGCGAAGTACAACCAGCTCATCCGTATCGAGCAGCAGCTCGGCAGCGCCGCGCGCTATGCTGGCCGCAGCATTCTCAAGAACTCCTGAGAGTGCACAACGGCCTCATGTCCTTCGGGAATGGGGCCGTTTTTTCAGGTCCGGACATGAAAGATCCCCGCATCATTCATTGTCTGGTCACGATTGACTGATATAAACTGAAGTAGTCCCTCAGAACGGAGTTTTCACGACGTGACACTGATCCGGCTCATCAAGCGTGGTGTCCGCGCCGTTGCTCCCCCCGCTTTCTTTCTGTCCCTGACGGCCTATTTCGGATGGAACGCCCTTCATGGCGCTCATGGTATTCATGCCTATCAGGAACAGATGCAGCTTCAGAAGGATGCCCTTCAGGCCAGGCAGGATGCCGATGACGAACAGAATGTCTGGCGTCGGCGTGTCGTTGCACTCAAGGAAAAGGCGCTGGACGCCGATATGCTGGACGAGCGTGCCCGTGCCACGATGAACCTGACCCGCAGCGGTGATCTGGTTGTCCCCTACGGTCCTCACGACAAGCTGTTCTGAGCAGCGGTCAGGAAATCCGGTTCTGCAGACACAAAAAAAAGCGGCCCGAAGGCCGCTTTTTTCATGAAGACTGTCGAAACAGTCTTACTTGATCTTGGCTTCGCGGAACACGACGTGCTTGCGTGCAACCGGATCGTACTTGCGCACTTCCATCTTTCCCGTAGCGGAACGGGCATTCTTCTTCGTGACGTAGAAGTAGCCGGTTTCGGCGGACGAAACGAGCCGGATCTGAATAACGTTGCTCTTTCCCATGATACCCTCGGGCTTTCGCCATACTGATGCCGCTCGAAGGTGTCGATGCAGCATGTTGATCTTTAGATTGGGCGCACCATGCTGATTTGTGGCCCGCAGGTCAAGGCCTTTGCGCATGATTTCGGGGTTTTCCTGCGCTTTCAGGGACTTTCGGCTGCCAGAAATCTCATCAGACCCCCGTGTAAGATCTTCTCTTTCGCTTGTGAGGCAACAGAGGGGAACCTATAAGGAACAAATGCGGGATGCCTCTCATTCTGCACCTTCTTTTTCGACCTGCCTCCGCCGAGGCGCATGGGAGCGCCTGTATGCTGACCCGCAAGCAGCACCAGCTTTTGCTATATATCGACGACCACCTTCGCCGGACGGGATACTCCCCCTCTTTCGATGAAATGAAGGATGCGCTCGAACTGCGCTCGAAATCAGGGATTCACCGCCTGATTTCGGCTCTTGAAGAACGCGGCTTTCTGCGTCGTCACCATCATCGTGCCCGTGCGCTCGAAGTGCTGCGTCTGCCACACATGGGAACCGAGGCACCGGCCGCTACGGGCACGGGTACCGCGTTCGTCCCGGCTGTTCTCAACCAGGGACAGACGGGTCTTGAGGGTGCGTTCTCAGAAGCCAGCGTCGCCAATGACCGCCAGACTGTCAGCATCCCGCTCTATGGACGTATTGCAGCCGGTCTTCCGATCGAGGCCATGCAGGATGACAGCGACCGGATTGACGTGCCGGTCTCGCTTCTGGGCACCGGCGAGCATTATGCCCTGACGGTTGCGGGTGATTCGATGATCGAGGCGGGCATTCTGGATGGCGATATTGCCATCATCCGTCGACGCGAAACTGCGGAAAACGGACAGATCATCGTGGCCCTGATCGACGAGCAGGAAGTGACGCTCAAGAAGCTGCGTCGTCGTGGATCGATGATTGCGCTGGAAGCGGCCAACAGGGACTACGAAACCCGCATCTTCCCGGCGGAGCGCGTCCACATCCAGGGCCGTCTGGTCGCGCTTTTCCGGCAGTATTGAAAATCGGGGTGACTGCTGACGGCTTCAGGGTCCGTCAAAAACCCTGTTATTGCGGCGCAGCGGGTGTGCCGCGTACGACTTTCACGCTGCCATCCGGCGCAATCAGCGTGCTCGTGCCGTCACCATTCGGAATGACGATGGTCTTGCTTGGATTTTTGTTCAGGAAACGGGTAGCGCTATCGGGGACCGAGGATGGCAGTGTCGGAATGACATGGCTGCGGTCCCGGCTCACGCCCTGATGGGTGTCGGCGCTTTCGCCGACCGACATGCTTTGCCCCTGCATGAGCTGCTGGCCGGAAGCGCCCAGAGCGCCCTTGCTACCAATGCCGCCCATGAAATTCTCGTCGAGAGCTGCGCCACCAAAATAGGTTGCCGGGTCTCCGAGGGCATGACTGAACGTGCTGTCGGGGTTTTCGACGTCCTTGAGGGTCGGAAGAGGCTGTGGGGCACCAGGCCAGATATTGCCGCCTTCAGGAAAAATCGGAGTTTCAGCGTATTTTTCGCCACGGGCACGGTGAATATTCTCACTGTCGCCGTGTGGACCATTGGGGTTATCGAGCGCCGTCCACACCATGGTGTCACGGATATATTTGCCCATGCCTGAACAGCCGCTCAGAGCGAGAGGTAGTGCCAGCAGAGCGGCCTTCCGCATTTCTTACTCCCACAAGGTCAATAAATGACCTTTAGCGGTCCTTGTAACGGAGCGCCAGATGAAGACAGTCAAAGACATCCACAATTCTACCAGAGCCTGACGTCAGAAGCTGATCTTGGATGACTTGCGGGATTGTCCCGCCATGATGCGGGCGAGCCCGGCAGTCAGATAACCCCAGCCGCTGATGACGGTCGGAATGACCGAGAACCAGAGAAGAATTCCGCCGATCAGAGTGGCAGGCAGGAAGGAGAGACCCAGCATTCCTGCTGCCCCGTCTCCACCGATCAGAAACCCGATCGCCACCATCTGGATTCCGGTTTTCCATTTCGCCAGACGGGTGGAGGGCAGCGTTTCCCGCTGCGAGGCCATGTATTCCCGCAGGCCACTGACCAGGATTTCCCGGACCATGATGATAATCCCGGCATAAAGCGAGAAAACCGGAAGGTGCGTCAGCCCGGCCAGAGCCAGCAGAAGCGAGCCCACCAGCAGCTTGTCCGCAATCGGATCCATCATCCGGCCCAGCTCCGAAAGCTGGTGCCAGCGGCGTGCGAGTGCCCCGTCCAGATAGTCCGTGATGCACGCGGCAGTGTAGACCGCGCACGCAATCACGTTTGCAGTCGGCGAATGCACGGAGAGCAGCACGACCAGTACAGGAATGGACGCAATACGCAGCAGTGTCAGGATGTTTGGCAGATCTGTCAGCATCGCAGTCAGTCTAGAACAGTTTCCGTCTCTCCGGTATGCGCCAATATGCCCGTAAAAGATGTATTTTTCGTGTAAATTCCGACGTGTGGCTTAATGGCTGCGATTATCGGCCGATGTCTTCTGGACCCATTCCGGATGAAAATGCCCGTAGATGGCGGTTGCCGTACTCGAGCTGATCCCCGGCGCGTTTTCAAGTTCCTCAAGGCTCGCCTGCCTGACGGATTTTGCCGAGCCAAAATGATTGAGCAGGGCCTTTTTCCGCGCCGCACCGATTCCCGGGACATGATCCAGCTCCGAACTGCGAAGTCCCTTGGAGCGTCCTGCCCGATGCGTCGTGATGGCGAATCTGTGCGCCTCGTCTCGCAGCCGTTGCAGGTAATACAGGACCGGATCCCGCGGTGGGAGCTGGAACGGCGGCTTCGTTTCCGTGAAGAACCACTCCCGCCCTGCATCACGATCCGGTCCCTTGGCGATGGCGACGATCGGGATACCTGTCACGCCCAGATCAGCCAGAACGGCCCGTACCGCGTTGAACTGTCCGAGGCCGCCATCAATCAGCAGCAGATCCGGCCAGTCTTCCGGGCGCTCTCCATTTTCAGGGCGATGTCCAAACCGCCGCTCCATGACTTCCCGCATCATGCCGAAATCATCGCCTGGCGTGACAGGTCCCTTGATGGCGTATTTGCGATAGGCGCGCTTGTTGAACCCTTCGGGGCCGCCCACGACCATCACGCCATAAGGCGCCTGCCCCATGATGTGCGAGTTGTCATAGGTCTCGATCCGCTGGGGGATCTCCGGCAGGCCAAACACTTCCGCCACACCTTCGAGCAGTTTGCGCTGCCCGGTATTCTCCGCCAGCTTCCGCTCCAGCGCCTCACGCGCATTCAGCGCGGCATGCTCGACAACGTCTTTCTTCTCACCCCGTTGAGGTCTCAGGATCTCGACCTTCTGTCCCCGGCGGATGCTGAGTGCTTCCTCGACGAGTTTCAGTTCCGGCAGTTCGCAGTTCACGAGAATGGAAGGCGGCGGCGGCTTGTTGTCATAGAACTGGATCATGAACGCCGACAGCACGTCTGCGGCGGTCTCTTCTTCCGCGTGGGCCGGGTAGAACGCCCGGTTGCCATTATTCCGGCTGCCGCGAATGAAGAAGACCTGGATGCAACTCTGACCGGCTTCCTGCCAGATGGTCATGATATCCGCATCGTTGATCGAGGTCGGGTTGATCGTGCTCGAACCCTGAATACTGGCAAAACCCCGGATCCTGTCCCGGATCGACGCGGCCCGCTCGTAGTTCATTTCCTGCGACGCCTGCTCCATCTCGGCCGCCAGACGCTGCTGCAGTTCCGTGCTGTGCCCGGAGAGGAACTGCCGCGCCTCGCTGACCAGTTCGGCGTAATCAGGCTTGGAGATCCGGTCCACACAGGGGGCCGAGCAGCGCTTGATCTGGTATAGCAGGCAGGGGCGCGTCCTGCTGTTGAGGACTGCATCCGAGCAGGACCGCAGCAGAAAGCTGCGTTGCACCAGATTCAGCGTCTGATTGACCGCCCAGGCATTCGCGAACGGTCCCCAGTAGGTCGCACCCTTGACCGGTTTGCCGCGCTGCTTGGTGATCTGGGGAAACTCATGGCTCTCGGTCAGCATCAGCCACGGATAGCTCTTGTCGTCGCGCAGCAGGATGTTGAAGCGGGGCTTCATCCGCTTGATGTAGTTGGCTTCCAGAAGCAGTGCGTCCGCTTCCGTCCGCGTAATGACGATTTCCATCGACACCGTCATCGACACCATACGCCGCAGCCGCTCCGGCAACTGGTTGATGCGGGTATAGGACGACACACGCTTCTTCAGGCTCAACGCCTTGCCGACATAAAGGACCTCCCCCTTCGCGCTCAGCATGCGATACACGCCGGGGCTGTAGGGGATGGTCTTCAGCGCCTCGCGGATGGCCTCTACGCCCTGCTTTTTTTCCGCAGGAACAAGGGGTTCACCCTGATCGGCAGGACGGTCGGAACTGTGCGGAGGAAGGTCGGTCATTCAGCTTCTTCAGTCATCCACTGAACCTGTGGAAAAGTCTGTGGGCTGCTCCGTGACAGAATCATGAAAGCCCCGGTTTGCCAGACCTGTCATCAGATTGCCCAATTTTTAATCATGTTTTGCAAGTCATTGAAAACACTTGCATCTTGCTTTCCGATCTTTCCCGTCAGCTTCGATCTGCGGGACGGAAAGGACTGGGAAGCTCTCGAAGAACACCTCTCCCGATCATGGTGGACGAACTGGCTCCCTTTTCGCCGCCCATGATCATGTTCTGTTCTATCGGGCGGTCCCGAAAGCGTGTGAAGACCCCGCTCTCAGACCTTCTCTGCAGCCCGCTCGGCCGTCTCCAGAAGGCGCAGCATGTTACCACCCCAGATGGCAGAAATATCAGCGTCGCTGAATCCTGCCGCCTGGAGCGCGCGGGTCACGTTCGCGGTCTCGGTTGCATCCTTCCAGCCCGGAATACCGCCACCGCCATCGAAATCGGACGAGATGCCCACATGCTCTACCCCGATCCGATCCGCGATGTACGAGACATGCCGCACCAGATCCTCGACCGTACCGCCACCGCCTTTCTTCAGGAACGATCCCATGGCTGTAACCTGGATCAGGCCGCCCGTCTCTTTCAGGCGGTCAAGCTGCTCGTCATCCAGATTGCGCGGATGATCGCACAGGGCGCGGGCACAGGAATGGCTGGCGAAAACCGGCGTGCTCGAGACTTCGGTGGCCTGCATCATGGTCGACTTCGCCGCATGCGACACATCGACCAGAACACCCGAGCGGTTCATCTGCGCGATCGTCTCACGTCCCAGATCCGACAGTCCGCCATGAAGCGTCTCGTTATCGGCAAGATCCTTGCGCGGAATGGCCGCATCCGCGAGCGCATTATGCCCGTTATGGGTCAGGGTCATGTAGCGCACGCCATACCGGCGGGCGAGTTCCGCAATACGTTCCGGACGGCCTCCCAGACCATGCCCGTTCTCGATCGCCGGAATGACGGCGAGGTCGCCTGCCTTGTAGGCGGCCCGCACATCCGCAGCTGTGTGGCACACACGTGCGCCCTGATCGCCCTGCCGTCCTTCAAGTCCGGCAATCACGTCCAGCATGCCCTGAACCCGCTCCCAGCCTTCAGCATGTCCTGCTTCGTCACGGGGCCCCTGTGGAATATACGCGGCCAGGCACACGGCCCGCAGGCCGCCCTTGCGAGTCTTGGGGATATTCACCTGCCGGGGCGTTTCTTCCGCCCAGGCATCCTGCCGGTCCGGCCAGGGAATATCGATATGGGAATCAAGCGTCAGGAGCGTGTCGTGCAGATTAGTCATGGTCCGTTCTAGATCGGACGGGAACGCCTTGTGTGCAAGAGGGTGCTTGTCAAAACGCCCGATCCGGTCGATCCAGTTTGCATGCGTCTCATCACCTGGAACATCAATTCCCTTCGACTCAGACTGCCTCTGCTGAAGCAGATCGTCGAACAGGAAAACCCGGACATCGTCTGTCTACAGGAAACGAAAGTCCCGGATACCCTCTTCCCCGCTCAGGCCCTGGCTGAAATTGGGCTGCCCCATCAGGTCTATAAAGGCATGAAGGGCTATAACGGTGTGGCGATCCTGTCGCGACACGAACTACAGAGCGTAGACGGTACACCAGACTGGTGTACCCGCTCCGACTGCCGGCATGTCGCTGCCAGCATTGCAACACCGGCCGGCCCGATCCTGCTGCACGATTTCTACGTGCCAGCTGGCGGGGACATCCCGGATCCTGAAGAAAATGAGAAATTCGCCCACAAGCTGGCCTTTGTGGACGAGGCAACCAACTGGTTTACCAGCACACCGCCCGCCCGCAGCATTCTGGTCGGCGATCTCAACATTGCGCCGTTGGAACACGATGTCTGGAGCCACAAACAGCTCCTGAAGATCGTCAGTCATACGCCACCCGAAATCGAACGTCTCAAGGCGTGGATGGCAACGGGATTTCAGGATGTCATGCGGACGATCACGCCGGAGCCCGAAAAGCTCTACACATGGTGGTCATACCGCAACAGGGACTGGAAGAAGTCCAACCGTGGACGGCGGCTGGATCATGTCTGGATGACGCCCGATCTGATGCCGGGCCTGCGTAATGTCCGGGTTCTTCAGGACGTGCGGGACTGGGCCAGCCCCTCCGATCACGTCCCGGTCGTGCTGGATTTCGATCCGGCCTAACCACCCGTCACCCGCCCTGTCAGCCTTCAGGCTGACAGGCTGTCGGACCCGATGACACCGCGTCCTTCCGGATCAAGACGATAACCGCCCCCTTCCGTAATCAGCAGCGACGTGCGAGCCGGATCGGGTTCTATCTTCTGGCGTAGACGGTAAATATGCGTCTCAAGCGTGTGGGTGGTGACGGCGGCATTGTAGCCCCACACCTCGTTCAGGAGAACCTGACGGGCCACCGGACGCTGACCTGCGCGGTAAAGATATTTCAGGATCGCCGCTTCCTTTTCCGTCAGGCGGATCCGACGGTTGCGGGCGGTTTCGACCAGCAGCTTGGCGGACGGACGGAACGCATACGGACCGATCTCGAAGACGGCGTCCTCACTGTTCTCGAAAATCCGCAGCTGGGCGCGCAGACGGGCGAGAAGCTCACCGATCCGGAAAGGCTTGGCAACGTAATCGTTGGCACCCGCATCCAGACCGCGCACAACGTCGTGCTCGTCATCGGAGCCGGTCAGGATGATGATCGGCATGCGAACGCCTTCACGTCGCAGTTCGGCGCAGAAATCGCGCCCGTCACCATCGGGGAGAGTGATATCCAGCAGCATGGCGTCATAACGGGCGCCAGGCTTGGCGAGAAGTTCGCGCGCCGCGGCAACGGACGTCGCCTCAACGGCTTCCAGTTCGCCACCGTGCTGAAGCTGCTCCGCCAGAAGACGACGCAGCGTATCATCATCGTCAACAACCAGAATGGGGCGTGGACCTGCCATAATAACCTGTCTCGTTCTATCGCGACGGAAGAAAAGTCACATCCGCAGAGATCGGCGTTCGTAACTCGCGCATCCGGACTTACCATTCCCGCTACGGGGGAAGAAAGCAGCATGCTCTCGGGGCAGACTATGGCAAGTACAGCCGCAAAAGGAAACAGCATTATGGCTAAAGCTATTTTGAAAACCGCTGGAGACCGCGCTTTTCTTCACTTCCAGGGCAAAATCATTCCGGCTTTGACCGGTCGGCGCGGTCTGTCTCTTGACAAGGTCGAGGGCGATCTGTGCACTCCCGTGGGGGAACTGCCGATCCGGCGTGTCCTCTACCGCGCAGACCGGACGACGCGCCCGGTCTGCGGTGCAGAATTGCCTGTCGAACCCATCGCTCCCAATGACGGCTGGTGCGACGATCCGGCCCATCCCGATTACAACCGCGCCGTCTCCCTTCCCCACCCGGCCTCCTGCGAGACTCTCTGGCGGGAGGACCATGTTTACGATCTCTGTATTGTGATGGGCTGGAACGATGCACCAGCCGAGTCGGGACGGGGCTCGGCCATTTTCCTGCACCTTCCGCCCGCCAGCGGTTACACGGAAGGCTGCATCGCCGTAGAGGAAAAAGATCTCCGCGCGCTCCTGCGGGACGGCCTCTCCCACATCACCGTGGAAAAACCGTCCTGAGCTGCTCCTATTCTGCTGCGGGCGGGACCATCGAGACCATGTAATCCCCCGGCTGGGGCACGGCTTTGTCATTGTCTTCGGCCGAACGGATCAGGATGTTTCCGTCACGCCGCACGACAAGAATGTCGAGCCTGTTCTCATCCGTCCCGAAAGTCGGCGCGCTTTCTTCCGTGGCTTCCACTGCCACGAAGCGCCACCCCTGTTCGAACAGCGTATCGAACAGGGTGTAATTCCAGGCGGGTTCACCCAGAACCTTGCCCCGCGCATCGCGTGAGAGGCCGTGATAGAAATCCAGCCGCGCCACGCCAGGGCTGATCTGATAGACGCGCTGCCGCCCCATGGTCGGGGCCAGATGTCCACACACCATCCCGTTATAGATGCCGTCACCCGTCGTCGCGATCAGATAGTCCGCAGGGCGTTCCTCAAAGGATTCCTGTCCGTGCTGGGACAGGAGTTCCGCCCGCAGGACGGGAATATCCTGCCGTGTCGCCGGCATAAGCGCACTGGAGCGGTTGTCCACCAGAAGCACGGGCACGCCGGCTCTGCGCAGGCAGGATGCAAAATTGATGGACCACGGGCTTGCCCCTAGAATCGCAATCGCCGGATCGTTGGACAGCGTAAGTTTCAGCATCCGGGCGATCGGCCCGAGCGAAAATCCATGCAGGATCATCGTGACCGCAATCACGGCGAACACCGCCGGCATGATGAGATCGGCGGACTGATAGCCCGCTTCCTTGAGGCTGATCCCCGCCTCACCGGCCACAGCCGCCGCCACGATACCGCGTGGCGCGATCCAGCCGACAAACAGCTTTTCCTTCCAGGGCATGCTCGTCCCCAGCGTGGACAGGAAAATGCCCAGTGGCCTCACGACGAACAGGACCACGACCGTCAGCGCAAAAATCGGAATGGAAAGTCGGGCCAGAACATCGCGGTGCAGATCGGCCGTCAGCATGATGAACAGTACGGACACGACCAGAACCACGAGTGATTCCTTCATGCGTCGCAGTTCCGTGACACCAGGGATCTGAAGATTCGCCAGAGCCATGCCGAAGATCGTGACCGCCATCAGCCCCGCGCCGCCCATCTCCAGATTGCACAGCGAAAAGATCACCAGCGCCATTGAGATTAGCATCGGGGTCTTGAGGATTTCCGGCATCAGATCGCGCGTGAAGAGATAGCGGATCAGATAGGCCGGCAGGATGCCCGCTGACAGCGAAACCGCAATCGCCCCCAGCAGATCCGGCAGCGTATGCGTGAAGAACACATCTGCATGAACGTCCACATGCAGCATCATGAGTTGAAGGACGACGGCTGCCAGAATCGCGCCCAGAGGATCGTTGACGATGGCTTCCCAGCGCAGGAACGCCGCCACGCGCGGCTGAAGCTTGGCACTGCGCAGCAGCGGCAGAACCACCGTCGGCCCCGTCACAACGACGATCGCCCCGAACAGCATGGATGTGCCCCATTCCAGGTGCGCCACATAATGTGCCGCCAGGGAACCCAGAACCCAGTTGATCGGCAATGCAAGCATCGTCAGGCGTGCAACGCCTTCCCCCGCCTCGCGCAACTGGCGGAAATCCAGCGCCATGCCGCCTTCGAACACCACGAGCGCCACGAGCAGCGACACGAGAGGCCGGAACATCCACCCCATCGTCTCCGATGGATGAAGAATACCAAGCCCGGGCCCGAAGATCAGACCAAGCGAAAACAGAAGGACAATAGCCGGAAGCCGGAATCGCCAGGCGACCCACTGGGCCAGCATCCCCGCTCCGAAAGTCGAGGCAATGCCGATAAGAATGTCATATTGCATGGATGTTCGGGACGGGCTCCGCGTTATGGATACGAAGCGGTATCATATCCCGGATCAGCCAATGCACCTAAAATATGGAATAATGTTCCGTTATGACGCTCCCGCCATCCCAGCCCGACACGGACCTCCTGATCCGTCCCGCCCAGTCGCTGGACCGTGAAGGAATCTGGCGTCTTCTGTCTCCCGTCCTGCGCAAGGCTGAAACCTACGCGCTGCCCCGTCACTGGGGACGGCGGCAGGCACTGGCGTACTGGATGGATGTGGAGCATCGCGTCTATGTCGCGCAGACCCGTGACCATGAGATCGTCGGGACATTCTATCTTCAGGCCAATCAGAAAGGCGGTGGCGCGCATATCGCCAATGCCGGTTTCGTTGCCCGGTCCGGCTTTGGCGCGGGCCGCCTCATGGCCGAACATGCTCTGGCGGAAGCCACGAAACTCGGCTTCCGCGCCATGCAGTTCAATTTCGTCGTCAGCACAAACCTGCGGGCCATAGCCCTGTGGAAATCATTGGGCTTCCGGGTGATCGGCACGCTCCCCGGAGCATTCGACCACCCGTCCCAAGGCTATGTGGACGCTCTGGTTATGTGGAAGGACCTTCTGCCACAGGCGTCGTAACAGCGGCTTCAGTCGTTTCGGTCGTCTCTTCAGGCTTCACATCCGTCACGACCCGTTCCAGCACACAGGCAAAGAACCCATCGGTTCCGTCCCGCAGTGGCGTCAGAGAAAACTGTGCCTTGTTTCGCAGCTCGGCAGGCAGAAGTTCAGACATTTGCTCCTTTGGCAGGCGCACGAAATCCGTGCGACGCTTGAGGAAGGCATCGATCTGCTGCCCGTTCTCGCACGCCAGAAGCGAACAGGTCGCATAGATCATGCGCCCACCCGGCTTCACCAAAGATGCTGCACGATCAAGGATCTGCGCCTGTTTGATGACAAGTTCCTGAATGTCTTCCGGGGTCAGGCGCAGCCGTGCATCCGGGTTCCGGCGCCAGGTTCCTGTTCCCGAGCACGGCGCATCGACCAGCACCCGGTCGAAGCTGCCTGCCCGACGCTTGGCCCATTTGTCCCCCGACACCAGAAGATGCCGCTCGACGTTATGAACGCCTGCCCGACGCAGCCGCTTCACTGCTCCGTCCAGACGTTTCTCATGCACGTCACAGGCCACGATATGCCCGCGGTTCTCCATGGTCATCGCCAGTGCCAGCGTCTTGCCGCCCGCACCCGCGCAGTAATCCAGAACCCGGTGCTCGCCGCGCGCATCTGCGGCCGCAACCACAAGCTGACTGCCCTCGTCCTGGATTTCGACCAGCCCATCCTTAAACGCCTGCGTCGCCGTGACCGGCTGGCGCCCGTCAAGCCGCAGCCCCCAGGGCGAGAGCTTCGTCGGTTCTGCCTGAAGCGATTCGCGGCGAAGCTCGCGGATGGCCGCCTCACGGCTTCCCTTCAGCAGATTGACGCGCAGATCGAGCGTCGGCGTTCCGAGCATGGCTTCCATCTCGTCCGGAAGCCGGTTGCCGAACGTCTCGCGCAGGGCACTGTCCAGCCAGTCCGGATATTCAAGCCGTACGGCGATAGGCTGCTTCTGGGTGGAAAGTTCTTTTCCTTCCAGACCTTTAAGCGCCATATCTTCACGTGACGTCAGAGGCTTCTGCGCATAACGCTCGCCACTGAACAGCTTGCGGACGTTCTCCATCGTTTCTCCACCAAGGAGAAGCGATGCCGAGCACAGCAGGCGTGGGGAAATGTCGCCGGAAATATCCTTAAGATGCCATTGCAGCCGTCTCCAGCCCCGCAGGACATCCCAGACGATTGTGGAAATGGCTCGCCGGTCACCGCCACCGATATAACGGCGCTCGCGGAAAAAGGCGTTGGCTGTGGCGTCGGCTGGACGGCGGGGCGCGTTCTGGATCGCACAGAGCAGATCGATGGCGCCTGAAAGACGGGCTGCGGGGGTCATAGCGCCCCCGTAGCCCGTTTGGCCTCTCAATGCGAGAGGCTTTGATGCGGGGACGTTCAGTCCCGGCGGTAGTTCGGAGCTTCCCGGGTGATCGTCACGTCATGAACGTGGCTTTCGCGCAGGCCTGCATTCGTGATGCGACGGAACATGGTCCGGACCTGAAGATCAGCCACCGTGGCCGATCCCGTGTAGCCCATGCCCGCTTTCAGGCCGCCGACGAGCTGATGAATGACCGGAGCCATGCCGCCCTTGTAAGGAACCTGGCCCTCGATACCTTCCGGGACCAGCTTGAGCGTGTCGCGGACTTCCGCCTGGAAATAACGGTCCGCAGAACCGCGCGCCATGGCCCCGAGCGAGCCCATGCCGCGATAGGCCTTGTAGGAGCGGCCCTGATACAGGAACGTCTCGCCCGGGCTCTCATCCGTGCCGGCCAGCAGCGAGCCGACCATTACAACGTCAGCACCCGCGCCAATTGCCTTAACGATATCGCCCGATGTCCGGACGCCACCATCCGCAATGGCCGGAATGTCCAGCTCATGACAGGCTGCGGCCGTTTCCATGACGGCGGAGAACTGCGGCACGCCCACACCCGCCACGACGCGCGTTGTGCAGATGGAGCCCGGCCCGATGCCGATCTTCACGCAGTCGGCGCCGGCCGCAATCAGGGCACGCGCAGCCTGCGGCGTTGCGACGTTGCCTGCGATGACCTGCAGGTCCCCGTGACGGCTCTTGAGCGTTTCAACCGCGGTCAGAACACCGCGGGAGTGTCCGTGGGCCGTATCCACGACAATGACGTCCACCCCGGCCTCTGTAAGGGCGGCAGCGCGACGGAAGCCGTCTTCTCCGACGCCTACGGCCGCAGCGCAGCGCAGACGGCCCTGGGAGTCCTTGATGGCCAGCGGATGCGCGATGGCCTTGTCCATGTCCTTGACGGTGATCAGCCCGATGCAGCGTTTTGCCTCGTCCACCACCAGGAGCTTTTCGATCCGGTGGCGATGCAGGAGCGTGCGCGCCTCATCCGGCGCTGCGCCGTTAAGGACCGTCACGAGGTTTTCATGGGTCATCAGGTCGCGAACACGCGTGTTCGGATCGGTCGTGAAGCGCATGTCACGGTTGGTCAGGATGCCGACGAGAACGCCGCTGCCATCTTCAATGACAGGAAGGCCGGAGACGCCATGCCGCGCCATGATGGCCTGAACCTCAGCCAGCGTCTGGTCCGGGCCAACTGTGACAGGATTGACGACCATGCCTGATTCGAAGCGCTTGACGCGACGGACCTGCTCGGCCTGCTCCTCGATGGACAGGTTCTTGTGAATGACGCCCATGCCGCCCTGCTGCGCCATCGCGATGGCCATGCCGTCTTCGGTCACGGTGTCCATGGCGGACGACATCAGCGGGATGTTCAGTTCGATGGAGCGCGTCAGGCGGGTCCGTGTGGAGGTCTGTGCCGGCAGGACCGACGATTCAGCCGGCTCGACGAGAACGTCGTCAAAAGCCAGAGCATCGCGGATGCGCTCATTAAGATTGGTTGTGCCGGAAGATGATGTCATGCCCGCTTGCCCCCGTTACGTCATGCGTCGTGACGACGCGATGTGTGTGAACCGGAGACCAAGAGGCCGTCCGGCCGTTGGCGGGTCCTCATAGAGCACTTTACCCCCTGAGGGGAAGTCTCTTTTTTGCGGTATTTTCTGAGGATTTCTTGGCTGGGAGACCTGGATTCGAACCAGGGCTGACCGGGTCAGAGCCGGTAGTTCTACCGCTAAACTATCTCCCAAGCGGTGAGGGGGTGTTTATCAATCGCTCCGGGACGGCGCAAGGGGGCGATAGACATTTTTTTCAGAAAAACTGATATTTTTCTTGCGACTAGGGTCCCGCGCACCCCATGCTGCTTTTCCAAGGTCCCAGATCACGGGCAAGCGGGAGCCGAAACACATGATGAGGTATGGAACGGATCACAACCTGTCAGGCCCCGCGCCTGTGCATGCGTCTGCCAGACGCACGGGTCCGTTCTTTGGTGCCATCGACCTCGGTACCAACAACTGCCGCCTCATGATTGCAGCAGGCACCCCCAACGGTTTTCGTGTGGTGGACAGCTTCAACCGCTCAGTCCGTCTGGGTGAAGGGCTGCGCGCCAGTGGCCGTCTTGCCGAAGAGTCCATGAAGCGTGCGCTCGATGCCCTCCGCATTTGTGCGGAACGCATGAAGCAGTGGCCGCTCGTTCATGTCCGCGCCGTCGCGACCGAAGCGTGCCGTCAGGCTGCCAACGGTCGCGAGTTCCTGGCGCGCGTACAGCATGAGACAGGTCTGACCATCGATATCATCACGGCCCGTGAAGAAGCGGAGCTGGCGCTTGAAAGCTGCTCTCCCCTCTTCCGGCAGCCGGAGCACAAGCCCGTCCAGGCGGATCGTGGGGTCCTTTTCGATATCGGGGGTGGCTCTACCGAGGTCGCCTGGGTCCGGATCGATCCGGAGCGTCAGACCCAGACCCTGATCGGCACGACAAGCGTCCCCGTTGGCGTGATTACCCTTCAGGAAATGTTCGGTGAAGGACATGGCTCCTCTTATGAGACGATGGTCAGTCACGTTCAGGACTATCTGAAGGACTTCGAGACCGTGCATCGTATCCGGCGTGAGGTAACGCTCGGCAAAACACGGCTGATCGGTACCTCCGGAACCGTGACGACGCTCGCCGGGGTGGCGCTCTCCCTGCCCCGCTACAACCGCGCGGCGATTGATGGGCTGACATTGCCTGGCCCAAGCATGGTGGATGCCATCGGCAGCCTGCGCCGTCTGGATCGTGACGAACTGGCGGAGCATCCCTGCGTGGGGGCGGAGCGCATGAAATTCGTTCTGCCGGGCTGTGCAATCTTCGAAGCGATCCACCGCCTGTGGCCGGTTGAGGACGTAACGATTGCGGACCGGGGGTTGCGCGACGGGATGTTGCTGCGTATGGCCCGCGATCACGGTCAGCGTTCCGGCAAGGGGCGCAGCACGACCAGTCGCCATGCCACGCCCCGGTCACGGGGCCCATTCGGGACATACGCCACGATATGAAGCCGCCAAGATCCCGCTCCGGTTCCAGCAAGGACACGGGACCGAAGCGTATTCCGGGCAAGGCCCTGAAAAGCGCCTCCAACCCCGGTGAAAACGACGCAACACTTGATTCCGCAACTGCCCGCACGGCCCGCAACAAGACCGTATCGCTCCGTACGGCCCGTGGGCGCACCACGGCCCAGCAGCGCTGGCTGAATCGTCAGTTGAACGATCCCTATGTCGCAGCCGCCCGCAAGCAGGGCTGGCGTTCGCGTGCTGCCTTCAAGCTGATTGAAATCGACGACCGATTTAAACTGATCGGGGAAGGTACGCGGATCATCGATCTGGGCGCTGCTCCCGGTGGCTGGACCCAGGTCGCGGTCAAGCGTGGCGCGAAGCATGTTGTGGGGCTGGATCTGCTTCCGGTCGATCCTGTTGCCGGTGCGGAAATCATCGAAGGGGACTTCACGGACCCCGAGATGCCGGATCGCCTGAAGGATATGCTGGGTGGCCCTGCCGATCTCGTCATGTCCGATATGGCGCCGAACACGACGGGTCATGCCGCAACCGACCACATGCGGATCATGGGTCTCGCGGAAGGTGCGCTTGATTTTGCCTTTCAGGTCTTAGCTGAAGGAGGAAGCTTCATCGCCAAGGTGTTCCAGGGCGGCTCGGAAAAGGACATGCTGGCACTGATGAAAACGGCGTTTTCCAGCGTCAAGCACGTCAAACCCCCGGCATCGCGCAAGGAATCCAGCGAGCTTTATGTCATTGCAACGGGTTTTCGCCCGGAGCGTCTGCCTGAAAGCAGCAAGGGTGCCTGAGGGCAGCAGATACCACCATCCCGCATAGATTTTTTCGGAAGAATAACCCGTCTCGATGCTTGCCAGCCTGCTCGTTATTCTTCTGTATCTTTGCTTTCTGCCCGTTATCTCCCTTGTGCTGGCCCGGCAGCCTCACAAGGATCTCCCGCCTTGGGCAATCTGCCTCTCGCTGGTCGCGACCGAAACGTCGACCCTGACCATCGTCAGTGTCCCAGGCGTGGCTTACCTCAAGGGTTATGTTTTTGTCGGGCTGGCCATTGGATACCTGATTGGCCGCACGGCGGTCGCAATCTGGTTTCTGCCGCTGCATGAACGCGGCGCGACATCCATCTATCGCTATATCGGCCAGAGATTTGGCACAAAACTGCAGAAGCTCCTCTCCGGCACCTTTCTGATCACCCGCCTCGTCGCCGAGGGGGTTCGCCTCTATGCCGGAATGCTTCCCGTCTCGATGCTGTTTGCCAGCATGGGCTATCCTGTCTCGGACCTGCTTCTTCTATTTCTGATCGTTCTGCTGACGCTGGCCTATACGATCGCGGGTGGCCTGAAAGCCGTTGTCTGGTCTGACAGTCTTCAGCTTGGACTGTATCTGGGCGGAAGTATTGCCTGTCTTGTCGTGATCTGGTGCCGCGCGGGGGCAGTTCCCTTTCACTGGGCCCCTGTCTTCAGTCACGGTCTGCCCGCTTTTACAGATCCGTTTTCCATTGCCGGCGCTGTCATCGGCGGGGCCATCCTGGCTCTGGCTTCGCACGGGACCGATCAGTTGATGCTGCAACGTTGTCTAGCGGCGAAGACGCTCAATGGTGCGCGCGGGGCGATGATCGGCAGTGTTTTCGTTGTGGGAGGGCTTTTTGCCCTGCTTTCCTGCATCGGTGTGGCGCTACGTGATCTGATGCCGGCTCAGGGTGCCCGGCCCGACGTACTGTTCCCGCATTTCATCCTGACCCTGCCGCCCGTGTTAAGCGGTCTCATGATCGCAGGCATACTCGCCGCGACCATGGGATCCCTGTCCAGCGCCATGAATGCCATGGCGGCCGCAACCCGGGCAGACTTTATGCCGCACGGCCCGTTCTCCCTAAGGAGTCTGACGGCGCTCTGGGCTTTTCTTCTCGTTCTGACCGCGCTGCTGTTTTCGCGCCCGAGCGGTTCGGCTGTCGTTTTCGGCCTCTCCATCGCGTCTTACAGCTATGGCGCCACGCTCGGAGTGTTTCTGCTGGCCATGATCGGCCATTCCCGGGATGAACGGGCTGCGATTGCCGGTTTCATATCCGCGGTGATCGTGCTGGCCCTCGTCTCGCTCGTCAGGATCGAGGGGCATCCCATTGCCTTCCCGTGGCTCGTTCCGATCGGTGTCGCGGCCACGTTTGCCGGTGCCGGGACCTTCTCAGGCCTGAGGCGGATTGGCCTGCAGGAATGAAGCCATGGAACGCTGTGCAATGGCCGCTTCCCGGCCCAGACGGATCAGGCCGCCGATCTGCAGTGGATGTCGCAGCAGGGAACCCAGCAGGCCCGGTACATACACGGCCCCGTCTTTGACGCTGGTCTTGACCGCAGGCGGAAGGTCCCGCGTCGCATCGTCACACACCACCCGCAGAACGGCAAAAGGTACGCCTGCATCGGCAACAACGCCGCTTTCCATGTCCACCGCCAGGCATTTCGTCTGCGAAAAATACCAGGCTTTTTCCAGACCCAGTTCCACCAGCACATCGCTGTGCAGGATGCCCCCGCGTCGCGCATAGGCCGAGCCGAACATTTCGCTTAGATGCGGATCGCAGGAAATATCCCTGTCCTGGTAGCGGACATGGTCCGCCACGATGACTGTTCCAGGTGCGACGTCTGTTGAGAGGCTTCCCGCACATCCGAAAGACAGGAGTTCCGTTGCGCCTGCCTTGAGCAGACGTTCCACCCCCCTGCGCGCACCTTCCGGCGTGGCATTGCTCAATGCCACGGGAGCATTCGGCAGGAAGCGCCGGATCAGACGGGCTTCCTGTTTCAGACCTGCGAGAATACCAAGCATCAGAACCCGTACTCCACCTTGCCGCTGTTGCTCACACCGAGATTGCGATAACGGGCCAAGGCAGTCAGCGGGAAGAACTGCTTGTAGCCATGATAGCGCAGGTAGAAGACCTTCGGGAAGCCAACGGCATTATAGGCTTCTTCCTGCCATTCGCCCTTCTCGTTCTGCTGGGACACGAGATAGGCCACACCGCGCTTGACGGCCTCACTCTCGCGGCGACCGACTGCCATGAGAGCGAGGACGGCCCAGGCAGTCTGGGACGGCAGGCTCTTCTTGTACGTACCGGCGGTGCCGCCCTCGTAAGTGGCGCAGTCCTCGCCCCAGCCGCCATCCGGACGCTGGACGCTCTCAAGCCAGTTTACGGCTCGCAGGACCATCGGATCATCATGCGGCACGCCTGCGATGTTCAGGGCGCATAGAACCGACCATGTTCCGTAGATGTAATTCGTGCCCCAGCGACCGAACCAGCAGCCTTCGGGCTCCTGTTCCGAGCGCAGATATTCGATCGCCTTGAGGATGACCGGCCGGTCGTCCGGGTCTCCAAGCTGCGCCAGGAAAGAGATGCAGCGCGCCGAAACATCCGCGGTCGGCGGATCCAGAAGGGCGCCGTGATCCGAGAAGGGAATGTGGTTGAGCAGTTCGTGGTCGTTGTCGATATCGAACGCACCCCAGCCGCCATTGGTGCTCTGCATGCCGATGATCCATTCCCGGGCGCGGGAGATGGCCTCGCGGCTGTTTTCGGGATCGACACGATGCAGCAGCATGGCCACGACGGCGGTGTCATCGACGTCCGGATAGTAATCGTTCTCGTACTGGAACGCCCAGCCACCGGGACGAAGGTCCGGCGCGTTGATGGCCCAGTCACCCTTGACGTTCAGGATCTGGTGTTCCCGAAGCCATTCGGCGCTCTTTTTCAGGGCTGCGAGTGTTTCTTCGGTTTTCGTACCGGCAGGTCCGGATGCGGCTTCGATCATCGCGAGGCCCGACAGACCCGTATCCCAGACCGGCGAGACGCAGGGCTGGCAGTAGATCTCGTCACCATGATCCACGAGCAGATCTTGGATTGCGTCCCATGCCGTTTTGGCGCGCGGATCGCTGTCCGGCACGCCCTGAGCGCGGTACATCATCACGACATTCGCCATGGCCGGATAGATGGCCCCGAGGCCACCCCGGCTCAGACGCGGCTCAATGAAATCGCTGGCGGCCTTGAGGGCCTTTTTATGAACGCTGCGCGGAATGAGCGGCAGGACCGGACGCAGCGCGGAGTCCAGATGCTTGAAAAACCGCCCCCAGACCGAGCGGTACGGCCCGCGGATCCAGTCTTTGACTTCGGAAGGTGGCTTGACGAACAGCTCCTGGACATGGATGCCGCGCGGATTGATGGCCTTGGGACGCAGCGCGTTGAGCACCAGAAGCGGCGCAATGACGGCCCGGGACCAGTAGGACATGTTCCAGACGGAGAAAAACGCCTTGCGTGGCAGGAGCATGAGCTCGACCGGCATCACGGGTGTTGCGTCCCACGGCACTTCCCCGAACAGGGCGAGCTGGATCCGCGTGAACACGTTCGTCCGCGCAGCGCCGCCGTGATCGAGAATGGCCTCGCGCGCAATGCGCATGTGAGGCGCATTGATGTCGTCCCCGATCGCCTTGAGCGCGAAATACGCCTTTACGGTTGCCGACAGATCAAAGCCGCCGTCATGATAAAGTGGCCATCCTCCGTGATCGCCCTGGATGCGACGCAGATAGACACCGATCTTGGCCTGTTTTTCCGGGTCGATCCGGTCGAGATAATGTTCGAGCAGTACATATTCCGCAGGGATCGTCGCGTCCGCTTCGAGCTCGTAAACCCAGTGTCCGTCTGATTTCTGCTTCCCACCCAGCGCGGCCTGCGCTCCCTCGATGGCATGATTGATCTCATCGGGTTCGACGGATTGGCGGGACAAGGTCTCGCTCACGCGGTCCTCCTTTTCCAGAATATCAGAATAGATCAGCATTGTTCGGTTCTCCCGACACAGGCGGTCCTGAAAGGCGGGAGCTGTGTTACAATCATGACTGTGAGAGCGCTCATCACGATCCCGTGTTTTCAACGGCGGAGCGGAAACCCAGCGCCGCCACGGCCTGAAGACCGGACTGGATAGAGCCTTCGATCGTGGACGGCAGACCGGTGTCGGTCCAGTCCCCCGCCAGAGCCAGATTCATGAGATCCGTTCGGGGGCCGGGGCGCAGCCGGTTCTGTTCGGGTGTCGCGGCGAATGTTGCCCGTTTTTCCCAGATCAGACGCGCGGGCGGCATGGCCACCGGAAGCGACTGCGACAGGACGGGATCAAGCGCGCGCCGGATCTCGGACCAGATCGTGGCCAGCAGTTCGCTGTTCTCGCGATTAGCATAGCGGTTGGCCGCACTGACGGTGACGGACAGGATATCGCCCTTGAGGAAGATCCATTCCGAAATGCCGCCAACCAGCCCCACAAACCCGGCCTGAGCCACCACGCCCCGGGCCTGAACCACGGCCGGGAGGCGGAAATGCGCGTTCGCGATGCTCTCGAAAGCGTCCGGCGCTTTCAGCCCCGGAAGCAGGGACTGCGCGACAGGCCCCGGGACGGCCATGATGACCTGATCTTCAGGGCCGAGCTCGATCCGCCCTTCAGCGGTTTCGAGCGCCGTTGCCCGGCCATTCTGCTGTTCGATGGCACTGACGCGGATACCCGTGCGGACATCGCCGTGAAACCGCTTCAGGTACGCCACAGCTGGGTCGATCAGTGTTTCGGACAGTCCCACCTCCGGGAACCAGGGGCAGCAGGCCATGCCGCCCTTGGCGAGGGATTTGCGGATCACGTTTCCAAGCAGTTTCGCACTGCCGGTATGGATATCCGTATTGAGAACGGAAATCGCAAAAGGCACGAGCAGCCTGCGGCTCAACTGCCCGGAACTCAGGCAGGCATCCACGGTCGTGTTCTCGCCGGCCCGCAGAAAGCGCCCCAGGGAGGCCAGTTCCGACAGCTTCATGCCCGGGACGCGTCGGCCCCCCGGCAGCGCCCAGAATGGAAGCTTTCCTTTCGACAGGCGCAGCGTCCAGGCCAGACTGTCCTCGAGATCGTAATACGGAAAGATCGGCAGGCCTGGGCCGGTCAGGGTATGGCGCGCGCCGATGATGTCCAGATAGCGGAACGTCAGATCGTTCGCTGACAGGATCAGGTGATTGCCATTATCGATCCGGGCATCGAGGGAGCGGTCATGAAAGGAGCGGGCGCGTCCGCCGCAGGCCGGTCCTGCTTCGTAGACCGTGACCCGGGCCTGTGCTGCCAGCTCGATTGCGGCGGAGAGGCCTGCCAGACCACCGCCGATGATGTGGACATGGCTCATGGGTCTTACTTCACATACGCTGCGAGAGTACGCAGCTTTCTCCAGGGTTTGCAGACTTTCGGAGCAATATCCGGCGTTTTCCAGCCGCGCTTTTCCAGCGCTGAGAGGATCGGCGCATAGGATGCCGCCATCATGCGGGCCGGACGCATCGCGGTGCTGTCACACAGCTGCATGGCATTGCGGGCTTCGCGGAAATGGTCCTTGGCGCGTTGTGCAAGAATACGGGCGACCTGATCCAGACCGTGAGCGTACAGCGCTTCCTGCGGGTCCTTGGGAACATCGAACCGCGTCAGAAGCTCGGCGGGAAGATACAGTCTGCCCCGCCCCGCATCTTCGGCAATGTCGCGCAGAATGTTGGTCAGCTGAAGCGCGCGCCCCAGATGATAGGCCACGCGCCGCGCATTGTCGGACGAGTCACCGAACACGCAGACCGAAAGCCGTCCGACTGCAGAGGCTACGCGGTCACAGTACAGGTCGAGCGTCGCCTCGTCGGGGGCAACGATCGGTGCGCCGCAATCCATGGCCATGCCGTCGATGACGTCATGGAAATCCTTGGCCTGAAGCTGGTAGCGATGGATGGCAACGATCAGGATGCGATCGAGTGCATCCGTCGCCACACCTTCATAGAGCTGGTCAATCCGCCGATGCCATTCCTGAAGAGCTGCCATCGGGTCCGCGACGCCGGCGTCGCCATCCGCAATATCGTCCACCTGACGGCAGAAAGCGTAGACCGCGAACATCGCCTGACGCCGGTCCGGCGGAAGAATGCTCATCCCGCGGGCAAAGGACGTTCCCGAAGCGGTGACGATCCTCTCGACATGGTCCAGATCGGCCTGCGCGCAGGGAAGACCGGAAGAAGCGCGCATCCTGCTGAAAACCATGTCTGTCCCCTGTCTCGTTTCAGAAGATCAGGGTTCTAGACCCAAATCCCCCCGAGACAAAGATGACCTGAACGGAAAGGCGTGCCATGCGTTAGGGTGATGCTAAAACGCAACACCTGAAGAGGAGTCTTTGCGCCATGCGTTTCCTTCCCCAGATGAACCCGGCCCTTCTTGCGGGGGCAGTGGCAACTGCGATCCTCTCGGCACCGCTTGCCATCGCGCAGACCACACCCCCCGCGACAGCCAGCGGCCACGCCGAGCATCTCCTCGCAGACGATCACTCCTGGAACGGCACTCCTTACGACCATTACCCGGCAACCCGCCCGATGCTCAGCATGATCCGGCTGACGATCCCAGCGCATTCCGCCCTGCCCTGGCATGTGCATCCTTACCCCAATGCGGGCTATGTGCTTGAAGGCACCCTCACGATCGAGGACCGTGAGAGTGGCAAGAAACGCACGTTCCATCAGGGCCAAGCCTTCGCGGAATCGGTCAATGACGTGCACCGGGGCGTGACCGGTGATGGACAGACGGTTCTGCTGTTGACCTATGCCGGCTCTCCCGGAAAGCCGACATCCATCCCCCTTCCCGGCCAGCAGAAAGAATACTGAAAATATCCTCCGGGCCTGCTTTGACAGGGAAAACGTTTCGGAACTAACATGTTCTGGCCTTAGTCTGGAGTATGGCCCACAATGACCAGTTCCCTCTCTCCCGCCGCCCGCAGCGACCTTCTGGCGCGGGGCTACTCCCGCCGCAGTTTCGGACGGATCGCCACGCTTCTGGCAGCGGGCGCGACCGTTCATGCCCTGACGAAGTCCGCGCATGCCGCCATTCTCCCGTCAGGCATCAACTTTGAAGGGATGACCCGTCTGGGTAGCAATGAATGCTGGACAGGCCCCTTCCCGGAAGCCGCGCAGGCCGGTGCTTCTTCCGTTTTCCAGAGCAACCGCTACGACCCGACCGGCCACATGCGCGATGATCTGGTCAAGGCTGCTTCTGACGTGGAAGGACTTCCCGAGAGCCATGTCATGACATGGTGCGGCTCGTCCGATCCTCTCGCCCGCGCGATTGTCACGTTCTGCTCGCCCGCCCGTGGGCTTGTCACGGCAGATCCGAGCTATGAAGCCGGCTGGGTGGCTGCTGACTGGCTGAAGATCCCCCTCGCCCGCGTGCCGCTGTCCGCCAAGGGCGGCTATCGCACCGACGTCCGCGCCATGCTGGCGGCCGACCCCAATGCCGGCGTCTACTACATCTGCTCTCCGAACAATCCGACCGGGACGCTCACGCCTCTGCGCGACATCGCATGGCTGGTCGAGCACAAGCCGAAGGGCTCTGTCGTTCTGGTCGATGAAGCCTATATCCACTTTTCAGAAGCGCCGAGCGCCGTGGAAATGGTCGCCAAGAACAAGGACGTGGTCGTTCTGCGGACCTTCTCCAAGATGTTCGCCATGGCGGGCATGCGTCTTGGCCTGACATTCGCCAGACCCGATCTGCATGAAGCCATGATGCGTTATGACGGCAAGAGCGCGACCGCGATGCTGCCGGTCCCGGCCATGGCCTGTGGCACGATGAGCCTGACCATGAAATCAGCCATCGCTGCCCGTCGTCAGGAAATGATTGCAGCCCGGAACATGACGTTCCAGCATCTGCGCAAGCGTGGCATCCATTTCATTCCGTCGGATGCGAACATGTTCGTCATTGACTGGAAGAAACCGGCAGAGCCGATCAAGGATGCGTTTCTGCAGCAGAAAGTCGTGATCGGACGCTCCTGGCCCGTCTGGCCGAATGCCTCCCGGATTACCGTCGGTTCCATGGATGAAATGAAGATCTTCTGTACGGCACTGGACCGGATCATCGCCTGATCCGATCCAGTCTCCCTGCCGTTCCGTCTCAGCTGGCGGCAGGGAAATAACGCAGCGCCCGGAACAGGGCCTTCGCCCCATCCGTCTTCGTCAGGGCCACACGCTCCAGCAGTGGGTCCTGACGACGCAGACGTGCTGCCAGAATGTGGCACAGTTCCACAATGACGGCCGCTTCCAGTCGCATCCGGCGATCCCGGATCAGGTGCGGCAGGATCCGGGCATTTCTGTTGAGCACGTCCACACCATCCAGCATCCGGTCGAACACGCGGCGCACTCCCGGCTTGCTGCGCACCAGACGCAGGTCATCCAGACAGACGCCCTCTTCTTCCAGCCACGGCAGCGGCACATAGCACCGGTCGAGGACCTTCAGATCGTCCGCAACGTCCTGAAGATGATTGACGACCTGAAGCGCGGAACACAGGGCATCGGAAGGCGCGAGCGTCTCCTCTGCCTCACCATGCAACAGGAGCAGGAAGCGGCCGACGGGGTTTGCTGAATATTTGCAGTAATGCAGCAGCTCGTCCCAGCTCTCGTAGCGGGTCTTTTCCGCATCCATGCAGAACGCTTCGAGAAGATCCGTCGCCGTTTCCAGCGGAACGCCCGTCTGAAGGAGCACTTCGCGCAGCTTGACGGCAGTCTGTGCGTCAGCGCGCGGAGGTGCGCTGATTTCGCCCCGGATGACCGCCGCCATACCCCTGAGCCGTGCAATTTTTTCGGCAGGCGTCAGCTCTGTCGTGTCCACCATGTCATCCGCGACACGCGCAAAATTATAATAGGTATGGACGTAAGGCCGGAGCCGTGGAGCGATCAGGAAGGAACCGACGGGAAAGTTCTCGTCGGATTTGCCTTTGGCAGAGGTGACGTCTTTCGTCCCCCAGATGCTGTCTGTCACGATGTTTCATCCGTGTAGGAACGATTTTTCCAGCGCACGCCGACCCCGCGGTGGTGATCGAGGGCCGAGCCGATGGTTGCCGCCATATAGAAGGCCGCAACCAGCGGAAGGGGAATGGCACGCCATAGTGGCAGGCCAAAGCGGCGGAGCGTCGGTACGAATGTCAGGCAGGACAGCAGATAGGTCAGAAGCCCGACCCGTCGTTCCCGCCCCTTGCCGAACAGGGCGAGTGCCACCGGCAGAAGCCAGATCGTCGCCATCCCGATGATCGTTGCAAGCAGCAGGACCGGCGAATAGCGCAACTGCACATAAGCCGTCCGGGCGATCATGTGCCACACGTCCTTCATGCCGCGATACGGCCGTACGGACCACGCCAGGGCACTGTGCCCCAGATAGAGCCGGCCACCCGAACGCTTTACATGTGCAGCCAGTGTGCAATCGTCGATCAGGGCGCCGCGCAGGGCACTGATCCCCCCGATCCGCTCCAGCGCCCGACGCCGCAGAAGGATGGTCCCGCCAGCCGCACCTGCGATCCGCGAATGTTCGCTCGCAATCCGCGAAAACGGATAGAGCATCGCAAAGAAATAGACGAACGCCGGAACCAGGAAACGCTCTGCAGTGCTCTCGCAGTTCAGCGCCACCATTTCCGAGACAAGATCCAGATCATCTTCCCGGGCCTTGGCGACCAGAGAGGAAAGATGGCCCGGGGCATGCATGATGTCCGCGTCTGTCAGCAGGATGTAGCCATAAGGGCCGATCCGCGTCAGGGCTTCCTGCTCTCCCTGATGGACCGCCCACAGCTTGCCACTCCATCCGGCAGGGCGCTTCTGGCCCGAAATGACGGTCAGGCGGTGATGCGGATCAGGCAGCGCGCGTGCAATGTCGCCGGTCCCGTCCGTGCTCTCGTCATCGACCAGGATGACGGACAGTTTCCCGTCATAATCCTGTTCCAGAAGGGATGTCAGGCACTCACGAATGGAGTCCGCCTCGTCCCGGGCGGGGACGACCACCGCCACGTCCGGTGCGCAGACCGGCGTGGGCTTCTGGGCGAGAATGGGGCCTTTCTGCCAGAATTTCCCATGGAACAGCGAAAGATAGATCCAGGCTCCCAGGCTGGTCAGTGCAGTTCCGAACAGCATTATTTCATCCGTCCGTGCTGACGGAACCAGGCGATGGCATCTGTTACGGCATCGCGGGCCGGGCGTGGGGCATATCCGAGTTCTTTCTTCGCCTTGTCGGACGAGAAGAACATCAGTTTCTTGGACATGGCCAGCGTCTCACGCGTGACGCGCGGCTCGATGCCGAACCCGCGGGCCAGCCATTCGGACACAAGCGCCACGGGATAGAGCCAGGACTGCTTGAGCTTGACGGCAGGAGGTTTCACCCCGGCAATCTGGCTGACCATGCGGAACAGGTCGCCCAGCATGATGTTCTCACCGCCGAGAATGTATTTCTCGCCGATCTTCCCCCGCTCCAGTGCAAGGGCATGACCTTCGGCGACGTCATCGACATGAACGATGTTCAGCCCGGTCTCGACATAGGCCGGCATGTTTCCGCTGGCACAGTCGAGGATCATCTGGCCCGTGGGCGTCGGCTTGATGTCCCGCGGCCCGACTGGCGTCGAGGGGTTCACGATGATCGCCGGCAGGTTCTTCTCGAGGACCAGACGAAGGACTTCCTGTTCCGCACGGTACTTCGAAAGCTTGTAGATCCCGATGACCTGGCTTTCGGAAACCGGCGTGGTTTCGTCTGCCGGCACACCGTCGCTTCGCAGCCCCAGGGCCGCAACCGACGAACAGTAAATGATTTTTTCCACGCCAGCCTCGAGGGCGGCCAGCATCAGGTTGCGGGTGCCTTCCACATTGGCCTTCATCATGGTTTCCGGATCAGGAACCCAGAGTCGGTAATCGGCAGCAACGTGGAACAGGATTTTGACGCCCTTCAGCGCCGGAGCGAGCGTGTCAGGATCGGAAAGGTCACCAACGGCAAGTTCCGCGTTCAGCTCAGCAATATTTGAACGGTCGGATGTCGGCCGGACGAGAAGCCTCAGGCGGTGGCCGCGTTCTTCTAGGACGCGGGCGACGGCAGAGCCGACAAACCCCGTAGCCCCCGTAACGAGTGTGACATCGTTCATGGTGGCAGAGTCTCCTTGGGTCATCAGCAGATGGTTGCAATTTATGACAGCATAATCCCCCCGGCTTTTCGGGGAAAGCGTCTGAAAGGGTGGAATATTCACCCTGTGTGCGATAGAGCGTGTCCAAACGGTATGTGACGAAGACGTTGAAAAAAACTCTCCCTGTTCTGCTTTCCCTTCTCGGGGTGGCCCTTTTCACCTTCATTGCGGCCAAGGCGGGTATTCATCCCGTCATGGAAGCACTTTCAAAAGTTGGTGTTGGTGGCTTCCTGCTTCTCGCGGCCTGCCAGCTTCTGATCGACATGGGGCTCGGCGTTGCGTGGCATGCGGCGGTGCCGCTGCTGAGCGTGCGGCGCCTCATGGGAGCGCGTCTGGTCCGTGACAGCGCAGGGGCATGCCTCCCCTTCTCGCAGCTCGGTGGCATGGTCATTGGTGTCCGCGCCACGCTGGCCGGTGTGGATCCCCGCACCGTCAAGGGAGAAGAACTGCACTGGCCCGAAGGTGTCGCCGCAAATCTGGTGGACATCACGACTGAGGTTCTGGGGCAGATCGCCTTCGTCCTGATCGCCCTTCTCTGCCTGATCGGCCATCACGGGGCCTCACGATTTGTCTGGCCGCTCATCGGTGGCATGGTTCTGCTGAGCCTTGGAATCGCCGGCTTCATCTGGACCCAGCAGCGTGGCGGAGTGATGGTCCGCAAGGCTGCGGCGTTCCTCGGGAAGCACATTGCCGCGGAATGGCGCGATTCCCTGATCGGCAATACGGAGACCTTCCAGTTACGACTCGAAAGTCTCTGGAGCCGGCCGGACAGGATTTCCCTCGGCGCATTCTGCCATCTGCTATGCTGGATGGGCAGTGCAGCCATGACGTGGCTGGCCCTCCAACTGCTCGGCGCCCATGTCGGATTTTTCTCCTCGGTCGCAATCGAAGGCGTGGTTTGTGGCATCATGTCGGCCGGTTTTCTTGTGCCGGGCGCTCTTGGTGTGCAGGAAGCCGCCTACGTCGCGCTGGGCATGATTTTCGGCATCGATGCCGAAATCTCGCTCAGCCTTTCCCTGCTGCGCCGCGGACGGGACATCCTGATCGGTATTCCGGTCCTGCTAGTCTGGCAGATTGTGGAAATGCGTCGGCTGCGTCATGCGCCTTCTGCGGAAGTAAGCAAAAGCACGCCGGCTCCTTCTCCGGCTTCCGCCCGCAAGACCGTCATTCCCCCCGCTGTGACTGCCCTTGCCGGTAACATCAAGAAAGAGGCCACGTCCCGGGACGGCAAGAAAACCGAGGACACCCCCTTCGCGACGGCTCCCAGAGTTCTATGACACCTCTTTTCAGGTCTCTCTCGGTCATCGGCCCGGGGCTGATCGGCTCGTCCGTTCTGCGCCGGGCCCGTGAAACAGGGGCAATTGCCGAAACCCTGATCGCCGCCGACTCAAACCCCGCCGTTCTCGAACGGGTCCGGGAGCTGGGCATTGCGGATATCATGACGTCCGATCCTGCCGTCGCGGCGCAGGCAGACTGCGTCATGATCTGCGTTCCTGTTGGTGCGGTGGAACAGGTCGCCCGTCAGGTGCTCCCGTTTATGAAACCTGGCAGCATTCTGACGGATGTGGCCTCCGTTCGTGGACAACTCGGCCCGACACTGGCGGCGATCCTGCCTGAAAACGTGGCGTATGTTCCCGGCCACCCGATGGCTGGAACTGAACATTCAGGGCCGGATGCAGGATTTTCGACCCTGTTCGAAGACCGCTGGGCCCTGCTCGTTCCGCCTGAAGGCGCGGATCCGAAGGCTGTGAACACGATCGAACAGCTCTGGACGTTGTGCGGAGCGCGCACGAAAATCCTGTCTGATGAAAAGCACGACAGGATCTGCGCCATGGTCAGCCACCTGCCGCATCTCCTCGCCTTTACGATCTGCGATACCGCAGACAACCTGGCCGATGAAATCCGCGCGGCCGTCCTGGATTATGCCGCGTCGGGCTTTCGTGATTTTACACGGATTGCGGCGTCGGACCCGGTCATGTGGCGGGATATCTTCCTGGCCAACAAGGAAGCGCTGCTGGGGACGCTCGACAAGTTCGTGGCTGACACGCAGGCAATGGCCGATGCAATCCGTATCGGTGACGAAGCGGCCATCACGAGCCGGATCGAGCGCGGGCGCGCCATCCGCCGGACCCTGATCGAAAACCGTCAGGCCTGAATCCTGCTGAGCTGAACTACTCAGACATAAGCGACTGCTGGGCGAACGCCCGGCAGTCGCTGGCATGTTCAGGCTGTAATGACGCGCAGGGTGTTCGTGCTGCCGGAATGACCCGAAGGCAGGCCGGCCAGGATCAGAACCCGATCCCCGGTTTTGCAGAAACCCATGTTGCGTGCGAGTTCGGCAACAGGACCGGCCAGAGGCTCGATGCCCTGAGTGCTCTGTTCGCTGTTGATCAGATGCGGAAAGACGCCCCATACAACGCACAGCCGGCGTGCAACCCACAGTTCGGGCGTTAGGGCAATAATCGGACAATGCGGCCGCTCACGGGACAGGCGCATGGCCCCTGCTCCACTCCGGGTCCGGCATGCGATGGCGCCGGCATGAAGCGTGCGGCTGACCTGCCAGGCGGCCTGAACGATCGCGCTCTGGACGGTTTCATCCGGTGCCGGGCGCAGACGGTCCATACGGAGACGCCACTCGGTGTCCTGCTCCACGCGCTCAGCAATCCGCACCATCATCGAGACAGCTTCGACAGGGTACTTGCCTGCCGCACTTTCCGCCGACAGCATGACGGCATCCGCGCCATCGTAAACGGCATTGGAGACGTCGGACACTTCGGCGCGCGTCGGCGTCGGGCTTTCGATCATGCTCTCAAGCATCTGTGTCGCGACGATGACCGGGCGGCACTGCTTGCGGGCTTCGGCAATGGCGCGCTTCTGTGCGACCGGAACTTCCTCGGGCGGCAGTTCCACGCCCAGGTCGCCACGCGCCACCATGATCGCGTCCGACAGGTGCACGATGGCTGCCAGATCATCCATCGCCTGCGGCTTTTCAAGCTTGGTCACGATGGCTGCACGACCTGCCGCGATCTCGCGGGCTTCCTGCACGTCCTCGGGGCGCTGCACGAACGAGAGCGCCACAAAATCCACACCCAGCGACAGTGCGAAGTCAAAGTCGCGGCGATCCTTCTCGGTCAGTGCCGGAATGGGCAGCGTCACGTCGGGAACATTGACGCCCTTGCGCTCCGAGAGCTTTCCGCCCACGACCACAACCGTCTCAAGGAACCCCTCGCCCGTCTTTACGACACGCAGCTTGAGCTTGCCGTCATCCAGCAGGAGATGGCTTCCCGGCTTGGCGGCGGAAATGATTTCCGGATGCGGCAGGCAGACGCGCGAAACCGTACCGGGTGTCCGGTCCAGATCCAGGCGGAACGGCTTGCCTTCCTCGAGGATTACCGGACCGTTCTCGAACAAGCCGACACGCAGTTTCGGTCCTTGAAGATCCGCCAGAATGGCCAGCGGATGCCCGACCTTCTCCTCGGCGGCCCGGATGGCGGCATGGCGCTCGCCGTGATCCTCATGTGCGCCGTGGGAGAAATTGAGCCGGAAGACATTCACGCCCGCCTGCGCCAGGGAAAGGATCATCTCGGGTGAGGATGAGGCCGGCCCAAGAGTCGCGACGATCCGCGTGCGGCGGTAATGGGAACTGGATGTCATATACGGCGTCCTCGATCGAAAAAATCAGTTTGGTTGAATCGTCTCACCCGGGAGCAGCCCCCAGAAAAGACGGCGGGGCAGCCAGCCCTCGTAGCCCTTCACACTCACGCGGCACCACTGGGAGTTCTGGGGGCACAGCTTGATGTTGCCCACCGTTCCCTGCTGCAGCACCGCGATGACGGTGCTATCTTCTTCCGGATGGCTCATGAGGAGCACATCATTTTTATGTGCCCGCGCCTCGTCCTGAGTGGCGACACGGGCGAGAATACGGGCATCGGCCTTGCCGATATGGTCGCCTTCCTGCGCGCTCGCCTCGCCGTTCTGGGCTTTCACGCCTTCGGGAGGCAGGCCCGGAATGACAAAGGTCCGGCTGCCATAGAGCGTTGCCTGATGCACCCAGCCCTTCTGGCCATCGGAATCCTCGACAAGGCGCCACACATCGAATTCACGCTCGATTTCCACGGGCAGTCCGCGGCGGTGATAGACCCAGTCGATCGGATACCGGTCTCCCGGCCCGCGACGCATATAGACCTTGTCGGCCCGGAGCGCGGCATAGCGCGGCAGCGGCAGTCCGGTGTTGCTGCCTTTGTCCGTATTTTCAGGCACTGGCGGAACGGGCGGAGTTGCAGGCTGATCCGCTGCTGCTGCACCCGCCGCCGTTGCGGCAGCGCCCGCAGCAACCGCCGGAGCGGCATGCTTCAGAGCTGCATGATGTGCCGCTTTGTGCTTCGCAGTCGGTGACGCGGTTTTTGCCGCATCGGCCTTGTGATGCTTTTTGGCCGACGCATGCTTGTCCGCAGCCTTCGCGGCCGTCTCCCCATGCTTCTTGTGATGATGGGCAGCCCAGGCATCGGAACTCACGAAGCCCGGAGCAGCAAGCAGGACCGTACCTGCCAGCAGCGCGCGAAGAAGAGCGGAATGGCCTTTGGCGGGACGCAGAGGGAAGACTGACATTCTCATGAGCGCATCCCTGCCAAGGGCCGAAGGTTTGGGCAAGTCATCAAAACGGGAAAGACGTCCGAAAATCGTGTCTTGGGTAGAAACTTACAGCGCAAGGATGGGATTGTCTCCCGCCAGTTCGAGAAAGCTGACAATTCCCCGCACCGTGATCCCGTCCAGCAGATCCTTTTCAGACAGACCGGCCATTCTGAGGCCGGCCTCACAGGCCATGACCGTCGCGCCGAGATCCAGCACCGCCTCCCGGAGCTCCCCGAACCCCGCGATCCCACGGGCCTCGAGCTCACTGTCCGCAATGACGCCTTCAAGCCCCTGCCAGTCCGGCGCCAGCGCCAGAACGCTGCGTCCGCCGGCAAAAATCGTCACATCGCGTCCGAGCGACAGGCAACCCGCTGCAACGACAAGTGCGTAATGGGCCCGCTGCCAGGAATCGTCGGCCAGCGTCAGGAACATGGGCTGTGTCATCAGGCTACCCGCTCATCATGATGGATCTGGCAAGTCGGATCACGCTTCAACACGAAACTCTCCATCGTTCCCGACAGCGCGTCCCAAAGGCTCACCCGTGTCTGGTCCGTTCCTTCCAGTCCGATGATTTCCCGCATGACTTCTACCGCCATCAGGCTCCCCATGACGCCCGTCGCTGCGCCAAGCACGCCGGACATGCCGCAGTTCGGCGCTTCTGTCTGGGCGGCTTCGGGAAACAGGCACCGATAGCAGGGGCCTCCCTTCTGCGGCCTGAATACGGCCAGCTGTCCCGAAAATCCCTGCACCGCCCCGGACACCAGTGAACGGCCATGGCGCACGCAGGCATCGGAGACGGCCAGGCGTGTGGCAACGTTGTCGGTTCCGTCACAGACCAGATCATATTGCGGCACAAGCGCATCCAGCGTGGTCTCCGTCGCGCGAACCGGATGCGGACTGACTGTAATCAGCGGGTTCAGCGCCCTCAAACGCCTCTCCGCGGCCTCGACCTTGAATTGCCCGACATCGCCGGTGCTATAGAGAACCTGCCGCTGCAGATTGCTAAGATCGACGCGGTCATCGTCCATGATCCCGATACGTCCGATTCCCGACGCAGCGAGCTGTTGAAGCAGGGGAGCCCCCAGCCCTCCCGCGCCGACCACCAGAACTGAGGCCGCCCGAAGCCGCGCCTGGCCGATCGCCCCGACCTGAGGCAGGAGAATGTGGCGGGAATACCGTTCCAGCTCGTGGTCGGAAAAATTCATGTCCATGAAATGATGATAATTGCTGACTTTCACTCTTGAAAGACGTTAGCGTCGGTGTCGTTCAACACTGTCCTGGTGTCTCGCAGGACCCGAGCAGAGAAGTCATCATGAAAAACGGTTTTCGCAGAGTCATGCCGCGCGCATGGCAGGGACTTGGTGTCAGTGCAGGCGCTGTTCTGGCCGCCTACGCGGTGTCGCCCTATCTCGCCCTGTGGGATATCGACCGGGCCATGAACGGCAACAATCCGTCGCGCCTGGCGCCTCATGTGGACTGGTCAGCGCTGACGCACTGCCTCAAGGAACAGTTTACGCCCGCGGCTCCTGCCGATGACGATCTGCCGGGATTCGGAAGTTCATTTGCAGGACAGGTCGTGTCCAATGCCATCGATACGCATCTGACGCCCGCGACCCTGATGACTACGGCGCATCAGGTGATGCCGCATGGCCCCGCCACGTCAGACTGGCTTGGAATGTGGCATTCCATGCATGCCCATTTCGTGAGCCCCGGAAAGTTCGAGGCCAGTCTGGATCAGCCGGGACAGACACCATTCGTCCTTCACATGAAGTTCGAGCACTGGGGCTGGAAGATCACGCGATTCGAAATGCCTGCCCCGGCTCACGCTGCCTGAGGCTTAACGCTGCCTGGGATTTCAGGCAGCCGGCAGGTCTTCTTCCAGAACCGTGATGTGGATGGCGTAGGAGACCTCGCCTTCGTCCTCATCACGGTGAACCGTTCCGATGACTTCTCCGGCAACGGCCAGTTCAACGCTCATGCCCTTGCGGCTGGGCTTGTTGACCGTGAGCTTCGGGGAGCCCAGCAGGCGCTGGAGCGTGGTCTGGAGGCGTGTCACCTCGGATGGGGTCATATCGGCCATTGGTGGCATTCCTGTGATGCAAGGGAACTGCCCTCTAACCCATCATCCGGAACAAAGGAACCCGCTTCCTCTATCCCCGTCAGGGATGCTGATGTAGAAACAGGACACTTCACATCTGATTGTGACCTGTTCGTCATGAATCGTTCCGGGTCTGCAGTCTGCTTCCCTTACGCGCAAAGGAGACATGATGCGCCCCGTTTTTACACGTATGTTCGTTGCCCTGACGGCTACCGCAGCCCTTTCGGGGTGTGGTTATTTCGATTCCCGCAGCGCTCACAAGGCACAGCTGGAAATGGTCGGGATGACCAGCTACGATCTTCAGGCCTGTGCCGGTATTCCGGGCAGCACAAAAAAGCTGAACGATACGACCGAGCTCTGGCAGTATGACGGGACCATGGCACTTCCGACCATGCCGGCCGATTCCGGCTTCATTCCCGTCCAGTCCGCCATCAGCATCTACCAGTCTGCGTTCGGTGGCGGTGGTACGGCATGTCGCATGCTTGTTCGCATGGATCATGACCGGGTTTCGGAAGTGCATTACACGGGCAATGACGACGAATATATCGGAACGGACGGCATCTGCTCCATTATTACCCGCGGTTGTGCCCGTCAGCGTGAATCCACGATGCGTCGCGTGAATGGTGGGCCCTTTGGTCCTGTCTCGGGCTTCCATCCGCCCCGCACGCCGCCCCAGAATGGTTCGGCGACATATTCCGACCAGTCAGGAAAATATGTTCCGAACTTCACAAAAGACGACACCCAGCCGGTTATTCAACCGGTCAAGTAAATCGCAAAGTAAGGCGGGATGGCAGCATCCCGCCTTTTTCTTTCAGGGGTTGATGAGGCTCTTCATTTTCCGGACTACCGGTCCCAGCCCGTCAAAAATAGCCTCTCCAATCAGAAAATGGCCAATATTCAGTTCGGCAAGCCCTGTCAGGCCCGCAATCGCGCCCACATTGTCGTAAGTCAGTCCGTGCCCGGCATGGAGTTCGAGCCCACAGGCTGCGACCGTCTCCGCCGCTGATCGCAGACGCTCCAGTTCATCACTGCCGCCCAGAGCATAAGCTCCGGTATGAAGCTCTACAACGGGCGCTTCCAGAGCTGCGGCGGTTTCGATCTGTCGCGCCTCGGGATCGATGAACAGTGAAACCCGGATGCCAGCATCCCGCAGTCGCGCGATTTTCGGCTTGAGTGCCTCACTCTGTCCCACGACATCCAGACCGCCCTCGGTCGTGACTTCCTGCCGTTTTTCAGGAACCAGACAGCAGGCATGGGGACGAAGGTTACAGGCAATCCGGACCATCTCGTCCGTCGCGGCCATCTCGAAGTTCAGAGGCGCGGAAAGTGCCCTGAGACGCGGCATGTCGGCATCGCGGATGTGACGCCTGTCTTCCCGCAGATGTGCCGTAATCCCGTCCGCACCCGAGGCGATGGCCAGTTCGGCCGCTGCCACCGGGTCCGGAAACGTGCCCCCTCTGGCATTGCGCAGCGTGGCGACGTGATCGATGTTCACTCCAAGACGGATCATGATCCTCTTCCTTCCCGATAAGCGCTCATTTCGCCAGCCAGCCGGATCGCCGCCAGAAGACTGGACACATCCGCCCGGCACGTCTCCGTCACAGGGCCTGCGATATCAAAAGCCGTCCCATGATCGGGCGACGTGCGGATGATCGGAAGCCCGAGCGTCACGTTCACGCCTTCTTCCATATCAAGCGTCTTCAGCGGAATGAGCGCCTGATCATGATACATGCAGATCGCCACATCGTAATACGGCCGGGCCTTGGCGCTGAACATCGTGTCCGGCGGCATCGGTCCCCGACAGTCGATCCCCTGTGCCCGGAGCCTATCGATCGCGGGCTGGACGATGGTGATTTCCTCATCGCCCATCATGCCATGCTCACCAGCATGAGGGTTCAGCCCCGCTATCGCAAGACGCGGCGCCATGATCCCGAAGTCACGTTTGAGCGCGGCATTGGCAATCTCCGCCACCTGCACGATGCGTTCGGTTGTCAGCGTATTCAGGGCGTTCCGAAGCGAGACATGAACCGTCACCGGCACGACTCTGAGCTGGGGCGAGGCCAGCATCATGATCTCTTCTCCCGGCATGTCACATAGAGCTGCCAGAAATTCCGTATGCCCCGGATAGGGAAAACCGGCCGCAGCCAGAACATGCTTGGCAATCGGGTTCGTCACGACCCCTCCTGCCCGTCCCGCAAGGGCATACTCAACAGCCTGACGGATACTGCTGATCGTCGCCGTGGCATTCCGGGAATCAGGCTGGCCCGGAATGACATCCACTTCGCACGGCACTGGCAGAACGGGCAGGCTGTCAGCAAAGGCAGCCGCCGCCTCTTCCGGCGTTGCGATGCAGGTCACGGGCACGGCGCGTTCAACCAGACGCGGATCACCCAGCCAGAAGAACGTCCCTTCCCCTGAATGCCGCAGCCTCCGCCAGGCTTCTGCCGCAAGCTGTGGGCCGATCCCCGCCGGATCCCCGAGCGTCAGTGCAAGCGGTGGCGGGTGTTTCATCGTCAGCCCGCGTCTGCCAGCGCCGCAAGGACGCGCACCCAGGAACGGATACCCTTGTGAAAGGAATCCAGCCCGTACTGCTCGTTCGGGGAATGGATCCGGTCGTCATTCTGGGCAAACCCGATCATCAGAGCATCCAGCCCCAGCGCATCGCGGACTTCGCCGGCTACAGGAATGGAGCCGCCCGAGCCGACAGTCGCGGCAGGCACGCCCCACTCATCACTCAGGGCCTTCAGGGCTGGTGCCAGAAAACGGCTGTCACGGGAAACTTCAAAGCCCGGAGAACCGCCATGGGCCGTGAATGTGACGTGGGCGTCGGAAGGCAGGGATGCGCGGATATGGGCGCGGAAAGCCTCGCGGATGCGGTCCGGGTCCTGACCGGGAACCAGCCGGAACGAGACCTTGGCCATGGCCTTGGCAGGAAGAACGGTCTTGAATCCCTCGCCTTCATAGCCGCCGGAGATGCCGTTGATTTCACAACTCGGGCGACACCATGTCTGTTCGATCGCACTATAGGCTTTCTCGCCTGCCGCAACCGACAGTCCTGCCTCTTCCAGCAGGGAGCGGTCATTGGGGAAAAGCCTGCTCCACTGCGCCCGGGTGGCAGGAGACGGATCCTGGATGCCGTCATAGAAACCCGGCAGCGTGACGCCACCCTCGGCGTTCCGAAGCGTCGCCAGGGCCTGGCAGAGAACGGCAATCGGATTGGCGGCAGCATTGCCGTACAGACCGGAATGCAGATCATGGCTAGCACACTGGATGACCACTTCCTCGGCCATCATGCCGCGCAGGGACGTCGTAATGCCCGGTGTCCTGCGATCCGCCATGCCTGTATCACACACAAGCGCCACATCCGCTTTGAGTTCGGCGGCATTTTCCTTGAGGAACGGGAACAGGTTCGCCCCGCCACATTCCTCTTCGCCTTCAAGCAGAACACTCACTTTGACCGGAAGTGCCCCCGTGACCTCTTTCCAGGCCCGGCAGGCTTCAAGGAAGGTCATCACCTGCCCCTTGTCGTCGCTCGCACCGCGGGCAACGATCACCTTGCGACCTGAAGCGTCCTCGATCAGTCGCGGATCGAAAGGAGGAGCATTCCAGAGCGCTTCCGGATCTGTAGGCTGCACATCGTAATGACCATAGAACAGGACATGCGGCTGGCCATCGCTATCGTCCAGTGCCTGATCATGACCCACGACCATCGGATGCCCGGGGGCTGCCCAGTGAACGTCGCGGATCTCTGCCTTCATCCCGAGCTGTTCAAGTTCCTTCCGCATCCAGTCCGCAGCTTTCCGGCAGTCGGCGGCATGGGCAGGCTGCGTAGAGATGCTCGGAATACGGAGAAGCTCGAAGAGGCGTGAGACCGAAGCATCCAGATGGGTGTCAACGGCCTGGAGAACGGTATCAAGTGTCTCGGAATTGGCAGTCATCTTGTGTTCCATGTTCGGGGTGTCAGTCACCCAAAATCAGACCGGAGAGCCGGTCTTTCAATCGCCGTCGGTCGTAAGTCGGCGCGGCTGGAGACGGATCGGCGCGGGAGCAAAACCGGGAGCGGTCTCGGACAGCCTGTGCGCACGCGGCGTTACGGTCGAAGCTGCAAGAGGTGTGGTGCCTGCCGCGATGGAAAGGATCTCGCGGAGACCATCATGAAAATTCGAACTGGATGCCTCCTCTGCCATCCGGGCCTGTACTCCATGGCTTATCGTATTCCACAGATCCATGTCCGTATACAGCCGGATCACGGCCTGGGCGAAGCGGTCCGGATCACAGAAGCCGCCAGACAGGCAATCCTTCCCGTCTTCCCATCCCAGTGTCTGGCAGACTGTTTCGGAGAGAACGGCAGGCAACCCCGCCGCAGCGGCATCCAGAACTTCCCGTGGAATTGCCGGCAGAACGCGTGTGGGCTCCACGAGAATACGGCGTGACCTGTAGAGAGCGGCAAGATCGGCGTCCTCCGGGAAGGCTTCCAGTCGCCGATATCGCGTGAAAGCGGAGAGATCGACCCCGGCGGCCTTGTGGCCCGCAAGAAGGACGGTTGCGTCCGGCGGCAGACCGCGATCCAGCTTTGAAAGGACGTCATGAATAAACCAGTGAAGACCGTCATGAATCACATCGCCACTGGCAAAAACAGGCAGAACAAGCAGGATGCCCGAGCGTTCTCCAAATCCGGGTGAAAGCGTCGTCGGAACAGGCGGTGCACCAAGAACACGCACATTGGTGAGGCCAAGAACTTCCAGATCGGCCTTCTCGGTTTCCGTTCCGGCAATTACCGCCTGCGTCATCCAGACCTGGTCAGTATCCTGGTCCAGATCATCAAAAAGCAGCTCCCGGTTATTGACTGCTCCGACAAGCCGGCGGTTATGGGTCTCCCTGGCATGGCTTGCGTGAATATCCGCGACCATTCCAAGTCTGGGCAGTGACTGGGGATGCTGTTGCAGGATCGGCGCGGCACGCTGGAGCGTTTTCATGCCGCCAATCCAGACGTAATCGAAGCATCCCGCCCGCTCCCGCAGGAAATCCGGAAGCTCGGACAGGTCACAATCGTCCATCAACTCGATGGCTGCCGGAAAATCCAGTGCCGTTGAGACACAGTCATGAAGGCTGCCGTCGAGCGGAAAAACGGTCACCTGATATCCCAGTTGGCTCAGCCCGATCATCATGTCACGGTGGCGCAGAAAGGGTGTTCCCAGAACGACATGAGGCAGCCGTTCACACAGGAACAGGATGGTGGGCGCTCCGGATGCGGAGCGGGCCCGCATGAGGCTTGTTCCCGGCAATGGCTGCCTGGAGAGCAGTCCTGCAAAGCGGCGTTTCAGCCAGGCCTCATTGCGGGATCGCAGTTCTGACGCGATTCCCGGTTCCGAAGCCGACCGATCGAGCACATCCGGATCATAAAGGATTTTGCCTCCCGCCTGTCGCAGGGACAGGCAGATCGCCAGCATTTCGGCTTCCGGGCCAATGCAGCCGGGACTGAGCCGGTTGTGATCATGGAGCGGAAGCCGGCGACAGAACAGAAGGCCGCCGGTAAAGGCGTCTACCCATCTCCGAAACGCGATTTCAGGTTCGTTCGCCCGTAATCCCTGCCCAAAGGGTGTAAAGGCCGCATTGCGCCAGACGATGCTGCCGGCTTCCCGGACCCGTCCATCAAGTCCCAGGGACTGCCCGCCTACGGCGTAGACTTCCGGGTCCGCGAAGGCTTCAAGAGCAATCTTCAGGGTGCCGGGAAAAGGCTGTACGCCTGCGGCCAGCAGCAGAATGACCTCTGCCCTTGCAAGCTCAAGCCCGAGCCCGATCTGCTCGGCATGCGTGGTTCGGTAAGGAGGGCGGACAATGTGAATTCCACGAACGAATCTTTCGATCTGGGCTGTCTCATCCGTGGAACCCGCATCGACCAGAATGATCTGAAGATTGCGCTCACTGTTCGCATGAAGGGCGGCAAGCGTTGCAAGGGTTTCCAGAAACTGGTTCGAAACAGGCAGGATGACCGTTACGTCCGGTATGGTGACCGGGCGGAAATCCAGTGGCCCGCGGATCAGTGAGGGAATGAGGGTCTGTGCCCGCTTGAGATCCAGAAGCTGGCATTGCTCTGCAGGAATGTCAGCAACAACGTCGTTTACAGGATTATTCTGGGACTGGACCCAGAGTGTGAAGATATCGGAAATATCCGGCCTGCGCAGTTGGCGCTGTGTTCCGCTCTGACCTAGGAAACCGGCGAGATCGACGCCAGCCTGTGGCTGTCGTTTCTCGGCAATGCCGAAACGGATGAAATGCTCATAGCCGTTCCGGAAGCCTCCATGGCCCACGATATTGCCAACATCGGGATACTGCGCAGCATAAAAGGCTTCGCTGAACCACGGATTGGGATCATAGGCTGTGGGATTGCCATTGGTCAGGTAATGATGAAGCGGACTCTGGTATCTGCCGTTCTCCAGTGCGTCCACCACATCCGGATAACGCTCAAGATACCATTGCGGGTCGAAATACCAAGAACTGCGCCGGCGACCGGCCATTGAAAACCTGATGAACTGGGCAAAATCGCCAATCGCAAAGTCATAGTGCTGCCGTTCAGCCATGCTGGCGGCACGAAAGACTTCGGGATCGAAAAACACATGCGACTTGCGATGTTCCTGATCGCCGATCGCAAGATAATGATCATAACCGTTGCAGAACCCCTGTGATGCCAGAACATGAGGGCTCAGGTCAGGATTGCAGCTGAAATAATTTTCTTCGGAAAAAAGCCAGTGCGGCGAGCGGCTCCGGAAGCCACTTTCGCAGTAATGAAGGAAACCGCTGTCAAAAATCCCCAGACTGATGCCTTCCCGGACATCCGGATTCTGGCGCAGATACCATTCTTCATCAAAAAAACGGTTGGGAGAGAACCCTGCCCTGGCGCCCCGGCTCTTCCAGTGCTGCTCCAGCCCTTCGTCACTCAGATCAAGCTCGCCAGCCTCTCCGCTCTCCTTGGCTTCCTCCCGCAGTCGCAGCCCATAGCGTGTGCGGTACCATTCAGCGTCAAACGCAGCCCACAGGGGCGGCCGGTCGCCCGCGAAGGCTGGAGATGCAAGGATATGATCTTTCATTAACGCTGGATCCTCTGGGAGCGCACACGGAATGGTAAAGCTGTCGCGTCAGGTTTAACGCTGCTGCGCGCGCCGGCTCTGCCAGAGTTCATGGAAGTCAATGGGCTGGATGTTGGGAGACGGGAATCCTGCTTCACGAACCGTATTCAGCATGACGCTGCGTGCGGGTGGAAACAGGAAGCGCGGTGCTTCAACCAGCAACAGGGGTTCGACCGCGTCCTGCGGGATACGCCCCGTCAGACCGAACAGTCCTGCATACGCCACACTGAGTTCATACAGTACCTTCGGATTGGGGGCGTCCTGTGTGGGCGCTCGCTCAAATCCCTGTGCACGGATAACCAGACTGACCTCGAATGTTGGCTGGTCTCCGAGCTGTCGGCCTGTCACATCAACCATCATGCCGATATGAGGCTGCGACGGCAGTTCCCTGTACACGTCCGGGGTATTCTGTACGTCAATCGACAACGTCCGGAGATATTGCGAACCGATGATGAGAGATGAGGAGGACGGCAGGGAATCAGAGACATCCAGGCTGGCAGGAGTGCCGGTTACGGTGTCGGCGTATGTTTGGCTCATTATGTCTGCATCCTCATGCGGTCATCATCATTTCCTACATTTCATACTGCACTGAAATGCAAGGAAATGTGGCGCCCTATACTCTGTCATGATGTTTGCGTTTTGACTAGCGGGACGAAATCCGGTGATCTTTCAGCCTGAAGCTCCAGACGCTCGCAATCGGTTCTGGTTCCGTGAAAGGCATGGAGTGTTTTTCCCATCAGCCCGACAGGCAGGACCTTTTCGTTTTCAGTCTGCCAAAACAGCCAGGAAGACAGCATTTTCCGGAGGTGGTCACCGTCATGGGATGATTTCAGACACCGCAATCCCTTTCGGTGATACGTTGAGGGTGATATCGCCATCTGGCGCAATGTCAGCACTGGCGCATGATACTGCCTGCACTGGGCATCATGACTGCTGACAGGGATCAATCTTCCTGCCCGCACGTCTTGTTGCGCTGCAGGTAGCACGATAGGACCATGTTCATGCTCAGACTGCTCATTCTCGTCATTCTTCTTGCGGTCCTGATCGTTTTTGCTCTGAGCAATACGGATCTGGAACCCATCTGGCTGGTTTCCTTCGGCTGGCATCTGTCCATTGGCACCCTTGTCCTGGGCGTCGGCGTGGTCGCTCTCCTGTTTGGTTTCCTGATCGGTCTGATCGGTGACATGCAGCAGCGTTCGCGCGCCCGCCGCGCCGAGCAGCATGTTCGCACCCTGGAAAGTCAGCTGGTTGAACTCCATCAGCGTCTTGACCGTCTTCAGAACCCAGCAGGTTCCCCCCTTCCCGGCACCACTCCCGTCCAGCCTGAACAGAAGGTCTGATCTCCACCATGTCCAGGCGCACACGACTGATCGCAGCCCTCGATACCGCATCCCGCTCTACAGCCCAGCACTGGGCCGACAGCCTGAAAAATGACGTCAATGCCATCAAGCTGGGTCTCGAGTTTACCTATGCCTGCGGACTGGATGCGGTAAAAACCGTATCGGCCGGGCACGAACTGTTTCTGGACCTGAAACTGCACGACATTCCTCACACCGTCGCATCGGGCCTGTCTGCCCTCGCCCCGCTCAGACCTGCCCTGACGACAATCCATGCCAGTGGCGGTTCCGAAATGATCGCCCGGTCCCGGGACGCTCTTGAGAGCGCTTTTCCCGCTGGCACAAAACGCCCGAAACTGCTTGCCGTTACGGTTCTGACGAGCATGAACGCTGAGGGTCTGCTGGATATCGGCGTCAACGCCACGCCCCAGGAACAGGTGCTCAGACTTGGAAAACTGGCCATCAGCGCTGGTGCGGACGGGCTGGTCTGTTCGGCGCATGAGATTGCGCCTCTACGCGATGCCCTGGGTGACGATCCCGTTCTGGTCGTGCCGGGCATCCGGCCTGCTGGCAGCGCTTCCGATGACCAGAAGCGCATCATGACGCCCCGACAGGCTGCCCAAGCCGGAGCAGACTGGATCGTCGTGGGGCGGCCCATCACGAAAGCCTCAGATCCGGTTCTGGCCGCCAGAGCCATCATGGAGGAACTGGCCAGCGCATGACCGGCATCAAGATCTGCGGAATTCGTGACACCCAGACGATGGCGCTTTGTGCGCGTCTGAAGGTTGACTGGGTCGGGTTCGTATTCTGCGACGCTTCGCCACGGTTTGTAACCGCTGATGACGCCCTGCGCCTGCATGAGAGCGCACCATCTGGCCAGGAAGGTGGGCCTCTGCGGGTCGGTCTGTTCGTGAAATCCGATGACGACTTCATCGCGCAGGTCCTGCGGACTGTCCCGCTGGATATTCTCCAGATCTATGACACCCCGGAACGGGCAACCGAAATCCAGTCCCGCTTCGGACGTCCCGTCTGGAAGGCGTGCGGCATTGCCAGACATTCGGACCTACCGACAGACCCAGACATGGCAGGATATGTCATCGAAGCCCCAAAACAGGAACAGGATCACCGTCCAGGTGGCCTCGGCCGGACTTTTGACTGGTCCTTGACCCGGAACTGGACAGCTCCCTCATTCTGGATGCTCGCAGGCGGCCTGACGCCCCGCAATGTCCAACGCGCAATCCAGGAAAGCCAGGCGCCGGCAGTTGACGTTTCTTCGGGGGTGGAATCCGCTCCTAGCTGTAAATCCGCTGAACTTATTGAAAAATTTGTCCAGAACAGCCGAAAGGCACTTGATCTCAAGCCGAAGCTCTCGTAAACACCGCCTCGCTCGACAGGAGAGATGGCCGAGCGGCTTAAGGCGCACGCTTGGAAAGCGTGTGTACGTTAATAGCGTACCGTGGGTTCGAATCCCACTCTCTCCGCCAGATACCCTTCTCAATCAGTCTCATGTTGTCTCAAAGACTTGGTATATCCAGCGTTTTGCGCCATCCTCTTGTCTCATTCGTTCTCGTTTTGTCTCATCCTGTCTCGTTCTGGACCGGGTAGATGGCGGGTATAATTTCGGAAGAGACCGGGTAGAGCCAAATGCTGATAGACTCGCAGGTCCGTGCGGCCAAGCCAAAAGACAAAGCCTTCAAACTCACGGATGGCGGGGGCCTGTATCTCCAAGTGACCCCCTCTGGCGGCAAGCACTGGCGCTATGAGATTGAGGGCAAGGAAAAGACCTACACCATCGGATCATACCCGGATGTTCGCCTTCCTGATGCCCGGTCTGAGCGTGACGAGGCACGTAAGGTTTTGCAGGCCGGCCGAGATTCGGCAAAAGAAAAGAAGCTGCTTAAGGCGATTGGAAAAATCGATCCTGCCCAGACCTTTATTGCGACTGCTCGTGACTGGTTCGCTCAGAGGAAAGATCTCTGGACCGAGCGACATGCTGCAGATGTGTGGCGCAGCCTGGAACGCGATGTGCTGCCTTCCGTTGGCCACATGCCGATCAACGACCTCACGCCTCCCATCGTCCTTGCTGTCCTGCGAGAGATTAAAACGCGCGGAGCGGTAGAGGCCGCTCATCGCACCTGCTAGCGCATATCAGACATTTTCGTCCACGCCTTTGCCTGCCGGTTACGGAACAGCAGACCCGGCTGTCATCGTCGCCCCTGCCCTGTGGTCCGAGGCCGTCACGCGCAGTGCTGGACGCAAAGACGCCGCTCCGCCGGCAATCGTGCCAACGACGCCCAGAACAGCGAGAACCACGACGGACGTCAGGGACACGCCCTAGGATACCCACGCCCCAGGGAGTCAGAACCGCCGCGTGCACGGGCAGCAAGGCTTTGGATGAAAAGGCAAACTCAGTGATGCGCATGTCTCTCCTTGTTGCCAAAGTCAGGCTTTCTGACTGGCTGCGATCGCGTCTCCTTCAATTCGGCTTCAGAAGCTCAAACGGCAGCAGAGGAGCCTTTTTCAGGAAACCTGATCCACGATCTTCTGGATCCAGATATCCGTAATGGGCGCATACGGAATGAGCATCCGGTAGTAAAATGCTCCGTACAGCAGATCGAGCATGAGTTCTCCCGTCTCCGTAGCCACTCCAAACTGCTCCAGCGCTTCAATCCCAGCTTTCCTTCTCGGGGCAATCCACCGATCCCAGAAAGCCTGTTCCAGAACGGAACTGGATTGCGCAGCGGCCACCATATGCCGCAGGAGCTTCCGTCGCGGCTCATCGAGCGCATGGCTGAGATCTTCAAGAGCAAAAACCAGCGTCTGCCGGACATCCCGCCCGGCCCGATAGGCAATCCGCGGGGTCAGTTCTGACAGGAACGCATCCATGACGACGGCTGCGGCACTGTTCCAGCGGCGGTAAAGCGTCGTTTTGGCAACGCCAGAATGGCTTGCAATCGCCTCCATCGTCACCCGCTCCGGCCCCAGATCATAAGCGAGCTTCAAGGCTGCTGCCTGTGCATCCTTGGTTGCTTCCTGACTGCGTTTACGGCCACTCCCTGCTGTAGAGGCTTTCAAATCATGAATGGGCTCAGGCGTGTTCAAGAGAGATCTCCAGCGTGCATCCCCGGAAAACTGCCACCACCTGATCTTTTTCGCAACGCTCCGTATCGTTTATTGACTACGATACGGATCGTATCGTAACGATTACTCCATCGCCTGATGACGGTCGGAACCAGACAGACGCCGGAGCAAACCTGTGATTGGACAATCCATCCAGAAATGGGACGCCCTCGACAAAGCCAGAGGGGCCTTTCTGTACCCTTCCGATCTGCACTGCGATCGCTGCGTGCATCTCAAGGTCTTGCGCGCAGGCCGGGCCCATGCCCGGATTTTATCAATCGATACAGTGGCCGCGCAAAACGCCCCCGGCGTCCTGCGGGTTCTGACCCACGCCGATATCCCGGGCCTCAACAGTTTTGGCCTGATTACAGCGGATCAACCTGTTCTCTGCCATGACCGGGTGCGCTTTTCCGGTGACGCCGTGGCCCTCGTCGTGGCCGAAAGCGAGCAGGAAGCCCGGGAAGCCTGCCGGCTCATCCATGTGGACTATGAAGACCTGCCCGCCATACTGGAAGCGCGCGAGGCCCTGGCTCCGGATGCGCCCCGGATCGGACAGAACGGCAATCTCTGCCATCAGGTCGATCTGGGCTTTGGTGACGTGGAGACGGCTCTGGCAGAGTCCGAGCACGTCGTGCGCCTGACTTACAGCACAGGACGGCAGGAACATGCGTTTCTGGAGCCGGAAGCAGGCATCGCCTATCGCGATGACCGGCAACGGATCGCCATCATCTGCGGCGGCCAGAATCCCTTCGCGGACCAGAAGCAGATTGCCGCCATCCTCGGCGTTCCGGTGGAGCAGATCTACGTCTCCCACCCGCCCATGGGGGGCGCTTTTGGTGGCAAGGAAGACCTGAACGTTCAGGCGCATCTGGCTCTGGCGGTGCAGGCCACGGGGCGGGCCGCCCGTTATGTCTATGAGCGCGAAGAAAGCATTGGCTATTCCGTCAAACGGCACCGCTTTGAGGTTGATGTCGAAGTCGGCTGTGACGCCACAGGAAAGCTGACCGGCTTCCGGGCCAGTCTTCTTGCCGATACCGGAGCCTACATGACGCTGGGACCGGCCGTCCTTGTCCTCGCTGCCGAACATGCCTCCGGCCCCTACCGTTTTCAGGCAAGCCGGATTCAGGGGCAGGTCGTCCATACCAATACCGGCAATGCCTCTGCCTTTCGCGGCTTCGGTAATCCGCAGGTCATTCTCGGCATCGAACAGGCGATGGATGCGCTGGCGGCAAAATGCGGCCTCGATCCCGTTGATTTCCGTGTGCGGAACCTTCTGCGTGGCGGGGACCGCGCCGCAGCCGGACATATCGTCCGCAATGATGTCACCCTTCCCCGCCTGATCGAAGCAGCCCGCAAGGGACCGTTGCTTTCCGCGCTGTCCGAAGAACGTCCGCAACCAGACCCGGACGGCAAGCTCCGCGCGACCGGTTTTGCCTTTGTCTGGCAGGGTTTCGGGCTGGGAGCCGGCGCCGAACCCGGATCAAGCGTGACCCTGCGCCGCGATAAAAACGGACATTTCTGGCTGGACTGTTCCAGTGCCGATCTTGGCGAGGGCAATCTATCCGCGTTCCAGCAGATCGCCGCGTCCGGATTAGGCTGTGACCCCCATGACATCCGCCTCGATATCGGCACAACAGACAATACGAATTCCTGGTCCACGAACGCGTCCCGCTCCGTCGTCGTGACAGGCAACGCCGTGGCACAGGCCGCAAAACAGCTCGCCGCGAGAATAGAAGCCGGCGAAAGCGGAGCGCTTGAAGAGAAGGCGCATTTCGCTCCTTTGTTCCCGGAAAAGCTGACGCTCGGTGCGCCTCATGTCGGCTATTCCTACGGCATACAGGCCGTTCGCATCGCACTGGATACCGCAACCGCCAATGTTACGGTGGAAGAAGTCGAGACATGGCTCGATGCCGGAACGGTCATCAATCCTGATGGCGTGACCGGACAGATCGAAGGCGGTCTGGCCCAGGGGCTTGGGTTCGCCCTGAGCGAAGACCTCGTGCAACGCGAGGGGCGCGTCCTGAACAACCGCTTCTCATCCTACATCCTTCCCACAATCCGTGATGTGCCAACGGATGTTCGCGTCCATCTGATCAATCACCCCGATGCATCCAATCCCCTGGGCGCACGCGGCATTGCGGAAGTCGGGCTGACACCCGCAGCGGCGGCCATTGCCAATGCGCTGGCACGGTGCCTCGGACACCGCTTCGAACAGTTTCCGATCAAACCGGAAGCCATTCTCCCGGTCATGGAAAAGGCCCTGTCATGATCACCTTCCAACTCAACGGCGCACCCGTGCAGATTGCCGATCAGGGCCAAACCCTTCTGCAGGTTCTCCGCGACGATTTGCATCTGAGCGGCGCCAAGCTCGGCTGCGGCGAAGGCGAATGCGGAGCCTGCACGGTTCTCGTAAATGGGCGGCCCATCTGTTCCTGCCTTGTCGCGACCGAAACGCTGGAAGGCGCAACTGTCACCACCATCGAAGCCCTGGCCCAGACGCCGGACGGAACGGAAATCTGTTCTGCTCTGGCACGTACGGGAGGCGTTCAGTGCGGGTTCTGCACGCCCGGGATCGTCATGGCCTGGGCCGGGCGGCATCCGGATGACACCCCGGACGATGCCCTTGAAGGAAATCTCTGCCGCTGTACGGGATATGTGAAGATCCGCTCCGCGCTGGAACAGACAGGTTGCCTTCCATCAAGCAAAGCCGCCATTTCCGACAAGGCAGATCTGTCCCTAAAGGACGCGCTGGCCTGTCTGGCTGAAAACCCCGACCTGATCCCGATTGCAGGCGGAACCGACCTCGTAGTGCGTGCGGGGCATGGCCTACAGTCCCTGCGCCTCTTTCCGCTTGCACGACTGAATACCCCCGAACTGCATCAGGTCTTCCGGGAAGGCGACACTCTCATCATCGGCGCCCTGATGCGCTGGCAGGACATCCTGCATGACCCTATCATCGCGCAGACCGTCCCGATCATCCGGGACGTCGCCTATGGTGTTGGAAGCCCCCAGATCAGAAATGCCGCAACCATTGGCGGCAACATCGCCACCGCCTCTCCGGCCGGAGACAGCCTTCCCGCTCTGGTCGCGCTTCAGGCCCGCATCAGGCTGATCCACCGGGATGGAACTCGGGAAATGCCCGTTGCAGCATTCATCGCCGGCCCCGGACACACGCAACGCAGGTCAGGAGAACTGATCGCTGGCTTTGTCATTCCCGCAAAATGTCTGGGACAACCACAGACATTCTCGAAAGTCGGCCCTCGCAAGGCGCAGGCAATTTCAAAGCTTTCCCTCGCAACGGTCAAAGTGCCTGACGATCCCGCCGGGATCAGCTTCGCCTTCGGAGCCGTCGGCCCCGTTCCCATGACATGCCCAAAAGCGCACCATGCCCTTGCCTCAGGAATACGGGACAAAGACCATCTCGGATCCGTGGCCGAACAGGCGATGTCCGAAATCACGCCGATCGACGACATGCGTTCCACAGCGTCTTACCGCAGACGCGTCGCTGGACACCTTCTCATACGCCATTGCCGGGAGCTCTTCGCCCATGACAGCTAATACATTGCCCCGCGCAGGCTGCGGCGCCGTCCTCCTCAAAGAAAACTGTCTGCTGCTCGTGTACCGGAAGCGCGATCCAGAACGCGACCACTGGGGCCTTCCGGGCGGAAAGGTCGAGCCGTTTGAAACCCTGCAACAGGCCGTCAGACGGGAAATTTTCGAGGAAACGGGCCTCCAGATTGAACGAATGATCCTGCTCTGCGTCGTGGACCAGATTGCCCCGGAGCGGAATGAACACTGGATCGCGCCCGTCTATATCGCTGAAGACTTCACCGGGAACGCTTCCATCAGGGAACCTGAAGCCCTTGGGGACGTGAAATGGTTTCCACTTGAGCAGCTCCCAGACCGATTGACGCATGCAACCCAGGTCGCACTTCAGGCCCTGCAGGACTGGGATGCGTCCTGAACGATACGAAAGTTGAACCGTGACCGAGAACACCGGAAAGACCGACCTCCCCGGCCTCTGGCAAAACGGGGTCTGGCTCAACAAACCCCGTCAAAGCGCCATTATGCCCGATATCCTTGAGATGACGACAGACAAGGGAACCGATTTCTGGCGCGAGACCTTCTATGGCTTCACACGTGACAGCGGGCATTTCTATGGCATGCCTGCACCAACCCGCTTCACCGCGCAGCTTCGTATCCGTGCCGAATATGAAAAGCTGTACGATCAGGCCGGCCTCATGATCCGCATTGACGAACAACACTGGGTCAAGGCCGGGATTGAACTCTCGGACGGGCGCGCCATGCTCAGCAGTGTCCTCACGGATAAATTTCTGGATACGCGCCACAGTCAGCGATGGCGTGCTGCGACTTCAGGTTTCCGGTGATGGGAGGGTTTTGCCGCTCATGCGTCTGGCATCGTTCTCGAAAGCAGGGTCCTGTCTCGTCGGTCCAATAGGCTGCTCTCCGGAGCGTGACAGCCTGAAAGTCCGCTTTTCCGACTGGACGCTCAGCGCGCCACTCGACAAGCCGCTGCACGACCTGACATGATGTCCTCGCAAACCGAAAAGCAGAAAATGCTGGTTGGCGAGTTCTATGTTGCCAGCGTTTCTGAATTGCAGCGGAACATGACGCAATGTGCGGAATGCCTAGGCCATGTTGACAAAAGACCCAATCCAGAGTCTTGCGGCGGCGATATTGAGGAAACTCTTGAAGGATAAGGCGGTCTTGTCGTAGCGGGTCGCGATGCGGCGCATTTGCTTGAGCCTGTTGAACATCCGCTCGATGTGGTTGCGATCCCTGTAACGCCGC
>NZ_JABCQF010000009.1 GCF_015244705.1 Gluconobacter potus
CACCACAAAAATCCCCAACATCATCACACACCACCGCGGGGTGGAGCAGCCCGGTAGCTCGTCAGGCTCATAACCTGAAGGCCGCAGGTTCAAATCCTGCCCCCGCAACCAATGTAGCCTGCTCTTTACCGGCAGAGCGCAGTTTTCTTCGGTTGCAGGTCCCCGCAACCAATGTATCCTGTTCAATGAACGACTGAAGAACGTCGTGGTCCGGATGGACTGCGGCGCTTTTTTTGTTGGACGAGAAGTTCAGAATTGCAGCGAGGTCTCCTTCGAGGAAGATGGCAAGCTCGCCGTCCAGCGGAATCAGCTTGATCCGTGAGACCAGACCGCGCAGCCTCTCGATGGCCTCAAGGCTCGCATCCTCCTTCTGAAGGTTTTCGTAAAGGGCTTCGATGCGTTCCCTGTAGATCACAGCCATGTTTGGATGCAGCAAAGGAGGTGGCTGGGGTGCATCGGCGAGCAGAGCCGTCAGTTCTTCCTTGCGGGCCTCCAGCCGTCCGATCTTGTCCTTCAGCTTGACGCCGGGTACGCCGTCGAGAATGGCCTGGATCGCCTTGTCCAGTTCGCGATCAACGCGGGGTAGTTCCGCGCGCATCGCAGCGAGATCTGCGCCGCGCTCCATTCTCACGCGGTTAACCTCCCGAGTAAACTCATCACAGAACTCCTTGAACAGCGCGGGGTCCATGAGGCGCGTCCGTAGCCCGTTAAGTACAGACTTCTCGAGCATGTCCCGCCGGATGGTCATGCGATTGTCGCAAGTGCCTTTGTTGCGCGCAGTCGAGCAGCCAAGCAGGTTTTTCGAGATCATTGAAAAACCACCGCCACAGCAGCCGCAGCGTGTCATCGCAGTGAAGAGGTGACGAGGACGCTTGAGACTGTTCAGAGGATGGACGCCGTCACCACGTGTCTTTTGCGACCACGTTGTCGTTGCCTGACGGGCCTTGGTCGCTTCCCATAGGTCAGGCTCGACAATTCGAAGTTCAGGAACCTCCTGCAGAATCCATTCACTTTCTGGATTCAGGCGCGAGACGCGCTTGCCAGTTTCCGGATCCTTCAGATAGCGAAGGCGGTTCCAGATCAGTCGGCCAATATAAAGCTCGTTGTTGAGGATGCCGGTGCCGCGGTCACGGTTGCCGTGGATGGTGGATGGTCCCCAGGCACCTCCCAATGGTCCGACAATCCCTTCCGCATTCAGATCGAGCGCAATGGCCCTAGGCGCCTTGCCGTCTGCATATTCACGAAAGATGCGCCGCACGATCGCGGCTTCGCTGATGTTGATCGACCGCTCTCCGCGGACAGCTTCGCCGGCAGCGTCAAATTTTCGGACGACGTCATACCCATAGCACAGACCGCCGCCCGATTTACCGGCTTCAACGCGTCCCCGTATGCCGCGCCGCGTTTTGTCTGCCAGATCCTGCAGAAAGAGGGCATTCATGGTGCCCTTGAGCCCGACATGGAGTTGGGTGACGTCGCCTTCTGAAAGCGTGATGATCCGCACCCCGGCAAACTTCATTCGTTTAAACAGCCCGGCGATATCTTCCTGATCGCGCGAAAGACGGTCCATGGCTTCGGCGAGAATGATCGAAAACTTCCCGCGCTGTGCGTCCTGCATCAGTTCCTGAATACCAGGACGAAGCAGGGAGGCACCAGAGACGGCTCTGTCGCTGTAGCTGTCGACTACGTTCCAGTCCTGACGGGCAGCATATTCCCGACACAGCCTCAGTTGATCCTCAATGGAGGCATCGCGCTGGTTGTCAGAAGAATAGCGGGCGTAGAGCGCGACCTTCATGAAGACCTCCTGTTAGTCCTCCGATCGTGTACGGATCGGTCCGTTTTCATGTTCAATGTAATCCCGCGCCGCCTGCCGGGCGAGGGCTCGTATCAGCGCCCGCAGACCCTCACCGTTACCGTCTCCATGACCGGTAGGGTCGAGAATGACACGGGGCGATGTCGACACTGTAGCGTCTTTTGCGCGCATCGTCCTGCCTTTTCTTGAAGCTCAGATGTGTGCCATCGTGCCTCTCATCGGCACGCAGGAAAATAGAAAACCGCAATAAAACAATGTGGTAAGGAGTATCGTGGCGGGTCGGGGCGTGCCCCTGTCGGTCGTGGCGTGGCGTTTTACGCTCGAAACATTCACGTTCTTGTGAGATTTCCCGCTGACTGGATCAGGAACAGAACAGTCAGTGCGATTCGAAGTGCCGCGGCTTTACGCTGCCTCCGACCACGGGGGGCTGTAAAACTACCTAAAAACAACATACTGCGCGGATCGTACTTTCACAAAAGCATTATACCTGCGGCTAGGCCTTCGGTTCTGCCTCTGCAATTATGACGAATACGCGTCAGTACGGTCTTTTTTCTTGACTCAAAACGGACCGTTTCGTCACTGTGCAACATACAGGTCGCGAGCTGTTTCCAGATTGTACACACATTGCAAGGAACTGCTTTATGCTGACACATGCTGGCGGCGCTGCTTTTGCGCGACCGGAGATCAACATCGCTGACGATACACCGCAGGCACTGCGCCGTCTGGTGAATGATGCACTTTCCAACGACAACGCGGATACGTTCCTTGCCTCTCGCGGAGCCTCGGGTCAGTTGGAGGCGCTCGCGCATCGGTGCTGTGATATGGCGTTTGCACAGAGCGACCTTGCCGCACGGAAGACCGTTCATCGCGTGCTGCATGACCTGTATGGTTTGCATCTCTCCCGGCCCCACCCGGGCCTTACTGATAACCAGTACAGTATCGAACTGTTGCGAGCTCGCCGTGCGATCGAAGTTTCGTGGATGGAGTGGGAATTGAGCCAGGCCAGCCCAATCCCGGCCGATGTCGAGCCGGAAGCAATTGGCGACGCCATCAAGTCCCTCTGGAAGAGCCATTCCGGGTATAACCATGCGGTATTCGATTTCATGAAGACCGACGCGTCACGACCGCAGATCATCAAGTATTTTACGACCGATTACGCGCTGAATATGCGTTTTTATGACCTGATCGTGCTGTCTCTTGTCGGTATCGACGAAGATGTCCGGATGGAAGTCGCGCATAATTTCTGGGATGAGATGGGGCAGGGTAACCCAGCCCGCACGCATGTGCGTCTCTACCGCGACCTGCTCGACTATCTCAAGATTGAAGATAATCCGACCCAGTTTGTCGATGCGTTGGGTTGGGAGGGCCTCTCGGGGTATAATCTGCTGCTTTATTTCGCCTTCAACCGGCGGGAATATTTCCGCTCGATCGGTGCGCTCGCAATTACGGAACTCTCGGATCCCGAGCAATACGCCAAATTGCTCTCGGGTTGCCGTCGCGTCGGTATTGGCAACGATCAACCGTCGATTCTGGATTATTACAGCGAGCATGTCGAGGTCGATGCCCTGCATGGCGATGGCTGGATTGACAATGTCATTGTGCCTGTTCTTCGGCGGTATCCCGGTGAAGCGCGATCTGTGCTCGAGGGTGCGGCGATGCGCCTGAACTCCAGTGAAGCGTACTGGGACTGGCAACTGGCCGAAATGAAAGCCGTCAAACCAGTTCCGACCGCGGCCCTGGAGGCAGTCAACTGATCAGATAACGTCCCGTGTATGAACGACCGGTACATTTGATATCGCTTTATTAACTTGTGGAAAGGGAATTGCTGTGGCCTGATCTGTGCCTTGAACTTGTTGACGCACAAAACGTTCGGATTATGAATGAGACGGATTGATGCGAATTCCTGTGAGGTCATGGACGTGCCACAGCAAAAACTCCGCAGAAAGCGGAATGGTCCCGATAGTCGGGCTACTCTCTTGACGACAGCGGGCTCCCTCTTTGCCCGTTCGGGTTTCCACCAGGTCAGTGTCGATGACATCGCCGACACCGCGCAGGTCGCGAAGACGGCAATCTACTACCACTTTGGCAACAAAGAGGGGCTAGTGACCGACTACCTTGAAGGACATATTGAAACGTTGGAGGCCTCGCTGATCGAGGCTGTCAGCGCGCATGCGGAGCCGAGAGCCCGCCTGCGCGCCGTATTCGACTGGCATACATCCTGGTTTCGTCAGCCCGATTTTGCGGGATGTGTGTTCTCTCGCGCGACTGAGGAATACAAGGGAAAGCAGGATACTATCGCCGAGATTTCCCGACTACAGAAACGCAGCCTGCGGCACGCCATCCGGGCGCTTCTGGAGGCGAACGGCGTTCTGGAAGAGCGATCTGAACAACTTGCCCACTTTATGATCTACCTGCTTGATGGCGCGGTAGTCTCAGCCAATGTTCTGGACGAGAAGGATGCTGCGGATCAGGCGTGGGTCGCTGCGGAACGTCTGCTGGACGATGAAACCCACAGGCACCCACCCACAAAAAACTGACTCTTGCCGGGTCTGCCTGAAGCCAGAAGGCGTTTGGAAGTGCTACTTACGCCCGCGCCAGTTTGTTTACGCCTCCGCACGCCCGTGCCGTCAGTTGACTGGGAAAAGTCTTGAACTGAAGGGCGTGTCGCCATGCAGAATTCCTCCCAACTCGGGAGGAATTCATGTCTGGTTCTCGTATCCTGTGGGGGCAACTCGGCCTCTGTTTCCTGATTGTCATTATGGCCTGGTCGGCCGCAACGCAGTGGGTCGCGTGGCGGCTCGCATTCCAGCCAGAACTCGGTCCTCCGTGGACTGTGGTGGCCGGACGGTGGCCGCTCTATCCGCCATTTCTGTTTCCGTGGTGGTGGTACGAGTTCGACGCCTATGCACCACACATTTTCGTAGAAGGCGGATGGATCGCCGGATCTGGCGGAGTGCTCGCCTTCCTGACAGCAGTGGTCCTGTCCGTCAGGCGCGCGCGGGAGCATAAACGCACAGCCACCTATGGATCGGCCCGCTGGGCCGAACGCGACGATATCGAGCAGGCCGGACTTCTCGGCCAGGATGGCGTGGTGCTGGGGCGTTGGGAGCGCGACTACATCCGGCATGATGGCCCGGAGCATGTGCTCTGCTTCGCGCCGACGCGCTCGGGCAAGGGCGTAGGGCTGGTGATCCCGACGTTGCTGACCTGGCCCGGTTCAGCCATTGTCCATGATATCAAGGGCGAAAACTGGTCCATTACGGCCGGGTTCCGGGGCCGCTTCGGTAGGCTGATTCTGTTTGATCCCACCAATCTCGCGTCATGCGCCTACAATCCGCTGCTGGAAATCCGTCTCGGCGAGTGGGAAGTGCGCGATGCCCAGAACGTCGCCGACGTGCTGGTCGATCCCGAAGGCTCGCTGGAACGACGCAATCACTGGGAAAAAACCTCACATTCCCTGTTGGTGGGAGCCATTCTTCATGTCCTCTATGCGGAACCGGACAAAAGCTTGCGTGGTGTCGCCAGCCTGCTGTCCGATCCGAAACGCTCGATCGCGGCCACCCTCGTTGTGATGATGGGCACGCGCCATCTTGGCGAGCGTGGCGTCCATCCGGTGGTGGCGTCGGCTGCGCGTGAATTGCTCAACAAATCCCCCAACGAGCGCTCCGGTGTGCTGAGTACGGCCATGTCGTTCCTTGGTCTGTATCGTGACCCTGTCGTGGCCGAGGTGACGAGCCGCAGCACCTGGCGGATTGGCGATCTCGTCAATCCGGCCCGGCCGACGACGTTATACTTCGTTGTCCCGCCCTCGGACATCAGTCGCACCAAGCCGTTGATCCGGCTGATGCTTAACCAGATCGGGCGCAGGCTGACCGAGGATCTGTCCGGAGCAGAAGGGCGGCAGCGTCTTTTGCTGATGCTCGACGAGTTTCCCGCGCTCGGGCGGCTCGATTTCTTCGAAAGCGCGCTTGCTTTCATGGCTGGCTACCGGATCAAAGCGTTTCTGATCGCCCAGTCGCTCAACCAGATTGAAAAAGCCTACGGGCAGAACAACTCGATCATTGACAACTGCCATGTTCGCGTCAGCTTCGCGACCAACGATGAGCGGACAGCCAAACGTGTTTCCGATGCGCTTGGCACCGCAACCGAAATCCGCTCGCAGAAGAACTATGCCGGTCATCGGCTGTCGCCATGGCTCGGGCACCTCATGGTGTCCCGTCAGGAGAGTGCCCGACCACTGCTCACCGTCGGCGAGGTTCAGGAACTGCCAGCAACCGACGAACTGGTCCTGCTCTCGGGGATGTCGCCCGTTCGGGCAAAAAAGGCGCAATATTTTCGCGACAGCCGGTTTCGGGAACGGCTCTTGCCCGCGCCGGAGACGGGGACACGAGGATTACCGGTCGCACCCGACGACTGGACCTCGCGTCCGCAGCCATCAAAGCCTGAGGTCAAGCCCGACACACCAGAGGATGCGGTCAAGGAGGCGGGTGAGGAAGAAGATCCTGTCGGCACCGAGGCGCGCCGTCAGCCGGAAATGGACGTTTCCGAGGAGCCCGACCTGCCACCGCAGGGCGACGAGGACCCCGCGCGTGATGCGCCTATGCGCGAGCGTGAACGCGATCCGATGGAAGAGGAAGACCTTCATGCCGTGCTGACGGCGGATTTGGCCCGCAAAGCCCGTCAGGCGGCTCTTGATCCCGGCAATGATCTGGGGCTGTCATGAGCGGCGCGCGCCAGAAGAAGAAGCGGCTTTCGGTCTATCTCGAGCCGCATCTGTGGAAGGGGCTGCGGACGCAGGCCGCCCGACGGTCGATGTCGGACTCCCTGCTGGCCGAAGCCGCGATTGCGGCGTGGCTCGACCCGGAAGGCGCTGGTGGCGATCCCAAAGCGTCGCTGGAAGCCGCCGTGCAGCGGCTCGATCGTCGTCAGGCGCGGATCGAGCGCGACCTGTCGATCTCGGTCGAGACGCTCGCGCTGTTCATCCGGCTCTGGTTCACCAGTATGCCGGGTCTTTCGGACAGCATGGCCGCAGCGGCCCGTGCCCAGGGGGCGGAGCGCTACGACCGTTTCGTCGAGATGCTGGGGCGACGGCTGGCCAGCGACAGGCGGTTCCGGACAGACATTGAGCGTGAGGCGAATGAAAGCAGCGACGCCGCTGTTAAAAAGGACTGACAAATCAACCTAACGCGTCACCCCGGATCATCGAGAGAACGCGTTGGCCAGTCGATGTTCATCGGCTTTTCCGGCTGACCGTTCCTTTAGGCCACCCTTGGCCTTGTTTCGTGTAGGTGATGGTGTTCCCGGGGCCGACCGCGCAGACGCATCGGTGCCGTCCGTTTTGTCGTCACTCTGGGAAGCACGCTTTCCAAGGCCGATCTTTTGTGCCACCTGACGCCGCATTTCCGTATAATTCGGCGCGACGGTCGGATATTCTTCAGGCAGCCCCCATTTGGCCTTGTAATCCTCAATGGTCATGTCGAAGGCAGCCGCGAGGTGCCGTTTGAGCGATTTCAGCTGTTTCCCATCTTCCAGGCAGATGATGTAGTCGGGAAAGACAGATTCCTTGATCGGGACGGCTGGCTGCTGCTGTTTCTCGACGGCCAGAATTGTGGGCGACGTCGCCTCCGCCGGTGTCTCGTCGAGAGTCACGGACGGTTCTGTCTTTTCAGCAGGCGAGGGAACATTGCTGGTTGTCCGGGCTGCTGCCAATCCTGCCGTGTTCGGCACAGGCTGTTCCTCTGAAAGCGACGCATAAAGCCGACGTACGAGTTCCGGAAGCTGGTCGGTCTCCACTTTCGTCGTTGCAAGATGCGCCGTTACGATCTGCGTCATCGCATTCAGACGACCGAGAATGATGTCCTTGTCGCTGCTCAATAGGGTAGTCCTCAATATAGGGTGTGAATCGTTATAAGCTTCGGAACGCAGGCATTTCATCATTAAGAGCACGCCGTGTCGATTCAAGCACGGGTCACACCTTCGGAGCAACTTTTTGACGGTGTGTGACTTCGATATTTAGCGCAACGACAATATTGTCAATCCGCCGTCTTCGTCGATGTAAAGTGTGTCGGGTCCAATCATGCGTTGGTTTGTAGTTCCAAACACAGTAAAAACTTGCCTCATCCAAGTATCGTATTGTGCGCATTGCCGTTGATGAGCGGGGCCTGACACTCGCGTCCATAACTTAATATTTGGCCCGGCTCAAAAGTTTCACGCTCGCGAAGTCAGTCATCGCCATCGTTGCCATCGGTTTCTTCGGATCACCGCAATTCCTGACAACGTCGGATTAAAAGTTTCAAGCCTAATGCACTGATAATACGCCAAATTTTTAGCCGTCTACGCCTCTGCCAGTTTGTATACGCTTTCGTACGCCCCGGTACGATGATGGCCGAATTTCTTGTTGCGATCTAGAAACGCGTGCCTCCTCTATTTGTCCCCGTTGCGGTCCGGAATGGCCGGACCCGCTCGACAACGGGAATGACAATGTTCAGCCATGTGACAACGAACGACGCGGCGGCACGTGGTTTTTCCATGCTGCGTACGGCTTTGGGAGCGGCCATCACAAGACATCTCGCCGATCCGGCTGTTGTCGAGGTGATGCTCAACCCTGATGGACGCCTCTGGATCGACCGCCTGTCAGAGGGGCTGTCCGACACCGGGGACACGGTCGGCCCCGCCGATGCCGAACGCATCGTGCGTCTGGTCGCGCACCATGTCGGCGCGGAGGTTCATGAGGCCGCGCCCCGGATCTCGGCCGAACTCCCGACAGGCGAGCGTTTCGAGGGATTGCTGCCGCCGGTCGTGACAGCGCCCAGTTTCGCGATCCGCAAGCCCGCTGTCGCGGTGTTCACGCTGAACGATTATATCGACGCCGGGATCATCACCGTCGCACAGGCGGCCTATCTCCGCGAGGCCGTCGTCCAGCGCAGGAATATCCTGGTTGCGGGCGGCACGTCTACCGGTAAGACGACGCTGGTCAACGCCCTGCTGGCCGAGGTGGCGAAGACCAGGGACCGCGTGATCCTCATCGAGGATACACGGGAATTGCAGTGCACGGCGCCCAATCTCGTCGCCCTGCGGACCCGGGAAGGGATCATCACGCTTTCTGACCTCGTTCGGTCCAGCCTCCGTCTACGTCCTGACCGCATTCCCATCGGAGAGGTGCGCGGCGCCGAAGCGCTTGATCTGCTCAAGGCGTGGGGCACCGGTCATCCCGGCGGTATCGGCACGCTGCACGCCGGCTCAGCGCTCGCAGCCCTGCTCCGTCTGGAACAACTGATCCAGGAGGCCGTGGTGACGGTGCCGCGCGGCATGATCGCGGAAACCATCGATGTGATCGCGGTGCTGTCCGGACGCGGTACTGCCCGGCGGCTGACGGAACTCGCAACGGTGGACGGACTGGATCCGGCAACAGGCCTTTACCGCATGACCTCGCTGGATTTCCCGATCGGCGAAGCACGGCGTCCACATTCCTTCAACCTCTCCAGCATTGAGGACACACTCTGATGTCGCAGACCCTGTCCGCGCGCGTCATGACGCGCGCCCATACCAATCGCCTGTCCCGTCTGACCAGCATGGCGGGTATCGCGCTGTTTGCCGCAACTTCCTCCGCCTGGGCGTCCGGCTCCGGAATGCCGTGGGAGGAGCCGCTCAACCAGATCCTGGAATCCATTCAGGGACCCGTCGCGCGCATCGTGTCGGTGATCATCATCACCGTCACCGGCCTGACCCTTGCGTTCGGTGAAACTTCGGGAGGCTTTCGTCGCCTGATTCAGATCGTCTTCGGTCTGTCCATCGCTTTTGCGGCGTCCAGTTTCTTCCTGTCCTTCTTCTCCTTCTCCGGGGGAGCATTGATCTGATGGTGGGATATGACGACGACGCGGTGCCGGGCTTTCATGTCCCCGTGCATCGCTCCCTGACCGATCCGATCCTGCTCGGCGGCGCCCCACGGACGCTGGCGATCGCCAACGGCACGCTGGGCGCGGCGATCTCGCTGGGTCTGCGGCTCTGGCTGGTCGGCGCGGTGTTCTGGATCGTAGGCCACAGCCTCGCGGTCTGGGGTGCAAAACGCGATCCGCTGTTTGTCGAAGTGGGGCGGCGGCATCTCCGCTATCCCGCTTGGTTCCGGGCATGAGGAGGGCAGGGCGATGATGTCCCTTGGCGAATATCGCAATCGTGCAGCACTTCTCTCGGATTACCTCCCTTGGGCAGCGCTGGTCGAAAAAGGTATTGTCCTGAACAAGGATGGCTCCTTTCAGCGCACCGCGCGCATTCGTGGTCCGGATCTGGATTCCGCCACGCCGGCCGAACTTGTCGGCGTGACTGGCCGGTTGAACAACGCCCTGCGGCGTCTCGGTTCCGGCTGGGCCGTGTTCGTGGAAGCGCAGCGAACACCTGCCACGCTCTATCCCGAGAGTGATTTTCCCGATGCCGCCAGCCAGATGGTGGATCTGGAGCGCCGGGAACAGTTCGAGGATGAGGGCGCGCATTTCGAGAGCCGGTATTTCCTGACCGTGGTATGGCTACCACCGGCGGAATCATCAGGTCGTGCCGAGCGTTTTCTCTATGAGGGTCGGGAACACGACGGACCGGACCCGCATGGCATACTGAATTCTTTCATTGATCGCAGCGACCGTCTTCTGGCATTGCTCGATGGATTCATGCCCGAGGCCGCGTGGCTCAATGACGGCGGGACGCTGACCTACCTGCACAGTACCATTTCGACCCGCAATCAGCGGGTCAGGGTACCGGAAATCCCGATGCATCTGGATGCGCTGCTGGTGGATCAGCCGTTGTCAGGGGGGCTGGAGCCGAAACTTGGTGATGCGTACCTGAAGACCCTGACCATCACGGGTTTTCCCAGCCGGACCTTCCCCGGAATTCTGGACGATCTCAATCGGTTGGCCATGCCCTATCGCTGGTCAACGCGCGCGATCCTGCTCGACAAGACCGACGCGACCAAGGTTCTGACGAAGATCCGGCGTCAGTGGTTCGCAAAACGCAAAAGCATCGCGGCCATTGTTCGCGAAGTCATGACCAACGAAGCATCCGTGTTGGTGGACAATGATGCCGCCAACAAGGCGGCCGATGCCGATCTGGCGTTGCAGTCCCTCGGGGCGGATGATGTGGGGCAGGCCTACATCACTGCGACCATCACGGTCTGGGATGGCAGCGCCAGCATCGCCTCTGAAAAACTCCGCCTTGTGGAAAAAATCATTCAGGGTCGCGACTTTACCTGTATGACCGAGACTCTGAACGCGGTCGAAGCATGGCTCGGCAGCCTGCCTGGGCACGTCTACGCCAATGTGCGCCAGCCCCCGCTTTCGACGCTGAATCTGGCGCACATGATCCCGTTCTCCGCCGTCTGGGCCGGGCCGGAGCAGGATGTCCATTTCAAGGCGCCGCCGCTCTTCTACGGCAGGACCGCCGGGGCCACGCCGTTCCGGTTTTCTCTCCATGCCAGCGATGTAGGTCATACGCTGATCGCGGGACCGACGGGAGCGGGGAAGTCTGTGCTGCTGGCGCTCATAGCGCTTCAGTTCCGGCGCTATGTGGGGTCGCAGATCTTCGCCTTCGATTTCGGTGGCTCCATGCGCGCCGCAACGCTCGGCATGGGCGGCGACTGGCATGATCTCGGTGGTGGCCTGACGGACGAGAACGGGTTGGGCGTGGACGGCTTTCCCGGTGTTTCACTCCAGCCTCTGGCTCAGATTGACGATCCGGACGAGCGCAAATGGGCCAGCGAATGGCTGGGCCAGATTTTTGTCGGTGAAGGGATCGCGCTGACGCCGGAGGTGAAATCCTATCTCTGGTCGGCCCTGAATTCCCTCGCGTCCTCGCCGGAGGAGGAGCGCACCCTGTCGGGCCTGGTCGCTCTTCTTCAGTCCAACGCACTGAAACAGGCGCTCGCACCCTACTGTCTCGGCGGTCCCTACGGTCGCCTGCTTGATGCTGACACCGAGCATCTGGGTGATGCCGATGTGGTGGTGTTCGAAACCGAAGGACTGATTGGCTCTGGTGCCGCCTCGTCCGTGCTGTCCTATCTGTTCCATCGCATTGAAGGACGGCTGGACGGACGACCCACCTTGCTGGTGATCGACGAAGGCTGGCTCGTTCTGGATGACGGGAATTTCTCCGGTCAGTTGCGTGAATGGCTGAAAACCCTGCGCAAGAAGAACGCCAGCGTCATCTTTGCCACGCAGTCTCTGTCGGACATCGCGAACTCTCCTATTGCGCCTGCGGTGGTAGAAAGCTGCCCGACACGGATATTCCTGCCCAACGAGCGCGCCATCGAACCGCAGATCATGGCCCTCTACCGGGATTTCGGCCTCAACGACCGACAGACCGCCATCATCGCCCGCGCTGCGTCGAAACGGGAATATTACTGCCAGACCCAGCGCGGGAACCGCCTGTTCGAACTGGGGCTCGGGCCGGTCGCGCTCGCGCTGTGTGCGGCGTCGGGGAAAGACGATCATCGGCTGATTGACGCCGTGCTGGGGGAGCATGGGCGGGAGGGTTTTCTGCCCGCGTGGTTTGAGGCGCGTGGTGTGACGTGGGTCGCGGACCTTCTGCGTCACGGAGGCGTGCCATGACGGAAAGATCTTTTCGTATTCGGGCAAAATATTTCCGTAGCGGTTATGCCGCAGCTGTGGGCGCCGTTCTGCTTTTTCTCATGCCAGTCAAACCTGCCTGTGCGCAGTGGGCGGTCTATGACGGAGCCAATCACGTACAGAGCGTCCTGATTGCAGCACGCGAACTCCAGCAGATCGACAACCAGATCACATCGCTCGCCAACCAGGCGCAGATGCTGGTCAATCAGGGTCGCAATCTCGCGACGCTCCCGCTCTCGACATTGTCGACGCTGCAATCGACGGTTTCCCAGACCACCGCCCTTCTGGCCCAGGCGCAGAACATTGCCTACAGCGTCCAGTCCGTCGAGCAGCAGTATCAGCAGGCGTACACATCCGTCTCGTCCGGCATGTCTGACAGCACCCTTTTCAGTCAGGCACAGACGCGGTGGCAGAATTCCGTCGGTGGGTTCGAGGATGCCCTGAAACTGCAGGCCCGGGTGGTCGGCAACATCCCAACCGACAGTTCGGCCGTGACGCAACTGGTCTCGGCCAGCCAGAACTCTGCGGGTGCGTTGCAGGCGGCGCAGGCCGGAAACCAGCTTATGGCCCTGCAATCCCGTCAGTTATCTGACATTCAGGCGGAACTCGCCGCCAACGGTCGGGCTGCTGAACTGGAACGTGCCCGACAGGCTGCGAACGAAGCCGGGGCCGAGGCACAATACCAGCATTTCGCGCAGTACGACGCCTATGTTCCCGAGACTGTCTCCGTTCCCGGTTCGGGAGACTGATCGATGGACGCCAGTAATGTCGGGATTATTGACGGGTTCCTCAACACCTTCGAGACCACCATCGATTCCGGTTTTGGATTGCTGCGGGGCAGCGTCGTGTCCCTCGCCGGATCGCTCTCCGTCCTTGATATGCTGCTGGCCGGGCTGTTCTGGGCCTGGGCGGTGGACGAGGACATTGTCCAGCGTCTGGTCAAAAAGACGCTTTATGTCGGCTTCTTTGCCTTCGTCATCAACCATTTCAGCCATCTCTCGAGCGTCGTTTTCAACAGCTTCGCCGCGCTCGGTCTTAAAGCGGGTGGGGGAACGCTGACACTTGCCGATTTCATGCATCCGGGACGGCTGGCCGCGACCGGCCTCTCCGCCGCACAACCGCTGCTTGATGCGGCCAGCAAACTGGCGTTTTCCTTCGGCGCAATTGCCAGCATCGTACAGATCCTCGTGCTGCTTCTGTGCTGGTTCATTGTGCTGGCGGCCTTCTTCATCCTCGCGGTGCAGCTTTTCGTCGCGATTGTCGAATTCAAGCTCACCAGCCTCGCCGGGTTCGTGTTGATCCCGTTCGCCCTGTTCAACCGGACGGCCTTTCTGGCCGAGAAGGTTCTCGGGAACGTCGTTTCGTCCGGTGTGAAGATCATGGTGCTGGCCGTCATTTCCGCCGTCGCCTCCGGCCTCTTCAAACAGTTCACGACCTCCTACGGGAACAGTTCGCCCACCATCGGACAGGCGCTGTCCGTGGTTCTGGCCTCCCTGTGCATGGTCGGGCTTGCGATTTTCGGCGGTTCACTGGCCAACGGCCTGATCTCCGGCGCCCCACAACTTGGCGCGGGTGCTGCTGTCGGCACCGGTATGGCGGTCGGCGCCATGGGAGCGGCGGCTGTCGCCGCCCCTGCCGCCATCGCCTCCGGTGGTGGCGCGGCTCTGGCCGCCACGGCAGCAGCCGCTCGTGGCGGGGCCGCTGCGGCGGGGGCGGCCTCAAGCGCCTATTCCATGGGAGCCATGAGCGCCGCGGGTGGGAGCGCGGGCGCGCGCATGGCCGCCGGGCTTGGTGGTGTCGCCCGCGCACCAGGTGCCGCAGCCATGAACGCAGCAAAGAGCAGGGCGTCCGGGGCCGCAGCGTCCATGAAACAGAGTTACGGCGCCGGTGCTCGTGGCGCCTTCACCGCAACAGGGGGGCGCTTTACCGGCGGAGCCGCTTCCGAGGCGGGTGGCGGGAATTCTGCCGGCCCGTCAGACAGCGCCGGCAAAGGTCAAGGCGGCGGCGCCGGCTCTGCTCCCGACAGCAAGCCCCCACGCTGGGCACAAAAAATGAAGCGTCGCAATGCCGCGACCCACGCGGCCGAAGCGGCCCATGTCATCCGCTCCGCCGATGGCGGCGGTGGATCGGCAGCCATCGATCTTTCGGAGAAACAATGATGTTCCGTCGCTCTACCACACGCTACGGGATCACACCCGAACCCGTGACACCCTATCAACACGCAGCCCAGATCTGGGATGACCGGATCGGCTCCGCCCGTGTGCAGGCCCGTAACTGGCGGCTGATGGCTTTTGGCAGTCTGTTCCTCTCGGCAGCACTCGGGATCGGCCTGGTCTGGCAGTCCGCGCGTGGCACCATCGTCCCCTGGGTCGTGCAGGTCGACAAACTCGGCCAGACACAGGTGATCGGCCCAGCGACCTCGGCCTATGTTCCGACCGATCCGCAGGTGTCGTGGTATCTGGCGCGCTTCATCGAAGATGTGCGTGGCCTGTCCGCCGATCCTGTCGTTGTGCGGCAGAACTGGCTGCAGGCCTACGAGTTCACCATGATTTCCGGCGCACAGGCGCTGAACGACTATGCCCGCCTCAACGACCCGTTCTCACGGGTCGGCCACGAACAGGTCGAGGTCGATGTGTCGTCGGTCATCCGGGCATCGCCCGGCAGTTTCCGCGTGGCCTGGACCGAACGGCATTACCGCGACGGCGCCTTCACGGGAACCGAACGCTGGACCGCTATTCTCACGGTCATGATCGTCACCCCACGCACGGCCGATCGCCTGCGGAAAAACCCGCTTGGCATCTATGTCACCGCCATCAACTGGTCGAAGGAACTCGGACAATGATCCGCATGGTCTTGCGCGCCCTGCCGCTGGTGCTGCTCACCCTGTCCGCCTGTGCCGGACAGTATCATCCGCCCGCCATTCGCTATGATGATGCGGCGCGGGCTACACGCCTGCCCGATCCACCCAAACCGGTGCAGGTGGTGGAAATCGCCAGACCTTTGCCGCTGCCGGGCCAACTGAAACGCCTGCCGTCGCGCAGCGTCCAGGCCCGGCGAGGTGCGCCGGAGGTTGCCGATCCGACCGTGCGTGTGATTCAGGCGAACGTCGCCGCCCGGATCCAGCCGACGCGGGCGGGATTTATCAATGCCGTGCAGGTTTATCCCTACAGTCCCGGCGCGCTCTATCAGGTCTACGCGTCGCCCGGTGACATTACCGACATCATGCTCCAGCCCGGCGAAAAGCTGGTCGGAAGCGGGCCGGTTGCCGCTGGTGACACCGTCCGGTGGGTGATCGGGGATACATCGAGCGGCAGTGGTACTGCCAAGCGTGTCCATATCCTGGTCAAGCCGACCCGTCCCGATCTCACGACCAATCTGATCGTCAATACCGACCGCCGGACCTACCTGGCGGAACTGCGTTCCACACCGGCGACCTACATGGCGTCCGTGTCGTGGGACTATCCCGAGGACGATCTGATCGCGCTGCACCGTCAGAATGACGACGCCGAAGAAGAGGCTCCTGTGGATGCGGGGCTGAATCTCGACGATCTGCATTTTCGCTACGCCATACAGCCAGCAAAAGGCGGGGTGCCCCCGTGGCTGCCCTCGCGGGCTTTCGATGACGGACGCAAAGTCTATATCGCTTTCCCGAGCGGGATCGGGCAGGGGGATCTGCCACCTCTTTTCGTGCTGGGGCCGGACGGGAACCCGGCTTTGGTCAATTACCGGGTCCGCCAGAACTGGATGATCGTTGACCGCTTGTTCGCCGCGGCCGAGCTGCGTCTCGGCGACAAGACCAGCGAGCAGCGCGTGCGCATCGTGCGCACTGACGGGCGGCCGTCATGAGCGAGGACAGAGAAGAGGGGGCAGGGCAGGACACCGCTCCACGCCCTGATCAGAATGCCCCGCCCAATGGGGGAAACCCGGCCCCACCGGCGACGCCTCCCGATCTGCGCCTCCGTGCCGAGCGTCCACGCGTCGTGCGTCTGTCGCGGACGGTGATCTGGTCACTCGGGGGGATCGGCGTCATCGTCGTGGCGTTCGCCCTCGGATATGCGTTGGAAGCCAGCCATCGAGCGCCGTCAGCATCAGTCGGTCCGGACAATGCGTCCCCACCATCTGCGGCAGGTCTGGACAACCTCCCGAAAGATTATTCCAATGTGCCCAGGCTCGGACCCGCGCTTCCCGGTGATCTGGGCAGGCCAATCCTCAACGCGCAGCGGCAGGGCAAATCAATCCCTGCCAATGCGATCGGCAACGAGGATGCGCGTCGGGCTCAGCAGGAAATTGATGCCGCCATTGGCAGCAAACTGTTTGCCTCAGTCGATGTGCGTGATCAGCATGACGTGCAGCCGGCTTCATCTGCGACCTCAGCGTCCCCTGGCCAGGGTGCAGGAACGACCAGCACCGGACCACAGGCAGAGAACCGGGCCTTTCTCGCGGGTCAACCTGACCGGCAGACCATCAGCCCCGATCGGATTTTGCCGCTCCTCTCCCCTTACGTGCTTCAGGCCGGAACGGTCATTGCGGGCGCGCTGAACACGAAGATCAGTTCCGATCTTCCGGGCCAGATCGTCGGGCACGTCACCCAGAACGTCTATGACAGCCCGACAGGGCGCTATCTCCTGATCCCGCAGGGCAGTACGCTGTTCGGTGCCTATAACAGCGGCATTTCCTTCGGGCAGCAACGCACCCAGATCATCTGGACCCGGCTGATTTTCCCGGACGGCGAAAGCCTCGTGCTGGAGAAACTGCCCGGCGCCGACGCGATCGGCCAGTCCGGCCTGTCGGACGAGGTGAACAACCACTGGGGCCAGTTGTTCAAAGCCGCACTGGTGACCACGCTGCTCAGCGTCGGGTCGGAAGCTGGCACGAGCCAGAGCGAGAACAATCTCGCCCAGGCCATTCGCAGTGGCGCCAGCAACGGGTTCTCTCAGGTGGGATACCGGCTGGTCGACCGCTCACTCGATATTCAGCCAACCCTCACCGACCGTCCCGGTCTGCCGTTCACGCTTCTGCTGGGGCGCGACCTGATACTCAAACCTTATGTTGCGAAAGGAGAACATCGCAATGGATAAGCTTCGTATCACCGCAATTCCCGACAGTCGTCCTGTCCGGATGACGATTGCCTTTCCCGCGGACATTCATCGTGACCTTCTTCTGTATGCCCGTTTTCTCGCGGAGGAGAATGGCGACGACACCAATGTCGGCAAGAACCCGGCCCGTCTGGTTCCAATTATGGTGGCCCGGTTCATCGAACGTGATCGTGTGTTCCTCAAGAAACGGAAGGAGGAAGGCGAAAAACCCTGAAAGTGAATAGCCAATAAACGGACCGTTCTGTATTGTTGCTCGGAGATGCTACGTGGCATGTTTGCCTCATTCAGTTCCGACATGACGGATCACGACGATGGATAACACGGCGACCGCATTTCACGAGGGCGAACGGCGTGCGCAGGCACTGGCTGGCGTGGCCGCACCTTCGAGCACTTTCATTCGCTCCTTCATGACAGAGCAGCATCGCACGTTCTTTGCATCGCTGCCTTATGTCGTGCTGGGTGCCCTTTCTCCCGACGGCTGGCCGGTTGCAACGCTTGCTACCGGCGTGCCCGGCTTTCTCTCAAGTCCTGACGAGATAACACTTCATCTCGCCTGGCATCCCCTATCAGGAGATCCTGTGGCTGAAGCGCTGGCGCCGGAACGCCCGATCGCGATCCTCGGGATCGAGTTTGCGACACGCCGACGCAACCGCGCCAACGGCACCGTTCTGGCGAACGACGCGGACGGCATCCGGATGCGCGTTCTGCAGAGTTTCGGAAACTGTCCAAAATATATCCGCCCACGTGAGCCACGATCGCTGCTTCGATTACCCGGTGCCGTGGAGAGATATCCGGCACCAGACGCTGAGGCGCGCGACGTCATCATGACCGCCAGCACATTCTTCATCGCCTCCTGCGCATCGTCTGTCGTCCACGGCGGCATGGATGTCTCGCATCGCGGCGGACCATCAGGTTTTGTGCAGCTCAACGGTGATGTCCTGACTGTTCCGGATTACCCAGGTAATCGTTATTTCAACACGTTTGGAAACTTTCTGGAAAATCCTCGGGCTGGTCTTCTCTTCATCAATTTCGACAACGGTGATCTTCTGCATCTGACGGGTGAGGCGTCTGTTTCGTGGAGCGGTGCAGGGCGTTCGTTTGATGTGCGTATTCGAGAGGTGATCCGACGCAGGAAGGCTCTGTCGCTCGGTTGGGTGGAGGGACCTGATATTGGGATCGTATCGTCGAGCCACGACGTATGACCGCAAACCGCATTCGTACTCCACGCATCGTAGAGCGTGTTATGGCGTATGCGTCACTTGGATTGCCACCGCTGTTCTGGGCCGGAAATTTTATCGTCAGCCGTGCGGTTCGCGATCTGACCGCACCCCTGACCCTGTTGACCGTCCGCTGGGTCGTTGCTTTTGTCTGCCTGTCGCCGTTTGCGCTCCCTATCATGCGCCGTGATGCTCCTCGTTATTGGCAGCATCGCTGGCTTATGCTCGGGACGGCGCTTACAGGGATCGTCGGCTTCAATGCCCTGATCTATGTTGGTGTACGAACGACCACGGCGAGCAACGCCCTTCTGATGAACGCGCTGATACCACTCATGATTGTTTTCTTCGGTGCGATCTTTTACCGGCAGCGACTTACACTCGCTCAGGGCGCTGGTCTGATACTTTCGTTGTTGGGCGTGTTCACGCTGGTTCTGCACGGCCAATGGTCACAATGGAGCGCCCTCGCGCTCGTGCCGGGAGATGCTGTTGTCCTTGCTGCGATGGCTTGCTTTGCGTTTTACACGCTCTGGATCCGTCGCCTGCCGGCAGACCTCGACCGGTTGGGTGTGCTGGGTGCTCATATCACGATCGGCGTCTGCCTCCTGTTGCCGCTCTGGTTCATCGCTCCGATAAGTGCGACATCTGCTCATTGGACGATTTCATTTGCCGCAGCTGCCTTATATGTGGGCATTTTTCCGTCCGTTCTGGCCTATTTACTCTACATGCGCGCTGTCAGATTTTTTGGTGCGGAACGTGCAGGCCTGAGCATTCATCTGATCCCGGCCTTTGGAGTCATACTCTCGACGTTGTTTCTTCACGAACGTCTGCATCTCTGGCACGCTACAGGCATTGTAGCGATTGCTTTGGGTCTGGTGTGTTCGTCTTTCCGGCAGGCCTCTGCACCGCCGACCAATGGCGGCGATGTCTCGCACGTTCGGGAAGTATGAGCCCAACGATATGGAGATCACCACACGATTAACTCTGATTGATGAGAGATCAGCATACTTGGGATTTTTGTTGCACTCGTCTTTTCTACTTATATCCGGGATGAAAAATGCAAGAAGTATGATCCCATTTTAGCTTCCATTTTCCACGAGGTAGGGTGGTTCACGACGGGCCAAATGCCCATCTGACAGAGGCCGTTGAAGCCCCAGCGCCTCCTCTGCTGGCGCATTCATCCACACATCCAGCTCATCCGGCTGCGTCAGAATCACCGGCATGGCTTTCGGATGGATGGCTCCAACTTCCCGGTTTGCCTCGGTGGTCAGAAATCCAAACAGGTCATCCGTTGTCTCTCCATCAGCCAGTTTCCGCACGGATGTCCATCGGCACCAGATACCGGCAAAGAAAGCCAGCGGCTCTCCGTCGCTGCGGGCAAACCACACAGGCTGTGATTTCCCATCAGGCAAACGCTCGGGTTCCGAGAACGCTGTCAGCGGCACCAAACAGCGGTGCTCCACCCCTTCCCAGCGCTTCCACCATGCAGATCCCGGATTGCGGATATTGGTCACACCGCGATCCACCTTATGGCCTTTCAGGTAACCGGGGGGGAGTCGGCATACCCCAGCGGGCCATGAGCAGTTCACGACCGCCTTCCCCGTTCCTCACAATCGGCGCCATCGTATTCGGGTAGATCTCCGGCAGCGGCTGGAGATTGCCCGTGCGATCCTCAAGAACTTTCGCGATCTCGCGGATCGCCTGCGGGTTGGAAGTCATGGAATAGAGATTGCACATCCGCCTGCTCCCTTACGACCACATGCCGCGTAATCTGGCTGCCATATCGATCCGCACCGACTTCACCGCCTCCTGCCTTGCCTGCTCTTCCGGTTTCACGACAGGCCATGACACGGCTTCGAACAAAGGCAGCATGTCCCGGTCGATGAAGCGTGTACGTGAAGCATAGACATGTCGGTCGCCCCGGCTGTGCTGGCCATGCACATAGAAACGCTGCGGCACCATGATATCGAGACTGTCTTTCGCCCTCGTCATGGCCACATAGAGCAGGCGGCGTTCCTCCTCGATATCGTCCTGCTCGCCCGTCGCCAGATCAGACGGAATGCAGCCATCGACTACGTTCATGAGGAACACATTCTTCCACTCCTGCCCCTTGGCGGAATGAATGGTCGAGAGGATCAGATAGTCTTCATCCAGCAACGGCACGCCAGCCTGATCGGACGTGGCATCCGGCGGGTCCAGCGTCAGTTCGGTCAGGAATTTCTCGCGTGACGGGTACCCTCCGGCAATCTGCTCAAGCTGCACCAGATCGGCCAGACGGGTGGAGGCGTCCTCGTGCAGCCGCTCCAGATGTGGCTCATACCAGTACCGCGCGGCTGCAATCTCGCCCGGCCAGCCGACCTGATGGCTGCCGAGAGCGGTCAGCATATTCACGAAACCCGCCCAGACCTCACCACTCCGCTGTGGCGCTTTGACATCCTTCAACGCCTCGAAGGGATGGGCATTCTCGCCCATCGTATCCAGCACGCGCCGGGCTGAACCCGGCCCCACGCCCGGCAGAAGCTGCAATACCCGAAAGCCCGCGATGCGGTCGCGTGGGTTCTGGGCAAAACGCAATAGCGCCAGCATATCTTTCACATGCGCACTGTCGAGAAACTTCAGGCCACCGAATTTCACGAACGGAATATTGCGCCGGGTCAGTTCCACCTCCAGCGTGCCGCTATGGTGCGAAGCCCGGAACAGCACAGCCTGCTGCTTCATTGGTGTTCCGGCCTCACGCTCTTCCAGCACTCGATCGGCAATGTAGTTGGCCTGCGCCGTGTCATCCCAGATAGTGACCAGTCGTGGCTTTTCCTCCGAAGCCCGCTCGGTCCACAGATCCTTGGTGAACCGCTCCGTCGCCTCGCCGATCACCGCATTGGCGGCATCCAGAATGGGTTTCGTGGAACGATAGTTCCTATCCAACGTCACGATGCGCGCCGGGGAATCGAAAGACACTGGAAAATCCAGAATGTTGCGCACGGTCGCCGCCCGGAAGGCATAGATGCTCTGCGCGTCATCACCCACCACCGTCAGGCCTCGGCCATCGGGCTTCATGCCCAGCAGCATCTCCGCCTGCAGCCGGTTGGTGTCCTGATACTCATCGACCAGCACATGATCCCATTTGCCGCCGATATCTGCGGCCAGAACCGGGTTGCTGACCATTTGCGCCCAGCACAGCAGCAGATCGTCATAATCCAGCACGCTCTGCTCCTGTTTCGCCGTGACATAACCGGCGAAAAGCTGTTTCAACTGGGCTTCCCAGCCCGCGCACCACGGATAGTGCTTCAGCAATACATCGGCGAGCGGCGCGCCTGAATTCACCACACGGGAATAGATGGCAAGGCACGTGCCCTTGCCGGGGAACCGCTTCTCGGTTTTGGAAAATTCCAGATCATGGCGGATCAGATTCATCAGGTCAGCGGAATCTTCGCGGTCATGGATCGAAAACGCCGGATCCATGCCGATCTGCTGGGCATACTCCCGCAGCAGCCGCGCACCGATGGAGTGGAACGTCCCAGACCAGGCCAGCGCGTCAGCGAGAGGTCCGGCCTTGTCGCCCAGCACGGTTTTGCAGATGCGTTCTACCCGCCGCGTCATCTCCACACTGGCGCGGCGCGAGAAGGTCAGCAACAGGATGCGGCGCGGATCAGCCCCTGAGGCGATCAGATGCGCGACCCGATGGGCCAGTGTGTTGGTCTTGCCCGAACCAGCCCCGGCGATGACCTGCAGCGGGGATGAATCCGCCCCGCCTGTCGAGACTCCGGTCCCGTGCGTGACAGCCTGTCGCTGGGCCTCATTCAGACGGGACAGATAATCATCGCTGCCCGAAGCAGGAGAAGGTTCTGGATTCAATTCCTTAGCGCACTTTCATCAACGATACTGATCGAACATCGCTAACCAGCATGCCGGATACAGAGCGAATTTGCATTGACTTGCGTAGCATGATTGGAACAAATCAGGAACATATAATCAGGAAATTTGCCTGCATAAGGGACGCCGAGCCGTGACATGACTGCTGAAACCCATAAAAAACCCGGTCTGGAGACGCTGCGGGCCGCGATCAGTCGTCTCGAAGGACAGACCAGTCGCAAGCGTGCCACACTGCCCTTTGGGTTAGCGGAGATCGACCGGAGACTTCCCGGTGGAGGGCTGACTCTCGGAGCCCTGCATGAGATCGCTGGAGGCGGCAACGACGCCCTCAACGCCGCTGCCGCCGCCCGTTTTGCTGCCGGTATCGCCGCACGTACACAAGGTCAGGTGTTATGGATTGTGACAGTTGCCGATCTGTTTACTCCCGCACTTCAGCAGGTTGGCCTTCCACCCTCGCGGGTGCTTTTTGTCGAGAGTGGCACCGATCGTGACGTGCTGGCCTGTTTCGAGGAAGGACTGCGTCATCCGGGCCTGGGCGCGGTGGTCGCCGAAGTCGGTCGCCTGACCATGACGGCTTCGCGCCGGTTGCAACTCGCGGCTGAAAGCGGTGGCGGCATCGGTCTCGCCCTCCGACGGTGGAGACGACAGAGGGATGCCGCTGATTTCGGGCAGCCGACGGCGAGCACCACACGCTGGCGGGTCTCGCTTCTGCCATCGGCGCCGCTGCCGGTTCAGGGGGTAGGGGAGAGCCGCTGGTTGCTGGAACTGATCCGGACACGATCCGGCGAAAGCGCCGACTTCGAGGTGGAGGTACGAAATGGACAGGCAGGATTGCGGATTGCCGGAAGTCCGGACAAAACAGCAGGAGCCGAGGCGAACCACGGTGATCTGGCTTCCGTTCTGGGCCACCGACCGGCTCCGCCGCGAACGGGGCGACGGCGCGCCTCCGCCTGAACAGCCACTGGTCCTCGCGGGGCGCGAGGGCAGTCGTCGCGTCGTGCTGGCCGCCGACCGCGCTGCCCGTAAAAGCGGGGTGGTGATCGGAATGCCAGTTGCCAAAGCGCAGGCGCTGATTCCGGGCCTGGCGGTTCAGGACGGTCAGCCCGAAGCGGACCGTGCGGCGCTGGAACGGCTGGCGCTGTGGCTGCAGCAGCGGGTCAGTCCCATCGTGGCGGTCGATGCGTCCGGCAAGTCGGCGGACGGGCTGGTTCTCGACACCACCGGAGCCGATCATCTCCTGGGCGGTGAGGCCACAATGTTACGTGACATTGTTCGTCGCCTGAACGGATCCGGTATCACGGCGAGAGCCGCCGTCGCTGATACGCTCGGAGCAGCCTATGCTGTCACGCGCACCACGCCGGGCACGGCGATTGTCGTTCCACCCGGAGAGCACGTCGCTACTCTGGCGGATATGCCGATCGCTGCTCTCCGCCTCCCGACCAACGTCGTTGCCGGAATGGCCGACCTCGGCCTGACTCGGGTCCGCGATCTCGAGAACGCACCTCGCGCCCCGCTGGTGCTGCGCTTCGGTCCGGAAATCACACGAAGGCTGGATCAGGCCTATGGCAGGGTGGAGGAACCCATCCTGCCGATCCGTCCGGTCGATCCCGTCGCGGTGTCGCGCAACTTCGCCGAGCCAATTGCCGCCGCCGAAACCATCGCGCGCTATATAGGCAAACTGGTGCCGCCGCTCTGCATCGGCCTCGAAGAACGCGGCCTCGGTGCACGGCGACTGGATCTCCTGCTGCATCGTGTCGACAACGCCGTGCAGGCGGTGCGTCTCGCGCTGGCTCGGCCCGTCCGCGATCCGAAGCATCTGCTGCGTCTTCTGTCTGACCAGATTGAGACCATCGAACCCGGGTTTGGCATCGAGCGTATGGAACTGATTGCCATGCTGGCCGAACCAGTGGAGCGGCGCCAGCAGGTCTCATCCCTGATTGAAGAACCGGAGGCCGATCTGTCCGGACTGGTCGATACACTGGCCAACCGGCTGGGCAGCGGGGCGCTTTACCGCGTTGTGCCAGTGGAAAGCGATGTTCCCGAGCGTTCAGTTCAGCGAGTACCGCCGCTTGCGCCAATTCAGGATACGACCTGGCCCGAAGGCTGGCCGCGACCGACCCGTCTGTTGCCGCGACCCGAGCCGATCGAGACCATGGCCATGCTACCCGACCATCCTCCGGTATTTTTCGTCTGGCGAGGCCTGCGCCACAAGGTGAAATGCGCAGACGGGCCGGAGAGAATATTCGGAGAATGGTGGAAAGGTGATGCGGAGCTGACCACGGCGCGGGATTATTTCCGCGTCGAGGATACGTCTGGCGAGCGATTCTGGCTGTTCCGCGCCGGTGACGGCGAACACGGCGAGACCGGATCGCAACGTTGGTTCCTGCATGGGCTCTTCGCATGAGCGCTTCGGCACCGCGCTACGCCGAACTTCAGGTCACGAGCTATTTCTCCTTTCTGCGCGGCGCGTCGTCGCCCGGTGAACTGTTCGGGCAGGCGAAGGCGCTCGGGATCACGGCCCTCGGTGTTACCGACAGGAACACGCTTGCCGGCATCGTTCAGGCGCATCTTGCCGCAAAGGAATTCGGGGTGCGCCTGGTTGTCGGCTGTCGCCTCGATTTGGAGGACGCGCCGCCCGTGCTGGTCTATCCGACCGACCGGGTCGCGTATGGCAAGCTGTGCCGCCTGCTGACGCTCGGCAAGGCCCGGGCGGGGAAGGGGAAGTGCCGCCTGCTCTGGCGTGATCTGGTGGAATGGGGCGAAGGACTGCTCGCCGTGCTGGTGCCGGATGTCGCCGACGAGGAGTGTGCGGCGCATCTGCGGCGGTTGCGGGAGGCGTTCGGTGACCGCGCCTATATGGCGCTCACCCTGCGCCGCCGCCCCAACGACCAGATGCGGCTTTACGACCTGGCCAATCTCGCCCACGCCCAGCGCGTGAAGACTGTCGTCACCAACGACGTGCTGTTCCATACCCATGATCGCCGCATCCTGCAGGACGTCGTCACCTGCATCAGGCACAACACCACCATCGAGCACGCAGGCTTTGCCCGGGAGCGTCACGCCGACCGTTACCTGAAACCACCGCCGGAGATGGCGCGGCTGTTTGCGCGGTATCCTGAGGCGATCGACCGCACGATGGAGATCGTCGAACGTTGCCGGTTCTCTCTGGACGATCTGGCCTATCAGTATCCCGACGAGATCGAGATTCCGGGCCAGACCCCGCAACAGGCGCTGGAGGACCTGACATGGCAGGGGGCGCGGGAGACCTATGGCGGCATAATCCCGCCGGACGTCGAGACGATTTTGCGCCATGAACTCACGCTCATCGGGCGCATGCAATACGCGCCGTATTTCCTGACGGTGCATTCCATCGTTCGTGAAGCGCGGCGACGGGACATTCTCTGCCAGGGACGGGGCTCGGCGGCCAATTCCGCCGTGTGCTTCGTGCTCGGCATCACCGCCATCGACCCATCGCGCACCACGCTCCTGTTCGAGCGGTTCATTTCCGAGGAACGGGGCGAACCACCGGATATCGACGTGGATTTCGAGCATGCTCGACGCGAGGAGATCATCCAGTGGGTCTACGATCATTACGGTCGCGACCGCGCGGCGCTGACCGCCGTGGTGATCCGCTACCGCGCCAAGGGCGCGTTGCGCGACGTCGGCAAGGTGATGGGGCTACCGGAGGACGTGATTGCTCTGTTGAGCAAACAGATCTGGGGCTGGTCGCGGCATGTCGAAGCAGAGAAATTTGCCGAGACCGGGATCGATCTGACCGACCGGTGCATCCGCCTGACGCTGGACCTCGCGCGCTGTCTGATCGGTGTACCGCGCCATCTCTCGCAGCATCCCGGCGGGTTCGTGCTGACCCGCGACCGGCTGGACGAGCTGGTGCCCATCGAGCCGGCGGCGATGGATCAGCGCCAGATCATTGAATGGGACAAGGATGATATCGACGCCCTGAAATTCATGAAGGTCGATATCCTGGCGCTCGGCATGCTGACCTGCATGAAAAAAGGGCTGGACCTGCTCGCTGCGCACAAGGGCCAGCATTTCACGCTTCAGACCATCCCGGCCGAAGACCCCCGGACCTACGCCATGATCCGCAAGGCGGACACCATCGGCGTGTTCCAGATCGAATCCCGCGCGCAGATGTCGATGCTGCCGCGCCTCAAGCCGCGTACCTATTATGATCTGGTGATCGAGGTCGCAATCGTGAGACCCGGCCCGATACAAGGAGATATGGTCCATCCGTATCTACGGCGCAGGGAGGGGCTGGAAGAGCCGGATTATCCGACACCGGAACTGGAGGAGGTGCTCAAGCGCACACTCGGCGTACCGCTGTTTCAGGAGCAGGTGATGCAGGTCGCCATGGTCTGCGCGGACTTCACCGCCGCCGAGGCGGACGGGCTGCGTCGGGCAATGGCGACGTTCAAGAACACCGGCACCGTGTCCCATTTCCAGACCCGTCTGCTCGAAGGCATGACGCGCAAGGGCTATCCGGAAGAGTTCGCGCAGCGCATTTACCAGCAGCTCGAAGGTTTCGGCTCCTACGGTTTTCCGGAAAGCCATGCGGCCAGTTTCGCCATTCTCGCCTATTCGTCGTCCTGGATGAAATGCACCCATCCGGACGTGTTTCTGGCCTCGCTTCTGAATTCCCAGCCGATGGGTTTCTACGCGCCCGCGCAACTGGTGCGCGATGCCCGGGACCACGGCATTGAGGTCAGACCGGTCTGTATAAATTCTTCCCGCTGGGACAGCACTCTTGAAGGCGAGGATGACGATCGCGGCTGTTTCGCGGTGCGGCTGGGGATGAGCCTGGTCAAGGGGCTGGCCAACGCCCATGCGGCGGCGCTCGTGGCGGCGCGGCTACGGCGGCCGTTCGCCTCGATCGACGATCTGTGGCGTCGGGCCGGGGTGCCGCAGGAAGCGCTGGTGCGTCTGGCAGAGGCCGACGCTTTCCGGCCGGCGTTCGGGCTGGCACGGCGCGAGGCGCTGTGGGCGATCAAGGGCCTGCATGACGAACCGCTGCCGCTCTTCGCCGCGGCTGCGCAGTCCCGCGAAACCGACGAGCCGGCGATGGCGCTGGTCCCGATGACCGACGGCGCCGAGGTGGTGGGCGATTACAACCATCTTGGGCTGAGTTTGCGCGCCCACCCCGTGTCGTTCCTGCGGGAGGATCTGCGGCAACGCCGGATCGTGCCCTGCGGCACGGCCATGGTGCTGCGTGACGGTAAACGGGTCGAAGCGGCCGGACTGGTGCTGGTGCGCCAGCGGCCCGGATCCGGCGAGGGGGTGTGTTTCATCACGCTGGAGGACGAGACCGGCATCGCCAATCTGGTCATCTGGCCCGACATCTTCGAGAAATACCGATCGATCATCCTCTCGGCCAGCATGGTGGCCGCCAGGGGGCGCGTCCAGCGCGAGGGGGATGTCGTGCATCTGGTGACGCTGGAACTCACCGATCTGTCCGGATTGCTCCGTCAGGTCGGAGCGCGGGGAGGGGACGACGATCCGGCCAGTTCGGGTCTCGACAGGCTCAGTTTCAGGTCACGGAATTTCCATTAGAAGCACCTTCAGGCTTTTCCTTGACACCCATTTTGGCTACCGTGGTCAGTGGCGTGTGGAAACGCTTTTTGCACTGGGCGGCCTCCTATGTCGGGTGGCCTGCCAAATAGAACACCTGGACCTATGGTCTCGCGGTGAACGGCTTCGGTTGTCCACTGTAGGGAAATAGGCAGGAGGTGGATACGCCCAGCGCAAAACACCTTTCCAACCGCCCGACGCCAGGGAATGGCGGGGTGAATTGCGCGTTAACAGAATTGTACCGACCGGTCACTCCTTGCGTCGATCATTGATTTCGTTTTGTCTCCAAACTTGATGCGCCGGGGACAGGTGATCTGCTCCGGCGGAAGAAACCAAGGAACGACCGGTTATGACATTACCAATACTCTACAACTGTCCCCCATCGGGAAACTGCTACAAGGTTCGGCTGTTCGCAGCGCTGACGGGCATTGAACTTGACATTCAGGATGTCGACCTTGTGGCAGGAGCACATAAAACAGCCGCGTTCACCGCCCTCAACCCCTGGCAGCAGGTACCGGTCCTGCAGGACGGAGAGACCGTGATCTGGGATTCTCAGGCCATTCTCGTCTATCTGGCGGAAAAATACGGCAAGACAGACTGGTGGCCGGCAGATCCGGCAACCCGGGCAGCCGTCATCGAGTGGCTGTCGGTGAGCGTCAATGAAATCCAGCATGGTCCGGCAGACGCACGGCTTGTGAAATTGTTCGACTATCCCCTGCGTTACGACGATGCCGTACGTAACAGCCAGCGAACGCTCAAGGTCATTGACCAGCATCTGAGCACCCAGAAATGGCTGTCAGCAGACCGACCCACTATCGCGGATTGTGCCGCCTATCCGTATCTCGCACTGGCGCCGGAGGGCGACATCGCCCTTGATCCTTACCCGTCATTACGGCGCTGGATCGATAACATGGAAAAGCTGCCGGGCTATGTTCCCGTTGATCACTAAGCGATTTTACGCATGGCTACATCCGTGCCCGTTCTTTCCTCATGGGGAAAGCCGTGCACCTCGAAGCGGCTATGAAGAGGGAAAGTGAAGTTGGGAATTCCGTGACGGGTTGAGAGGGTAGGAGAGAGTCTCCTGTCCGCCCGTCATGGAGTTTTTCGCCATGGCAACCGCCGTTTCCAAAATCGCGCTCAGTTCCTCGCGTGACATTCCGTTCAACAAGCTGGTCCTGTCCCAAGCCAATGTCCGGCGTGTGAAGTCCGGTCTTTCGATCGATGAACTGGCCAAGGATATCGAGCGCCGCGGGCTGTTGCAGAGCCTGAATGTCCGCCCCGTCCTCGACGACAGCGGGGCCGAGACCGGCACCTACGAAGTCCCGGCTGGCGGGCGACGTTTTCGCGCGCTCGAACTGCTGGTGAAGCAGAAGAAGCTGAACAAGACCGCCCCGGTGCCCTGCGTCGTGCGCGAGGCAGGATCGTCCATACTCGCCGAGGATGATTCTCTCGCCGAAAACGTCCAGCGCGTGGCCCTGCATCCGCTGGATCAGTTCCGGGCCTTCCGCGACATGCTCGAAAAAGGCATGTCCGAGGAGGAAATCGCGGCGGCGTTCTTCGTGCCGGTCACGGTCGTCAAGCAGCGTCTACGCCTGATGAGCGTCTCCGAAAAGTTGCTGGACGTCTACGAACAGGATGGCATGCGGCTTGAGCAACTCATGGCGTTTTCCATCAGCGATGATGCGGCGCGTCAGGAGCAGGTCTGGGAAATCGTCGCCCAGAGCCATAATCGCGAACCTTACGTCATCCGGCGGATGCTGACCGAAAAGACCGTCCGGGCGTCGGATGCCCGTGCGCGGTTTGTTGGTCTGGACGCCTATGTCGCGGCAGGCGGCCATGTCATGCGCGATCTGTTCGAGGACGATGATGGGGGCTGGCTGCAGGATCCCGCTATCCTCGATCGTCTCGTGATAGAGAAACTACAGGCAGCCGCCGAGGAGGTCAGGGCCGAAGGCTGGAAATGGGTCGAGACAGCCCTGTCGTTCCCCTGGGGGCACACCCGCCATCTGGTCGAGATCGACGGGACGCCGGCGCTGCTGTCCGAGGACGAGGCCGCGCGTCTGGCCGCCCTGCGTGCGGAGCAGGAAACCATAGAAGCGGAATACGCCGAGGCCGACGAACTGCCCGACGAAATCGATCATCGCCTTGGCGAGATTGAACAGGCCATCGAAGCCCTTGAAACCCGTCCTGCAATTTTCGATCCGGGCGACATCGTGCGGGGAGGAGCCTTCGTCAGCCTCGACAGCGACGGCACCCTGCTGATCGAGCGCGGGTTTGCCCATCCGGAAGACCTTGAAGATGAAAACCTCTCCGACGCGCACGATCCTGCGGCAGCCCTGGAAGACGGCGCCACTTCCGAGGACCATGCTGACGACACGACTGCCGGCACGACGGGACAGCACACTGCGCCCGACGACGCCGAAGACGAGGATGATCTCCGCCGCCCCATCCCGGATCGCCTGCTCTCCGAACTGACGGCGTGGCGGACACTGGCCCTTCGTGATGCGTTTGCCAGCAACCCCGATGTGGCGCTGACCGAATTCCTGCATACGCTCTGCCTCAGCCTGTTCCGCGACGATCGCAGCGGTGCCTGCCTCGAAGCCGGGGTGCGCGTTGTCGGGTTCCCGATCCAGGCGCCCGATCTGGGCAGCAGTCTGGCGGCCCATGCCCTGCGCGCGCGGCACGAAGGATGGAAGCAGGATCTCCCGCAGGACGAGGACGAACTCTGGGCGTGGCTGGATCGGCTGGATGAGACCAGTCGTTCGGCCCTTCTCGCGCACTGCCTCTCTTTCGGGGTGAATGCCCTGTTCGAGAAGGTCAATCCGCACGGGTCAGTTTCTCCGCGCGCGATTGAGCGCCGACTGGCCCGCAGCAACCGGCTGGCATCGGCCCTGCGCCTTGATCCGGTCGAGGCGGGCTGGCAGCCGACGGTCGAAAACTATCTCGGTCGCGTGACCAAGCCGCATATTCTGGACGCCGTGCGCGAAGCACGCGGTGAACAGGCGGCGGGGCTGATCGCGCATCTCAAGAAAGCGGATATGGCCCGTGAGGCGGAACGGCTGCTCGAAGGTTTCGGCTGGTTGCCCGAAGCACTGCGTGCGGGGCTGCCTGAGCATGCCGCGCCTGACGAGGAACAGAACCACACAGCGGAAGACGTGGAACTGCCGGCCTTCCTGAACGCCGAGATCGCCGCTGAATAACCATTTCCCAACCACTCAGGGCCGTGATCCCGAGGTTCGCGGAGTCACGGCCCGCCCTTTCTTCCAACTGTATGATCCGATGGAGCTTGTCATGTCAGAAACATCAGGCGTCCCCGCCACCCCTGAAGCTGCCCCGGTTGACTATACGCTGCGCTGGCAACGTCACGAAGCAGCGCAGAGAGATGCGGCGGTGCAGAACCGGCGGATTGTATTCGCCACACTCGCCCTTCACGGCATCACCCAGGTCAAGGTCTCCTTTAATGGCGAGGGGGACAGCGGCCAAATAGAGGATATCACTGTCACGCCCGAAGACCAGGCCGACATTCTTCAGCGCGAAATTGCCATGAAGACCACGTCATGGCCCGATGCTGACGTTACCCAGGTGTCCGGCTCCCTCAACGATGCGATCGAGAATGTCTGTTACGACGCCCTTGCACAGACGCATGGCGGCTGGGAAAATAATGATGGCGCATATGGCGATATCATTTTTGACGTGCCTGAGCGAACCGTCACGCTTGAATTCAACGAGCGCTATACGTCCTCGGAATATTACGAACATAGCTGGACAGAGGAGGCCGACCATGGCGCATAGTTATCATCATGCCCTCTCTTCCGTGCGGCAGTGGGGTGGAACGGTAGACGATTTCCTGCCAATTCATGACTTCTTCGACGAGTCCAAGCGGATATCGGCAGACTTCCGTCACAGGGCCTTGCGGCATCATGCTGAAGGGATCTACCTCGCGGAGCGGATATTTGGTGTCACCCTTACGCTTTCAACGGGCAGGGTCGTGCCCGTCCGGCTGATCGGTGAGCAGCATATGCGCGAAGATTTCGGCTTTATCCCGAGTTTTGTAGACTGGCTGAAGGAAATCCGGCCGCAACCGTGGATGGGACGGGCGAAGTCTCCGCATCAGATGCTGGAGACCGACCTCGACAACTCATGATAACGTTCTGAACACTCTATTATTCTCTATGGTCATGACGCGGCTTTCGGTCTCCGGAAGCCGCATTTTTTCATGTTGGTCATGCCCTGAAGAGGGAGAGGGCGGCTTCGCCTTTTGTGCCGAATATCCGGCGCAAGAGGAGAGTTTCCATGACCATGACCGTTCTTCCTTCAGCCCGTCCCGCCAGCGGGTTTCGTATTGATCCTTCCCGTGGCCGGGTTGACCACCGTGTGGCGTCCGAGTGGTATTCCCGGCCCGATGACGAGCGTTATCTCTCACTCGCTGATCTGCACGCGGCGACCCTGAGCCGTGCGGAACGGGCGACAGCGCGCACGGTGGAGAGCCGCGCCATCCGCGTGGACGCGTCACGCGACAACGCCGAGCGGCTGACCCTGTCTGTCCCCGGCCAGAGTGCGCCGGTTGCGCCGACCCATTGGTCTTTCGGGCAACTGTGCAGCCTTGTTAGCGCGCCGTCGTCTTACCTGCGTAATCTTCCGGCTCCGCTAGCCGCGATCAACTTACAGCATGGGTTGCTGTCCCATCGGGCGGAACTGGTCAAGACGCTGGAGACCGGCGACGGCCGTGTCGAATTGCGGGCCGTGACCGGGCCGGATTACGGCCGGATCTGGGACCACGAGCTTGTGGGTGCGGTGCGAAAAATTGCCGGTAATGGAACAGGGGATACGAACTGGAAAGTACCGGGTGTCATTGACTGGGCGACCATGACCCATAATCCGCATGTGGACATCACGAAGGAAACCACAACCCTGTATGCCTCGGACAGGGACGTTTTCCTGTTTCTCGTCGATGATACGCATCCGATCGAGGCGGGACGGCTGCCAAATGGCGATCCTGATCTTTTCTTCAGGGGGTTTTACGCATGGAATTCCGAAGTCGGTAGCAAAAGCCTCGGTATTGCCTCTTTCTACTTGCGCGGTGTGTGCCAGAACCGGTTGATCTGGGGGCAGGAAAATCTGCAGCAGATCACGATCCGGCACAGCAAGTTTGCGGCCTCCCGCTTTGTCCAACAGGCTGCACCTGCGCTGCGGAATTTCGCAAACGCCAGCACAGCATCGTTCGTTTCCGGAATTCAGGAATCACGCAAGCAGATCGTAGCCCGTGACGAGGACGACCGCGAGCGTTTTCTGCGCCGACAGGGCTTCTCGAAACCCGAGACGGCGAAAATCATCGAGACGGTCCTGCATGAGGAAGGCCGGCCACCGGAAAGCGTGTTCGATTTCGTGCAGGGTATTACGGCCTTTGCCCGCACAAAGAGCAATCAGGACACGCGGCTCGATCTGGAAGGCAAGGCCCGCAAGCTCATGGAGCGGGTCTGATCTTCCAGCTGCATTTTTCATCGTTGCCTTTGCGAAAGCCCGGATTTGTTCCGGGCTTTTTCTGTATGGAGGGTCCGAAAATGGCCGATTATTTTACGCATTTCTCCTGCCTTCTCGACGTAAGAACACATGAAAACGCGCTCAAAGCGCTGGAACTCTATCGGAACGAGACGGAGGATGAAGATGGTTTTTGTCTCTCTGACGGGTTCTCCCTTCTGCTGTCTAGGGAAGGCTCTTCTGAATTGTGGATCCATGATGAGTCTGGCGGCGACCCGGAATGCGTCATCGCATTCGTGCTGAAATGCGCGGAAGCGTTTTCACTCTCCGGTTTGTGGGGAATGGAGTATGCAAATACCTGTTCGCGTCCCCGTCTCGACGCTTTCGGGGGTGGCGCGCATCTCATTGATCTTGGGGCGGGTAAATCCGTCGGCTGGACCAGCACCAACGAGTGGCTGGCCGGTGCTCTCGAAGGAGATGATCCTGATGCCTGAGATCCTCTCCGTCACCGTTTATCAGATCGATGAACTGTCCGCTGCCGCTCGCGAAAAAGCCCGTTGCTGGTATCGGGATACTCTGGACGCTTTTCCCTGGTGGGATGCTGTCTATGAGGACTTTCTGCGCATATGCGCCGTAATCGGGGTGGACGTTGCGACGGTATCACGGCGTTCGACAGGCCCGTCCAGCGTATGCGATCCCTGCATCTATTTCCGGGGGTTTTCCAGTCAGGGGGACGGCGCCTCGTTCGAGGGTGTCTACAAATATGCGCCGCGTGCGTCCCATAAAATCCGTCAGTACGCGCCGCAGGACGAGGCGCTTCATGCCATTGCAGACCAGCTAACTGCGCTCCAGAGGTGGAATTTCTACCAGCTGACCGCGCGGATTACCCAACGCGGCCTCTATTACCATGAATATACGATGCGGATCGACGTCAGTCGCGACAGCCCGTCGGATCAGGATATGACGGCTGACGCGGAGGAAGGGGTTACCGAGGCCCTGCGCGATCTGGCACGCTGGCTGTATCGTTCTCTTGAACGCGAATGGGACTATCAAACCACCGATGGGGTGATTGATGACGCCATCCGCGCCAATCGATATACGTTTACCGTAGGAGGAGACCGGTTTTCATGATTGGCAAAGATGCAAGCTAGATACGTGGAGACAATAAATGCGCGAGACTGGAGAGCATGTGCCAAAAATGTATCCCGGATATTTTAGCCGAAAAATATCCCACCCCCCACACAGTAAGAGCGGCACGTAACAAAATAATAAAAGCGCATAGCAGAGGAGGAAATCCCTCCATAGATTTTGATGTAGTAAGTAAGCACAAGAATAAATAGAACTGAGATCCTAGGTATTTTATAAATCCAGAGAATGAGGAATATGTGTTGGACCACGCATTAAAATTAATGCCTCGGGCAAATATTTCTTGGCGTCGTATACGTCCTTTTTCCCACTGATTTTCTGTCGTTAATAGAAACTCGCGCGCGATAGCTGAAAGCGCATGGGCGAAGAAAAACATGTCCATGCCCATGATGATCATATTACCTGATATGGAAGACCATTCCTGCGGCTGCGCAATATGAGGCAAGCAAAGGTAGAGCGCGATCGTGGTCAGGCCGCTCGTCAAGATGCCCCTGAAGAAGGGGCGGATAAATTCAGGCCCCCCTCTGACGAGACCGTACCAGGTTCCGGCTGCAGCTACGGAGGCGACATAGACCCAGATCGGAAACTGGCCGCAATCCGGATGTTTGTCAGTCCACAGGAATGCCATAAGTGTAAGGACGGCGGGTGCGGTGACAGTTTCATCAACGGTTTCAGACCGCTTGCCAATGCGGAGCAGCCAACGGACGATCCTGCCGGTTTTTCCTTTGGAAAAGTGATAATCTTTATCGTCGTTGTCTTTATTTCGGTCGTTTTCTATTTGGTTCGACATCGTTCTTTTCATCTACATGATTTTCGGTTTCTTTAATGGCGGCATAGAGACTCTGTACTGACGCCATTGCCGTGTCGTAGGTGAAATGTTCGCCGTAAACCATGGATGCCTGAAACCGATCGAAGGAATCACGACATTCTGAATTCGTCATAAGATAGGCTAACGCCTGTTCGGTGCCTGCCTCCGGGTCTGCGGCATACGCAGGGAACCACCTCTTAAACTGCTCTGCGTCACTGACCATGATCTGTCTGGCAAGTGTCGAGACGCGAGGCAGATCGAGATGGGGTAGGATGCAATGCAGGTCGTAGACGTGCCGGATCAGGAAGCGGTCATAAGCGTCTGTTTTCCGTCCTTCCAGATAACCTGCTGTCCGACGGGTCAGGGCCACGAATTTCTCTGCAGCGGTCTCGTCCACGGAAATGCAGGTGATCTGCTGTATCTCTGGTTCGCAATTCGTCGCCTCGCTGACGAACGACCGGACCGATCTTTCGACGGTCGGGAGAGCGGCGGGGGCATATGTCAGTTCGACGAGAAGGTGCGGGCGCAGTTCGACGTCTTCGCCCGTGCTGTCCGCATAGCTCAGCTCGGCGCAGATATAGTGGTTTTCATTTTTCGCGGAAATGACCGGATCGGGAAACCCGAGGTCTGCGGTGATTTTTCTGATGGTCTCCTTCAGGGCGCCCAGAATTTTCCGGGCCGCATTCTTACTCGACGGCAGCGGTGTAATCGCGATCTTCAGATCCACGTCTTCCGACATTCTGGCGACCAGCCGATGAGCACGAGCAAGGCACGTGCCGCCAGCAAAAACCAGACTTATCCCTTGAGGGAGGTCCGTATGCTGAAGTGCTGCCAGCACCTCGACAACGCGGTAGTCCTTTTCCACGAGAGATGCTGATGACAGGTCAAGCGCATCGGCAACCTCAGCGAGCAGATCAGGCGTAAGGCTTTTCAAACCGCGCCTCGAGGTTTCGGTAGCGCAGTTTCCGGTTGAACCGGCTCTGGACTTCGAAGACCGGATTGGCCTGAACCTGTGTCGTGCGTCCGTTATTGTACTGTTGGACCGCATCGGACTCCCGCCAGTTGACCTTCAGTTTGCTGAGAGTCTGACGTACGGCTCCATCAAAGCCGCCGCGGACGGCAAGCATCGGGCGACCAGTCAGGCCGTTCGTTTTCACGCGGGCGTAGACCCCGTAGCCCAGACGCGCGATCTCGCCTTCGACAATGAGCTGTCGAAGGGCTCTTTTGACACTGTCATATTCGCCAAGGTCGGCGAAGTCACGCGGCACGAAGACGTCGCTGCGTGCGCGGCGAATGCGTGTCTTCAGCCGATCTTTCAGTGTTCTGGTGCGACGTGGCTGGGTCATGATGACCTCAATGGACCTCCCTGATGCTCCTGCACAGTAACAGAAACAGGACATTCCGATCCACAAAAATAGGACATCCTGCTGTTTGTCAGGACCATCGGAGAGGGCGCGTTTTCAGTCGTTCAACGCGTCTTTCAGGGCCTTGGCGGGCGTAAACGTCAGCTTGCGGGAGGCAGCGATCTGGATCTTGTCACCGGTCGCCGGATTGCGTCCTTCCCGGGCCGGCACGTCCTTGACCTTGAATTTGCCGAAGTCGGGCAGGGAGATCTCCTCGCCTTTTTTGGCTGCGGCGGTCATCGCCTCCACGAGCGCATCGAGCACCTTGCGGGTGTCGGTCTTGCTGGCGTCGGTTGTCTCGGCGATCTGATCGACCAGTTCGGAAATTTTCATGTGCAATGCCTTCTGTAGGAATGGTTCAGGCGTAAGCCTCGCAAAACCGTTACGAAGAGATTGTGGCGGCTTCAAGCCCCGCGTGCCCCGGATGTGCGGCAGCGGAGAGGGAAAGGGTGGTTCTGAACCGGGTGGTTCCGGTGCGGGAGAGGGAGGCGTGCCGGGACCGTCCGTCTTTTTTCCCCGGAGACTTCCGTCATGGATTGGCCTGTAACCCCTATCGGTGAGACGAGCGGTCACGCCGCCGCACGACTGCTTCTCGCCCATCTCGAACGCGGTGAGAAACTGGACGCCAGCCGGTTGCGCCAGGCGATGGAGAGCGCCTTCAAGGCCCCTGATGCGACAGGCGCGTGGGACTGGAAAATGGCTTATGACGCTGCCGAAGCCGCGTCCGTCCTGTTCCTGCGCCGCTATGGACCGGCCCTGATGGCCCGCGCCTCGGGCGATGCGGATCTCCTCACCAGCATTGCACGGCTTGCGTCCCTTATGCCCTCGCAGACGCGTCGGTCGGACGACAGCCAGACCTGGCAGCAGTTCTCAACGCCTCTGCCACTGGCGTTCTGCCTGATGCGGGCGGCGGGTCTCGCGCGCGGCGAGCACGTACTCGAACCGTCCGCCGGGACCGGTCTTCTGGCCATCTTCGCCGAACTGGCCGGTGCCTCGTTGACCCTCAATGAATTGGCGCCGGGCCGTGCTGACCTGCTGGCAGCGCTCTTTCCGGCAGCCCGCCTGTTCCGGCATGACGCCGCACAGATCCACGACTATCTGCCGCAGACCATCCAGCCGGATGTGGTCATTATGAATCCGCCCTTCTCGGCGACGGTGCATGTGGCCGGTCGCGCACCTGACACGACCTTCCGGCACATCGCCTCAGCACTGGACCGGTTGCGGCCCGGTGGTCGGTTGGTCGCCCTGACCAGTCTGTCCTTCTGCCCTGATAACCCGCGCTGGACCGATGGTTTCTCCACTCTTCAGGCCAAAGCCCGTCTGGTGTTTTCGGCGGGTGTCGCGGGGCAACTCTATCGGCAGCATGGCACGAGCGTTGAAACGCGGCTTCTGGTGTTCGATCGCACACCTGCTTCCGAGCCATCGCACTTCGTTGCGGCCCACGGCACGGCCCCGGATGTTTCGACCCTGCTGGGCTGGATCGCCGGTGATCTGCCGTCCCGTCAGCCGCAGACCCGCCAATCGTCGCCAGTGTCACGCTCTGCTGCTCTTTCCTTGTCCCGCACTGTGCGCGGCTATCTCGGGCGCAAGGCCGCCGCGGGTCACAGGACGGTCTCTGAGATGCAGGGCGCACTTTTGTCGTATGACATCCTGCCGCCGGATAAGCATGAAACTGCGGCGACACGTCTATCTGATACTCTTTATGAGGATTATCGTCTCCAGACCATCGCAATTCCCGGCGCCCGGTCGCATCCCACTAAACTGGTCCAGTCGGCCGCCATGGCCTCGGTGCGCCCGCCCGGGCCTTCCCACAAGCCAACCCTCCCTGACGCCGTCATCCATGACGGCCTGCTCTCCGACGCTCAACTGGAATCCGTCATCTATGCTGGCCAGGCCCATGATCGCTTTCTGGCAGGTCGGTGGAAAGCCGATCAGACATGGGACATCCTCACCCGTGTCGGTGAGGACGATCCCGATGGTGTCCGGTTCCGCCGCGGCTGGTTCCTTGGCGATGGCACCGGCACCGGAAAGGGCCGCCAGGTCGCGGGTATCATTCTCGACAACTGGCTTAACGGCCGCAGGCGCGCGGTCTGGGTGTCGAAGTCGGACAAACTCCTCGAAGACGCGCAGCGCGACTGGTCGGCATTGAGAATGGAACGGCTGCTGGTCACACCCCAGTCGCGTTTTTCGCAGGGCATCGCTATCCGTCTGACCGAGGGCATCCTGTTCACCACCTATGCCACGCTCCGGACCGAAGAGCGCGGCGCGAAAGCCTCCCGCGTCCAGCAGATCGTCGAGTGGCTCGGGGCTGATTTCGACGGGGTCATCATCTTCGATGAAGCGCATTCCATGCAGAACGCCGCTGGCAGCAAGGGAGAGCGGGGCGATCAGGAAGCCTCCTTGCAGGGGCGTGCCGGACTGCGCCTGCAACATGCCCTGCCGGATGCGCGGGTGGTCTATGTCTCCGCCACGGGTGCGACCTCGGTCCATAATCTGGCCTATGCCCAGCGTCTGGGCCTCTGGGGCGGGGAGGATTTCCCCTTCGTCACACGGGCCGATTTCATTGCCGCCATCGAGGCCGGCGGTGTGGCGGCCATGGAGGTCCTGGCGCGCGACCTCAAGGCCATGGGACTCTATACCGCCCGGTCGCTCTCCTATGATGGCGTCGAATATGAACTGGTCGAGCATCAGCTTACGCCAGAACAGATCCGCATCTATGACGCCTTCGCCCAGGCGTTTATGGTCATCCACAACAATCTCGACGCCGCCATGCAGGCGGCCAACATCACCGGAACGGACGGCACGCTGAACCGGCAGGCCAAGGCTGCCGCCCGCTCGGCCTTCGAGAGCACGAAACAGCGGTTTTTCAACCATCTGATCACGGCCATGAAAACCGTGACCCTGATCCGCGCAATCGAGCGCGATCTGGACGAGGGCCATGCGGCCGTCATCCAGCTTGTCTCCACGGGGGAGGCCCTGACCGAACGGCGGCTGGCCGAGATCTCGCCGGAAGACTGGAATGACCTGCGGATCGATGTGACGCCGCGCGAATACGTTCTTGGGTATCTGGAACATTCTTTCCCGGTCCAGCTTTATGAACCCTATAGCGACGGGTCGGATCATGTGTATTCACGGCCGGTCTTTCACGACGGCAGGCCTGTCCTGAGCCGTGAGGCCGTGGCCCGGCGGGATGCGATGATCGAACAGCTTGCAGCGCTCCCGGCACTGCCTGGCGCGCTCGATCAGATCATCCAGCATTTTGGCACCGATGCCGTTGCCGAGGTGACCGGCCGCTCGCGGCGCGTGGTGCGCAAGGGGGATCGGCTTGCCGTGGAAAGCCGACCCGCCGCCGCCAGCCTGATCGAGACGCAGGCGTTTATGGATGATGCCAAGCGCATTCTGGTCTTCTCGGATGCCGGAGGTACCGGCCGGTCCTATCACGCCGAGCTTTCCGCTGCGAACCGCCGTTTGCGGGTGCATTACCTGCTGGAACCCGGCTGGAAGGCGGACGCCGCCATTCAGGGGCTGGGTCGCACCAACCGGACCAATCAGGCGCAGCCGCCTCTGTTCCGGCCGATTGCCACGGACGTGAAGGCGGAAAAACGCTTTCTCTCCACCATCGCCCGCCGGCTGGACACGCTGGGCGCCATGACCCGGGGCCAGCGTCAGACGGGCGGGCAGGGGCTGTTCCGCCCGGAAGACAACCTCGAAAGTCCTTATGCGCGCGATGCGCTGCGGCAGTTCTACCGTCTTCTCGCCCGGGAGAAGGTCGAAGGCTGCACACTGGCGCAATTCGAGGATGCGACGGGTCTGTCTCTGGTCGATGATACGGGCCTGAAAGACAAGCTTCCACCGATTTCCACGTTCCTCAACCGGATGCTCGCCCTGCCGGTGGCGTTGCAGAACCTGCTGTTCGCGACATTCGAGGATCTGCTGGCTGGACGTGTCGAGGCGGCGGTGGCGGCTGGTGTTTATGATGCGGGGCTGGAAACCCTGCGTGCGGACAGTTTCACCATTCTCGCGCGCCAGACCATCCACACCCATGCCGAAACCGGTGCGGACACGGAATTGCTGACCATCCGGGAACGTCGGCGCTCGGAACCCGTTACGCTCTCGCAAGCACTGGCTCTGGGACGGGAGCGGGAGTCCGGTCTTGTGCGCAATACCCAGTCGGGGCGGGTCGCGGTGCGTGTTCCGGCACCCGGCCTGGTGACCGAAGACGGGGAATTCGAATGGCGCGTCCGCCTGGTCAGGTCCATGGACACGCAGATCCTCTCGCGTGACGCCTTCGCGGCGAGCCACTGGAAGGCTGTGGATGAGGCCACTTTCGCGGCTTTGTGGGAGGCGGATCTGCGTACGGTCGATGAATTCGTCGAGACCGAGTTCCATATGGTGACGGGGCTGCTGTTGCCGGTCTGGAAACGTCTGCCGACAGATCATGCACGGGTCTATCGGCTGCAGACCGGTGACGGCGAACGCGTGCTCGGCCGGCGCGTACCTGTGGCATGGGCCACCAGTGCCGGAGTGACCGGCAGTCTGTCGCTATCCGGGCAGGACGCACGCAGGGCTATGCTGGACGATGGAACGGTCCTGCATCTGGCCGAACGCATGCAGGTGCGGCGGGTGCGGGTGATGGGACGGGCGCGGATCGAACTGACCGGCTTTACCGAAGGGATGCGGGAACGTTTGCGGGCTTATGGCCTGTTTTCGGAAATCATCTCGTGGACATTGCGGTTTTTCGTGCCGGTCGATGAGGCGGGCGATAAGGTTCTGGAACGGCTCTTCGAAACCTGGCCGATTGAGCGCGTGACGGAAAGGGAGGCGGCATGATGGCGGAGCATGATGCACGGGACCTGTCACGCCGTCTGGCGGAGAACGCCGAGGCGGTGTGCCGTCATTACCTCTCGGCCGGGCGACGGCATGGCAATTACTGGCTGGTCGGCGATGTTCGTAACACCCCCGGCCGCTCGCTTTATGTCCGCCTGCATGGCCCTTCGGAAGGGCGCGGGGCCGCCGGGCGCTGGACGGATGCCAGCACCGGTGCGTTCGGCGATCTGCTCGACCTGATCCGTGATTGCCTCGGTCTGATCGAATTCCGCGACGTTGCTGACGAGGCGCGCAGCTTTCTGGCGCTGCCTCAGCCTGAACCTGACCGGGCGGCGGATCGCCCGCGAACGTCCCCGTCGCACCGGCCCGGGACGGGAGGCAGCAGCACGGACGCCGCACGCCGCCTGTGGGATGCCAGCCGGCCCCTGTCCGGTGTCGCGGCTGTCTATCTGCGGGGACGCGATCTGACGCGCTGTTCCCCTTTGGCTGCCCTGCGTTTTCACCCCGACTGCTACTATCGCGCTGATGCCGACAGTCCGCCCGAGACCTGGCCCGCGATGATCGCCGCCGTCACCGATCTCGGAGGTCGCGTCACCGGCGTTCATCGCACCTGGCTGGCGTGCGATGGACGCGGCAAGGCGCCTGTCGCCATACCCCGTCGGGCGATGGGCGATCTGCTCGGCCATGCCGTGCGTTTTGGCGCAGCCTCTGACGCTCTGGCGGCAGGCGAGGGGATCGAAACGGTGCTGTCGCTCCGCGAGGTCATGCCCGATCTGCCACTGGCCGCCTGCCTGTCCTCGGCGCATCTCGCCGCCATGGCGTTTCCGCCTGCCCTGCGCCGCCTCTACGTGCTGCGCGATGACGACCCGGCCGGCGACCATGCGGTGACGACCCTGCTCGCCCGGACGCAGGAGGCCGGGATCGAGTGCCTTGTGCTGTCACCGCGTCTGGCGGATTTCAACGATGATCTGCGCTATCTCGGGCGCGGGGCGATGCGGGCGATCCTGCATCCCCAGCTTGCCCCGCAGGACGTGGCGCGGTTCCTGCAACCCGTCGCGCACTGAGGCGGGCCGGGAAGGGGGTGTGGGGGCATCGTTTTTCCTTGTCGTGCGGGGCTGTCCTGCCTTGCTTCCGGGTGGGGCACGCCCGCGGGCCTTTTAAGAGGGGGAGCGGGCGTCAGCCAGGCCGGGCCTGCAATGGCGGAGCCGGCTATTTTCCGCCGCGCGGGACTGCGTCCGCGCTTTGCATCGCGAAACAAAATAGCCGTCTCCCTGCCATCCTTCACTGCGTTCCGGCCGCGCGTTGCGCGGTTCCGGCCCGGCCTTCGTCTGCCGCTATCCGCCCCCGGAAAGGCCGCGAGTGGCGCGGCCAGAACCGGAGGACAGACCCATGACCCGCACACAGGACGATTTCGAACCCGCCCACGCCACCTCTTCAACCGCCCATGTGCTGGCGGAACTCCAGCTTTACGGCCACCGTCCCTTCGAGGATGAGCCGGACCCGCGGCCATTGCCCGAAGCACCCCGCATCGGTGGCGCGGTCGCCGACATCTTCGATGCCCTGTCAGCCACGCTGACCGACACAAGGCTGGAACCCGATCTCGAACCGCTGCTCTGGTCCACGGTCAACGTCTTTCACCGCATGGTCGGGCAGGTCGAACGGGATCTCGATCGCAACGAGGCAGCGCAGAAGCGCAGCCAGCAGGAACAGGATGGCAGCGAGATCCGCTCGGTGGAACTGGAACGTCTCATCGCCGAGGGCCTGACCCTGCTGGAGCGACGCAACGCCTACGAGATCTTCCGCGCCCTCGCCTGCGACCAGTTCGAACGCCTGACCATGTCGCCCTGGCGACCGCGCTCCGGTTCGCTGGTCAGCCGCAGCACCCTGACGGCATCCATGATCGACAGCCGCGATTTCCTCAACGCCCGCCGCAAGGCCGAAACCGAACTGCTCGTGCCTCCCGGACCCAAGGTCGCGGTCACTGGCGGGCTCGATTACGAGGACCATCACCTGATCTGGAACCGGCTGGACAAGGTGCGGGAGAAGCATCCCGACATGGTGCTGCTGCACGGCGGTTCACCGAAGGGGGCGGAATTCATCGCCTCCCGGTGGGCCGATCATCGGCAGGTGGCGCAGATCGCCTTCAAACCGGACTGGAACCGGCACGGCAAGGCCGCCCCGTTCCGGCGTAACGACGCTCTGCTGAAAGTCCTGCCAATCGGGGTCATGGTATTCCCCGGATCGGGCATTCAGGACAATCTGGCCGACAAGGCCAAACAGATGGGTATCCCGGTCTGGCGGTTCCGCAAGGACAGTGGCGCGTGAGCGCCATCGTTCTCCAAGAAGGGTATATCAACATCCGTGGTGAGAAGAGTTTATTCTTTCGATATGCTTTTATAAATGCAGGAGATGCTCTGAACGCCGCTATAGGCACCGTCGATATGAAATGGTTTCCCCTCTTCGCAAAGAAGACGCCGATAATAGTCGCCATCTCCCGATACTCGACCCGTGCCTATTTCGGGAACTGGCTGAATTTTTTTGATTTCAATCCGATGTCCGGAATAGCAGGTATGTGCCTTGAATTCTTTGTCCAGATCCTCCGCGCTCCTGTTCTTTCCGATCTCGTTTACAGCATCGACAGAACAGGACGATACGCTCTGAGCACTCGCCGCAGATATATTGGCCAGCATAAATCCAGAAAAAATGGGAAGAACGAAAAGACCGGCCTTCATGATAACGAGTTCCTCTTTTCTATACGAAAGCATTGAGTCGATCGCACAATGTAGAAATGCAAAATAGAGATATATCAACATATGACTTCGATAAAGTGCGCCTTCGCAACCTGTTTCCACACTGAAGGAGATTAAGCCGGACTGCCCCACCCCTCACGCCGGACTGGAGGAGGGAAGAACTTTTCCCCGTTCCGGCTGCGGGGACGATGGATGAGGGAGGCGGTGGTCCCCTTCCGCGTCGGTGAACAGGTCGAAACTGCAGTGGCGAAGCAGGGATCGTCCAGCGGACAACTGGCTGCCCAGCCTTCGTTGAAACGACGGGTCCATAGAATGCGGCTCGAACCGTTTGTAGCAGGGACGCGGCAGATAGGGGCGGGTGTCTCTAGCCGCGATCCGCGCCAACAGCAGGTAAGACGGTCGCACCGGGCGAGCGCGATATCCTCCTATGTCGCACGTTCCCCACCTGTCGGACCGGTCATGCCGGCATCGTCTCTCCATGGGGCTGGCGGGTCCGCACACCATGGCCTCTGTCGGATGGCTGATCTAGCCGAAGACCGGCTGCGCCTCGATCGGCTGGCCGCAACGGCGTTCCAGAACTTTCTTCCCCTGACGGCTGCGCCGTCATTCCTCGCGAGACAAGAAAGTTCCGGCCCTGCCGTCCTCCGCTGCGCTTCGGCCCTGAAGGGTGCTCTGCCGCTCGCCTCCGGCTGGTCGATCGCCATCGAGGCCACGGTGGTCGCGGCCCGATAACAGCATGGAGATACGACAATGGCTAACATCGGTTCCTTCAAGAAGGTGGGCGAAGGCTTCGAAGGCGAGATCGTCACCCTGGCCCTGCAGGCCCGCAACGTCCGCCTGGTGGCGGAAACCAACCGGGCCAACGACAACGCCCCCAACTACCGCGTCTACCTTGGACGGGTTGAACTCGGCGCCGCATGGACCCGCCGCTCCAACGAAGGCCGCACCTATCTGAGCCTGAAGCTGGACGATCCCTCCTTCGCCGCCCCGATCTTCGCCAACCTGTTCACCGACGAGGAAGGGGAAGGCTACACCCTCATCTGGACCCGGCCCCGCAGCCGGAACGGGGAGTAAGCTCCCCACCACCAACCCCGCCCGGTCTTCCCGGGCGGGGCCTTCCGGCACTTCTTTTCCCACGTGCTCTTCCGGGCGCGGGCGGCAGCGCTGGTCGCCCGACGTGAGACGCAAGAGGAACACGAGGCTTTCCCTCAGCCTTCCCATTGTACCATGCGCGAGGGCAAACCGCGTCAAGGACGCGTGGTCCCCCCAATTTTGCCCGACGCACCCCTGCGGGCGCGCCGAACAAAATCGGCTCCCCCACGCGCCGGCGAGCCGGTCGCCTGCGGCGATCCCTGACCCGGTCCACCCCGGCATGAGCCGGCGGCCTGTCTTCAAGAAACGAAAGGAGCAGGACGATGACCACGCACCACGGCCACATCCAGATGCTGCGCGCCGAACTGACCAGCTTTCACCTGAGCCGTCGCGAGCGCCAGCAGATCGAGCGCGAACTGGAGCATGCCATGGCGCAGATCGCAGCGACGCACCGGCGCTCGGACGAATGAGCCGGGCGGAACGGCAGTCCCATGCATGTAGGCGGGGAACACTTCTGGTAAGCCTGTTTGAGCAAAACATCCCCGCCAGATCATATCGGGTACGTCTTTTTTTCTGGAATAACTACAGAACAGTACGTATTATAATGTCCCGTACTGTTTGCCGGAGGTGGAGATGATTGTCATCGGGCTCATCTCGTGGGTCTTGGGGATCGCACTGCTCTGTTGGGTCTTCTTTAGCCTTGTATCCATTGTCGTGCCCACAATGGCGGGACTGATCGTCTTCTTCTGGACATATCGCATGGGTGCCGGATTGGCGGCCGTTCTTCCTGCCATTATTGCTGGTAGTCTCGTACTATGGCTATTTCGGGTAGCGCTGACGACGGCCCGGCGTCCCGAAATCAGACTTGCCGTCGTGCTTGCCTTCTGTTTTCCGGCCTCTGTTGCGGGATACTTCGCCACAACTGGATTGGCCGAGATCGGCATTTCTTCTCCGCTCATGCGGATCATCCTCGGAGTGTTGGGTGCCGCTGTCGTCGGGGCGGCCTCTTTTGCGCGGCTTGCCCCTGACGCTGATCTTGTGACCGGAACATTCCCTTCTCGACGCAATTAGCGCGTCCCTGGCGCTGTTCGGGCGCAACGGACGTTTGCCGACACGAACCGATCAGATGCTGCTTGTGATTGATCTTTGGATGACGCGTCCACGTGATGACAGGAGATTGACCGACGATGGAGACACGACCCGATTGGTATAGTCCCGGATTTCTGGACAGGGCGTTCACGCTCGACCTCCCTGATTTTGCGCAGGAGTTCCTCTCCCTGAATCAGGATTATGTGCGTGGATACCATGCATTTACCGGACTCTCCGACTCAGACGAGACGGTCCGCCAGCGCAATCTCGATGCTTTTGCACGTCAGTGGGGCCTCCGATTTCCCTGTTGACCCGTCCATCCCTGCGTGGGCTGCCCCTGCGCTTTGGGCGGCGGAGGCTCTCTCTGCCATCATCGCGCTGGTCCGCGCCCCTGAAATCTACACAGCCGCCACATTTACACCCCTGATCCTGACACCACACATTCATGCCGCAACCGCCGATGACGGCCTTCACGTCATCATGGGAGATCGGGCCGGACCGCTGCGGTTATGGATCGCCGATGACTGCCACGGCAGACCCGCTGTCGTGATTCCTCTTGATGAATCCTGTTGGGTACGTCTTCATCATTTGCGTCGCTTCATCGAGCATCTGTATGGCAGGAGGAGCGGTCCGTTGCCCAACGTCTTTCGCCCCACACGCTATAGAATCAGGCGTCTTGCCCACGCCTTGCAGGCGCTCACCGCCAAACGTTCCGGCGCCACGGCGCGTGACATCGCGGCCCTGACGGACCCCGAAGTGAAGTCTCTGAGCGGCTCTCTGTGGAAAGACGTTCACCAGCGTGCCCGCGTCGAACGCCTGCTGACGCTTGGGGAGCAACTTGCCGCCGGCGAATACCTCGCCTTGCTGCAATATGGTCGTCGTGCATTTCCGCAGACGACATCGCACACTCCCTGCTGAAAACAACCGTCTTCTCCATAAGGTGTTCTGATTCGCCTCGCCAGTAAACGCGACGCGGCGCCCACTGAACATAGTCTGTCTGCCGTGCTGATGGGGTGGACGATTCCTTGGGAGCCCCCTGTTTTCGTCCACCACCCCCGGCCTTTTTTTTCGCCAGTCTCCGCCCCGGTACGCGGCGTTACGCCACGTCCTGTTTCAGTGGAGAATAGTCATGGTCAGGAAAAGGCCCCAACCGAGACCGGCCCGGCATCTGCGGACCCCACAGGCTGCTGAATGGCTCGGTATTTCACCAAGAACACTTGAACGATACCGCACAATTGGCGGTGGTCCTGTCTTCTACAAGCTCGGTAACCGCGTCACCTATACAACTGGAGATCTGAAAACATGGGTCGAAAACGGCCTTTCAAAGTCTATTTTCTCTAAAAATTACATCCTCATGCGCGCGGGTGTCGCACGGCGCGGAAAGGGGCGATCATGACCCCCTGCATGCCCCGTCTCTTCATGTCCAACGCGTTCTTTGCGCTGGGGAAGGGACGCCGTCACGCCCCGCTGCGCTTCAGGCAGGGCAGTCAGAACATCCTCGTTTCGTCTCCGATGGCGCTTGCGACCATATGGGACGCTGACATCCTGATCTGGGCAACATCGACGATGATCGCGGCGCAGCGTTGCGGCGCCCCGATCCCGACAGTCCTTCAGGCCACACGGTATGAGATCCTCGGCTTTCCGGGGCGCTGCGTTTCGGGTGGGTATTACGAGCGTCTGCCAGACGGGCTCGAACGCCTCAGCCGGACCAATGTCGTCATGAGCGCGTCAGAATGGACTGATGAGCAGACCGGCGCGCCGTGGATCGAAGACTGGCGGATCTCCGCCGGCTTCGTCCAGATCCGTCTCGCCGGCTGGGTGCGCGAAGCGGTTCTCACGCCAAGGGCCGTGCTCGCGCTTGACCCGGCGTATTTTACCCTCACCAGCGGTCTCGAACGACTGCTCTACCTGATCGCACGCCGCCATGCCGGGCGGCAACGTGACGGCTGGGTTTTTGAGGTCGCCCATCTGCACCGCAAGACAGGAATTACCCAGACGCTCACAGCGTTCGTGGCGATCCTCCGGCGCATAGCCCGCAGCAACCCGCTTCCCGGTTATCGCATCGAACTATCCGATCTGAACTGGCCGGAACGGGTGCGCCTGAGGCCCGCTCCCGATGCGTCTGTGGATAAGTCTGTTGATATCCCTGTCGATAATTTTGTGCGGACACGCCTATCGACCAGTGAATCCACGCCTATCGCGTGCGAAAACCATCGATAAGGGACTGCAAAACAATGACAAATCGTCTCTCTCTAAAGAGTCTAAATAGACTCTCTTTGTACATGTGTACCGCGCGCGACCCTATGCATGGCCCATGGCGTGCGATCTTCTTCGTGCCGCAGGGCTGCGACATACGCCGAACCAATATCGGGAACGGTCCGTTTTTCCCGTCTCCTGTTCCACCTCGTCAGAGCCGTGGCCGCCAATTGAGCGGACGACGCGGGCAGGGCGCTGCGGAGACATCGCCATGACGCTGCTCTGCGGCGACTGCCGCGACCTCATGCCGGCGCAGGGACCGTATGACCTGATCCTTGCCGACCCGCCCTACGGCGAGACCTCCCTGTCGTGGGATCGGCGGGTCGAGGGCTGGCTGCCGCTGGCAGCACAAGCCCTGACGCCGTCCGGTTCGCTGTGGGTGTTCGGTTCCCTGCGCAGCTTCATGGCGACCGAGACGGACTTCCGGGTCGCCCGGCTGCGGCACGCGCAGGAAATCGTCTGGGAGAAGCAGAACGGCAGCGTGTTTCACGCTGACCGCTTCCGGCGTGTTCACGAACTGATCGTGCAGTTCTATCCCGCGACCGCCCGATGGCAGGACATCTACAACGAAGTGGCTACCACGGACGACGCCCGGGCGCGGACGGTGCGCCGTAAGCACCGGCCGCCGCACACCGGCGCCATCGCGGCATGCACCTATCGCAGCCTCGACGGCGGCCCGCGTCTCGCCCGCTCCGTGCAGCGTTTCCGCAACGTTCATGGTCGTGCCATCCACCCCACCGAAAAGCCGGTGCCGCTGCTCGACCTGCTGGTGCGCGTGAGCTGCCCGCCTGACGGCCTCGTCGGCGACTGGTTCGCCGGGTCCGGCGCGGCCGGCGTCGCCTGCCGGCTGGCCGGCCGCCGCTATGTCGGTTGCGAAATCGACCCGGACATGGCGCGGCGCGCCCGCGATCGCCTTGCCACCATCCTTCCCTTTCCCGTCGGAGAACCGTCATGAACGATCTTCGCGCTCCTACCGGTGCGCAGCTCGATCTGGTCTGGATCGAGACCCGCATCGAACACTGGCTGCGTTTCGGCATCCCCGAGACCAGCGTCAGAATTGATCGCCACAGGCGCCGCGTGAGTTTCGCAGCAGGCGATGTGTTTGCCCTGATGCGCTGGCTTGCCAGCGACACGGGCGCCGTCACGGTGTCCATCGACATTGTGCGAGCCATGCCGCCGGGCGAGCCATGCGCCGTTCTGCCATGGATCACGGGCGCTGCCGACAGGCTGCTGCGTCAGACCGGCGACGGGCCGGTTCGCGCGGTGCTCGATGCTATCACTCGCATCGAACGGCAGCCGTTTGACCCGCGCACTGTCTGCCCGGACTACTGGCGCGATCTCGACGCGCGACTGCGGGCCGGGCTGCCGCCCCCTCTTTACTGCCGCGCCCGCCATGAGGCGTGGCTATGGCGGAGAACCGCGTCATGACCCGGCGCGGCTGGTTGTTCACCACCTATTTCGCAGCACTCACGACACTGGCGACGATCGGTATCTCGCCCACGCCACACTGGATGTGGAACGCCACCGCCAGCGTGCCGGTCGGGCTGTATCGGGTCACGCCGACGGCCGCTCTGCGCGTCGGCGACATCGTGGCGCTGCATCTGCCCGAGCGCGACGCGACGCTGCTGGCGACGCGCGGCTATCTGCCCTTCGGCGTGCCGCTGCTCAAGCCGGTTGCAGCACTCGCCGGTCAGACCGTCTGTCGTGTCGGCCTGCGTGTCACCATCGACGGGAAGACGGTCGGAGAGGCCAAAGCCGTTGACCATCGGGGGCGTCCGCTACCCGGGTGGCGAGGGTGCCGTCATCTCGCGCCGGGGCAGGTCTTCGTCATGAACTCGGCGGTCCCGGCCAGTCTCGACGGACGCTATTTCGGTGTCCTGTCGGCCGACACCGTGATCGGTCGTGCCACCCCTGTCTACCTGCGCACGGGCGAGGCAGAGCCACCGCCTCCGCAGTTCGCAGCGCTTCCGGATCTGCCGGACCCGCGACCACGGTTCCCCACGATGCTGGTGCGTCCAGCGGTTCAGCGGCCGCCCGAGCCGCCGCTCGAGTGACGTCGTGACGTCGCCAGACCTTTTCACAATCCCTGACACGAAAGCTCTCAACCCATGACCCACATCGGTGTCTTCACGCGCACGGCGAGCGGCTTCGCCGGCCGCCTGCGCACACTCTCCCTCGACGCGGAACTGACCTTCGCGCGAGCCGAGAACACGGACGCGGAGAACGCGCCCGACTATCGCATCCATCTCGGTGACAACGCCGAGGCGCCCGAGATAGGGGCAGGCTGGACCCGCACCGGGGAACGCGCCGGCGAATACGTCGTGGTGCTGTTGGACGATCCGTCGCTCGCCCAGCCGATCCGCGCCACCCTGTTTCAGGCCGGTCGCGGCGGTCGTGTCTGGAACCTCGTCTGGACGCGCGCCGCCAAGCGTCAGGGAGGCCGGGAATGACGCGCGTCCGTCTCCGGCTCGGCTATGCCGACCCGCCCTACGTGAACTGCGCCCACCTCTATCGCGGACAGCCGGACTACGCGGGCGAGGTCGATCACGCGGCACTCGTGCGGCACCTCGACGCGACCTATGACGGCTGGGTGCTGCATGCCGCCGCGACACCGGCGTCGATCGCCACGCTGGCGCCGCTCGTCATGGACACCGGCGCGCGCTGGATGGTGTGGGTCAAGGGCTTCGCCGCCTTCAAGCGCAATGTTCCGGTCGCCTATGCGTGGGAGCCGGTCATCATCAAGGCGGCGCGGCGTCCTGTCGTCAGCCGTCGCCTGGTGATGCGGGACTGGATTCAGGAGAGCATCACCCTGCGTCGCGGACTGACCGGCGCCAAACCCGACGCCGTGTGTCACTGGGCGTTCGAGTTGCTGGGCGCCCATCCGGATGACGCGCTGGACGATCTCTACCCCGGCACCGGAGCGGTGACCCGGGCATGGGAGTCGTGGCGACGGAACTTCGTCCTGCCACAACTCTCCCTCTCGCCGCCGAAACGTCACCCGGATGATTCACCGCTGGACATGCTCATGCCGGAGGATTTGTGATGTCGAGAACGGTTTACTGTCGATGGGGCGCCCTGACGGTCGCCCGGTTCGGGCTCGCGCTGGCGCTCTCGCCGGTTCCGGGGCATGCACAGGATTTCGACGCGCTGGTGCGGGAGGCGGCCCGTCAGGCTGCTATCCCGCCGTCATGGATCCGCGGCGTGCTGCGCATCGAGAGCGGCGGCGATCGGCATGCCATATCGTCGGCGGGCGCTATGGGGCTGATGCAGATCATGCCCGGCACGTGGCGTGACCTGCGCCATACCCTCAATCTCGGCGCCGATCCGTTCGACCCGCACGACAACATCGTCGCCGGCGCCGCCTATCTGCGCTGGCTGCACGACCGCTACGGGGACGCCGGGTTTCTGGCCGCCTATAACGCCGGTCCCGGACGCTATGACGAGCATCTGGCGACCGGTCGACCGCTGCCCGACGAGACGCGGGCTTACGTGACTGCGGTCGCACGGCGGATGGGGGACAACGCTGTTTCGACATTTCTTCGTCAACTGCCGGAGGCTTCGCCAGTCTCGCACATTCCCAGTGAGAAGCTGTTCGTCGGTCCTGTGCGGGCTTCAACGAGTGGGACGATGACGACCGGTGTGAGCCTTGTCCCACCAGCTTCACCATCGGATCTCTTCGTTTCGGTCGGCTGGAGGGATGGACCATGACGGCATGGTGCATGCTGGCTCCTGCCTCGTTGCTACGTCCGGGTTTGGATGGGCACAGAAGGACGCTGGGGGAGGGGGTTGCGTATAGGCAGGATAAAAGCCGCGATGTGCGTCTCGGTTGGGGGTGGTTTTGTGGCGAATTTCTGCGGATTTCTGGCCCCCTCTGCGAGGTGCGGGCCGCTCTGAAGCCTGCTTCTCCCCGTTTCTGGCGGTTTCCGGCCATTTTGCGCACCTCGCGGGGATTTCCATGACAAAAGACGACGATTTCCGGGTTCGACCGGGTCGCATCCGCTCGCCCGGCACCCAGCGGGCACGGCCCTTCATTGCCCAGGCGCTGGCGGCCACTCAGCGGGCGGGGGGCATGGGACGAGGGAGGCAGGGCGGTGGTGGTCGCTCGACCTTCGGGCGCGGCCGTGTGGCGAGCGCGCATGCCAACCGTTTCCTCACCAGTCGCTCACGCGGGGTGGTGATCAAGGCGCGCGTTGTGAAGCATGGACCGCGCGCAGCACCACTGACTCCGCATCTCCGGTATCTGCGGCGCGAGGGTGTGACACAGGATGGCGAGAAGGCGAAGCTGTTCGGCCCCGAGCAGGACGAGGTCGATCCCAAAGCTTTCGCCGAGCGGTGCGCCGATGATCGTCATCATTTCCGCTTCATCGTTTCCCCGGATGATGCCGTGGAGATGCAGGATCTGAAGCGCTTCACGCGCGACCTGATGACGCAGGCTGAGCACGATCTTGGCACGAAGCTCGACTGGGTGGCCGTCGATCACTGGAACACTGAGCATCCCCACATTCATGTCATCGTGCGGGGCAAGGCCCAAGACGGCGAGGACCTGGTGATCGCGCGCGATTACATCCGGGAAGGCATGCGGGGTCGTGCGCAGGAACTCGTGACCCGCGAACTCGGTCTGCGCAACGATGTGGAGATTCGGCGCGCCGTTGAGCGCCAGGTCGAGGCCGACCGCTGGACGCAACTCGATCGGCAGCTTCAGCGCGATGCGGGTGAACATGGACTCATTGATATGCGCCCCTCACCGGATCGGCGGCCCGACACGTTCGAGGTGCTCAAGGTCGGCCGTCTCCGGCGCCTGGAAGGACTGGGGCTGGCGCGGCAGATCGAACTGGGCCGCTGGGCGCTGGAGGAGCACGCCGAGGCGACATTGCGTGAAATGGGGCAACGCAACGACATCATCAAACGGATTCATCGTGGCCTTGCCGAACAGGGTGTGGAACGACCGCAAGCGTCGTGGGTGCTGGCGAGCGACGAAGCGGAGCATCCTGTCCTCGGCAGACTGGTCGGGCGCGGGCTTGATGACGAGTTGAAGGGCACGGCCTTTGCGGTAGTAGACGGGATCGACGGACGAACCCATCATGTGCATCTTCCCAGCCTGGAAGCGACCACCGACGCACCGATGGGAGCGATCCTCGAACTGCGCCGGTTCGAGGACGCGAAAGGGCGAAGTCGGATCGCGCTGGCGGTGCGGTCGGACTTCACGCTGGAGCAGCAGGTAGAGGCGCAGGGGGCCACATGGCTGGACAGACAGGCCTTGGCCAACGAACCGCCAGAACTGGGTGGCGGCTTCGGGGCGGAGGTGCGGGACGCGATGCGTCGACGTGCGGATCATCTCGTGCGGGAAGGGCTCGCGCAGCGGGACGGGGAACGTGTCAGGTTCGAGCGGGGTTTGCTGTCCACGCTTCGAGAGCGCGAGCTGAGGGCTGCCGGGGAGAAACTCGCGCGGCAGGAAGGAAGGCCGTTCGATCCCGTTGCGCCGGGTGACAACGTGGCTGGTGTTTATCGTCAGCGCATCACTCTAGCGTCGGGACGATACGCGATGATCGACAACGGACTGGGGTTTCAGTTAGTTCCATGGACGCCAGCGATTGACAAGCAAATCGGAAAGGCGGTCTCCGGAACAACGCGGGGAAGTGGGGCAATCGCGTGGGAATTTTCAAAAAAGCGAATAATAGCGATCGGGATGTAAAGCCTGCGACATTAAGTCACTTGCGCATCTAAGCTGACCTTCTACCTCTAGAGCGTGGATGACAAAAATTTTCGTGGGACAAAAAAGAACATTGCTGACTTGCTTTTAAGCCATTCACCGGCTCATGCCGCCCGTTGACAACAGCGCAATTCATTCCATAAATTTCGCTTATTCCGCAGATGCTGAAATCTAGCTAGTTAATGCCTGCTGCTTCCCGCAGAATTACATGTACAAATATCACTAATCACCGACCTCGCCGTCCCGACGTGACGGTAATCTTATATTATTCCCCACAATTTCTTGCAGTCTCCGCATTAGAATCCAACCATGTTGTTCTAGCTTCTTCCTGTCTAACAGACGGCGAGACCCGTATAAACCTACAGCTGCGACAACTTCTCCGTGCTGCCATACGGGTGATGCGACCCCGTGGACATCTGCGACGGAGTATCCCAAATCCAACGCGTAACCCTTCGCCTCAGCTGAAGCCAAGCGTGCTTGCACAGCCGGTGTCGACAAAAGACCTCGTAGATCTGCATGACATCTCATAACCCGTATGTGAGCCAAAAATAATATGGCTGACGCAGAATGTATGCCTATACTTTCACTATAGAACGCAGTGTTACGCGGATCGTTATGGCCGTCGACAAAGGAATTCGCATAGCGCACTAAGTGTAGCTCCGGGAGGGCTATATATGTGTTAAAACCCGGTGTTCGAGAGTAATCCCGAGCTATACATGCGATGTCCTCTAGGAGATTAAGATCGTGAATGCCTAAAGAAGTAGGCTGGCCAAACTTGCCTGCAATTTTATAATTCCGTGTAACGCCATCTCGAATGACATATCCGCGAGTCACTAAGGTTTTTAGCAGATTATGACAAGTTGATACTTCGAGTTCCAGAGCGCCAGCAAGTTCACTGAGTTTGAAGCCCTGATCTTGGGTCGCGAGTGATTCAAGGATTGCGAGAGCTCGACTCACCGATTGGATAATCGCCATATCAAAACCTCAGCATTCAAGCGAGAGGTTACGTTTAATATATCCATACCGGTCCGTACGCAATAAAAATTGACATTCTTCCGTTCTTCAGAGTAGGGTGGGTTTGTGCCGTATTGGTCGGCACAGTTCTGTTCCTGGATGAGCACCTAGGTAATCAAGCAGAACGGAGAGACCAATGATCAACATAGCTTTCATTATCGGAACACGGCCTGAAATCGTAAAATGCGCACCGCTTTACGCGGCGCTGCAGGAAGACAAAAATTTCTGTCCTCGAATTATAGCGACGGGGCAGCATCGTGAGATGGCGGATGAGACGTTTGAGGCGTTCGGTATAATTCCCCAAATTAATCTCGGAATAATGCGAGCAGGACAGAGTCTCACCCAGGTTACTCAGAGAGCTCTCGAAGGTCTCGACGCGACTGTAGTACCTGGAGAACTTGACGCAGTTATAGTTCACGGTGACACAGCATCCACGCTTGCTGGCGCCATATACGCATTTCAAAATAGGATACCACTGATCCATGTCGAAGCTGGACTTCGCAGTCACCATGCAGGATCTCCATTTCCCGAGGAGGCTAATCGTAAATTAGTCGGGCAAATAGCTAATCTACATTTAGCTCCCACGGAGGGCGCCAGAGCAAACTTGCTAAGAGAGGGCATTCACAGCGATGCTATATTTGTGACAGGAAATACGGTAGTTGATGCACTACAGAATTTTATCAGTAATAATAGAACACCGCGCTCGGAACAAATCGAATTTATAGTATCGCGTCAAAAGCCAATAATAATAGCCTCCGCACACCGACGCGAGGGTTGGCATGACTTGGCAGAAGTCGCCAGCGCGCTACGGGAAATTGCAAGGCTAAACGACGTCAGTTTAGTTGTTCCTCTCCACAAAAACCCCATCGTTCGCGAGGCTTTTGTTCCGGCGCTTTCAGGATTAGAAAACGTGTTCCTCATTGAACCGCTTTCCTATCCAGAATACGTAGATCTTCTCAATAATTCTTCCCTTATTATCTCGGATAGTAGCGGCGCTGAAGAAGAGGGACCTACCCTTGGAATACGAACTCTGGTCCTGAGGACAGTAACCGAACGTCCTGAAGCCGTCTCAACGGGGGTAGCGAAATTAACTGGCCGTGATCTGAAAAGTATTTTGAACAATGCCACTGATGCGCTGGTAGAGATACACAATCAAGGAGATCGCGTTCATCTGGGACAGCCCTATGGGGACGGCAACGCCTCGGCACGGTGTGTTGCTGCGATTGCAAAATATTTTGGGAAACTGCCAGCGGACCATATCGCGTATCAATGGAGCATTATATAGAGCCCAACATTTAGCAATATCTCTCGACAAATATGAAGGGAATATACAATGTCTCGAACGGTAAATGACCAGTTAGAGATCTCTGCTGACCACGGTATCAAGTTGTCATTCGCTGCGCGCGCGCAAGAACTCCTCATGAATCACCAAATGATTGTCGTTAATATAGGCGAAGAGACGGCTTACGCAGAAGGGTCTCCTCCAAGTGCGCTTAGGCCATTCTCTTCCCGCCACTACCAACGCGGGAGCCGATTAACAGGAAACAACTTGTTATTAGTAGATTTAGATGTGATCCCAAAAAAAATGAGCTGCGTTAAGCAGTTAGGATGGAAAGAATTTAAACTTGATCCCGCCACAAACGGTTATGGCGAGCTTTGGAAGTCGCCGCGAATAAAAATCGGAACGATTCCAATTGATCTCGATATAATAACAATGCCTCAAAAGGGAAACCTTGGTCCGCGCCTATTTACTGTTTATGCAAATTTTTGGTTCGCGTCTGCCGGAAGCCATTGTGGAATTCACGACAAACATGATTTCTTAGAAATACACACTCAATTATACGGAGTCGGAATTATGCAAAAATTTCGTTCCCAGAAATATAATTCAATTATCGAGCAAGATATACTGGCACCAGGCACAACAACTTCTGAACCATTCTGCTCAGAGATCGCCGAAGGAGAGTTTTCATACCCTTTTCATCAGTATTTTGCTGAAACAGATTGTGTTTGGATGGCACTGGAATACTTTCTGATTTAAAAAAAATAATTTGTTGCGAATTATTATCTGATAACTAGACTCGTTACGGAAACAACATACCTGATTTTGCGAAATTATGCGTATAATATTATTTAAACCAAGATTATCTCATTACAAATGCCGAATTAATGGCGGTTTATATCATATGGCCCCCTCAATAAAATATGTATAAAAAAATAAATTGATCACTTTCCGTGCTATATTTCCCGACTGAAACCTAGTTTTTTGGCAATTGTCAATGAGATGCAAATGTAAGAGATATTCTCCAAATTTAGTCGTTAGTTTTTCTGATCCTTGTGCCGTTAAATTCAGTAGTTTAGTACATCTCCCTACATGATTTTTATAGTTTAAAGGGATTAAGACGAAAATCGTAACCGGAAAGTAGCTTTGGTATTTCGTGTAGTATCAAGAAACCAACGTATTTGTGCCATTCAGAGAGTTTTTATCGCTGCTCCCGTCTTTTTCCACATTATGGAAATTATTAAGAAATCACGTTCTCTCCATGAATAGATGGTGTTCTATGAGAGGTGCTCACCAGGGACAACCCAACATCTTCCAGAACAATAGTTCCTGGAAGTTCTTTCCAAGAAGGACAACATAAATGACGAGAATAGTAACGGTGGTAGCACAACTTACCGCGAAGCCTGGACAAGAGGAAGAGCTGGGGAAGCGTCTTCGTTCGGGTATCAAACCAACTCTTGCTGAGGACGGGTGCATCACATATGATCTGCACCGTTCCACAGATAACCCCGCTACATGGATGTTTTATGAACATTGGGCGACTCAAGCGGACCTCGACCGACATACAAAATCGCCTCATTTTCTGGCGTTTAGGGCATCGAAAGACGAAGTCCTTGCTGAAGAGATGAGAGTGGAATATTTTCAGCCTGATATCAGTATGAATATTTATAATACGTAAGCATAAAATCTTCGTATGCGAGACCGGACATGGTCGCAATTACTAAAATCATGTCCGGTCCAAACAGATTTTGTGGATATAGAATGTCCTTCAATGCCATAGGCGCAGACTTCCGGTCTTTCGAGGCGATGAAATCCAGCGAATGGCGCAGCAGATGAACGATACAGTCTGCACTAGAGCGTTTTCCGCTCAAAACGGTTCGCGAAAAACGTTCCGGTTGTTTGTTTTTGCGAGCATCTTCACCCGTTCAGATGATTCCATCTGAACGGGATCTGCTCTAGGGTTTCGGAGAAGGCGGTACGGATGGCATCGAGGAAGCCTTTTAGCCCGTCGATGAGGACGAAGATATCCTCATGGTCGCGATGGTGTAGTTCTTTCATGACACGGAGTCAGAATTTGTCGCGTTCGTTCTGCTCGATCCACAGGTCGATGACTTGCTTGGTACCGTCGACGGGTACGCCCAGTGCAATGGGCACCGCCTTGTTGCGCACCACGCTCTCGTCTCGGGTCTTCACCCGGAATGCATCGAAGAACACGACTGGGTAGACTGTCTCCAGCGACTGGTTCTGCCGTCCCGTCACATCTCCAGCACGGCGTCGGTGATGACGCTGATTGGGCCCGGCGACGCTTCCAGGCCATAGATTGCAAGTAGATGGCCGTGGATCTCGCCCGCGTTCATCCCGTGTGCTTACATCGAGATGATCCTGTTGTCGAAGTCGTGGGTCCGCCGGCCTCTCCTCGTGAAGGACGACGAATAGCGGATTGATGTCGCAGAGGCCATGATCCACATCGCCATGGGAAGCCTCATGCTCAGCAGAAACGTTCATCCGTGGCTTCCCCAAAAAGGCTCCGAGACCTGATATTACGTCGCAAGAGATAAGGATAGAGGTAGAGGAAGTTCAGTATTGTTTTGAATTATTTCATAATTTAGAGAGTGTTTTGTTTGTGCCGCGATGATTCATTAAGAGAATTCTTCAGGAATGTTATTAATAACTTAATGTTACGATTGTGTCTATGTTTTCCGTGATACACTACATTTACCTGTTCAGCCATTTCTGTTCTGAATTCGGAAAGCAATTCGACAAGTTTTCCTTCTCTTATTTCATCATCAACGTGAAAACGGGCTAGCCGCGTAATCCCTACGCCCATCAATGCAAATTGCCGAGCAGAATCACCATTGTTCACACGAAGACGAGGCGATGTCGGTATGAAGCGATATATTTTTTTCTCGACTTGAAATGGCCAACTCATCGTTTTTCTTTTGAAATTATAAGCGATGCAATCATGGTTATTAAGATCGGTCGGTTTCTCGGGGAATCCCTCCCTATGTAAGTAATCGGGCGAAGCGACAACAATGTAAGGGCTATCTAGCAGCCGTTGAGCAATTAACGTGGAATCGCGGAGTGGTCCCACCCGTACTGCCAAATCGACTTGAGCCTCTACGAGATCTACGACAGTGTCATCTAGATAAATATCAAGATTAACGTGCTGATGAATTCTGCAAAATTCTGCGAGCAGCGGTGATAGTAAAAGACGTCCAAAAGGTATGCTCGACGTGATCTTAATCGTCTGCCCGGGAGAACTAGAAGAATATCCTCGTATTTTCTTGTCGAGTTCGCATAGGTCATCTAGAATATTCTTGGACTCCTCATAATAATAAGCCCCGATTTCTGTTATCCAAATTTTTCTCGGAGATGTATGGACTAGAGTAGCTCCTAGTCTTGCCTCAAGCCTGGATAATGACTTGCTGACAGCAGAGGGCGTAAGCCCAAGCTTCCTAGCAGCCTCGGACAAACTGAGATTTTCAACTATTGCAACGAAAACACGCATTTCCGCGATATCTTGAGTCATGGATTACTCCGGTGTTGCTCTCAATTCACTTTAATTATGCCGACGCGGCACGAGTCAACGGAACTCAGTCGATGTAGCATGACATACGCAACCTATCGCAAAGGACGAACCAGTACGTCCATTAATACCTTCAAAAGGTCGAAGTAGCCAGTACTGCCTTTGCGGTCTCTTAGATACTCTCGGAGAAGAATGATGAAGTTTGCACTATTGGCAATGGCACTGGCGTCGTTCGCGATCGGAACCAGTGAATTCGTATTGGTGGGAGTGATACCGGTCATTTCACAATCCCTCCAGGTATCTCTCTCACTTGCATCGCTTCTGGTGAGTTTATACGCATTTGGCGTTGGGATTAGTGCCCCAGTGTTAACCGCTTTTTGTCAGAAAGTGGATCGCCGGAAGCTGATGTTGGGCTTGATGACGTTATTCACCGCAGGGAACGCGCTCGCACCACTGGTGGGCAACTTCGAGGCGTTATTGGTTATTCGTATTGCAACCTCAGCAGCGCACGGTGTCTTTTTTGCCACAGCGGCAACGTTCGCTGCAAATTTAGTTCCACCAAACAAACGTGCCTCTGCCATAGCAACGGTTTTCTCGGGGCTTACTATAGCCATAGCACTAGGCGTCCCGTTAGGAACAATCATTGCGCAACGTGCCGGCTGGAGAGCTACGTTTGTGCTTGTAACGCTCCTCGGCGCGGTTTCGGTTGCCTGCATGGCAAGATGGCTTCCCGGTGGTGTTCGCACAGATGAAGATGTGAGCATTCATGAGCAGTTATCCGTTCTCAGTAGCGGTAGGCTGCTTGTTGGGTTCGCTATGAATTTCTTTGGGTATGGAGGTACATTCGTTGCTATTACGTTTCTCTCGGAAATTATCACTGAGGTTGCGCACATGCCTACGTGGACTGTGGGGCCGATATTGTCATTGTACGGGGTGTCGGTAATCATAGGGAACATGGTCGGAGGATATCTTTCCAACCGCACGCCGATAAAAATCTTAATTCCATTATTTCTAATTCAAGGGGTTTTATTGTCGCTCCTGTATATAACCGATCTGCATCCATATTTGTTGCTATTAAATATCGCATTTGTCGGAGTTTTTTCATTCGCAAATGTGCCTGGACTGCATTTATATATTGTCGATCTCGCGAAGACCTTTCGGCCAAATGGAGTAGATGTAGCTTCAGCGCTCAACATATCGGCGGCGAATTTTGGCATCGCTTTCAGTTCGTTCGTTGGGGCGAAGATCGTCAGTTCTGGTGGTGGCGTGGGAACGACACCCGTTGCCGCTGCTGCGGTTGTCGTGTGTGCCTTTGTTTTGGCGGTCTTGAGTTACGCCTTAGATAAGAAAAAAAAATTTCGTGATGGCTATGCCGCTCAATGAGGTGCGGTCGAAGAATACGCGGTCGGCACGGTTTTTTCTCTCTGTCGTTAGGCCCACTTTTCCAGGATTACCAATATGAATGCGTTAGATAAACTTTGCAGGAACTGCCTTACTATCGGCATCGAGCTTCCGATCGACAATGACTGGGCCAGGAGTTCCCCTACGGAGGCTCGAGGTGTCGCTGATATAAGCCGACAAGGGTATCTCGTGAAATTGGCCGAAGAAGGAAATTTTGCAGCCGTGTGGCAGAGAGATGTTCCGGTGTTTGATCCTATTCATTTCGGAGACGCGGGAAGCATCTTTGATCCCTTCGTTAACTACGGCTACCTCTCCGCGATCACCTCGCGAATTGTAATTGGGACTGCCGGGGTGGTGCTACCATTGCGAAGTGCGATTGATGTGGCGAAAGCAGCGGCGTCCGCAGACGTTTTGTCAGGAGGGAGGATCGTTTTGGGCCTTGCTTCCGGAGATCGAAAACTCGAATATCCTCTCTATGCCGTCAATTACGATGAACGCGGGGCGATATATCGTCGGTCATTCGTCGCGCTTGAAAAATTGTGGCGTTCAGGCGACATGGAGTCAATGGAACAGGGCGCCGTTATTTTACCTCGGTCTATCCAGCCGTTAATTCCGAGGGTAGTGATAGGGGGAGCCCAGCAAAGTACATCTTGGATTGCGCGCCATGCTGACGCATGGTTCGTATATCCTGGGCCTATTGAGCACTTGGCAAAAAAAGTTTCAGACTGGGAGCACGAACGTCAACTTATTGGTCGAAGTACTCGTGGGGTAATAACGGCACTTCACTTGGATCTAGATAGAGATCCTGATTGCCCGCTGCAGCCATTTCGATTCGGTGGACGCATGGGGCGAAATACATTAATGGATTATTTAAAAATTATGAATGAAGTGAAATTATCACATGTTGCTATATTGCTCCGGCCTAGTCAGCGTCCACCTGACGAGGTTATATACGAATTATCCCAGTATGTAATACCAAAATTCCACATTGATGTTTCGGAATAACAAGATTGAGATATTAACGATTATTACTGCGTAAAATTATTATCTATTAAAAATATCTCGTCTATAGTAAGTAGATTATATTGTATGTTTTTAAAATCAAAAACTTATAAGGTGAGCTGTTGGTAATACCGGCTCAAAAGTTTTGAGATGCATGACTGTGCATGTCGGTGACGCCATAGCACAAAAAAAGCGACTTCCCTTTTATTGCTGATGGTGCAAGGTGAAATTGATGTTCCTTGCGCCAGCCCATTCGGCACAGCCATGCATCCCGCAAGAGTTGGCAAACTTTCAACGCCTTCGCTCGCAAGGCGGGCCACTATTTTGATGAAGTAATCCGCGGAGGCTGCCCTTTCTGGATCATCGCATTGTCTAGACAAGGGACTGTCGTATGACGACCATGAAGATGGTTCTCGGCATCTTGTCTGTCGTGCCCACCGGGGCTGCCAGTCCTGCGCCCGCGATCGCGTTGTCCTCGGTAATCAAACTTTGATACGCTGGACGATCGCTGACAGCTTGCGCGAGAGCAATGTTAATATGGCCTACCCTGTGGCAACACAGCTTCTCGGTCTGGCGGATGTCAACCAGTTGCCTGCGTCCATGAAAGAAATCGGACATGTCACACTGGTCGGCCTGACTTGCGGCATGACAGGCGAGGCCCTCGCGCATCATCAACAAACAAGGGGGCGTGACACCATGCGGAGTTAGTTGGTGGCTAGCACCAGTGTTTGGGGCGGCTGAGATGAAGTTCCCCGCCCGTTGTCTCGGTTCTCGGCGTCTATGGTCGTACACTATGAATTTCATAAAGTTGGCGAGATGTAACGAGGTCGTAATCATGCATGGGTGCCAGTGCGTTGAAGCTATTCTACCATCGAAAAAAAACATAGGTCGAAGCAGGTTAGGCCATGCCCTCAAGTGGCGCGCTGGGTTATTAAGTAATATTGGATCAATTTTCGCGTATTCATGCTCACGGACCTTGCTATTCTATTATAATATAATTCGCTTTACTAATAAAATGAGGAACGATTACGGAAAGCAAATCATCGAGCGCTCGTAAATTACAGTGATATCGCGTCAGACCCCAGACACCGAATTTAGAGTGACAGAGAGCAACATTTGTAGCGTTGATCCACGCCGAAGCAGCAAATGCCCCTACCGAAATTCAATATTATGGAAAAAAATCAGGTTGCGGCTGAGCATGGTCGGATTTTGTCGCATCATTTTCTTCGGGTTTAGTCCGGAATGTAAAAGGAGAGTTTTCCATGTTAACTCTATATACAGACCCAAATACAATTTCGGCTACGGTTCATGTATTATTGTCCGAATTAGGAGTGCCCTTTGAAGTTGTTTACGTCGATAGAACAGCCGACTCTTTTCGAAATTACCGTACCCCAGATTTTCTAGGCATCAATCCCAAAGGGTTGGTTCCCGTAATTACTAGAGATGATTTTATACTCACGGAACTCGGAGCAATTGTTCTCTTTATTCGGTCGTTAGCAAAAAAACGCCACGATATATTTCCTCCTAAGGGAGAAGTGGAGTTACGAACAGTAGAATTTCTGTCATGGCTCAGCACCAGTGTGCATAGAACAATCGGCGCCATATTCAGACCCGAGCACTTAGCATTTGACGAGAATATCAGGAAGGAAATCAGTAAATATGCGATCAGACTACTACCTGATCAGTTCCTGGAAATCGAGCGATTTGTTGCGAGTTTCGATTGGTGGACTGATCAATTAACAATTATTGATGCTTACCTCATACCCTATTTTAATTGGGGCACAGGATTAGCGATCTCGATGGAGAGATATCCTACATGGCGCGCCCGAATGAGACTAAACCTCGAACGGCCTTCTGTCATACAGGCAACTTACTGTCCCTCGTGATCCTATAACGAAGTCAAAAAATGGGAAACCGAGTGTAGAGCGAAGGAAAATAATCAATGAAAGAGAATATATCAGCCACCATAGTCGCGCCAAAATTCGAGCAGGAGGTGGTCGACGAGTTTCTTCGGGACGGATATTGGGTTGACTGGGGCGGTATTTCGGCCAAAGGCCGTAACGAAATCATCGGTTATGGTCCGACCATGGGTGAGATATTTCTATACTCTCGCGATACGTGGTTTGGAGCTCCTTTTGTCGGCGGCTGGCGAAGAAAACTTTTGACCAACTCGCTCACGATGCCTGTGGCCATGGATCTCGCGCCATTGGACGGAACTGGGCGGCTGAATCCAATAATTTGCTATGATTTGTACGGGTGCACTGGTACGTTCCGAGATCCTTCTGGCGACGGCGGGAAACTCGCATGGCTTGAACCGGGTCCGTCCCCTGATGTGCCGTGGCAGCATCATCTAATCGGACAAATTCCGGCGCTGCACCGATTCCGTGTTGGAAATTTTACTACATCTGGTCATATGGAGATCATTGGGTTTCCGATAGTAGGGCTCAATGGTACACATGCCGTATTGCCCATAGTCTTGTTCAGCTCTCCGAGCGATGGAAATTCTCGCGAGAAATGGCCTAGTAAAATTATAAATAATGGTGATTTCCGTTTCGTTCACGGTGTGGAACTTATTCGCGGCGGTAACCCGACGGGAAGCGCCGATGCCTTATTGATTTGTTCTGACGAAGGCGTACGCATTTTTTTCTACGACATCAACGAAGAAAAATGGGCGTGGCAAACGGTCGGAAGTGGCGAAGGCAGCCAACTCGAGCGAACGGGATTCAAAGGCAGCGGCGACGCGGCCATTGGGCATCTGGGAAGTACTGGTCACGACATCGTGCTGTCATTGGAGCCATTCCACGGAAATACCGTGTGTATTTATTACGCGACTCAAGGATGTAGCAATCTGGGATCCCAGTGGTCCCGCGATATTCTTGACGTTTACGGTGACCCGAACGAGTTGGGAGAAGGCCCAGGCCACTGCGTTGTGGCAGCCGATTTTGATAACGACGGGGATGATGAGTTTCTAGTAGGTCTCCGCGGGCCAGAACCATGGCAGGGAGTTTATTACTACAAGATCATTGATCCAGTAAAAGGTATGTATTTAAAGTGGAAAGTTTCCGATGCGTCTGTCGCGAGAATCAAGCTGATACCTCGCGAGGGAGCTGGTGTAGTAGACTTCGCTACCATCGGATATTCCGTAAAAAACTATTTTGAGGCGAATAACTCGCAAATAGTTATGCATTACTTCCAGAAGGAAGGACTGTAGCATTTTCACCCTAAATCAATGGAATGGGAGTTGGGAGCATGAGCAAAAAAATCGCATTAATAACTGGCGGTTCGCAAGGTATTGGATTTGAAACTGCTAGAGCACTTTTACTCGATGGGTTTCACGTCGTGGTCAATGGGCGCGATCCTGTTAAACTTCAGGCAGCAGTCCTGGCTTTAGAAGCCTACGGGGAAATATCGAGCTGCGTTGCCGATGTTGGAAGTCAAGACAGTGTTCCCCTGGTCTCTGCTTCCGTCCCGCGCGTTGATGTGCTCATCAACAACGCTGGAATGTTCAAATCAAAATCGGCGCTCGATCTCACCGATAGTGACTGGCTTGAAATGTTTCAAGTAGATCTTTTGAGTGCAGTTCGCCTTACTAAGCACTATCTGCCGCAGATGATAGAACGTGGAGATGGTAGAGTTGTATTTGTAAGTAGTGAGTCGGCCTTGCAAATTCCTACAGAAATGATCCATTACGGTGCCGTAAAGGCTGCGCAGGTCGCAAGTGCACGGGGTTATGCCCAAGTGGCGGCTGGTACTGGAGTGACGGTGAATAGTGTGTTGCCAGGTCCAACGTGGACCCAAGGGGTCAGCGATTTTGTAAAATCGGTCTTCAAGGGGGAAACCATGAGCGAAAACGAGATGGAGCGGGAATTCATAAGGAGATATAGGCCGACTAGTTTGATTGACCGTTTTGTGCAGCCACGTGAGGTTGCAGACTTAATAGCGTTCCTAGTCTCCGATAGGGCTGCCGCCATCACAGGAGCAGGTTATCGCATTGACGGTGGCTTGGTCAGGACAGCCTTCTAGAGTTCGTCTGAAAATTTCAATCAAGCGAATCAGGTTATAGTAGAAATCCTAGATATTATTTAGAGAGGATGTGCCGTCCGTTCCAACAGTTTTATTGACTTTCTAAGGATAACCAGCGGTCGCGATGCCGCCTCTTTGACCGGATTGCTATTTGTTGTCTTGTGTGTGGGGGGGGGGGACGCCTCCCCAATTGACGGTGCCGGCGCGATATGATGCGCCTGATGGGGCTCGCATCCGACCAGTGCGGGATGTGGACTTAGCGCATTATAATGGCAACCCATTCTGCCACCCCATCCGCATTGCCAATTCGGTTTCGAGCCCAACTAAGTAGACGGGTTCGTGGTTCAAGAATACCCACAGGCGCTCAACGTGCACGTTATCCATTTGACGGCCACGCCCGTCCATGATGAATATCCCGTGACGGGCCAGACTGGCGTTGATTGTCGTCGTGCTCCGGCGACAGAAGGGCACGCGCATGTGCAGCCACATTCAGCACACCCACGGGCTATAAGGGAACGCGGGAAAAAGCTTCTCCTTTTTCAGTCGTTTAGCTATGCTGCGATACGTTCAACGAACCCGCTCACAAGACGCAGGCTACATTGGTTGCATGCCCCCGCAACCATCTGAATAAGTCCTTGATCGGACACGATAAACCCGCCCCTTAGAGGCGGGTTTATTTTGTTGCTAAACACCAGGCGCCTATCAAATCCCCCATCATTTCAATACCTTGGCACCCGCAGGTTCAAAGCGGGGGGCCCTACACCCGTAACCAGCCGCTCCAGATACGGGCGTGCTCTGGCGTAATCGGGCTGAAGAGAATGGGCACTCGTGAAGGTCCTATTGGAATAAGAAAATCTACAGGAAGTGCGTACATTGGCAGCGCGGACACGGTATATCGCTCAAAAGCCGCTGAATCCTTTACAGGCAAGTTGGGCTTTGTCTCGAAGATCCATAGGAAAAAGCTGCATCTCAAGCCATGCCCTGTCATAGCTAACAATTCAATGCCGCCAGAGCCTCAATCAGGATATTACGGTTTCAATCAACGGTTCTGCGTTCCTTCAGGTTTAACCAGCGAATGCCACGATCCTTTGCCTCATCGTAAGCGTCTTCATAACCAGCATCGGCATAGCGCATTACGCCTAAACTGGTGTCGTTTGTCAGGGCGATCCGCAGCCGCTCGTCTGCCTCGCTGGAGCCGTCTGCGACGATCGTAATACCTGCGCTGGTCATGTACCCGGCATATCCGCCGCCCCCGGAATGGATGGCGACCAGATCGGCTTGGGAGGAACAGGCCAGCATGGCATTCAGCAGCGGCCAGTCTGCAATGGCGTCTGATCCGTCCTTCATGTTCTCCGTCATGATGTTCGGATGGGCCATCGCGCCAGCGTCCAGATGATCGCGCGTGAAGGCGACCGGGCCGGCCAGCACGCCATCACGGACCATCCTGTTTACGGCAAGGCCAACCTGTGTGCGGGCATCATGACCGAGCCAGGCAATACGCGCCGGAAGCCCTTCGAAAGGCACATGCGCCCGGGCCAGTGTGATCCAGTTCACGACGGACGGATTATCCGCGAATGTTTCCAGCAGATAATCGTCGATCCTGCGGATGTCGTTCTCATCGTTCGACAGCGCAATCCAGCGGAACGGTCCGATTGCGCGTGCAAACAGAGGCCGCAGATAGGCTTCCGTAAAGATCGGAATGTCGAACGCATTCTCGATCCCTGCCTTTTTTGCCTGGGTGCGGATCAGGTTGCCGTTGTCGAAGACGATCGATCCTGCAGACTGGAAATCCAGCATGGCCTGCACATGACGGGCGATGGACGTCAGCGAAAGCCCGGCGAGTTTTTCGGGTTCGTTTTCCCGCAGCGCCTGAACGTCTTCGATGGACAGGCCGGCAGGAATATAGCCATAAACCAGATCATGTGCGGATGTCTGGTCCGTGACGATGTCGGGAACGATGCCACGGGCGTGGATCTCGGGCAGGATGTCTGCTGAGTTGCCGAGCAGACCGATCGAACAGCCGTCACCCTTGCGCTGAGCTTCCACAACCAGTCTCAGGGCTTCATCGAGCGTTTCGGCCCGGTGCTGAAGGTAACCGGCTTCCATGCGTTTGTTGATGCGTGTGCTGTCCATTTCTACGCACAGGATTACGGCGCCTGCCAGACGCCCGGCGAGAGGCTGTGCGCCGCCCATGCCGCCAAGGCCGGAGGTCAGGATCAGCTTGCCGGACAAGTCCGAACTGAAGTGACGTTCACCGATGCAACGGAAGATCTCGTAAGTTCCCTGAATGACGCCCTGGGAGCCGATATACTGCCAGTCGCCAGCCGTCAGGCCGCCCCAGCAGATCAGGCCCTTCTTTTCCAGCTGGTAGAATTCTTCCGCTTTGGCCCATTGCCCGATCATGTTGCAGTTGGCCATGACCACGACCGGCGCACGGTCATGCGTGCGCACCACGCCGATGGGCTTTCCGGACTGGACGATGAGTGTTTCGTCATCGCGCATGGTTTTCAGCGTCTGCACGATGGCATCATGTGACGGCCAGTCCCGCGCGGCCTTGCCCAGAGCGGCATAGACAACAAGATTGTCAGGATCTTCACCGACGGACAGAACGTTTTCCAGAAGACGGAGAAGCCCTTCCTGCCGCCATCCCCGACAGCGCAGTGTGTTGCCGGACGTGACGTCGAAACTTCGGTTGGTCATGTCTCAGGAGTCCTTGCCAGTGGAAGAGGGGGCGAGCGCATAGCTGCTCAGATTGATGCCCAGCGCACGTTCGACGGGTGGGTAGACGGCCGGGTCCACAACGCTTGAGGAAAGCGGAAATTTTGATTTTTCTACATGCAGGACGAGGATTTCCATGCCGTCCTCGATCTCGCCAACGCTCAGAGGATAGCCATCCGGTGCGAGGGTCGTGATGATGTCGGGAAAGGATGCCAGACGCTGACCGTCCGCATCTTCCACAGCCATGTATTCGTTCATGACGTGCAGGGTCACGGCAGAGGCTCCCTGTCCGACCGTGATAGTGCCAACGTCGAACGCTTCCGGCGTGTAGGTGACCGATTTCCGGCTAACCTTACCCTGCGCGAGAATGGTTCCGTCGAGCGTTTTCAGGATGGCGTCGACTACAGCACTTCCGCTTTTGCCGGATGCTGCGAGAATGGCTTCTCCCAACGCGAGCGCGCGGGAAATGCCGCCCCATGCCGCGTGGCGCTTGACGTAAGACGCAGGAAGCGGATTGCGGCAGGATGCGATGAAGCCGCCTGACATGTCGGAGGCGGTTCGCAGGATGGGCGAAATGCGGGCAGTCGCCCCCTTCGCAACCATCTCGATATAAGCGTTGCGGGACCTGTTGCCGCCGACAACGGCCTGGATCATCGTTTCCGGTGAGTTGGCCATCCCGATGGAGCCCATGTCACCGGTAGGATGGGCACGCATGTCGCCGACAGCATCAACGACCTTTGTCCCCAGAATAGCGCCAGGCAGCCAGGCGTTGAGCGTGCTGGACTTGCCGTTCTGCCCGATCATGAGACCATAGATCGGCCGGCCCAGCTCCTTCTGCACGAGCTTTACGGCGTTGACGTAATCGACGCCCAGCATCTGCCATTCGGTCGTGCTTGCTGGTGCTCCGATCGCGGCGGCGGTGGCGATGATCGCGTCATCCTCAATCTCTTCTGCGGAGACGAGTTCCGGCTGTCCGGCATTGACCGCTGCCGTTCCCAGTATGTGCCCGTGCTCGACCCAGCCGCCGCCGCCACAGGCGAAGACCGATCCACCACGGATCGCGGCTTCCACGTCTTTTTCAACCAGTATTCTGCCCATAGTGCTTCATTCCCGTCTTCCTGCGTCTCACCTGCGCGAGGGAGACCGCATCATTCAAAAATCCCGATCCACGTCCTGAAGAGCCTGCGTCAGAACGCGCGCACCGTTGGCGGCGTCCTGCGGTGTGCACCACTCCTCCGGGTCATGACTGCGCCCGTCACGGCACGGCACGAACACCATGGCTGCCGGACACAGCCGGGCCACGAAGGCGGCATCATGTCCTGCGCCGGACACCATCAGGCGGTGTTTCAGCCCGAGCCGGTCGGCAGCCTGCCCGATCATGCGAACGAGGCCCGCATCACAGGCGACCGGCTTCGTGTCCGACAGGCGGGTGAAACGCTCCAGCCGGACATGAGCGTCCGAGGCAGCCGTGTGGCAGGCGGCTTCAAGTTCTTCCAGAAAAGCCTCGACCACGGCACGTTCCGAAACCCGGATATCGACCACGATCCGTGCCGAGCGTGGTACGACATTGGAGGCATTGGGCGAGATCTCGACGATCCCGCATGTGGCCGTCACATGTCCCTGACCGGACTGTGCCAGTTCACCTGCTCTCCGGCTGACGAATGTGATGACAGACGCCGCTGCCACGGCGGCATCCTGCCGGCGGTCCATCGGTGTCGTGCCAGCATGGTCCGCCCGTCCGCCAAAAAGGATTTCGATACGCGTGACGCCGGCAATGGCCGTGACGGCTCCGATCGGCAGCCTGTCCTGTTCCAGGACGATACCCTGTTCGATATGAACTTCGAGGAAGGCCCGAAGGTCGGTCCGGCGCGGCGTGTCCAACTGGTCCGGACGCCCCCCCATCCGCATTATGGCCTGCGCCAGCGTCTCTCCCCACGGGGCGACGAGGGCGCGCTGTTCCGTGTTTAACGCTCCCGCCATGCCCCGGCTGCCAATACAGGACAGGCCGAAATCACTTGGCTCCTCGGCGAGGAAATCGACGATTTCGAGATCATGCCGCAGAACCAGACCCGCATCCCGCAAGGCGCGGGCGGCTTCAAGCGCGCAGAGTACGCCCAGAATGCCATCGAACCGCCCGCCATCCGGAACGGTGTCGGAATGTGATCCGCTCATGACGGTCCCGAGCCCGGCAGCAGACCCGGTACGCCGCCCGATCAGGTTGCCTGCATCGTCCAGATGGCAGGTGAGCCCGGCCTCGGTGAAGCGCTGTTCCAGCCAGCGTCGTCCGTCGAGGAACCGGTCGGAAAAGGAGCGACGGGTATGCGGCCGTCCCGGATCGGTGATTTCCGCGAGCGTCATGAGATCGGCCCAGAGGCGATCCGGCTGGACGAAGTCTGCGGCGTTCATGGCTGCTCCGGCTTCACGAAGTGCCCGTGCCCCGGTTTCGACAGAACCTCGCCATTTGCGAAAATGCGCTCGCCACGGAGCCATGTTTCGGAAATGCGCCAGTCCAGGGTCCGACCTTCGTACGGGCTCCAGTCCTCGAACGCATGGCCACTGGCCTTCGGATCATAAACCCATTCCTCGTGCCGGGCGATCGTGATGTCCGCATCGCGTCCTGCGGCAAGTCCACCCTTGCGTGCGGTCAGGCGGAACAGCCGCGCCGGATTTTCAGCCAGCAGGCGTGCGGCATGTGTCCAGGGCAGGTTTCGCCGTCCCAGTTCCGTCAGGAACAGGGGATAGATGACTTCGAGGGAGGGCGCGCCTGAAGCGTTTTTCAGCATGTCCGGATCAGATTTCCGGGTCAGGCTCCATGACACATGGTCGGTGGAGACGACCGTTACGTTCCCCGCGGCAAGATGATGCCATAGCCCTTCCACTTCTGCACGCGGACGGACGGGCGGATTGATCTTGGCGCGGCCGCCCAGCCGGGCCACGTCATGCTCTTCGTCCAGTACCAGATAATGGATACAGGCCTCGGCCGTCGTCTCGAACCCCTGCTGGCGGTAGGACGCACATAACGCATAGCCCCGCGCGACGGAGCAGTGCACCACATGTGCCGCGCATCCCGTGCCCGCCGCTGTTTCGTAGATCTGCGCCATTGCGAGTGTTTCGGTCAGCGGGGGCCGGGACAGCCCATGTGCGCGCCAGTCCGTGATGCCTGCTTCCGTCACCTGCGCCAGCCGTGCCCGGACCATTTCGTCGTCCTCATTATGGACGCCTGCAATCAGCCCGGTCTCACGCACGGCCTCAAAACAGCGTGCCAGAAGGTCAGCCGGTATCCGCGGAAAGCGCTTGGGATCGGTTCCGAATGTCGAGAACTTGAACCCGCAGGCTCCGGCCGCCGCCATCTCGCCGATATGGTGCAGGCTGTCACCCGGTGCGATCGTGCCCCAGAGGGCGAAATCCACACGGGCCTGCTCCTCCGCTTCGATGGCCTTCTGCTTCAGCCGGTCGGCTGTGCACACAAGAAAGCCCTCGTCATAGGGCATGTCGGCGATCGTCGTAATGCCCCCCGCCGCTGCGGCCCGGGTGGTCCAGATGAAGTCTTCCTGCCCCTTCTGGGAGCGCGAATGTACCTGCGCATCGATCCCGCCCGGCAGGATGAGGCTTGTTCCATGATCATGCACTTCGCGGGCCGCAGGCGGCGTCCCCTGGCCCAGACGGCTGATTGTGGCGCCGTCAATGGCAACCCAGCCATTGTCCAGAACGGCCGCAGGGGTCACGACCGTTCCTTTCAGCAATATGTCATGCATACAGGCACTCCATCGGGTCAGACTGAGAAGAGTTGAATTCCGGCGCAGGGGGGAGCGGGAAGGCTGCCAGAACGGCTTCGGTCGCCTGCACCACGTCGCCCACCGCATGGCTGTCGTCGAGCCAGGGGACGTCCTGCGCCAGAGCCGAGATGATCGCGCCCGGCAGCCCTTCGGGCATGGCACCCGAGAGCCGGGCGGCCTGTCGCCCTGCCATCGCTTCCAGCGCCACCAGAGGCTCAAGAAGCGTGCATTGCAGCCGCAGCGCGCGGGCAATGGACGGCAGATAGCTGGCCTCGTCCTCAAAGCCGTTGGCGACGGGAACCTGATAAAGCGAGGCCGGGGTGGACTCCCGCAGGATGGATGTCGCCAGATCGGCAGCGAGCTTGGTCGCGGCGCCAAACGCGACCTGCCGCCCTGGTTCGAACGTCAGATTGCGCGAGAGACCGGACAGGTCATTGCGGCACAGCGCCAGAATGCGTCCTAGGACGCCCCGGACGTAATGGCACAGGGCCAGCACGAAAGCCTGCGCGTCCAGTGCCAGGGACAGAGGGAGCGAGGCTCCCGATGTGAGGGCCCTCCCGTCCAGCAGGATCGGATTGTCGTCGCAATGGCTAAAACTGTAGGCGAGGGACGTTTCCACCCGCTCCAGCGCCGACAGAAACGCGCCACCAATCTGCGGCATGCAGCGGAAGCTTAGCGGGTCCTGAAGGTTCCTCCGTGGCGTCCAGCCACCGTCCCCGCTGACGCGTTCGAGAAAACGGGCGATCCGCTGTTCCGTTGGCATTCCCGTTCGCCGGGCGGCTTCCCAGGGAATCCGGAACGCTCCGAACCCGGCACAGGACACCGTATACACCCCGAGCCAGAGCGGCAGCCGTGCCCGGACTTCCGCCACGATCAGTGCAACCCCTGCCACGCCGAGCGCATTGCTCGACAGCACGGTCATCATGTCCTTGGGTCCGGGCACGAGAGGTGCGATTCCGGATTCTTCAAGCAGGGCGGCGGTTGCCCGCTGCGTTCCATCGGGCCCGAAAGCCTCGCCCTCGCCCATCAGGACTGCACCCACATGCCCCATCAGACCCACATCCGCACAGCCGATGGAGCCGTATTCCGGAACCACCGGCGTGATGCCGGTGTTGAGCAGACGTGCCAGCGCCCGGGCCAGATCCGGGCTCGCACCCGTATGGCCGCTCAGGATGCCATTCAGCCGGATCGCCATGGCGGCCCGGACGGTGCGGACCGGCAGCGGTGCTCCCATGCCAAGCTGATGCGAGCGCATGAGGCGCAATGTATGATGTGGACGATCTTCCGGTGTCACCACGGCGTCCTTGAAGGCGCCGACCATGCTGGTCGTTCCGTAGACACCGTCGCCACGCGCCAGTGCGTCACCAAGTGCGGTCTGGCCTGCACGAACCTGCTCCAGACCAGCGTCCGAAAGCCTGACCTGTCTGCCATCCGCAATGCGGACCAGATCGGCGAGCGGCAGGGTTCTGCCCGTCAGTGTGATGTCGTTCACAACCGCTCTCCCTTCCGTGATCCTGCCCTGACTGTCCCATCATCCGGGGTGTCACGCGTTATGCTTTCTGTTGCATGTCCCATAGCTTTATCCGGCTGGAAGTGGTCGCCGGTCTGACGCCACAAAGGTGCGCAGAGGGCCAGTCCGGTCGGGAGTGCCGCGAGCAGGACATAGAGTGCCGGAGAGGGCACCCCATGCCAGTCCGGTCCCAGAAATGTCAGGACCATGGGAGCAAAGCCACCGAAGATGGCTGCTGCGATATTGTAGGGCGCCGCGATCCCGGTTGCGCGTACTGCGGGCGCGAACAGACTGGCCAATCCTGCGGGAGCGGCTCCGGCAAAAAGCCCGACCGTCCCGAACAGGACCATCATGACCAGGGTGATGACGAGCGGATGGCTGAACGCTCCAGCCAGCAGCAGGAGCGGCGCCGGAGCCAGTATCACGGCCAGCATTCCATAGAACATGACATTGCGCGCGCCGTATCGGTCGGCCACTCGTCCTGAAAGCAGTGAGGTGATCACCAGCACAATATTCGCGGTCAGATAGGCTGCATAGCTGACATGGGAAGAAACGCCGAAGGCAGTCTGCATGTAAAGTGGCAGGTAAATCACCAACGCATATGGGGCGGCAGTCCAAAGGACCGAAATTCCGAATGTGATGCCCAGAGATGGCCGGTACTGCTTTAGCAGGGTTTTCAGGACCGGTGTTTCTGACTGACGCGGGATCGTCGCGGCCCCGGAAAAAGCGGGCGCGCGCCGCAGGAACAGTCCCAGGGGAACGATCAGAAGCCCGAGAACAAAGGGCAGCCGCCATCCCCAGGCAGTCATCTGTGCCGGGTCGAGCCACAGTGTGGCAAGGGTCGCGACCATGGCGCCCAGAATGTTGGACAGGCCCATCGTTGCCTGAAGAAACGATGCTGTCATACTCCGGCTACCCGCCGCCGCCTGCTCCGTCAGGAAAGCCGCGGCGCCCCCGATCTCGCCTCCTGCCGACAGGCCCTGAAGCACGCGCGCCACGCAGATGATGACGATGGACAGGCGCCCTCCTGTGTCATAAGGCGGGTCACAGACGATCATGAGCGTTCCGATCCCCATCAGAAGACAGGTCATCGTGAGCGCTGCCCCCCGTCCGTTCCGGTCTGCAAAGCGCCCGATCAGGATGGCGCCGAGGGGACGGACCACAGCTCCGAGCCCGAAGACCATCAGGCTCTGGGCCAGCTGGGAAAAGCTGTCGGAACTGTGGAAGATGGAAGCGGCGATATAGCGCGCGAACAGCGCGTAGACCGCGAAATCGTACCATTCCAGAAGATTGCCCACGCAGGCCGCTGCAATCAGCCGCCTGCGTATCGTCCTGTTCTCAGAAATGGGCACTGACGGTTCCGAAGAACTGACGTGGCGCACCCATCAGGAAGTAGTTGTATCCGGTATTGACGAAATTGTTGCCAAGCTCGTTGGTTGTCGAAACATAGGTCTTGTTGGCAAGATTGTAGATGTTCAGGCTTGCCGTCAGTCCCTTGAGGACGCTGATATTGCCGAAATTGTAGCGTGCCCCGAAATTGGCGAGGAAATAGCCTGGAACGTGCAGGTCGTTCGTGTAGGTCAGCTGTCGGCTCGACAGGTAAGTCCCATCGACATGCACCTCAAAGCCGCCGATGCGGTAGGTGATGTTTCCCTTGTACATGAACTGCGGATAGTTCGGCACGAGCTTGCCGCGTGTCGCCTCCACACCGGATGCGGTCGTGACATCCTGATCGTAGGTGGAGTGGGCGTAGGAGAACGAGTTGTAGATCGACAGCCCGTCGACCGGCCGGATCGTGACGCTTGCTTCCGCACCGTTCGTTGTCACCCCGCCCACGTTCTCGACCGCCGTGATCGGGTTGATGCCCGACTGGCTGTTGATCAGCTGAAGACGGTTGGAGAAGTTGATCCGGTACAGGGAGGCCAGGGCGCTGAGGAACGGCGTCGTGTAGCGGTATCCCCCTTCATAGACCCAGTCGGTTTCGGGGCGCAGCGTGTTCTTCGTGCTCTGGAAAGCGCTCTGCGAGGACGTCCAGGGCGTTGCGGAGACGTTGGTGCCGTATCCGTCTTCGGGGAAGGAGCGCATGTTGTGCGAGACGTCGAAGAACAGTTCATGATGCGGCAGGAAGCGCCAGTTGGCCGAAACCTGCGGCAGGAACGCGTTGGAGGCCTCAAGCCGTCCCTGCGCGATCTGCGTGCCGTTGATGGCGAGGCTCTGCGTTGGAACGCTGTTCCCGGCATTGACGATCATGGACTTGAAGCCCGCATTGACTGTCAGGTTCTTCGTAATGCGGTAGGTGTCCTGAAGGTGGAACACGAACGTATTGGTTGAGAAGGCTTCCTGCCAGGGTTGGGCAAAAACCTTGCTGGTTGGAAAGCCAGTCGTCGGATTGCCAAGCGTGCCCTGTCCCAGAACCGGGGCCTCGGTGAAATAGCGGCTCTCGTCGAAATTGCCGTATTCGTACCAGACGCCGGCGTTGATCGTATGGCGCGCAATTTTGTAGGTCAGCGCGGTCTGGAAGCCGCCGCGTGCGATTTCCGGCGTCTGAATGCGCTGTGAGAGCGGCGCGCCATTCGGGGACGGCATGTAAGGTGTGGTCCAGGTGCTGTAGCCGGTATCTGCGTGACCGTAGAGCGTGGTCTTCCAGTTCAGCCGGTCGGTGAAGTTCTCGTCCAGCGTCAGGCCGCCCAGATAATCGACGCGGTTGGCCGTGCCGGCATAATAGGCTGCGTCATACGGATCGTTGGTTTTCTGAAGCGCCGGGCGATAGATGCCCTGCGCTGCCTGATAGGCCGCTGTATAATCCGGATAGTAGTTCGCAAGGTTCGGACCGACCGTATGCAGGTAATTCATGGTCATGTCCTGGTAGTCGAACTGCTGTGTCGAGCTCCAGTCGAAGAAGGCCTTGATGGAGGATCCCCGAGCCAGCGGCTGGACGATCTTTGCATTCACCTGATCGGAATAATCGTAGCCGCCCCCCTTCCACAGGTTCATGTTCGTGCGGGCATAGGCCACGTAGAAGCGCGTTCCGGTCTTGTTGAGGTCGCCGCTGTCCAGCCGCACATAGGTGCGCATCGCGGAATTGCTGCCGAAGGTCTGGCTGACCGTGCCACCACGCTTGTGGGCGGGGTCGAGGGAATGGATCTGGATCGCGCCGCCCAGATTGCTGGTGGAGGCCACGTCGATCGCACCGGCGCCCTGTGAGACGTCCACGCCCCCGACATCATCGGAGATGATCGAGCGCGTCACGCTCAGGCCATTGTAGTTGTTGAACTGCTGGTCGCCGAGCGGAATGTCGTCAAGCGTAAAGCCGAGCTGGGACTGGCTGAAACCGCGCATGAAGATCTGGCTCGAATATTCATAGGCTCCGAACGGATCGGCGGACTGGTAAACGACGCCGGGCAGCTGGCTCAGGACCTTGAGCGGCGAGGTTCCCGGTGCGCTCTGCTGCATCATGCTGTGCGTGATGCTGGTCATCTGGCGTGTGGAGCCATGACCGAAGACGGTAATCGCTTCGTCCTGTCCGAGAATCCGGGGTTCCTTTTTCGCCGGCACCTTTCTGGAAGTTTTCGGAGCCACGGAAGCATGTGGCGTTCCGGATGACGCTTCCGGTGCCTTGCCGGGTGTGTCGGCTGCCCTGGCCGGACTGGGAACAAGTCCCAGAAAGAGCGCGGGAACCATTGCCACGCCACTGAGGACGGTTGAAAGCGTGAGAGCCTGTCGCGTGATCATTTGATCGTTCCTTGGTTTGCCGGATCCGGCAGGGAGAAAGGGGACACGGAGAAAGGAGCGTGGCGGTCGGATGCATCCGTTTCACGAAGTCCGAACTGATAGATGGCGGCGCAGGTCAGCCCAACGCCGCAGGCAACAAGCATCGAAGGTGCGAAGGATCCGAAATGATCCACCATGATGCCGGTCATGACAGGGGCCAGCGCGCCACCAAGCGAGCCACCCGTGTTCTGGATCGCCTCAAGCGTCGCAACGCGATGCTCTGCGGCAATGACGGTTCCGAGCGTCCATCCCGCGCTCATGGCGACCCCGCCCGCGAACAGGGCGGCGGCCATGAAGACCATCGAGATGCTCAGTCCGGTATCAAGCGCGGTCAGCCCGGTCATGACGGCTGCCACCACCATCGAGATCACGAGGGGACGGCGGCAGGCGTCCAGCCGCCCCATGCCCCGCGCCATCAGACGGTCTGAAAGCACCCCGCCCGTCAGGTTGCCGGCAAAACCGCAGATCTGGGGAAGAGCCGAGAGCAGCCCGGCCTGTGTGGCGGTAAGATGATAGGCGGACTGAAGCCATGCCGGCAGCCAGGTCGCATACAGCCAGGTCAGGTAAATGATACCTGCAAAACCGGCGGTCACGATCCAGCTGGAACGCTGGCGCAGGAGATATCCCAGATCGTCGCGCAGGATGGAGGGCGGCGGCGACGGGGCGGACGCCGTGCGCGTCGGATCGCGGTAATAGAGCACCCAGAGCAGCCCGAGCAGCAGGCTGAGGATGCCAATGCTGACGGACATGCCGCGCCATCCCTGGAATGCCATGATGGTCAGAAGCAGGGGAGGAGCAAGCGCTGGCCCGAGGGCCGCCGAGCCGTTGAAAAGCCCGATGACCGTTCCTCTTTCCGCAGGCGGGAACCAGCGTACGAGCACGCGTGTCCCCGCCAGGAAAAGAGGGGACTCACCCATCCCAAGCAGGATCCGGCACACGAACAGCCCCGCCACGCCCTGCATCAGTCCGAAGCCGATCTGTGCACAGGACCACAGGCACAGACCGGCCCCGAGCAGCATCCGTCCTCCCAGACGATCCGCCAGAAGTCCTGCGGGAATCTGGCTGACGAGATAGGCCCAGGCGAAGACGGACAGCAGCCAGCCCATGCCGGTGTAGGACATGTGCATGCTGGACATGATGGCGGTGTTGCCGATGGAGAGGGCTGCGCGATCGATGTAGCTGATGCAGCCTGCCATCACGAGCAGGGAGACGCTCAGACGTCGCCGCCAGCCCGGAATGGCCGGAATGACTGTCATGCTGCGGATTTCCGTGGACGACCATTCTCCGCGCCAGAGCGCCGGCGATTTTCCAGCAGGCAGGATTTCAGGCGTTCGATGCTGGCGGGGTTTGAATGGGTCTTCTTCCAGATCAGGCGCGTGGTCATGCGATAGCGCGCGGGCAGCGGCAGGGAGTCCACGTCCTGCGACCGGAAAGATCCGGCCGGCATGATGGCGCAGCAGGTTCCGTCAATGACGAGCCGCAGCATGAGGGAAAGCGACTGTGTTTCAAAAAGGGATGCAGGAACCGTCCCGGAGTGTTGCAGGAACTGGTCGGTCAGGCGTCGCAACCCCGTGCCGAAGGCTGGTATGGCCAGGGTCTCCCCTTCGATCAGGCTCGTGAGCGTAGAACCGGCCGGCGCGCGATCCCGACTGAAAACGAGATGCAGTCCGGATGTCTCCAGATCCATGTGATCAAGATTTGGAGGAATATCCAGGAGGTCGGTCAGGCCTGCATCATAGACGTCTCCCAGCAGACCTTCGACCATGGTCGGCGCCGCCAGTGTGGAGACTGTCAGGGTGGGTTGATAGCGGCGTTCACGCCACAGACGGACAAGCCTGGCCAGTGTCAGCGTAAGGGAACTGTCACTGCTGGAAGGCATCATGGAGGCCAGTCGCAGTGTCCGGAACTGGCGAAAATAGCTGAAATTCTCGTCTCTCATGATACTGCGATAGATCTGGTCCGCTCGCTGGCAGCCTTCCATCAGCATCCGGGCAGCCGGAACAAGCCGCACTCCGAAAGGAGAGCGTATCAGCAGCTCACGGTTCAGGATTGTTTCCAGCTTCCGGATCTGACGGGAGAGAGTGGGTTGCGAGATGGACAACTTGCGGGCCGCCTTTGCGACGCTGCCCAATTCGCAGACGGTCAGGAAATACCCGATCATGCGAAGCGTCAGGCCGGTTTGAAGCAGAGCCCTGAGCTCGGGAAGTGTCGGCGATTCCGTTGAGGAGAAAGACGTATTTTCAGCAAGCGAGACGAATGTGCTGCTCCAGAGCAGCAGCGCTGTGGCGGATCGATACAGGCTCTGGCCGCAAGCGGTTGGAACCGCTTCAGGATGCCGACGCTTGGATGTGCGCAGGAGGAGTGGAGATTCCATGGACTGTTCAAGGGTCAGAACAGCATGATTGACCGTGGAAGAACTCACCCCCAGAGCTTGTGCTGCCTGTGCCGGAGATCCGGTATCAATCAGAGCCACAAAATATGTAAGCGCTGTAAGTTCCATGGAGGACCGGTCTCGCAAAAGCATGCTGTATAGAACTATTATATTTAGTTCTATACGAGAATTAACTAACGGAATTGTATGAGAACACTGTCGTCACGGCACTGCAATAAAAAAGTGCCAAGATGCATATCTTGTGCAAAACAAAGCATACCCTATTCAGACGGCGGCATTTGAGAGCATTTTCAGAAAACCGTGAGGGGCTTTACTGACAGGATTGTCTCTGTTCCGGGGGGCTTTCTGTCCAGGGTCAGTGTTGTGAAGGATACGTCAGACATTGGCCACGGTTCAGGCGTGGGAGAAAATACCACATGATGAATGTCAGGTTATCCAGCCTGAAACCGGTGGGTTGGCGAAGTGGATACAGACAATGGCCTGCTCTTTCCCTGTCGTCTTCGGAGAGCAAATGCGTGAAGGGGCCATCGTGTCCGAAGGTTCACGGCAGATCATCGTGCCAGCCTGCCATCCAGGAACGTGAGGCGCTCTGAATGCTGCGTTACCTGCTGTATGCGAATACTTGTGCCAGATATTGCAGGATCGGTCACAGAAGCTGCGTCTGAGGTTCAATATTTCCAGCGTGGTTCTGTACAAGCGGCTTTATGGTGCAGAACGTTCGTCCGAACCTGTGCGTAATCGCCACGAAGTTGGGCACTTTGCTGCAACGCATCATTGCCATGTGAAAAAATCCCGTTCGACCTAATTGTCCACTTTTTGAGTGGGGCTTTTCTACATCAGCGAGGCTGACCACCGCTTCAACCGGTGGCTGGCCGAAGAAAGTTACCGCCATCCCCTCAATCGCCTGGCGGTTCCACTGTGCAATCATCGTCTGATGCCCGTTGTCGTTCGATGCCAACGTCGCCAGCACCTGTTCTCCCTGGGCCGCTGTAGCATTTGCCCATAAACCTGTTCTCTCTCAGGTCGGATTATAGCTTATGCTGTTGCCCGAGGCTTCTGGGGAAAAAGGGCCGCGGACGATTCATCTGGGTATCCGTCAGCCAATACAGGTTTCTCGTGTTCAGCCTCCTTACAAAGTCTGGATCAAAATTGTATCGAAAAATCAATGAATTATGAACCTAGGAATTTTTGTGGCTGGTTTCCATTCTGTTTTTGCCCGGGAATAGTTTGGAGCAGTGTCTGCGTGTAAGGAGAGGCAGGCTTTCTGAAAATCTGTTCCGCATCACCGTATTCCTCCTGTTTCCCATACCGGATAATGGAAAGCGTATCGGCAATCTGCCTGACAACGGCCAGATCGTGAGAAACGAACACGAATGTCAGGTCGAGTTCTTTCTGCAATTCGGACAGAAGCTCCAGAATCCGGGCCTGCACTGTTACGTCCAGTGCGGAGACGAATTCATCCAGAACAAGGATGTCAGGTTGGGCCGCCAATGCGCGCGCCAGGGCAACGCGCTGGCACTGGCCACCGGATATTTCCGACGGATACCGCTCCAGAAGATGCAATGGCAGATGCACGCGTTCCAGAAGCTCATGAAGACGTGTCTGGCGCCAGGCCTGGCCTTCAGGAAAATAATTGCGCAGAGGCTCTTCAATGATCCGGCGGATTGTCAGCCGTGGATCCAGGGAACTCCAGGGGTTCTGGTAAACGAGTTGCATGTTCCGCAGACGCTGGCGGCGTTCTGCGGATGTTTCGGAGAAGATGTCTTTGCCGTTGACATGAACTGAGCCGGATTGTGGAGATATGAGGCCCATCAGGCATCGCAGGAGCGTCGTCTTGCCGGAGCCTGACTCTCCAATAATACCGTGCGTCGTTCCGGGCTGTACGTCGAATGAGAGGTGGCTGACAGCAGTTTGTGACCCGTAGGCGACTGTAAGATCTTTAACCTGAATGGCCGGCCGCATGCCTGAAACAAAGCGAGCGGGTGTTGCCGGACGTGAGTGGAAAGCAGGAGAATCCGCAAGCAGCTTTCTGGTATAGGAAGACCGGGGACTCTCAAACAGAGAGCGGGTCGTGTTCTGCTCTGCGATCCGGCCGTGCTGCAGGACGATCATGTCGTGTGCGCGATCCCGTGCAACGGCCAGGTCATGCGTGATCATCAGCACGGAGGATCCGCTTTCTTCCCGCAGGCGGTCAAGCAGGTCCAGGATCTGGCTCTGAATGGTGACGTCCAGTGCGCTTGTCGGCTCATCGGCAATGAGGAGCGCAGGGGCAAGCGCCACGGCAATAGCAATCAGCACGCGCTGTTTCATGCCGCCGGATAGCTCATGCGGGAACTGTGAAAAGCGACGTTCGGGTTCGGAAAAGCCGACATGCTCCAGCAGGTGAAGGACGTGTCCGCGTCTTTCCGCCCGGCTCTGGGAGGTATGAAGACGGAGTACCTCCTCAATCTGCCTGCCAACGGGAAGACGCGGATCAAGCGAACTGGAAGGATCCTGCGGAATAAAGCCGATCTGGCGGCCGCGAATGGTATTCAGGCCGCGTGGTGTCGCGTCCGTAAGGGAGATGCCGTTCAGGGTGATGGTGCCGTGCGTAAGGCGGGCGCTGGGTGGCAGCAGTTGGATGATCGCTTTGGCGATGGTTGATTTCCCAGACCCGGATTCCCCGATCAGCGCCATCGTCCGGCCGGGAAATGTCTGCAAGGAGATATTTTCCACGGCCGGTTTCCCGTCATAGGAAATGCCAAGGTGACTGATATCGAGAACAGGATGCTGCGTGTTCATGGCTGATCCTCTCTCGGGCGTGTCATAGCGTGGCTCAGGCGGTTTGTGGCGAATGCGACGGTCAGCAGGGCCAGACCTGGAAATGTGGTCATCCACCAGGCGGTCGCCAGATAGTCGCGTCCTTCCGCAATCATCAGTCCCCATTCCGGCGTTGGAGGGGGCGCGCCATAGCCGAGAAAGCCGAGAGTAGCGAGGGAGAGGATCGCCATGCTGTAGCGCAGGACAGTCAGTCCCAGAACCGGGCGAAACGCATTGGGAAGGATGTGCCACCAGATCATGCCCCCAAACCCCGTTCCCGACAGGCGCGCGGCCTCGATATAGGGCATGGCGCGGAGACTGCGGACCAGGTTGCGGATGATCCGTGCAAAGCTTGCGGTCTGGCTGATGCCAACGGCCAGGGCGGCATGGAGGGGGCCGAAACCCGTCAGGATCACGACGGTCAGCGCCAGAAGAAGTTCCGGAATGGAGAGAAGTACGTCGATGACGCCTGAGAGAGCCCCGTCCACAACCGGCGCGGACAGGGCTGCCAGGCCGCCGATGAAAGCGCCGAGAACCACGCCCGTCAGGGTTGCCAGAAGCGCCGCGGGCAGCGTTTCCCGTGCTCCATAGATGATACGCGTCAGAACATCGCGGCCGAGCTGATCTGTTCCGAACCAGTGTGCCCAGTCAGGGGCCAGAAGATGGTCCTTTGCAACGCCTGTCGTGGGATCGCTGTGGGTCAGGGCGGACGGGAACAGGATGGCCAGCCCGAAAACGGCAAGAACCCCGATGGACAGGACGCTTTCCGGGCCGAGGGGGGCGAAACGCTTCATGATCCGGATTTTTCCTTCCATGCCGCTGAGGAACGCAGGCTCGGATTGATCAGGGGAATCAGGAGGTCAACCGCCAGATTGGCGGCCACGAAGCCTGTGGCGCCGATCATGACAACAGCCTGCAGGACCGCGACATCCTGTCCGGATACGGCGTCGCGGGTCAGGCGCCCCAGTCCGTTCAGTCCGAAGATGGTTTCCGTCACGATGGCTCCGGCAATCAGTTCACCGAAGGAAAGACCGGCCATCGTCAGACACGGTGTGACGGAATTGGGCAGGATATGCCGGAAGAAGACAGATTCCTGACTGGCCCCCTTGGTGCGGATTGCCATGACGAAGGGCAGTCTTTCGGTTTCCTCGATCTGTTGGAGCAGGAGTTTGGCCTGGGGAGCTGCGATCGGCAGGCTGACGGCAAGGGCGGGAAGAATGATTCCTTCCCAGGGGCCTACGCCCACAACAGGCAGAAGACGAAGTTTAAAGGACAGGATCTGGATGATGAATATCCCCGACCAGTACAGCGGGATTGCACTCCAGAATCCGGGAATCGCCTGAAAAGCCTGACGCAGCGGGCGAGCCGGAAGAAGGCTGGCGCCTGTGGCGATCAGGAGCGTCCAGACAAGCGAAAGGATGAAACCCACCACGGCCAGACGCAGGGTGACGGGCAATGCGGCTGCGATCAGGGTCCGGACAGGCACGCCGAGCTGGACGGAATACCCGAAATCTCCGTGAAGCATCCGCAGGATGGTATGGCAATACTGGAGCACGGGGCTTGAAGAGCCGCTGTAGAGAACGCGCATGGCTTCGATCTGATCGGGAGAGAGGCCAAGCTCGGGATCCATGAACCGGACCATGACGGCATCGCCGGGCATCATCTGCAGCAGGAAGAACGTCACCGTAAAAGCCCCCCACAGGATCAGGATGGCGCGGATGAACTGTATGCCGGCATGACGGAAACTGCTCATGGGCGGTTCAATTCCACATTCTGAAAGACGGGTCTTCCAACGGCCTCGAACCCGAGACCCGTCAGCCTGGGAGAGGAGGCATAAACCTGCGGTTCCTCGAAAAGCGGGATGTCATAAGCCTTGTCGATCAGGTATTCCTGCACCGCAACGACCTGTTTCAGACGTTCGGCGCGATCGGTTTGGGAGGCGATATCGAGCAGCATTGCGTTCAGGGTCTCGTCCTGAAAATGCTGCACCTTGCTGCTTTGCCCACCCTTCTGGAGAAGGGCATCCCGGTTTCTGGGGAAGAACTCGCTTTTCAGTACATCAGGATCTGCCCGTCCGACTTCTGAAACAGTCAGAGGGGTTCTCTGCGGATCAAGGTTGTCGAGCAATACACCCGCGGCCGAGCCGGACATGATATCGAGTTCGACACCCAGCCGTCGCCATTGCTGCGCCACGAGCTCGAGCATCGTCTTGTCTTGCGGGTGAGGGAGGGAGATATGGATTCCCAGACGCAGAGGGTGGCCGTTTTTGTAGCGTAGGCCGTCTTCGCCGCGTTTCCATCCGGCGCTGTCGAGCAGTTGACCGGCAAGACCCGGATCAAACTTCAGTTTCTCCGAAAGATCGACAAATCCGGCGGCTTTCGACGACAGCACGGAACGTGCCAGCGGATAGTTCTCCGAATAGAGAACAGAGACGATTTCCTGTCGGTCCGTTCCGTGCAAAAGGGCCTTGCGAACGCGGATATCCGCCACAAGAGGATTATCGGGACGAAAGGCGATGCCCGTGTTTACACCACGGGTCGAGGGCGCATGGAGACTGTATCCGGCATGTCTGATCTGCTCTTCGTCATATGCTTCGACCTGACGGATGATATCTGCCTGACCGGCCAGAAGGGCGCCGACGCGAATGCTGTCTTCAGGCACGACCAGAATCTTGATCTGGTCCATCTTTGCCCGCGCCGGGCGGTTCTCCGGACCCCAGATGTAGTCCTTGCGGGCAGAAAGGACGACTTCCTTGCCTGGAATATCTGCCGAGACGATGAAGGGTCCGGAGCCGATGATGTTGGTGGCCGTTCCCAGTTCGTCGAAAGAGTGATGCAGGGTGCCGGATGAGACGATCCCCGATCCCAGAACGGAGGTGGCCTGCAGGAAGCCGGGCGCGGGTTGGGTGAAGTGAAACCTTACGGTGAGGGGATCAATGACCTCCGCGCGATCAAAATTGCTGATCGCCTCTGAAACAGGAAAATGCAGCGCCGGATTGCCTTTTCCATAGGTCTGGTAATTCAGGGCTACGGCCCGCGCGTCAAGCGGCGATCCATCCGAGAACGTGACACCGGGACGGATATGGAACGTGTATTCCGTATCATCCTCGTTCATGGACCAGTCCGTTGCCAGCCATGGCCTGATTTCCAGCGTCTGGGGGTCCTGCCAGGTCAGACGGTCGGTAATCTGGCTCAGAATTCCACCATTGGGATAAAATCCTCCAGCGGGAGGATAAAGGTTCGTATGCTCCTGCGGGTCCAGATACGTGATGGTTCCGTCCTGGGAATGACCTTTTGCGCCGGATATGGAAAGCGCGCAGGCTAGGACAAACAGACCTGCGGGCAGCGACCGGAAAGGTGAGGCAGCGGGAACCGGCATTTTTACCTTCGGAATGATGAGGTCGCAGGCAGAAAGAGGTTTATAATTAACAAAAAATATTCGTGTTAATTGGGAATATGCTATCTTGAAATGATAATTATGGACAGGGGTTGGCTACGGAATCAGAAAAATTTCCTGTCTGTTTCAGATGCGCCACGCTCCTTTTATGCCTTGTTGGGGAACGAAATCCTTAGATTTGTGCGGAATTTTAAAAAACTAAAAATAATAGTAGTAGTTAATTAATAACTTGCGAAAAAGTTTTTTATGTATCAGGACTTCTTACAGACTTTTCTGTCTGGTGATTCGAGCCTGACATAACATCATTATTGGTAGTGAAATAGAGATGCTGTACAGACGGAGTTATGATCGCCTGCAGTATGCAGGCTTACGCCCTGTGACGTTTGCTACCACCCTGCTTCTGTCCCTGGGCATGGCGCCTCTGGCTGCTGCATCGGATGGGGCAAAACCAACCGATGGTGAAGCGGCGGTCCGGAAAAGTCACAAGGAAAGTCGCAGGACTGCTGACGTGACGCAGGCGCGCCCTGAAAGTCGTGTGTCCGTGCGCCAGACGCTTTCTGGAGTGGAATTGCATCCCGTTCGCGCCAGGGATGTAGAAGATCATGGATCTGTGGAACAGGTCGTGGCCAGGGGAAGCCGGGAGAATGTTGCCTCCGCGTTTCGGGTCTCCACGCCGACGAAAAGTACGGTGCGGGTTGCGACCGTTACGGGTGCGCAGCTTCTGCAGACCGGGCAGACCAATGTCATTGCTGCGCTGCAGCAGACATCCCCGGAGTTGAACGCGCCACCGGGCGGGGGCGGGGGTGCCTATTCCACGACCCCGACCCAGACTGTCATCCTGAGGAACCTGAATGCCGATGAAACTCTCGTTCTGGTCAATGGCGTCCGGCGTCATATCAGCGCCATCGGAAACTGGGGAGACGGCCCTGCGAAGGGAACCCAGCCGGCGGATCTGAGTCTGATTCCCCTCAGTGCAATCGATCATATCGAAATCATTACGGAAGGCGCCACGGCTCTTTACGGGCAGGATGCCATCGGGGGCGCCATTAATATTGTTCTTAAATCCGGTGCCAGAAATGGCGGCACCGTCAATCTCATGAACAGTGGATATTACGCTGGGGATGGCCAGGCCGTTGAGGCTTATGGTGACATTGAACGCAGGATTGGCAATCAGGGTGGTGGTATCGATATCGCCTGGCAGGTTCTGAACCAGCTTCCCAGTCATCGTGATGCCCTGAATACAGCCAATCTCTATTCCCTGCCGCAGGATGCGGAGATGCAGCGTCGCGTCGGGCAGGACGTCAATCGCGTCGAAGGTGTCAGTAAATCTCTTGCGGAAGTGTTCAGCTTCAACGGGCATATCCCCATTACGGATCAGGTGGAGGGCTATGCGACCGGAACGCTGGCGCATCGTTCGACGGATCGTGTCGGGTTTTTCCGTGGTCCGGCCAACAACAATACGACACGCGAGCTTTATCCGAACGGATATTCTCCAATCGAAACATTTGATGAGCTGGATTTTCAGGTCAATGGTGGTCTGCGTGGCGTCCTTCGCGAAGGGCTGGCCTGGAACACGTATGTTTCCTTCGGCCGTGAACGGGTGAACGAAGATGTTGAAAATGATGAGAACCCGACATTTGGCGTTGATAGTCAGACAAGTTTCCATCAGGGCCAGCTTATTTCATCCGAGCTGATCGGCGGGGCGAAGTTCTCGAAGAAATTCGATATTCCCCGTCTCGCCAAACCTGCGGAGCTGAATTTTGGCCTTGAGTACCGGCACGATACCTATCAGATCGGCCAGGGTGACTATCAGTCCTGGGCGACCGGGCCCGTGCTTGTCGGGCAGACGGGTGTCCAGCCAAGCTCCGGTGCAGCGGGGTATGCCGGGTTCGAACCCCAGAATGCCGGCAACTGGTCACGGGATATTTTCGACGGGCACGTTGGACTGGATCTGTTCCTGACGCAAAAATGGGAAATGACGATCGGGGGGCGGGCTGTCAGCTATTCCGACAAGGGAGCAGCGCCGACCGGCTCTATCGGGATGCGGTATAATTTCAGCAAGCGTTTTGCGCTGCGTGCCAGTGTCAACACGGGTTATCGCGCGCCCACTCTGGGCGCCGTTCATTACAATGCAACATCTACCGGTCCGGGGCAGGTGACGGAGAATCTTTCGTCATTCGACCCGGTGGCCAGGCTTCTGGGTGCTACGGGCGTTAAAGGTGAGACATCCCGCAGTTATGATATCGGGTTCGACTGGTCTCCGCTCGATGCGCTTCATCTCTCGCTGGATGGCTATCGCATCGATATCAATGACCGGATCGAAAGCACCACGGAGTTTTCCGGAACCCAGATGAACGAATTCCTTTACGCCCAGGGCATTACCAGCAGCCCGACGGACAGGATATTCGTCAATTACATGACCAATATCGGCAATACGACAACCAACGGTTTTACGGCCAAGCTGAGCTATCAGTTTCCGCTCGCGCCGCGTTGGGGTGTGCTGATCGGAAGTGTGCAGGCCAACGTGGCTGATACGGAAGTCACCCGCTACGCTGCCACACCCGCGGTTCTGCAGCAGTTGGGGCAAACGTATTACGACAGCCTCTCGCGCAACAATCTCCTGCGGGCTTCTCCCAAGAACAAGGAGTCCTTTGCCCTGAACTGGTCCAAGGGACGGTATGATGTGTATGTGCAGGAACAGCGTTATGCCGGGGTTGAATGGATCAACTACAGCGGTGACCCGTCCTCGACCTGGACGCATATCCGCCCGCAGGTTCAGACCAACATTGCGTTCAGTGCACGGGTTGGGCACGGTTTTACCCTGACTGCGGGGGCCAACAACCTGTTCAACAAATTTCCGACCCGGGTGAAGGAGAGCACACTCTCCGAAACCCAGGGAACCATCAAGTATCCGATGACCGCTCCTGGTGGATATGAAGGCGGATATTACTATGCGAAGGTTGGATATGTCTTTTGATTGCCCCTTTCATTTAATTCTTTTGAGGATGAACTGATGACCGAAGGATTTTCCTTTGAATCGGACCCGCCTCAGGACCTGATCGACTCTGTCGTTGGGATCGGGGCAGGATCATGGCTTGATACTCTGAGGCGTGGCCGCAGTGTCCTGCGAGATAATGCCCAGCAAAGCGCCGCGCTTCTTCTCCATCCGGAGCGGGACGAGGGCTTTTCAAGAACGGAGCGCCTGGCCGTCGCGTCATTTGTCGCGGGACTGCATGGGGAACAGGACATTTACCGCCTGTATCTGAACCTTCTGGAAAGGAGCGGGGATGGCGATGCTCTCCCCGCGGCCATCAGGCAGTTCGTGCGTGATGGCAGGACAAGGGGGCCTTACGGGGCTTACCCGCAGGGGACACTATCCACGGAAGATCTCAATGGTCTTGTGTTCGATGTTTCTGCTGCGGAGATCGGGACGCGACTGTCTGCCGCTCTGAAGCATGCGCATCTTCTTGTGTATCATCCGCGCGATGCGTCAGCCGGCGCACTTGAGGCCCTGCAGGAAACAGGATGGAGCGAAACGGCCATCGTGACGCTGTCCCAGCTCGTTTCGTTTCTCACTTTTCAGGTCAGGATCATTCATGGCCTGACAGTTCTGCGCCATGCCGGTCCCGCCGTGGGGCAGGGTCTTCCGGAGAGCACATCATGAGCGTTACCCCTCAGAATGCATCACGTCCGGATAACCGGGAACCTGCCCGTTTCACCACAGCCCTTCTGGACTGGCACCCCTGGCTTCCGCCGCTTGAAGAAAGCGAACTGACGGAAGTTCATTATGACGGGCTGGTGGATCGTGCCCGCGCCAAGTCCCCGTATTTCATGCTGCTGGCCCGTGATCCGCAGGTTCTCGGCGCGCGGACCCGTAGTGACAGGGATATCTTTTACAACACGGACGGTGGACTTCCGCGCAGGGAGCGCGAACTCGCGGCAACGGCTGTTTCACGTTTCAATGGCTGCATTTACTGCGCGTCTGTTCATGCCCGTTTCAGCGAACGGCAGGGAGGCTCATCCGAGGCTCTGGCCGTTTTGCTCGCAACCGGAAGCCTGCCGGTGGATGCGACGGAGGCATGGCTGCTTGTCGCGGAAGTGGCCCGCCAGATCTCGGAAACGCCCGTTGGTTTTTCAGATGTTCATGTGCGTGTTCTGCGTCAGGCCGGTTTTAATGATGCGGAGATTCTTGATCTGATCAACGCGTCCTCGTTTTTCAACTGGGCGAACCGGCTGATGCTGTCTCTGGGGTATCCGACCCTTCCGGTGGAAAAACAGGACTAAGATTTCCTTCGTGGAAGAAGGCATTATTGCGGACGCATGGAAAAATACTGCATCGTGCGCCCGGCCTTGTTGGGAACAGATTGAAAGTGATTTCGACCGTGTTACGAAAACAGTTCGGATTCTTTACACGTCTTCTGGATGCCGTCCCGGCCAGCCAGCGTTACGCCCTGGCGCTTGAACAGATCAGGGCCGCAGAGACTTACGGTTTCAAGAGCGCCTGGGTGGCGCAGCATCACTTTCATGGAGATGAGGGGGGACTCCCGTCTCCTTTTCCTTTTCTGTCCTATGTTGCGGCGAATACGTCCCGTATTCGTCTGGGTACAGGCGTAGTCACTCTCGTGATGGAAGATCCCGTGCGCGTGGCCGAAGATGCGATCGTGACCGACATCCTGTCGCAGGGGCGGCTGGAAGTCGGGTTCGGTTCAGGGGGAACGCCAGCGTCCTATCTGGCATTCGGGAAGCGTTTCGAGGATCGTCACGCAACATTCAACCGTCATCTGGAGACGGTCAAATCTGCCTGGAAAGGCGCAGAACTTGCCGGCGGGAACCATCTCTGGCCTCAAGGGACGGGACTGGAAAAGCGGAGCTGGCAGGCGACATTTTCCGCCTTTGGCGGGAAAAAGGCGGGAGAAGACAGTGATGGCCTGCTGCTGTCCCGGACGCAGCCACGCTCTGCCGCCCGGCCGGATGCCAGCCTGTCGGATCTTCAGTTGCCGATCGTCGAGGCCTATCTTGAAGCGCTGCCATCGGGGCAGGCCCCCCGGATACTCGCTTCACGCTCGGTTTTCGTTGCAGACGACCGCGAAGAAGCTCGGCAACTGGCCGGGAAAGGACTGTTGCGGCAGGTGAAAAAGTTCAGGGCCGCCGGGCATACGATTGACGATACCAACATCGATACCCTGATCCGGACGTTTGATGTTCATCTGGGAACGCCGGCCGATGTTCTGGACTCCCTGTCAAAGGACAGAACGCTCGATCATGCTACTGAGATCGCCATACAGGTTCATTCCGTCGATCCGGAACACCGCTTCATTCTTCGCTCGCTGGAGCTCTTTGCTACTCAGGTTGCGCCTCAATTGTAGATGGAAAGCGTGAAGACCCTTTGATGTCGTGGTTGCCCGATTTCATGGCCTCGCGAATGACGAGAGAATGACTCTCTGGGCATCTTCCGCTCTGCTTTCGCGGTAGTTCGAGGAAGTGTCTGAAGGCCGGGGGTAAAAGAACCCCCGGCGGTCGGGTCAGGCCGGAGGCTGGGACTGCATGACGAAGTGCAGTTCGCCACCTGCCAGCACGTCCTGCTGTCGCAAGAACGGGGTGGTGAGAGGCTGGCCGTTGAGCGTCATCTGACCGACATAGGGATGGGCATCGTCCAGATTGTCAGCCGTGACCGTAAAGTCATGGCCGTTGCCCAGATGCATGACGGCGTGTGAAACGAAAGGACGGCCGATCGCATATTCCTGGCTGGCGGGCGCAACCGGATAAAAGCCCATCGCAGTGAACAGATACCATGCCGACATCTGGCCAAGGTCGTCATTGCCCGCCAGCCCGTCCGGACGAAGGGCATACTGCGTCTGCATGATCTGCGTCAGGCGCTGCTGGGTTTTCCATGGAGCACCCGCATAGTCATACAGATAGGCGACATGATGATCCGGTTCGTTGCCATGGGCGTACCAGCCGATCAGACCGCTGATATCCTCGACATTTCTGAAAATTGCGGGATCGACCTTGGCGTCGAACAGCTCGTCGATCCGGGCGGTGAACTTCTCCCGTCCGCCCATGACCTTGATGAGGGCCGGGATATTCTGCGGCACATACCATGAATACTGCCATGCATTGCCTTCGGTGTAGTCGCTTCCATAGGCTGCGGCGGCAGGAGTGAAGGGTGTGTGGAAGTCCCCCGACGACAGGCGGGCGCGCATGAATCCCGTCTGAGGATCCCACACTTTCCGCCAGTTGTCGGAACGTTTTTCGAATGTCCGTGCCACGTCTGTCTTGCCCATCGCGCGTGCCATGCGGGCAAGCGCCCAGTCGTCATACGCGTATTCCAGCGTCTTGGATGCGCCTTCAGGTTCCTTATCGATCGGGACGTAACCGATCTTCATGTAATCGGTCAGATCACCATAGGGACCATAGGTCGCACTGCGGATCATGCCCTTGAGCGCGGCCTCGGCATCAAAGCCCCGCACACCTGCCAGATACGCATCCGCAATGACCGGCACCGCGTGATAGCCGATCATGCACCACGTCTCGAGCCCCTGATAGGCCCAGATTGGCAGAAGGCCGAACGGACTGGTCTGCTGGGAGGCGATGAGCGAGCGGATGAAATGTGAGCTCATATCCGGACGCAGAATGGCCAGAAGCGGCTGCTGCGCGCGATAGACGTCCCACATCGACCAGGTGGAGTAGAACTCGAATCCGTCCGCCCGGTGACGCTGATAATCCGGTCCGGTGAAATCGCCGTTCGCATCCATGCTGAGCGTCGGAGCAAGCATGACATGATAGAGCGCGGTATAGAACTGCGTCCGCTGATCCGGCGTACCCTGCATGTCGATGACCGAAAGGGCCTTGTTCCATGCTTCGAGAGCCGCATTGCGCTGGGCGTCGAAGTTCCAGTCCTGTCCTTCGCCATCAAGATTGGCAATGGCGTTTTCTTCACTGACCGGTGAGATGGATGTCTTCACCAGAAGCGGCTCTTTCAGCTTCCCGAAATCGAACACGCCTTCCAGTTCCCGGCCGTTCTGCGCTTCATGATCGATGGGATGGTTCCCCGGACCGCCAAAGCCGCGATAGGCCACTTTCGTCTCGCGATCATAGAGCGTGCGCCCGACCATTGGCCTGGAGAAGTGCATGGCAAAGCACAGCGTGCGCCCCGGTGCCCAGCCCCGTGTCGTCCGGCAGCCCGAAACCGTCCCATCGGCCGAGACATGCAGGCGCGCCCATAGCACCTTGCCTGGATAGTCATAGATGCTCGGCCGCAGATCCAGCAGCAGATGCGCGGGTTTTCCCTTGGGGAAGGTATAGCGGTGCCAGCCCACCCGGCGGGAGGCGGTCAGTTCGGCACGGATCCTGTAATCATCGAGCGTCACTGCGTAATAGCCCGGCTTCTCGATCTCCGTGGCGTGGCGGAAGCGCGAGCGATATCCGCTTTCCGGTACGGCAGCGTCTCCCGGCTCCAGCCGGACATCCCCGGAAATCGGCATCACCAGCACGTCACCGAGGTCAGAATGGCCCGCGCCCGAAAAATGCGTGTGTGAGAAGCCCATGATCGTCGGGTCATCATACTGATAGCCCGCCGCCCAGGCATAGGAATGATGAAAATCCGTCATCGCCGTATCGGGCGAAAGCTGGATCATCCCGAATGGTACGGTCGCGCCGGGATAGGTGTGTCCTGCCCCCCCGGTTCCGATCCGTGGGTCCACGGCGGAGGCGGGAGAGGCATCCGCAGGAACCATGGCCGGTGCTGCCATGGCGAGAGGAGCGGTCCCGGACAGCAGGGTCACGACCAGAAAACTTCGGGCTAATCTGCAAAGCGCCATAACGGCTTAACTCCGTGAGTGAAAATATCCGGGTGGCTATTGCACGCGGTGCCCCCGGATCTTCTGGGCGAAAGGGTTACCGTGCTGAGGGGGACGTGTGACCCAGCAGTTCGAATTCCCCAGCCTCGGCAGAGACCGGTTTCAGCACATGCCAGCGATACATCCGGTGCGTGGCGCCTTTCGGTAGCAGGAACGGACGTGTCTGGTGCTTCCAGGGGAATGCTTCACCCGTCCGGTGATCCACCACCTGCCACGTCCTGTTGTCGTCGGACGCCAGGATCTCCCACGCGGAAGGCGCGAGATCGGGGCTGCCGGTTGATGTGACGGTGTAGGCCAGGGCCGATGCGTCTGCCGATACAGTGACCGTCACATCCGTACCACCAATGGGTGCTGATGTGAGCGCGTCATTGTCGAACAGCGCGTCCGGCCCGGTATGCGTCGCGCCCGGGACATCTGCCAGATCGACCGCTGGGCTCGGCGTCTGTCCGGCCGGTGTCAGCGACGGCAGGGAGGCATCCGGTGAGCTTCCCCAGTGCGAGGGTTGTGGTCCCATCTGGAAGGTCAGATCACCACCCTCGGCAATTTCGTCATGGCTCAGCCACCAGCGCGTCAGCGGCCTGCCGTTCAGGCTGACGGACTGGACGAAGCGGTTGCGGTCGCTCACGCCCGGAGCATGAACCGTAAGGACCCGATCCTGCCCGACCGTCAGGCGCATGGTCTCAAAGCGCGGTGCACCGATGGCGTAGGTCGGCGTGCCCATGCGCAGGGGATAGAAACCTGCCGCACTGAAGACCCACCAGGCGGACATCTCGCCATTGTCCTCATCCCCCGGATAACCCTGCCCGATCGCCGTTCCGCGATACAGCCGGTTCATGACGTCGCGGATCTTGTCCTGCGCTTTCCAGGGCTGCCCGGCATAGTCATACATATAAAGGATATGATGCGCGGGCTGGTTGCTGTGGCTGTACTGACCCATGCGGATATCGTGCATTTCCCGCATTTCATGGATCACCCCGCCGTAATCGCCCGTGTGGTAAACGCCGGGCGTCGCGAAATATGCGTCCAGCTTCCGCGCCAGCCCATCGCGGCCGCCGTAGAGACTGGCGATCCCCTGTCCATCCTGAACGGGATCGAACGCCATCGTCCAGGCATTTGTCTCGGTATAGTCGCCGCCCCAGGCAAGCGGATCGAACTGCGCTTTAGAAGCTCTCCACCGGCCATCCGGCCGACGGCCAACGAAAAATCCAACCTCGTTATCGAAGAGATTGACGTAATTCAGCGCCCGGTTGTGCAGGTACCAGCTTTCCGCCGCATAATTGGCATGGGCCGGGCTGTCAGCCGGAGTGGAAGCGGCCAGGGACGCGGCCATCTCGCCGAGGGCAAAATCATTGAGGGTCGCAGCATTGGACCAGGACAGCGCCTCGTCCGTGTCGGTGTCGGTATAACCCCGGAATGCCGAGCGGTTGAGACCCTTCCGCCCGACGCCAGGATCATCGGGCATGACGGTCGCATCTTTCAGACCGGCGCGATAGAACGAAGACGCATCGAAATTGCGGACGTGCTTGTCATAGGCATCCGCGAAAGCCACATCCGCGCTCGTCCCGGTCATGAGGTCCGCATAACCGGGTGAGGACCAGCGTGCGATCCAGCCGCCTTCACGGTATTGCTGGACGAAACCGTCAATGAGTTGCCCGTCTTCTTCCGGCGTCAGCAGGGCATAGGCGGGCCACGCCGTGCGATACGTGTCCCAGAACCCGTTATTGACATAGAGCGGCCCGTTTACGACCGGAACCCCGGTCTGCGTCGGGCTGTCGGGATGCAGCCGCACCCCAAACGGGCTGGCATGCCGCAGGCGCGGCGCACTGGCGGTGCCGACATTTTCCGCCGCGTTGTTGGGATAGAGATACATCCGGTAGAGATTGCCGAAGAGCGTGCGCTGTTCGTCTAGTGGGGCGCCAGGGATCTGCACGCGAGCAAGCCGACTGTTCCACGCTCTTTTCGCTGTGTCCGCTACGGTTTCGAGCGTAGCGCTGGCTGGTAGTTCGAGTGCGAGGTTATGACGCGCCTGTTCGAGGCTGATAAGCGACGTGGCGATCCGGATCGTGACGGTCGGGTCCGTCTTCGTGTCGAACGCCGCCCAGGCCTGCACGTTGTCCCGCTTCTGTCCGCTCAGGCGCCCCTGTGCGATGGCGCGACGGTCGAATTCAAGATGGACATACATCCGGCTCGCGCCAGTGGAGAGCTGGCTGGCGACGTCCGTGTACCCGTCGGCGCTGCGTCCGTCCGGAGCAATTTTCAGGCTGCCCTGATTGGTGATGTTGTCGAAGACGACCTGCCCTTGAACTGTGCCCGCGGGATAGCGGAAGCGCAGGATTGCGGCATGATCGGTCGGGGCCATCTCAGCCACAATCCCGTTGTCCAGCGTAACGGCATAACGGTAGGGCAGGGCGGTTTCGTGGTCATGCGTAAAGCCGATAGCGCGCGTTGTCCGGTCTGCGGAGGGCACGTCGGGTCCGGGCGCGGGCATAATCTGGAAGGTGTCGTGATCGCCCATCCAGGGACTGGGTTCGTGGCTGAGAGACAGGGCTTCGAGACGCGGGTGGTTATCGGGGCCGTTGTGCTCCTGATACTGGTAAAGCCAGTTGGAGTTGCCACGCGTCACGGGCGTCCAGAAGTTGAACCCGTGAGGGACAGCGACGGCAGGGAAGTTGTTCCCCCGCGAATAGTGGCCGTTCGCATTGGTCCCGCGTCGTGTGTCCACAAGATCGGCCGGTGTCAGGCTGCTCGGATCGGGAGTATCCGTGATGGAAACCGCATCGAGATAGACACGCCGGGCTTTCCCTTTGGGTGCGCGGGACGTGAGTTCAATGGCGGCGACGGTTCGGCCCGCAGCGACCTCGCCGAGAGGAACATCAACCAGTGTCCACTGATTGGGGTAGAGCGCCCGGCCTGCTCCCTGACCCTGCGCCGTCAGTTCGGCTCCGGACAGATCGCGGGCACCGAGCGTAGAGGCACGGGTTCCGTCCGTGAACAGGACGTCCAGGCTGGTATAGGTGGCTTCATCCGTCAGGGACAGCGGATCGGCGACCGGGAAAATCGCGTAGGTGAGGTGGGAATGCCTGTCGATGGAGATGTCGCGACCGGGTTTCGCAATGATCGTGTGAACAGAGGCGGCTGCTGCATCAAGGCGAAGCGTCTTCGTTCCGATCAGGCCGCTGCCGGCACGGGCCGTAATGACCTCCTCCTTTGTAGGACCATCGGTGCTGGAGAGAGCCCAGCCCGACCCGGAACCCGTCTGGACCGCGAGGGGCGCAGACATGTCCGAAAGGCTTGAGGGGACGGGGGCTGAAAAGGCTTGCGGTACCCCCATGGCGATTGTCGCCATGAGGAATGCCGCGTGCGAATAGGATCGCTTGGTTATATTTTGCATCACGCCTTACAGTGTTGCCGTAACTCCGAAGCGGAATGCCCGCCCGAGAACACCATTCTGGGCCCAGGACGAATTGTAAAGGTAGGAACCGTAGGTGCCGAAGTCATACGGAGCCTTGAAACCGGCCAGATTGTAGATGTTGACGTAGCCCGCCCACTGTTTGTTGAACTGGTAGTTCACAGTCATGTCGATGTCCCAGAAGTGGCGGACATTGCACTGTGAGGGATAGAAGCTGCTGACGTCCTGATAGAGCGCGTATTTGCAGTTTCCGGCCGTGCCTGGACCATCGTTGTCTTCCGCCGTGCCGTGATAGCCGCTGGTGTAATAGACCGTGAACGTCGTCGAGAGCTTGTTCCACGTGAAGGTATTCTGCCAGTTGGCGCGCCAGCGCGGCGTACCTGATGCCGAGGTTGTGTTCCACGGGCCTTCGGTTCCGGCAAAGCGTTCCACGCCCACGCCCGGGATGGTCTGGTTGAAGCGGTGCACCCATGTCGCGTGGCCGTTGCTGTACCAGTTGATCATCTTCAGCGGACCGGGCAGGCGATGGCTGATCGAAAGATTGAGATCAACGCCGTCGGTCATCATGCTGTCGGCGTTGATATAGGAGGATTCAATGATGCCGGCGCGGCGTGGTGCGTCAGGATGCAGCGGATCCGCAACATCGGGGATCACGGTATCGCCGTCGATCGTGACCGTCTTGTTGGTGTTCAACGCCTCGTAAGCCGATGCCACGGTGGCTGCCGGGATCGGATTGGAGACAATGACGTTCTTCTCGCGGATGTACCAGTATTCCGCACTGAACGTCATCCATGGGACGGGATGGAAGACCGGTCCGCCCGTGAAGGTATTGTTCGTCATGGGCTTGAGGTTCGGGTTGCCAATGCTTTCGCCACCCAGGCTGTAGGCCTGAGCGTAGTCGTCCTTGGTCCCGTTGGCGTTGAGGTGCTGGTTGATCCAGGTCAGGTTCGAGGGGCCATAAGACGTGTAGCCAATTGTGGTGCCGTTTGTTTCGTAGAAACTCGGGACCTGGAAGCCCTGCGACCATGTTCCGCGGAGCATGAACTCCTTGGTCGGTTTGAAGGTGACGCCGATCTTCGGAGAGAAGTGGCTGAAGCCCGTGGAGTAGGAGTCGTAACGCCCCTGGAAATCGGCGTTCAGCATTTTCACGATCGGCGCATTCAGCTCGAAATATCCGGAATAGACGTAACGATGGCCGATCGCGCTGAACGGATTGATGCCTTCATACTGGTCGTTGACGTCGTTGGGATCGATCGGGTTGGCATTCGGAGCGTTGAAGCCTTCGTAGCGGACGTTGGTTCCGACAGCCAGGTTCAGCATTCCGCCCGGCAGTCGCACCAGCCCCTTGGTGACAGAAGCCTGCCAGGAATATTCTTCCGTCTTGGAGTGGACGATTTCCGTCGGCGCGATGGCGCGCTTTGCCGCAGTGGAGTTTGCGGCCTGATCAACGAAATTATACGTGCCGTTTTCGATCGCATAATCAAGATCGGCGATATTGATATTGTTGTCATATCTGGTGGAAAGGTCGGTATTCATGCCGACAAAACTGGAATCATAGTTCCAGTCCCCGCCCCAGTTGGAAGGTTCCCAGCCGGTCAGATGCATGGAGCCGCGATAGTTCTGCGAAAACTGGGTTTCGGCCGTGGGATCGATGAAACGACCGTAAATCTGTGCGCTTTCGCCGAGAGACGCATAGGGATTGTTGGGGTTCAGCGAACCATTCGGCAGATAGGCAGGGGCAAGCACGCCTTCGCTTGTTCCAAGCTGGGACTGTGTGTTGGCGTAGAATGCGCTCGGGGTGCCCGTATAATAGGACAGGTTCTGCGAGTAGGTGAACATGCTCACCAGTTTCGCACGCGGACCAAGCTTGACCGTGAGGTGGGCAGTTGCTTCCACGCGGCGGTCATAAGGTGAGATGACGCCGTATTTCGAGACCTTGTCCTGTTGGCACATGGTGCTCACCGACCCCGTCGGCGTACCGGCAACGTATCCGGAATGAGCCCCTGACAGTCCGTTGCAGCCGGAGGTGGGATTCAGCAACTGATAGCCGCTGAGTGCTTTGCCGTTGCTATCGACAGCCTGCGCCACGGCGCCTGTGGTCTGCGTGACGGCATTGGTAAATGTGCCGTCGGAACCCAGCAGGTTGCCATCAGCGTTTCCGCCACCAATGCCCGTGAGGTTGCTCGTATTGTATGGATAGCCGAGCTGGCTGTTGGTGATCATGTCATCGGACTGGTATTCCGAGTTGACATAGAAGTTGTAACCATCCTTATCCAGATCGCCCACGCCGTAATTCGCGTAGAGTCGCTGATGGCCGCCGTAGCCGCCCTGGTTGAGGCCGCCTTCAGCGTTGCCTTCGAAACCCTTGATCTGTTCGCGCGTGATCATGTTGATAACGCCGGCAACAGCGTCAGCGCCATAAAGTGCCGAACCGCCGTCCTGCTGGACGTCAATGGTCTGCACCAGTGACGAGGGCATCCAGTTCGTGTCGACGAAGTTTCGTGCGCCGTCGTCACCTGCGGGATAATAAGACAGGCGCATGCCATCCATCATCACAAGCGTCGCGGACGTCTGGAGTCCGCGCAGAGACGGTGCGGATGCGCCACCCGCGAAGGCTCCATTGGCGGAGAACGCGTTCGTCAGGTTGCCCGAACCGTTGGACGACAGAAGCTGAAGAGCGTCAGTCACGGTCTTGATGCCGCGCTGCTGAAGCTGCTTGGCAGTGATCTGTTCGATCGGCGAGGCGCTGCTCAGGTTCTTGTCGTGGAACAATGTGCCCGTGACAACGACGCTCTCGGCATGTGTCGAATTTACGCCGGTATCGGCAGCATTTTTCAATGTCGCTTTGCGCGATGCTGCGGTAGTCGATGTTTTGCTCGTTACAGAGCGGCTGGGCACCTTGTTCTGTTTCGTCTTGTCAATGCTGTCCTGCGCGGTATTGACAGCCTGGGCTCGCGCTGGGCCGGAAGGGGCCGCGACAGCGATACCGGTCAACGCAGAAAAGGCGAAAAGCATAACGTTTCGACGAGAGGTTGGCCTGACTTTCATAAAAAACAGTCCTCAAGCTGGGTAGGAAATTGGGGATCAGTAACGGAAAGCCATCGTTATGAAACAATAACGTGTTTCGGTTCATAACTTGGCTCGACCGTTACAAAAACTGTTAATTCTTACAAAAAATCATCGAACATAAATTTAAGAAAAGGTGTTGCATAAAAGCATACATATTTCATGACTGTAACTTATGATACAATATGTATCCATTGTGCAGCGAACGTTTGGAAGGGCATCAAGAGATGTCTTTCCGAAACGGGTGGCGGCGTGTGAACGACCCTTGAGCGCCGTCGCGTGAGGTCCTTCCGGTCTGATTTCGGTTCCTGTGTGATGAATTTTGCTTTGCGTCAGGAACGAGTGGGCGGTTCCGGGCTGTTGCTCTGCGCGTAGTTTCATATCATCACTGGCCGCCGCATCGGTGGTCTTCCGTCTATGGATCGGACTGAATTCCAGTCGATGGCGACACGGGATTTATAGCCAAAGAGTGTGATAGTGCAGTCTGTCGAGGGGATCGTCCTCTCATCCTGTCGTTTTACTTTGGTGAACTGCAGGGGGCATCGGGCATGTCGGTTCTTGTGGGACCGTTTTGCCGGTTTATCTTGTCGGTATTCGGGATACACTTCTCCCGAAGATCAACCTTCCCAGCATGAGTGTTACGCTGTTTTTGGCGCCGCCATTAGTGTGGTGTTTGGGATCTGGCCTGACATCGGCAGGGATCCAGCCGACTGCACCATGGCATCGAACCGGTTGAAGAGTTTTTCAATATCGCCCGTCTGGGCCAGACGTTCGCGAAACAGGCAGATCTTTTTGGCATCCGGCACATGATCCGATGCCCCCAGGACCGAGAAAGCGCCAGAAGGACAGGCGGTCGCTGACAGATATTCCGTACCGGGTCAAAGGGGAGACGCCCTTCTTTGTTTGCGTCCGCATAGGACACAGCCTTTTCCCGCCGGGTCGGCCGTTTTGGATAGCAGACCTGCGGAAAGGTCTTTGGAGATGGACAAGAGGGGGCTTTATGCCATCATCCGGCGAGTTCTGTTCCCTGACTGTGGAAAATAAATCGCATGAGCCTGTGTTTCA
>NZ_JABCQF010000010.1 GCF_015244705.1 Gluconobacter potus
CGTCCGATGTCCTCTCCCTGCATCGCCCGGCACAGGGAAGTGGTCGTCCCACGATTGACGCTTCGGCCCTGTCGCGCCTGAAGCAGGGGGCGATCCTCATCAATACCAGTCGTGGGGGAGAAGTGGACGGTCCTGCGCTGGCGGAGGCTCTGAAGGCAGGGCATCTGGGCGGAGCAGGTCTGGACGTGATGTCCCCCGAGCCCCCTCTGCCGGATGATCCGCTGCTTGGAGCGCCGAATGTCGTTCTGACGCCACATATCGGTGCGACGACGGAACAGGCTCTGCGGCGCATGGCGATGCTATGCGCGTCACAGGTTCAGGATGCTCTGGCGGGGCGTGTGCCGCCGCACTGTCTCTGACTTTTATGAACCTGCCTCCCTCTTCCTGACGGAGAGAGAGGCAGGCCTGTTTCAGCGAGCGCCCAAACCACCGCCGCTGCTAGTGGTGATGGCATAGGTCTGGGGTGTCTAGTATTCTTCGATGGTCATTTTATGGGACCACGTGCTCTGCGGAAGGGCCGCGATCTTGCCCAGAACGGCCTGTCGGGAACGCTTGATGATGAAATCGGCCAGTGGATCAAGGGTGTTGAGCTGGAACTCGTCTATCATGTCATACAATGCGCGGACATTAACATCGGTACAGGCCGTCATTTCCACACGGGGGAATATGGCGCACAAGACATCCATTCGGGCTTCAGTGATCAAGGTTGTGGCCATCATCGGGGCCTTTGAGCAGGTGGCTCGGTTCACCGGTGACACTGACGGGAATGTCTCCGCGCACCGTGATCCGGCGCAGGAGGCGGGGATGGGTGTCGAAATCGGCCGTGGCGTAATGCTGGGTGGCGCGATTGTCCCAGATGGCGATGTCACCGGGCTTCCAGTTCCAGCGGACGGTATTGTCGATCTGCGTGATGTAGGACTGGAAGATTTCCAGGAGCCGGTTGGCGTGCTGGGTGGGAATGCCGCGGATTTCCTTGAAAAAATGGCCCAGGATCAGTGTGCGTTCGCCGGTTTCGGGATGGACGCGGACCACAGGGTGTTCTGTTTCGTAAATGCGTGAAATGAAGCGGGCGCGGAAATCGGCGATTTCCTCGTTGCGGGTATCGTATTTGTAAAAATTGGTGTCGTAGTCGTTGCCATGAACCGCCCAGAGCGTGTCCGCGAGCTGTTGCAGCGAGGCGGGCAGGTCGTCGTAGGCCGTGGCGGTATTGGCCCAGAGCGTGCTGCCGCCATAGGGCGGGATCGTGATGGCGCGCAGGATCGAGGCCTTGGGATAGGCGGGAACGAACGTGACATCCGTGTGCCAGGAATCCGTGGAGCGGCCGTTGCGGGATTTCAGTTCGAATGTGTAGGGGGTGCCTTCGGCGGCGGGGATGGTCGGGTGGAGGATGGGGTCTCCGAAGATGCGGCTGAGAGTTTCATGCTGGGCGTCATCAAGGAACTGGTCGCGCAGGAAAATCACCTTGTGGCGCAGCAGCGCCTCATGGAGAAAGGCTTTGTGCTCTTCGGGCAGGGGCTTGCGGGCGTTGATGCCGTGCACGATGGCCCCGATGCGGGATGTGACCTTTTCAGTCGTGAGGCTGTCGGCGGCCGTGGGGTCGCGGGGGACGATACGCAGGGTTTTCATGAGGGGACTCCTTCGGACTGGGGGAGTGTGGTGTGGTTGCTGACGCGGTCGGGACGCGTGACGGTCGGTGGTGTGATGAAGAAGGTGAGGAGGGCGCTGGTCAGGAAAAGTGCGGCGTAGATGAGGATGATCCCCTGTGTGCCGACGGTGCCTTCGAACGCGTAAACGATGAAGGGGCCGATCCAGACGCTGCTGCCCGCCCCGAGGTTGAGCAGGGACATGGCGATGCCCTTATGGTCCGGCAGAAGGGACGGGGTCAGGGCGGAAAGCGGCACGTATCCGGCGAGCGTCATGCCGAAGACGGCGGCTGAGGCGTAGACCGCAAGCAGGCTGCTTTGTGCGTAGAGCAGCGGGATCCAGTACAGTCCGACGCAGCTCAGCGCGCTGCCGATGCCGCCAAACCAGATGACGGTCTGGCGCCAGGAAATATAGTCACTGGCAAAGCCGATCAGCAGGTTGAAGACGATGTTGCTGGCGAAAATGATTTCAAGAAACCGGATCCATACATCCTGCGACAGGCCAAGGCGGCCTGTAAAAAAGAACGGCATGAAGACGATCAGGCCATGCGTGGCGCTGGAATTGACTGCACGTACGATGCACGCCAGCCCCACACCCGGATTCTGGCGAATCTGACGGACGGTTTCGCGCAGGGTGGGGCCAATGTCCTTCAGGCTGCCTTTCTGCGCGCGCGGGGTCGCGGACAGCGGCAGGACGGCAAGCACGCCACCTGCTCCGACGCCGAGAAGTGCGATCCAGAGCGTAACGTATTGTCCGTAAACCGGCAGAAGGAGCTGCGCCACGATGGACCCGACCGTAGGCAGGCCGCAGGTAAAGCAGAACCAGAACAGCCCGACGGCACGGCCCAGACGGTCCTGCCGGATTGTGGTGACGAGCAGGGTCAGCAGTCCGTAGGAGAACAGCGGATAACCCGCCCCCCGCAACCCGTAGGTTAGCAGAAGAAGCGCTGGAGAGTGGGCCGGGATGGCCACGCCAAGGAACAGGAGCTGCGGGAGTATCCAGAACAGCAGGCCGGCCGTCATAACGGTCCGGCTGCCGAAAATATCGCATAGCAGTCCCGAGAACCAGGCAGCCAGCGCCGCGACCAGTCCATAGGCGGTGAAGAGGAGCGCGACGAAATGCTCCGTCTGGCCCGTCTGAACCAGGAACGGCGACAGATAGCCGACCTCAACGCCATCTCCGATCATGAAGACCAGAAGCCCGGCATACTGGAGAGCAAAGCTCCGCGGCAGGCGGCTGGCGGGCAGGAGCGGACCGTTTGAAACAGAGGGGGCGGGAAACGTCGTCTGCATCTCAGAAATCCGCATGAACGGCGCCGAAATACTGGCGTGGCGCACCGAGGACGACGGACTGGTAATCGCCGGACATGGGATAGCCGTTCTGGCCCATGGTGGAGATGTATTTCACGTTCGTCAGATTATAGACGTTGAAGTCCAGCGAGAGGTGCTGGAGGAAGCCCGTATGGGACAGGCGGTGGAGCTGCTTGGTCAGGTCATAGCGGGCGCCGAAATTGGTCAGCCAGTAGGACGGGACTTTCGTGTCGCCCGTGTAGCTGAGGTTTCGCTTGCCGACATACTGGGCCTCGATATGGGCCTGAAGATCGTGCCAGGTGTAGGACAGATCAGCGTGGTACATCAGGCGCGGATAGGCCACGACCTGCTGGCCCCGGATGTTGTAGGTGACGACTGCGCCGTTGACGGTCTGGGTGATGTTGTTGTCGTAGACAGCATGGTTGTAGCTGATGCTGTTGGTCAGGCTCAGCCCCTTGACGGGGGTGAGGGTCACGGCCCCGTCCACGCCGGTCATCGTTACGCCGCCGACATTCTGGATGGTCGTGTAAGGCTGGGTTGTCGGGCCAGTGGAGATGCGCTGCAACCGGTTGGAAAAGATCGTATGGTAGCCGTAGAGCGAGCCACTGACGAGGCGGCCGGTATATCGGTAGCCACCGGCGAAGTTCCAGTCGGTTTCAGGTTGCAGAGTATTCTTCGAGGCCAGATAGGCCGCCTGTGAGGTCGAGAACGGGGATGTGCCGCTGTTGTAGCCCGAGACGGGATAGACCTTCACGTTTTCCGCAATGTCGAAATAGAGCTGATGGCCGGGAGCGAAACGCCATTCCCCGCTGAAATGCGGCAGGAAAGGTTTGCTTGATGTCAGGGAATCTCCGCCCGCAATGGCGGTGGTGCGCGTGTAGGTTTCCCAGTTGGCGAGTGCACTGACGCGGGTCGTGTTCAGGACGGAGCGGAAACCGGCATGAAGCGAGATGGTGTTGGTGACGCGGTAGGTATCCTGGAAATAGGCGACGAACGTGTTGGTATTGAAGACCTGTCTGTAGCCGTCTTCGAAGGGATTCTTGAGATTGTCGAGACCATTGACCGGCGTTGCCGTGCCATTGAGCACGTCTTCCAGCAGGGGCTCCTGATAGAGCGGTTTACTGATGTCGAAATGGGTGTTTTCGTACCAGATTCCGGCATTCAGGACGTTATGCGCGATGCGGTAGGATAGCGATGTCGTGAAGCCGAAGCGGTCCGTGTCGGGCTGCGTAACCTGATCGATCAGCGGTGCGCCGTTGGGGGATGAGATCAGCGGGCTTGCGACCGAACCGCGCTGATAGGAACGGTGTCCATATACCGTGCTCTGCCAGCGCAGGCGGTCGGTCAGGGCAAGATCGGCCGAGACGCCCCCGATATAGGAATGCTGCATCTGCGCGCCTTCGTAATAGGACGCGGTATAGGGGCTTTTGAGGTTGGCGTAGGCGGCCGGGACCTGTCCGCCAGGCAGACCACGCTGGGCCAGTGCCAGACGATAGGCTTTTTCGTAACCGCCGGGCTGGCCGATGAAATTATCGATCGCGTAGCCACCGTTGTTGAACATGTCCAGGCTGTAGTCCTGGTAGTTCTGCATCTCCAGATCGGCGTAGTCGAAGAACGCCGTGATGCGGCTGTCCTGCCCGATCGGATGCAGGACCTTGGCGTTGACCTGCTGCATGAACTGGTCCTGTCCGCCGCGCCATTTGTCTGTGTCGTTGCGGGCATAGGAGACATAAAAGCGCGTGCCCTGGCGGTTCAGATCCCCGCTTTCGAGGCGCAGGAAGGTGCGGTAGGTCGAGTTGCTGCCAAAGGTCTGGTTCACGCTGGCACCGCGCTTATGGGATGGATCACGGGAGATGAACTGCACCGTGCCGCCCAGATTGGAGGTGCTGGCCACGCTTTCCGAACCCGTGGAGGCTGATACATCCATGCGTTCGATATTCTCGGACGAAATGGCCGATGTCGGGCTCAGGCCGTTGACGTTGCTGAACTGCTGGTCCCCGAGCGGGATGCCATCCAGTGTCATGCCGATCTGGCTCTGGTCAAAGCCGTGCATCAGGAACGAATTTTCCCAAGTGTTTACGCCCTGCGGATCACCGGAATTGAACAGCACTCCGGGCAGGCGCGTCAGGGCCTTAAGCGGATTGGTTCCGGCCGCATATTCGCGGATCGTGACGGCAGAGACGGGATTGGACACCCAGTTCGCCTGCCGGTGTCCTTCCACGCCGATGTTCTCGGTGGTGTGGGATGTCAATGCGTGTGCTTTGGTGGATGGCTTGTGAGCAGGCTGTGCCGGTGTGGCATGACGGGATTTCTCACCGGGCTTTGTGGTCGGTGTGGTTGTCGCGGCGAAGGCATGCGTGCTGACCGACAGGGTCAGCAGGGCAATCAGGGAAATGGAACTGCTGGACGTGCGGATGGCAGCGCGGCTCGAAAACGGGAAAGCGGGCATGGAGAGACACTCACAAGATACAGGAAACGGGGATTTTCAGGTCTTGGGAGGATCAACAGCGCCAGGCCGGATGGTCGGCGGCCGGGTGTGCGGATGTGTTCTGCGGGAAAAGGCTTTCGCGCAGGGTTTTGCCAGGTTTGGGTTTGATGCGACCGCGCCGCTTCAGTTCCGGCAGGACGAGGCGGATGAAGTCGTTGTAGCTGTCCGGGTTGACGACCTGGATCAGGTTCAGCCCATCGGTTTCTGAATCTTCGAGCCAGCGTTCGATCTGGTCCGCGACAGTTCCGGGGCTGCCGACGAAAGTCTTGGCGCGGCCAAATCCTTCCGCCGGGCTCGTTGCTTCGGCGATGGTCCAGGACCGGCCGCTGATGGCAGGGTCGAACTGTTCGAGGACGGACTGGCTGGCTTCCGTCGGGCGATAGGTCAGGACCTCATCCGTCTGGTTCTTTGAAAAATCCACGCCCGTCATGGAGGAATAATGAATGAGCGATCCGGTTGCGTCGTAGAACGCCTTGTATTCCGCGAACTTGCGGATGGCCTCTTCTTCCGTCTCGCCCACCACGACGGCGGCAGCGCAGATGAAGCGCAGGCTTGCAGGATCGCGGCCTTCACGGGCGGCTTCTTCCCGGATGCGCCGGACGTTCTTTCGCGTGCCTTCCGCTCCGGCCCCGACAACGAAAATGACTTCCGCATGCTTGGCCGCGAAAGCGCCGCCCCGAGCGGAGGCGCCGGCCTGAAGAAGGACGGGAACACGCTGCGGGCTGGGTTCAGCGGTATGGCCATCCGGGACGCGGTAGTACTGGCCGTCATGGCGGATAGGATGGACTTTTTCCGGATCGGTATAGATCCATTCGCCTGAAGCTGTCTGGCCGCGGATGACGGCGTTCTCTTCCCAGGATTTCAGCCAGAGCTTGTAGACGACATCCATGAACTCGTCGGCGCGGTCATAACGCTCATCATGCGGGATCTGATGGTCCAGCCCGAGATTGCGGGCCGCGCTTTCCTGCTGCGAGGTCACGATGTTCCAGCCCAGACGCCCCTTCGTCAGATGATCGAGGGTCGTGAGCTTGCGGGCGAGTAGATAAGGATGTTCGTAGGTCGTGGACAGCGTAATGCCGAAGCCGAGCGACGTTGTGGCAGCGGCCATGGCCGACACCAGCAGCAGCGGGTCGATCAGCGGGGACTGGATGCCGTGCTTCAGGGCGGCGTCCGGGCTGTTGCCGTAAACGTCGATCTGACCAAGCGCATCTGCGATGAACAGGGCATCAAAGCCGGCATCATCGAGCGTCCGGGCCAGCTCGGTCCAGTAGCTGATATCCTTGTAACGGTGGGTCTGGTCCGCGGGATGGCGCCACAGGCCATAATTCAGGTGCGAGACGGTGGCCATCGTGAAGCCATTGAGGATGATGTGCTGTCCCATTACGCTATTCCCACGCGCCACTGGAGTGGCGGAAGAGTGCCGTTGACAGCATAATCTCCGACGACACGCGTGCGATAGACGCGCGGATTGTGATTGCCGAGCGTGCGGACGTTGCGCCAGTGCCGGTCCAATCCGGCGACGCGAAGGGTGGCACCGCCGCTCAGTGCATCGAACAGGGCGGTCGTGGCTTCGAGTACCAATGGCAGGATACGGTCCTGAACCTGCCAGACTTCGAGTTCGGCACGTGCAACCGTGAGGTCGAGCTCCGGAGCGGGGCTGTCCGCGACGGCCTGAATGGCGCGGGCGGCGCGTTCGACGGCAGCCCCAGCAATGTAGGCACCACTGAAGACATGCCCCACGACTTCAAGGATCTGCGGGTCTTCGGCGGGAAGGTCCGCATTGCCGTGGCTGAAGGTGCGCTTGCGGCGACGGACGGCATCCGCAACGTCTGTTGCGGCAGCGCGGGCGATGCCGGCCACTGTGGCCAGATGATAGAGCTGGAAGAAGGCCTGTGAATACGGGAAGGCCGTGTTGCCGTAGCGCAGGTCGTCTTCTTCCGTATGGACATTGCGGAAATGCGCGGTGCCGCTGGCGGTCAGTCGCTGGCCGATGCCATCCCAGTCATCGACGATCTCAAGGCCGGGATCGTTGCGCGCAGCGAGCGTCTTGACGGTCTGTCCGTCTTCGGTGGTGCCGGTGACGGTCAGCCAGTCGGCATAGAGGGAGCCAGTGGTGAAGAACTTGGAGCCGTTGATGACCCACTGGCCATCCGTCCGGGACAGGGTCGTGCTGAACAGATCGCGTTTGGAGGCCGGCCCTTCCGCGGCGGCGGCCCCTGCGGTCTGTCCGGCGCCGAGGCGGTCGAGCCATTTTGCCCGGTATGCGCCAGCGGGTTCTGACAGGAGATGCTCGACGAAGCCAAAATGGGCCCGGAGCGCCTGCGCGACGTTTGAATCGGCCGTGGCCAGCGCCGTGATGAGGGAGAACAGATCTTCAAGGCTGGCGCCCAGACCACCATGGGCGACGGGAACACGAAGGGCCGTAAAGCCACTCTCCTTAAGGAGGCGGATCTGTTCGAAAGGCAGTTCGCGGTTCAGTTCGGCGTGCAGTGCCTGCCTGCGGATCTGCTCGAAAACGGGAGTGAAGCGGTCGTGAAACGGAGTGGTTTCACGGGCATCCTGTCCCCAGAGAAGGGAAAGGTCAGGAAGCGGAGCGGATATGTAGGTCATGGTATCTGCCTGTGGCGTGCGGTCCGAACAAAGGAGATGAGAGCAGGAAGGAACCTGGCATCATCGGAGGACAGGAACAGAGCAGCGTTGCACACATAAAACTAAACCGTTTCGTTTTATTGATAATACAAGAATTATTGTAGTGATTCTTTTGTTCCGTCAACAACATAGTTATTTAACTAAATAACTATAAAAATAAGTGTTTTAAATTGGGCGTTGTGCCCCTCGCTGTATGATCGGAGCGGGCATTCAGAAGTAGCTGAAACCGGGACGGTTCAAGGCGGGTTCAGGGCCGATACGGCATCTGCGCAGCATGGGGAGAATGTGACCTGGACCCCATTCGCAAACGCTGGCGGCAGGCGGATCATCTGTTCGTGAGTGGAAGCTGATGATCACACGTATTTTTCTGGAAAGCCCGATATGCACCTGTGCCTTGGGCTGGGCTGTATCCTGGGCGGTACTGGCCGGGCGACGGCCAGCACTATTCTTCGTGACGCCTGTTCAGTTGCAGGCGTGGCAGTGTTCCGGAGTGATGCTGCGCAGATAGGCTGCGAACTCGCGGAAGACCGGGGCACGGGGGTCGGAGGCGCGCCAGGTCAGGCCGATCGTACGGCGTGCTTCGGGTTCGGGCAGGCTGCGGACGGTGATCAGATCTTCGAAATCCGCGCGATTGCGGAGTGCGATCTGCGGGATGAGGGAAAAGCCCTCGCCGGCACCGATCATGTACCACAGCATCTCGAGACTGGTGGCCAGACGCTGCTCGCCTTCGCGGGGTACCGTCGGGCAGATGGACAGGGCCTGATCGCGCAGGCAGTGCCCGTCCTCAAGCAGAAGCAGGTCCGGGCGGCCGAGCTGGCTCAGGGAAAGTTTCGGTTTGTGCGCCAGTTCATGTGTGCTCGGGAAAACGGCGAGGAAGGCCTCCTCGAAAAGTGGCGCGCATTCCAGCGCGTCCGACGGCGTGGGCAGGGCCATCAGGGCCACGTCCAGCTCGCTGTTGCGCAGGGCGTGGACAAGCGTGTCCGTCATGTTCTCGCGCAGGCGCAGGCTGAGGGATGGATAATGTTCCCGCAGGCGGGGCAGAAGGCCGGGGATGTAATAGGGGCCGAGTGTGGGGATGACGCCGAGACGCAGGGGGCCTTCCATCGGTCCGGTCTGGGCGCGGGCGACTTCGAGCAGGTTGCGGGCGGCCGCCAGAACCTCGCGGCCGAGCGCAAGGAGCCGTTCACCATCGGGCGTCGGGGCGACATGGCGCCGGGAGCGTTCGAAAAGCGTTACGTCCAGAAGCTGTTCGAGCTTGCGGACCTGTTCGGACAGTCCGGCCTGACTGACGCCGCAGCGTTCTGCCGCGCGGGAGAAGTTGCGCAGGTCATCGACCGCAACCACATATTCGATATCGCGCAGGGACAGGCCGGAAAGGGGAACATAGCTCATGTCCCATAGATAAGACCGAATATCTCAATGGGGAAGTGCGGTTCTGCCTGTCAGGAAAAAATAGCGTTGAAACAGGCCGGCTTCAGGAAAAAGCTCCACGTTTTCTGATCGGGAGTCTTGATATCTTCATCTCGTCAATTCGGTTTTAGCGATCAGTCATATTGACAGGAACTGTTTCCTGTCCCTCTCTTTCTGTGGGACACAGAGTCCGCAACACAACTTCAACCCAAGGTCAGGAGACAGTCTGATGGTTCGCATCAACTCCCCGCTGAAGCCCTTCTCTACCGATGCTTTCCGCAACGGTGAGTTCCTCACGGTCACGGACTCCGACGTTCGCGGCAAGTGGTCCGTTTTCTTCTTCTACCCGGCTGACTTCACGTTCGTCTGCCCGACTGAACTTGAAGATCTCGCTGACAACCAGGCCGCTTTCGACAAGCTGGGCGTGGAAATCTATTCCGTCTCCACGGACAAGCATTTCACGCACAAGGCCTGGCACGACACGTCGCCGGCCATCGGCAAGATCAAGTACACGATGCTAGGTGACCCGACGGGCACGATCGCACGCAATTTTGATGTGCTGATCGAGGAAGCCGGTCTGGCTGACCGCGGCACGTTCCTGATCGATCCGGAAGGCAAGATCCAGTACATCGAGATCACCGCTGGTGGCGTTGGCCGGAGTGCTGCCGAACTGCTCGACAAGATCCAGGCTGCCCAGTACGTCGCCACGCATCCGGGTGAAGTCTGCCCGGCCAAGTGGAAGGAAGGCGGCGAGACGCTGAAGCCGTCCCTCGACCTCGTCGGCAAGATCTGATTCGGCACCGGATCTGATGATGGTGGGACCTTCGGGTTCCACCAGCCCCGCCTCCTTTGTGGAGGCTGCTGCACCGGACAGTCTTCCGGCTCGAACTCCAAACCCCGAAATCCGGAGAAAAACAATGCTTCAGGATGACCTGAAAACCCAGATGCGCGCCTATATGGAGTACCTGCGTGATGCGGTCGTGCTTGAGGCGACCCTTGGTACGGATGACCGCTCCAATGAGGTGCGCGGTCTGCTGGAAGATATTGCCAGCCTGTCTCCCAAGGTCACGTTCTCGGACAAGGGGCACGGCACCCGCATCCCGTCCTTCGTGATCCGCCGGCCGGGCACGGATGTGCAGGTCTGCTTTGCCGGTCTGCCGATGGGGCACGAGTTCACGTCCCTGGTGTTGGCGCTGCTTCAGGTCAGCGGGCATCCGCCGAAAATCGAAGCGGATGTGGTTGCGCAGATCCGTGCGCTGGACGGGGACTACCATTTCGAGACGTATTTCTCCCAGTCCTGCCAGAACTGTCCGGATGTGGTGCAGGCGCTCAATGCCATGAGCGTGCTGAATCCGAAGATCCATCACACGGCCATCGATGGGGCAGATTTCCAAGATGAGGTGGAGCGCCTTGGCATCCGCTCGGTCCCGCAGGTCTATCTGAACGGTGAGCCCTTTGCGTCGGGCCGGATGGAAGTGGCGGATATCCTGGCCAAGCTGGACACGGCTTCCGTGGCCCGTTCGGCAGAGAAGCTGAATGATATGGCGCCGTTTGACGTGCTGGTGCTTGGTGCGGGGCCAGCCGGTGATGCGGCGGCGATCTATGCTGCACGGAAAGGCCTGCGCACGGGCCTCGTGGCCGAGCGGTTTGGCGGTCAGGTCATGGATACGGCCGGGATTGAGAACTTCATTTCCGTGCCGGAAACGGACGGCCCGAAACTCTCGGCAGCACTTGAGGCGCATGTGCGTCAGTATGACGTGCAGATCATTGCCTCGCAGCTTGCGGCGAAGCTGATCCCGGCGGAGCAGACCGGTGGGCTGCACCAGATCGTTCTGGAAAGTGGCGCGATCCTGCGCTCGAAGACGGTCATTATTGCGACCGGTGCGCGCTGGCGGCATCTGGGTGTGCCGGGTGAGGACGAGTATCGCACCAAGGGTGTGGCGTACTGCCCGCATTGCGACGGTCCGTTCTACAAGGGGCGTCCGGTTGTGGTGACCGGCGGCGGCAATAGCGGCGTGGAAGCGGCGATCGACCTTGCGGGGATCGTCTCGCATGTCACGCTGCTGCAGCGCGGGGCGCATCTCAAGGCGGACAAGGTGCTTCAGGACCGGCTGCTGAGCCTGCCGAATGTCACGGTTCTGACGAACGCCCTGACCACCAAGATCGAGGGTGACGGCAAGGAAGTGACCGGCCTGACCTATAGCGATGGCGATGGTGGGCTGCATCAGATCAAGACGGATGGCGTGTTTGTACAGATCGGTCTGCTGCCCAATACGGAATGGCTGAAGGGTACGCTGAAGCTCAGCCCGTATGGCGAGATCGTCATTGACGACCACTGCGGGACGTCTGTTCCGGGCGTGTTTGCGGCGGGCGATGCGACGACCGTGCCTTACAAGCAGATCGTCATTGCGATGGGTGAGGGCGCGAAGGCTTCCCTGTCGGCATTCGATTATCTGATCCGTCTGCCGGTGGCGGCGAAGGCGAACTGAGAAAAGAAGGATTGGGGGTTTTCGGGAGGCGGTGTAGGTCTTGCGCATGCATCCTTACCTGATCCCCCTTCTGACGTTTGCTGCCGCGGCGGCTGTTTTCACGATTACGCCGGGCCTTGATACGGCCATGACATTGCGAACGGCCACGACGTCCGGCTGGAAGGCCGGTCTGGCGGCCGTTACGGGGATCTGCCTCGGGCTGGGCATCTGGGGACTCGCGGCGGCCTTTGGGCTGACGGCGCTGCTGGCGGCCTCCGAGACGGCGTTTACGGTCGTCAAATGGGCTGGCGCGCTCTATCTCGCCTGGCTTGGGATCGGATTGATCCTGCATCCCCGGGCTTCGCTTGGGATAGCGGAGACGGTCCCGGTGCATGACGATGCCCGCGCGGCGTTTCGCCGGGGCCTGCTGACCAATCTGCTCAATCCCAAGGTCGGCATTTTCTACATGACGTTCATGCCGCAGTTCATTCCACCGCATGTGAACGTAAAGGAGTTTTCGCTCCTGCTGACGGCCATTCAGGCCATATTGTCCTTCTCGTGGCTGGCGCTTCTCGTCGCCCTGACCGTGCCGCTGGGACGGTTTCTTTCCAGCCCCGTGGTTGTGCGGCGCATGGACAGGCTGACGGGCGGGATTTTTATCGCGTTCAGTCTTAAACTGGCGCTGAGCAGGAGAGCCTGACCCGATGACCAAAACCTATCTCTTCATGATCTGCTTCGTCGTGGGAGCAACCTGCGCCATCGTGTCTTACGGCATCACCCATCATTAAAATGGCGGGGCCGAAGCCCCGCCATTTTTTCAGTTCGCTGAAGCCATTCCCCGCAGGACGTAGGGCAGGATGCCCCCGTTGCGGTAATACTCCGCCTCATCGACCGTATCGACACGGCACAGCAGCGGGACATCCTGCGTGCTGCCATCCTGACGGGTGATCGTCATGGTTAAGGTCTGGCGCGGTGTCAGGGTTTCGATGCCGTGAATGGCGATCGTCTCCGTGCCGTCCAGCCCCAGCGTCTTGCGCGTCGTGCCCGGCTCGAAGGTCAGGGGCAGGACGCCCATGCCGACGAGGTTGGAGCGGTGGATGCGCTCGAAGCTCTCGGCAATGACGGCCTTGATGCCGAGCAGGCGCGTGCCCTTTGCGGCCCAGTCACGGGACGAGCCCATGCCGTATTCCTTGCCGCCGAACACGACGAGCGGCACCCCGTCCTGCGCATAACGGCTGGCGGCATCATAGATGGACATCTTCGCGCCATCCGGCTGATGCAGCGTGACGCCACCTTCGGTTCCGGGCGCCATCTCGTTGCGGATGCGGATATTGGCGAAGGTGCCCCGGACCATGACGCGGTCGTTGCCACGACGGGAGCCGTAGGAATTGAAATCCTTCACCGCGACCTGATGTTCCTGTAGATACACGCCTGCCGGGGAGGACGGTGCGATTGCACCGGCCGGGGAGATGTGATCGGTCGTGATGTTGTCACCCAGCAGCGCCAGAATCCGCGCGCCGGAAATGTCTTTCGTGGGCGTGGGTTCGGCGGTCAGGCCGTCGAAATAGGGCGGGTTCTGCACATAGGTCGAGCCCGGCTGCCAGTCATAGGTGGCCGAGGTTCCGGCAGAGGCGAGGGCCTGCCATTCCTTCGTGCCTTCCGTGATGTGGCTGTACCTCTCGACGAACGCTTCGCGCGTGACGGCAGAGCCGACAAGCTCCGCGATCTCGTGGTTGGTCGGCCAGATATCGCGCAGGTAAACCGGCGTGCCGTCGGGCGCGTGTCCGAGAACGGCTGTCGTGATGTCTTCGCGCATCGTCCCCAGCAGCGCATAGGCGACGACGAGCGGCGGGCTTGCGAGATAGTTGGCGCGGACGTTGGGCGAAATCCGACCCTCGAAGTTTCGGTTGCCGGACAGGACCGAAGTCGCCACCAGACCATTGCCTTCAATGGCGTCCACCAGTTCCTTCGCCAGCGGGCCGGAATTGCCAATGCAGGTCGTGCAGCCATAGCCGACCGTCTCAAAACCCAGCGCGTCCAGATCGGCGCTCAGATTGGCGCGATCCAGATAGTCCGTGACGACCTGCGAGCCCGGTGCGAGCGACGTTTTTACCCAGGGCTTCGGCATCAGGCCGAGCGCCCTGGCCTTGCGGGCCACCAGTCCGGCCGCGACCAGAACGGCGGGGTTGGACGTGTTGGTGCAGGACGTGATGGCGGCGATGACGATGGAGCCATGTCCGATCGCATAATCCGTGCCAGCGACGGGGGCGGTCTTGTGAATGTCGGCGGGTTTGACGCTGAGCGATTCCGTCAGGGCTTTTTCGAACGCCGGAGTGGCGGCAGAGAGTTCGATCCGGTCCTGCGGGCGTTTGGGGCCGGAAATGCAGGGCGTGACCGTGCCCAGATCCAGCGTCAGAATATCCGAAAAGACTGGCTCGGGCGTGGAGGCATCGCGGAACATGCCCTGTGCCCGCAGCCAGGCCTCCGTCAGTGCAATGCGATGCTCGTCACGGCCGGTCTGGCGCAGATAGTCGAGCGCCAGCGCATCCACGGGGAAGAAGCCGCAGGTCGCGCCATATTCCGGCGCCATGTTTGCGATGGTCGCGCGATCCGCGACTGGCAGATGATCCAGCGCCGGGCCGAAAAACTCCACGAACTTGCCGACCACGCCCTTGGCGCGCAGCATCTGCGTGACGGTCAGGACCAGATCGGTCGCGGTCGTGCCTTCCGGCAGACGTCCTTCCATCCGGAAGCCCACGACATCGGGGATGAGCATGGAAATCGGCTGTCCGAGCATGGCGGCTTCGGCCTCGATTCCGCCAACGCCCCAGCCCAGAACGCCCAGGCCATTGACCATGGTCGTGTGGGAATCCGTGCCATACAGCGTGTCGGGATAGGCGTAGGTGACGTCGCCGACCGTCCCCGTCCAGACCACCTGGGACAGATATTCCAGATTGACCTGATGGCAGATGCCCGCACCGGGCGGGACGACGCGGAACTGGTCGAACGCTTCCTGCCCCCAGCGCAGGAACGCGTAACGCTCGCCATTGCGCTCGAATTCCAGCGAGACATTCTGCTGGAGCGCGTCCTTGCGCCCGGCGACGTCCACCATGACGGAATGGTCGATCACCAGATCGACGGGGACGAGTGGATTGACCTTCTGCGGATCACCGCCGAGCGAGACGATACCGTCGCGCATGGCCGCCAGATCGACCACGGCCGGAACGCCGGTGAAGTCCTGCATCAGAATGCGGGCTGGCTTGAACGGCACTTCCTGCGTGGAGTGGGCGTTCTTCGTCCAGTCAACGATCGCCTGCGCGTCCTCGACGCGATAGGTCGAGCCATCCGTAAAGCGCAGGACGTTTTCGAGCAGCACCTTCAGGCTGACGGGCAGTCGCGAGATGTCGCCCAGTTTTTCCGCCGCGACGGGCAGGGAGAAATAGCGATAGGAGCGCCCCTCGATCGAGAGGTCGCGCTGGCAGTCCAGAAGGTCGTGTCCAACCTGTTTCATGATAGGAATGTTCCTTGAAGGGCTGTCAGAAAATTACTGGATGGCGCGCAGAAGGGCCTGCGTGACGTCCTGCGTGGTGGCCTTGCCGCCCAGATCGCGGGTCCGGAGGCCTTCGACCTGAAGGATCTGCTTCATCGCACCGTCCAGACGCTGGGACAGGTCCTGCCGTCCGACATGGGCGAGCATCATGCTGCCTGCCATCATCAGCGCCAGCGGATTGGCAATGCCCTGTCCGGCAATGTCTGGCGCGGAGCCGTGCACAGCCTCGAAGATGCCCATTTTCTCGCCGATATTCGCACCTGGCGCCATACCCAGGCCGCCCACGAGACCGGCTGTCAGATCAGACAGGATATCGCCGAACAGATTGGTCGTGACGATGACGTCGTAATTCTCCGGACGGATCACAAGCTCCATCGCGCAGGCGTCAACAATGCGTTCTTCCAGCGCCACGCGGCCTTCATATTCCGCAGCGACCTTGCGACCTTCATGCAGGAACAGGCCGCTCAGGATTTTGAGGATGTTCGCCTTGTGGACGAGCGTCACCTTCTTGCGGTTGTGCTTCACGGCATATTCGAAGGCGAAGCGGACGATCCGGTTGCATTCCGCGCGGGTATTGAACCCCGCACCATAGGCCACGGCTTCGGGATCGCCGTCCACGGCCATGTAATGCTCCATCGCAGCATACAGGCCTTCGATGTTCTCGCGGATCACGACCAGATCGACGTTTTCATAGCGGCCGCCAGGGACGATCGTCTGGGTCGGGCGGACATTGGCGTACAGGTCAAACGCCTGACGCAGCGTGACGTTGATGGAGCGGAAGCCCTTGCCCACAGGCGTGGTCAGCGGCCCTTTCAGCACGAGGCCGGTGCGGCGGATGCTGTCGAGCGTGGCCTCGGGAAGGGCCGTACCGTGCTGGTCGAATGCGCCTACGCCTGCGCTCTGGGGATCCCAGAGGAAGGGGGCGCCGAGGGCCTCCATGACGGTCGTGACCGACTGCATGATTTCCGGGCCAATTCCGTCACCGGCGATGAGTGTGGCGGGAATGGTCTTGGTCATGGCGCGTTCCTGTTCGGTCAAAGGGTGGGTCTGTGACGCGGCGGACCTTAAAGAAGTTTCATGTGCGAACCAATGTTTGCAGCAGGGTTTCATCATACTTTAAAGGTATGGAATGATTGAGCTCAGACATCTCCATGCCGTCATCGCCATTGCCGAAGAACGCAATCTGACCCGTGCCGCCGAGCGTCTCGGGATCCAGCAGCCTCCACTGACCCGGTTGCTCAAGGGTATGGAGCAGGAACTTGGTGTTCAGCTCTTTGAACGTCATGCCCGCGGTATGCGCCTGACCTCGGCCGGGCGCAGCATGCTCAAGGGAGCATATGATGTCATCGAACGTATGGATGAGACGGTCGAGGATGTCCGGCGGATCGTGCGTGGTGAGGCCGGAGAACTGTCGATCGGGTTCACGAACTCCGCGCTGTGTCATCCCAGTCTGCCCGATCTGCTGGGACAGTTTCGCGAGACCTGGCCGGATGTCGGGCTGACGCTGACGGAAGGCAATTCCAGCCAGCTTCTGGGGGCATTGCGGGAAGATACCGTGGATGTTGCTTTCGTCCGGACGTCCATTCCCTATGTGTCGGATGTGGTGGTCGAACTGATCGTGGAAGAGCCGATGGTGTTGGCAGTGCCAAAGAGCCATCGTCTTGCAAAAGAGGCCCCGGCTGCGGGTCTGAAACTGGCTGAACTTGAGGACGAGGACTTCATCCTGTATCAGAGCCAGTACAATAACGGCCTGTACAAGACGATCGTGGATGCCTGTCTGGGCGCAGGCTTTACCCCGCGGATCCGCCAGAAAGGCCCGCAGCTTCTGGCAGCCTTGAACCTTGTGGCAGGAGGATTGGGCATTTCACTCGTGCCCCAGTCCATGCAGCAGCATCACGCCGGGCAGGTGGTCTATATCCCGCTTTCGTCCCGTACGGCCCTGACGGCGCCGCTTTATCTGGTGTTCCGTTCGGTTCGGATGACGGGGGCCAAGCTGTATTTCATCCATCAGGCCCGCCGTATCCGGCAGGCCTATGGCGCGGTCGCGGCGGAATGAGGGTTCAGGAGTCCAGAGGCGTTGAAACGGATGGGGGTGTCTGGCGGGAGTCACTGATCCAGCTCTTGGTCAGAGTATAGGCCACGGACAGGATCAGTGGGCCGATGAAGATCCCGACCAGCCCCAGTCCGCCGAGCCCGCCAATCACGCCGAGCATGATGAGAATGAGCGGGATATCGGCCTGTTTGCGGATCAGGAACGGGCGCAGGACGTTATCGATGATGATCGTGATGATGGTGACGACCAGCAGAAGCGCTGCCGGGGCAAGACCACGGTCAAAATAGACCCAGATCACGGCCGGGATCAGGGTGACGCCCGGTCCGGCCTGAAGCAGGCAGACCATGAAGGTCACGGCGGTCAGGATACTGACCCAGGGCGCACCTGCGAGTTTCAGTCCAATGCCGGCCACGGCGGATTCAACGACTGCGGTGACGGTCACGCCAAAGGCCACGCCCCGGATCGTATAGGCGGCGAGCTGAAGCATTTCCTTGCCGCGATTGCCCGCCAGGATGGTGACGAGTGTGTCCGCAACCGCGATCGCTGATTCCGCGCGCATCAGGAGCACACCGAGGATGACCAGCGTGAGGATGAACTGCAGGGCCAGAATGCTGAAACTGCCCGCATAGGCCAGAAATGTGTGGATGAGGGTTTCCGGCGCCGGGATGACCTGCCGGATCATTTCGGGGAACTGCATGCGCTGCATGCGGTCCCAGAATGGCGCGATATGCGGACCGACCAGAGGAAGCCGGCCCATCCATGGCGGCTCATCCGGGATGTGGAGCGTGGAAGACGAGGAGACCAGCGCGATGATATCGCCGAAATGGCTCGAAACCGTCGTGATGGCGAGCCAGAGCGGCAGGATGAACACCAGCATCGCAATCAGGATGGTGAGGGAAACGGCCACCCGGCGGCTGTTTCCGACGAAGGTCTGAAGCCGTCGCAGCATGGGCCAGGTCGTCACCGCGATCGTGACGGCCCAGATCGTGGCGGGAAGGAACGGCTTGAGGATCCAGATGGCGCTGATGACAATGCCGCTCGCCAGCAGGGCAACCAGAACGGACCGGGTATTGTCCTGAGAACCGTTCTGGAAAAGGTCTGGCATTGAAGGCTTGGCTTTCCGTGGAAATAAAATCAGCAGTGCTGCGCTGGGAAAGATAGGCCGATCTGCCCGCAGGAGAAAGTAGGGGTATCTGAAATCTGCGAATGCTTAGTCTGGTGAGGCGGCTGACGGATCGGGCTTCCAGAGGCGGTATCCGTTGACGGCGAGCAGGACGAAGCCGGCATACAGGACTGCCGTCGGGTAAAGGCCACGGCTGATGAACAGGGCGACATAGGCGCTGTCTACCACGATCCACAGGGACCAGGTTTCGCGATAGCGCATGGTGTCCCAGCACTGGGCGAGAATGCTGTAGGCCGTGAGGGTAGCATCCGTGACGGGCATGGGATCATTGGTGAAGCGCGCGAGGACGAAGGCCCAGACCGCGCTTCCCGCTGCGCCGCAGAGCAGACCGTTCAGAAGGGTACGGCGTGTCGGGCGCCGGACGCGGATCCGGCCATCCGGTTTTTCCATCCGGCGCCAGTGCCGCCAGCCGTAGACAACATACAGGCAGAACGCGATCTGAAGCCCTGCATCGGCATAGAGCCGCGCTTTGAGGAACACCCAGCAGTAAAGCCCCGCCGCTGCCAGTGAAACGGGCCAGCAGATCATGCTGCGTCGTGACGTCAGCCAGACGGCGAGTGCGCTGAGGACGGCGCCCAGAATTTCGATCAGGGACATGAAGGGGCCTGAAGGATCCGGGTCAGCCAGCGCAGGAACTGCTGCCCGGAGGGCGAGCCGAACCAGTGCGCGTGGCCCAGAAGATAGTCCGTATAGGCCGCTTTCACGCCAGCCCGGTCGTGGACCAGCGTCTCGTAATAGGCGACCTCGGAGAGGGCATATTCGACGTGCACAAGCGGAAGGAAGAGGGGTACCAGACGGCGTTCTTCGCGGGAGAGCGCATATTGCGCCAGATAGCCCGACAGGAACGCTTCGAGCCGTTCATGAATGACAGGGCAGTCGTTCTGGGGTTCGAGCCATGCGATGGCGGTGCGTTCGATGGCGACCGCAAGATCATAGGCGGCGCAGGTCCGGTCCGACATGCCGAAATCGAGAATGCCGCAGACCTGTGCATCGGCGCCCGTCCCGGTCCAGAACAGGTTGGAGGGGTGCCAGTCGCCATGGCCCCAGCGGGGCTGGATCGTGCCGAGATGGGGTTTCAGTCTCTCATGAAACGGCAGCAGGGCGGTAGGGATATCCTCACGCCAGGGATGACGGGTCAGGGCCTCTGTCAGCCCGGCCTGTTGCGGGATCCAGCGTTCCAGTCCGGCCATCAGGTCAGGCGATGTGATGACCTCGAACGTGGAGAGCAGGGGGCGTCGTGAAGGACGTGCAGGGGCATCAAAGCTTCTGGCGGCCTCATGAAGCCGTCCCAGATGCAGGCCGCCCGAAAAGGCGTGCTTGACGTTGTGGAATGGCTCCCAGGACTGCACGGTTTCGTACAGGTCATGGCCGGGCATGATGGAAAAGACTTCGTATGCTGACCCACCGAGATCGAGGGCGGCCTGACCGGTTTTTGTGCGCCATGTCTGGCCGACTGGAACGCCCTGTTCGGCCAGATGCGTGATGAAGCGGTGTTCTTCCCCGAGAGCCGTGGCATCGCGTAGGCAATGGTCATGACGTTTGACGAAAACCTGGCTCCCATCCGCCAGCGCGACGACGCCCGTCGAGGAAAACGGTCGCCGTCCATGCCAGATGACCTGTCGGGCCGGAGCTGGAAGCGGGAAATGGGACAGGACCTCGCAGGCTTCGGCATCCGACAGTGCCGGCCAGTCCCGTTTGTTTTCGGGACCGTTGACGCCGAACTGTCCGGATGCCTCTGCCATGCTCAGAATCCCGTGGAGGCGGTGAACAGGGCCGCGAAGCCGCCACCGATATAATAGCTCGGGGCACTGCCGGCGATGGTGGTGCCATAGACGCCGGTCGTGTCCTTCGCGTTCAGGGTGGGGCTCGCCACGCCGGAAAGATAGTGCTCGTTCGTGATGTTGATGAAGTTCATCCGCAGGGTCGGCTGATGCAGATGGACGTGGTCCGAAAAGCGGTAGCCGATGGCGAGATCACCCGTCGTATGATCCGAGACGCGCTCGTCATTCATGAAGGTGGCGTACTGGTGGCCGGTGTAATGCACGGTGGCGACGCCGAAGATGTGTCCGTCATCGTAACTCAGCCCGGCTGCGGCCTGAAGGGTGGGGCTGCGGACGGCGATTTTGCCACGGGTGCGCAGAAGGTCCCCGCCGGACATCAGGTCGTTGTCGATGGTGGCGTGCAGGTATTCACCCGACACATAGGGGCTGAAATGGTGCCAGGGGCGCAGGCCGATTTCCACGTCCACGCCGCGTGATGTCTGGCCGCCGGCATTCATGGTCGTGCTGACAATGGAGCCGTTCTGCACGGCCTGCGTGGAGATCTGGCGGTTGGTGAAGTTGTAGTTGAACAGCGTCAGGCTGCCGATGATCCAGCGTCCCGTCCGGCGATATCCCAGCTCTTCGGAAATGGAATATTCATTGCGGACATCCGTGGAGCCGGTTCCGTACATCTCGCCCGATGAGGGGTCATAGGTGTTGTAAAGCGCGGTCTGATCGGGGGCGCGGAAATTGGTCGTGGCATTGAAGAAAAGCTGGTTCTCGCCATCAATCCGCCAGCGCACGCCCAGACGGGGCAGGGGCTCCATGCTGTTGGACGCGACATGGTACTGCGGCCCCGGCAGGCTGTTCGTGCCGTCACGGCTCATCATGACGGCCTTGAAGCCGAGGTCGATGGCCAGATGGTCGTGCAGCAGGGACATGTGATCGCCGACGAACAGGGCATTGGTCTGGGAAATGGTGTGGAAACTGCCGCCCAGAAGTCGCTCGCCGTTTGACAGGCGGATCACGTCCTTGCCGTTTTCCGCCCAGATATCCGGAGCATATCCATTGGTCTGGACGGCTGTGAACGGCTGCTGCTCGTTGTCATCGCCGTAATCGTACCAGTAACCGAGAACGAAATCGTTCCAGCCGGTCTTGTAATGCAGGGCGCTGGTAAAGCCGGAGCGGTAGCTGCGCTGGGTATAGTCTGCGCGGACCACGCCGACGCCGTCCTGCGCGCCGGGCAGGTTCAGCGTGTCGGACAGGGCCTGCGTGCCCTGATAGAGACCGGAGGTGGACATCGTGCTTCCGCCTGGCCAGTTGCCATAGGCGAACTGGGCGTAAGGTGTGACGTCCAGGGACAGGCGGTCTGTCAGTGTCAGATGAACGGGCGCTCCGCCATAAAGCGTGCGCTCTCCGTCCCGCCACAGGCGCCAGTAATTCGCGCCGTTTTCGGGATTGCTGCTGTCATAGCGGGCCAGAAGGTTGTTCTGCCCTTTGATCCCGTCCGATTTCCAGCTCTCCATCGTCGGTTCGGGATACCAGCTTGTGATGGTTGTGTTGAAAGAGCCGAGGAGACTGGCGCGGTTGCCCTGCCCCCATTCCTTGAGGAACTTGAAATCGACGTGCTGTTTCTCGTCGCGTCCGGGGCCGCGCCAGTTGTCGGTTGCGCCATGAGAATAGGATATGAAGCCACGGATGCCGGTATGGGCGATGTCGCCGGTATCGAGGCGGATGAATTCGCGGTTGGTGTTGTAGGACCCATAAGACACGCTGGCATCGCCCCCGGCTTTTTTGGCGGGGTCGCGGAATGTCAGGTTCATCAGGCCGCCGGCCGCGTTCAGGACCGGGCTGTCGAGATCGGCCGATCCCTGAGCCAGGGCGATTTCCTGATAGTTTTCACTGTCCGCGAACTGGCTCGGCGTGCCGGAATAATAGGCCACGTCATTCAGCGGCATGCCTTCGAGCACATAGCCGATGGCGCTGTTATCGAGACCGCGGACGGTGATGTTCGTATTCGGGGAAAAGCCCATCGGATCGGACGAGGCGACATTGGCGCCGGGCAGCATGGAGGCAAGCTGGAAAGCTGTTGCCATCGGGGCCTGTTTGGAAATGAAATCCTGACTGACCGTACTGACGGATTTCACGCCGTCCTGCAGATGGATCAGTCCGCCCCCCGGCTGGTTGCCGGGAGCGCTGTCCGGAATCCGGTGCACGATGATGTGCTCGGCCCTGAGGGGCTTAACTGCATGCGTTTGGACGGCCTGCGTCTGGGATGCTGTCTGCTGGACCGGTGGCTTGGTCGTAGCCGGCGTATCGGCGGCACGCGCGACCGAAAAACAGACCGTTGTGCCGAGCAGGACGGGCAGAAGACTGCGATATCGCGGACGCAAGACGGGAGACGCAGGTGTTTCCCGGGTATTGGGGCAGTATGGTCTGACAGACGCTGGGGCCGGAAGGGCCGGAGGTTGTCTGTGTGCCATGATGAGAGACTCCTCGCCTGCAAGCAATGAGATCTCAGCTCTGACAGGAAAGGTTCAAGCTGCTGGCTGCGTTGTGCATGAGCATGCGTCGGGCAGACAGCGACCACCATCCCTCCGCCAGTATGAACTGGATCAGGTTCAATGGGTCACTGCGCCGCATGACTTTTAAGGGTCACACCAGCAGAATCTCAGCCCCATGTCGGAGCCCCCCACGGTGAAGCGTCACAAATCCTCTCTGGAAGAGAAATTGTCAACATGACGGAGCCGCCCGAAGCCGGGCGTCGCATACGACCAGGGGTATGTTGCGAACAGCTCTGAGGAGAATGTTCATTTTTTATTAATAACGATGGTATAAATTTACAAACACTCACGCCCCTCCCTGAACATAGCGTGAGACCAGAGGTCAAAAAGGCTCTCATGCTGAACTGGATTGAAAAAACCGCCTATGTCCGCCAGAAAATCAAGGTGCTCTTTGCCGTTCTGATTCTGGTTTCTGTACTTCAGTTCATGGTTGAGCAGGTTTTTCAGCATCTGTTCGTGCATTACCGGCATGAACAGACCCTGTCGCAGTGCGCGGGACTGCTGTTCCAGATTGCCCTGACGCTCCTGATCGCCAGATTTGCCATCCGTATCGTCGCGGTTCCCTTCGAGGAGATTACGGCGGCCACGGAAAAAGTGGCCGGGGGGGCGCTCAACATCACCATTCCGTGCCTTCATCATCAGGACTGCGCCGGGCGTCTGGCCCGCTCCCTTCAGTCCTTTCGGGAAAACAGCCAGAACCAGCTGAAGCTTCAGGAAATCTCGGCCACCGAGGCGCGTGAGGCCGCGCGTATCCAGAAGGAACTCTCCGGAAAGAGCGAAAGCATCCGTCGGCTGCAGAGCGAAACGATCGGGACGATCTGCGCCGGGATGGAAATCGTGAAGAAGGGGGACCTGACCTTCACGTTCCAGGAGCATTTTCAGGACCGGTTTGAAGAGTTCAGGCGGGATTTCAATACACTCATCCATATTTACCGCACGGCGATTGCCAGGATTTCCGATGCAACGTCCATGATTGCCAACGGGACATCGGAAATCGCTTCGGCTTCCGCGGAACTGAGCGAGCGGACAGAACGGCAGGCCGTCAACCTTGCCCAGTCCGCCGCGTCCCTCAACAGCATCACGCAGACAGTCGGCAAAACCGCCCGCTCCGCGGTGCAGGCGCGTGAGACGTCTCTGGAAACACGGGCCCAGACGGTTGTGATTTCGGGGGTCATGCATTCGGCCAATACGGTCATGGGGGAAATCCGGGCCTCCTCGCGGCAGGTCGAGAGCATTCTGGGCCTGATCGAGGAGATCGCGTTTCAGACCAATCTCCTGTCGCTGAACGCGGGGATCGAGGCCGCGCGCGCCGGTGATGCGGGCCAGGGATTTGACGTGGTCGCAAAGGAGATCAGGGCTCTGGCCCAGCGTTCGGCCAAGTCCGCCCAGGATATCCGCAACATCATCACGTCCTCGGGGCGTCAGGTGGAAGAAGGTGTTCATTTCGTCGGCGAGGCGGATCGGTCGATGAAGGTCATCAGCCAGCATGTGGACGGGATCACGTCGCTGCTTGAAGAGATTTCCCGGTCCACGACGGGTGAGGCTGAAAGTCTTGAGACGATCAACAAGGCCATCAATGAAATGGACCAGATGACCCAGCGGAATGCCGCCATGGTGGAAGAGGTCAACGTGGCGTGCCGGAACCTGAGCAACGAGGCGAAGGATCTTTTCGCCGAACTGTCCAGATTCCGCTTTGCTCCAGCCCCGCCATCCGATGACTGGATGCATCCTGCAAACCGGAGCCTTGCTGCGGTAGAAGGCTGACGAAGACGGTCCTGTCCCGGCCGGGACGGTGGAACATTATCGCGACATGCCTCGACATCGGGCCTGATATTCCCGACACTGGCGGCATGCCGGCTCGTTCCTTGTGCTCTCCTGTCCTGAATGACGGATCCTGCCCATGATGGGGCACGCTTTCCGTTCTCTGGGGAGACGTAATTACCGCATCTGGGCCATGGGGGCCCTGGTCTCGAATATCGGGACCTGGATGCAGATGACGACGCAGGACTGGCTGGTCCTGACGGAACTGACCCGGCATGATGCGACGGCTGTCGGCATCGTCATGGCGCTTCAGCTCGCGCCACCGCTCCTGCTGATTTTCTGGACCGGGAAAATCGCCGACAGGGTGGAGAAGCATCGCTTTCTGCTGCTGACGCAGGCTGCACTTGGAACTCTGGCCATTGCGCTGGGGGTTCTGGTGGTGACGGGCCTGATCCGGTTGTGGGAAGTGGACCTGTTTGCGTTTCTGAGCGGCTGTGTGGCGGCGTTTGACAGCCCGGTGCGGCAGATTTTCGCGGGTGAACTGGTGGGCGAAGCGGATCTGGCCAACGCCGTTGCGCTCAATTCCGTCTCTTATAATGCGGGGCGTATGATCGGGCCGGCCGTGGCGGGGTTCTGTATTGCGGAACTCGGCTCGGGCTGGTCGTTCATTCTGAACGGGCTTTCGTTTTATGGCGTGCTGATGTCGCTCCTCTCCCTGCGGACACAGGAACTGCATCGTCTCGCACCCGTCAAACCGGAAAATGCGCATCAGGAAAAACAGGATCTGCTGACAGGCGTGCGCTACGTCTGGAAGCGCGATGACCTGCGGACCATCCTGTTCATGCTGTTTCTGCTCGGGGCGTTCGGTCTCAATTTCCCGATCTATATCTCAACCATGGCCGTCAGCGTCTTTCACGTTGGGGCACATGGCTATGGAGTTCTGAATTCGGCCATGGCGGTTGGGACGATCACCGGGGCCCTGTTCGCCGCCAGTCGGAAGACCATGCAGTTTTCGGCCCTGCCGCAGGGGGCCGTCGTCTTCAGTCTGGCCTGTCTGCTGGGTGCGCTTTCGCCGGGATACTGGGCTTTTGCCGTCACGCTGGTCATGGCCGGCATGGCGTCGCTGACCTTCACGGCGGTGAGCAACAGCTACATGCAACTGGCGACGGATCCCGGCATGCGGGGGCGTGTGGTGTCGATCCGTTTCGCCGTTTTCGCCGGATCGTCTCCGCTGGGGGCACCGCTGGTGGGCATGGTTGCGAACTGTCTGGGTCCCCGCTGGGCTCTGGGGGTGGGATCGCTCTCCGGCATTCTGGCGGCCGGGGTGGCGCTGCTTTACCTGCACCGGTTGCAGGCTGGAAAAGAGACATGCTCCTGACGTCTCGGGGCATGATCGTCAGAAGGCTGCGTCGGGGACTGGTTGGTGTCGTGGTGCTGTTCGGTCTGTTGCTGCTCTGGATGGGATGGGTGGCGTTCCGGGGTGTCTCGGCTGTGCCGGTCCGCTCGGAAATGGCGGTTATCCTCGGAACAGCCGTTACGCAGAAGGGGGAGCCGCGACCGGCGCTGCGTGAGCGGCTGGAAGAAGGGCTGCGGTTGTGGCGTGCCGGGTTTGTGCGGAAGATCATGGTGAGCGGTGCGATCGAAAGCGGCAACCATCAGGACGAAGCCCGGATCATGGCGGACTGGCTGATGGCCAGGGATGTTCCGGCTTCGGCAATTATTGTGGATTCGCACGGAAACAACACCTGGCTGACGGCCCTGCATGTCGCCCGGCTGCATCCCCAGGGCGCTATTGTGGTCACGCAGTGGTTTCATGTCCTGCGGTCGGAATGGGCACTTCGCCGGGCTGGGGTGAAACCGGTCTCGGGAGCGGCGCCGTGCCGCTTCCGGATGGTGGAACTCTGGTACCTGTTCCGGGATTCTGTAGCGCTTCCGGTCTATGTGCTGACGAAAGCGCCCTAGGACGGGGGGGAGATCAGTAGGGGACGCCGATCTGCTCGATGACCGTGGCAAGGGACGGGGCGAGCGGCATCATCGGGGCGAGCGTGGCCTGATAGGCGTGATACAGGTCTCCCTTGCCCTTGTAGATCGTTTCGGTAGGCTCGCCTTCGGGGCTGACTTCGTTGAACCAGCTCCCGAAATCGCGGTCGATCAGGGTTGTGTCGATATAGTCCCAGATCATGCGGTACCAGTGTTCGTAATGGGGGTTGCCGGTCCGTTTGTAGAGGTTGATGGCCGCCGTCAGGGCTTCGGCCTGCGCCCAGTGGATGCGACTGCGGTTGTGCGGCCCGTGCTCCCAGTTGATGGTGTAGAGCATGCCGGGCCGACCATCGGCGTTCCATCCGGTGTTCATCCCGGTCTCGAACAGGGCCTGCGCGTCGTGCAGCATCCATTCCGGCGTTGCGAGGCCGTGACGCAGCAGGGCGGCTTCAAGCTTCAGGGTCAGATGGGCCCATTCCACGAAATGCCCGGGCGTCATGCCGTAGGGGCGCAGATCATCGTTGGGTTTGTCGCTGTGATAGTCGCGCATGAGCGTCCAGTTGCGGTTGAAATGCTCCGGCATCGCGAATCCTTCCGCGGCGGCCAGTTCATGCACGAAGCGCGTGACGATGCGCCGGGCGCGATGGAGCCATTTCACGTCACCGGTGACGTCCGCCAGCGCCATGAAGGCCTCGGTAGAGTGCATGTTGCTGTTGGCGCCGCGATAGTCTTCCTCGTCCGACCAGTCCGGGGCGAAGCTCTCGCGCATGACGCCTTCCTCCTCGCTCCAGAAATGGGTTTCGATCTGATCGATCGCATCCCGGAGCAGATCGCCCGCGCCCTCCGCCCCGATCAGGACGGCCGAGGATGCGGCGAGGGCTACGAAAGCGTGCAGGTAAGCCTGCTTGCGGTCATTGTCCTTGTCCGCGAAATGCTGCCAGCCGCCATGGGCATCATCACGGAAATTCGTGCGCAGGGCATGGATTCCATGGGCGACGAGCGGCGCGCTTCCAGGGAGACCCTGAAGCTCGGCCACGGCATAGGCATGCACGCAGCGCGCGGTCAGCGTGGCTTCGGGTTTCGCATTTTCAGGCAGCGTGCCTTCCAGATCCAGCCCGGTAAAACCGCCGTCTATGCACCCGCCCTTGCTGAAATCCAGAAGGCGGCGACCCTGCATTTCCAGCCACGTCCGGTGAGAGGGGCGGCGGATCCAGCTGTCGCGGCTGAGGAGGGTGGGTGAAAGGCGGTCGGTCATGAGGCACTCCGGGCAGGTCGACAGATGTGGCTATCAGGACGTTTCAGGGACGCCGGGGTTCCGGAAGGGTGTGTGGACAGACATGATGCTCACGAAGATGCGCACGGATGCGGATGTGGCTTGCGTCGCGCGATGGGTTTGCCGATACATGACAGTATGACTGACCGTCCTTCGATCATCGTCGCTCCCAGCCTTCTGGCTGCTGACTTTTCCCGCCTCGGGGAAGAGATCGCCTCCATTGCGCGTGCGCCCTGGCTTCATCTTGATGTGATGGACGGGCATTTCGTGCCGAATATCTCGTTTGGCCCTCCGGTCATTGCGGCCCTTCGCAAGCATACGGATGCGAAATTCGACGTCCATCTGATGATCGATCCGGTGGACCCGTATCTGGAGGCCACTGCGAAAGCAGGCGCCGATCACATCACGGTGCATGTCGAGAACGCGCCTCATCTGCACCGTTCGCTTCAGACCATCCGCGCCCTGGGCTGTCGTCCCGGCGTTGCCATCTGTCCGGCGACGCCTGCCGTGGCGCTGTCGGAAGTCATGGATCTGGTGGACATCATCCTCGTGATGACGGTCAATCCGGGATTCGGCGGCCAGAGTTTCCTCGACAGCCAGCTTTCCAAGATCAGGACGCTCGCGGAAATGAGCCGGGAGAGCGGTCGGGACATCATCCTTGCCGTGGATGGGGGGATCGACCCCAGTACGGCACCGCGCGTGGTTGAGGCCGGTGCCACCATGCTCGTTGCCGGATCGGCCATTTTCGGAAAAGAGGACCGGGATGCTGCCATCAGGGCGCTTGAAGGACCGTTCGTGGAACAGATTACCGGATGACAGGCAGTCGCTGGCTTCGAGGTCTTCGTCTCTCCCTTGCCCGTCTGCCCTTCGGGGGGCCTGCTTCCGAAGGCCCAGTGCATGCGTTCCGTGATCCCTGGAAAGGCGATCCGGATCAGGGTGCACGCCTGATTGGTGGCCATTTCCGTTTCGACCGACAGGACTATCCGCTGCCGAACGGAAACTGGGAGCGTGGTCCCTGGCCGGAGCCGGTGCGCGAATGGCTCCACGGCTTCAACTGGTTGCGGGATCTGCGGACCCTCGGGAGCGACAGGGCCCGCCTGACCGCGCGGGGACTCGTCAGTGACTGGCTGGCGCATCCGCCAACCGATCCGCTGGTTCGCGATGCGTGTGTCACGGGGTCCCGCCTGGCGTCGTGGCTGTCCAATCATGAGTTCTGCCTGGCCTCTGCCGATCCGCGGCTTCAGCAGCGTCTGATGGAACGGATGCTGGTGGAGGGCCGGACCATCGCTGCCCTTCTGCCTCTGCCCCCGCAGGGCACGCGTGGCCTGATGGCATTCCGGGGACTGCTGGCGGCAGCCATGGCGATGCCTGAGCAGACGGGGTTCATGTCCCGATTCCTGCGGTATCTGCCCGGGGAACTGGAGCGGCTGGTTCTGGCGGATGGCACAGTGGTGGAGCGCAGCCCGGAGGCGCAGTTCCTTGTTGCGCGGGAACTGGCGGAAATGTCCGTCATGTTCCGTACCGCCCATGCCAGTGTTCCGCCCTTTATCGATCGGGCGCTGGACAAGGTCTGTCCCGTGCTGCGGGCGATGCGGCATGGGGATGGCGGTCTTGCGGTTTTTAACGGGGCAAACGAGCGGCACAGTGCGGCTGTGGAAGACGTTCTGGCGCAGGGCTCGCGGCAGAAGCTGATTGCGCCTGCCATGCCGCAGGGAAAATTCACGCGGCTGGCACTCGGCAAATCACTGCTGCTCGTGGACAGCGGTCCCCCCGCGCCAGCCGGTTTTGACAGCATGGCGCATGCCGGAACGCTGTCCTTCGAATTCTCGCACCAGCGTCATCGCCTGTTCGTGAATTGCGGAAGCGCCGTGGTCGGGGCCTGGCGTGATGCCATGCGATGCAGTGCCGCGCATACGGTACTGGTAGCAGATGGTCTGTCGTCCGCGGACTTCGGACCGGATGGCGGCATGACGCGCCGGCCGGTTACCGTGTCCTGCGATCATCAGACGGACGGTTCCGCGCACTGGCTGGATCTGTCGCATGATGGCTACCACGCGCCGCTGGGCGCAAAATGGACCCGTCGCCTGTATTTCGGCTCTGATGGCGAGGATCTGCGCGGGCAGGAAATCATTGATGGGGAACGCAATATCGACTTTGCCATCCGCTTCCATATCCATCCGGATGTGAAAGTGACGCAGGATGATGAGGACATCATTCTGCAGGTTGGCGGGGCGATCTGGCGTTTCAGGCAGCGTGACGGCGCCGTGCGGCTGGAAAACGACGTTTATCTGGGGCGCGGAAAGCGCGAAGTCTGCCAGCAGATCATCATTACGCCGCGGGCCCTTCCTGACGTGGCTCCGCCGGAAGGAGAGGCCCCACCGGCTGATGAAAAAACTGACGCCGAGAAGGCGGTCAAACGCACGCATCAGAGCGTGACCTGGCTGCTCGAACGCATCCCGGAATAGGCTGTTTCGTGTCCGGGATGCGATTGTGAAGATACTTGAAATCACCAACGTGGATTTTGCGCTCCGGCAGTTCCTGCTGCCGCTGATGCGGGAGCTGCGTGATGCCGGGCATGACGTTCAGGGGGCCTGTGCCGAAGGCTCCCATCTGGAGCCTGTGCGGGCCGAGGGCTTTACGGTGCATGGTGTTCCGATGGCCCGCTCCTTTTCCCCAATGGCGCAGTACAGGGCATTTGTTGCTCTGGTGAGGCTGATCCGGCGGGAAAAGCCTGATCTGGTCCATGGGCACATGCCGATCAGCGGAATTCTGGCGCGCTTTGCCGCGCGGCTCTGCGGAGTGCGCGTCGTGGCCTATACCTGCCATGGCTTCCTGTTCAATCAGCCGGGATCATGGCGTCGCCGGATGCTTTCCCTGATCCTGGAATGGGCGGCAGGGCGCATAACGGATCTGTATATGACGGTCTCCCGTGAAGAGGCGCGGGACGCACGCCGGCTGCATCTGAACCGTAACCCCATTGCCATCGGCAACGGTCGTGATCCCCGGCGCTACCATCCCGATCCGGAGACGCGTGCACGCTTGCGCAGGGAGCTCGGGGTGCCGGAAGACCGGCCGGTGGTCATCGTGGTGTCGCGCCTGGTGCGGCACAAGGGTCATCCCGAACTGCTGCGTGCGATGGAAGACGTGCCGGAGGCGGAGCTCTGGGTGGTTGGGGAGCGTCTGCCTTCGGATCATGGTGCAGATCTGACGGCAGCCTTCGAGTGCGCGCGCGACCGTCTTGGCCCGCGTCTGCGGATGCTTGGATATCGTGAAGACGTCCCGGAGTTGCTGAGGGCCGCAGATGTGTTTGCGCTGCCCAGCCATTTCGAGGGGCTGCCCATGTCGGTCATCGAAGCGATGCTGACGGGATTGCCGGTCGTGGCGACGGATGTCCGGGGGCCGAGAGAGCAGGTGCTGGACGGCAAAACGGGATTTCTGGTTCCGCCGGGCCTGTCCATGCCTCTCGCAAAGGCTCTGCGCACACTGACGCAGGATGCAGCGTTAAGACAGAAGATGGGCGCGGCCGGACGGCAGGTCGCGCTTGAGGCGTATGACGAACGGCATATCCTGAAGCATGTCGTGGCGCTTATGGAAAAAGCCTGTTCCTGAAACCCTGTCAGCCCTGGAAAAGCTTGAGGATCATTGAGGACTGCCCATCCATGATCGAAAGGGACTGCACGGCGAGCTGCTGTTTGGTCTGGGCGGAAAGAAGCAGAACGCTCTGTTTTGCCAGATCGGCGTCGGTCAGGGCGGATATTCCGGTGGTGATGGCATCCTGCTGGGCGGCGGTGTTCTTCGTCAGCTGCGAAATGAGGTTGGTGCTGTCGCCAAGGTTGGCGTTGATGGACGTCATTTTCGAAATGGCCGCTGTTACGGCTCCGATCGCGACCTGATAACCGCTGACCTGCTGGCCTGTGATCGTACTTCCAGAAAAGTTTCTGCTGTCTGCGGCCAGCAGAAAGCTGTTGGCTGGTACGGAATGGTAGACGGAAAGGTAGGTATCCAGCGTACTGTCATAAGGGTGCTGGATGTTGCTGAAGACAGAAGGTGCTGCTGGCGTTGCCCAGACAGGCGTTCCGTCATCGGCGGTGACCGTGCCGGAAGGAAGGGAGCCCGCGATATTCGAACCGCTTGCAACGATGGAAAGCGTGCCGCTGTCGATGCTGCTGGAAGCCGTACTGATGCCCAGGGAGGTCAGCGTGTCGACGATCGGGGTGAACAGACTGTCCTGATACGTGGAGGGGGACGTCATGTCGGGTGTGACGTTTACGGCCACGATATTCTGCGTCTCTCCCTGCGGAAAGTCGGAAGATGAGGAGACGGCATAGGTCAGATTGCCGGTTGTTCCGTCCTTTTCAAGGCTGACATACGTGGGAACGCCTGTGGGAGTTGTGGAGATTGCGAAGACCGTACTCCCACCGCTTTGTGAAATGATTTTTGAAGGTGCAGGAATGCCGGTGGTGGCATCCACGGTCATTGCCGGCGTGCTGTCGACCAGGGACTGGAGACTGCCGGCTATGGTCTGCGAACTGGAAAGCTTTCCGTCGCTGGTCGTCTGGTTCAGGACGAGCTGGTAGCCATCCTTTCCGGCAGCGGTGCCATTCGTGTTGAAATCCATCCGGGTGGCAATGGGATCGGCGAGGCTGGCCTGGGCAGAGCTCAGGCTGACCTGCTGCCCGTAGGTGGAAACGAAGCTTTCCGTTGAAGGTGTGGTCTTGATGTTCCCGCTGCTGTCGTAAGCCAGGGTGCCATCGTCATTTCTCTGGGCGACGGAGACGGTTTTGGTATCACTCGACACGGCAACGATGTGGCCGGACAGAGGCGCCGTGTTGATGGCATTGGTCAGAGCGGAGACACTGGGGCTGGAAGACAGGGACGGCGCGTAGATGTTCCCGCCGCTGATGGTCAGTGCGCCATCGGTGCTGCTGCGGTCGACATGGAAACCCTGGCCGGAAATGGCTGTCATGAATGTGTCCGAAATGGCCTCGTCGTCCATTTTCCCCGATCCGGCGGATGTTATGGTGACGGGGGTGATCACGCTCTGTGCGGTGGGATTGCCCAACGCATCGAATGCAGAACTCACGGTATAGACCGGATTGCCGTTGCTGCCCTGCGAGACCTGAATGGCTTCGCCGGAATTCAGCGTATAGAATTTCACACCGTTCGGATCAGTGTACTGGGACGTGATAACGGTGTTGGTGCCGGATGTCAGGTCGCCGGTGCTCGGATCCCACTGAAGATCCGCTCCCCCTCCTATGGCGGTATTGATCGTGGCCAGCGTGGATGTTCCCGGATTATTGGCTCCGGTATCGCTTTCCTCGGCGACGAACTGGTACTGGACTGCCGGATCCTGGGCCGTTCCGGTGCCGGTGGCCTGGGCGATATTGTGTAGGGTCAGGGTGGTGGTTTTGGGGCCGGCAATGACCAGGGATTCCGGGTCGAACGGAATGGTGACACCGGCCTGATCGACGTTGAGGCCTGAAAGGCCGAGCCCTGCGGAGGTGGCATTGTTGCCGGCCATCTTGAGCGTCCCGCCATACACGTCCAGCGACGTAGACGCGGTACTGTAATTGACGCCGCTGACGAGGGCGCCCGCCAGAAGATTGACGCCGTTGAATGTGGCGGATGAGGCCATGGAGTCGATCTGGGTCAGTGTCTGGGAAATCTGGGTATTGATGGTGCTGGTGTCGATGCCGGTATTCTGCCCCTCGCTGATATTGGCGGCGAGGGAGGTCAGGGCATTGTTGATGAGTGTGCCTTGGGCACTGGCCGTCTGGACGATCTGTCCGAGAACATTCAGGCCTTGTGAAATGCCGGTCAGGGCAGAGGACTGGGCCTGCATGGTGTTGGCAATGGAATAGATCGCCGGATTGTCCGAGGCGGTCGAGACGCTCTTTCCGGTTGAGACTGCTGTTTCGGTCTTGTTCAGCGCAGTGGTGGCCTGGGACAGGGCCTGGAGCCCGGAGAGAACGGCGGCATTATTCACACTCAGCACGGATCTGTACTTCTCAGAAAACGCAGGATGTTACGAGGATGTCAGCCTCGATATAATTTTCCGTTAATGGCAGGAGTGTCTGTCTTTCAGCGGCGAAAAAATTTTTCCGGACATTCTGTATCGAAGGGATTGGGTATTGGGGATGGAATTGCAGGCCCGGAGAATTTTAATGGAAGCATGAATTAATACTTAAGGATGTGAAATACATTTATTCATTGTAATTTGCAAAGCATCCATAATTCACTATTCTGTTTTGGTGTTATTATCAGGACTAAAATACTCTGGTTATGATGACTTCGATTCTCCCGTAAACTTGTCTTTTGTTTCTGCGCTATTTTCATGAGACTGTCGTCGCACGAGATGATTGAAGACAAAGGTATTCCCCATGAAGGTCGGTCTGTTCGTTCCATGTTACGTGGACATGTTTCACCCCGAGACAGGAATTGCGACTCTGGAACTGCTGGAGCGCTTTGGGCTGTCCGTCGAGTATCCCGTTGACCAGACATGCTGTGGCCAGCCCATGACCAATACGGGCTGCGAGCGTGAAGCGGCCAAGACGGAAGAACTGTTCGTCCGTAATTTTGAAAAATACGATTATATTGTCACGCCATCCGGAAGCTGCACGAATCAGGTCCGCAACAACATGACGGCCATCGAGCAGAGCGACGCCGTCAAACACGTTCGCAGCCGGACCTACGAACTGGTCGAGTTCCTGCATGATGTCCTGAAAGTCGATGCCTTTCCCTGGGCCGAGTTTCCGCATCGTGTTGCGCTTCACAACAACTGCAACACGCTGCGGAACCTGCGGATCGCCAGCATGACCGAGCGCCGTGAGGAGCCCTTTTCCAAGCCAAAAGCGCTCCTGAAGATGGTCAAGGGGATCGAATTCGCCGATCTGACGCGGCCTGATGAATGCTGCGGCTTTGGCGGGACGTTCTCCGTGTTCGAGGAAGGTGTCTCGGCCAAGATGGGTCAGGACAAGGTTACGGACCAGCTGAAATCCGGGGCGGAATATGTCACGTCCTCCGACAGCTCCTGCATGATGCATCAGGAAGGCTGTGCCCGGCGGATGGGCGCCAATCTCAAATACATCCACATCGCCCAGATCCTGAATGGAGCACGCGCATGACCGCCGAACTGCATGAAGAACTGACCGATCCGCATGCCGATCAGCTGGATCACGGCGCGGCATCCTCCCGGCCGCTGAAATCGCGGATTTCGGAACCTCAGCCCCGTGGTGCGAAAATCCACGGGAACCGGCCGGTCGATCAGTCCGAGGCGGCAAACCGCTTCATGGCGGCGACCGAACACGAGGCTATGCATGACGCGCGTCTGTGGGACCTGCGCCAGAAGCGTGACAAGGAAATGCATGGGATCGAGGAATGGGAAGAGCTCAGAAACCTAGCCTCGGGCATCAAGGAGCACACGCTTTCCAAACTCGATTACTATCTTGAGCTGTTCGAGAAAAATGCGACGGCCAACGGGATCAAGGTCCACTGGGCCAAGGACGGGGCCGAGCATAACGCCATCGTTCTCGAGATCCTGCGCAGTAAGGGCGTCGAACGGCTGATCAAGAGCAAGTCGATGCTGACGGAGGAATGTGGCTTCCGGGAATTCATGGCCGAGAACAATGTCGAGGTCATCGAAACGGATCTTGGCGAGCGTATCCAGCAGCTGGATGATGAAGCACCCAGCCATGTTGTCGTGCCCGCCGTGCACAAGCTGCGGACCGATGTCGCGAGTGTTTTTGCCAAAACAATCGGTTCCGATCCTGACAATGCGGATGCCCATTACCTGACGGAATGTCAGCGCGAAGCCACGCGCCCGCTGATCCTCTCGGCGCAGGCCGGTATGACGGGCGGCAATTTCGTGGTTGCGGAGACGGGCACGTTCGTTGTCTGCACCAATGAAGGCAATGCCGATCTTTCCGCCAACACGCCGCCGTTGCATATCGCATCCATCGGGATCGAAAAGCTGATCCCCGGACTGGATGATCTGGCCGTGTTTGTGCGGCTGCTGTCGCGCAGTGCTCTGGGCTCGCCGATCACGCAGTATACGTCCCATTTCCGCGGTCCCCGCAAGGGAAGCGAGATGCATGTCGTGCTCGTGGACAACGGCCGCTCCGCCCGGCTTGGCATGGAAAAGTTCTGGCCGGGACTGAAATGCATCCGCTGCGGCGCCTGCATGAATACCTGCCCGGTTTTCCGGCGCAGTGGTGGCCTGAGCTACGGCGCGACCTACGCCGGGCCGATCGGGCTGATCATCGATCCGACCTTCAACGTCCACAAATACCGCAACCTGCCGTATTCCTCGACGATGAACGGCAGCTGCACCAATGTCTGTCCGGTGAAGATCAATATTCACGAACAGATCGCTGACTGGCGCAAGACGCTGGCAGGCGAGGGGGAAATCTCCCCGGTCAAGAAGGTCATGATGAAGGCGGCCGGCGAGGTTCTGGCATCCCCGGTGGTCTATCGGGCCAGTCTGCCGCTGGGACGCAGCGCGCTGCGGCATCTTCCGCATTTCATGCTCTACAACAAGCTCAATACCTGGGGCCGCAAGCGCGATATTCCCGAGACGCCCAAACAGACGTTCAATGAATGGTATCGCAAGAACCGGAAGCAGCAGGACGAAGGGAAAAAGTCATGAGCGGTTCACGCGAAGCCATTCTGGACACAATCCGGAAAAACCACGTCCAGGGCGACCGTCCCCGACCGACTGTGCCGCTGTTCGATCAGGCCGCACCAGCCGACCTGAAGGCACTGTTCCAGAAGTCGCTTGAGCGCATGGGCGGCAAGATGCTGACCCCGGATGCGGCCGATCCGATGGCGCCCGTGCGTCAGGCTATCGTCAAGCCGGGACCGGTCCTGTCCTGTGTGCCGGAATTTCAGGGGGATATGCAGATCACGCCCCAGACGAAGCCGACGGATATTGCGCCGGTTGAATATGCCGTTCTGCGGGCGGCGTTCGGTGTGGCGGAGACGGGATCGTTGTGCTTCACGGAAAAACAGCTTCTCGTGAACACGACGGGCTTTCTGCCGCAGCATCTGGTAGTCCTGCTGGATCCGACGCAGATCGTGTATAACCTGCACAATGCTTACCAACGCCCGGAATGGACGCAGGCGCATTATGCCGTGTTCCAGAGCGGTCCGTCAGCGACAGCGGATATCGAGGGTGTGCTTGTGCACGGGGCGCAGGGTGTGCGCTCGCTGAGCGTGCTGTTTCACCCCGCATCCTGATCCAGATGGTGGCATCAACCCTGCACCCCTGAGGGGGAGCAGAAGAATTAGGGGGAATCCAACTGTTTGTTGGGTTCCCCCTTTGGGCTGCCTGCTATTAAGCTGCCCATGACTGTACGGACAAGTGCAGTGTCCGGATTGGACGCGATCTGGAAAACGAATTTAAATATATGGATTTCCTTTGGAAAATATTGAGCAGTTTCAGATACGTGCCGTCTTCGATCACAAGACAATCCGTGTCTATCAGGCCTATAGCGATGAAATAGCGGATGCTGCCCTATCAAACGGTACGTTTCGACCGCCTACGTTCAAAATGGAACGTATGACCTGGATTAAACCCTCATTTCTGTGGATGATGTATCGAGCGGGATGGGGCTACAAGGATGCGGGGCAACGCCGAATTCTTGCCGTGGATATTACGCGCACAGGCTTTGAGTGGGCTCTCACGAATAGCTGCAACACCCATCGGGATCATTCCATAAGTCCCGAAGAATGGAACAGGCTTAAACTTAAATCGCCTGTGCGAGTTCAATGGGATCCAGAACGCAATTTGCAGCTTGAGCCTCTGCCCTATCGTTCTCTTCAAATTGGACTAAGTAAAGATGCTGTCAGTCTCTATACTGGTGAATGGATACAGAAAATCACAGATATGACAGACCTTGCTCATGACATTCATGCCTGCGTTTTATCTGGTGATCTGGAAAATGCGCGCAAAAAACTTCCAAAGGAATCAGTTTACGGGTTCTCTGTCTGAGTGGGATGCAGAACTACAATGTGACGTGCCATTTACGCTGTAGGTCGTAAAATCGGTCAAGTAATCGTTCCTGAAGTTTATGAACCTGGGGCAACATAGCGGCGGAGGAACGGAGCGGTGACGCTGTGTTCTGAGGCCGCGACGGCCTCCGGTGTTCCTGAGGCCACGATCCGGCCGCCCTTGCGTCCTGCACCGGGGCCGAGGTCGATGATCCAGTCACTGGCCGCTGCTACGCGCATGTCATGCTCGGCCAGCACGACGGTGTTGCCCTGATCGACCAGAGCCTGAAGCTGGAGCATCAACCGGTCCACATCGGCCGGATGCAGGCCGGTTGTGGGTTCGTCCAGAACATAGAGCACATGTCCGCTGCGCTGTTTCTGAAGTTCGGTCGCGAGCTTGATGCGCTGTGCTTCGCCGCCTGACAGTTCGGTGGCGGGCTGTCCGAGCCGGAGATAGCCCAGTCCCCCGCGGCACAGGGTATCGAAGCCGCGCGCCAGAGCCGGCACATCCGCAAAGACGTCACAGGCATCGTCAATGCTCAGGCCCAGCACGTCCGCAATACTGTGCCCGTTCCACAGGACTTCCAGTACTTCGGGTTTGTAGCGGCTGCCGTGGCAGACGGGGCAGGGTGTCTGCACGGTTGGCAGGAACAGAAGCTCCACATCGACTGTTCCCACGCCCTCACAGCGCGGGCACCGTCCCTTGGCGACATTGAAGGAGAACCATCCGGCATCGAAACGGCGCTTTTTGGCGTCCGGCGTTTCGGCAAACAGGCGGCGGATCGTGTCGAACAGGCCGGTATAGGTTGCGGGATTGGAGCGCGGGGTCCGCCCGATCGGCTTCTGGTCGATCATGACCATGCGTTTGATCGGGCCGGTTCCACCCGAAACGTTCCCCTTGGGTTCGCGGTGTTCGGGGGGCGGGGCATCATCCGTGCTGTCGTCGTCGGGGTCGATGTCTACTTTCTGGCCCAGAGCGCGGGCCATGATGGACACGAGCGCCTGTCCGACCAGGCTGGACTTTCCGGACCCTGACACACCTGTCACTGAAACCAGCACTCCGAGCGGGAGCGTCAGGGCCAGATGGTCCAGATTGTTCCAGCAGATGTCGGTCAGTTCCAGCGTACCGGGTGGCTTGCGGACCGGTGTGGTGCGAGGCTGGACTGTACCGAACAGATAGGGGCGGGTGCGGGAGTCTTTCACGTCCCGCAGGCCGTCGGGCAGGCCACTATAGAGGACGCGGCCGCCGCGTTCCCCGGCATCCGGGCCGACATCCACCAGCCATTCCGCACGGCGGATTACGTCCGGATTATGCTCGACGACGATCAGCGAATTGCCCGCGTCGCGCAGTCCGTCCAGTGCCCGCAGAAGGGCCTGCGTGTCGGCAGGATGCAGGCCGGAACTGGGTTCATCCAGCACATAGACCACGCCGAACAGGTTTGAGCGGATCTGGGTGCCAAGCCGCAGACGCTGGTATTCGCCTGGCGAGAGTGTCTGCACGCCCCGGTCGAGCTGGAGATAGCCCAGACCCAGATCCAGCAGCACGTCGATGCGTTCGATCATGGCGTCGACCATGCTACGCGCTGCTACGGCCGTGGCGTCCTTGCCGTTCGCAAGGGTTTTGGCGGATGCGCGGAGCGAGGTGGCGATGTCTTCGAGGGTACGGCTCGCGAAGTCGGCGATGTTCAGTCCGTCGAATGTTACGCGCAGGGCATCGGGGTTCAGACGCTGTCCGTGGCAGACCGGGCAGGGGGCGGAGACCATGAAGGACGCCGCGCGTTTGCGCATTTTCTCGCTCTGCGACTGCGTGAAGGTGTGCAGGACATAGCGCCGCGCGCCGCTGAAGGTGCCGTTGTAATCAGACGGAATGCCGCGCTTGATGGCGTCCATGACCTGAGCATGGGTGCGGCCGGGATAGACGGGCTCGGTCGGTGTTTCTTCCGTGTAGAGGATCCAGTCGCGGGTCTTTTTCGGCAGGTCGCGCCAGGGGCAGTCCACATCCACGCCACGGGTGATGAGAATGTCCCGGAAGTTCTGTCCCTGCCACGCCGTGGGCCAGGCTGCGACTGCACGGTCGCGGATGCTCAGGCTGTCATCGGGAACGAGTGTCTGTTCCGTCACGTCATAGATGCGGCCGAGCCCGTGACATTTCGGGCAGGCGCCCATGGGGGTGTTGGGCGAAAAGGACTCCGCTTCCAGTCGTGACAGGCCGGGCGGATAGGTGCCTGCGCGGGAATAGAGCATCCGCAGCAGGTTCGAGAGCGTCGTCAGGCTGCCAACGCTGGAGCGGCTGCTGCTTCCGCCGCGCTGCTGCTGAAGCGCGACGGCGGGCGGTAGTCCGTCGATGGAGGCCACGACCGGCACCGGCATCTGGTCGAACAGGCGCCTGGCATAGGGGGAGACGGACTCCAGATAGCGCCGCTGCGCCTCGGCATAAATCGTCCCGAAGGCCAGCGAGGACTTGCCGGACCCGGAAACGCCCGTGACGACGACGAGGCGGTCACGCGGCAGGTCCACGTCCACGTTTTCCAGATTGTGTTCCCGCGCCCCTCGGACGCGGATCATCTCATGGGGCGAGGGCGTCTGGGACATGGGGCACTCCTGATGATGTCCGCAGGAGTGTAGACCCGCCAGACATCAGAGTACACAAACCACGCCTCAGAAGCCGCGGCTGAGGCGTGCTTCCTGAAAAGCGGCGTTGATGAGCTGTGTCTCGCGCATGGCCAGTTCGCGGATTTTTTCTCCCATCGCGCCGACCTTGTCCGGATGGTACTGGCGGATCAGATCGCGATAGGCGCGCTTGATGTCGTCAGGCGATGCGAATTCGCTGACGCCGAGGACTTCGAACCATGTCCGGTCCGCAGGCGGCTCATCGATCGGGTCTTCCGCTGTTTTCTGATCGGTGTTTCCTGCATCCTTTTTCCCCGGGATCATCTGCATCACGATGCCCAGAATGACCAGGGCTCCAAGCGTAAGGATGATGAACTTCGCGAAAGCAAAGATGAGCCCGAACACAAGTCCCAGATGCGTCAGGACCCAGTAGACAAGAAACGCTGCTCCGATGAGCGCGAGAAGCTGTATGAAAAGTCTTCCGCCAGTAGTTGCAGGCTATCCTATCATGGCCGGGTGGACTTCAGGGAGCGACTTCTTTCTCCGGACTGTCTTTCCCGTCCCTGTTAGAGCCAGCCGTTTGCCCGAGCGATCCGTCCGGCCTCGATGCGGTTGCGGGCATCGAGTTTCTGCACGATTTCCGAGAAGTAGTTGCGGACCGTGCCGGAAGAGAGGGACAGTTCCTCGGCGATTTCGCGGTTGGTGCGTCCGGCTTCGGCGAGGCGAAGCATGGCGCGTTCGCGTTCGGAGAGGGGATCGGGCAGAGCGTCCCAGACGGCTTCGGCCAGGTCGGGTGCGATAGCCCGGCCGCCTGCCGCGACCTTGCGGATGGCGGCGGCGAGCTGCGTGATGGGCGCGTCCTTGAGCATGTAGCCGCGCACACCGGCCTGAAGCGCGCGGCGCAGATAGCCGGAGCGGCCGAAGGTCGTCACGATCATCACGCGGCTGGGCAGGCCTTCCTGAAGGATCTTTTCCGCAAGCTCGATGCCGGTGACATGGGGCATTTCGATATCGGTCAGGACGACATCGGGGCGGTGTTCGCGGATCAGGTCGAGCGCCTCGCGCCCGTCGGTCGCCCGTCCGACGATCCGGATGTCGTCTTCGAGTTGCAGCAGGGCCTCGAAGGCATCGAGGAGCATGGTCTGGTCTTCGGCGAGGATGAGGCGGATCATGGGAGTGTCGTTGCAGTCAGCTTGAAGCCCTGGGGCTGGGGGGAGAGGGTTAGCGTACCGCCTGAGGCGGCAAGCCGGGCGCGCATGCCGCGCAGGCCGTTGCCTTCGACGATGCTGCGGGCTGGCTGTGGGGCCTGGAGCGGGCCGTCGTCTTCGAGGGTGAAGGTGTGGATATGGCCTTCCGCGTTCTGCTGGAAGGTCAGGGTGCAGGTCCGGGCATCGGAATGACGGATGACATTCGTGACGGCTTCGCGCAGGGCTAGGGCGAGCACGCTGTTCTGCGGCTGATCGGCGGAGGGGGCGTGACCGTTCAGAACGAGCGTGATGCCAGCCGTATTCAGGGCCTTGCGGGCACGGTCCAGTTCGCGCTGAAGCGACGCACCGTTCATGCCGGCGACGGCTTCGCGGACTTCGCGCAGGGACGTGCGGGCGATCTGGCTGATTTCCGCGACTTCCTGCCGCGCACGGGGGGCATCGGACGTGAACAGGCGGTCGGCCAGTTCGGCTTTCACGGAAATGACCGTCAGGGAATGGCCGAGAAGATCATGCAGATCACGCGCGATGCGTTCGCGCTCGGCGGTCGTGGCGAGGGTGCGGATCTCGTTCTGGGCTTCGCGCAGTTCGAAATTGCGGATGCCGAGCTGCCACTGCACCAGCGTGCCCATATAGGTGATGATGCTGAAAAAGGCGCCGGGGATGACTTCCAGCGTGGTCTTGTGGCGGAAATGCCCGGAAATGATCAGGACGACCTGAAGCAGGATGACCATCGTGATGGACTGCCGCTTTCCGGGCAGGCGGGCGCACATCCCGGCGGCGAAAATGCAGTAGACCTCCCAGTCCCCATGCGTCCAGGCACAGGCATAGCCGATCAGGTCGGTCAGGATGATCTCGCCGTAGCCGTAATACCGGTCTTTCCGGTAGGGCGCGAAATAGACCAGCAGGAAGACCAGCATGGCGGCCGTGGAAAACAGGACGCCGGCAAGCGTGGGGCGGTGATAGCCCAGCAGCCAGGGGACCGGATAGAACAGCAGGTAGCTCAGATAGGCCACCAGATACTGGTTGAAATGGGGCCACGGCGTCTTGCGGTCTGCCAGATGGCGGGAGAGGGAATCTGCGGCCATCAGGCGAGGGTGGTTGAGGACGTGTCCGGGGTCAAGAATACGCCCGAACGCCATAGTCGCATGGCGCTTCCAGCCCAGATGGCGATGGCCGTGCCGAAACCCGCGACTTCAAGGTGATGCGGTTCGGGCAGGAGCATGGAAAGGCCGGAAATCAGGACTATGGCGCCGCCCATGAAGAGATGAACCGGCTCCTTCAGGGCACGGCCCAGCGGGATATAAGACAGACCGATGATGGCGCCGAGGAGCGGATAGAACAGATCCAGCTGGTGATGGGCATGTGTCCATGATGCGGCGATGAAAATCCCGATGAAGCGCAGGATTTTGATACGGCGCGCCAGCTTTGGGTCGAGAGTGATTTCGGGGCCGCGCAGAATGAGGTCGCGCCGGATGAAGCCCAGGACGAGAAGGATCGTCGGGATGGCGAGGATTGCAACGGTCAGGGTGATGGGAAGCGTGGCCGCCTGTGCGCCGCGTGCAGCCCAGAGAGCCGCGAAGGCCAGACCTGCACAGTCGGTCAGCAGGCCACGCCAGTTTTTCCGTTCCGTCATCATCCGCGTTCCGTCTCTGCCGGGGCTACCCGCCGTGAGGATGCCCGTTCCTGCGCTGGAAAACAGGGTGCAGTGTCAGATGTCGCGGATGACATCGGTCATGGCTGGGGTCATGACGGGGCTCAGACCGGACGGAGCAGGATGTGCTTCTTCTTGCCGGACGAGACCTTCAGGACACCATCCCGCAGGTCGTCGAGCGTGAAGGTCTGGTTCTCGTCCGAGACCACCACGTCATTGACGCGACCGCCACCGCCACGGATCAGGCGGCGGGCTTCACCACCACTGGCAGCGAGGCCGGCTTCCTGAAAGACGCGGAAAGCGGGCAGGCCTTCGGCGATCAGGTTGGCGGGCAGGTCGATTTCCGGCAGCGCGGCCTGAGCGGAGCCCTGTTCGAAGACGCGGCGGGCTGTTTCGGCGGCTTCTTCGGCGGCGGCGCGGCCGTGGCAGATGGCGGTGGCCTCGGTCGCGAGGATCTTCTTGGCCTCGTTGATTTCCGAGCCTTCGAGCGCGCCCAGACGCTCGCACTCCTCAACGGGAAGATCCGTGAAAAACTTGAGGAAGCGGCCGACATCGGCGTCCTCGGTGTTGCGCCAGAACTGCCAGTATTCAAAGACCGGCAGCTTCTCCGGACGCACCCAGGTCGCGCCCTTGGCGGACTTGCCCATCTTGGCGCCCGAGGATGTGGTGACGAGCGGGGTGGTCAGGCCGAAGATCTGCTTGCCGTCCGTACGGCGCGTCAGATCGATGCCGGAGACGATGTTGCCCCACTGGTCCGAGCCGCCCATCTGCAGGACGGCGCCGTGACGGCGGTTCAGTTCGCGGAAATCATAGGACTGTAGGATGGAGTAATTGAATTCCAGGAAGGTCAGACCCTGTTCGCGTTCCAGACGCTGGCGAACGCTGTCGAAGCCCAGCATCCGGCTGACCGAGAAATGCACGCCCACATCCTGCAGCAGGTTGATGTAGGACAGCTTGTCCAGCCAGTCGGCATTATTGGCGAGGATGGCACCGCTGGACGGGTCTTCATCGCTGAAAGTGATGAACTGGCGCAGGGATTTTTCGATCCCGGCGATGTTGTGCGCGATCGTCTCGTTCGTGATGAGGGAGCGGGCCTCGTCGCGGAAGGACGGGTCGCCAATCTTGGCCGTGCCGCCACCCATCAGCGCAATCGGGCGATGGCCGTGCTTCTGGAGCAGACGGAGCGCCATGATGGAGAGCGCATTGCCGACATGCAGGGAGTCCGCGGTCGGGTCGAAGCCCACATAGGCGGTGATCGGTCCGGCCAGCATGGCCTCGTCGAGGGCGTCGAGGTCGGTGCACTGGAAGATCAGGCCGCGGGCCTGGGCTTCGAGGAGGAACGGACTCTTTGGCATGGGTCGGTCTTGCTACGCTGCTACAGGGAAGGAAAGGACGCGGACCCTAGCATGACCAGCGCCGGAGCGGAAACTCCAGCAGCGGCCATGGCGGCGGCCCAAGTGCTCATTCCGTTTCGTAAGGCCAGTCGGTGCGGGCCATGCGGGACGGGACGACGAAGAAGCAGAGTGTCCCGAGGGCGGCGAAGGCCAGTGCGACCGGCCCGAAGATGCGGCTGCCCAGAATGAACGGATTGCAGAATTGCAGCACGAAGGCGGGCGCGACGGTTGCTGCAACGATGACACCCTGCGGAGGCTGCTTCATGACGAGGAAGGGCAGCGGGCAGCAGAACGTCACGCCGAGGGTTGCAACCAGAAGTTCTGCGGCGTCCAGCAGGGCATGCGAGGGCGCGAGCGGCTTGAACAGGGTGACCGGCAGCATGAGGCTCAGCGTGCGCAGCGGGGCCGTCATGAAAACCCTGTTGGCCTTGGCGGTGAAAACCGCCCGCACGAAGTCCAGCCGGCTGCCGAAGCGACCCGTTGTCAGAAGCAGCGGCCAGTGTTTGCGGTTGCTGATCCAGGCGTCCTGCAGGGCGATCAGGATGGTCATGCCGGGGGTCAGATGCGCGATCCGGTTGCCGAAACTGCCATGTCCGAGCGGCAGGCTCCCCATGATCAGGACCGCGCAGGCGGGCATGAACAGGCTGGTCAGGAGATCGTTGCGCAGATTGGTCGGCGCTGCGGGAGCGAGGAGCATCTGCCGCAACTGGTAGAAGCTGAGATCCCGCGGGGCGACACGGGGCGTCGTTTCGGGAAGTGCAAAATCCGGGGTCGAGGCAGTGAAGCCGTCCGTGGGGGCCATCATCGCCGGGGAATGCAGACGGTTCGGCAGAGTCATGATGGCGGCCGTCAGGAGGCCCATCATGGCGAGATCGGCCGGGATGGTCAGCAGGGCCGGGCGTGTGAGGGCCCAGAGCGGAAAATCGGTGGCGAAGGTCAGGAGCATCAGGCCGAGCAGCAGGCCAACGCCAATGACCGCCGTGATGCCCTTGATCCGGCGGGAAGCCTGCTGCGGCGGGGCATACCACTGGATGACGGCCGGCACGGTATTGAGAAGCGTGTAGAACAGCGTGTCATGCAGGGGCAGGCCGCTCCAGGCGAGCAGACCGGAAAGGGCGAGGATGGCCACCATGGACATAAGGGCTGCCGCGCGGGCCTCGGCCTGGAGCAGGCCGGGGATGGCGGGGGCCTGGGATGCGCCGATCTGGTTGCCGGAATGGGTCTGAAGGCAGTTCTGCACGAAGGTCGCGGCGATGGCCGCGTTGAAGACATTGGCGTGTTTGAGCGCCTTTTCCAGACTCTGGGTCAGGAGGGCGGTGTGCAGTTCATGGGCCGTCAGACCCGCCAGCAGGATGAAGATCACAGCCGTGAAAATCATCGGATTGCCGACAAGGAAAATGCGTGTCCCATAGAGCCGCAGCGCGCGGATCATGTCGCTGCGTTCCAGTGCGCCCGAGGGCAGGAAACTCCTCATGCCGCGGCATCCGGGGTTTCAGTCGCAGGTGCCGTGCGCGGCGCCGTGATTTCCAGAAAGGCGTCTTCGAAATCCGGAATGACTGTCAGGGTGCCTTCGGGAAGGATCAGGTCTCCGGTCCAGCCATGCACCAGCAGCGCATCGGGACGCTGGCCGAGGATCTGGAGATCGGCGGGCAGGGCGGCGAGGAGCTGGTCGGGCGTGGGATGTTCGAGCCAGCGCGTGGTGGCGCGGAAGGTCTCGGTCGGGACGTCGAGCACGACATGTCCCTGCCGGACGAAGAGCAGGCGGGAGCACAGGCGTTCGAGATCGGACAGGATATGTGACGAGATCAGGATGCTGGCGCCGGTCCGCTGCGTGTAGGTATCGAGCAGGTTCATGAAGTCGCGCCGGGCATGGGGGTCCAGACTGGCGACGGGTTCGTCCAGAACCAGAAACTCGGGGTTGTGACGCATGGCGAGCACGATGGCCAGGCGCTGTTTCTGGCCACCCGACAGGGAGCGCACCTGCTTTTTCGGATCGAGGTCGGCCCAGGCGATCAGGGCCGGATCGATGGGGGGAAGCTCCCCGTAGAACGCGGCGATGTAGTCCATGAGCTGGGCGACGCGGAAGCTGCCGAAACCGGTCATGGTCTGGGGAACGAAGCCTGTCCGTGCCCGGATTTCGCGGGGGAGGGCCGCGATGCTGTGACCGAAAATGTCGATGCTGCCGCCATCCGCGAGCAGGAAGCCCATGAGGCATCCGATCAGCGTGGATTTGCCCGCCCCGTTGCGTCCCAGAAGGGCTACAGTTTCGCCCTGCGCGATGGAGAAGGAGACGTCATCCAGCGCCCGGAAGCTCCCGAAGCTCTTGGTGAGGTGCGAGACCTCCACAGGCAGGGACGAAGGGGCGGCGGGGTGCAGAATGTTTCGGTCTTGCATGAAATATCCGGTTACATATTTGTCTGGACGGAGCAAGGGATTGTGCAGCCCGAATCAAAAAAGGCTCTCCGGAAGGGAGAGCCATTTTTGAAGTGTCTGACGGGGCGGATGTCCCGGATCAGTCTGCGGCCAGAGCCAGCGCCTTGCGGCCACGCATCGTGTTCACGTGGTCTTCGAGGGCTTCAGCAACCCGGTCGGCCTGCTTGGCGAAGATGTGGTCGGCGTCTTCGAAGATGCGATAGTCGACGGTCACGTTCTTCTGGGTGTTCAGCTTGTCCACCAGCTTGCGGATGCCCGGCTCGGGAGCCATTTCGTCCCGGCCGCCGGCAATCATCAGGCCGCTGCACGGACAGGGGGCCAGAAAGCCGAAATCGTAGTCGTTGGCTGGCGGGGCCACACTGATCCAGCCGCTGATCTCGGGGCGGCGCATCAGGAGCTGCATGCCCACGAAGGCGCCGAAGGAATAGCCCGAGATCCACAGTTCCGTGGAGTTCGGATTGACCATCTGCATCCAGTCGAGGGCTGCCGCTGCATCGGAAATCTCGCCGATACCGCCATCGTAACGGCCCTGGGACCGGCCCACGCCACGCGAATTGTAGCGCATCACCGAGAAGCCCATCTTCTCGAAGCTGCGATACATCGTATAGGTGATACGGTTGTTCATGGTGCCGCCGTGGAGCGGATGGGGATGCAGCACCAGGGCAAGCGGAGCGTTGGGTTCGCTGGAGTGGTGGTAACGACCCTCAAGCCGGCCGTCGGGGCCGGCGAACATCACTTCAGGCATGAATACTCTCGCACTGTGTCAGGCAGGATTGGAACTCTGCCGTCCGGTGACGCAGTGTATATCGATTCGCAAAACCCGATTTCCACCAAAATCGACACGGCGTTGCGATTTCCGCCAGTTTGTCCAATCTGGAAAACATGATGACTGCACTCAAGACCGTCTCCGGGACGACCTATCTGGATGCCAACGCCACTGAGCCTCTGCGCCCCTGCGCGAAGGAGGCGGCGCTGGAGGGGATGATGCTGTCCGGAAACCCGTCTTCGGTGCATGCCGAGGGACGGGAAGCGCGGCGGTTTCTGGAGGATGCCCGCAGCCGGGTTGCAGCGGGTTTCGGGCGGATTTCCGGCACCTGCGTGTTTACATCCGGGGCGACGGAAGCCGATGCGATGGCGGTTCATGCTTTCGGACGGGAACGCCGGATTTTCGTTGGGTCTACGGAACATGATGCCATCCTCAGGGCCGCGCCGGAGGCTGAAATCCTGCCCGTGAACAGGGACGGAATTCTGGACGTGGAACACCTGCGCGCGCGGTTGCAGGACACCGGACCGGCGCTGGTCTGCGTGATGTCCGCGAATAACGAGACGGGGGTGCTTTCGCCGCTGGAGGACGTGCTGGCGGTCTGTCGCGACTCGGGGGCACATGTGCATGTCGATGCCGTGCAGAGCGCGGGGCGGGTGCCGTTTGCGCTGGGCGGATGCAGTGTTGCGGTGTCCGGGCACAAGATGGGTGGGCCAAAAGGGGCGGGCGCGCTGCTGCTGGCGGAAGACGAGCCTATGGACGCGCTGGTGGCTGGTGGCGGTCAGGAGCGGGGACGCCGGGGCGGGACGCAGGCTCTGCCGGCCATTCTGGGCATGGCGGCGGCGTTCGATGCGGCGCGTGCGCAGGACTGGGCTCCGGTGCAACGTCTTCAGGATCGGGTCGAAACGGCTGCGAAAAATGTTGGCGCGCGGGTTGCCGGGGAAGCTGTGGCTCGGCTGCCGAATACGAGCTGCCTGATTCTGGATGGGGTAGCGGCTCAGGTGCAGCTCATGGCGCTGGATCTGGCCGGATTCTGCGTCTCGGCGGGGTCGGCCTGTTCGTCGGGGAAGGTGTCGTCTTCGCATGTCCTGCGGGCGATGGGGGAGACGGAGGGCGCGTCGCAGGCCATCCGCGTTTCGCTGCCCTGGAATGTGCAGGAGGCCCAGGTCGAGGCGTTCTGTGAGGCCTATGAGGCGATGGCGCGGCGTCTGCGGAAATGAGGCGGGCAAAGGGGCAGCGGGCATGATCTATCTCGATTATCTTTCAACGACGCCGTGTGATCCGGCAGTCGTGAAGGCCATGCTGCCCTGGTTCGGGGAGGATTTCGGTAATCCGCACAGTCCGCATGGGCCGGGGCGGAAGGCGGCGGACGCCGTGGAGCGGGCGCGGGAGTGCGTGGCGCGGCTTCTGGGCGTGGAGGAGCGGGAAATCGTGTTCACGTCTGGTGCGACGGAAGCAAACAACCTCGCCATCAAGGGGGCTGCACGGCATCTGGCGCGGCTGGGCGATCCGCGGCGTCGGATTGTCACGGTGGCGACGGAGCATAAATGCGTTCTGGAATCGGTGCGCGATCTGCAAAGCGAGGGCTTTGAAGCGGTCGTGCTTGGCGTGGATGGCGAGGGACGGGTTGATTCCGAAGCCCTGCGGGAGGCGCTGAAAGCGCCGACGCTTCTGGTCAGCATCATGGCGGCGAATAACGAGACCGGGGTGTTGCAGGATATTCCGCAGCTTGCACAGATCGTGAAGGAAAGCGGGGCGCTGATGCATGTCGATCTGGCGCAGATGGCGGGGAAGATGCCGGTGTCGCTGCGGGATGTGGATCTGGCGTCCGTCTCCGCTCACAAGATGTATGGTCCCAAGGGGATCGGCGCGCTCTATGTCCGGAGGAAGCCGCGTGTCCGGCTGGAGCCGCTGTTTTCCGGGGGCGGGCAGGAGCGGGGGCTTCGGTCCGGGACGCTGCCGACGCCGCTGGTCGTGGGATTCGGGGAGGCTGCGGATCTGGCGGCTGCAGGCCTGGGTGATGAGGCGGCGCGTCAGGTTTTTCTGCGGGATGATCTGTGGGCGCAGCTTCGCGAAGGCCTGCCGGGGATTGCGCTGAACGGAGCCGGGGCGCCGCGTCTGGCGGGGGCGCTGAACGTCTGTCTGCCGGATGGAGTCCGGGCGCTGGATGTCCTTGAAGCCTGTCCGGATGTCGCCGCTTCGACCGGATCGGCATGCACGGCGGCGGAGATTGCGCCGTCCTATGTCTTGACGGCGATGGGACTTTCTGCGGAGAAGGCGTCCCGGTGCTTGCGCCTGTCGGTCGGACGCTCTACCTCCAAGGCCGATATTGACCGTGCGGCCTCTCTTCTGATCGCAGCTGCCCGGGCGTGCCAACCCAACTGAAACCGGAAAAAGCGGACGAACTATGCCCAAGATGACCTTTATCGAGCGTGATGGAACCCGTCGTGACGTTGACGCGCCCGTCGGCCTGTCGGTGCTGGAAATCGCACACAAGCACGACATCGATCTGGAAGGCGCCTGCGAAGGGTCGCTGGCCTGCGCGACCTGTCATGTGGTTGTCGATCCGGAATGGGCCGCCAAGCTGAGTGCGCCGACCGATGACGAGGAAGACATGCTTGACCTGGCGTTCGGTCTGGAAAAGACGTCCCGTCTGGGCTGCCAGATCGTCATGACGGACGCGCTTGATGGCCTGACCGTCCGTCTGCCGAAGGCGGGCTGAGCATCATGCGGATCCTCGTTGCCATGTCGGGAGGCGTGGACAGTTCCGTAGTGGCCGCGCTGCTCAAGCGGCAGGGCCACGAGGTGATTGGCGCGACCCTCCAGCTTTACGACCACGGACAGGCCGCCAAGCCCGGCGCGTGCTGTGCGGGGCGTGACATCATGGATGCACGTGCCGTGGCAGATCGTCTGGGCTTTCCGCACTATGTGATTGATGCGGAAAGCCGGTTCCGCGACAGCGTGGTTGAGAGTTTTGCCGATGCCTATGCGCGGGGCGAGACCCCGGTCCCGTGCGTGGCCTGCAATCAGGGCGTGAAGTTCACGGACCTTCTGGGCATGGCGCGGGATCTGGGCTGTGAGGCCATGGCGACCGGACATTATGTCCGCCGCGTCGAAGGGCCGGAGGGGGCGGAAATGCACCGTCCGGTCGATGCGGAACGGGACCAGACCTGGTTCCTGTTCGCGACGACAAAAGACCAGCTCGATTATCTGCGTTTTCCGCTGGGGGAGATGCCGGACAAGGCGCATGTCCGTGCGCTGGCGCAGGAACTGGGGCTGGAAATCGCGGCCAAGCCGGACAGTCAGGACATCTGCTTTGTGCCCAGCGGTTCTTATGCCGAACTGGTCGAGAAGCTGCGTCCGGAAGTCCGTGGCGAAGGTGAAATCGTAGACGAAGACGGCCGCGTGCTTGGTCGTCATGAAGGTGTGGCGCGCTATACGGTCGGGCAGAGCAAGCGTCTGGGCGACATCCACACCGCAACGGGCGAGCGCCAGATGGTGACGCGCATTGATGTGCCGAAGCGGCGCATTGTAGTCGGGCCGCGCGTGCAGGTTTCGGAAGCCGACAGCCGCCGGACCGTGCGTCTGCGGGACATGAACTGGCTAATCGATGCGCCTGCGGCAGGCGTGCGCTGTGGCGTGCAGATCCGGGCGCGGGAGAAGCTGCGCGAGGCTCTTGTGAAGCCGCTGGAGAATGGTGGCGCGCTGGTGGAACTGACCGAGGCTGCCATGCCGGCGCCGGGTCAGGCCTGTGTGTTGTATGATGGAAGCCGCGTTCTGGGTGGTGGCTTTATTACTGCGGGAGACGCCTGATGGCTGGGGTGCTACTTCTGGGATCGCGCCGGTATTCGTCTTGGTCCCTGCGGGGCTGGCTGGCGGTGCGTCTGGCCGGGCTGGATGTGACGGAAGAGGTCATCCCGCTCAAGGGTGGGGGCAAGACGACCGAAATCCATGCGCGTTCGCCCAACCGGATGGTGCCGTATCTGACGCATGATGGCGCGGATGTCTGGGAAAGTCTGGCGATCTGCGAATACTGCGCGGAAATTGCGCCCTCGCTGTGGCCGGAAGACCGGATCGTTCGGGCCCATGCCCGCAGCATCAGTGCGCAGATGCATGCCGGTTTCCGCCCGATCCGCCAGAACTGCTCCATGGATGTGGAGCGCGTTCCGGCCCCTCCGCCGGAAATCAGCGAGGAACTGGCGGCCGATGTGGCGCTGCTGAGTCGTACGCTCAAGAGCGCGCTTCTGCGCTCAGGCCAGCCGACACCGTTCCTGTTCGGGGAGCGGATGACGGTCGCGGACTGCATGTATGCGCCGATCGCCATCCGGATTCATACGTTCGAACTGGATGTCGATCCGGTCGTGAAAACCTGGGTGCGGACGATGCTCGATCATCCGCTGATGCGGGAATGGTACGAACTGGCAGCGGCTGAACCGGCGGAGTGGCGTCTGGTCTACTGACGCTCGGTGAGGCGTTTAGTGATGGGCGAAGCTCATGCCGGTCTGAAGGGCGGTTCTGAGGACTTCGCCCCAGATATTGCCATTGCCCCCCATGCCACCACCCTGATGGCCCCGGACAGTGTAACCAGAATCATCGTCATTGGCGGCGGCTGCCATGTCGGCAGGCGAGGAATGTGAGGCACAGGCTGAAAGCAGAACGAAAACGGTCGCGGCGCAGGTTTTTTTCACGGGGACCGGTTCCTCCTGTTTCCCTGCCGGAAAGAATGCGTCCTGTCCTCATGACTGTCATGTCAGGAACCGTAAGGAAGCGTAATCGTGCCGCCCGCGGGATGGAAACCTGCGCCATTCTGTAACGCTCTATGTCTGTAATGGGCATGAGGCGTCAGGAATGAGTGCGGCGGACAGTCACGAAACGGATGCGAAAACGCAGGCGCGCAGCGCGGGCCTGCACTATGTGGACCGGTCCATGCCGGGGATTGCGCGTCGCCGGGCCGGGCGCGGTTTTGCGTTTTATGCACCCGATGGCAGGCTTGAATCGGTGCTGACCGAAGAGCAGGTGCCGGGACCAAACGGGCTTTGTCTCTCGCCGGATATCAAGACACTTTACATGATTTCCACCGCGCCCGATCCGGGCGTTCGCTATGGTCAATGGCCGCCCGCAAAACGGTCGCGTGTTCTGTGACATGACGCCGGAGGGGCAGAGGCTCGTGCCGGATGGCATGAAGGCGGATGTGTTCGGCAATCTGTGGTGCGGGTCCACGGGACCGTATGGTCTGTGTAGTGTGTTCTGCTACAGTCCGGGCGGGAAGCTGCTGGGCAGATCCGGTTGCCGCATGGTGTGTCGAATCTGACATTCGGCGGCCTCAAGCAGAATGAGTTCTACATGTGCGCGGCGGGGAGTCTGTATCGTGTCATGCTGAACCCGCAGGGCGCGGCATTGTGTTGAATTTTCCCTGTCGGGGAATGGGTCACGGCAGTTTTCACAAGAAACTCCGGGGGGCTGTTGGCAGTTAAGCAGGCTGGATCTGTTCGCCTGCGGTTCGTCATGCTGTAAGGGGCTGCCGGAGCGGACATCGGGGAGGAAAACGCGGACATGAACTCTCTGGGGTTGTTTGCTCTGCTGCTGGCTGTGGCAACACTGCTCGGGATCATCAATTACCGGACTCTGAAACTGCCGCTGACCATCGGGATCCTGCTGATCTCGATGCTCATCTCCCTGATTGTCATGATCCTGAACCCGCTATTTCCGGGCTATGACCTGCAACAGGTCCCGCAGTCCCTGCTGGGAACGATCAATCTGCCGCGGACGCTGCTTGATGGCGCGTTGTCCTTCCTGCTGTTTGCGGGAGCGATGCAGGTCGATCTGGGCCTGCTACTGTCGCGCGGGAAATCGGTTGCGGCGCTGGCCATTCTGGGAACGTCCCTGGCCGTGGGGCTGCTGGCGGTTCCGGCCTGGCTCATCTTTCCCGTGTTCGGGCTGGCGGTCCCCTTCAGCTGGTGCGTGCTGCTCGGAGCGATGCTGGCGCCGACCGATCCGGTTTCAGTGGTGGGCATGCTGCGCAGGCTGGGGCTGCCGCCGGCTTTGCAGGCGACATTCGCGGGTGAAAGCCTGTTCAATGATGGTGTGGGTGTCGTCATTTTCGGGACCATGATCGGGCTGGCGACCGGAGAGACGAGTTCCGTTTCGATCGGGGATTTCGTGCTGCGGTTTCTGGTGGAAGCCGTGGGTGGCGGCCTGCTCGGTGCCTTTACGGGCTGGCTGACCCTGTTGCTGCTGCGGGGCGTGGAGGACACGCAGATTGATCTTCTGGGCTCTCTGGCTCTGGCGACGGGGACGTACAGCTTGGCGAACGGGCTGCACATGTCCGGGCCGATTGCGGTCGTGGTGGCAGGCATGAGCCTTGCGGGCAAGGCGGGTCATCGGGCCATCACGCAGAAATCCCGTGAGGAAATGGTGGTGTTCTGGAACCTGATCGATGAGATCCTGAACGCCCTGCTGTTCCTGCTGATCGGGTTCGAGCTTCTGGAAATCCGGCTTCACCTGGCGCCGCTCCTGACGATGCTGGTGGTTATCCCGCTTTCGGTTCTGGTGCGGGGGGCGAGCGTTTTCCTGTCCACCATGCCTGTTCATCTGCAACCCGGAGAACGGGGTCGTGCTTTGGGCGTTCTGACTTGGGGCGGGTTGCGGGGTGGCATTTCCGTTGCTCTGGCCCTGGGGCTTCCGGCCGGGGAACTGCGCGAGACGCTGCTCCCGGTTTGCTATGGCGTCGTGGTCTTCACGATCATCGTGCAGGGCCTGACGATGGGGCGGGTGGTGCGCTGGCTTTACCCCGAGACGGCTCCACCGTCCTGAAGCGCCATTTCCGCAAAAGGTGTTTGGCGGCCTCTGTGGGTTCTGCCGGGAGGCTGTGATAGATTCGGAAAACAGACGGTTTTGTTGGAGTATTTTGCAGATGGTACGCTTGAAGCATTTCAGGGGGTTTACGATGGCTGCGGCGCTGGGAGCGGGGCTTGTCATGCCTCAACTGGCATCTGCCACGCCGCTTGCGGGTCAGAAGGCGTGCTGGGATTCAAACGTGGGCGAGGACCCGCGCCCTGAAATCAGCTGTCAGAGCCTGTCGCCCGAGTTCCTGCGCAAGCTGGAACATGCGACCCCGGCTCAGGTGAGCAAACTGTTTGCCGTTCCTGGAAAAGACGGAAAGCCGACCTATTTTGAAGGCGTGGGCAAGATTCCGGGCTTTCACAACGGATATGTCGATCTGGTCTACAGCAAGGGGCATGTGACGAATGTGAGCGCGGTGACGACCGAGTTCCAGAACAATGGTATGGCAGGCCCGGAAATGGATTTCCGCTGGGATGCCGTAAAGGGCGAATGCTCGGATTTTCCCGGCTCGACCCAGCGCTGCAATGCACTTTAATAAAGCCCGATCATCACGGATGAGCCAGGAGGCATCGCGCTAACGCCGCATGATCAGGCGGAACGGCGCAGCCGCCGGGTTGGCGATAGCTATATCGCGCGTTCTTGAGAACGCATGAAACATCCGATCATGGAATTCTGGCAATAAGGCCTAAGAAATTCCCAGTATTGTTTTCGCAATAAGCTCGGTTGTTGCCAGAGTAGTAATCGTTCCTGTCCGCAAGGCAGCCAGAATGGCTACAAGTTTGGAACTTTCACTGGCAATGGTAATGACGTTGGGAATGCGCCGCAGGTCTTCCAGTGCCAGTCCGATTACGCGACCTTGCAAGGAAATGTCCGCATGCTTTCCTTCAATCGTGATGAAATCATATCCCATCATGTCTCCGACGGTTCCGGCGAGCTTTGCTTCCGCGACTTCCTGGGGTGAAAACCAGCCCATCCGAACCATGTTGCTGTCTTCGCTGACATCTCCAATGCCGATCAGCGCGACGTCCGCACGACGGGCCCTGTGCAGGGTGCGACGAACGACATCATTATCCATCAAGGCACGACGAAGGGCTGCATCAGAGACTAGGGCCGGCGCATAAAGTGTTTCGCTCATGCCGCCGAAGCGTGCCGCAAGCCGTCGGCAGATGTGATCAGAGCTCATATACTCGCCAGCCCGGGTCGAACCGCCGATTGCCGAAACGAATGTAATCGCGCGTGCAACCGGCATGCCGATCTGGTCTGCGATCGCAGCGACATTGCGTCCCATTCCGACCGCGACAATCATTTCGTCGCGTAATATGCTTTCAAGATGCGCAGCCAGCATGGCTGCTACGGCACTGCGCTGTGCATCGGGATCATTCTGGTTCACCGCCGTAAGCAGGCGTTCTATACCAAAACGTTTTTGAAACTCCTGCTCAAGTTCTGCAGCCGCAGCCGGGCGTGTGCGGACGCGGATCTCGACGATCCCTTCTTCACGCGCCCGTTTCAGGAGTTTGCTGACGGTAGGCCTGGAAAGGGCAAATTTTCTCGACAGTTCTTCCTGAGTGACCTGCTCAAGGTAATAAAGTGCCGCCAGTTCCGTGAGTTGATCGGCGGGGAAATCAGACCGACTGCTCCGACGTCCCTCCATGGATGGAACAGAACTGTCGGCCGAGCCCTTTGAGAGTCGGGAAGTGAGTTGCTCGATACGCTTTTGCGGCTTTTCAAACAGAAATCCGGCCCTCGTAATAGGTAATCCGCTCGACTTTTTCCGCAGATGCGCCACCGCTGAACTCGGAAGAAAGATATGCATGCACGATGGTTTTGGCAAGTTCCGGCCCAATGACACGGGCGCCCAGCGTAATGATCTGGGCATTGTTGCTCTTCATGGCCCGTTCGGCCGAATAGGTGTCATGTGTTTGGGCCGCGCGTATGCCCGGAACCTTGTTGGCGCTGATTGCAACACCGATTCCGGTTCCGCAGAGCAGAATGCCGCGCTCATGTTTTCCGCTCATGATGGCATCTGCAACCGTTACGGCGATATCGGGGTAAAGCACGGACTTTCCTTCATGGGTGCCGTAATCCGTTACGTCGTGTCCCCAGGATTCCAGGGTAGTCCGGATGATGTCCTTGAGGGTTGTCGCTGCTTCATCGCAGCCAAGCGCGATCTTCATTGTTTTTCTCCATTTTAGCCAGAATGTCTGCCGGGCGATAATCGACTGTATTGACGTGTGTTTTCTTGCACAAAAGAAAAAAATAAAACACATTTGTTAAATCACATATATGTGAATTTCCAGGTTTTGGAATGAATTTTCCGCATAAATCACACGGTAGTGAGATAAATTTCGCTAAAAACGTGTGATAGTGTTTGATGGCTTTCCTGATTGGCGTTATGTTCAGGAACTTTTGTAAGGCGGATATATCAAACGTTCTGCTTTGGGGCCGTGTTGGCTGGAGACGCCGCAAATAACAGCGGTGATGGGTTAAGGAGATATCAGATGAACAACATCGACACGAAACTCCGTTCTGTTCCGAAGCTGGACAGGATCTTCAATAGTCCTGATCATATCGTGGAAGACGGGCTGAGAGGCTATCTGCTGGCGCACCCGAACATCATTGCCGAAACTCAAAATCCGCGTGTGGTGCGTCGGCGCGAGGGGAGCCCCGTGCGCAAGGTCGGCGTCATCACCGGCGGCGGTTCGGGTCATGAGCCGGCTTTCCTGGGCTATGTCGGAACGGGAATGCTGGATGCTGCAGCCATTGGCGAAATTTTCTCTTCCCCGACCGCCGCCAGCTTCCTTGATGCGATGCGTGTCGCCGATATGGGGGCGGGTGTGGCGTGTCTGTTCGGCAATTATGCCGGTGACACGATGAACGTCCGGCTCGCCATGAGCGATGCGGCCAAGGAGGGGATTACGGTTGGCACGGTCGTTGCCAATGACGACGTGGCATCCGCCTCGAAGGATGAGGCCGGGCGCAGGCGGGGTGTGGCCGGCGAGATCCTGATGTGGAAAGCAGGTGGCGCCCGTGCCGAAGAGGGGGGATCGCTGGAAGACGTTCTGGCGGCTGCGCAGAAAGCGATTGATAACACGCGTTCGATCGGCGTTGGTCTCTCCCCGTGCACTATCGTGGCCAATGGGCATCCGAATTTCACGATTGAAGCGGGCACCATGGAAGTCGGTATCGGCCATCATGGAGAACCGGGCGTCGAGATTCGTCAACTTGAGCGCTCAAGCGATATTGCGCGCATGATGTGCGACTATGTTCTGAATGATCTTCCGTTCAAGTCCGGCGACAATGTCGCGGTCCTGCTTTCCGGCCTGGGTGCGACGCCCATCATCGAACTCTATGTGCTGTTTGCCGATGTGGCGGCGGTGATGAAGGAGAGGGGAATTGAAATCCGGCACAGTTTCGTCGGCAATTATTTCACGTCCCTGGAGATGAAAGGGGTCACTCTGACGGTCATGCGGCTCGATGAGGAACTGGATCGTCTGATGTCTCATCCGACGCATTCGATCGGTCTGACCCGGGTCGGGACATTTTATACGCCGCCACAGAAGGCGGCTCCGGCGATCGTGCGTAAGATTCAGTCCGAAGTGGAGGATGTCACCGTTATCGACAGATATGCCGCCAGAACCGGGATTCCGCTCCAGAAGACAACTGACATCGTTCCGGCGCTCGTCGAAGCCATCGTTGGTGCCCGCGACTGGCTGAGCGAGATCGATGGCAAGATCGGCGACGGCGATCATGGAATCAACATGGCGAAAGGCTTTGAGCGTTGTGGGGAAAGGCTTGGAGCCAATCCGCCGCCTCTGCGCGAGGCCCTGCAGATCCTTTCAGACTCGCTTCTGGCGGGGATCGGTGGGTCCATGGGGCCGCTGTACGGACGCTTCTTTGCCGGGATGGCGCTGCCGCTGGAAAACACCGATTATATCGACGGCAAGGTTTTCGGTCTCATGCTCGATGGCGCCGAGGCTGGTATCCGTTCCCTGGGGAACGCCGATGTTGGCGACAAGACGCTCATGGACACGCTCGTTCCTGCCGTTCGGGCCTGTCATGCCACGGAGGACGGGGATTTTCTGACCTGTCTGAAGGCGACGTCCGAGGCTGCCGAGAAGGGACGGGATTCCACTATTGATCTTGTCGCGCGGATCGGGCGCGCGAGCCGTCTCGGGGAGCGCTCCCGGGGTGTGCTGGATGCAGGTGCTACGTCGTGCTGCCTCATCCTCCAGACGGTAATCGCCAGTCTGGAAAAAAGCCTGAAGGCCTGAGGCCGGCAAGGTCTGCGGAACGGATCAGCCGACAGTCCGGATGATCCGTTCCGACAGGAACTCTACCTCGAATGATCTGTGAGCCTGAAAACTTCGTCACGGCATGATGCGTCATCGTGCGTGCCGTTTTCTGTACCGGGGACAACCATGGCTGGAACAACGTTCAAAAGTCCTTCTTCTGTGGAAGAGGAGATCCCGGTCGAAGAGCGGCCGGCAACGAGACTGGGTCGGCTGCTGCTCAGGATTGGCATGCCCCCCTCCCTCCTGTGGGGGTTTGTCGGTGTTCTGATCTTCATGTCCGGTGATGGGGTCGAGAGTGGATATCTCTCTTCATATCTCGTCAGTCTTGGAAAGACGGAACATGACGTGGCGCTGCTCTTCACGGTTTATGGCCTGAGCGCGGCCGTGTCGGCATGGTTGTCCGGCGCCCTTTCCGATCTCTGGGGCGCGCGTCGCGTCATGATGACCGGTCTTGGCATCTGGGTTGTTTTCCAGATCGGCTTTCTCGCATTCGCCCTGCCGTCGAATTCCTATCCGCTGATGCTCCTCTTTTATGGCATCCGGGGCTTCGGCTATCCGCTTTTTGCTTTCGGGTTTCTCGTCTGGGTGGTCACGACCGTCCATCCGCGTCGTCTGGGATCTGCTGTGGGGTGGTTCTGGTTCTGCTTTACCGGCGGCATGCCAACGCTGGGCTCCGTGTTTGCGCGCTATACAATTCCCTGGATCGGCTCGGTCTACACATTATGGTCTGCGCTTTTCCTGGTGATTCTCGGTGGTGTCATGGCGCTCAGCGGGATCAGGGAGAAGCATGGCGACGAGCATATCCCGGGCGCTGAAAAGCATCCTTTGCGTACGCTGTTCGCGTCTTTGTCCATTGCCTGGGAACGTCCCAAGGTGGGGCTTGGCTGTATCGTCCGTGCCATCGACACATCGGCGGAATTCGGTTTTCTCGTCTGTCTGCCGATCTATTTCATGCACGATCTGCATTTCAGTCTCGGACAGTGGCTTCTGGTCCTGCAGGCGATTTTTATTTCCAACGTCATCTGGAACCTCCTGTTCGGCATTCTCAGCGACTGGCTGAGCTGGCGTGGCACGGTCATGATCGGCGGTGGAGTGGGATCTGCTGTCAGCACCATGCTGCTCTACTGGTGCCCAACATGGTTTGGCCCGGAACATATCCTGCCTACCCTTTTTGCGGGTGCTCTCTATGGCATGACACTGGCAGCTTATGTCCCGCTGTCTGCGCTCATGCCTTACCTGGCGCCTGATGACAAACCCGCTGCCATGTCGCTGCTCAATCTGGGCGCTGGCGCGAGCGTCTGGATCGGTCCAGCCGTTGTCTATCTTGTTGAGCCGTTTTTCGGAATCTTTGGTGTCATGGTGGTCTATGCGGTGATCTATCTGATCAGCGCTGTCCTGACATGGTTCCTGACACTCGAGCCTGAACTCCAGGCCCAGCTCGATCGTGTGCGACGCAGCAGCCGCAGAACAGATCCCTCTGTTCTTCAGCCCGGCTCCGCTGAATAGCGGTGTCCCACACATCTTCATGATCAATAAGGAACACTGGAAATGAAGTCTTTCTCTGCGCTTTTTTCTCTTGAGAACCGTAGTGCACTCGTGACGGGTGGCGCTTCCGGAATCGGATTTGCCATCGCCCAGCGGCTGGCCGAGCAGGGCGCACGGGTCTGCCTTGTCGATCGCAGCCCGACGGTCAGGGATGCTGCCGCCAGACTTGGAGATGGGCATATCGGAATCGAGGCTGATGTCACCGATGAAACTGCCGTTACCCGCGCCTGTCAGGCTGCTATCGAGCATGCCGGGAAGATCGACATCCTGGTTAATAATGCCGGTATCGCGCTGATTGCTCCGGCAGCAGAGCTGACCACCCAGGCGTGGGACACCACCCTGTCCATTAATCTGCGAGCTCCGTTTCTTTTCGCCCGGGCACTCGGGCCTCATATGTGCAGCAATGGTTTCGGGCGGATTGTAAATCTTGCCTCGCAGGCTGCTCTTGTCGCGCTCGAAGGACATATCGCCTATACGGCCAGCAAGGCTGGTATTCTCGGCCTGACGAAAGTTCTCGCTTTTGAGTGGGGCCCGCACGGCGTCACGACGAATGCAGTCTCGCCTACGGTTGTGGAAACCGAGCTCGGCAAACAGGTCTGGGCCGGCCCTGTTGGGGATGCCTTCCGCGCGCAGGTGCCGACAGGCCGTTTCGCCCAACCGGATGAAATCGCCTGCGCCGTCACCTATCTCGTGAGCGAAGCTGCTGCAATGGTGAATGGCGAGAACCTGGTCGTCGATGGTGGTTACACGATCCGCTGATTTACAAGGTGCTGGCCCCTGAATCCTGGAGCCGGCACCTCATGGATCCCGCAAATCCTGTTGACCACCTGTTCCTTGAGACCGAAATAGCGTGAGGTGTGTGAGGGGCGCAGTTCTTTTCCGCCTCCGGGAACAGAGAAGGACGAGGATGTTTTTATCTGATGTTGACGTTCCGGTTGTCGACAGGCCTGAAAACTCCTGACAGCCAGTCTATGAAGACTCGGACACGCGGAGACATCTGCCGGTTATGCGGATAAAGCAGTGAGACGGGGGATGGAGCTGGCGGAAATTTTCCCAGTACTTCGACCAGTGCTCCGGACCGGATATCGTGTTCGGCATGATAGCGCGGGATCTGGATAAGGCCCAGCCCTGTCCGGGCCGCTGCAATATAGCTCTCCGCCGCGTTGACCGAGATACGAAGCGGCAGGAGAATATGTTGTGCCCTGTCGTCAATAACGAATTCCAGGGGCAGTATCCGGCCGCGCAGACTTGACTGGAAACCGACCATGACGTGGCCTTCCGCCAGGTCGTCTGGATGTGCTGGAATGCCATGCGCTTCCAGATAGGCGGGGGATGCCAGTGTCACTTCCCGCAGGGTGGCGAGATGCCGGACCATCATGTCACTGTCTCGCAGTTCGCCCACACGAAGAACACAGTCCATGCCTTCACGGACCAGATCGACCAACCGGTCGCCTTCGCTCATATGCAGTTCGATGTCCGGATATGCTGCGAAGAATTCCGGCAGGGCAGGCACGATGAAATGACGGGCCAGCGTGCCGTGCACGTCGATCCGGAGTGTTCCTCTGGGACTGACGTTTCCGAATGCCGTTTCAGCGTCTTCGATGTCGGCGACGATATGGCGGCAGCGGCGATAATAGGTTTCGCCTTCCGGTGTCGGACTGACCTGCCGCGTCGTCCGGTGCAGAAGACGCACGCCCAGCCGGACCTCCAGCGTCTTGATGACGTCGGTGGCAGTCGAGCGTGGCAGGTTCATGTCTTCGGCAGCCTGGGTGAAGCTTCCGCGTTCCACGATCCTCATGAACAGCCGCATGATATCCAGCCGGTCCATAAACTGTTCTCACAATCCGGATAATCTATCCGAATTGTGCGGGATTATCAGGCGAACGAAAAGGGCCATTCTTCCTTCAGGGCCATAATGGCCACAGACAAAGGGAAAAGCAGATATGACACAGGACAGGAAAGTCGCGATCGTCACGGGGTCATCGCGCGGGATCGGTGCGGCCATTGCCACGCGGCTGGCGAAGGACGGGCTGGCGATTGTCGTTAATTATGCGGGAAATGCAGCTTCGGCTGAAGAGCTTGTCGCGAAGATCCGTCAGACGGGCGGTGAGGCAATTGCGGTGAAGGCCGATGTCTCTGACTCTGCTGCTGTTTCCACTCTGTTCGACGAGACGGAAAAAGCCTTTGGTGGCGTTGATGTGCTGGTCAACAATGCGGGCATCATGACGCTGGGGCGGATTGCCGATGTAGACGATGCCGCCTTTACGCGGCAGGTGGATATCAACTTCCGGGGGACTTTCAACACGCTGCGTGAAGCCGGAAAGCGCCTGCGGGACGGTGGACGTATTGTGAACCTGTCCACCAGCGTTGTCGGGCTGAAATTCGAGAATTACGGCGTGTATGCTGCAACGAAAGCTGCGGTCGAGACGCTGACGGCGATCGTGGCCAAGGAGCTGCGCGGGCGGAATACGACTGTAAATGCGGTCGCTCCTGGGCCCACCGGTACGGATCTGTTTCTTGAAGGCAAGAGCCCCGAACTGATCGAAAAACTGGCGAAGATGAACCCGCTTGAGCGTCTTGGAACGCCGGACGACATTGCCGCGGCTGTTGCCTTCCTGGTGGGACCGGATGGTTCGTGGATCAATGGCCAGACGCTGCGGGCCAATGGTGGCATGGTCTGAGGGCGGTAGCGGCAGAAGGGGAAGATCATGGCCAAGCAGGTTATTCTGATTACGGGGGCCTCAAGCGGGTTCGGGGCTATGACGGCCCGGCAGCTCGCGACAGGTGGGCACTGTGTCTATGCCGGCGTACGGAACATTCACGGAAGCGGCGCGGCTGCTGTCGCGGCTGCTGAGAGTTTCGCGAAGGAGTGGAAGGTCGAACTGCATAGCGTGGAACTCGACGTTCTCGAGCAGGAGCAGGCGGACGCCGCCGTTAGCCGGATCATGACCGAGCAGGGGCGGATCGACGTGGTGATCCATAACGCTGGTCACATGTGCTTCGGTCCGGCCGAGGCTTTTACGCCGGAGCAGCTGGCGGCATTGTATGATGTGAACGTCCTGTCCACCCAGCGTCTCAACCGGGCCGCGCTGCCACATATGCGCGACAAGGGGCAGGGGCTGGTCGTCTGGGTGTCATCGTCCAGCACACGGGGCGGGACACCGCCGTTTCTGGGGCCGTATTTCGCCGCAAAGGCGGCAATGGATGCACTGGCGATTTCCTATGCCGGTGAGCTGACGCGCTGGGGGATCGAGACCACCATCGTTGTACCGGGTGCTTTTACGAAAGGCACCAATCACTTTCGCGATGCTGGTGCCCCGGCCGATCAGGCCGTAGCGCTGGCGTATAAGGATGGACCGTATAAAGGCGTGGAAGAAACCGCGCTTGCAGGGCTGGCGGCGCTTGAACCGGCGGATGCCGATCCGGAGAGTGTAGCGCGGGCGATCGAGACCGTTGTTGATACCCCGCGCGGTAAACGCCCGTTCCGCGTTCATGTCGATCCGTCCCAGGATGGTGCCGAAGTGGTCAACGGTGTGGCAGACAGGGTCCGGGCAGAACTTCTGCGACGCATCGGGCTTGGGGATCTGCTCCATATCCCAGAAACGGTGTAACGGCCGTCGCGAGACTGACCCCAGTAAGATTTGTAGCAGGCGGATCGTTGGGTGGACGAGGCCCTGATCTGGGCCTCGTCCACCCGCCGGAGCGACCTTTCAGATCCGGCTGTCCGTGGAACAGGAAAGGTCTTTCCATTGCTGGAATTCCGCCTGAAGGGCTAACAGTTTTTCTCCAACAAGTTCCACGGCATCTGTCCCAAGCAGCAGATGGGCGGGCGGCGTTCCGGCTTTCAGGATGTCCAGCATGGCCCTTGCGGCCCGTTTCGGATCTCCCAGTTGAGGAGCGTTATTGGCTGCCCGGCGCTCATGCAGGGTGGCGAAAACCGCCTGATATTCCGGGAGACTGCGTTCCACGCGGATCATGGAACGCCCGGCCCAGTCGGTTCGGAAAGCACCGGGCTCGACGGCCGTGACATGAATGCCGAAGCCGGCGACTTCCTTGCCCAGTGCTTCGGAAATGCCTTCCAGAGCGAATTTTGTGCCGTGATAGAGGCCGAGCCCAGGCATGGTGATCATGCCCCCCATCGAGGTGATGTTGAGGATATGGCCGGAGTTGCGGGCACGCATATGCGGCAGGACCGCCTGGATGACCGCGATGGCGCCGAAGACGTTGACGTCGAACTGCCTGCGGATCTCGGGCAGGGATGCCTCCTCGATCGTGCCTTCCATCCCGTAACCGGCATTGTTGACCAGGATATCGATCGGTCCGATATCCGCCTCGATCCTGTTGATGGCAGGCTTAATGGCCTCGAAATCCGTGACATCGAGCAGGACGCCGCTTGCGCGGTCGCCGAGAGCTTCGAAGGTCTGAAGTGCCTTTTCCGTCCGAACGGTTCCGATGACATGATGCCCGTCTGCGAGGGCTTCCTCCGCCAGCGCACGGCCCAGTCCGCTACTGACGCCGGTAATGAAGAGGCGTCGTGTTTGCTGTGATGTCATGTTCAGAGTCTCTCTTACAGTGTTCAGGCAGGTCATGAGTCGATCGTGATGGCCACTTTGCCGAAGGGACGGTCAGAGGCGAAATGCTCATAGGCTGAGGCGGCGTTTTCAAACGAAAAGCGCGTGTCCATAACGGGCCGGATCCCGTTGACTTCGACGAAGCGGATCAGATCTTCCAGCATGGTCCGGCTGCCGGCGGTGATACCGCTCAGACTGCGGCTCCCACCGATGAGTGCGCCTGTTGATATGGGCACATCGCCGCCACCGCTCAGCCTTCCGATCACAACGACACGTCCGCCAACGGCTGTTGCCTTCAGGGAGCGGGGCAGGGTGTGTTCGCCGCCGACCTCGAGTACGAGATCGACGCCTGTTCCCCCTGTCTGGCGCAGGACGTCCTCCTGCCATTCGGGGTTCAGCCGATAATTGACCGTCTCATCAGCTCCCAGGACCCGTGCACGCTGGAGCCTTTCGTTCTGTGACGAGGTGATGAGGACGGACAGCCCCGCGGCTTTTGCCAGAACGAGTGCCATGAGGGAGACGTTTCCGGTGCCCAGAAGCAGAACGCGTGCTCCGGGTCGGGCGGCGCCTGCGACAAAAAGGGCATTCCAGGCGGTCAGGCCCGCGCAGCATAATGTGGCCGCCTCTGCATCGTCCAGGTTTCGCGGTGCTCTTGTGAAACCGTTTTCCGGTCCGACCATTTCTGTTGTCAGCGTCCCGTCGATCTGGACTCCGAAGGATGCGGCTGTTTTGTGCGGGGATATCCTTCCGTCCAGCCAGCCGGGATAATAGGTGGGAATGACGCGGTCCCCCACCCGGAAACGGGTAACATCCGGGCCTGTTTCCACGACTTCTCCGCACCCATCGACCAGCGGGACCACCGGATGGGGTTGCAGTCCGGTGAACTGGCCGCGTGCAACACTCAGGTCCCGGGAATTCAGGGCTGCAGCTTTCATGCGGAGACGCAGACCGTTGGCAGGCAGCGGGAGCGATGTCCGGTTTGTTTTTTTGAGGCTGGACAGGCCGCTTCCGGCCTGGATTTCATAGGCGTCCATCATCTTTTTCCTCGAGAAAGGCAAGGATCAGGCCGTGTAGACGGCATGGCGCAGGGCACGTGGGAAGGAGCCGGACATTCCTGCAACAGCCGTATTCGTCAGGGCCACGGCGCTTAGTTCGCGCGCCGGATCGACCCAGAACCCTGTTCCATAAAGGCCGGACCAGTTCCAGGAGCCGGGCGAGAGGGGAAGTCCGGCTCTGGTGGGGTCTGTCAGGACTGCGACGCCCAGTCCCCAGCCGAAGCCGGGCCCTGCGGCTCCGACCGGCAGGGTGCCAATGGCATTGGTCGTCATGGCGGCAACACTTTCCGGCTTCAGAACCCCCGAACCTCCAGTCCGGATGGCTTCGGCAAAGCGGAGATAATCTCCCGCCGTTCCCACCATGCCGACACCGCCGGATGGCCATGCGGCGGGATCGAAGGCGCGGGAGGGAGAGTAGACAATATGACCCGGTCCGAATTTGAGCTGGAACGGGTCCGTCATGCGTATGGCTCCGCCAGTGCCCCCGTCGGCATAAGGCACGGCGATTGGCGTGCCTTGCGGGATGCTGAAGGCCAGGGAGGTCAGGCCAAGCGGGCCGGTGACGAGTGTCCTGATGGCCGTGGGGAGGGTGAGGCCGGTGACACGTTCGATCACGCCCCCCAGCACATCAATGGCCAGCGAGTAGTGCCAGGCCGTTCCGGGCTCGAAAAGCAGGGGCACGGTAGCGATCCGGGCTATGTTTTCCTGAAGCGTGAGGCGCGCGTGGTCCAGTCCGTCCGAGATGCCCTTGCGATGATAGGGGCCCGTTTCCGGCTCCAGGAAGCCGTAGCCCAGTCCGGCCGTATGCGTCATGAGGTGCCGGATGGTGATGACGGGCTGCCGTCCGTCCGGGAGTGCGGGGCGGAAGTCGGGCAGCCATTGCGTGACTGGTGCGTCCAGGGACAGTTTGCCCTGTTCCATCAGGGCCAGGGCAGCAACGCAGATGACGGGTTTGGTCATTGACGCCAGCCTGAACAGGGTCCCGGTCTGCGTTGCGATACCGGCTTCACGGTCTGCCGAGCCAAAGGCGCGTTCGTAGACGATCTTTCCGTGTTCCGAGACCAGAACCGTCGCGCCGACGAGTGATCCCGAATGCACGGCATTCTGAAGAACGCTGTCGATCGCAGTGGTCCGGGCGGAGGACGTGGATACTTCCGCAGCAGAGGCCGATGATCTTGATGAAAGCCATGCGGCGGCGGGCAGTGTTGTTCCGAGAATGCTGCGCCGGCTGACAGGAGCGGCGGAATGTCCGGTTTCTGTTTTCTGTCGCATGAGAACGTCCTTCGTGTTGCTCGTTGGGAGTCACCTGCAGGCGCTATCGTATTCCTGTTCATTTCCGGGCATAATCCGGATGAAACGGGATTCAGTTTGTACTGAAAGTAAAGAATACATGCTTGATCGCATTACCGGCATGCAGCTCTTTGCCCGTGCAATGCAGGCCGGAAGCATTTCGGCCGCAGGCAGGGAGCTGGGTCTTTCACCGGGGATGGCCAGCAGGCATCTGGATGCGCTTGAAAAACGGCTTGGGGTGCGGCTGTGTCATCGCAGCACACGCAGGCTCAGCCTGACGGAAGCCGGCCAGCATTATCTGGAGCTGTGCCTGCGTCTTCTGCCGGAACTGGAAGAAGTCGAGGCACAGATTGCTTCACAGCGCGTCGAGGCGTCTGGCGTTCTGCGTTTCAATGTTCCTCTGTCTTTGGGGGTACGCTACATCGCGCCCCTGCTTCCGGCGTTTCATGAGCAGCATCCGGCGGTGATGGTTGATCTCGGCCTCAATGACAGGGTTGTGGACCTGACGGGAGAAGGGTGGGACCTGACCATCCGGGTCGGGCGTCTGAGGGACAGTCGCCTCATTTCCCGCAGGCTTGCGCATAGTGAACTGATGATCTGCGCGTCGCCGGATTATCTGTCACGACGGGGCAGGCCCCGCTTTTGGACGGATCTGTCCCGGCACGACTGTCTGGGGTTTTCGCTGTCCGGTATCGCCAAGCCGGAAGAATGGCTCTACGGGCGCTTCCGGGACAGGCGGGTTTCCGTTCATGGTCCCATGTGTGCGAATAATGGTGATGCGCTTGTTGCCTGTGCCAGCGCCGGGCTCGGGATCATTTACGAGCCGGACTTCATCGTGGCCGATGCCGTCCGGACGGGTGCGCTGGAGGTGCTTGTTCTCGATGCGCCGTCAGCAGAACTGGGCGGCGTGCATCTGCTGTATTCTCCTGACCGTGCTCCGCCCGCGAAAGTGCGTGTCATGATCGACTTTCTCGTGGGGGCGTTTGGCAGTACGCCCCCATGGGGTGTGAGGTGAGGGGCCTGTCGCGGGAAGACACGAAACGGCGACGCGCGCTGGAGGTCATGTCATGCGATGGTGCTGATGGTCTTTCAGGACCTCGATGAATGCCCGGAGTACAGGCGGCACAAGCCGATGGCCGGGGTAATAGAGTGCGTATCCCGGAAAAGTGGGAGTCCAGTCGTTCAGAATGGTCGTGAGTTTCCCCGCTGCCAGGGCTGAGCGTGCCGTGTCTTCCGAAACAAATGCAATCCCCTGTCCGCCAGTGGCCGCTTCGACCATGAGGTCCATGTCGTCCAGCGTCAGCGCCCCGGGGACATCCACGTCATGCTCCTGGCCGTAACGGGCAAATTCCCAGCGGTAGATTTTGCCGCTGGGCAGCCGAAAGCGGATGCAGGCGTGATGCTTCAGATCATCAGGTGTCTGCGGCAGGCCATGCGCGGCAAGATAATCGGGGGAGGCAACCGCCACGAAGCGGCCTTCCCCGCCAAACCTTATGGCGATCATGTCCTGCGGGATGGCCTCCGCCAGCCTGACACCCGCGTCAAATCCTTCCGCCACGATATCAATGAAGCGACCGTTGGTCACGAGGTTGAGGTGGATATCCGGATAGCGTTGTCGAAAAGGGGGTACGATTTCTTTCAGCAGGGTGCGGGCCGCGTTTCTGGAAGCATTGATTCGCAGTGTTCCGGAAGGTTTGGTTTTCAGCATCCCAACCGTGGCGAGGGTCTGGCCGAGGCTGGAAAGAATGGGGCCCAGACTTTCGGAAAACTGGGCCCCTGCTGCTGTCAGGGCGACACTGCGTGTTGTCCTGTGGAAAAGACGCACACCCAGGCGTTCTTCGAGGGCACGGATCATGTGACTGAGCGTTGATGCCGAAAGATCGAGTTCGTCCGCGGCGGCGCGGAAACTCTCATGCCGCGCTACTGCGAGAAACGCATTCAATTCTGGCAGACTGGGAGTCTTATTCATGGCGTTTTTTCAATAGTCCATGCCGCTTTCAACACATAGACCCACCTATCCCGTCAGGCCAGAGTGCATGGCAGTCGCCTCAGGGTTCTGGGGCCATGAATCGGGAACGTACATGATGTCCAGAAACTGGTTTATTACAGGAACATCCTCGGGGTTCGGCCGTATCATGACCGAACGTCTTCTTGAGCGCGGTGACACAGTCGTCGCGACCCTGCGCCGGCGCGATGCGCTCGACGCTCTTCAGGCCCGCTATTCTGACCGTCTGCATGTGGTAGCGCTGGACGTCACCGATACGCAGATGGTCCGCCAGGTTGTCGATCAGGCTTTTGCAAGGCTGGGACATATTGATGTCGTCGTCAGCAATGCCGGTTATGGTCTGTTCGGTGCGGTGGAAGAAGTCTCCGATGCTCAGATCCGTGATCAGATCAATACGAATGTCATTGGTTCGATCGCAGTTGTCCGTGCTGCCCTGCCGCATTTCCGTGCCCAGGGTGGAGGCCGTATCCTTCAGCTCTCGTCAATGGGAGGGCAGATCGCATTTCCCGGCCTGGGTCTCTATCATGCCAGCAAATGGGCCATTGAAGGTTTCTTCGAGAGCCTTGTGCAGGAAGTCGCGTCATTCGGGATCGAGGCGACACTGATCGAGCCGGGAGCCGCACGGACGCAATTTGGTCGAGGCAGCATGGTGATGTCCGATCCGCTTGAGGCGTATCAGACGCTTCCCTTCAGTGCACGTCGGGAAGTTCTTGCTCATGAATCCTATACGCCGATCGGAGATCCGGAAAAAATGGTTCATGAGATGATCGCCAGCGTGGATGTTTCTCCCGCTCCCCTGCGTCTGGCCCTCGGCAGCGATGCCTACAGACTGATGCATGAGGCGCTGGCAAAGCGGCTTGAACTGCTTGAAGCTCAGAAAGACATTGCCGTCTCGACGGATGCGAGTTCGTAAAAACGCGTCAGGGTCGACGTATTTTTAATCAATCATCCAGATATTTGCAGGGACAGGTTCGATGAATAATTCTCTTCAGGGCAAAATTGTAGCCATTACCGGAGCCAGCAGCGGGATCGGGGAGGCGACGGCACGTCTGCTCGCGCGGTCTGGCGCGTTCGTCGTACTTGGCGCACGCCGGATGGACCGTCTCTCTGCCATTGTGGCGGATATCGAGCGCGAAGGCGGAAAAGCCCTTGCGCTTGAACTGGATGTCCAGCGGAAAGAACAGGTTCAGGCTTTCGTTGACCGGACGGTCACTCAATTCGGACGCCTTGACGTTTTCGTCAATAATGCCGGCGTCATGTTGCTGGCCCCACTTGCCGATCGGAAGATCGATCAGTGGGAACGTATGATCGATGTCAACATCAAGGGCGTACTCTACGGTATCGCGGCAGCTCTGCCGGTCATGCAGAAACAGGGTTCTGGCCATGTCATCAATGTTTCGTCGGTGGCCGGACACAAGGTTGGACCCGGATTCACGGTCTATTGCGGGACCAAGTTTGCGGTTCGCGCGATTTCCGAAGGGTTCCGTCAGGAAGCTGGCCCCGCCATCCGCAGTACCATCATCTCTCCTGGCGCCGTGACAACCGAACTGCCGACTCATATCAGCGATGGTCCGGCCAAAGATGCGGTAAACGGTATGTATGCTGCGGCCGCGATCAGTGCTGATGCCATTGCCAATGCAATCCACTATGCGATCTCCCAGACACCTGACGTTGATGTCAATGAGATCATTATCCGCCCAACGGCGCAGGAATTCTGATGGCCTGTATTACAGATTCAAACAGGATCTGCGGAGTATCTGCTGATGGATGAACTGTGTTGGTGACGGACAAAAGAGCGTCCGCCATCAGACACTTTCCTTCATAAGCCTTCTGGGCGTGCTTGATGGTCAGACTGATGCACTCGAAAAGCTGAGAGGTCAGTCCATACATGACACAGGCACGGGTTCTGGCAAGATTTCTGTCGAGGGTGTCCAGAGAGTGCCAGATTTCCCGTTTTCCCAATGCCGTCTGAAAGCGAGCGGGAATCCCGCGTCTGAAATGCAAACCGGATTGCAGACGAATCAGCACAACAGGGCTCGTTTTGTAGAAGCCCTTTGTAGAAGAATGGGGGCTCCGGGTTGTTGAAAACCTTAAAAGTCGTTTATTTTCAATAACTTATATGTGGTGCGAGCTGCGGGACTCGAACCCGCTCTTCTTGCTCGCAACTGGTCAGACAAGTCATTGAAACAGAACGATAATTTCAGAAGAGATCATCCTTCGCATGGTGACTGCGGGTTCACTGTGCGGGCAAACCCATGGGGCAGTCAAGAGATGTAAATTGAACACATGCATGTAGCTAAGTCTCTTTTTGGATATCCCCTTATCGAAAAATTCAAAGATCGAGGCATCACACCGATTGCCCTGTCCAATAAAAACCGGTGAAATCCACGAAAGATCCTGCTCGCGCTTTATAAAAAACGAAACTTCATTGAATGTTTCTTTTTCAGACTGAAACCGTCCAGAGGCATTACAACACGCTATGACAAGCTCAAATAAACCTTCCTAGCAGCCCTACACTCGTTCCTATTGTCATCAGATTTCACTGGCGACACACTCTACACAAGCGGTTAACGCGCAATAATTCCAGCTATAATTTTCTTACTCAGCTCTCCTCACGCAACACCGGGTCTTGGGTTATTATCGCAATCGCAAGCTTGGCTAGTGTTAATAAATCGAGTAAATTTATGTTCAATCACGGAGTAGCGCCCTAATTATAACTTCGCCCTCCGCTGGAAAAATAATGTTTTCTCGGAGAGTTAGATATGGCTGCTGATCTTAGTAGTATTATAATAGGTGCCGTTAGCGGACAGACACTGCCAGCAGTGTGGAATATGATCCCAGAAGGGGTCAAAAATCGCTGTGGACAAGGCTTTGACCGCTTAACGGGAAAATTTACCCATCGTTGGGATCGAGAAGATAAAAAAGAAAACGCCGATGTCGATGATAGCATAAAGAGAGAAGATCATAAGTCCGAAGCGCAGAAACATGTTCTTGAACTTCTTGTACCTGATATTGCGAAGAAAATATCTGCCGATCCCGATTCAATGGAGCGTGTGATCATTGACGTAATGGGAGATGCTTATCGTAAACAGCAAAACAAAGATGCCGTAGCGGAAAAAGCTTCTAAAGATATAAGTGAAAAATACACAAATAGCTCCGATACAAATGAAGCTCTGGATGAAGACTGGCTCAATTTCTTCTTATCATATGCAGAGAAAGCTACTTCAGAATATGCTCGACAGCTTTGGGGTCGCATTTTTTCCGGAGAAATAAGGCATCCCGGACGTTTTTCTATATCCACTTTACGCCTCTTGTCTGAGATTGATCAGAAAACTGCCCAGCACTTTGTAAAAATATCTTCGTTTCTTATGGGTGACGCGATTTACTTTCCTAAGGAATATAAATCCAAAAACTTCTCAGATCTCTTGAAGCTAGAAAATGCGGGACTGATTAACGGCATTTCTGCCCCTCTTGTATCAGTATTTAGTGACGAATCCGCTGAATTCGGCCAATTGATGGATGAAGAGTTTATCATATTGGTAAAAACAAATAAAAAGAACATAACTGAATTAAGGATAAACGCAATATTTCTGACTGACGTAGGACGAGAGCTTATAAAAATAATTGATAAAACAGAAAGAAACCCTGATAAAATATCTAAAATAGAAGAAGCACTAAAAGAAAATATCTCTGTCTCAGGATATTTTATCCATAGAATAACAAATAGGAATAAAAATGAATTAAGTTGTGAGACGAATCCAATTTCCTCTTGGGAGAGAAAGTAAACACCTAATCGATTTTCGTCGTTATTCTCTATATTGCACCAAAGAGCAATCGCACCGGACGGAACCCTTTGAGCATAAGATTGTTTTTTCTCATAATTGACTGGAAAATTAACTATATATCTACATCGAGTTTTAGAAAACGTGAAATTTTTTCTGTCTTTCAGGGGGTCAACGGGGGAGGTCACTCCCCCTTGCCAGATGTCGAATGGGTAGCCATTTGACACTGCTGGCTCCCTTTTAAAACGTTCCCTTTTTGAAGGCTGTTTCCGGGTAGCTTATTGCTTCTATGGTTTGGAGCAAATTGGCTGTCGAGATGTTGGTCAAATAGGTTGTGGTGCCCTGACTTTTGTGAGTGGCTTCATGACCAAGTAGGCGGTCAATCCATACTTCCCGGATATTGGCATCCGCATTTCTGAGCTGGGTCGATACCGTGTGCCGGAACGAGTGGAAGGTGATTTCGGCTGGCAGACCAATGCGGGTCTTGAGCAATGAAAAAGCCCGCCCCAGCGCTGCTCCCCTGACGCCCTGCTTTGAAGTCTCCAAACCGGGGATGAGGTAAGGGCCGTCGTTGGTCTTTCTTAGTGCCAACACACCAGCTTCAATTAGCTTCGAATGTATTGGCACAATGCGGGTGCCTGCTTCTGTCTTGGGTGCCCAGCCGGTTTCGCTGTGAGGATGGATAAGGAAGCAAGGGATACCTTCGACGGTCTGGAGGTCTTCTTTTCTCAGGGTGCAGATTTCACCCAGTCTCATGCCCGAATAGGCTGCAATAAGGGTGACCAGCCGGAAGGTCTGTTCTGGCGCGGACGTACTATGCCATGAGGCTAACGCCAGCAAAGCGAGTTCCTTTGTCGTCCAGCTTCTGCGTATGGTCTTCTGTCCATTCTCGAAATTCCAGCCTGTCCACGGGTTACGTGTGACCAGTTCCCGCTGGTGTAACTGGTTCCAGAGGGCAGAGAGACGCATCATGTGGTTTTTCACACTTTTCCCACTCAGGGTTGGTAAACCTTCTTCTCTGGCTCTCTGTGCCTCTTCTTCAAGGGTAAGACTGCTTTTGCGTTTACCTAGTGATGCGGGGAGGGAAAACAGGAGGTCTCGAAATGCTCCGGCCTTCTCGCCACCGATAATGGACACAGGGGCATCCCCAAAGGCTTGTAGAAAGAGGTCTACGGCCCGCTGGGTGGCTTTCTTAGTGTCAGCGCTGGCATGGGAACTATCCAAGACAAAGCGTTTCAGGGCACCGGAAAGCATCAAGGGTTGGGCTTTGGGTGCTTTGGTCTGTTTGCTCGGTCGTCGGGATTTGGGTCTCGGTGCTGAAACTGGCATTGACCCCGTTTCCTGAGCAGATGAAGGCAGGTTCACGCTCTGCAAATCCCGCAGTGCAACCCGCAGTCCCTCAAGCCTGCCTAACGCGTCTGGTTCAGAGAGAGTCAGATGGGCCTGAGAGAATAATTCTGTGGTTCTGGCGTGAAGGAGTGATGCCCGTTTTCGGGCTTCATTCTGATAGCCGGTTTTCAGGGAAACCCAGATTTCCCGCCGGTTTAAGGCTGCTCGCAGGGCAGGGGGAACGATACGGCGAAAGTGGTAGGTAGTGCCTCGGACACGGAGCATAAAATCTTCCCTCGATGGGGAAGGACGATGGAGCAAAGACAGTCTTTGCCCCTCATTCAGCCGAAAAATCGTGCTATTTCAGGTGTCTGTGGTGCGAACTGCGGGACTCGAACCCGCACGCCCTTGCGGACTCGAGATTTTAAGTCTCGTGCGTCTACCATTCCGCCAAGCTCGCACAGCCCTCATGCTGCGCGCAGGAGAACGGTACCGTTTTCTCTCAACCAGCGTTCCGCTGCAAGACGTCCTGTACGGCCCTGCGGAATAAAACGGTCGACCAGGGCCCAGAAATCGGGGCCGTGATTGAAGTGTTTCAGATGGGCCAGTTCGTGGATGACCACATAATCCCGGATTTCCGTGGGAGCCATCAGCAGGCGCCAGCTGAGCATGATGCGTCCCTGACGCGTGCAACTGCCCCATCGGGTCCGGACATCGCGCAGGTCGAGCCGGGCAGGGTGCAGATCCATTTTCGCTGAATGGGTCTGGAGCGTCTGTGTCAGGCGTTCTTTTGCCATGGCCTGAAGAAAATCGCGGACGCGTCGTTCCGTGTGTGTGGCTTCCCCACTGACATGAAGTCCTTCCGCATCCAGCCAGCAGCCGCGCCGGGCCGTGGGTTCATGCAGGATAGGGATGCTTCTCCCTTCGATCATGACCTCTGAGCCGTCAGCGAGCGCCTGTTTTTCCGGCAATGCGGCTAGAGCATTGGTGATCCACTCCGTTTGCTGATGAACGAACGCCAGTGCCCTGTCCCGGCTGATGCGCTCGGGAACCGTGATGATGACTTCGCCCCGGACGGGCTCGATCCGCAGTGTAATGCGTCTGGCCCGTGTCGAACGTTTCCAGATAAGTGGAACGGTCGGGGGAAGCATGGTTTCAGCCCTTACGCTTCAGCGCATGACAGAGCGGGGAGCGGTCCGGCCATTCCCCTGGCCAGTCTTCCAGATGGTCTTCCAGCGGTCCGGCGCGACGCTCGCTGATGCAGCGGTCCTGGACCGAGGCGCCGGAACTGTGCACGCCCTTTTCATTGCCCGTCCGCAGAGGGTGCCAGTCCGGAAGATCAAATCCGTCGCGCAGCAGACGATAGGAACAACTGGGGGGCAGCCAGTCGATTTCGGCCAGAAGTTCCGGCGTGAGGGTCACGCAGTCCGGGACCTTGCGATGGCGGTCGGTATAGTCGGTGCAGCGGCAGGTATGCGTGTCCAGAAGGCGGCAGGCGACGTTCGTGTAAATGACTTCTTCAGTGTCTTCGTCGCGCAGCTTGTTGAGACAGCAGCGACCGCAGCCATCACACAGGGACTCCCACTGTTCGGAAGACATCTGGTCCAGAGGGACGGTTTGCCAGAAAGGCGCAGTGGGAGAAGTCATGGGTGGTCCAGCAGGGCGCAGGCGACGCAGAAAACGACCGCGAGCAGAATGGAAAGAAAAGCGGATGGCAGAAGGAGCGGAAACCAGATCAGGCGCAGACGTGTCGGCAGGTCGGCGCCCAGTCCGATGGCAGCGCGTGTTGTACCTGGCGGCAGGGTCAGCAGGGTCGCCCCGGTTGGAAAAACGACCGCCGGCGCGATGAGCATGCCTTCCAGCCAGCCCAGACCGGAATGAATGCTGGCCAGTGCAAGGGCCAGTCCGGGGCCGGGCAGGAGCAGCAGCAATCCCAGACGTCGCACCACCCGAGCGGGCAGGACGCGCATGAGCAGCGCGATCACGGCGCAGGCCCCGAGAAGCCCTGTCAGGATTGCGGGCAGGTTGAGCCGTAATGCGAGCGACATCATGGTGTTTGCGGTGCGAAACGTGCTTCGAACTGCTGTTCGAGCGCTTCACCATGCTGGGACCAGAACGTGTCGCTGACAGTCAGGAACGTCGGCGTGTTTCCTGGCGGAACCGGTCCGGGCATGTCTTCCAGATGGGGAGCATGCATTCTGAGCTGGGCGAGTGTCCGGTGGGCACTGTCCGCGGGAACATTGGCGGGAATGGCCCAGAAAAGCGGCGTCCGCAGCACGTTCTGGGTGCCGGCAACGAAGAGCGAGCTTGCAGCCCCGGCCTGAACCCGGGAACTGACACTGGTCACTTCCGTACTCGGTGCGCTCAGCATGAGGGCGCTGCTCTGTTCCATGATGCGTGCGGCGTCGGCAGCTGTCGTCCACCACACGATATAGGGGCGAAGCAGGTCCAGCTTGCGAAAGGCGCGATCCACACCGGACTGCGTCGAAAGGGTAGGATAGATGTCCTGCGGCGCGACGCCATCGGCCAGCAGGGCAATTTCCAGTGTTGTTCTGGCACCGAAATGCAGGCCCCGTCGTCCCGGATGGCGGGCTACGTCCCAGAAATCCTGCCAGCCCGGAGCTGTTGCCAGCCGTGAGCGGTCCCAGGTCAGGGCAAGGTCGCTGACACCACCGGGGATGCCGCAGGTGGGGCTGTCGTCCAGTGTATGGACCCATCCGCCCGCGCAGGCCTGCGCCAGCTGCGTTCCCGTGACGAGAACGGCCATCCATGCGGGTTTCGCGGCATGGGAGCCGGTCTGGAGTGTTGTCGTCTGACCGTCCCATTCCACCAGACGCAGGGTGTTGTCACTGGAGGTGAGGGCGTGCGCTGCGATCGTGCCTTCCGGAACGCCGAAGCCGGGTTCAGGGGCAACGGGCGCCGCCGCGCGACGATGGACAATCCTGCGCCGGTGCCGGCCGTGCTCATGTCCGTGCGCCGACGCGGAGCCGGGCAGGAAGACGGATGTGATGCCATGTCCGACAGACGTGAAAAACGTACTGATGCCGGTGGCATCATGTGACGAACGCGTGGACGCAGCCTGAGCCACAGGCTCCAGGGATGACAGAAGCAGCAGGGCGCAGAGACACAGAGGGCGCGGGCCACTCCTGCGGGGGACCCGACCGGATGTCCGGAAGACATGTCGCAAGGGGAAAGCGGACCGGGTCAGAACGAAAGGATCCTTGGAAGGGTGGGTTGCTGGAAAAGGAAACTGTTTACAGGCGTCCGGACAGGACAGGCGCACTTTAATACATCCCGGCGCCGGGCGGAAAGACTGTCGCATGGGCGGCGGGCCACGCGAGCTGCACTGCGGTTCCCGGGGCAGGGATCTTCTGGGCCTGAAGCGGCGGACGGCGCAGCTCAATTTCCGTTCCTTCGGCGCAGCGGACCCGCATGCGGATATGATCCCCGAAATGGGTGCTGTCGGTCAGAACACCGCGGACGGGCGTCTCCCCCTCTTCGTCCATGCCCAGGCCCTGGGCTCCGAAAAAGGGTGAAATCCGGTCGGGGCGGACACAGACAAGACATTCCTGTCCTTCAGCCAGGTTTTCGGCGGCCATCGCGTCCACGATGCCGCCACAGGCCAGATGAACGCGCGCCACGTCGTCGCCAATATCCAGCACCTGACCCGGCAGGGTGTTGGTCTCGCCAAAGAGGGTCGCGACCTCAAGGCAGTCCGGACGGTCATAAAGACGGGCGGCGTCTGCACATTGCAAAAGCCGGTTGTCATGAAAGACGGCGATTTCGCCGCCCGAACGCAGGGCATCCTCGCGGCGCGAGACGCTCTGGATCACGCTCAGATTCAGGGCGCGGGAGAGAGTGCCCAGCAGGATCGGGATGCGGCGTGCGGCGTGGGGATCGAGCGTATGAAGCGGATCATCCAGCAGCAGTACGTCCGGAGACGTGACAAGGGCGCGGGCCAGCCTGACACGCAGGGACTGTTCCGGGCTCAGCTCCGCAGGGCGCAGGCCGGCGATGCCGTCCAGTCCCAGAAGGGAGATCATCCGTCCGGCGGCCGCACGGGCTTCGGTTCGGCCCTGTCGGCTGGCGCGCAGACTGAAGGCGATGTTGTCCCGAAGGTCCAGATGCGGAAAAAGCGGGTCCCGCGGACTCACGATGCGCATCCGGCGCTCTGCGGGCGGACGGGACGTCACGTTCTCGCCGCTGACCGTGATGGTGCCGCCCAGAGAGGGCAAGAACCCGGCCAGCACATCCAGCAGGCGCGACAGGGCCTCGGACTGGTTTCCGAACAGGGTCAGGGTTGTGCCGGGCTGGAGCGACAGGTCGACGGGCGGTGCATCAATGGCCGCGCGCAGGCCGGCTACTTCCAGCACGGGCTTCGGGCGGGAGGGGCGGGTGCTCCTCTGCTTGGGAGCCATGCGGGAAACGCCGGACAGGCCTGACATGCAACCTCTGGGAGAATGGATCGTTATAGGCGAAACAAAATCAGGCCAGAACAGATCTGACCGGATATTCAAGAAGGGGTTTGAACATGAGCCGTAAAAGCGTCAAGGATAACATTGAAGTGGCAACCGAGACCACACAGGCTCAGATCGACAGTCTGCGGGACCAGCTGCAGGAACTGCTGAACAACCGCATCAACCCCGCTCTGCTTGATGCGGCTGACCGCACGGACCATGCCGTTGCAAATGCCCGCAAAATCACGGATCATGAAATTGAAAATGTTTCGACGCGTGTGCGGGCGCGTCCGATTGCAGCCGTCCTGATTTCGGCCGTGGTCGGTTTCTTCGCCGGCCGTTTCTCCAAGTAACAGCCCGGTTCTTTCCAGGCGGGGGACGGACGGCATCTCGTCCGGCCCCGTCCTGAAGAAGAGGCAAGCGACTTTCCATGAAGCCTATCGAACTCGGACAGGATGTCCTTTCAGCCCAGGGGCAGATTCTTTCCCGCTCTGCAATGCGAATCGGCCGCAGGGTGGCCTATGGCATCGTCGCGGCAGTCTTTCTGTTCTTTACAGCGATCTCATTTCACGGGTTCCTGTGGGCATTCTTCATTGATGTCGCAGAGCTGAGCTATGTGAAGTCCGCGCTCTGCGTGATCGGCGTGGATCTTCTGTTCGTCGTGATCTTCGGACTTCTGGCCGCCCGTTCCATCCCTGATCCGGTGGAAATCGAGGCCCGTATCCGCCGTGACCGCAAGTTCATCGAGTTCAAGCAGTCTCTGGCCATGGCGGCACTGACAGGGCTGGTCTTCGGACCGGCCGGCCGTTTCACCATCGCCCGTCTGTTTGCCATTGTGCGGAATTTGTTCGGTCTCAGAAAATAAGACATTTTGTGGCTGATATTGATCAAAGCCATATAGTCAGTCTCCGCGTAATGGCGTAAGCACTTCGCCAGTCCACCGACTACTGCTTCACTGAGTGGGAGTCGATGTGGCTGAGCGAGGAGCGTTGTGGACGAATTGGCGTACAGTCTGGCGTGTGGCAGTCTGGTGGTTGACGGTAAGGTCGGTTCCTGATGCTGGCTGAAGTTGACCTGTTTGGCGTTTTCGTTGCACCGCTTTCCATTTATGCCGTAGCGGCGGTCTTTGTGACGTTACTGCTTCGAAGCATCCTG
>NZ_JABCQF010000011.1 GCF_015244705.1 Gluconobacter potus
CCTGCGACACTCGCAGGTAGTACCGCGTCACTATCTCTTAAATCGTTCATGCTTCATAGCTGAACCAGACCAGAAATATTCAGCAAGGCGTCAGTCGCCGGGAGCTTACGACAGCAACACGGGCACGATCGAAAATCTCCTGCTCCACTTTGGAGCCATAAACATCATCAAAGGCGAACCCCAGCATGATGGTCTGCTGACACACTTCCATCTTTGCATCGGGATGGGACAGGAAATCCGTCAGAGAGGTTTCCCGCATGAGACGCATGGTATCAGTGAAAGTTCTTGGATCTTCGCTCATGCGTCGAGAGTGCAGGAATGCTGAACGGAAGCGCGCAAGTGGATCTCGCAATACGCCTGCAAAACGATCATTAGGCGCGGCCGAATGAACCAGGATCTGCAAAGGCACATGACCACCGACAAGATCGAAATTGGCCGCTACCAAAGGATGACGGACCAGAGCTTCGTAACTTTCGCAATAGACCTTGGACGGCACCGAACGCGCGATGGCTTCCCATGCAGACGTACCAGCCGTCTTGGGAATATGGGTAAAAAAGATCGTCTCACTGCAACGTCGGAGCTTTCGCGCATTCAGATACTGTTGAATGACCTGATAATGCCGGCCCGGACGCCCCTTTAAACGAAACAGTTCCCAGCGGCGAGGCTGCATGAAACAGGCGAAAACTTCATTGGCAAAAACCGGTCGCCAAGTTGCATAGATCTTTTTGAGAACGGCGTGAGATATGCCTGCAATGCGTGCCTTATAAAGAAACAGAACCGTCGCATCAGCGATATCAATGACATAGCGATAGGTCCGTATTTCAGCCACATCCGCAACCGGCCAGTTTCCTTCTGGTAGCAAAATCCGGTCATCTCGCCTCAGATGCGATGCAACCCCGAGCCAGGCATCCTGCCACAGTGGATCCATCCAGGCAGGTTTCATATTCCCAGAGGGGGCATGAACACTCGGCTCCGCAACGTTCATGTCCGCGCCTTATCGTTTTGACGTGGAAAGTTCCATGAACGTTATATTTGCTGAATTTTAGGGAATTAAAAATCAAAACACTCCATTATTACAATATATTCCCATATAAGAACATTATAAATACATATGGAAATTATCGGTAACTATAAAATATATTTCAAAACCCAGAATAATAACCTGAAAGATTTGTATCCATGCTGCTGAACCAGGGCTTACAGACCCATCTCAAGGTTGGTAAAGGCGTGCGGTAAGCCGGCATCATGCTTTTGCCTGCTGGCAGTTCCAACATCCGTGGATTTCTTAAGGCTTCGTCCTTAAGAAAAGTCTGTATTACTCACCTCTGTCCCGGGTGGAAGCTGCGCAAGCTTTCTGGAGCCTGCGCATGGCCTCAGGCGGCATGGGAGCAGTCATCATGGACTGATACTCCATGCAGGCTGCCGTTGTCTCACGAGACGGCTGGCTATGCTGGCTGCCAGAACAGCCTGCGAGGAAGAGTGCGGCAAGTGAAGGAATGATGAAACGCATGATCTCTCTTTTGGCGGCCTTTACTTTTTAAGCGCCCGAGAAGCTACAGAGTTCAGAGATGGGACGTGAATCACCACGCCGGCCCTCTCTCATCTTCCCCCTGATCCCGGAACCAGGTCGTTGGTCCGTCGAACCACATATCCACGATCCCGCCTTTGCTGCCCCGGTTCTTGAGGATCAGGACTTCGCCCTTGCCTCGCGACCGCTCGAGATTGGCGTCGAATTCTGCTGCCCGCTTCTGATAGACGGCGTCGCTCTCGTTTGTGTTCCGGACTACGCTGCCGTCGGCTCCGATCCGGGACTGGAGCGCATGCGCCTCGCGATACACCCCGAGGATGCAGCGGGCGTCCTGCTCGATTGCACCACTCTCCCGGATGTCGGACATTCCCGGCCGTCGGTCTTCCCGGTTTTCGGACTGCCGGTTGAGCTGGGAGAGGGCTATGACGGGAACTTTCAGTTCGCGCGCCATGCGGGCAATCTCGCCGCTGATCTCAGTGACTTCGTTCACCCGGCTTCCCGAGCGGCGCACGGCATCGCTGCCGCGCAGTAGCCCGATGTAGTCGATGACGATGAACTTCAGGCCTTCAGGCTCTCGCGCCATGCGTCGCGCACGGATAGCGATCTGCTGGACACTCAGCCCTTCGCGGTCATCAATCACCAGCTGAATACGCTTCTTGGCTTCCATACCGGCCTGAACAATCCGCTGCATGGTCGTGCCTGACACGGGCTCCGGACCATTGGGGCCGTCGAACATGCCAGTCAGCACCGTGTCGAGGGTCAGGCCGCATCGAGCGGAGACCACGCGACCCATCAGTTCCTCGGCTGGCATCTCGCCAGACCAATACATCCCACGGCCCTCCGCAATCGCCATGCGCGTTGCAATCCCGATCCCGAGGGCTGACTTACCCATGCCTGGTCGGCCCGCGATGACATACATCGCACCAGCACGGAAGCCGCGAATGCGCTTGTTCAGCGTCTCGTACCCGCAGTCGAGACCGGACAGGTAATTCCCGGCTTTCCAGGATGCTTCTGTCTCGGCCAACAGCGCATCGGTGGCCGCACTCGCAGTTCTTGCCTGTCGGGTGCCGTCCGTGCCAGCAGCCAGCCCCTGAAGCTGCTCCTGCATGCGGCTGATGATCGAGGACGCCGTGTCTCCCTCAAACTCGTTGGTGCCCCACAAGACGCTGCTTGCGATATCCCGAATGCCCCGTCTGGTCGCCATGTCCACGATCTCGCGGGCATAGGCTCGGATCAGGCTGTGGGGCGCAGCTATCATACCTTCCATGGTCTCGATCAGGGCTTTCTCGACCCCATACTCACAAACCACTTCGTTGGCCTGGAGGGCGTTTCGGATCGTCACGGGATCGGCAAGTCTCCCGGATCGGATTACATCCCCGCAGATCCGGAAAATCTCGCCTCGATATCTGGCGGCGAAATGCTCGGGCCTGAGGATGTCGGCCACAACGTCGTAATCGGCGTTGCGAAGCATGATGGACGCGAGAACGCCGCGCTCGGCCATGATGTTTTCCAGCGCAGGTGGCTGGGGCGGCTGCAGCAGTCCGTGGAGATTTTCACTCATCGGGAAACCCTCACATCCCGGGCTTCCGGAATGAAATCCTCACGCTTCGGTGCTGGACCTTCATGACCGCCTGCCGCCCAGTTCCGGCGTGCCGTGGCATAGGCCGCAAGAGCCGGCTGCTGGATGACCCGCTCGATCGCCTGACACTGCGCTTCCATTGCCGCGGCATAGCCGCTCAGATGGGCATACAGCTCGGCCGGGTAGGGCCAGAACTTGCCGGGAATGCGCCCTGAAGCATCCGGGCCTTTCTGTAGCCATGATACCCGGGTTTCTCGTACCCACACGCCCTGGGGCAGGTCGGCACAGATCTCCGCAATTACAGCCACGGCGTCGCGGAAATCGGTCTCGCTGGCTGGCGGATTAGCCACGAACTTGCACAGCCGCGTCAGCCAGGCGCCCATCTCGCCAGGTGTGCCGGGACGCATCGACCGCCGCATGTCGGCCAGCGCCTGAACGGCTTCCTCGTGGACCTGACGGCACAGGGGCGGATCCGGATCATGCTGCCCGATGAGCTGGGCCAGAAGCGCGGAATGCGGACGAACGGCGAGGGAGAGGCTCTGGCTCATCGTCCGTCGAACTCCGGCGAGGCGAAATGCTGCTCGAGCGATCGGCCAAAGCTCTGGCGCTTCGGCGTAGCACTGGCAGGAAAGCTGCCTTTCGGCTCGAACACCCCGGTCCAGCCGCGCTCGGTGCTGGTGTCGAGAATGGCTTCGACGTCATGGCCGGCGCTCCGGAATGCCTCAAGCTTGCGGAGAACGCCCTGGATGGCCCGGACCGTTCGGGGAGCCTTCTTCGCCTTGCGGGTCTGGAGGTATCCGCCCCACGCCTCGGCCGGAAGCCATGAGGGCAGGTCGAGGCTCACGGTCCGGATCTTGCCGTCGTCGTCCTGCTCGCGAAAAGTCATCGAAGCGGCTTCGGAAGCAGCGGGGGACTGTAGGGGGTTTGGGGTCTTGGATGGTTTATTTGGGTTATATATGGGTTTGGGTGCAGCTGGTGCACCCCTAAATGACGTGAGCTGCACCCCTAAGCTACCTGAGCTGCACCCCTGACTGGCGTGAGATGCACCCCTGCCGGTTGTTTCCTGCACGATCTGCACCCCTGAAATGGAGTCAGCAGGAGGCACATCATCAGGCGTCAGAATGTCCATCCGCAGGCGGTAATTGACCGGTCGACGACCAGCGTGTGCGATCTTGAGCCGGACGATCTCCTGATCGCCCATTTCCATGACGCCGGCGGCAATCAGATCATCGACCTTCTTGCGCACGGTACGTTCGCTCAGCTTTGTCATCTGAACGATCACCTCGGTGGAGGGAAAGCAGTCCTCTCCACTGGGCGTGGCGAAGTTGGCGTATGCCAGCAGGACGCTGACCGCCAACGGATCCGTGACGACCGTCTGGGCCCAGGCCCATGTCATTGCCTGCACGCTCATACGCCAGCTCTCCTGTTCCAGGCTTCAGCCCTCTCAAGGGCGAATGCAGCTTTGTCGGCACGGCAGCGGGCAACCCACTTCCAGTAGAACGCCATCTTCCGGCAGAACCATTTCCAGATCATGCAGCCTCTTTCCTGAGCGCCTTGATGCGGGCGCGCAGCAGTTCAGCCTCGGCAACGTAGCGACGTTCCTCAGCTTCCAGATGAGCCGCAAAACGCGCACGGACAGACAGCCATTCAGCGGCTTTGACCGAGCGGATTTCGCGATAAAGGCAGGCACGAACACGCCGTTCCGTCAGCCCGAGAATACGCGATGCGTCGTAAATCGCGGCTTTGAGACCACGCCCTTTCCGCCGGCTTTCGACAGTCTGGGAAACGAGGGACGCATAGTCTTCGAGAACGGTTTCGCTCATGGCCGCTTCACTCTGAACCGGCGGTTTCGTGCCTTTGGACGAGATGCTCCACAACATTGGCCTTGGCCTCCTGCAGTTTTGGGAATGTTCAGACCCGTTGAAACCGCACAGAAGGAGCAGAGGTGGAGCGTGAAGAAAGAACAGATCAGAGATCGGGGGCGGAAAAGCTGCTCGCCTGTATCGACGCAACTTTGCTTGGACTTGCCCAGCTCAGAGCCCAGGCCGGCATCTACGAGTATATTCCGGCCGCACGTCTTACGACGCGGCTCAGCGGCATCATCCTGTCGCCCACACTCCTGCCGGTTCCGCCGATCAGGCCAACAGCCCAGACCGTCGAAACCCTGCTCGACCTGTTGAGCAGGCTGCAGGAAATGGGAGCCGCCCCCGACCATTACTGACCCAGGTATCGCTGGATCATATCCTTCGACAGGATGAAATCATTCGGCGTCACACGCCCGCTGGTGTAAACAAGGATCTTGCGCATGTTTTCAGCGTCCGGACGACGCGTTCCCCGCCGCCAGTCCCCAACAATCTTGCGCAGGTTGATGCCGGACTGCCGAGCGAATTCCGCATCGGTCAGTTCGTGCTTTTTCAGATATTCGTCTAGGGTCATGGACACACACAACCATGCCGGGGACTGTTCGGTCAATAAATTAGTTACCGACACGGTCACCGGAAGTGGTTACCAATCGTGTCATGACTGATCATCCGACCAGATTGGCCGATTTCATGGCCCGTGCACGCCTGACCGACCCGGAACTGGGGCGGCGGGCGGACACGTCGAAGCAGCAGATTTTCAAGCTCCGGAAAGGCGAGCGGAAGATGTCCCGCGAATGGGCGGAACGTCTGGCGCCACATTTGGGCGTGACCTGGCCGGAACTCATGGAAGGGGACTGGCGCCTGGCTCCTGCACCCCAGAGCGGGCTTCCGCCGGCACTCCATCCCAGCATCTCCATTCCGGAATACGATCTTGCCGAAGCGGACGGAAAATCCCCCGTTGAAAAGCTGACGGTTCTGGCCCACTGGACGCTCCCGCATGAGATGGTGCGGGCTCATGCCGGCGAAGGCGCGGAACTCGGCTTCGTCCGCGTCTCTGACGATGCCATGACACCCGATTATCTGCCGACTGACCGCGTGCTGATCGATTTTGCCCACAAGGTGCCGTCACCGGCCGGCGTTTATCTGCTCTGGGATGGGGCAGGGATCGCACTGAGGCAGTTAGAGCCTCTCGTGGGGAGCATGCCTGCAACAGTCCGGGTCAGCGCCACCAGCAAGCGTTACAGCCCCTATGAGCGTCCGGCTGCTGCTCTCGCCATTATCGGCAAGGTCGTTGGAAAGTGGTCCTGGACCTAAACTCTTCTGTACGCAGGGGAACAAATTGGTGACATTGAACGCACAGAGGATTATATCTCTGATCTGATCAAAGGGAGGCCCGTCATGAAAATGGAGAGACTGGTAAAGCGCCATGTTGCTTCAGCCGCGGCAGGTCTTTTTCGGAGTGAAACCCTGAGAAACACGATTATCGGGGCCTCGCGCGCTCTGGACCCCAACCCGCAGGTTGATACAAAGCCTGTGACGTATGCGGTCCGTGGCATGTCGTTTTCCGGAGGGTTCGCTCAGGATCGACAGAACCTGATGCAGGACCGTATCCGCGGTGAAGGCCGCATCTTCGAAATGCGCGCACTCACCAGGACCAATGGCAAAACCTCCCGTTACGCCTAAGCCTGGGAAAACCGGGAACAACAATGTTCCTGTGCCACATGAGAATGTGGAACTCCTCCAGGCAGCTCTCGGAATTGATCTGACAGCCTCGCCAGACATTCTCATCGCGAGGATCTCGGCGACTATAGAGGCCTCTAGCAGCCCCTACAGCTCAGCAGAAATGCTCGAAGATTACGTTCGGCGCGGCATGCCAGACGTCAAGGATCGCGTCCTCGATACGATCGATGAGGAGCGACACTGGCGCCATGCTCGGGACGAGCAGGAGCAGGCTCATCGTCACGCGATGGAACGGGCCGCCGCCGATCAGACCGCAGCAAAGATTGTAGAGGAACACGCCCAGCAGAGGCGCTCCCAACGTAACGCCTTTATCATCGCGCTGGCATCCATTCCCGCGGCCATGGCGAGTGAATGGCTGGGCTTTGCAAACTCATTCTGCATCAGCCTCCTCATCATCGGGATAGGCGGCCCGTCCAGTGCCACGATCCTCGCGCGCATCATGGACAAGCTCAAAGGCTGAGACCGCCAGGGCGGGGGACTGCTCAGACCTGAGCAGTGATTGCTCCGGGAATTAACCGCGCGATTAATCCACAGAAATGTGCCTCTCCAAGGGGTGAGATCATTTTCGGGATGACTCTGTTGTGGTTACGTCAAATTACCGGAATGTCGGCTGATTGTGGTTTTGCAATCAGCGCGAGGCCGGCAAGAACGAAGCAGGGGAGGTACAATGACGAGTGAAAACGCGGATTACAGCCAGAGCATCGCCAACTACGGCGCCGCAGCCGTCAAAAAGTACCGCGACATCTCCGGCATCAGGAATGACAACGAGATTCCGGAGATCTTCCTGGGCGGGCAGATCGCGATCGGACTGCATGATGAGTTCAGGCTGCAGTGTCATGTTGAGCGGCGTTACGACCTCATCCTGCGAGAACTCGGCTTTCCGATTACCCAGAGCGTGATCGATACCTTTGGCTCACAACGAGCAGACGCGGCCCTTTATCGTGATGGAAAGCCGTTTGCGATCATTGAACTGAAGATCTGCGACGAGCGCGACCGTTATGGCGACAAACTGGAGCGCGATCTCAACAAGATGCGCAAGCTCGCCAATAAGGCCGGCATCGAGATCTATCTCGGCACTCTTATGACTGACGTTCGCAAGGTGGAGTGCGCGAAGCGTAGAGCGACTATCGAAGAGAAGCTCAAAGGATGCTTCTCCGCTCATAGTTCTCTCGAACCAGCGGGTTATGGGGCAGACTGGAAGTGGCAGTTTTTGGCGGGGCGGTTTCGATAGCTGGGGGGACGGAAATCCAGCGACGCTCTAGAAAATATTCTGAAGTTACCAAAGTGGTTGCGCAGCTAGCTTTAGGCTGGAATATTCAGCCACATGATGAAACATGCGCCGAAGCTTTCAGACACTTGCATCACCGGCCGCGTCATTGGAAGTGGACTTGGAAGTATGGGGGCAAATAGGGGAGACTTCCGGCCGAAGAGCGGGGATCCAGCCTTTCGGACCCCCGCCGTGCTTCCGCCGCCGGATAGTCACGATCAGGCGGGCGTGCAAGCATTGGTGGTCCAGGCGCTTGTCGTGCGGAGCTATCAGGCGAACCCGAAGGCTTAGTTCTCATGAACTGTCTTGTTAGAACCCGGATACGGAAAAGAGACAACATCTTTTATTCTAAGATTTGAGGTCAAATCTTTTTCGGTTTGCATGCCATATCACAGCCGAAACCCATGCAGTTCCGATCAGAGCGAAAAACGCAACGATGATTAAGGCTATGAGCATGTTAACAAACCTTATCACTATTTCTCCAGAACTAGCACAATCCCTTATTAAGATTGTAACGATATCTTCGGTTATATTTGGAGTTTTAACCGGACTTGGAGCAGGATTAACATTTGCTTGCCAGTCTATCCTAGATGCCGAAAATGATAAGAAAATTGCTATTGCAGAAAAAAATGCTTCGGAAGCAAGGTTGCAAAGTGAAATAGTGAAAAACTCCATAAAGTGGCGTGAACTCAATGAAAAACAGTATAAATCCCTTCGGGATTTTGCAAAAGAGAATCCGAGAAATGTAGTTTTTCGAATACCAAATGGAGATCCTGAGGCTTTATATTACGCCAATTCAATTGCAAATTCATTAAATGATGCTGGAGTTAAGGTTTTTAAGTTATATAATTTTTCGACAATAGAAGTGAATTCGTTAGTTCTTGCGTCCAAGGATATGGATGATGCATTCAATTATACGCGCCTGTTCAGTAACATGGGTATAGAATCCCAAATGATAGACACTAAAAAGAATGGGCTGCCGAAATTGGCAGGGATTAGTGCGGGAGATATTCCTGAAGGGGCAGAATCATGGATACAAATTTTCATCCCTTCGCGTCTTCCGCCTCGGTTTAATCCCTAACCCGCGCCCGGCTCCGGCCGGGTTTCTTTTTGTATGGGTGGCCGCAGATGCCGGTCACCTTCGTAGGCTGTAGTATGGTTTGATATGATATTGAACGTAACGGCCTGCTGATGAGGCATGTATGAACTCAATCCACACTGACGGTGGTACGTTGTAGTAAGCGTAACTCTTCCAGCCGTCGCGAAACGTGATCGTCAGAACGCGTGATGTATCATTGTATGTCGCGTGAGAGATCGCTTCAGATGCAACGAAATTGTGCGTGTGTGTCGGCATTGGAAGGCTCCCTCAAGGAGAGCCTTTTTCGATCGCGGCGGCTACCAACTGCCAGCGGATAGGGGTCAAATAATTGTTGTGTTGATGATGGTTTTGAGGAGGTAAGACGTGCCCCTTAGCGATCCCAATTTCATGGCCGCATCCAGTGCATCGATATATTCCCCCATCAGGCGACGGAACTCCAGGGCTACGGGCATTAGAAGCATCAAAATTAACATGGTTATTTTGGACGAAATGCGTGTTGCTTTTAAAATATGGCATGAATTCTCTCCTCTAATGTAACCCAATCAGTGACATTAGATTCGAGTCAAGAAATATGAATTGCGCATAATTCCGTAATGGATTTCGCCGCATTTTTTGATGTTTATTTGGCTCTAAAAAAGATAACTAAGACAAGGATTTAACCATAGGGATGAGATCATCCGTACACCCTGGCTTATGTCGTAGATGGCAGCAGTGTTTTGCCTCTCGAAGAGGGGAAGGTGCGTGAGAAGCAGATTTCGCTTATCGGTGAGCAGGTGATTGCGTTAGCTCCCTCAGCAGAGGGCGGTGCAGACGTTCAGAAAGAGTACAATCAGCTCGTGTGTGAACTGCAGGCATTAGGCGCTCGGCCCCATGCTTCTCTGGGAGCGGCGCTTATTGGGGCTTTGGATTAAATGTACAAGACCAGTTGAAACACTACTCTTAATGGGAACCCCCTATAAACTGCGGAGAGCCATATCCCAACCGATTTTCGATAAAGCGCTTATGATTTATATGAGAGCCATAAACATAATTACACGATTGTCTTACAATTGCGTTATTGTAATCAGATGCTATTTTGTCCCAGTGAGATATAATTTTGTCAAATGTATTTCTTCTATTAACCAATAATAGAAGACGTTTCGGATTAAGGGATAAAGCCATAAAAGCATGTTTTTCTGTGAGACTTTTTGATCTAAATATAGGGCGATCGGATGTCAAAAGATCGCCTTTATGAATATCTAATACATGCCAGCTCATATTGAGGAGCGTTGTTCCTACCTTCTCATTGTCTATTATTCTGGTAAAGAGCCTTACAAATTCACCTGCTTCCATTTTCGTGTAGATATCCTCTGAAATATCACGGAGACCTTCTGGAAGAGGTGGGCGAAATGCATTTTGCCCTTCAGAGTAAATTTTCTTCCAACTGTTTCGTAGGAAATCAACTTTTTCTGGATTCCGGTGGATTAAGGAAATCATGAAGCGTGCCCAGTGGACCTGATCTTCATGGCTGAGAGTTGATTTTCCTTGAATCATTACCTGCTGAATCTGGGCGGCATAACTATCCACCTGCCCCATAAATTGATCTTCAATCCAAGTGCGGAGATCAGGGTCAAACTCTGGGATAGTATAAAGATCCTTTTCAAATCCGACTTGTTTTGGGTATTTAAATGCTGAATGCACAGGCTGTCCGGGTCCGGGCCGTTTGTACTCAACCAAACGGTTATCTTCCTGCCTCTGGCACCAGTTCTTCAGATAAAACTCAGGAATATAATGATGTCTCACTGGAGGATTGGGAGAGTTCATAGAAGGTCCATTAGCTTCACCGCCATCCCTTGGCTCTGTCGATTTTTTTTCTGAATAGTTTATCTTAAGGTACTACTTGATGGGCAGGTTTATTCATGACCCGTAACACGATAAAGTTTGAAAGCGATCGTTAAGGGGACTTATCAGATTTCAGACCCTTCTGAATGAGGCGACGAATGGCCTCAGGACGAGTTAAATCCCGAGATGCGCCCCAACTATCAATTTCGTCAGTCATCTTATCATTTATGGAGGCAGTTTTGTCGGCAACAATGTCTGACATGGAATACACAGCTCTTTTGGCCTCGTAACTCATACTCCTGTACATTGCAATTAAGTCTGCTTCTTCAGGATTAACCGTTATTTCAATAGCTTCTTCCGGGGGATTTTCGACGCCCCCTCTAATAAGGCCAAAAACAAAATTTGGCGATTGAAGATCAAATCCAGATCTGCCGCCTTCCAGTGTCCAGTTCAGCCTCTGCACGATCTCCGCGTTCATTGAATGTGAATGCTCTTCTGCCGCCGCCTTAAGGCGATCGAGCAGTTCGCGCGACGTTCTAAGAGTGAAAGTGGATCGAGATTCGTCAGACATGATTCAAGGATAATTCAGAATGCTCGCGCATTCCAGTTGACTTCATTCTGACTTCACGAGTATGAAGTCATAGTGACTTCACGGAAGGAGAAGAGTGACGACATCAACGATCACGTTTCGCATGGACGAGGCGACCCGTCAGTATCTTGAGGATCGCGCCAGACGACATGATCGAAGCATGAACAAGGAGTTCTCGGCGATTATGCGAGAGCTACGAGAAAAAGAAAAGGCACCGGACCCCGCCGTAGGAAGCAAGTCCGATGCCTTTCATCAGTGAATTAAGGATTACACTGTTATGTTGACAGGTAACATGAAAGGATTGCCCGTTTCCAGTGGAAACGAAATCCTACCTCTGAGCATGTCGAGCCGCGAGATTGCAGGGCTGACAGGGAAACGCCACGACAATGTCGTTCGAGACATTGAAAAAATGTTGAAGGACGTCGGAGAAGCTGTCCTCAAATTTGAGGGCAGCTATCTCGGGGCCGATAACACCGAGCGGAAATGCTACAATCTCCCCCGCGATCTGACCTACACTCTCATCGCCGGATACCGTTCTGACCTTCGCCTGAAGATCGTGCGTCGCTGGATGGAGCTGGAAGCCGCCACCATCGCGCCGCCTGAAACGCCTGAGCAGCTCGCGCTGCGGGCGCTGGCCGGACTTCAGAGCGTGGTCGAGAAGCAGAAGGTCCAGCTTGCCCTGGTTCAGCCGAAGGCGGATGCGCTGGATCGCATTGCCGGGCTGGAAGGCACGTTCAACGGCACGGAGGCGGCCAAGGAACTCCAGGTCGGTCCGCAGACGCTGTTCCGCTGGATGGACACTAACGAGTGGACCTACAAGCGGGCCGGAAGCGCGAACCGGCAGGCCTATCAGAAGCGCATCAACGCCGGCGACCTGACGCACAAGACCACGATCATCGTCCGTCCGGACGGCACGGAGAAGGCGGCCGATCAAGTCCGCATCACGGCCCAGGGTCTGGTCAAGCTGGCCCGGCTTGTGCCCGGCGCGCATCTTCGGACCGGAGATGAGGGAGAGGCGGCATGATGGCACATGTCTCTTCGGGATCGGTCGTCCCGCCATCTCTCATGGCTCTGGACCAGATCGAGCAGGCCCAGCCCAATCCAGACGCGGCGCTGATTGCCAAGTGCGATCGGTTCTGCACGACGAATGCGGACTGGGACCGGCTGTATGACGGTGGGCAGACGCTGGATGCGGACAGTCTGGCAGGCGAGAACGTCCGGCTCATGGACGAGATCGCAGCTCTGCCGGCCAGGACGGCCTCGGGCCGGAACGCCAAGCTGAAAGCCGTGCAGGCCTTGTGGCCGGACGGTCTGGGCGAGGGGTTCGAGCTGGTTCAGTCCGTGCTCGATGACTTCCGGGCGGCTGGATAGCACTTCCACACAGCACAGGCGGGAAGGGGTGAGAGAGGCTCCGCGCCTTCCCGTCAAAGAAAGTCACCTATACGGGGACTTTATATATTGACTTAATGGTGACCGTTATGGTTACCATACGGGGTGACTGCACCCACGGAGGTCTCATGACCACGTTTGAAGATCTGGCATTCATTGCCGCAAGCTTTCTCGCCCCAGCTGCTCTGCTGGTGTTTCTCCGCCCGCTGCTTTCCATGATGGCCCGGCTCACGATGGGGCTGTCATGAGCGCCGAAGCCATGTCGAGCGGCGGCAGGACTGAACTGGTCAAGGCTATGGTGACGGATGTGATTGACCAGCTTGCACGCTGGATGGCCTCAACCGGCACGCCCGACAACCTGCCGCCCGAGATGCTGTCGATCGCCACCGTGACATCGCATCTGGCTGTTATCGCCGAGGAACGACATGGCCTGGAATTCGCAGTCGGGCTCATCACCGTTTTCGAGATGACACTCGGCGAAATACCTGACGACGAAGACTGAACAAACCGGCCTCAACGGCCAATAAAGACAGGAAATCTGAAAATGGTTGAAACCACCACGCGCCCGAACTGCGCCCAGACCACGGCTTCTGACGCTGTCCGCCCGGTCATCGAAGATCAGCTCGACGCAGCTCTGACTGGCAGCAGCCCGCGGCTCGCATCCGATATCGGCCGGGAATATGCAAAGGCCTGCGCTGAATGTTACGGAGCAGACAACAGGAAGTACGAAGAACCCGGCAGCATCAGCGACGAAGAATACAACATTCTCGATAAAAAACAGGCCGATCTCTATGACGAGATCCTGAACACTCCTCCAAACATCGAGAGCCCGGCCGACATACTGGTCGAACTCATGGTGTGCATCTCTGACATGCGGAACAGCATGGGGCCAGCCGGCCTCGATCTGACGGATGCCATGAACAACACCGAGCGGCTGGTGCGTCTGCTCGGTCTGTCAGCCGGAATCTTCGGGCAGGATCTCGACTCACTCGGCGCGGATGCCTTCTGCGTGACACCGGGAGAAACACCGGACTGGATGCCCCATTACGAGGAGTATCTGGTCGAACTGGCGATCGAGAAGAAGCATGCCTTCCGTCTGACGCCGCAGGGTCTTGTAGAAATCTACGCTCAGCAAGGGCAGGGCGATGCTGCCCTGCTGCAAAAGCTCGATGCCATCAAACCTCACGCTCTCCGCTCCGTGGTTCAGGAGATGATTATCACGCGTGGTCCGGCCTTTGGTATTCCGACCCGCGTGGAAGACCTGGCCAGGCGCGAATGGTGGCTGAGTGCGCGTGCCGTCAAGACCCCCATGAGGGGTACTGGTCCGTTGCGCGTCATTTGGGCCGACAATCATATCGACGCCGAGCTTCTCCAGGTCTGCAAGGATTTCTGCCGTGTGGAGAAGGCCTGGCAGGACGCGATCAATGCGCTTGCATGGGATGAGGGGGACGAGGAGATCAACGCCACGATTGGTGTTGAACGTGATGAGTTGGCGGCCAGGCTCCAGAAAATTCCTGCGAAGACCGAAGCTGGTTTGAAAGCAAAGGCAGCGGCCTACGATGTCTTCATGAATGGCAGCTGGGACGTCATGCTGCCCGAAGACAGCCCGGAGATCGAACGTCCTCTGCTCGCTACGCTGATCCGCGATCTCGTCCGCAAGACGGCCGGTGCGGCATGAGCCTGCGGCATATCTCTGAATGCCTGCCGCGCCTGGACTTTCCTGCGCTCACAGCCGGGATGCAGGGCAGGCTCGTGGCAGAACAGGCCCGGCACGCGACCGACGCAGATTTTCTCGCCGCAGCGCGGAAGACCATGACCGATCTGGGCACAAACTGGGAACGGCGCGGCTACTCAGTCGTGCAGGTCCGGACATTCCTGAATGAGTTCATCGAGACAGCGGCTTCCCGGCGGACCGAACTGGCTCGCGAGAAGCACATGACCGCCATGGGAGTTGAAGCATGAACACGGATGTTTTCGCACAGACCCAATCGCTCACCATGTCCAGCCGCGAGATCGCGGAGGTGACGGGGAAGCGTCATGATAACGTCGTCCGCGACATCGAGAAGATGCTGAACGACGTTGGAGAGGGTCTCCTCAACTTTGAGGAGACCTATCGAAACGAGCAGAATGGCCAGGAATACCGCTGCTACAATCTCCCCAAGGACCTGACCATCACGCTCGTTGCCGGATACCGTTCGGATCTCCGGCTCAAGGTCGTCCGGCGCTGGATGGAGCTGGAAACCGGGGGCAGCCCGGTTGCGGTCTCGTCAGTTCCTCAGCCGAAACTGGCCGGGATGGGGCGTACCTTTGCGGATATGCGCCGGATCGCGAAGCTGATGAAGCTGGACGATGCGCAGGCCGCCATTCACGCCTCGCATGCTGTCAAGCGTCTGCATGGGGTTAACCCCCTTGAGGTGATGGACATCCAGCGGATTGAAAGCCCGGCGCAGAAAGCATTCTTCACCGTCAGCGATCTTGGCGCAGCGGGAAGGGTGGCAGTCCGCCCAATGGCTGAACAGGACGCTTCTCGCCATGGGGTTGCAGGATCGCTCCGCCAGTGACGACAATCCCTGGACGGCAACAGAAGCGGGCCGGGCATACAGTCGGCTGGAAGATGCGCCGATCAAGGGCCGTCGCTCCCGGCAGATGCTCCTCTGGTCAGCAGAAATTATCCCGCTGGTTCAGCGGCACATTGCGCAGAGCGCCACGCCTTACGCAGCCATCACGGCTGCCGAGGATGCGGTTCTTGTCGGGAAAGGAGCAAGCAATGAGTGAGCCTCTCGAAGAAACCCTGACCCTTCAGGACGTTCTGACGCGTCTCAAAGGCCGTGTTGGGCGCACAAAGCTCCATGCGCACTTGAGGCGCGTGAAGGAATTTCATGGTGGTCCGACGCATCGTCGTTGGGGTCACCGAATCATCTTTTACCCGGCGGATTTCAAACGCCTGCTACTGAGCCTGGAATGCCCCTCAAACTCTTCAAACGCGGCCGGTCGGAAACCTACTACGTTCGCGGAACCGTCAAAGGACAGAGCGTTTATGAAAGCTCAGGAACTTCTGACCCCCACCAGGCGGAAGAATACAGGGCGAAGCGCGAAGCCGAACTCTGGCAGGAAAGCATCTATGGCAAGCGGGCCGTCGTAACCTTCGCTCATGCGGTCGCTGCCTATGTCGAGGCAGAGCCGCGTTCCGAAGCGACAAAGGCCTATCTTCGCCGTCTGCTGGACCATTTCGGCACCACGCGCCTGGCAGATATCGACCAGACCGCGCTCGATCAGGCTTATCGGCACATTCTGCGCGATGGTGCCGAGGCCAGTCCTGCCACAAAAGTCAGGTCCGTTCTCACGCCTTTGCGCTCTGTCCTAGAATTTGCCGCTATCCGGAGGTGGTGCGAGCGTCCGGCCTTCGACAAGCCGCGTATTCCGATGAGCCGGACGGTTTATCTCAGGCCCGAGCAGGTGACGGACCTGATCGATAACGCGGCACCGCACCTGAAGCCGTTGCTGGTCTTCCTGTTCGGAACCGGTGCCCGCATGTCAGAGGCTCTCGAACTGGACTGGGCCTGCGTCGACCTGAAGGGGAAACGGGCTGTCGTCTGGCAGAAGCAGGGGAACGAGCGGCATATCGATCTGCCACCCCGTGTCTGCGAATCACTGGCTTCTCTCCCGAACCGGGATGGCCGCGTGTTTCGTCCTGTTCGTGCTCGGAAGTCGAGAAATGGGAAGGGCAGGGAGATCGGGGAGGCCTATTCGGAAAACGGGCGGACCAGCGGCGGCCAGATCAAGTCCGGATGGTCAGTGGCGTGTCGCAAAGCGGGTCTGCCGGGGCACATGCGCGTATGGACACCCAAGGGGCAGGAGAAACCGAAGAGCGTATTCGTCCCGGACATCACCCCGCATGATGCCCGCCACACATGGGCGAGCTGGCAATACTGTTTGCACAAGGATCTGATGCGTCTCAAGGCTGACGGGGGATGGGGCAACATCACAACGGTGACGCGCTACGCCAAGGTGATGCCGGACGCTTATCGGGATGAGATCATGGAATGGCTCGGAATCGGTGGCTGAGCCATCCTCGGTCGATTCGCATGAGCGGCCACGATGCCGTGAAGGGTGCACGGATTTTGCACCGAATTGCTCGCGAAGGAGTGGCTTCCCCCGTCATGAGGCGACATTGTCCGAAGCGCGCGATCTGACAAATCGATAGCGGCGTCGCAGAAAAGATGCTTAATTTTCAAGGGGTTTCTTACCGGACCGAGTGGTGGGCGCAACAGGGATTGAACCTGTGACCCCTACCATGTCAAGGTAGTGCTCTACCGCTGAGCTATGCGCCCCCGGTCCGGTGAGGCGGTTTCTAGCTGTGTCCGGAAAACCTTGCAACCCCCTGTGGGACTAAATATGAAAAAAATATGCAACTTCCTGTGCCACTGACGTCCTTCAGAGTGAATCGACCGCGGAATACTGCGATTCCTCTGCTTGTCTCGTCTCCGCATTCCGGACGGAATTATCCATCGGATTTTCTCGACAGTGCCTCGCTCTCCTTTCATGAACTGCAGCAGAGCGAAGACCGGTTTGTGGATCGGTTGTTTGAAAACGCACCTGATTTCGGCGCGACGCTGATCTGCGCCGAGTTTCCCCGTGTATGGTGCGATGTGAATCGCGACTGGCGCGAAGTGGATGCGGAAATGTTTGATCCGCCACCGCCCGATGACGAGGTCCTGCTCACGGCCAAGGTCAAGGCGGGGTTCGGGGTTATTCCGCGCTATGTGTCGCAGGGACGGCAGGTTTACGGACAGCCCCTTCATCTCTCGGAGATAAAGGACCGGATTGCCGCGGCATGGCTGCCCTATCACGAGGCTCTTGCGGCGCTCCTGAGCGAAATGAGGGCGCGTTTCGGCTATGCCATTCTTCTGGAAGCACATTCCATGCCCAGACTGCCTTATGCGCGATCGTGCGATATCGTGCTGGGGGACGTCCATGGCCGAAGCTGCGTTCCCGGTCTGCCGGACATGATTGAAAACATGCTCGGAAGCCTGGGGTATTCCGTTCGTCGGAATGTTCCCTATGCCGGCGGGTATATTACGCAGCATTACGGGCGCCCCAATCAGAATATTCATGCCGTCCAACTGGAGATCTGCCGATCCCTTTATCTGAATACCGCGACGCTCAAGCCTGGCGCCGGGTTTGAACAGACGCAGCGCAACATGCAGTCTCTCCTTGCGGGGCTGACGGCATGGATTGGCAGCGGAGTTCTGGCGCAGTCTCCGGGCCCGGAAGCAGAACTTGCGGCTGAATCGTCTCCGTAGTGCGGATGTACCCTTGTTCTTCTTTCCCGTGAGTTACAGAGGACAAGCCTGCCATTGATCTATAGTTTAAGGGCTGGGTTTATGCTTGCAGGCAGGATGTTGCAGTGATTTTTCAGAACAGGGCAGGCTATTCGTTTCTCAGGCAGCCTGAGAGCGGGCAGGTTGAGGTTACGACCGAAGAACTGTTCTTCGATCTGATTTATGTTTTCCTTGTTACCCAGATCAGTCACGGGCTGCTGCATCATCTTGGTGGGATGGGCTTCCTCCAGACGCTTGTTCTGTGGTTCGCGGCCTGGCTGGGATGGCAGTATACGGGTTGGATCACCAACTGGTTCGACCCACGCTCTGCCTCGTTACGTTGTGTCCTGTTTGCATCCATGGCGCTTGCTCTCTTATGTGGCGCGGCTGCCCCGGAGGCATTCGGAGCAAGAGGGCTGAGTTTTGCCCTCTGCTACACGGTCATGCAGACGGGGAGGTCAGCCTTTGTGGTGTGCAGATTGCCCCGCAACCATGCGCTCCTCCCGAATTATCAGCGGATTCTTGTCTGGAACCTGATCAGCAGTACATTCTGGATCATTGGTGCATTTTACTCTTCCAACCTGCGTCTCGTGTTCTGGAGCATGGCAGTTCTGTGCGAATACGTCTCTCCCATGCTCGGCTTCTGGCTTCCGTTTCTCGGGCGGTCACGTACGTCCGACTGGACGATTTCGGGCAGCCATCTCGTGGAGCGATGTCAGCTTTTCGTCATGGTGGCGCTGGGCGAGACCATCATGGCTTCCGGATTGTCCATGGCGCGGGCAGAGCAGTGGACAGCGCCGGTTTTACTTGGGTTCTGTGTGAGCTTCCTGTGTACGGTCGCCATGTGGTGGCTTTATTTCGGCACCTCGATCAGGCAGGCCGAACATGCCATCAAGCATTCTTCCGACCCCGGCCGACTGGGAGCGTATTTTCATTATATTCATGCCATCCTCATCGCCGGCATTATCGTGACGGCTGTGGGTATGGATATCCTTCTGGAAAATCCCCTTGAGGCCGTGTCAGGCCCCGCGCTTTCTGTCATGATCGCGGGGCCGATCCTCTATCTTTCCGGAAGCTGTATTTACGGATGGATTGTGACGTCCAGGTGGTCTGTCTGGCATCTGGTGGGACTGGGTGGATTTGTGATCCTGTTTTTTGCGGGTGCCGCATTATCACCCCTGATCCTCTGTTCGATTGGCACCCTCATGCTTCTGGCGGTGGCCTGGTGCGTCGAGCGGGGAAAAAGGAGGGACGCCTGAGAACCGGAGGGACATTGGCGGGCATGACAGAAGTCAGTCCGCCGGGTCATTTATCTCATGAGGTTTGCTGCGGATTTCCTCTGAATAATCCGCATCCGGCGAGGCATTGGCGGGGCGCTGGATACGGCTCTGGGCCTTGAGTTCTGGAAACGGAATCCTGGTATCGAGAAGCCCGAGATCATAGGCCAGCGACGCGGTGTATCCGCTGAGCAGAACCCGCCAGTCCAGCCGGTAGCGCAGTCTGGCCTGCGCCCGGGTCAGGATGCCCGTTGTGCAGTTGTCAGTCAGGGTATTATACCATGCCGGGTGTTGGACCAGCGTGTGGATTTCCCGCAGATAGCTCTCGAACAGCCTCCTGCGTTCCGAAGCCGAGAGCGTAAGACGGTAGAGATAGACGCGCTCGTGCCGGACATCCGTCCGCACACCAATGAGGTCCCGTTCGTCGGCCGTGACGTAGAAAATCTCGTAATGATGGAAGAAACCGGCAATCGTCGAATACTGGAATTTCTTCTGACGGCGGGTTTCGATGGACATGGCCACATGCCGTCCATCACGAAAGCCGAAGCTCAGAAAGACATGCGCGATGGCATTTCCCGCCCAGTAGGATGTGACGAGATCAACGGATGAGAGGTCGCCCAGGTTGTATGTCGCGTCGTAATAACGGGGCGTGTAGTCCTGCGTGGTCCAGTAAATGAAGTTCCGGATATTCCGGATATGGGCAAGATTTCCATCCATTGTGACATCAGCGGGGACGGCATATTCCCCCTGCCATTCCCGGTCATTGCGGGGCGGGTCGGTGACGTACCAGAGGCCGAGTGCGCCAAATAGCGTGCCAATACCGGTCCTGGAGGCCAGCCTGTTCGGCAAACGGGACGCGCCAGCAACAAGAAGCGGGAAAAGAACGGTCAGGGCGATACGAAGCCCGTCCGGCTCAAGCGTTGAATAATAAAGCGCCGCCGTCCCAAAGAGGACAAGCAGAACGAGCAGCGCCAGCCCCGCGGCTTTTCCGGCCCGTCGCCAGCGGGACTGTTTCTGCGCGCTCACTGGCCGTGCGCCTGTTCAAGGGGAGTATAGGTGCCGCCCAGAGAGGTAACCGTTCCTTTTCCGCCCTTGTCGGTTTCGGGGGGAACTGTTCCGTCCTCTTCAAGCTGCCTGATCAGGATGCGGCGGACTTCTGCGGTTGTGACCGGGTTGGACTGGGTCGAATGGCCGGAATGACGCACCACAAGTTCCGACTGCACATCCGGAATATGGGCGCTTTCGTACATGACCACGCCGTCATCGGCAGTTTTCAGGGGGCCCTCTCCCAGAACCGGAATGATCGAATGGCTCTCGACGTCAGGAGCGACGGGAATAGCGGCCAGAGACCGGATGAACGAACTGCGTGGAGACATGCCGTATACACTGCCGACACGCCAGGGACGCATGTTCAGCTTGCGGATTTCCGGCGAGCTCGCGAATACGGCGCGTACTGTCTCCTGAACCGAGACAGGGAACGTCACGAGCCGGCCGACCAGCTGCGCCACGGACAGTCCGGCGACATAGCTTCCATGCTGGGGTGTGGAAATGAAGACGACGCTGCGGGCCTCGGGAAGCGGGGTTGGAAACAGGGCATCGTGCAGCAGAGTCTCATCGCGCGGGCGTAGTTTCAGGCGGTCCAACGGAATGGAGATCATGCCGTTCCAGAGCCTGTCTCCCGCATTCACAACCAGCATCTTGGCCAGCAGGCCACCTTGGCTGTGTCCAATCAGGGTCATTTTTCCCAGGGCAGGATCTGCCTTCGCGCCACCAAGCTGGGCCACGGCTTTTTCCAGCGCTTGGCGAAGCTGAAGCGCGGAATAGGGAATGGGGTTTCCCGTCGCGTAGGAAAAGAACCAGAATTCATAATGATTTCTGATGGTTGTGTCTTCCATCAGGTCATTGACCATGCTCGCCCATCGCGCCGCGCTGGACGCCGTGCCATGCACGAGCACAACCGGCCGGTGCCCATACTGATGAGGCTCGATGGTCAGCAGTTGCGGGTGATCGCCTTTGTTGAACAGGCGCCCGTCGAGGAAACCGCGATATTCGACGGACCAGTCCATCGCGTCATTCAGGCTTTCGGCACGGGCGGTCGTCTGGTCGAACTGGAGCGGCGCCGTCTGTCCTACGATGGTCTGATCAATGGGGGTCAGCCGAAGGCTGGCCGAGACATGGTCCGAAAGGATCTGCTGCCGGGGAGCGCTCATGACCAGCATCAGGTTCATCGGTACGCGCAGCGAATTGGCAATCTGGAAGGATTTGTTTTCCTGCGCGGTCAGACGGGGCAGTGCTCCTACGGGTTCGCCCAGGCCTTTCTGGCGATAGGTGTTTTCAATCCCACTGACCGCAAGGCGGGAGACGGGACGGATATCGGTGACATCATGTCCATGCCATCGGAGCTGTCCGGGGTCGACGTAAAGGGTCACGGGACCGGAGGAGAGGCGCCATTCCTGTGAGACCAGATTGACCGGTGTTCCCAGAGCCTCGGTCAGGCCGAACATGTACAGGTCGCAGGCCTGCCGCAGGTGGGGATCGTAAGGGCTGGGGCGCTCGTCTGCAGGGGCGTCCGGATTGATATAGGCATAGGCATAAAGCGCGGCAGCCATATAAGCCGCGCGGTCCTGATGGCGCCGTCCCTGCAGGTAGTTCAGCTCCGCCAGGGCGAAAAGCTGATCGTCCAGCGTGCTGGTATAGAAATGTTTCCGGGTCCGGTCCTGCAGGGCAAGCAGCGCCTGAGCAGGATGGGCGTTCCACAGGGGAAGCAGGTTCTCGCGTTGCAGGACCGTGCGCGTCAGATTGGTGAGGCGACCTCCCGCAAGGGCGCTCTGGTTCCGGTCCTGATAGGCGGATGTCAGGGAAAGCTGCCGGACGGAGATGGGAGAGGCACAGCCTTCCAGACAGAGGAGCGCGACAAGAGAAAACAGGGCCTTTTTCATGGGCGAACTGCTGCCTGCCGGGCAGGGACATGAAATCCGCCGCCGGTCGCCTTGTAGAGATCGACCGAGGCGTTCAGCCGCTGGATCCTTGCCGAGACCTGTGCGAGCCGTGCCTGCTGGACGATGGCCTGTGCGGTCAGGAGGTCGATCCGGCTGGCGTAGCCATTTTCAAGCCGCAGCGTCGTAAGGTGCAGACGGTGCTCGTCCGACGCTACCCGGGAGGTGGTGTCGCCTTCGCGGTCTGCGGCGGTCTTCTGCGCCAGAATGGCGTCCCGCACTTCCTTGAAGGCGGAGCGGATGGACTGCTGGTAGAGGATCACCTGCTCGTTCTTCCCGGCTTTTGCGAGCCGGACGCCACTTTCCGTGCGTCCGAAATCCAGAACCGGCGCCGCCATGGCCGCCCCCAGTGTCCATGCGCGACCCGTAGCCCGGTACAGGTTATCGATATCGACGTTATTCACGCCCGCAAGGGAGGCCAGGGAGATCGACGGGAAGTAGGCCGCCCGTGCGAAGCCGATATTGAAATTGCTCGCCATCAGCATCTGTTCGTGCATGGCGATATCGGGCCGGCGCTCAAGCAGTTCCGAGGGCAGAAGGGACGGGGTCGCTTCCGGGACGGTCATGTCCCCGATATTCCGGCCGCGGGGAAGTTCGTTCTGGATGATGCCCTGCGGGGACTGGCCGATCAGGACCGCGAGAGCGCTTTCGGCCCTGTCGCGCTGGTCTTCCATGTCCGGCAGGAGTTCGTGGACGGTATCGCGCCGTTCCCTCACGCTCTCAAGGGTGAGGGCATCCGTGGCACCCACGTCGTATTGCCGCTGGACCAGCGCCAGGAGATCGTCCTGTGTCTGGGCCGTCTGTTTCAGAAGGGCCACGTCCTCATCCAGCGCGCGCAGGCTGAAATAGAGTTTTGCAACACCCGCGACGACAGAGAGCCGTGCTGCATCCATCGCATAGACACCAGCGTGAACCCCGGCTTTCGCCGCGTTGCTGAGACTGGCGTTCTTGCCCCACAGATCGAGTTCATAAGTGAGCATTCCGCCGACAAACCCGAGATTGCTAGTCTTGTTCGGAAAATGGAGGCTCTGGTTCAGGGCGCTGACCCGTCCGTTCGCGAACTGTCCGTAGGCATCGGCTCCCGCAATCGACAGCATGGGGAGCTGGTTGGCGAAGGCATAGCCGTACTGGGCTCTGGCCTGCATCAGACGGTTGCCGGCCAGGGCAATATCGTCACTGTCCCGCAGGGCAGTCTGGACGATCTGGTCGAGAACCGGATCGCCATAGCTGTGCCACCATGTCCGGTCATCGCGCACCACGGCGGCGGCTCCCGGCCATGTTGCGGGAAGGGGCATCGCGGGGCGTTTGTAATCCGGTGCCAGCCAGGAACATCCCGCCAGAAGCAGCGGGGCAAAGAGAAGCCATCTGCGCATCATGCGGCTCCTTCTGCCGGATCGGGGGTGGGTTCGCGGACACGGAACCAGATGACGTAAAGCGACGGCAGGAAGATCAGGGTCAGGACCGTGGCAACGGCCAGGCCACCCATGATGACATCGGCCATCGGCCCCCAGAAGACGCTCGATGCGATCGGGAGCATGCCGAGGATGGCGGCCACGGCCGTCAGCATGATGGGCCGGAACCGGATCATGGCGGCATCGACCACCGCGTCCCATTCCGACTTGCCGGCCTGCTGCTCGATCTCGATCTGGTGAACGAGAATGACCGAGTTGCGGATGATCATCCCGACCAGCGCCACAAGACCGAGCATGGCGATGAAGCCCATCGGATGCTGCGAGATCAGGAGGGAGGCGACAACACCGATCAGGCCGAACGGCGCAACACTCAGGACCAGCGCCAGACGCTTGAAACTCTGAAGCTGGATCATCAGCACCGCCATCATGATCAGGAGCATGACCGGCATGACCGCGACCACGGACCCCTGGGACTTCGCGCTTTCCTCGACCGTTCCGCCGACTGCAAGATGATAGCCGGGCGGCAGGCTGGCATTGAACGCGGCCATTCTGGAAGCCAGTGCGGAGACCGCGGCATCGGGCTGTATGTTGTTCTGGAGCTGCGCCTGGACCGTCATGGTCGGCAGGCGGTCACGGCGCCAGATCAGGGGATAGTCTTCCACATACGAGACTGTCGCTACCGAAGACAGGGGAACGGTCAGGTCGTTCGGGAGGCGGATATCGAGATTTCGCAGCTGTTCGATCGACAGGCGTTCGTCCTTGTTGGCCCGCAGGACAACATCGACGAGATAGATGCTGTCACGTAACTGCGTGACGGTCATGCCGGTGACCGTGGAGTTGATGGCCATGGCAATGGCGGACGAGGAGAGCCCCAGTCGCCGGGCGTCTTCCTGACGGACATCGATCCTCAGTTTCCGTGCCGGGTCGCCCCAGTCGAAGTTGATCAGGCGCAGATTATGGCTCTCGTCCATGATGCGTGCGACCTGCTGCGCATAGTCGCGGACCCTGTCGGGATCGCGGCCGCTGATGCGATACTGCACGGGCCAGCCCACGGGCGGTCCGAGTTCCAGGGCGAACAGGCCATGCACGATGTCCGGGAACTGTCGGCTCAGGGCTTCATCGAGACGATGGCGGACACGTTCGCGCGCCGCGGCATCCTTGGCGACGATTACGGTCTGGGTGAAGAAATCGTTGGGAAGCTGTTCGTCAATCGACAGATAGAAGCGGATGGCGCCACGACCGACATAGGAACTCCAGTGGTCGATATCGGGATCGTTGCGCAGCAGGGCGTCCAGCTTGCGGGAGACATCCGCCGTTGCCGTGATTGAAGATCCCTGTCGCAGCGATAGGTTGACGAGCAGTTCTGGACGGTCCGAGGCCGGGAAGAACTGCTTTGGCACAAGCGGCAGCAGGAGCAGGGCTACAGCGAGCGCGCCGAGGCTGGCAAAAACCGTTACCCGCGGATGATGCATCGACAGCAGCAGGAAACGCCGGAACGTGGTCAGGATCCGTCCGGGCGGACGGGGCGTTGCGGTTCCGGTCGTCGCTTCGGGATGTTCGCGCAGGATCGTGATCCCAATCAGCGGCGCGACCAGAACGGCCACGAACCAAGAGACGACCAGCGCGATGCCCACCACGGCAAACAGCGAGAACGTGTATTCGCCCGCAATGCTGTGCGCGAAACCGACCGGCACGAAGCCCGCGATCGTCACCAGTGTGCCCGTCAGCATGGGGAAGGCCGTGGATGTATAGGCGAAGGTCGCGGCCCGTGCACGGGTCCAGCCTTCCTCCAGCTTGCTGACCATGCTTTCGACGGTGATCATGGCATCATCCACGAGCAGGCCAAGCGCGATGATCAGCGCGCCCAGAGAGACACGCTGAAGGTCGATCCCGAAGATTTCCATGCAGGTGAAGACGACGGCGAGGACGAAGGGGATGCAGAAGGCCACCACAGTTCCCGCGCGGCCGCCAAGGCTGAGGAAGCTGATGCCCAGCACGATGGCGATGGCCTCGAAAAGGGCTTCCGTGAAGTCACCAACAGCGTCTTTCACGACCTTGGGCTGGTTGGCGACGAGATGGGCCTCAATCCCGACAGGCATCCGCGCATGCAGCTTCGTCATCGTGGCGGAAATGTTCTTTTCCATCGCAAGGACGTTGCCGCCGGAACTCATGGAAATCGCCAGACCGATGGCGTCCTGTCCGTTCACGCGGAACATGGTCTGCGGAGGATCGGAATAGGAGCGGGTAACAGTGGCAATGTCTCCCAGGCGGATCTTGCGGCTTCCCGCATAGACCGTGACGTTCTCGATGTCCTGCACCGAATTGAACTGCCCGGTGGGCTGGATCCGGATCTGCTCCGTTCCGGTATCGAGCGTGCCGGAAGGCATGAGGACGTTCTGCGCCAGAAGCGACGATGCGATCATCGCACTGTTGATCCCCAGCCGGGACAGATGGTGGCTGGACAGATCGACATAGATCTTCTCGTCCTGCGCGCCCAGCGTCTCGATCTTGGCGACATCGGGGACGTGCAGCAGTTCGTCGCGGACCGTTTCGACGTAATCCCTCAGGTCACGATGGGAAAAACCCTGTGCCGTGAAGGCATAGATGATGCCGAATGTATCGCCGAACTCGTCATTGAAGAACGGACCCGCGGTTGTGGAGGGCAGGAAGACCTTGAGGTCGCCTACCTTCTTGCGGACCTGGTACCAGATATCCGGAACCTTCGTCTTGGGTGTCCCCGACTGCAGATTGAGCAGAATCGTGGTTTTTCCCGCGACCGTGTAGCTTTTGACGTAGTCGAAGTAAGGCGTTTCCTGCAGCTTCTTTTCGATGGGATCTGTCAGGAGATGGGCCGTTTCCTCGACGGAGGCACCGGGAAGCATGGCCTGCACGACCATGGTCTTGACGGTGAACGGAGGGTCCTCGTTACGCCCCAGGGCGAAATAGGACCTGAAGCCCGCCACACCGATCAGGATCATGAAGAAAAGAACGAGCGCGCGATGGTTGATCGACCAGCGCGACAGGTTCACACCACCGGGGGCCGGAGACTCAGGGGCGGACATCGGCGTCATTCAGCAGCGTGACCTTCTGGTTCGGATAGAGCGCCTGCACACCGGCCGTGACGACGCGGTCCCCGGCGTTCAGTCCGGATGAGACGAGCACATCCGTGGCGGTGTAGCTGGCAATTTCGATCTGTCTCAGGGCAACGGTCGATGTGTCGGCAGCGACAACCCAGACGGCGGGCTTGCCGTCCTGTGCCGTAAGGGCCGAAGGGGGCAGGCGGATTTCCCGACGGTCCGTCAGCGTCATGCGACCGACCACGACCGATCCTAAAGTCATGTCCACAGGCGGGGACTGCAGAAGCGCCTTGGCCCGGTAGGTCCGGGTCAGGGGATCAGCATCGGGTGCGAGTTCATAAAGATTTGCCGTCGTACAGAGCCGGGGCTCGGCGTCCAGGCAGACCGAAAATGTCCGTCCCATCAGGCCGGTTGCGCGCACGAGGGAGGCCGGGATGTCGAACTGGATGTCACGCTCGCCACTCTGCGCCATGCGCAGGACCGGCTGGCCTGCAGCAACGACTTCCCCGACTTCAGCCAGGCGGTCCGTGATGATTCCATCAGAATCCGCCGTCAGCTGCGTGTGCTCCACACCTTCCTGTGCAATCCGCATGCGGGCCTGAGCGGACTGAAGGGTGCTCTGCGCCGTATGGTAGCGGCGGATCACGTCGTCATACTCGTTGCGGGAAATGGCCTGCACCGGGAGAAGGGCAACAGCGCGTTTACGGAGCGCTTCCATCTGGATGAGGTCGGCCTTTGCGGCTTCCACGTCTGCGGTCGCGGCTTGCAGGGTCTGCGTCGCGCCCACTTCGTCCAAGCGGGCTACGACCTGTCCGGCATGAACGGCACTGCCGACGCTGACGCTGCGTTCAACGATCTTGCCTGGCAGGCGGAACGACAGGGTCACGGTGCGGTGGGGTGCAACCTGACCCGTCAGGGGCTCGCCGGCTGTGCTGTCAACGGGCTGCACCACCATGGAACGGACGGGACGGATGTCTGGAGCCGGTTCTTTCTTGTGACAGCCTGCCAGAACAAGCAGAAGGCTGCTGCCCAGCATGACGGGCAATCTGCCGGCAGAAGCTCTCATCGGGACGTCTCCGCCGTGCTGGCCTGGGGGGAGACGAGGATTCCGCTCATGACGGCGTTCCAGGTCTGCTCAAGATACTGGTCGCGCTCCTGGGGCGTTGCGAGAACCATCCGCCCGAAGAGCCTCTGCTGGTGGGGCCAGCTCAGAAGAAGGGCGGAGAGCATCCGGGATGTCTCCTCGCACCCACAGGTCCTGTTCAGCAGACCGGCTTTTTCGACCTCACCCAGAAGCTTGAACGTAAGCTTTTCCAGCGGTTCGAAGACATGGGCCCCCGCATGTTCGACCAGATCGGGAAAACGCCATCCTTCGGCGATGAAGGTTCGGCTCAGCGCGATGGTATCGGGTTGCAGCACGAGATCGATCAGCATGCGCATGGTCTGGCGCAGGGCCAGAAGAGGGTCGGCGGAGACCATGTCTTCGGGAGGAGCCGCGGCTCCGAGAAGGCTCTGTCCGAGTTCGGTGATGACCGTCTTGAACAGGATCTCCTTGGAGGCATGACGCCGGTAGATGGTCTGTTTGCCCACCTGCGCGACGGCGGCGATCTGCTCCATGGAGGTCGCGGCATATCCTTTTTCGCCGAACAGATGCACGGCCGTCTGGAGGATCAGGGCATCAAGTTCTTCGGACATCCTGGTATCAGGCCGTCCTCCATAACGTTTCGTAGCCATGCCATGTCTCCTTGCGGGTGTCTGAGTGGCGTCAGGATGGTCTGCTGTCAGTAGACGAGACGGTTCAGTCTCGCAAGAGTGTGATCCTTGCAGGCCTGTGGAATTTTTATGTCAGCCCGATCGAAAGAACCGCTGCAGTATCGCGGCGACATGTTTCTTCCGCGTTAAGAAAATCCGGGAACCGGGCGGCTTCTGTCATACCAAGGGCTATCACCTTTGACCTATATGAGCCCAGTTTCTGAGACCGATGGATCGGATGGTCTGTGGCAGGGCGGTGAGGTTGTTCCATGCGGTACATGCGGCTTCGATGATGTGTTCGATGCCGCTGAATACGGTGTTGGACAGCCAGTTGGCGCGTAGGAACTGCCAGATATTCTCGACCGGGTTCAGTTCGGGCGCGCGGGACGGCAGGAAGATCAGGCTGACGTTGCGCGGCAGTCTGAGTTTGGGTGTCGTATGCCAGCCGGCGCGATCGAGCAGGACGACGGCATGCGCTCCGCGTGCGACGCGGCGTGAGATTTCCTCGATATGCAGTTGCATGCTGGCCGTGCCGGTAAACGGCAACACCAGGCCTGCCGCCTTGCCGAGTGCGGGGCAGATGGCGCCGAACAGCCAGGCATTCTCATAGCGTTGATCGGCAGGCTGGCGTGGTCGGGTGCCACGCCGCGCCCATTGCCGGACAAGACCGTTTTTCTGCCCGATGCGGGCCTCGTCCTGCCACCAGAGTTCAATCCGCCTGCCTCTGGGCAGATGCCCGGTGTGGGCGCTCAGGATCGTGGGGAAGTTTTTTTAAACGCGTCCATGACGGACCGATCCTGTCCGGGGTGACGCGGACGCGCGCTGACGTGGCTGAACCCGAGCCGCTTCAACAGGGCGGAGACATGGCGTTCGTGATAGGAGACGCCAAAACGCTCTTCGATGACCCGCTGAAGATCGACCCGACGCCAGCGCACCACACCGTCCCGGGCACGGTCAGGCCCTGTCGTGACCAGCGCCGATAATTCTGCCAGTTGGTCCGCTGTCAGGCGGCAGACCGACCCGTTGCGCCATTGGTCCCGCAAGCCATCCGGCCCCGCAGCATTGAACCGGTGCACCCAGTCCCGCAGGGTTTGCCGGTCCATGCCGCCGATCCGCGCCGCTTCGCCCCGGCTGGCACCGTCGCGCACCGCAGCCAGAGACAAAAGGCGCCGTGCAACATTCGCATCCCGCATACGAGAGGCCAGACCCCGTAACGCAGAAGCCGTATAATCCGTCCGTAAGGCAATCGCACCAGCCATTCCCGATCCTCCCTCTCACAACAGAATCAGAACAGGCCCTTCGCGTCACTTCACAGATGAGTCAAAGACAGTAGCCCTTGGTATCAGTCTCTGCCGCAGGGGGAGGAGCAGACCTGAAGCCTATGCGGTCTGGTCGTTTCCAGGGTTCAGTTTCTTGCGCGCCATCAGTCCCACGATCAGCATAAAAGCGAGGAACATGAAGCTGCTACTGACAGTCAGGCTCGCGCTGATCGACGTCTTGTAGGCGGCCTTCACCTGATCATGCAGGGCGGGAGAGAGCGTCTGGATGGCTGCCATGCCGTTTTCCAGAAATGTGGGCACATCGATCTTTTCGGGCAGGGCATTCAGGCTGTTTCGCAGCATCAGGGCCATCACGCCCCCTGAAAGCGCCACGCCAAGCGATCCGCCCAAGGAGCGGATGAATGCCATCATGGCTGTGGCGATCCCCAGCATGTTTCCTGGAACGGAGTTCTGGATGATGACCGTCGCATTGGGCATGCCAATGCCCATCCCGACTCCCAGGCATCCAAGGCTCAGAAGGAACGAGAACGCGGGCGCACCATGACGGGCACACAGCGCAATCAGGGCGAGGGCCAGAAACTCGATACCGACACCAATCACGAGCAGGAGTTCGTAACGCTGCGTCCTCGATGAGACATAACCGCCCAGGATCGAACTGATCATCATGGTGCCGACCTGCGGCAGCATCATCAGGCCTGAAGTCGCGGGAGTTTCCCCCAGGACGAGCTGATAATACAGCGGCAGGAAAATCATCGACCCCATCATGGCAAAAGACATGATCCCCGTAGCCGCCACGCAGACGGAAAAATCCGCAATCCGCAGAAGACCAAGACTGACGAGAGGTTCAGGTGCGCGCCGTTCCTGCCAGAGAAACAGCAGGAAAACCACCGTGCTTCCTGTCAGCAGAAGCAGGGTGAGGGGGGATGTCCAGGACAGGGCGGTTCCGAGGGAATTGAACAGGAGCAGAAAGCCGGCTGTCGCAATCGCCAGAAGCCCGGCCCCCAGATAATCAATACGCGGCCTTTTTTCAGCGCCACCAGAGGGCAGGCTCAGCATGATCAGCGTAAAGGCGAGAAGTCCGACAGGCAGGTTGACCAGAAAGACCCAGCGCCATGAAAGGGCACTGGTCAGCACGCCGCCAAGAAATGGACCGGTCACGCTGCTGACGGCGAAAGCGCCGGTAAAGAGACCCTGATACCGGCCACGCTGCTGCGGCGTGACCATGTCACCGATCACGGTCTGGGACAGGGTCATCAACCCGCCGGCTCCGATCCCCTGAAATCCCCGGAACAGGATCAGCTGCCACATGCTCTGGGCAACACCGCACAGAAGCGAGGCCAGCAGAAAGGCCCCGATACTGAATCCGAGCAGGGGGCGTCTGCCGAACATGTCGGAAAGCTTGCCGTACAGGGGCGTAGCAATCGTCGAGGTCAGCATGAAGGCCGTCACCACCCATGACATGTGGGCTAGACCGCCCAGATCGCTAACGACCGTAGGAAGGGCCGTGGAGACAATGCTCTGATCGAGCGCCGCCATGATCATGGTCAGGATCAGACCGGCAAAAACGCGGAGGCGCGTCGAAGGCGTATAGCGGGATGGGAGATCAGCGGAGACGGATTGCACGAAAAATTCCATAATTTCAAAACGTCAGCAGCGTTTTTCCATAAGGATCACGACTGCCCGGACGCGTTACCTGTCATTGGGCTGCGGCCTGTCACCCGCTTCGGTCAGCCCGGATCAGCGCTAACGGACCACACCCGTCATGATTGATCAACCGTCGCTCTGGCCAGCATCCGGATCAGAAGAGCTGATCTTTCCGTTCGTCAGAGTAAGTCTCTTGCAGACATCTGTTCTGGTTCCGTGAGCAAGCATCACAAAACAGATACTCACAATCGATTGATGGTGTTCATTTATTGTTTGCCATTAATGGAAATAATGTCCTTTGACGATGGAGTATATTTTGTAAAATGACTTACTTTAATTCGAAAAATAATACAGAAATACCTGTTTCTATTTAATATTAATGAAGCCTGTTCTTTTCCGTATTTTATGGTCTGCAGAGAAATGAAGACATCTTCACACTTGCAAATCCCTTTCAGAAACCATCTCAGGCGTTTCGTCAGAAGACATGAACATCCACGGATGTGGGGCATTGGGGAACCAGGTATGGAGTAAAAATTAAAATAAATAACGCAAATCCGGTTTCTGAATTCAAAATAAAAACGTTCACATTGGAGGTAAAATGTCGAGCGAAACCCCTACGGGATCAAGGCCATGGGCTATAAGTGGCTTGATATTCATTGTGAGCCTGACGCTCATCATCGGTGGAATAGAACTTATTTCTCTCGGTGGAACATTCTATTACCTGATCGCTGGTCTTGCCTTGGCGGCAAGTGCCGCGCTGGCCTGGACACGTCGCAGTCTTGCGCTCTGGGTCGTGGCAGTTACAATTTTCGGAACACTGGTCTGGTCACTGGCGGAAGTCCATCTGACGTTCTGGGAACTTGAACCGCGCCTTGTCGCATTCATCGTTCTTGGACTTCTTGTTCTTCTGCCCTGGTTCCGGGGCAGGCTGTTTCCCGTTTCCCGTGCTGCGACACTCACTGTTGGTGGTGTCACCGCGGCAACGTTCCTGACCCTGGTTGTCGCAGCATTGCAGCCAAACGGTATCTCCGGGGCCGCACAGCTGGCGTCCGGCTCCGACGGCGGATCTGATACCTCCGTTCCGGATCAGGACTGGCAGTATTATGGCCGCACTCAGGGCCAGGATCGTTTTTCTCCGCTCAAGCAGATCAACGCCGGGAACGTGAAGAACCTGAAGCTTGCCTGGAGCATGCACACGGGTGACACCATGCGGGCTGGTGAAGATCAGGGGGGCACCGATGGTGGGCATGAGTTCAACTTCGAGAATACGCCCATCAAGGTCGACGACACGCTCTATGTCTGCACCGGTCACAGCTGGGTTGAAGCCATTGATGCGGCAACGGGCAAGATCAAATGGAAATACGATCCCAAGGCCAATACCGGCCCGGACGTCTATCTCGCCTGCCGTGGCGTCTCCTATTACAAGGCTCCTGAAGGGGCGAGCGCAGAGTGCCCGGAGCGTATCATTGCCCCGGTTCTCGATGCCCGGATGATGGCTCTGAATGCTAAAACGGGTAAGCCCTGCGAGGATTTCGGGGAACACGGTTTCATCTCGCTGACGCAGTATCTGGGTCATGTCCCCGACGGTTTCCACTTCGTCACGTCGCCGCCCATGATCATCAGTGATCGTGTCATCACCGGTGGCTGGATCTTCGACAATCAGGCCACGTTCGAGCCGTCAGGCGCTGTCCGTGCGTTTGATCCCATTACCGGCAAGATCGTCTGGGCCTGGGATGTGGGCCACAATCCGCAGACCTGGACGCCAGGACCCAATGATGAACTGACCCGCGACACGCCCAATGCCTGGGGTGTCTATACAGCCGACCCCAAGCTGGGCCTGGTCTATCTGCCGACCGGCAACGCGCCGCCGGACTACTTCGGTGGGCATCGTCGTCCGTTCGATGACAAGTTCAGCAGTTCGATCATCGCGCTGGATGCGAAGACCGGCGAACTGCGCTGGCATTTCCAGACCGTCCATCATGACGTGTGGGATATGGACGTCCCGGTGGGGCCATCGCTGATCGATCTGCCCGGACCTGATGGTTCAACAATCCCTGCTCTGGTCCAGACAACCAAGCGTGGCGAATTCTTCATGCTCAACCGCGAGACGGGCAAGCCCGTTGCCGAGGTTGCGGAAAAGAAGACCCCCCAGGGCGCTGTTCCCGGAGACTGGACCACACCGACGCAGCCTTATTCGGTCGGTCTTCCTTCTGTCTCGCCAAAAGATCTGACAGAGAAGCATCTGTGGGGCGCAACGCCGATCGATCAGATGATGTGCCGCATCCAGTTCCGCAAGGCGGCCTATCAGGGGCAGTTCACGCCCCCACAGTTGAAGGAAACCATCGTTTACCCGGCGTTTGACGGTGTCGTGGACTGGAATGGTGCGTCTGTCGATCCGGTGAACAAGCTGGTCATTTCCACGGCCAACTATATCCCCTTCATGCTGCGTATGGCGCCGCGTGACGCCGTCGAGAAGGCGGGTTTTGTGCCCCCGTGGGATGGCAGCGGAAACGAACCGCATGTGAAGGGCGGTGTGTATGGTCCTCAGTACGGTACGCCGTATGTTGGCTACGTCCACCCCTGGCTGAACCCGCTTATGGTTCCCTGTGACGCACCACCGTGGGGCACGCTGACCGCGATCGATCTCGTCAGCCGGAAAATCGTCTGGCAGCATCCGATCGGCACGACGCGCGATACCGGCCCGTTTGGCACGCATACCAATCTGCCCCTGCCAACCGGCATGTTTAACATTGGTGGCACGATGGTGACCGGAGGCGGTCTCGTCTTCCTGGGCGCAACGGCGGACGACTATCTGCGCGCTGTTGATGAAAGCACAGGCAAAGTGGTCTGGAGAGCACGTCTTCCGGCGGGCGGTCAGGCCAATCCAATGTCCTACATGATCAACGGCAAGCAGTATATCGTGATTGCTGCCGGCGGACATGCGGGAATGGGAACGCGGACGGGCGATTATATTCTCGCCTATGCCCTGGATGACGGGCAGACAGCTCAGGCCAACTGAGACATCCCGGCGACAGGGTTTTCCGAGATGGAAACCCTGTCGCTCCATTTCATATTGGGCGTGTATTCAGAACCACAGGTTCTGAAACTTTACAGCAGGCTAAACAGCGCCTTGCTCTGCTCCGGAATTGTCGTCCATCCGAATACGAAAATCAGTGCTTGCGGCCGCCAAAAACTGGCGTTTGATCCGTTTTCTACACGGACAAGTGAGGGGCAGCTTTCTGCCGGTTTCATGAATGGTCAGACGATAAATAATTCCATTTAAAACAATAGATTAGGGTTCCATTGGGATTGAAGTCCATTCCTAATGGATTTCAGTCCGGTTTTTGTCATCGGGTGAGCTATTTTGTTTGGTCCGGTTTTTTGATTTCTAGGGTTTGCGACTTCTTTTCTGAAGAATGGGAGGCGCGCAGGGAGCCTTTAAATATATGTCAAACCACTCTAACGATCCTGGTCGTAAAAAAGGGGTCCTTTATGTAAGTACCTTAATACTTCTATGGATTCCTTGCGGGCTGAAAGCACAGGATATTTCCAAGATTCCCGTCATTCAGACAGGGAACGTTCATGGTCGTGTAAATTCTCATGTGTCTTCTGCGAAAAATTCTCCTGTCAGAACAGTGAATCCACGACCGTTACTTGTGAAGACTGCACCGGATGCCGACGGTAGCACACGTATGGCCACTACCTCCGATACGACGGAGAACAGCTTTTTCCCCGACAGTTTTCATGACTGGCTGACCCAGAGCACGATGACGGGAGACTGGGCCGGGTGGCGGACGTGGCTGACGAAAAAGGGCATCAACATCGGGGGGCATTATTTTCAGGATAGTGCAGGGAACCCGATGGGGGGAGCTTCGAAAAATGTCCGTTACGCGCATGAGGTCGGGGTCAATGTGGACTTCGATCTCAAGAAACTGACGGGATTCTCGATCGGTTTGTTCCACCTTACCGTAACGTCACGTGCCGGTCTCGGGCTTGGGGCAAAACTGCCGGCGCTGGATAGTCCGCAGGAAATCTACGGTTCTCCGACCGTACGTCTGTCCCTCCTGTCCTGGGAAATGCCCTGGAACCGGTATGTGACCACGGATGTCGGTGAAATGAACGCCGAAACGGATTTCGAATCATGGTCCATGTACTGGGGCATGAACAACTATTGCCAATTCGAAAGTAATGCGATCTGCGGCATGCCCCAGTCAATCGCTTACAACTCCGGATACAGTTATTATCCAACCGCCCATCCGGGCGCATGGGTCAAATTCTATCCGGCGGGAAATGACCATTACTCCATTCAGTTCGGGGCCTATTCCGTCGACCCTACGATCGGCAATACGCATAACGGCTGGAAAATGAACCTGCATGGCGCGACGGGAACGTTTCTTCCGTTCCAGCTTGTCTGGCATCAGGGTGGAAAAGACGATTACAGCGGGCCGCTTCAGACCAACGTGAAAATTGGTGGCTACTGGGACTCTTCCGAGGTCAAGAACGTCTATTCGCAACTTGGGACTTTCGGGATCCCGGAGCAGTACCTGGTTTCTGCGCCGGTTTCCAAGGTGCGCGGGCGTTTTGGCGGCTGGTTCCAGTTCGACCGGATGCTGGAGCGTGACGGGAATGATCCGAACCGTGGAACATCTTTTTTCGCGTCGTTTACGTGGGGCGATCCACGGACGTCTGTTGCGCCGTATTTCGTTGACTGGGGTCTGACACGCAAAGGGACATTCCCCACGCGACCGAACGACACGGTTAGCCTTGGCATGAAGATGCTCTGGGTCAGCCCGAAACTTACGAGCTGGGTTCGTGAACTGCAGGGCACGGGGGCTACAGGAATTTACAAGCCTTCCGGCGAGCACTCGATCGAACTCAATTATGGCTGGCGTCCGACGCCCTGGCTGCTGATCCGTCCAGGTGCCCAGTACATCTGGAGCACGGGAGGAACCAATAAATACAAAAATCCATTAATACTGGACTTTGAAACCGGAATCACACTTTGAAGCAAAACTCAAAGTAACTATTATAAGAACACCAAGTTATATCACGCCTTAGTGAGGTATCTCGGGAGCTCTTATTTAATCCACTTGCATGTAATCACTAATTCCCATCCGGGAAAGGAAAGGTTCATGGTTAATTCATCCTGGAATGTAATGTTCCGGCACTTTCATAATGCGACTTTTGTGGAGTGGCTCGTTCTGCTTCTTGGTCTCGTTATCACCCTCGTCGGTGTGGCCTTTGTCATCGGCGGAGTAGATCTCGCCATGTTGGGCGGCTCTTTTTACTATGCGCTCTGCGGGCTGCTTCTGGCTGCCGGAGGCATTCTCATGATCCTGGGGCGCACGATGGGTGCGTTCCTGTATCTCGGCGCATTGGCCTACACATGGGTGTGGTCCCTGTGGGAAGTGGGTTTCAGCCCGATCGATCTTCTTCCGCGCGCTTTTGGGCCGACCCTTCTGGGCGTTCTTGTCGCCCTGTCCATTCCGGTCCTGCGCCGTCAGGAAGTACGTTTTTCCAGCAAGGGAGCCGTCTGATGCGTCGGCCATATCTTTTCGCTACAGTGGCCTCTCTGGCGCTGACTGCGCTGCCATTTGCGGCCCATGCACAGTTCGCTCCTGCCGGAGCAGGCGGTCCGCCCTCCGCTTCAATTCCGGGGGCGGGCAAAGCCGACGAACCGGCACGGGATGCGCCGCCAGACCCGAGCTATTTTGCAGGCCCGTCCGCTTATGCGCCGCAGGCCCCGGGCGTGAATGCCGCCAATCTGCCGGATATGGATTCCATTGATGCGTCGGCACTGCCGGCCATGGTGCCGCAGCAGAGCGCCAGTCCGGCGCGTGAGGATTGGGCGACATACGGACATGATGACAACCAGACGCGCTATTCGCCTCTGGACCAGATCACGCCAGAGAATGTCTCCCAGCTTGAAGTGGCGTTCACCTATCACACGGGCAGCTATCCGCGACCTGGGCAAGCCAACAAATGGGCAGCCGAGACGACACCGATCAAGGTTGGCGACGGTCTCTACATGTGTTCGGCACAGAACGACATCATAAAGCTCGACCCGACAACGGGTAAGCAGATCTGGCGCCGCGATCTGAATGTGAAATATGAGTCCATTCCCTACACAGCGGCGTGTAAGGGCGTGACGTATTTCACATCATCGCAGGTGCCTGAAGGCGAGCCGTGTCACAACCGTATTATCGAAGGCACGCTGGACATGCGGCTGGTCGAAGTGGACGCGGCGACCGGTGAATTTTGCCCCACTTTCGGTCATGGCGGGCAGGTCAACCTGATGCAGGGGCTGGGTGAGTCCGTGCCGGGCTTCGTGGCCATGACGGTTCCGCCAATGGTCGTGAATGGTGTGGTTGTCGTCAATCACGAGGTTCTGGATGGTCAGCGCCGGTGGGCGCCATCCGGGGTCGTGCGCGGCTATGATGTGGAGAGCGGAAAGTTCGTTTGGGCTTGGGACGTCAAGCGCCCCGATGACCATTCGCAGCCGACCGGCAACAACCATTACAGCCGTGGCACGCCCAATTCCTGGGCCGCTCTGACAGGCGATAACGCGCTGGGACTGGTCTATGTTCCGACCGGGAACTCGGCCGGCGACTATTTCAGTGGATATCGCAGCCCTGAGGAAAATGCCGTTTCCACGTCAATTGTCGCACTGGACGTCAAGACCGGATCTCCGCGCTGGGTTTACCAGACGACCCGCAAGGACGTCTGGGACTACGACATGGGCTCGCAGGTCACGATGATGGACATGCCGACGCCTGACGGGCAGACGGTTCCAGCCATCATCGTACCGACCAAGCGTGGGCAGACCTTCGTTCTGGACCGCAGGACGGGCAAGTCCATCCTTCCCGTGGAGGAGCGGCCGGCTCCGGCAGGGAATGTTCCGGGCGATACGCGTGCACCCACGCAGCCCTGGTCCGTCGGGATGCCTGCCCTGCGCATGCCGGAGCTTCAGGAAAAGGATATGTGGGGCATGTCCCCGCTGGATCAGCTCTACTGCCGTATCAAGTTTCGCAGCGCGCATTATGTGGGTGAGTTCACGCCGCCCAGCCTGGACAAGCCGTGGATCATGTATCCGGGCAACAATGGCGGCAGCGACTGGGGCTCCATGGCCTATGATCCGGAAACGGGCATCCTGATCGCCAACTGGAATGCGTCCCCGATGTATGCCCAGCTCATCACCCGTCGCAAGGCGGACAGCCTGAAGCTGATGCCGATTGATGCCGTGCATTACAAGCCCGGTGCCGGAGCCTCGGCGGAAGGCAATGGTCCGATGGAAGGGACGCCCTATGCGATCACGATTGCACCTTTCTGGGACCCGTTCACCCGCATGCTGTGCCACAAGCCGCCTTACGGGATGATCACCGCCATCGACATGAAGCATGGGCAGAAGGTTCTATGGCAGCATCCGCTGGGAACTGCGCGTGCCAACGGTCCGTGGGGACTGCCGACAGGACTGCCCTGGGAAATCGGAACACCTAACAATGGCGGTGCCGTCATTACCAAGGGTGGTCTGGTCTTCATCGGTGCGGCAACCGACAACCTGATCCGGGCCATCGACGAGCGGACAGGCAAGGTCCTGTGGTCGCATGTTCTTCCGGGCGGCGGTCAGGCCAATCCGATGACTTATGAAGCCAACGGACGGCAGTATGTTGCGATCATGGCTGGTGGTCACCACTTCATGATGACGCCGATCTCTGACCAGATGGTTGTTTTCGCCCTTCCCAAGGGAACGAACTGAAAAAAACGGGGGCCGCATGAAGTGCGGTCTCCGGGAAACGTCGAGGCGCGAACCCTGCCTGGTGGGGGACATGAAAATGGCCGTTTTGCCTGCGAGCAAAGCGGCCAAATGTTTTCCTGATCCGTCGGAGAAAGCATTTCGGCTAAACAGGGCTATCAGGCTGCGTTTCGATCATTTCGGCCATTCAAGAGAAAAGGTTCTATGTCGAAAACTCCAAAACTGATTCAATCCATCGAACGCGCCGTAGCTCTGCTTGAAATCATTGCGCATCAGGGTGGTGCCGCGCGACTACGGGATCTGGCCATCATCTCCGGTCTGGGCAAGACGACGGCCCACAACATTCTTCAGACGCTGGAGCAGCTTGGTTATGTTCACCGCCGTCTGGGGGACATGAATTATTATCTTGGAGGACGTATCCTCAATCTTTCCCGCATCGTGGGGAATGACTACGTTTTTCGCGACAAGATGCGGCCTGTTCTGGAGCAGATCGCCCGGGAGAGTGGCGCCACGGTCTATTTTGCGGTTCCCAGCGGAGACAAGGCTGCTTACGTCGATATCGTGGATCTGAAGGACCCGCTCTTCGCCGCGTCCCGTCTGCATGACCGGGAAAAGCTCGAAGGCTCCTCGGTCGGGTTGGTGTTTCTGGCGTTTGTGCCGGGGCTGGGGAAACGTGTGCTTGCCACGCGCGCAAATGCCCTGAGCAAAAACATTCTTCTGGAAATCGAGAATGTCCGGGTCAAGGGATATGCCCTGGATCTTGAATCCTATCGGCCTGGTATCAATGCCGTTGCCATTCCCTGGCGGGAAAGCAGTGGTGAAGTCCGTTCAAGCATTGCCCTGTCAGGACCGGCGGCGGAACTACCCCGGCAACGCCTGATCCAGCTTGCCTGGATGATGATGAAGCATGTCGCAAGTGCCAACCTGGAAGGTTCCAGAAGCGTGTTTGGAAAAACGATCTGACAGGGCTCCGGGATCGCCTTCGCACGTAATGACCTTCACATGCTGGCAGACCCGAGTGGAGACTGGAGGATATCGAGGAGGCGGTTAATCAGGCGTCTTCTGGGAGTATTCCTTTGGGAAAGAAATCCCAGTTTCCTGCACGGTGCCGGAGCAGGGAGTGAGACTTTTTTCAGATGGAAGCCGTCCGGCCAGGGGAGGGCCCAGTCCGGAATCAGTGAGACGCCGGTTCCTTGATTGACGAGGGTCGTGATGGCATCGAGTGCGTCCAGTTCCAGCCGTTCATGAGGCCAGATTCCGGTACGTTTCAGATAGTCATCCGCCAGGCGTCCACCCCACTGGTTGCGGTCATAACGGATGAAGGGATAGTTCCGCAGGATTTCGTGCGGGTCGGTCTCCGTTACATCGCCGGGAACAAGAACGATGAGCGGCTCTGAGCGCAGCGTCTCCCAGACATAGGTTTCCGGAATGTTGAATGGCGGCTCGACGATGAAGGCCGCATCCAGTGCCCCATCCAGAACGGCATTGTAAAGCGCGGAAGACGACCCCGGCATGATGTGCAATTCGATTTCAGGAAAACATTCGAAAAAGCGCTTCAGGTAAGGAGGCAGAAGGCCGTTTGCGGCACTGGAAATGGCCCCCAGCCTGAGTTTTCCGACCGGAGTGTCGCTTGTCGCAATCACGCAGAGTTCACGGACGGAAGTGACGATCCGACGGCTTTGCTCAAGAATAGCCAGGCCATGTTCGGTCGGACGCACATGGCGTCCGTTCCGCTGGACAAGGGAGCAGCCGATCTCCTCTTCCAGTGTCCGAAGCCGCTGCGCCACGGTTGCGGGGGTCAGGTGCTGCTGGCGTGCGGCTCCTGCGATGGAGCCCTGCTCGATAACAATGAGCAGACTTTCAAGGAAGCGTGTGTCCATGAACGGTTATCCGGAATGGGGAAAGTGAGAGCCTTCAGGCCTTCTTGAGGGTGAGGAATGGCTCCATGGTCTTGATGAGATGGGCGTGCGGTGAGGCGTGCAGCCAGTGCAGGCCGATATGGCGCTGGGGTGGTGTACTGGAGACAGGAATCTTCCGGACTTTGAGCCCTTCCGGCCATGGCGGGAGCCAGTCCGGAAGCAGGGAAATGCCAATGCCCTGGCTGACCATCAGAGCGATGGCTTCAAGGGAATCAAGCTCCAGCTGTTCCTTGGGGAAAATCCTGTTGTCCTTGAGGAAGGTATCGGCGACACGACCGCCCCACTGATTGCGGTCATACCGGAGGAAAACATTATTTTTAAGGATCTTCAGAGGATCCGTTTCAGCGCAGTTTTCCGGAACCAGAACTATCAGAGGCTCCGACAGAAGCCTTTTCCAGCCGCATGTCTTGGGAATACCGAAAGGAGGCTCAACGATAATTGCGCAGTCCAGTTGTCCTTCCAGGACCTCATGATACAGCTTGATCGACTGACCCGGTGTGACATGCAGGTCGATCTGTGGATACTCGATGAAGAATTTTTTCAGCATGAAGGGAAGGATGCCGGTCAGGGCAGTGGAAATGGCGCCGATTTTCAGTTCGCCGGCAAATTCTTCCTGAAAGGCGAGGGACCGCAACTCTTCGACACCCTTGATGAGCTGTCGGCTCTTCTCAATGATGGCCAGGCCTGCAGCAGTCGGTGTCACGGTCCTGCCGGCACGGATCAGCAGAGGCTGTCTGATCTGGTCTTCAAGAGCCTTGATGCGCTGGGAGACGGCCGCAGGGGTGAGTGAAAGCTGACGCGCGGCATCGGCGATGGAACCTCGTTCCACGATGGCGATGAAGCTTTCCAGAAAGCGTGTGTCCAAGATGCGCTGTCTCTCGTTTCTGACTTGGAAATGATTTCCGCGGACTTCATGGTATGGCAAGCGCCACGATATCAGAACAGGATCTCCGGTTCTTTTTTCAGAACTTTCCCTGAGGCGGAAAAGTATCCGCAGGAATGGGAGAGACATAAGGAGTGCGAAGAAGGCGTTGTGCGTGATCGTCCTGAGCCTTTTTCAAGACATCCGGGGACCGGAATAATCGAATGGCGGTCATGGCCATCGCCTTTGCGACATGGATCATGCCCTTATGTGCTACCGGGGAAACACCCTGAGCCGTCATCTGCCATGAGTGGAGGGGAGTCCCGATGGCGCAGGTTGCTCCCAGAGCCTGAACCGTCGGGACGGTCCAGCTGACATCCCCGACATCCGTGGAGCCCAGGGAAAACCGGCTTCCAGCAGGCAGGACAAAGTCGGACAGCGACGCATCACATGCGGAGCATCCCACCTGCTGAAGAGCGGACTCAATATCCTCCGCTGACAGGGTCTCCTGTATCCTTGCGGCGAAAACCTGATCTTCGGCGCTGAAAGGTGGTGGCCCGAGTTGCTCGAAACTTTCCTGCATCACTTTTTCAAGGGGCGGGCAGGGGAGCAGGTTCGCAACGCCTCCGGTTACAATGCTCCGAACCTGAGTTCCGCTCATCAGGGCCGCTCCCTGAGCCACCTGCCGTACCCGCTCGGCCAGTGCCAGCATTTCGGAAAGACCTTCTGCCCGAACGGAATAACGGACTGTCGTTTCAGACTGCACGACATTGGGCGCAGTCCCACCGGCATTGATGTAAGCGTAATGAATGCGCGAGGTGGGAAGCATGTGCTCACGCAGATAGTTAACGCCCACGCTCATCAGTTCGACCGCATCCAGTGCTGACCGCCCCAGATGTGGTGCGGCCGCTGCGTGAGCCGAACGGCCGGTAAATGTGAAATCCATCCGGACATTTGCCAGGGAAGACGGTGGGAGAACCCCGCAGAACGGGGATGGGTGCCATGAAATCGCGGCATCCACTCCTGTGAATGCCCCACCTCTGACCATGAAACCTTTTCCCGCTCCGCCTTCCTCTGCCGGGCATCCATAATACCGGACGCGGCCAGGGATCTGCATGACCGCAAGCCAGTCCCGAACAGCAACAGCGGCCAGAAGGGATGCAGCGCCAAGCAGGTTGTGTCCGCATCCATGGCCGTTTTCGGTCGTCGGAGTATGATCGAAGGAGCCTGCAGCCGCCGCGAGACCGGGCAGGGCATCGTATTCCCCCAGAAAAGCAATGACCGGGCCATCCTCTCCGCTTTCGCCCATCACAGCCGTCGAGATGCCTGCAACATGGGAGGTAAGGACAAAGCCATGATCAGACAGCATCCGCGTGTGCAGCGCACAGGAGTGATGCTCTTCGTAACAGAGTTCGGGAACGGCCCATACGTTATCGCTCAGGGCAATGGCTTCATCCGCCAGGGTGTCGACATGATCCCAGATCTTTTCCGTGTTTCGTATTGGCATGAAGCATTCCTGAGGTTGGACAAGGATCCATTTGGAACGAATCTGGAATATTGTTGAAGGCGATCATTCCTGTAAAAATTTAACGACATCTCCTGATGAAAACCAGCAACAAAATGTTTTTTTCATCTTCTATGGAAATCTCGATCCCTGAAATTTAAGGATATCTGCTGATTTATCTCACTGTAAGCATCTCATGAGATAGTTTTATTATCTTTTGAATCAAACAGGAACAGCTATGTCCTGAAACCGAAATATGTTCTGAATATGAAACATAAGGTTTGCCGGTCTGCGGGATGATCGGTTTATGAGCAGGAGTTCAGGATGATTATGGTTCGGGCTGAACGGCAGGGTTCTGTTATGAAAAACGCATTCCGCGGCTTCCTGATGCTGTCTGTCTGTACGGGATGCCTTTCGATGGCAGGGGCATATGCCGCTACTTCAAAAAACGACAAAGCCCGTCGGACAGTCCCGTCCAGACATGCGGATGCTCATGTCGCACCCGTACATCATGCGGTGGCAAAGCAGGATCATCCCGAAGTCATCAGCGTCACGACGAAGCGTCGGGCGTTCGGGTTCGGAGCCGATCAGCACCGCGCTGGCAACATCACCAATCTGACCGCTGAAGACCTCGTGACGCATCACGTCACGACCGTCGAGGATATCCAGAATCTGGTGCCGAACCTCACGATCCAGACTGAGGGCGGTTCGAACGTTCCGGACTATTACCTGCGCGGCATCGGTATGCAGGATTATACCCAGAACAACATGTCCTCGGTCATGACCTATTTCGATGACGTACCGTACACCATCACGGCGATGAGTTCCGGCCAGATGTTCGACGTGGCCTCCGTCGGTGTCGAGCCCGGCCCGGTCGGTTTTGAGCATGGCATTGCCGACACGGGCGGCGAAGTCCGCATCACGACCAATGATCCGACCAAAACCCTTCATTACGGTGCATCGGAAGACATCGCGAGCTACGCGCGCAGCAAGACGAATTTCTATGTGTCCGCACCGATCACGGACCGGCTCCAGTTTCGTCTTGCCGGGCAGATGCTGCAGGGCGGGGCCTTCCGCTACAACCGGGTCAACGGTGAGTCGATCGGGCGCGCCAATGAGGGCGCGCTACGCGGCAAACTGGCCTGGCAGCCCGACGATAAAACGAACATCAAACTGACCGCCAACTGGTCGCAGGATTCTTCGGAAGCGCAGGCCGGTTTCGTCCTGTCCGACAGCAACAACATCCTCCCGCGCGATCAGGACATCTATGCGACGGGCTGGAATCTCAATCCCCAGTACGCCAAGATTCTCGGGATCTCCCCTAACAGCAAGCCGTCCTATAACGACATGCAGTGGGGCATCAATCTCAACGCGGACCGGGATCTGGGCTGGGCGCACCTGGCAACGATCTCCTCGTTCCAGCAGCAGCAGCGCCATGAATATATCGATCGGGACGCGGAAGCCTATCGTTCCGGTGACAGCTATCTGACGGGAAGCATGAATGTGTTCTCGCAGGAAGTACGCCTTTCGGGCATGGCGCTCCACAACCGGCTCGAATGGGTGGCGGGCATGTACTACAACCGCGTTCGGGCCTCGGGCGAGAACTGGTTCGATTACACGGATCGCTCCGGAAAGTATTACTTTCAGGACAGCACCCATGTGCAGCCACAGCAGAATTTTTCACAGTTCGTGAACCTGAAATACGCCCTGACGCCCAAACTGCACCTGATCTTCGGTCTGGAGCATCAGAGTGACGACCGCCAGTTTCTCGACGACGCCGTCTACCGCTACAACCCTGTGACGCTGGCAAAGACCTACAGTCAGGTTTTCGCCAATCACGGCGCCCTGACAAACCAGTTCTCGGGCAAGGTCGGCATCAACTATCAGGTGATGCAGAATGCAATGCTATATGCCGATATCCGGCGTGGCGTGAAACCGGGTGGCTTTACGGCCAACACGACGTTGACGGAACAGCAGGCTGCGGGCTTCAAACCTGAATGGCTGATGGCTTACGAAGTCGGCTTCAAGAGTGAATTCTTCAATCACCGTCTTCGGATCAATGGCGCGGCATTCTGGGATTCCTACCACGACCAGCAGTATTTCTCCTATATTCTGGTTCCCGGCTGGGGGACGGTCGGTTCCTATGTCAATGTGCCCCGTTCGCATATCTTCGGAACGGAACTCTCGATCAGCGCCCATCCTTTCCGCGGCCTGACAATCTCTCAGAACGTAGGGTATCAGCGCGGAACCTATGATGACTTCCAGGTCCTGAACGTGCAGGCCGTGACCGCCTATTACGCCAAGACCGGACAGTACAAGTCGATAACTGACAGCTATAACGGCGCAGATATGGGTATCCCTAAACTGACGCTGAACGGAAGTATTTCCTATGAAACGAAACCCGTTTTCAGGAAATATACCGTCACGCTTCAGGGGGATTACTCATATCGTGGTGCACAGGATACTGTCCCGCGTGGAACCGGAACCTACCTGCTGCCTGCATATTTCCTCATGAACGGCAGTGTGACCTTCAAGCCGGTCAAGGGACGCTGGGCTGTTACGGCTTACGCCACGAACATTCTCAACCGCGACTACATCGTCAGCCGTACGCTTGCGACAACGGTCAACATGGGCATTTCCGGACAGCCAAGATTTGTGGGCGGCCGTTTTTCCTATGATTTCTGATTACGGAATATTCCGGAACCATTTTAACGTGCCGGAATATTTTCCTACAGGAAGCGCCCCGGTGCCGCAGGAGAGAGGGTATTGATGAACGAGATACAGACCAGACTTTACCATCGCCTGAACTGGCGGATCATGTCGTGGATCATTGTGATCTACCTGATGGATAGTATCGACCGAACCAATCTGGGGTTTGCACGCAGCCATATCTCCCAGGATGTGGACCTAACTGCGGCACAGTTCGGATTTGCGGCCGGGATTTTCTTCGTCGGCCTGGTCCTGTTCGAAATTCCGATCAGCCTCTGGTCATCGCGGGTGGGGGCACCCAAGACATTTGCCAGAATCATGGTCTTGTGGGGCATGACATCGGCGGCGACTGGCTTCATTCACAGCCGCGACAGCTTTTATGTCCTGCGTTTTCTGCTGGGCGTGTTCGAAGCAGGTTTTGCCCCGACCTGCACTTATTATCTGGCTCGCTGGTATCCTGAGAACCGGATGTCGGCCGTCATTTTCTGGCACCAACTCTCACTGCCTCTGGCCGGGATAATTATCGGCCCGATCTCGGAGCTGATCCTGTCTCACTTCGATCAGGTCGCCGGTCTGGCGGGGTGGCGCTGGATGTTTCTTCTCGAAGGGCTACCGTCCATCGTGCTCGGCGTCATCGTCGCTTTCGTCCTTCCCACCGCACCAAAGGACGCTGCATGGCTGTCGGTACAGGAACGCAAGACAATCGAGGCATGGAGCGTCCGGCAGAACGTACGCCATGTGGAATTTTCCGCTGTCATCCGGGACCCGGCGATCTATTTCCTGGGGCTCGGCTTCTTCGCACTCATGGCCGGAATGTACATGCTGAATTTCTGGCTGCCGTCTATCATTCATGAATCCGGCGTTCATTCGTCCCTGGCGGTCGGGCTGTACTCCTCGTTTCCCTACGTGATTTCCGTCGCTTCGATGGCCTATTGGAGTGCCCGTTCGGACAGGCTGAAGGAACGGAGCTTCCACTGTTACGCTCCGGCGCTTCTGGCCAGCCTGTGCTTTCTGCTGACAACCATCATTCCGGATATTTTTATCCTGAAGATGATCGTTCTGGCAGGAGCTACGGCCGGGATCTACGCATCCTACGTCGTCTTCTGGGCGATGGCCGCCAATGTGTTCCAGGGAAGCGCTGCAACCGGCGGGTTTGCGCTGATCAACGCCATCGGACTTTGGGGCGGCGTCATCAGCCCCATGGTCGTCGGAAAACTGACATCCCTTACAGGAACCCTCTCAGCCGGGATGGTGTGCATGGCCATCACGGTCGCGGTCGGGGCCGTCATCCTTTGGTCCGTGACACGCAGGATCACGGCCCCTTCCGGCCCCTCTATTCCTTCTGAAATTCTGTAACTGTAGTTGAAAGACCTGTATATGAAAGTCTGCCTCACGGGCGACAGCATTGTCCTGCGTCGGCTGAACACGGATATCGATCCGGTCTGCGCCCCGCTGTTTGACATGATCCGGGATTGCGATGCGTCCTTCACAAATCTTGAGATCATGCCAAGCGACTATCAGGGCGATCCCGCCCTTGATCATGGCGGATCTCATTTCAGCGCCCATCCCTGGATCCTGGATGAACTCCGCACCGCAGGTTTCGACCTGTTCGCAGCCGCTACCAATCACTGTCTTGATTACGGCATTTCCGGTCTTCGCATTGCAATCGAAGAACTGAGAAAGCGCGAAATCCTGTATTCCGGTGTGGGGCTGACCCTCGAGGAAGCGCGTCGTCCGGCCTATTTCAGCCATCCCAGAGGCACGGTCTCGATGCTGTCGTGCTGTTCGACATTCGCGCGCGGACAGGAAGCTGCCGATCAGACCCGGAGCATGCAGGGACGCCCCGGTCTCAATCCGCTGCATTTCAGCACGACGTATCAGGTAAAGCCGGAAGAGCTTTCGGTTCTGCAGACAATTTCGGCAGGTCTTGGTCTGGAGAAAATCAAGCAGGAGCAGATCAAGCTGGGCTTCGGCTATCCCGCTCCGGAAGACACGCTGACGCTGGATGGAACCCGTTTTGTCGAGGGCAGTGAAACCCGCATCACCACCGCCCCGAATGCGCGGGATCTGGAGGAAATCGGGCGCTGGGTCCGTGAAGCCCGGGTTGTCTCTGACGTGGTCATCGTCAGTGTTCATACCCATGAAGTCGGGTATGACGCCGATGGAACCATCAGTTGGGAAAAGCCGGGCGAGTTTCTGGAAGCCTTTGCCCGGGATGCCATCGATCAGGGGGCTGACATCGTGGTCTGCCACGGCCAGCATCTTCTGAAGGGAATGGAACTCTACAAGGGCAAACCGATCTTCTATAGCCTCGGTAATTTCATTGGTCAGAACGAACTTGTCGATATGCTGCCGGAGGATTCCTATACCTTCTACAAGGTCAGCACGGATGTGACGCCGCATCAGGTCTACAAGACCCGGACCCTGAATGACACGAAGGGCTTCCCGGCCGATCGGCGCTTCTGGGAAACCCTGCTGCCGATCTGCGAATTCGCAGAAGACGGAACATTGTCCTCCATGGAAATTCATCCCGTCTCGCTTGGATTGGGCAAAAGCGCCCATACGCGCGGCCTGCCTTTTCTCGCTGAAGGGGAAGAAGGTGAGAGCATCCTGTCTCGCTTCGAGATCCTCTGTGAGCCCTATGGCGTTCGCTTCACGCGTGAAAAGGGAAAACTTGTCCTGAAACAGGACTGATATGCCCCCACCTTTGCGGAGAGTCGCAAGAGATCATCCGCAAAGGTAACCTTTGCTTTCATCAGAAGACATATATTCGTTCTATAATATGCCGGTTTCTGCATGTTATTCTGATATTCCTTCTTAATTTCTGGTGTAGAGATGCCTAATCCGTTTCACATTGCATTTCCGGTCGACGACCTTGATGCTGCCCGTGTCTTCTATGGTGAAGTTCTGGGTTGCCCGGAAGGACGTAGCACGAACAGCTGGATTGATTTCGACCTGTACGGCCATCAGATCGTAACCCATCTTGTTCCCGACGCATGCCATAAAGGTGACGCTGGAAGCGGGGCGGTGGACGGACACAACGTGCCGATTCCCCATTTTGGCGTCGTACTGGACATGGATGACTGGAAAGCCCTCGCGGAGCGCGTCCGTCGTCACGGCATTACCTTCGGGCTGGAGCCGCAGATCCGTTTTGAAGGACTGCCCGGTGAACAGGCGACGATGTTCTTCTGTGACCCGGCAGGCAATGCGCTGGAATTCAAGGCGCTGGCCGACATGAAGCAGCTTTTTACCAAGCAGTAAGTCTCTACCCATCCGGTTCTAAAAGGAGTTTCCGTGTCCAGTTCCCTGACCTCTTCCAATACGGCTGCTGCCCCTGTTCTTGATCCGGAACTGGCAAACCGGGTGTTCGATCGCCTGCATGATATCGGCTTTGACGGGCGGGGAATGACCCGCCCATCCTATGGCGAGGGCGAGAACCGGGCACACGCCCTGTTTGAAGACATCGCCAGAGAGCATGGGTTGGAAATCCGCAGGGACTGGGCATCGAACCTGTTCATCACGCTTCCGGGCCGCAACCGTGATCTGCCTGTGGTCATGACCGGATCACATGTGGATACGGTCCCGTGCGGTGGCAATTTTGACGGTGCAGCAGGGGCGATCGCAGGGCTTCTGATCCTTTGCGCCTGGGCCAGAGCGGCGTTCCAGCCTGAGCGCGATACGACGCTGATCGTGACCCGTGCGGAAGAAAGCGTCTGGTTCCCGGTGTCCTATCTGGGCAGCCGCACGGCTTTTGGCCTGCTGCCTGCAGAAGCCCTTGAGACACCGCGTAGTGATGATGGCGTGACACTGCGCGATCATATGCTGGCCTGCGGTGCACATCCCGAACTGTGTGGCAAGGCGCCCGTTCTGGACCCGGCAAAAATCGACTGCTTTGTGGAACTCCATATCGAGCAGGGGCCAGTATTGCTTGAGGCGGATGTTCCCGTTGGGGTCGTGACCGGAATTTGCGGCAGTACCCGATATCGCTCCGCAGTCATTCACGGCCAGTACGCCCATTCTGGCGCGACGCCGCGGCGTTTCCGCTCGGATGCTGTCATGGCCGGTGCGAGCATGATGATGGCGCTTCATGAAGACTGGAAAACGGTTGAAGCCGCCGGCGAGGAAATGACCCTGACGTTCGGGGTGTGCCAGACGGATCCGGCACAGGCCAATTTTGCTGCCGTTCCGGGCAAACTCGATCTGGTCATCGATATCCGTTCACGTGACGAAGCTCTGCTGGAACGCATGAACACACGGGTCATCGAGCAGGCCCGTCGGGTGGAAGCAGAGTTCTCAGTCCGTGTTGACCTGGGCCCGCGTACCCAGAGCACGCCGGCTGTCATGGATGAAACGATTCAGGCGCAGGTGAAAGAGCTGGCAGCGGAAATGGGTATCGCGGTCGTTTCAATGGCCAGCGGGGCCGGGCATGACGCGGCAACATTCGCAGGGCAGGGCGTTCCGACTGAAATGCTGTTCGTCCGAAACGAGAATGGCAGCCATAACCCAGACGAAAGCATGGAAATGGAAGACTTTCTTCTGGGTGCCAGCCTGCTGGAAAGACTTCTGCGCAAGCGGGCATCCTGAAACGGGACATCTCGGCGGGGCAGCGCTTGATGTAATGTCGCATGCACTGCCTGTCGCAGGAAATCCTGCTCCTAACTTTGTAGGGGCAGAAGTGAGGCAGTGTTGACAAAGGATCTAATCCAGAACCTGGACGGATCGAAGAACCGTTGATTGAAATTTTTGCGGCCTGATTTTCGGCTGCAACGGGCAGGCATCAATGGTTCTGGCTGAATCTCGCACCATCATTAGAGGTGGCATCTGTCGCATTCCATTGAAGGATCAGCCTGAACTTCCGGTCGATGGAGGCATGGGATTTATAGCCAAAGGACGAGAGGGTAAGATCCGTTGCCGGAAATGTTCCATCATCCTGTCGCTTTGCTTTGGTGAACTTCAGCGTCCCGCGCGCATGCCTGTCCTTATGAGACAGCTTTGAGGGTTTGTCCTGCCAGTCTTGTGGGATCCGTCCTTCCCGGAGATCCGTCTTCTCAGCGTTTGTATTGCGCTGCTTTGGCGCCGCCAGCGTTGCGTCCAGGATCTGCCCCGACATCGGTAGATAAGCGGCGTTCCGTAATGTGGTATTGAAGCGGTTGAACAGTCTTTCAATCGCACCGGCCTGCGTCAGCCGCTCACGAAACAGCCAGATCGTTTTGGCATCGGGCACCTGATCCGACAGACCCAGACCAAAGAAGCGCATAAAAGACAGACGGTCATTGATCAGGTCTTCCCTCCGCTCGTCGGAGAGCTTGTTCAGTGTCTGGATCACCAGGGTTTTGAACATCAACACCGGATCAAACGGCGGACGGCCACCTTTGCGTCCATCCGAATAGGCAAGAGCCTTCTCCTGATCAGGTCGAAACACCTCAAAATCCACAGTCCGGGAAAAGACTTCGAACTGATCACCAGGCCCACTCAACCGTGCAAGCCGCTCTTCAACATCAAAGAAACCCGGCTGCTTCATGTCATCTATCCCTAATCCACGCAGGGAAAATAGAATTACAGAGACGCACACAAAACCAACGGGTTTTTCGAACCCTCACGTTCTTTTTGAAAATGTGTCGCAACAAGATGCCAAGGTGATACCTTCGGTTAAGTTGAGATTGATTCTCATTTTCACATATGGCAGCCTTGTCACATCGGATTGGACCATATCCCGGAAGCGAGGAGAGCCAGATGTTTGTTGTTGTGAACCGTTTCAAAGTGCGGCTGGACTGGCACCCCGATTTCCGGCGCCGCTGGCTGGATCGGGAGGTGCTTCTCAACACTGCCCCGGGTTGCCTCATGATCCCGTTCCTGAAAGGCAGCGCCTATCCTAACCCTGTGGCTTACATTTCCCATGCGTTCTGGGCGTCGCGCGAGGCCTTCGAGGCATGGCGTGGTGGATCGGACCTGTTCCAGACAGCGCATAAGAACGCCGGCAAGGGCGAGCATTTGACGATCGGGCAACGGGCGTTCAGTGCCTCTGAAGTGCTCCGGACTGTCGAAGGGATGGAGCAGGCCGCGTGATGACTCAGAATTCCGCTCTTTCCCGGCGAAAGCTGGGCCTGTCCCTCGTCGCCATGAGCGTGGCGGCCGGTATTCTGCCTGAAACAACTCATGCGGCCTCTGTGCGGACAATAACGGACTGCCGCGGGCGTCATGTTGTGATCCCGGCGGCACAGCGGATCGCCTGTATCGGTGGTACTATTACGGAAACGCTTTATGCGTTTGGACGCTCGCAAAGCATCATTGGCGTTGATCTGACGTCTACATGGCCGGAACAGGCGCAGCGGGAAAAGAAAAACCTAGGCTACATGCGGGCGATTTCCGCCGAAGGGGTTCTGTCTCTCAGGCCGGACCTGATTCTGGCCATGAATGATTCCGGTCCGGCCGCTGCGATGGATCAGCTTGCAGCTTCGGGCGTGCCGGTCGTGTTCGTGGATGCAACGCACTCGCCGGAAGCGATCGAGGGACGCACCCGTTTTCTGGCCGAAATCGTTGATGCGAAGCCTGAAGGTGAGCGCCTGTGCGGCACAATTTCGGACCAGTTCCGGAGCCTCGCCTTATGGCGCGCGGCCCATCCGCAGATGAGGCGTGTGCTGTTCGTGATGCGCATGACCAACAACCGTCCCATGGCCGCTGGGGCAGGAACGGCTGCGGATGCCGTGATCGGTCTTGCGGGGGCGATCAATGCCGGAGCGGGCATGCGGGGCTACAAGATCGTGGATCAGGAAAACCTTGTTGCGCTCCGGCCGGATGTAATCCTGACGATGCAACAGGGTGGGGATGCGATCCGGAATGAGCTTCTGGCTGATCCGGGGTTCCAGTTGACCCCTGCAGGCAAGAACCGGGCGATCATTGCCATGGAGGGGGAGCGTCTTCTTGGATTTGGGCCGCGTACGCCCCTGGCTGCGCTTGATCTGGCGCGCCTGATTGAAACGGCGGGTCATCCCGTATGACATCATCCCGGCGTCAGGCCCTGATCTTTCTGATCGCTCTCATACCATTGCTGCTGCTGGCCGTCATCGCCGCGCTGAATATCGGTGCGACGGGCGTGCACCTGTCGGCTTTCTGGCATGGAACAACGGATTCTGACATCCGGGTAGACCGGATCGTGCTGCTTCGCATCCGCGGGCCACGGGTGGTGATGTCGGGCCTGACCGGGGCGGCGCTGGCGGTTGCTGGAGCGGTCATGCAGGGGCTTTTCCGCAATCCCCTGGCCGATCCGGGGCTGATTGGCGTGTCATCGGGTGCGGCACTGGCGACGGCCTGCATGATCGTTCTGGGGGGACCATGGCTTGTTTCGGGTACATGGGGTGTCTGGGCCATTCCTGCTGCGGGGATGTGCGGCAGCTTTGCCGCTGCCTATCTACTGTATCTGTTTGCGACGCGCGGGGGCGTGACCTCCGTCAGCACGATCCTTCTGGCTGGCGTGGCGCTCGGGGCGTTCTCCGGGGCGCTGACGGGTATTCTTATTTTCCGTGCCAACGATACGGCCCTGCGTGACCTGACATTCTGGACCATGGGTAGCTTCGCCGGTGCGACATGGTCCCGCATCGGGCTGTTATGTCCGTTCCTGTGCGTTGCGGCTGCCGTGACGGCACGTCTGGCCACGCCGCTCAATGCCCTGCTGCTGGGCGAAAGCGATGCCCACCTGATCGGGTATCCGGTCGAACGGATCAAGCGTCTGGCCATGGTGGCGGTAGCCTGTGCCGTCGGGCCAACGGTGTCCTTCGTGGGGGCGATCGGGTTCGTGGGCGTCATCGTGCCGCATCTTGTCCGGCTGGTGACGGGCCCGGATCATCGCCTCGTTCTGCCGGGAAGTGCGCTTTTAGGGGCAAGCCTCATGATCGTGGCCGATACGCTAGCGCGCGTGATTGCCATCCCCGCTGACGTGCCAGTGGGGATCGTGACGGCTGTTCTGGGAACGCCGGTCTTCGTCTGGCTGCTGTCCGGAGCCCACGGACGCGAGGTGGTCTCATGAGCCTTGCTCTTCAGGATGTCGTCTGGCGCGCGGGTGGGAAAACGATCCTGCACGGGGCTTCGCTTCGCTTCGAGGCGGGACAGGTGACGGCCATTGTCGGACCGAATGGCGCAGGGAAAAGCACGCTGCTCCGGATTGCCAGCGGATTGCTGTCGCCAACGAGCGGAACGGTGACGTTGCAGGGTACGGAGTTGAACCACCTTGCTCCGGCACGCCTCGCGGCGATGCGGGCCATGCTGACACAGGAGACTGTTCTGCGAGCACGTTTCACATTGCAGGATCTCGTTGTGATGGGGGCGCGTGTCTCGGCGCCACGTCTGACCGGTCAGGAGCGCACAATGCTGGCGGAAGACCTGCTCGGTCGTGTGGGGCTGGAGCACTTTGCGGATCGCGATGTCATGGATCTTTCCGGCGGCGAGCACCAGCGTGCCCATCTGGCCCGCGTCCTGATGCAGCTTGAGGCCGCGGTGTCAGACAAGGGGAATGCGCCGGGATTTCTGCTGCTCGACGAGCCGATTTCCGCGCAGGATCCGGCGCGTCAGCATCTGGTGCTTGATCTCGCCCGTAAGCATGCCCGCAGGGGTGGCGGGGTCGTACTGGTCCTGCATGACCTCAATTGGGCCGTGGCCTGTGCCGACAGGATCGTGGTCGTGCATCAGGGCACCATTCATGCGCAGGGACCGCCACAGGACGTTCTGACAGACACTCTGGCCCAGACGGTGTTCGGGCTGGAAGAGGGGCGCGTCCAAACCCATGAGCGAACGGGCAAGCCCTACATCCTGCCGCACGATATCATTTTCAACTGAGCAAAGAGGAAAACAGATGCACCAGTATATTGCGATGAACCGCTTCAGGGTGGCCCAGGACGATGCCGAAGCTTTTGAAAAACGATGGCTGGATCGGGAAATCCTACTGAAGACGGTGCCCGGCTTCGTCAGCTTCCAGTTCCTGAAAGGCCCGGTGCAGGATGGCCTGACGCTTTATGCATCCCACACAGTCTGGGCCTCCCATGACGCCTTCGTGGGATGGACCCAGTCCGAACAGTTCCGACAGGCGCATACGGGCGCTGGGCAGGGACGGACGCTGATGGTTGGGTCCCCTGTTTTTGAAGGCTTTCTGGTCCTTCAGAACATCCCGGCCTGAGAGGAGCTCTTCGGATGGAGCGGGATTGGTGAGGCTGCAGTCTCACCAATCCCGCTCAGGTTCTTCAAAAAATGGACGCGGAATGTCCGTCAGTGTTCTATGACGCATCATTCTGATGTGTTGGCGCCGACGCACGGAACATCGGGCAGGATCATTTTGCTGGGTCTCTTTTGAAGAAACATGAACTGGGTCATCGCACCATGAAGCGGACGGCCGATCTGCCGGACCGTCCGCCGCCGGTCGTGGGGTTTGCAGACCGTTATCTGGGCGGTTTCGTCGACGGATATCACACGCATGACCGCTCCCAGCTTTCGCTGTTTCTCGGCGGAACGGTGACCATCAGTACGCTGGGGCGCAGTTTCGTACTCGGGTCAGGGCAGGGGATGTGGATCCCCGCTAACACGCTTCATCAGGCAAACTGCCGGACCGATCTGGCATTCCAGGTCATTTACGTTGATCCGACACTGCCGGAAGCCGAAGACCTTCCGTGCAAGATGTTCGACGCCTCATCCCTCATGCGGGGGCTCGTGGATGAGATCATCGCCATGCGCTACGAGTTCTCCATGGATGAGCGCATGACGTCTATTGCGCGGCTTCTTGTCGGTGAAATCAGGCGCGCGCCCCCAATTGCGGACCGGTTGCTGTTTCCTTCCGATCCGCGCCTCCTTCGCGTCTGTGAGGCGATTGCCGCCCAGCCCGGAGACTGCCACGACATCGACCACTGGGCGCGGGAAGCGGGCATGGCCCGGCGGACCTTTACCCGACTTTTCCAGCAGGAAATGGGCATGGGGTTCGCCGCCTGGCGCCGGCGTGTCCGGGTGGTCGAGGCGGCTTCCCGCATTGCCGCGGGACAGTCGATTTCCGAAGTCGCATTCGACCTCGGTTACGAGAACCCCAGCAGTTTCAGCACGATGTTCCATCGAACCTTCGGCGTCTCGCCCCGTATGGTGCGCGTAGGCACGCTGACGCCGCCCCTGTAACTGGCTTTTCTCAGCCCCAATCTCCCATCCGCTCCCATTCAGGCAACACCGCAGCGACTTCCATCCTCGGCGATCAGGCAGAGTTTGTTCGCGTTCGGGCCAATGGCCGTCGCGTCGGTTGATGCGACCTACGAATGTGGTTAGGAGCGCAACTAAGAGTCATTCTCAATACAAAAGACAGACCGCCGACCCTCTGGGTGCAGAAGCCGGTAACGACACATGGGTGGGGTATGCAGCGTAACAGGATCATCTACACGGCGCTTTTTTCGATCGTTCTGAGCGATACGGCGTTTGCTGCCGATCAGGACAGGAAAGCCGACACGGACCGGCAAACCGGGAAAACAGCAGTTGGCCACGTCGCACACAAATCCGTGGAAACACATACAAAAGACGTCGAACAGGTCAGGGTTCGCGGGCATCTGGCCTCGACCGTTGCGTCCTCCGCAACCAAGTCGAACACGCCCCTGATCGAGACGGCCCAGTCGGTAACGGTGATTACCCGCGACGAAATGGATGCGCGCGGCGTGCTGACCCTCAATCAGGCTGTCCGGTATGCCGCAGGCGTGACGGCCGATACGCGCGGCGGAGAAGGGACGCGCTATGATCTTTTCGATCTGCGTGGCTTCACGGTCCCGACTTTTCTAGATGGCCTGAAATTTCAGGACAGTCCGACAGGTTTCGCGGTGGCTCAGACTGACACGTTCCGTCTGGATCGCGTCGAGCTTCTGAAGGGGCCGGCATCCGCGCTTTACGGTCAGTCCAGCCCTGGCGGCCTTACCGCGCTGTCCAGCAAGCTGCCGACGGATCAGCGGTTTTATGGCGGCGTAAATGCGACGGGCGGTATGTTCGATCTCTATCGTGTCGATGCGGATGTGGGGGGCTTTGCGACGGATGATGGAATGGTCCGCTATCGTGTGTACGGCACCATCAACGGACAACACACGCAGCTGAGCAGGACCGGAAGCCGGCGTTTCAGCATCAGCCCGTCCTTTACGTTCGGCGGGGATGGTCCGACAACCCTGACGCTGCTCGGGAACTACCAGTATGATCCGGAGAACGGTTCCTATGGTGGTGTCCCACTGATCGGTTCTCTCAAGCGCGCATCCTACGGCTATTTGCCGCGCAATTTCTATGATGGCGATGTCTCGGCGGAAAAGTTCAACCGACGTCAGGGCGCTATCACCTATATCCTGAACCATCGCTTCAACGATGACTGGAGCTTCAGCACGCGTGGCCGTTACGACGACATCCGAACGGTCTATCGCAGTGTCTATGACAATGGATATTACGACAGTGACGACGGCACCAGCGGCCAGATGCTGTCGCGTTCCGCCTATGGCACGCAAGAGCATACCTATAATCTGGCGTTTGACAGCCAGTTCAAGGGACGGGTTCGCACAGGGCCGCTGCGTCATGCGCTGATGTTTGGTTTTGACTACATGCAGCAGAAGGCGAACGATATGGAAGCCTATGGGGATGCGCCGGATCTGGACGTGCTGCATCCCGACTATCACATGGCCATTGCCGACCTGACGCCCTATCTTAATTACGTCACGAAATCCCATCAGATCGGTGCTTATGGACAGGATGAGATCCGCTGGAAGCGACTGATCCTGACGGGCAGCATCCGCAATGACTGGTATCGGTCCCATCAGACCGAATATTTCGAGCAGTCCAATGACCGGCAGAGTGCAAGTCAGATTACCTGGCGCGCTTCAGGACTGTATCATTTCGATTTCGGTCTCTCGCCGTATATCAGCTACTCGACATCCTTTCAGCCGCAATCGGGCACGGTCTCGAATGATGGCGGCGCGACGCTGCGACAGGCCCATCCGTCCATCGGCAAGCAGCTTGAAGGCGGTCTGAAATACCAGATCCCGGGGACGTCAGTCCTTTTTACAGCCACGGGCTTTCATATCGAGCAGAGCAACGTCCTCGTTTCCGTTGCCAATACGGGATACAGCCTGCAAAGCGGTCTGGTTCATTCGGATGGCTTTGAGTTTGAAGCCCATGCCCAGCCGTTCCACAACCTGATGGTCACGGCGGCAGTCAGTTTCCAAAAGGTTAAGGATGACTCCACCGGGAAGCCTCTGATCCAGTCCGGTAAGGGAAACGCGTCCCTGTTTGCCTTTTACACGATGCCGTCCGGCCCGCTCAAAGGGTTCGGTTTTGGTGGCGGTATGCGGTATTCGAACAAGACCTATGGTGGCGAAGCGACCTATGGCAGCGTCTGGCTCCCGCAATATGCCCTGTTTGACGCGTCAATAGCCTATGATCTCAACAACATGTCTCATTCCCTTCGTGGCTGGAAGGTCGCCGCCAGTGTCAGGAATCTATTTGACAAAAACTATATTGCAAACTGCTTCGCCTATGGAGCCGACGGACAGTATTGTTACTACGGGGAGCGCCGGAATGCTCAGGCCAGCATAGGGTATAGCTGGTAATATTCATGACTCCCTGAGGAAATGCGAGAACAGGCCGTGCGGTTCATGTGTGAACCATACGGCCTTTTTATTACCTGCTACCAATGGGTCCAGCCACCCATGAGTAAAATTCATACTTAAATGAAATAAAATCATTTTTATTCAACGAACCTCTCAGGCATAAGATTCTGCATCGCTCTGAAACGCAAACTGAAGAAACATTCCTGAATAAAAAAGGGAATAATTCGGGATCTTCAGTAATCTAGGCAGTATCTATCATGTCGGTTGAATTTACATTCAATATCAAGAAAATCCCATTCAATGAAGATTACACGCCCTCAGACAGCACACGTCTGACAACCAATTTTGCCAATCTGGCGCGCGGGGAACACAGGCAGGAAAACCTGCGGAATGTTCTGCGCATGATTGATAACCGTTTCAATTCCCTGGCGCATTGGGACAATCCCAACGGAGACCGCTATTCCGTGGGAGTTGATATCATTTCTGCTGAAATGACGATCAAATCCGAGGGGAAGAATCAGCGTTTTCCTCTGATAGAGGTTCTGAATACCTCTATCTTTGACAGAAAAGACGATAAACGCATCCCGGGAATTGTCGGGAATAACTTTTCATCCTACGTCCGTGACTATGATTTCAGTGTTCTGCTGTTAAATCACAATAAAGATCTGTCAGAATTCAGAACGCCTGATCGTTTCGGTGATCTGCATGGCAACCTGTTCAAGTGCTTTATCAATTCAGAGTGCTACAAGGCCCATTTCAGGAAAATGCCGGTAATTTGCCTGAGCGTTTCAAGCAACAGGACTTATTACAGGACCAGGAATCATCATCCGGTGCTGGGCGTTGAGTACGAGCAGCGGGAATTTTCGCTGACAGACCAGTACTTCGGGAAAATGGGCATGAAGGTCAGGTATTTCATGCCTGAGAATGCGTCTGCGCCTCTGGCCTTTTATTTCTTTGGCGATCTGCTCTCCGATTATTCCAATATGGAGCTCATCAGCACCATCAGCACGATGGAATCTTTTCAGAAGATTTACCGTCCTGAAATCTACAATTCGAATTCTCCGGCGGCTGACTGCTATCAGCCGAGCCTGAAGCACCAGGATCATTCGGTGACCCGGATTGTCTACGACCGCGAGGAGCGCAGCCAACTGGCGATCGCGCAGGGCAGGTTTACGGAAGAGAGCTTCATCAAGCCGTATCAGGACGTTCTTGAGCAGTGGTCTGCCCAGTACTCCGTTTGAACACACCAGAACAAGGTCATCTGTCATGAAAACACTGCTCCCCACCTCTACGGCCGGCAGCCTTCCCAAACCGTCCTGGCTGGCAAAACCCGAGACACTCTGGTCCCCCTGGAAATTGCAGGGGGAGGAACTGGTCGAAGGCAAACAGGATGCGCTGCGTCTGACGCTGGACGATCAGGATCGTGCCGGCATTGATATCGTCAGCGATGGAGAACAGACACGTCAGCATTTCGTCACGACATTCATTGAACATCTTGGCGGCGTTGACTTCGAGAACCGTCAGACCGTCAAGATCCGCAATCGTTACGATGCGAGCGTGCCGTCCGTCGTGGGCGCCGTGACCCGTGAAAAGCCCGTCTTTGTTGAAGATGCAAAATATCTGCGGGCACTGACGAAAAAACCGATTAAATGGGCGCTTCCGGGCCCCATGACGATGATCGATACGCTCTACGACGGTCATTACAAAAGCCGTGAAAAGCTGGCTTGGGAATTCGCAAAGATCCTCAATCAGGAGGCCAGGGAACTGGAGGCTGCCGGGGTCGATATCATCCAGTTTGATGAACCGGCTTTTAACGTCTTCTTTGATGAGGTCAATGACTGGGGCATTGCCACTTTGGAGAAGGCCGTTGAAGGGCTGAAATGCGAAACGGCTGTCCATATCTGCTATGGGTACGGCATCAAAGCCAATATCGACTGGAAAAATGCGCTGGGCGCAGAGTGGCGGCAGTATGAGGAAATCTTCCCGAAGCTGCAGAAATCCAGCATCGATCTGATCTCACTGGAATGCCAGAATTCCCGCGTTCCGATGGATCTCATTGAGCTTGTGCGCGGCAAAAAGGTGATGGTGGGTGCCATTGATGTGGCGACCAATACCATTGAAACGCCGGAAGAGGTTGCCAGCACGCTCCGAAAGGCCCTGCAGTTCGTGGATGCTGACAAGCTTTATCCTTCGACCAACTGCGGTATGGCGCCTCTGTCGCGTCGGGTCGCACGCGGAAAGCTGAATGCTCTGGGTGCAGGCGCAGAAATCGTGCGCAAAGAACTCTCAGCCTGATCTGCCGATCCCCTGGTTCAGCGGAACCAGGGGATTACGCAGCATGGACATCCGGGTTCGTCTTCCCCGTCAGAATCAGTGATCTCCGGGGCGTTGCATGTCAGGGATGACATTCCCTGTTCATTCCCGGCTTTGTCTGTCGAGGGCAGGGCACCTGTCCCGGTACTGGCAGGGGACCATCCGTCCTGCGTTTCATCAAACATCATCACCCCTTCCGTGATTTCCGATTTTGCTTCTTCATGAATCTATCTCACTGGCTGGACGCGCACCCAGAAGATGTGCAATCGCGCAGGTCAGATCTGGACGGTTCAGCGTAGAGAAATGGAACTCGTTGATTCCGTGAGACTGCAGAGTTCGAACCTGCTCTGCCGCTACAATACAGGCAGCGATACGACAGAGTTCCGGGTTCTTTGCCGTTCTTTCAAACAAGTGCGTCACCCAAGCCGGTACCGTAACCCCACAGAGTGCCGAGAAACGTGCAATCTGGTCATAGTTCGACACTGGCATGATGCCGGGAACGATCGGGGCGGTAATACCGGCCGCCAGACAGCAATCAAGAAAGCGCAGACAGGTCGAAGCCTCAAAGAAATACTGAGTTATGGCACGGGTCGCACCGGCATCGAGCTTGCGTTTGAGATTGTCGAGATCGGCCTGTGCGCTCAGGGCCGTAGGGTGTGTTTCGGGGTAGGCGGCAACCGAGATTTCAAAGTCAGCAATGCGGCGCAGGCCAGCGACAAGATCGCTGGCATAGGCATAACCACCCGAATGCGGTGTATAGGCGGTGCCCGCGGGCGCATCGCCCCGCAGAGCCACGAGATGCCTGACACCGGCCTGCCAGTAGGTGCGGGCAATGTCGTCGATTTCTTCGCGGGTGGCGCCAATACACGTCAGATGAGCGGCCGGCACGAGCATCGTCTCCTGCTTCAGGCGCAGGGCTGTCGCCTGTGTTCGCGCCTGCATCGTGCCACCCGCCCCATAGGTCACCGAGACAAAGCGGGGAGAGAGAGGCGCCAGACGGCGGATGCACTGCCACAAACGCTGCTCCATAGCGTCTGTCCTCGGGGGAACGACTTCGAAAGAGAGGACAGGAACGGGCATGTCAGAATGACAAAGCGACGGATGGTCCGCCAGTTTCCCGGAAAGAAGACGTTTCAAATTCGTATTCATATCAACTGCATCAGATCGGTGAGGCGGGATGACCGACGTTCAGATGATTTCAACTAGAGCTTTATAATGATGAATATAAATGATATTTTTTCATGGATATATTAATTTAATGCATAATAGGTGGTAAGAGATGAGTGTTCTGCAACGCAATCATCTGATGATTATTCAGGAAGTTGCCCGGGAAGGCTCACTGACAGCGGCCGGCGCACGGCTGAATCTGACCCAGCCTGCTCTCAGCCATGCCGTCCGCAAGATCGAGATGCAGCTCGGCGTGAAGATCTGGCGACGCGAAGGCCGATCCCTGATCCTGACTCAGGCCGGCCAGTGGCTGTTGTCTCTCGCAAACCGGCTGTTACCGCAGTTTTCGCTGGCTGAAGAGCGGTTGGAGCAGTTTGCGAATGGTGAGCGTGGCACATTGAGGATCGGGATGGAATGTCATCCCTGCTACCAGTGGCTTCTCAACGTTGTCTCGCCCTATCTCGAACGCTGGCCGAAAGTGGATGTCGATGTCCGGCAGAAATTTCAGTTCGGTGGCATCGGGGCGATCCTGAGCAATGAGATCGATATTCTCGTAACGCCTGACCCGCTTTACAAGCCCGGCCTGAACTTCACGCCGGTCTTTGATTATGAACTGGTCCTCGTCGTGGGAAGCGGGCACAGACTGTATGGCGTTGATCGCGTCACGCCTGAGCAGCTTGCCGACGAAACGCTCATCACCTATCCCGTGCCCTCGGAACGACTGGATATCTATACCCAGTTTCTTCAACCCGCCGGCATCGCACCCCGTCAGCAGAAACAGATCGAGACGACGGATATCATGCTGGTCATGGTGGCACATGGCCGGGGAGTTGCAGCACTTCCCCGATGGCTGGTGGATGAATATGCCCCACGCTTCGACCTTCATTCCGTAAGACTGGGTGAAACCGGAATTGCGAAGCAGATCTTTTTGGGGCGTCGGGAAACTGATGCGGATGTTCAGTATCTCACCGATTTCATCGGATTTGCAGCCGATCCAAAAGATTAAAAAGTATTTTTTCTGGGGAGGTCGGACTGCCTTTCCAACAGCACATATATCCCTGACCCCGCTATACTAGCCGCTATTAAGGCCTGCCAGGTTGCTGTCAGAATCATTTCATAGCGATGCCAAAACCCGGGTTCGGGAAACCCATCCAAGGCCATTCCGGGAAGAAAGGCTGCGAATAGTGGGGCAAGACCCACACTAAAAACAAAAGCTAAGGCACATGGAAACCAAGGTTTCTTTGTTAGGCCTGGGCCTGAAAAGACTTTTGCCACACTCCATAGTAGACCGATTCCCAGAACGGAAAAAATAGAAATAAGAACCAACAGGAATAAATATGATGTTATATTTTTATTGGAAGAGCAGGATTCTGCGTTGCGTAAAATGATGAAAACGAGCACCGAAAGACATATCGATATTACGTATGATGCTTTAGGACTTAAGCGGCCCGACATCATTTACGTCTCTCCCCCGTATTTCAGGATGGGGCCGCAGGTTCTATTTTTCACTACACGCGATTGAATCTTTCTGGATCCCATCCTGCCGTCAGGCCAGAGCTATGCTCTGACCTGATCCAGAAGCCAGTGCCGTGCGGCGGCAATATGGAAAAATTTCCGTGCGGATCCCATGTGATCCACGCCCTCAAATGTCAGGAAGGTGATATTGCCACCTTCTGCAAGATAGCCGTTGATCTGTCTGGTCAAGGCATCTTGCCGATCGACCGGAAAGATCAGCGCAGGGTCCAGATTATGGTCGGGGCGCGTGATTTTCGCTCCTGCCTGTTTCCAGATGGGGAGACATTTCTCATTCCAGGGCGTCGCTTTGTTGTCTTCCGAACCGGTTATGATCAGAAGTTTCTGATTGGCGAGCGTGACAACATCGGATGGACGCTGCTGCCCGGCAATGATCAGTCCGGCCGCGAAAGTCTGGGGATGTTTTGCCATCAGCCAGAGCGAGGTCATGGCCCCCATGGACCAGCCCGTGCAATAGACCCTCTTGGGATCAATCTTAAGAACCTTGTCAGACCGGTCCGGCAGATTGGGGTTGCCGTAGTTCCACGTATTGCTCAGAAGCGATTCAACAAGCCGGTAAGTGTTTTCGACGTCAGAAGTGTGCTCCCAGTAATCATTCATGGTCGTACGTTCGTAACGCGGCGTGATAACCACACATTTATGCTCGTCCTGCACTTCAGGCAGGCTCCAGATACTGGCAATGCACTGTTCGGTCAGCGTCTGCGCGCAGGTCCCATCAGGGCTGGTTCCCGAATGGGTCACGGCCAGAATCAGCGGGTAGGAGCGATTTTCGCCGCCTTTCTCCAGGAAGGATTTCGGCAGGTAGATGCTGTATTCCAGCCAGGCCGAACGCGTATCGTCCCACCACCAGTGGTTCTGCTCCCACGCATCCACGCCCCGGATGGCGACATTGTTTCCGTGTCGGCCGCTATTGTTCCAGACGGTCTGACTTGCGGCGTAAGTCACCCCGGTGAGTGCACGGACAGCATGTTTCTGGATCAGGCTTACCCGGTCACTGTCCGTGGTAGGGAGACTGAGGTCCGGGTCGTGGTGGAATTCGGTAATGACAAACCGCCCTTCCACGCTCTTGCCATCAGGACGCAGCGCCGCTTCGCTGTTGGTATAGATCGCCGAAACGAGGCGAGGGCGGGCAACCGCCGACGTATCGTTCTTGTCGGGTTCCTGCGGCATTCCGGCGAAAAAGCCTTTGGCTACGGGAAAGACAGCAGTGGCATAGGTGTCTATCGTCAGGCTGGCAGGATCAATGGCGACATCATATTCCGCTGCAATACCGTAGACCTTTTCACCGCCCCCAGTGACTTCGCATAACGCGCAGATGCCCTGAAGTCCCGGAGTTTTCTTGCGATGCGGTCCCGGCCCGTCAAAACCGTCTGGTCCAGCGGACGACGCTGCCATGAAACCATGTCCTCCACCGGCCGCGCGGGCCTGCGACGCTCCCAGCCCAATGGTTGAAACGGTAGTGGTAAAAGCGGCCCCGGCGGTCAAGAATTTACGTCTTGAGACATCAATCATGGTTTCTCCTGGTTTTAGGCTGGGTCGTTATCTGTACATTGCATTAATACTGATATTGGTCGCAGACAAAACTCCTGAAATATTTTCTTACTCAATCCGCTTGAGATGATGCCATGAAGACGTTGTCTTGTATGGGCGGACAAGACAACTATCCAACTCAGCCTGTCTCGGGCTTGTTTTAATCAGCCGATCCTGCGCACCGAATTGCTATTGGCTTTGATGAGGATCTTCTTGGGTTGGTCGAAGACAGGGCGTTGCTGTTGTTTATGATCTTGTCAGGCTTTTACCGCACACCGCGATTTCTCTATCCCCGAAATCCCGCCTTACTTCCAGTTCCAAACCTTCCTTCCCCTCACACTATCAGCCAGAATAAGTGTAATTTATGGTTTGTAGGCGTCTGGTTTTTCAAGGAAAGTTGGGACCAGTGGGTTATCAGACTGCAGTGCGCCCTTACTCGGCAACTTTGTCGTATCCCAGCCACCACCGAGATCTGCTATGAGTTTGACGCTCGCCAGCAAGCGGCTTTCCTGGATTTGTAGCACCGTCTCCTGATTGGAGAGAGCTGTTTGCTGACTGGTAATGACAGTGGTGTAAATCGCTGTTCCATAACGATATTCATTCATCGATATATCAGCAGCTTTTAAGGCTGAAGCGACGGCCTGCTGTTCCTGGCGTCCCTGTTCCTCAAGGATACGGAGGCTCGAAAGCTGGTCTTCCGTATCCTGAAGCGCAGTCAGTACAATCTGTCGATAATTAGCGACGGCGCTGTCATAATCAGCATTGGCTTCCTGCACAGCAGCCGTGCGTGCTCCGCCTTCAAACAGGGTTTGGCTGGCTGACGCGCCGAGAGACCAGATCCGGTTCGAGACCTGAATTAAGGACTGAACAGGGTTTCCACTATATCCGTATGCTGCGGAGAGTGAGACTTCTGGGAAAAAAGCCGCAATGGCAGCCCCAATCTCTGCATTGTATTCTTCCATCTGCCGTTCGGCCGCAGCAATATCCGGGCGTCTTTGCAGAAGTTCAGAAGGAACTGTTACCGGTACGGAAGGTATGGTGTTCGGCATCTCTGATCGGGCGAGCGAAAAATCGCCTGGTGCCCGGCCAATCAGTACAGCAATAGCATGCTCATATTCTGAACGATTGACGTCTGTTGCTGTGGCGCTCGCCCGGGCTTGCTGGAGCGTGTTCTCAGCCTGGTATTCATCCGCGCCACTAACAGTTCCACCAACATGCTGACTATGAACGATAGCCAGGTAATGTTCGTACAGAGCGGCGGAGCGGTCCAGTAGCGACTTCAGAGACTCTTCGTATCGCAGGGAGAAATAATCCTGAGCAAGCTCGGATTGATAAGACAGGCGTGCATTGGCGACGTCCGCCGCACTGATCTGTGCAGCAGCGACCTGTTCCTGAACCTGTCGTCTGATCTTGCCCCACAGATCCAGATCCCAGTCTGCCGTCATCTGGGCTGCGTAGGTATTCTTGGTTGAACCCGTTGTGTACTGGGTGCCGCTTGTAGAACTAGCTGTGCCACCCTGGCTGTTTCTGGCAAAACTCAGGCTCCCCGCGAGTGTCGGATACAGGCTGGCTCGGGCAGCAGTCACGGCTGCACGAGCTTTGCGAAATGCGGCCTCATATTCCTTTAAATTCTGATTATTGAGCGTAACCTGACTTTCAAGCTGGTTGAGAACAGGGTCGTTATAGATCCTCCACCATTCGCCCTTCGGATAGTCGGCCATATGTGGGGTCGCGACAGTCCAGCCAGGCGCAGGCTTCAATTCCTTGAACTGTGGAGAGACAATGGCATGCGGGCGCTTATAAGTCGGCCCCACCATCAGGCACCCGGACAGAGCCAGAGATGTGAAAACCAGTGCATTGGCGCGGAGGCTGGTCAATACAGACCGATAGCGTCTTGTCATGTGGGCGTCCTGGGCAGGCGTGACATTAAGAGGAGCGTGCCGGACGGATTATCCGGACGAGATTATGGAAAAAGGGCGGAATCGTTTTCCGTCCCCACTGACCAAAGTGATCGAGATAGAGGTAGACAACGGGCGTGGTGTACAGCGTCAGGATCTGGCTGAAGAACAGCCCGCCTACGATAGCGATGCCTAGCGGGCGGCGTATTTCCGCGCCATAACCGTTGCCCAGAACAAGGGGCAGGGCTCCCATGGCCGCCGCGATCGTTGTCATGAGAATGGGACGAAAGCGTAAAAGGCAGGCGGTGTGGATAGCGTTCTCTGCGGATTGATGCTCGTTACGCTCCGCGTTGATGGCAAAATCCACCAGCATGATGGCATTCTTCTTGACGATGCCGATCAGCAGGATCAATCCGATCAGGGCGATGATGTCGAACTCCTGACCCAAAAGGTAGAGGGCCAGAAGAGCTCCGACACCGGCTGAGGGCAGGGTTGAGAGAATGGTCAGGGGATGGATGAAACTCTCATACAAGATACCCAGAACCATGTAGACAGCGGCCAGCGCAGTAATAATCAGCAGTGGCTCCGAACTCGCCGAGCTCTGGAACTGCGCGGCTGTTCCTGCGAAACTGCCGTGAATAGTAGATGGCACGTTCAGCTTCACCATCTCTTCATTGATAATCCGCACCGCATCAGACATTGAGGCACCTGAAGCAAGGTTGAAGGAAAGCGTTGCGGCGAGCGCCTGTCCCTGATGATTGACGGTCAAGGATGTTGTGGCATCGTAAATTCTGGAGACGACCGAGAGAGGAACAAGTGTCTCGGCGCTTGAGGAAACGGCTGAACCACTGGACGTGCTGCTGCCTCCCGCAAGACTGTTGGCGACAGAGTTCTTGAACGATGTCGTACTGGCGGACGTCGTGGTGGAACTGCTATCCGCCGAAGACATGCGGATGGTGTTCGTCTGTGTGCTGCCGCTGGCCGTGCCGCCGGACGCACTGACCCAGACGCGCTGAAGCATCTCGGCATTCTGCCAGTATTCCGGTTTGACGTTCATGACGACGCGATACTGGTTCAAAGGATTGTAGATCACGGAAGCTGAACGCTGGCCGAAGGCATCATAGAGCGCATTGGCGACAAGCTGTGGCGTGAGGGTGGTGCGACCCGCAAGATCCCTGTCAATATCCACGTTCGTCGCCAGACCACCACGCTGAACGTCAGTCGAAATGTCCGTCAGTTCCGGATGGCGCTGAAGGGCTGCCTGCAGGCGGGGCATCCATTCATAAAGCGTGGTCGCATCGCTACTCTGTAAAGAGTACTGATACGCGGCATTGGCCTGCCTTGCACCGGAGGGCAGGAGGTTCGGCAGCATGGCAATGAACTGGGCGCCCAGAAGATCATGGGTGCGGCGGCGCAGATCCGCAATGGTCTCAAGGGCAGAAACGTGGCGCTCGCTCTTGTCTTTTAGTTCAATGAACATGTTGGCCTGGTTTGCCGCACTCCGGCCACCGATAAACCCAGTGACACTTACGACATCCGGGTTTGAAAGGATCTTCTTCTCCACCTCCGTGATCTTGCCCATCATCTTCTGGAACGAGACGGCCTGATCGGCGGTGAGATGCGCCATCATGGTTCCGCTGTCCGTTGTAGGAAGCAGGCCACGAGGCATGATCATGAACAGGCCAATCATGAGCGCGATGGACAGGGGAAGAGAAAGGATGACAAGCCGGTGATGACGCAGGGCGACGAGCAGGGAGCGTTCATAGCCATGCTGCAGACGGTTGAAAGCCCGTTCCAGCCACGCCGAGATCCGGGACCATGCTCCACCTGTCGTTTCCGTTGAATGGTGCATGTCATCGGCCCGAAGGATGCGGGAACACATCATGGGCGTAAGTGTCAGGGAAAGAACCATGGACACCAGCACCGTAACAGAGATCGTCACGGCGAATTCATGCAGGACGTTGCCGATCAGTCCACCCAGCATCAGGATCGGGAAGAAAACGGCAACAAGGGAAAACGACACTGACAGGACTGTAAACGAGACTTCCTGCGCTCCTACCAGAACTGCTTCTGCCCGTGTCTTTCCCATCTCCATGTGACGGCTGATATTCTCGATCACCACAATGGCGTCATCCACAACAAAACCTGTTGCGATTGTCAGAGCCATCAGTGACAGACTGTCGAGAGAATAGTTCAGCAGTTTCATCACCCCGAACGTCGCGATCAGCGAGGCTGGAATAACGACAGCGGGAACGATGGTCGTGCGGGGGGAACGCAGAAAAAGTAGCACAACGCCTACGACCAGCAGGATCGACAGGACCAGCGTGCTCTTCGTGTCTTTCAGGGCCGCCCGGATCGTATAGGAGCGGTCCATGCCCACATGAAGTTCCACATCCGCAGGGAGAGCGGCTGTAAGCATCGGAAACTCGGCACGGACCTGATCGATCGTCTGAACCACATTGGCGCCAGCGCGAGGAAAGATGATGACAAGAACAGCAGGCTGTCCGTTATAGAAGCCGCCATTCTCCACGTCTTCCACGCCGTCTGAAACATCGGCAACATCTTCCAGCCGAACGGGGCGATTGCTGCGATAGGCAACGATCAGCCCCTGAAGATCCTTGGCGCCATGCACCTGATCGTTGGTCTGCAGGATGATGCGCTGGTTGCCACGGTTGACAAAACCCTTGGGCGTATTGGCGTTGGCTGCTGCAAGCGCGGCACGAATGTCCTCGAAGCCAATGCCGTATTTGAAGATCTTGAGCGGGTTCATTTCCACCCTGACGGCCGGAAGGGCACTCCCTCCGAGCTCGACCTGGCCAACGCCGCTGATCTGCGACAGATGCTGCTCCAGAATATTGGTCGCGGCATCATAGATCTGTGCCGAAGTCTTTGTTTTGGACGTCAGGGCCATGATGAGGATGGGCATCCCGGCCGTATTAGCGGCGTGATAGGTCGGGTCCTGTCGCAGGGTCGCAGGGAGGTCGGCACGGGCTGCATGGATTGCAGCCTGTACGTCACGCGCAGCACTGTTGACGTCGCGGGAAGTATCGAACTGAAGGGAAATATTGACCTGTCCCGTCACGGACTGGGACGTCATTTCATTCAGGCCCGAGATCGTTCCCAGATGCCGCTCCAGCGGCTCTGCAATCGTGCTGGCGATTTCTTCCGGTGTGCCCCCCGCCTGCTGGGCCTGAACCTGGATGACGGGCAGATCCACATTCGGCAGATCGGCAATCGGGAGAAGCCAGTAGCCAATCATCCCGGCAATCATGAGCCCGATAACGACAAGCGTGGTGCCGATGGGGCGTCGGATGCAGAGGGCAATGACTGACATCAGGAGGCTCCCTGTGTCGATGATGCCCTGTGCTGGCGCAGGCGTGATACCCGAAGTCTTATACGCTCCATGAAGAGATAGATGACCGGGGTCGTAAACAGGGTGAGAAGCTGGCTGACCATCAGACCGCCCACGATCGCATAACCGAGCGGACGACGAAGCTCGGACCCGACGCCGCTGCCAATCACCATTGGAACCGCCCCCAGCATGGCGGCAAGGGTTGTCATGAGGATCGGTCTGAAGCGCAGATGGGCTGCCTTCGTAATGGATTCTACAGGAGACAGTCCTTCCACTCGCTCAGCTTCAAGAGCGAAGTCGATCATCATGATGGCATTTTTCTTGACGATGCCGATCAGCAGAACGATGCCGATAACGCCCATTACATCCAGTCCGCTTCCAGTGATCCAGAGGATCAGCAGGGCCCCGATAGCGGCAGAAGGCAGGGTGGAAAGAATGGTGAGGGGATGGATGAAGCTCTCATAGAGAACGCCCAGAACGATATAGACCGCAACAAGGGCTGCAACGACCAGCCATGCCTCATTGCTCATGCTGTTTTCAAAGACCGCCGCCGTACCGATGAAAGATGTCTGCACGGTATCGGGCATTTTCAGTTTTGCGCGGGCTGCATCAATGGCTGACGTGGCTGCGCCGAGCGAGTAGCCGGGGGCAACATTGAAAGAGACTGTCGTGGCTGGGAACTGGGCAACATGCGTGATCAGAAGTGGCGCGGTGGAAGGCGTCATCTTCGTAACGGCACTCAGGGGAACCAGTCCGGAAGTCGGCGTGCGCGTCGGGCCGGAATCGACTGTTCCCGTACTGGCACTGCCGGCCATGTACAGTTTATCCAGAGAGTCCGGCGTGTTCTGTAATCCCGGAGAGGCTTCCAGAATGACGCGATACTGGTTGGACTGCGTGTAGATCGTGGAAATCTGGCGTTGTCCGAATGAATCATAGAGCAGATTATCGACCGTCTCCGGTGTGATGGAAAACCGGGCCCCTGTTGCGCGGTCGAGGGTCACATCCTCCGCAAGGCCCTGAGCCTGAAGATCGGACGTAACATCTGCCAGGGCAGGGGATTTCTGCATCTCGGCCACGAGACGATCCGACCATGTGCTGAGGCGACTACTGTCGGAATCCTCGATCAGGAACTGGTACTGCGTGGCGGAAACATTGGTGTTGAGTGTCAGATCCTGAACAGGTTGCAGATAAAGCTGGGTGCCTGGAATGCTGCTGACTTCGTTCAGGATACGGGCGGAAATTTTGCTGGCTGAAAGACTGCGCTTGTCATGATCGCGAAGCGTAATCTGGAAGCGCCCTCGGTTCAGCGTCGTATTGTCGCCATCCACGCCAATATATGACGACAGACTGGCAACATCAGGATCCTTGAGGATAGCGGCCCCAAGGCGTTGCTGAAGGGCTTTCATGGCATCGAAGGAAATCGATGAATCCATGACGGAAACGCCCTGAATCACGCCCGTATCCTGGTTCGGAAACAGTCCTTTCGGAATGACGACCACCAGAACGCCGGTCAGAGCCAGCGTGAAGACAAAGAACAGGAGCGTCGCAGTCTGATGGCGCAGGATATGAACCAGACCACGGTCATAAGCGGAGATCAGACCGTTGATAAGCTGATCGGCCTTGAGCGCCCATTTCGGTTTGGTAGTCTGATGGGCCTCGTCTTTCAGGACGCGCGCACACATCATGGGTACGAGTGTCAGGGAGACGATGGCTGAGATGATGATCGTCACGGCGAGTGTTACGGCAAATTCGTAAAACAGGCGCCCGATCACGTCGCTCATGAACAGCAGCGGGATCAGCACTGCGATGAGCGATACCGTCAGCGAGATAATCGTGAAGCCGATTTCGCCAGCGCCTTCCAGTGCTGCCGTCATCCGGTCTTTGCCCATTTCGATATAACGGGCGATATTTTCGATCATGACGATGGCATCGTCCACAACGAAGCCCGTTGCGATGGTCAGCGACATCAGGGACAGGTTATCGAGCGAGAACCCCATCAACTGCATGACCGCCAGAGTGCCGACAATGGACAAGGGCACGGACAGGGCAGGGACCATCGTAGCCGCCGGATCGTGCAGGAACACGAAGATCACGGCCACGACCAGCACCAGGGCCAGTGTCAGTTCAAACTCCACATCGGAAACGGATGCCCGGATGGTGGTGGTGCGGTCTGTGAGTGCCGTGATGTGAATGCCTGCGGGCATATCCTGTTCAAGGCGGGGCAGGGCAGTCTTGATGGCGTTAACGGTGCTGAGAATGTTGGCCGAGGGCTGGCGGCGGATATTGAGGATGATGGCAGGTGTCGTATTGGCCCAGCCAGCCAGTTGTGTGTCTTCAGGGGCTTCAATGACGGTTGCGATGTTCTTGAGCCGCACAGGTCCCTTCGTCGTGCTGGACCAGCCTACCACCTGATTCATGAGCTGGTCCGTACTGGAGATCTGACTGTTCAGCCGGATCGTACGGGCCTGTTCAGTGCCGTTGAAACTGCCGGTCGGGGAGTTGACGTTCACGTTGCCGATTGTCGTCCGCAAAGTGTCCATATCGAGCCCATAGGAGGTCGCTTTCTGGACGTTGACCTGGACGCGATAGGCCTTCTTGTTTCCGCCTGAGAGGGAAACCTCACCCACCCCGGAAATTTCGCTGATTTTCTGCTGAAGGCGTGTGGCGACGTAATCCTCAACTTCCGTCAAGGGCAGTGTATCGGACGTGACACCAAGGATCAGGACCGGTGTATCCGCAGGATTAACCTTGGAATAGATCGGAGGAGCGGGAAGGGCTGAAGGTAGGAGCGAGTTTGCAGCGTTGATGGCTTCCTGGACTTCCTGTTCCGCAACATCGAGAGACGTTGTCAGGGCAAAACGCAGTGTGATGACAGACGCGCCGGCAGACGACTGAGACGTCATCTGATCCAGGCCTGCCATCTCACCCATCTGGTCTTCCAGTGGAGCGGTAACCGACGTCATCATGACGTCCGAGCTGGCGCCGGGGTAGAATGTTCTGACGACAATCGTCGGATAGTCGACTTCCGGAAGGGCTGAAATCGGCAGAAAGCGATAGCCGATCATTCCTGCGAGAAGCAAGGCGAGCATCAGAAGCGTTGTGGCGACTGGCCGCTGGATAAAAAGGCGTGAGGGGTTCATTTCGCCGCCTTGTCCGTATTGCCAGTCGATGTGCTGTCGGGAACGGTGACTTTCGCACCGTCATGAAGCCTGTCGACGCCGGAGGTGACGACGCGGTCACCATCATTGACGCCTGACGTGATAACGACTGTGCTTCCCTGACTGATCCCCGTTTTCACGGTTTTGGCGGACACAGTGTTGTTGCTTTGCACAACGTAGACAAACGTTCCGTTTGGACCCGTCTGAAGCGCACTGGTCGGAGCCAGAAGGACACCCTGCTCCGTGTCTATCATGAGATGAGCGTTGACGAACTGGTTGGGGAAGAGATCTTCATCCGAGTTTTCAAAAAGAGCGCGCAAACGGACTGTGCCTGTGGAGGTGTCTATTTCACTGTCCAGGCTGCCGACCTTGCCTGTCGTCAGTTTGGTACTATCAGCGCTGTCCCAGGCTTCAACGGGAAGCTCCTTCACCTGACGCAGCCGTTTCCAGATCAGCCCCAACTTATCCTGCGGGACTGTGAAAATGACTGAGATGGGCTTCATCTGTGTCAATGTCGCCAGACCATCTGTCTGGCCAGCGACAAAATAATTGCCTTTATCCACGGCACGGATGCCGATGCGCCCACTGACAGGCGCCTTGATGTGGCAATACTCAATATCGAGCTTGTAAGTATCTACGAGACCTTGATCGTATTTTACCGTTCCGGTGAGTTGTTGAACCTTGTAATGCTGGTCCAGTGCTGTCTGGGCATCCACGCTGTCATGTTTAAGGAGTTTTTGATAGCGGGCATCGTCGATCTTCGCTTCTTCAAGCTGAGCGATATCAGCGGCGAGCTGTCCTTCATATTGTTTGAGCTGGGCTTCATAGGGACGGGGGTCGATAACAGCCAGCAAATCACCCTCGTTAACTTCCTGCCCTTCCGTGAAGAGGATCTGCGTGAGATAGCCATCAACGCGGGACTGAACCGTAACGGTGGCAATAGGCACCACTGTTCCCAGTTCGCTCAGAACATATGGCATGTCTCCCTTGCGAACCGTTTCCACACCAACGGGCTGTCCTTCCTGTCCGGATTTGGTCGCTGCCGCTCGGGTATCTGAGGGCGCCAGGCTGCTGGCAGTTGCCAGAGCTCCGATTCCAAACGTCCCTGCCATCAGAAGCTGACGGCCTGTGAAAGAAAGACGGAGGACAGAACGGCGTAAAAAGTTCGGTTTGGACATACCAGAAGGGCTCCGCGTGATTACGGTTGAGGAGAGGGAAGAGACGACAAAGGAGAAGAAACGGCTGGCTTTGAATGAATGGCGCGCTGCTGGGCCTTCAGACGCTGTGGCAAAATCAGCCTTACGATGAAGCCAGCAGGTCGAGCATGGCGAAATTCGATAGTGCCGTGGTGACGGGCGATAATGTCGTGAACAATGGAGAGGCCCAATCCCAGGCTACCATCGGAGCTTCTGGCTTGATCCATGCGAGCAAAAGGCTGGAGCATGGCCTGTTGCAGGCTCTCGGGGATTCCGGGACCGCTATCCTGTACTTCAATGATGATCCGTTCATCATGTGACCAGGCGTTGACTTTTACATTCTGGCCGTACTTCAGGCCGTTTTCGACAAGATTACTGATGGCTCGGGCAATGGATACTGGCTGACAAAAACACGGCAGGCGAAATGCGCCCTGATACAGGACATTTCTGCCAACTGCAGAAAACTCTTCGCATAGACTTTCAATGAGCGAACCAAGTTCTACGGCTTCAAACGCCTCGGTTTCACGCTGGTATTTCAGGAAAGCCAAAGCTCCATTCAGCATCTGTTTCATGAGGTCGAGGTCATGTCGCATGACTTCGGGAGCTGCGTCCTCTCCTCCCATCTCAACGCGCATGGAGAGGCGGGTCAGGGGAGTGCGCAGATCATGACTGACTGACATCAACATCCGCGTGCGCTCCTCAGCTGCAGTGCTGAGGCGTGCCTGCATGCGGTTGAAAGCGCGAATAACGCGCCGCACTTCTTTCGGCCCCTGTTCCTGGATTGGCGCTGAGACGCTGTCATATCCTAATGTCTCGGCATATTCTGCCAGAACGGCGAGAGGGCGATTGACGCGCCAGATACTCCAGACCGAAAGTGCGCCGGTCATCACCAAAAGGGAGAGAAAAGGCACAGTGATCGGCAGTGTCATGTGCATGATCTGCGGAATCTGAAAATTGATACCTGAGCGTATGGCCAGATGGATCCCGTCGCGAGGAAGAAAAACATTGGTGGTTTTTTCGACCCCCTGATACCCGCCGCAGTTAAAGACCTGCAGGGTCGCCCGATCTTCAGTGAGGTTTGACCGAAGAATCAGGCGGAGCAATTCGGCCTCATGATCCATTGATCGGGGGATGCAGGGAAAGGCGGCATTGACCTGAAAACGGAGGTCCCCGGTTGAAAAGCCGTGTGCAATTGTCTCCCTTGCTGGGAGAGGCGCAGCTCTGAGAGCCCGAATTCCCGTTTCAATAGCAAGAGCGCTGGGCCACGGTCCCTCGGGAAGCGGGGGGATAGCAGGTCGTAACGCATCCAAGAGAAAGGCAACAATGAAGAGAGTGACAAAGAGGCTGCAAATAAGGATTGCGACCATTTGTCCGTAGATCGTCTGTGGTAGAATTCGATTAAGGCGTCGAAGAGATAACATGTCTGTCACTGGTTGATACTTTTGAGGTCAAAAATGTACCCGTCACCACGGATAGTCCGGATCAACTCAAGTTGTCTTCCTCCGTCAGCGAGTTTTCTGCGCAAACGACTTACAAGAAGGTCAATTGTTCTTTCTTCTACAGCGTTAGGGGCATCGTAAATCAGCTCTATAATTTCATTCCGTGCCAGAAGGACGTTGGGATGGTGGCAAAACGTCAACATCAGATCAGTTTCAGAACTACTGAGTGTGACGCGGATGCCTGATCGTCCATATAGAGCGCGCTTGGCAGGAATAAATTTCCAGGGCCCGAATACATGCTCACTGAGTGCATCGCTCGGGAATGAGGGCTTTTCGGTTCGTCTCAGGACAGCACGAATACGCGCTTCAAGCTCGGTCAGATCAAACGGTTTGCTGACATAGTCGTCGGCTCCCAAATCCAGTCCGGTGACACGATCTTTTGTTTCAGTCAGGGCAGTGACCATGATGACAGGTGTAGAGACTGTCTGCCTAATATATTGGAAAAGCTCGTACCCACTGTCTTGAGGAAGCATCAAATCAAGAAGAATTAGGTCAATCCGAGAAGATTGAAGTTGCTTCTGAAGCTCCGTTTTATTGACTGCCACACTGATGCAATACCCCTTCAGGCACAAAAATCGCGTCAACATCTGTCGAATGTCTTGATCGTCTTCAATAACAAGAATGCGACTGGCTGTTATTGATGATGCACTGTTGTCTGGAATAATCAAATTTAAAAGCGCCCGGAGCTATTTTTCTGAAAGTTTCCAATAGGTACAGAGAGCATGTATAATAATCCAGAAAACACAAAGTCACCGAAAAAAAATCATCATCCTTGCTTTATTTTCAAATATGAAAAATTATAAATAATAAGTTATTTATTTCTATATGTTTTTGTGCGTTTCAGTTGGTTATGTAAAATTTCTATTTTATGTGCCTTGAGTATGATTACAGAACGGAGAGTAGGTTGAACTGTCCTGAGCAGCTTCATTCGAGGCTCAATACTTATAGCAAAAACATGACGATTGCGGCATAACCTTGGTCTGTCATCTCCCATCGTGTCATGGGAAAACTTTCCAACGACACCTGCGATCGTGAAGAAGTTGAGGAAGCATCTGCTTTCATGGAGTTCAGCAGGTTGATCGTTTTCTGCCTCATTCCAGCCATCCGTTCGGTCATGGCCCGTTCCACAAAACAGACCTGGCCATGACGAGCAGAAAGAGAGCCGGCAGTGGAAATAATCTGCTCAGGAGGGAAGTACTAT
>NZ_JABCQF010000012.1 GCF_015244705.1 Gluconobacter potus
GACCGAACAGACCGCCCTGTCCGCCGAGGACCAGGCCGTCGTCGGCCGCCTCGCCCGCGTCCGCAACGCCGTCGCGCTGTACATCGCACTCGGCGCCGGATGGCAGGGCAAGGCCCTCACCGACACAAGACTCCCCGTCGAAGTCAAACAGCAGAACGCATTCGTTAGAGCCTTCACACGATAAGGAAGAGGGCACGGGGATACCTGAACAGGAGACGCAGAATGAAGCCGACAGTGTTTCGTTTCCTCTTGCTCCTGTCGGGTCTCTGTGGACTGTCGTCTCATGCGTTTGCGGCTGAGAGCTCGGCCATTGAAGCGCCTGGTCCTCTGGGGCCTCTGGCAGGAACCTTCGTGAATGCCGGGTCCGGTACGTCCGTCGTTCTGATGATTCCGGGCTCCGGGCCAACGGACCGGGATGGAAACTCGGCTCTGGGGCCAAAACCTGCCACACTGCGGCAGATTGCGGATGGGCTGGCGAGACGCGGCATTTCTTCCGTCCGGATCGACAAGCGCGGCATGTTCGGCAGCAAACAGGCCGTAGCGGACGGTAATCACGTCACGATTGCGGACTATGCCACCGATGTGCGGAACTGGATTGCCGTTATCCGGCGTAAGGCCGGTGTACGCTGTGTCTGGCTCGCAGGACATAGTGAGGGTGGGCTTGTCGCCTTGGCTGCTGCGCAGGGCCAGGCCGATATCTGCGGACTGATCCTTCTGTCCACCGCAGGTCGACCTCTGGGTGAAGTGCTGCGTGGTCAGTTTCATGCCGTGCCCTCTGCGCAGACGGTGCTGCCGCAGATCGACGGGGCGATTGATGCGCTCGAAGCCGGGCATCATGTGGATGTCCAGACGCTGCATCCGGGATTGCGTCAGCTGTTTCATTCAGCCGTTCAGGACTACATGATCGATCTTTTCCATCATGACCCCGTCGCTCTGCTCAGGGCTTATCGTGGGCCGGTTCTGATCATGCAGGGGGCGGCGGATCGTCAGGTCAGCGCAACTGAAGACCTGCCGCTGCTGAAGGCGGCTGATCCGAAGGCGCAGGTTGTTCTGCTGCCGAATGTGATCCATCCGCTGGCGGATCTTGGTGTGGCTCCGGCTGCGGATGGATCACTTCCGCTGGATGGTGCAGTAGTGTCTGATATTGCAGAGTTTGTTCTGAAACATTGACCCCAGCCCCGTGCGATCACACATCTGGGAATAACGGAGGATCAGAAATGGCAGACGACGGACATCCCGCAGAGGATTATCTTCGCCCGAAGCTGCAGGCCCTGATCTCAGACGGTGTGCGGGCCGGGTTCCCGCAGGATGAAGTCATTGCGGTCCTGATTTCCCTGCTGGATGAGGGACCTGAAGAAGACGGGGAGATGACATGAGCGACCCATATTCGGTACTGGGCGTTGCGAAAACGGCGACGGACAAGGAAATCCGCAGCGCGTATCGGAAGTTGGCCAAGCAGTACCATCCGGATCACAATCCGGACGACAAGAAGGCCGAAGAGCGCTTCAAGGCGGTCGGGCAGGCCTATAACATCGTCGGCGACAAGGAAAAGCGCGCGCGTTTCGATCGTGGCGAGATCGATGCCGACGGTCAGGAACGCGGACCGTTCGGCGGTGGCTTTGGCGGCAGCGGGTATGCCCCTGGCGGTCCGGGCGGGGGCGCACAGGGCTTCCAGGGCGGTTTCAGTCAGGAAGATCTCGGCTCTTTCTTTTCGGACATGTTCGGGGGCGGCTTTAGCGGCGATTTCCAGCCGGGCGGTTCGGCCGGGCGTCGTGCGTCCAAGGGCTCCGATCGCCGCTATGCGGTGACGATCTCGTTCCAGCAGGCTGTTCTGGGGACGTCCCTGGATCTGACACTGGGCGAGGGCGGGCATACCGAGGTCCGTATTCCGCCAGGGGTAGAAGATGGCCAGACCCTGCGCGTGCGTGGCAAGGGGGCGCCGGGTCGTCCGGGAATGGACGGGCAGCCGGGTGTGCCGGGTGACGCGCTTCTGACGATCACGGTCACGCCCGACAGCCGGTATGTCCGTGAGGGGCGCAATCTGCGCATCACCCAGAACCTCGACCTGAAAACGGCCATTCTGGGCGGCAAGATCGCCGTTCCGACCCCCAAGGGCGATGTTTCGGTCAAAATTCCCAAGCATTCCGACAGCGGCAAGGTCCTGCGTCTGTCCGGACGAGGGATCGGGGGCGATAAAAAGCATCCGGCCGGTGATCTGCTGGTGACGTTGCAGGTTCATATCGGTACTGTTTCCCCCGAGCTGGAGGCCTTCTTCAGCCAGCAGGAGAGCTGAAGACATGGGGATGGTGCGTCGCGTCCGGTCGAGACTGCCGGAATGGCCGTGGAGTGACATCATCGGCGGTATTGTGGCGCTGATCTTCGTGATGGTTCTGGGCATCATCAGTACGCACGCACTGATTCTCGCCGGAGAGTGGCATTTGCCCTAAGATGTGGCCCGTCTTCTGGTTTCTGACGGGTTCTGCATGACCGCTTCCTCTTTTTCTCCGGCCGGGGCTTCCACTCCGGGACTGCGCCGCAGGGCGTTTACCGTTGTTCTGGCCATCGAACTGTGGGAGCGGTTCGGATATTACGGCATGCAGGCCGTCCTGACGCTCTTCATGGTCGAGCAGCTCAGAATGGCCGATGCGGCCGCCAATCTTATGATGGGCGCTTTCGGAGCGCTCACCTACATCACGCCTGTCATCGGTGGCGTCATCGGCGACCGCGTGCTGGGTGCGCGGCGGGCAATGGTCATGGGGGCCCTGTCCCTGACCTGTGGCTATGCCTTTCTGGCCGCAGCGCTGCAGTCCCACACGCTGCTGCTGGTGGCGATGGCCCTGATTTCCACGGGAAACGGCCTGTTCAAGCCTAATGCCGGCAATCTGGTTCGTCGGATCTACAAGGGTGATGATGCCGCGCTCGATGCAGCTTTCACGCTGTATTACATGTCCGTCAATGTCGGTTCGACCGTCTCCATGCTGCTTACGCCGTGGCTTCAGATTCATTACGGGGCGCCGGTCGCTTTTGCGACCTGTGCGGTCGGACTGGGGATCGGGCTGCTCTATTATATGCTGCGCTCCAGCTGGCTTGAGCCGACGACGCCGGTTTCGGAAAAACAGTCGGTCCCGCTGTCCCGGTTCGGACTGGTTGCGGGCGGTCTTGCCCTTCTGACTGCCTTCAATGCCTGGATTCTGGGCAGCGATACGCTGGCGCGTCTGTGCGTGATTGCGGCAGGGGCGGGGCTGGCAGCAATCTGGGTTGCGCTCTATGTGAGAGCACCTCAGACCGAGCGTCCGGGGCTGCGTTTGACCTATCTGCTATGTCTGCAGGGGACGATCTATCTCGTTTTCTACCAGCAGATGATGACATCCCTGACACTGTTTGCCCTGCGGGGTGTTTCGGGAGACTACCGTATTGGCAGCGTGACGCTGTTTCATATGTCTGCGGGGCAGTTTCAGGTTCTCAATTCCCTCTGGATCATGGCGCTCAGTCCCCTGCTGGCGTTCCTCTATAACCGGATGGGACAACAGCAGAAGCAGACCTCCCATGCCCGCAAGATGATCCTTGGCTATGCAATGGTCGCGCTTGGATTTGCAGTATGGTGGACAGCCGCCGCCCATGCAGACGGGCTGGTGTCTCCCTGGGTCATGGTGGTGGGATATGGTTGCCTGTCTTTGGGCGAACTGCTGACAATCGGGCTGGGGTTGGCCGTCGTCGCCTGTTACTCCCCCGCCCGGCTGAGTGGCTTTATGATGGGCGCGCTCTACCTGCTGTGGGGAATTGCCATGTACGTAGGCAGCCTCATCGCCAATCAGGCCGCCCTGTCTCCGGAAGTGATCGCCGGGGGCGGGGGCGCTTCACTGTATGCGGGGCTTTTCCGGACGCTGTGTGAAATCGCAGCGGGGCTGGTCGTGATACTACTCTGCCTTGAGCCCCTGACTCGGCGATGGGACCGGGAACACGTAACTGTGATCGGCGAATAAGTCCCGGAAACTGTAGCGTTAAACTTTTTGTAATCCGGGAGAAATCTCCGGATAAAAATTTGACGTCCCGCTTCAGGATCGTGTCGCGAAAGGCATATTACGAAAACAGAGGTCTTCCCCGCTCTATTCTGGACCGTTTCCGGACTGTATGACAGTGGCCAGCCGCAGGACCGTGCGCCTGGCGGCTGCAATGGTGTCACAGGGAGACAGTTTGGAAGATGGGGAAGTTCGGGCAGGATTGGACGAAAGCGCTGTTGACGGCCTGTGCCATGACAGCGGTGCTTCCCGGCATTACTGCCGTTGGCCACGCACAGACGACACCGGCCGGCGTTGTGGACGGCCACCAGAAGGCTGCCGCCAGAACCAGCACGGCGACCATGGGTACCCCGCAGATCCGGACAAAATCCATTTCTCCGGTTCCGTTGCTGGTCAAACCGGCTCCGACACAGACAGGCGTCGAGACCGCAGCGAAAACCTCCGATACGACGGAGAACCGTTTCTTCCCGGCATCGTTCCATGACTGGCTGACCCAGAGCACCATGACGGGTGACTGGGGTGGCTGGCGCACCTGGCTGACCGACAAGGGCATCAATATCGGCGGGCACTATCTTGAAGACAGCGCTGGCAATCCGATGGGCGGCAAGACCAAGGCCGTGCGTTATGCGGATGAGTTCGGCATCAATATCGACTTCAACCTCAAGAAGCTGACCGGCCTGAATCTGGGCATGTTCCATACGCTGATCACGGCGCGTCAGGGTCTGGGTATCGGGGCTACGCTTCCGGCAATGGATAGCCCGCAGCAGATTTTCGGCTCGGGTGAGACGGTGCGTCTGACGCGTCTGTCCTGGGAAATGCCCTGGAACAAATACGTCACGACCGAGGTCGGTGAGATCAACACCGAAAACGACTTCGAGCAGTCTTCAGTCTATTGGGGCATGAGCCAGTATTGCCAGTTCGAATCGAATGCGATCTGCGGCATGCCGCAGTCCATTGCGATGAACTCGGGCTATGGCTGGTATCCGACGGCCCATCCCGGTGCCTGGGTGAAGTTCTATCCGGCCGGAAACGACCATTACCTGGTGCAGTTCGGCGCATATTCGGTCGATCCGACGATCTCGAATACGCATAACGGCTGGAAGCTGAATCTTCATGATGCGACCGGCACCTATCTGCCGTTCCAGCTCGGCTGGCATCAGGGCGGCAAGGACGACTACAGCGGTCCGCTCCAGACCAACATCAAGATTGGCGGATACTGGGACACATCCGAAGTCAGCGACGTCTACTCCCATCTCGGAAGTTTTGGTGTGCCGGCGCAGTACCTGATTTCGGCGCCGAGTGAAAAGGTTCGCGGCCGGTTTGGTGGCTGGTTCCAGTTCGACCGGATGCTTCAGCGCGATGAAGCCGACCCGAACCGCGGCACGACGCTGTTCACATCCTTCACCTGGGGTGATCCGCGTACGTCCGTCGCACCGTATTTCATCACCTGGGGCGTGACCCGCAAGGGCACCTTCCGCAGCCGTCCGAACGATACAATCAGCATCGGCATGAAGATGCTGTGGGTGAACCCGAAGCTGACGAACTGGGTGCGCCAGATTCAGGCTGCCGGTGGGACTGATATCTACAAGCCGTCCGGCGAGCATGCGCTGGAGCTGAACTATGGCTGGCGCCCGACGCCCTGGCTCGTGATCCGGCCGGGTGCGCAGTATATCTGGAGCACGGGCGGCACGAACCGCTACAAGAACCCGCTGCTTCTGGATTTCGAGACGGGTATTACGTTCTGATCTTTGCTGATCGGAAGACCGGACATGAAAAACGCGCCGCTTCCGCAGGGGAGGGCGCGTTTTTCGTTTTCGGCGGTCTGAGGCGGATTACAGATCCGTCGTGAAGGAGAACTTGAAGGTGCGGGGCATACCCTGCAGCAGGTATCCGTTGAAGGCCGAAGACCAGTAGCGCGTATTGGCCAGGTTATCGACGCCGAAGCGCAGCGTGACCGGCGTATGATGCGTCACGAAAGTGTAGCGCCCTGCCAGATCGAAGCGTGTCCAGACCGGGATGTGCAGCGTGTTGGCCGTGTTGACCCACTGCTTGCCCGTGTTGACCACGCGGCCCACGACCGTGGCGCCCTTGAGGAACGGCAGGTCGTATTCGAGATTGCCGTTAATCGTATAGTTCGGCACGCCGATGGCCGTGTTGCCGTCCTGCAGGCCGCCTGCCGTATGGCGCAGATCCGCCTGAATGACGGTGCCGCCGCCATTGAAGCGCAGGCCGGGCAGGATTTCGCCGTTGAGCGTCAGCTCAATGCCACGATTGCGCTGCAACCCGTCTTCACGGTACGCGAATTCCCCCGTATTGCCGACCGCCACGGAATAGGCATTGGGCTGCGAAATCTCATAGACTGCGAGGGCAGCGCTGAAGCGGCCCGTGTCGTATTTCGCGCCGACTTCATACTGGGTGGATTTGTAGGGCGGGAAGATCTCGCCAAGATTGACTACGTTGCCGGTTGCGGTCGGTCCCTGTGAAAGCCCTTCGATCCGATTGAAGTACAGCGAGGTCCTGCGTGTCGGGTGGATGACCAGCCCGACGACCGGGGTGATGGCGTCCTGGTCATAATGGCTGCTCATCGCGCCCTGTCCGGTCTTGCTGTAGGCGTAGCCATTGATGAGCATGTTCTGGTAGCGAAAGCCCCCTGTCAGGGCGACGCGGTCATGGAAGAAGGACATCGTGTCCGAGAAGAACAGGCTGTACAGGCGCGTGCGATCAATCGTCTGCGGGTCGTTGACGACGCCACCGGCATAGGTTTCGGCCGGGGTGGCAAACTGTGGCGTGTTGTAGATGTTGGTTGCATGGGATGTAAGGGTCATCGCATAGGCAGCGGCGCTGTCTTCCCACAGGCCGGAGCCGCCTGCGTTGATCTCATGGCGGATCGGGCCGGTACGGAAATGGGCGCGGACACCTGCGCGCGTGCTCTCGTTGGTCTGATCGTAAGGCACGTACATCGCACCTGCCGTTCCTGCGCCGGTAGTGGGGTCGGTAACGGTCGGGCTCGAATAGTTGCCCTTCTCATTGCTGGTCAGGGCTCCGAACGCACCATAGAGCGTGACGTTCTTTGTCAGGTCATGCTCGATGTTCAGCATGCCGAAGACATAGTTCAGGTTATTATAGGCCCAGCGCTGACCGAAATTATGTGATGGCGCAGCGGGACGCGGGACAGACGTGACGGCGCTGCCAAGGAAAATTGCCGGACGACCACCATTCACGCCTTGGTTCTCGTAGTCGATATCCATGGTGATGCGGGTGCGGTTGCTGCGGTCATGCCAGTCGAAATCCGCACCGAGGGTTGTGGAATGCCGGTATTCATCCGTGACGGAATCCTCGCCGCTCTTGCCCGCGACGTTCAGCCGCACCCCGAAGGCCTTGTCCTCGCCGAAACGCCGTCCGACATCAATGCTGCCTCCGCCCATGGCACTGCTGGTGTAGTCGCCCGAGATGCGGGTAAGGGGGGCATTTGTCGCATGTTTGAACAGCAGGTTGATGTTGCCGCCAATGGCCGATCCACTCGGTGCTGCGCCATTGAGGAACGCGCTTGCGCCGTTGAGGACCTGCACCTGATCATATAGTTCGGGCGAGACGAGCTGACGGGGCGTGATGCCATACAGCCCGTTGATCGACACGTCGTCTCCGTCCACGGCAAAACCGCGGATGACAAACATTTCCGAGAAATTGCCATAACCAAAGGTTGTGCGGACGGACGGATCGTTTTCCAGCACCTCGCCCAGTGTCTGGGACTGCTGGTTCAGGATCAGGCTGGAATTATAGCTGCGGATGTTGAACGGAACATCCAGACCTTTCTTGTTGCCCAGAGCGCCGAGCTGTCCGCCGCTGCTGACCTGCATCTGGTCCCGCTTTCTGGCCCGGACGATGATTTCCTCGTCCGGCGTGACCTGCTCTGCAGCGCTGGCAGGTTTGGTTGCGGGCTTGGTCTTGGGTGTTGTGGCGGTAGCCGTGGTCGGAACGGGGTCAGCCGCGAGAACGGGAAAGGCTGTTCCTGCCAGGAGCAGGCAGGACAGGCGCGCAGCCCGAAGGGGGCGTGAGAACGGGACAGAAAACGATGCGCGCACGGAAACCTCGAAACAATAGACAGTGTACCGGGTTATCGCGATAATGCGAGTTATTCGCAATTAAATTGTGATTGCCAAATGTATCAGGATACAAAAAAGCGGGGCCGTTCAGGCCCCGCTCCGCAGAAAAGCTAGTCTGTTTCGTGTATCAGAGTACGACGGTGAACTGAACGCCCAGAACGGCGGCATCATGGAAAGTCGTCGTAGCACTCGGGCGCTGAATGTACTGGAAGTCCGGCTGGATCGCCATCGCGCGGGCGACATGCGCGGAATAGAAGAGTTCGTACACGTTCTCATGGCTCTGCGGGCCATAGACCGCGCCCCACTGGTTGTCCTGATAGGGCAGGCCAAGGGCCAGCGATGCTTCCTGCTGCAGGGCCGCCGTGTGGCTCATGTCGAAGTGCTGGTACATCGCGCCGACCGTATCGAGCGGCCGGCCCCAGGCGGAGCCGGTGTCGACCAGACCGGCCCATTCATGATCACGCATCGCGACGGTCTTGCCATCGCTGTACATCGCGCCACCCATGGCGATCAGCCCGTTCGTATTGCCAGGGCCATTGCGGACCAGCATCTGGTCGAGGATGAGCCATGCACTGTTACGGCCTGCCTCATAGCGGCGGGGCTGTCCCGTGGCCTGCCAGGAATTGCCGTGAATGTCCTCGTACAGGTTCAGATAGCGCGAGTTGTCGTAGGAATAGCCGATGACGTAATGGCCCTGGAGATGGTTGTGGCCAAAGCGCGGAGTCCAGCCGATTTCAACGGGCGTGGAGAACTTGCCAAGGCCCGACTGCGCCCAGGACCAGCCCGAGATGCCGCCGTTATAGGAATGTGGGCTGACAGCGAAGAGACCTGCCATGATATAGGTGTCCATGGTCGGCATGGCCCGGACGACCGCGCCCAGATTGCCCGACGGCCAGTCGCGGTTGCCTTCCGTATATTTGTTCGGCGCCGGATTGCCGCACATCGCGACGTTCATGAAATCGCAGAACAGCGGGGATGCGGCGAAGAAGCTGCCGACCGGGATCCAGCCTGCGCTGACATCGATGCGGTTATGAACGAAGGACATCTCGCCATACATCGCGACCATGTGGGCTACCACGTTGCCTCGGGCACCGTAGATCTGCTGCACGCCTGCGATGGAATCGCCGAAATTGCGGGAGACGCTCTGGCCATGACCGTTGACGATCAGGGTATGCGTCCAGAAATTCCGTACGCCAGCAAGTTTGTCCCAGTCGATATCCAGTTCGATGCCGAACTGTCCGGCGTCGGAATAGGCACGCTCCTTGCCGCCCGTGAAATTGCCGGCAAATTCCTCGTTGATGGCGGCCATGAGGTGGATGCCGCGCTTGAGGAGCCACGGCTGCACGCCACCCCAGTCTCCCAGGAAATGCTGTGTTCCCATGGGGGCGGAAAAGTAAGGCCCCGGGTCTCCTTGCGTCTGGGCGAAACCGGAGACGGTGTTCTGCATGATGGGCGTGTTGCTGCCACCATTGGCCGGTGTTTCACTGTTCTGGGGGGCAGGAGACGACAGGGCAGCGGCTCTGGAAACGCGGTTGCGGGCGCTGTTGGGGTCAGGATCGGACTGCGCCTGCGCGCGCTCGACCGTGCCGGCCAGCATGGAAACGGAAAAAAGCCCCATCAGGACAGACCGCAGGTGTTCGGAACGGATTCGGGAAGAAGTCCGGGCGAAAGAAGCGAGTACAGGCATGAAGCGGGCGGGGCCTTTGCAAGGAAGTTGGTGAAACGGGAGCCTGGTGGTGGTCCAGAACTGCTGAGAGCGGTGTATCCCTGAAGATCTGTCAGGGGCAGAATGGGACCCGAGGCGCCAGTATTGGAAGAAAGGCGTCGAAAAGAAGGCGCTGCCGGGGTTCGAGGGTAATGAACGCATCGGTCCGGAAGATGTTGCTTCGACCGGGTTCAAAGGAAGATTTGCCAAAGCAGGGAAGTCCTGTAGCGTAAAAGTCAGAGAATTTCTCATTTTTTTCATTACAGGAGATTGCCAGATATCCCTTCGCTCCCTGCTGGCCCGGAGTTTTCTTGGCGTTTCGCTTGCCGTGGTTCCTGCTACGGAAATGATTATCACTGAGCAGGCTCATGCCGCCATCCCGGCGCCAACTGTTCCACTAAAGTTGATGACGGTCGCTGTTCAGGGAAACAGCCGCGTTGCGACGGCGGATATTCTTCAGGCATTCGGTCATCACGCGGGCGACATGGTCACGCGCGATGAACTGGCTGCGGCCCAGAAACGTGTGGGCGATCTTTATTCGGCCCGGCAGGTGGGGGTCAGCCTCGGAGAACAGCTGCGAATTTCCGGCAAGGCCGTCTCCGTCAAACTGGTCATCGAGGAGCAGGCTGCAGGCGCACCGACTCCGACCGCTCTGGTGCTCGACAAGGTGGAGTTCCAGGGGAACAGGAAGGTTTCGACCGCTGATCTGGAAGCGGCGACAAAGCTTCGGGCTGGCGCCCCTGTCACGAACGAGCTTCTGTCCGCGGACATGCAGGCCATTCAGGCCCTGTACAAGAGCAAGAACGCTTCCGCTTCAATCCAGCCTCAGGCAACTTATCCCAACCATGACCAGCATGTGGTACTCGTCTGGAGTATTCATGAGCCGGACAAGGCCGGGAACTGAGGCAGGCTCGCGTCCCGCCAAAAGCGCCGCTCAGTCCAGCATATCCGGGTCGAGCGGTTGCGGAGTGAGGGCCGAGGGCAGGTAAAGCGGGTGTTCCGGACGCCCGCTTTTGCTTAGACGCAGCGCCGTCACCTTAATGCCGTGATGGGCAAGCATTCGGGCGACTTCCGTCCCGCGTGCGCGTAGGCCCCTGGCTTGTGGAGAGCCGTAAGCCAGGATGACAAGATCGGCATGCCGGGCCATGTCCAGCAGATGGGCATCGTTGTCCGGCCCGACAGGATCGGGCACCTCCAGCAGCCGTTTCTGGTCCGTGCAGCGATAGGCAAAGCTGTTGCCTACGAACATCCCGCCATAGCCCCAGGCGCGTGCATAGCGCTGGCACTTGGCGACTGTCCGGTCGTCACCGAACTCGGTCGCGACAGACGGATTCATCATCAGCCACATGATCATGGGACGGTTTTCGTCCCAGACGCGGCGCAGGGTGTAACGGTAACAGTCCTGCGGGCCGCCGTAGATTGCCGTGCTGGTGATGTCATCAGCTAGCTTAAGCGGGCGTGAATCGCCAACATGATGCTGCCCGAACAGGTCCGGACCTGTGGACGAAGAACGGGTACTCACGGATGCTGTTTCAGGGCCTTTACCGCGGCCAGGGCGCGCGAAACGTGCTCGTCAGGAGACATCGAGGCGTAGCTCATGGCGATATGGCCATCCTGCGCGATGACATAGGAGGTGCGGCTTGCCATGTGGAGCAGGGGCATCTTGGCGGCATAGCTGAGGGTGATCTTGCCGGTCGGATCGGCTGCGACCGGGAAAACGCTACGGCACTCACTGACCGAGAAACGGTTCAGCTTGTCGATCGGATCCATGGAAATGCCGATGACGGTGGCGCCCTGTGCCTTGAAGTCCGGGATGGCATCCGCGAACTCATGGGCTTCGATCGTGCAGCCTTTGGTGAAGGCTGCCGGATAGAAATACAGGACGACGGGCCCGGTCTTGAGCGCATCGGCCAGATGATAGGTGAATTCGTGTCCTCCGAGACTGGCAGAAGCGGAGAAATCCGGGGCATGGGTGCCGGTTTCAAGGGCAGCATGCGCTGGAGCGGTGGTCAGGGCGCCGGCGAGGGCGACAGCGCAGAAAGCGGTCGTTGCAGAAAAGCGGCGCATCGGGGTGGTGTATCCCTGTCAGAAAAGCGGGCGGAAAGGCCCGGAAAACGGATCAATATGCGCCGGGCGGAACCACAACGCACGGAGAACCGTGCGACAGACGGCGACAGGCTGCAACTGCATTTTCATGCGTCAGACCGGTCAGGCGGGCGCGATAGAGATGCGACCGTCCCCCCTTCACGCTTTCAACCTGCGATCGGGCCGAGGCCACCACGACACCACCTTTGCTGTGGGCTTCGGCGGTGGCGATGCCTGCCTGCTTCGCATTGGCGAAGGCGCCGACCTGAATGGCCCAGTTGCCCGTTGCCGCTCTGGACGAAGCGGAAACTGCCGGAAGGGAAATGCGGGGCTGCACCCGGCTGGCTGGCATGACGGCCATGATCGGCTGAGGCTGCAGGTGATGCCCGATCGGGATTTCCTGCGCTGTAACCCGGTTGTCCGCGACCTCATCATCGGGAACGGAAACCTGTCTGACGGCGGGTGGGGCAGGTGTCTGTGTAAAGCCACGCGCGGCCCAGGCTGCGCTGATGCTCGCTGGGGCTTCGGAGCCTGTGGCGGATGCGACCTGGACCGGAGCCGTCTGGGGCGTCGTGACCGAGGTATCCGAATCTGAATCATTAGAAGATGTGTCGGCAGAAGATGTGTCGGCGGCTTCCCTGTGATTCCATGCCGCGCTGACGGCTGCTCGCTCAGAAGCCGAGGTCACTGGGGCTATGTCTGCCGATTGTGTGTTCTGGGCCAGCATGACCTGGGAGTTGGGATCATGCTGGGCGACCAGAAGGTCGGCCGCGGAGCGATTGTGTGGCGTGATGCCAGCGATATGCGGGCCGATGGCAGCCACATAGCGGCGCGTTTCACGGGGCAGGGCGCGGCCCCGGCGGAGATAGCGGTCGAGGCTTCCCGGCCCGTCATTATAGGCCGCGAGAAAGCCGGGCGATCCGTAGATGTCATACATCTGCCGGAGATAGGCCGTCCCTGCGAGAATGTTGTCGTGCGGATCGTAAGGATCTTCGCCAAGCCCGTATTGCTGGCGCATGTCGTCATAGGTTGGCGGCATGAGCTGAAGAAGACCCATGGCGCCGGGAACCGAGGTGATGAAATTGCCGTTATGATCGAAAAGGTGCCCGCCGGATTCCTGCTGCATGACGGCCCTGATCCAGGCCTCGGGCACATCAAAGCGGTTGGAGGCTTCCTGGATGTACGGCCCCCAGGGATCACTGGGCGGGCCGGGGGGAGCATAATAGGATTTTGCGTGGGCGCGGTAATTCGCCGCTTCCTGTGAAACTGGAAGCTCCGATCCGCCGCCCATGTCAGCATTGTTGCCGGCGCAGGCGGCGAGCAGTCCGACCAGACCCAAAGCAGCACCCGCACGGATGAGAGACAGGGTGCGGACAGTGGTCCGGAACGGAAAGACGGGTCTGGGCATCGGGTCTGGGCACCTGAGGAAAACTTGTCTCAATGTGACAAGCATACACGGGGATTACGGCGAAACTAGGAAAAAGGGCTCTGCAGAACAGATTTTCTGATAGGGAACGGCTTACGGAAAGGAGTGTAGCGGAGATTCATTTCCCGAATATGAACTTCCCCCGCCCGCCTTCTTGCCGGGGGTGGGGGGATCGGGTAGGCGGACGATATGAGTGTACCTTCTCCAGCTTCAGATGTCGCACGTAACGATGCGCCGCACAGGCAGGTCAGTCGTGACGCTCTGCGGGGCAGTCCTGCGGCCCGGGCCTGGGCTGACTGGAAGGAAACACGGCGTCTGTGGAGGCTGGGTGTCAGGCTGGGCTGGCTCGATATCCGGCTCCGGTACCGTGGGTCCGCACTGGGGCCGTTCTGGCTGACCATTACCTCTGCCCTGATGGTCGCCTCGATGGGGGTGCTCTACAGCAAGCTGTTTCACATGCAGCTTGCGTCCTATCTGCCGTTCCTGTCGCTGTCGCTTACCCTGTGGAGCGTCGGGTTCTCCAGCCTGATCCAGGAATCCTGCACCTGCTTCCTTGATGCCGAGGACATGGTGCGGTCCGTTCGGCTGCCGTTCCTGCTGTATGCGGTGCGGGTCGTGGTGCGCAACGCAATCGTCTTCGCCCACAACATCGTCGTGCCGCTTGGCGTGTTTGCCCTCTATCATCTCTGGCCGGGGATGGACGCCCTTCTTGCGATCCCCGCGCTTGTGCTGTGGGGTCTGGACGGTTTTGCGGCCTGCATGCTGTTCGGTTCGCTCTGCGCGCGTTTCCGCGATGTTGCACCGATCATCGGCGCGCTGCTGCAGATCGTGTTCTATGTCACGCCGGTCATCTGGATGCCGCAGCAGCTCGGGCCCAGGGCGGCTTATCTGCTGTACAATCCGTTCTATCCGCTGCTGGAAATCGTGCGCGAGCCTCTTCTGGGGCATGCGCCGTCCCTGCAGATCTGGGGCATTGCGCTGGCCACCAGCGTGGTGTTCTGGCTGATTGCGGTGCGGTCATTCATCCGGGTGCGGTCGCGCCTGGTTTTCTGGATCTGACGCCATGGCCCATATCCGCCTTGAAGACCTCTCCCTGTCTTTCCCCGTACTCCATGGCGGCTCCCGCTCTCTGAAAAAGACCCTGCTGTCCCGCGCCCGAAGCACTGTGGCCGGGAAGACGGAAGCGGTCGGCGGCCGGATGCGGATGAGCGGTAATGCAACCGAGGTCGTGGAAGTCCAGGCTCTCTCCAAAGTCAGCTTTACGATTGGGGAGGGGGAAAGAGTCGGCCTTGTCGGGCATAACGGCGCGGGCAAATCGACGCTGCTGCGTGTTCTGGCCGGGATTTATGAAACGGATGATGGGATCCTGGATATCGAAGGCGATACCCATGCCCTCATCGATCCGAAAGCCGGGATGAACAGCGAACTCACGGGGCGGGAAAACATCCAGCTTTTCGCCTGCCGGATGGGGCTGAGCCGGACTGCAACGCAGGAACTGGAAAAGGATGTAGAGGCGTTCTCCGATCTGGGGGCGTTTTTCGATCTTCCGGTGCGGCTCTATTCCTCAGGCATGTCCATCCGGCTGGGGTTCGCGCTGGCAACGGTGCCGCGCTCCCGCATCCTGCTGATGGATGAATGGTTCATGGCCGGTGACCAGAAGTTCCAGGACAAGGCCCGCGCGCGGCTGGAAGGGATGGTCGATGCGGCTGAAATCCTGGTCGTGACATCCCATGCCCTGACGGTTCTGCGTCAATGGTGCACGCGCATCATCTGGATGGAGAGCGGGGAAGTCCGCATGGACGGGCCGGCTGCAGACGTGCTGGACGCCTATGAGGCAGCGGTGGCGGCAACGCCCGTCTAGGGTGTGCTGCGGCAATGCGGTGGCGGCGGAGTTGGTATCCGATCCCGCGTGGAGTAGGCTGCCTCCCGGTTTTGACATTCAGGGAGACAGTTCATGTCTTATGCCGCCATTGACGCCGCGCGCGTCGCCAAAGCGTCCGAGTCCGCTCTGCAGACCTTATCGACCGTCAAGGAAACGTCCGAGGCTCACCAGCGCAAGACGATCATGATCGAGCGCATTCACGCCCTCGCCAAGGCTGCGGCCGAAACGAAGGACTGCAATGCCATCACGCTGACCTCCGAAGAGTTCTGGCTGATTTCCAAGAACTGGTGACCCAGCGGGCGGCGGGGCGTGCGCTCTGCCGCCCTCAGCCGTTATAGGAGGCGAGTTCGATCAGATTGCCGTCCGGGTCGCGGCAATAGACGGACGTGATCGGACCCAGCGCCCCCAGACGCGCCACCGGGCCTTCGACGATCTCCACCCCGCATTTTTCCAGATGCCGGACGATATGTTCGCTGGCGATGGCTGTCGTAAAGCACAGGTCTGACGTTCCCGGCGCGGCATCGCCTGCCGTTTCCCAGCCTTCCGAGCCTTCGGGACGCAGATTGATCTTCTGGCCGCCAAAGCTCAGGGCCACACGGTTGTTGCGGCCGTATTCGTCGATATCCATCCCCAGAACACGCTGATACCAGGACGCAGACAGGGTCCGGTCCCGGACGGTCAGCACGATATGGTCAAGGCGATCGACGGTAAAGCGCATGGGGATCCCTCATGAGAGCGACGTTCCGGCCAGTATAGGCCGGAAAAACACTGTCTGGCCAATCCGTTTTCGAAATCCCGCAGGGCGGATGCTCAGGTCGGCGGCCGCTTGCGGAATGCGGCCAGGCTGACGACTTCCGCATCTTTCTTCACGTCTTCGGACGAAGCCGTTTCCGGCTGGACGTCAGGATGGTGGGCGGGATCAATATCGTCCGGCTCTACGGCGCCTTCAGGGATCTCGACGTCTTCATCCTCCTCCAGCGGGGAATGGCTGAAGCGCAGTGCCATGCGGATATGGGGATCGGCAAAAGCCGTGATGGCGTTCACCGGGATGCACAGGATGCTGCCAACGCCGCCGAAGGACAGGCCAACGGAAATCACGTTCTTCTCGCGGTCCAGCGCCAGATCCCAGAACTGGTGCTGAAGGACGATGGTCATCTCTTCGGGATACTGCGCCCGCAGACGGGCCGGGATGATGACATCCGGGCGGTTCGTGCGGAACGTCAGATAGAAGTGGTGGGCGCCCGGCAGGCCTTCAGCCGCGACATGCTCGATCGCACGCAGCATGACTTCACGATAGGCGTCTTCCACCCAGTCATCATAAGGGAGAAGGCTCTCGGGAAGCTCGTGCTCGAAGCCGTCCTGGCCGTTGTGATCGTCGTCGCTCATGGTCGCAAGCCTGATGTTTCGGTCAACTTGCTCAGGGATGCGACAGACGGGCGCGGATGGCAAGCCGTCTTTGCTGTGAATGTCGGGGACATGATGAGGTGGGAGGGCTTCTGTTGCCCGGTGCCCTCCCGAACCGCGCTTATCGCTTATGCAGCGACAGCGAGCACCTCTGAGTTATCGTTGGCACTTGTAAGTTTAGCCCGATGACGGTGGTACAATGCCGGGCAAAAGATAAGTCTTTACCATGCGTGTCGAGCCTGTTTCGTCCCCACAGACCCCTTTTGCGAGGGGTTGTTTTTGGTGGAGACGCCGGGCACTGCCCCCGGGTCCACAACACTTATTTCACTTACCGTTTATCGCCATAGCCGGGGACGAACCCCTTGCACTGCTGAACATAGGAGTGCGCGTGTCCGGTCGCAAGGGAAAAGGCGGGGATGAAAAAAATTAAGCCTCCGGAATCGTGTCAATCCGATTCATTCGGATGACGCCGGTCAAAAGCCCATGCTAAAGCCGCCGCCATGGCACTGACATCCGAACAGCGCGCTGAAATCGAAGCGCAGCGCAGCGAACCCCAGCTGACCTCCCGTCCGACCGTGGCGGCGATGGAAAACCTGCTTTTTACACCTTTCGAGGTGCTGGATCATGGTTTCCTGCGCGTCGTCGACTATATGGGCGATGATGGTGCGGTCGTGCAGGCTGCGCGGGTGTCTTACGGCCGCGGGACGAAGAAAGTGTCCGAGGATGCGGGGCTGATCCGCTATCTGATGCGTCACCGTCATTCGACACCGTTCGAGATGTGCGAGATCAAGTTCCATGTGAAGCTGCCCGTCTTCGTGGCACGTCAGTGGATCCGTCATCGCATGGCGAGCGTGAATGAGTATTCGGCGCGCTATTCCATTCTGGACCGCGAGTTCTATCTGCCGGCGATGGATCAGGTCGCCGCACAGAGCAGTTCGAACCGGCAGGGGCGGAGCGACGCTCTGGATGCCGATACGGCGCATCAGGTTCTGGAGATCCTGCGCCGCGATGCCAGCCAGTGCTATGATGACTACGAAAGCCTTCTGAATCCGGAAGGCACAGGTCTGGCGCGTGAGCTCGCGCGGATCAACCTGACTCTGAACACCTATACCCAGTGGTACTGGAAGATCGATCTGCACAATCTGATGCACTTCCTAGCCCTGCGGGTTGATCCGCACGCGCAGTATGAAATCCGCGTCTATGCGGAAAAGATGATCGAGATTCTCAAGGCGTGGGTTCCGGCAACGGCAGCGGCCTTCGAGGAATATCGTCTCGGCGCCTTCACGCTTTCTGCCGGTATGCTGAAGGTGGTGCGCCGCCGTCTGGCCGGTGAAACGGTCACGCAGGAAAATTCCGGCCTGACCAAGCGCGAGTGGTCGGAAATGGTGGCGGTTCTGGATGGCGCATCCTGATCCCGCTCCGGGACCAGCCGGAAACGATCTCGAACGCCTGATGCTCGCCGCCAGAGAAGCACAGGCGGCCAATCCAGTCGAAGATGTACCAGAAAGAACGCCAAATCTATTTCTGTGGACGGCAATAGCTATTGCTCTTGTTCTGACATCTCTGGCCATTCATTTTTTCTGGCCTGCGTCGTAAAATATTTGAGACTGTAAACGTCAGGTAAAAACAGATTTTCTTGTCTTCTTTTATTTGCGCGGGCTTTTTGAGAGATTCAGACCGAATTCGTGTGACTCTCATCACATCAGCTGCTGATTTTTTTACGAACAGAGTTATCCACAGGCTTGGAGTCTCTCTTTAAGGCGCTCCGATTCGGGCTGATTCTCGGAGTTCTGTTTCTAAATCTCTGATTTTGTTTGATAATTTTATCTACGAATCGTGGGTGCAATCCGATTCTCAGCACAAAGCTGTCAAGAGGATTTTGGGAATACCCACATTCCACCCTCTGCGATTACGATACTTGTGCATTACTGATTTTCAGAGGGTGTTTCTGGAGTCCGTAGCCTTGGAAAGGCCGGAGTTTCGGCCTGCAAGTCCCGGTTTGAACAACATTTTCCAGTCGTCCGGGGCATCGGCCGCTTTTTGGAAAAAGCTGGTGCCGGGTGAGGGATTTGAACCCCCGGCCTTCGGTTTACAAAACCGCTGCACTACCACTGTGCTAACCCGGCATCAGCAGTGCGGCTTTTTCCATGCCGGGGCGTATCAGGTCAAGCTTCGGAGAACGATTCTCTGTGCCTGCGCAGGATTTTAGTGCGGGATGGGCGTCATCAGGTCGGCGGGTGGCGGCAGATGCTGTGAGTCCTGCGTAAAGCCGTAACCATCGGAAGACAGGCCACGATGCGTGACCGTCTGGGAGCAGGCCCCCAGTGTCAGGCAGGCGCCGATGAGAAGAAGACGGATCATGACCGTTCTTTCGTGCTGTGTTCTGAAGACAGGGAGCGGGCCACAGCCTGCGCGAGCCTCGTATAGGCCTGTGCGGCTTCGCTCTGTGGTGCGGAAAGGATGATCGGGGTTCCCTCATCGCCGCTTGCGCGGATATCGGCCAGAAGCGGGATTTCCGCCAGGAACGGGACCCCCATTTTCTCGGCTTCGGCCTTGGCGCCCCCATGTCCGAACAGTTCCGTGCGGTGGTTGCAGTTCGGGCAGCAGAAATAGGACATGTTCTCGACAACGCCGAGGATCGGGGTTTCCATCCGTTCGAACATGGCCACGCCGCGCCGTGCATCCAGCAGCGCGATATCCTGGGGTGTGGAGACGATGACGGCGCCACCGGCTGCCAGCTTGGGGCCGAGCTTCTGAGCCAGGGTCAGCTGGGCGTCTCCGGTGCCGGGCGGCATGTCGATCACGAGGACGTCGAGTTCGCCCCATTCGACTTCACCCAGAAACTGCGTCAGCGCGCCCATGACCATCGGGCCGCGCCAGATCATGGCCTGGTTCTCGTCCACCAGATAGCCGATGGACATGCTTTTCAGGCCCCAGGCTTCGATCGGCAGGATCGTCCCGTCCACGACTTCCGGGCGGGCGTTGCGTCCCAGCATCCGGGGCAGGGACGGGCCATAGATGTCTGCGTCGAGAAGGCCGGTTTTCAGGCCGTGCTGGGCCAGCCCGACCGCCAGGTTGACGGCCGTGGTGGACTTGCCGACGCCGCCCTTGCCTGAGGCCACCGCAATGACGGCCTTGACGCCGGGCAGCAGCGTTTCAGGCGCATGCCGGCTCGCGGTATTGCGGCGTTTGTCGCCCAGATTGAAAGGCCGGTGCCCCCCGCTCTGAGCCGGGGCATTGGCAGCGGCCGGCGTTGCGGGACGATGGGACGTGAAGGACAGCGTGGCGCCCGTGATACCCGGCAGGCTCGCAATCGCGGCTTCGACGCGCGGCCGTAGTGGCTCCACGCGCGAGGCATTGTCGCGCGACGTCGCCAGCGAGACATGGGCATGACCGTTGCGGACCGACACGCTCTCCAGAGCGGCAAAGGACAGGACGTTCGAGCCCTGGGCGTCCTGCTCGCTTTTCAGGATGTCGGTAATGCGGGTCTCGGCGCTGGGAAGATTGGTCTCGGGGGAGCCGGGCGGCATGTCGTTGGGGGGCGTGGTGTCAGTCATGCCGGGCTCTCATCAGGGGAATATCGTATCGGAAAGGACTCTGACCCTAGCATGACCGGGTCGAAAACGCATCCTGAACGGCGGGATGGTGACGAAGGACCACGTTCTGCGTTAGCGTGCAGGTATGAAAAACCTGCTCGTCCGTTCCGGCGCCCGTCGTGCTGCCTGTCTTGCTGTTTCCGGTCTGGCCCTGTCCCTTGCAGGGGGCTGGAGTGTGAGCCCTGCCTTTGCCCAGAGCGCGCCGCCGACCTCAAGCCAGCCGTCTTCGGTGCCGACCCCGGCGCCGCGCTCCGTGCCGTCGAGCTTCGCGGATCTGGCGAACAGGCTGCTTCCCTCGGTCGTGAATGTCTCGACATCCGCGGTTCTCAAGCCGTCAAAGAATGACGACAAGGGCCCGGATTCCAGCGATCCGGACGGTCCGCAGGTGCCTCCTTTCCAGCCGGGCTCCCCGCTGGAAAAGTTCTTCCATGATTACCTGAAGCACAAACCGGCTCCGAACCAGCCGCCGCGCCGGCAGCAGGCTCTGGGCTCGGGCTTCATCATCGATGCGTCCGGTATCATCGTGACGAACAACCACGTCATCGAAGGGGCGGATCAGGTCAGCGTGACGCTTCAGGACGGGACGGAAATGCCGGCGCGGATCGTGGGGCGGGACAGTCAGGTCGATCTGGCGGTGCTCGAGGTCAAGCCGAAGCATCCGCTTCCGACCGTTCCGCTCGGGCAGAGCGACAAGGCGCGGATCGGGGACTGGGTTCTGGCGATCGGTAATCCGTTCGGGCTGAACGGGACTGTGACGGCGGGCATCATTTCCTCGCGTGGGCGAAATGTCGAACACGGGCTGTATGACGACTACATCCAGACTGACGCGGCCATCAACCGCGGTAACTCGGGCGGTCCGCTGTTCAACCTGTCGGGCGAAGTCATCGGCATCAACACACTGATTTATGGTGGTGCGGGCGGCGATTCCATCGGCATCGGCTTTGCTATTCCCGCTGATGATGCGCGCGGGATTATCGACCAGCTCCGCCGCACGGGGCATGTCTCCCGTGGCTGGATGGGGCTGAAGTTCCAGGATGTGACGAACGACATCGCGGAGACGCTCGATTTCCATAAGCCGGACGGTTCCAACGGCAAGGGGACGCTTATTTCGGAAATCGATCCGAAAGGCCCTGCTGCCAAGGCCGGTCTTGAGGTCGGCGACATCATTACCCGCGTGGGCGATCAGGACGTGACCGGCCAGACCATGCCGCGCATCATCGCGTCCATCCTGCCTGGTGCGAAGGCGCAGTTGACCGTCTGGCACAAGGGGGCGCTCAAGACGCTGCCGATTACGCTGGGACAGTCGCCCACGCCGCCGGACATGCCGCCTTCGGACACGCATCAGCCCGAACATCGTCATGCGGCACTGGGCGAGCTTGGGGTGACGGTGAGTTCGATCGATGCGGATGCCCGCACGCAGTATGCCCTGACCGACGATCAGCGCGGCGTTCTCGTCTCGCGTGTCGAGGCCGGAAGCCCCGCCGCATCGCGCGGGATTGCGGAAGGGAACGTCATCACGCAGGTCGGGCAGGACCAGATCAACACGCCGGACGATTTCGCCAAGGCGGTGCAGCGTCTGCATGAGCGCAAGAAGACGGAAGTGCTGCTGCTGGTTCAGGACGATGACGGACTGCGCTGGGTGCCGGTGCCCTTCCTTGGGAACTGACATCGTCTTCTTGCGCTGAAAGCTGCCATGAACCTTCTGACACGTCTGAGCCGGAAGTGGCTGTCCGTGCCGCCCCGACACAGCAGATGGCGCGAAGTGATGCGCCCCGCGACGCGCCAGACCATCCGCGTTCTGGTGTCGGTCGTGGTGGCCTGGGTCGTGGGTTCGCTCATGCATCTGCAGGAGACGATCTGGGCGCTGGTGACAGCGCTGATCGTCACGCAGTCCAGCATCAGCCAGACCATGACGACGGCGCGGGACCAGATCAGCGGCACGCTGATCGGAGCGCTGGCAGGGGTGTGTGCGGTTGTGCTGGAGATCACGACGGGCCTGCGCTGGATCCCGTTCTGGATCATGCTGGCCCCGCTGGTGTTTCTGAGCGCCATCCAGCCGACGCTGCGTTTTGCCTGCATCACGCTGATGATCGTGTATCTTTTCCCGAGCCAGGGCAGCCCGTTCCTGCCCATGATCACGCGGCTTCTGGCCATCGTAGTGGGCGTTGCGGTCTCGATCGTGGTGTCGTTCTTCATCCTGCACAGCAGCGCGCGCAAACAGGCCTTCCATACGGCCGCGCGCCTGTTGCGTCGCATGGACCAGCTTCTCAAGAGCGCGCTCGACCAGAATACGGGCTGGGCGGCGATCGAGCGCCAGAATGACGATTGCGTGGCTCTGCTGACGGAACTGGAAGACGCCGTGACCGAGGCACGGCGCGAGCGCTGGAAGGAACTGGAAAAGCGCGATCCGGTTCTGGCGTCACTTCCCAGACTGATGCGGCGGCTTCTGAACGACACGATGCTGGTGGCACGCGCCATTGCAACGGGGCGTGCGGCAGGGAACACAGGTCTGCTGCCCCTGTACAAGGGGCTGAGTCACGCGCTGCGGGCGCTGGCACATAGTTGTGAAGAGCAGTTGCGCGCAAAGCGGAACCAGCACGAACAGCAGTCCGAAGACGAGGAAATCCTCGACCTCCTGCCACGGCTGGAAGAACAGACCCGTCCGGAGATGCGCTTTGTGATGTCCCTGTTCCGGGAGGATCTCGAACGGGCCGTCGGGGTGGTCATGCGCTCCGATGCGAGCGCCGCAAAAGGCCTCTGAACAGGCCTCCCCGCGGCTGGCAGCCAGGGGGCGGAATGGCTCCTGTTGAAACCGTCATTCGGTTTTTACGTTGTTCCGGGGCTATGGTGGCACATGCCCGGCCTTGTCGGTCCCCGTCAGCGACCGGCCCGAAACCACGGAGAATTCCATGATTACGCGCGAAACCCTCAAGTCTCTTCCTGCCAATGTCCAGGCTCCTCCCTATGACATCGACGGGATCAAGCCGGGGATCGTGCATTTCGGCGTGGGTAACTTCTTCCGGGCCCATGAGGCGTTCTATGTCGAGCAGATCCTTGAGCATGCGCCGGACTGGGCGATCGTTGGTGTTGGCCTGACGGGCAGTGACCGCTCGAAGAAAAAGGCCGAGGAATTCAAGGCTCAGGACTGCCTGTATTCCCTGACCGAGACGGCCCCGTCGGGCAAGAGCACAGTGCGTGTCATGGGCGCTCTGCGAGACTACCTGCTCGCTCCGGCCGATCCGGAAGCCGTGCTGAAGCATCTCGTTGATCCGGCTATCCGTATTGTCTCCATGACGATCACGGAAGGCGGCTACAACATCAACGAGACGACCGGTGCCTTCGATCTGGAGAATGCGGCAGTAAAGGCCGATCTTCAGAATCCGGAAAAGCCGTCCACCGTTTTCGGTTATGTCGTGGAAGCCCTGCGCCGTCGCCGGGATGCCGGTGGCAAGGCGTTTACGGTCATGTCCTGCGATAACCTGCGCCATAACGGCAATGTCGCCCGCAAGGCCTTCCTCGGCTATGCGAAGGCGCGCGATCCGGAACTGGCGAAGTGGATTGAAGAAAACGCCACCTTCCCGAATGGTATGGTCGATCGCATTACCCCGACCGTCTCGGCGGAAATCGCAAAGAAGCTGAACGCAGCCAGCGGGCTGGACGATGATCTGCCGCTGGTGGCCGAGGATTTCCATCAGTGGGTGCTGGAAGACCAGTTTGCCAATGGTCGTCCCCCGCTGGAAAAGGCAGGCGTGCAGTTTGTCGATGACGTGACGGACTGGGAACACGTCAAGATCCGGATGCTGAATGCCGGTCACATCACGCTCTGCTTCCCGGGTATTCTTGTCGGATACGAGAACGTGGATGATGCGATCGAGGACAAGGATCTGCGCGGCAACCTTGAGAACTACCTGAACAAGGACGTCATCCCGACCCTGAAGGCACCGCCGGGCATGACGCTTGAAGGTTACCGGGACAGTGTCATCAGCCGTTTTTCCAACAAGGCCATGTCTGATCAGACGCTGCGGATCGCGAGTGATGGTTGCTCCAAAATCCAGGTATTCTGGACGGAAACCGTGCGCCGGGCCATCGAAGGCAAGCGCGACCTGTCGCGGATTGCGTTCGGGATTGCATCCTATCTCGAGATGCTCCGCGGGCGTGACGAGAAGGGCGGGACGTATGAATCGTCCGAGCCGACTTATGGCGAGGCCCAGAAGAAGCTGGCCAAGGCCGATGATTTTGAAAGTGCTCTCAAGCTGCCGGCGTTCGACGGCTGGCGTGATCTGGACACGTCCGAGCTGGACCAGAAAGTCATCGCGCTGCGCAAGGTCATCCGCGAGAAAGGTGTGAAGGCCGCTATCCCGGCCTGATCCTCTTTTTCAGGACATAAAAAACCGCGCTCCGTGAGGGGCGCGGTTTTTTATGTGGAAAGATTTTTGAGGTCAGATCTGTCCCATCAGGACAAGGATCACGACGATGACCACGATCAGGCCGAGGCCGCCGGAGGGGTAGTAGCCCCATTTCGAACTGTACGGCCATGACGGCAGCGCACCGATCAGCAGGAGGATCAGGATTACAAGAAGAATCAGTCCCATGGCACGTCTCTCTTGCCGGTTGAGACTGGTCTACGCTTCCGGGTGACTGAAAGTTTCCGCAGGATTGCGAAAGATCAAAGCTGCCGGTCGCGCTTGATGCGGTCCCAGGCGGCATTGATGCGGGCCACCCGGTCCTGCGCACGCCGGCGCTCTGCTTCCGACATGGGCTTCTGCGCCAGAACATCCGGATGGTGCTCGCGGATGAGGGTGCGCCAGCGCACGCGGATTTCCGTATCGGTCGCGCTGCGGGTGATGCCGAGAATGCGATAGGCGTCCGGCTCGTTCCCGCTGGCGGCGCGGCTGTTGCCGCTTTCCGCCCGGTCCCACGCACCTGGCGGCAGGCCGAATGCCCGGTGCACGCGCTGCAGGAAATCGATTTCCTTCGGGTGAAGTTCTCGGCTCGGCCCGGCATCGGCACGGGCGATGCGGAACAGGGCCGTCATGAGGTTTTCAAGCGGCGCCGTATTATCGGCATAGGCTTTGCCCATTTCGCGGGCATACATCTCGAAATCGTCCGTCCGGTCGCGGGCGCGATCGAACAGCATGCCGACTTCCTTGACGTTATCGGGCGGGAACTGGAAGCAGGTCTTGAAAGCGTTGATTTCGTGCCGGTTCACCGGCCCGTCGATCTTCGCCAGTTTCGCGCACAGGGCGACAAGGCCGATGGCGTAAAGCTGATCGCGCTTGCCCAGGGCCGCAGCGATCTTGGCGGCGCCGAAAAAGGCCGCGCTGTTGGGATCGGGACGGCCATTCGCGGGGAAACGCTCGCTCCAGCCGCCCGTCGAGGGCTTGAGTAGCGAACCGTTATCGGCCGCATGTCCCAGCGCTGCGCCCATCAGTGCTCCGAAAGGACCACCAACCGCGAAGCCCGCGACACCACCGAACATCTTGCCCCAGATAGCCATGTCATCAATCTAGCACGCCCGCTCACAGCGGCAAATGACAGATCGCAGGCAGTAGGCTCCGGAAGAGCCAACCGTCCGGACCCGCGGGTGTGGTATAAGGCGGGAATTACGAACTTATCGCCGTCTCATGCTTTTGAGACGCAGGTTCTTCTGCTCGTTTCATGACGGATATTTTCATGCCCACCCCGATTCAGACTGCCTCTTTGACCCCTTTCCGCTCTGATGACGAGCTGATGGATCTTCTGATCCAGCGTCTGCCCGAGCGGCTGCAGAAAGTGCTGAACTGGCTGCGGGAGCCGGATCACAAATGGGTCCGGATCCCGGCGGGCATGCTGTTCATGCTGGGCGGCGTTCTGTCCATCCTGCCTGTTCTGGGTCTGTGGATGCTGCCGGTCGGCGTGATGCTGCTTTCGCAGGACATTCCGCTCTTCCGCCGCCTTCAGGGCCGCGTCCTGCGCTGGATCGAACGCAAACATCCGGACTGGCTGGGCCTTCCGGCGGACAGCGCCGGGAGCTAACCGGTCGTCTGAATGCTCTTCTGAAGATGCCTCAGCGCTGCAACCCGCAGGGCCGAGGCCAGCGGGCGCTCGGGTGGTCGCGCGGCATCGAGAGAGGCCACCAGAGACGCAAAGCTCTGCTGGCGGACTGCCGCCATCGCATCCAGTACCGTCCAGAATTCGGGTTCCAGCGCCACGGATGTCCGGTGTCCTGACAGAGACAGGCTGCGTTTGACGAGATCACTCATGCCGGTTGCTCCTCAAGGCGGCTCAAAGCCCATTGCGCGGTTTCGGAAACATCAGGGTCCGGATCACTCAGCAGATTCCGCGCAGAAGATACGAGCGACGGATCGGCGGAGTTGCCGATCGCGATCAGGACGTTGCGCACGAAGCGGTTGCGCCCGATCCGCTTGACTGGAGAGCCGGAAAAGAATGTCCGGAACGTCGCATCATCCAATCGGACCAGTTCGTCGAGTTTCGGGGCGATCAGCTCCGGCCGGGCCTGAAGCTTGATGTGCCGCGCGCTTTCCGCAAAGCGGTTCCAGGGACAGACGGCCAGACAATCATCGCAGCCATAGATATGATTGCCGATTTTCGGCCGCAGCTCATGCGGGATCGGGCCTTTATGCTCGATCGTCAGATATGAGATGCAGCGCCGCGCATCCATCTTTCCCGGGCCGGTGAAGGCCTCTGTCGGGCAGGCGGTCAGGCAGCGCGTGCAGGAGCCGCAGCTTCCGCCCGTGGGCTCTGACGGTGTCAGCTCCAGCGTGGTATAGATCTCGCCCAGCAGCAGCCATGACCCATGCTCACGCGAGACGAGACAGGTGTGCTTGCCCGTCCAGCCAAGATGCGCTTTTTCCGCTAGTGCCCGCTCGGAGACGGGAGCTGTATCGACGAAAACCTTCACCTGCGTTTCCGGCCCACCCAGCTTCACGACGAACTGCGCCAGATGCTTGAGCATGCCCTTGATGACGTCGTGATAGTCCCGGTTGCGGGCATAGACGGAAATATTGCCGCATTCGGGATCGGTCGTCGGTCCTTCGGCAGGGGCATAGGACAGACCGAGCGAAATCACACTCCGGACTTCGGGCCACAGAGCCTGCGGATGGGCACGTTCCTCGATCCGCGTTTCCATCCACTCCATCGTGCCATGATGACCCTGCGCGACGAACTCCCGCAGGTTCCGAGCCACGTCCGGCCCGAGTTCCGCCTTGCAGAACCCGACCGCATCGAAACCCAGATGACGGGCATGCGCCGCAATCCGGGCTTCAGGCCCTGTATCGGGTTTCGGGGAAGCAGGCATGGAAGGGACAGGTCTCGCCGGTGAACGGGGAGCCGTTATGCCATCAGGGAAGCAGACGGACCAGCTTTTCTGCTGTCCGGAACGGCTGATGCAGACAGGATTTGTCACGATCTGAAAATGGCTTGCCACGTCGGGGACGGGGCGGCATCGTCGCGCCATGCGACATCCTTTCTTTCGTGTTCTGCCTGCCGTTTTTCTGGGTATGACTTCTGCTTTGACGATGATTCCGGCTGTACATGCGGCTCCGCAGTCTGTTGCACAGGTTTATGACCGCATCCGGAATGATCCGGTCCGGCTGAACATGTTTCTCCGTGCCTTTCCGAAAGGGGCGGACCTGCACAACCATCTGGTTGGTGCGATCTACGCCGAAAACATGCTGAACTGGGCCGCGCACGATGGTCTGTGTGTGTCGCTGAAGGAGAAACGCATCCTCGACCATGCCTGCACGCATCCGGGAGAGGGTGAGCTTCCTGCCGCCGAACTGTCGCATCACGCGGAATCGGAAAATGTCCTGATCGATGCGCTGTCCATGCGCGACTTCGTGCCCGCTCCCGGCGACGCCTCCGGGCATGACCATTTCTTCGCGACATTCGCCCGCTTTGGTTCCATCGATGATGCGCATTCGGGCGATATGCTGGCCGAAGCGCGTGACCGGGCGGCCCGCGACCATGTGACCTATCTGGAGCTGATGATTTCGCCCGGTATCAGCGGGATGATTGGCGCGGGCTTTCATCATCCGCTGAAGGGCGACGACTTCGCGGCCGCGCACCAGGTGCTTATGCCGGAAGTTCCCGCGTTGGTGCAGAAGGCCCGCGCCGCGACGGACCAGATGGAAGCGCAGGCAAAAGACGTCCTGAAATGCGGAACTCCGCAGGCCCATCCGGGATGCACGGTGGCGGTGCGCTACCTGTTCCAGACCCTGCGGACATTACCGCCGCAGGCGGTCTATGCGCAGCTTGATGCCGGATATGCGACCGTAAAAGCCGATCCGCGCTTTGTTGGACTGAACATCGTGGCCCCCGAAGACGATCCGACCGCCATGCGCGATTATGACCTGCACATGCGGATGTTCCATTTCCTAAACGGTGTCACTCCGGGCGTGAAGCTGAGCCTGCATGCTGGCGAACTGACAACCGGTCTCGTTCCCACGGAAGGTCTGCGTCATCATATCCGCGCCGCCATTGACGTGGCGGGAGCCAGCCGGATCGGGCATGGCGTGGACGTGGCGCTTGAGGACGATCCCGCATCGCTTCTGGCCGAGATGGCGCGGCGTCACGTGATGGTGGAAGTCAATCTGACCAGCAATGACGAGATCCTTGGCATCAGAGGCTCGGCCCATCCGTTCCCGCTCTATCGCCGGGCTGGCGTGCCCGTTGCGCTGTCCACGGATGACGAGGGCGTCTCGCGGGGAGACCTGACGCAGGAATATGTCCGCGCGGCCCAGACCTATGACCTATCTTATGCCGATCTGAAAACCCTGTCCCGCACCGGACTGGAATATGCGTTCGTGCCGGGGGAAAGTCTGTGGTCGGATCATCAGCCGGGGCAGTTCGTGCTCGCCTGCCGGACGCTGCCCGTCGTATCCGCTGCCTGCACGACTTTTCTGAAATCCAGCGAGAAAGCCCGGCTGCAATGGGCGCTCGAACAGCGGTTCGGGACCTTCGAAGCCACTGTCACACATGAGGGACTCTACCAGTGAAATCCGTCTCAACCGTTTTCGGGGCCGCGCTCCTGTCCCTCTGTGCCCTCGGTTCGGCCTCGGCTCACGCGCCGATCCCCGTGCGTGTTGTTGTCGTCACAACCTTCGAGATCGGCAAGGATACGGGAGACACGGCGGGCGAATACCAGAACTGGATCGAAAAACTGCCGCTGCAGAAGACGATTCCGGCACCCGGCACCGATCATGACGTGATGCACTACAATCCGGATCTGCATGTTCTGGGCATCGCGAGCGGCGAGGGGCCGGAGCACATGGCCTCCGCCATTACGGCCCTCGTGCTCGACCCGCGCTTCGACCTGCGCCACGCCTATTTCGTGCTGGCGGGGATCGGCGGCATTGATCCCAATTTCGGGACCATCGGCTCGGCCGTATGGGCGCCGCGCGTCATTAATGGTGGCCTGTCCCACCTGATCGACCCACGCGAAATCCCGGCCTCCTGGCCGGATGGGTTCACACCCGTGCAGGGCAGCACGCCGGATGAAAAGCCTCGTCCCGCACTGCATTCCGGCATGGGGGACATGGAATACACGCTCGATCCGGCACTGGTGCAGTGGGTCTATGGGCTGACGAAGGATATCATCCTGCCGGATAATGACGGTCTGAAGGCATCACGCCTGCGCTATACCGGTTTTGCCGCAGCCCAGAAGCCGCCTTCCGTACAGCTTGGCGACACGATCTCGGGCGAGACCTTCTGGGTGGGGGCGAAAATGAACCAGTGGGCCGAGCGCTGGGTGAAATACTGGACGGACGGGCAGGGTGTCATGGCGACGACGGCTGAAGAAGACGTTGCGTTCTGTCAGGCTCTGGCGCTTCAGGGAAAGGCGGGGCGCGTTGATCCGAAGCGCGCCCTGATCCTGCGGACGGCCAGCAATTTCGACATGCAGCCACCGGGCCAGAGCGCCGCGCAGCTTCTATCGGACGAAGCACATGAGACCGGTTTTTCGGGATTCCAAGCCTCAGTCGATGCCGCCTATACGGTGGGGAGTGTGGTCGTGAAGGAACTGGCGACGCATTGGGATCGATATGAAAAGGCGCTGCCGACGGCCCAGTAAATACGATGGTGTTCAGTCATGGTCAGGGTCGATCTTCCTGACTTCATGAACACCATCAATCGCGCCCAGTCCCGTAATGAGATGGGAAACGGGCCGCTTGCCATGAACCAGCATGGTCAGCGTCACGAGGCGCGGACGTGGAGTGGCGGGAGCCGTCCCTTCACGGTCCGCCTCATCCAGGATCTGTTCAGCATTCCGGTTATCTTCTTCGAGGCGCACGCCATCAATGGCAAAGCGCAGTTCCGTGCAACTCACCAGAATGGTCCGCAGCAGCCCGCGGCTGTCTTCATAGGAAATCGTCAGCTCGGTTGACTGTTCCCCCGAGCGCGGAAGCTGTTTCAGCAGTTTCGGAAACAGCACCATGACGATGAAATGGGCGGCTGTCGTGGCAATGGCGAGAATGGGCAGTCCTGCCCCGCAGGCCATGCCCAGAGCCGCCGTGAACCAGATGGCCGCGGCCGTTGTCAGGCCCCGCACGGCATCGCGGCGCATGAAAATCACGCCACCCCCGATGAAGCCAATCCCCGAGACGATCTGCGCGGCCACGCGGGACGGATCCAGTACGATCCGCCCGGCATCGATGACGTCCATGAAGCCGTATTTGGAAATCAGCATGAACAGGGCGGCGGAAACACCGACCAGCGTATGCGTCCGCAGACCAGCGCTTTTCTGCCGGATCTCACGTTCCAGCCCTACAAGGGAGGATAGAACGAATGCGAGCGCCAGCTCTTCAAGCTGAAGCCTCCCTTCGCCCACCAGTCCCTGAGCCGTCAGCGTGATGAGATTGTGCATGCCGTGTCTGCTCCTTCTGCGAGGTTAACGCAGAGCGGCATGGGAATGTTGTGACAGTTTGTCGGGATAAGGCCTTAGGGCGGAGCGCGATGTGCCGTATTACAGGGCTCTGCCCTGCACCCGGAAGAGGTCTTGACCCCTTCACCCCACTTCGTGAATCGGGATCAAAGGGACCGCGTCCCTTTGTGGGGTCTGGGGCAAAGCCCCAGCTTACAGGGCCAGATCCGGCATCGGCCATTCGTCTTCGGTCCAGTCGCCCTTGGCCCAGTCTTCCCGCAGTTTCACGGCCAGGGCGTCGAGCGTGCCGTCCACGATAGCGGCGCGGATCTGGCGCATCAGGCGCTGGTAATAGGCCAGGTTGTGCCAGGTCAGCAGCATCGGGCCGAGCATTTCGTTGGCGCGGAAAAGATGGTGCAGATAGGCGCGGCTGTAACGTCCGGCGACGGGTGTGTCGTCATGGGGCGTGAGCGGGCGTGTGTCGTCTGCGAAACGGGCGTTGCGCAGGTTGATCGTGCCGCGCTCGGTATAGGCCCGGGCGGTGCGGCCGGCGCGTGAGGGCATCACGCAGTCGAACATGTCCACGCCGCGCATGACCGCGCCCAGCAGATCATCCGGCGTGCCGACACCCATGAGATACCGGGCCTTGTCTTGCGGCAGCATCGGCGTGGTGAAGTCCAGCGTCGAGAACATCAGCTCCTGACCTTCGCCCACGGCCAGACCGCCGATCGCATAGCCTTCAAAGCCGATATCGGTCAGGGCCTTGATGGAATATTCGCGTAAGTCCCGCTCGGTCCCGCCCTGCACGATGCCGAACTGCCCATATCCCTCACGCGCCACGAAAGCCTCGCGGGAGCGGGCAGCCCAGCGCATAGACATTTCCATGGATTTGCGCAGCACTTCCGGCGTGGCGGGCAGCGCCGGGCACTCGTCGAACGCCATGGTGATGGTCGCGTCGAGCTTGAACTGGATATCGGTCGAGATTTCCGGAGTCAGGCGATGCTTGCTGCCGTCGATATGCGAGCGGAACGTCACGCCATCTTCGTCAAGCTTGCGCAGCGCACCAAGTGACATGACCTGAAACCCGCCGGAATCGGTCAGGATCGGGCCGGGCCAGTCCATCATTCTGTGCAGGCCACCCAGCTTCTGCACGCGGTCCGCCGTAGGGCGCAGCATGAGATGATAGGTGTTGCCCAGAACGATGCCCGCACCCGTGGAGCGCACGGCATCCATCGTCATACCCTTGACCGTGCCGACAGTACCAACTGGCATGAAGGTCGGGGTCGGGACCGTGCCGTGGCGGGTGTGCAGATGCCCGGCGCGCGCCATGCCGCAGGTTGCTTCGGGCACCCAGGTCATTTTGGTGGCGTGATCGGTCTTGTGATCGCTCATGGCGCGCGCTCCAGCAGGCAGGCATCGCCATACGAATAGAACCGCAATCCGTTGGCGATGGCGTAGGCATAGGCCTCACGCATGGTCTCGGTGCCGCTGAACGCGCAGACGAGCATGAACAGCGTCGAACGCGGCAGATGGAAGTTGGTCATCAGCACGTCCACCGCCTTGAAGCGGTATCCGGGCTTGATGAAAATGGAGGTCTCGCCGCGCCATGGTGCCACGGTGCCGTCCTCGCGGGCCGCGCTTTCCAGCAGGCGCAGGGACGTGGTGCCGACGGCGACGATCCGACCGCCACGCGCACGGGTCTCGTTGATGGCGGCTGCGGTTTCCGCGTCGATCTCGCCCCATTCCGCGTGCATTTTGTGCTCGGCGATGGTGGAGCGGACGGGCAGGAACGTGCCCGCACCGACATGCAGGGTCAGCGTCCGGCGCTGGATGCCTTTTGCGTCCAGGGCCGCGAGCACTTCAGGTGTGAAATGCAGGCCAGCCGTGGGCGCTGCCACGGCGCCGCGATACTGCGAGAAAATGGTGCGGTAATCCGCATCATCCTGCTTCGTCGGGCCGAAAGGGCGCTCGATATAAGGGGGGAGGGCCAGCGCCCCGACCCGCTCAAGAAACGCGTCGAAGTCGTCTCCCTCGACCGAGAAGCGGATGCTGACCGCGCCGTCGCCTTCGTTCTCGACAACGGTGGCCGTGACCGGATCATCACCAAAATGCAGGATGTCCTGCGGTTTCAGCTTGCGGGAATTGCGCGCCAGGGCATGCCAGCTTCCATCCGCCAGAATACGGTCGAGCGTCAGGCCAATCTTCGCCTCGCCACGCGTGGCAGCAAGCTGGGCGCGGATGACGGCCGTGTTGTTGGCAATCAGCAGATCCCCTTCACGCAGGAAATCCGGCAGGTCGCGGATCACATGCGGATCGGGCGGCAGACTGGGCCGGACATGCAGCAGCGTTGCACTGTCACGCGGGCGGGCAGGCTCTGTCGCGATATGGTCGCGGGGGAGTTCGAAATCGAACGGGGCGAGATCATCCGTCATGGGGACGTTCTCTAGCAGGTTCGGCTCACATGAAAATGCCTTTTCGGGACGATCATTGCGGCTCGGGAAAATGCTGCGTCCTGATGGCGGGTTTCGCAAATGGATGGGCAGCGCCTGACGTCACCGGCTGCCCGCGGTGTTGAATCAGGCAGAGACGCTGAGCAGGTGGCTCGTGTCGCTGCTGGAACCGGAGTTCGAGGAGCCGCCGGAGGTCGTCTCGGAAATGATGTTGCCCTGGGCGTCTTCGACGATGGTCGTTGTGGAGCCATCGGCGTTCAGCTTGGTCGTGGTGGTTTCCTGCGTGGACGACGTGCCGCTGGACGACGAGGACGAACTGGAAGAGGACGCACTGCTGGTGCTGTAAAGGCTGCTCATGGCGGAAGAGCCGATGGAGGAAATGCTGGTCATGAGGAAAATACTCCGTGAGATAGGAACGAAGTCATTTTCGGATCAGAAAGTTAATAAAGGATAAGGACTCATGTAACCGAGTGATACGGATTGTACAGGGATATGAACCGTGCATCTGTTACATTGACGGGTGATCGCCTGTTACATCCGGAATAGATGCCCGTACCCAAAATCCGGACCTCATTTCATGCCGGGCAGTTTCTTTGCGGCCTGCCAGAGTGCTTCCATCGTCGGCAGGTCCTGTTCGGCCATGGTCTGCCCCTTCTCGGCCAGCATGGCTTCCATGGCTTCGAAGCGACGGGTGAACTTGTCATTGCTGCGGCGCAGGGCGGCTTCGGGGTCTATATCCAGCTTGCGCGCAAGGCTTGCGACCGTGAAGAGGACATCGCCCAGTTCATCCTCGACCCGGTCGCGGTCTCCGCCAATTTCGACTTTCAGCTCGTCGATTTCTTCATGAACCTTGTCGAGAATGCCGGTGGCGTCGTCCCAGTCGAAGCCCACGCGGGCCGCGCGGCGCGTCAGCTTGGCGGCGCGCATCAGGGCAGGCAGCGGCAGGGCAACACCTGCCAGCGTGCCATATTCGGCCTTGCGTTGGCGCTCGGCCTCCTTTTCCCGCTCCCAGGTATCGTCGTCGAGAGCCGCATCGCCGAAGACGTGCGGATGACGGCGCACGAGCTTGTCGGCAATCGTTCCCGCAACGGTCTCGAAGTCGAAGTGTCCGGCCTCCTCGGCCATCTGGGCCTGAAAGACGACCTGAAGCAGCAGGTCGCCCAGTTCGTCCGGAATGGCCTCGCGGTCGTCACGCGCAATGGCGTCCATGACCTCATAGGCTTCCTCGATTGCGAACGGGGCAATCGTCGTCGGGGTCTGCTCCACGTCCCACGGACAACCACTCTCGGGGTCGCGCAGGCGCTTCATGACATCCAGCAGGCGGTCGATCTGCCGTGGGGATGGCGGGGAGGACGGCCGGTCGGACTGGATCATGAGCGTTTCCTGTTGTGATCGTGTCTGCGCCCTGCATAGCGGTCCCGCCGCAGGGATGAAAGCGTCGGAAGGGTCTTGCGGGTGACAGTCCGCCATTCCCGACGTAAAACGACTGCCGGACGTTTCAGGCAACTGCCGGGGCGAAACGGATTTGCAGACAGGGTGGATGGCGCATGGCACGCATTTTCATTGACGGGGAAGCAGGCACGACAGGTCTGGGCATCCGCCAGCGGATCGAGGCGCTTCCGGCCTCTTACGGTCTGGAAATCCTGTCCATCGACCCGGCACTGCGCAAGGATACGGCAGCCCGCCGCTCCATGCTTGAGCAGGCCGATGTCGCCATTCTGTGCCTGCCGGACGATGCAGCCCGGGAAACTGTAGCGCTGGCGGAAGGGCTGGATGTCCGGATTCTGGATGCCAGCACGGCGCACCGGATCGCTGATGGCTGGGTCTATGGTTTTCCAGAAATGGCCGCGGAACAGGCGGCTGCCATCAAGGCGGCGCGGTTTGTCGCCAATCCCGGCTGCTACCCGACAGGTGCGATCGCCCTCATGCGTCCGCTGGTCCGGGCGGGGCTGCTCCCGGCCGATCATCCTGTTTCGATCAACGCCGTTTCCGGCTATAGCGGGGCAGGGCGGGTCGCGATTGAAGAGCATGAGAAAAACGGCGGTCCGGCTTTTTTCCTGTATGGGCTGAACCTCAAGCACAAGCACCTGCCCGAAATCCGGCATTATTCCGGTCTCACGCGCCAGCCGCTGTTTGTCCCCTCGGTTGGGCATTTTCCGCAGGGGATGATTGTCTCCATTCCGCTGCATCTGAAGGACCTGCCAGGGCAGCCTTCGGCCGCGGAACTGGAAGCCGTGCTTCAGGACGCCTATGCGGGATGTGAGCATGTGCGGGTTCTTCCTGCCGAGACGCAGCTTGTGGCCGACACCCTGGCCAATACCGACGACATGGAACTGCGCGTCCATCATAATGGCGAGCAGGTCGTCCTGACGGCACGGCTGGATAATCTGGGTAAAGGGGCCTCGGGGGCAGCCATCCAGAATCTGCTTCTGATGCTGGGCCTGTAAGACGCGTCATCAGGCGGCATCAGTCTGCGGCCCGGATTTTGCAGCTCGGATTTTGCAGTCTGGCACTTTCGCCGGGAATGCATTAGGGTTCGGGCCGCCCGCGCGAGAGTGGCGGAACGGTAGACGCAGTCGGCTCAAAATCGACCGCCGAAAGGCATAGGGGTTCGAATCCCCTCTCTCGCACCATGAACGGTCATTCCCTGCCGGAATGGCCTCAGGACCGATCAGCCCGGAACGAGCATGTCCAAGCCGACTGTCAGACCCTCCCGCCCGTTCTTCTCCTCAGGTCCCTGCGCCAAGCGCCCCGGGTGGTCGTTGTCCGGCCTGGATCAGGCCCTGCTGGGCCGTTCGCATCGTGCGCCGGAAGGCCGTGCGCGCCTCAGGGAAGTCATCACGCGCTCGAAAGACGTGCTCGGCATTCCGTCGGACTGGCGCGTCGGCATTGTCCCGGCGTCCGATACGGGCGCCGTGGAAATGATCCTGTGGGCGCTCGCCGGTGAGCGCGGGATCGACGTCCTGTCCTTTGAAAGCTTCTCCGGAACCTGGGCGCAGGATCTGCGCGACGTCCTGAAAATCGAGGATCTGCGCGTTCTGGACGCGCCTTATGGCGAACTGCCGGATCTGACGAAAGTGGACTGGACCCGAGATGTCGTTCTGACATGGAACGGCACGACATCGGGTGTCTGCATCCCGGATGCCAGCGCCATTCCGGCCGAACATGCTGGTCTGGTCATCTGTGACGCCACATCTGCGGCCTTTGCGATGGATCTGCCCTGGGATCGGCTCGATATCGTGACCTGGTCCTGGCAGAAAGCACTGGGTGGCGAGGCTGCGCATGGCATGGTGGCGCTGAGCCCGCGGGCCGCCGCCCGTCTGGCTCAGCCGTCTCCGCGTCCGCTGCCCAAGATTTTCCGGCTGGCCAACAAGAAGGGCCTGATCGAAGCCATCTTCGAAGGCGATACGATTAACACTCCTTCCATGCTCTGCGTCGAGGACGCGCTGGACGGTCTGCGCTGGGCCGAGCAGATTGGTGGTCTTTCCGCCCTGAAGGCCCGTTCGCAGAAGAATCTGGCTGCCGTGACGAAATGGATCGCGACAACGGACTGGGTGTCCTTCCTGTCTGCCAAGGAAGAGATGCGCTCTAGCACGTCCATCTGCCTGAAAATCACGGCCCCCTGGTTTGAAAGTCTGTCGGCTGAAGCAAAGGGCAAGGCCGTCAAGCATCTGACGGGTCTCGTGGCAAAGGAAGGCGCGGGTTACGACCTTGCGTCCTATCGTGATGCCCCTGCCGGTCTGCGGATCTGGGGTGGTGCCACGGTCGAGACGGTCGATATCGAGGCGCTGCTGCCTTGGCTGGACTGGGCCCATGAGCAGACCCGTGCGGAGTTTTCGGTATGAATCTGTATTCCGAGACCCCGAGTGCTGCGCTCCTGCCGTCCGGATTTGCCGATCTTCTCCCCGGCGAGGCTGAAGCAGAAGCCCGTGGTATCGCGAGCGTGATGGAAGCCTTTTCCCGTCACGGCTATCAGCGCGTCCGTCCGCCCCTGCTGGAATTCGAGACGTCGCTGCTTGGTGGATCGGGCGAATCCCTCGCACCCCAGACCTTTCGTCTGATGGATCCGAACTCGCATCGCATGATGGCGCTGCGTCCGGACATGACGACGCAGATCGCCCGCATTGCGAGCATCCGCCTTCAGGACGCGCCGCGTCCGCTGCGGCTGTCCTATTCGGGCAGTTGCATCGTGGTCGGCACGCCAGGCCGCGAAGCTGACCGCCAGATTTCTCAGGCCGGAATCGAACTGATCGGCCCGAACAGCGCGCAGGCCGATGCGGAAGTCATCGCACTCGGCGCGAAGGCGCTCGCCGAACTCGGGATCGAAGGCGTGTCCTTCGACCTGTCCATGCCCGCACTGGCTCTGGGTCTGATCGAAGGCGTCATTCCCGAAGCTGATCGTGAACCGCTGCTGCATGCGCTGGACCGCAAGGATGCCAGCGCCGTGGCTGAGCTTGGTGGCCCGATCGCCGGGATGCTGGCGGTCATGCTGCGCGCCGCCGGGCCTGCCGACCGTGCGCTGGATCTGCTGGCGGAACTGGATTACCCAAATGACGTCGTCGGGCATTTTGAGCGTCTGGCAGCATCCGTAGCGGCAATCCGCGAGCGCAACCCCGATCTGCGTCTGACGATCGATCCCGTCGATTTCCGTGGATGGCGCTATCATACCGGACTGTGTGTGACGGTGTTCTCCACCAGTTCGCGTGAGGAACTGGGACGTGGCGGCCGCTATCTGGCCGGGCAGGAGCCTGCCTGTGGCCTGACGCTTCGTCCGCAGGCCCTTCTGCGTGCGGCCCCGGTGTCTGCGTCGCGTCCGCGCTGTTACGTTCCGGTTGATCTCGATGCGGCCAGCCTTTCCGGTCTGCATAAGGCCGGTTACGCCACGGTCTCTGCTTTGTCGCACGACGAAGATGCGGCCGCTCAGGCACGGCATCTGCGCTGCACCCATGTTTGGAAGGATGGTGCGGCCCAGCCGCTCTGATCCATCGTTCCCTTTCGTTTTCCCCAGTTTCGTCAGTTCTAGGAAGTCAGCTCATGTCCAACGTCACCGTGATCGGAACCCAGTGGGGGGACGAGGGTAAAGGCAAGATCGTCGACTGGCTCGCCAGCCGCGCCGATATCGTTGTCCGCTTTCAGGGTGGTCACAACGCCGGTCACACGCTGGTCGTGGGCGATCAGGTCTACAAGCTGTCCCTGCTGCCGTCCGGTCTGGTTCGTGGCAAGATCGGCGTGATCGGTAATGGCGTTGTCGTGGACCCGAAGGCCCTGATGACCGAGATTGACCGCGTGACGGCGCAGGGTCTGGTTGTCACGCCCGAGACGCTGTGGATCGCCGAGAACGCGCCGCTGATCCTGCCGGTACATGGTGCGCTCGACCGTGCCCGTGAAGCCGCCCGTGGCGACCACAAGATCGGCACGACCGGTCGTGGCATCGGTCCGGCCTATGAAGACAAGGTGGCCCGTCGCGCCATCCGTATCTGCGATCTGGCCGAGCCCGAGACGCTGGACTGGAAGCTGGACGAACTGCTCCTGCATCACAACACGCTGCTTGCCGGTCTGGGTGCCGAGACGTTCACCAAGGAGCAGCTCAAGGACTTCTTGGCCGAGATCACGCCGCGTCTGCTGCCGTTCTCCTGTCAGGTCTGGGATCGTCTGGACGAAGCGCGTCGTGCCGGTCGCCGCATCCTGTTCGAAGGTGCGCAGGCTGTCATGCTGGATGTCGATCACGGCACCTATCCGTTCGTCACGAGCTCCAACACGGTTGCAGCCGTGGCGGCATCGGGCAGTGGTGTCAGCCCGTCTTCCGTCGGTTTCGTGCTCGGAATTGCCAAGGCCTACACGACCCGCGTGGGTGAGGGGCCGTTCCCGACCGAACTGCACGATCAGACTGGCCGCACCCTCGGTGAGCGCGGCCATGAGTTCGGCACCGTGACCGGCCGTCCCCGTCGCTGCGGCTGGTTCGATGCGGTTCTGATCCGTCGCGCCGTTCGCGTTGGTGGTGTCAGCGGCATCGCCCTGACGAAGCTGGACGTTCTGGATGGTCTTGACGAGATCTCGATCTGCGTCGGCTATGAGCTGGACGGCCAGAAGATTGAGACCTTCCCGTCCGCTCCGGGCGCACAGGCCCGCGTGAAGCCGGTTTACGAGACGATGCCGGGCTGGAAGGAAACGACCGCAGGCGCACGCTCCTGGGCCGAGCTTCCCGCGCAGGCCATCAAGTATGTCCGTCGCATCGAGGAACTGATCGAAGCCCCGGTGACGCTGCTCTCCACCAGCCCGGAGCGTGACGACACCATCCTGATGCGTGATCCGTTCGAGGACTGATTCCCCAATCCCGGAATCGGCCCTGCATTAACGAAGTCTCAATCCCTGTCCGGCACAAAAGACCGGACAGGGAAACAACGGGACTTCAATGGCCGACACACAGGCAGATAACAGCCAGGAACTGCTCATCGCCGAGCGGTATCTGATCAGCCTGGACCGCAAACAGCCCGATCTCGGCGGCTGTGCGACCTATAGTGCCCAGGACGTGACGGCATCCGGGGCGTCCTATCTGGCTCTGGCTCCCTTCTCACCTTCGCCCCGGCTTACGGAAATCATGTTTTTTCGTCATGAAAGCGTGATTCCCATCCAGACCCACGAATACTCCCAGGGCGCCTTATGGCTGCTCTGTCCCCATCCCCCCGGTCCTTCGCTTGCGGAAGGGCTGGGGCTGTGGACCGAGAGCCAGCTGATCGACGGCGTCATCCGTCCGATGGCGTCGCTCCTTCAGCGGCTGGAGGCTGAAAAGCTGACATGCCGCAGCATCCGTCCTGACAACCTGTTCGTCGGGCAGGGGCTGCACAAGGTCGTGCTTGGGCCTCTGGGAGTGTCCGCACCGGCTGAAAAACAGCCCGTTCTTTTCGAACCCCTGTCTTCAGCGGTCTGCCGCCCCTCCGCCCGCGGCGAGGGGACGACGGACTGCGATGTTTTTTCGCTGGGGGTCGTCATTCTTGCGCTCGCTATCGGAAAGCTCCCTCTTGAAGGCCTCTCCGATACGGATATTCTCAAGCGGCGTTTCGAAATCGGCACACCCGCCGCCTACATGGATGGCCATAACGTGCCGGTCGGGCTCCGCTCGCTTCTGACGGCGATGCTCTCCGATGATCCTGTCAGCCGTCCTTCGCCGCGGGACCTCGTGACGATCGCGCCCAGTAAGGTCTTTACGGTCCGGCCGGTTATGTTCGCGCGCATTCCGCTCATGATCGGCGGAAATGCTGTCTACACGCCGCAGGCCCTTGCCTGGTATGCGGGGCGGCATCCTGCGGAATTTTCCGCACTGCTGCAGAGGAAAGTCGTCAGCAACTGGCTGGGTCGCGAGCTTGAACTCTCCGTCATGGCGGGGCTGATCGAACAGGCGAGTGCCTCATTTCTTCCGGCCGGTGGCAGCAAGGCGGTTGATCCAGCCACGATGGTCATCACGCATGCGATTTCCGTCCTCGATCCTGCCGCGCCCATGTTCTGGGGTGGCACCTGGTTCTGGCCCGAGGCGCTTCCCCAGATGGTGGTACAGGCAACAGTTCAACCTTCCACTCCGGATGAAGAGCGGACGGTCCGGAATATCCTGAGTTTCATGGCGGCCAATCCCGATGCCTTCATGTCCGCCCATCTGCCTCAGCGGCAGAGGCAGCAGATTACCGCCCTGTCCGTAACGGCGAGACGCATCGGAACCAGAGGGGCGGAACTGGTCAGACGTTTCCCCTATGAGCTGAACAGATTCCTGCCCTGCCTTTCAAAGAGATGTCTGGAGGCCCGGACTTCCCTGCCGGAAGGGCTGTTGCAATGGCTGAACCGGCATGTGGGAGTTGAGGATCTGCCGGACGAGGCTCTGGGACGGAGCGGCTTTCTGGATGATCAGATGCGTTCCTTTCTTGAAGCGAACTGCGCGCGTCAGGGGATCATTCCGCTCTCCCAGTCTCAGAAAGCAGGATTGCCGGGCTGGCTCGCCGATCTGACCGTGCTTGCGGCCGTACAGAGGAAATTCGACAGGACGCCGCTCAGTTTTCTGGCGCAGCGGGCCTTGCCGCTTCTGGAAACGGAACTGCGTCAGTGGCGGAGCAAGACATCGCGTGCCCGACGGCGTGTGCGCCTTGGCAAGGCAGCGGAAGACGGAAATCTCGGTACGTTCCTGGCGATCGTCAATGATCCGACGGGTCTGCGGCTGGATCAGCGCCAGGCGCAGGAAGCCGAGGCGGAAATCAGCAATCTGATGCGTGTTCTTGATGAAGCGCCCGAGCGCAGGGCGGCCAATGATCGTGAAGCACGCAATTCGGGAGAATTCTTTTCACTTCTGACGGGCATCGCTGTGGCAATGGTGAGTATCTGGCTGGAGTTCTGTCAGTGAGGAAGACCCATGGCGTCCGTTAGACAGGCAGACCCGGGATCGCTCCGGGCCCCGGGATTCCGGTGGTGGCACGGGATCATCATCGGGCTGCTGCTCTCCTATGTTCCCGGAAGCCTGCTGGTTGCAGGCGTTCTGCTGCTTCCGCTGGTTGCCCTGAAGCTCGTTGACCCCAATGCTGACGGTCAGCGGATCATGATCGTGATGTTCTATGTCGGCGCTGCCATGGTGCATCCTCTGCACGAGGCCTGGGCCGCAAACGGAGACTGGGAGACGTGTATCGCGCAGATCACGCAGCCCGTGACGCTGGCGCTGGACTGGCTCGCGGCTGGGGCAGCCTGGCTCGTGGCGGAAGCATCGGCCATCAGCGGCCGGCTTTGGAACGCGGAAATCGCGCGACGCGAGCGCAAGTCCATTGAAAAACGCATCGCGTATCTTCAGGAAGAATGGATGTCTTCGGACGAGGATGCGCCTGCGACCTGATCTGCAGGCCGCAGGATTTGGCGCCTTACGCGGAAGGCGTTTCGTCGGTTGAGGTTTCCATCAGTCTGGATGCCAGATCGTTGGAGCCACCGACCAGACCTTTTGCATATTCCTGAGCCGAGAAAGGACGCAGATCCTCGGCCTGTTCTCCGACACCGACCATGTGAACCGGCAGTTTGAACTGCTCTGCCAGCGCCACAACGATGCCGCCGCGAGCGGAGCCATCCAGTTTGGTCACGATCAATCCGGTGACATTCACCAGCTCACGGAAGACCCGCACCTGTTCGATGGCGTTCTGTCCGGTCGTTGCATCCAGAACCAGCAGGACGGAATGGGGCGCTGTTTCATCGAACTTCCGCATGACACGGATGATCTTGGCCAGCTCCTCCATCAGCGCGCCCTTGTTGTGCAGGCGTCCGGCGGTGTCGATCAGGAGGAGGTCGGTTCCGGCTTCGGTGGCACGTTTGAGGCCATCATAGGCCAGCCCCGCGGCATCGGCGCCGTGCTTGCCGGCGATGACGGGCACGTTGGCGCGCTTGCCCCAGACTTCAAGCTGCTCGACGGCAGCGGCACGGAAGGTGTCACCAGCCACCAGCATCACGGACTTGCCTTCTTCCGTATAGTGACGGGCCATTTTGCCGATCGTTGTGGTCTTGCCGACACCATTCACGCCAACCACGAGCACGACATGGGGTTTCTTCTTCGGGTCAGGCTCGAAGGGAATGGCAACGGGTTCAAGGACGCGGGCAATCTCGGTTGCGAGGGTCTCGCGGATTTCGTCGCTGGTGACGTCCTTGCCAAAGCGCGTGCTGCGGAAGTTCTCGATGACGCGCTCGGCCACGGCCGGCCCGAGGTCAGCTGCAATCAGCTCGTCCTCGAGCTCTTCAAGAGCTGTTTCATCCAGCTTGCGATGCGTGAAGACGGCGCCGAGACGCGAGCTCGACCGCGAAAGACCCTGTTTGAGTCGTGAGAAAAATCCAGCCATGCATGGGAGTTCGGACAGGTCGGGCCGAACGTCAAGGGCATAGGAAGATCTGAACGCGTTTCAGCTGCGGATTTCAGCCAGAAGTGTCCCGTTTTCCAGTCCCGTGGCGCGAACGGGTACGAAACTGCCTCGGACTGGCGCAGGAGCGGTTCCGGTCAGACGTATGGCGGCAAACTCCGGCGAATGGCCGCGATCCGGCGTCTCGGCCAGAATATCGAACTCGGTGCCGATGAGGCGCTGCAGGAAACGGTCACGGTTTGCTTCGCCAATGTCGCGCAGACAGGCCGCGCGTTTCTGACGTTCGGCATTGGGAACGGCTGGCATGCGCGCGGCGGGCGTTCCGGGGCGTTCGCTGTAAGGGAAGACATGCAGGAAGGGGATCTGCTGCTCTTCGATAAAAGCGCGGGTCTCTTCGAACAGGGCATCCGTTTCCGTCGGGAAGCCTGCAATCAGATCGGCACCGATGCCTGTCTCCGGGCGTATGGACCGGACGCGGCGCAGCGTTGCCGCGACCCCGGCCGTATCGTGACGACGCTTCATGCGCTTGAGAATGAGATCCGAGCCAGCCTGAAGGGACAGGTGCAGATGCGGCATCAGGCGGGGCTCGTTCTCCAGAAGCCACCATAAATCCGCGTCTCCCGTTGTTGCATCGAGAAGAACAGGATCAATGGAAGACAGGCGCAGTCGCCGCACGCCTTCCACGCGGCGCAGCAGTTCGCGACATAACGCGCCCAGTCCCTTGCCCTCGACCCCCTGCCATGAAGCGATGTCCACGCCGGTCAGAACGATTTCCTGATGCCCGGCTTCGACAAGCGCTTCGGCGCGCGCGATGGCGTCTTCAACGGGAGTGGAGCGGGAGTCTCCGCGGCCATACGGGATGATGCAGAAGGTGCAGCGGTGATCGCAGCCCTGCTGGACCTGAAGGAGGGCGCGCGCGTGACGGGATGGCGGCAGACCCGCGCTGGCGTCACCCCAGATGGCTGGCTTGAGCTTGTCTTCGTTGGGCACCACGCGAACAACGCCGGGCAGTTCGGCCCAGCGGTTTGGTGCGATATCGGAGGCACAGCCCGTTACGACGATCTTTGCGCCTGGATTCTCACGATGCGCGCGGCGGATGGCCTGCCGGGCCTGTCGTTCGGCTGTGGTTGTCACGGCGCAGGTATTGACGATGATCGTGTCGTCCTGACCACGCGCGTGATGGGCCATGCCGTCACTCTCATGGGTGTTGAGCCGGCAGCCGAATGTCAGAACAGAGGCGCTCACGCGGTTGTCCCGTGGAAGACCGTGACGGCGGGACCTGTCATGAGAACATGTCCGTCTTCACGCCATGTGATGCGCAGGTCTCCGCCATCCATCGTGACCGTGCAGGTCCGTTCGGTAAGGCCGCGACGAACAGCGTTTACGACCGCAGCACAGGCTCCAGACCCACAGGCGAGCGTCAGGCCAGCGCCGCGTTCCCAGACCCGCAGGCGCATGTGTGTCGGGGATAGGATCTGCGCGAAACCGATATTGGCCCGTTTTGGGAAGAGGGGATCCCGTTCAAGGCCCGGTCCCAGTTCTTCCGCGCGAGCGGCGTCCCCGAACAGCGTGGCGTGCGGATTTCCCATCGAGCAGGCGGCCGCGTCATGCAATGGCAGGTGCAGCGTGTCACAGGCCTGGGACAGCGGCACGTCCTGCCAGTCCAGCCGGGGCATGCCCATATCGACCGTAAAGCGATCGCCATCCTGTGTCGTGGGGAGAAGGCCGGCGGCTGTCTGGAGCGTCGGAGTGCCGCCGACGAACTTTGCCACGCAGCGCGATGCATTACCGCAGGCTCCGGCTTCCGAACCGTCCGGATTGAAGAAACGGACATGCACGTCCGCTCCTGCCAGTGTCGGCGGTGTCAGCAGGACAAGCTGGTCACAGCCGATTCCGAAGCGCCGGTCACACAGATGGCGGATCGTCGCGATATCGAGGGCGAGATCGTTCTGGCGGCCGTCGATCACGACGAAATCGTTGCCCAGACCGTGCATTTTCGTGAAGGAGATGGTCATGATGGCGCCTCTCATAAAGCATCCCGCGGGTTGACGCACGGGGAACATGCCCTCATTTCGGCTGCTGGATCAGAAGGAGTGGACATGAGCGGCCCGGAACAGCTTGAAGGAATGCACGCAGCGGCGTTCACGCGCGCCAACAGCGAGCCCGACACGATTTTCTATGCCCAGCGCGTGCCGGATTCGCTGATGGATATGGGCGCGCGGACAGCCGTGACAGCGCTGTATCAGACGGCCCTGCCGGTTGGTGGAGCGGTGCTGGATCTGATGGCGGGCGCGCTCAGCCATTATCCCGAGGAAGCGACATTTCAGCGCGTGGTCGGGCTCGGGATCTCCAAAGGCGCTCTGGATTCCAATCCCGTTCTGGGCGAGCGTGTGGTTCAGGATCTCAACGAAGTCACGACGCTGCCTTTCGAGGATGACAGCTTCGATGCCGTGACGCTGTGCGACGGGCTGGCCTATCTGACGCAGCCGCTGGCCGTGCTGACGGAAGTCGTGCGTGTCCTCAAGCCCGGCGCACCACTAATCCTGACGTTTTCCGACCAGTTCCACGCGGTGAAGGCCGTGGCGATCTGGCAGGCGCTTGAGCCTGCGGACCGGGTGCGTCTGGCCAGTGTGCTGATGTCCCGCGCCGGGCTGGCCGAGCTGGACACGGGCGAGGTCGTGCCGCCTGAGGACCTCACGGCATGGCGCGATACGGTGCACGCGGTGATCGGGCGCAAGCCGAGGAATTGAACAGGGCAGGGACTGCGTTGCGGGTGCCGGACGGAGCGGGAAGAACAAGAAAAAGCCTTCCATACGTTCTTTCTGGCATTTTCGGCTGGAAGTCTTTATGCAGCGGCATTCCAGCCGCCGCATCCTGTCGTCGGCGTGACGTTTGCCGAGTGTTCATAAAATATGCCTTTTCCCGATACCCATCCTGCCCTTAAGCGCGCCCTTGAGGCACGTGGCTACGAACAGCTGACTCCTGTTCAGGAAGCAGTTCTGCAGCCGGGGCTGGACGAGCGCGACCTGCTGGTTTCCGCGCAGACGGGGTCGGGCAAGACCGTCGCCTTCGGCCTGGCCATCGCTCCGACCCTGCTCGGAGATGCCGATCGCCTTCCGCCGTCCCCTCAGCCTATGGCGCTTGTGATTGCGCCGACGCGTGAGCTGGCGCTTCAGGTCCAGTCCGAACTCAAATGGCTCTATGCCGAAACCGGCGCCCGCATCGCGAGCTGCATTGGCGGCACCGATGCCCGCAGTGAAGCCCGCGAACTCAATCGCGGCGTCCATATCGTTGTCGGCACGCCGGGGCGTCTGTGCGACCATCTGTCACGCGGCTCCCTCGACCTGTCCGCCCTGCGTTGCGTCATCCTCGATGAAGCCGACGAAATGCTGGACATGGGCTTCCGCGACGAGCTCGAAAAGCTGCTCGATGCCGCCCCGACCGAGCGTCGCACGCTGCTGTTCTCCGCGACGATCGCCCGCGAGATCGCGTCTCTGGCGCGCCGCTACCAGAAGAATGCCGAGCGTATCGACACGGTGTCGGGTGCCAAGCAGCATTCCGATATCACCTATCGCTGCGTCATCACGCAGCCGCAGGAAATCGAGCGTTCGCTCGTCAATGTGCTTCGTTTCTACGAGAGCCCGACGGCGATGGTGTTCTGTAACACCCGCATGATGGTCAATCAGGTTCAGGCGACGCTGCTTGAGCGTGGTTTTGCGTCTGTCGCTATCTCCGGCGAGATGGGCCAGAACGAGCGTAGCCGTGCGATCGAGAGCCTGCGCTCCGGTCAGGCCCGCGTCTGCGTTGCAACGGACGTTGCGGCCCGCGGCATTGACGTGCCGGCCCTGAACCTCGTGATTCATGCCAGCATTCCGACGGCTGCCGAGACCCTGCTGCACCGTTCGGGCCGTACGGGCCGTGCGGGCCGCAAGGGTACCAGCGTTCTGATGGTTCCGCTGAATCAGCGTCGCCGGGCCGAGCGTCTGCTTCAGATGGCGAAGATCCAGGCTGAATGGGAAGCCGTTCCCACGGCCGACGCCATTGCCGAGCAGGACAAGACGCGCCTGATGCACGATCCGATCCTGACGAACGCCGTGGATGACATGTCCGACGAGCTGGTCAACCAGCTGGTCGAAACGTATGACGCCACGAAGCTTGCCGCTGCGCTGGTGGGTCTGTACCGCGCGCGCCTGCCGAAGGTCGAGCAGATCCGTCCAATGTCCGTCGAGGTTCCGCGCCGCACGGAGCGTGGTGAGCGCCCCGAGCGTGCGCCGCGTGAAGAGCACGTCATGGCGGGCGAGTGGTTCAAGATGAGCGTCGGTCGCACCGAACGCGCCGATCCGAAATGGCTGATCCCGCTGATCTGCCGTCTGGGTGGCGTGCAGAAGCGCGAGATCGGCAGCATCCGCATCGATCAGGAGCAGACCTATTTCCAGATCGCGGATGAGAGCGTGGCCCGCTTCAAGTCCTGCCTCGCTGGCGCCGAAGCTGACGAAGTGACAATCGAGCCGTCCGAAGCCCCTGCTGGCGGTATGGGTCCTCGTGGTCGCAACCCGGGTGAAGGTAAGCGCTTTGGTGGCGGTGGCCGTCCGGGCGGCGGCGGCTTCAAGGGTGGTCCGCGCGGTGGTGCCGGCGGCGGTTACAAGGGCCGCGGCGGTTCGGGTTATGGTCGTCCGAAGCCCGCAGCCGGTGATGGTCCGCGCGGTGACGGTTCGAGCCGCAAGCGCCGTTCCTGATCCATCTTTTCAGAATTTGAAAAGCAGAACCCCGCCGGAGCAGGTCTCCGGCGGGGTTTGTTGTTTCAGACGTCGGGCAGGAGAGCTACCAACTCCCGGACGCGGTCGAGGATATCTTTGACCGGGAGCGGGATGGCGGCATTGTCAGTATGATTTTCCTGTGCCGCTCCTGTTTCGAAAACATCCGCCCAGTATGTCAGGCCGCCCTGAGTCGCCATGGCGGCGAAGCAGGGGTTGATATGATGGGACGGAACGAGTTCGTAAACGAGCGTCCCCGGCTGGCACCAGGCGATATTGGCCATGCCAGCCCCCAGCATCCCCATGACCATCGCGGCGTCGCTGAACAGGCGGATCTGTTCGGATAGCGACAGTGTTTCGGGGTGTATGCGCTCGAAGCCGAGTTTTTCCAGGCCATCCGCCAGTTCGGCTTCGTTTGGGACGTGTCGGTTGGCCGAGCTCCCGCGCTCGATATAGAGTCGTCGTCCGGCAGGTTTCGTCGCGGCGCCTGCAGCTTCACGCAGCCGCGCATAGGCAGCGCGGGAGAGGTCGGAGACGGCGAAATCGGTGCTGCCATTGACGAAAGTAATGTAATCGAGGGCTTTGAAAGCGTACTGCCGGCCCTGTTGCAGACGGATATGAGCGTCGGAGGTCAGACCGAAAAGCTCCAGCGTCTCGACCTGCCAGGGATGTATATGTTCGGGCAGGACAAGACGGACCGGTCTGCCAGCCTGGGACAGGACATGCAGGGTTGGGATCGTATGGGCGACCCAGTGATAGAAGTTCGAGGCCCAGTGATCGACACAACTCGCCGTAATGCCCTTGAAGGGCGCGCAGCGGATGACGTCCTCAGGACGCAGCCGCAGGTTACGCACAGCTTCCGGGTCCTGAACATACGCTGTTTCAGGAACTGGCACGCCTGCATGCAGCAGTGTCATCAGCGGCTGGTCCAGCACGACATTACGCAGGGCATATTGCCGGACCGTGACCGGCATGCTCTCCCAGTTCCGGAACGGATTACGCTCCGGATGGGGCAGGTCAGCCACACAAAGTGGGGAAACACGCCGGGACGGGCAGGCTTCGAGAACTGTCACGCTGCGCGCGATTTCCGCCAGACCGGACGATCCGGCTGACGGAGAAAAAAGGCGCCTGAGACGGGAAAGAAGCGGCATGATCAGGATCAGACGGTCTTGGCCGCCCCTTTAAGCAGGATCTGCTGGGCCTCCTTGAGCGCATCGGACATTTTCTGTTCCGGCTCCTTGAGGTGCAGGCTTTCAAGTGTGTCCAGCAGGGCTTCCGCTACGAGCACGCGGGCGAGCCATTTATGGTCTGCCGGAATCACGATCCAGGGGGCGTCGGGTGTCGCCGTCGCGCGGATCGCCTCTTCGTACGCTGCGGTATAATGCGGCCAGAATTCGCGTTCCTTCAGATCCGACGGGCTGAATTTCCAGCGTTTTTCCGGGTGGTCCAGCCGTTTGAGTAACCGCAGGCGCTGTTCTTCCGGCGAGATATGCAGGAACAGCTTGAGGACGATGATGTTCTGTCGCCGCAGATAGCTCTCGAAATTGCGCAGATCGCCGAGACGGTGATCCCAGAAATCCGGAAGATTAGGGTCGAGGCCACGGGCGCGCACCATGTCCGGATGAACGCGCTCCACCAGGACATCTTCATAATGGCTGCGGTTGAAAATGCCGATTTCGCCGCGCGACGGTACGGTGAGATGGATGCGCCACAGATCGTCATGGCGCGTGGCGATGCCGACGGGAGCCTTGAAGGACGTGACATGCACACCCTGCGGATTCAGGCCGGAAAAAGCATGGCGGATCGCGCCATCCTTGCCGGCGGTGTCCATGCCCTGAAGCACGACCAGAATGCCATGGGTGGCGTAAGCCGCCAGTCGCTGCTGCAGGATGGACATCCGGTCCACGCAGTCGCGGATGCGGGTGCGGGACGAGTTCTTCTGGCGGCCGAGCTTGTCGTTCGTCGCGATGGAGGACAGACGGAATTTCTTTCCGTCCGTGATGCGAAGTTGGGAAGGAAGTCCGGTTTCAGCCGACATGACGGTTCACCGCAAGCCCCCCCGATGCCTGACAGACCGGCATCATCTCCAGATAATTGACGTTCACATGCCACGGCAACCCGATGAGCCAGGAGACGGTCCCAGCGATGTCCTCGGGCGTCAATGGCGTCGTGTCCTTGTAGACGGCGGCCGCCTTGGCATCGTCACCCAGACGCACATTGCTGAACTCGCTGCCGCCACACAGGCCGGGTTCGATGTTCGTCACGCGGATACGGGTGCCGAGCAGATCGGTGCGCAGGTTCTGGGTGAACTGGTGCACGAAGGCCTTGGTCGCGCCATAGACGTTGCCGCCCGTATAAGGATAGGTCCCGGCCGTGCTGCCCAGTGCGATGATGTAGCCCGTATTGCGCTGGACCATGCCCGGCAGAAGTGCGCGGGTCAGTTCCACGACGCCCGAGACGTTTGTTGCGATCATCGATTCCCAGTTGTCGGGCTCAGCGTCCTGCGCCGGCTCCATGCCGAGTGCGAGGCCGGCGTTGTTCACGAGGACGTCGATATCCTGCCATTCCTCGGGCAGGGAAGCGGGCAAAGCGCGCAGGGCCTCACGGTCGGTCATGTCGAGCGTATAGGGCAGGACGCTCTCGCCCAGTTCGTCCTTGAGGGCTTCCAGACGTTCCTTGCGGCGTCCGGTCGCGATGACGCGGTGACCTTCGCGGACGAGGCGCGTTGCTATGGCGTGACCGAAGCCTGCGGTGGCGCCGGTGACGAGGACGGTGAGAGGCATGGCAATCTCCAGACGGACAGTCCGCACCCGGCAGGGGCGGCACGGGGTACCCAGGTCAGTGACATTGGATGTCATTAACACTCCTGAAGGCAAACGCTTGCAATACAGGAAGGGATGCACCCATGTTGGCAGGCATGAAGAAAACACTCGACGGACGGAATGACAACCTGACAGACGCCGCTCTCATGGAACTCGGTCTTACGGGAAAACTGCTCGTGGCCGCGCCTGCGCTGGCAGAGACGTTTTTTGAACGGACGGTGATCTATCTCTGTGCCCATTCCGAGCAGGACGGTGCGATGGGGCTGATCGTCAACAAGCGCCTGTCCCAGCCGGGACTGGATGATCTGTTTGCCCAGCTGGGAATCGAGCCCAGCCCCCCCGAACGCCGGATCGGTGTGTGCATGGGCGGTCCGGTCGAGCATTCCCGTGGGTTTGTCCTGCACTCGGCGGACTGGGCGGGAGAGGGCAGTCTGGATGTGGACGGTCATACGACCCTGACCGCCAGTCTGGACATCCTGCGCGAGATCGCGGCTGGACATGGCCCCAGACAGGCCGTGATGGCGCTCGGACATGCCGCCTGGGCGCCGGGGCAGCTCGAAGAGGAAATCCTGCGCGACAGTTCCTGGTTCATCGCGCCTGCGACCGACGAGATCGTGTTCGGAACCGATCATGCGAAAAAATGGCGACAGGCCCTCGTGGCCATAGATTTCGACCCGCTTCTTCTTTCTTCATCGATCGGGGAAGCCTGAACAAGGCGTCCTGTTCCGCAGAAATGATCCACCAGACACAGGAGGGCAGCATGAGCGCACCCCATATCCTTTACATCTATGAACACTGCCCGTTCTGCACGAAGGCACGGATGATCTTCGGGCTGAAGAACCTCCCGTATGAGCAGCGCATCCTGCTCAATGACGATGTTGACGGCCCGGTCCGCATGGTGGGTCGCAAGGTTGTGCCCATCCTTGAGGAAAATGGGACATTCATGCCCGAGAGCATGGATATCGTCGCCCATATCGATGCGATCGGAACCCCTGTCCTGACGGGTGAGACTCGTCCCGAGATTGCGGCATGGCTGAAGAAGGTGGGAACACCGCTCTATCGTCTGTTCCTGCCCCGCGCAGCGGCGGCTCCTCTGCCAGAATTCGCGACGACATCCGCGCGTGCTGGCTTCATCCGGCGCAAGGAACCGTCTGTGGGTTCTTTCAGTGCCCTTCTGGAAGAAAAGACCGACGAACTCACGCAGCTGAATGCGATGCTGAAGGAACTGGCGCCGCTCATCCGTTCGCCAGAGGCCGTGAATGGCGAACTCTCCACGGATGACATCCATCTTTATGCGCATCTGCACAGCATGTCGCTGATCCGGGGCGTCGTATATCCGGCCGAAGTCGAAGCCTACCGGCAGGCCATGGCCGTACGGTCCGGCGTGGGTCTGTTCGACGATATCGCCGTCTGATTTCAGGCAAGCTTTACAAAAACAAGGGGGGGCCGGATCGTGTGATCCGGCCCCCTTTTTCATGTTTGCATGACAGAACGTTATTTTCCGGGCTGGAGAACTGCGCTCAGGAACTGCGCGCGCCGTTCGGCCACCCGGGCGCGGATAACCGGATCAGGCAGCATGTGCGTGCCCGGCAGCAGCAGCAGGTCATAGGGCTTGCCGGCATGAAGCAGGGCCTGCGTCAGCTTCATGGTGTTCTCGAAATAGACATTGTCATCCGTAATGCCGTGCATGAGCAGCAGAGGCTGTTTCAGTGTGTCGGCATAGGTCAGGACGTTGCTTTTACGGTAGCCATCCGGATCATCCTGCGGCGTGCCGAGATAACGCTCGGTATAGGCCGTGTCGTAATCCGCGAAATCAACGGGAGGCGCACCCGCGACACCGACCTTGAACACGTCCGGGCGGCGGATGGTCGCCATTGCGGTGAAATAGCCGCCGAAGGACCAGCCATGCACGCCGACGCGGGAGAGATCCATTTCATGATGGCGTTTGCCGAGGGCCTGAAGTCCGTCGATCTGGTCCTGAAGCGGCAGATCGATCAGGTTGCCCTTGATGGCGCGCTCAAAATCATGATCACGTCCCGGCGTTCCGCGCCCATCGAGCGTGACGACGATATAGCCCTGATTGGCCAGGCACTGGTCATCGAGATAGGAGGTCGGCGTGTCATGGACCATCTTGGAGCCCGGACCGGCATAGACTGACAGCACAACCGGATAGCGTTTGGAGGCGCTGAAGTTTTCCGGGCGGATGATGGCCGCATCAAATTCACGCGGACCGGCCGTCGTGAACTCGACATGAACCGGCAGTTTCGGCGGCTGTGCCACGCTGGGCAGTGTCGCGATGACATGGCCGTTCTCATTCCGGACCAGTGTCTGGCGTTTCCCGGCCGCGCTGGCGAATGTGTCCACCATGGCCGTGTGCGTGCCATTCGTGACATGCACATTATGAAGACCGCGCTCTGTCACGAATGGCGTTACGGCACCGGTTGCAAGGTCGATATGCACGACCTCGTTGTCCAATCGGTTGCTCCGGACCGTCACGGTGATCGTGTTGTGTTCGGCGTCGTAATCGTCGAAGGCGACATAGGACAGTCCGGGGGGTGTCAGGACGCGCTGGAGCTTTCCATCAGGTGTATGGAGTTCAAGCTGCCAGTCCTTGCCCCGGTCCGCGGCCCAGAGGAAACCGGCGTTATTGGCCAGAAAGACGGGGAGGCTGTGGCCGCCGGAGGCCGCGCGCGGGTCCAGTTCGATCCAGGCGGGGTCGGACTGGGCGAGCAGAAGATGGGTGGCACTGGTTGCGGGGTCGATCGTGAGAAGCTGTTCCTGCGTCTGGGCACGGTTGAGCAGCACGACGGCGAGGGGGCCATTCTTCCGCCAGACTACGCGACCGAGATAGGGCCATGCCTCCTGATCCCAGGAAATCCAGCGGACCGGGCCACCTTTTGCGTCCACGAGGCCAAAGCGCGTTTTGGCGTTGTTCGTGCCCGCGCGGGGGTAGCGGAAGGCGACGGGTTCGGCCTGCGGGGCTTCGGGGTTGGTGATGTAGTGCTTTTCGACGTCGCTGTTATCGGCTTCTTCGAACAGGATGGTTTTGCTGTCAGGAGACCACCAGGCGCCATCCGCGCGCTCCAGTTCCTCGGCTGCGGCAAATTCGGCCAGACCATGCGTCAGGGTGTCGCTGCCGCCGGTCGTCAGACGTGTTTCGTGCCCGCTGACGAGATCGACGCTGTACAGGTCATTGTCCCGCACTGCGGCAAGGGTCAGCCCGTCCGGGGAAAGGCGAGGAGCGATCCACTGACCTTCAATCGGCGTGACCCGGCCGTCATCGGTGGCGATGCGTTCAAGCTGCCCGCCCTGGGACGCCAGAACCGTGCCGCCGTCCTCGCTCATCTGATAGTCGGTGATGCCCGACATGATCTGGCGCGCCCGTTCGCGCCGGGCCTTTTCCTCGACCGACAGATGCTCCGGGCCCGAGGCGGGGGCAGCCAGTTCATGCAGCGAATGGTCGGGCAGGTCGTAGCGGTAAAGATGCAGATGCGTGTCGAACGGCCCCGAGCGCAGGAACAGGACGGAATGCCCATCCGGCGTGACTTCGGCGTGATTGGGCAGACCCAGTGCGCCATTCCGGGTTTTTGCGAGATCGACCATGCAGGCGGGGGGCTCTGCGGCCTGAAGGGTGCCGGCTGACAGTAGCGGCGACAGGATGGCACAGGCCAGAAGAGTTCGGCGCAAAGGAAGGCGCAGGGAAAGTAACAGCATTGCATCTCCGTAAGCATGACGACGGACAGGATTTTGACGTCGATCATGGACCGGGCCGTCGTTTGTGAACAGGGTTTCCAAAAGAGAGGAACGCTCCCTTCTCACGTTTATGGGAGCGGGGGCGATTTTACCGGGACCGATCCCGGGTTCGTGTGTTGTGTATCGTGGTATGTCTCAGCAAGAAGGAGCCTGATGGATATGCAGTATCGTCAGCTTGGTCGCTCGGGCCTCAAGATTTCAGCACTCAATTTCGGATCGGTGACGTTCGGCGGACAGGGCAATTTTGCCGCTACTGGCAAGGTGGATATCGCCGAAGCGACCCGCATGGTGGACATCTGCGTCGAGCATGGCGTGAACATGTTCGATACGGCCGATGCCTATTCCGGCGGTGAAGCCGAGGAAATTCTCGGCCGCGTCCTTCAGGGGCGGAGCCGCGAACTGCTCGTGACCAGCAAGGTGCGTTTTCCAACGGGAAAAGGGCCGAACGAACAGGGTCTCTCGCGTCACCATATCCTCAATGCCTGCGATGACAGTCTGCGTCGGCTGGGGCGCGATCACATCGATCTCTATTATCTGCATGAATGGGATGGTCTGACGCCGGTCGAGGAGACGCTTGAGGCGCTCCAGACCCTGCGCGATCAGGGCAAGATCCGTTATGCCGGGATTTCCAATTTTGCGGGCTGGCAGGCCATGAAGCTTCTGGGCGCCGCCGAGCGGGACCGTCTGATCGCGCCGGTCAGCCAGCAGCTCTATTACTCGCTGGAAGCCCGGGATGCCGAATACGAGCTTCTGCCACTCGCCGTCGATCAGGGGCTGGGGGTGCAGGTCTGGAGTCCGCTCGCCTGTGGTCTGCTGACGGGCAAATACCGGCGCGGCAAGACGGCGCCGGAAGATTCCCGCCGAATTTCCGGCTGGCCGGAGCCGGAAGTCCGGGATTTGAAGAAGCTCTATGATACGATCGAGGTTCTGGTGCAGATCGCCGAAGAGCACAGCGTTTCCGCCGCCCGTGTGGCGCTGGCCTGGACGCTGCACAAGCCGGCGATCACGTCGCTGGTTCTGGGCGCACGCAAGGAAAGCCAGCTTCTGGACAATCTGGCGGCCGCGTCGCTCCGTCTGACGCAGGAACAGGTTCGGCGACTTGACGATGTCAGTGCTCCGGATCTCATCTACCCGTACTGGCACCAGAACCGGAATGCCTTTGACCGTCTCTCAAAGGCGGATCTTGTTTTGCAGGGACCGGCAAAACGTCATCGGGAGGCCCTTGAAACGAAAAAATGACTGCCTAAATATTAATCACAGGCCGCTGCCTCCGGGGGCGGCCAAGCACATCAATGCCGCCGTAACGGGGCATGAGAGGAATTTAAGAGAATGGACATTCAGAATTTCACCGAACGCAGCCAGGGCTTTCTTCAGGCCGCACAGACCATTGCGCTTCGGGACTACAACCAGCAGTTGACGCCGGAGCATCTGCTCAAGGCCCTGCTGGATGATGAACAGGGCGCGGCTTCCGGCCTGATCCGTGCCGCAGGCGGCGATCCGAAGGTCGTTCAGACTGCCAATGACGCAGCCCTTGCAAAACTGCCAAAAGTTCAGGGCGCGGGTGCCGGTCAGCCGCAGATGACGCCGGATCTGGCGCGTCTGCTCGATGCTGCTGAATCCGCTGCAAAGGTCGCGGGTGACAGTCATGTCGCGCAGGATCGTCTGCTCGTGGCGATTGCTGCCAGCCATACGCCTGCAGGCAAGGCGCTCGTTGATGGCAAGGCCGGGGCGCCAGCTCTGGAACGCGCTGTTGCGGAAATCCGCAAGGGACGGACTGTCACGAGTGCTTCGGCGGAAAACACCTTTGACGCTCTGAAGAAATATGCCCGGGACGTGACCGCTGTCGCGCAGGCTGGCAAGCTTGATCCGGTTATCGGCCGCGACGAGGAAATCCGCCGGACCATTCAGGTCCTGGCCCGCCGCAGCAAGAACAATCCGGTTCTGATCGGTGAGCCGGGCGTCGGTAAGACGGCCATTGTCGAAGGGCTTGCACAGCGGATCGTCAATGGTGACGTGCCTGAGGCTCTGCGCAACAAGAAGCTGCTGTCGCTCGACATGGGTGCGCTGATCGCCGGTGCGAAATATCGTGGTGAGTTCGAGGAGCGTCTGAAGGCTGTTCTCAAGGAAATTGAGACCGCTGAAGGCGAGATCATCCTTTTCATCGACGAAATGCACACGCTTGTCGGTGCCGGTCGGTCCGATGGGGCGATGGATGCGTCCAACCTCATCAAGCCGGAACTGGCTCGTGGCACGCTGCATTGCGTGGGCGCGACGACGCTTGACGAATACCGCAAGTATATTGAGAAGGACGCGGCTCTGGCCCGTCGTTTCCAGCCGGTTTTCGTGGGTGAGCCGTCCGTGGCCGATACGATCTCGATCCTGCGTGGCATCAAGGAAAAGTACGAGCTGCATCATGGTGTCCGTATCACGGACAACGCCATCGTTGCGGCCGCGACGCTTTCCAACCGCTACATCACGGACCGCTTCCTGCCGGACAAGGCGATCGATCTGATCGACGAGGCTGCCAGCCGTCTGCGGATGCAGATCGACAGCAAGCCGGAAGCGCTGGACGAACTCGACCGCCGCATCATCCAGCTCAAGATCGAGCGTGAAGCCATCCGCAAGGAGGACGACACAGCCTCGAAGGACCGTCTGGTCGCGCTTGAGGCGGAACTGGCCGATCTTGAAGAGCAGTCCGATGCGATGGGTGCTGAATGGCATGCCGAAAAGGATCGGGTGAACGCGATCCAGAAGCTGAAGGAACAGCTCGACACGGCACGTTCCGATGTGGAAGTCGCGCAGCGTCAGGGTGATCTCGGCAAGGCGTCGGAGCTGATGTACGGCCTGATCCCGAACCTTGAGGCCCAGATCGCCAAGGCTCAGGAGGAAGAGGACGCCTCATCCAAGAGCGGCCTGTTCGCCGATACCGTGACGGATCAGGGTGTAGCTTCGGTCGTCTCCCGCTGGACCGGTGTTCCGGTGGACCGGATGCTCGAAGGCGAGCGCGCCAAGCTGATCCGGATGGAAGACACGCTGCGTGAGCGTGTGGTCGGGCAGGAGCAGGCGCTGGTTGCCGTGTCGAATGCTGTTCGCCGGGCACGGGCCGGTCTTCAGGATCCCAACCGTCCGATCGGCTCGTTCCTGTTCCTCGGCCCGACGGGCGTTGGCAAGACCGAGCTGACCAAGGCTCTGGCGCAGTTCCTGTTCGATGACGAGAAGGCCCTGCTGCGGATCGACATGAGTGAATTCATGGAGAAGCACGCGGTCTCCCGTCTGATCGGCGCCCCTCCGGGCTATGTCGGTTACGATGAAGGTGGCGTGCTGACCGAGGCCGTTCGTCGTCGTCCCTATCAGGTGATCCTGTTCGATGAGGTGGAGAAGGCCCATGAGGACATCTTCAACATCCTGCTTCAGGTTCTCGATGATGGACGTCTGACGGACGGGCAGGGACGTGTGGTGGACTTCCGCAACACGATCATCGTGCTGACCAGTAATCTCGGGTCTGACGTTCTGGCCAATCTGCCGGATGGTGAATCCGTGGATGAGGTCCGTCCGCAAGTCATGCAGGTGGTGCGCAATCACTTCCGGCCGGAATTCCTGAACCGTCTGGACGAGATCATCCTGTTCTCCCGTCTGCAGCGCAAGGACATGGACCGGATCGTCAAGATCCAGATCAGTCGTCTGCAGAAGCTGCTGGAAGATCGCAAGATCGACCTGGAACTGGACGAGAAGGGAACCGAGTGGCTGGCCGCAGCAGGATACGATCCTGTCTATGGCGCACGTCCGCTCAAGAGGGTCATCCAGCGCAGTCTGCAGAACCCGCTTGCGAGCCTGCTGCTTGAAGGCAGCATCCATGATGGGGAAACGGTCAAGGTTTCGGCCAATGACAAGGATCTCACGATCGACGGGAAAGCTGTCTCGGCTGACTGATCCCCGTCAGAACCGGTTTCGGTTAGAAAAAAGCGCCCAAAAGGCGCTTTTTTTGTCTTTTTATTATTTCTAAATCGGAATGGGTCATGGGGATAAGTGGATTTTGTTAAGGATTTCAGGGCTTTCGGAATGTGGACA
>NZ_JABCQF010000013.1 GCF_015244705.1 Gluconobacter potus
CATATCCCTTCCAATTCCATATTCAATTTTCAAAGACCATCTTCCCCGCCGCTCCAGAACCCCTCGAAGTGGGCCCCGCCGCGTCGGTGAACGGGCTTATACGGGGACCTCGGAGGGGGGTCAACAGGAAAATTGCATTTTTGTGAAAAAATCAGATCCCGTGGAACTTTCTGAACCACAGACAGAATTCCTTCATCCCGTCTTCAAAAGACACGGCCGGCTTCCAACCGCAGAATTCCCTGACATTTTCCAAAGAAGCCCAGGTCGATTCCATATCCGCCACCGGTCTGGGGCGCCGCTCCACGAAAGCTTTCTTCCCCAGATTCTGCTCAAGCAGCTCAATCATGCGGGTCACTCTTTCCGGCTTATCCCCTCCCAGATTAAGCACCCGCGACATCCCGGCTTCCGGCGGCCTGCCCAGAACCTGCTGCACGCCCCTGACGATGTCATCGATATAGGTGAAATCGCGGGAAAGATGCTTTCCTTCATAAAGGGTCACCGGGCGCCCTTCCGAAATTGCTTTCGCAAACCCGTAATACGCCATGTCGGGCCTTCCCCAGGGACCATACACGGTAAAAAACCGGAGCCCCGTCTGCGGAATACTGTGCAGATACGCGTAGGACTCAGACATCAGTTCGGCAGCACGCTTGGTTACGGCATATACGGAACTGGGCAGCTCAACCCGGTCCGTCTCCCTGAAAGGAACGCTCTGATTGCGGCCATAAACGGAAGAGGAGGACGCATACACAACATGCGTCAGCTTTTTCAGATGACGGCACGCTTCCAGAAGAGCGACCTGCCCCATGACGTTGGATGTTACATAGGAATAGGGATCGACCATCGAGTACCGAACCCCGGCCTGGGCCGCAAGATGGATTACACCTTCCAGATCGGGGTGCCGCGCGACCAGGTCCTGCATGGCTGCAGGACTGGCCACATCCACTTTCAGAAAGCTGAACCCCGGATAAGGCTCAAGCTGCTCCAGTCGGGCGGCTTTGAGAGCAGGATCATAATAGGCATTGAGAGTATCGACGCCTACGACCTCCATGCCCTGCTTCAGAAGGGCCTGTGCAACATGAAACCCTATAAACCCGGCAACCCCGGTAACCAGAACCTTCACAGGACCATCAGTGCTTCAGCGCGGAACTGGTAACAGCATCGCCCACCCGGATCCCCAGCTTCGCCGTAACGCCCCCTGCCAGTTCAAGTGTATTGGCAACCACACCATCACTCCGCAGGATCGCCTCGCTCAGAGGGACGGCGTTTTCCGCAATGGCATGGATATGGTTCGTGGAATCAATGAACACGATGTCCAGCGGCACAAGCGTATTACGCATCCACATGTCCGAGACCTGAGGCGTTGCCCACATGAACAGCATCCCCTCGTTCTCAGGCAGATGCTTGCGGAACATCTCGCCCACTTCCTGCTGGCGATAGGTCTTGGCCAGTTCCACCGTAAACTCATGCTTCTGACCATCGCGCGTCGTAATGGTCAGAGGCGCGGTTGGCAGACGGGCCTGCGCCTGCGTAATCGGCTCCTCCGCCTTCGCAACGCCAGCACTCATTCCAAGCGCCGCCACCAGCGCACAGCATAAAACTCGCATGATATGACTTTCAGGTTCAGGAAATCAGGAACGGATTGGTCCGGCGCTCTTCTCCGATGGTCGTCGGCATCCCGTGCCCGCACAGAACCACCATATCATCAGGCAGCGTCAGAAGATGTCTGCGAATACCGTCGACAAGCGCCTGTGAATCGCCATACGCAAAATCCGTCCGGCCAACCGTCCCACGGAACAGCGTATCGCCAGCCAGAACGCGGCGGTTGTCATGATCCACAAAAACGACATGCCCCGGCGTATGGCCAGGAACATGCGCGACATGAAGATCCTGCCCCAGCAGATGCAGGACTTCTCCGCCTTCCACAAAGCGATCCGGCGCAACATTCTCCATGCCCGGAATTCCGAAAGCAGCCGCCTGCCTGGTGATGCTCTGCAGCAGGAACTCATCCCGCCGGTCCGGCCCTATAACGGGAACAGGCTGCCCCTGCTGCTTTTCAAGAGCTCTTTTCAGGGCAGCAGCGCCGCCGGCATGATCCAGATGACCATGCGTCAGAAGAATGGCCTCAACGGTCATCCCGTCCAGATGCTGAAGAATGTCTCCGACATCTCCGCCGGGATCCACCACAACGGCACGACCCTCATCATTCGAGAGAATGGTGCAGTTCTGCCGCAAAGGCGTTACCGGCACCCGCTTCGCATACAAAGGAGTCACAGCTCCCCCTTCCAGACGGTCCGTTCTGATGTGGCGATACAGCGTCAGCCCCTGCGCGACAAGTGAGACACAGCATCCGCCCAACACCAGCCACCACGGATCATTGACCCCTTTTCACAGGAAGGTCACTCTCCACCTTTCCCCATCATACGAGGTGTCATCATGAGCCGCATCATCCGCACAGAACCCAACGCCATTCTTTCCAAGGCCGTCGAATATCACGGCTTCATTTTCACGCAGGGTGTCGTTGCGGCAGATCTGTCCAAGGGAATCGAAGAGCAGACCAAGAGCGTTCTCGACCAGCTCGACGAAATTCTTGAAGTGCACGGCACCGACAAGACCCGCATCCTTCAGGCCCAGATCTGGGTGAAGGACATCGCAGACCGTACCGCCCTCAACACGGTCTGGTCCGCTTGGCTTCCGGAAAACATGGCCCCTGCCCGCGCCTGCGTTCAGGCCGTCATGGCGGACCCGAAGATCCTCGTGGAAATCATGCTCACGACAACGAAATGATCTGAATCAGACGATTATGGCGAGAATGCAGCAGAGTGTGGTGTCAAAAAGATTTTCTTTGGAAATGAAAATTTAACCCATAGGTCTGCATTCTGCTCTTGTCAGGGTTGCAGGAAGGTTGTTACCTGCCTGTAACCCGAACAACACACAACCAATCAGGATCCTAAAGATCGTGAAGCATAAAAGTTGCCGGAAAACCTTTTTCTCTGCTCTGGCGCTCTCCGCGATCGCATTCTTTTCGGGACAGGCTCAGGCCCGTCACAGTTCGGGTCACCACGGACGGACCGTCTTTCATAGCCACCGTTCCAGCAGCCATCGCCATTCTTATGCTCACGTCATTCAGTGCGTCGCCTACGCCAAGACGGCTTCAGAAGTCGTTCTGCACGGCAATGCGCGTGACTGGTGGTACAATGCCGCCGGCGTTTATGCCCGCGGGTCCGCACCGCAGGCCGGTTCGGTCCTGAATTTCCGGGCCATCCGCCGCATGCCACTCGGCCATGTCGCTGTGGTCCGGTCGGTGGAAGACAGCCGCACAATCTATATCGACCAGTCCCACTGGGCGTCCAACGGCATCGCACATAACGTGCGCGTCGTTGACGTTTCGCCCAACAATGACTGGAGCGCGGTCCGCGTCGCTCTCAATGATCGCAGCGGCCGCCTTGGCAGCATCTACCCGACCTATGGCTTCATCTATCCGCATTCCGACAGCGGCGATCGTAGCCCGGCCCCGCAGGTTGTGCTGGCCCGCGCTTCGAACACGACTGGCTTCCGTCACCGCGCAGTCCTGAACGGCTCTGACGCCCTGAGCCATCCGATGAGCAGCACCGAAGTCGCCGAAGCTCCGGACGATGCCTTCACTTCGGACGCTCCCGACCGTTCGATTCGCTGATATAGCCTAACAACCGGGCTTCAGCCTGGTCGCGATTCCCGATGATAGGGATGACCGGTATTGATGGCCTGAGCCCGGAACACCTGCTCGGCGATCAGAACCCGGACCAGCATGTGCGGCCAGGTCAGTTTCCCCAGAGAAATCACGGAATCGGCCCGCTGGATCACGCTTGAATCCAGCCCTTCCGCACCACCGATCAGAAAATGAATGGGGCGCCCCGATTCCTGCCAGCGGGACAACATCTCCGCCAGCCGCAGGCTGTCCGGTGTCTTGCCACCCTCATCCAGCGCCACGATCAGGGCATTGTCAGGACAGGCCCCCAGAAGAGCCGCAGCATCCTTGCGCTTCTGCTCCTGGACGCTGCCTTTTGACGGCGCGAGTTCCGTCACCGTCAAAGCGGGCCTGATCCGGCCCGCATAACGCTCGAACAGTTCGCGCTCCGGCCCGGCTTTGAGCCGGCCGATTGCGACCAGTTTCATTCAGTCCTGCTCTTCGTCCTGCCCGACAGCAACTTCGTCTTCGCTGCCATCCAGATCAGTGCCCCACATGCGCTCAAGCCCGTAAAGCTCACGGCTTTCCGGCTTGAAGAGATGCACGACAACATCGCCAGCATCGATCAGGACCCAGTCGCTGCCATTCGCGCCTTCGATCAGGATACGCTTGATGCCAATCTCATTGAGCTTCTTCTCGATGTGATGCGCCATCGCGGAAATCTGGCGGTCGGCAAGACCGGTCGCAATGACCATACGATCAGCAAAATTCGCGCGGCCGACCAGGTCCAGCACAACGATGTCTTCACCCTTGTCTTCGTCCAGACTCGTGGTGATGACCGTCAGCATGCTGGTCAGGAGATCCGGCTGCACGGCTTCGCGCTTGACGGCCGTTTTCTTCGGTCCGGCAACTGCGGCCTTCTTGCGAGCCGTTCCCGGCACCTTGGCAGCCTCGGCCAGTGCCGCATCGGGGGAGCTGGTTTTCCGGCGCACAGGCTTTTTGGCCTGCGATTCGGGAGAGGTCGTCTTGGTGATGGTTTTTACTCCTGATCGGAATCCGGACGAAACTGGCCGGACTCACGCAACGCTGTAGCCGATATATCGTTCTGCGGCGCAGAAAGGAACGTCCATGCGTTGCCTTTTCGCTCCGCAAGCGTGGGAGATTCACGGGAAGGCCGTCTCTGATGCCGCAAAACAGAAGCCGCGGCCCCCCGCAGGGCTGGCGAAACACTGCCCGGACGCGGGAGAACGGCGATGGGAACCATCGCAGCCAACCGCCGCCAGCGCTTCCAGTGCGAAAGCTGCGCCAGCCCGTCCGCACCCATCAGCCACACGAAACTCACATGCGGGAAACGCTGCTTCAGCAATCCGACCGTTTTTACGGTGAAGCGCTGCCCAAGCCGCGATTCGATATCCGTTGCAACGATTCGCCGTCCGTCTGCAATCCGCTCCGCAGAAGCAAGACGCACCCTGAACGGCGCCATGCCTTTACTCGGCTTGAGCGGATTCCCTGGTGAGACCATGAGCCACACCTGATCCAGACGCAAAGCCCGCAAGGCCCGCCGCGCCAGCATGAGATGACCCGCATGCGCCGGATTGAAAGACCCGCCCAGCAGGCCGATCCGCATATTCCGGCCGTCACCAGACGTCGGGATACTGATCAGCCCCGCACCTGCCCGGTGCCGATCACTTCGTACCGGTAGCATGTCAGCTGCTCGAGCCCCACCGGCCCCCGGGCATGCATCCGCCCCGTCGCAATGCCGATTTCCGCACCGAATCCGAACTCCCCACCGTCACAGAACTGCGTGGACGCATTCCACATCACAACCGCACTGTCGGTCCCGTTGAGGAACTCCGCCGCGGCCTCAGGATCTTCGGCGATAATGGCCTCGGTATGCGAACTTCCATGCCGCGCGATGTGATCGAGAGCATCTTCAACCCCGTCCACCACGGCAACCGAAAGCACGGCGTCCAGCCATTCCGTGCTGAAATCATCAGCCGAGGCTGCTTCAAGCGTCGGCACAATCGCACGCGCCCGGTCATCTGCCCGGAACGTACATCCCTTCGCGGCCAGATCCTGAACCAGCAGCGGCAACAGCGTCGGCGCAATCGCCGCATCGATCAGCAGCGTCTCCGTCGCACCACAGATCCCCGTCCGCCGCATCTTCGCATCCAGCAGAACTTTCCGGGCCATGGCCGGATCAGCACTCGCATGAATGTAGGTGTGATTCAGACCGTCCGCATGCGCCAGAACCGGCACGCGGGCCTCGCGCTGCACGCGCTCCACAAGGGACTTGCCGCCACGCGGAATGATGAGGTCAATCTTTCCCGAAGCCTGCAGCATCGCCCCGACCAAAGCCCGATCCGCGGATGGCAGGATCTGCACACAGGCCTCGTCCAGCCCGGCTACCCGCAGACCGTCTTCCATCGCCGCCTGAATGGCGCGCGCGGAATGCAGGCTTTCCCCGCCACCGCGCAAAATCACCGCATTGCCGGACTTGATGCACAGTGCGGCGGCATCGGCCCCAACATTGGGACGGCTTTCATAGATCATGCCGATCACGCCAAGCGGTGTCGCGACCCGGCGGAAATGCAGCCCGTTCGGCCGGTCCCATTCCGCCAGAACGCGCCCGACCGGATCCGGCAGACCCGCCACGTCTTCCAGACCGCGCGCCATCGCCTCAACCCGCTCCGGCGTCAGCGTCAGACGGTCCCGGAACGCTGCATTCCGGTCTTCGGAAAGCGCTGCCAGATCCTGCCCATTGGCGGCCACGATCTTGTCAGAGCGGACCCGCAGTGCTTTCGCAGCCTCGAACAGGGCCTGATTGCGGGTTCCCGCACTCGCCCGCGCCAGACTCCGGCTGGCCCGGCGAGCACGCTCCGCCAGACCGTCCAGAATGTGCCCTGCCTCAGACATTGAACCGGAACAGCAGGACGTCACCATCCTGCACCACATATTCCTTGCCTTCGATCCGCAGCTTTCCGGCTTCCTTGGCCCCGGCCTCGCCGTTGCAGGCCACATAATCATCAAAGGCCACGGTTTCGCAGGCAATGAACCCGCGCTCGAAATCGTTATGAATGACGGCAGCGGCCTGCGGTGCCTTCGTCCCGGCCGTAATCGTCCAGGCGCGGGATTCCTTCGGTCCGACCGTGAAATACGTCCGCAGGCCCAGCAGCTTGTAGCCAGCCGCAATCACACGATCCAGTCCGCTATCCGTCAGACCCAGCCCTTCAAGAAACTCCGTCCGGTCTTCCTGCGGCAACTGACTGACTTCAGCCTCAATGGCAGCCGACACCACGACCACACCCGCACCCTCGGCTTCGGCGCGCTTGCGCACAGCTTCCGAAAACGCATTTCCGGTCGCGGCCGAGGCTTCCTCAACATTACAGACATACAGAACGGGCTTCGTCGTCAGAAGCTGAAGGCGCGAGGCTTCCGCTTCCTGCCCCTTCGGAACAGCCGTCCGCGCCGGCTTGCCGTCACGCAGCGCTGCCAGCAGCGGCTCCAGAAGTTCAAGCTGCGCCTGTGCTTCGCGGTCGTTGCCCCGGGCACGCTTCTGAAGGCCGATCTGGCGCTTCTCAAGGCTTTCCAGATCCGCCAACATCAGTTCCGTCTCGATGATGTCCGCATCCCGGACCGGATCGACCCCACCTTCGACATGAGTGATGTCGTCATCTTCGAAGCAGCGCAGGACGTGCACGATGGCATCGACTTCACGGATATTGGCCAGGAACTGGTTGCCCAGGCCTTCGCCCTTGGACGCGCCACGGACCAGACCGGCGATGTCCACGAACTCAAGGCTGGTCGGCACCTTGCGGATGGACTTGCCGATCCGCGCCAGTTCATCCAGTCGTGGATCCGGCACAGCCACACGGCCCGTATTCGGCTCGATGGTGCAGAACGGGTAATTCGCAGCCTGTGCAGCAGCCGTTTCCGTCAGGGCATTGAACAGCGTGGACTTGCCGACATTGGGCAGACCAACGATGCCGCAATTGAAACCCATTCGTGCTCTCCATCATCATTGAAGACCGTCCAGACGCGAACGATCCGTTCCAGAAAATTCCGTTGCCCTGTGTTCGCAGAAACCGAAGAGGCTCACAACCACTTCCCGCCGCGAAATAGGCTTTTCAGCCCACGATTCCCGCCAGATCCTGCAAAGCCCGGACATGCGCCTTCAAAGCCGCACGCCCCTGTGCCGTCAGAACCAGCCAGGTCCGCTGCCGCCCTCCCAGAGGCGCCTTGCGCAACCGCACATAACCCGCCTCCTGCATCTGGGCGAGATGCTTGGACAGGACCGAGTCACTCACCCCCAGCAGATCCCGCGCCCGACCGAACTCCATGTCATTCACTTCCGACAGGGCCGCAGCAAGCTGCAGACGCGCGGGGGGATGAATGACAGGATCGAATTGGGGAACCGCAGTCACAACGCAGCTGTCATATCAGCCCGCCAGGCCCTCTGCCAGAGCAGCCCTGCCCCATAGCCGATCGCAAAACTGCCCAGCGTCGCAAGCCAGGGCAGCCACGCCAGATGCCACACCCGCACACCAGCCCCCGACAGCGCCATCATCGCATAGACCGCCAGCATCATGCCGATCGCGATCTTCCGCGTCCGGCCCCGACGATAACCATTGACGAAATATCCCATCCGCCGCCGCGCAAGCACATAGAAAATGCCCATCAGAACAATGCACAGCCCCTCCAGCAGGAAGATGAATGGCGGATCCAGGCTCATGGCGAAGGTCAGCAGCGCCAGAAGCCCGCCCATGACGGGCGCATTCCACCAGGGGCAGACAAGCTCGTCCCCCAGCTTTTCCCTGAACGCCCCCAGAGCCTCCAGTTGCACACGCGCATCGTCCCGGCTGGTCACGTCCACAGTCCTGACTCCATCCTGCTGCACGGCATTGACTTTCCAATGTGGAAAATGATGATCTGACTTTCCATTATGGAAAGACAACAAGATCATGACAATCCTGCACGGCACTCCGAGGTCCGAAATTCTGGCCATCCTCTGGCTCACGGCCCTGCTGGGCGCCTGCATTCACCACAGCTACGCAGGAACACGGGACTGGCAGCACTTCCGGACGGCCACCCGGACCGGTGAACGACGTCGCCTTTATCTGAAATGGCTCATCCAGAGCATCCTGCTCTTCGATCTGGGCGGGGTCATCACCCTCTGGCTTCTGCCCCGGCCTCTGGGCTGGACCAGCCTGACGCAACTGCGCCTGTCGCATCCCACTCCGACTGCCAGCACGGCCTCCCCTGAAACGTCGCCGGCCTTTTTCATCGGATTTGGCTGTGGGCTTCTGATCCTCGCGGGAGTCTTCCTCCTGCTCCGAAAGCTCAAACGGCCCTTATCCCTCAAACCTTTAGGCGACTTTGCGGCCATGATCCCCCGGACATGGCCCGAAGCCGGACTGGCGTTTCTGCTGTGCCTGAATGCCGGTCTGGGCGAGGAACTGTTCTTCCGGCTGGCCCTTCCCCTGCTTACAGGCCAACTCACCGGCAGTCTGATCGCCGGCGCCGCGCTCTCAACGCTGCTATTCGGGGGAATGCACTGGTATCAGGGGCTCAAAGGCGTTCTGGCCACGACAGCTCTCGGCCTGATCTTTATGATCCGTGCCCTCAATGGAACACCGCTGATCTGGCTGATGGGATTTCACGCCCTGATGGATGTCGTCGCCCTGTTCATCCGCCCCGCCCTGAGCGGCCATTTCAGCCGCAAGACCGTCAGGCAGCCAGCAGTGCGACCTTCGTCATGAAGGCTTCGTGTTCTTTCTTCGCCAGCAGAGGCGCCGCGTCGGCGATGGCCTCAAGCCAACGCTCCAGCTCCGGCTCTTCCGCCTTGGCGAAATTGCCCAGAACATGCCCGGTCACACGGTCCTTGTGTCCCGGATGACCGATCCCCATCCGCACACGCCAGTAATCCGGCCCCGGCAGACATTTATCCATGGAGCGCAGACCGTTATGCCCGGCGGCACCACCGCCACGCTTGATACGCAGCTTGCCGAAAGCAAGATCGAGTTCGTCGTGGAATACGGTGATATCGTCCTGCGCAATCTTGAAGAACTGCGCGGCCTGCTGAACGCTGTCGCCTGACCGGTTCATATACGTCATCGGCTTGAGGAGCAGGATCTTCTGCCCCCCGATGACGCCTTCAGAGGTCTCCCCCCGGAAACGCTTGCGCCACGGCGAGAAACCGTGGCGCCTGGCGATCTCGTCGACCGCCATGAAGCCGATATTGTGTCGATGACGGCTCATCCCCGGCTCGGGGTTGCCGAGACCGGTCCAGAGCCTCATCGATTACTTCTTCTTTGCGCCGGGCTTTGCAGCGGCTTCAGCTTCGGCAGCAGCCTTGGCAGCAGCTTCGGCTTCCATTTCGGCATCGATCGTCGGTGCAGCGATGGAGGCGATGACCATGTCCGTCGCCTGACCACTGGCCAGAACGGCGCCTTCGGTGCCCTTGAGGTCCGTCCAGCGCACGTTTTCGTGGATGTCCAGGCCGCTCAGGTCTGCCGTGAAGTGCTCCGGAATGTTGGCCGGATCAGCCTGCACGTCCACATAATGACGAACGACGTTCAGAACGCCACCGCGCTTGATGCCCGGGGACTTCTCTTCGCCGACGAACACGATGGAGATTTCGACATGGACCTTGGTGCCAGCGGCAACGCGCTGGAAGTCCACGTGGATCGGGGCATCGGTGACCGGGTGCAGCTGCACGTCACGGATCAGGGCTGCAACCGGCTCTGCGCCTTCGGCAGCCAGGTTGTACACGCGAGAGGACCAGCCACCGCGATGCAGTTCCTTCATGATCACGCGCGGATCAAGTGCGATGATGGAGGGTTCCTGCTTGCCACCGTAGATCACGGCCGGCACCAGGCCCTCACGTCTCGTTGCGCGCGCTGCCCCCTTACCAGCCTTCGCACGCGTCGAGACAGCAAGTGTCGTCAAATTAGCCACTGTTACGCTCCTGCGTATTGAATTTCATTCAACACAGACCTCCAGGGGTGCCTGTGCGAGGCGCGGAGTAGCGGAAAACCGCCACCGGCACAACCATTTTCGGACTCCGCCCCTCTGGACCAGCCCGTCTGCAGGCCGCTACGCTTGCGTTTCATTTCCACAGTTTCCAGCAGATCCCCCACCCGATGAGCATTGCCGCCCGCATCGAACGCCTGCCCTTTACCCGCTTTCACTGGAAACTCCTGTTCCTCGGCGGCCTCGGCTACACATTCGACGGCCTCGATTCCGCAATCGTGGCCTTCGCGCTCCCGATGCTGAAAAGCCAGTGGCACCTGAGCGGCCCGGAACTCGGCCTGCTCGGCAGCGCCACCTATCTCGGCTACGGGCTCGGCGCCCTGCTCTCCGGCTGGTGGGGAGACCGCTCCGGCCGCCGCCGCGTCATGATGAGCGCACTGGCCATCTACGCCATCGGCTCCCTGCTCTCTGCCGGATCCTCCTCGTTTGCGGGCTTTTTCCTGTGCCGCCTCCTTTCCGGAATCGGCGCCGGTGCGGAAGCCACCATCATCGCACCCTATCTCAGCGAATTCGTGGCCGCCCGCTATCGCGGCGCATTCACGGCTGCCCTCACGGGATTCTATTCCTTCGGCTATGTCACCGCCGCCATCATGGGGTTCATGCTCGTGCCCGCCATGGCGGATGGCTGGCGCTGGGCGCTGGCCATGACGGGTTTTCCGGTCCTGATGCTTCTGTGGTGGCGCCGTGCGCTGCCCGAATCCCCCCGCTGGCTCGACGAGCGCGGCCAGACGGCCGAAGCCTGCCGCATCGTCGGCGACATCGAGGAAAGCGCAGGCCTTGCCGTCGGCCTCACCACCACGACCGACCGTGGCGCCCCAAGCATCCGTCCGGTCCGGGATCTCTTCGCCCCCAACCTGCGCCGCTCCACCTTCATGAGCTGGGCCATGTGGCTGGCCATCACGTTCAGCTTCTACGCGTTCTTCACTTGGATCCCGACCCTGATGATCGAACGCGGCATGACCGTCACCCGCAGTTTCGGCTACGCCATTTCGATCTATTTCGCCCAGCTTCCCGGTTATGCCTCCGCCGCCTTCCTCACCGATCGTCTGGGACGGCGCGGAACGGTGGCGCTGTTCATGGTCGCCGGAGCCATCAGCGCCATCGGCATGGCGACGAGCCAGACACCGACCGAAGTTCTGATCTTCGGCATCCTGCTGTCCTTCTTCATGAACGGCACCTTCGGCGGCATCTACGCCTACACGCCGGAACTTTTCCCCACATCCCTGCGCGCCCGCGGCATGGGTCTGGCCTCTGCCATCGCGCGTCTGGGCGCCATCGCATCGCCCGTCCTGATCGGCTGGCTGTATCCGCTTGCCGGTTTCCCCGGCGTCTTCGGCCTCACGACCCTGATCCTGCTGTCAGGCGCCACCGTCACGCTCGTCTTCGGACCCAGAACGGAAAAACGCCCGCTCGATGACGAGCAGGCGTTCGCACGGCCCTGAACCCTCAGGGGCGAGTCTTCAGATCATCGGTACCCCACCATTGACCGCCAGAAGCGCGCCCGTGGTGTAGCTGTTCAGCGGATCGGCGAAATAGACATAAGCGCCTGCCAGTTCGGCCGGCTGCCCCGGACGGCCCAGCGGCACATCCGAGCCCAGATGTTCCTGCTCTTCCTCGGGCATGCCGGTGGCGATGAACGGCGTCCAGATCGGGCCGGGCATCACGGCATTAACGCGAATTCCCCGCCCGGCGAGCTGCTGGGCCATGCTGGACGTGAAGTTCGCAATCGCCGCCTTCGTCATGGAATACGGCACCAGCAGTTCCGGCGCCGTCTTCAGATTGACCGAAGACGTGTTGATGATGGACGCCCCGGCCTGAAGATGCGGCAGGGCCGCTTTTGTCAGATGGAACAGCGCATCCGTATTCGTGGAGAAATGGCGCTTCCATTCCTCGTCAGAAATCTCTTCCAGCTTGGCCCGCGCCTTCTGGAAGGCCGCATTGTTCACCAGAATATCAAGGCGACCGAACGTCTCGACGGTCCTGCTGATCATCTCAAGACAATGCGCCCCATCACGGATGTCTCCGGGCAACAGCAGACAGTTCCGCCCTTCGGCCTTGATCTGTTCCCCGATATCGCGCGCATCATCCGCCTCCGTTTCCAGATACGAAATCGCGACATCCGCGCCTTCACGTGCAAATGCCAGCGCGACCGCCCGCCCGATCCCCGAATCACCCCCCGTGATGAGGGCTGCAAGCCCCGCGAGCTTGCCGGAACCCTTGTAGGTTTCTTCGCCGTAATCGGGCCGGGGAATCATCTTTTCTGAAAGACCCGGAAATTTCTGCGTCTGGCCCCGGAACGGCGGACGCGGATAGCGGGTGCGAGGATCAGCAGGCATGGAAACACTCCTGTGTCGTCATGGACAGAGTTCCTGCGCTTAACGGCCCGTCTTCCGGACAGGTTCAGAAAATTTCCCGGATTTATTTCAGGAACACTTGCCCCCGGCAGCGCCTTCTAAGGGGCACGGCCTTTCCGATGGGAAAGGCAGCTTCCTCATCCAGACTTCCCGAAGCCCCGTATTTTTCCGGGCCTACAGGCAGAGGTGCATTCATGAGCACGGACAAACGCAAAACCGTCACCATCGGCGACCAGACCTTCGAACGCGGCCCGCAGGGGGCCACCCATCAGGTGGCGTCAGGCGAGACCCCAACCCTCACGACCCAGCAGGGCGTCCCCGTCTCCGACGATCAGAACACCGAGAAAGCCGGTGCCCGCGGGCCTGCCCTTCTGGAAGACTTCCATTTCCGCGAGAAGATCTTCCACTTCGATCACGAGCGCATCCCCGAGCGCGTCGTCCACGCCCGCGGCTACGGTGCGCATGGCTTTTTCGAACTGACAGACTCCCTGGCCGATTACACGACGGCCAGTGTGCTGGGCAAAATCGGCAAGCGCGTTCCCGCCTTCGTCCGCTTCTCGACCGTCGCCGGTGGCCGCGGCTCTTTCGACGTGGCCCGCGACGTGCGCGGTTTTGCGGTGAAGCTCTATACCGAAGAAGGCAACTGGGACCTCGTGGGCAACAACATGCCTGTCTTCTTCATCCAGGACGCCATCAAGTTCCCGGACATGGTCCACGCCGTAAAGGAAGAGCCCGACAGCGGCTTCCCGCAGGCCCAGTCCGCCCATGACAATTTCTGGGACTTCGCATCCCTGTCGCCCGAGACCGTCCACATGCTCATGTGGATCATGTCCGACCGCGCCATTCCGCGCTCCTTCCGCTTCATGGAAGGCTTCGGCGTTCACACGTTCCGCCTCGTCAACGCCGAGGGTAAATCCACCTATGTGAAGTTCCACTGGAAGCCGAAACAGGGTTTGCAGTCCGTCGTGTGGAACGAAGCCGTCAAGATCAACGGCGCCGATCCGGACTTCCACCGTCGCGACCTGTGGGAATCCATCAATTCCGGCGACTTCCCGGAATGGGAACTCGGCGTGCAGCTCTTCGATGACGACTTCGCCGATAAATTCGACTTCGACATTCTGGACGCCACCAAGCTGATCCCCGAAGAACTCATCCCGGTCCGTCGCATCGGCCGTCTGGTGCTGAACCGCACGGTGGACAACTTCTTCGCCGAAACCGAGCAGGTCGCCTTCTGCACCCAGAATGTCGTCCCCGGCATCGCCTTCACCAACGATCCGCTTCTGCAGGGCCGGAACTTCTCGTATCTGGACACCCAGACCAAGCGCCTCGGCGGCCCGAACTTCACGCATATCCCCATAAACGCGCCGAAATGCCCGTTTCACAACTTCCAGCAGGACGGCCACATGGCCATGCACAACCCGAAAGGGCGTGCAAACTATGAGCCTAATTCCTGGGGTATGGGACCGCGTGAAAACCCGCAGACCGGCTACAAGCCCTATGCAGAGGAAGTGAACGGCCGAAAGACCCGTGAGCGCGGCGAGCTGTTTGCCGATCACTACAGTCAGGCCCGCCAGTTCTACACAAGCCAGACCCCGACCGAGCAGACGCATATCAAGAATGCCTTCGTCTTCGAACTCAGCAAGTGCCTCACACCGGCTATCCGTGCCCGCGTTGTTGCCCATCTGCTGAACGTCGATGAAAAGCTCGCCAAGGGCGTGGCTGAAGGTCTGCGTCTGGAAAAAATGCCGGCTCCTGCTCCGGCTGCCCGCACGCCGCTGACGGATCTGCCGGCTTCGGACCCGCTCAGCATCTTCAAGAACGGCCCCAAGACGTTCAAGGGACGCAAGCTGGGCGTGCTCGTCACTGATGGCACGGATGCGGACCTGCTCACCGCCCTGATGAAAGCTGCAGAAGCAGAAGGCACGATCGTCGAACTGGTCGCCCCGGCGGTTGGTGGCGTGAAAACGACAGACGGCAAGCTCATCCCGGCCGGCCAGAAGATCGTTGGCGCTCCCTCGGTCCTGTATGACGCGGTTGTGCTGCTCCCGTCCGCAGCAGGGGCAAAGCTCCTGACCGGCGAAGCCACCGCACGGGACTTCGTGGCCGACGCCTTCGCCCATGCGAAGTTCATCGGTTACGGCCCGGACGCCAAACCGCTTCTCGCCAAGGGTGGCATCACGCCGGAAGACATGGATGACGGCATCATCCCGCTTGAGGCCCCCAGCGACCTCAAGACCTTCATCACCCTGTGCCGCAAACTGCGCTTCTGGGACCGGGAAGCCAGAACCCACGCTGTCTGAGACAGAACAGGGGCCGGAGACATTCTCCGGCCCTTTTTTTATACCTGCCCCTCCCCATGCCATATTCCGAACGGAATCATGCCTGACTTCCATTACAGAAGCGTTCCGCTTTTGCAGGATGGGATTTCAGGGTGCAGACAACATCAGGCGCACAGCGCAATCCGGGGATCGACCTGCTTAGAGGGCTGTCGATCATCCTCGTCGTCATCCATCACCTCGCCCTGCGCATCCCCCTGATGCAGACCGGCCTTTCCGCCGTTTTGCCCGCCATGCTGCTGAAAGCCCTGAACTGGGATGGCGGCAAGGGCGTAAAGATCTTCTTCGTCATTTCAGGCTTCCTGATCACCGACCACACACTACGCCGATGGGGCAGTCTGGGCGGCATCAACGCCATTGCCTTTTCAGCGCGCCGGGCCTGCCGCATCCTGCCATGCCTGCTGGTCCTGCTCGGGATTTTGGCCGCTCTCAACCTCGCAGGCGTTCCCGATTTCCTTTTCCATCACGAAAACCAGACCCTGCCCGGCGCCATCTTCGCAGCGCTGTTCATGCATCTGAACCTCTACGAAGCCCGGACGAGTTATCTTCCCCCCAACTGGGATGTGCTGTGGTCCCTCTCGGTCGAGGAACTGTTTTATGCGGCCTTCCCGATCCTCTGCCTGCTGGGTGGACGCGTTCCCAAACTGCCCGGCCTCGTTTTCGCGCTGCTCACCCTGTCCAGCCCTTTCGCGGAATGGCAGATCCGGAACGCATTGGACATCTGGCAGGATGAAGCCTACGGACCAGGCATTTCCGCAATTGCCATGGGCGTCTGCGCAGCCCTTCTGGCGCACCGGATGACCCCGTCCCTTTTTGAAAGACTCACGCCCTGGCTCGGCTGGACCGGAAGTCTCGGCGTCGGTCTCTATCTGATCGACGGCCATGTCGTATGGCTGACCCTCGGCTACGCCACATCACTGTTCTTCACAGCCTCATGCGCTGTCCTGCTTCTCGCTTTCTACAACGGATGGGGCAAGGCCGCCGGAAGCCGGTTTCTGGCATGGCCCCGCCAGTGGGGCCGGCTGAGTTATGAAATCTATCTCAGCCACATGTTCGTCGTCATGCCGATGGTCCATCTGTTCAGAGCCACCGGAGAAAACTGGACGCTCGGCTGGATCTGGTTCATCCCGACCCTCGGCCTGTCCTTCTGCCTCGGTGCCCTCGTGGACCGCTTTCTCTCACGCCCCGCCGATCGCTGGCTGCTCGAAAAATCCGGCCTGCGCCGTCCTCAGCCCAGCGGGGAGGCCAGCGGGCGGATCGCCGAGATCTGATGCCCGATATGCCCACCACCCGCGAGTGTCCGCCGACGATGGCTGAAAAACCGCTGGTCCGTCAGCGTATCCACACCAAGGATCTGCACGGTCCGGACGCCGGCCTGTTCCAGACGGAAGCCGCAATAGCCCGGCAGATCGAAGAGGAAATGCCCCTCGCGCGGCGCTGAACGAAAGAAATTCTCACCCGCTGCATCCTTGGCGAGAACCGCATCCCGCATATCCGGACCGACTTCATAGCTCTCCGGCGCAATGCACGGCCCGACAACGGCGCTGATCCCCGTCGCACCCAGCGCCACCATCTGCGCGACCACGGATTCCAGAATCCCGCCCACAGCCCCGCGCCAGCCCGCATGCGCCGCGCCAACAATCCGCCCGTCATCGGAAGACAGCAGCACAGGCCCGCAATCCGCCGTAATGACCCCCACGCCGATCTCCGGACGGTCCGTTACCAGCGCATCCCCTGCCTGCCCGGTCCCGGCCACCCAGAGCGGCGTTTCAGCCGTCACAGGCACGGTAATGTCACTATGCGTCTGTTTCAGACCCAGCAGATGATCCGGCGCCACCCCGATCGCCCGCGCCACCCGCGCCCGGTTCTCCACCACATTCGCCGGATCATCCTGCGAGGACAGCGAGCAGTTCAGGCTGTCATACGGTGCTGGCGAGACGCCCCCAAGCCGCGTGAAAAACCCGTGCGGAACCTTGAGAACCGATCCCGTCAGCACGGCCTCAAACATGCGCCGATACCTGAGCCGGACGCCGCATCGCGTAAACCATGAGCCCCATCCCCGCGAGCGCCATCGGGATACACAGCAACTGCCCCATCGTCGTCCCCCCGGACAGGAACCCGATATTCGCATCCGGCTGCCGGAAGAACTCGCAGAAACTCCGGGCACAGGCATAACCGAACAGGAACAGACCCGACAGGAACCCGAACCGCTCGCGAACCTGCGGACGACTGGCGGCAAACAGCATCACGCACAGAAGCAGGACACCCTCGGTCAGGGCCTCGTAAAGCTCGGACGGATGCCGCGGAATCGGCCCACCCGTCGGAAAAATCATCGCCCAGGGCAGATCCGGAGACGCCGGACGCCCCCAGAGTTCGCCGTTCACGAAATTCGCACAGCGGCCCAAACCAAGCCCGATCGGCACAACCGGCACGATCCGGTCCGCGAACGCCAGGAAGCTGAGCCGGGTCTTCCAGCTGAAATAGGCCAGCGCCAGAATGACGCCCAGCGCCCCGCCATGGAACGACATCCCGCCGTCCCAGGTCTTGAAGATCTCGAGCGGGTGCGACAGGTAATCCATCGGCCGGTAGAACAGCACATAGCCCAGCCGTCCCCCCAGAAGCACGCCAAGGATGGCGTAGAACAGGAAGTCATCCACCTGCTCGTTCGTCGCCACTTCCGGCGCCAGACGGTTCAGCCGCCGCGCAATCGGCAGCGCGATGATGAACGACACCATATAGGCAAGCGCATACCAGCGCACTGCCAGCGGACCGATATGGAAGGCAACCGGATCGAAATTCGGAAAGATCAGGGGATGGCTCAAGGAATCGGTTCTCAGAGATTGGGGTGAGGCTGGGAGAGATACTCGCGCACATACTGCCCGATACCGTCTTCAAGAGAGGTAAACGGCGCATCATATCCCGCAGCGCGCAGGCGGCTCATATCCGCACAGGTGAAGGACTGGTACTGCCCGCGCAGTTTGTCGGGCATGTCCACGAACTCCACATCCCGCGCCCGCTTTGCCGCATCGCAGACCGCATGTGCCAGATCGAGATAGCTCCGCGCCACGCCGGTTCCGCAGTTGAACAGCCCGCTGACACCCGGATGATCGAACAGCCACAGCATGACGTTCACCACATCCCCGACCCAGATGAAGTCCCGCTTCTGCTGCCCATCGGCAAGCCCCGGCACATCCGAGCGGAACAGCTTTGCCGCATGCCCCTGCACGACCTCGTCATACTTGACCTTCACCACAGAGATCATCGATCCCTTGTGATACTCGTTCGGCCCGTAGACATTGAAGAACTTGAGCCCGGCCCATTGCGGCGGCACCGGCGCACCGGCTTCGATTTCCCGCTTCACCCACAGGTCGAATGCCTGCTTGGACCAGCCATACAGGTTCAGCGGTCGCAGCCCGTCGATATTCTCCAGCCCGTCACGGAACATCTCCGGCCGGTCCGCAGCGCCATAGGTCGCGGCCGAGGAGGCGTAAATCATCCGCACACCCCGCGCCGCACACCAGCGCCATAGCGTCTGCGACAGGTCCACATTGCTCGACCAGACCAGATCGCCATCCCGCGCCGTGGTGGCGCTGATCGCCCCCATGTGGAACACAGCTTCGACATCCGGCTCCGACGCGAGGAAACCCTCAAGCGCGTCAGGCGTGATGATGCGATCCGGCGCATGGGACGCCAGATTCCGCCACTTCACCCCGTCCCTGAGCCGGTCAACCACAACCGTCCGCAAGCCCCGGCGACGCAGGGCTGCATGAAGGCACGAACCAATGAATCCGGCCCCGCCGGTGACGATAATCATCCTTCCTGTATAGTCTGTCCCCGATAACGATCCAAGCGACGCGCCCGACATGACACGCCGCAGAACAGCAGGAACTTCATCATGGCTGACAGACCCCGCTTTTTCGACGACCTCGCAGGCCTTGCCGGCAACGCCTTTTCCGCCGTGACCGGCGCCCGCGAAGAACTTCACGCCATCGTCCGCACCCGCGTGGACGAAATCCTCAACAGCCTCGACCTCGTGCGCCGTGACGAATTCGACGCAGTTCAGGAAATGGCAACCCGTGCCCGCATGGCACAGGACGCTACCGAGCAGCGTCTGGCCGAAATCGAATCGCGCCTCTCCGCTGTCGAGGAACTCGCAACCGAAGAGAAGGGCGGTCCGCAGGGCTGATCTGCAACAGTCATCAGGGCCGGTGTGACTTTTGCAACGCGTAATGCTTGCACACCGCGCAAAGGGTCCATAACGTGATTGATGTCGGGAGGGGATTTTCCTCTTCCGGCCGCAGACATCTGGAGCGCCGCACCGGCGCCAGGCCGGTGCCAGGCTCCACGGCCTTGGGAGACCCGCCATGCCTGCCCTGAGCACCTCACTCACCACGGAAACAGAATCCCATCCGCTCGACCTGATGGAACAGGTCATGGGCCTCTATGAATGGGAGTTCGAACGCCTCGGCCCGTCCGAAATGGCCGCCCAGGCCCCCGGACAGTGGTGCGACTATTCGCTGTATTTCACATGGTCCGACGAACTCTCGGCCCTGCATCTGAACTGCATCCTGGACCTGCGCTCGCCCGCCAAGCGCCGTCCGGCCGTCCATGAACTCGTTTCCCTGGCCAATAACCGCCTCTGGATCGGCCATTTCGCCGTCGATCCCGATACCGGAACCCCCTCTTACCGACATACGCTGCTGCTGCGTGGCGTGCAGACCCTTCCCGGTGAAAGCATGGAAGACCTGGTGGACATCGCCATGTCCGAATGCGAGCGGTTCTACCCCGCCTTCCAGTTCGCACTCTGGGGCGGAAAATCACCGCAGGACGCCATAGACGCCGCAATGCTCGACTGCGCAGGAGACGCCTGACCGTGCCATCCGTCCCTTCGGTTCTTCTCGCAGGGTGCGGAAAGATGGGAGGCGCGCTGCTCGACGGCTGGCTCGCCTCCCCCACACCGCCCCGGCTCGTCATTCTTGACCGGCACCGAACCGGCTCGGACGACGCCATCACCGTCGTCCGTACCGCCGCCGAAATCCCCGCCGGTTTCAAGCCCGACATCATCGTTCTCGCCGTCAAGCCAGCCGCTGCCGAAATCATGATCGATGCGATCGGCAAGGCGCTTGGCCCCCGCATGAGCAACGCCGCCATTCTCTCCGTCATGGCCGGCCGCACCTGCGCCGCCCTTTCGGACGCGGCCCGGCTGGCTGGTGCGGACATTCCCGTCCTGCGCGCCATGCCCAATACACCGTCCGCCGTGGGCGCCGGGATCAGCGGTCTCTACGCCGCACCCTCCGCCACGCCGGAGCAGAAATCCATCTGTCACGATCTGCTGTTTGCCGTCGGAGACGTCGTTCCGGTGGAGAAGGAAGCCGATCTGTCCGTCGTCACGGCCATCTCCGGCTCCGGCCCCGCCTATGTTTTCCTGCTGGCGGAGCTTCTGGAAAAAGCGGGTCAGCAGCATGGCCTGTCCCCGACCATCGCCCGCCGTCTGGCGCGTGGAACGATCTACGGCGCCGGGCGCATGCTCGATGATCTGCCCGACAGCGCCGAGGACCTGCGCAAGGCCGTCACCAGCCCCAATGGCACCACAGCAGCAGCCCTGGCCGTCCTCATGAAATCCGACGCCTGGCCAGAGACTGTTCCAAAAGCTATTGACGCTGCTACAAAACGGGCCGACGAACTCGCAGGCTGACGGTTTCTTTATGGGAGAGAGCTTGTCGGCAGACCGCAATGCTCCCACCATGAAACCAGAAGCTTTCGACAGGAGACCCGTATGGACGGACGGCAGGACCCCTTTGAATCCGACGACATGGCGCTGAGCGGTCCGCCGGACATGGCGCAGGAAGCCTTCGACGCCGCCCTTCTTCAGTCCGCCCTGTCGCTCGCCGGAAACGAGGGATGGCACCGCTTTTCCCTCGTGGAAGCCGCCCGCGAAGCCGGTCTTCCCGTCGAAACCGTCCGCAGACGCTATCCCGTCAAGGTCCTTCTGCTGCTCCAGCTCGGGCGCCTTGCCGATGCCAGCGCCCTGCGTGACGACGGTGACGGCGGAACGCTGCGCGAATATCTCTTCGACCTGATCATGCGCCGCTTCGATATCTTCCAGGAATATCGCGAAGGCGTGCGCGCCGTCCTGCAGGCCGTGCCCTACGACCCGGCTCTGGCGGCTTTTCTGGCCGGCACAACCCTTGATTCCATGAAATGGCTGGCCGAAGCCGCAGGGATCGACTGCACTGGCTTCGGCGGCGTGATGCGCATCAATGCCCTGGCTGCAGTCTGGGCGCACGCCATGCGGGCCTGGGAAAAGGACGAAAGCCCCGACCTCGCAGCCACTATGGCAGCCCTCGATACCGCCCTGGACCGCGCCGAGCGCTACGGAATTCTCAAGCCGTCCGCCCGACGCAAAATGGACGAGGCCCTGAACAATACCGGCCTGCCCGACCACGATCTTGAACTGGAATCCTGACTTCGCACTTTACGAAGGCAGCCGGTTCAGATTAGAAGGCCGGGAGCATGCGCTCTGAAGGGCGCATCATTTGGGGTGTAGCCAAGCGGTAAGGCAGCGGATTTTGATTCCGCCATGCGGAGGTTCGAATCCTCCCACCCCAGCCAGCCTCCAAAAACCGGAAAATGCTTCCCGCAACGGGTATGCCGCGCTTCAGGACAACGCCTGTCAACTGATTTGGCTAATCTCGATCAAGGATGTAATCTGGAAGGACATACTTCCGACATCAATCAGGGTCTTCGTCGTGAAAAAAGAAAAATCTGCAATAGTGCTTTTCGTTAAAGACGAAGCCCATGACATCATGGCATGGCTATCATGGCATATTTCCCTCGGGTTCAATAAGATATTTGTATATGACGACCACTCGACCGACGGGACCTATGAAATAGCCAAATCCTGCGAAGGCATTTACAACGTGGAGGTTTGCAGGACTTCCATGCTCGAAGGCAATTTTTACTACAGACAACGCGACAGCTATTTTGACGCCATCAAGAAATCCATCGATCACTATGAGTGGATCGCCATGCTGGATGGCGACGAATATGTCAGCATCGACGGCACCCAGGACATAAACGGATTTCTGGACAAGTTCAGTAAAGACGACACGGGGATTGCCCTAAGCTGGTGCATATACGGAAGTTCCAGCAGGGTCCTGAAAGACAAGGTTCCGACTTACCAGGTCTTCAACCACAGATCGACGCCCGATCTTAATGACAATACACTCGTAAAAAGCTTTGTAAGACCAGAAGCGGTAAGCTTCGCATACGAAAACCCCCATAAGTTCAACCTGTCCTATGGGACTTACGCAGATGCTGCTGGCCAACCCGTAGAATGGCGTCCCGGGGCCACGAAAAATATCCTGTGGGAAGGCGCCAGGATCAATCATTATATCTGCCGCTCCATGGAGCATTTCATCGACCGCATCAAAAGACGCCTGGGATCCGATCTGTCAAACAGTACGGTCTACTGGTCTCATTTTGATCGTAATGATGTCTATGATCCCCAGGATCAGGCTCGCATCAATGCGGCAAATACCATCTACAACAATATCAAAAAATCCGTTTTCCAGTACTCACTGAAGAATTTCCTCAAGAAAGGAAATGCTCTGGAAAACACGGAAAACAGCTTGGCGCCCAACAGAAAAGTGGATGTCTTCCACCTCAAGAGCGCTCACGGCGAATATCTTTCCCTGAATAACATCGATGGACATCTCTTTCAGGGGGAAGGATTTGAGAGAATTCTGGCCGCCATTCCTTACGACAGCAATAAAATCTGGGTCTTCCGGAATCCTTTTGTATATTCCTCAAACGTCCGGTTTCACATCAGTCACTCGGCCCAAAGCAATTATTGCTACGAATTTGAATTCGAGCCGCATGAATCGGATGGTTCCATCTCCATAAAATCCCCAAAAACCCAAAAATACCTGACCTGCATTCCGGTAAATCATGGCGGAAACGTAGAATTTTCACGGGAACAGGCGTCGAACTGGGAAAAATTTCACTTCGGAGACAAGGTAACTGAGCTGACATTCTTTGGCGAAAACGAAGGACCAGCCTCGGACCTGATATATTATATGCTCAATTCTTCAGGATCTTTTTCATACGAAGAGTTCTTACTGAAATCATCCACGCTCGATAGTAACGACAGGATGAGTCTGAAGTCTCTTCTCGGCCCACAGATCATGTCCATTATCTGACGGCCACGCTGAGGCAGCCATACGATCTCTCAGACGAGCTGCTTCAGTCCCGGACTGGCCTTGAACCTGACGGTCCGCCCCGCTGAAACCTCGACAGGCTCTCCGGTCCGCGGATTGACGGCCTGCCTTGCCTTGGTCTCACAGACCGTGAATGTCCCGAAAGACGGCAGCGTAAAGCCACCTTCTTCGCGCAGCTCCTCAATAATGGCGTCAATCATGTCATTGACGGCCCGCTGGGCAACAACCCCTGTGCAGTTCATGGAATCCTGCAGAACTGCGGCAAGAAAAGCTTTGCTCATGAATAAAACTCCGGATTTACTCAGTGCAGATCGCATCTTGCCGGTACAGAAATGCCGCTAATGCGAACTGAAGGGCGGATTGTCTATCGCCTCAGAATGCCATAGTGTTTCCTATAGAACCGTCCCAGAAACAACCATATATCATGAATTTAACGTTTCTTTCTTCAACAGGACGGTCCATGTCAGCCCCTGTCTGCCTGTTCGCATATTACAGCACAGACGCGGGGCTTCCCCCTCACACACGCCATCTGCTCAGCCAGATCGCGTCCTGCGGCTTTACGATCCACCTCGCCGCCTCCGGCCTGTCAGAGACAGAAGCCCGATCGCTGCAAGATGACCTCGCGGGCGGCACACCTCGGGTCTCAGCAACCGTCCATGCCCGCCCCAATATCGGGCTGGACTTCGGAGCCTGGCAATTCCTGCTCTCCCGTGACTGCGACGGGGACGCAGACGAAATCCTGTTCGCCAATGACAGCGTCTTCGGCCCGCTCCTCCCGCTCAATCCCATCGTGGAGCGCATGCGGGCACAGAACCTTCAGATCTGGGGCATGGTCCGCTCGGAGGCCGTGGTACCCCATCTACAATCCTGGTTCCTGTGCATGACCCGCGAAGCCCTGGATCATCCCGCAATCCAGCGGATCTTCAACCAACCCTTCAGCGACATGAGCAAAGACGAGATCGTCCTGCACGGAGAGCTTGGCCTTGGCCTCGCCATCAAGGCGGCCGGACTGTCTTGCGGAGCCGCCTGGAGCAACCCCCGCGGCCTCGCCCGTCTTCTGGCACTCAACCCCATGCACACGGACTGGCGCGCCGTCCTGCGATCGGGCCACGCCCCCTTCATCAAGACCGAACTCCTGCGCGACAACCCGAGCGGAATCGCATCCACCCATCTGTGGCGGCAGGAAATCCCCGATCCCGCCTTCTTCAGCCCCGACTGGATCGCCCGTTATCTTGCGGCAACACCGCCCCGCAACCGTTCCAAACGCGCAGGCTTCCGGGCCAGACTGATCCAGGCCCTGGCCAGCGAAGACCGGCGACACGCCCTTATAGCCCTGCTCCTCGGCCGCTAGACTGCCCTGCGGCCTGCTTCAGGAAGCCGTAAAGTTCTTCCGCCTGCATGTCGTATGTCGCAAGCCGTTCCTTGCACGGGTTAACGTACCCCTCAAAGCGTTCCGGTGCGTCCAGCAGCGCGGAGACGGCCTGGACAAGTGTCTGTGGTTTACCGTCCAGCGGCAGCCACGTCCCGTTTACCCCGTCCACCACGTCTTCTGATTGTCCCCCCGGAGACGTCGTGATGACCCAGACATCCCGCGCCAGTGCTTCCCGCACCGTCAGGCCGTAGCTTTCTTTCCATTGCGACGGAAACAGCAGAACATCAATCTGGTCATAGAAATCATCAAGGCCAGCCTGGGTATAGGCCGGCACAACCCGTAGCGTCCCACGAACGGTCCAGTCTTCCGGAAAGATCGACTGAAACCCGAGGTTGAGCTTGTTATCGACAACGACAAGTTCCCAGTCATTCCGCGACAGGGACTGCATGGCTTCTTTCAGCAGGCCATATCCCTTGACGGCTTCCGTCCCGCCGACAAAACCGAATCGCAGCGGCATCCCCGGGATCCGCGGCCTGCGCGCACGCTTCGGCCAGCAGAAACCGTTGCGATTGACCACGATCCGTTCAGGCGCAATCCCGTTCGCAAGATAGAGTTCGCGATGCGCCTGCGACGGACTGATCAGAAGGGCCGCACCCGCCAGGGCCTGCCGCATCACGACAGCCCGATCCGCAAGATACCGCACACCCGGGACACAGGCCTGACAGACCGCAGGATCGATGGTCGTCTGGAAACAGTACCGTCCGTCCGCCTTGACCATGAACTGCCGCTCGCAAAGCCACCAGGCATCGTGCAGCGTGAGAACGTAAGGAATTCCCCTTTCCTGACAGATCCGCAGGATCCCCGTTCCCAGTCCCTGCGCAGCATGAACATGCACGACATCCGGCTGACAGGCTTCAAGCACATCCGCAAACCGGGAAGCCATTGCCGGATTATCCAAGTGCCCCACCCCGTCCAGACCGTCAGGCAACACGGCGGCAAAGACCATCATGCCATCCACGTCGTAACGAACATCCCCATCAGGGATATCCACGGCAGGCGGTCTGGACGTCATGACACTGACCTGAGCCCCTTTCCGGACCAGCCGACGCCCCATCTCCTCGGCCACAATCGTGGCACCGCCAAAAGAGCGTGGCGCGAAATAGACATTCGCCATCAGGACCCTGAGGCCCTCCGATTCCTGTCGAGGCGGAAGACCAAACAACGTCCGGGCCTGTGTCTGCGCCATCGCCTCAGGGGCATACCGCGCCATCACATCTTCATAAGCCGCTTCCGCCAGACGTTTCCGGTAATCCCCATCCCGCGCCAGGGCCAGAAACCCGTTTCGCCATGCGACGGTATCTGCGGCAAGGAGGCCGTTCTTTCCATCGCGCAGAACTGTCAGGAATGCTGCACATGGAGAACAGATGGCCGCGACACGGACAATGGCTGCCTCAAGAAACTTGATGTTGCTTTTACAGTCGTTGAACAGCGTCTTTTCCAGCGGAGCAATCGCGATATCCGTCTGTGACAGGGCCTTCAGATACTCCGGATAGGTCAGCTCCGTCAGGCGCTCAACCCGATCCCCGAACCGACTGAACGCCGAAGACAGCTGCAACTGCCCGATGACCCTCAGGCAGAGCCGGGGCTCCTCATCCATCGCTGCCAGCAGTCCCGCCTCGGCCTGCCTGAAATCGGCATCATGAGTATTAGTGCCCGACCCATACGAAACCCAGATCCGGTCTGATGGCACAGGAGCAGGAAGGGCCTCTGCAATTCCAAGCGTCTGTGCGTCCAGGGCATTTTCCAGAACAGCGACATCCGTCAGCCCCGCCTCTCGCATGGCGCCCGCAAGAGCCGCCGTCGAGGCAATGCCTCGACCACAGGCCAGCATACACCGGCGGAACAATGCCACCCCCGAGAGCAGAAGGTCACGCTCCGCCGCAGGAAGCGTGTCGATATTCCCGTTCTGCCTATACTCCCCTTCATCGAAGATGAGATCATCCACTTCCCAGCGTGGAGCCAGTCCCAGCCGATGCGCTTCCTGCACCAGTGTCATGACGTCGTCGAACCCAGGAACCCGATAGAAAATAACATGCGTACAAAGCTGAAGGGCAGACTGGGCTTCGGCAATATCCCGCCAGTCCACGACCTGAACCGACCAGCCCAGCGTCTTCAGGAAATCCCGCTTCTGCCAGACGCGATACTTGGCACACTGCCTCAGGCTGAGTTCCGCAATGATGAGAACCTGCGGCTTCAGTCTCGCAGTTCCGCATTCGGGAGTAGCTCTGTAAGGATGAAGCGCCCCTGTATCACCGGAGGCTTGAGGCAAAACCTTCCGCCGGTCACCATGGAGCCGCTTCAGGCGACGAACACGGTGGGTAACGGTTTTCCTGATCCCCGAAAGCCCTTCCCGCCCCCAAAGACGCCGAAACCGCTCCGGAAGTTCACTGACGGGGCGACCGGAAAGCAGCCTGCCGAATGTCAGAGCCCGGACAGCACGCAGGGGAAGCGTCACACGCCAGGATAGGGACGTCTGAATCAGGAACAACTGACGCAGCAGCTTCTGGTTCTCTTTCTGCAGTTGCTCGGCTCTCAAACCGTTCAGGTGCGCCGCACTGCGATAACTTTCAGTCAGGGTTTCACGCGGGTCGTCCCGCATTCTGTCAGGCTTTCACAAAATAGGTAAAACGAACTTCAGAAACACGAAAGGCCGGACCCTTCCGGATCCGGCCTTCCTGAACAATACCAGCCCGTCAGAGGACAGACGCGGTCATTAGCTCAGGGTGAAGTCAGAGGCGTTCAGATCGGTAACGCCAACGAACGTGATCTTGGAGTTGTCGGACAGCTCGATCGTGGTGTTACCACCAGCAATCGTAGCGTTCGCCAGAACACTTGCCAGACCATCGTTATTCTGAAGGCCATACCCATACAGAGCCATCAGGTTACCGGCCGCACTGCCGAAGTCGGTGATGGTGTAGTCACCGCCGGCAGAACCCTCGGTCAGAGCGAACAGGTTTGCTGCGCCCGAACCACCTGTAAGGGTAGCCGCGCCCGAACCGCCAACCAGCGTATCGGCAGCGGAACCACCGATGATGGTCTCGTCGCCCGTGCCTGCGAAAGCATGCAGCGTACCGTTGGAAGACGCAGCCGAAACGGTTTCGCTGCCATCGCCACCAACGAACAGATTGGTGGAGCTTGCGGAACCACCGACCAGTATCAGATCAAGACCCGAAGCACCGAACAGCGTGGACGTGCCAGCGGAAACGGTGGTTTCCCCCGTGCCGTTCAGGAACGTCAGGGCTCCCGAAGCAGTGATCGAATTGGCCGTACCACGGATCTGCCAGATATCGGCAGAAGCCGAAATGGTGTCGTTCAGACCGCCCGAAACCGTGCTGACAGCACCTGTCGAGAAGTAGGTGCTGGAGCTACCGCCCGTGATGAAGCTGTTATTGCCACCCGAAACGGTGTTGTGCGACGTCGTGTCGTAAACCGTTGCGTTGGCACCCAGCGTAACCACGGAGCTGCCGCCGAGCAGCGTGACCGTATCGGTACCAGTCGTGCCGTCGATGGTGTCCTGACCCTCGGAACGAACAACGTTCGTGCCACTACCCAGGGTAATCAGGTTCTGGCCCAGGCCACCGCTGATGGTATCGTTACCATTGGTACCCGTGATGGTGTCGTCGCCATCACCCGTGGCAATGGTCCAGTTCCCCGTGGAATTGGCGCCATTGAAGGTGTTGTTGCCAACGCCACCAATGAACAGACCATCCTGATCGCCCACCGTCAGGGTTACGCCAGCCCAATCACCGGTAAGGATGCTGATGCTCTGGGCCGTACTGCCGGACACATCCAGGCTGACAGCCGAATTCAGGGTGTCTTCGCCCGTGGTAGAATAGCTGCCAACAGCGATATACTGCGTGGTACCGCCAGAAATGGTATAATCACCACCCTGGCTGATCAGGCCCTGACCCGTGGTGCTACCCGTAGCGCCATTACTGCCCGGAACCAGATCATAAGAATCAAGCCCGCCACTGGCGTGGAGGGTGGAAACAGCAGTCTGATACTGCTGCGCCAGTAGTTGGGTCTGCCCACCACTGACCGTGACCACAAAGGTCTGGCCGGAGGCGCCAACTACTGTAGTAATGTCAGCCATTACCATGCACTCCTAAAAAAAGGTTGCCTCGCACCGGCGGCCCTCGGACCACCCAAATGATCGAGCGACGAGTCTTGCATATATCAGAGCCAGATTGTCAAAAGCAATCCACTTCGAACACGATACAAAGAATCAAGATCCATCATTTTGGGGATTCGAACAGCCATGCCGACAAAGAATTTTCCGTTTTCATTATGCGGAAACGGAAAAGAGCGGGTAATCCAGCCCTTCAGTCAAATCCTTTTATATCAAAAAAGTTCCGTTAATGTTAATTTCACAAGAAATAAATATTGCCACTACTGCGTCAAGCCAGACCTGACCGAGCTGCGCCTTTTCTGAAACAAGCCGCCCTTCACAGACACTTAGATCCCGACACTTAGATCCCAACAGGCCCATTCGTGAATTTTCCCATCCCCCCTTCACCGTCTCTTCCAAGAGCGGACCACAATCTGGCGTGTCTGGCGCTCCTGCTGGCATCAGGAAAGTCGGCGACAGACGGCTCTCCAAATCTCCAGGATCACATTTTCTTGATTGTCTGGCTGACGACAGTCCTGACCGAGGAAAAAGACCTTTCCACTGCCCGGATCAAATGTTCACCCCGCGTGCATGCCCAGATTCGCCATGCTCTTCGTGCAATGCTGGAAACGCACCTTCCGGACAGGGATATCCGGGTCGTCTCCCAGGTGTCCCGGAACGACGGGAACAGTCTTCCCCTGCTATGCCACATCACGGAAGACGCACCCCAGAGCCCTTCTTCATTGCCCGTTCTCCTGCTCGGGGCAGATCACCCTGCCGGGTCGGTTGTCTTGACCCCCGGAAGCGCCCTGACGAACGCAGGCGATTCACCCTTTCTGGGTATCCTGATGTCTGAAACGCCGGAAAGCCTCGGACTCCGACGCAACATCCGACTGCTTCTCGATGACAGTCGGAAAACCCGTCTTCTGATGTCCCGGACTCAGGCGATACAGCAGGCATCGCTTGAAAAAACACAGACCATCCAGGAGCTCCGGATCTCTCTCCGGATGCTCTCGACCAGAATCATGCGGTTGCCGCCCGAGACACCAGCACCCGAACAGACCGAGCAGCCAACCCCAGCACCGCCGCCGGTCGTGTCTCTTCCGCCTGAAGAACCAATTCCTGAGCCGATTCCGACACCCCCGTTCTGGCTCCGGGCCGGTCAACGCCTCAAGCGCATTCTGCGCCCTCACCCCCCCCAACCCGTCATCCCGGTTCAAGAGGAACCCGACACGGATGAGAGCAGCCCCGCACCCGTTTCGGCCCCGGCTCCGGAACCAGGACCAGAGTCAGATCCCGCACCTTTCTCCGTACGTCGCGTGCTGTTCGTTGCAGGAGAACCCGACACGCCTGGCGTTCTGTACCGCTGTTACCGAAATGCTGCCGCCACCCGGGATGCCGGCTTTGAAGCCCGGGTCCAGCCCTGCGCCTCGATCGGCTACGACGATATTCTCTGGGCAGATGTCATGGTGTTCTGGCGTGTCGAGTACAGTGGCCATGTCAGTACGATCTTCGATCTCGCCGCAGCGGAAAACGTCATTACCGTCTTCGATGCGGACGATATTGTCTTCGTGCCCCATTATGCCCGCGTGGACATGATCGACGGTATCCGCTCGATCGGCGCCACGGAAGAACGGATCGAACGCTGCTTTTCGGAAATGCGCCGCACCTTCCTGCGCTGTGATCAGGGATCAACGACCACCGCCGAGCTGGTCTTTGCCATGCACAGCCTGCGCCCCGTCGTTCACCTGCTTCCAAACGTTTATGACATGCTTTCCCTGCGACGTGCCCGCATGGCGCTGCGCATGCGCGGCGAACCCGGCCGCGTCAACGCCGGCGACGGCCTGGTCCGCATCGGTTACGCCACGGGCTCCCGGACCCACCAGCAGGACTTTGGCCCCATCTGCCCCACCATCGCAGAAGTCCTGCGTCAGCGCCCTGAAGCACGCCTTGTCCTGTTCCGTGAACCCGTCACGCATCGTCCCATCCTGCTGATGGAAGAATTTCCCAGCCTGATCCCAGTGCAGGACCAGATCGAATGGCGCGATATGGTCCCTCTTGAGGAACTTCAGGACGAGTTCGCACGGTTCGACATCTCCATCGCGCCTCTGGTGACGGGAAACGTCTTCTGTGAAGCCAAAAGCGAGATCAAGTTTTTCGAAGCCGCCCTCTCCGGCGCAGCGACCGTCGCCTCACCGACCGGCCCGTTCCAGCGCGTCATCCGCCACGGCGAAACCGGCTTTCTGGCCGGCAGCCCAACGGACTGGTACGACGCCCTGATCGCACTGATCGACAATCCGGAACGCCGCGTCCGTATGGCACGGGACGCCTATCATTCCGTCCTGTGGCCCTTCGGTCCGCAGGCGCAGACCCGGCGCATGAAACTCGTCCTGACGTCCATGTCCGGAGACGAGGCCGCTGCCCTTGCCGGGGAAACGCGTCTTGCCAGAGACCGTCTCGCTCCGGCCCCCGTGCCCGTCATCCCGCCCAGCCGCACCCTTTTCCATCACGATGCGCTGGGAGAAGCCCCCGTCACTGTCGTCATCACGTCCTATAATTACGAAGCACATCTTCTGGACGCGCTGGAATCCGTTGCGGCGCAGACTCTTCCCGTACTGGATCTGATCGTCGTGGATGACGGCTCGTCCGACGGATCGGTCGCCCTGGCCCGCATCTGGATGGAGCGACACTGCGACCGCTTCAACCGCCTGATCCTGCGCCAGTCCATCGCAAATGCGGGACTGGGAGGCGCACGGAACATCGGAATGGACGCGGCCGAGACCGTTCACGTTATGCAGCTGGATGCCGACAATACCCTGCGCCCTGAAGCCTGCGAAACGCTTCTGAATTCCATGGGTGACAGCACGGCCTATGCCTATCCTCTCATCGCCTGTTTCAATGAACACGGGCCTGTGCTGGCGGACATAAGCACAGACACCCATCAACAGCCGGGCGCACCAGAGCTTCTGGGAGACCTTCCCTTCAATCCACTCTCACTCGTCTCGGGGAACCGTATCGATGCCATGGCCATGGTCACCAAATGGGCGTGGGCTGCGGTCGGAGGTTACTATGTTTCACGTGAAGCAATGGGCTGGGAGGACTTCGACCTGTGGTGTTCGCTGGCGGAACGCGGCCTGCCCGGCCATCACGTCCCGCAGATCCTGGCCGATTACCGCCAGCATGAGACATCCATGACGAACACCTCGACCGAAAAGGAGGCCCACAAGGCCCGTGTCGTGGCGTTCGTTCAGGCCAGACACCCCTGGATCCGCCTCAGCGCCGAACGCGCAAAGCCCCGGAAAAACTGAAACCCTTTTCCAGACCGGCCAAGAAAAAAAACCCGCTCCCGGACAGATCCGGAAGCGGGTTTTTCATAACCTGACAGATCGAACCGGGCTCCGCGCGGAAGCCCGATACGGCTCAATCAGAACGGCGCATCAATATCAACAACGTCGATCAGCTTGTGATTGACGAATTCCTTGATGCCCAGACCGATCAGTTCACGGCCATAACCCGAACGGGCTACACCACCGAACGGCAGGTCAGCCTTCACCATCGTCGGATGGTTGATATAGACCATGCCCGTATAGATCTGCTCGGCAACTTTCACGCCGCGCTGGGTATCCTTCGTGAAGACCGAACCACCCAGACCGAACGGCGAGTCATTGGCGATACGGATGGCATGCGCATCGTCCTTGGCCCGATAGAGCTGCGTCACCGGACCGAAGAACTCCCACAGACGGGCTTCATTGTTCTCGTGCAGGTTGGTCATCAGCAGCGGCTGGAAGAACGCACCCTTCTCCGGCACCGACGGACCGATGGCCTCGACAACGGCACCATGCTTCTTGGCTTCCTCGACCTGCGCCTTCAGATCATCCGCAGCCTTTTGCGAGGACAGCGGTGCCAGCGTGGTCTTCGGGTCCATCGGATCACCCGGGATCAGCTTGGCGACTTCGGCCTTGTACAGCTCCAGGAAGCGGTCATAGACAGCATCCGCCACGATCAGACGCTTAGCGGACACACAGACCTGACCGGCATTCCAGTGACGGCCGAAAGCAGCCCACTTTGCGGTCTTTTCCAGATCCGCATCGTCCAGAACGAGGAACGCATCGGAACCGCCCAGCTCCATCGTGGACTTCTTCAGCGCCTGTGCCGCAATCCCGGCCACAACAGCGCCAGCACCTTCCGAACCCGTCAGGGCCACGCCACAGACGCGCGGGTCCTTGAGGATCGTCTCGGTGTGATGACGGGCAGCATACAGGTTGCGGAATCCACCCTTCGGCAGACCGGCTTCCTTCATCAGGTCATCGAACGCGGCAGCACACTGCGGCACGTTGGAGGCGTGCTTGAGAATGACCGTGTTACCGGCGGAAAGCTGCGGCGCGATGATGCGAGCGATCTGGTAGAACGGGAAGTTCCACGGCTCGATCGCGAACACGATGCCCTGCGGCTGATGGATCAGGACGGCCTCGCCTTCCTTCGGATCCGCAACCGGCAGCTTCTCGGCTTTCAGCAGCTCTTCGGCGTTCTTGGCATAATATTCGAAGATCTCGGCGGACAGGATCGTCTCTGCCTTGGCTTCGGCATAGATCTTGCCCATCTCGAGTGTCAGAAGCTTGGAATACTTGTCGATATCACGGCGAAGGATGTTCGCCGCTGCCGTCATGATCTTTGCGCGCTCGGCGAACGGCGTGTGGCGCCAGCTCTTGAACGCATCATAGGCTTCGGTCAGCGCGGTCTGGACTTCCTGGTCGGTTGCTTCCGGGAAGGTCTTGAGCGTCTCACCGGTATAAGGGTTGATCGTAGCGTAAGCCATGACGAGTCATGTTCCTATGTGGTGACGGGTTTCCAACATATTGGCACGGATGCGGGCAGACAAAACCCCCCACACTCCTGCACACCAAAACTTCACGGATGTGTGTTCGTTTCAGGCACATTATCACAAAGTTCCGCAAGCCATGCCGTTGCCGTGCCATCAGACGGTGCCCGCCAGTCTCCCCGCGGCGAGAGAGAGCCACCGGAAACCAGCTTCGGACCATTGGGCATGGCGGAGCGTTTGAACTGGCTCGTCCCGAAAAACCGCCGCAAAAACACTTCCAGCCAGTGCCGGATCTCACCCAGATCGTAGGCAATCTTCCGGTCCTGCGGATAATGCTCAGACCATGTTCCGCGGGACGCGTCGCTCCAGGCCACCTCCGCCAGGAACGCGATCCGCGACGGTCTGAAGCCGTGACGCAGAATGTGATAAAGTGTGAAATCCTGAAGCGGGTAGGGTCCGATCGTCTGTTCCGTGCTCTGAACGCCCTGCCCGGTATCGGGCACCAGCTCCGGCGTGATCTCCGCACTGACGATCCGCTCCAGAACCGGCCCCACGCCCTCGCCCAGTTTTCCATCCCGCGCCAGCCAGCGGATGACATGTTGGATCAGCGTCTTCGGCATCCCGGCATTGACGTTGTAATGGGACATCTGGTCCCCCACACCATAGGTGCACCAGCCCAGTGCCAGTTCAGACAGATCCCCCGTCCCGATCACGATTCCATTGCGGTAATTGGCGATCCGGAACAGGAAATCCGTCCTTAGCCCCGCCTGCACGTTCTCGAACGTAATGTCATGCACGGGCTGCCCCTCGGCGAAAGGATGGCCAATCCCTGCCAGCATCGTCTGAGCCGTGGGCCGGATATCCAGTTCGTTCACCTCAACACCCAGCGCCTCCATGAGCGCATGGGCCAGCGAGCGGCTCTCCGTTCCCGTCGCAAAACCGGGCATCGTGTAGGCCAGAACATGCGTTCGGGGCCAGCCGAGCTCATCGGCCGCCCGCACCGCCACCAGCAGCGCAAGCGTGCTGTCCAGCCCGCCTGAAACCCCGATCACGGCCCGCTGCGCGCCGCTCGCCTGCAAACGGCGGCGCAGGGCGCTGACCTGAATGGTCCAGCCTTCATAGCAGTCCCGCGCCAGCGTCCGCGCATCGGACGGTACGAACGGAAACCGCGCGACATCCCGTTTCAGCCCCAGATCCGTCATCGGCGGCGCAAGCGTGAATCCGACGGTCCGGAACGTCTGCCCCGCATGCCCGAACTGCCCCGTCCGCATCCGCTCCTGCCGCAGCAGATCCAGATCCACATCCGCCACAACCAGCCGCTCGCCCTGCGGAAACCGATCCGACTGCGCCAGAAGCCGCCCGGCTTCATGGATCGACACCTGCCCGTCCCAGGCCAGATCGGTCGTGGACTCCCCTTCGCCCGCCGCCGCATAGGCATAGGCCGTCAGCGTCCGCATGGACTGCGCCTGACACAGAAGCGACCGGTCATCCGTCCGCCCGATCGTCACCGGGGACGCCGACGGATTGAGAATGACCGTCGCCCCCGCTTCCGCCAGCTTCCCGCTCGGCGGAGACGCCACCCACAGATCCTCGCAGATCTCCACGCCCAGCGTCAGCCCGCGCATATCCTCGGCCTGGAACAGCAGATCCGCTCCGAACGGCACCTCTTCACCAAACAGCCGGATCGTCCCGGACGTCTGAAGCCCGGACGTGAAATACCGTGGCTCGTAGAACTCCCGGTAACGCGGGAGATGCGATTTCGGCACCACACCCAGCACCCGCCCGCGATGCACAATCGCAGCGCAGTTATAGAGCAGATCGCCCCGCATCAGCGGCAACCCCACGACCGCGACGGACAGAAGATCCCGCGTCCCTGCGACAACCTGCCGGAGCGCCTCGAGCGCCCCATCAAGCACCACGTCCTGAAACCGCAGATCATCCAGCGTGTAGCCTGTCAGCCCCAGCTCCGGAAACACCACCGCCGCCACGCCCTGCCGGTCACAGTCGCGCAGAACCCCCAGAACCCGCTCACCATTCTTCAGCGGATCGGCAAGCGTCACCGGCAGCGTGCAGGCAGCGATCCGGGCGAATTCCTGATGATACAGGGAGCGGAACAGGGTCATGGCAGTCCTCCGGCAGGCACGGCTCCCGAATTCAGGGACCCGACCCATGGAAATATCGGAAACCGGGACTGTGCAAACAGCCCGAAAATAAAACGGATGTTGCGAAAATGAACCTGTTCACTCCGCCGCCGTTCAGCCTTCTCACACCCCGCCTCTCCCTCAGAGGGCGCTACTGACAAAGGAGACAGTCCCATGGACCTGCTACGCTGGACCATTGCCTTCCTTATCCTCGCCTTATGTGCTGCGGTGCTGGGCTTTGGCGGAATTTCGGCAGATTTTGCCTATATCGGCAAGATCCTTTTCTTCATCTTCCTGGTGCTGCTGATCATCAGCCTCATCTTCGGACGCGGACGCGGCACGCGCCTCTGATCCGGCCCCTCAGCGTCGGGAGCGGCCCATGCGGAAGCTCCCGACCAGAGCCACCACGAACACCACAACCGCATACAAACCACCCAGCTCCGTCATGGATATAGGCAGACCGAACAGGTAATCCGGCGAATCACACGGCTTGTTCGGCCGTGCGGGCATCGCCGACATCCAGTCCTTGAAGTTGCCCCCGTGAAAGACCGGGGCCCTGCACTCCGGCGCCGGGCTGGGCCAGAACTTGTGCTCCACGCCTGCATGCAGAACCGCCAGCCCGATACTGGTCATCAGGCACAGAAGCCCGAAGAAAACCCCGTACCGGGCATAGCGCTTCGGCAGCACGATCGTGACGATTCCAAGCCCGATCAGCACCCACCACGGACGCCGCTCCCACAGGCACAGCTCGCAGGGTGCAAGCTTCAGCCAGTGCTCGGCAAACCAGACGACCCCGAGCGCCACCAGCCCCGCCAGAACATACAGACCACCCAGAGCAGACGTTGAAACGGGGCGGTATGTTCTGTTCAGTGGCACGGACGGATCGCCTCCAGGCTATCAAGAAACTGCTTGGACCAGCTCCCCGCCGTATTGCGGGAAACCTCGTCATACATCGCGGACCATGCCGCATGACGGGCGTGTACGTCCATGGTCAGGCCGATATGAAGCGCATCGGCCATTCCTTCCGCATCCAGTGGATTGATCAGAAGCGCCTCGGGCATTTCCGGAGCCGCCCCCGCAAACCGCGACAGCACCAGCACGCCGGGATCGTCCTCGTCCTGCGCCGCGATGAACTCCTTGGCCACAAGGTTCATGCCATCCCGCAGCGGCGTGACAAACCCCACATCCGCCATCCGGTAAAGCCCGGCGAGGATATGCCGCCCGATCGGCCAGGTCGTGTAGCGGATCGGCACCCAGTCCGGCGTGCCATAGGCGCCGTTGATCGTCCCGACCAGGCCGTCCAACTCTTCCTTGAGCAGACGATAGCTTTCCACGCCCCCCCGTGACACCGGAGTAACCTGAAGAAACGTCACCTGCCCGCGATGCTCGGGATAGTTCTTCAGCAGAGCCTCGAAGCCCTTCATCCGCTCCGGCAGACCCTTGGAATAATCCAGCCGGTCCACCCCCATGATCAGGTGCGTCCCCTCCAGCGTATCCATGATCTTCACCACTTCGTCGGAAGAAGCGCTTTCGATCGCCTGCTGACGGAAGCTGACAGGATCGATCCCGATCGGCACGGCCTCGACCGCCGCCTTCAGGCCATAGGCCTCGAAACACCCCTTGAGATTGGTCGCGTCCTCAGGCGTCTGCACCCCGATCAGATCGCACGCCGCCAGTCCGGTCAGCAGCATGTCGAGCTTGGGCAGCAGACGCGCTACGCTCCAGGGCGGGAACGGAATATGCAGGAAGAATCCGATCCGCCCCGTCACACCCCGGTCCCGCAGCATCTTGCCCAGTGGAAACAGGTGATAGTCATGGATCCAGACCGTATCATCCGGCTCCAGTAACCCGACCAGCCGGTCCGCGAAGACTTCGTTCGCCTCGTAATAGGCGTCGCAGTCCTCACGGGTGTAGCGGATCAGGTTGGTCCGGTAATGACACAGCGGCCACAGGACGCCGTTGGAAAAATTCAGGTAGAACCGGTCATACTGCCTTTGGGTCAGATCGAACGTCACATAATTGACGTTTCCCACCTGCTCGCTCTGGACCGGCCGGTCGGCCGCATCGGCATGCTGATGGCCCGACCACCCGAACCAGAGGGTCTCCTGCGTCTGTACCGCATCATACAGACCAACCGTCAGCCCCCCGGCAGGCTGCGTACGCTCCCCCGGGGCAGGCGTCCGGTTGGAAACAATGATCAGGCGCCCCATCCGTGTCCCTCCGACAGATCATGCAGCCAGCGCCGGAACGTGGCCGCATCTGGAAAATCATCGGGAATGAGCCAGCCTGCGCCCCCCATCTGGCGCGCAGCCCTCACCCCGTCGCGGTCCGTGACGTCATCACCGGCAAAAACCGGAAGCCGCCCGGCAAAAGGCGGCTCCGCCATCAGTTCCCGCAGCGCCTTGCCCTTGTCGATCCCCAGTGGCCGGAGTTCGATGGCCATCTGGGCATCCTGAAGGTGAAACCCCCGGTTTTCCACCGGCCAGGCCGACGCCAGCTTCCGAAAAGCGGATTCCGCCTCGGGCGCACGACGATAATGCAGCACCATTCCAGCTTTTTTGTGTTCAACACTGGCGCCCGGATGATCTGCCGCAGCCTTTTCAACAGCCTGCACCCATTCTCTAGGCACAACGGGCAGTTCGCGCTCCCTTAACGCCTGACCGGGCGCGTGACGCATCATCACGCCGTGCTCGCCGGCCACGGCATGGGGAATATCCGGCAGGAAATGATCGATCTGTGCGATGGGCCTGCCGGTAATGATCGCAAGCGCGCCATCGAGCATGTCCCGAAGACGCAGCAGATCCGCCGCGAGCCCTTCCGGCACCCGGACACTTTCCGGAGTAGGCGCGATATCGACGAGCGTTCCATCGAAATCAAGCAGCAGGGCTGCCCGGGACGGGGGAAAGGGAACCTGAATCATGAAGCTGTCATTTCTTCCTGTTTCTGGGTCATTCCGCCCCATCCCACCTTATTCGAGGCCTGGATCGGCCTCTGGAGCGGGAAGGGGCTGCCCCGAAGGCTGCGCAGGCACAGCCGGAGCAAGGGACGGCGCCGCACCACTGGGAGGCGCGAGCGGAATGGGATTATGACTGTCGGGAGCAAGCGGTACAGGACCGCCTGAGGCAGAACCGGGCTGGGATGCCGGAGCATCGCCCCCCTCTTCCACCGGAACCTCCGCACTGGCGAGCACGGGTGCCTTCACCACAGGCAGAGGCCCCGCCTGCGGTGCCGTCGGCGCCCCCGCACAGGAGACAACGCGCACATCGTACAAAGGGCTGCCATAAGTTGCGACAGAAGGTTCCTGAGCCAGCATCCAGCCATCGAAAGGCGGCCGCTGCGGATCACTTGCGTCCTTCAGATGCAGCAGGGCTCCGGCATCCGCCGCCAGCGTCTGCGGCCGGCTGACACAGGCTTCAACACCCACGGAAAGACTGTGATAGGTCGCGCTCCCGCCCACGGGAATCGTCAGAAGTTCCAGATGAGCGTCCAGCCGGTCCAGCACACGCACCACGGCCTGCGACTGTCCCTGCCAGGTTGCCGCCGGATACATCGCCGGGGGCGCCACACCTGTCGCGGCCCGCGCACCCGAAATCCCGGCCAGCAGAATCATTCCGGCAGCCCCGCACGGCAGCAGAACCCGGTCCGACCAGAGCTTCATCATGACTCTTTCTCCTGAGCCCCACCCTGGAGCGGGCTCTTCAGATCGGACAGCATCGCCTGAAACGTCTGCAGCATTGCCTGAGGCGCAACCCCCATCAGAACCCCGTCATCAAATGCATCCTGAAGGGCCTGACGCAGCTCGGCATCGTTTTCCCGGAGGATCTGGACCTTCTCCACACAGGACACGGGATTGCCCTCGTGGTCGACCCACAGAAACGCATTTTCCTGCGCATCCGTCATGCCTCAGGGCTCATCCGCCAGACTGCCCGCCGCCGGCTTTCCCGCAGCGGCCTTCTGGCTCTTCTGCAGCGAATCCGTCACGGAGAAAATGAACTTGCTCAGAAGCTGTTCCAGACTGATGGAGCCCTGCGTCTCGGTCATGACACCGCCCGGCTTCACCACCGAATCCGCTCCACCCGGCGACAGCGCGATATACTTCCCGCCCAGCAGACTGTCAGACGTCACGATCGCAGCAGAATCCGTCGGCAACTTCACATCGGGCGCGAGCGTAAACGTCACCTGGGCCTGAAAGCTCTTGGGATCGACCACGGCGCCGGTCACATGCCCCACCGTAATGCCCGCAAGCCGCACATCGGAACCGACCGTCAGGCCGTCGATCTGGCTGAAGGACGCATGGACAGGGTAGCCCCCGTCATCGCTCTGATGGTGCCCGACCATTGCCGCGACCAGAAGACCCGCAAGGCAGGCAAGGACAGCGAACCCGGCCAGAAGCTCCAGCCGGTCATGACGGACCGTGACAGCGCTCATGACGATACCCTCGTGAAAATCATCCTTCCAGCACTACCCGACTCCGCTTCGCGCGTCCAATCCTCCCGCAGAAATCGTCCCGATCGGGCAGATGAAAAATGTTATCCCCCATATCCCCATGTTCCCACCCATTAGCGGCCTTCCGGAGGCCCTTTTTCGGCTTACGGGCGCATGGGCGCAGGGCGTAGATTCGCAGCATGACAGCTCGCCTTCACTGGACCGGCGTTCGCATGAGGACGCTTCAGGTCATGACCGACCCCGACGACAGCGCCCTGCGCTCCGTCACCCTTCCTGCCGCCTGGGATGACGAGGCCGCGCAGGCCCTCGCCCAGATCACCCTGAACGGTGGGCCGGTCAGACTTGCCGCGGAGGCAGCCCGCTGGGTTGACACGATCGATGCGTGCCCGCCCCTTCCCGGCACCCCGGCCAACACGCCGTCGCCGGGCCGGAGCCTGTCCTATCTTCTGCTGATGCAGCAGATGGCGCCCAATACCGCACTGTGGCAGTGCCAGCCCGACCAGACGCCCGGCTTCACCATCCGCCTGTCCAGCTTCGTGCAGGAGACCGGATTCGCCGCCGAGCATTTCGTCGCCTGCCTCCGTCTGGCCTGCGACGCCCTGCGCCGCCTTCATGCCGCGACCCGGATCGAACGCACAGGTGAGCTGCCCCTGTTCGATCTGCCCGCCCAGCCTGAAGACGAAGCCGCAGGCCTCATTCTCCTGACCGATCTCGATGCCTGCCTGGCAGCCCTCGGTCTCGACTATGACAGTGACGACGCCCGCAACGCGGCCTGCGCCATGGCCGCACTTGCCACCACCGTGGCCCGCGCCGGAACGAAGCTGCCCCCGCCTTCCATTCCGGAATCACCCCTGCCGGGACTGCGCACCCTCGCTTCCTCGGTCTGCGCTACCGAAGAGGGGCGGCATTTCTGCCCGATCGAAACCGGATTTTCCTCCCCGGCCCCGACCGAAGGACTGCTGGACGTCGAAACCTGCGGCCTCGCCCCTGCCTTCTCGCCCTTGCGCGAAGACGGACATCTGCGTGCGTCCACGCTGGCCCGACTGGCCTGCCGTGGCCTGACGCCCGAATCCGCCCTGGCACTTGCACTGGCGGGCGAGACCCCGCTCCCGCCCGTTCGTCCGCAGGCCCAGACTGCCATGCACGCCGCCGTGAAGAATGTCGTGGACTTCCTGCCGGCGGTGCCGGAACCCGATCTGGCCGACCTTCAGGCCAAGCTGGCCCGTGGCGTGCGCCGCCCGCTCCCCATGCGCCAGACCGGATTCACCCAGCGCGCGGCCGTGGGCGGTCACAGTCTTTTCATGCGGACCAGCGAGTTCGAGGACGGCACGCTCGGCGAGATCAGTCTTACGCCGCCCCGTGAGAGCCCCATGGCCCGCGGACTGATGGACTGCCTCGGCCACGCCGTCAGCATCGGCTTGCAATATGGTGCGCCGCTGGAGGCCTTTGTGGAGCGATTCGCCTATACGCGCTTCGGCCCCGCAGGCACTGTCGAGGGCGATCCGTCCACGGCTTACGCGACCTCCATGCTCGATTATGCCTTCCGCACTCTGTCGGAAGCCTATCTGGGCGAGCACATGCCGGATGCCCCCCGCGTCGAACCCAGTTCGGAAGATCCAGCCCCCATGCTGCCCTTCGGACGCGGCTCTGGCGAGAGTCCGGAATGGAAAGACCGCGGGCGCCGCCTGAAACTGGTCAGCTAGGGCGAAAACGGGTTTCGATGGCTCCGGCGAGCAGAATACATTGACAGTCAACGGACTCGCCGGTAGCTAGCGCCTGCGCTGAGAAGGAATCCGGTTGAATGACCGGGTAAGAAGGATGCGTACAGGGTAAGGGATCAGACCTCATGGGACACGCCCCTGCCGGTGACGACGGAAACTTCGACGAACGCCTGAAGCGTGCCCGTCAGAAGCTCGATCCCCGCTCAGGGGAATTCGCCGTAACCGACGAGGGCAACGATGACAGTTCCATGTCATCCCTTGGACTGGCGATCCGCGTGGGAACCGATCTTGTGGCGGGGCTCGCGGTCGGTGTAGCCATAGGCTACGCGCTGGGTCACTGGTTCGGGTACAGGGCTCTGTTCCTGTCCGTTTTCGCCCTGGCAGGATGTGGTGCCGGCATGTTGAATGTCTGGCGGGTTTTGAAGGATTCGGACATGGTGTCCGGACCGAAAGATGACGGGAGAAGCCAGCGTGGCAGCCGGATCGACGATTGACGCGCTCGGACAGTTCGAGCTCCATCCGGTTCTTGGACATCTGGGAGAAGCCCTGCGGTTCTCGCAGTCGCCACTGTTCATGCTGATCGCCGCTGCCGTCGTTCTGGTCTTCCTGTATGTCGGGATGCGCCCCGCCGCCGTCGTGCCGGGCCGCCTTCAGGCCGCCGCCGAGATCAGCTACGATTTCGTCCACGATCTCGCCGTCAGCACGATCGGTGAAAACGGCGCAACGTTCTTCCCGTTCGTCTTCGCGATCTTCTTCTTCATCCTGGCCGGCAACTATCTCGGCCTGCTGCCCTTCTCTTTCACGTACACCAGCCACATCGCCGTGACCTTCGGCCTGGCCATCATGGTGTTCGTCATCTCGATCCTTGCTTCCATCCGCTTTCAGGGTGTGGGCTTCCTCAAGCACTTCCTGCCCGCTGGAACGCCTGTCTGGCTTGCTCCGCTGCTGGTGCCGATCGAGATCATCTCTTTCCTTTCGCGTCCGGTCAGCCTGTCGATCCGACTTTTCGCCAACATGGTGGCGGGTCACGTGCTTCTGGAAGTGTTTGCCGGCTTCACGATCATGCTCGCCGGTCTGGGCGCATTCGGCCATGTCCTGGCCATCGCCCCGATCGCGATCAACGTCGCGCTGACGGCCCTCGAACTGCTGGTGGGTGTGCTGCAGGCCTATGTGTTCGCCATCCTCACCTGCATCTATCTGCGTGAGGCCGTCGCTCACTGAGCCACACCAGCTTCGCACTAACCCTTTAATCGACCCAACAAGGAACCTGACAATGGACGTTCAAGCCGCTCACGAATTCGGCATCAGCATCGCCCAGGCCGCCCGTGACCTCGGTGCCGGTATTGCCGTTTTCGCCCTCGCCGGTGTCGGCATGGGTCTCGGCAACATCTTCTCGACGCTGATCAGCTCGGTTGCACGCAACCCGGCCTCGCGTCCGCATGTCTTCGGCATCGGCATGCTGGGCTTCGCGCTGACGGAAGCCGTCGCGCTGTTCGCCCTGCTGATCGCCTTCCTGATCCTGTTCGCCTGAGGTCGAACATGTACCGTACGCCACGCCTCTTCCTGTTCGCCGCTCCGCTTGCGGCCGTGCCGGGCCGTGCCGTGGCTGCGGGCATGCCACAGCTGAACTTCCACGATCCGCTGCTGATCGGACAGGTCGTCTGGGGAGCCGTCATTTTCGGCGGCTTCTATCTCGCCCTGAGCCGCTTCGCCCTGCCGCGTGTCGAACGGGTGCTGACCAACCGTCGGACCCGGATCCAGAACGATCTGGATGTTGCCCGCAAGGCCAAGGCTGAAGCCGACCGTGCCAGCGCGGAACTCCTCAGCGCCCGTCATGAAGCAGCCGAGCAGGCCCGCGCCCATGTGGAGCGGATCCAGAGCGAAGCCCGCGCCAACGCGGAAGCTCACGCTGCGGAAACGGCCAAGCGCCTCGAAGCCGAGATCGCCAGCGCCGAGACCCGAATCACCCAGTCCCGTGAACAGGCCCTGTCCAGCCTGTCCGAGATCGCCACCAGCACCACCCAGGATCTGGTTTCGCGTCTGATCGGCACGCAGGACGAACAGACTGTCGCCAGCGCCGTCAAACGCGTTAGCGCCTAAGGAGACGAAGATGTTCCACGATCCCCGGTTCTGGACCGCCCTCGCCTTCGTCCTGTTCTTCGTCATTTTCGGGCGCAAGCTCTGGGTCGCTATCACCGGCCACCTGGATGCGCGCGCCGACAGCGTCCGCCACGATCTCGACGAGGCAGCCCGTCTGCGTCGCGAAGCCGAGCAGATGCTGGAAGATGCTACTCGCGAGCGTGAAAAGACCCTGGCCGAAACACAGGCCATGCTTGCACGCTCCGAAGCCGAGGCCGCCGGTCTGGCAGAACGCGCCCGTCAGGACGCCGAAGCCGCCGCAGCCCGTTACGAAAAGATGGCGCAGGATCGCATTCACGCAGCCGAACGTTCGGCCATCCGTGAGATCCAGGATCGCGCTGCCCAGATCGCCGTTGCCGCAGCCCGCGACGTCGTGTCGACCCGTCTGACGGAGAGCCCCGACATCGCCGCAACGCTGATCGACAAGGGCATCGACAGCCTGCCGGAAGCCCTTCGGCGCTCCGCTGCCTGATCCGATGCCCCCCTCCACGGTGCAAGGTTCCTTTCATGACGACGGAAAGCCCACAAGGCTCTCCGTCGTCATGGCCGTTCTGAACGAGGCGGAAAACATTCTGCCGGTCTGTCAGGAACTGGCGGACACTTTTGGCGCCGATCCTTCCATAGAGATCCTTGCGATCGATGACGGCAGCACCGACGCCACCGTCAAAAAGCTTCTGGAAGCCCGGCAGACGCTCCTGCCTCGCCTGCGCATCATCAGCCATCCAAAGCGTCTCGGAAAATCCGCAGCACTCCGCACCGGCATTACAGCCGCGAAGGGCCAGTGGATCGCCACCATTGATGGCGATGGTCAGGACGACCCGTCCGCCATCCTGAAAATGCTGGATCAGGCGACATCAGCTCCGGGCACAGCCCCCCTCGTTGTCGGCGTTCGGCGCAAGCGCAATGACCGCCTGTCCCGCCGGATCGCCACACGCCTTGCCAACGGCCTGCGTCGCCGCCTTCTGAACGACGGCTGCCCCGATACCGGCGCACCGCTCAAGCTGTTCTCCCGCGATCTCTTCCTGAAGATCCCGCAATTTGAAGGCGTCCACCGCTTTCTGCCTGCCCTGCTGGGACATTACGGCGCGCCGCTGATCTGCATCGAAGTCCAGCACCGGGCCCGACTGCACGGCAGCTCGAAATATACGAATTTCAACCGGGCCCTCGTGGGAATCCGTGACCTTCTGGGCGTCATGTGGCTTCAGAACCGCACGCACCTGCCCGATCATCTGACCGAACACTGAAGCCGTCACCGGATCCGGGCCTTCCGGGATCCTGCCGCATGCCCGGCCTGACAGAACGGCGCGGAGAGTCCCCATGACCCTGAACCTCCGGCATTATGCTCTTCTCGGGCTGCTGGCCTTTCTGCTCGCGCTCCCCGGCCGCATGACGCTCCCGCCCCTCGATCGGGACGAGCCTCGCTATATGGAAGCATCCGAACAGATGCTTCTCTCCCACAACTTCATCGACGTCCGTTTTCAGGACAAACCACGTTATCTCCAGCCGGCCGGAATCTACTGGCTGGAAGCAGCCTCGACTGCCGCGGCCGAAAAGATCTTCGGTCCCTCGGTTCTGCGCAAGACATGGCCCTACCGGATTCCGAGCCTCCTCGCCGCAACCATCATCGTCCCCCTGACTGCCTGGATCGGCGCAACTCTCTTCGGTGGCGCAACGGGCCTGATGGCGGCAGGGCTGCTGATGGTTTCAACCCTGTTCGTCGCCGAAAGCCACATGGCGACCATCGACACGGTCCTGCTGCTGGACATCCTGTGCATCGAAGCCGCCCTTCTCTGTGCTCTCACCGATCGGCAGAAGAACCGCCCCACTCATCTGCGGGTCGCAGTCGCCTACTGGCTCGCTCTCGGCGTCGGGCTCATGCTCAAAGGGCCGGTCGTCCTCATTCCAGGCTTCGGCACACCCCTGGCCCTGTGGTTTCTGGAAAAAGACCGCTCATGGTGGTCCCGCCTGCGCCCGCGCTGGGGCTGGCTGCTCATGATTGCCGTGGTCGTTCCATGGTGCGTCGCCATCGAAATCATCAGCGGCGGGGACTTCTTCGCCCGCGCGGTTGGGCGCAACTTCCTGGGCAAGGTCGCCCATGGTCAGGAAGCTCACGGCCTTCCTCCCGGCTTCCATCTGCTGGTTTTCGGACTGGCCTTCTGGCCTGGCTCTCTGTTCGCCGCCATGGCCATTCCGGCAGTCTGGAAAAACCGCAAACTCCCGCAGGTCCGCTTCCTCCTCAGCTGGATCGTCCCGCACTGGCTGGTGTTCGAACTGATCGCCACCAAACTCCCGCATTACGTCCTGCCAACCTATCCGGCGATTGCCATCCTTACTGCCGCAAGCCTCATGGCATGGCGCCCTCCCACACTCTCACGATGGGCAAAGGCTCTTCTCGGAGTCTATGGCGTTCTGTGGGCGGTCATCGGCATCGGCTTCTGCCTTGCCGGCAGCACCGCCCTCTACAGGCTTGAGCACACATTCTCACTCTCCGCCCTGATCGCGCTGGGAGGATCCCTGCCCCTGATGCTCGGCGCCATTATGATGCTCCTGAAGCAGCAGCGGCGACAGGCAGCCTTCTGCGCCATGGGCGCAGCCGTCATTGCTCATGCCGGCCTGTTCCTGAGCGTGATTCCCAATCTCCAGACCATCCGTCTCAGCCCCCGGATTGCGGATCTCTTCGAAGACGTCCGCCCTTGCAATGACAGTGTTTTGGTATCGTCATCCTATTCCGAGCCAAGCCTTGTCTTTCTCGTCGGCCCCAATACGCAACTCATCGGCCCCGCCGCCGCTGCGGCATATCTGCACAATCATCCTCAATGCAGTCTGGCACTAATTGATTTCAAAGACGAAACTGTTTTCATGGAGTCTGTGAAGAAATATGGAATGAATGTACTCAAATACAACTCAATAAAAGGAATCAATTACTCAAATGGACACCACCTAAATCTAGAGTTATTTGCTCCTATTTAAGTTAATTAACTCATAATTAAATTAGAATATTTCTTTATATAAATATTAAACCATCATAATCTTGTTTATTTTATCATACAATTTAATATTTTGTATTTTCACATGAGTTGAAACAAGCCCTATCGGACAGATATTTCACAATAATACACCAACAATATTGGAAAAGCATCCTGGTTTTAAGTAAATGTCTGCAATTCCTTTTTCTGCACCTAGATTGGCGGGTGCGCCCTGAAGCCGCCAGGTTTCCTTGATGTTGCGGAGCACCTTACTCGCCTGCGTGGGAGTGGAGATCACCTCGAAACCTTTTCACAGAGTATGGATGTCGAAGTGCTCCGACCCGATCTGGAAAAGGCGTTGTCCTATGCAGACGGAAACAAAGGGGGGCGCCCCCCTTTGACCCCGGTACGGAATATCTGTCAGCGACCGCCTGTCCTTCATGCGCTTTCTCGGTCCTGGGGCATTGGACCGCGTGTCTGAATCAAAACGATCTGACTGTTGCGCGTCTGTCTGGCACAGACTGGCGCCATTGGCGTACCGTTCAACCAGTTCGATGCCATAGTGCGGGTCGCCTGAACACCTGCCAATATCAGGTATCAAGATATTCAGGGTCTACCAAATTAAAAAACGTTTGCTGGTCAACAGTAAAATAACGTGGATAAGAGGGATCACGTTCAAATAACGGATCAGAACTCCAGCGTTCGAGCATAGTCTGAGTTTCTAGAAAAAAGCGCGTTTCATGTTCCGGTTTGTCATCCGTCCCACGTGACAGACTTTCGTGATGATAGGCAATCGTCTCGGCACTAAAAATAATCCGGTACCCAGCCCGACGAATTTTCAAACATAGATCAACATCATTGAAAGCGACTTTCAGCGCTTCTTCATCAAATCCACCGACCTCTTCAAAAACAGTACGCCTAACCAGCATCAGGGCTGCCGTTACAGCGGTTACTTCATGCGAAAGCATGGTGCGACCGATATAGCCATATTCTGATAACGGATCACCCCGATGTACGTGAGCTGCCACACCAGCCGGACCAACAACCACACCGGCATGCTGAATCGTATCATTAGGATAAAGCAGCTTGGCACCAACCGCTCCGACATCCTTGAATGCCTGAGCTTCTCCAACCATACGGTGTAACCACTTCGGGTCTTCCACAAACACGTCGTTGTTCATGAACACGACAAAATCAGATGTGGTCTGAGCTACAGCAATATTGTTAAGCCGAGAAAAATTGAACGGCTCTTCTACTGTTATAACAGAAACGTTTTCATGCTTCTGAATTTTTTTGATGAAATCCAGTGTCTCATCACGAACTGACCAATTATCGATCAAAATAATATTATAGTTCTTATATTCCGTATGCTTGAGGATATTTTCGACGCAGGTCAGCGTCGTATCCAACTGATCTTTAAAAGGAATGATGATGGTCACAGAGGACTGCGTACGAGAAGTCCATTCCACGCCATAAAGCGTCAGCCCGCGGATGGACGAAACCTTGGAGGCTATTTTCCGCCGCTTGAGATGGTCGGCCACACATTTTACGCCTGCATTGATAGCGTAAGTTTTCTGGCTCACATCCACGGCTGTGGAATTGGGGGTTTTACGCCAGTGGTAAAGAATTTCCGGCACATGGAAAATTTCCGATGGCTTCAGAACTTCCGTTGCTTTCAGTACGAAATCATGATCTTGCGCCCCGTTGTAATCGGAGTTGAGATGACCAATCTGGCGCATTGTCGCAGCATCTACCATCGTTAAATGGCATATATAGTTGCAACCAAGAAGGTAACGATAGTTGAAATCAGGTTTGAGATTAGGCTCCAAGTAGTACCCGGCCTGATCAATTTTATCCTCATCTGAATAAAGTAGCTTGGCTCCGGTTTCATGGGCCGCGATAACCATTACTTCAATAGCAACGTTTACCAATAGATCATCATGATCAAAAAATGCAATATACTGTCCTTTAGCAGCATCCATCGCTACATTTGTGGCACCCGCAATACCAATATTCTTTTTCAGAGTAACACATTTGATCCGCGGGTCACTTTTAACAAAATTATTGATGATTTCCGTTGTTTCGCGACTCTTACCTGCATCGTCAACGAGGATCAGTTCCCAATTTTTATAGGTCTGATCAATAACCGACTGCACAGCGGCCTTGAAGTCGCTTTCAAGGGGACGATAAACGGGACAAAGAATTGAAACAAGCGGCGTAAATACGCCGTTTTTTTCAGCACGTACCCGTTGTTCGGCCACTCGTTTGCTCAGAAGGGTATAATATTTGCGTGCCCATCGATCGTAATCTCCTAACGTATAGGGACGCTTGGGAACGAGATCACGAAGCTCTTGACGCAGCTTCGCCATACGTCTGTAAATTTCATCGAGTTCATTGGTAACGTCGATGATCCGACTTTCAAACGCATCATCAGCAAATGATGTTACGATAGGACAGCCATCAAGTTCTATATCATCCGGCTGTGCCAAGACCTTGATTGTATGCTGACCACTGCCTCTCAACGCCTGCGGAATAGGAAATTCAAACCCGCAATTAGGATCACACCCTAAAACAGCAGCAACATCTCCGCGATAACGGTTTGCCCGTGTCTGCCCGATACGAATACCATCGACAAGAATTGATAGCACCACACCACCAGCCTCTTCGCTATCTGGCAGCTTGCGAAGCACCCACCCACGTAGCGCGCCCTGCTTCACACCATCGACATGACTTTTATAAGAAGGTTTGAGATGGCCGGAAAATGTGATTGAAGTCATGCCGTCGGACAAAAGTGGCAGAGCGGACCGGTCATCCAGCCGCAATGAAAGCGTATGTTTTTCACCATTAAAATAGCTTGGTGGTATTTCGAATCTGAAACCCAAGTCAGCAGTTGGCAGTGAAAGCTTTGCCTGAACGTCTTCACGAGGCAAATCGGCAGTAGCCATTCCGACTTCCTGCCCATCAATAATAATGTGAATCCTTACAGGAGAAAATTTTTTCAGATTGCATGTCGCCCATCCTCGAACGACACCATCTTCCAGCCCGTCAAAATGTCCCTGGAACTGAACTAAGGATGTTCGAGTTGCTACTGATTTAGACATTTTAACGCATCCACCTCATAAAAAATCAGTCAAGGACATCTCTGCCTAGGAACAAAATATCTTGCGATCATTTCCGTTGAATAGAAAGACCCAGAAAGTTCAGAATATTACATTAAAAACATATGGGTAAAGAATTGCCTCGGCAATCCCTGATACGCGTTAACATTCCCAAGAAAATGCAATCCAAACTCATTTGGATATACAGAAAATATCTTCGCCAGACCCAATAAATGACAAGAAACAATATTAAGACGTTTTATATTATAGATCACACCAAACAATGAAAACTACATTCTTTTGAGCGAAAAATTGTAATTCACAAGTGTCCCGATTGAAAGAAGATGACGAATAAGGCACCCTCTATCCGTGAGAACAGATAGATCAGAGGAAAACTCCAAAAATATAATATTCAATTTACAAATTCAGAAATGAATTTCCCACACCTAGTTTCCACACGAGATCAGAGATAGTTTTTTATTTCTTCGTCACTACAGGGGGGATTCTAGTTTCATCAATACTTACGACAAAACACTCACCGTGGTGGAGCTGAGGGGAATCGAACCCCTGACCTCCTCATTGCGAACGAGGCGCTCTCCCATCTGAGCTACAGCCCCACGGCAGAACAATAGTTCTCTTCTTCTCGCAGGCTGTCAAGCAGCCCTGCACGCAAGACGTTGTTCTATGCTATCGCTATGGCTACAAACGTTCCTCAACCAGCCTTTCGGCTGCCCTTCCCGACATTCGACGAGGTTTTATATGGTTGCCCTGCATTCCATTATCCTGATGCTGATCCAGGCTTTTGTGTGGATTCTGCTGGCGTACTGCATCCTGTCGATGCTGCTGGGTTTCGGGATCCTGGATATCCGCAACCGGTTTTTCTATTCCATTTTCAACACGCTGGCCCGGATCGTCGAACCTGTTATGGCTCCGATCCGCAGCATCCTTCCCAACACGGGCGGCATGGATTTTGCGCCGATGGTCGTCCTGCTGCTGATCCAGTTTCTGGTCTACCCGGCCGTCAACCGGATCTTCTTCATGCTCGCGACGCATAACAGCTTCTGACAACAGCCTATCTCAGGGCGCGCCACACCTCTTCCAGCGCTTCAACCAGCGTATCCCGCGTCTCCTGATGCAGCGTCCCATCCGGGCGCTGCATCCAGACCGACCATCCCGTCGTTCCCGGCTGACGCTCCATTTTTACAGCCCAGTCCGTTGGCAGACGGGAAAAAACCCGCTCCATCCGGGCTTCAGCCGTCAGGGGTTTGGCGTAATTATGACCCATCACGAATAGCTTTCGTCTCTCGAACGGCCCGGCGTTCCTAGATCAGGCCGTACCACCTACCGTCAGACCCGAAATCTTCAGGGTCGGCTGCCCGACACCCACCGGCACGCCCTGACCGGCCTTGCCGCAGGTTCCGATACCAGGATCCAGCGCCACATCGGACCCGATCATGGAAATCTGGTTCATAGCGTCCGCCCCATTGCCGATCAGCGTGGCGCCCTTCACCGGACGGATGATTTTCCCGTCCTCGACCAGATAGGCTTCCGAAGCCGCAAACACGAACTTGCCCGACGTGATATCCACCTGGCCTCCCCCGAAGTTCACGGCATAAAGCCCCCGCTTCATCGAGCGGATCATCTCATCGGTGGTCGCACTTCCTTCCAGCATGAGCGTATTGGTCATGCGCGGCATCGGAGCATGCGCATAGGATTCCCGACGGCCGTTCCCGGTGGATTTCGTGCCCATCAGACGGGCATTCAGCCGGTCCTGAAGGTATCCGGTCAGGATCCCGTCCTCGATCAGAACGGTCCGGGACGTCGGCGTTCCTTCATCATCAACACTCAGCGAGCCACGACGCTCCGGAAGCGTTCCATCATCGACCACCGTCACACCTGGAGACGCCACACGCTTGCCAATCATCCCCGAGAAGGATGAGGTCCCCTTGCGGTTGAAATCGCCCTCCAGCCCGTGCCCGACAGCCTCATGCAGCAGAATGCCCGGCCATCCCGGACCAAGCACCACATCCATTTCTCCTGCCGGTGCGGGCGTGGCTTCCAGCGTGATCAGAGCCTGTTTCAGAGCCTTGTCGACAGCATCGCGCCACGTTTCCGGCGCCAGCAGCCGGTCCAGTTCATAGCGCCCCCCCAGCCCACAGCTTCCGCTCTCACGCTGACCGTCCTTTTCCACAACGACAGACACGTTCATGCGCACCAGCGGACGCAGGTCCGCCACATCGCCGCCGGAGTCCGCGCGCCGCATGATCTGCACGGCCTGCCATTCGGAACTCAGTACGGCACTGACCTGCACCACCCGGGAATCCAGCCCCCGCGCATAGGCATCGATCTCGCTCAGAACTGCTGCACGCGCTGCAAAATCCGTTCCTTCAAGCGGACGGGAGTCGCCATAAAGCCGCTGGTTCGTCGCCTGCGGTCCCGGCGCCATGATGCCGCTGCGTCCCTGCCGCACGGCACCCACCGTACTGACAGCCCGCTCCAGAGCATCCCGGCTGATATCGTCCGCATGCGCAAAAGCCGTCTCCGTTCCCAGAACAGCCCGCAGCCCGAACCCCGAGGACGTGTTGAAGCTCGCCGAACGGATCGTCCCGTCATCCAGGCTGATGCTTTCATTCTCCCGGTATTCAAGGAACAGCTCGCCGTCATCCACGCCATCAAGCCCCCGATTGACGAGCGCCCGGGCATCGTCACGGGTCAGCTTTGAATCAGGTCGCCCGAAAAACAGGGCATCGGTCGTCGCAAGAGCGCCCAGAGCATCAGCAGCAACAGACATGAGAAATCTCCAGACAGAACAGACCGGCTTTTCCGGCAGACAGATTGAACACAGAGCGGATCACAACAGAGGGCTTTTAAGAAAGGGCCTTTTCCAGCCGTTTCAAGGCCTCCCGCAGGATCTCCGGCTTTTTGCAGAACGCGAACCGGATCAAATTCTGCGGTGCGGCATCTCCCTGCGGGTCATAGAAAGCCGAAACCGGGATTGTGGCCACACCCGCATGTTCCACCAGCCAGCGCGCAAATTCAACATCGCCCCGCCCGGCCGCATGCCGCGAAATATCCGCCACGATGAAATAACTGCCATCCGCCGGCAGCGTATCAAACCCCAGCCGGTGCAGACCATCCCGCAGCAGATCCCGCTGTGTTTCCATCTGCGCCGACAGTCCTTCGTAATAGCTGTCATCCTTGTTCAGCCCGTAAGCCACGGCCCGCTGAAGGTTCGGGGCCGTTGCGAACACCAGAACCTGATGCGCCTTCGCCACCACGGACGCCAGCGCCGCCGGTGCCGTCACATAGCCGACTTTCCATCCCGTCAGGGAAAAGCTCTTGCCCGCACTTCCGATCCGCATGCACCGCTCGCGCATCCCCGGCAGCGTCATCAGCGGGATGTGTTTCACGTGAAACGTCAGATGCTCGTAAACCTCATCGCAGATCGCATAGACATCATGCTCCCGCACCAGATCCGCAATCAGCTCAAGCTCCTCGCGGACAAACACCTTCCCGGACGGGTTCATCGGTGAATTGAGCATGATCGCCTTGGTCTTCGGACCAAACGCAGCCCGAAGCTCCGCCTCCGGCACGGACCAGTGCGGCGGCGCAAGCCGCACACAGCGCGGCACCGCCCCCAGAAGCTTCAGAGCCGGCAGATAGGTGTCATAAAGCGGCTCGATCACCACCACTTCATCCCCCGGCTCCACGACCGCCATCAGACACGCCGCCAGAGCCTCCGTCGCGCCAGACGTCACGACAACTTCCGTCGCAGGATCGACCTCAAGCCCATAGAAACGCTGGTTGGACGCCGCCACGGCCTCACGCAGTTCCGGCAGGCCCGTCAGCGGCGCATACTGGTTGCGCCCGTCGCGCAGCGCATCCGCCGCGACCTGAATGATATCCTGCGGCCCTTCCGTATCCGGAAACCCCTGCCCGAGATTGATCGCCCCATGCTTCACGGCAAGCTGTGACATAATCGTGAAGATGGTTGTCGGAAGGCTCGCAAGATACTGATTGGGCGTTTTCATCAACGGATTCCAGAACTGACGGAAAACAGAAAGCCCTGCACCATCGCAGGCTGAAGGAGCGCTGAAAAGCCTTTCGCACTCCCCTTCCGTTCCATAATGGAAATCCCGTCTTCCGCCCCTCAGTCCATCCCCTGCGTTTTGCGGCGCATGTCCAGCAACAGGAGCTGCCCCAGCCCCCGCAGAAGAAGCATTGCCAGCACGACAAGAACGATTCCGACACCGCAGCAGAGGATCGCATATCCCCAGGAAAGCGGGATGCCATTTCTGGGCACACCATCCGTCGTGACAGTGATCGAGAACGGGTTGTCGTCCACCACGAAAAGATCCTGCGGAACAAAGAGCCGCAGCACAGGCATCGCCGCGAGCAGAAGCCCCGTCAGCCCAAGCGCAATCACGACAAATCCGCCGAAAAACGCCAGCAGACTCCCCGCAGCCAGCCGCAGAAGAACCCAGAACAGACCAAAGGGATTCGACTGCTGCACACCAACGGACAGCTCATGCCGGATCGTAAAGCGTGCGGCGAGCCTGTCCGGCTTTCCCAGTCTTTCCAGGAGCGCCAGCGCCGCCCCTTCCCCCAGCCGGGCCTGCGCTGCGACCTGAGCCCGCACTTCAGCGACGATCACATCGCGCTCGCTTTCAGGCAGGCTGAGCAGGCCGCCCCGGAATTCGTGCAGGTACCGTTCGAGCGGCAGGGAAAGCAGATCGCTGTCTTTCAGGCCGTCCGGAGATGAGGAAGCAGGCATCATGAGGATATTTCCCAAAAAGAGTCTCGCTGCCCTCTTTGCATGCAAGTTCCGGACCAGATGTGGAAAACTCCGGTTCGCTTCCGAAAGATTCAATCATAAATCCGCCAAATGGCGTAATTTCCCATACTCGACAGACGGGCATTTGTCGCTTAATCGTTTTGCAGCCGTTTACACGATGCAAGGCGACAGATCGATGGCCAAGAAAGCCCCCACTTCCTCTACCGTGAAACCGAAGGCCGCTCCCGCGCGCCGTACCTCGAAGGCTGCAGCCCCCAAGGCTGCTCCCGCAGCAGCTGGCAAGCCGCCCGCCCCGAACCCGCAGGCCGTTGCCCGCGTCTTCGAGATGATCCAGGAGCACGCGGCGGAATTCGTCGATCTGCGCTTTACGGACCCCAAGGGCAAGTGGCACCACACGACCCAAACGGTCTCGACCATCGAAGACGATACCTTCGTTGAAGGCTTCATGTTCGACGGTTCTTCCATCCAGGGCTGGAAGGCCATCAACGAGTCCGACATGGTCCTGCTTCCGGATCCGGAAACGGCCGTCATGGACCCGTTCTCCGCCAAGCCGCAGCTGATCCTGTTCTGCGACATCATCGATCCGAAGACGGGCAACTTCTACAACCGCGACCCGCGCTCGACCGCCAAGCTCGCAGAAGCCTACCTCAAGGATGCCGGCTTCGGTGACACGGCGTTCTTCGGTCCGGAAGCCGAATTCTTCATCTTCGACAACGTGCAGTTCGGCACAGGCCCGAACTTCGGCATGTACCAGCTCGACAGCATCGAAGGCCCCGGCGCGTCCCTGAAGGCCTATCCGGAAGGCAACATGGGCCATCGCCCTGTCGTCAAGGGTGGCTACTTCCCGGTCCCGCCGGTAGACAGCGAAAACGACCTGCGCGCCGAAATGCTCTCCACGATGGGCGAAATGGGCCTGCCGATCGAGAAGCATCACCACGAAGTCGCACAGTCGCAGCACGAGCTTGGCACGAAGTTCGACACGCTCGTGAAGTCCGCCGACTTCATGCAGATCTACAAGTACTGCGTGCACAACGTCGCTCATTCCTACGGCAAGACGGCCACGTTCATGCCCAAGCCGATCTCGGGCGATAACGGTTCGGGCATGCATGTCCACCAGTCCATCTGGAAGGACGGTAAGCCGACTTTCGCAGGCGACAAGTATGCCGACCTGTCCGATGAGGCGCTGTACTATATCGGTGGCATCATCAAGCACGCGAAGGCCCTGAACGCCTTCACGAACCCGTCCACCAACTCCTACAAGCGCCTGATCCCGGGCTTCGAAGCCCCCGTGCTTCTGGCTTACTCCGCTGCGAACCGTTCGGCATCCTGCCGTATCCCGCATGCGACGAACCCGAAGGCCAAGCGCGTTGAAGTCCGCTTCCCGGACCCGACCGCCAACCCGTACCTCGCCTTCGCCGCCATGCTGATGGCCGGCCTCGACGGCATCCGCAACAAGATCCATCCGGGCGACGCCATGGACAAGGATCTGTACGAACTGCCGAAGGAAGAGCTGGCCCAGATCCCGACGGTCTGCGGTTCGCTCCGTGAGGCTCTCGAGGCCCTCAAGGAAGACCACGCATTCCTTCTCGAAGGCGGCGTCTTCACCAAGGACCAGATCGAAAGCTACATCGACATCAAGTGGCCGGAAGTCTACAAGTTCGAACACACGCCGCATCCGGCAGAGTTCGAGATGTACTACTCGGTCTGATCCGGGTCAGAACATCCCTTCTACGGAAAGCCCGGCCTTCGTGCCGGGCTTTTCTGTTTTCACCCCACCGCTTCAAGACGGCCCGATGATCCCTCCCGCCCTTCAGGCCTTCTCCACATCTGCCCTGCCGATCCTCGACATCGCAGGCACGGTCGTCTTCGCCATTTCGGGCGCGATCGAAGCCGCACGCGCACGCCTGACCATCGTGACCTTCATGTTCTTCGCCGCCATCACGGGCGTCGGCGGCGGCACCGTGCGGGATCTGCTGATCGGCGCGCCCGTCTTCTGGATGCACGCTTCCGTCCCGATTGCGGCCTGTCTGCTGTCCGCCATTACTGTCTGGTTCACGCCAGCCCGCTTCTGGCCTGCCCGCGCCGTGGAATGGTTCGACGGTCTCGGGATCGCGGCCTATGGCGTGTTCGGCTCAGCCAAGGCGCTGGCTTACGGCATCCCGCTGATCCCCGCGGCTCTCATGGGAATTGTCAGCGCCTGCATGGGCGGTATTTTCCGGGATGTGCTGGCAGGTGTGCCATCCATCATCATCCGGCCGGAACTCTATGTCACGGCCGTTGCCCTGGCATCAGGAACCTATGTCTCACTGACAGCACTGGGCCTGAACACCACGCTCGCGGCAGCCATCGCCGTCCTGGCCGGCTTCAGCCTGCGTGCCGCAGCGCTCATCAAAGGGATCGGCCTGCCCCATTACCATCGCTAGGTGACAGGCCTTTCCGGTACGCTTCAGGCGATTACGTCGAACCCGACGTCTTCCACCACATGCCGCAGCGCGACCGGCGTCACCTTCTGCTCATCATACTGAATGGCAGCCTGCCCCGGATCGAGCGTCACTTCCGCGGACGAGACACCCGGGACATTGGACAGCGCGGACTGCAACTTGCCCGAACATCCATTACACGACATCCCGTCGACCTTGAACGTCACCATCGAAACCATAAGAGACTCTCCTGTCTTCCAGAGGCTGCTCCGTAAAGCAGTCGATCCCCGAGTGGGACATATTCCGGTTCTTCCGTACTTTTCGTGATGGGTATCTTGTACTGAGGTTCCGGAACTGGGAAATCCAGAAAGTCGTTCACTTTCATGGATATTCCCCAGTGTCACGCCTTCGGTCTC
>NZ_JABCQF010000014.1 GCF_015244705.1 Gluconobacter potus
GCGGCGTTACAGGGATCGCAACCACATCGAGCGGATGTTCAACAGGCTCAAGCAAATGCGCCGCATCGCGACCCGCTACGACAAGACCGCCTTATCCTTCAAGAGTTTCCTTAATATCGCCGCCGCAAGACTCTGGATTGGGTCTTTTGTCAACATGGCCTAGACGATCCACTTTACGATCAATATGAAGCGGAAGCACTGCCGAGTAGCATGACAGCATGAAAAAAGCGGCTCCCGGAGACCGGAAGCTGCCATTTTATTCATAGAAACGCTATTCGGCAGCGACCGTAACGTGGCCACTCACTGTGTAATCGGACGCTTATCAGCCTCCGTCTGCGCAGGCAGGACTTTTGTGCGTAATGATTCGGGCAGCCAGCCGCTGCCCTCAAGCAGCCTTTCGGCTACCTGCGCCATGTCGGCCTCCTTCAGATGTGCGATGCGCTCGGCAGCCTCGTCACCCCGCGCCTCACGCACGGCTTCAAGGATGCGCGCCTTGGTGACACGACCGAGATAATTCTCCACCGTCGACTGGCCAGCCCGCTTCGGCCAGATCGAGCCGGAGCACAGTCGCAAGCCGTTCGGCGCGGGCCAGTCGCTCCCTGACGCTACGTGCCAGAGGCAGACCATGGGACGATTCATGCCTCGCGTTGATCCCGAAAGACAGGCAATGCGCCAGCAGGGCCAGGCGACTGGTATCATCCAACCCGTCGAGCCAATGCCAAAGTGTATCCTCGTCCTCGGGCAGATCATGCTTCCAGCCCTCGTTGCGCTGGCGCAGGGCATGAGCTGGCAGGCTGCCGGGCATGTCGGGAGAATGGACCTGCAGCGGGATTTCCCGGACATAGGCTTCAAGGCAGTCCGCGCCCGAAACCTGCCAGTAGAGATCGCGAACCAGCGTGTGAAGCAGTTCGGTCAGCAGGCAATCGGAAAACGGCTTCAGTCCGTCTTCCTCCTCGGACTCGGTGTCAGGTGCGCCTTCCCGCCCGTCGCCGTCGTCACCCGCGCTGTGATAGACGACCGCATCATCATCATCTTCGGGTGCATAGTGGCGGCCCTTGGGTTCCGCCAGCACGTCTTCCGGCCGGACGAAGCCCGGTTCAACCAGCAGCGTGCCGTCCGTATCCAGGCTGACGAAGGCACCAGCGCGGGCCATGTCCGCCGGATCGAAGGACACAGGGCGTTCTTCCAGCGCCTCGATGGCCTGCTCGATTTCACCGAGGTGCGCATCGACTTCCCCCGGGAACTCATCGGCCTGAGCGTATTCCGCCTCAATGGTTTCCTGCTCGCTGTGCAGCGCGGCCAGACGGGCCGCTTCTTCTTCCGAGAGCACAGCAGGCGTGCCGTCGTCTCCACGAAGTCCCGCGTGCGTCCCTACGGGAAAGACAAGGCCGTCTCCACCCATTTCCAGCCTTCGGTGCGGACCTGGTCAGCCCCGACATTCAGGAACTGATCCAGGACGCCACGCGCGGCCGCTTCACGATCGTGCTGGCTGAGGCCATGGACCGGCTGTCGCGTGACCAGGAAGACATCGCCGGTCTGTTCAAGCGGATGACCTTTTCCGGCGTGCGGATCATCACCCTGTCCGAGGGCGACGTCACACACCTGCATATCGGCCTCAAGGGCACCATGAACGTCCTGTTCCTCAAGGATCTGACCGAGAAGGTCCGGCATGGCCTGCGCGGACGCGTCGAGGACGGCAAGTCCGGCGGTGGTAATTCCTATGGCTATGACGTGGTGCGCCAGTTTAAGCGCATTCGCGGCGACCGAGAACGCGGCACCGGTGTCCTCAACAACGAGATGTATGTCGGTCGGCTGGTATGGAACCGCCTGCGCTACCTGAAGGACCCCGACACCGGCAAGCGCGTCTCGCGCCTCAATCCTGTATCCGAATGGGTGATCCAGGAGGTGCCGGAGTTGCGGATCATCGAGCAGGATCTATGGGATGCCGTGAAGGCGCGCCAGGCCGAAACAACCTTCAGCCAGCCGCAAAGAGGAAACGAAGCGCTCAGTGAGCGGCGGCGTCCCCGCCATCTCTTTGCCGGGCTGATCCGTTGCGGCTGTTGTGGCGGTGGTTACAGCATGATCTCGAAAGATCTGCTCGGCTGCTCGGCTGCTCGACGGCGCGCAACAAGGGCACCTGCGATAACCGCCTGAACATTCGCCGCGACGCACTGGAAGCCTCGGTTTTAAGCGGCCTGCGTACGCACCTGATGGAACCGGACCTGTTCAAGGAATTCTGCAACGAGTTCACCCGCGAGGTGAACCGCATGCGCATGGAACTGGGCGCTGACCTCGTGGCGATGCGAAATGAGCTGCCTCGCATTGATCGCGAACTGGACAAGGCAATCCAGGCCATCCTCGACGGCGTTCCGGGCGCGAAGCTCAAGGATAAGATCGGCGCGCTCGAAGCTCGCAAAATCGAACTTACAGAGCATCTTGCCAACACGGAGGAGCCCCCTCCCCTTCTCCATCCGAATATGGCGGAGATTTATCAGCAACGGATCGCATCTCTCTATGAAAGCCTTCAGGCCGAAGACACGAAGACCGAGGCAGCCGAGAGCCTGCGCACACTCGTCTCGCAGATCACGCTTCAGGCCGCCGACGGCGAACTGGCAATCATCCTGCGCGGTGATCTGGCGGCCATCCTGACAGTCGCATCAGGCGGACAAACGAAAAACCCAGCCCGTTTCCGGTTCAGATGGTTGCGGGGGCAGGATTTGAACCTGCGGCCTTCAGGTTATGAGTTTGTAGGCAAGAGCTACGCCCTGCCACGAAATTCCCCGACGCATCCCGAAGAACCACTACTATCCTATTATTTTAATTGAATAAGTCGTTCATTTTGGCTCTTCTGTCTACGCTTACTCACGCTGACGTTTCAATCCCATTTGCATCCTATACGCATCCTGTGGAGGCAGCCATGCCCCGGATATCAAAGCGCATAATCGCCACCCTCCAGCCTGCTGAGAAGGACTACATCGTCTGGGACGATCAGGTCGCCGGCTTCGCCCTGCGGGTCTGGCCTTCGGGTCGGATGAGCTACGTGGTTCATTATCGAGCCAATGGCCGGTTCCGACGTTATACGATCGGCCATCATGGTCCCTGGACGGCAGACAAAGCACGCGATGAAGCGATTAAAATCCTCGCTCGTGTGAAAGACGGCAACGACCCAAACACCGAACGCGGCGAAGAGCGGACCTCCCCCACAATCAGTCAGTTCTGCAAGACTTTCATTGAACGGCATGTAAAGACGCATCTGAAATCAACCACACAAGCCGAATATCAACGCGCGATTGACCTGTTCATTATAAAAAAAATTGGCAGCCGGATGGTGGCCACCCTGACCCACTCGGATGTGGTCGCATTCCACCACGCCTATCGCCATATCCCGTATCAGGCGAACCGGACTCTGGGTGTGCTGTCGAAAATGTTCTCTCTGGCAATCCTCTGGGGTGTGCGGACAGACAACGTCAATCCATGCAGGGGCGTGAAACGCTATAAGGAGCAGAAGCGCGAGCGCTACCTCACAACAGAAGAACATCAGCGTCTTGGCAAAGCACTCGACGACGGCCGTTCCGCAATGCCGGAAGCCGTCAACGCGTTCCAACTCCTGCTTTTAACCGGTTGCCGCCTGCGGGAAATCCAACGTCTGAAATGGGAATATGTTTTTCTGGACGAAGGGATAATCAGATTACCTGACAGCAAAAATGGTGCCCGCACGGTTCAGTTGGGCGAGAGTGCGATCGGCTTGCTTGGAGACATCACGCGGGTTGAGGGCAATCCCTATGTCATCACGGGACGGAAAGACGGTGGTCACCTGACCGATCTGGAGAAGCCGTGGCGGCGCATCCGAAAGGAAGCCGGGCTGCATGATGTCCGCATTCACGATCTCCGCCATTCCTTTGCATCCGATGCGCTGGAACTCGGCGAGGATCTGGTCATGATCGGGAAACTGCTGGGTCATCGCGATCTCAAATCGACCGCACGTTATGCTCACCTCAAGAAAGAACCAATCCAGCGTGCAGTCAAAGGGATCGATTTGAAAATTTTTACGGCACTTGTTTCAGGAGGCAGCGAGAGCAACATCTGAACACGTCAATTATGCCCTGCCTCACAGAACTATTTTTAAAAATACCTAAAAATATATTCGGCTTTGTTGCACAATTCACTGATTGGTCGTGCTGAACGCTCTTATGTTTTTTGTTATACGACCGCCTAAGTGATTGAGGTTCCGAGCGTTGTGAAGCGGTTAAAAGTAGCAACGTGGATGTGAACTTCGGCGATCTTCCACGTATTTGCGAAACAAAGCCGCCGCCAAGCCAAAATGGGCTCTTCAAGCATCCTGGTAGGAATGCCTGCCATGTGTGTGCAATATCGGGTTGACAGGCTCGCAACCATAATGGATTTTATAAAAAGTCTACCGTGACAGGAGCATATGTTTTCAAAAGATGGCCCATGCCATACATCCTGCGCCCCGCTCTTCATTGAGCCGCTGGTTTCTGGTCGCGTTCACGCTCATGGGCTTTCTGGGGCAACTCCTGATCCAGAGTCAGGCAATGCCGGGAGAAATGCCTCGTGCTACCATCCTGCGCCTGACAGGCATTGATATCGCTCCACATCTTTATCACACGCCACATAAGCACTCCGTCTGTGCGGATATGCCTGGCATGACAATGGACAATGTGACGCAGGCTGTGTCAGCCGACAATGAGGGCGACCACGACCACATGTCCGGGCATCCTTCTCATCACGATGGAAGCTGTCCGTTATGCCCCCTCCTGCACCTGCCAGTATTCCTGTTCACAGCTCTCGTGATCTTGCTGGCACTGGCGTTTATTCGTTGGCAACGCCACGTCAACATCGTTAACCCCCGTGCTCCACCTGTCATCACACTTGGTGTTCCTTTCTCCTGTGGCCCCCCTGTGTCTGCGGTCTTCTAGCGCCCGCAGGCCGTTTAAGCTGTCATTCATCGACCGTACGCGTTCACTTAACGCATAGTGCGTCGCTGACGTCATAAACTAATGACGAAAAAGACAATGACCGTCCTGCTGGCTGAACGATATTCTCAGCTCAGGATCAGCTTCCATGTCTTCGACACATGTTTGCGCACACACGTTCCATCGCGCGCACTTACTTTCTGCCGCCGCAATTTTTCTTATCCCGTCCTTCGCGGCGCATGCCAATGAACTGCCCGGAAAAGAGCGTGAGAGTGCCGCATCAACCAGGCAGGCGGCGATTAAAAAAACTCCGGAACAGTCATCACGAAACACGTCAAAACAACTCGGCGCTCACGTAAAAACAGGAGCAGCCGTCCCTATATCCAGCAACGCAGCTGAGCGGCTCGTTGTCACAGCCACGCGAACGCCACAGCAGATCCAGGACGTTCCCGCCTCGGTCAGCCTGATAACACGTCAGGACATCCAAATGAGGCAATCTTCCACGATTTCAGATGCCCTCAATCGCTTGCCTGATGTCGATATGGTCGGCACGGCGCGTATGGAAGGTCAGGTTCCCCAAATCCGTGGGTTTGCGGGACGCGAGATCATTTTGATGGTCGATGGCGCACGGCGTAATTGGGATTCCCAAGGGATTGAAGCGCCGCTTTATATCGATCCCGCCTTTATCCAGAGTGTAGAAGTTGTCGCCGGATCAGCGTCCACTCTTTATGGAACAGGTGGTCTCGGCGGAGTTATGTCAATTAAGACTATTGACGCAAAGTCCCTTCTGAAACCGGGTCAAGGCTTGGGCGGAGAAATTGATGGCGGCTATCAAAGCGCCAACGGAAATGGGAAGGGATCAGCAAAAATATACGGAAAATGGGGCAAGTTCGATGCGCTTCTTGCTTATTCTGGGCAAACCTTCAACTCGATACGATTAGGGGGCGGCGAGAGACTTTCACCCAATGACGGGCAAAGCCACAGCGCACTACTTAAACTTGGATATGACATCAATGACCGAATTAGAATAGATTTTGGTCAGCAATTTTATCTTGATGAAAACTATAGATCTTCAGTGCCACAAAAAGGTCCTTCCACTTACCACTGTTCTACCTGCCAAGAGCAAAATGTCCGACAGGACGAGTCAACATTGCACCTCACAACACGTAACGAGCAAGGCGAGGAAGATGGAAGGCTGACCCTTTACAGAACGAAAATGGCCTCAAAGCAGGTGCCGAACAGCATGGACTCTAATGGCGGGTCCACTGTCCTTGAGACCTATGGTTTCGACTTACAAAAATCATACTTTCGTAATTTCGGATTGTTTGGAAGACATAAATTTACTGGAGGCGTAAATTACTACCGCGATTTTTATACGTACACCACATCTGGTTCAAATACACCCAACGCACAACAGCAGGTATATGGGGTTTACGGGCAAGATGAAATAAAATTTCGCCACCATGTCACTCTTTCCCCTAGCTTGCGTTACGATAGATACAATACCTTTCCTGAACACGGGAAAGGTCTCTCAAATAGCTCAAACGGTGCTATTCTTCCAAAAATAACATTATCGTGGCAACCAACACGCGAATGGATGATATATCTCAGTTGGGGGAAAGCTTATAATGCTCCCACCCCAGCGCAAAGCGACATGGATTTGACAGGCAATCAATGGTTCGCAAATTTTGTTTCTAACAAAAATCTAAAACCCGAATCTGCCAAAACATACGAAGGCGGATTTACTTATACAAAGAGCGCACTGTTTAGCGAGCACGATCGTGCGAGCGTCCGCGCTACAGGTTTTTACGAAGACGTAACCAATCTCATTCAAGAAGTTGCTATCGGGCGTTTTAATGGAAAATATGGGAAAAACAGACCCATTTATCAATATCAGAACGTTGGACACGCCACACGTTACGGTATTGAGCTACATAGTAATTACGACATAGGAAACTGGGGGTTTGATCTGAGCTTCAGCCACATAAGAGTCACAAACGCTCGGACCGGTGCTGGGTTGTACTCGCCTCCAGATAAAGTTGCCGCTGATATGCGTTACCGTTTTCCGAACATCGGACTGACTTTAATGTACAGCCTCATGGCCGTAGACGCTCAGAACTACGATGCAACTATTATTCGTCGGCGTCCCGGCTATATGGTGCACGACATACTCGCAACCTGGGCACCTCCTCGCAAGCCTTGGCGAATTAATTTTGCTGTTACCAACTTATTCGACAAGGAATACAGTATGTATAAAATGGCTTCCACAAACGTTGATTTTCCTGAAGTAGGTCGCAGCTTTCGCTTTGATCTATCATATAGATTTTGACAATCGCCAGGAGGTTATTCTGAAATAAATCAAATTATTACACGTAATTCCATTGATTTATTTCCTGTTTTTATGTATAATTAGACGCCGCATAGAATGTCTATTGTGGTTACTGGAGGTATGAAATGGCTATTACTATAACTATACTTAAAACCAAACAAATTTCTGTACCTGTCCGGGCCGGACTGCAGTGTGGTTCGGGTGTCTGCGGTTATAACGCTTAAAACAATACAGAGACTGGCGCCTTTCCGCGCCAGTCTCGCCCTAGGAGGTATACGATGTGTAACGGTTCTATTGGCATAAATTTCACTGGCGGCCAATCTTACTCATCTATTATGTCCCTTATTGACGAGGGACATATAGATTACGTCGAACTCCTGATCGACAATTTTTTACATCTCAATCCAACAGAAATTGCAAAGAAATTTCCTTGCCCTGTCGCATTCCATATTATGCAATCCCGTTTTTTGGAGCGAGGTGAGGAAGAATTAAAGTATATATCAAGCAGAATAACGCAAATGTCTGAGGCGTTTCAGCCACTTTATATTTCCGATCATATCGCACTTTTCGAGCATAACGGAACTAATTTTTATCAACTCGCCGAAATAAATTATGCAATAGGGTCAATATATTTTGATAAAATTCGGCGATGGCAGGATATGCTTGGTCATACTCTATATTTAGAGAATTATCCTTCACTGCTCGACGGTTCTTATGAAGCTCCAACTTTCTTCGAGCATATATCAAAGAAAACTGAATGTAATGTGTTGTTTGATATATCCAATGCTGTTTGTGCCTCTAGGAATACGGGCGCAGACATAGACGACTGGAAGAATGTAATATCGAAAACGCTACACTATCATGTTGCAGGATACACTCCAGCACCAAGCGATAATAATATTTTAATTGATTCACATTCGGAGCAGATTTCATCAGAAACGGAGATCTTCATAGATCGTTATGCTGATCTGTTTTTTCGTGAAAATACTACAATTACTTACGAACGAGACGGAAATTTTGATTACGACCTTATAGTGGAAGATTTAAACAGCCTTCGCTTGAAATCGAAAAACCAGAGTGTATACAATGAACAATCATAGAAAATATTTGCGTGATATCGATGTCATAGACTTTATGTCGCGCCCAGATCAGTTTTCTTTGTTTTCTGACAACAGGCGCGCGTTGGTGCGATTAGATATTGCGTGGCGCGGTTATTGGCATGCTCTTTATGATCCATGTCCATCCCTACTGGATTTTTCTGGTGATCAAGACGGATTCAATATTTTTCGGCCCTTTATGAGGTGGGGTTCTGAGCGAAAAATTTGTTTTGGTTGGCCATTACACCTCTGGGTTATCATTTGGTTGCAAGAAAATGAGATGCTGAATAGTTCTAATTCCGAAATCATTCTATCGGAATTGGCGGGAGCTGCAGCTGCTCGGTGGGCCATATCTGATCGCACAGAAGCACTAGGCATCGCCATTTACCGCGGTATCAAACAAAACTGGACTGTCGGCTGGAAGTGCCGTGCGGTAGATCTGCAACGAGAAATTCAAGAAATTGAAATTGGTGCGGATTTAAGCCCGGAAGATGATATTCCGTCGTATTTCCTTATTTTTGATAACAAAATTTCTGTATTCCCTGGATGGAGCCGCATACTGTGAGCAATTTGACCTATGCGCCGTCAGTGTATAGAATAAATTTTTTTTTGTTATTCATTGGGATGGGTCTATTTATTTTCCCGGCCTTTTCTTCAAACGAAGCCCACGCAGCACCAAAGCTCGGGCGCCTTACTTTCCAGGCGGCATTCGGAAACCAGCCGGTAAGTTGTGCTAGAACCATAAGCCCGGTGGGGACAAGCGACAATACGGTCCGCATCAACGATCTACGCTTCTACATCCACGATGTGGCGCTGCTCACGAAGGACGGCCGTGCGGTGCTGGTCAAGCCAGGGCCGTCCGGCCTCTGGCAGCGTGACGGGATAGCGCTGATCGACCTGATCGATCGCAATATTCCATGCAGCGATACGACTCCGTCGCCGAACTCGGCTATCAGTTTTGTTTGGCCGCAAGGCCATTTCACCGGCCTGCGCTTCACCGTTGGGCTGCCTATGGCCGCCAATCACGGCGATCCTACGATTGCACAGCCACCACTGAACATGACGAGCATGTTCTGGACCTGGCAGTCAGGATATCGTTTTTTCACGCTCGACATCACGATGATTCCGAAGCCTGGCGACAAAGCGCGACCGCACGGCTTCCCTGTCCATATCGGGAGCACCGGCTGTGAGTCCGCCAGCGCGGTCGAGGCGCCGAAGGGCGCGTGCACGGCCCCGAACCTCGTCACGGTCACGCTGCCGGAGTTCGATCCGGCGCATCAGACCGTGAAGCTCGACATAAGTCGACTGCTCGCTCTGAGTAATGTCAGCACCAACCAGATTAATAGTGCGCCAGGTTGCATGTCTGGACCGGACGACAAGGATTGCGCAGGTGTGTTCCGTGAGTTCGGCCTGCCATTCGGATCAGAGACCTCTCCGCCGGCTCAGTCGGTATTTCGGGGTCGATAAGATGCGCACGTTATTTCGCAAAGTTCTCCAGATGGCCCTTCTGGGTGGGGGGGCGCTGCTTCTATCGGCCGCAACCCGGCCCACGACGTGGCATTGGGACATCCCCTCCTGGGCGCCTGCGCCAGTCGTCCCGTCCGACAATCCGATGAGGGCAGAGAAGGTCGCACTGGGGCGGCGGCTGTTTTATGACAAACGGCTATCGGAGAATGGGACGCTCGCCTGCGCGTCGTGCCATCTCCAGAAACTGGGCTTTGCCTCTGGTGTCCCGACGCATGTAGGCGCGCATGGCGAGCCGGGACTACGCACGCCGATGCCACTGGCGAACGTAGCCTATCTGCCGAGCTACACCTGGGCCAATCCACAGCTCACCACTCTGGAAAAGCAGATGCTGATCCCGATGTTCAGCGACCAACCGGTCGAGCTGGGCATGGGCGGCCAGGAAAAGGCGCTGTTTGCCCGGCTCTCGGATGATCCCTGCTATGCGCGCCTGTTCCGTGTCGCCTTCCCCGAGGCGAAGGGCGCGATCACACTCTCCACGGTCACGAAGGCGATTGCATCCTTCGAGCGCACGCTGCTGTCCTTCGACAGTCCCTACGACCACTCGCTGCATGGCGACAAGACGGCGCTGTCCCCGGCCGCGCAACGAGGCGAGGCGCTCTTCTTCGGCGAGAAGCTCGAATGTTCGCATTGCCATAATGGCCTGAATCTGACCGACAATATCCGCGCGGCTAACATGCCCTTTCCAGAAACAGGCTTTCACAATACCGGCTTGTATAACGAGGACGGCAAGGGGGCCTATCCTGCCAGTGATCACGGGCTGCGGACAGTGACAGGCAATGCCGAGGACGAGGGGAAATTCCGCACGGAAAGCCTGCGCAACGTCGCTCTGACGGGTCCCTATATGCATGATGGCTCCATCGCCACGCTGCACGACGTGCTGGCAGCACATTACTCGAAGGGAGGTCGGTCGGCGACAGGGCCACACGGAGAGAACCCGTTGCGCGACCAGTTCATAGAGCCGTTCGATATCAGCGAGGCGGAGATCGCGGACGTGATCGCCTTCCTGAACTCCCTGACGGATCAGAGCTTCCTCACCAACCCGGCGTTCTCAGATCCGGGAAAGACCTGCCCTTTGGCTCTGCCCTCAGCCTCTCCCTCTGGTAAAGGCGCACAATGATGACTTCGCGACTGGTGTACGGCTTATCGCATCTTAGCAACTCCGCCATGTCATCAGGCGTCGATATGGTATCTGGATCTGGTGTCTTCGTCTTCGATTCTTCGGGTAAAGACTATATCGACGCGGTGTCGGCACTGTTTTGCGCTACGCTCGGCTTTCATAATGAACGCCTGATCGAAGCCGCCACACGCCAGATGCGAGAGCTGCCAGTCTATCCCACCGCGCTAAACCGGACGGTCCCTGTCGTCCACGCGCTTGCGGACGCGCTCAGCGCGGCAGCGCCGATACCGGACGCTCACGTTCTTTTCGCCACAACCGGATCGGAAGCTATCGAAACTCTCATTAAAACGACTTGGTATATCAATAAACAACGAAATCCAAAACGGCATAAAATAATCACGCGTCGGGGGAGCTACCATGGATCGACGATATTTGCCACGAGACTTGGCGGGATCGAAAGCATTATCAATTCATTCGATCTGACGGGTGACGATATTCTGTATGCTGCGCAACCCCGCTGGCCACGTGACGCGTTGGCTGGAGAAACAGAAGAAGATTATGCACATCGCCTGGCGCTGGAACTGGCAGAACTGATAGATCACACGGGTGCCGAAAATATCGCGGCCTTCCTCTGCGAGCCAGTCTCGATTGCTGGCGGCATGTACCCAGCGCCGGAAGGATATTTTGAAGCAATCCGCAACGTCTTGTCGATGCGCGATATTCCTCTTTATTTCGATGAAATCGTGACGGGCTTCGGTCGAACCGGAAAGATGTGGGGAAGCCAGACCGTCAACCAGACGCCCGACTGCCTCGTCGCATCGAAGGGGCTTTCAGCGGCCTATCAACCGATTTCGGCGGTCGTCATGAATGATGATTTTCACTCCGCATTGGTGGACTGCTCGATTATGCACCATGGGTTTCATCATGGCGGCACATATCACGCACATCCTGTTGCCGCTGCCGTCGCCCTTGAAACGCTAAAAATCTATGAGGATGAAAGAATAGTAGATCATGTGCGGGATATTTCAGAACATTGGATAAAGATGATTTCGAAACTTGCGGCACACGAACTGGTCCGATCCACACGGACAATCGGATTATTAAGCGCGATTGAAGTCGGATTCCGTAGCTACAGGGAGCTTGATTTCCGAAATGATGAGAAGAGAGACATCAAACGGTCAGTTGTGAAAGCATGTATGGAACACGGCGTCCTGATAAGAATCTCACACGATAGCATAATTTTAGCACCACCTCTCATTATTTCTAAAAAAGACATTGATGAGCTTGAGCAACGCATGACGAAAGCTTTCAATACTATTCTGTTTTCAACAGCATAGCTGCGTCGAAGGTATCCTTTTCGTTGGTCAATAAGAGACTTTTTTCTCTGAAAATATTTGTCTTTCTGCTGTAATTCACACCAAGCAAGGAAAGTAAACATGACTTCTATCCGTAAAATCGTTGCCTCTATGTGTCTCGCAGGGAACTTCGTTCTGCAGATGGCGGACCCTGCCTATGCACATGCCCACCTGAACGCCGAAATACCCGCTGCGGATAGCACGGGAACGGCGCCGCAGAGCCTGACGCTAGGCTTTACTGAAGCAGTAGTTGTCAAGCTCACCGGCGTCGTTGTCACTGGCCCCAAGGGTAATGTTATAGAAACAGGAAACGTTTCCCTGTCGGATGACGGCAAGACTCTGACGATCCCGCTCAAAATTGACCTCGTGCCTGGACGATATTCCGTAACCTGGCACGCCCTTGCCGTCGATGGACACAAGACTCATGGCGTCTACGGGTTCACAGTTACTAACCGATGACACCGGATGCTTTCCTGATCCTATGTCGCGCCGCACGAGACAGCCTGGCGCTCTTTCTTACAGGTAGCCTGCTTTTTGCAGGGTGGCTGGCTCCGCGCAAACTCGGAAACGCACTCTCTGCCCGCCTGGGAAAGTTTTGGGCATGGGGGAGCGTTTTTACGACGGTAATCGTCGTTGCAACACTGCCAGCCGAAGTCTCCGAGGTCGGAGATGGATGGCAGGATGCCTTCTCGCCGACTTTAAGCAAAGCCGTGCTTGTTGACACCACCATTGGACAGGCATGGATCATTCAGGCCGTAGCTGGCGTCTGTCTTCTACTTCTAACTTGGCGTAAATGCGGCGCGGTCCTGTCGGTCATACCCGCATGCGTGCTTCTGACGGCGACAGCCTTGACAGGTCACGTGCGCATGATCGGTGTGGGCGCGATGTTCTTCCAGGCCGTGCATTTGCTTGCAGGTAGTTTCTGGTGCGGGGGCCTCATCCCCGTTGCCATGCTTGTCAGTGATACACGAAAAAAGAAGTGGGATTGCTCCATGCAAGTGGCGTTAGCACGGTACTCGGCTGCGGGGCATATCGCGGTGCTTCTGGTCCTGCTTACCGGCTCTGGACTCGGCCTGAATATCCTGGGGGGATGGCCGAAGCATGTCACTGTCTATTCTACACTACTCATTCTCAAGCTGGGATTAACGAGCGGTATGGTCTGTATCGCCTGCGTCAACCGCTATGTATACGTGAAAAATCTACGCCAGAAAAGAAACATTACGGTTAGCCTTAAATATCTTCAACGCGGAACAATAGCCGAAATTGCACTTTCTATTGCTGTTATTGCAATTGTTGCCGTTGCTGGGAGAATGGACCCGACAATCTTATCTCTGCCTACAAACTAGAGTCATGCGCGCATATCTATAGATGCGAATAAATATATCTAGGTATTAATTGTGGTATATAAGACATATATAAATATTACATTATATTTTTCATGTATACATAAATTATATTATTGTGCGTTACAACACTCACACTACAAACTGTCGAATTTTAATTTGTATGAGAGGAAAGAAATGGAATGGTAAGACACCCTCCTCTTGATCTACGGGAACTGCAATGCGTATGCGCAATTGCTCTTCAAGGAAGCATCCATGGCGCGGCACGCGCTCTAAATTCCAAACAGTCCGCAGTCAGTCGTTCACTTCGGCTACTTGAGGAGCGCGTCGGAATTCAGCTTTTCCGCAGGACATCATCTGGCACAACGCCTACGCCAGTCGGCGAAGCATTCCTCCGACAAGCTGAGGCTCTGTTGCACGACACAAATGCTCTTTATGAATATACTCGGAGATGCGCCTTGGGTGAAAGCGGTATCGTATCAATAGGAATACAAAGTAATGTACCGCCAGGACGGGTGTCGGCCTTCATCGAACCGTATAGAATTCTTTATCCCGGTATTTCGTTTATATATCGTGACGTATCCAAGAGAGATGTAATTTCGGCTCTTTTCGACGGTATCGTTGATTTAGTAATTATAGCCCTTCCGCTGAACGAATCTTGCGCAGCTACCTTACCACTGTGGAGCGATCGAATTGTCGCTGTGACACCGACAAACCATCCTCTTGCTTCGTCTGTCACGACATGTTGGAGCGATTTACGGGAAGAAACTTTTGTCTTCGGTAACGATGATACAGGAGAGGACATGTCTACACTGTTAAAACGCAAAGCAAGCATTGCTGGCTTTCTACCAACAGTGTGTAGGGAAGAAATCATAAGTCTGCGGACGATCGCTCTCGTCATTAACGGACATGGTATTACGCTCATGCCGGCTGGCTGGCTCGCATTTTTTCCAGGTACGATCCTTGAGCAGGTAACTGTGCTAGAAGTGCGCGACGGCGACGGTTTTTCACATCTTGATTACGGCATTGGATGGCGCGATAGAAATTTGTCGACCGTCGCACATAAAATACTTGTTTTCTTGGGAAAGCAGAATCTCGAATAGACTAAGTTTCTCTGCTTACTATCTGCTTAGCTCGCGCACGCTTAAGCTTCGCGAAAGCTCGATCAGATGCAATGAATCCACGGATCATGTGCGGCACGAGACGGGTTGGATCGACGGGCTGACCATTCTGGCTGACCAGTGCTGCGTAAGTCACCAGATCACGATGGAGGTCCGCCGGTAAGTCCACGGGCATGCGGACCGGCTTTTCATCCGGAATTTCAGTGATGCGCAGCGTTGTCATGGTGCTGTTTCCTTTGCGTGGCGAGGTTGCAGGACAAGGTCGCGGTTAAGGATCAAGGTGAAAGGCAGCCCCGGCCGGTCGGTTAGGGTCGGCTGGATGTTGAGGCTGCGATCAACCAGCCGGTTACCAACCATGGAAAACCCATTGCTGGCCCCAGAACGGATGGCCTGCGCCAGATTGTTCTCGCTCTGACTGGTTCCGGCCTCTGATCCGACGCTCAGGAGCGTGGTCACGATGGCAGCCCTGAAAAGCTGGCCCCAGTGGTTGTTCACTTCATCGGACAGGCCGGACTGGCCGATGGCGTCGCCACCGGGCAGTTTTTCCAGCACCAGGCTCTCGCCGTTCGGGTAAATCAGCCGGGTCCAGATGATCTGGGTACGCTGCTGCCCGAAAGAAATGCCGCTGTTATAGGCCCCGAACAGCAGGCTTCCCTGCGGGATCAGCAGGAAACGACCGGTCGGGCTGTCATAGACGTTCTGCGTGACATGGCCAGTAATCTGACCCGGAAGGTCAGAGCTGATTTTCGTGTTCAGCGCCCCCGCGATGACAGTGCCCGCCTGAAGGATATAAGGCGAAGCTGACGGCATGATGCGATCCGGGCTGGTCGTCGCGCGGTCAGGCTGGCCTGCCAGAAAGGCACGGTTGCCTGATTGGGCGTCGGTCGAAGAAGATGGATTTGCCTGGGACGCAGATGCACCCGATGTGGGCGAAGTTGCCTGGTCGGTACCCCGGTCGCGTTCTCCCGTCTGCACGAACAATTTGCTGGCGATTGCGGCCTCGATCTCCTGCGCGGCACGGCGGTCGTCGCCACCCGAGGCTGCCTTTCCCTGCTCCTGTGCGTGGAGGATGGTATGCCCCAGATCACCGGGCAGCGCTGGTCCCAGCTTCGGCACATCCTTGCCGACATAGTCGGACGGCAGTCCCGCCAGCCCGTCGGCAGAGGGACGCACATCCGCGTCCTGCGCGGCAGGCGTGGATGACACCCGATGGCTTGCCTGAAGGGCATAGCCCAGCGCGAAGGCCACCGCGATCATGCCAACCCCGCCCAGCGACCAGACCACGGTGCGGGAAAGCCGCACGACACGCGGTCGTTCCGTCCGCAGACGCAGATCAGGTGGCGGCGGTGATGCTGCGGAATTTCCCCCTGTGGCCGGAGCCGCAGAATTTTCTCCCACTGTGTGAGCCTGCCCGGTCATGACTTCCTGCCGTCAATGCGGACAATGCGCACCCGCTGCTCGGAATGCTTATCGCCCAGCCGCAGTTCAGCGGCGGCGAACAGCCGATCCACGATCATCCAGTTCTGCCGCACCCGGTAATTGACCAGTTCCGGGCCGCCATCCGCCCCCAGCACGAAGAGCGGCGGCAGTTCCCCCTGCCCGATCCCGGATGGAAAAGCGATATAGACCTTGTGACCGTCATCAAAGGCCCGGCCGGGTAACCAGGGCGGCGTGCCGCCTTTCACCGGCTGGATGGCATAGCGGAAATTCAGGGTATCGAGATTCAGCCCCGCGTCCACTGGGGCAGAGTCATCGGCCGCGTCGTCCTGCCGGTGCAGGGCAATCAGATCGTCCTCGGGATAGTTCCACGAGACCGACGCCATGTATGTGGGGGGTGTTGACCTCAATTCCGCCAGATAAGTCCGTCGGTCAGTATTGATGATCAGATTAGTGGTCAGATCCGGCCGGGTCGGCTTCACCAGGATATGGATGCGTTTGGTCGCCCCTTCTCCGCTTTCGGTGTCACCGATGGCCCAGCGCACCGTATCCCCAGCAGCAACTGGGCCGGTGCCCACCAGTTTTTCACCCTGCTGGAGCATGATGTCCGTGATCTCGCCTGGCGAGGTATAGACCTGATAGAGGGCACCCGGAGAATAGGGATAGACCTGCACCGCATTGATGAAACCGGCCCGCGTCGGCTGGATGCGCGCCGCCAGATTAGCCTGGGTCACGCGCGTGGTCGGATCAGTAACCTCGGGGACCGGATGGGCCGTGCGTCGTGACGGCAGTGGCTTGAACTGGCCCGGCAGAGGAAGTGGCTGTGGCACCTCCACCACCTGCACGGGCTTCGGTGGATCGGGAATTCTCGTCGCGCGCGCGGCGTCATCGTACCGGATGACGGGCGGATGGTAACTGCCCGCGCAACCGGCAAGCGAGAGCAGCGCCACAGGAAGGGCTGCGAAAATGAAGCGCGTCATTGACCAAGCTCCTTCGACCAGTTGATGGCGGAGACGTAGATTCCGAGCGGATTTTTCCTGAGATGGTCGGCATCGCGTGGCGTGTGCAGAACGACCGACACGATGGCGGTCCAGCGTTCGGTGCCGGTGAACGCGCCGTCGCGGTAATGGCGCTCGCTCCAGGCGACACGGAAGCTGCCGGGAGACGCCCGGATCACCGAGGCGATGTCCACCTCGACCTGCTCATGCCCGATGCGCGAGAACGGATCATTGAGGCGGGCATAATCGTTAAGCGCCTGAGCGCCCGACGTGGTGGTGAAATCATAGGCGCGTAGCCAGTTCTGCCGCACCACCACAGGGTCCGACGACAGAGCGCGCACGTCATGAACGAACTGCGCCAGATACCAAGCGATCTGCGGATCGGTGGGCATATAGCCCGCTATCGCGGGGGCCACGACCTGCGCCTGCCCCAGCCGATCGACCTGCACGACCCACGGCGTGATGGTACCGCGCGCGGACTGCCAGACCAGCCCTACGCCAAGGCCTGCGGACAGAAGCAGAGAGCCGAACGCCATCAGCCGCCAGTTACGGGCCTGTACACGGGCGGAGCCGATGCGCTCGTCCCAGACTTGCGCGGCTTTCTGATAGGGCGTGACAGGCTCGGGCGTGGTCCCGTAGCGGGTGGTGGAGCGACGGAACATCGTCCTCATTCCTTTTCCGACAGATCGATGGAGGAAGATCCGCCCCCGCCATCGGCGGAGCGGATAACATGGGCGGCCTCAGCAGCATGAGCGGCGGCATTGCGGCGCTTCATCTTCTGAGCCCAGCGGGGCGGTTCGCCGGAACCGCCACCATCTCCACCAGACGGACCCTCACCGGTAGGGCCGCCACCCGTGGGGCCATCCCCTTCTCCGGCAGGACCACCGCCTCCAGAAGGTGCCGGTCCGTTATCCCCGGCTCCGCCTTCGCCTCCCTCCCCCATCCCGCGCGCGGCCCAGCGTCCACCGGCGGCATAGCTTTCCTTGAGGGATGAACCGGCACGCGAAGCCGCCCCTTTGACGGCATTCGCGACATTTCCACCGACGGCCCGGCCCATGCCTCCGATCCCGGCGGCCATGCTGCCCGCGCCGCCAGACGCGCCTGCGGCTCCGGCCGAATAGGCGGAGGTAGCAGCCCCGGCAATCGCGGCCCCTCCCCGCGCGGCGGCAGCCGTGGCGCCGAGGGCTGCGGCACCACCGGAAGCAACAGCCCCGACACCGGCCGCCGCAGCAGCACCCATGGCGCCAACCGCCATGCCGGTACCGACTGCCGCTCCCGCGCCAAGCTGCGGTGCGCCGGAAATCAGCCCATTGGCGATGCTGCCGCCAAAAATGGACAGGCCGACAATTGCAAGGGAGGCCAGCACCACCGAGACGGACTGCCCGATCGTGGGAACGTCGCTGCCGTAGGAGGTTGAGAACTGGGCGAACAGAACCGACGCGATAGCGGAAATGACCGCCAGCACCATGATCTTCACACCCGACGAGACGACATTGCCCAGCACCTTTTCCGCCAGAAAGGCGGTGCGGCTGAACAGGGCGAAGGGGATCAGGATGAAACCCGCCAGCGTGGTCAGCTTGAATTCGATCAGGGCAACAAAAAGCTGCACGGCCAGAATGAAGAACGCCGCGAGCACGATCAGCCACGACAGACAGAGCACAAAGATCTGAATGAAGTTCGTAAAGAAGGCGACAGGACCAAGGAGATTATGGACTGAATCCAGAAGCGGCTGGGCTGCATCGAAACCCGTGGATGCCAGTCGGCCGGGCCGCAGGAAGTCTCCGAGTGCCAGATTGCCGCCACCGGCTCTCAGGCCAAGGGCCGCAAAACTGTCAAAGACGGTCTTCGACAGACTGGAGAAATTGCTGATCAGAAAGGAAAAGAATCCGATATAGAGCGTCTTCTTCACCAGACGCTGGATGATGTCCTCATCAGCAGCCCAGGCCCAGAACAGGCCAGCCAGCGCCATATCCAGCACGGACAGTGTTCCTGCTAGTGAGATCACATTCCCCTTCACCAGACCGAAGCCGCTGTCGATGGTGGTGGTGAAGGTATTCAGGAAAGTGTCGATAACGCCCACATTGCCCATCGCCATGGCGGTCAGTTCCCGCTGCTGCCGAAAATGGACACCGTGCCGGGCACATAGGCGTCATGCTGTGAAAAATGCTGATACTGGGCTTCACTTTCCGCTTCCGTCGCAGCATCGCGCGCCTGTTGCAGGGCTGTGGCGCGGCCATTGGCAGCAAGTTCGGCCTGAATGTCGGATAACTGACGGGACTGTAGCGCCAGAAGCTGGTTTCCTGCCTGCGCCGCCTGCAACGCGCCCGTGGAGGTCTGGCTGGAAGAGACAAGCTGGGTCATGGCCGAACTGTCGCTGGGGATGTTTCCTACCACCCGAGCCTGAAGCTTCAGGGCATCTTCGAACCCGCCCACGGAATTCTGCCACCGTGTCTGTGCCTGGCTGAACAGGGCACTGTCTGACATGCCGGACGAGATTGAGGTGTACGCCTGCTGGTATTGCTGCTCGACCGAGGTCACCGAATAAGCGATGTTCTGTGCCTGCGCGAGCAAGGCTGTTGTCTGGGAAATCGTTGATTGCAGCGTCGACAATGTCGACAGTGGCAGGCTCGCCAGATTACGGCCCTGGTTGACCAGCATCTGCGCCTGATTGGCAAGAGATGTGATCTGGTTGTCGATCTGCTGAAGCGTGCGGGCCGCGATCAGCACGTTCTGGACGTGGTTCGCCCCATCATAGACCGCCCATTGGGCACGGGCCGGTCGTGAAAGGTCGAACGTTGCACCGAATGCCAGCGTAACAGAGGCGACAAGAGCAGTGCGATGGAAATGTTTTTCTCTCACACGCGCAAAAAAATCGGTCCGAAGCTGGCAATGTCTTTCCGTCATGGCACGTCCTCCGCCCCGCGATCGTCGCGCAACAGATCCGCCGCCCATGACACGCCCCGCGCGTCAAACCACGCGAGGAGAAAACCGTCCCGGCCGTGTTCCGCCAGCACTGCATCGATCAGCTTGTGATCGTCCTTCCCTGATGCTGCGCATAAGGCGAGTGCGACAGGCCCGAGCCCCAGTTCGAACAGGCGATTGCCGCGTTGCGTCTGGCAGTAATAGTCCCGCTTCGACGCGGCCCGCGCGATGATGGCGATCTGTCGGTCGTTCAGGCCAAAATCCCGATAGAGCGCCATGATCTGCGGCTCGATCGCCCGCTCGTTAGGCAGGAATATCCGTGTCGGGCAGCTTTCCACCACCGCCGGAGCAATGCGGGAATTGGCAATATCCGACAGGGACTGGGTGGCGAAGATGACGCTGGCGTTCTTTTTGCGCAGGGTTTTCAGCCACTCTCGCAACTGGCCGGAGAAATCCCCGTCATCGAGAACCAGCCAGCCCTCATCGATGACCAGCAGGGTCGGCCGGCCGTCCAGACGGCCTTCGATGCGGTGGAACAGGTACGACAGAACGGAGGAGGCCGCGCCCGAGCCGATCAGACCTTCGGTTTCGAACACCACCACATCGGCATCCCCGATACGCTCGGCATCCGCATCCAGGAGGCGGCCGTAGGGACCACCGAGGCAGTAGGGCGCCAACGCCTGCTTCAGGGCGTTGGACTGGAGAAGCGCGACCAGGCCGGACAGGGTCCGCTCACGGGCAGGCGACGATGCCAGCGAATTCAGAGCCGACCAGAGGTGAGACTTCACCTCCGGGGTCAGCGCCACCCCCTCGCCGACAAGGATCTGACCGAGCCATTCACTGGCCCATTTGCGCTTATCCGGATCATCGATCCGCGCCAGCGGCTGAAGTAATACGCCGCTGCCCTCTTCTCCAGACAGATCGGCATCTGTCAGTCCACCCCCGAGATCGCGCCAATCGCCTCCCATCGCCAGCGTTGCCGCGCGCATCGACCCGCCAAAATCGAAGGCAAAAATCTGCGATCCCGCATAGCGACGGAACTGGAGCGCCATGAGCGCCAGCAGCACGGATTTACCTGCCCCGGTCGGTCCCGCGATTAGCGTATGACCCACATCGCCGACATGCAGGGAAAACCGGAACGGCGTGGCCCCTGCCGTTTTGCCATAAAACAGCGGTGCGGCCTTGAAATGCCCATCCATCTCCGGCCCTGCCCACACGGCGGAAAGCGGAATCATGTGCGCCAGATTCAGGGTCGAGACCGGGGGCTGCCGCACATTGGCGTAGACATGCCCCGGCAGAGATCCCAGCCACGCCTCCACCGCGTTCAGGCTTTCCGCCATGCAGGTGAAGTCACGGCCCTGAATGATCTTTTCCACGAGGCGAAGTTTTTCCGCCGCTATGCTGGCGCTGCCATCCCACACCGTCACCGTGGCCGTGATGTAAGCCTGCCCGACATCATCCGCGCCCAGCGACTGCAACGCCAGATCGGCATCGGCTGCCTTGTTGGCGGCATCGTTATCCACGAGAACTGACGCCTCATTGGTCATCACTTCGCGGACAATGGCTGCGATACTCTTGCGCTTTGCGAACCACTGGCGCCTGATTTTCGTCAGCACCTTGGTGGCGTCGGTCTTGTCCAGCAGGATGGCGCGGGTGGACCAGCGATAGGGCATGGCCAGCCGGTTCAGGTCGTCCAGGATTCCGGGGAAAGTCCGCGACGGGAAACCCGTAATGGTCAGGGTTTTCAGGAAGGCATCGCCCAGCTTTGGCTCCAGACCACCCGAAAGCGGCTGGTCCACCAGCAGGGCATCCAGATGCATCGGAATTTCCGGCACCCGGACCCGCTGGTTCCGGGTGGAGATGGTACTGTGCAGATAAGTCAGCATCTCACCGTCATCCAGCCATGCCGCCTCGGGCATGAAGCCATCCAGCAAGGCCAGCATCCGATCCGTGCGGTCCACGAACGTATGGAGCATGCCATGCGGATCGGGACCATCGCGTTCCCTGCCTTCATAGAGAAAACGCTCGGCGCGACCTGATGATTCCGCCGGTGGCAGCCAGACCAGGGTCAGAAAATACCGACTCTCGAAATGCGCGCCCTCATCCTCGAACTGCTCCCGGCGCTCCAGGTCGACCATCTGGCTGGCTGCGTCGGGAAAGTCACCGTCAGGATAGAGTGTCGCCGGGACGCGCTGCGCTTCCACGAACACCGCCCAGCCTGAGCCAAGGCGACGGAGCGCATTGTTCAATCTTCCGGTCACACCGACCAGTTCCGCTGGTGTTGCGCTATCGAGATCGGGACCACGTATTTTTGCGGTGCGCTGAAAACTGCCGTCCTTGTTCAGGACGACGCCCTTTTCGACCAGCGCGGCCCAGGGCAGGAAATCAGACAGCAGGGAGTTTCGGTTGCGATATTCGCCAAGGGACATCATGGCCCTGTCCTCCCTCTACGCACGAAGCCAGGCGGGATAACGGAGATGCCGTCGTCCCACCTCGATGAAGACCGGATCGCGTTTCGCACCCCAGACCGCGAGCCCATGGCCGACGATCCAGAATGCGGCCCCGATCAGCCACAGCCGCAGACCAAGGGCGATCGCTGCCGCCAGCGTGCCGTTGGCGATGGCAACGGCGCGGGGCGCACCACCGAGCAGGATGGGATCGGTCAGCGAGCGATGCACCGGGACATGGAAGCCCGGCACGGCATCATCGTCATATCCCACGGCCATCAGATCAGCGCCCCACCGGAGAACGAAAAGAACGACAGGAAGAAGCTGGACGCGGCAAAAGCAATGGATAGACCAAAGACAATCTGGATCAGGCGGCGGAACCCGCCGGATGTTTCCCCGAAGGCCAGCGTCAGGCCGGTCACGGTAATGATGATCACCGAGATGATTTTGGCGACCGGTCCCTGCACGGATTCCAGAATCTCGTTGAGCGGGGTTTCCCACGGCATGCTGGATCCTGACGCCCATGCCGACGACGCGAAAGCAAACGACAGCAACAGGGACGTTCCGAATACACGGAGATCCCGCACATGCCAGTCAGGACGTGCGACAGCGCACACGACGGCGCGCAGACGTGAAGGCGGCCTCATGATGACTCTCCATTGGCAGAGCAGGATGTTTCGGGAGACGAGAAGCTGACCGGACGGATGCGATAGGCACCCGTCACGGGATCTAGGCCATCGATTTCTGCCAGTTCGGACAGGTGGCGGGCCGTGCCGCGTCCGGACAGGACCGCGATGACGTCGATGGTTTCCGCGATCATGGCGCGTGGCACTGTGACCACCGCCTCCTGGATCAGTTGTTCCAGCCGATACAGGGCCGCGAGCACTGATCCGGCATGTAGTGTACCGATACCGCCGGGATGGCCGGTGCCCCATGCTTTCAGCAGGTCCAGCGCCTCGGGGCCGCGCACCTCACCAATCGGGATACGGTCGGGCCGCAGGCGCAGGGCGGACCGCACCAGTTCGGACAGGGTTACGACACCATCCCTTGTACGCATGGCGATCAGATTGGGGGCTGTGCATTGCAGTTCCCGCGTATCTTCGATCAGCACGACGCGATCACCGGTTTTCGCGACCTCGGCCAGCAGCGCATTGACCAGCGTGGTCTTGCCGGTCGATGTCCCGCCGGCGACCAGGATGTTTTTCCGTTCCGCGACCGCGCGGCGCAGAAATACCGCCTGCCCCACCGTCATGATTCCGGCGGCGACATAATCGTCGAGGGTGAACACGGCCACGGCGGGCTTGCGGATGGCGAAACTCGGGGCGGTCACGACGGGCGGGAGCAATCCCTCGAACCGCTCACCGGTTGGCAGTTCCGCCGATACGCGCGGTGCTGCCTCATGCACCTCCGCCCCGACATGGTGCGCGACCAGGCGTACGATGCGCTCGGCATCGGCCGGCGTAACCCTGTCGCCGGTATCGCCCAGCCCCTCGGACAGGCGGTCGATCCACAGCCTGCCATCGGGATTGAGCATCACCTCGACAATGGCAGGATCAGCGAGGTGCCGGGCAATCGCCGGTCCCATCGCCGTGCGCAGCATGGACATGCCGCGTACCGTGGCCCTTTCATGGATGCTGGAAACTGACATGATTTTCCCCGCTATGAGCCGAACACGATGCGCGGACAGCAACGGGGCAATTAAGAAAGGCAGGAAACCACGCGGTTCAACAGGAATTCATGCGTCGTAGGGCGGTGGGGAAACGTAGGGCAAAAATACTTGCAGGGTGCGGAAATTACGAATCCGGTTCATCCTGTAAGGCAGGATCGGAAACATCGTCTGGAATTTCCTGCTGGAGTCTCGGTCCCTGGGCCAGCCTGCGACCGAGGGCCGAGACAAAATTATCGTAACGCGCCCCGGCCTGCGCCCGTGCTGCCCTGGCAGCCGGTTCAGGCAAGGGCGGGGTCGTGGTGAGCCAGAAGCGGATGAACAGCGCCAGGGTCTCCACCGTGATGCCGATATCGCGCTCCAGCCGCGCAAGACGCCGGTCCTGCCGGTCGAGGCGCTTCGATGTTGCAGCCTCGCGGCGCTCCTCCCCGTCGGGCGACAGAAAGGAAGCGACGGCAGCCTCCACGATCAGGGACATCGGCTGCGCACGTCGCGCGGCATAGGCGGAGAGGGTCTTCATCACATCAGGGTCGAGATAGACGGAGATCTGGGCTTTCTTTTTTGCCATCACCATACTTTCCTCACAGTTCCAGCTCGTCGCCACAGTCGAGCGATGCCTGCCGGGCCACACCGCGCATGAGATCGTTCATCCGGTTGTTACGGGGCGCGATGTCGTCGAATTCGTCAGTCGGGTCGGGTGCGAATTCATTTTCCATCGGCTCCTTCTTCTCGACCGTTCCCTCACCCAGTTCTGGCTGACGGCGGCGGGCAGACTGTTTCGGGTCTTCATCCCCCTCGTCCTCCGTCGGCTCCGCCCCGGCATCCGGCGCCGGTGGGCGTGGCGGCAACGGTCGCGTGCTCCAGTCGTCGGGACGGCCATCTTTCGGGCGCGGAAGATCAGGCGGAGGAAGAACGCGCTCGCGGAAGCGGTCATCCTCGAAATAGCGGGCCTTCTTCGCGCGGATCGGATAGAGACCGGAGACCATGACGATCTCGTCCGCTGGCGGGAGCTGCATGACTTCTCCCGCCGTCAGCAGCGGGCGTGCCGTCTCCGAGCGCGAAACCATCAGATGGCCCAGCCAGGGCGAAAGCCGGTGCCCCGCGTAGTTCTTCATCGCCTTCATCTCGGTGGCAGTCCCAAGCGCGTCAGACACACGTTTCGCCGTCCGCTCATCGTTGGTGGCGAAGCTCACCCGGACATGGCAGTTGTCGAGGATCGAATTGTTCGGCCCATAAGCCCGTTCGATCTGGTTGAGGGACTGGGCGATCAGGAAGCTTTTGATCCGGTAGCCCGCCATGAAAGCCAGCGCCGATTCAAAGAAATCCAGACGCCCGAGGGCCGGAAATTCGTCGAGCATCAGTAGCAGGCGCCGTCGCTGTGCCGCAGCCTCCAAGTCTTCCGTCAGCCTACGGCCAATCTGGTTCAGCACCAGCCTGATCAATGGCTTGGTGCGGCTGATATCCGAGGGGGGCACGGTCAGGTAAAGCGTCACTGGGCGGTCCCCTCCAACGATGTCGGCAATGCGCCATTCGCAGCGCCGGGTGACTTCCGCCACCACCGGATCACGGTACAGGCCAAGGAAGGACATGGCAGTGGAGAGCACGCCCGAGCGTTCATTGGGCGATTTGTTCAGCAGCTCGCGCGCGGCCGATGCAACAACAGGATGTGGCCACTTCTCACCCAGATGGTTTGTCCGCATCATGACCGACAGCGTGGTGGCGATCGGGCGCTTCGGGTCCGACAGGAAATTGGCGACACCGGCGAGGGTTTTGTCTGGCTCGGCATAGAGGACATGCAGGATGGCGCCGACAAGCAGGGAGTGTGAGGTTTTCTCCCAGTGATTGCGCTTCTCCAGACTGCCTTCCGGGTCCACGAGGATATCGGCGACATTCTGGGCATCGCGGACTTCCCACTCTCCACGCCGGATTTCCAGTAACGGGTTATAGGCGGACGAGATCGCATTGGTCGGGTCAAACAGCACGACGCGACCGAAACGGGCGCGAAATCCCGCCGTCAACTCCCAGTTCTCGCCCTTAATGTCGTGGACAATAGCTGAGCCAGGCCAGGTCAGAAGCGTCGGGATGACCATACCGACACCCTTGCCACTGCGCGTTGGTGCAAAGGTCAGGACGTGCTCCGGTCCGTCATGGCGCAGATAGGCCTTGCCATACCGGCCAAGCACCACCCCATCCGGGTCAAGCAGCCCGGCTTTCGCGATCTCGTCCGGGTCCGCCCAGCGTGCCGACCCGTAGGTTTCGATTTTCCTGGCTTCACGGGCGCGATGGACCGACAGCGTCACGGCGGCGGCGAAAGCCAGCACCCCACCCGATCCGGCCATCCACGCCCCGCGCGCAAAGACGTTCGGGGCATAGGCGTCGAATTCGAACCACCACCAGAAAAACAGCGGCGGCGCGTAGACCGACCAGTGATGGAACAGCACGAACCAGGGCCGACCGAGTTCAGGCTGGAAGCCCAGTTCCCAGGCCGTCCATTGGGTCGCGGCCCACCAGGACAGGACGACAATGGACAGGACCACCGCGACCTGTCCCCATTGAATTTTGGTTCCCGGCATTTTCGATTCCTCCTTGCGCAGGAACAGGTCGGGCGGCCATTTTCCGTTCCGCAAGGGCTTTTCCCGCGTCGTCGCATCCCGGCGCATGGCAGGGAAAAAATACTTGTCCGGTGCGGCCCAGACCGTCATCACATTGAGCGAAGGTCGCGGGAGTCGAATGATAACCGGGTCTTGTGGCTGGACGGGTGCTGCGGCCAACGATGATGCGAACCCCGACCAGACATGGATTTTCTGGCACTCCCTCTCATTATGTAGTAATGTTCCTACATTGCAGTCTGGAGGCCGGACATGAGCATCACCACACTTTCAAGCCGCGAGTTCAACCAGGACACCAGCCGGGCCAAGAAGGCGGCGGCCGAGGGACCGGTGTTCATCACCGACAGGGGACGCACGGCCCATGTCCTGCTCAGTATTGAGGAATACCGCCGTCTGACACACCATCCGCGCAAGATCGCGGACGCTCTGGCGATGCCGGAAGCTGCGGACATCGCATTCGATCCGCCTCGCGCCAATATCACACTCCGCCCGGCCGATTTTTCCTGATGTTCCTGCTGGACACGAACGTCGTTTCAGAACTGAGAAAAATCCGCGCCGGGAAGGCCGACCCGAACGTGGCGCTCTGGGCCGACAGCGTGGAGGCGGACGATCTGTATCTCTCCGCCATCACCGTCATGGAACTGGAAACCGGCATCCTGCGCGTGGAGCGCCGCGACGGAGCCACCGGCACGATCCTGCGGACCTGGCTGGAACAGCATGTCCTTCCCGCGTTCGAAAGGCGTATTTTTCCCGTCGATACGTCCGTAGCCCTGCGCTGCGCCCGGCTCCATGTTCCCGATCCCCGTTCGGAACGCGATGCGCTCATCGCCGCAACCGCGCTGGTTCATGGCAAGACGGTCGTGACCCGCAACGTCGCGGATTTCCTGCCGTGCGGCGTCCCCCTGCTCAACCCGTGGGAACCCCAGCCGAACTGACAGGAGCGCTGGTTCACAAACCCAGCCCCCTGTTCCGGGTGAAGGTCCAATCAACCCCGCCATCGTCGCGAGCGACACCGGAGACGTGCCTGCCCTGCTGCTTCTCCAGCGAGGGCGTCCAGGGCACGAGTTGAAACTGAAGCCCATCATCGATCATCGCATAGCGGCCGGAGGCCAGCACCATGCGCTGACGGTAGGTGCCCGTGATATACTCCCCCGAACCCGACTGGCTGAATGTCCGGCCTGTCTCGCTGGCCAGCCGCTCTCCAACCTCGTGAACCTCCCGGTCCCTGAGTTTGCCGATCAGATTACGCGCCAGCACCAATTCCTGTGCGCGGTGCTCGGCGAGCCCCTGCTCGATCAGTTGCTCGGCGCGCCGCTCCATCGCGTCACGTACTTCGGCGCCAAAACCCGCCTGCCCCAATGCGACAGGATCACGCGCCACCGCCTGCCGGTCGAGCCAGGTGGCCCCGCGCGCCGTCACCTGATCCTCGATCGACAGGTCAGAACGAACAGCCAGCGCAACACGACGCTGCCCCTTCCTGTCATCGAAGGCACGAAGCTCCACGACCGCCCCCATACTACCATCACCGGTCGCATCCAGATCGGGAAAGCGGATATGATGCGTGCGACCGTCCACACCGTCGATGACGGCGTAGGCCGTGCCTTTCAGTTCATCGTCCAGCCCGCGATCGACCAGCCTGCCGACGACAGGGACGTCGAGGCTTTCACCCGCCAACACATAGCTCGACGTGCTCCGCTCGATGCCGCGTTCAGTCAGGGAACGGTGAATGCGCTTGATGATGTCGCCGCGTTCGCCCAGTTCGCGTAACGTCGCTTCGGCGGACTCATCCAGCATCCATTGTCCCTGTCCGACCTGATGGGCGAGGCCGAGCCCCTCCAGGCGGCGCAGGCGGCCGACCTTCAGGGCCTCAAACGGATCAGGCTGCCGATCCGGCGCTGGCGCCACGTCGATGATGCCGCTGCGGCCCGCGTCGCGGACGAGTTGCCGGTCAAGCTGGGTCCAGTATTCGGCATCGACCTGACGTTCGAGGGCACGGTGAATTTCGATGTCATTGCGTTGCCCGAGTTCTTGCGTCACCAGATCCTGCGCACGGGCGCGCAACCCGTCTTTGATATAATCCCGCGAGATCACGAGGTCGCTGCCATCCTCGGCTACGCCGCGCACGAGGATGTGGACGTGGGGATGCCGGGTGTTCCAGTGATCCACCCCCACCCAGTCGAGTTTCGTGCCGAGATCTTTTTCCATCTGCCCGACCAGTTCGCGGGCATAGCCCTTGAGGTCAGCCATGTCCGGCGCGTCCTCCGGCGAGACGATGAAACGGAAGTGGTGGCGGTCGTCTTCGCAGCGTTCGGCGAAGGCCTTCGGGTCCGCATCGTCGATGCCGGGACCGAAGAGCCGTACCTTCTCACCGTCCTTCGTCACCCCTTCCCGGCGCAGGTAACGCAGATGGGCCGCGAGTGGAGCCTTGCGCCCGCTATGGCGTACGACACGGGCCTTGACGGTCACGCGGCGGGCACGGCTGGTCAGCAGGCGATTGGCCCTGGCTGCCGCGACACGGCCACGCCCGAAGGCCGAACGGGAACCGCCGCCGTTGCGACCCGATCGGAACCCACCGCCTCCGGCACGCTGGGCCGAGGCGAGGGCCTGGGCGACGAAGGGCTTGAGCCGCTGGGCGCGTGGTGAGCGGATGCGACCCAGACGGGGCTGGAAGTCATTCTCGCGCGCCATCACTGCCTCCAATGTGCGAAAAAGCCAGGAGCAACAACGAAATACGGGGTCGGCAAACATTGCCGGTAAGGGCGGAACATTGTCGGAAGGCAGAAAAAACACAGAAAAACCAACACCCCAACCGAGGCGCAATGTGCGCCCTTTTATCTCGCCTCTCCTTAACCCCACCCCAAAGTGCCTGTTCCACCCTGCCAGCACCCAATCCGCGATGCTGGTCCCTGCCCCGATTGCCCTGCGCGAACCACCGCATACCGGTAGAGGAAATGATGCCTGGACGCGCATTCATGGCATCGCTCGTGATGCGGAAGAGACGACGAACAACCCACCGGAAAGCGGCCTGACAGGCGCAAGACCATGCGCGATGATGTCACTTCGAACACCATTCGGCGGCAGCTTCATTGCAACCGGAACGCCTTTCCCCGCATCGTCCGACTGCGCGGCAAAAATCGGCGCGCTGGTCCAGAACAGCGGGTCGGGATGCGAAACCAGCAGCAATGGATCTACACCGCCCTGACCGATCAGGGGCAGCAATCCGGCGACATAGGCGCGCGTTTCGGGTGGCAGCGGACGTTGCCGATCACGGTAGTCCTCATAGCGCCCCGGCCCGGCGTTATAGGCTGCCAGAAAGCCCGGAGAGCCATAGCGATCATGCATCTCGCGCAGGAACGCAGCGCCTGCAAGAATGTTGTCATGCACATCGAACGGATCGCTTCCCAGCCCGTAACGGGTACGAAGGTCGCTCCAGGTCGTGGGCATGATCTGCATGAGGCCGAGCGCGCCTTTTGATGAAATCGCGCTAATATCACCACCGCTCTCAGCGCTCATTACGGCCCGTATCCATGTGGCGGGAATGTCGAAGCGCTGCACGGCTTCAGCGATCACGGCACCATAAGGATCGGTGTCAGCGGGCGCTGGAACCGATGCCGCCCATGACAGGTCAGGTGCGCCCGATACGCCGATTGCAATGACACCAACAGCGAGGAAGAAGATGCGTCGCATCGTCTCATTCCCCGCGTTCGACACGTCGTGACGGACGCGTCCAGTTCAGCACCCAAACCGCACGCTCCCCACCGGCACGGAAGAGATTGGCCCGGATCGGTTGTGCAAAGGCGGGGTCGTCGAGGGCTACGGCGATGTATTCACCAGCCCTCTCGCCGGTGCGTTTCCAGCCAGCACCAACCTCCGGGCCATCGGCATCGGTGAGATGGATGCGGTAATCCGAGGCATGTTCGGCGTCGGAAAACTCAGCCGGAACGAGAAGGATATCCTGCGCCACGGTGAGGGTGCGAATGCGCCCGGCAAAACCGGTTTTCGTGCGCGTGAAAAGACCGATCTGTGCCATTTCATTGCCCTTTCGGAGACGGGTTGGTGGTCACGATGGCAGGCTGGTTACTCCCGGATGGAAGCCAGACCGGGGTGGCACGACCGATGACGGTGGAAACGGGCAACGGGCCGAAATACCGACCATCGAGACTGCGTGGTTCAGCCGTGTTCATGACAAAAATCTGGCCGGAATCGAGACGATGGCAGCCCTGCCAGAAGGGGAGCGGACGGCCACGGTGATCGACGGATTGCGCGTCGCCAGCGAATTGCCCGTCGATGGTGATGCGTTGTCCCGTACGGCACACGGACTGCCCCGCGACAGCCGCTACGGGCTTGAGCAGGGGCACGCCAGACGGCAGATACCCCCGACGCGCCAGCAGCATCGCCTCGCGCTCGGGCAGACGGACAGCAACCAGATCACCGACATGCGGCGCGGGAACCGGGTGCAATCGGTACAACCCGACGGGCACGCTCGCCGTCTCGTTCCAGATCAGGCGTGGCGCAGGATGAACGACCATTGACGCGCCCACACCGAGCACGGCGAAATAGGTCGCAAAGAACCAGCCACGCCGGGTCATGACGTCACCTGCCGCCGCTTGAGCCATGCTGAATGTTGCTCGCGCGTATAGGCACGCGGCTCATGTCCGGCCGTAATGCGATGGTGCAGATGCCGCCAGTATTCGGGCGCTGCATCCGCCGGATCGAGACCCAGTGCCTCAATGGCGTCGACCGCCCGGAGCACATGTTCGACCCGTGGCCAGCTATCGACACGCAGGAGGATTTCGCCGCCGGGACGCACGAACGGCAAAGTCTGGAACACTTCGCCAGCCCTGACCGCGCGCACGATATCCAGCCGGGAGACGGTGATACCGAGGTCATTGGACGCCCAGCGCACAAAGGCGAAAACACTTCCTGGCGCGAAACTGGAAATGCGGCGGCGGTCATCGAGTATCTGCTCGTCACTGCAATGCCCGAAGCGCAGCCAGTGTTCGATGCGCCTGTCGATCCAGGTCAGTTCGACATGCGTCAGTGCCGCCGGATGCCGGTGGGAGATAGGAGACTGTCTGGTCATGGCCCTACTCCCGGCCCCTTGAAGGGGGCAATGGACGGGCAAGAGGGGTTATCCGCAGAACGGCGCTTCCCATCAACATAAGAGTTAGATTCTAAGTTAGATAAGTTAAGGGCCGGAATCACCGTTTCAGGCCAAAGACTTAGCTGGGGTTTGTGCGTGTGAAGTCCCGATAGTCCTGCGTGTGATGTCCCGATAGTGGATGCGTGTGAAGTCCCGATACCATTCGCATAGTTATCCACAGGATGTGTGGATAAATCAGTTGGCAGGATGCGCAGTAACTCGCGCGCGCCAGCACGTTCAATGTTCAGGCGATAGCCTGGCAAGGGCTGGCTGGCGGCGGCACGCCGGATCTGGATGGCAAAGTCCGAGGGACGCATCAGGCTGCCGGATTTCTGGTGCAGATGCCCGATCTCGAAAGTCCAGCCGGTAGGTTGACGACCCGCGTGTTTGCGGGCCACGCGGTAAAGCCAGCGCTCGATGCCGCCCGTCAGCCGGAAATAGGCCGGGTCGATGGCCAGCACCAGCGAACGGTCGATCACGCCACGATAGAGCCATTCCGGAATGACGATCTCGACACCAGCGGCGCGACCGTTCCGGCTGGCGCAGATTTCCCACTCGGTAATCCAGGAAAACTGCTGCCGTCGCCAGTTCTGGCCGTTGCGGATCGTGGTGGCGACCACGGTGGACTGGAGCCGGGCAAGTGCCGCCCTGAGCAGCCCATAATCCCGCGCCCCGGTCTGTCGGCCGATACCGGTGAGCAGCTGATAGGGAGTGAAGCGCAGGAAGCGTGACGTTGTCAGGCCGAGATTTTCCGCCTCGACAATCTGGCTGGCGGCCCAGATCAGCACGTCAGCGTCCCAGATCGTCGCCATGCCGTGCTCGGGCATCCCGAACACCTCAACGCGCGTGTCCCCTACTGCGTAGAGGATTGGCGTCGTGCGCTTCGTTTTGGACAGGGAGAAAAACGGTCGCTCCATCAGATCGCGCTGGTCGCGCGGACTGATCTCGCCGCTGGCGACAACGAACGGCAGGAGCCTGCTGCGCTCACTGGCCGTGAGGATGTGGCGGGCCTGCATGTCCATCCTCCCCTCACCGGCGATTAAGGCCGGCAGAGCGGGCCTCGTCATAATTCGGATCAGAGGTGGACCGGCAGGCGCTGGCGGTAGCCCAGGCGTCGAGGTCGTCGATCAGGTAGACGACACGACCGCCAAGCTTGCGGAAGGTCGGACCACTGCCATGGCAGCGGTATTTTTCCAGCGTGCGGGGAGAAAGGCCTAGAATCTGCGCGGCCTGATGTGTGCGCAGGTAGCGTGCCGGTGACGGCGCGTGTCTGTCGAGCATGGTATGCCTCCATCTGGTCTCGAAGCGCCGCAGGAATGATGCGGCGGATCGGGATGACGGTGGCGAAGAAAGCAGGCGTTGGGGGTGGACGAAGATTTTTCAGACTCAGTGTCCACCCTTCGTGTACCGGGACGTGCATGGGCGATACCGCGCGGAGCCGGGCGTGAAGCAGCGTGGGGAAAATGGGGGATCGCAGCGGGAAGGAGCGAAAACAGGCAGCACTATTTTCCGCGTAGAAAATCCAGATAACCGCCTTTGACCCGGTTCCGGGCGTCAAGAAGCAGGCGCTCCGCATGGCGACGCGCCGCCGTGTTGCGCCATTCGACCGCCGGTAAATCCGCCTGCCATGAACGATTGGCCGCAATGGCGATATCGCGGACGGTGCCGCCCGCTTCGTGAATATCGAAGGCGAGAAGGAGCAGTATCTGCCGCGCACGTTGCAACGGGGTCAACTGGAGGGCGCGCGGAAGCAGGCCAACGCGCTGGCCGCGCTGCCTGCGAAAGAAACGCAGCGCCACGTCGAGACGCAGTTCAGCGGCGTCGTCCATCGGCAGGAGCACGGCGGGTCGAACGATAGCCAGCGGGCTCAGAAGCCGAAGGTAAAGATTGCCAGCCACATCGCCGATCACCAACCACGCGTCGTCTTCCGCATCATGACGGGCCAGAAGGGTTCCAAGCACCGCCGGATTGATCGGGGTCACGATGGCGAAATCCGATGGCGCGGGCGTGAGGATCAGTGTGGCCGGTGAAACCTCGGGCCGCCAGATCATGCGCCCCTGAGGGACGGGTTCATCGGGCGCATGGACAAAAGCAGAGCCCCCAGCGTCGGGAGAACGCCGCGCACTCGGCGGCGGAATCCACGCCCCGACGGCCGATCCGCCGTTGCAGGCGGGCATAGTCGCGGCGATAGGTGGTGTTACGGCGGAGAAATTCGACGGCGAAACCGGAGCGGTCCAGACGGCTGATATGGTCGCGCAGTTCCGGTGAACGCCATAAAGGTGTTGGCATGCGGGCCTCCCTGTCTGTCCCCCCATGCGGCAAAAGGGGAAGCTTCCATCAGCCAGAGCGGGAGCGGGAGTGCATAGACCCTGATTTTTTATCGGGGAGAGAAGCGCAGGGCAGATGCGGGTGCCGGGGCGAAGCCCGGCTATTGCAGGCGCGGTTGCAGCAGATACTGGAAACCGGCTTCGCTCATCCAGCGCGCCCGTGCCAGATGCCTGCCATGAACGGCTTTCGCACGCAGCGGTTCGCGAACCGGGTCAATTTCGAACAGCACCGCAACGACTTCGCGCCAGTCCGCCCCTTCCTCGTCCGCGACCAGAAGGCGCAGGTAAAGCCCGAGATGCGCTTCGTCGTAGGCGTTTACCCGTTCGGTGAGAGGGGGATGGTCAAGGAAAGACGGGTCGGTCATGGCGGTTCCTCACGATACCGCTGCCAGATCGGTTCGATAACAAAGATCGGGATTGCCGACCGGCCAGGTTTGCATGACCCCGCCAGAAATCAGCACGCCCAACGGGGAAGGAATGACATGAACGGAACAGATCAGGGCGATTCCGCCCGACTACGCCCCCTACCCTGCCGCGTCTGGATATCGGAAGTCTCGTTAAGAAACATGACGCCGCGTCCCTGTCCGGACTCGATGAACAGAATGCCCGCCGCTTCCAGCGCGCGACGGACCTGATCGATCGTGCCCTCATGAACGCCCAGACCGCGTTCGGATTCTAGGCGCTTGAGCGCGGTCAATGCTACGAGGGCCTTTTCAGCGAGCCTTTCCTGTGTCCAGTTCAGGAGTGCCCGTGCCGCCCTTACCTGTCGGCCAGTGATCATCCACGATCACATCCGACACGCGGAGCCTGCACACCAGAAATACGACTATAATAGTCGCTTTGTGGATATTCAACATCGTTCTTTCAGGGGGATACCGAAAGAGAGTCGGCGTCTGGTTCCCGATTGTATTGGCGACCATGCAAAAAGACCCCCGCTCTATGCGGGGGCCGTCTCGTCGTGGCGCTCTGTTGCGCATCGTGCAAGCGCCTCGTTCAGTTCGCGCTCGATCTGCCGGCGCTCGCGGCGGCTCAGGTGAAAGCTGGTCAGTTCGGCGCGCAGCATCTGGATCTGGTCGTGTAGCGTGGTCATCGTCCTGCTCCTTTCGTTTTTCGAAGACAGGACGGACGGCTCATGCCGGGGTGGACCGGGTCAGGGATCGCCGAAGGCGACCGGCTTGCCGGCGTGTGGGGGAGCCGATTTTGTGCGGTGCGCCCGAAGGGTGCATCGGGCAAAATTGGGGGGACCACGCGTCCTTGACGCGGTTCGCCCTCGCGCATGGTACAATGGGAAGGCTGAGGGAAAGCCCCGTGTTCCTCCTGCGTCTCACGTCGGGCGACCTGCACTGCCGCCCGCGCCCCGGAAAAGCACGTGGGAAAATGAAAGCCCGGAAGGCCCCGCCCGGGGAGACCGGGCGGGGTTGGTGGTGGGGCGCTTACTCCCCGTTCCGGCTGCGGGGCCGGGTCCAGATGAGCGAGTAGCCCTCGCCCTCCTCGTCGGTGAACAGGTTGGCGAAGATCGGGGCGGCGAAGGAGGGATCGTCCAGCTTCAGACTCAGATAGGTGCGGCCTTCGCTGGAGCGGCGGGTCCAGGCGGCACCGAGTTCTACCCGTCCGAGGTAGACGCGGTAGTTGGGGGCGTTGTCGTTGGCGCGGTTGGTTTCGGCCACCAGACGGACGTTGCGGGCCTGCAGGGCCAGGGTGACGATTTCGCCTTCGAAGCCTTCGCCCACCTTCTTGAAGGAACCGATGTTAGCCATTGTCGTATCTCCATGCTGTTATCGGGCCGCGACCACCGTGGCCTCGATGGCGATCGACCAGCCGGAGGCGAGCGGCAGAGCACCCCTCGGGGCCGAAGCGCAGCGGAGGACGGCAGGGCCGGAACTTTCTTGTTTCGCGAGGAATGACGGCGCAGCCGGCAGGGGAAGAAAGTTCTGGAACGCCGTTGCGGCCAGCCGATCGAGGCGCAGCCGGTCTTCGGCTAGATCAGCCATCCGACAGAGGCCATGGTGTGCGGACCCGCCAGCCCCAAAGAGATACGATGCCGGCATGACCGGTCCGACAGGTGGGGGGACGATGCGATCTGGCGCGAGACTGTCACGCTGGCATTTTGGGAAACTGGCCCCGTCCGGTGGTCGTTTTTGCCGTCCCCGATGTTACGCCCCCTTTTCACCCGCTCATGGGCAGGGTTGCCCGTGCGGTGCGACAGGCCCCCGCTCCCGGCACAAGCGCATCCCGTTAGAGCGGGCCGGATGATCCCTCGTTCGCTGCCTGCCGTCCCGGCCCTTTCACCGATGGGGTTGGCGCGGGCGTTTCATCCCCATGGACCGTCCCCGCAGACACACGGGGCTGCCATCGAACTCCGTCCCGCCGGTTCTCCGGGCGGGGACTTCCAGGGGGCGGGCGAACGTGCCTACCGCCATCAGGTGCGCAGGAACTGGGGAGCCCGACGTCATTGCGGCTCAGACGTCAGACTTCATGTATCATGACGGTTTTACAAACCGTCGTGGAAATAATGCCCACCACGCTCTGTAAAAACCGTGCCGAGAAATCAGCACTGATCTTACACCCCGCCACACGCAACTTTCTTGACTTTATCAGGAATTACCATTTTTCTTGAAACCATGTTTGGACCTCCCAATGCTATGCAGATCAGAGTCTCAATCGACGATATCGAACCAGCCGTCTGGCGGCGTCTCGTCGTGCCTAGTGCGTGGAACCTGGAGCAGCTTCACCTCGCGATCCAGGCGGCCTTTAACTGGTGGAATTATCATCTCCATGAGTTCGAGATCGGGGGACTGCGTTACGGAAATGCCATTGAGGCTGCGGAAGGATCGGCCATCGGCGATCCTCAGGTCTTTGACGAGCGCCAGGTCCGGTTGCGAGATTTCCGCAACGCGGGCACGGCGTTCACCTACGTCTATGATTTTGGCGACGACTGGCGCCATACCGTAGAAATCGAAAATCTGCTTTTCCTCGAAAGCGCTCCCCAGCACGCGACCTGTGTTGACGGCGCGCGAGCCCGTCCGCCTGAGGATGTCGGCGGCATTCCAGGCTATGAGCAGTTTCTGGAGGTAATCGGCTCCCTCAAGGATCCCGAGCATCGGGAAACCAAGGCCTGGTGTGGTGGCCATTTCGATCCCGAGTGGTTCGATCTTGCAACCGTCGACAAGGATGTTCGAAACGCATTGAAGCCGAATGTGAAAAGAAGGCTTCATCAGCCGAAACCGAAAAAAAGCAAGTTGTAGATATCACTAAGTCAATCAGGCGTGTTTCAAGGTATAAGGTCAATGTTGTCGATCGGGATCGACGGCAGAACCGGGTTAAACGCGCCATGCCTTATCTTTCAGGCATTGAAAGACCGTCAATACGGTAGCCCTATGCTACCGTGCCGATTTCTCGGCACGGTTTCCTCACAACCTGTCAGGCACTATTCTTTTTCTGAAACCGCCAGACCGGGATACCCATCTGCTTCGCCTTGTCGGCCAGATTGTCCTGAATGCCCGAACCCGGAAATACCATGACGCCGACGGGCAGGACTTTCAGCAGGGCGTCGTTGCGCCGGAACGGGGCGGCTTTGCCGTGCCGGTTCCAGTCCGGTTTGAAGGCAATCTGTGGAATTTCGCGATGATCGGCCCAGCGGGAAGCGATGAATTCCGCGCCCTTGGGCGAGCCACCATGCAGCAGCACCATGTCGGGATGCTTCTCACGCACCTTGTCCAGCCGGTTCCAGATCAGGAGATGGTCCTCGTAATCGAGCCCGCCGGTCACTGCGACCTTTGGCCCGGGTGGCACGAGCAGCTCCGTTTCGGCCTTGCGGCGGGCGTTGAGGAAATCGCGGCTGTCGATCATCGACGCCGTCAGGGTGCTCCGGCTGACCAGCGAGCCGGAGCGTGGCCGCCAGGGCGACATCGTCAGGCGTTCGAACTGGTCGCAGGCGAGGGCGCGGAATATCTCATAGGCATTGCGTCGCTCCAGCAGGGTCAGCCCCTCGGCGATGAGGCGCTCCAGTTCCACCGAGCGGATCTCGCTGCCATCCTGTTCCTGCTGGCTGCGTTTCTGCGCCTGCTCGTTACGGTCAAGATCACGCTCCACCTGCCCGACCATACGGTGAAAGACGTTGACGGTGGACCAGAGCAGCGGTTCGAGATCAGGTTCCAGCCGCGTGTCGGTCAGTGTGGCTGACAGGGCATCGAAGATATCGGCAATCGCGCCCTCGATCTGGCTGGCGTCGGGCAACGGCCTCGCGTCCGGCTCGTCCTCGAAGGGACGATGGCCGTAAAGCTGGAGTTCCGCCAGCACATGAGCGGTGGAAGAGGTAGCGTGTGCGGGTTCGAAATCGTGCTGTGTGCGGGTCATGGGTCTGTCCTCCGGTTCTGGCCGCGCCCCTCGCGGCCTTTCCGGGGGCGGACAGCGGCAGACGAAGGCCGGGCCGGAACCGCGCAACGCGCGGCCGCAGCGCAGCGGAGGATGGCAGGGAGACGGCTATTTTGCTTCGCGATGCAAAGCGCGGCACGCGCGGCGGAAAATAGCCGGTTCCGCCATTGCAGGCCCGGCCTGGCTGACGCCCGCTCCCCTTCCAGAAAGGCCGCGGGCGCGCCCCATCCGGAAACAGGACAGCCCTGCGCACACTGGAAAGAAGAAGACCCTCACACCCCCTTCCCGGGCCGCCTCAGTGCGTGACGGGATGCAGAAACCGCGCCACGTCCTGCGGGGCAAGCTGGGGATGCAGGATTGCCCGCATCGCGCCACGCCCGAGGTAGCGGAGATCATCGTTGAAGTCCGCCAGACGCGGTGACAGCACGAGGCACTCGATCCCGGCTTCCTGCGTCCGGGTCTGCAGGATCGTCACCGCATGGTCTCCGGCCGGATCGTCATCGCGCAGCACGTAGAGGCGGCGCAGCGTATTTGGAAACATCATGGCGGCGAGATGCGCCGAGGACAGGCAGGCGGCCAGTGGCAGAGCGGGCATGATCTCATGGAGCGAGAGCACCGTCTCGATGCCCTCGCCCGCCGCCAGAACGTCGGACACCGTGCCAAAGCGCACGGCATTGCCGAGCAGGTCGCCCAGGGCACGGCGCGGATGATCGACCGGCGCCTTGCCGCGCCCGTCCGCCGCCAGCCAGGTCCGATGAACCCCGGTCAGGGTGCCGTCGAGGTCGGTGACGGCGGTGATCATGGCGGGCCAGGTCTCGGTCGGACTGTCCTCGTCCGGACGGTAAAAGCAGCGCGGATGGAAGTGCAGGGCTGCGGTTCCGTGCAAACGCGTAATGTCGCGTCTGCGGAGATACATTTCTACGGACGTGCCCGCGATCGGCCCGGACATGGCCCAGAGCCGTCGCGCGGCTTCGGACGAACTGGCGGAACCACGCTCACGGGCAGGCCGGTCCTGTGACGGCGGCACCGGATCAGGGCGAGGCAGACTGAGGAAGGCGCGCGCCTCGTCGACCACGTCGCGGAAATCCACCAGACCGAGGCTTTCGCGGATCACGTCAAGCAGGTCGCCATGCTCGCCAGACTGCGCATCGGTCCACTTACCGGCCCTGCCGTTGGCGGTATCGTGCAGCCGGACAAACAGCGACCGGCCGGGGGTGTTGCGTACGTTACCGACCAGCCAGTAATTGCCATGACGGCGACCGGCGGACAGATAGCGTCGGCATACCGCCTCCGCGTTCTCCGCCAGACGGTGAGCCAGATCCCCAGCATCATGTCCAGTCATCGCCTTGCCCTCCTGTGTCGGGATTGCCTCCGTCCAGGGCAATCGCCAGCCAGCGATCAGTGGTCATCCATGAAATCGCTTTGCGCCTGCCAAGGTCAAGCAGATGCGCGCCGCCGCTGAAGGCGCCGATCCGGGGGCGGGATGCCGTATTGGCCCACTGGAATCCCCATCGGCCCCGCAACCGGAATGTTCGCGCACAGCGCAGCACGAACTCCACAACCTGATGCGGATCTCCGGTCGTCTCATCGTGCATCCAGAGTTTCGTGCCGCCATATTCAGGCACGATCGACAGAATGAAACCGTCAGAGGGCGGGTCTTCCGCCGCCAGTTCGTCCATGAATTCATTGTAGAGATCGAGCCCCTTTGCGGCATTGTCCACCGTGCCCACGTCGAGCACGCAGGAAAAATGCGTGAAAAAATCAGCCATCGGAAAAACTCCCGAAACGAAAAAAGCCCGGCGCAGGGGCCGGGCTCGTAAAAACGTATTGGCGGAAATACAGAAAAGCGGCTTTCAGGACGCACGCTCCATCAGCCTGCGGGCCTTTTCTTCCAGATCCAGCCGCGTATCCTGATTGGCTTTTGTGCGTGCCAGTGCGGTAATCCCCTGCACGAAATCGAACACGCTCTCGGGCTTGCGGCCCTCTTCGTGCAGCACGGTTTCGATGATCTTCGCGGTTTCCGGTTTCGAGAACCCGCGACGGCGCAGGAAACTTTCGCGATCATCATCGGTTCTGGCCACCAGCGCCCGACGCGAAGCCTGGATACCGGAAACAAACGAGGCCGGGCTGGCCGTGGCGAAATTCCGGAGCGCTGGTGTCGCCTGATGCACGAAGCGGGATGCTGCAAACTTGCTATGCCGGATCGTGATCTGTTCGAAATTTTCGACGCCCCAGAGCATGCGATTTTGGCACACTCCGCGCAGGTAAAATGACGCAATACCAAGGCTTTTACTGCCGACTTCAGAATTCCACGCATAGAAACCCCGGAAATAGAGATCGGGATCGCCATTGGGCAGGCGTCCGGCCTCAATCGGGTGTGTATCGTCCACGAGGAACAGAAAAACATCGCGATCTGATGCGTAGAGCGTCGTCGTCTCCTTCGTGATATCCACATACGGATTATGGGTCATGGTCGCCCAGTCGATGACACCGGGCACCTTCCAGTTGGTATCACCTGTGCCGTCACCGGCAATTTTCCGCACCGCGCCGACCAGTTCGTGGTCCCAGATGCGGCCGTAATCTGGCCCGGTGACCGCGCGCAGTTCCACGCGGCCGTCCTCGGTTTCCAGTGTTTTGATCAGTTCAACCCGGTGTGACAGCAGGCCGTGCTGGAGATTGATCGCCGCCAGTGGAGCCGGAAGGTTACGCAGGTAGGACGATGGCGCGCTGATCAGACTGCACATCTGGCCGAACGACCAGTGTGTGGGGGCAATCGGCTCCTGCTGCCCCGGTACAGTCAGGGTCAGGCGCTCGGCATTGTCGCGCGAGGCTTCCACGCGAATGGCGCGGCTTTCCACCGTGCGGGTCGTGGCCCGATCTGCTCGCGCCAGGGTCGCGGCATGCAGGTCGGACAGCGACAGATAGCGTTCGTCATCGGGGCGGGAAAACCACTCGGACGATACGCGGGCACTGCGCTCCCCACGCGAAGGATCGATCCTGAAGCCGCCGGATGCGGCACCACGGGACGCGGGGGACAGGATGGTGGTTGTGATCATGGAAAACTCTCCTCTATGCCGGTTATTCGGCACAGAAGGCGAAGCCGACCTCTCCCTCTTTCCGGTATGCCGGACACGAAAAAAGCGGCTTCCGGGCACCGGAAGCCGCTGTCTCACAATTCCAAAACTCATTGCGTCACTCGGCGGCGATGGCCTCCATATCCCCGCCTGACGTCACCGTTTCAACCTGTGCCTGATCGGCCAGCCCCACGGTCCGCAACGCCTCGGGCAGCCAGCCCGAACCATCAAGCAGCCGCTCGGCCTCGCGCGCCATGTCGGGCTTCTTCATATGAACTATGCGGTCAGCCGCTTCGTCGCCACGTGCATCCCGCACCGCCTGCAGGATGCGCGCCTTGGTCACCCGGCCGAGATAGTTCTCGACCGTGGGCTGCCAGCCAGCCTCAATCAGATCAAGGCTGAGGGCCGACGCCAGTCGATTGGCCCGCTTGAGGCGTTCGGTCACGCTGCGCTGGGACACCGCACCATAGGCGGGCATGCGCTCATAGAGCGCGTTAATCCCGAAGGACAGGCAATGCGCCAGCAATGCCATGCGGCTGGTATCATCCAGCCCGGCGATCCAGCGCCACAGCGCGTCTTCGTCGTCCGGCAGATCGTGCTTCCAGCCATCGTTACGCTGTCGCAGCGCGTGGGCTGGCAGGCTGCCTGGCATGTCGGAGGAATGGACCGGCAGCGGGATTTCCCGGACATAGGCTTCCAGGCAATCCGCACCCGGTGTCTGCCAGTAAACATCGCGCACCAAGGTATGCAGCAGTTCGGTCAGCGCGATGTGCGGGTTGCTGGCAAAGGCGTCCCGCAGGGCGAGCGTGCGCCAGGCCGTCAGTTCGGTAAGCAACCGGTCAGGCAGCGGCTTGATCCCGTCTTCTTCCTCGGGTTCCACGTCGGGAGAGATGCTATCGCTCTTCCCCTCCTGATAACCATCGCCTGCGCTATCGTGCTCCTGCCCATCATACGCAGGGCAATTGTATTGATCGGCGTTGCCCGCATCATCGGTCTCTTCCGGCTCAGCCGGCATGTCCTCGGGGAGCACAAACCCCCGCTCCAACTGCAACGTACCATCGCTGGCGAGGCTTACGAAGGCCCCCGCCCGCGCCATGTCAGCGGGATCGAACGCCAGAGGCCGTTCTTCGAGGGCAAGGATGGCCTGTTCGATCTCGCCCAGCCTTGCATCAACCTCATCCGGGTATTCATCAGCCTGGGCATATTCAGCCTCGATGCTTTCCTGCTCGGCGCGCAGGGCTGCAAGCCGGGCAGTCTCCTCATCGGACAGCGGCATTTCCGTGCCATCGATCTCCGCAAACTGCCGTGTGTGGCCCCATGGGAATGACAGGGCGGTTTCGACCCATTTCCAACCCTCTGCACGGATATCTTCGGCGGCTGCATGCAGCTTTTCCATGACCAGCCGGTCCAGAATGGCCGGATCCTGCAACCAGCCGCCGTCATCGGCCTCGAACAGGTCGCGCATGATGGGACCACCCGCTACGATATAGGCCTCCAGCCCGACGAAACGGGCACGGGCGTCCGAAGCCCGCACGGTCTTTTCCGTCAGCATGCGGCGGATGACATAGGGTTCGCGGTTATGGCTCTGGGACACGATCTCCCAGACCTGTTCCTGACGGGCATGGTCATCGCTGATGGAAAAGGCCATCAACTGTTCCAGCTTCATGCCGTCCTGCTCGTAGATATCCAGCAGCTTGTCCGACACCGTCATCAGCCGCAGGCGCTGTTTGACCACGGTCGGTGCGACGAAGAACGCGGCAGCGATTTCTTCCTCGGATATACCCTTCTCCAGCATGTCACGAAAGGCGCGAAACTGATCCAGCGGATGCAGGGCTACCCGCTGGACATTCTCGGCCAGGGAATCATCTTCGGCGAGAATGGCCGACCCTGCCTCGCGCACGACGCACGGCACGGGTGCCGTTTTCGCCAGTTTCTTCTGCTTCACCAGCAGTTCGAGCGCGCGAAAACGACGCCCACCGGCCGGCACTTCGTAGGTACCGGTCTCAACCCCGGCATCGTCAACGACTGGCCGGACATTCAGGCTCTGCAGCAATCCGCGGCGCTCGATATCGCGGGCCAGTTCCTCGATCGACAGGCCGGACTTCACACGCCGCACATTGGACTGGGACAGGACCAGCCGGTTGAACGGGATATCACGGGACGAACTGAGGCTGATTTTGGGAATAGCGGTCGCCATGGCGAAAAACTCCATGACGGGCGGACAGGAGACTCTCTCCCACCCTCTCAACCCGTCACGAAATTTCGCGCAGCCCTCTGACTCTAAAAGGCCCGGACGCACCCAAAATCCGCAGCCTTTTCCCGGCAGAAAACGACGGCAACGGGGGGGGAAGCGGAATGTCCGGTTGTGGCTTAGAAATTAAAACAGCGGACATTCATTCGGACTGACGTCGGTTTTCGATTGTTCTCAGTAAAAAATATGACCTTAGAAGGGGCAGAGAGAGACCCCCGCCGGGGTCTGGTGGCCTTTATTTATTTCCCAATCGATTGTTAATAAGAACAAAATAACCTTTAAAATCATACGCTATGATAGAAGACAGATTTCATATACCATTGCAGTATTAGAGGCTTTGACACGTACGATCACGACTGCACACGGTGAAACCAGCAACACTGGGCATCCATCATGATGTAATTATGGTGTCTCAACCTACCTGCTTAGAGATTTCGACGTAACCTACTAACTCTGCCGAATAACTTTTGTTGCCATTCGCATCCCCCCTATGTCTCAGCTCCCGTTGCAGGGTTGGCTCTACCATGTGAGTAAACAGATCGTTCCGCTGATCGGGCAGAAAGATAGGCGTCGTCGGGGATGCTTGTAGGTATGTTTCACAAAGACGCTCGACCGCTGGAACACGCGTCCCGTCTTGTTTGACGGCAATGGGCAGCATCATTACGCGGCGCTCGCCCTTATCGGAAGATACTTCAACCACCCATATAGACAACAGCACCGGCTCTTCTACGTCGCCGAACACGGCAATACCGACTTCCTCTGGCGCCAGGCCACGCCAGCGAGTCAATTCCTCCTGTACCAACGAATGATCCAAGCCCATCAGTTGCAGATTATCCTGATTGGTCGCAGCTTCGCGGCTCAGAGTAAATTGAATGCTAGGGGCGCCATCGACATTGACGAGGTCGTATGTCGCGTCGTTCACCTTGATCAGTTTCTGCTTACGATCCACGACCGCCGCCGACAGAAAATGAACCAGACGATCTAAGCTGGATGATACGTCAGAGAAAGGTTTGTAATCGTCAAGACTGAAACCATCCAGGTCTTGGAACAAGTCGAACACCACCTGCCGTGCCTCTCGGGAGTTCGATAGTGCAGCCTCTAATTCCACCTGTGTTCGCTTTAATTCGGGGTCGGAAAGCGCCTCCTGATACAGACGGTCGTAATTCAATCGTTCTGATAACTGACCAAGAATCTGCGCACGTAAGTCTTCGGCCACATTGCCATGCTCATCCACCTTACCGACGGTACGCGCGATCTCGATCAGTTTCTCGTCAAGCAATAGGAAGATGCGACCTTCGATAGTATCCGACAGCACCAAGTTGTAGACCTGCGCGGTATGGCTCTGGCCGTAACGATGGATGCGCCCGATGCGTTGCTCCATATCCATCGGATTCCACGGCAGGTCGAAATTGAACAAAACGCGTGCGAACTGCAGATTGATAGTTGCCCATGCGTTGAGCCATGATCTGGTCGAAGACGGATCCGTCACCGCGTGATAGAGCGCGGCCATCAAGTGCGATTTACCGAGGCCACGTTCGCCGATCACGACTACAGGCCGACCTTTATTAGGACCAACGGCCTCAATGCCTTTTAGCAAATCATGCGTGGGATAAGTAATTTCCAAAAACTGTTTGGCGGCAATTTGAGTCGCGCCGGTTTGCTGGTCGTTAGACAGCTCGATAGCTGTGCCTTTGAGGCGCTTGCCTCTAAATTCTTCTCTGAGCGTAAGACCGAGCATTACATCAAATTCCGTAGTTAGTTTTTATGAATGAACGGAATGCGGGTCGCACCCCTGCTATTGCTGTTTTGCCTACATTCGGCAGATCAAAATAATTCGTACATGTGGGGAATTTAAAAATCTGCATTACGCGATTTCTTCGGCAGCACAGCCCCTACGTGCTTGTACAAAGTAGTTCTCGAAATACCATACTGCCGCGCCACCGCCGCCACCTGAATCTCTGGGTCGCGCAAGAGAGCTTTAATCTCGCGCACCTGCTTCTCCCCCAACTTGGGTTTCCGACCACCTGAACGCCCTCTGGCACGTGCCGCAGCGAGCCCTGCGTGAGTGCGTTCACGGATCAGGCTACGCTCAAACTCCGCAAGGGCCGCGAAGACGTGAAAAACCAACTTGCCCGCCGCACTGTTCGTTTCGATTTTCTCGGTTAAGCTCTCGAAACCAATTCCCAAACATTCCAACTCGGCCACGATTTGCACAAGATCAGGCAAGCTACGCCCAAGTCGATCCAACCGCCACACCACCAGCGTATCACCGCTGCGCAGCGCCTTCCGGCATTGCTCCAGCTCCAAGCGCACAGCGTTCTTGCCAATCGCCGCCTCTTCATAGATGACACGGCAACCAGCCTGCTGAAGCGCATCACGCTGCAGGTCTAAATGCTGGTCCTCCGTGGAAACCCGCGCGTAGCCGATCCTCTGATTCATTGACACAACCGGGACGTTGAAAAACTGACGCCAATGTTAACGGAACAATTATGGTTGCGATAGCCCAATATGGGAATTTTCAGCATGTCTAGAAAACTACCGTTTAATGGACATTTCTTGGCTGTCCGCTATGCGGAAATCAAATCGCTATGTCGCATGTCCGCCATGTAGGCGGCTGCCGCCTGTTTGCTTCACTTTCCTTGAGCGGATAGGCAGTTTAGGGGGGGGGGGACAGCGGAACATCTGTTGTACAACGGAAGCCGAAAAAAGCTGACGTTGTTGGCAATCCAGCATCACGATGCTGCCCAATCATGAAAATCAGATAGGTTCCCGAT
>NZ_JABCQF010000015.1 GCF_015244705.1 Gluconobacter potus
CGTCCGATGTCCTCTCCCTGCATCGCCCGGCACAGGGAAGTGGTCGTCCCACGATTGACGCTTCGGCCCTGTCGCGCCTGAAGCAGGGGGCGATCCTCATCAATACCAGTCTTGGGGGAGAAGTGGACGGTCCTGCGCTGGCGGAGGCTCTGAAGGCAGGGCATCTGGGCGGAGCAGGTCTGGACGTGATGTCCCCCGAGCCTCCGCTGCCGGATGACCCGCTGCTTGGAGCGCCGAATGTCGTTCTGACGCCCCATATCGGTGCGACGACGGAACAGGCTCTGCGCCGGATGGCGATGCTGTGCGCGTCACAGGTTCAGGATGCTCTGGCGGGGCGTACCCCGCCACACTGTCTCTGAACGATGAAGACCCGCGCCCTTCCCGAAACGGAAGGGCGCGTGGCGTTTTCAGACTGCGCCCAGTCCGCCGCCGCCCGGCGTCATAAGGACGAGAACATCGTCCGGCTCCAGAACCTGAAGGCCCTTGCCGGCGAGTTTCCGACCCGATGCCGTCTCAACGCGGCCTGCGGCACCATCATGGCCCCCGAGCGCTCCACGAGCCGGGTGATCGACGCGGTCAAACGCCGCCAGCAGTTCAAATGGCCGTTCCTGGGTCGTACCGATACGCATGATCTGCCCGTCGCCGCCTCTGGTCTGCCCCTGACCGCCGCTGTTTTCGCGCAGTTCCTTTTCCCAGAAGAGAAGCGGGCACTGGATCTCCGCGATTTCCACCGGGGTGCCATGCACTCCTGACGGAAAAGCCGTTGCCGACAGGCCGTTCAGGCCCGGACGTGCGCCAGTACCGCCGTTCGTGGTGATGGCGAGGGCATAGGTCTGCGGTGTTGTGGCCCCTTTGGGCAGCCATTGACCCCGGACCGCAATGTTCCACAGGCAGGATGTTCCTTCCGCCGGGACCCTGTCGGGAAGAGGCGTGCGCAGGCATCCAAACACCATGTCCGGCAGCATCTGTCCGATAACATGGCGTGAGGAGACGGGGGCAGGACGCAGGGCGTTCAGAACGGAACCCTCTGGCGCTTCGACATGATAGGGCGCCAGGGAGCCTGCATTGTTGGGAACATCGGGCGAGATCGCGCAGGCCAGTCCGAAAACCGTATAGGCCCGCGTATAGGCCATCGGAACATTGATGCCGCGTCCCACGGCTGGGGGTGAGCCGTCATAGCTGACGCTGACATGGTCATCGCCGACCGTGAGCTTTGCCTTGAGCGTGAGCGGCGCATTATAGCCGTCGATGGTCATGTCATGGGACCAGGTGCCCTGCGGAAGGGCCGCGATCTTGTCCAGAACGGCCTGACGGGAGCGTTCGATGATGAAATCGGCCAGCGGGTCGAGGCTGTCGAGCCGGAATTCGTCCATCATGTCGCACAATGCGCGGACACCGACATCGTTGCAGGCGGCCAGGGAGTAGGTGTCGCCTTCCGTGTCCACCGGCAGGCGGGTGTTGGCGCGGATCATGGCCATCAGCGTCTCGTTGACCTGTCCCTGATCGATCAGTTTCAGCATGGGGATCGACAGGCCCTCCATGAAAACGTCCGTCGCTTCCGGTCCGTTGCCCAGTCCGCCGATATCCATCAGGTGGCTGGTGCAGGAAAACAGTCCGACCAGGCGACCCTTGTGGAACGCCGGGGTGGTGATGACGAAATCGTTGAGATGTCCGGTTCCCATCCACGGGTCATTCGTGATGTAGGCGTCGCCTTCCTTCATGGTCGAGATCGGGAAGTGGCGCAGGAAATGGCCGACGGACTCCGCCATGGAATTAACGTGGCCGGGTGTGCCGGTCACGGCCTGCGCGATCATCCGGCCCTTCAGGTCGAAGATGCCGGCCGAAATGTCCTCGCATTCGCGGACGATGGGGCTGAACGCCGTGCGGATCAGCACCTGGGCCTGTTCGCCGACGACGGCGATCAGGCGGTTCCACATGATCTGGAAATCGATTTCCTTATGGGAGTGTGCGCTCATCAGACGGCGTCCTTCATGTCCAGAATGATGTTGCCGCTTCCGTCCAGATGGGCGTTGTAGCGGGAGGAAACGTAGGTTGTTGTTTCTTTCTCGGCGATCAGGGCCGGCCCGGAAATGCGGCTGCCCGGTCCCATGTCCGTGCGTTCATAAACCGGCAGATCGACATGAGTGCCGGTTGCGCCGTCGAACAGCTTGCGGATGTCGCCGGATTTTGCGTCGTGCAGGGCCGGGGCAGCCTCAAAGGGCGGGTATTTCTGCGGCGTGGTGGACACGCTGACGGACCAGTTGAGGATTTCGACGGCGGCATGTGGGATGACGCGCGCAAATTGTCGGGCATATTCGGCCTCGAAGGCTCCCCGGAGGGCGGAGAGATGGTCGCTGCTGATGGCGCCTTCCGGAAGTGTTACGATGATTTCGTGCCCCTGGCCGACATAGCGCATGAAGGCGCTGCGCCGGGTGTGAAGCGTTTCGGTCCGGGCATCGTCCTGAACCAGCCCGTGCGCGGCCTGCGTCATGTCATCCAGCAGGGCCGAGACCTCTTCTGAATTGAAGCTGTCGTCCAGGCGCATGGGGAAAGAACGGACCAGCTCGAACGAGACCGGGGCTGCGAGAAAGCCCACGGCCGAGCCGACACCGGCGTTTGATGGGATGACCAGGCGCTGGATGCCGAGTTTTTCCGCGACACGCGCGGCATGGAGCGGGGCCGCGCCCCCGAAGGCGATCATGGTGTGGTCGCCGATGACGGCGCCGCGTTCGGCGGCATGCACGCGGGCGGCGCTGGCCATGTTTTCGCAGACGATTTCATAGACCGCATGGGCCGACATTTCCGCTGACAGGCCCAGCGGGGTGCCGATATCGGCCAGAAGGGCTTCGGCCGAGCGGTCCGGCTGGAGCTGGATACTGCCGCCCGCGAAGTTTTCCGGACGGATCAGGCCAAGCATCACGTCTGCGTCCGTGACCGCGGGGCGTTTGCCTCCGAGCCCGTAACAGGCTGGGCCGGGAACGGAAGATGCGCTTTCCGGTCCGACGACCACGCGTTTCATGGCGTCCAGATGGGCGATTGACCCACCACCAGCGCCGATCTCGACCATTTCGATCACGGGGATCCGCAGGGGCAGGCCGGACCCTTTCATGAAGCGGGCCGTGCGGTCCACTTCGAAGAAACGGGATGAGGCGGGCTCGCCATCTTCGATCAGGCAGACTTTGGCGGTCGTGCCGCCCATATCGAAGGACAGGACGCGGTTCTCGCCCAGACGCTCGGCGCATTGTGCGGCGAAGATCGCACCACCGGCCGGCCCGGATTCCACCAGACGCACAGGAAACTGCCGGGCCGTTTCAAGTGCGGTGAGACCGCCGCCTGACGTGACGAGATACAGCGCGCCCTGAAAACCCTTTGCATTAAGAGCCTCGCGCAGGCGCCCCAGATAGCCCGCCATCAGGGGTTGCACATAGGCATTGGCAACCGTGGTCGAGGTACGTTCATATTCCCGGATTTCGGGACAGACCTCACTTGAAATGGAGATTGTGACGTCCGGCAGGGCTTCCTGAAGGAGTGCTCGAACGCGCTGTTCATGCGCCGGGTTGGCATAGGCATGGAGGAACGCAACGGCGATGCTTTCGACCCCGGCTTCCCGCAGCCGGGGCACAAGCGCCAGCACGGCTGCTTCATCGAGCGGAAGCTGGACCGTGCCGCGGGCATCCATGCGTTCGGGAACGGTAAAGCGCAGGTCGCGGGAGACGAGCGGGCTGGGTTTCTGCAGCATCAGGTCATACTGATTGAAGCGGCTTTCGGTGCCGATTTCCAGAATGTCCCGAAATCCCTGCGTTCCGATGAGGGCCGTGCGGGCGCCCCGGCGTTCGATGATCGCATTGGTCGCCAGCGTCGTGCCGTGCACGAAGACTGTCACGTCGGGAAACTGCAGGCTCGCGTCCTGGATCACGAGCCCTATGCCATCCATGACGCCCTGTTCCGGTGCGCTGGGCGTCGTAAGGACCTTGCGTGTCAGACGCTCCTGCGGTGTCTGTAGAACCACATCCGTGAACGTGCCACCGATATCAGCGGCGAGACGGATTTGTGTACTGTCGACCATGCCTATGTTTTCCGTATCGGGTTAGAGTATCGTGGAGCGCCCCGGGAGGGCGCGGACTGAAGGAGAGTGAAAAGGGCCATGAAGGACGCGAAAGGCGAGAGCCGCATGCCAGTCATGCCGGATGTTGCGGATATGGAACGGGCCTTCATCGTGTCTTCGTCGCATCTGGCGTTGCCAGGGAACGAAGACCTGAGTGAATTCGAGTTTGCCCTGACGGTCGTGAACCATGCGTTTCATCGCTGGATGTCGCGTGGCATGGCGGCGGCGGGACTGCCGGATCTTTCGGCGCTCGACACGCTCATTCTTCACAGCGTCACGCATCGGAACCGGGAAAAAAGCATCTCGGACCTGATGTTCACCCTCAACCTGTCCGAACGGCATTACCTGAACTACGCGCTGAAGAAGCTGGACGAGCACGGGCTGATCCAGCGGCGGCGTCACGGCAAGGAAGTCTTCGTCAGCACCACGCAGAAAGGCCGGGAAGCCTGCATGGAATATGCCCGTCTGCGCCGGATCTGCCTGCTGGAGCATATCCCCCAGAACCGGGAAGTCGGGGATGTCACGATTGCCGAGGTCGCCAAGGCGCTGCGTGTCCTGACGGGCTTTTACGAACAGGCGTCGCGGTCCGCCGCATCCCTCTGAACGCAGCGTCTCAGCCATCCGGGTGAATCCGGAAGAGCACGTCATGATAGCCCACGACGCTGCCATCCCCGACCAGTGCCCGGCCGAGCGTGCCATTCGCCGTGGCCGTAACAGCAAGACGGAGGACACCCGCCTCGACAAATCCCACGATCTCCCCGGCTCGGACCGTCTGACTGTCGCTCAGACCGTGTTGCCGGAAGAGGCCCATTTCGGGGCTGAGAACAGGTGTGTCTTCCGACTTTGCAATTGGTGCAACAGGTTGTGCCTGAGGTATCTGGCACGGGTTCGCCGTTATGGTCAGGGCAAGCGTGCTCGTCCCGTCTTTTAGGGTGACATGACGGATATCGTGATGTCTCATCCGGCCAACCAGACCGGGGAGGTCGTTCAGAAGGTCTTCAAGAAAAGTCATGGGGTGGACTTTCGCATGAGGGCTTCGAGATAGTGCACACTGACGCTGCCTTCGCGGACGCCGGGCTCGTTCATCAGGCGCAGATGCAGGGGCGTGGTCGTGGCGATGCCGGTGATCTGCATTTCCGAAAGGGCCGCATGCATGCGGTTGAGCGCATCCGTGCGGTCCGTGCCGTGGACGATCAGCTTGGCGATCAGGGAGTCGTAATTCGGGGGCACGACGTAGCCGTCATACAGATGCGTATCGACGCGCACGCCGGGGCCGCCGGGGGCGCGCCAGCTTGCGACTTTTCCGGGGGCCGGACGGAAGCTTTCGGGATCTTCGGCATTGATGCGGCACTCGATGGCGTGGCCTTGCGTGCGGATATCGGCTTGTGTGAAGGAAAGCGGCTGTCCCATCGCGATGAGGAGCTGTTCACGGACGATGTCGATGCCGGTCGTCATTTCCGTGACGGGGTGTTCGACCTGAAGGCGGGTGTTCATCTCGATGAAGGAAAATGCGCCGTCTTCGTACAGGAACTCGAACGTGCCCGCCCCCGTGTAGCCCATCAGAGTGCAGGCTTTCGCACAGCGCTCGCCCAGTTCGGCAATGGCCTGCGGGTAGATGCCTATGGCCGGGGCTTCCTCGATCAGCTTCTGGTGGCGCCGCTGGATGGAGCAGTCCCTTGCGCCGAGCCAGACGGCATTGCCCTGCCGGTCGGCCAGGACCTGGATCTCGATATGGCGGGGATGCTGGAGGAAGCGTTCGGCGTAGACGGAAGGGTTGCCGAAGGCTCGTCCGGCTTCTTCCCGTGCTGTTTCAATGGCACCGCGCAGATCGGCTGCGGCCATCACCACGCGCATCCCGCGCCCGCCGCCGCCGCCGGCCGCCTTGACGATCAGCGGGTAGCCGATGGCATCGCAGATGGTCTGCGCTTCGGAGAGGTCGGTCGGCAGGGCGTCTTCCGTGCCGGGAAGGCACGGGACGCCTGAGCGGCGCATCTGCTGTTTGGCGCTGATCTTGTCACCCATCAGGCGCATGATAGCGGCGGTCGGACCTGCCAACGTGCGGCCGGACTGTTCCACAGCCTCGGCGAAATCGGCGTTTTCGGACAGGAAGCCGTAGCCGGGATGGATGATGTCGGCGTTCGTGAGTTCGGCGGCACGCAGGACACGGGCGGCGTCCAGATAGCTGTGCGAGGCGGCGGCCGGGCCGATGCAGATCGTTTCATCCACGAGGCGCAGATGGGCGAGGCTGGCGTCGGCTTCGGAATGGATGCCGATGCTGTGTAGTCCGAGCAGACGGCAGGCCCGCGTGATGCGCAGGGCGATCTCACCGCGATTGGCAATCAGGACCCGGCGCGGCTCACGCATCGAGCGGCTCCACGGTGAAGAGGGGGGTTCCGGGGGAAACCGCGTCTGCGTTTGCGGCCAGAACAGCGAGGATGCGGCAGGGAAACTCGGCCTCGATACGCGAGAGCGTCTTCATGACTTCGAGGATATAGAGCGGCTGTCCTTCCGCCACGATGTCGCCCGGCTTGACGAAAGGCGGCGCATCCGGGGCTGGCGAGGCATAGAACTGGCCGTGCATCGGGGCTTCGATTGTCGTCTCGGCACTGGATGAGGCCGGGGCTGTTTCGGTCGCCGGAAGCGAGGGAGCTGCGACTGCTGGAGGGGTGCCGGTCGCCTGCGGGCGGCTATCCTGTTCCCCGCGCACCAGACGGATGTGCTCGCCGTCGCGGGAATAGTCGAGTTCGGTAATGCCCAGCGCCTGCATCCGGGCCATCAGGGCATCGAGGGTCTTGAGATCGGGGATCATGGGGACGGTCCGTCTTCCGGTCTGCTTCAGGTCAGGGCGCGCAGGGCAATGCCGGCGGCTTCGAAGCCCGCGCGAACCTTGCGGGCCACGTCCACGGATTCCGCATTGTCGCCATGCACGCAGATCGTATCGATGCGTGTCGGCAGCATTTTTCCGGTGATGGTCTCGATGGCGCCGTTCTGGACCATCCGCACTGCGCGGGCGGCTGCGAATTCGGCATCATGCAGGACGGCACCCGGCTCCTTGCGCGATACGAGATGCCCGTCTTCCGTATAGGCACGGTCCGCGAAAATTTCCGAAAACACAGTCAGGCCCCGCTCGCGTCCGATACGTTCAAGATGGCTCAGGGCGATGGCCATGATGGGAAGGTTCGGATCGACGGCCTTGACCGCATTGACGATGGCTTCAGCAACGGCGGGATCGCGTTCCGTCAGATTGCCCAGGGCGCCATGGGTTTTCATGTAGGTCATGCGATGACCGGAATAGGTGGCGAGCGCCTGTGCCGCGCCCATCTGGTAGGCCACGATCCGTTCGATCTGTGCAGGCGTGAAAGGCATGACGCGTCGTCCGAAGCCCCACAGATCCGGGAAGCCCGGATGGGAGCCGACGGACACGCCCTTTTCGCGCGCGATGCGGAAGGTTTCGGCCATGACTTCCGGATCGCCGCCATGAAAGCCGCAGGCGACGTTGGCGGAAGTCACGATGTCCAGCATCGCGCTGTCATTGCCCATCGTGTAATGGCCGAAGCTCTCGCCCAGATCGGCGTTCAGATCGATTGTCTTGGCGGTCATGGTGTCAGAACTCCCGGATATGAAAAACAGGATGGGGCATCAGAAAACGAGTTGCGTGCGGAGCTTCGAAATCTCCGCCGCCAGTGTCCGCAGGTCCGAGGCATCCTGACGGATGGCCTGAACTGCATCATCGCGCGTGATGTCCCGGAAATGGACCGGGGTGCCGACGACGGTCTGGGACAGCAGGCGCAGATCCGGCTCTATGACGGTGGCAATCTTGGGATAACCGCCGCAGGTATTGGCATCCATCATCTGGATGATGGGCTGCCCCGCTGGTGGAACCTGAACCGTCCCAGGCAGGATACCGTGGGAAAACAGGCTCAGAGGGCGCGTCAGTGCCAGTGCGTCCTGCCCTTGCAGACGGTATCCCATCCGGTTGGCGCTGGGCGTCAGGATCCAGGCTGCCGTCTGCAAGGTCTTCAGGCTTTCAGGCGTGAAGATGTCATGCTCGGCGGCAGGCAGGACGCGGACCTGTGTTCCCTCGGCAGGAGGAAGCGGGCAGGGACGGGAGAGGCCGTATCCAGCGGCAGGCAGGCGGATGCTGGTGGCCGTCACACAGGCAAGACGGTCTCCTTTCTGGAGCGCCCGGCCTTCAAGCCCCCCGAAACTACCCTTCAGATCTGTTGAACGCGCGCCCAGAACGGCGGGAACATCCAGACCGCCCCGCACCGTCAGATAGGCTCTGGCGCCCTGTCGTGGTGCACGGATGGTCAGTGTCTGTCCGGGGCGGGCGGTGATGGCCCAGTCACGCGGGAGTTGCAGGTCGTCCAGCGTAACGGGGCAGTCCGCCCCGGTGACGGCAAAGGACATCCCGGCGTGAAAGCGCACACGGAAGGGAAAGAACACGATTTCGATCCCGGCGGCATCCACCGGATTGTCGAGTAACAGATTGCCGTGGCTCAGCGCCAGACGGTCCATGGCGCCCCCCTGGGCCACGCCCATGGCCATCGCATGGCGGCGGCCAAAATCCTGAATCGTGTTGAGGGAGGAGCCTGTCAGGATTTCGATCATGAGGCCCTCACGAAACGGACGGTGTCGCCCAGCCGCAGAAGACCGGGTTCGGGACGGAAGGCATCAAAAAGGCAGAGATCCGTCCGGCCAAGGATATGCCAGCCTGATGGCGAGGTGCAGGGCATCATCCCGGCATGGCCGCCGCCAATGACCACGGCCCCTTTCTCGACGCGCAGGCGCGGGGAATCCCGTCGGGGAACGGCCAGCCGGGAATCAAGCCCGGTCAGGTAGACGAAGCCGGCCATGGCGCCGATGGCAGCCACGCTATAACGCCCGGCCACATGGACTTCGATGGTTTCTTCTTCCGTCAGGTTGGCGAAGCGGGCCACGAGGGCCAGATCCTCGCCGAACGTGCCACCATAAATAACGGGCACCACGATCTCGCGGGTGGGGATCTCATCGGCCGAAGCCTGCGTCCACACGTCCCGCAGCAGGGTTTCCATGGTGGCAGGATCGGTTTCGACGGCGTCGAACATGACGAGGAGGTTGTTCACACCGGGGATGGTCTGGACGATGTCCGCTCGCACGTTCAACTCGCGGCTGGTGGCCCAGATGCGGCGTTGTGTCATGTCGTTGAAAGCGCCGTCGGCAGCATCAAGGAGAAGGCCGCCCGCGCCTGCCATATGAATGCGGGTCATGGAGTGTGATCCGGCTGGAGGCGACCATGGAACGGACGCCGTGGAAGAAGGGCCGCGGCGAGGGCGCCGCACAGGATGATCAGGCCCGTGATGTAGAAGACCCCGTGGAAATTGCCGGTGGCTTCCAGCAGATAGCCCGTCATGACGGGGGCCAGGATGCCGAGCCCGTTGGAAAAAGTCAGCGTCAGGCCAGTCACGGAGCCGAGGATTTCATCTTCTACCAACAGGTCTGCCAGAAGGGCCATGTTTGCTCCCGTTCCGCCTGCCATAAAGGCCATGGATATGGCGAGGAGCGGGATAATGGTCCCCGCACTGGTGCACAGGGGCAGGAATCCCATGGACGATGCCAGTACGAGATACAGACAGACAACCTTGCGGCGGCTCCCCTGAGACAGGTCGGACCGCCGTACGAGTGTCTCGCCAATCTTTCCTGCCGTGATCGAGATGATGGCGGCGCCGACATAACAGTAGGCCGTGTAGGCTCCGGACTGCGCAAGATCCAGATGCAGTGTCTGGCGCATGATGATCGGCAGCCAGGACATCAGCAGGAAATTGGCGTAATTCGCGCAGCACTGTGCAATCACGATGCCCCAGAAGGCCGCCGAGCGAAACAGGGTCGGCACGGAAATCAGGGCGAAGGGTGTGGCAGCCGGGCCGCGGGCCGGGCGGGGATGGGTCAGAAGCCAGATGGCGGACCAGACCAGCCCCAGAGCGCCCAGCAGCGAGAAAGCCGGGCGCCAGCCATAATGGGCAATGAGCCATCCCCCCGATGCGGCGCCGCAGGCCAGTCCGATGGGAATGCCGCAGATGAACGCCGTCATCATGAGGCCGCGTTCATGTAAGGGGGCCCAGGCCCGGACAACCTTGTTTCCAAGAGCGAAAGTCGGGGCTTCACCGACGCCCAGAAGGATACGGGTCGCAATGAAGGCGGGGACGGTGGCGGTCAGGCTGCCGAGGATCATGGCGATCGACCACAGCGCGACCGCTGCCGCACCGATGATGCGAACCCCGAAGCGGTCCAGAAGGATCGCTCCGGGAAGATTAAGAATGAAATAGGACCAGAGGAAGCTGGACAGGACCCAGCCCGTTTCCCCGGGTGTCAGAGCAAATTCGTGGGCAATCTGGGGCATGCCCACGGAAAGGGCAGCCCGGTCTCCGTAACAGATCACGCACATGGCGATGGTCAGGGCGTATATGACGAACCGGAAAGGCCGGCGATCTTCTGGAACCGTCTGGGAAACTGTCTGCAAGAAACTGCGCCTTTTTCCGTTAAGTCTCAGAAGGTCAGCCCGGTCTGGATATAATACATGCCTCCGTTGAAACCGTAAGGCGAGTAGTAGGCATATTTGTATTCATTGAAGAGCGGGGCTGCCGTGGCCTTGGGAACGCGGGTCGGATATTTGTTGCCCAGGTTGTTTGCGCCTACAGTGACGCTCCATTTCGGCAGGATCTTGTAGCTGACGGACATGTTGGTCAGGAACGCCGGGCGCTGCTCCATCGGAGCCGCTGTCGGGCTTGCGAGGAAGATGATGGAACCGTAACGCTGCTCCTGCACCATGACGTTCCACTTGCCGTAGTTCCAGTTGACCGTAAGGTTTTCGCGGTTCTTGGGCGCGGAATGCAGGAGCATCTCTTCGGCATAGGTGTTGAACGTGGACAGGCCCATGTTCGCCAGAACGGAAGGAGTCTTGTTGCGGCTGCGGATTTCGTTGTCGGAGTAGTTGAATGTGAAGTCGAACCGGAAGGTGCCGGCGCGTTTGGTGTGCAGCGTGTAGTTGGTGTCGACGTCGCCGCCATAGGTCTGGGTATTGACGGGGTTGGTATAGTATGACGCATAGGTGACGTTGTTCAGGCCAGAGGCGGCGAGAATGTCAGCCACGCCGGTGCCGCCCAGGGTCGTGGTGCTGGCCAGACGGTCATTGATCGCGATGTAATACAGGTTCGCGGTGACGTTCCAGTCCTTGAGGGGCGTGGCGTCGATGCCGATGCTGTAGTTGCGGGAATATTCGCCCTTGATGTGTCCTGCGCCGAGCGCCTTTGCGGCGGCGCTGCTGTTGGGAAGCTGGTCCACGGCGTAGGTGGCGAAGGGCGCGTTATAGAAATAATAGGTCTGCCCCAGCGTTGGCGGACGATAGCCGGTGTTGATGCTGGCGCGGATGGCCCAGTGCTTGTTGAAGTTGTAACGCGTTCCGATCGACCCTGTGGTGACGGTGGCAAGATGGCTGTAGCTCGTGGCGCGACCACCGAGGGACCATTCCCATTTTTTCGTAACGTAGAAATCCAGGTTGACGTTGCCGTCATAGATATCACGCCCGCGGTTCGTGACGGCCAGCGGCACGTTACCGGCATGATCCGTTGCACCAAGGCCGATCCAGGAATCCTCGTCACCACCCGTCATCTGGAAGGTGTCACGCCGGTATTCTCCACCGAAGCGCAGGGAAATCGGCTTTGGAAGCCATGACGTGTGGAAAGAGCGGGACCCGCGCAGGCCGGTGGAAAGCTCGGATGTTATGGTCTTGCCGTCATAGAAATCACGCGGGCTGGCATCACCAAGCGAGATGTTGTTGCTGTCGAGGGTCGAGTAGGCCTGATCGTCACGACCATAATTGACATAGGCGTCCCAGGCGAAGCCGAACTTGCGGGCCTTGATGCCATTATCGGTTTCGAAGTCGTACTGGTCCATGCCGATATAGGGCTGGTCACCGTTGGGCCACAGATCGATATTGGTCAGGCTGTTGCCGGCGCTTCGATAGGTCTCGGCCACGTGGGCCTTGCGATGACTGAAGGTCGACGTGCTGTAGAGATCCAGATTTTCTCCCAGCGGGACCGACATGTTCTCGCTCAGGGTTTCCAGTGTGGACTTCGGAATCCCGAGGCCACGCTGCACATCGCGATTGGCTGTTTCTTCGCGGGAATCCCCTGTCGGATAAAGCTGCCCCACGAAAAGGCCGCTGCGGTTGGTGGGAAGCTGGTGGGTGACCTGCGCCGCGAGATCGAGATAGCCACCGCTTTTGCCAAGTGCTGTGGCCCAATCCGCATACCCGTTCAGCGCCTGTCCGTCGCCGGCGTAGAAGCCGCTGTTCTGGAAGTTGATGGAACCGCCATGCGTTCTCTGTTTGAGGACGATATTGACCGCACCCGCCAGTGCGTCCTGACCGTAAAGGGCCGATGCGCCTTCTGTAATGACTTCGATGTGGTCGATAGCCGAAATCGGGATCAGCGAAATATCCGTCGGCTCAGTGCCCCAGTTCGGACCCGCATTGGCATTGAAGTTTGCGCCGATATGGCGGCGATGTCCGTTGACGAGAATCAGCGTGTCATCGGCCGATTGTCCCCGAAGCTGCATGGTCTGGATAAAGCCGCTGTTGCCGACGCCGGACTGGGGCGGCGAGGTGATGGACGCGGACGCCTGGGCCAGCGCCTGCATGACGTTTGTCTGGCCGGTGGCAAGAAGCTGGCTGCCGGACACGACCGTGACCTGAGTGGTGCCGTGAACCGGCGTCGACGGGTTCATCACCGACTGCCCGGTGGGCGTCGTGCCCGTGACGCGCATTTCTTCCGGCCCGGATCGTGAGATGATTGAAGTCCGGCGGGCGGCGGACTGCGTGTGGCCTGTCGTGATTTTCGGCGCAGGTGCCACCGGATGTCTGTGAGACTTCGTGGTGGAATGCGTCGGTGTTTTAGCCAGTGCGGATGAACCCGAAACGGGCGGACAAAGTGATACGAGCGTGCTCAGGGCAGCACCGCCCATCAGGAAAGCCTTGGGTCCGAAACGCTTGCTCATGGGCATCCCCTTTTCCGGCCGGGAGCGGCGGGATAGTCAGAAATATATGCTTTTCATGAGCAAATCACACATATAACGGAACGGCAACTAAAATGTTGCTTTTTGGAAATGGCTCTAAGGAATTTTTAGATTTTCCTAAGGGAAAATTATCATTTCGTCGTTGAGAAAGGGGACCTTATCTCAGGATATACAGGTGGGGGTATCTTGAATGGCAAAAAAAAATGTCGCATTCTTGTTGTAAGAAGAATTTTTTATGTCTGTCAGACCATGATTCCTGAACTCAGAACATTCATTATTGCAGCACAGACGGAGAGCTTTGCCTCCGCAGCCAAGGTAATCGGTCTGACCCAGTCGGCAATCAGTGCCCAGATACGTCGGCTGGAAGAAGAACTTGGCTATGATCTCTTTGAGCGTACTGGCAGGTCTGTGACGCTGACTTCTGCGGGAAACGCGATTCTGAGTCAGGTCGAGGATATTCTCTCTTCCTTCGAGGCGCTCCGAGGTTTGAGACGCCCCCCGACAGACAGCGTACCCCTGCGTATCGGAGCGATTTCCACGGTTCAGACGAGCCTGCTGGCCCCCGCCATTGCAAGGTTGCATCTGGAGCTTCCGGATCTGAAAGTCCGAATCGTTCCCGGGCTCTCAATGGTTCTTCTGGACCGTCTCGATGCAGGGGAACTGGATGCTGCACTGATCGTACGCCCGCCCTTTGGCCTGATGCCGGACATGCAGTGGCACCCTCTTGTCAGGCAGACCTATGTCATGGTGGTGCCCGCCCATACGGAGCACGAGAACTGGCGTCAGATCCTGCAGACGCAGCCTTTCATCCGGTACGATAGCCGTTCTTTCGGGGGGCGCACTCTGGACCGGTTCCTGAAAGCACAGGGAATTGCTCCGCGTCAGGTCGTTGAAACGGAAGAACTTCACACGATCCTGCAGATGGTGGCTAACAATATGGGGTGTTCGATTGTTCCCTATATTTTCGCGGTCAGCGTCGTCCCCAATATCCGCGTCCTGCCTTTAGGGGAGCACCGGATAGCCCGCGAAGTGGGGGTCATGACTCTGCGCGGTCATATGGCGGAGGGACGGGAAGCGCTGATCCGGTATCTGGATGAGGCATCCCGGGATAATGTCCCCCCTGAGCCGTGGAATTCCTGAGTTCCGTTCAGGATTCGGCCTGCCACAGAAGAACAGGAGCGTCGCTGGTCCCATCCATTTTGAGCGTGGTTCCAAAGGGAACTGACAGGGCTGCGAATTTTTCCAGGATCTGCCGTCCTTCGTCCCCGTGCGCCAGAGAGGGAACCCCGCGCACATGCGCGGCCGGGCTGAGGCTGAGCGTGATCGGATGGATTTCCAGACGCTCCAGTTTGCCATTCTCGCAGGTTCCAATCGGCATGACCGTTTCCCAGAAGCGCGTCTCGGCCGGAAAGCCCTTGGCATCGTTATTGCTGCGAGCCTTGTAGAGCTTATGAGGAGTCAGATCCGGGCTTACACGGTTCGCCAGATAGGATTCCACCGGCAGGCGTTCCACGAGCTCATTCTGGCCGATGAAATTGCCCAGACTGTAGAAAATTGGCTTGCCGTTATGGATTTCCATGCCACGCAACAGGTGCGGTCCATGACAGGCGACAATATCCGCGCCGGCATCGATTGCCTGACGCGCGGCGGTGACGAGGAAATCGGCCGGGATTTCGACATCGAGCTGGCCTTTGTCGTTATAGCCGCTTTCATGGGCATGGATGCTCAGGATCACTATGTCGGACACCATACGGGCTTCAGCGATCCAGCGTCTGATCGCCTCGATATCCGTTGCATTGGGCGTGGTAACGACTTTCGTCTCGTCGGCAGTCCGGAAATTCAGGTTCTCAAAAGCAAGGACACCTTCGGGAGCTGGAAAGCCAAAACCCAGCTGGATCTTGTCGTCCTTGACGCGCTGTAAACCAAGTTTCTGGTAGATGTTCCGAAGTGAGATCATTTCTTCTTCAGAAACATGATGCATGGTGCTGTAACGGAGTGGATTTACACCGGGGCGTCCCTGCATCATGGCAGTCTGCAGTGCCGCTTCCTGTCCTCTGGCGAAAGTGGACGTACAGGAGAGCATTGCGACTGTGCCCGTAGGGTGGGTGAAATAGGTCGGACGGCGAGCCTCTTCCAGATGGGTGCCGATGCCGGCGTAACGCAGTTTCCGGCTGTTCAGTTCTTCGAGTGTCTTGCGCAGACCCGAGATGCTGTAATCCAGGGAATGGTTGGTGGCCGCGGCAAAAAGGTCAAATCCGGCTTCGCTCAGTTCATCCAGCACCCAGGAGGAAGCTCCGAAATGGGTGCCGCCCATGTCCAGTGCCGGATCACCCGCGAAGTCATTCGGGACCAGTTCCAGATTGGTGAAGGAGACGTCGCAGGAACGGATCATGTCGAAGAGTGGAGAAATTTTGGGATCAGTTCGGCTGTTGAGTTGCCGAAAAAGAATACTGTCACCCGTGAGGCAGATTTTCATCAAAACAGTCCGGAAAAGCAGTTATTTTTGAGCGAAGACGCTCTTTGGAAATATGGTTATAGAAGATTGATGGTCTGTCCAGTTGCAGGTTGCCTGTTCTTTTGACGGTTTTTTCATCTTCTTGGCATATAAAAATCATGTTTTGTTTCCGTCTGCCAGAATTCTCTTTCATGGAGACGGTAGTGGCGTCTGCAGAATTTCTAGCAGGCGATTGACCAGCCGTCGTCGCGGTGAATTGCGCGGCATGAGGAAACCAAGATTTCGGCATGGAGCCGGAGTAGGGAGCGGAATTTTCTGGAGATGGACGTCTGCCGGCCACGGAAGGGCCCAGTCAGGGACGAGTGAGACGCCTGTTCCCTGATTGACGATGATGGCGATGGCATCAAGGGAGTCGAGTTCGAGACGCTCATGCGGCCAGATTCCCGATTTTCGCAGATATTCATCAGCAAGGCGCCCCCCCCACTGGTTGCGGTCATAGCGGATAAAAGGGTGGTTTCGCAGAATTTCGTGTGGATCTGTTTCAGATATCTGCTCCTGCGCCAGTACGACCAGTGGTTCAGAGCGCAAGGTCTGCCAGACACAGGTCTTGGGAATTTCAAATGGAGGCTCAACAATGAAGGCGGCGTCAATATTGCCGTCCAGAACGGCGTTGTGCAGGCCGGACGATGAACCCGGCGTGATATGCAGTTCAATGTCCGGGAAACATTCGAAAAAAAGCTTGAGATAGGGAGGTAGGAGGCCGTTCGCCGCGCTGGATATGGCGCCGATCTGAAGTTTTCCGACCGGGGTATCGCTGGCGGCGATGGCACACAGGTCGCGTACGCTCGTTATGATCGCACGGCTCTGTTCGATGATGGCCAGGCCTTGTTCCGTCGGACGGACGTTGCGCCCGTCTCTTTGCACGATGGCACAGCCGATTTCGTCTTCAAGCGTGCGGATGCGCTGGGCAACGCTGGCTGGCGTAAGGCGAAGCTGTCGTGCTGCTGCAGCCAGCGAACCCTGCTCGATGACGATCAGGAAACTTTCGAGAAAACGTGTGTCCATGAGCGGGTATCCAGGCTGACTGTCGGAACAGGGGAAAGCGGTTGCGATCAGATCCTGTGCAGGGCGGGGCGGATCCGGCTGAGCCTTTCCGGCTCTCCATCCCGGATGACAAAGGTTTCTCCCACACCGGCCGCCAGGCCACTCTCGGCATCTCCCAGCATGATGTGGACGAACAGCACCATGCCCGGTTCGAGCAGAATTGGATTGCCGGAATAGATCATGGGTGGGGCATCCATCCATGAAGGGCGGAATGTTGCGCCCAAAGAATAGCCGCAGGCAGAGAAACGGGCACGTTCGTAACCGAAATGGTCAAGCGTACTGCGATGGATGTCGTCCAGTCGGCCGATCGGCTCACCAGGGCGGGCAGCCTGCAGGACTTTTTCGAGGGCTTCGACCGTGGCTGCGTGCATGTGTTTCTGTTTGGGTGGAACGGCACCGATGGTGACGGTATGTTCAGTGCAGACATTGTAGCGGCGATAGGAGGCTGCCAGTTCCAGAACGATCTGATCTACGTTTTCCAGGTGGCGCGCGCTGCCAAAGCCGCGTCCATAGATCGCTCTTGGACCCGTATTGACCATGGGGCCTGCAGCGGGCATGTCACCGCCGCCGTTGAGCATTGCGGTGACGCCGGCTGCCGTGATTGAACTGTCCAGAACACCCGGCTGTACGGAGCGGATCATGGCTTCGACCGCATCATCGGCCAGCTGGGCCGAGCGCCGGACCAGTCCAAGTTCGGCTTCTGATTTGATCAGCCTCTGTTCCCGGACGATGGCCGACCCGTCCTCAAGAGTGAAGTGGCTGCCAAGCGTTTTGCGGACGCTTTCCCAGTTAAAGCCAGTCAGGCCGTAGGTGGCCAGTTCCACGCCGAGACGTTTGCCCTCAAGGCCCAGCTCTTTGAGGATCGCCGCAAGATCAGCGGCCGGATCGGCATCATTCGCATTGTACCAGATGTGAACGTTTTCATAGAGAGAGGCGCGCAGGGCCTGACTTTGATCCGGCCTTCGGGTCAGGAGGGCAACAGCTTTTCCGTCTGGAGTGATGATGCCGCACTGGAAAAATACATAACCCGCAGTGTCGAAACCCGTCAGGTAAAGGTGGCTTTCCTGTGCAAAAACCAGAAGTGCCGCGAGCCCAGAATCACACAGCTTCTGCCCGGTACGTTGCAGCCTTCTGCGATATTCATTTTCGGGGAAAGTCAGCGCAACCGTTCTTCCGGAATCCGTTTTCCCGGAATGGCCCAGCGACGTGTCGGATGCGAACATAAGGGAATCTCCCAAAATTTCTGTCAGGACGTTCAGAACGAACCCGGAAAGAAACAAAGTCGTTTCTTTTATCTGGACTTAGCATCGGGACTCTGCTGGGATGCAAGTGGAATACCACTGAAATGCCGGTAAAATCGTCATGTCCTCCACAATTCTGGATCTTTCTGGTGAAGGGTCGTCCGTTTCATTGACGGAACTTGCCTATAAGAAGCTTCGTGCTTACCTGCTGGAGGGCGCTCTTCCAGCAGGAGCGCTGATTGCGGAGCGGCGTCTTGCTGAACAGATGGGGCTTTCCAGAACTCCGGTGAGGGATGCGCTGAGTCGGCTTGAGGGTGAAAGATTCCTGTCCCGGAATGGACGGATGCTGTTTGTCGCCACCGTGTCGGTAAAGGAGATCATTGACATCCTTTCCATCCGGCGGCTGCTTGAAAGCGATGCCGCCCGGCTTGCAGCCCGGAACATGCCGCTCGCAAAAGTGGCTGAACTGCGTCAGGGAATCGAATCAATGATTGCCAGTGGCCATGTGTCCGATGAGGAGCACTGGCGTGCAGATGATCATCTGCATATCGGTTTGGCCGAAGCTTCTGGGAATCACGAGCTTAGCCGGATCATTGATCTCCTGCGCAAGCGGACGCGGATGTTCGGCATGACCCGGATTCCCAGTCGCTTTGATGCGGGAATCCGGGAGCATCTCGACATTCTGGATGCCGTAGCCGTCCGTGACGGGGAGCGCGCGGCAGAGCTGATGCGGGTACATCTGGATGCAGCGCGGGATGCCATCATTGAGGCCCTTCAGGGAGGAACAGTCTGAATATGACGGGCAAGAAGCTGCTTTTTCTGGGTAATGGCAAGGCGCGTATTTCCTCCGCGCGACTGGATCTGCGCTTTGCCTCTCACGGGCTGGATGTCGAAACGTTCTGGGCTTACGGCAATGAATTTCCCGAAAGCCTGGACGGGTATTCGGGCATTTTCCTCTCGGGGAGTCCGCATGGGGCCTATGAGGATGTGCCGTTCATCCATCAGGAACATGAACTGATCCGCGATGCTGCGGACCGTGGGATCCCGATGCTGGGAATCTGTTTTGGCCATCAAATCCTGGCTTCGGCGCTTTGCGGACGGGATCAGGTTTTCCGGCGCGGGCAGTGCGAGGTCGGGTACAAATGGCTTGATGTGACGTCCGAGGCTCAGGCCGATCCGGTCTGCTCCCATCTGGGGGCGAAGATGCACATGTTCGTCTGGCATAATGACGAAGTCCGTGCGGATCATCCCGACATGCGTGTTCTTGCATCTTCCGATCAGTGTCCGAATCAGGTCTGGCGATATCGGGATCGGCCTGTGTGGGGTATCCAGGGGCATCCGGAAATTACCCTTGAGACGGCAGAAGACTGGTTCGAGGCCAGTCGCGCACGCCTTGAACATGATGGCGCTGATCTGGACGAACTGATGCGGACTGCCAGTGAGGCGGAAGATGCGAAGCTGATCCTCGATCGGTTTGCCGGATTGTGTCGCCAGTGAAGTGGCATCTGCTCCTGAGTTCGGCGTTTGTGGCGGCGTTCTGTCTGGTATCGACGGCACGGGCAGGTGAGGTCGTGTTCGCAAGCTGGGGGGGCGCTTATCAGGACGCCGTGCGTGATGCCTGGATCATGCCTTTTACGAAGAAGACGGGAATTTCCGTCATCGAGGATACCGGGCCGTCTCTCGCGAAGATCAAGGTCATGGTGCAGACGGGCAGCGTGAGCTGGGACGTCGTAGGGACGAGTGGCGTCAGTTTCGTTCTGGGAGTACAGCAGGGCCTGTTCGAACCTGTGCCAGCGGATCTGGTTGACCAGTCCCATATCATTCCCGGTGCTCGCAGCCCGTATGGCGTGCCGTCTGAAATCTTCGGGACGCTGATCGGATATTCGCGACAGGCTTTCCCGACACATCCGCCGGAAACATTTGCGGATTTCTGGGATGTAAAACGCTTTCCCGGCGAGCGGATCCTGCCTGCCCGCCCGGTAACGGTTCTGGAGGCCGCACTGATGGCCGATGGTGTGCCTGCGGCCGATGTCTACAACGTCCTTTCCACGCCAGCAGGGCTGGATCGGGCGCTGGACAAGGTCCGGCAGATCCGGCCCTCGGTGGCAGTGTGGTGGAATTCGGCTGCGCAGCCTGTTCAGGCGCTCGCAAGTGGGGATGCCGTCATGGCGCTGGGCTGGAACGGCCGGTTTCAGGACGGTGAGGATGCAGGACTTCCGATCGGGGTGTCCTGGGCGCAGAGTATACTTCAGGTCGGATATTTCCTGCTTCTGAAAGGGGCGCCGGATCGTAGGGAAGCGCTGGATTTCATGCGCTATATCGCGTCTGCTGAGGCTCAGGCCCGGCTGAGCCGGTTCATTTCCTACGGTCCTGTGCGCACGGATGTTTTCGAGCAGATTTCTCCCGCCATCCAGGCCCACCTGCCGTCTTCGCCAGAGCATCTGCGGGACGCGCTGTTTGTCGACAATGCCTGGTGGGCCGAGCACGGACAGGACGCCACCGAACGCTACACCTCAGTGATGCAGGGAAACTGATGAGCGATACTGACTACTGGTTCACACGCGCCGAACATGATCAGCGTATCGCCCGCGTCCAGCAGATCCTCAGATCCCGCGGACAGGACGCGCTGATTGCTTTCATGCCGGAATCCATCACGTGGCTGACCGGATATTTCACACGCGCTTACGGCGGCTTTCAGTTTGCCATCATTCCCGCGTCAGGGGAGCCGTTTGTTGTGCTGCGGGATGTCGAGAAGTTCCATTTTGACCGTACGTCCCATTATTCGGACTGTGCGCTGTGGAGTGACAGCGATGTTCCGTTGCAGATCGGGGTGCAGGCTATTGAACGGTTTCTCGGAAAACAGCCGAAGCTTGCCGTGGAACTGTCTGCCTGGACGCTGTCGGTCACGAATTATCTTGCGTTGAAAGATGCTTTGCCAGGAGCCTGGATCGAGGATGCCGGGAGCATGGTCGCGGCTCTGCGGCTGATCAAGTCTCCCGCGGAAGTCGCGTTCCAGCGCCGGGCAGCACGGGCGGCGGAAGCCGGAATGCAGGCCGGGATCGACAGTGCGCAGGCCGGTGCCAGTGAGCGGGACATGGCGGCGTCCATCTGTTCTGCGATGATCCTCCAGGGAAGCGATCTTCCCGGGCCGGGTGTCCTGTCCTCCGGGGAGCGGGCATTTCATCTGCACGGCTCCTATAGTGACCGTATTCTGGAAACCGGGGATCTCGTACAGCTCGAGACTACGCCGAATGTGCGTCAGTATCACGCCCGTTTCATGCGGCCGATGAAGGTCGGGATGGCGACGGATGCAGAATATCGGCTTGCGGAGACGCTCATCGACATTCAGGATCGTGCCCTGGCCGCCGTTGCACCGGGTGTGTGTGCCGCAGTGCCCGATGCGATCTATCGGGAGGGTGTTCTTGGCGCCGGACTGGGCTTCGAATACACGAACAAGACCTTCTATTCGGTTGGGTTGATGCTGCTGCCCAATTCGGGGGAGATGCTGTCTGCAGTGCCTGAAAGCCAATGGGTTTTCGAGCCGGGCATGGTGTTTCATTCCTATGTGCTGGCGCAGGGCATGGGAATGTCTGAAACGGTTCATGTCCATGAGGGCGGCTGTGAGCGTCTGACGCACTTTCCCCGCCAGCTGTTCGTGACCTGACCATGAAGCCGCTTGCCCTTCCCTCCGGGAGCCGCTGGTCTGCTGCACATCTTTGCGGTCTTTCTGTCGTACTGGTGCCGACCTGCTTTCTGGCCGTGCTGTTCATATGGCCGGTCCTGCGTCTGCTGGCGCTGGGTTTCGGGGATGAGGCGGGACCATTCCATTCCTATCTGCGTGTGTTTACGGTGCCGGCCTATCGTGAGGCGATCCTGACCACGTTCGAGATTGCGATTGCCGTAACCGTGCTGTCCGTAATGCTGGCTTATCCGGTGGCCTACCTGATGGCGACGGTCTCGCCGCGTATGGCGCGTCTCATCGGGATCGGGGTGCTGCTGCCGTTCTGGACGAGTGCGCTGGTGCGGACCACGGCCTGGATCATGCTGCTGGAGCGCTATGGCATCCTCAACAGCGTCCTGATGCGGGCGCATCTGATCCGTCACCCGGTGGCGTTCGTCTACAATATGTCTGGCGTGCTCATTGGTATGAGCCATGTGCTGATGCCGTTCGTGGTGTTTCCCCTGTACACGGCGTTTCGCGGACTGGACCGGAACCTCGTGCAGGCTGCCATGCTGCTGGGCGCAGGACCGCTGACGCTGTGCCGGAAGATTTTCATTCCCCTGACAGCCCCCGGTGCTCTTGCCGGTGCGAACATCGTGTTCATGAGTGCGCTGGGCTACTACATCACCCCCGCGCTGATGGGTGGTCCAGCACAGACGATGGTCTCGCAGCTGATTTCCTTCAATGTCAGCGAACAGCTCGACTGGGGGATGGCGGGCGCTCTTTCCGGCGTCATGCTGGTTCTGACGCTTGCTGCGTTCTTTCTGTGCCGGGGTGTTCTGGAAAAACGTCTTAAAAGGCGCGTTGTGACGGCCGCACGTCCTTATGGCGAAGGCCTGTCCGGAAGGTCCGGAGCAGGGTGGGGGATGGTTATTGCGGGATGTGCCGTCATGGTCTTCCTGCTCGCGCCGATCGTCATCGTCTTTCCGATGAGCGTCAGTGCGTCTCCCATCCTGATGTTCCCGCCGCATGGCCTGTCTTTTCGCTGGTATCATGAACTTCTGAGCCGGCCGCAATGGGCTGGCGCGTTCTTCAATTCCCTGAAAGTCGCGCTGATTGCTGTGCCGGTGGCCACGGTTCTGGGAACGCTGGCGGCGATCGGTCTTGCCCGCATGAAGGGGACGTTCGCACAGATTCTGGAAGGTCTGTTCATCCTGCCGATGGTCGTTCCGGCCATCATTCTGGCGGTAGGGCTTTATTACCAGCTCACGCCGTTAGGGCTGACCCGTGGCTACTGGGGGCTGGGTCTGGGGCAGGCCGTGATTGCAATGCCGTTCGTCTTCCTGACGGTTCAGGCAACGTTGCGGGGTTTCAGCCGGGATCTGGAACTGGCGGCAATGAGCCTTGGCGCGGGGTGGTTTTCCGTCATGGGCCGTATTGTCCTGCCGGCGCTGATGCCAGCGATCGTTTCAGGGGCGATTTTTGCGTTCATCACGAGTTTTGATGATGTCATCCTCGCCCTGTTCCTGACGGATGTGCGGGCGCGGACCCTGTCGCGTCTGATTTATGAAAACGTGCTGCAGGATGTCAGCCCCACCATTACGGCGGTCGCGGTGCTTGTCATCGTGCTGACGCTGGGGCTGCTCCTGTCCAGCCTCCTGTTCCAGAGAGAAAAATCATGATGGATAGGCCAGAATCTCTTGGCCAGCCGGTGCAGATCCGGGGACTTGAAAAAAGCTATGGCGGAACGCGCATTCTGCAGTCCCTGTCGCTGGATATTCCAGCAGGGTGTTTCTGCACCCTGCTGGGGGCTTCCGGCTCTGGCAAGAGCACTATTCTCAAGCTGATTGCGGGTTTTGAAACGCCCGATGGCGGCGAGATCCTAGTTCAGGGGCAGGATTTGAGCAGGGTTCCGGTGCATCGGCGTCAGATCGGAATGGTCTTTCAGAATTATGCGCTGTTCCCGCATATGTCCGTGCATGAAAACGTGGCATTCGGGCTGAAAATGCGCCGGATTCCCCGTGCGGAGCGGGAGAGCCGCGTTGGCGAAGCTCTGGAAATGGTCGGGCTGAAGGAATTTGGTCACCGTTACCCGCGCGATCTGTCCGGGGGGCAGCAGCAGCGCGTGGCTCTGGCGCGTGCGCTCGTGATCCGTCCGCGCATTCTTCTGATGGACGAGCCCCTTGGTGCGCTGGATCGTGGTCTGCGGCAGGGATTACAGCAGCAGATCCGGGATATCCAGCAACGGCTTGGCATGACGACGGTTTTTGTTACGCATGATCAGGAGGAGGCCCTCCAGATGTCCGATATGATCGTGCTGATGCGGGGTGGTCAGATTGAGCAGCTCGGTTCTCCCAGGGAAATCTACAGTCAGCCGAAAAACCGTTTTGTTGCTCGTTTTCTGGATGATTGCAACTTCATGTCATTGCAAAATAGGAACGTTTCCATAAGGCCGCAACATGTCCGGGTGGGATCCTCAGCGCATGTGGCAGATCATGTCATGTCGGGACGCGTGGAAAGCATGATTTTTCTGGGAACATATCGGCGTATCAGCCTGACTGTAGCAGGAGAGACCATGACGGCGCGTCTTTCTTCGGAGAACATGGAAGAATTCGTGGTTGGGCAGGATACTCCTGTTGGTTTCATGGAGAGTGACGTTATGCCTCTGGAAGAGATTTGAGAAAATCTTTTTTAGAAAACAAAAAACATATACTGAACCTACATTATTTTACCTTTTTGTATGTTTCTAAACCGTAATATCTTTTTTTGAAATTCTGGTCCGAATCAGAACAGGTTGCTGTCTTTGGAAGGCTGGTTTGGTTGTGATTATCCGGGAGAAAAACACGTGAATACGATCCGTCGCGGCAAGTGGATGTCGGGCCTTCTGGCGACGACCGGTCTGTCAATCCTGTGGTGTTCCCCAGGGTTTGCCCAGACGGTCCAGAAACCTGAAAGTAGTCAGGGGAGTCAGAAAACCACCAAGGTCAGCACACACGCACCGGGTTCAGGGGCATCCGTGGCCCGTGCTCGGGTAGTGTCTCAGAAAGCAGACAGTGTGCCTCTGCATTCCGCAAATGAACAGATCATCGTCACCGGTTCCCGTGGCCTTGCGCGGAAGGTTACGGACAGCCTGAGCCCGATCGATGTCATCAACGCGCGCCAGTTGTCTCAGACGGGGCAGGGGGACCTGGGGGACGCGCTGGTCCTGACCAATCCTTCCCTGAACATGCAGGCGCATCAGACTGATCAGGCAGCACTGGTATCTTCTATCCGGATGCGTGGACTCAATCCGGATCAGGTGCTGATCCTGATTGACGGCAAACGCCGCCACACGACGTCGAACATCAATTCGGATTCAGGTCCGGAATCCGGCGAAACGCCAGTCGATATCGACATGATCCCGATGAGCATGATTGATCATATCGAAGTGCTTCGGGATGGGGCTGCGGCACAGTACGGCTCGGATGCCATTGCTGGTGTGATCAATATCATCCTGAAAAAGGGTGCTCATGGCGGGTCGCAGCAGGCTCTTGCCGGCGCCACTTACCAGGGGGATGGTTTTACCTATCAGGTTCGGGGAGATCATGGCATCAGCCTTGGTGATGATGGCTTCCTGCATTTCGGTCTTGATTTCAAACATAATGACCTGACCTCCCGGGATGCGATTGATAACCGTACCGGACGCAAGGACTTCAACCAGGAAGGCGAGCCGGACCAGACCCGCGTAAACGTTGCCATCAACTGGGGCAAGGATCTGTTCGGTGGGGCCGCGAATTTCTATGGCAACGTGATCTACGGACATCGCCATGGTGAGTCGCCACAGTATTTTCGCGTGGCCAGTACGCTCCCGTCCTACTATCCGTCGGGATTTGCGCCGGTCGATACGTCTGATGAAGATGATTATGCAGCAACTGTCGGTCTGAAAGGCGATAACTTCCTGGGTTTTGGCTGGGATATCAGCACGACCTATGGCGCGGATAATTTCCACCTTCGTCAGCATGACTCAGCCAATCTGAGCTATCTGGCCACCTATGGCTGGACACCGACGAGCTTCAATCTCCGTTCTTTCCAGTCCACCCAGTGGACCAACAATCTTGATTTTCATCGGGCAATCCATGTTCCACTGCTGGCTGCGCCGCTGCATCTGGCGTTCGGTGCCGAACACCGCATGGAGAGCTATACCATGACGGCTGGCGACTATGCCTCATACTATGGCTCCGGTTCTCAGGCTCTTGTCGGGTTGTCACCAAGCAATGCCGGGTCCTGGTATCGCGATGTCTATGCGGGATATGTGGATGTTGACGTGAAGCCGGTAAAACGTCTGGATATCGATTTTGCAGGGCGTTTCGAACATTACACAGATGCCGGGAATGCCGAGACCGGCAAGATTGCCGCGCGCTACGACTTTACGAAATGGTTCGCGATCCGGGGTGCCATCAATACAGGATTCCGGGCGCCGACGCTGGCTGAGGAACATTATTCTACACTGGGCGTGGCACCGACCTATGCGGGTGGTCAGCTGGCCGTCAATTCCGCTGCGGCTGCTGCGCTGGGCGCGATTCCCCTCAAGCCGGAATTCTCGACCAATGCCAGTGGCGGCTTTGTCCTGCGTCCCATCAAGAACCTGAATATCACCACGGATGTTTATCAGATCAACATCCGGGACCGCATCATCAATGGTGGCAGCTATTCGGGGCAGCAGGCAGTTGATGCCATCGAACAGATGGGTATTCAGGTACCGAGCACGATTGCACCGTCGTCGGTGACCGCACATTATTATTCCAATGGTGCCAGTACCCGCACCCAGGGGCTTGATATCGTTGCGAACTATCTGACCGATCTGCATCAGATGGGAACGATCAACTGGGATCTGGGAATTTCCCTCAACCGAACACGCCTGACCCATCTGGGGAACGATACGAACGGCAATCCCCTCCTGACGGCCCAGACGATTTCTTATCTCACGACGACGTCCCCGCGTAGCAAGATCATGATGTCTGCGCGCTGGAAATATCGCAATTTCGATGTTTTCGTGCAGGAAATGCGCTGGGGTGAAACAAAGGACATGAAGTCCTATCGCACCGGACCTTATGCGAACTCGAATTCCGTCTTTTATCCGTTTGCCAACACACCGGTCTGGGTCACGAATGCGGAATTCGGATATCAGGCTACGCACAAGATCCATATCGCAGTAGGTGCCAATAACCTGTTTGACATGAAGCCACGTCGTCTGCCTGCCGACGGGACCTACGCCGGCGCGGAAATTTATGACGATTACTCCAACCAGATGGGATATAATGGGGGATATTATTATCTTCGACTGAATTCCACATTCTGATCCGGGCAGTGGAGGGTACTCTGCAGTTCCGGTTGTTCAGGGCATCCTGCATGTTCTGGAGCACCCGGAAGTGTAAGAAAGTCCGCAGGTACAGAAGGCTGATAGGGCGCTTTGGTGGCTTTGAGGGCGCAGAAATTTTCCGGACCCTAAGGCCTTCGGGTCAAGGCGGAAGCCAGTCAGGCAGAAGCGAGACACCAATTTCCTGACTGACCATCAGGACAATCGTTTCGAGTGAGTCTAGGTTCTGTTGACAAAGGACGGTAGCCACAGTTTTACGACTGCGGGGTTAAGAAGGGCGAAGAACGATTTTCTTGTCTTGTCATAGCGGGTTGCGATACGGCGAAACTGCTTCAGCTTGTTGAACATCCGCTCGATACGGTTGCGATCCCGATAGCGACGGAAGTCGCAGGGGATATCCTCTGTGCGCTTTGAACGCGGCGGGATGACAGGAAGAATGCCTCGAAAAAGCAGGTTCTCCCGTATCCTGTCACTATCATATCCCCTATCGGCCAGAAGTCGGCGCGGTGTCACGACCGACAGGTCCATCAGGGCATCAGCGCCGGAGTAGTCAGAAATTTCACCGCCCGTCAGTTCAAAGCCAAGAGGGCGTCCCTGACCGTCAGCGCGGGCGTGGATCTTGCTCGTAAAGCCGCCGCGGCTTCGACCAAAGCCTTCCTTATGTGTCCCCCTTTTGCGCCAGCAGCCTGGCTGTGAGCCCGAACGACCGTGCTGTCGATCATGTGCTGCCAGTCATCGGTCAGGCCAAGTTCAACCAGCGTTTCCAGCAGGGCGTCCCAGACACCCTGCTCTGCCCATCGACGGAACCGGACATAGACCGAGTTCCATTTTCCGTAGCGCTCATGCATGTCCCGCCATGGGCAACCCACACGCAGGACATAAAGCATTCCGTTGAGAAACAGACGGTTATCCTGTGCTGGCCGTGACCAACGGCCACGTTCAGGCGGCAGCAGGCCGCCAATGATCGCCCATTCCTCGTCCCTCACGTCGCCACGCATCTACGGGTCTCCACAAAGACCAGCTTTGAAGCACATCTCCAACAACCTGAAAAGGTCTTTTGTCAACAGTACCTAGGTCACGTTGACAAAAGACCTGATCCAGAGCCTTGCTGCGGCGATATTGAGGAAATTCATGAAGGACAAGGCGGTCTTGTCGTAGCGGGTCGCGATATGGCGCATCTGCTTGAGCCTGTCTTGCAAGCCGCCTTGCCGCGAGATCCCATGTTTCGCAACCGACCGATTTGAAGAAGATGGAATTTTTCGATGTCGGTGGTGTTTTTCAAGCTTTTGCTAACGCATGGACAAAATCCCAGCTTACTCCAGCCTGGATAATATCTCCCGCTTTTGTAGGGACTCCGACAGGATCATCAACGTAAATTAGGCTGCCCCTAATGGTGCGCGATCCGATTTCTAGCATGCCGGGACGATAGGCTCCCACGCCGCTGACCAGACAGTCTGGTCTGGCTGGTTCATAATAAAAGTCATTCCGGGTTTCAGCGGGAAAGATGTTCTGTTTTGCGAGGGACGCACAGATTTTCCTGGCTGCTGCCCATGCGTGCCCGTGAATAGCGATTTTTACATCTGGATAGAGGCAGCACAGGGCTTCCGCATGAAGCCATCTGATTGCCAGAAGGCTCATGGTAGCCGTTCTACGCATCGTTACCGTCTACCCATCGGGTCCGAACAGAAACGTGCCGGTCTGACCATCTGCGCATAGAACCTACCCCTATATGGTGGGGCGCCCATGACGGGCATTTTCAGGAAAAATGGTGAGCAGTTTTGTGACAAGCAGATCCGGTGTCACTGTGGGCATGCACATTTGATATGCATGCCCTTCTCCAGCAGGGAGCACCATCCGCTCATGGCAGATGATAGTTCCCGCAGCATAATCAGACACGGCTTGCGCCAGTGTATCAATCAGGGCCTCCCAGGGGAGCAGGCTCTATGTCTCAGCAGAAGAAAAATACTTCAACCTTTCGCGGACCCGTCATCGATATCAAATTTCACACCCTGTGCCAGCGGAAGGGTGCGACCGTAATTGATGGCGTTGGTCTGGCGGCGCATATAGCCTTTCCAGGCGTCGGAGCCAGACTCGCGGCCGCCACCTGTTTCCTTTTCCCCGCCAAATGCGCCACCGATTTCTGCACCGGATGGCCCCATATTGACGTTGGCAATGCCGCAATCCGACCCACGGGAAGAGAGGAACAGTTCGATATCGCGGATATCGGTACTGAAGATGGAGGAGGACAAACCCTGCGGGACGTCGTTCTGAAGCGCGATCGCATCGGCAAGTGTGTCGTATTTCATGACATACAGGATAGGTGCGAATGTCTCTTCCAAAACAGGGCCTGTCTGTGAGGTCATTTCAACCAGCGCAGGGCGGACATAGAATGAGCCTGCACCGTTGACGTTTTCACGTTCGCCGCCATGAATGGTCCCGCCAGCTGCCCTGGCGGCCTCAAGGCTGGTCTGCATGGCAGTGAACGCGGCTTCATCGATGAGCGGACCGACGAGAGCATTGCCTTCCAGCGGGTTGCTGACGCTGATGGTGCGATAGACGTTGACCAGTTTCGACACGAGTTGATCGTAGACGCTGCTGTGAACCAGCAGACGACGTAGTGTGGTGCAGCGCTGACCCGCCGTACCCATTGCACTGAACGCAACGGCCCGGAGGGTGAGATCCAGATCGGCTGAAGGTGTGACGATGGAGGCATTGTTGCCGCCCAGTTCGAGGATGGATCGGCCAAAGCGGCGTGCCACCCGCTCGCCAACCCAACGTCCCATGCGGGTGGAGCCGGTTGCGGAAATAACGGGGACACGGGCATCATCAGCCAGTAGTTCGCCGATTGCCCGGCCACCGATCAGCACAGTGCTGAGATCTGCCGGAGCATCACCAAAACGGGCGGCAGCGCGTAGGAAAAGAGCCTGTGTGGCTAGAGCTGTCAGAGGAGTTTTCTCCGATGGCTTCCAGATGACTGGATCGCCGCAGACCAGCGCCAGAGCCGCATTCCAGCACCAGACGGCGACAGGGAAATTAAATGCGGAGATGATGCCGATTGGCCCCATGGGGTGCCATTGTTCCGTCAGGCGATGATCCGGGCGTTCAGAAGGGATGGTCAGACCATAAAGCTGGCGAGACAGACCGACTGCAAAATCACAGATATCGATCATTTCCTGCACTTCACCCAGACCTTCGGACGGGGATTTCCCCGCCTCAAGAGAAACCAGCTGCCCAAGGGTTTTCTTGCCAGCGCGCAGTTCTTCACCCAGCAGCCGTACAAGTTCGCCACGTCGGGGGGCGGGAACCTGACGCCACGCCTGAAAAGCCGTGACAGATGCGCCGATCCTGGTCGTTGCATCCTGGGAAGTTACTTCCGCGACGCGTGCGATTTCCTCACCCGTCAGAGGAGACGTTACGACACGCGTGCCTTGCGTATAGTACCCTTCCGGAATGTCGAGGCTGGCAAGGAGCGCGCTGGTCTGGGAAGAGAGAGAAGACATCATGCAAAGAGAATTCCGGATAATTTCTGGGAAGAATATTGAAGACAGCAGGGCAACTAGACGCGATCTGTGACCAGATGCGAAGCAACTGATCCCAATTCATAGACAGTTTCTCGTACTTTACGGCCGGTGATGCGGTGTACGGGCTGGCAGGCAAGGGGCATCTGGGACAAATCCCGCGTGCCCAATGCCAGTTCAGCCAGAGCAATTCCGAATACGGTTCCGGGGCCGATCCCGCGGCCATTATATCCACACATCGTGACGACCTGATCCGCCAGGTGGTGGAAGCGTGGCACATGATCAGCGGTCATGCCGATTGTGCCCCACCATGCGCTCTCGAAGGGAATATCCCGTGTCTGCGGGAAAAGACGGTGCATGGACCGTTTTGCCCAAGCCTCGTGGATGGGGGCACCACCATACCGTAGTGCACCTACACTCCCAATGATCAGCCGCCCCGCCTGATCCATCCGTGCGGATGTCAGTACCTCTTTTGTATCCCAGATTCCATGCCCATGTGGCAGCACGCTCCGGCGTATGGCAGGAGGAAGTGGTGTAGTGGCAATGTTGAAGTAGGGCAATGGCACCAGCTCCGTCCGGAGGTTGGACCATGGGAAGACCGTGTAGGCATTTGTCGCCACGATAACCCAGCGTGCTGTGACACTGCCGTTCGGCGTGCTCAGCCGCCAAGAGCCATCTGTCAGCCTTGTCGTGCTTATAACCGCGCTTCGGGTGAAGATCTGCGCGCCTGCGCCAAGGGCGGCATCTGCTAGTCCGCGAGCATAGGCCAGGGGTTGGATGGTGCCCGCCCTACGGTCAAGCAGGGCGCTGGAATAGCGTCTGCTGCCGGTCAGAGCTGCGGTTTCATTCCGGTCCAGCAGGACGACATCTGCTCCCAGGGCTTGCCATTGGCGTTCCCGTTCCCGCAACTGTCTGTCTCCGGCTGCTCCGACCCCACAATGAAGTGTGCCGGGCCGTGAGGCTTCACAGGAAATGCCGTATTTTGCTATCAGATCGTACACCACGGAAGGCGCCTGATCGAGCAAGGAGAGAATACGGTTTCCATAGGGCTGGCCCAGCACCTTGCGTACTTCTGCTGGTTGCAGCCAGAGACCGGCGTTGACAAGTCCGACATTCCTGCCGGAGCCTCCGAAACCGATTTCCTCTGCTTCCAGAACGATGCAGGAACGTCCTGCTGTTCCAATTTTCAGGGCGGCGCTGAGGCCTGTATAACCCGCTCCGACCACTACTACATCTGCATGAAGGTCATCTGACAGAGTGTCTGTTTTCGGGGGCGGCGGGGCGGTAAGTTCCCAGAGGCCGTGTGTCAGCGGATCGTTATTCATGCGTTGCACAGTTCCGTTTCTGTCAGTCCGAGCTGCTCAAGTGATGCCGCCTGCATGGCTTCATAAAGTGCCATTTCGTCATGCACCGGTGCACCCAGTGCCTTTTCAAAGGCAAGGCGACTGGCCGCCTGCATTGTGGCAGCAGTTTTGTGTTCCCCCAGATTGGACTGGAAAATACCAGCGGCACTGACGGGCAGAAAATCTTCGTAAGTGATAGGGATAGCTACGATGGCACCCTCTGCAATAAGGCCTTCAAGGGAGCGACCTGCGGGCACGGTTTGTGTAGTGAGCACGTAGCGGAAAAAAGCCAGTTTCTGGCGGCGCAGTTCCTGTTCATCGTCAGGGAAGGCGCGAAATGCCTCTACAAGACGCTGCTCATAGGGTGTGGTGCTTTCCTGCCGGGCCTGTTCCAGCAGGGTGTCGTACAGGGCACGTCCCTTGGGGGTCAGTGCAATGCCGCGCTGTTCAATCTCTCCAAAGCGGGCTGTATGTGTTCCAGCCTCGCCATTGGCGAAGATGATCTCCTCCTTAAGTGCCGTAAAACTGGTTTGACGCAGCAGTAGAGGCACCAGTCGTTCTGGCGGTCCTTCAATCCGGGCTTTTGCCTGCATTCCCCGTTCTGGCATCTGTTTCTGGACAGCGTCGATATCGAGGGTGCGAGGGGTAAGATGGTTTATGTGTGGGCCCTTGAAGCACACGATATCTGCAACAAGCCGATGGGCGGCATGGAGTTGATGATAGGTGTTCGCGCTGACACTGGCTTCTCTGTGCCAGCGGAAAGTCTCAAGGGTTGTCGAAACAAAACGATCTGCTTCAGCGGATGTCAGGCCACCATTCCGATCATGGAGTTCGAGAAGGTTTTTTGTCTCTGGAATAAAGATGTCGCGCTTTTGCAGAACATCCAGTGCTGTCTGGCGTAGTTCTTCGTCCGCAATCAGTTCCGGACGCAAAAGTGAAGTGAAAATCCGGAATGGACTGCGAGAAAGCGCCACTTCATCCAGCGGACGAAAGGCCGTTGAATGAACAGGGATACCTGCCACGGAAAGATCGTAATATCCTACCGGAAACATGCCCATTACCGTGAATACCCTGCGGCATGTTTCCAGTTCCTGGGGCGTACCCAGACGGATGGCACCATGACGTTCCACGTCCAGCCGCGCGCAGGTATTATCACTACTCAGGCGTGCTTTCAGTGCCGGGTGCGCGTTCAGGGTCTGCTGATTGACCTCTTTTACCAGATCCAGAAGCGTGCCGTAGGACGGAACCTCCTGACGGTACATCGCAGACATGGCACTTGCGAAATGTGCCCTGATCTCATCAGGAGAAACATGCGAACAGGGCGGCATGGCAATCATTTTCCTCTCATTGCGCCACGGGTCTGAAATCGAGACTGTAATTGTCACGTTGCATTTCACAAACGATATTGAAGACAGAGGTCATGTAGATATGGAATGATCTCCTGTCCTGACTCATGTGAACGAGGCTCCCGCCATGGCTATTGCACGCCGTTTTCTGCCTTCCACTTCGCTTCTGTATTCCTTTGAGGCCTCTGCCCGGCACCAGAGCTTTACAAGCGCGGCAGAAGAGTTGAATCTGACCCAGAGTGCAGTCAGCCGACATATTCGTGCTCTTGAGGAACATCTAGGCGCCGCACTGTTTACCCGTGATCGCCAGACAGTACGGCTGACGCAGGCGGGGGACGCCTATGCCCGCGAAATCCGGGCGGCTTTGCGTTATATCTCGTCTGCCACGTTGGCATTCCGGGCCAATCCGGGTGGCGGGACTGTCAGTCTGGGCGTCCTCCCGACGCTGGGCACACAATGGCTTGCGCCAAGGCTTGCTTCCTTCATGGAGCAGCATCCGGACATTACGCTCAATCTGTATACTCATCTGCATGCCTTTGAATTCACGGAAAACACTTTGGATGCTTCTATACATTTCGGTACGGCGGAATGGCCGGGAAGCGAAGTCTCATATCTGATGCCGGAGCGGTTGGTGCCGGTGTGTACTCCTGAGCTTTATGAAAGGTTTTCCTTCCGAAAATGTGAGGATCTGCTCTCTGCCCCCCTGCTGCATCTCGTTTCAAGGCCGGATGCATGGGAGCGCTGGTTTGTAGCTCAGAATGTTCAGCCAACATCCTTGCATGGTCCGCTGTTTGACCAGTTCAGCTTCATCGTAGGGGCAGCACTTGGCGGAGCCGGATGTGCGCTCGTGCCTCGTTTTTTGGTGGAGAAGGAGATCAGTACGGGGCAGTTGCTGGAGTTTGTTGCTCGGCCTGTGGAGAGTGAAGATGCCTATTACTTTGCAAGACCACTTGCGCGAAGCCTGTCGGGGGCGCTGGAAACTTTCCATCGCTGGTTGCTTCAGGAGGTAGCCGTAGAAAATGGACGCCAGACCCAGCGCCGACACAAATTTCAGCGGTATCTGGAAGTGGCCAAAGGCTGAGAGAGGACAGTCATTTCATAATGGAAGCATCGCGGCCCATCGTAATGGGTGCTTTTCCTCATGTTCTACATTTAGTCGAACCGCCCGGGTACGAACTTCAGGAGAAATGTTCTCCGTCAATCTGGGGACGAATAACCTCAACGTGATTGACGACATACCCTGAGCGTATTTTTTTATTTTTGATGTTTTTGGGTTGCCTGTTCGTGGCCTTGAAGCACAAGAACGCTGGCGACTGACCCCAATAGCAGTGCACTTTCGCTTAGTAGGAGGAGTGTCAGGCTTCCGGCAGCTACGATTTGGCCAGCAATCCAGGGCGCTACAGCCAATCCCAGTCCAGCCAGCAGGTTGATTTCGGCGATGATTTTTCCATCAACATCGTGGCGCCCGACAGTGGCGAAAATGAACGGTACGGCAAAGGTCCAGGCGAACTTGAAACAGATAATTCCCACAATATACGTTGTGCCGAACGGAGCAGTCATCGTCAGCAGCGCTGCGATCAAGAGTATGTAGCCTACGAGAACAGCAATTCTTGTACTGCCTGATCCTGTGCCATCTTGCCGTCCTCCGTACCAAGCTGCGCATGTTGATCCAAGGACGCCAGCGAGAGCAGCCAGAGACAGTAGAACTCCACCGTGGAGATTACTAATACCTGCTCTCTGCCCCAGAGCTCCAGAGAACGTCCAGATGCCGCTCAGGCCCGTATAGAACAGGAAAACCGCAGCCCGACGCAGGACGACGCGTATCGTATGGTCTTTCCCATCCATGATGGAGGGATGACTGGAGAACGCGTCCGTACCAGCATGGATGCTTTCCCCGCTGTGAAGCAGCGGCACCATGAAAGCGGCCAGGCAGAAAAGGAGCGCCATGGAAACGAAATAGACTCTCACGCCCCAGTGCGCGAAAAGCGCAGGTAGAAGGGCGAGCCCGACCACCCCTGTAATGCACTGGCCGAGAATATATATGCCATAGGCGCGACCTGCCGAAGGATGCCTGTTCGCGCTGCTCATGGCGATAATACCAATCATCGCGCTGGCAGAAGCACCAATCAGACGCAGGAGCAGCAATGGCTGCCAATGGTGCAGGAGCAGAACGGCACATGCATTGGTTATGACAACAATAACAATCGCCAGGAGAGTGATCCGGTGCCAGGAGACATGAGGTAAAAGCCATCGTCCGCCGAACCCAGCGATGCAGTATCCAGCGAATTCAATGGAAAAAAATAAACCCGTCTGTCGTGTCGTAAGCGCAAGTTCCGCTATTAACTGAGTGGCAATCACCGGAGCGCAAAGCAGGCTGGCATTGGCTAGACCTGCGAAAACTGCGATCGCAAAAATATTCCAGACGTTTTTTGGGTGAGATGCGAATAACATTCTTTTTTCTTGCCGTCAGAAATTGGCAGTGACATCGAAGCCGACATTTGCTGGAGGAGCGACTATATCGTGGATATATCGTCCTGATGGCAGGGCAAAGAAAGTGTTGAATTTGGAGAGGATGATGTATCGGTTCAGTACGTTGTTGCCATAGAGCGAGGCTGACCAGTATTTGCCATGATACATCACTTTGAGGTCCAACTGGTTCCAGGATGGGATATGTAGGATGGGATCGGCAGATGTCGCATTCGTGCCCACATAGGTACTGTTGACCCAGCGGAAATTCGCTTGGAACATGAGACTTTGCGTGGTGCTCAAGGCTAGGGTGTAGGCACCGCGGATGTTGGCGGTCCAGTCCGGAGTGCTGGGTAGGGCGGACCCTGTACGCACTACGGCAGCTTTGCCTGCTCCGGGATGAATTACATAGTCGAGGAACTTGCTCGGCGTGTAAGCTGCATTGGCGTTGATCTCGAAGCGTGGGGTAACGTGCCAGCCAATATTGGCCTCAAAACCCGTAATGCGACTGGCCCCGGCATTCGTTATGGCATTGGAGGTAATGCCATCGCGAACAACGGTAGAATCCACCTGCTGATTGTGGAGTTCGGTGTCGAAGCCGGCAAGCTCGACAATGATGTTTTTGTTGACCTGGGATTTTATCCCCATCTCATAGGTGTTGGTCGTTTCCGGCAGGACGGGCGAAACATCCGTCGGGACGACGGGGGCCTTCTGATAGCTTCCAGATTTGTAGCCTTGGGCATAACGCAAATAGACAGATGTCGAGGAAGCCAGGTCATAACTCAGCGTGGCAGAAGGCAGTGCCCTGTTCCAGCGTCTCTCGCTGAGGACGGGCGTGTTGAAGGACCCCCAGGAAGACAGGCTGGAGAGTGGAGCGGACAGGACGTTGTTTGCCGGGATAACATAACGTTCCAGCCCCGAAGCGCGGGTGTCTTCCCAGAGATACCGGACACCTGCTGTGAGATGTAAGCGAGGCGTGATCGCATAGGCCAACTCCCCATACCCGCTATACCCGGTGCGGCGCAGGGAGACGACCTGCGAGTTCCAGATTCCGCTGTAGAGCGAATGCTGGGTTCCGTCCGGAGAGTCGAGATCAGAAAGAAGATAGAACCTGTTCGTGTATTCTCTGTCCTTGTAGGCCGTGAAGCCCACATTCCATGTCAGACGTCGCTGTCCGACGGACTCGATCCTGAATTCCTGCATTTTGGACTGCTGTTCGGAATAGATGTCCTGCAGGTTATTGGTCAGGCGTGAATCTCCCACGAAATCTAGGGGAACATCGGAACGGGATTCACGCCATGATGTGATGGTCGAAAATTTGGCGTAAGGCAGCGTATAGCTTGCGATGAGGGCCGCACCGTAATTGACACTGTCAGCCTGATAAGCCAGATCGCCATTGACATTGTAACAGTGACAACTGTCCAGAGGGCCGGCGCCGTTCTGGTTGCCATTATCGCGATGATAGTCGCCGACGAGGCGAAATTCGAGCCTCTGTGTAGGTTTGTAACGCAGGTCCGTTCGGAAGCCCCCTTTCTGTTCGACGCCCGTATAGCGGTTGAGTTTGATATGCGAACCGTAAAGGGAGATCAGATCCTGATTGGGAAAGTATGGATCGGTGAGAGGGAATTTGGATTTTCCATTATTTTTGATGTATCCGTCTGAACGGCTATAATCGGCGATAATGGAACCATAAAAATTCCTGGCAATTTTGCCGCTGAGATAAAGCTGAGTGGTTAACGTGTCGAAGCTGTCCAACCCGACACGTGCTCGCCTGACTGTATGGTCACCTGGTGGGGCTGTCACGATACTGACAATGCCGGCTTCTGCATTTCGGGAAAACTGGGTGTTCTGGGGCCCTTTGTAGATGTCAACCCGTTCGGGATCCATGAAACCTACATCGAAATCAAGCGCAGGCATGTAGACGCCATCGACGTATATTCCGGTAGCGGGCTCAAGCTGGGCATTGGTACCAACACCGCGGATTACCAACTGGGTAGATTCCTGTGAGGGCGAGAGCTTGCTGGTTGTCATGTAAAGACCGGGTGTCATGCCCAGCAGATCCGTAGTTTTCGTAACATTGAGCTGACGTAGCTCGGCCCCGGAATATGTGGCAATAGACTGCGGCTCCTGCAAAAGCTGATGTCTGTGGCTTTGCCCGTTGATATGAATTTTTTCGACACTTGTGCTAGCCACTGTTAACGGATGCGCAGTTGCCTTTTTCGTAGCGTGTGAACCGTGGCGAGATGCGTTTGGGATGTCGCGGTTCGCCTGATGGCCGGAAGATGCTTCTTCGGCTGCGCAGGCTTTATGTTGCGATATGGCAACAAAAACAAGAAATGTTGCGGGAAGCGAGGCGGAACCGAGTAGGCCCCGGAGACGCCTGCTGTGCTGTGACCTGCCATTGGACATTGTGGATCCGCCTTTTCTAAAAACCGTGACGATGTGGTTACGTCTTTGGCTACTGGGTTTGTTGTCTCTGGATCAGTATATTCTTGCATATTTCCGGCACAGCTCTGCCGGATCGCAGTCGGCTACCCGTTCTATTTCGCAGATCTTGGCGGTACGGATTCCATCCACCAGGGTCGGATCAAACCAGTTCTTTACCGTAACGTCATCCAGGAACGCTGCCAGCGCTTCTGTTAGTGATGCGGGAAGGCGCGTGATGCCCATCTCCGAACGCTGCGTTTCCGAGAGGGCATCGGGATCTCCCGATAGAAGTGAGGGGGTCGAGCGTTTCTGGCGAAGGCCTTCAAGACCCGCGCGCACCAGTGCACCCAGGGCCCAGTAGGGGCTGGATGTTCCATCTGTCGGGCGAAATTCAATATTGAAGGCTTTTTCCGGATTAACCCCCGGCGCCATCGGGCAAATGCGCAGAGCGGCTTCCCGGTTTAAAGCACCGAAGCTCGCATAGGCCGAACTCCAGTGATGCGGAAGCAGACGCAAATAGGACACTGCCGTGGGAGCACAGAAAATCATAAGTGCATGCATATGTTCCAGGATGCCGGCGACGAACTGACCGCACAGTGTTGAGACCCCACCTGGAGCACTCGGGTCATAGGTTACGGGTTGAAGGTTGGTGCTATCCAGGAACGAGAAATGAATATGCAGCCCGTTCCCAACGCTGTCTGGATGCAGTTTGGGGGTGAAGGTGGCGCGATGTCCATGCAGGCGTGCAGCCTCACGGACGACCTCCCGGGTCAGAATGGCTTTGTCGGCCGCTTCAAGAGCAGGGCGAGGTGGAAAAGCCATTTCAAACTGGTCGACGCCATATTCGGGGAGAACGATTTCGGGAGCGTTGCCGATATCCGTAAGAGCATCCGTGAGGGCACGCAGGAAGCCGTCTGCACGTCGCATAGCCTGTATGGAAAATGCGGGCGCTGAATCCCATTGCGTACCCGTAATCTGGAATTCCATTTCAAATGTCGCCTGCATGATCAGGCCGAATTCATTTTTCAGGTCATCAAGCGCAGCCTTGAGGAAAGAACGACCGCAACCGTACCAGGGCAGCCCCTCAAGCGTCGTGATGTCGCACAGCATTCCCGAAAACGCTCCGTCTCCAAGGCGACAGGAAAGGAATTTTGTCTGCGGATCGGGACGGAGGCGCAGGTCGCCGGTACAGCCCCATGGGTTGTCGGCGGCAATTTCGTCAAATGGTGTAAGGCCCAGATTTGCTGGAACCCAGCCACAGCCTTTCTCCATGGCCTGCGCGCGTGCGGGAAGAGGAAAGAAACGGCCACGGGTGATTCCGACCAGATCATTGGTGAGAAGTGCTCCCAGTGTTGTGGTCTGGTGATCATCATGCATGACAGGAAACCTCTTCCATTCTGCGCAGGACGTTCTCGGTATCGGTAATCGTGCAGTATCCGCCAAAAGCCGTAAGGGCAGCCGCGTGGCGTTCAGGGGAGTAGGTCGAGCAGGCGTCTTCGGGAACCAGGACGCGATAACCGCGGTCTGCTCCGTCGCGGACCGCCATGTCGACACATTGATCTGTGAGTTGCCCGGCGACGATCAGATGATCGGTGCCAAGGTTCCTCAGGATGTAATCGATATTGGTCGAATTAAAGACCCCGGAAGACGTTTTGGGCAGAACGATCTCGTCCTTTTGAGGTGCGAGTTCGGGGATGATATCGCCGTCCGGATCGTCGGGAGCGATGTGGATGGGGGTCAGTTTATGGTCCAGAGACCGGTCACGGCCGTCTGAACGCAGACTTCTGATGATTGTGTGCACGACATCAATGCCCAGTCTGCGTGCCGACTGAAGCATGCGGACCTGGTTGGGGACTGCAAGGGTTGCGTTGCGTGTTGTGAAATAGTCGTTCCCTGTCCCGGTGGGAGAACGCATCCAGACAGTTTGCATGTCGACCAGAAGGAGCACGCTTCGCCCCGGCTGAAATCGTGAGTCCCGAGGTGTCATAGGCCTCCGTCCGTCCCTGGTTGGCTGTTCATGTGAAAACCATCGCGCGTAGATCAATCCGGAGTCAAGATGATTCCAGTATGGACATATTCATCAATAATGTTGACTATCTTACAAAACGCGACCGGCACGCCAGAGCTGACGATTCCGGCCCGTGTTGGAAAGCGCCATCTGAGGGGAAGTGTTAGATGAAGCAGGCTTATGAAAAGGTTTGTGCTGTCATTGATGCGGAGCAGGACTGGGCGATTCTGCAAAGTCAGGCCATCGTGCGCATTCCCTCGATTAATCCCAAGTTCCAGATCGCAGACGGTCTGAACCGTGAGGCCGATGTTCAGGCGTATCTTGCTGGCCTGCTGGAAGAGATCGGTCTGAGCACCGAGCGATATGATGTGTTCCCCGGCAGGCCCAATCTGATCGCCAGCCTGGCCGGAGAGGACGAAACGTCCCTGATGCTAAACGGTCATATCGATGTGGTGCCTGCGGGGGATGCCGGAACCTGGTCGATGCCACCCTTTTCCGGTGACATTGCGAAGGGTTGTCTGTGGGGAAGGGGCGCCACTGACATGAAGAGTGGCGTCATCGCCATGATCGCTGCGCTAAGGGCCGTTCTCAGGGCTGGATACCGACCCCGGGGGCGTGTGGACGTTCACAGTGTCGTTGATGAGGAAGCCGGCGGGTTCGGGGCAATTCATGCAGCGGCAAATTTTCCGAAATGTCGTGCCGGGATCATCACGGAAACGACTTACGGCAACATCCTGCCAGCGGAGGGCGGTCTGGAATGGGTCCGGGTGGTCATCCCGGGCCGGGCTGCCCATTCAGCATGGCGTTACACATCGCTTTACCCGCTGGCTGAGGCACCGTCCCGAACGCCGGGCGTCAGTGCTGTAGATCTTGGCGCGCGCTTCCTGATTGCACTTGGCGAACTGGAACGTGACTGGGCCATGACCAAAAGCCATCCTCTCCTGCCACCAGGGATGAATACGTTGCACGCGGGTGTGATCCGTGCGGGAGCGTTCGCTGGACCAAATGGCGTGCCGACAATGATGGAAAATCCGGCCATCACGCCAGACTGTTGCGCAATTGATATTGATCTGAAGTTTCTGCCGAACGAGAAAAGTGCGGATGTTCGTACCGAATTCGAGGCATTCGTCAATCGTTTTGCGCAGAACTACGCCTGGCTGCGGGACCATCCTCCCAAGGTGATCTGGGAGCTTGGGGGCCTGCATTTTGAACCTATGAACACGCCTGTCGAGCATCCACTGGTGCAGTCTCTGGTTTCGGGCAGAAAGGCGCTGGGGCTGGATGTGGACATTACGGGGTTCATCGCCGTTTCCGACGCTGCCCATTATGCCGCGCATGGTATTCCCTGTGTAATCTATGGATGTTCGGGAAACAATGCCCACGGCATAGACGAATATGTAACGCTTGAGAGTATCACAGAGACAACAAAGGTTCTGGCGTATAGCATCATGAAATGGTGCGGTATTCACGGCATATGACAGAAAAATTCACATCCATCCGGGACGAACTGATCGAGAGAAGTTCTGGATTGACGCGCTCTGAACTCAAGGTCGTTCGGGTTCTCGTCGATAATTATCCGTTGGCAGTTACGGGCTCAATGTCTTCACTGGCCCGGCAGGCTCATGTGAGCGATCCGACCGTCATGCGGGCCGTGTCGAAGCTGGGGTTCGAAAACTACCAGGAGCTGAAAGCGGCCATTCTCGAGGAACTCGATGATGGTCGTTTTTCTCCATTGCGGGTACTCCAGGGAAAGGATGCCAGGTCTTTCCGTTCCGACGAAGTGCATAACATGTTTCTTGAGGGGATCATTGCCAATCTTCAGACGATGCATGACGGGTATCTGCCTCCGAATTTTCACGGTGCAATGGAGTTGCTGGGAAGACGCAGGCGGTATGTCTACTGTTTGGGAGGACGATCCAGCAAGCATCTCGCGGGTTTGCTGCAAGGGCATTTGATCCAGGCCCGATCAGGCGTCTTTCATATTGGTGGCGGCCCGGCGGATCTCATTGATCTTCTTGCAGATTTTACCGAGAACGACACACTGGCCGTGTTCGATTATCGTCGCTATCAGGAGGATATCATTGCTTTTGCGCGGTCCGCGTATGAGCGGGGTGTTCGCATCCTGCTATTCACTGACATGTGGCAGTCTCCTATTGCCGCATTCGCCAATGTGACGCTGAGCGCTCCGATCGCGACCATCTCTCCATTCGATACTCTCATTCCAGGACTGGCACAGATTGAAGCGCTGTTCGCTGCCATCATGGCGGATCCGGAAAGCAGGGTTCAGGAACGACTGGAAGATATCGAGAGGGTACGCAGGAAGCTTTAGGCATTCACTGGAAATTCAATCATTTCATTTACTGGTGTTGGCAGTGCGCCTGGATCATCCGGTTATTTAAAGGATAGATATGATACTGAGAGCTGTGTTGGATCGGTCTGAAAATTCAGGGGCTGAAGCTGTAGAGATCGTTAATCCATCTGGAAAATCTCCCTATGTTCTTCTGTGCGAACATGCCTCGTCATCAATTCCATCTTCCTATGCGAACCTGGGGCTGTCGGTAGAGGAACGGTTGCGCCATATCGCATGGGATATCGGTGCCCGGGCGGTTGCTGTTGAATTGTCACGACAGCTCGATGCCGTTCTTATTCTGGGAACAGTATCGCGCCTTGTCATTGATCTCAACAGGCCATTGCATAGTTCGAGTTCGATCCCGACAGTAAGTGAATTGACCGTTATTCCGGGTAATAAGGATCTGTCTGATATCGAGCGGCAAGAGCGCCAGAGGCGCTGGTTCCATCCATTCCATGACGCTGTAACGCGCATTCTGGACCAGCGGCAGGCAGTGAAAGAGCCGACGCTACTGCTTGGAATCCACAGTTTTACCGCAGTATTCAAAGGGGAGCAGAGGTTGTGGCCAGCGGGAATCCTGTTTGACAAGGCAACAGTCTATGCCGAAGCCTTCATCAAGGCCCTTCATGAGGCTTCTGGCGATCCGGTCGTCGGAAATTTTCCTTATGTGATCGAATTTGATGAAGATTATGCGGTGCCGGTTCATGGCGACGGGCGCGATATTCCTGCATGTCTTGTTGAAATTCGGCAGGATCTGCTGACGGAGAAGCATCAAACGTACCGATGGGCATCCTTCTTGGCGCAGGCTGCTTTGAAAGTTCAGGGCCAGCTGTTGTGCTGATGCGTTATATTAATACGTTTGAAACCCCTGTAGCGGTTTCAGTCTGTTTTTTTGCGGGATTCTTCGGCTCTGGCGTGATGGAATGACCGGCAGGATTCCGTGGATCCGTAGATCCTGAGAGGATATCCCTGACTGTCACATCGGGCGTGAACCTTGCTCGTAAAGTCACTGCGTGATCGACTAAAAAATTCCAGGCGAGTTCCCCTTTTGCGCCGCTGACCGGTGATTGAGCAGGGATTACTGTGCTTTTGACCCTATTCTGTCCCTCACTGATCAGGCGAAAATCCATCAACGTTTGCCGCAGGGCATCCCAGAGATCCTGTTCGGTCTAACGGTGAAATCGGACATACACGGAGCATGCCATTGAGGAACAGGTGGTTGTCTTCAGTTGACCGGGTCCAACATCTGTGTCCGGGTGGCAGAAGCAGACCAATAATCGCCCATTCCTGATCCACCAGATCGCCTCAGGCCATGCCGGTTCCACGACGCTGCCGAGTCAAAGCAACCAGCGGAACAGCTCTCACCCCATACCAATAGGTCTTTTGTCAACGTGATTTAAACATCTAAATCGGGACATATTCACAACCGGCTTGATCTGGTCGCATGTTCTCCATTTTAGACAGCAGACCTGCGGAAAGGTCTTTGGAGATGGACAAGAGGGGGCTTTATGCCATCATCCGGCGAGTTCTGTTCCCTGACTGTGGAAAATAAATCGCATGAGCCTGTGTTTCA
>NZ_JABCQF010000016.1 GCF_015244705.1 Gluconobacter potus
ATCGCCAAGACCGCTCAAACGAGCAAGCCGCTCTTCAACATCAAAGAAACCAGGCTGTTTCATTATTCATTCATCCACCCAATCACCACAGGAGGTATGGAATCACAGATACGCACTCAAAACCATGGAGTTTTTAGAACCCTCCACCTGATAGGCATGACCAGCTTCAAGCAACCGGTCGATCAGGGCGATGATGTCGGAGAGGTGTTCCGTTACGCGCGGCTCGAAATCTGGCCGCAGAACACCGAGCGCCGCCATGTCAGCATGATAGGCACTGATGAACCGATCGGTTATTGCACTGATCGGTTGCCCCGTGCGGACCGCCTCGGCGTTGATCTTATCGTCGACATCGGTGAAATTACGGGCGTAAAGGACACGTCTGTAGGAGTGTCGCAAAATACGATACAGCAGATCGAAAACGACCGCCGAGCGCGCATTCCCAAGATGGGCGTAGTTATAGACGGTCGGTCCACAGACATACATTGTGACCCGGTTCGGATCACGCGGTACGAAAATCTGCTTGCTGCGAGACAGTGTGTTCGTGAGCCGTAAAGGGCAAGCATTCTTCTGGCCGTCGCCTATCTGCGTCATGACGGATAATTTCCTTTTGAAGAGTAAATCAGACGGTATGGACCCTCACGCCCGTCACATATCGTTTTGACCTCCAGGCTTCGCATGGTGAAATGGCCATAGTCGGCATGCCAGATCGGCCATGCGTCGCAATCGTCTACGGCACCATCCCTGAACAGAGAGGTCATACCAGCGCCGTGCGTGCGTCATAGATCGTCGTGAACAGGCAAGACCTTAAAGACCACACATCCTGATCTTAGGGTCGAGACATCAGCAATCGCGCGCGGCCTGGTGACGCTGGTTCCCCGAATATGAACGCCAGAATCACCAATGCCAGCCTACTCAAACGCGCCCTTAGTCCCAGACCTCTAAAATTCATTTGCAATGCGTCGATAGGACCGCGCCAGACTGACATTCATCTCCGCGACGCTCTCAGAAAATGCCGTTGCATCCTGCGTGACCTGCGGGATCGTCAGCAGATCCGTATTCGAATGAATCGTCGTCGTGGAGGGAATGTAAAAACCCGTTGGTAAGACGCAGTCTTCGACGACAGAATTATGCCTTACCACGCAACCACGCTCGACCGTGCAGTTAAAGATCACGGAATTGAAGCCAATGAATACCTCGTCTCCAACAGTGCAGGGACCGTGGATGATCGAGCGATGGGCGATTGAGGTGCACGATCCGATTGTCACGGCCGCACCATCTTTCGAGTGGATGACAACACCATCCTGAATGTTCGATCCACTCCCGATCCGGATGGGCTCGACATGGCCATTTTCATCGGATTCATCAGCACGAATAACGGCATAGGGGCCGATGAAGACATCGCCTTCGACGATCACATGACCGCACAGGATCGCGGTCGGGTCGACAAAGGCGCTTTCAGAAACTACGGGGAAATCACCGCGCGGATTTGGTCTCAGCATAGCCACATTTCATCTCCTTAAAGATCGGTCAGAATTTTGCCAGGCAGGTCATTCGACAGGGTTTCTCCCGGCTGATAATGCATGACAGAGCGAATGGCCTCTCCCCGATGCAGAAGATCAAATGCCGTATTGATCCGGTCATGCGTCATGTTGTGGGTGATGTAGGGATCGACGCTGAACTTGCCAGCCAGCCATTCATCGACCATGCCGGGTAGCTGCGAACGCCCTTTAACCCCCCCAAAGGCCGTGCCCCGCCAGACCCGCCCCGTGATCAACTGGAAAGGCCGCGTCGAGATCTCCTCGCCAGCCCCGGCAACACCGATGACCGTGCATTCGCCCCAGCCTTTATGGCAACACTCAAGAGCCGCGCGCATAACATCAACGCGACCGATCGCCTCAAAAGAATAATCCACTCCGCCGCCCGTCATCTCGACGATCACTTTCTGGATCGGATCGGTATGATCGGTCGGATTGACGAGATCGGTCGCCCCCAGATTTCGGGCCAGCAGAAACTTCGCCGGATTGGTGTCGATGCCGATGATCCTTGCGGCACCGGCCATGACAGCCCCCTGAATGACGGCCATGCCAATCGCGCCGAGACCAAAGACAGCCACGGTCGAGCCTGCTTCCACCTTCGCGGCGTTCCGCACGGCGCCCATGCCTGTCGGGACGGCGCACCCCATGACGCTGGCTTTGGCAAGCGGCGCATCTTTGGTGATCTTCGCCACGGCAATTTCGGGCAACACGGTGTATTCGCTGAACGTGCTGGTGCCCATGTAATGAAAGATCTGGCGACCCTTGTAAGAAAAACGGCTCGTGCCGTCGGGCATCAGCCCAAGCGCCTGTGTCTCGCGGATGGTCGAGCAGAGATTGGTCTTGCCCGAGCGGATCATCGGGCAGTTCGGGTCTTCGGGAATATAGAGCGGAATGACATGATCACCCGGAGCAACAGAGGTGACGCCTTTGCCCACATCCTCGACGATCCCCACGCCCTCATGGCCAAGAATGCACGGAAAGCGTCCTTCCGGATCATGCCCTGACAGGGTGAACATATCTGTATGACACAGGCTCGTGGTCACGATACGAACCAGAACCTCGCCGTCTTTCGGACCTTCGAGATCAACCAGATCGATCTCAAGCGGCATGTTGGGTTCCCACGCAATGGCAGCTCGGGTTTTCATGGAAATGTTCCTCAGTAATGACGTGTGATTGCTCGTTCAGGCCGGCTCAAGACTTTCCGACTGGCGACGCCAGACCGGAAAAGGATCGGGGAGGCGTGCGTAGCGTGACGGCTCGAAAGGGGTATCTCCGAGATCCGGCACAAGACAGGCATCAAGGTCCCGGCGCAGTCCTGCTTCATCCATCTCCGCCGTGCCGATGAAGACGATTTCCTGCCGCCGGTCGCCATAGACGGGATCCCAGTTCCCCAGAACGAAATCCCGCCACTGATCTCTGTCCGGCCATTGGTTTTTCGGAATCGCGGCCCACCACAACCCCATTGCTTCGCTCCGCACAAGGGCTCCGGCCTGACTCATTTCTCCTACCCAATCCGGGCGCGTGGCCAGCCAGAAATGACCTTTGGCGCGCACGACACCCGGCCAGTTCCGGTCAAGAAAGGCCTGGAATTTCGCGGGCTCGAACGGACGCCGCGCCCGGTAGACGAAATTGCGAATGCCATATTCGTCCGTTTCAGGAACATGATTGGCAAACCCGTAAAGTTCCTTGAACCACAACGGATGCTGGTGCGCCTTGTCGTAATCGAAGCGACCGGTATTCAGGATCCGTTCAACAGGAACCCGTCCCATATCGGTCTCAATGATGTCGGCGTCTGAATTCAGCGCACGAATGATCTGCCTCGCCGCATCAACCTGATCCGGTGTAGCGGTGGAGACTTTGTTGGTCACCACGACATCAGCAAACTCGATCTGCTGGACGAGCAGATCGACCAAGGCACGCTCGTCGTCCTCCCCGGCTGTTTCGCCCCGATCCTTCAGAAAATCGCTGGATGAATAGTCGCGCAGGAGATTGACCGCATCCACGACCGTCACCATCGTATCCAGCCGTGCGATATCGCTCAGGCTGACATCATTCTCGTCACGGAATTCGAACGTCGCAGCGACAGGCAATGGCTCCGCGATGCCCGTGGATTCAATGAGCAGATAGTCGAACTTCCGCTCCTCTGCGAGCCGTCGGACTTCCTGCAACAGATCATCGCGCAGGGTGCAGCAGATGCAGCCATTCGTCATTTCGACCAGCTTCTCATCGGTGCGCGACAGATTGCTGCCGCCCTCGCGCACCAGATTGGCGTCGATATTGACCTCGCTCATATCATTTACGATCACCGCGACCTTATAACCCTGACGGTTATTCAGAACATGATTGAGCAGGGTCGTCTTGCCCGCGCCCAGAAAGCCGGACAGCACGGTGACGGGAAGCCTGTTGTCCATAGGTGTTTCTCCTCTAGAGCTGCGTCGGGTTCGGGACATCGCCATAGACGGCGACCGGATCGAAGGTCTTGTGCGTTTCGCAAAAGACGAGTTCAGCCGCTGACGCCGAAATGACTTCATCAGCAGGGAGATCGACACGCCGGTAAAAACAGCTTCGATAACCCACATGGCAGTTCGCTCCTGTGCCCGCAGTGCGCACGCGCAACCAGACCGCGTCCTGATCGTCGTCGATCCGCATTTCGATGACATGCTGGATCAGCCCGCTCGTGGCCCCTTTCCGCCAGAGGCACTGGCGACTTCGGCTCCAGTAATGCGCCTCACGGGTTTCGATGGTGCGGGCAAGCGCCTCGGCGTTCATGACGCCGACCATCATCACATCCCCACTCTCTGCGTCCGTCGTGACCACGGTCAGCAGTCCCCTGACGTCGAAACGCGGGGCGAGATCGGTTCCTTCCTCGACTTGCTCGATAGAGACACGAGGTTGGAACGCTGTTGATGCAGAAGGGGGAGCTTCGCCCATCATACGCCCCCTATTCCCGCCATAGCGAAGAACTGGCGACGCAAGGAGTCCGACGTCTCGAACTCGCCCAGCAGGCGGCTGGTCACCATGCTGACGCCCGGCTTGTGTACGCCACGTGTGGTCATGCACTGGTGCGCCGCGTCGATCACGACTGCGACGCCACGCGGCTGAAGAACACTCTGGATCGTGTCGGCGATCTGGGCTGTCAGTTTTTCCTGAATCTGAAGGCGATGGGCGAAGACGTCCACAAGACGCGCCAGCTTGCTGATGCCGACCACCCGCCTGTCGGGCAGGTAGGCCACATGCGCCTTACCAATCAGCGGAATGATATGATGTTCACAATGGGATTCCAGCCGGATGTCGCGCAGTACCACCATTTCATTGTAGTTTCCGGTCTCTTCGAAGGTCCGCTCCAAAAGAGCGACCGGATCATCCTGATACCCCTCGAAAAACTCCTCATAGGCCCGCACCACACGGTCGGGCGTGCCGACAAGCCCCTCACGATCGGGATCGTCACCGGTCCAGGCAAGCAGAGTCCGCACCGCCTCTTCCGCCTGAGCCCGTGTCGGTCGCGCCCGCACTTTCCGGGGCGTTTCAATCAGTGCGTCCATTCAGCCCTCATACCGCCATTGACTATGTTATGTTATAATATAACGTTATGGGCATCATCCACTTCCCGTCAAGCTCCGGAGCCATGCCTATTTTCACACAGCCTCAGCCAACGGCGGAAGTCTCACGTCTTTCATCACCGAAACCAGAATCTCCGGTCCTCAACGATCAGGGGCGTCCCGTTGCCATGTTGTTCATGGAGAGCTGGCCCGCGCCAAAGGTCGACACGCCTGAAGACGCCGCCTTAGCCTGTCCCGCACCGCATGAGGCCATCGTGTGGAAAGTACGCTAAACAACGTTTAGCATGAACAGTAGAAGAACGTCTGGGTAGCGTGATCTTGCCTGAGGGCAAGCCGCTGTTTCTTTGTTGAACAACGGCAAGCAGCACGGAAGTTAGCGGATGAAATATCCGCTAACGCGCCAATATGCCTGTTCACGCGAAAGTACGACGGTTTCAACCGCGTTGGGTTTGTTAGCGAAACGCGTCTGGAACTGAATGATCTGATAGTCACCCGCTGGCGCGCCCGGCAGCGTTTTTGTCTGCATCACGCTTTGGAAAGTGCGTGATGACGGGCGTCCCAACGGTTGTCGTACAGACTGGATCGTAGTGGCCCACTGCGCCGGGGTGATCTTTGCCTTGAACAGTGTGCCTGCGGCTTGCCAGCTTGCATCCCACTGCCCTTCATCAAGCAATTCGACCCATTTGCGGGCATCGGCCGATGCCTTTGTTTCGGCAGGACGGGCAATGCTTGTCGAAATATTCTGGGCGGAAACCCGGGCGTCGTCCTGCCCGCTGATGGTCAAAAGCGCTGCGGCCGCAATGATAAGAGACATGATAAGCATTCCTCCGGTAAGCCACGCCAGGCGATGCCCCGACGATCGCGGCGGTGCTGGCTCTTTGGCTCTATCCACCGAAGAAGTTGCTTCGGCACCCCCAATTTCTTTGGGGCCGACATTATTTGGGGTGCCCCCATCCATCTCGGCGAGACGTCGGGCAGCTTCACGGCTGCTCGAAACGCCCAGCTTGCGCCGCGCATCGCGTAGGCGGTCATTTATTGTGTGCACCGACAGACCAAGCGTATTGGCGATGGATTTCGCGTCATGGCCGACCAGAAGCAGACGTAGAGCTTCTTTCTCGCGCGCGCTGAGAACCACTTGATCGTCTGTTGTCATGATACAGCCGATGGTGTCGGCCGCGCGACGCCAAGACGCTTCATCTCGCGATAGACAGTCGATCGCCCGATCCCGAGCTGACGCGCCGCTTCAGTCGGCGACACGCTCGCCGCGATAAGTTTTAGCGCCGCGCTGATCTTGTCGTTGTCGAGCGGCTGCCGCCCCGGCAGCCTGCCCTTTGCTCTCGCCGCTGCAATCCCGTCGCGTGTACGTTCTGAGATCAGTCGCCGCTCAAAATGCGCAATGGCGCCGAAGACGTGGAAGATCAGCTCTCCGGCTGCGGAGGAAGTGTCGATTTTCTCCTCCAGGCTGAGCAACGCTATTCCGCGTGAGCGGAGCATGGTCACCGTTGTCAGCAACTCTCCCAGTGAACGACCGAGGCGGTCGAGCCGCACAACCGCAAGCGTATCGCCCTTGCGTGCGTATTCCAGCAGCTCGTCCAGTCCTGGTCGCTCCATGCTCTTGCCCGACATCACATCGGTGAACACACGGATCGTACCGGCTTCTTCCAATCGCATACGCTGCCCGGCCACATCCTGATCACCGGTACTGACACGCGCGTATCCCAGAATGCCGCCCATGGCACCGTCTCCCAAACGACCGTTCTGTGGACACTGAGTGAATGACCATTCCGGATCGACAATATCCGTCCACATAATGCGTCTCTTTACTCTCCGCTGTCCATAGCCGAGACTGACCTTTTGTGGACGGAATGACAGCGTGACCAGGCTCAAACATCACCTGCTGACAGCCCAGGAACGGGATCAGATGCTCGCCATCCCGACAGACCGGGACAGTCTGGTCCGCCTTTACACTTTCGAGCCATCGGATCTGGATATCATCGGTTCCCGGCGCAGGCGACGCACCCAGATGGGCGTTGCCGTGCAACTGGCGTTACTCAGGCACCCGGGAACAACACTGGCTCAGTTTGTGCAGGACGTCGGATCGACGCCATCCGCGTTGGTCGCCTTCGTGGCAGACCAACTTGAGCTTTCCGGCAGCGACCTCGCCGATTACGCCGCGCGGGAGCAGACGATGACCGATCATGCCCGCGATCTGATGACGATCCTTGGCCTGCGCGCGCCCCAGAGAGTCGATATCCCGTTCATGATCGAGGCTGCGGCAAACGCAGCCTGGGCCACGGACAGCGGCATCGTAATCGTCCGGGCCGTGATGGACGCGCTACGCCATGCCAAAATCGCACTCCCTTCGATTTCAACCATCGAACGCGCCAGCATTGCGGGACGGGCGCGGGCCCGACGGAAGACCGCGCAGGCGTTAACGCAGGGCCTCACAGGCGATCAGGTCACGGCGCTGGATCGGCTTTTCGCCACAACGCCTGAAGGGAGCATCAGCCAACTTGCCTCGCTCAAGACCATACCGGTTGCCGTCAAGCCGGATCACATCAAGCGCATTCTGGAATTGTTGAGACCGGTTCGACAGATCGGGATTGATCCCGTCGTCGCCAAGCGCATTCACATCGACCGCTTTCACCAATACGTCCGGGAAGGCCGGATATCTCCGGCCTCGATGATCGAGCGCTACACGCCATCACGCCGTTACGCCACGCTCGTCGCTTTCCTGATCGATGCCGAGGAACGTCTGACGGACAGCGCCCTGGACATGGCTGACAAGCTGGTCGGCAGCATCTTTACCCGGGCACGGAACACAAAGGCCCGCAGCTTTTCGGCAACATCGAAGAACGTCGCACGCCTGATGCGCCTGTTTCAGGCGACCATCGATGCCTTGGCCGAGGCGGCCAGCGACGGCAGAGATCCTATGGAAACTCTGGATGCCACGGTCGGATGGGCGACCCTGTTGAAAGCAAGGTCAGAGGTTGGGGCGATCGCCAGGACTGCCGACCTCGATCCTCTGACAGCCGCTGCGGAGCGTTATATTACCCTTCGAAAATTCGCGCCCGATCTGCTGGAAACGCTGGAATTCCAGGCAGGAAGAGGAGGCGCCAAGACCTTGGCTGCGATCACGTTGTTGCGGAATCTCAACAGAGCAGGCAAACGCGATTTACCTGGCGACGCACCGATGCCGTTTCGCAAGGAATGGCAGAAGATCGTTATCGATCAGGATGACAAGCCCAACCGGCGTCTGTGGGAAATCGCGACGCTCGCGCATTTGCGCAACAAGCTGCGTTCCGGTGATGTGTGGATCGAGCGGTCGGCCAATTATCGTCGCTTCGACAGCTACATGCTCAGTACGGAGCAGGCAAAACCGTTCATTGCCGAACTTGACCTTCCCCTGTCGGCGGATGAATGGCTGGATCAGCGCGCTCGCGAATTGGATAAACGCCTGAAGAAGTTTGCGCAAAGCCTGAAACGCGACGCTTTGCAAGGCGTACGATTCCGAGACGGGCACCTCCAGATATCGCCGATACGCGCAACAACGCCTCCCAAGGCGGAAGACCTGGCGCAACAGCTCAACGCCCTGATGCCGCCAATCCGCATCACGGAGCTGCTGCACGAGGTGGCGCAGGCCACCGGTTTTTTGAACGCCTTTACCAACCTGCGCACGGGCGAAGCCTGCCCCCACGAGAACGCGTTGCTTGCTGCCATTCTGGCGGACGCTACCAATCTGGGGCTGTCACGCATGGCTGCCGCGAGTCACGGCGTTACCCGTGATCAGCTCTTCTGGACCCACGACGCTTACGTCCGCGACGAAAATTACCGCAAGGCGCTGGCTATCCTCATCGACTCTCACCATCGTCTGCCATTTTCCCGCATCTGGGGTGAGGGTTCGAGTTCAAGCTCCGATGGACAGTTCTTTCGCGGGGCCAAGCGCGGTGCCTCAGGCGGAGACGTCAATGCCCGCTATGGCGTCGACCATGGGTTCAGCTTTTACACGCATGTGTCTGATCAGCGCGCCCCATACCATGTGAAGGTCATCTCGGCTGCGACACACGAAGCGCCATACGTGCTCGACGGCCTGACCAATCATGGAACGGGGCTTAAAATCACCGAGCATTATACCGACACGGGTGGTGCCACCGACCATGTCTTCGCGCTCTGCGCCCTGTTGGGTTTTCGCTTTTGCCCACGCCTGCGCGACTTTCCGGATAGACGCCTGGCGTCCATCGCACCGGCCAGTTCCTATCCCTCCATCAGCCCGCTGCTTGGCAAAACCATCTGCACCGACATCATTCGGGAACAATGGGAGGACGTGCTGCGGCTTGTCGGATCAATCAAGGCCGGGCATGTCGCGCCCTCCAGGATGTTGCGCAAGCTTGCTGCCTATGAGCGCCAGAATCGGCTCGACGTCGCACTCCAGGAAATCGGCAAGATCGAGCGCACTCTGTTCATGCTCGACTGGCTCGAAACCCCTGATCTGCGGCAGAGATGTCAGGCAGGGCTCAACAACAGCGAGCAGCGGCATGTGCTGACCCAGGCAATCCATACCTTCCGCCAGGGACGGATCATCGACCGCAGCCATGAAGCCCAGCAATACCGGGCGTCGGGCCTCAATCTCGTCATCGCGGCGATCGTCTACTGGAATACAGTCTATCTGCAAACCGCCGTCACACATCTGCGCTCAACATCGGCGGTCGTCCCGGAGGACCTGCTGGCGCATACTTCCCCGGTGGGATGGGAGCACATCGCCTTTTCCGGAGACTTCCTCTGGGACAAAGCCGCAGCTTCTGCGGGCCGCAAGACGCTCAATCTGTCGAAACAGGCTCGTGCCGCCTGATCGTTCCTTTATTGTTCATGCCAAACGTTGTTTAGCGTACCATCCACACGATGGCCTCTGTAAGAGGCGGAATATGATGAGTGACGAAGCAGACCATGCCAGGGCACAGAGACCTGAAGTAATCGTAAAAGCACCGAAACACCCCAGATAAACCGCCCTGCCGCCGATACGGCCAACAAGCCAGCCACTCAACGGCAGTGTCAGGGCCAGTGCCAGCAGATAGCCGCTCACTACCCATTGGATGACCGAAAATGGTGCGTGCAGTGTCGTGACGAGATCCGGTAGCGAGACATTCACGATCGTCGCATCCAGTTGCGACATGAAAGACCCGATCGCCGCGACACTGACGATTTTCCAAATACCCGCCGGAAGTCGGGCGGGCTCTTGCGATTGCGGCAAAGCTGTTGCTTTCAGATTTATGTCACGGCGTTAAAGAGCCGCGAGCAGCTATTTTGCTCAGGGCTCCAGAGTGATGGCGTCACTGGTCGTGACGCGGCCGAGCATCGGGAAAACATGGTCACAGGCAAAGCGCTGCATTTCTTCGGCGAAAGTGGATGTCAGATCTTCCGCAATCACCACGCCGTAACCATGCTCATGTGCGGCGCGGGCGGTGGACTCGACACCCATATTCGTTGCGATGCCACCCAGCACGATCGTCGTGATTCCGCGCCGCCGAAGCTGAAGATCCAGGTCGGTTCCATAGAAGGCACCCCACTGTTTCTTTGTGACAAGCAGGTCTGTCGGCTCGGCCAGCCCCTCGACCAGTTCGGTCCAGCCAGGGGCAAATCCACCCGGGGGCGGCGCAAAAGGACGATCGACCTCGGTATGCACGGCATCGGCGAAATCGGGAGCAAAGGCGACATTGACCAGAATGACGGGCGAACCTGCGGCCCGAAACCGGGATGCAAGCTTTTTGGAGCGTTCGACAACCGCCTCTCCCGTGAAAGGAGCCAGCGTCCGATCGACAATACCTTTCTGGAGATCAATCAGGATCAGGGCGGTCCGGGGCGCTGAAAGAGAAATCATGACGGTTCTTCCCTGTATGCTCATACGACTTACGGACTCGTTGTCCGATAGGCGCAGAGTTGATAGAAATTGAGTTAACACTCAAACAGGAGCATTATTTGAGCATGAACTCAACTTCGTCAAGGGGAAAGCGGGCGGCGCTTCAGCCGCGCCGTGCAGTCGGCAGGCAGAGAGTGGCGGAGTTGCTAGCGGCTGCGTCCGATCTCATGGCGGAGCATGGGTACGAAGCCACAACAATGGCGGAGATCGCCAGCAAGGCCGGCGCGAAGATCGGTTCGCTCTACCGTTTCTTCCCCAACAAGGAGGCAGTCGGGGAAGTACTCTTGCAGCAACACATGGCGATCGTGCATGACGAATATGAAGCGCTGGAAAAGCGTGCAGCGGATCTTTCACCTGAAGAACTGGCTGACATCCTGATTGACCTGCTGGCGGTGCTTTATCCGCGTGTAAAATCCCTTCCGGCGCTGATGGAGGCGCATACTGACCGGACGGAAATCCGTGACCGATCACGCCAGCAGGCTCTGGCCGGTATTTCGGCCGCCCTGCGGGTGTGTGCGTCTGGACTGGACGAGCAGACGGCCGGCGATATTGCGGCGGTTGTCCTGAACAATATGAAGGTCATGCTGGGTATGACCCTGAAGGACGCTCCGACGACGCCTGGTGCGCCTGATGAACTGCGCCACATGAACAGGCTCTATCTTTCCGCCCGGCTTGGTCCCCGCCAGTGAAAACGAGTGGCCGAAATTCAAAAAAACTTGCTAATCCATTATCCAGAATATCGCTCGGCCATATAACGTCCAGGAGACATACCCAGCACCTTGCGGAACATCGTCACGAAGCTCGGTACACTCTCATAGCCTAGATGCCCCGCAACCTGCTGGATCGTCGCACCATCTGCCAGCCATTGAACAGCAAGCATGACGTTCAACTGCTGCCGCCAGCGTCCGAAACTCATGCCGGTCTCCTGGCTGATCAGGCGCGACAGGGTGCGCTCGCTGACTCCGGCCTGTCTGGCCCAGGTATCGAGCGTTTTCCGCTCACCTGGCGCCCCAGTCATCATGCTGACAATCCCTCGAAGACGCCTATCGACAGGCATGGGAAGATGGAGATCCTCGACCCTGGCCCGAGCAAGTTCATCAAGAAGCACGTCCAGCAGGCGTGAGTTTGCGCCGTTTTCTTCATAGTAGAGTGGCAGTTCGGATGCCCGAACCAGCAGCTCGCGAAGCAGCGGCGTTACGGCGACCGCACAGCAGGTTTCAGGCAAGGGAGGACCAAGCGCGGGATCAATGAATGCATTATACCCCTCAAGCGCACCGCTTATCCTGATGGCATGGCGTGCCCCGCCTGGTATCCAGATGGCACTACGCGGCGGAACAACCCATAATCCGCTATCCCCTTCGCAGGTAAGCGCGCCGCGTTGCACCAGCATAATCTGGCTTTTGGCATGACTGTGAAAGTCCAGTTCCATGCTCTCAGCCTGCCCGGTCGCATAACCGTAGGTTACGATCGCCCGGGGAACGTCATCCGGTTCGATCCAGTCTTCCGTCTTCGACAATTCGTTCAGCATGGGCATAGACGTATTTTTGACGGCAAGGATCAGTTTGGCAAGATTGAATAATAATCTGACCTGATATCTGAATGACGCCATATCCATGCAGGGCTATTCCTGAGCAGACAATCAATCAAAATTTTCAAGATCCTGACATCTGCGAAAGGACGCCCCGTGAACACATTGACCACCAGCCCAGTCATTACCCTCCTGGAAACGCTGCACAGGAATGCAGAAACGTCCGACCGCGAACTCATGGAAACCATGATGGCGCGCTTTAACGCACCGGAAACATCGGCTGAACAGGTGATGGCAGAACTACTTGCCCAAGAAAGAGCCGACTATCGGAGCGTCTATCACGACTATGCCGACAATTTTCTCGCCGTCTCGCCGCGCTACGGTCAGTTTCTCTACATGATGACACGAGCCTGCAAAGCCCGTCGGGTCGTAGAATTCGGCACGTCGATGGGAATCTCGACCATTTATCTGGCCACGGCCCTTCGTGATAATGGTGGCGGGCAGTTGATCGGTAGCGAAATGGAACGCACCAAGGTGGCACAGGCGCGGGCAAATCTTGATGCAGCAGGCTTAGCTGATCTGGTGGATATTCGTGAAGGCGATGCGCTTGAAACGCTCCGCGATATTGATGGACCGGTTGATCTTCTTCTACTCGACGGTGCGTTCTCGCTCTATCTGCCAGTTCTGAAACTGATCGAACCCCGGCTGGCACCCGGCGCAGCGATCTTCGGCGAAAATGCGTTTGATCCAGACTACATCGCTTACCTGAACAACCCGGCGAATGGATATTTGTCCCAGACGCTGCCGCTGGACGAAGGCCGAGGCAACGGGTTCGCTGTCAGGGTCGGGTGATGGCACACGGAGAGTAGCCAGATTAAATCTTAAAACCTAGGTATTGACATATCTCGATGTGTAGTTATGTTTGGCAGTGTCACTCACCCACAGAAGGAGACGCCCGGTGAAGTTTGCCAATCAGCTCGATACCGACGCCGAGCGCCTCGGTGGTTACAAAAGGTCAGGCATTGAACGCAAAACCCAAAAATTAGCGCTTGATGCCCGCAGCCGGCTCAACGAGGCTTCTGCCGGACTGTTCTGATCCCGAGTGGATATGAGGCCTTTCACGCTCTCATATATTAATGTTTCTAAATATCTAGGATTAGCAAAATGCAAAACTCGGTTCTCTTCGACAGTCTGACCCTGGGTCCGTATACCCTCAGAAATCGGATCGTTCTCCCCCCGCTCACACGTTCTCGCAGCTCCCAGCCGGGAAACATCCCCAATGATCTGATGGCGACCTACTACCGCCAACGCTCCAGTGCAGGGTTCATGGTGACCGAGGGGACACAGATCGAACCGCGCGGACAGGGATATGCGTGGACACCCGGCATCTACAGTCCCGAACAGGTAGAGGGCTGGCGCAAGATCACCGATGCCGTTCACGCCGAGGGAGGAACCATCTTCTTGCAATTATGGCATGTGGGGCGCGTATCTCACACCTCCCTCCAGCCTGGTGGAGCCGCTCCGGTCGCGCCATCGGCGATCCCGGCCGAAAATGTCAAAGTGTTCGTTGAAACCGGCCCGGGCCAGGGTGCTCTCACACTACCGTCCGCACCACGCGCCCTGACCACCGCAGAGGTCAAGGAACTCGTCCAGCTCTATGCCAAAGCAGCGCGCAATGCTCTTGATGCGGGCTTTGACGGCGTGGAGATCCACAGCGCCAACGGCTATCTGATAAACCAGTTCATCTCTACCCACACCAACCAGCGCGAGGATGAATATGGCGGCTCACTGGAAAACCGACTGAGATTCCTGGCCGAAGTGACGCAGGCGGTTGCCGATGTCGTCGGTAAAGAGCGAATGGGAGTCCGCTTTTCTCCCCTGTTCGCTTCCACCAACGAGGACCGCGTCTATCTTGGTCTTGTCGAGGAAGACCCCCACACGACCTACATTGAGGCCATAAAGGTTCTCGAAAAAGTTGGGGTCGCTTACGTCTCGATTGCCGAGGCGGATTGGGATAACGCGCCGGAACTGCCTGAATCCTTCCGTGCGGACGTACGGAAAAACTTCAGCGGCCGGGTTCTCTATGCTGGCAGGTACACTCCCGAGCGTGGCGTGCGCGTGGTCAAGGCAGGCTGGGGCGATCTGATTGCCTTCGGGCGTCCCTTCATCGCAAACCCCGATTTGCCGGAACGCATCGCTCATGGTTGGCCGCTCAATCCAGTAGATCCTACGACCATGTATGGCGGCACCGACAAAGGATATACTGACTATCCCACCTATCAGCGTTAGGGATTTCAGGCCGTGTCCAGACATCTGGACACGGCTTCTGACACTTCCAGCGTAATTAGGTCCATCCCAAAGGAAACGAGATATTGCTATATTGGCATTTCTCGCTATATGGAGGATCATGAGCATCGATATCAACGACGCACTGAAGGCCTTGGACAACCCCGCCCGGCTGGCAATCTTGGCGAAGCTCAAGGACCCTCGCAAGAATTACCCTGAACAGGAAGTCGATCCTGAGCAGGTAGGTGTCTGCGTGAGCATCATACAGGAGCGGGCCGGCCTGTCTCAGTCGACCATTTCGCTGTATCTGACAGCACTACAACGCGCCAAGCTCGTCACGTCGCAGCGCATAGGCCCCTGGACCTATTACAAGCGCGATGAGGCGAACATCGCGGAATTCCTGAAACAGTTGCAGGATCTGATTTGAGCGGCGATCGCAATCGCCGCTCCATCTCCTTTCAACTTTTCTGAATCTCGACAACCAGTCGGCCCCGCACTTTTCCGGCAATGATATCTTGGCCGGCTGTGATGACGTCCTCAAGATGGATCGTCGCGGTGATCTCGCCTAATTTCTCGCGATCGAGATCCGTTGCAAGACGCGCCCAGGCTTCAAGGCGACGCGGCTTCGGACACATTACCGAATCAATACCAAGCAGCGAGACGCCGCGCAGGATGAACGGTGCTACCGATGCAGGCAGGTCCATTCCCTGCGCCAAGCCACAAGCCGTAACTGCACCGCCGTATCGGGTCATCGACAGCACATTAGCGAGCGTATGTGAGCCCACAGCATCGATGCCCGCGATCCACCGTTCCTTGCCGAGCGGACGCATGGGGCCGGAAAGTTCGTTACGATCAATGATTTCGGCCGCTCCGAGGCTCCTGAGATAATCTGCTTCCTCTGCCCGCCCGGTCGAAGCGATGACGTGCCAGCCAGCCTTCGCCAACAGGGCAATCGCGACTGAACCCACGCCGCCAGCAGCACCTGTGACGATTACCGGCCCATCAGATGGCTGCAATCCATGCTTTTCCAGCGCCAGAACGCTGAGCATTGCAGTGTAGCCCGCAGTGCCGATCGCCATAGCCTCGGCTGGCGTCAGCCCGGCAGGCAAGGGTACGAGCCAATCCCCTTTGACACGGCTTTTCTCGGCATAAGAACCGAGATGTGTTTCACCCGTTCCCCAGCCGTTCAGGATGACTTGGTCGCCGACGCGGAAATCCGGATGACCTGATGCTTCAACTACGCCAGCACCATCAATGCCCGGGATCATGGGAAAGCGCCGGACGACCGGAGCCTTGCCTGTCAGAGCCAGGCCATCCTTATAGTTGACCGTGGAATGCGTCACTCGAAACGTGACGTCTCCGTCCATCAAATCCGCCTCGCTGAAATCTTTCAGTCCAACGATCTGACTCGTGTCGTTTTTCTCGATCACGATCGCCCGAAATGTGCTCATAGTGCCGTGCCTCCTTTATAATTAGACCGATCGTCTAGTGTTGCCGAAAAAAAGGGATCAGGTGCGGAGCATCGCAAGAAATCCCTCTGCGAAGGTTCTAAGTGGGGTACTGTTGCGTTCGAGCTTGGCGCGGAGAACTGCTCCTTCCCAGCCGATCCAAAAAAACGCGGCAAGATGATCGGCATCATGATGGTTGCGGATCTCACCTGCTGCCTGCGCTGCGCGCAAACACAGGGCCGTGCACCGTTGCCAGTCTGCAAAAATATCACTCAGTTTCTGACGAAAGGCTTCTGGAAGCGCACCCATCTCCTGCCCCAGATTGCCAACAAGACAGCCGCGCGAAAACGCAAAGCGCTCCATTGCTGCCTCTGCATCGACCATGAAAGCTTTCAGCCGATCCAACGGCGAGAGGCCATCATCGGCAAAGAACCGATCCAGCTTGCGTGCGAAATAATGACCATAGTGATCAATCAGTTCGGCGCCAAAAGCCTCCTTGCTTTCAAAATAGTAATAGAACGAGCCTTTAGGTACCCCGACCACCTTTAGCACCTCGTCGAGACCGGTTGCGGAAAAACCTTTCTCTGTCAGCGCTACCAAGCCAGCCCGCACCAGTGATGCGCGCGTCTCGTTGAATCCGGCCGTTGCCTTCGGTGGACGTCCGCGACGACGGGAAGGAGTGGCAGGATTCATACTGATTTAATTAGACCGAACATCTATATAATTCAAACGGAGAGTCACCAACGCACTGATAGTTGATCCTGGCGACGAAGCACTTACCTCCCCATGCCCTTGGCAACCCAACTTCATCCCTCTCGCTGTTGAGGCCAGCATTTCGCAATCATAAAGCGAAGCAGCCTCAACTGTGTCAGAGCGCTCCGCAACGCTCAGGTAGGAAGCTTATTGAACCGATTGGCTGCAATTTTTTCCCTGATTTCGGGCCGTCGGAAATAGATCGGCATTCCACAGCGCAATGGGCGGCCACCCCGAACCACCACAAACGCTTCATCCACCCTAGTGTCATTCAGCAACTCTTCCCGACGGATCAGCGGACGACTGATTTCATGGTAGCTGGAGTTCGCACCGCGTGAGCGGTTACTGGCTTCCCACCCCTTTCCGGACGTGCCGGAGTTGCTGCCCTCGGATGTCGCCATGACGCCATATTGACCAAAGGTTTCTTCCAGTTCCTTGGCCGTATCGAGGTCAGAGATCGCAACATATGTCCGATGTGCAGCCGCCTCGTACCATGCGCGCTTTCCCTCGCGCCCCCATTGTTCTTCAAGCTGGCCGACCGACTGGTAAAGCAGCCTCAGAGTGATGCCATATTTCCGACCAGCATCCCGCGCTGTTGCCATGATTCGCATCCGCCCAAGACGGGCAACCTCATCCAGCAGGAAAAGGACACGATTCTGGATATGACCATCCGCCTCATAAACAGCGTTCAGCAAGGCTCCAATGATTGTGCGGCCGATTTCCGGTGTGTTTTCCAAGGCTCGCAAGGGCAACTGGACGAAAATATCCGTCTTACCGTCGATAAGATCGGACGACCGAAAACTGTCTCCGGACACGAGGTCAGCAAAGGCGGGATTACTGAGCCAAGATGTCTTGTCATCGGCGTTGCCGTACACACCCGAAAATGTTTCATCGACCAATCCTTTAAGCGCACCGGCTATTTGGCTCGCATAGGCGCACGGGCTGTTCGCATGAATCGTGCTGAGCAGATTCCTCATTTCTTCCTGCGGCGTGCAAACCCCGCTTCTCAGCGTCCGCAACGTCTTTTCTTCGTCTGGTAGATCCGGATCAAACATCATGTGCGCCAATAAACACGTCACAAGGTTTCGGCCCTGCTTATCAAAAAACTCATTATTATTGTCTTTTTTTGAACTACTCTCTCGACAGATCCATGACACGACATCCTGTATATTTGTAATAGCTTCGGGAGAATGAATGTCGATCCAGTCGAGAACATTAAACCCGATATCTCCACCGAGCCGCAGTTCATAAACCTGATGCTCCAGCGTCCTGGAACGGAACGGCCGGAGCATTGGACCCAATTCCGTGCTTGGATCAAGGACCACTGCTGATCCTGTCCATGTCGTCAGTGTGGTGACTGCCGATGTTGATTTGAACGATCCCGGTCCGGCAAAAACGAGGCTATGGGTCGACCCCGTTTCGCAGGGGTCTATAAGCAGTGGAGCCCGCCCGCCCTGTCCCCAAGTCTTTGGATCTTTAGGATGAAAAGGCATTTTTGCGCGCGGATCTTCATCGACACGGTATGCTTCACCAACAACCACCCCCCCGTAGTCCGGAGAAGGGCACGGAAAGAGCTTCCTGGCCTGCTTCATCGTCATCCAGTCGGCATAGCCGTGATTCTCAGTCACGCCACGGATCGGCGGCTGCCTTCGACTGAAGATGGAACGCCGAAGCGACGGACCAATTGCACCACGCCGCAAAGCCACTGCCAGCAGTATCAACACCACCACAATGCTGCCCGCACCCGCGCCGATCTTGAGCCACAGCACAACGACCGGGTTATCTCGGCCGTAAAGAAAATATAACCACCATTGATAAAATGGATGCGCGAACGAGCCCAACAAACCCGTTCCTTTTAAGAATACGACTGATGCAACGACAGTCCACGACACCAAAACTATCGCTACACTGAAAACAATCCTTGAAGTCAGGACAATCGACTTGGTTTCAAACGCCATATCGACACCCTCAGTATTTTGACAGTAGGTCCGCCACGGTTTCATTCCGCCGACGCGCATCAGCAGCCAGCCATACTTCTCCGATGGAATATACCGCGCCCATCGTCTCAAACGGCACGATCACATCAATCGCAGCCGAGAGCATTTCAACAAGGGTCTTGTCTTCCAGAGCCGCGCCTTGAGGTGAACCTTTGATAAGGGCAAATAATTTCTTAAATGCCTGCACGGGATTGGCGCCGTGAATGGTGGAAATTGAGCCCGGATGCCCTGAGACAACCTCATTAAGATAGGTCCAGGCCGCAACGCCTTCCCTCAACTCTTGCGGCAGAATACGGTCTGGACGCATACGCAAAGACGCTTCCAGTAGATCGCTCGGCCCAACCGTATTTATCCCTGTGCTCCCTTTGGAATACAGCAGCCGCACATGGTTAGGATGTGGAACTATCAATTCCAGAGAGTCTTCTATGGTTATCAGTCTCTCACCCAAGGGGATCGCCGAGATCAGCGTCCTAGACATGGTTGTCTTGCCGGACCCTGTCGCTCCGCATAGCAGGATGGTCAACTTGTTGCGGACGCATGCCGTCAGAAAGGCTTCCAGATTTCCGTCATCATAACATTTCAAAACCTCTTCATGCCGTCGCTGTTCGGCTTCGGTCCGCTTGTCCCAGCGGTTCCAGCGCGAGATGTCATATCGCTTCGTGACCGCGGTAAGAGCGGCGACATGACTGCCTGGCCGCCGGATCGTCAGACTTACCGTGCCGGCCGGTACGGTCGGGGGCAAGCACACTTGCAGACGTTCGCCGTTCGGCAGCTCCGTAGAGCACAGTGGATGCCGCTCTCCCACGTCCTGCTTGCGCAGAGCACCCGCCAAGATCGCGATATCTTCGAGATCCGCAAAGGTCAAAGGAAGGGGATGCCGAGTGAATATACCCCTCTGTCGAACAAAGACTTCTCCCGGTTTATTGACGCAGACCTCTTCCGTTGTCGGGTCTTCGAGCCATCCCGCAAGCGGCTGCATCAGAAACCGAAGCTGAACAGCGGCTTCATTGAGCATTGATACCTACCGTGGGCCTGAGATCATAGATGTCAGAAAAATCGAGATCACGAGCGACAAATATTGCGACCGTTTTTCCTTGTGCTTTTTCGCCTGTCGGTTGAATATTTATGTCAGCCTGCAATGCTGTATTTGCGACAGTCTGACCATTTGACTGAAAAGAGTTGAAATACGCACCGCTATTGTTGCTACCAACCCGCGATGCCAATTCCACCCCTGCATCCAGGCCACCTTGGATCACGCTCAAAAGGATGGCACTGCTGAAGCGCGCCCACCAGTGATTGTTTACCGTCACCTTTATGCCGCTCTCACCCAACTCCCCCGTTGCGGGTGAGTCCAGTTCAATGATGCCATGCTCCGGGGTCTCCGCCCTGTCCCAGATCACGAATGCCCGATCTTCACCACGCATCAAACCATGCTGCATTTCGCCCGTGACGATCGTTCCCTTATCCATAAGGACCACGTTCCCTGTTGTGCTCCGCACGTCCACGGGAATTTCGCATTTTGTGTAGCCAGCAAGCTGAGTGTTTAGCTTGGTCTGAAGAATGCACGGAATGATCGTGCCCTTCGTCACCAAAAAATCCGGATGCGGCAACATATGTGCTTTAGCCTGGTCGAGCACCGTCGGCTTCAGACGAACAGCGAGGGATTTATCATCCTGCGGTCCTGCCTGATGGGCAGCTTCCCCACCATTGGCGACAACCGCTTGTGGACTGGCTGGCGCAGCAGACGACGAGACACTGCCCGCACTGCTACCGGAAGCAGCAAAAATTGGGCTCTCGGCCGGCGTCATCTCGTGATGCTCTTGAGGCGTCGGGAAGAACCCACGGGACGCCTGTGGTGGCGGTGGCACGGGCATCGGAAGAGCCGGAGCGGGAGGAGCTGTGAGCGGTGCGCTATGTAGCTTCTGTCCCTGAGACACTACAGGCAGGTTTGGCTGCTGCTCATTGAGCTTCTTCGTTTTGTCGAGAGCACGCAACCAGATGAAGCCAAGCAGTACCACTACAACCAACGCCGCAATGCCCACCTTCTGCCACGCAGTCAGTTCGCGGCGGTTATTTCCAGATACGAGAGAGCCACCCTCATTGACCGGGCTATCATTGGTCTGATTCTCGCTCATTGGGCCGCCTCCTTCAGCGTACGGACCACGTTCGGGCTGATCGTATTTGTGCCGGGATTGTGGCCGACCGGATCGAACGCCTTATTGAAGACACACAAAACGGTATCTCCGTCCCGAAGACGCCACGCCGGAGCCAAATGGTCGGCGATCATCAGCGTGCCCCACCCAGCCGGATCGTTCTTCACGCTATAATTGGCCGTAGCTTCCTTGCCATCCGGGTTTATGGTGAACAAAGAGGGAAGACGTACATTCCCCGGGAACCGGAAGATGGTAATATTTCCATTATCCCATACTTCCAGTGGCGTGATGGAGCGATCACCTTTAGCAATGTATTTCCAATTTTTTGTTCCAAAATTTGGATCTTTTGTTTCCCGCTCCATTCGTTCATGCGCAAGTTGAAGTTCTAGTACTTTTGCGCGCGCTTCCGCTTGGGCCTGTTCTTGTTTTTGTCGTGCAAGAGCCGCCACGCGGCGCGCCGCTGCTTCATCCGCCGGGTAGGTAAACTGGACGCTGTAGTAAACTCCGTCCGTTGAGTTTGCGAGCGACGCCCCCGTAACAGTCTGGACTTCAAAAACATATCTGCGCTCCTGACCTGTGTCGTTGCGCGTGAGAACGACAACCGGCTGAAGGCTCAGACCATTGGTGGCCTTGAAAAACAGATAATTTCCGGCGGGAGCGGCTTTCAGATGAATGCTATCACTTACCGCCACGCGATCGACAGTTTCATGTGCGCCAAACCCGATAACGAGCGTCGCCCCTACAGCCGTGGATAGGTGGACAACCTGATCTGCTACGTACGGGACATAACGCATTCTGGTATCATGCCGACTTGGTAGCGGGTCTTGCTCTCCAAAAGCCGGCATCACAGACAAATATGTCGCCGCGAGGAATGCGGCAGCAGCGAGATACTTCATTATACCCCATCCTCTGACGACTGATAGGACGTGACGATCACACCGCCTGGATTATTCAGACGTGCTTTAGCGGGGAGATCGGTCAGGCGCAGGATCTGGACGGTTGCCGTCCAGGTCGTAACTTGTGGTCGCTGACCATCCATCGACACAGTACGTCGAAAACGCACCTGAATGACGCTATTACCAATTGGCGCCAGTGACACTTCTTCGACGTCAATCTGGCCTTTCTTACCGACAGTCACCTGCGGGGACTTCGGATTTGGGAAATTGAACCAGCTTTGATACTGGTCGCGCACCTGATCCGAACTCATGAGAGACACGGTGTCATACGCATACTGGGCTGTTGCGTAGGTATAACCCTCACGCAGTCGCACGTACTGCCAGACCGCTGAGTTGATGACCGCTTCGTCCATCGTCTTCGGCAAGCGCGACATCGATATTTCGCTGTCCACGGTCCCATCAGGACGCACCCAAAGGGGCATCGGAACCAATTTTTCAAGTGGTAGCAATGCTCCGATCGACCATGCCAGCCCCATGTTGGCAATCATCGACACCGCAAGTCCCGCCAGCAGAAATTTGTTGATCCGCACAACGGAACGGACCCGTGCTTTCTGAAACGTCTCGACCTGTTCATAATGTTCCGCCAACTTTTCGTTCGGAACGGGCGGGGTAAATTCGTTATTTGTCATTTATACCCACGCTCCTGTGGCCTTTTGAGATCCGCTTCTGTCGGGTGCCAGTGCCCTGCATTCAAGGCAAATGTCGCTCCTTTACATTTTGGCAACGGGTCATGACTTGCGCACGCTGATAAAACAGAGAGCATAAGTACAGAAATACTAATACGGATCTTTATCATCCGCCCCACTCCCCTTTTATTCTGAAACGTAAACCTATTTTTTACTTTGAAGCTTTTCTACCTATATTGGCACCCGCTTTTGCGATGGTCCCAACTCCGGCCGTAGTTCCACCGATGACCGTATTCATGATTGCCCCGGCAGGATTTACTGAAATTCCGCCGCCAATAAATGCCGCCGCTGATGGAAGCATCAGTATTATAAATGCGCTGACAGCAATAAATATCATGGTATCAAACATAATATCTATTGCAACACTTGGAGTTCCAGAAGACGAAACTGCATTTATATTTGTCTGCGTCATGTAGTCACTGATGCCTTGCGCAACAATCAACATGGCGACGTCCACCAATGCAGCTAGCAAGGCCAAACCGACCAATTTTCCCACCCATCTTTCCGAGATATTGCGTGTCGCGTCGAACAGGAACCCAGCTACTACAAACGGCCCTATCGTCACGATAATATCCGTCATAACGTGCGCGCATATGTAAACGGCAAATACAACCCCGAGAATAACGGCATCGCAAAATGCTATAATTGCAAGCTCAATCATATCGAATATTTGGTATGGATAAAGCTGGGAATCTATTTTCAGTGAATATCCGGAGATGTCGCCCCATATCTTATCAAGCAGCTGCGGGGTCGACGACACTGAACCGCCTGACACAGATGATGCCGTCCATTCCGGCAATCCTGTGTGAAAGAAATTAACAATATATGAGTTGTATATACCAGATTCCAACACAAATGCAGAGACAAGAGACACTCTAACTATTCTTATAACTCCTCTTCGTGTATCTATATCACCGCGCATCACAAGCATTCCCGTTACGATGACCCACAATACGATGAGAGATGTGAACGGCGTTGCTACGGCGCTTAGAACATTACTTACAGTAGAGTTCATTCCATTATCGAATGCACTCGTAAGACTACTGTTAATGTCTTCATATACCGTTGTCGTAGCCACAGACGTTCTCCGATTTACTAAGACTTTCCGTTCTGGACCTCAGTCTGGATGCGGGCCGCAGCATCGCAATCAGCCTTGGGGGGACGAATACGGGGATTGGACAGCTTACATTTCGCAAGTTCGGCCGCGCGCAATGGCCCATTGGTGAACAGGACAGAGCTATCCGGTCCGGTCGCCTGGCGTTGTTTGCCCGTATAGAGTTCATCCCCAGCGGCAGCATTCTTGCAATCGGGATAGTTTTCGAACGTCCGATCGTTCTGACATTCATGCAGCACCTGCACATCCTCGCTACGATGCGCGGCGTACCAACTCACCGTGTGTTCCGCACGATCACGGCTTGGACTAGCTGTAGCGCTCCCGCCGTTCCATATCGCCATGACACCAATCGCCAGCATGATTTTCCGCATGATAGTTTCCTAATTCCCCAATCGCGCGTTTGCGGCGTTGACTTCCTCCTGACGCGCAGCCTCCTGATCCTGCAACATCTGGTTCTGCATCTGCGCCTGGGCCATCATTTGAAGATTCTGAGCGGCGGCTGCCTGCGCCTGGATGGCGTGGTTTTCGACCGCGATACGTCCGTTGATAGCCGAAATCTGAGTAATGTCTTTTGCGTTCGACAGTTCTTGCTTCATCTCGTCCAGGTTCGCGAGCCGTTGATTGATAGAATCAAGGTTTTGAGCTGCAACTCCTTGAATATTGGCAAGCGATGTCGTCCGCTGTGTGTAGGATTGCGCGACCGGATCATTTCCCGAGGCACTGTGTTTATTCAAACTGGCGAACTGCTGTCCGTAACTGTTCAGCGTATTCGCCGTGCCTGTGATTTGTCCGGCTGCCTGACTGACTGTCGGCAACGGGTTTTGTAAATTAGCACTATTGAAGCTTGTAAACATCCCGGTCGCCACATTCGGGACGTTCTGTAGAAGCGTATATTCCGCCTGTAGCTGCTGAAGTTCGCTCACCATTTGCTTTATTTCATTCGTCGTATTTGTGACGCTTTGAGCGATACTTTGATCATCAAAGACAGCGACTTGCGCTCTTGCTTCATGCAGCCCAACACTAGAAAGCGATACCAGTGCAACCAGACCATATACCTTCATTGTGCCCTCCCCTCGCTCTCAATCTTTCGCTTCGTGATAACGGGCCATGAAATGATCGAGCCATTGACTCGGATTGTCCCCGTATTCCTCTCTCAACCGCTCTGCGAAGTTCGCTCGGTTGGCACGACCGGACAAAACTGCGATGTATTCCGGCATGGAAGAGAGATCGAATTCGCAAATGACACTGCCGTTTTCCCTTTTCATGAGAAATCGCTTTGGATCACCCACCATCCCCTCGCGTACCGCGCGATATTCGCCCTCAGTGCAGCTTAATCCCGTGATGTAAGCGTGCCGGTCAGCCGTGGGCGACGGGTAGAGGATCTTCGTCATGCACTGCGCAACAAGCGAAGAACCCAACTTGGATTCCAGAACATGCTCTGGTTGCTGCGTTGCCAGAATCAGCATTCCATTGTTTTTACGAACGGTAAGCAGAAATTTATCGATCACGGCAGCAAATTTGGGGTCCAGTAGATAGGCCCTAAACTCGTCGCAGCTCATGAGGAAGCGGCGACCATCCACAACCTTCTCGATCCGATAAAGCAGATACGCGGCAGTTGGAGCGCATATCTGGTCATGATCGAGAAACGCTGTCAGATCGAAACCCGTTATGGAACTCGACAAATCAACTTCATCGGTTTCCCCGTCGAACAGCCAGCCCAAGGCTCCCCCACGACACCACCGTTCGAGCCTGGCCCCTGCTCCTTCCTCTGGACCATGAAGGAGGAACTGGCGCAGCCCTGCAAGAGATCGCATTTCCACGGGGTAAGACATCTGGCGCGCAATCCCGCGCTGAAGGCGTTTCGCGTCCTCAGACGAAATCGCACCCTTACCGTCACTTTCGATCAGCCCCGTGATCCAGTGCCGCAGAAACTCAATATCATCGGCTGTCCCTTGCAGGCCGCGCAGCGGGGCTAAGCCACACGAGACACCTCGCTTGAGGACGAGATACGTCCCACCCGTTGCAAGAACCAGGAGCTGCCCACCTCGATCCTTGTCGAAGAATACAACAGCCCCATTTACGGCTGACAGTGCCTGTTCCATCATGGCCATGACAAACATCAGGAACGTGGTCTTACCCGATCCAATCGGCCCAAAGATGGCTGTCATGCCAACATCCTTGACATGCGGCACATAGTCATAAGGGGTTGCGCCATCTGTGCGAAAGCGCGCAATCGCTGTCCCCCAATATCCGTCTCGGGAGCCAACCGGGAAGTTGTCAAACGTGGAGAGAGCGGCAAAATTGCTGCTATTGATGCTGCCGGGACGCGTCCGAAACTCCCAGTTTCCCGGCAACTGAGACCAGAAGGCAGCTTCCTGCCCTATCCCTTCCTGAACGACAACTGCGCCAGCATCAGTCAATCGCGCACGAGCACGGGCGCTACGCTCGCCGAGCTGGACCAAGTCGTCAGCATACACGGCGAGGGAAAAGTGATGCGCGCCAAAGACAAATTCATTTGAAATCAGTTTATCTACAGCATCAGCAAGCTGATCGAGTTGGCTGGTGGCCTTGTCTCCAGAACTTGCCATTTGGTTCGACTTGAGTGTCAACTTGTCGTCGGCCTGTGCTCGGGTCAAAAACCCGAAAGATTGGCTGACCACCACTGGAAATTCGACGCTCAACAACGCATTGAGCATTCCTGGTCGTGTGCGAGCCGGATACTCCCGAAATGAAAAGATTCCCCCCACGAAGCTCCTATCCAAAGACCGGATCTCGACCCCTCTTTTCCCGCAAATTACCCGATCCGTGTAAATTGATGCTCCTAGAGATCCAGACACAACAGGAACGGGCATCCACCGGGCAGAAATGATGAGGCGCAGTGCCTCACCTATTTCGGTAAAGACTACCCCATTGCGTTCCCGCAGGCCGAGGCGACGCACCCCGTAGCTATCTAAAGCAGAGGATACGATCTGCCAGACGTCCTCAAGCTGTCTGACAGTAGCCTCACTTCCCTCTGATGCGTGGCCCTTTCCGACCCGCAGCAACCTACTGCCCATCTTTCCGAGCGCATTCCGAGGCGTGACGGTGATCGTCAGGAAATAATCGTTTCTATATAACCGTCCTTCCAGCACTCTTTCTTTGTACGCATTCGACATTTTTCTTGCGAAATCTGAACGAAAATCTGTTTCCGGGAGATCCGGCACATCTGGATGCCGGATCATATGCGTGCTGACGGTCACATTATCATCGGCAATATTGCGGAGCACTGTATTCAAATTGCGCTTGCGACCATTCCGAACAGCCGGTTCTTCCAGTTCAAACGGCACGCCCTTAACGTGCCCCATTGCTAGGACAGACCCATCACGAAGAAGCACAACATCCTGCGCTATATGCCCAACATAGGGCAAATATACTTCGCCAGAACGTTCAGCATGTCCGGATTTACCAAACATTCAGAGCATCCCCCTGCCGCGTTTAGGAACCTTCAGCGGATTAGGACAGACAGAAGCTCCACCCCATACTGCACTATCAATGGATCTTCCTGCCGTTCGAAGGTAAATGAAAGCGACATTAACTGCATTATAGTCTCTTGAGACGAGTAATTTTGCTCCGAACCACAACGGAACTATCAGTATTTCGTAAAGCGGGTTCTGGATAAGCACGATAATAAAACCCGCAAGCATCATGAATACTGCGACAAGCGGCAACGGAACCCCTGCAACAAGCGCCGGACGTGTCGCAGCCAGGAATAGGATATCTTCTTCCAGCTTCTCCATGCCTCAGCTTCCCGTCAGTGTTGCCCCAAGATAGGCAGATCCGAACATGATGATGATGCCGCCAATGACACAGGCGAAAACCATCAGGGAGGCACGGCCAAACATCAGCGCCAGCCCGACCGCAGCGATTGCCAATACCGCAATGCTTTGGCCAAATTGGCCTAGAATAAATGTGCAGACATTATTGACCATTGTTGTCGGCGCGGCTCCGCCAGATACAGTCTGTGCGTGAGCAACAGCCGGCAGAACTGTCAGCAGCGCAAGCATCCAGGCAGCCACGCCCTGCCTGAAGCACATATTTCGACGCGGATAATTATGAATGGACGACAGCATAGCTTATTCCTTGCGCAGTTGCGGAAAAATGGCCGAACTGTTCGTGGCCTGGACAAACAACGCAGCGTCAGACGCACGCGGATTTTCCGCTTTTTTCTCTGTCTCAGACGCCGTGCTGTATTCGAAGCTGCCCCACACGTCCCACGCCGGGGGTGCGTTCGGGTCGACTGGGGCCGCAACCTGCTGGGGCTGGGGAGCGGCTGGAATGTCGCTCTGACCCATGCCTACATCGAGCGCAGGAACAACCTTGCGAGCAGATGCTTCCACCTTGCCCACATAGCCATTCGTAAAACCGCGCTGTGTATCTCCGGTATTGTATTGAGAGATTGTTACCCGTAGCGCCTGCTGCTGGGCTTCGTGGTTCTCACCACCCACATAGGCATCAGACAGGATGATTGAGGCTGCTCCAATAGACACACAGGGATCAAAGGCATCCTGAACCTTCAAACCAAGGGCGGGCAGATTATGCGAATTGATCTGCATAATCCCGAGATCAACCGAATGCCCAGCCGCGATCAGACTAGTTGCCGTCTCGGCTGCCTCAACATCAGTGCCCAGATTGAACGCTTTTTTGGTATTATTGTCGTGTATCAGAAACGGATTGAAGCCTGATTCAGTCTGCGCGATCGAGGCGAGAGTAACAGGAGCGACATTTGGGCCGCATTTCAGTGCAAGTTCACCGAAATCCTTAATAGGTAGAGGCTGCGCGTACACTTTGCCTGCTGCAAACGATAATACAATTGCAACAAAAGCAAAGTGTACGCTCCTTAATTTACTCTTTGTAGCCTTCTGACGTAATCGTTCCTGCGGGATTGTCGCCGAGGTCTTCTGGAAGGACGCCCACGAAGGTATTAAGCGCGGGGTCCCCAGACGGGTAAATCGTGATCCGCCCTTCGTACCCGATGCCGCGAATAGTCTTATAGAGACTTCCAAGGTTTTTGTATGTTCGTACTCCCTCGGTGCGGAATCTGGAAAGAATCCTGAACGTACGGCTCTGCGTCCAGTCTGTGCGGAAATAGACCACGAAGACAGACCCTTCATCGATGTCAGGCCGAGCAACGATGAAGACACCCAATATTTTCCCGCCGTCCCGAAGTCCGGCTTTGATGTCGGCCAGCTCGAACGGTTCCAGCAAGTGACAATCCCCCTTCCTACTATGCCCTTCTCCTGAACGCGGAGAGAGCCAGCAGGCAAACAAACCGGGGTGTTAACTTTTGGCAAGACCGAAGAATTCTGCATGACGACGACGAGACCTCACGCTCGGGACATCCGTTCGTCAGCGATCTGACTGAATCGGATAATATCGCCTTGTAGAAATATCTATTTTTTCTCATATCTCGCAACTCAAAAAGTCCGTTCCAAACGAAGATCACAAAAATTTATCTTAAAGAAAATGGCTGTTTTTCGCCATTTTATATGAGATTCAGCATTCGACAGCGCTCATACATCACGGAGACGTGAATAATGTAAAGAAAACGATCAGTCGCGAACGACGATATACTTTATGTGGTATTCTCTATTTTTTTTTCGTTCGGAAACGCGAGATTTCAGGCTGATTTAGCCCTCAATAATTTTGTGTCACTTTTTATATTTTTGTCTCATTATAAAATACGAACTGACATGATTGAAATATTTATTCCACGTTTCTTTTGATGGTTCTATATACTGTTGGACGGGATATTGAGAATACATCAGCCAAATCGCTTATAGAATACTCTCCCGTTTCGTGCATTCGCCGTAATTCCTGTTGCTGTCTTACACTAAGCTTTGGCTGTTTTCCTTTCAGTTTACCTTTTTGTTTTGCAATCAACATGCCTTCGCGAGTTCTCTGCCTGACAAGATCCACTTCAAACTCTGCGAACGTGGCCAAGACATTGAAGAACATCTTGCCCATTGGGTCAGTCGGGTCATAGACGTTCGATCCGATTGCCAGCTTCGCTCCCTTGGAGGTCAGCATCTCGGCAATACTTCGCGCATCGGGCACTGACCGGGCAAGGCGATCAAGTTTTGGCACAACGAGCGTATCACCCCGCCTCACCGCAGCCAGTGCCTGGTCGAGACCCGGCCGTTCTCGCTTCGTGCCGGAATACCCAAAATCGACATAGATGCGATCTTCATCCACGCCGAGCGTCGCGAGAGCAGCGCGTTGCGCTGCCAGATCTTGAGTGTCCCGTGAACAACGGGCGTAGCCAATCAGCATCATGTAACGTAAAGCCCCCCCCCCTTTTGAGAAAATTACCGTACCACCTAAATGAGACATCCTTTGTCTAGGGTTTTCGTTCCGTTGTCACGTCTTTTGAAAGTGTCCGTTTAACGATCGTCTTATGAGACACCATTTTTAAGAGGAGAACGGCATTGTCGTACCGGCCCGCGCTCACCGTTGCTATTTCCCAACTGGTTTCACGTTTGAATGTCTGCCTGGTGTCAACAGTCCGAACGGTATTGCCAGCGAGCTCGTCCAAAAATGCCGCGTGGCCTCATCCAGATTATTTCATCAGTCCATGCCGGCGCGGTCATAGTCCGTCGGTTCGCGGCTAATATCCTCGGGTGTCATGTCGATAACCCTGCCTAGGGGGAGAGTATCCCGCGAAAAAACAGACTCGCATCAGAACGGCTTATAGGCCGGATATGACCATGTGCTGCTACCTGGGCACTATCTGAGTAAGAAGATCATGAGGGCTCGTTTCCACCGCGGAACCCCGTTCGATTGCATACGATCAGCGAGCACCCGATCGGCCGCGAATGTGTTCTTGAACATCGGGGAAACAGCTAATCGCTTAGCGACAGCGGCTTTCTCGCGCCGCAGTCGTTTTCGCTCCCTGATAATCAGAATGTCTCTCAGAAAACCCATTCTTCGTTTCCTCCCAGGTCTGCGCATAGCGCCGCGCCGAAGGCGAGCGGCGCCCTCCTCTTAAATCTATCAAAAAAAATCTTATTGAAGTTTTCCGGTGGAATTGTGGTCAGAGCCGGAGCGTGTGGGCAGGTCGAAGAGCTGTCCACACGCTTCGAGCGTTCGCCCTTGGGCGACTGTCCACAATTCCACCGGAAAACCGCAGGCAACTACCGGAAAAACCTATCGGTTTATTTATCGGGAATCATACCGGTTTTAGGGGGGTGGTGATTGCACCGTCCTTACGGGTGGCGATTGCACCGTCTTTGGGGGTGGCGATTGCACCGCATCCGGGTGGCGATTGCACCGGGATAACTTTTTTATCCACAGAGGCGAGCCTTTCTCCAAAAAGGGTGGCGATTGCACCGTGTTTTTGGTGGCTGTGAGGCGGATAAAAGGGGTGGTGATTGCACCGTCTTTCCTGCGGAGATCCGCTTGGAAAAAGGGTGGCGATTGCACCGCACCGAAGATGTCGGAATCGCTCCAAAAAGGGTGGTGATTGCACCGTGATAAACCGGGAGACACGCTGTCCAAAGGGTGGTGATTGCACCGCCCATTATACCCGAATTTTTGAGTTAAGCCTCTGACCCAATTACTTTTTGGAAAGAGACAACGGTCTGTCGCGGGACAGGAGGTGGCGATGCGATCAGCCTCAGACCCGTTCGAACCTGTTCCAGCTTCGCATCCGGATAAACAGCCGAAACCTGTCGCAAGGCTATCAGGAATGCCTTCTTGAAATTCTTGTCGTCCGTATATTCCTGCCCAAACTGTAGCCGAAGGTTGGACCAGGTCAGCCGTTCACCAGATCCCCGCACGCGATGAAGCCGATGGGCAAGCCACGTATAGATGTCGAGTGCCAGTGCGGAATGCTGCAAGCCCTCAAGCGCACGAGGATCAAGGGGAACGGCGTTTTCTTTCAACTCGTGCCAGAATTTCTCGGACAGTTCGATCGTGCTGTCTTTAGCGAGGTTTTTGGTCCACGCATCGAATTCGTCTACCGGTCGGGCGTTCAGATTGCGCGACCCGTAACCGAGCTTCATTTCACAGGCGCACAAGGCGTTCATCTGTGCCCTGAATGCCTCACGGGATGGGCCGTTCTGGCTGATGTTCAGCCGTTTCATGAATTCGCTGATGGTCCGGCCGACCGCGACAGTGCGCGATTTGGTCCGGATGGCTTCGGTACTGATATGGAAGAGGGCCAGGCGTGGCTTTGTCCCATAGGGAACGAAGAGCTTTTCCCAATGACCGTCGTTGTACATTTCGCCGGCTGTAATGAGCAGGGACGCCTTGCCATTGTTTCGCTCGAAGCGCGTTTCCTTCGTCCTTTTGCGGGGGAGTCCAACTTGGCAGAGGACCGTGTGCATGAACTCAATGTCGTCAGGCGGTGTTGCCTGGATTTCGGCCGAGAGCTGGATGACGCGCGCGGTTGTCGGAGAAAGCACAAGCTCACTCTGTTCAGGCGGTGATTTGCGTTTGCTCATTCGTCCGATCCCTCTCTTCCCTGCTACGTTGTTCAGCATATTGCGTGTGACGCAAGGCTTGTTTGTCTGCTTGATGATTCTGATCCGACGTTATCGTTTCGGTGCAGGTGATGGAAACAGATTTTATGGTTATTCATTTGCGGACAAACGAAAAAAACTTGCCACCATCCAATATACGCGGGTCTGAGATCATATAGATTTTGCACAACAGATGTATTTGGTCTGAAGTGACAGGCGAACTGTTTCACGTATCGAGCTTCCCTAGAAGGGCTGCGTTCTCGATTTCTTTCAAAAGCGGATGCTCACCGCTTTCGATCGACTCCCGAATGTTCGATGCGCTCTTACTGTCAGAAATTTCTTCGTACAGATCCGTGCAGAGCTTTTTCCATCCCGGCCAGTAATTGCTCCGTGCGAACTCATTGGAATCCCAAATGTCTTCCCACCACGGCAGGGAGGACAGGTCGTGAAGCAGTGCTGACGGGTTGTGCCAACCGTCCTGAAGCTGGCGGTAGGTGCGCTCGCTTGCGATGTGGCTCGTGATTGCGAGATCCGGGGCCAGATCGCACTCGCTGTAGACCTGATAAAGCAGGTGCCAGACCTGAGTAAGATTACGCAGGGAACTCCGACCGCCCCCGCCCGTGTCCTCGGATACAACGTAAGGCGTGCGGATAACCAGATCCTTGTCGGCCCACTGTTTCACCAGGAGCAATCCACCACGTTCGCCGGCGCATCGGATGAACCGGAGCCCCTGAAGGTGTGTTTTTAGGGTTTGGGGGTCTGCATCGAGCAGCCACAGGACCCCTTGACCGGCATTCTCTGGAATTCGGTCATACTCGCAAAGATATGGGGTGCCCTCGCCATAAGCCAGCCAGTCTGCCGATACCGAGCAGTAAGCGGCAATGGCCTTGAGTTGGGAAAGGCTGGGCTCAGCTATCCCCTCAATCCATTGTGCAACAGGCGTGACGTGATCTTCTCCGATCGCGTCAGCCAGGCGCGCGGCGCTATATGGTGGACGTGTCGAGAAAGCGCTGGCCCGACCGTTTTCTGCGAGGGCAATCGCCTGCTGCAAGCGTTGTGAAACTGCCTCGACCTGCATCATGGCGGGCTGGTCTGCCCACGCCTTCAGCGCAATTCTCAGTTCGGCTTCGACGGATCGCGCCGATGCGCCGGCCTTGCGCTTCAGAGCACTGATAAGAGTATCGTCTAAATTCCTGATTGTCAGACTTGCCACGGAATCATCCTTCCTCTCCAAGAAGGATGATTGCACTTAATTGATATCGTAATGCAATCATTATATTGATTGCATCTTATTCACGACCCTGTGAGCCTCTCACACGCCAAACGATACCTCCTTGGTCACTGATATTCGCTCAATGAATGAAGTTTGTTGCAGGGGTCATGCAGGAAACACTCTGCCTCTGAGTTAATCCAGACCAATGGCGAGCGTATAGCCGCGTTTCTGCCGATAACGGACCATTTTCGACAGCGCATTTATGGCTGTGCCCTCATCCGGATAGAGATCGAGGCACTGCGATCCCATAGTGCCGATCCGTCCCCACTGCCTTACGAGTGCCGCGCCGCCGAACAAGTCGGGTTGAACGGACATCGCGTAAAAGCGCCATTCATTCAGCTCCGGTCGAATACGCCGAAGACGTGCCGTAAGCGGGAACAACGCGAGTTGGGCGGCCTTATGCAAGGCGGCGGATTTTTTTGGCTGTCTGGATTTCATGACGGTCCTGCCTATTGGCAGATTCTAGCACCGGACCAGTCGTGAGTACAGAAGAATGACAGAAGTAGAAGGTTTCTGACGTCGTCTCGGTGAGAGACTTCATTGAGCATACGCATCAGGTCCAGATCGGGAGCGTATTCCAGCCTGCAAGAAACCCGCCCTGTGTTGCGTTCGCCAAAGGCATGCGCGGAAACGCGATCCAGTGATCTCGCATTCGGCCGCTCCATGATGTACGTGCACTCAGCTTTTTGACGAGATAGCTTGCGACAGCGGCTGCACCATATACACGGGTTCGTTGCACGGGAGCCGTGCCGATGTGCACCAGTGTCGCCGCTTCGAATGGTTTGGGGACCGCAGGCTGATTGACCATGCCGGTGTTCCACAGGCGAGAATGATGCGCACTGAGGTTGCGCACACCAGCGAGGCACCTGATCCAGCTTACGAGCGTATCGGGAAGCAAGCCGTACTGCTTTGCAATCGTAGAACGATCGTTAGGATGTGCCATTTCCAGAAGCCAGGAAAGGGTGCCAAAATCCCACGTTTCAACGGCCATCCAGATCGGCAGTTCTGAGCTATACGTGTTGAAAAAAGCCGCTACCCATTCCTCCTGCGATCGGCGGATGGCCTCGTCCGCCTTGTCCAGCCAGACGTCATGACGCGGCCGCCCAGAATGTTTGAGAATGATGGTTGCGCGACGACTATCGAGAAACTGAACAGAACGGTGCGCCCACGGATTGCGCTTGCCCAACGTGTGCGCGAGATCAACCCGCAATGCCACCTCGATCCGCTCGATCGCATCAAGGAACAGAATGCGAAGCTGCTTGTCGAACAGGTAGAGATCGACCGCGTGACGGAACTCGGCACCAGCCTGGAATTGTGGGCTGCGGATAGTTTTGGAAGAATCAGTGGGATCAGGCACAAGCTGCTGGAAAGTTTCCAGGTAGGGGCAAAGCCGCCCATAACCTATTCTGCGCAGATGATCGGTTGCTTTCGCCTGGTCGGTAACTCCTAAGCCCCGTTGTATAAGGAGTGCGACTTGATCGGCGAAACTGAGATGGGGCTTGGTATAAGGCGGAAGCATTTGCCTGAAAAAAAAGAAGGCCGCCCCTTGATGTCTTGAACTTGCGTCCATGAACAACAGCGGAGACGGCCGTGTTAGGTGCGCTTCTATCCCGATACGTGGAGGCCGTCAAGAACAAATAGAGGGCTTACTAATAGCGTATCCTCTACCGTATCCTCTGTCGTATCCTCTACCGTGTCCGGAATCTCTGGCCTCCTCGCAAAAAACGAGCGCTGTGGCGCCAGCGCAGCGATGCCATCGAAACACCTCACTGCAACAGGCTTATCTCTAGGATCGTATGATGATCTCGATGGATTCTTCCGGCACCCCGAGGAACATCGACAGACTTTTCTTCGCATCACTTATGGAAAGCGGTCGCAAATCGGTGCCGGCCTGACCGACTTTCTTCTTTTCCTGTTCGTCCGGAAGACCAGGTTCTGTCAGAGGTACGCGCGCGATCGGCTTATGAGCTATTCCGGCACCAGCTCCCACACGCGAAACGGGGCTGCTGGCTTCTTCATCATAGAGTGAAATCCAGATCCCTAGTATTCAGATGAAAATTTTCTGGCGTCTTGGCTGAAGCGCGCGCTGCGTGCCCGGTTCGGTGCTGTGGTGAAAGAACCTGTTCCCGATACTCTTTTGTCTCTTCTTTCCGAGGTACCAGAAAGTGAGAAACCCGAAAATCAGGCGGACAGTGCGTTACCTCGGCGCGAGTAAGTCGAAATCAATTCCCGCTCACATAGTCGACCGGCAATTTCTTACGGATAAGACCGGGTTTATGGTAGCAACGGGCTCTGTTGCACAATTCGTCCATTGTGCGTGCCGAAGCCATTCAGGACTTTGTCTTACGTGACAGGCTGTGTGAGGGGGACCCCGAGCGCCGTGAAGCGATTGAGTATGG
>NZ_JABCQF010000017.1 GCF_015244705.1 Gluconobacter potus
CTGATGCACGCCATGTTTCGAAGCCAGTTCCGCCAGCGTCAGTTCCCCACGGATCGCCTCCAGCGCAACCCGTGACTTGAACTCTGCCGCATACCGTTTCCGCGTAACCTTGCCCATAAAACCCGTCCTCGTTCAGGCCAGATGATAGCTTATCGCCCTGTCCGAAAAATGGGGACCACCTCTGTATCTGCCAGATCCGTGAATTCAGACACAATGGCCAGCGGGCCAAACAGTTCTTCCTGCATCACGCGCATGGACAGGTTGGGGTCCAGCACCAGCGTGGGGGGGAAGAAGCAGCCCTCGTTGGGCAGGGGCGTTTCAGCCTGCCAGATGCCGCCTTTGGCGCGGGCATCTTCTACCAACCCTTCCAGGGCTTTCACCCGGCGCGGGTTGACCAGCGGGCCCATGGTCACGCCATCATCCACGCCACGGCCAATTTTCAGGCTGTTCATGCGGGCCTGGAACTTTTCCACAAACGCCAGGGCAATGCTTTTTTCAAGCAGGAAGCGCGTGGGCGCAATGCACACCTGTCCGGCATTGCGGAATTTGGCAGCAGAAAGCCGCTCGGCCGCAACATCCAGATCCGCATCCGCGCAGACAATAACCGGCGCGTGGCCACCCAGTTCCATAGCGACGGGCTTCATCTGCGCACCAGCCAGAGACGCCAGATGCTTGCCCACCGGCGTTGAGCCGGTAAAGGAGATTTTCCGCACCACCGGGTGCGCAATCAGATATTCCGAGATTTCAGCCGGGTCCCCATACACCAGAAAGACCGCCCCTTCCGGCACGCCTGCATCCAGAAACGCTCGCAGCAGTTCAGCGGGGGATGCCGGGGTGTCTTCCGGTGCCTTCACAATTACAGCGCAGCCCGCGCCCAGCGCCGCGCCCAGTTTGCGGGCAATCTGGTTGATGGGGAAGTTCCACGGTGTAAACGCCGCCACCACGCCAACAGGCCGGTGCAACACGCGCTGTTCTACATGGCGCACACGCGGCGGAATGAGCACGTCATTCAGGCGGCGGCCTTCCTCACCAAAATATTCGATGACACCGGCAGCGCCCTTGATCTCAAGAATAGCCTGCTCAAGCGGCTTGCCCTGCTCCCGGCTCATGATCCGGCCAATGAATTGCCCCGGGTTTTGTGGAGACAGAACGACCCGAGAGGTAAGAAGGATTCATGAGCAACAAATCGAAGCGTTTTCCGCCTGAATTTCGTGACCGTGCAGCCCGTATGGTTCTGGAGGAAGAGAAGAACCATCCATCACGCTGGTCCGCGGTGATGATGATAGCGCCAAAGCTGGATATTCATCCTGACACGCTGTCAAAATGGACCCGTCTGCATGAACGTGCCAATGCGCCTGCGGTGAGTGACCTGCCTGATCGAGAGAAGATCAGGCAACTGGAGCGAGAGAACCGCGAATTGCGGCAGGCCAATGAAATCCTGCGTAAGGCGTCGGCATATTTTGCGGAAGGAGAGCTCGACCGCATCTTCAAGCCATGACACGCTTCATTGAGAGCATCGGCAGACATATGGTGTCGGGTCAATCTGCAGGGTTCTGTCGATTGCACCATCTGCCTATTATGCAACTGTTGCCAGACAGAAAAATCCGTGTGTGCGCAGCCAGAAAGACAAAGAACTGTGCGATGACATCCGTAGAGTGTGGAATGATAATTTCTGCGTCTATGGAGCGCGCAAGGTCTGGCATCAGCTCAAACGTGAAGGCCTGGATGTCGCCCGCTGCACGGTAGAGCGGCTGATGCGCCGGATGGGGCTGAAAGGCGTCATTCGTGGCAAGGGGGTCAGAACCACACGGCCTGATCCGCAACGTCCGTGTCCGCAGGATCTGGTGCAGCGCCAGTTTCATGCTCCTGCCCCCAACAGACTGTGGGTTTCGGATTTTACTTACGTTTCCACATGGCAGGGCTTTGTTTATGTGGCCTTCATCATTGACGTCTTTGCACGGGTTATTGTGGGTTGGCGTGTCTCCTCAACGGCTCATACCGACTTCGTACTGGATGCCCTTGAGCAGGCTCTGTGCCAGAGACAGCCTGAGGGAAAAGTGACCCACCATTCCGACCGCGGCTGTCAATATGTGTCCATTCGCTACACGCAAAGACTGGCTGAAGCGGGGCTCGTTGCTTCTGTCGGCAGTGTTGGGGATTCCTATGATAACGCCTTGGCAGAGACCATTAACGGACTTTACAAAACCGAACTCATCTATCGGCAGGGGCCATGGAAAAACAGGGAAGCTGTTGAACTGGCAACACTTAAATGGGTCGACTGGTTCAATAATCGGCGGCTCCTGTCCTCCATTGGAAACATCCCGCCAGCAGAAGCTGAGGCACGCTTTTATGCACAACAGAAATCACATGCATTAGCCGCTTAAATCAGATAAAAAACGTCTCCACAAAACCCGGGGCAATTCAGTGACCTGTGCTGAAGCAGTATCGGACATTGCGCCCTCTATGTTTACAGAAGAAACTTGTGCGGGAAAGATAGGAACCCCGACAATCTGGTGTCAACGAAAGTTTCTTGCGTAAACATGGGCCCCACGAATGAGTGAAACGAAGGACCGCCCCTATCATCACGGCGACCTGCGCCGCGCCCTGATCGACACGGCGCTCGCCATGCTGGCGGCTGATCAGAACTGGGCTTTTACCTTGCGCGAGGTAGCGCGCCGCACCGGCGTCAGCCACGCCGCGCCCTACAAGCATTTTCGGGACCGGGAGGAGTTGCTGCGCGAACTGGCCTGGATCGGCTTTGTGCAGCTTCAGGAGGTCATGGAGGACGCGATCGCCATGGCCGCGCGATCCATACGCGAGAAATTCATCGCAGGGGCCGAGGCCTGTATCGCGTTTGCTGTGCGTAATCCCGGCCTTTACCGCCTGATGTTCAGTTCGGACGCTGACAAGACTGCGGACCCACATCTGCATGACGCCGCCATGGAGACCTTCCGGATTCTTCTCCAACTTCTGGAAGACGGGCAACGGGACGGCAGTTTCCGACCGGTCGCCCTCACTGCGCAGGCGGCGGCAAGCTGGGCGCAGGTGCATGGTCTGGTCATGCTGGCCATCAGTGGTCAGCTTTTTGAAGAGAAGGTTGGCCCGGAGCCGGTGCGGGCCGCACTGGATGTGTTACTGGGTGGTCTTTGCCTGAAAAATTGATGGAGCAGGAACTATTCTACAGGCTTCTCAGAGCCGTTATCAGGCGTGAGTGGATAGGCGATCCGGTTGTTTTTCTGCACAACGGCTGCTGGCGTCAGGATAGCTGACTCTGCCTTTGTCATGGAGAGAATGTGGCAGACGGTCATGTGGTTGATCAGAAGATAATCGGTGATGATCCGCCTGTGACAGCGCCACCAGAGAACTTCCGCACACATCAGCGCAACCGTTGCCGTGCCTCCCAATGCGATCAGCTTTTCAAGACCGCGATGAAAATCTTCTCCCTGAGCGTAATCAGCGTAATTATGAAAACTCTGCACCCGCCAGTAAGCGTTGGTTTCAACTGGCACGGTTGCTGAACGCGGACGCCGTCCCCCCAGTTCAGGAATGTGGCTATAGCCAATTCCCTGCGCACCGAGCTCGGAGACCAGACGCTCTCCATCATACTCCCGATTGCGTCTTGAGTAGGGAAAGGCCCTCACATCGGCAATCTGCGTCACACCATAGTGCTGCAGGAGAGCGATGAAATCAGCCAGAGGGTGCGTTGAATGACCAATAGTGTAAAAAGGATGCGGAGTGTTGATGACAATCTCCTTTTTCTGATCACGTCCGAAGGTATCATTCCTTATGAATTCACACCATTTCGAAATCGGAGACACGGTGTCATGGAACTCGGAAGCGGGCTATGTCAGTGGTCGCATCACAGCCATTCATACCACTCCGTTTGATGTCAACGGATACCAGCATCATGCGACGACGCAGGAACCTCAATATGAGATCAGAAGCCTGAAAACAGGGCATATCGCCTTTCACAAAGGTGCGGCACTGACCAGACTCGCCTGAGCACGTCCGACTTCATAAAAGGTTTAATTGAGGTTTGTCTCATGTCCGACGGGTTGCGAGCCAGCATAGGACAGATCCGGCGCACACCATCGCCGCTCCAGACCAGAAAGCAGAGGTCAGTTGCGCATGAAGCAGAAAAGCCGCAAAGAAAGCCGATAGCACGGGAATAAAATAGGATGCTCCGGCCAGCAACGTTATGTTGCCACGCTGAATCCCGATAGTCCACGCGCCATACCCGGCCGCAATGGCCGCAGCCCCACCTAGAAGATGCAGAAGAGCATCTCTATCCGGAACAACTGCTTTTCCTCCACCGATCAGAAATTTGCCCCATAGGATAGCAGCCACAAAGGCGAAGAATACAGGAACATAGCTCTTTCCACGTGCCATATCGGCGGCCACCATGCAGTAAATCGTCCAGAGAATGGAAGAAGAAAGCGCCAGTCCGTAGCTCAGAGGATTGGAGACAATATCCCTGTATATCCCGGACAGTTCGACCCCATGACCTTCTCCAAGCACCCGGAACACACCGCCGCTGAAACAAGTACACCAGGGAAAATCAGCCATGTGGCACGTCGTCCTTTCAGCAGGATGGATGCTATCATGGTAAAAGTCGGCCACAGGTAATTGATCATGCTGACTTCAATGGCCTGATGATTGTTCGCGGCATATCCGATGGACAGCGAAAAGGAGAGCTCGGTTCCAACAAACAGGACGCCGCCCAGCAGCAGATACCTGGAGGGTTCGAAAAACCCTCTGGTTTTGAGGGTGCCTTTGTGATTCCATTTTCCCCGAGTTGATTGGGGTATGGATCATGAAGCAGGCGGGATTTTTTGACGTTGAAGAGAGGCTTGCCCGGCTGAGCGGGCTGGGTGATCAGCTCGAAGCATTTTCCCGGACTGTGGATTTTGAGGTGTTCCGCCCTGATCTGGGGCAGGCTTTAGCCTATTCAGATGGCAGTAAAGGCGGACGACCGCCATTTGATCCGGTGCTGATGTTCAAAATTCTGGTGATCCAGACGCTCAACAATCTGTCTGATGAGCGGACAGAATATCTGATCAACGACCGCCTCTCCTTTATGCGTTTCCTTGGCTTGGGGCTGTCGGACCGTGTGCCTGATGCCAAAACGGTCTGGCTGTTTCGTGAATGCCTGACCCAGGCGGGAGCGATCGAGGGTCTGTTCAATCGCTTTGATACAATCCTGCGCAGCGCTGGTTATCTGCCGATGTCAGGCCAGATCCTGGATGCCACACTGGTGGCGGCTCCAAAGCAGCGGAACTCCAACGCAGAAAAAGCGGATCTTCGGGAGGGACGGATCCCACAGAACTGGCAGGACAAACCGGCAAAGCTGTCGCACAAGGACCGTCATGCGCGATGGACGCTGAAGTTCACGAAGGCAAAGCGGCAGGATGATGGAACCATGCCATCCAGTGACCTCGCCATCCCGTTCTTTGGCTATAAATCGCACATTTCTATCGATCGGAAATACCGGTTCATCCGGAAATGGAAAACAACGCATGCCGCCGCCAATGATGGTGCGCGATTGAGAGAGGGGCTGCTGGATAAAACCAACACGGCCTCAAGCGTCTGGGCGGAGCCATTCAGGCTCCCGTCGATGCGGAGCATTGATGGGATAATGGCGGAGGGAGACACGGCGTATCGCTCCAAAGCCAATGAAGACTTCATGGAAAAGCAGGGCTTTGTCTCAAAGGTTCATCGCAAAAAACCGCAGCTCAAGCCGATGCCCCGGCATATCCAGAAATCGAATGCAGGGAAGTCGGTGATCCGCTCCCGCGTCGAGCACGTCTTTGCCGATCAGAAATCGCAAATGGGTCTATTCATCCGAACTGTCGGTATCATACGGGCCACCATGAGGATCGGGCTGGCCAATATCGTCTACAACATGCGCCGCTTCCTCTTCCTCGAAAGGTTGAACGCGAGCGCGTAGTCATTCAGCGGGAGGGCAGTCCCCGATCTGCTCAAAACGCAGATCAAAAGCTACCCCAAAAACCGTCAATCAAATCGCCAAAACCCTGAAACCACGAGCCAAGCGCATCAACCAACGGTTCTTCGATCCCTCCAGGTGGTCTCCGTTTTCGGACAGAGGCGTAAGCTATAGACCGTCCTGAGAAAGGACAGGTTTATGAGCAAGCTTACATGGAAGAGGTATTCGGCCGAGTTCAAGGCGCGTGTTGCATTGGAGGCGAGCAGACGATTTTCGAATTGGCGTCGAAGTATGGTGTGCATCAGACGATGATTGCCTAGTGGAAGCGCCAGGCCATCGAGGCCATGGCGGCTACTTTCTCCCGTCAATCCGGCGTCCAATCTTCAGAACGTAATCCATTTACCCGAGTAAATTCCCGTATATTTCCGGTTATAACGACCAGTCCTTTGCTCCGGGCATGCCCCGCAATCATTAAGTCGTATGGTCCGATAACACATCCATGGGCTTCCAGATCAGCCCTAATTTCTGCTGTATGTGCTGCCGCATCATCGTCAAATGGCAAAACAGACAAACGCGCAGCAAAATGCTCTACCTCACGTCGGATTTTTGCCGGATTTTGAGATTTTTCCGCCCCATAGAGGAGTTCGTAAAGCACAACATCTGAAATACAGAGGGCCTCGGCGTTATCGTTGAAACGCTCGCGTAAGCCCTTTGGACGGTCACGCAAGACGCGGATACAAAAATTTGTATCGAGCAGATAACGTAGCATCAAAAGCTTTCGCGTTCCTGCATTGCGGGTTGATTGCGTTCAGGTAACTCAGTGCCGGAGGACGAAAAAAAATCATCCCATGCGGCATGCGCGGGCGCAATAATGCGTCGTACGCCATCGGGAATGATCACGACGTCCTTCAGACTAAGGTCAAAGGCAACAGCCTTGGGAAGCCGTACAGCCTGAGAACGGTTGGAAAGAAAGAGAGTTGTGCGGGCAAGCATGGCATCCTCCATATGGGATATACTGAACGTATATCCATAAATTGATCTGATACCAACAAAATTCGTTCAGCTTTAAATTCGACTATTTTCCGTCCCTACCCCTGAAACCAACGTCCATAACGAACATCAAAATAGACGACGGCTTTTTATCTTTTTCCGCCGAGATCAGACCTGCCCCTCTTCTCCCGAAGAAGATTAACCATAGTATGTTTCATACTCCTTAAGATTCATTCCAATCCGATAGGGCCCTTCGAACAGATCCCCGAGGGCCAGACGCCGTCGCAACGTCAGACGGCGTTGCGCCAGGTGATACATCCGGTCGTGCAGCAGATGGCAGCGCTGACAGAGCGCACGCAGATTGCGCCACCGGTTGCTGGTGGGGTCGTGATTCAGATGAGCCGCTGCCAGTACCACTTTCGTCTGTCGCATCTGCAGATGCTCAATCAGGTCGGGAGGGGACACCCGCCTGCCCCGGCCATTGAACCAGTGTCCTGTTTCCGGATGCTTCCATCGACCACCCGGCAGGACCTGAAGATGATATCCATGCGGCCGGCCGCAGCGCTGACAGACACCCCCTGCCCGCTCGAACCGCACCTGCCGGCTCAGTTCAGGCCAGTTGGGAGGGTAAAGCGCTTTTAGTTCCGGTCGGATCGGCATTCCCGTGTCCTATCACACAATCATAGTTCGATAGAGACCTCCTGCAGGTCCTGATCCCCGAGGTCGCGGATCAACTCCACTGACAGTGCGTTCCGAACTCTGGCCGACGACACCGAAGCGGCCTTATGCTCTTGACCATGACGTCTCCCTCCCCCGATCCCGTCCGTCTGACCGAAGCCCTTTTCTTCCAGAGCAGCGGTCCTGTGTCCCGGACGACACTGGTACGTGTCTTGGGAGAGGACGTGGAGATCGCCCAGATCCTGAGCGAGGTGGCGAGGCGTACCAAGGGGCTGGGGTTTGAACTCGTCGCGGTCGGAGACGGGTGGATGTTCCGCACCGCTCCCGATCTCGCAGAGGCCCTGAGAAGTGTACTGGAGAGGCCCCCCGAACGCCTGCCCCGCGCCGTGCTCGAGGTGTTGCTGCTGATTGCTGCGCGTCAGCCGGTCACCCGGCCCGAGATCGAAAGCTTCCGGGATGCCGCCCTGCCCCAGAAGACCCTGGCCCTACTGCAGGAGAAAGGCCTCATTCGTAGTGTCGGCCGCAAGCCGGTGCCCGGCCAGCCTCAGCTCTGGGCCACGACCGAAGCCTTCCTCGTGACCTATGGCCTGCGATCCTTGGCGGAACTAGATCCGCTGCTCGAAGGCCTGAGAGGCCCACTCTAAACCCTTTTGGGCTCGTTCTACGGGTTTCTAGGACTGTTTTCGGTCGTTCTAACACGTGGTAATGTTCTCTTACCGCGTGTTAGATCAGGGTTGCCTTAATTGCTGTCTCACAGCAGACTCATTGGATATTTCAGAGGGAAGATCACCGGCATGACAGTCCCGACAGATCCCGCAGTGCGTCTTGCCGAAGCACCCTCCCCTGCTCTGCAGAGTGCTCTCGACGCAGCAAAAGACAGTGCCCGGACCGCGGCCTATGCCCCTGAAACCCTCCGAGCCTATGCCCATGACTGGCAGGCCTTCTGTCACTGGTGCGACGAACACGACACGTCCCCGCTTCCGGCCGCCCCTCCCGTCGTTGCGGCCTGGCTGCACAGTCTGGCGCCCCATTTCAGCCGCTCGGCCCTCAACCGCCGACTGGCGGCCATTGGCTATCAGCATCGCATGCGGGGACTGGAGTGGAGTTCTGGCCACGCTGCCATTCGCACCACCCTGCGTGCGGCAGGACGTCTGTATGGCACACCTCAGAAACAGGCCGCCGCCCTGACCTCGCAGGAACTTCGCAAACTCGTTGCTCCCGAACAGGGCAAAACCGTCGAAACGCTGCCGGATCTGCGCGACCGGGCTCTTCTGCTCATTGGCTTTTCCGGTGCGCTGCGGCGTTCAGAGCTGGTCGCCCTCACAACAGAGACCGTCCGGATCATCGGCACCGGCCTGAAGCTCCATATCACCCGCAGCAAAACCGACCCAGAACAGCGGGGCGAAGAGGTATTTCTCCCCCGTGGCAAGCATCGCGAAACCTGCCCGGTTCTGGCTCTGGAACGCTGGCTGAAGAAAGCCGAGATTACGGACGGTCCCCTCTTCCGGTCGATCAACCGCTGGGAGCAGGTCGGACGCGATGCCCTGCATCCGGATGCCGTTCGGCAGATCCTGCTACGTCGTGCCAGGGTGGCCGGGCTCAAGATTGCCTCCGGAGAACGCCTCAGCCCGCATGGGCTGCGCGCCGGCTTCGTTACCGAGGCCTTCCGGGCCAATGCGCGGGACGAGCAGATCATGGCCCACACCCGTCATCGCGACCTGCGCAGCATGCGCCGCTATGTCCGTCGGGCCCGCCTGGACCTGGACTCTCCTGCGCATCTTCTGGATTTGTAAGCCGTGCCCCAAACTACTGCTGAAATCATCGCAGATGTTGATGCCACGGTCGCACGCCTGGAAGCTTATCGGCTTGAGCTCGAAGCGCGGCCGATTACCCACAGCTACAGTGAGCAGACCCTGACGGAGTATGAGGAACAAGATGCCGGGTTTCGTCTTCTCACCCGTCCGACTCTTCCCCGTCATGCCCCCAGGCCACCGGCGAGCGGCACGGTGTTTCCAATCTCGGGGTCAGAGCTTGCAGAGCCGGAGCCCTATCCCGCTCCGCCCCTTTTCAATCCCCAGCCGGACTGGTTAGCGCATGTCCTGACCGTCACTGGCCCAGAAGCTGTGCTAGGCCGGTTCCGGGCGGAAGCGGCTGGTACCGGCCACCTACCGTGGGGGCCAGATGTCAGCGATCCCGAAGATCTGGGCCGGAACTTTCTTACCCAGGATGCCCGAACGACCGCATTAATCGACCAAATTGTCCAGAGCCAGAGGGGTCTTCTCGCTCAGGAAGCCGGATCGAGCTCCGTCCCGTTTGACCTCAACGCCCTCTGCCCCATGCCTCTGGATCTTCTTGCCCTCGGCCCCGCTTCCCCCACGACACAGAGCTGGCTCTGGGAACACTGGGGAACCTCTCGGCCACTGCAGCAGGTCGAAGTCATGGACGGGCATCCGAAAAAGGGCACCAACCGCTGGAGTGTTTCTTTCTGGTCGGCGGACTGGACGCCCTGGGCGGCTCTTCAGGAAATTGCGACCCATTGGCCCGACCTCATTTTTTCCGTCCGCCCGCTTTACGATGTCTGAGGGAGCACTTCTGGAGGCTGGAGCATGGCAGGGCCCGCTGGAAGCGCTGCTGCAGGCTGTCCGCCGTCACGCCGTAGATCTTCGGACGCTTCCGCTAACCGAGCTGATCGACCGGTTTTTAGCCTGTGTGGAGGACGGCTTGAGAGACCGTCCTCTCGAACAGACCGCAGACGAGCTGGTGCTGGCCGCGACCCTGGTGCAGATGCGCTCCGCTCTGCTGCTCCGGAGCGACGCGGCTGACCACAGCGCAGCGCGCTCAGCCGCCGAGCACATCCAGCGGGTTCTGCTTCGGAAAGACACGCTTCAGAGGGCTGTTGAGATTCTTGAACGCCGCCCCGTCCTGGGAGACGACGTTTTCGGACGCGGGAGTGTGGTCCCCTCGCTTTCTGTCGCTGAGACAGCATCTCTCATCCTCACCCGGGATCTGCTTGACGCGCTTTTGTCTGTTTCCCGTCGGCGGGCGCAGCTGATGCCTGAAGAAAGCATTTTTCTTCCCTCAGCTCTGCCCCGTCTATCCGTTCAAGACGCCGTCGCGTGGTGGCAGCAGAAGCTTTGCGAACATTCGGAGAGCGCGTGGGACCTCATCGAGGGCGTGATGAGTCTCTCTCCCACGGAAACCCCTCAAAGCTTAACACACCGCAAGGCCGCGTGGGCTGTTCATCTTGCGGCAGTTTTGGAGTTGGCAAGGAACGGAGAGCTGGTGCTTCAGCAGCTAACTTGCGGCGAAAAACTTAAGGTCGTCAACGCGAAGCCCAGCATAAACCGTTGTTGAGCACGATATGGGTCAAATCGGGATCTACAAATAGAATTTATAATCCGGGTCCCTGTCCCGGAGGACTTAAAAACGATAACATGTAAAACTGCGCTAAAGAGAAAGACTATTCGGTCGAAATTCGACACCGATTCTGTATGACCTATCCAGTATTAGCGATGACTATACCCTGTTGCTCGCGGAAATATATACTTCGTTATCTTCGCGTTTTCCTACCGAAATTACAAAGATTATGATTTTATCCTCTTCAATAGAGTAGACGAGCCGGTAACCATCAGACCTTAGTTTTATTTTATAATATCCGGTTAAGGGGCCATGAAGTGCGTTAGATGGAGAATATGGGTTCTTCTCCAGATTCCTCAACTTATTTAGAAACTTCTTACGAATACTTCCGTCGAGCGAATCCCACTCTTCCAGTGCTTCGTCGTCAAACTTAATCTTATAAATCTTCTTTCCAAGCTCAGCGTTGAGATCAGTCATCGTGACGAGCAGCAAGTTCAGCGAGCGTCATTGCGCCACTTGCCTTGCGAGGCTTGGCAGCCCTTCGCCGGACAATATCCAGAAGGTCCGCGTCTTCATCGCTGATGACCCGCCGCGAAACAGGAAGGCGTTTGTTCTCTGCGATGTACTGCATGGTGTCGCGCAATACGTCGGACAGCTTAACGTGCAGTCCATCGAGTGCTTCTTGCGTGTCCGCCTTCAGCTGTTTGTCGCAACGAAAACTTACGGCAGCATCGATTGTCGACATGTCTGGATCCTTCCTCATACTTTCGATCAACACATATCGTATATGCAAATGTATTTCAAATGAAATTCAAGAAGAGCAAGGAGATGTGAACCTTGCCACGCAATATGCCCAGGATGTGAACCTTGCCTGCGCCCGATTCCTACCCATCCTTACGAGATGTGAACCTTGCCGCAGCTTGGGGATAAGAAAAGATGTGAACCTTGCCACGGGCTTAAACAACTTTCTAAAGATGTGAATGTTGCCTCAGGGGGAGAAAATCATCTTTAGGAAAATGCTTTTAAAACAGCAGGTTGCAAAAGTTGTTAATGTGAACCTTGCCAACCAATCTATATCCTCAATAAGAATCTTATATATTGCTCCGTAGGCAAGGTTCACATCTCCCTGACTTCAAAGCAAAACCTGTGGATGAGGCAAGGTTCACATTGCGCGTTCTAGATTTGCATGTTTCAGTCCTTCGCATCGAACTCATACGCGCAGTTGCAGGACGAGGCATTGAAGACAAAAAAGCTCCACGACCTTGTTCTTGACCATGGGCCAGAAGAAACTGTCAGATCGGCTGAGAGCGCAGTTCTTGCCCGAGAGGAAAGCCTTGACCCTCAACTTTCCCTATTGGACGCCTTAGCAGGCAGGTCTGGTCGTAGAATAGCCGATACAGCTCTATCTGCCGTTGTCCGTGAAGCTGAAGGAAGGGTAGCGCCAGGACATTCGTATTCAGCTTGGTCGTTAACAGGTTTGCCCCATCGCGACATTCCTTTGGGTACCGACTGGCGTATCCGCGGTGATTTTGCTGATCTAGTCATTCGTCCGGGAATTCGCATTGAAGAAGAAGGCGAGGAGCAGCTCGGCGTTCCCTTCGGGACTATAGCAAGACTACTGCTTATCGACTGGCAAAGCCGTTCGATAGAAACAAATTCTAGAGAAATTTATATCGGGAAATCCCCCGCTGAGCTCGCGAACCGAATGGGCTTAGGCCGCGGAGGCCCAACAAATAACCGGCTTAGGGAACAATTAGAGCGCCTTGTGAACTGCACTATCACCTTCCGTTTTGGTAAAGATGATGCGGGCGTTATAGTCAATGAACGGATTGTAGAAGCGTATAAGTATTCGGGAAAGGTAGATCCTAGATCAAAAAGCAAGACGAGATGGATTGAGCGTATTGTTCTGTCTGAAGCCTACTTTAATGAGCTCAAGAAGCATCCTGTAAGAATCGACAGAGAGGCCATCAAAGATATTCAGACATCACCACAAGCAATTGATGCGTACCTTTGGTTGGCCTTCAGGCTTCATGTTTTGCAATCTGATACCTTCGTCAGTTGGCCATCACTTTGGAAAAGTTTTGGTCATCAATACAAGTTGTTGAGAACATTCAAACGGGAGTTTCTAGAGCCCTTCTCAATCGCTCATGCTGCTTATCCTAATTCACGCGTCGATATTTCTGAACGAGGCATCACCCTAAAACCTTCTCCTCCACCGGTACCATTGAAAGCCTAACCTCTTCAGAGCTAGGAAAATTACTTCACCGATGACCTTAGGAGAGAACTTTTTTCGAGATATCGGAAAAGGGGCAAGCCCTTGGGGGAACTGATACATAGACAGGAGCAGCTATACGCTTAGCTTGTCGTGAAACCCTTGCTGCGCAGTTTCCGACATAGAAGTCATTAAGAGGTGGTCCCCATTTTTCGGACAGGGCGATAAGCTATCATCTGGCCTGAACGAGGACGGGTTTTATGGGTAAGGTTACGCGGAAACGGTATGCGGCAGAGTTCAAGTCACGGGTTGCGCTGGAGGCGATCCGTGGGGAACTGACGCTGGCGGAACTGGCTTCGAAACATGGCGTGCATCAGACGATGATCGCCCAATGGAAGCGCCAGGCGATCGAAGGCATGGCAAGCCTTTTTTCTGGTAAGTCAGTAACGGAACCTTCAGTCAGCCCTGCTGATGTAGAGAAACTGCACGCCAAGATCGGCCAGTTGCTGGTGGAACGGGATTTTTTGCGGGATGCCTCTGCTCGGTTGGGCGTGATCAGAGGCGGCAGATGATTGACCCGAAGAGAGCATGCCTGCCGATAATCCGGCAATGCACGCTGCTGCAACTCAACCGGTCGGGCGTTTACTATCGGCCTGTGCCACAGAGCGAGGCCAATCTGGAGCTGATGCGGCTGATCGACGCCCAGTTCCTGGAAACGCCCTATTATGGCTCACGGCAGATGACATGGCATCTGCGCCGCCTGGGACATGAAGTGGGCCGCAAGCGGGTCCGGCGGATCATGGCGATCATGGGCCTGCGGGCGATCTACCAGAAGCCGCGCACGACCGTGCCTCATCCGGAGCATCGGAAATATCCATATCTGCTGCGGGATCTGGTCATCAATCGGCCTGACCAGGTCTGGTGTTCCGATATCACATATATTCCCATGAAACGGGGATTTCTCTATCTCGTGGCGATCATGGACTGGTTCACGCGCAAGGTCCTGTCCTGGCGTCTGTCGAACACGATGGACGTGGAGTTCTGTATCGAGGCGCTACAGGATGCCCTCATGCGCTATGGCGCCCCGGACATTTTCAATACTGACCAGGGGTCGCAATTTACGACACCCCGTTTCAGCGGGATACTGGAAGAGCGTCAGATCCGCATCAGCATGGATGGGCGCGGTCGCTGGCTGGACAACGTGTTTATCGAGCGTCTGTGGCGGTCGCTGAAATATGAATGCGTCTACCTGCACGCGTTCGAGACCGGATCAGAGCTGAGGGCCGGGCTTGGCAGATGGATCGCCCATTATAACGAAAGGCGTCCGCATATGGCGCTGGCTGGACGTACGCCCGATGAGGCGTATCATGACGTGCCGACATCATCTGGTCCGGGGTTAACCCCGGACCAGATGGCCAACAGCAACGCTGTCAGAAGGGCGGCATAACGACAACCGGGTATAGCTTATCAAGCCCGCAAAACTGTCCGAACGGACGGGACCACCTCACTGTTCGTCCGAACTGTCGGTATCACCCGGGCCACCATGAGGATCGGCCTTGCCAACATTGTCTATAATATGCGCCGCTTCCTCTTCCTCGAGAGGTTGAACGCAAGCGCGTAGCCATCCCACTGGCGATGGGCCGGGATCTGCTCAAAACGCAGAGCGAAAGTCACCCCGGAAACCCTCAATCAAATCGCCAAAAGCCTGAAATCGCTAGCCAAGCGCATCAACCAACGGTTCTTCGATCCCTCCATCTTCCATTCCATCAATCAATGCAAGAGAAATGGAATCACAGAGACAGACTCAAAACCAGAGGGTTTTTCGAACCCTCCAGGTGCTCGCTCCTTTTTTAAGAGTGTAGAGCACGGTCGCCGGCTTTTCCGGATTAATTGACCCGTTTGAAACGGATAATACTGCGGGACATTTTTCCGTTATCCCAATTAGGCATAATCCGCCAAGGCGTCAGAACATCAGCTTCATTCCCTTTCACGACGATATTACGACGCTGCTCTGTTCCAACCCATTCTGGCGCCCATGCTGTCTGTACACTTGTAACCCACTGGTTACCTTCCACACGATAGCGGCCAATATAGGCAACGAGTGTCTTCATGAGATGCGCGCGATCTGCGTCATTTTTTGCAGGCTGACGATCACTCCCTTCAAGATTAAACGCAACCCAACCGTCAGGGGTGAAGATGACGCGGCCACGCGGATGGGCGCCCATAGCGTCAATCAACTTCCCGGTTTCTTTATCCTGAACCTTATAAGAAACCAGCTCCCAAACCCCGACTATGTTCTTTTTCAAGTCTGGATCAACCTGCTTTGGAAGTTCCGGAATTGATACTTCCTGAGCATGGACAGATGACAATGAAGACATAGACACAGATCCCGCAAAAAACATAATCAGCATAACTTTTGTGTACTTACGTACTTTTTCAAACATACTCATATCCTTTCTATTTTTAAACAACATTTATTGTTTTGTGACGTCTTATGACGAACACTACGGCACACAGTATCAGAACCAGTATTGCTCCCGCCGCCATGCCAACTCGGGACAACAGCAATAATGGAGAGGCAGGCCCACCCTTTCTGATAAGCGCAACATCCTGTGGTGTGACCTGAACGTCTGGTCGACCATATGTTTTGAAAACAAAATTGCTCAACCTGGCGATCTGACTATCGTCCAGTTGTACAGCATCTCCCGATTTTCCGCCGAAACCTGGCATGAAGGCTTGGCGCCCCTCTACCGATCGAGAGACACCATACAGAATTGTTGAAATGAGGTTGTCGCCACGAGACGCCCCTGTCACCGAATTATGCCAGAGGGATGGATAATAACCATCTTTACTTCCCTGAGCACTGGCCCCATGACACGAGGCGCAGTTCCCCATAAAGAGAGCCGCTCCACTGGCGGTGTTGTCGTTATGATCTAGAATCGGGGTTACCCCCCGCAGCTCGACTGACGGATTTAGGTCATGGCCTTGCTGAAATCTGGACGAAGCGTGATCATTCGGATCACTGACCGGCTTTAAACTGCGCAAATAAACGCTAATGGCATTCAGGTCACCAGAAGACATATGAGAGAAACTGTGTTCAACAGCCTCACCCATTCCGCCTCCGGCCTGTGCTTTGCCATGCAGGCGTCCCGTGCGGAGATATTCCGTAAGATCCTGATCACTCCAACTCCCAATACCACTGACTGTGTCAGGGGTAATGTTTGGTGCGTACCATGTTCCAAGACTGGCTCCCGACAGCGGGTGCGCCAGATCTTCCTGCATCAGGAACCCACGATGTGTATGGCAGGTTCCACAATGCGTCGCCCCCTGTACCAGGTAAGCTCCCCTGTTCCACTCTGCCGACTTTGTCGCATCACCCTGATAGGGTTTTCCATTCAGGAACAACATGTTCCAAAAAGACATGGAGAACCGGATATTCATCGGAAATGGCAGCGCTGTAACCGGTCCTTTTTTATCTACCGGAGCAACCTCCTTCTGGAAGTAAGCATATAAATCAGCAATGTCCTGATCCGTCAGATAGGAATAAGCTGTGTACGGCATTGCTGGGTACAGGTTGGCACCATCTTTTCTGACGCCACGCCGAACAGCTTTGTCGAAATCTTCTAACGAATAGTGACCAATACCTGCTGAAAGAGACGGAGTGATGTTTGTCGAATACATAACTCCCAAGGGGGTATGCATGGCCAACCCACCCGCGAAAGGCTGTCCATGGGGCGCCGTATGACAGGCTACGCAGTCTGAAGCAACTGCCAGATACTGACCACGCTGTGGGTTTCCAAGTGGATCAGCCTTTGCTGGATGTGTCGCAGAAAGAGCAATGGCAGCAAAATAACAGACTGTAACTGTGTAGAAAAAGGATCGCTGTATCATGAGATCAAGCCGTCTTGAATTGTGCCACAATTGCATCGGCAGCCTTCAAAGCAAGCGCTGCCATTGTAATCGTGCTATTTCCACTCCCGCCGGTTGTCATTGCTGCCCCGCCAGGAAGAAAGAGATTCTCATGATCGTGAGAACGGCAATCAACATCGACAACTGAGTCTGATGGGTCTTTTCCCATAATGCAGCCTCCCATGATGTGATCACTATGCAAGAACTCAGGATTCAGATCGAACTTTGTCGCCCCTAAAGCCGCTGCCATCTTTTTAAGTGTCGGAATAGTATATTGTTCCGCACTACGCCGCACATAATCGCCAACATCATAATAAATCCGCGGGCGATTAAGGCCTAACCAGTCTTTTTTATCCGACAGCGTCAGACGATTAATGGAAGACGGAAGAGGCTCATGCTCCACAACCAACAGCCCGGTACAAGCAGACAGGCGGCGAATTTCCTGATCGAGGGCACGTCCGTACAGACCTTTTTTTAACGCTTCTGCTGCACCAATCGAGCCTCGGGCCATATTTTCCATACGGAACATGGCTCCAGCATATTCGCTACGGAAGTCGCCCTGACTGGTGTTCAGAATGCTACTGCCCTGTACAGGTCCAACCCCAGTCCAAAGCGGCTCGCTCATTTCAACAGTCGCTTTCAACTTCGGCTGATCCATCATGTTACGCCCTACCTGATCGGAACTGTTGGCAATTCCATTTGGATGGCGATCATCTTTGGACAAGAGCAGAAGTTTGGGGGTCTCAATGCCATTACAGGCAATGACGAAAGCACGCCCTGTTACGCGATGTGATGTGCGATGAGGGTCATAATAATGGACAGCCTGTATTTTATGACGGTCATCCGCTTCAATGCGATAGGCAACAGCATTGGTTAAAAGCTTTCCGCCTTTGGCCTCAATGCGTGGCAGTGCCGTGGCTGCGTCATATTTTGCAGCAATAGGGCAGACCGGAAAACAGTTATTATTGCCACAGCACGCAGGACGTCCATCATAACTAACACCACTATTGCGCGCCTGCGGTGCAGGCAAATTTTGCAGGCCGAGTGGTGCCATAACATCGGTGAAGCGCTGCTCTCCTGGCCCCAAAGGTAACGGACCCATGGGATAAGGCCGGGAACGAGGCGTTTTGGGAGGCCATTGCAATGCGGCATCCGTTGGACCGCAAACGCCTAGAGCATATTCTGCACGAGCATAATACGGCTCTAAAGTCTCATAATCAAAAGCCCAATCGCGCCCAACTCCATAGAGGCTTTTTAATTTCATATCGTCAGGGGTCATTCGCCAACAAATGCCAGCCCAGTGCCACGTCGCTCCGCCAGCATACCGAACATAACCTTGCTGGTAAGCCGTGGCATTAGGCCCTGTCAGATCCAGATAAGCATTTTCTTCGCCAGGCGTGCGTGTTTCGAGAACTGGTGCCCATGGTGGCGGAGGAAATGGCGCATCCCAGTGATGTCGCAACGACGGAGGAAGGTTTCGAAAATTTTCTACGATGGTCTGTCGATCAACCCTGGGCCCAGCCTCCAACATAAGCACTGACAAACCAGCATCTAGAGCTTGTTCGGCGATCAAACACCCAACAACGCCTGTTCCGACGACAACGACGTCATATTTTGTCTCATTTACCATTTCAGCGCGCTCCTATATCAGCTTCAAAAAATCGGAAGTTGAGAAAGAGGCGGAGCGTCCGCCGTCCAGCCATTGGGCCCAGAAATAGCATAAGAGGGTATCGTCATCACATCAGACGTGACTTTGAACATCAAAGCCTCTTCATAAGAAATGACGGAAATAGTGGATACCCCCTGAACTGCACCAGTATACCAAGATTCAATGATGCTTTGAGCGGCATTTTTCAAAGAAACATCTGCTAAAGCTTCCATAAGCTCTTCAACATCAGCGGGCTTTTTAGCCTCAATGAACGATGCTAGCTGCTCTAAATGTTCAGGAAAATCAGGAACAGTCGCGATCATTGCATCTGCTGTTCTCATTCCGATAGTTTCATTGAGCTTATGCGGCACCAAAAGAGATGAGACCGACATGAACTTCTGATGCAGCATTCCGGAACGCAACATTCCACCACGCAATGGCGCAGCGCGAGATGTTTGAACACAAAAGAGGGCACTGAGAGACGACATACCCAAAAGCAACCCGCGCCTTCCGATCCGAGGGCTGGTAGAGCGTGATATGTGCATAAGAAACACTCACTTCACAAAATAGAATTTCTTAACTAAATATAATATATACTCCCATTCTTGTATTTTTCGTCATAAATTTTTATTTTAAAACGATCTGTTATTTATTCTCCTAGACATGTTTGTGCATGTACCTTCCTGTTTTTAAAAGAAGGCACATGCACGAATAAAATTACTTATTTTCAGGCAGGCTTACGGGAATTGGCTGCTGCAACAAATTTGCCCCACTGCACGAGCGTTTCGGTGCAATCTGTCTGATCAAGCTTACATTCGATCAATGTTGGTCCACGAGTATTTTTCTTTGCCTTTTCAATGGCATCAGCCAGTTCTTCACCTGTCGTAGCGTGCAGGCCCAGTCCGTATTTACCACTTTCTACGCCCGGAACACCCTGGTTGAAGACCTGCATCAGAGCGGCATAGTCCCAGTTCTGGATATAATTATAGGGGCCATCATGAATTTTGATCTCAATGACGTAACCAAAATTATTGATGAGGAAGATGATAACCGGCAGTTCATAGCGAACCATTTGCGCCACTTCCTGTGCCGTCAGCTGGAACGAGCCATCACCAACCATCAGAACATGCTGACGCTCAGGAGCAGCCAGGGCATTACCGAAAATGGACGGCACAGACCAACCGATATGTCCCCACTGCATTTCCGACTCAACTTTGGCACCCTCAGGCAGATGCATACGCGTTGCATTGAACCAGGAATCACCAGTCTCGGCGTATAACGTCGTGTTTCCATCGACCAACGCATTGATCTGACGGGTCATCTCATCATTAGTGAGCGGCTTGGCAGCGTCAGCAACTGGCAACGCAACGGGAGTATACGGCTTCACCAGAGAGGCAGGCTTACTGGACACCCGCTCTGTCAGAGCAGCCACAAATTCCTTCAAACGGAAACCTTCAAAAGTCTTACCGCTCACCGTGACACGACCCGGGTCCACTTCAAGCACATGCTCTCCACGCACGGAATCCCGCCAACCGACAGTCGAATAATCATTCCAGACCGGGGCCAGAGTGATAACAGCGTCAGCGCTCTTGATGACATCTTCAACGCCAGGGCTGCTGACCTCCCCCCAATAAACTCCGCGGAAACCCGGATGCGCCTCAGAGAAGAAGCTCTTGGCCGCAGCCATAACAGTCACGGCACAACCGAGCTTGTCTGCAAGAGCCACTGTTTCAGTCAGCGCCTCACAAGAGCGCAGCTTGCTCCCGACAAGAATGACAACATTCTGGGCTTTTTCAAGAAACGCGAGACTTTCTTCGAGCGCAGCTTTGAGGCTGACTTCGTCTGCCTTCAGGTGAGACAGAAGCGACGAAACCGGACCTGGGCGCACACAAGGCTGGCTCGCAACGTTACAAGCAATTTCTAAATAAGCGGGCTTTTTTTCGCGCAGTGCGGTCCGAATGACGTGATCGATTTTTGCAGGTGCAGTGTCTGCCGAGGTGATGCTCTCAGCCGCACACGTAACGTGCTTCACCATCTCCATTTGATAATTATAATCTGTCGTGCCGATCGTGTGGTGCAGGACATGGCCCGACCCATGATCATTAGAGTTCGGCGCACCAGAAATCAGAATGACGGGAAGATTTTCAGCATAAGCCCCACCCAGGCCATTCATTGCTGAAATTGCACCGACACTAAACGTCACCACAGCAGCAGCAGCACCATTTTCGCGCGCATAACCTTCCGCCGCGAAGCTGCAATTCAACTCATTGCAGTCATAGATCTGCTTCATACCGCCATGCTCAATCAGTTGATCAAGCAGAATCAGATTATAGTCACCAGCAACAGCAAAATGATGCTTCAGACCGATTTGTGTCAGCCGTTCAGCGAGATAATGCCCAACAGTGAAAGCCATAACTCAGTATCTCCAATAAAAATTCTTCCCCCAAGATGGATGCCCCTCTTTTAAACGTCCAATATATATTTTGACTGATTGTCATATGTATATCATATGGATACATGGATCTTCGCCATCTACGCTATTTCGTGGCCATCGCAGAGCATGGCAGCTTCACAAAAGCCGCAGAGGTGCTCCATATCGAGCAGCCCCCTCTCAGCCAGCAGATTAAATCCCTAGAAACAGAGCTAGGAGTGCAACTCTTTATCCGGTCTAGACGTGGAGCTGTCTTGACGGATTTTGGGGAGCAGCTTTTTGAAAAAGCCCAGACAATTCTGCGCCTTGAACATCAATTTCACCTTCTGGCCAAAGGATTATCTCTTGGCGAACAAGGGCGTCTTAGAATAGGGATGGCTGGAGCCGTCGCGCTGTTACCTCTAATACCTAAAGCCATACGAGCATTTCGAGAGCAGTGGCCCGATATTGTAATCACACTCGAAGAGAGTAACACTCCCGCTCTCTGTGAGGCTTTACGAGAGCGCCGGGTCGATCTCGCCATTGTACGCCCGCCAGCGCCAGATCCGGAAATCGTACTCCATCCTCTCTTTGATGAACCAACCCTGATCGCCATTCCAAAAGGCCATCCACTTTCCAAGCGCCACACGCTCAAATTAATCGACGTCGCCAAAGAACCATTTCTTATTTTTGATCGCTCACTCGGCCCCGGTTTCTACGATGCTATTATCTCAGCCTGTCAACAAGGCGGCTTTACTCCGCGTTTCGGACAAGCAGCCCCTCAGATCACCGCAACAATTCCAATGGTTGCGGCGGGACTGGGTGTAGCAGTCGTTCCGGCTTACCTACGACAAATTCATGCTGATGGCGCAACATTCCATCCCATCTCCGGCCCCTCACCTCGAGCCAGCATCTCGCTTGCCACCCTTGAAACGGAATTGACTGGACCAAGCGCCAATTTCCATCAAATTCTTCTGGCTATAGGAAGCAATAATTAGAATATAATATTGAGTATATTATCCGTAATTTCTATTAATAATTACAAAAATCCGATCATACATATTAATTATTTTCACTAATGCCATGACGGTCGATGCGCCAGAAAATCTCTTAAATTGTCGAGAAAAGTTCGAACGCGCAGAGGCACGTTACGTCGACTTGGCATCGTTGCAAACAATCCGATCGTCTCCCCTTGGTACTCCGGTAAAAGACGGACCAACCTGCCGCATTGCAGGTCGTCGCCGACGTCCCACAAGACTTTGAACACGATGCCTTTACCCTTGAGTGCCCAATCATGCACCACTTCGCCGCTCGTCGTCGATAGATGCGGCGTTACCTCAACGACCTGATCTTCTCCTTCACGAGACAGCCGCCATCGGTCGAGCATTCCCAGCTCATGCCCACGCATCAGGCAAATACAGCGATGCCGATTTAATTCGGCAGGAGTGGCAGGCATGCCAAATTTCTTAAGATAGGCTGGAGCAGCGCAGATGACTCGTTCACTGCTCATGATTTTTGTCGCAACAACCCCCGTTTCATTCGGCATGCCAATCCGAATGGCCAGGTCAAGGCGACTATTAACAACATCCAGCCCTTCATCCGACAGAAGAAGATGGACGCGCAGCTTCGGGAAACGATCGGCGAATTCGCTGACAAAATCAGCCAAACGGCGACGTCCCAGTTCAAGTGGTGCTCCAATCCTCAGAACACCACGAAGCTCTTTTTGATTGGCGGAGATCTCGGCTTCGGCTGCTTCAATATCAGTCATGATCTCTGCAGCACGCTCATAAAACGTCTGTCCCTCGTCCGTCAGGTCGAAGCGTCTTGATGTCCTTGTGACCAGCCGTACGCCAAGCCGCTCCTCCATCCGAGCCAGTCTTCGACTGGAAGCTCCTGCCGAAACGTTGAGATGACGTGCGACGGCAGTCAGATTTCCCGCTTCAACGAGGAGTACGAAAAATCTCAGGTCACCGGCGTCATCGTGCATTGAGGGGCCATCTTTGCATTTTATACACAGATACAATGCCTTTTATGCGACTACCAGCACCATCAACGCACATCCATTGTCTGTTCATCAATGAATGGAGACAGACATGACGTCCGATCGCACTGCATCTTCACTCCCTCCCCTTCTGGATGCGGTTCACAACCGCGAAACCGCCTTCACGAATGAGGAGCGGCACAAGAATGGTACGCTCGGCCTCCTACCTGACGCCGTCGAAACTCTTGATCGGCAGATGGAGCGCGTCCTGTGGCAGCTGGACAGCAAGAGCAACGATCTCGAGCGCTTCTTGCATCTGAACGGCTTGTCACAGCGTAACGAAACACTGTTCTTCAAGGTTGTGATGTCCGATCCGAAACGCTTTCTTCCGATTGTTTACGATCCGACGATCGCTGATGCCTGCCTTCAGTACAATCGTCTCTTTGAGAGACCACAAGGCCTGTATCTTTCGTTGCGTCACAAAGGGCATGTGAAAGAGATTCTCGCCAACTGGCCCGAAAAAGATGTGCGCTTCATTTGCGTCAGTTCCGGCGGTCGTATTCTCGGGCTCGGAGATATTGGCGCCAACGGCATGGGCATTCCGGTGGGCAAGCTGCAACTCTATACAGCCTGCGCCGCCATCCCACCTCAGGGCCTGATGCCGATGTTGCTGGATATCGGTACGACCAATCAGAAATTGATTGACGATCCACTCTATCTCGGTTTGCGGCAGGCACCCCCATCGTCAGACGAACTCGACGCATTCGTTGATGAACTCGTCGCAGCCATTCAAGAGCTTTATCCTCATTGCTGCCTGCATTTTGAAGACTGGAAAGGAGACGATGCTATCCGCCTACTGGCGCGATACCGTGACAAGATCCTTTGCTATAATGACGACATTCAGGGGACTGCGGCCATTACGATCGCGGGCCTCGACACAGCCTTATCGATCAAGGGTGAGGCGCTGAAAGAACAACGTATCCTGTTCTACGGCGCAGGTTCTGCTGGGATCGGCATCGCGAATATGATCGTGAGTGCGCTACAGGACGAAGGCCTTTCTGAAACTGATGCCCGCGCCCGCATTTCCATGATGGATATCAACGGACTGATCGAACCTTCGCGGCAGGATCTTAATCCTTCGCAAAAAGTGTTCGCTCACTCCCATGCAGCGACAAAAGATCTTGCAGAAGCCGTCAAATCTATTAAGCCCACTGTCCTGATCGGCGTCAGTACCAACGCGGGTGGCTTCACCGAAGAAGTCGTCCGCACCATGGCAAGCATCAACGACAAGCCCGTTATTTTCGCGCTTTCCAATCCCACCGACAAGGCGGAATGCACTGCCGAACAGGCCTATCGCTGGACCGACGGCCGAGCGCTCTTCGCTGCTGGTGTCCAGTTCGATGATGTTACTTTGAATGGCAAGACGCTAACCCCCGGCCAGGCCAATAATTTTTACATCTTCCCCGCCGTGGCACTGGCTGTCTGGGCAACACAGGCACGACGCATCACCGACGAGGTCTTTCTCGAGGCGGCCAAGGCAACCGCCGAACAAGTCACAGCAGAACAACGTGCCCACGGTCTGCTTTTTCCGCCGCAAAAAGATGTCTTACGTGTGGAGATCAACACGGCCATCAAAATCGCGCGTCAAATCTTCAAGTCGGGCCTGGCTCAGGTCCCTGAACCCGAAGACATCGTGGACTGGATTGAGTCCAAGCTCTACCGTCCGGAATACACATCGGCGAATGGGCAGTAGAGTCTACCTCTAGCAACTGTGTTTAAGCGGCGGAGCGAATGCGCCATGGCAGGCCGGTTTTGAGGACGGCATTGGCGATTGGAGGGATCGAAGAACCGTTGGTTGATGCGCTTGGCTAGCGATTTCAGGCTTTTGGCGATTTGATTGAGGGTTTCCGGGGTGACTTTCGCTCTGCGTTTTGAGCAGATCCCGGCCCATCGCCAGTGGGATGGCTACGCGCTTGCGTTCAACCTCTCGAGGAAGAGGAAGCGGCGCATATTATAGACAATGTTGGCAAGGCCGATCCTCATGGTGGCCCGGGTGATACCGACAGTTCGGACGAACAGTCCCGTCTGCGATTTCTGATCGGCAAAGACATGCTCGACGCGGGATCGGATCACGGACTTTCCTGCATTGGACCGCTGGATATGGAGTGGCATAGGTTTGAGATGCGGCTTCGTCCTGTGAACCTTCGAGACAAAGCCCTGCTTTGCCATGAAGTCTTCGTTGGCTTTGGAGCGATAGGCCGTGTCTGCCCAGACGCTTGAGGCCGTATTGGTTTTATCCAGCAGCCCCTCTCTTAATCGCGCACCATCACTGGCGGCGGCGTCCGTCGTCTTCCATTTCCGGATGAACCGAAACTTCCGGTCGATGGAGACATGGGACTTGTAGCCAAAGAATGGGATAGCCAGATCGCTGGATGGCATGGTTCCATCATCCTGCCGCTTCGGCTTCGTGAACTTCAGCGTCCATCGTGCATGCCTGTCCTTGTGGGACAGCTTTGCCGGTTTATCCTGCCAATCCTGTGGGATCCGTCCTTCCCGCAGATCAGTCTTTTCATCGTTGGTATTGCGCTGCTTCGGAGCCGCTACCAGCGTGGCATCCAGGATCTGGCCTGACATCGGCAGATAACCAGCATTACGCAGGGTCGTATCAAAGCGGTTAAACAAAACATCAATTGCTCCCGCCTGGGTCAGACGCTCCCTGAACAGCCAGATGGTTTTGGCATCAGGCACACGCTCCGACAGCCCCAGGCCTAAAAAGCGCATGAAGGAGAGACGGTCATTGATCAGGTATTCCGTCCGTTCATCGGACAGATTGTTCAGCGTCTGGATGACCAGGATTTTGAACATCAGCACCGGATCAAACGGCGGACGACCGCCTTTACTGCCGTCTGCATAGGCCAGCGCTGTATCCAGATCAGGACGAAATTGACGTGCCCCCTTTTTTGTATCCACTCAAAAGGAGAGTTCCCGTTTTTTATGGCTTTGGGTTGATGGGATGACAAGTGTCTCGGGGGCATGCCCCCGAAACACTTGTCTGGCGACCTGATCCGGTGTCCTGCCACCCAGCTGGGAATGGGGGCGCACCGTATTGTAGTCTTCCCGCCAGTCAGCCAGAACCTGTCGGGCATGGCTGAGAGACGTGAACAGCGTCTCGTTGAGGCATTCATCCCTCAACCGGCCGTTGAAACTTTCGACAAAGCCGTTCTGTTGCGGTTTCCCGGGGGCGATATAGTGCCATTCAATCTTCATCTCATCCGCCCATTTCAGGATGGCATGGGATGTGAACTCCGTACCGTTGTCGCTGACAATCATGAGGGGTTTGCCATATCGTTCTACCAGGGCCGTCAGTTCCCGCGCCACCCGTCCACCTGATAATGACGTGTCGGCAACCAATGCCAGGTTCTTGCGACTGAAATCGTCGATAACAGCTAGAATGCGGAACCGGCGGCCACAGATCAGGGCATCCGAGACAAAATCCAGGCTCCAGCGCTGCCCGGGTTCCTGAGGGATGGTCATGGGAGAACGCCTCCCCAGTGCCCTCTTGCGGCCACCCCGATGGCGGACTTTCAGCCCTTCCTCCTGATAAAGGCGGAACAGCTTCTTGTGATTGGGGCTGAATCCTTCCCGCGCCAGAAGATAACCCAGGCGGCGATAGCCAAAGCGGCGTCGTTGGTCCGCCGGTTCCCGTAGGCGCTGGCGCAGGGCAGCATCGTCCGCTCCGGTAGAAACATACCGCGCGACACGCCTGGCAACACCAACAAGCGCACAGGCTCGGCGTTCACTCAGGGCCAGAGCTTCCTGAATGGGGTCACGACACGAAAGTGTATTTTACGTACGCTTAGGGTGAACACCTACAGAACCGCCAGCATTGGGGTTCAAGCGACAAGCAGGGATGCAGGCACCCGAAGCGGACGTAACGCGCCCGCTTCGGGCTGCTCATCGACATTCCAGCGATAGTCCCCTGTCAGAGAGATATGCTCCCAGCCGAGGGGTGCAATATGCCGCGCCAGGTCATCGGAAATGCCGAGCGTTGCGATGGCAGACTGAAGATAGCGCGTATTCCATAGGATAACCGCTGCCACCAGCAGGTTTAAACCTGACGCTCGATAAGCCTGATTTTCAAAACGCCGATCCCGCAGTTCACCAAGCTGGTTGAAGAAGAGCGCCCGAGCCAGCGCATTCCGGGCTTCTCCCTTGTTGAGCCCTGCCTGGGTTCGCCTGCGCAAATCCAGATCCTGTATCCAGTCGAGCATGAAAACCGACCGCTCGATCCGGCCAACTTCACGCAAGGCAACAGCCAGACCATTCTGACGGGGATAAGATCCGAGCTTCCGCAGCATAGCCGAAGCCGTCACGGTTCCACTCCGAATGGATGTAACGAGACGCAGCAGATCGTCCCAGTATTCCACAATATGGTTGGTATTGATCAGGTCACCGGCCATCCCACCCAGAAGTTCGCCCGGGTGTTGTCCCGGAAACAGGTGAAGTTTCCGCTCTTTCAGATCCCGTATCCTGGGCGCAAATCGATAACCGAAGAATGGCATCAGCCCGAAAACATGATCTGACGCCCCACCCGTGTCGGTATAATGCTCTTCAATGGAAAGCCCGTTGGCATGATACAGCAGCCCATCCAGAACATAGGGTGCTTCACCGGCCGTCGCCGCAATCACCCGGGTCGAAAACGGATCATACTGATCGGAGATGTGGGTGTAGAAACTGACGCCCGGTTCACTGCCATTGCGCGCATTGATATCGCTGATCGCAGCGCCTCTGCCACCTGCATGAAACAATTGACCATCACTTGAGGACGATGTGCCGTCTCCCCAGAGTGACGCCAGCGGCAGCCCACGATGGGCTGCAACCATACGGCCAAGGGCTTCGGCGTATCCGGTCTCGCTGATATGCCAGTCATGCAGATGCGCCAACTGGCGCAGGGTGGCACCCTGACAGGTGTCGGCCATGCGTGTCAGACCAAGATTAATCCCATCCGCCAGGATCACCGTCAGCAGGGCGTTTTTGTCATCCGCGACACGGCTGGAACGACGATGGGTAAAGCAGTCGGTGAAGCTGATCCAGCGGTCCACTTCCAGCAGAAGATCAGTAATCTTGATCCGTGGCAGCCGGTCGTAAGCCGCCCGCCTCAACTCTTCCACAGCAGGGGGTGTAATTGCTTTCAGAGGCGAAATCACAAGACCATGTGCATCAAGCCGGACCTGTGACAACTCGCCCTTCCTGGCAAGAGCCGTCACCCGGTTCAGCGCGGTTTCCAGCACTGCACGCCGTTGAGAAAGGAACGTGTCAGCCGTAGCATTGATCGCCAGAGGCAACGGTCCTTGCGCGCGCATCGCTGCAAACGTGGCTTCCGGAAGAAGGTAGGTGTCGAATGCGCGGTATTGGCGACTTTCCGTTACCCAGATGTCTCCGGCACGCAGACGCTCGCGCAGCTGGGTCAGAACACAGAGTTCGTAAGCCTGTCGTATGACTGTTCCCTCTGGCCTGACAAAGCTGTGCCAGGAAGGCGGAATGAAACGGATCGGACAGGAGTCAGGCAAGCGGCGTTTACCGGTCCGATAGAGGTCTCCAATGATCTGCACCGCCTTCAGTAATCCCTGTACCGTGCGACCACCCTGAAACTGGAACGCGTTCAGGAATGGACCAATGGCAGGACGAAGAGAGCGATGCCGGTTGATCAGTTCGGCCGTGCGATCAATGGTCTCTGGAGCTGTCAGGGTTTCAGCCCTGCCGATGGCGTCCTGGAGGCGGGGCCAGTCAATTCCCGTAATGGCAGACAGTGAATCAACACCCTGATCACGCGCCTCAATCAGATGACGGCAGGAGGTTGTCAGCAGACGAAGCTGGGCCTGCAACGATCGCATGGTGACAATCGCTTTGTCACGGATCCGGTGCTCGGCACGGCGCATCATGCTTCCGAGGAGTTTGTCCATCATTGTGAGGGTCGCGTCGGTTAGAACCTCCTCAAGTCGGACCCCGGCTGCCACCAGAATGGCGTAACGACGGGATGACCGAAGCTCGGCCAGATGCTGGGGCGTAATCCGGGCAGCTTCTTCGCTCAAACGGTCAAAGGCCACACGCGGTATGGTCGTGGCGCGAGCGCTGTCGAGGTTCAGGGATCGTACACACTCCAGGCGTTCCAGCAATCGCAGGATATTGCGCGCGGCTGGTGACAAGGGCGGGTTACGCAGCCACGAGAGCCAGGAGGCACTGCGATCGCCACGACGCTCCAGCATTTTGTCCAAACGACAACGGGTTTCCGGCGGCAGATCCCCTGCAAGGACGTCATGGACAAGGTGATCGGCCTGCTGGCGAGCACGGCGCACCAAGGCTTCAATGACAGTGACCGACGGCAGGAGAATGCTTCGGCGACGCATCTCGTCAATCAGGATCGCAGCCATGCGGGATGGCTGGGTCACATGATGTGCAATTGGCATCGCGAAACCGGTCATGTCATGAAATGCCGACCGATCGAAGGTTCGGTAGCCATAACGCTTCATCAGGTGGGCCAGATGGGATCGACGGGTTTCGTCACGACGTCCGTAATGGGACCAGAGCCCAGGGGACAGGTCGAGCTGCCGCGCAACAAATGACAGAATGGGAGCCGGTGGTGTTTCACCAGATTCCAGCACCCGTCCCGGCCAGCGCATGTAGAGCATGACCATCGTGAAACCCAATCGGGAGGTTTCTCCGCGGCGGGTTGCGATCAGATCGAAGTCATCCTGGCTGAGTGTAAAATGTCTCGTGATCTCGCGATCATCGACAGAAGGCTCGTAATGTCGGGCGAGAGCTTCACGGGTCAGAAGACGGCGCCGCGCCATGATCGGATGTCTCCTTCATGTGTCCGGAAGGGGATCGTTGGACGGACTGTCCCGGACAAGTGCAACACGTCATGGAATACAGCCGTGTGCTGTGTCTCATAAAGGTGGTACCATATGTTTTGCAGTCATGGGGCCTTATACGTTACACTTTCCCGTATGACACACATAATGATCGGCTATGCCCGCTGCTCGACGGACAAACAGGATCTCGCGGCCCAGCATCAGGAACTGCTCAAACTCGGTGTTTCTGCCGATCGTATTTACACCGACAAGGGCTTCACCGGCACGAACCGGGAAAGGGCCGGCCTTGACCAGGCACTGGCGGCTGTTCGTAGTGGCGATACTTTGGTCGTACCAAAGCTTGATCGACTGGCCCGCTCTGTCCCTGATGCACGGCTTATTGGCGACAGCCTGGCATCCCGTGGCGTGAAGCTTCAACTTGGGAACAGTATTCACGATCCGTCTGATCCAATGGGCAAGTTGTTCTTCAACATCCTTGCGACTTTCGCGGAGTTTGAAGCCGATCTGATCCGGATGCGTACTCGTGAAGGGATGGCCGTTGCACGCGACAAAGGTAAACTACGCGGAAAGAAACCCAAGCTTTCTGAACGTCAGCAAAAAGAGCTTCGCCGGATGTATGATACCGGCGATTACTCCATCAGCGATCTTTCAGAACTGTTTTCTATTTCTCGGCCAACTGTCTATCGAACTCTCAGCAGAACAGCCTCAACGTTCTTGTTGGGTTCACTCTAAGCGTACGTAAAGTACACTTTCGTGTCGTGACCCCTGAATGTGTCGGACCGCCTGCCGTTTCGCGACAGGCGTTACCACTTTTTTCCAACGATCTCCTTCAGCGCCGCATTATCCAGCATGGCATCCGCCAGAAGACGTTTCAGGCGGCTGTTTTCATCTTCCAGCGCCTTCAGCCGTTTGGCCTCGGATACCTCAAGGCCACCATAACGGGTCTTCCATTTGTAGAAGGTCGCGTCACTGATCCCGTGCTTACGGCAAAGATCAGAGACCTTCAGCCCGGATTCCTGTTCCTTCAGGATCCCTATGATCTGCTCTTCCGTAAAACGACTGCGCTTCATCCGTCCGTATCCTTCTCGATCGGACTCTACTTTTAAATGGTTATATTTCCGGGGGGCACGTCAGCGGATTTGAGCATGCAGACGGATATCCTGAAGGAAGCCCTTGGAAAAAAATGAAGCGGCCAGCCCAGTGCCGGGAACTGGCCGCACAAGCTGTGGCGCATCATGGGGTCAGCATTGCGCTGACCTGTCGGATTTTTGGGATATCCGAGACCTGCTTTCGCTATCGTCCGCGACTGGCAGCGGAGAACGACAGGATTGCCGCTCTTCTGGTGGGACTGACCCAGGCTCACAGGAGATGGGGATTTGGTCTGTGTTTCCTGTATCTGCGCAATGTGCAGGGACAGCTCTGGAATCATAAGCGGGTTTATCGGATCTATCGGGAACTGGAACTCAACCTGCGGATTAAACCCCGCAGGCGTCTGGTTCGCGAAAAGCCTGAAAAGCTGTCGGTTCCGACCCTTCCCAACAGGGTCTGGTCCATGGATTTTATGGCGGACAGGCTGATGGATGGACGTGCTTTTCGGCTCCTGAACATTCTGGATGACTTCAATCGTGAAGGACTGGCGATCGAGGTTGATTTTTCCCTGCCAGCCTGTCGGGTTGTCCGCTGTCTGGAACAGGTTATGGAGTGGCGTGGCAGGCCAGAAGCCATCCGAATGGATAATGGCCCTGAATATGTCAGTCATACGTTGGTTTCATGGGCCGAAAAACAGGGGATTACCCTGATCTATACGCAACCGGGTAATCCGCAGCAGAACGCCTATATTGAACGCTACAACAGAACTGTCCGGCAGGAATGGCTGGAGCAGTATTTGTTTGAAAGCATTCAGGACGTGCAGGAGGTCGCAACACAATGGCTCTGGACATATAACCATGACAGACCCAACATGGGGAACAGCGGGCTAACCCCCGCCCAGAAACTAAAAACAGCTGCCTGAATTCTCATTCAATGCCCCACTAAAAATGGGGGGATTACCCTGTGGGATCCGCCCTTCACGCAGATCCGCTTTCTCAGCATTTGTGTTGCGCTGCCTGGGAGCCGCGACCAGCGTTGCATCCAGGATCTGCCCTGACATCGGGAGATAAC
>NZ_JABCQF010000018.1 GCF_015244705.1 Gluconobacter potus
CCCATAGGGCAATCTCACTTGCGGAGGGATTTTCAAGGTTCTCCGCTGCCTCAGCAGCGCTCGCTGCAAGACGATGCATCGTTACTGTCCAGGGGGCGTCTTCCGCTTCGTCCGGGAGGGCGGCGTTGATATACGCGCAGGCATCCACGAACTGCCTCAGTCCCTCGACGAACAGGACTTCACAATCGGCCATGCTGCAGTCTTTCCGGTGATCAGTCATGCCGTGCTTTCCATGGATTGAGGAGTGGCACCCCCGAATACCGGAAATCATCCGTGTTCCGTGTCACGACCGTCATGCCGTGCACCAGGCCGGTCGCGGCGATGAGGGTATCGCGCTCCGGGCCCGGATCCGGAACATGCAGGTGAGCGCAGCGGCGGGCGACCGCCAGATCGATGGGAAGTACCCGCTTCGAAAACTCGGGTAGCACGTAGTTCTCCAGCCAGTTCCGCAGAACGCTTCCCTGGGTGGGATCCCTGCGCTCGATCCGCATGACACCGACATCCAGCTCCATGACGGTGATGGCAGACAGGAAAAGGGTCTCGGCCTCCACCTGCTCTGCCCATCTTGCAACATTGGGGTCGGCCCTGCCCGCCCGCACCTTTCGCAGTTCGGAAACAACGTTCGTGTCCAGCAGGAACATCAGCCAAAGTCCGCGGGACGCAGGCCGAGGGTCATGGGCGTCGGATCGAAGTCGATATCTTCGGCACCAGGCAGGGCGAGTGCATCCGCGATCTTTCGCGGTCTGTGGGTCAGCCGGCGATAGTCGTCGATGCTCAGCAGAACATGCGCCGGCCTGCCGCGGTCAGTGATGAAGACAGGCCCCTCAACGGCAGCCTTTTTCGCCCGGGACGTGTCCTGGTTGAACTCACGACTGGAAAATGTGGTGACAGTCATCTCGGGAGCCTCCTGGTTCTTATGTAGCGACATTACTACAACGAAGCCGGCAGCGCCATGGAAATCGGGCTCTTCCGGTCTGCACTCACAAACGGGCCAGCCAGTGTCCTTCACAGGGCAGGTGCCCGACCTGGAGCTGACATTCTGAACGGAGAAAGCTGATGAACACGATGGAGCATGGTGGTGCAATGGCAGTCGAGCGCGTGAAACGCCTTGTGGCGGAGGCGCGCAGCCGCACGGCCTCTTCGGAAAGCCTGCGGCCGAAGGACAGTTCTGCTGACGCGACTGAGGGAAACGCGAGCGTGGCCCCGAAGCGGGAGAATGATCCAGGGTCGTCCCAGCAGCATTGACGGGATATATCCCGAGCGCCTCGACATTCCCTCTTTCCACGGCGGCCATGCTCGGCCGTCCCTTTTGTGGTGATTGCCTTGACGACACTCATTCCTCTTTGCGTCCCGTTTGAGCGCCGTAAGGAAGCAGCCCGGGGCGGTGCCACGTTCAACGGGGAGCAGAAGTGCTGGATGGGGCACCGGGACAAACTCGACGCTCTATTGCCTTTCGTGCCTTACCGGTATCGGCCGGACCGCAAGGCCCCCTACATCCGCCCGTGGATGGTGCCGCAGGCTCTGTGGGACTTTAATCTTCGCGCCTTCCTGGCGCCCGAAGACTGGAACCGGATCCGGAAGGATGCCTATGCGCGATCCGGATCCCGTTGCCGGGTGTGCGGAGGACGGGGTCCCCAATGGCCGGTCGAAGCTGACGAAGGGTGGGCGTATGACGACGAGCGGCGGATCCAGACCCTCAAAGGGGTGATTTCCCTCTGCCCTGACTGCCATGGCGTGCGTCACTGGGGAAAGACCATGACCGAGGGCAGGCAGGATGCCGCTTTGGTCTGGATGGCAGAGGTGAATGGCTGGAGCCACTCCGAAGCGGCGCGGTGCGGAGACCTGGCCATGAAGCAGTGGCATACGCGTAGCGGCCATACCGACTGGCAGTGCGACATCTCCTGGGCCATCAGAACCTACAGTGTTGTGCCGATCAAGGACGGCGAAACGCTGGCCCGCGAGCTGAACCGGAAATTCGTGCGGCAGGCGCGCTCAACCGTCAGCACCGGTCACTGAGCGAGCTTTTCACAGGCCCGGCCCCCTGATCCCGGCCCGATAGAGTCCTTCAAACAGATCCCCGAGCGCCAGGCGCCGTCGCAAGGTCAGGCGTCGTTGGGCCAGATGATACATCCGGTCGTGCAGCAGATGGCAGCGCTGACAAAACGCGCGCAGATTGCGCAGCCGGTTGCTGGTGGGATCATGATTCAAATGGGCCGCTGCCAGAACCACCTTCGTCTGTCGTATTTGCAGATGCTCGATCAGGTCCGGAGGCGAGATCCGCCTGCCCCGGCCATTGAACCAGTGCCCCGTCTCCGGATGCTTCCACCGGCCACCCGGCAGCACCTGAAGGTGATGTCCATGCGGCCGACCGCAGCGCTGACAGAGACCCCCTGCCCGCTCGAACCGCACCTGTCGGCTCAGCTCGGGCCAGTTAGAGGGGTAAAGCGGCTTCAGTTCCGGTCGGATCGGCATTCAGTCTTCGTTAGCACATTTTCTCTCGCCAGAGGTCAGCGTCTGCGACAGGTCCTCGACTTTCTGACCCTGCCCTATGTCGGAAGCAGCGGCCGTCATGGGCGTCTCAAGGCAGGCGCTGCAGAACTGGATGGCCGGACCTTCCTTTCCCCCAAAGCGGCGCATGACACCGGCACTGATTCTCTCTTACGCGTGGACATGGGCGCGCTTCGCCACCGGGCCGCGCGCGTCTTGCAGCAAAAGTCCACAGCAGCACGCTGATCCGTTTCCGGCCCTCTGCCCTACCCCGGCTTCATGCTATCAGGAGCCAGGTTCTGGTTTCGCGGAGGCGTTCATGCTCAGCCATCTTCACATCGCAGGCTCGGCAAAGGCTGCCCGTGAGGCCCTCCTGGACCGGCTGGACCAGAAGACCCGGCAGCAGCTTCCTGCCGGCGATCTGACAGAAGCGGTGGCCCTGCTCTCGACCGGTCGCTTCTCCCCTCATCTCTCTCTGGTCATTCGCGGCATTGAATACCGCGACAACGAATTTGCCGAAGACACGGTCCTGTCCACCGATGTTGAGACGGCCGAGGAGGCACTGGCCATCGCCAGTGCCCATCTGACCGCCCTGCCCTCCGGGCACGAACTGGCGATTGCTCTGGATCTCGAACCCGAACCAGTGTTCGTCGCCTGGCTCAGGCCGAAGGCCGCCAGACGGCGCAAGGCGGGATCGCAGGCGGCCACGCTGGCGCCGCTGGCCTCTCCTCTGGGTCAGCAGTCTGGCGCGGTCCTGCAGTGGTTCGATGCCCTGACCGACGAGGCCCTGCCCGACTATGACGGGACGCTGGTGACGGCGGAGCGCGCCTCAAAGACCTATTCCCGGGCGGCGAAGGCAGTAAACACACGTCGCACCTATCGATCGGCCGTGCGCTCCTGGTGCGCATGGGCGGCAGGACATGGGCTCCCTGCCCTGCCCGCCCGCAGCGAGGACGTCGCCGCCTATCTGGCTGATCTTGCGCTGCAGAAGAAGCGACCCGCGACGGTGGATCTGCACCGTGCTGCACTGCGCTATCTGCATCATGTTGCCCAGGTTCCCGTCCCGACCTCCCATGCCCTTGTGTCTGAAACGGTTGCAGGCATTCGCAGGACGTCAACGGAAAGCGCGTCCCGTCAGGTCAAGGGGCTGACCTGGGACCTCTTGGGCGAAGTCATTGAGCAGATCGATACCACCGAACTCGTGGGCGTCCGCGACAAGGCCATTCTTCTGCTCGGCTTTGCCGGCGCACTGCGACGGTCCGAAGTGGCGGCGCTGTGCCTGGAGAATGTGGCGCTCGATGATGACGGGATGCGGATCCGGCTGGACCGCTCAAAGGGCGATCGCACCGGTCAGGGTGTCGAGGTGGCGATCCCGAGGGGGATTACCGGTCTCTGCCCGGTCCGGGCTTACGAGGCCTGGCTACGCGCGGCCAGACTGAAAGAGGCCAAGGGACCGGTTTTCCGGCGCGTGTGGCTTCCGCCAGCCGCCGAGGCCGGTCAGCCCCCTGCCCTGCCCGCCATGGGTTCAGAGGCGCTGTCTGACAGGTCTGTGGCCCGCATCATTCAGAAGCGCTGCCTGGATGCGGGAGTGACAGGCGATTTCAGCGGGCACAGCCTGCGACGCGGAGCGATCACCACAGGAGCTCGTGACGGCACGGATCTGGTCTCGCTCAAGCGTTTCTCGCGGCACCAGACCTTCGGCGTGGTGGAGAAATATATCGAGGGCGAGGATGCCATGACCAAGCATCCAGGGCGAAGTCGGTTTTAAGCCTTTATCCCCAGATTTGCGTGGGCTTTTGGTGCGCTTGCGTGGGATCTTGTTGCAGCAGGGGAAACAGGAAATGACAGTTTCCCTCGTCTCTGGAAGTTATCCCGTGGGATCTTGGTGCACCTACTAATATATATCTACTAATAACCCCTAGTGGTTGTGCAACAAAAGTCCGCAGGCAATTTAGCATGGTAAGTCTCATACAATCCCTGCTGAGACGATTGAAGGTGCATCAAAAGTCCACGGAGACATCCTCTTGAGACTTCGTCTAACATCACTCTATGAGCGATATACATAAACGCATCGAGGCCTATGGTCGCCAAGGCGCGCTCGATCTTACTTCAAACGACGCAGAACGGCGGGCTTTGGATGCGGCTCTAGAATTTCTGAGCGACGAAGATCCTTCTCTTGGGTTTCTATATTCAGGATGGTGCCAAACCGGCTTGCCTCATCGCCGATTAGACGATGACCAAATATGGCTCCTCGAAACTAGCTATGTCCGCCTAATGGTGGAACCGGGCTCGGTAAAACGCGACGGAGTGCCTGCTCGTATTGGGGTGCCGTACGGTTCTAGAGCAAGATTAATACTTCTTTTCTTGCAGACAGAAGCGATCAAAACAAATAGTCGCGAAATTGAGTTAGGAAAGTCTCTTAGAAGCTGGCTGAAAAGGCTCAATGTTCCCATTGGAGGGAAATCGATGAGGGACGTTAAGGAGCAAGCTACAAGGATTTCGCGGTGTCGAATGACGTTCGAGATTAAAGACGGGAATAAAATCGGCCTTATAAATCAAAACATAGTCGATACAGCTTTGTTTACCGACGAACACGATGGCGCACTTTTAGAAACCGTTCGCCTTTCTGAGAGCTTTTTCGATCAGCTGAAACGCCACCCCGTTCCGCTTCAGGAATCTGCTATCCGGGCAATTTCTAACAATTCGCAGGCTCTCGATATCTATTTCTGGCTGGTCTATCGATTGCACGAACGAGTAACTGTCCAAAAAGTCTCTTGGCCTGCTCTGAAAGCCCAGTTTGGTGCAAGCTACACTCACATACGGAACTTCAAGATACGCTTCAGAGATGCGTTGCAAATCGCGTTAGCAATCTACCCAGAAGCTAGAGTGAGTATCGATGAGGATGGTGTCATCCTAGCCCCAAGTGCAAGTCCAGTTTCAAGACGGGTCCCGGGGAAGATATGATAGAGAAACGCAATTCCGGGTGACCGACGTATGCAACAAAAGTCCACGGCCTAGAGCCTTAACGATGAATGATGCAACGTTGCATCGGTTGCTGCTAAACAAAAAATCCCCTTTTTGCTCTGTTGATGTTGACTTGTTGATGTTGAGTGTTGATCCTATCCTTTCGGTATGGAGACGCACACAATGCCCACGCTCAAAGAAATTAGAGAGCAGTTAGGCTTTTCACAGAGCCAACTAAAAGATGTCCTGAACCTGCGTTTGTGCAGGAGCTATGATCGGCATACGATTTCTCGGTGGGAAAACGGCAAACAACCTCTCCCTACCGAAGTGACGACGGAGTTAGAGACTCTGCTACATGGGGAAAAGCGTCAAACGACCATCATAACCTTCGCGAACCAGAAAGGGGGCGTAGGAAAAACCACCAGCGCTCTCAATGTGGCAGTCGCCCTTTCTAAAATGGGCTACCGCGTACTGCTGATAGACGTAGACCCCCAAGCGAGCGCGACTTCCGCCCTACTAGGTATGCACATTGTGCCGCTATACCGCCAAGGTAGAACGCTGGCTCACGCTCTTCTTAAAGATGCGCCAATAACCGACTGCATTGTTAAAAAAGGACTGGTCCACGGTACCGACGTCGAAATTCCAGTCAATTTCTGCCCCAGTCACATTGACCTCGCTGAAGTCGATATCCGCCGCGAGCCTGGCACCGAAGGTTTGCTAAAAGATGCGATTGCCCAAGTGCAGGACGAATACGAGTTCATTATTCTAGATTCCCCCCCCCATCTTGGTTTTCTTACCTGGATGGCTTTAGCTGCATCCAACACAGTGTTTGTCCCAGTCAGAACTGAGCCTTATGACGTTATGGGCGTTAACCTGATTCTCGACACCATTACCAAGGTAAATCGCCGCAGCAATCCGCGGTTACGTTTGGGAGGAGTGTTGCCAACACAGTTTGTCCAAAACCAATATGTAGACGTCGGGATCGTGGAGCACCTGATTAACGTGATGGGTAATCGCGCGCCAGTTCTTGAGCCTGTTCCGTCTAGTACGTCGTTTAGCAATGCAGCCTGGGCATCCAAGATTCCAGTTGAAGCGGCGCCTCGAAGTCCTGCTGTCAGAGTATATGTGCGGCTAGCGGAGGCTATCGCAGGCCGACGCTCCTTCATTCACGCTGCGTCTGCCCTTGGCCTCGAAGCCGTTGAAGGAGAGGCACTATGAAGCGGCCTTTTAAGCAACGGCCTCCCTCTGCCTTTTCTCAAACTCATTCAGAAATTATGAGTCAGGTTGATGCACCGTTTTTGGGTGAAGGTAAATTTCGGCACTCATTCGAGGCTGGGATCGACAAGATCTCACCTGATCCAAACCAGCCTCGGCGAAGTTTCGATCAAGCTGCCTTAGACGAACTTGCTGAATCGCTGAAGGCGCAAGGTCAGCTGCAGCCAATCCTCCTCCGACAAGACCCATCCCATAGGGACATGTGGATTGTTGTTGCAGGCGAGAGGCGCTGGAGAGCGGCCAAATTGGCTGGCTGGACCTCCATCTTGGCGGTCCCTCACGAGGGTAACTCCACGTCAGCGGCGCTGATGGAAAACCTGATGCGAGTAGACTTGAGCCCGGTCGAAGAGGCTCGCGGAATAAGAAACTTGCTGGATCACAATAACTGGTCTCAACGGAAGGCAGCCGTTGAACTCGGAATGGATCAGGCGCGGATAAGTAGAGCGATACGTGTACTAAGCCTTCCAGAGGAGTTTCTCGATTTGGCTGGGAAATCAGCGGTACCGATGAACGTGCTTGTCGGAATTGCTCGCGTGGATGACACAGCGCGCCGCGAAGGCCTTATGAGAAAAGCGTTAGCAGGTGAACTCACAGTTGCATCTCTGAAGAACAATAATGCAGCTGAAGAAGTTCAAATGGAAAAGGCGATCGCCCAAGGGGCTGATAGGAGGAGACGTCTTAACATAACCAAGACGGCGCCGAAAATCATAGAGATGCTCCGGCAGGCTGGGGAGAATAACACAGAGTTTAGTACGGCCGATATCGCTGCGCTTCGGTCACTATACGAAGAGCTTTCCAAACTGGTCGGATAGCCCCATCTGGGTGATGCAACGTTGCATCACCCACGCTTGAGATAAGTCTGATGCAACGTTGCATCACCCTGCTCTCCCTTGCCGAGCGATACCACGGCGGACGGTAAAACAGGCAAAAGCATGAAAAGCCAAGAGGGAAAACAAGGCGCTGCCTGTCAGCCGCCCGTGCTGCAACAGGTGGGTCGCCGTCCGTCCTCCCCATGCTCGCCGGCTACGCCGCCTGCGCGTGGGTCCGGATGACGCCGATCCTGCCGCTGTGCGGCACTGTTGCACCCCGGTCGCCCGACAGGCCGTCGCAAGGATGTTTGAAGAACCAGAGATGGATCGAGCATCATGCGACGCTACCAGTTTCCCTATGTCCCAACCCCCCCGTGGCCGGCCTCCGATGCGCTGGACCGACACGCAGGAACCCACAACCTGCCGCCGCTGCAACATGCACTGGGAAGACGGCGATCCGGCGCTGACGATTGCCTGCACGGGCTGCGGCGCTCCTGCGGATGAGCCGTGCCGCCGCAGCTCCGGTGGCAATGAGCGTGTGTGCGCCTGTCGCGACGAAGCCGCCGTGCAGATGGGGCTGCTGACACGTTGTGAGGGACTGACCTGGGATGGTCGCCATGAAAAGCCGCTGCTGCTGCGGGAACGCCCGATCGCCCACGCCCTGATGTGCCGCTCGGTGCGGACAGGCGCCCCGGTCAGTCGGTGGCCGTCATGAGCCCGGATCTCGCGTTCTATGACAGCATCATTGTCGCAGTCTCTGGGGGCAAGGATGGCACGGCCTGTCTGCTCGCCCTGCTGGAAGCCGGTGCTCCGGCCGAACGCATCGAGCTGTGGCACCACGAGGTGGACGGGGAGGGGGGATCCTTCATGGACTGGCCCTCCACAGGTCCGTATATCGAAGCCCTGGCCCGGGACTTCGGACTGCCACTCTATCGGTCCTGGCGCGAGGGTGGCTTCGAGCGCGAGATGCTGCGCCACGATATGCCGACCGCGCCCGTGGTCTTCGAGACCCCGGAGAGGCGCGTCGTCGCCGGCGGGCAGGGCCATAACGGAACCCGGCTGCGCTTTCCCCAGGTCTCAGCCAGCCTCTCCGTGCGCTGGTGCTCGGCAAGCCTCAAGGTCGACGTAGCCGATCGTGCCCTTCGCGGACAGGACCGGTTCCTCACCCGCCGTACCCTGGTCGTGACAGGCGAGCGTGCTGAAGAGAGTCCCGCGCGGGCTCGATATGCGGCCTTTGAGGCTCACCGTACCGACACGAGAAACGGGACGCGGCGGCGTCGGCATGTCGACCACTGGAGGCCGGTACATCAGTGGTCCGAAGCAGAGGTCTGGGCGATCCTGGAGCGCTGGCGCGTGATGCCGGCCTATCCGTATCAGGTCGGATTTTCGCGTCTGTCCTGCTCGTTCTGCATCTTCGGCAATGCAGACCAGTTCGCCACCCTGAAATGGATGGATGCGAACCGGTTTGCGAAATTGAACGGATATGAAAAGGACTTCGGCTGCACGATCAAACGTGACAGGGGGCTCGCGCAGCTGTCGTCCGAAGGGACGGTTTATCAAGCGGCCCGGTCGCGGCCCGACCTGGTCGCAGCCTGCCTGTCAGACCGCCCGTTGCAGACGGTTCTGACAGAAAACTGGACCCTCCCGGCCGGTGCCTTTGGTAACGGGGGAGGGCCCCTCTAGTTTCAGGCGCGGGCCGGACGGCCCCGTCGTTTTGCGGGGAGCTTCTTCACCGGAGGAAGGTCTTCTTCCTGAGGCGCAGAAGAGCGGGTTCTGGAGCCCAGGCCGATTTCCCGCGCAAGAGCCGCGCGCTGCGCGGAATAGCCGGGAGCGACCATCGGATATTCCGGGGGCAGACCCCAGCGGGCCCGGTATTCATCAGGCGTCATGTTGTACGCCGTTTTGAGATGACGGCGGAGCATTTTCAGCTTTTTCCCGTCTTCCAGACAGATGATGAAGTCCGGGAAAACCGATTTCTTCGGATTGACCACGGGAACCGGAGCCTCTTCGACCGCGGCCTCTGAGACCGCCGGAACGGTCAGGGCCGTATGAACGGAACGGATCAGGCCCGGGAGCATGTCGGGTGCGACATCGTTTCTTGAAAGATAGGCGGCCACGATTTCGGCCGTCAGGGAACGCAGGTCAGAGTGAGGGGGCTCTGTGGCGGGTGTCAGGTCAGTCATGAAATCCCTCAGTGTAATGATGGTGAGCTGTAAATCGTTTCTGTGAACGGTGACTGCAAGTCAGCCACGACAATACATTACTCCGATTAACAGCGTCTTCACACTTGCTGCACGGTTTTTTTCTGGCCTGCAGAAGCGGCGAAAACAAAAGAAAAAGAAGAAAGAGAGGGAAAGGGAGAAGGGGGCACCACGGGATCGCCCTGTGCGGCAAGGGGTGGGTCCGTCCGTGTCCTCGCTGGCGCTGCGGGCCGGGCGGTCCCGACGCTGACGCGTCGCCCTTGCCCCCCAGCACGACGCCGCGGTTGCCGGAGAGGGTCAGGAAAGGAGAAAGATGACGATGCCGAGCTTGGCCCTTACGTCCCCGGACACACAATCGCAGTTCAGTCTGGTTCAGGCCCATCAGGAGGGCTGGACCATCCTCGAAGGCTGCGGTCCCGAAAACATGGACACCCAGATCCGAGGCGTCACCTGTTCGGACCAGCACGCCTGGTGGCGGGTGTCACAGAAGGCGCGCTGCGGCTCCGAATACCATCGCGAGGCCCTGGCGCGCCTTTCCGACAGTGAACGCCAGCAGATCAGCCTTCGGTTCGGACCGCTCTGATCCCCTGATGCCGCGCGCCTGAGCCGGGCGCGGCTCGTCCCGCAATTCCATCATCCCGTTTTTCTGGCCCCCCGGTCTGCCGCGCGCAGCACCGGGCGCGGCCGCTTGTCCGGAGTTTTCCCATGAGCAAGGCACAGCTGAGCTTCTTCGACACATCCGCCCTTGGGGGCGCGAACGCCAATCTTTTCTGGGGTGAGCTGCCTGGCGACAAGGCTCTTGAAGAGGCAGCCAAGGTCGTTGCGCAGGCTGTCAGCACTCCGGTTATCGCACCGAAGGTCGACTTCTGCCTCCGCGGGACGCGTGGGCTCGCCCAGGGATGGAAGGCACGGGCGCGGGACAACCTGACGGCGATCCGACTGCTGTCCGAACTTGAGGCCGAAGGTCGCAATGCAACGCCTCAGGAACAGGCGGTGCTGGCGAAGTTCACGGGATTTGGTGCCGGCGAGCTGGCTAACAGCCTCTTCCCCCGTCCGGGCGAAGCGTTCCGCCAGGGCTGGGAAGAGATCGGGGTGCAGCTTGAGACGCTGACGAGCCAGCAGGAGCGGGCCGGACTGGCGCGGGCCACGCAGTACGCCCATTACACGCCGGAATTGATCGTGCATGCGCTGTGGGATCTGGTCGCGCAGATGGGGTTCCGTGGCGGACGTGCGCTGGAGCCGGGCTGTGGCACGGGTCTGTTCATGGGCGCGATCCCAGAGAAACTTGCCCCCAAGACGGCCTGGACGGCGATCGAGAACGACCCTCTGACGGCCCGCATCGCCCGCAAGCTGTTTCCGAACCAGTGGGTCCGGTCTGAGGACTTCACCACGGCGAAGATTGCCGAGCAGTTCGACCTCACTATTGGCAACCCGCCGTTCAGCAACCGCACGGTGCGCGGCACGGACGAACTGGGGCGGCTTGGTCTGTCGCTGCATGACTACTTCATCGCACGCTCAGTGTCCCGCCTGCGCCCCGGTGCCATGGGTCTGTTCGTGACGTCACGCTGGACGATGGACAAGCGCGACGCCACTGCGCGCCGGCACCTGTTCGAAACGGCGGATCTGGTTGGTGCGGTACGCCCGTCGGCTGGCGCGATGCGCGATGATGCCGGAACTGACGTGGTCGTGGACGTGCTGGTCCTGCGCCGTCGCGAGATCGGAGACACCCCGGGCGAGACCGCCTGGCTGGACGTTGCGGACCTGTCCGACACGGATGAAGGGGAGGGACCGCTCAGCATCAACCGCTATTTTGCGGAGAACGGCCAGCAGGTGCTGGGTCGGCACGGCTGGACGAGCGGGCAGTTCGGGCCGGAATACACCTGCACTGCAAACCCGATGCTGATGCTTGAGGATGCGCTTCCGAGCGCGTTCTCCCGTCTCGCCGCGCTGGCCCGCTTCCCGGTGCCGCAGACGCTCGATGTCGAGGCGCTGCGGGAAAGCCGGCGTGCAGATGTCGGCACGGCAGGGGAGGGGGCGAGCCTCAAGGAAGGCAGCTACCTGATCGAGAAGGGCGCGCTGCACCAGATCATCGACGGCCAGTCGGTGGCGGTGAAGGTCAAGAAAGGCGAGCAGAAGGACGGTATTTTCCAGAAGCACGCGCGCATCATCGAAGGTCTGATCCCGGTCCGCGATGCTGCCCGTGCGGTCCTGCGCGCCCAGGTGGAGAACCTGCCTTACAGTGCGCTCCAGGCGGACCTCAAGCGCGCCTATCAGACGTTCGTGCGACAGTTCGGGCCGATCAACCTGACGCTGACCAGCACGCGCACTGATCCCAGAACCGGGGACGAGAGCACCACGCAGCGGCGCCCGAACCTCCAACCCTTCTACGACGATCCGAACGTCTGGCTGGTCAGTTCGATCGAGGAGTACGACGAGGACCGGCAGGTCGGCACACAGGGACCACTGTTCTCCGAGCGTGTAATCCAGGCGACGCTGGAGCCGGAGGTGCACAGCGCCCATGACGCGCTTGCGGTCTGCCTGCACGAGACGGGTGTGGTAGAGATCCCGCGCATTGCCGAGCTGCTGGGGCGACCCGAGGACGAGGTCATCGCCGAGCTGGGCAGTGCCATTTACCTCGGTGCCGGACGCAGCCAGCCCGGACGCGACGTCTGGGTGCCGGCCGACGAAGCCCTGTCAGGGGCGGTGCGCACGAAGCTGGCGGAGGCCCGCAAGGCTGCTGAGACCGATCCCCGCTTTGCCCGTACCGTGGCCGCGCTGGAAGAGGCCCAGCCCGAGGATCTGCGGCCCAGTGACATTACGGCCCGTCTGGGCGCGCCGTGGATCCCGACCGCCGACATTGAGGGCTTCATCGCCGAGGTGATCGGGGTCGAAGCCGGCGTGTGGCACACCAAGGAGGTGGCGTCCTGGACCCTGGACAAGGGACCGTTCCGGGGCAAGGCCGAGGCGACGTCCGTCTGGGGCACCGAACGCCGTCCCGCGGGGGAACTGATCGAGGATGCGCTCAATCAGGCCATCCCGCAGATCTGGGACACCTGGCGCGACGAGAACGGCGAGCACCGGCAGCTGAATGCCCAGGAGACCGAGGCCGCCAAGGAAAAGCTCGCCGCCATCAAGACGGCCTTCCAGGCCTGGGTGTGGCAGGACCCGGAGCGCGCCGAGCGTCTGGTGCGGCTGTATAACGACACCTACAACAACCTCGTCCCCCGCGCCTTTGACGGCTCGCATCTGCAGCTGCCCGGGGCCAGCACCACGATCCGGCTGCGCGCCCACCAGAAGCGGGTGGTCTGGCGCATCATCGCCACGGGCAACACTTACATGGCGCATGCCGTGGGGTCGGGAAAGACCTTCTCGATGTGCGCGGCGATCATGGAGCAGCGCCGTCTTGGCCTGATCTCGAAGGCCATGGTTGTGGTGCCAGGACACTGTCTGGCGCAGATGGCCCGCGAGTTCCTGATGCTCTACCCGACCGCGAAGATCCTGGTCGCGGACGAGACGAACTTCGTGAAGGCGAAGCGGCAGCGCTTCCTCGCCCGTGCGGCCACGGGACAGTGGGATGCGATCATCATCACGCATGATGCCTTCAAGTTCATTCCGGTCGAGACCAAGTTCGAGCAGGCGATGATCGAGGCGCAGATCGCGTCTTACGAAAGCCTGCTGTGCGAGATCGACGCCGACGACCGCATCTCCCGCAAGCGCATCGAGCGCATGAAGGAAGGGATGGAGGCCAAGCTGGAGGGGCTGGCCGGCCGCAAGGACGATCTGGTGCATCTCGGCGAGATCGGGATCGACCAGATCCTCGTGGACGACCCTACAACGCATAGTGGGAGGAGCAGCAGCCCCAGCGCTTTTTAGTAGAAATCAGAACTTTTTCCTGTTACATGTAACGGGAGGAGAAAAGCCATGACCCCTGTTGCCATTCGCGTCCAAAAGCGTCGTGACACCCTTCGTAAGGCCGGTCTGCGCCCCGTCCAGATCTGGGTACCCGATACGCGCACACCTGGCTTTGATGCAGAATGCCAGCGCCAGGCGCGTCTCGTGGCCGAGGCAGAACGGCACGATCCCGCGCTGATGTCCTTCGTTGAAAGCGCGGCCAGCGATCTCGACGGATGGGATGCATGAACCGGGGAGACTTCGTTACCGTTGCTCTCCAGGGTGATCTGGGAAAACCCCGTCCCGCGCTAATCGTCCAGGCTGACCGCTTCGAAACGACGGCCTCTGTGACTGTACTCCCTGTCACCAGCACGCTCATAGACGCGCCCTTGCTCCGCCTGTCGGTAACACCGGACGAGCGAAACGGGCTACGCAAGACGTCTCAGGTGATGATCGACAAGCCCAGCACTGTCTCCCGCGACAAGATCGGCCCCACCTTTGGGATCGCCAGCGATACGATCATGCTCTCCGTAAATCGCGCTTTGGCCCTCTTTTTAGGTCTGGCCTGAAGCGCGTAGAATGGCATGTGACGTCTGATCTGGCACAACAGGGGATTGGATGCCTACCCAAAGTCGTCAGAGTGAAAGGGGAAGCCATGATCTTCGTGATCGTGGTGGACCGTAAGTGGTTTACGAAGATCCTTCGTAAAACGAAGAAGACCCTTCAGGCGGTTGCCACCGCACTGAAGAGCCTCTCCGAGTAAATCACTTAAGGTAAACCGGGCCGTGAGGTGTTTTTTGCGAAGCCCCTCACGGCTCACCTCTGAACTTGGACGAACCGGTTACGATTTTCAAGGGCGGAGTCAGCATGGCTCCGCCCTTTTTCATGCTGTGAGACGGTGCCTGGGTTCACAGGGGAAGAGCCTGCCCGCGCGAGGGCGAGAAGCGAAGAGAAAAGAGAAAGAAGGAGGAGAGAGGGGCGGGTGCCAGAGCCTGTCTGTCGCCGCAAGGGGTGGTGTCCTCGGCTGACGCCTGCGGGACCGCCGCTGACGCGTCGCCCTTGCCCCGCCAGTCAGGCCCTGACTCCGGAGAGGACAGTTGAAGAGACATGAAGAGAAGGAGATCAGCATGTCCGAACACCCGACTGTCACCGTGGACACCCGCGTCAGCACCATCCTGTACAACAGAGGCCGGGGTGTCGTGTCTGCGGTCCATGGCACGCCTCGCCCAGAGACAATCAGACGCCTTGCTGGTGGCTTCATCGCGGCGGGAGGCAGTGCCAGCTTTGACATCGTCTTCGCCTGCGGGAGTATCAGCAAGAGGCTTCCGATACACCACCATGAAGAAGGAATAAGGATCAGGATTCCGCATAGAATGGCCTGAGGCATGGGAAACAGAGAAGCAGCGTAGAGGCGGTGAAGGGCGCTTAGGGCGACGGTAGGTCGGGTCATGAGATCTCCTTGGCTCTCCCATAGCTCTGCTGTTTGTGACTGCGAGCCCGAGAGGGCTGCGGAGCGGCTGAAAGGCTGAGGAGGGGAGGAAAGACAGGGGCCGCCACAGCCCGTCTGGCCGCCACAATGGTCCGGCCGCACGCGGTCCGCGCCCTGGAGGGCGCGCCATTGTCCCGTCCAGCCGTCTGCGGCCGCGAGGGGAAATCACAAAGGAAATAAGGATTTCTCCCATGAGCATCAGCGTCGTCACGACATTCATCCTCACCGGTTCCCCCGAACGACTGCGGGAGATCGCCGAGCAACGGGCCGGGCGCACCTGCGACGCCGAGGACATCAGCTTCGCTAGCGACACCGAGCTTGAGATGCGCCTGTACAACGGCATCGGGAGCGCCATGCTGCACCACGGCGATGGACTGGCGGCTGAGTATCCCGACGTGACCATCCGGGGGATGGAGTATATCGACTGCTTCGACGACCCCAGCTTTGCCAAGTGGCAGGCCGGTCAGCCGGTCTATCAGGCTGACCTGATAACCGCCTATGCAGTCCTGTTTCCGACCGACGCCGTGCGGGACTGGTCGGGGTGTTGTGCAACCTTCTGGGAAAGGTCTCCCGAAACTGCGGCCGCCGTGGCCGACAACTGCCCCCACTTCGACCTCCTGCGTTTGCAGCGACTGGAAGAGCCAGCGCCCGGATGGGTTCAGACGTCAGACGGCTTCGCTACCCTCTTCCTGCGGCTGCCCTCAGCGGCGCAGACACAGGACGGGCTTGCCGTGATGTTCTATCCCGGGCGGGGCAAGGGCAGACTGCTGGAGGGCGTGGACGGCCTTGGAGGCTTCGCCCGCGATAGGGGCATGTCTTATGGACAGATAGCCGCGCGGTGTCCTGATCTGCGCCCTGTCCTGCGGGCGTGCTGGAAAGCGGATGAAAAGAAGCGACGTAAAGCGTGTCAGGAGCGCGCAGTGCTCCGCAGGAAAGCCAGAAAGGCAAACCGTGAGGGAAGGCTGAATAACGTTTGGTTCCTGGAGCCTGATCCGTGGAAACTTTGATGAGCAGGCGAAGAAGGGTCGGGGCGGCCCTGCCGGGTTCGTTCGCCCTACTACGCTAGGCTCCTTCGTCGCCAAGCTCCGCCTAGCCCCGACGTCCAGCCGCCCTCAGGCGGGCGTCTGGCCCTCGGGTCTGTCCCTTTCAGGTACGACTCACCCGCATCCTTTTCCGCTGACGGTCGGTCCTGGTCCGGGACGTTCTACCGGGAGACGGCTCCTCGTCCCCCCCGAACGGTCCTGAAGGACCGCCCGGGAGGGCCGTTCCACGACAGCGTCCTCGCATCCAGCGTTCAGTCTGACAGTTGCCGTGCCAGTCCGTAAAGCCACTGCGCGACCCTCGGCGGCAGGTGGCAGGATGGGCTCAGGAAAACGCCGCCTCCACTCCACTCTCGTCGCCGTCAGTGTGCTCGCCGCACGGGCAGGATGGGTCTAGGAAAACGACAGGGCATCCATAAATAATCAAGAAATATTTTTACTTGTAATGGAAAAATAAGTCGCGTTTTATGGCGGTTTTCTGCGGTTTTTCTCTTGTCATGAAAGGCCGAAAATGCTATCTTTTACTTATCGAGAGGGATTTGCCCTCAGGACAAAGCGCCCCGAACGGTGTGTCACCACCGAACGGGACTTCGCTAGACTAGAAAAGGTAAGTTTCATGTCCGACGCAACAAACACAATCGCCCAGAACTCCGCAGACCGCAAGGCCGCACCGAAGGCCAGCCCCGCCTCTGTCCGTCGCTTCAATGAAGCCCGCGAACGCACAAAGGCCATTTCCTTGCCGACGTGCTCCGCCTTGCCCCGAACGACGACAAGATTGCCGCAATCGTTCAGCATTTCGGCTATGACGCTGGCGACTATGACGACTTGCTGGGGGCCGGTCTCAGCATGATCCGCGACCAGTACGCGCTCCTTGAGGACATTCTTGTCGTCACCGACTTCCGGGGCGAGCGCAATTTCAAGGCCATGGAAATGCGCCTTGGCCGCATCGTGGATGGTATGATCCGCTCTGCCTATGGGGCCGCCAACTTTTATGAGAACAAGCGGCAGATTGCCTTTGACGAAAAGAACTCTTTCAGCAACGAAAGCCGCGATGAGGACCGCATGGGCGTCGACGGCGGGGAAAACCGCGTAGATCGGGCAGTCCGTTTCGCAGCGCAGCAGGCCCCGAAGGCTTACGCGCTCGCGGTCATGGCAACCGGCGCATGTGACGCCTACCGCGAATTGTTCGGTGAAGACTGGAAGCCTTACGTCAAGGACACGGGCCGCAGAAGACGCGCGCGCCGCTGGTGCCACCCCTGCCGAGATCCGGGCCGCCTCAAACGGCCTCGGCCAGGTCCACACATGGAAAAGGCGGTTCCCTTGGGAACCGCCTTTTTTGCTGTCTGGTCAGACCGCGCCAAAATGGACACAACCGCGCAAGCGCGGCTGTGACGTATGCTGCGTCAGGGCTCCGCCCTGATATCCGAAGCTCGGGCCGGTCAGCCGGGAACAGGTGCGGGCAGTATCCACGTAAGGACCACGGCCAGTACCGTAAGGATGGCAGCAGTTCTGATAAGAAAGCCGTGCTCGCAGGAGCAGCGCAGGTAATGCAGCGCCATGCACGATATCGGGATGATAGCGACGGCGCCAAACAGAAACGCGGCGTGACCCAGCCTGTCATGAAGCATGAGTGCGGCACTTTCCCCCCCGATGAGCGAAAGGCATCCGCTGCTCCAAAGCATCAGGCATATCGGGCTCGCGTTGATCTCGGGAAGGATGGTTGAGGTTTCGACAAAACGCGCGAGCGGCGCAATCCGCAAGCGGATCACGCCGCTCGCACGGGTCCGGACCGCGCTCAGAGCCGATGGCTTATCCGCTTTCGTCATGGGCTGGCGTGACCGGCGTTCTCAGGCGGCAGTGTCAGCGGACACCACTGCATGCCGGTGGCTTTGTCATATTGGAGGTGCTCAGTGCAGAACTGGCCTCTTGCCGTATTTGCAGATGTGGTCCGGCTCCCGCTCCAGTAGCCGAGAACGATCAAGGCGCCCGCCAGCATGAACGCTATGAACGTACGGTTCCAGCGGACCTGCCGATAGAACGCTAACTCATCCTGCGGAAGTCGCTTCTTGAGGGCCGTAAAAAGGTCGGCCTGCTGTTTTACGGCGCTCTCCGCCAGTGCCTGCTCGATGCTTTTGACAATGCGCGCCACGGCCGCGGCCTGTTCCCGCTCAAGGAAGATTTCCTGCGTGCGAATGCGTGATTCGCCCGCCTGCTGAAGGGATTCGACCTGTTCGACGCCCCGAGCGAGCTTTTGATGAAGACCGGAGAGTTCGCCTCTCGCCTGCTCGGATGCGTCGGAGAGAGCGGCGGCGGCCTGCTCGAACTGCGCGCTCGCGAGGCTGACGCTCTCGCTTTGCGTGAGCATGATCAACCCAAGCGGACTGGAGGGTTCAATCCCTGCATCATGCAGGCTCGCCAGGAGGCGCTCACGCGCCTCCTGTGCCTTCGGCAGTGTGAGGTCGCCGTTTACGGCAGCCATTCTGCCACGCCTTCCTCCTCGACGTTGTGCCGAAAGGCCTCAAGCCATTTGACCGTCATGTGGGCCCAGAGCGGATTGACCTTGGTCCCGTCGGCTTTGGGCTTCCCTGCCACGACGTCGAAGACATTCATGTCGTCGCCTTCAAGGTATTTCATGCACGTCAGCGCAGGAAACACGACGGGCCGAACCCCCGCCTTTTCCATTTGTGCAAGACGTGGATCCTCTTTGAGCCATTCAAAGGGATTCGCAGAGCGAGAGGGCGAGCGATAGAGGCCCTCATTCAGAAAGAGGATCGAATCACCGTCCTTGAAAGCGGCTGACTTCCAGATCCGATAGACATGATCGAAGTCGTCCCGCTCCGGCCCGGTAAAGTAGGCGAAGGTTGGATTGACGCCGTTGGCCTTCAGGAAGTCTGCGAGGTGCGATTCCGCCGCCAGCTCTTCGCTGACGCGGTCTCCGCCGCCCATGTCGATCACAAGCGATGCGCTGTGCTTGAGTGCCTCTGCCAGAACGTCAGCCAGCCAGAGCTTGCTTTGCTCCAGTTCTGCGTTGCCGGGTCTTTTGACGCCGTTCGGGCCCTCTGGTGGATAGAGCTTGGAAAGCATCGGATTGTTCGGGTCGCCATCCGCGGCCAGAACGGGGCGACCTTCTTTGATGGCCCAGTGAACAAAAGTCGCAAGGCCAAGGCCTGCCGCCGCTCCGGCCGCGCCCGATACGCCAGACGGCGCGACGGCGGGGAGGCTCTTTCTTCGGCTGCGCTGTAGGCTTGTCAGTCATAGTACCAGTGTCTCCTGTTGATCCGGGCCTTCGTGCCCTATCAACAGAGTCTCACAGGCGAATGTGACTGCGAACGAAGCGGCTCAGTACAGGTTCGGAATGCAGCTTTTAGCGCTCCGCATCACGAACTTCTCTTCCCGCGTCATTGTCAGATTTGTCGGGTGGCGATGCCGGAGGAGCAACCCGACATCCCGAAGCCATTCTTTCTCGTATTCATAATTCCGCTTGCTCGGATAACCCGGCAGGTCGTCGCCATAGATCCACGCATTACCGGTTATCCGATTGATCTCTCCTTCACGGACCGGGGGCAGCTTGGGGTCGACCGGCAGATAGGCGCGGTTCGATACGCCTTTGACCACCGGAAGATCCTGCGTGATGAACTCTGACGGATCAGAAGGCTCGATCTCCCGCTCCGGAGCAGTCGCGGCCTGCTGGTTCGCCCGTTCCTGTCGTTGAGCCGCCGCCCTGACGTGGGCATCCCGAACCTCCTCACGCATGCCCGTTGCATAACGTTCGGCCCGGTCAGCCTGTTCCATCCGCAAACGCAAATCCCCGCCCGTATCGGCTTCCTTATCGCGACTAGCCTTGGCTTCGGACAAACGAGAGGCCTTTTTGGCAGCAGCCTCAGCTTCTGCCTTTTCCTGCACTTCCTGCATGGCTCGCATAGTTTTGCGAACGCGATACCACGTAGTCCGCAGGGTTTCGGGCTTGGGTAACTGACCATTTCTGTTGGTCAGTCCGTCCGCGGCTGCAGCTTCACAGAGCTTCTGCCAGCGAACTTTCTTACCCATTACGGCACGCGACATGGCTTCGAAATTTTCTGCCATCCACCGAAACAACGGCGAGTGTGCCCACGCACCGCGCTCGCTTCCCTGCAGCGCCGCGAACATTGATCCGCCTGTTTCAGTCCTTGTCAGTGCCGTAGCCATCTCTCGGTCGCTCCTCTCTCCTTCCAGCTATCATCGGTCCTAGATCGTGTCAAAGATCGCGTCGCCATCGTTTCATCATCGCGTCACTGTCGTGTCAGGATCGCGTCAAGATCGTGTCAGTTTTCTCCTTTTTCCATATACAAATGCACCCTTTCGGGTGCGGTCCCTGCGGGACCACATGGCATCCGGGGAAGGGGGGCGCATATCGCGTCAAGAAGAAGATGTTTTCCTGTATGCTGTAATTGCTGTATTCTCCACGAAAGACATCATTGCTGCATGTATGGTGCAACGGAGAAACGGACGATGCGGACCTTCTCAACAAGTGATCTGTCCCGGAAATCGGGGGACATTATTGCCAGCGCCCTGCAGGGGCCGACGGCCATCAGTCAAAGAGGAAAGCCCCGTCTGGTGGTTCTGAGCGTCGAGCAATACGAAGCGCTGAAGCAGTCCCAGACAGACCGTCGCCTGGCAGGAGCGACCGCCGAGATGCCGTCCGACCTGGCAGAGGATGTGTCGCACGCGATTGATGCGTTCCTGTCCTCGGACGAGCGCCCCTAGTGGTCGCGGCGTTCGAGCCGGGGACCGTCCTGCAGTACCCCTATCTGTGGCATTGGCAGGACGCCCAGGGAGAAACGGAGGGGCGCAAAGACCGTCCGGTTGCCGTTGCGGTGCTTTTTGTTGCCAGGGATGGTCAGGAATACGTTCTGCTCCTGCCCCTGACGACCAGGGAACCTGCGCGTGGGCGCGAGGCGGTTGAAATCCCGGCCACCGAAAAACCGCGCGCGGCCCTGGACCAGAAGCGCAGGCAATGGCTCATGCTGGATGAGTACAATCTCGATCCTGTGAAAGGATCATATTACCTGCGCCAGTCTGCCGTAACGGGGCAGTTCAGCAGAGCCTTCATGCAGACGGTTCTGGAGCGCTTTCGCAGCCTGTTTCCCCAGGCCAGGCGCGTGGCCCGTCATCCCTGAAAGTCCTCACTGGTCCCGGATGTCTGCAATCACATAGCACGGTGGAACACTGGCTCTTTCCACGAGAAGGAGCTGATTCCCTGTGTCCAATATCGATGATTTCACTCTTCCCCCTCCGCCACAGGCAGGCGAGCGCTTCGAGCTGCTTATTCTCACACGGCTTGGTCAGATTGCCGAAGCCGTGGCCCAGATCCATCAGATGGTCAGTCCGCCCGACAAGCCGGATGAGGGCGAGGGACTGCGTGAGATCATGCTCCGCATGGCCAGTGCGCTGGATCAGCAGACAACCGTGCTGGAGGGCCTCGGTGAGCAGGTGAGCCGTCTGGAACGACGCGGCGAAGAGGCGGCCGAGCTCAAATGATCACCTACCGGAAGATTTCGGCTGCCGGGGCCGGAAAGTTGATCGTCGCCTATCTGCGGGAGCATCAGCTGGAGCCCAGCAAGGATGCCCGCTTTGAACGGGATGGAGAAAAGACCCGCTCCGAAACAGGCGACCGACTGAACACATACTATACCGGGCGCGATGGTCGCGGGAGCTGGGGTCCTGACATGAGCAGGCGCATTGCGGCCGAGCTCGGGATCGACCTGACGAAAATCCCGACAGACGAGGCTCTCGCCCGCCTCTTCGAGGGAAAGCGCGCCGACACGGGTGAGAAATGGGCAGGGGCCCATGCGACACGCGAAATTTCCGGGATCGATTTTACAGCCGCTCCTGACAAGTCGGTGACGCTTGCGGCAGAGTTTGCCGCCACCAAGGCAGAACAGGCCCTGATCTGGGCTGCCATCCATCAGGCCAATGATCGCGCCATGGCGTTCATCGCAAAGGAAGTCGGTATTGCGCGCCGTGGCAAGGCGGGGGTGTCCTATAACGAGGCCGGGGACGTCGGCTGGGTGTCATTCCGGCACTACACGGCAAGGCCGGTTATGGAGATCCAGGATGGCGCCAATGGCGCCACGGCTGCGGTCGAAGTTCCGGTGCCCGGAGATCCGCAGGCACATATCCACAATATCATGTTCAATGCCGTTGCAACCGAGAGCGGGCATCTCGGTTCCCTGGACAGCAAACGCATCACCGGGATGACGTCGCATCTGTTTGGGGCTTACTTCCAGGCCGAGCTGGCACAGGAGCTGCGAAAGCTGGGCGTGCGCGTGGAGGTCGACGACCGCGGCAAGGCCATCATGATTGACGGCATTCCCAAGGAAGCCCGCGAGCTCTTCTCAAAGAGAAGCAAACAGGCAAAGCGCATGGCGGAGGCCTTCGTCGCCCGACAGGGCGGCGACTGGAATGCCATGAGTGCTGACCAGAAGTTCAAGATCCTGCACCAGGCCAATCTGACCTATCGCTCGAAGAAGTACGACGGGACGAACGAGCGGGAGATCTGGCGCGAGCAGGCTGACGAAATCGGCTGGCAGCACGACACCGTCCTGACGGACGAAAAAACGGTGTTGCTTTCCCGGGAGGAGCGCTTCGAAAAGGCGTTCGGCATTGCCGCGAAGGCGCTTGCGGATGAGTTCCGCACGGCGGCTGTCATTGATCGCGACGCCCTTCGGACCTATGCGGCACACGGCCTGATCGCGGCGGGGATCGACGGTATGGAGGATGTCGAGCGGGTTGCGGATCTGATTCAGGAGCGCGGCATCGAGATCGACGGCAAGCTGGTCCAGTTCCGTATGCGCGAGCAGGACGGACGTCTGCGGGTTGCGACGACCGAGCAGATTGCGCTTGAAAAGGAAATGGCCCGTCTGGCTGGTGTTTCCTCCCGGACGCGGGACGGCGCATTGACGGACGAGCAGATCGCCGCGGCCGTAGCCCGGTCGGGGCTGGATTTCACGCAGGAACCGGCACATGGCGCTGCGCAGCTTGCGGCGATCCGCTTGCTCGGGCAGGCGGGCGGTCTGGGGTTCCTGATCGGTGTTGCGGGTTCGGGCAAGACCACCCTGCTGAAGCCTCTGGTGGACGCCTGGCAGGAAGACGGACGGACGGTCATCGGTGCCGCCATCGCCTGGCGTCAGGCCGACGCTCTTAAAGATGCGGGGATTTCCAGAACCTACGCGATGACGCCGCTCCTGGACGGGCTGGCGCAGGGGAAGATCGTGCTCGACAGCAAATCCGTGCTCGTGCTCGATGAGGTCAGTCAGGTCTCGCCCCGCCAGCTGCTTCAGATCCTGCAGCTCCAGCAGGAGAAAGGCTTTGCCCTTCGCGTGGTGGGCGACCGGGAACAGGCGCAGGCCATCGAGGCCGGGGACGCCGTTGAACTACTTTTGCGAGTGATGCCCAAAGAGGCGCGGCCGGAGCTGCTCAGCACCATCCGGCAGAAATCAGCCCACAGTCGCGAGATCGCCAACAAGTTCCGCAGTGCCGGCCGTGACCTGAGCAAGACCGAAAACGAGCAGCGGGAAGCCGATATGGCCCGTGCCCGCGAAGCCATCGACATGAAGCGCAGGGACGGCACGATCCGCCTTGTCGGCGGCGATCATGACCAGGTCGTGGAGCATATTGCCGACCTCTACCTGCGCCGGCGCGACCTGCTTCTGCAGGCCGGCTCGAAACGCGGCATCACCATGTCCGCCCCGACGAACGAAGACGTCATGGATCTCAGCCGCGCCGTCCGCGACCGTCTGCGCCGGCGCGGCGAGATCGGACAGGAGGAAATCCGCAAAGCCGCCATTGATCAGCGCGGCGTGACCTATGAGCTGCCACTTGCGGTCGGCGACCGGGTGCGGCTGTACGGCCGGACCAGTGTCCGGGTGGATACGCCGCATGGCAAGCGCTGGCGCGAGCTTGGCTCCAACGGCGACTTCACCACCGTCCGGGGCTGGTCGGACGAGGGGCTGATCATGGAGAACGCGAAAGGACGCAAGGGGATGGTGCCCTGGACACGCCTTGCCGACCCGAAGACCGGCCGGATCCGTCTGGGGTTCGGACATGCGATGACCGTGGACGCGGCCCAGGGTGTCACGTCAGACGAGCATATCAACGCGATGCCGCGTGGTTCCTCGGCGATGACCGGTTTTACCGCCTATGTCGCTGAAAGTCGTCACGTCCATCAGTGCTGGACGGCCGTGGCCGAAGGTTCGCTCCGGGAGGCGGAGACGTTCTCGCGAGCGCTCGGTGATATCCGGCCGGTCACGGTGGAGGATCTGTATGACCGGCTTGCGGGCGACATGGGACGGCATCCGTACAAGTCGCTGGCGGTGGATCTGGTTCAGGCGCGGCTGGCGCATGAGGAAGCAACCTCGCGCTGGATCCGGCAGAACCATGTCAACGAGCGTGTTCAGCAGAAAGGACAGTCGCCTGGAGCGAAGGTGAGGCGTGAGATCGCTGAAGCTCCGATCCGGGAGGTGCCACGCGAACAGTGGGATGACGTCAGCCGTAAACTTCGTAAGGCAGGCTACGCGGCGCAGGATGCTCTCAAGGCTGCCCGCCATGCTGAAGACATCCAGAAGGCCCGGGCGCGGCGCCAGGCGGCCGAGGCCGCCCGGAAGGCCACAGTGCGACGTGGGGGCGAGCGGCAGGAGGAGCGTGAGCGTACGCGTGCTCCCTCCAGGGGACGTGGTATGTAGGCAAAGAGCCTGCGCTATTCCCGGAATGACCATGTCCCGCTGGAGGCGGGGTGTGGTTGTCTCATGATACTTTCGCGCTACAGGTCGTAGATAATACTACACCCGTCAATATTGGGAACGACACTGATCTTTAGTGCGGAACTTGTAGATACATCTCTGACGATACAGATCTCCCGATCGGGTATTAATGTGCTCTTGGAATAAAGAAAGCAGGGATAGGTATTCCATGCTCGCTCTCTTCCTGGTCTGTTGCATGTAACCCATAGGCGCAGCGCCACAGATGGATCGCATGCAAAATTTCTCCTTGTTCCCACAGTGCCTCAGTCGGTTGTGAACGCGGCTTTCGGAAAAAAAGCCATGCAGCGCACGCAGTCACAAACGGTTGGGGCACAATTCTGGGACTTGTACCCGACGAGGAGTCGTATCGATGTCGCGTTTCACCTGGCTGGCGATTTACGCCGCTCTCTTAGGCCCCGCTCTGAGCCTGGTCTTTGGTCAGCAACACTACCGGAACACAGGTCTACGGGGCCTATATGTTTGGCACGAAAGCCGGCTCCGCGATCGCAACCGTATCGGATCCAGGCACGCCGCTGAGCCAGTTCGTCTCGGCCAAGACGCTGGCAGCGAACAATATGACCGGATGGACGGTCGCGCAGTACCAGCAGACGGTCGCCAGCCACATGGGAAGCGGTGCGTCAGAGGCAGTTACGAGCTGATGTCCGCGCGCCAAAATGAACACAATAACCCCCGGAATATAAAGAAAAAATTGCGATCTGGGGAACTTTACAGGTTGTTGCGGAGCCTGAACGGGGGCACGATGCTCGGATGTCTGGAGACGTCCCTGTGGGCGGCGCCAGCGAGTCGATCCAGAGGACCACCGATGACGTAGCGCTCACATACCAAAAACCCCGCCTCCTCCGATTTGGCGATCGGAAGAGCCAGGGCTCCGGCAAAAAAACAGTAGCTAGATGTCGAATTCGTTAACTTCATCTAGCGTCAGCTCTCTTTGAAACGCAAGTGCTAAATTGCGAACGGGAGTCTTTTGTCTGGTGTCCGGCCGTGAGGTGGTTCCCTCAACCCAACCGATCCGGACCAATCAATGGAACAGTCTGCCCATACGCAGAGGACGCGCGCTGCCTGCACACGACGGGGCCAGCGTCGAATCAGTGAGGCCATGCTGGCCGCACGCGAGGAACTGACGACCCCACCACCGGCCGAACCCGGAAAGTGGGACATGCTGAACATGCTGAAGTCCCTGCGTGGCGTTCTGCCTGTGAGCCGGGGTGCTGCGCTGACGCTCATCATCATGGTGGAAAAGACCGCTACGGACGCATGGAGCGCACTGGAGACCCCGTTCATCTACGCCCACAACACGACACTGATGTCCTGGACGGGGCTTTCGCGCAGCTCGCTGCAGCGCCACATCCGGGAACTGGCCGAAGCGCGGCTTCTGGTGCCACAGGATGGCCGGAACGGGCAACGCGGCCGACGCTGGCAGGGGAACAAGGAGCAGACCCAGGTGGGGTTCAATCTGTCCGCTCTGCGCTATCGCTGGCCGGACTTTCTCGCGCTCAGCGCCGAGCAGCGCCGGATCCGCGGGCGCATCTCGTTCCTGCGTGATTCCATAGCCGATCTCAATGACAGCGTTCGGGCCGGGGCCGAGCAGTTCGGCTTGCATGACGTGATCCGGCAGGCGGCCGCAATCATGCAGGCACGACTGCGGACTGTTCAGACAGGCACTCTGGAAGGCCTGTACCGGGAGATGGCTGCACTGTCCGAGACAGTTGCCGCGCATGTCGGCGGAGACGTCTCCGAGCCCCGAAGCCCCTCTGTGGAAAACCCTGATTTTTCAACGCAGTATCCATCAGAAATGAGGCCCATGGGTCCTCAAAGTGGGGCCCACTATACAGATACTAAAAACATTCAATCTTCTAAAAAAGTAGATCAGGTAGCCGCCACAGGCGGCAATCGCATTAAGGCAATGCGGCGTGCAGGACCGGAATCCACCACCGATCGACCGAGCCCGTATGACCGGACGGCGTTGCGGGGTTTCAAGGGGACATCGGTGTTCTATCTCGAGATCTGCAGCGGCCTGCGGGAGCTGTGTTCCAGCGGTCGGCCGAGTGCGGAAGAACTGATCGAAGCGGCGGAATATCTGTCGGGGCAGGTGGGCGTGTCATGCCATGCCTGGTCGCAGGCCTGTGTCGTATTGGGCCGGTTGCAGGCGGCCGTGGCCGTCATCGTCATGGCCTCGCGGCTGGAGCGCGGTGCGGCCATCCGTTTCAGGGACGCCTATTTCCGGTCGCTGATCGAGCGCGGTGCACGCAACACGCTCTTCCTTGATCGCAGCCTCTATGCCTTGCGGGACAGCCGCTCGCGTGAAATCGGGATGCTGGCCGAGGCCGGCTACGTGCCGCCTCCGGCAGCGCCGACATCCCGTAAAGAGGGACACTGGATCTGATATGTGGGCTCTATTTTACCGGAGCGTCACGATCTCATCGCGGTCTCGCAGTTGTTCTCATTTCTGGAGGTATTTTTGGATACGACCACAAAAAGAGATGCCCTTTTTCCAACTGCAACGATTACCAACGAGTACCTTCTTCGTTACCGTCCGCAACATCATGGTCGCGGTAATGTTGCTTTGAGTGAAAATCTGCCGGAGCAGCTAGCGAAATGGGGGGTAAAGCCCCAGCAAAGAGGATTAAATTCATTGAATATGGGTGGGCACGTGTATATACTAAACGTATATCCATAAAGGAGCGTGCAATGCTCAGTCGTACAACCCTTTTCTTTTCAAATCGTTCGCAGGCCGTTCGTCTGCCCAAGGCGGTTGCATTCGACGGCAATCTGAAAGACGTCGTCATCATTCCTGATGGCGTGCGCCGTATTATCGCGCCGGCCAATGCTGCATGGGATGATTTCTTTGCAGCACCTGGTGTTGATCTGCCTGAGCGTAATCAGCCTCAGATTCAGGAGCGGGAACGCTTTTGATGCTTCGCTATCTTCTGGATACAAATTTCTGTATTCGCGTATTACGTGACCGGCCACAAGGTTTGCGGGAACGCTTCAACGATAATGCCGAAACACTCTGTATCTCAGATGTGGTGTTATACGAGCTTCTGTATGGTGCCGAGAAATCTCAAAATCCCGCAAAGACACGTCGTGAGGTAGAGCATTTCGCCGCACGTTTATCTGTTCTGCCATTCGACGGTGATGCCGCAGCTCATACAGCAGACATCAGGGCGGATCTGGAATATCGCGGATGTGTTATTGGTCCTTACGATCTGATGATTGCCGGTCATGCCCGGAGCAGGGGACTTGTTATCGTAACCGGAAATCTTCGAGAATTTATACGGGTGAGCGGATTGCGTTCTGAAGACTGGATGCCCGGTTAAATTCTTTGTCTTTTCTTGCTCGGATGATCACTAACTACAGGAAAGTCCGAATTGATTTCAGAATACTATTTCGGAAGAGCAAAGGGTAGTCGGGACAATAGTCCCCACAGCACGTTAAGATAGCGCCATAACCGTAAAGCCGCTGCAAATGTCTGGCGGGGTTTGTATTCCTTGGAAAGATTTTCCAGTAATTCACGAGCCTGCGGGGGAGAAGCCTTGTTCTGAATGGCCAGCTGAGGACGCCCTGATCCTTAGCTGGCTTTTGCCATCAGATCGCGGGCATGGTCCGCCAGAGTGTGCAGACTGCTCGTGGATGTATCTGCCACCATACTGACTCCCAGTCCGTTCTGAGCCCAGAGATAGCCTGGCAGATGACGCATCGGACGCATGGGAGCATTAACATCCACGTTATACATAGGACGTACAAACAGGGAGATCCGGGCACCGCTGGCATCCTTATAGAAGAAGACACAGGCCGGTCCATGATCGGTCGTAACCAGTTGTCCGCCCACAAGGTGATAGCCCGCCGCGGACAGATCCGGGGGCTGTACCGGGCGTCCCAGCATTTTCCCACCCCATGCTGCGAGTTGCGCAACATTGCTTTCCGTAATCGTGCTCCCTTTGCTGGCCTCGCGCACGATGGTCGCTTCCTGTTCAACGGCGGCCAACCCGACGGGTACGCGGCGATCACGGAGGAACCATCCGCTGCCAAACCCTATCGACAGTGCAAGGACGATAGAGGCGGCCATTCGGGGCATGCTTGAATGCACGGCGTTCCGTTGCCGCAGGTTTGAAATGTTGAAGCGCGCCGGTATGGCCGGCCGGAGTTCCGACCCCAGTCCGGCACGGAGGGCATCACGCTCGTTTTTCCATGTCCTGACACGCTGCAATGTCTCGGGATGACTTTCGAGCCAGTCTTCCACTGTTCGCAGGCGTTCCGGAGACAGAAATCCATCAACCCAGGCTTGCAGATCATCTTCGGTCACGGAGCGATCAGGCTGTGTCATTTGACTCTCCGAAGCGTCGGGCGTTCCTCATGTTCAACAAGACTGTGCAGGGCAGCACGTGCACGGGAAAGGCGTGACATCACGGTCCCGATCGGCAGATCCAGAATTTCTGCAACCACGCCATATTGAAGCCCTTCAACACTCACCAGCATCATGATCTGTCGATGATCATCAGACAGATGTCCGAACGCCTGAACCACTTCCTGCCACTGCAGATGAGGGATCTGGTCGGCCTCCTGCAAAGGTTCAGGCTGCATGGTTTCCGTCCATGACACGAAACGCCGTAAACGGCGCCAGTGATTGACAATCAGGCGATGCGCGATCGTGAACAGCCACGGACGCAGGTCAGACTGGCCGCGCACCTGGAGGGATCGAAGAACCGTTGGTTGATGCGCCTGGCTCGTGATTTCAGGCTTTTGGCGATTTGATTGACGGTTTTTGGGGGAGCTTTTGATCTGCGTTTTGAGCAGATCGGGGACTGCTCTCCCGCTGGATGACTATGCGCTCGCGTTCAATCTTTCGAGGAAGAGGAAGCGGCGCATGTTGTAGACGATATTGGCCAGCCCGATCCTCATGGTGGCCCGGGTGATACCGACAGTTCGGATGAACAATCCCGTCTGTGATTTCTGGTCGGCAAAGACGTGCTCGACGCGCGATCGGATCACGGACTTTCCAGCATTCGATTTCTGGATATGTCGGGGCATAGGCTTGAGATGCGGCTTTTTTCTGTGAACCTTTGAGACAAAACCCTCTTTGTCCATGAAGTCCTCATTCGCTTTCGAGCGATAAGCTGTATCAGCCCAAACGCTTGAGGCCGTATTGGTTTTATCTAACAGCCCCTCTCTCAATCGCGCACCATCACTGGCGGCGGCATCCGTCGTCTTCCATTTGCGGATCAGCCTGAATTTTCGATCGATGGAAACATGCGATTTGTAGCCAAAGAACGGAATGGCAAGATCCGTTGACGGGATCGTCCCATCATCCTGCCGCTTTGCTTTGGTGAACTTCAGTGTCCAGCGCGCATGGCGATCCTTGTGGGACAATTTGGATGGCTTGTCCTGCCAGTCTTCAGGAATACGCCCTGCCCGGAGGTCGGCTTTCTCAGTGTTGGTATTGCGCTGCTTTGGAGCGGCTACCAATGTTGCATCCAGGATCTGGCCCGACATCGGCAGATAGCCCGCGTTCCGTAGGGTCGCGTCAAATCGGTCAAACAGTCTTTCAATGGCCCCCGCCTGGGTCAGGCGTTCACGGAACAGCCAGACCGTTTTGGCATCAGGCACACGGTCCGACGCCCCAGGCCAAGGAAACGCATGAACGACAGGCGATCGTTGATCAGATACTCTGTCCGTTCATCAGACAAATTGTTCAACGTCTGGATGACCAGAATTTTGAACATCAGCACCGGATCAAACGGCGGACGTCCGCCTTTACTTCCGTCTGAAAGAGGTGGTCCCCATTTTTCGGACAGGGCGATAAGCTATCATCTGGCCTGAACGAGGACGGGTTTTATGGGCAAGGTTACGCGGAAACGGTATGCGGCAGAGTTCAAGTCA
>NZ_JABCQF010000019.1 GCF_015244705.1 Gluconobacter potus
CCAGCTGCGCGCTGACGGATGCGACGTAGTTCCGCGTCTCGGCAGGTAACGGTCGGCCGGTCGCCAGATGCTCGTCATAGCGCGCGGGACCGGCATTGTAGGCGGCAAGGAACCCGGCCTCGCCATAGCGGTCGCGCATCCACCGCAGATAGGTCGCACCGGCCAGAATGTTATCGTGGGGGTCGAACGGATCCTCGCCAAGGCTGAGCGACGTGCGCAGGCTGGACCATGTGCCGGGCATCACCTGCATGAGCCCCATCGCGCCCGCCGACGACACGGCATGCGCATCGCCTCGGCTCTCCGCGTGCAGCACGGCGGCGATCCATGAAGCTGGAATCTGCGCGCGTCTGGCCGCTTCCGCGATCATGTCAGCGTATGGATCGGCGACCGCGACATGCCCCGATATCGTCATGGAAACGACGACCGAAAGCACGACACCGAGCAGCCGGAGTGCCGCCTTACCGCCGGTCATCACGCTTCACCGGGCGGCTCCAGACCAGATGGAAGGCGCGCCCCTGACGATCGGACTGGAACAGATTGGCGCGGATCGGCTGCGCCAGCATGGGGTCGTCGAGAACCAGCGAGAGGTAAGTGCCCGCCTTCTCGCCGGTGCGTTTCCACCCCGCACCCACCTCCGGTCCGGCATCGGCGTCGCCGAGATGGACACGATAGTCGGGCGCATACTCGGCGTCCGACGAAGTCGCCGGCACGATCGTCAGTTCGACGTCGAGGGCGAGCGTGCGCAGGCGACCGGCGAAGCCGTCAGCCGTGCGCGTGAAAGTTCCGATCTGGGCCATGTCAGCCTCCTTTCTGATTGGGGGTGGGAGACATCGGTGACGGCACGAGCCACAGTGGCTGGGCACGGCCAAGCACCGCATCGACCGGCAGGATGCCGAAATAGCGTCCGTCGAGACTGGTCGGGACCGCTGCGTTCATGACGAAGACCTGACCGGGCAGGACGTGCCGACAGCCTTGCCAGACCGGCAATGGACGGCCGCGATGATCGCGGGCCAATGCATCGCCGAGCGGCTTGCCGTCGACCGTGACGGCAGCACCAATGCGACAGACCCGTTGTCCCGGCAGTGCGGCAACCGGCTTGAGCAGCGGCACACCGAGGGGCAGATAGCCGCCGTGCGCCAGCATCGTGGCAATGTCTGTCGAGGGTCGGATCGCGATCAGGTCGCCGACATGCAGGATGCTTACCGATTGCAGGCGGTACAGCCCAATCGGCGTGCTGGCAGTGGCGTTCCAGATCAACCGGGGCTCCGGATGGATCACCACTGACGTGCCAACACCGAGTATTGCGAAATAGGTGGTGAAGAACCAGCCGAAGCGCGTCATGATACCGCCCTCCGGCGCAGCCAGGCCTGATGGCGGTCGCGCGTGTAGGGACGTGGTGCCTGCCCGGCGAGCATCCGATTGTGCAGATGTCGCCAATGTTCCGGCGCGACATCGACGGGATCAATGCCGATAGCTTCGATACGATCGACGGCTTCGAGCACCAGGCGGACCCTCGGCCAGCCGCTCTGGCGCAGCAGACTCTCACCACCGGGCCGCACGAACGGCACCGTCTGATACGGCTCGTCGGAACGGGTGACGCGCACGATGTCGATGCAGGACACCACCGTGCCGTAATCGTTCGCCGCCCAGCGCAGGAACGCGAACACGCTGTCCGGCGGAAAGCTCAGTATCCGCCGCCGACGATCGAGAATCTGCTCATGGGCGACAGAGCCGAAGCGGATCCAGTGCTCGATGCGCTTCTCAATCCAGGTCAGTTCGACATGAGCGAGGGTGGCGTTCATGGCACATCTCCAGAAGTATCCGAGAACTCGCGGGCCAGCAGCGCGCGCAGCATGTCGGCGACCGTGATGCCGCGCTGGAACGCCGCGACCTTGAGGCGGGCACGCAGCGCCGGCGTGACGTCGATGGTCAGCCGGGCGGTAAAGCGGTTGGGGGTCGTAGGCTTCTCCGGCATCCTGACCCAGCGTTCCGGGTCGGCGGGACGCGACGCGAAACCGGGTCGCACGCGACGTTCTGTCATGGCGAAATCCCTTCGCCGAGCGGCAGCACGGACGCGATGCGGTCGCGCGCCTTCTGCGCCATGACAGGATCGATCTCGCAGCCGACGTAGCGCCGGCCGGTCAGCCGGCAGGCGACGTCCGCCGCACCAGAGCCGGCGAACCAGTCACCCACCAGGCCACCCGGTGGGCAGCTCGTGCGGATCAGGATCTCCAGCAGGGCTACCGGCTTTTCGGTGGGATGGATGGCGCGGCCATGCGCATTGCGGACCGGAATTACGGAGCGCATCAGGCGCGGGCCACCGTCCTCGCTGACGTAATGACCGGCATCGATCCGGCCCATGTGGGGCGGCCGGTGTTTCCGCCATACCATGCGTGCCCGCGCGTCGGGCGTGGTCGGAACCACGTTGTAGACGGCACGCCAGGGCGTATCGTCGCGATAGAACTGGACGATCAGTTCATGCATGCGCCGGAAGCGATCGGCATGGAAGCTGGAACCGTTCTGCTTCTCCCAGACCAGTTCCTGAGCATACTTCCAGCCCGCATTCCGAAATGCCGCGTTGGATGCGAGAAAGCTCCGCAGGAAGCCGAAGACCCAGAGCGAGCCGCTCGGTTTCAGGGCGGCGAGTGCCTTGCCGGGCCAGTCCACCATGCGCCGATCCCAGGCGAGCGACGTATCGCCATAGGGCGGGTCGACCAGGATCATGTCGTAGGGGCCGTGCCAGGGCATCAGGAGCGCGCTGTCGCCGGTCAGGAGGGTCATGATACCAGCCCCCCGATCTCGGCCGTCAGGGCGGCGATTTCACGGGCGGCAATCCCCTGCGGACGAAGATCGCACACCAGGCGGCCGGAACGCGCAGCATCGGCGAAAGCGACCCGCTGGCCGATCCGTGCCAACAATGCCGCCGGTTCATGCCCGGCGAGCGCCAACCGGGTCTCGCGGGCGATGACCGTGCGCGCGGCGCAGCGGTTGAGCACGAAGCGGGCCAGCAGGCCGGGACGGAAGAGGCGCGCCTCTTCCAGCAGCCGCAGCATTTCGGCTGAGGCCCAGCCGTCGAACGGGGAGGGTTGCGCCGGGATCAGCACGAGGTCGGCCGCCAGCAGGGCGGAGCGCAGCAGCGCCGCCACCCGAGGCGGACCGTCGATCACGACGTGATCCGCCCCCTGAGCCAGTGCCGGAGCTTCGTGATGCAGCGTGTCGCGCGCCAGCCCGATCACGCCGAACAGCCGGGGCAGTCCTTCCCGCGCGCGCTGCGCCGACCAGTCCAGCGCCGAGCCCTGCGGGTCGGCATCGATGACCGTCACGCGCCGGCCTTCCCGAGCCCATTGGCCCGCGAGATGCAACGCCAGCGTCGTCTTGCCGACGCCGCCCTTCTGGTTGAGGAGGGCCACGATCATGCCCCCTCTCCGGGGCTTATCCACGGATCGGAAGGGGGGCCAACATCCTTAAAGTTAGACTCTTTTAAGTTAGATTCTAAGTTAAGGGTGCCATAACCAATTGATTCAACGTCGTGATTCGGCGTTTTCCGCAAACGATAGCACGGATGCCGTGGCAGTGAAGGCACGGATAAATCCACAACTGATAGCACGGATGGATTCACAGTCTGTCCACAGGCTCCTGTGGACAATTTGACAGGCGCGAAGGCCAGCGTGTCATTGCCGTTACGGTCGAGGCGCACCGACAGCCGATAGCCGGCAAAGGGCTGCCGCTTCGCCATTTCGCGTAGCTCGAAGGCGAAGCGGCGATACGGGGAAAGGCTGGCGGATTTTTCGTAGAGATGGCGCAGGCCGAAGGCCCAGCCCGCACGCTGGCGACCGCCATGCTTGCGTACAATGCGATAAAGCCAGCGCTCCAGACCGCCTGTAAGGCCAAAATAGGCCGGATCGATGGTCAGCACGAGCGCGTCATCGAGCACGGCCTGGTAGAACCAGTCGGGCAGGATCAGTTCGATCACACGGGTACGCCCTTCCCGCTCGGTGTGCCGTTTCCATTCGTTGATCCAGGAAAAGCGGTGCAGTTGCCCCTTTCCGGTCTGCCGGAGCGAGGTCTTGATCGTGGTGGATTGCAGCCGATCGAACGCCGCTTCCAGCCGCTCATAATCCCGCGCACTGTCGCCCCGGCCGATGAAGGTCAGGATCTCGCGCGGGCTGGCCACCATCAGGCGCGACGTGCGCCGACCGGCGTCGCGTGCGGCAACGAGATGGCTGGCAGCCCAGATCAGCACGTCGGCATCCCAGATCGTGGCCATGCCATGTTCGGCGGACGCCTCGACGCGGATGGTGACGTCCGGGGTCCGGTAATCGATCGGGACCATGCGAGGGGATTTGGCGAGGCTGAAGAACGGGAATGCCATCAGATCCTGGGCATCACGAGGCGCGAAATCTCCTGCGATGGCATGGAAGAGTTCCAGTTGCTCGCGCTCGGAGCGCGCTCTGCCGGTCGGGGACATCAGCGGCGGTTCCCGCGTGAGGTCGGCGGGATCAGCGGGCTTTGCCGTGCGGCCGCGGGCACGGTGCCAGCGGTGGTATCCGAGGTGTGGGCGCGTGCCCCACTCTCGACCCAGGCCTGCAACTCGTCGACCCGATAGACCACGCGGCCGCCGAGCTTCGAATAGCGCGGGCCGGTGCCGTAGATCCGGTGTTTTTCCAGAGTGCGAATGGAAAGCCCGACGAAGCGCGAAGCGTCGGGCGTGCGCAGATAGCGCGGCGGCAGGTCGCTGTAATTGGCGGACATGAGAAGGCTCCGTGATCGCTGTCTGGGGCCGCGGGACAGATGCGGCCAGCAGGGATCAGCGTGGCGGAACCGGGTCTTCCGGGACTAGGACCGATCTCGCCGGGGGTGAGATCGGTCCTTGGCTGGCGGGAGATGGCGACGCGGCCGCCTCGAACCGGGCGACCGAACCAACTGGATTTCGGCTTTCGCCCTCGTCCTAATCATACAAAGTTCTGCTGAAGGTTTCGGTAAGCGGACATCATGCTGCGATGACACGAGCCAGTCTGCCAGTTTCTGAACCATAACCCATGCCATATGGTCTGCTCTCAGCAAATTGCGAACTTAGCCCATGCCGGGCCCCATGACCCAGTAGCCAAGGACATGGGGCCTGGACCGCTTACTGCATCGTATCGCCGTCCGGTTCAGCCAACAGAGAAAGAAAGCCGGGTTCAACAGTGGGGCAGCGGTCTACAGTCCATACGTTCTGGGACGTTGGGATGTCGGTCCTCACAAGACGATCACGCCATTGCAGCAGTCAACGTTGTGTTTGCTGGTCTGTCTTCTCGGGTTGCATCGACCTCACGACCTGACTACCCTGCAAGCACCATTGCCGCGTCGGGCCACAATACGACGAAACCTTATTGAGCGTGCTTACTACCTAGAGAGGTTTCGAAAAAACGCCATGAACTTTGCGACTTATCGGTCGCAGTGGGCTTATAACCCGCTGCGCGAAGTGCTGGCCGGAATGGTCGGCACCTTCGCCCTCATTCCCGAGGTCATTGCTTTCTCCTACGTTGCCGGCGTCTCTCCCGCCGTCTCCCTTTTCGCGTCATTTGTCATTAGCGTCGCCATTTCCATCACCGGTGGCCGCCCGGGAATGATCTCAGGGGCGGCGGGTTCCGTGGCCCTCGTAGCCGCGGCCCTCGTGCATAGCTACGGGCTTCAATACCTTCTCGTCGCGACATTACTGGCTGGCGGACTACAGATCATTTTCGGTGCGTTTGGCTTTCAGGTCATTATGCGCTTCGTATCGGCTGAGGTCCGCACCGGCTTTGTGAATGCTCTCGCGATCCTGATCTTTTCGGCACAGTTACCACAAATGCTTCATGTGACGTGGCACACGTATGCACTGATTGCCCTTGGGCTTGCCATCATCTATCTCATGCCACGGATATCAACCCTGATACCGTCGCCCCTGATCTGTATCGTAGTTCTGACAGGCATCACGATGTGGTATCCAATGCCGGTGCACACTGTCTCTGATCTGGGCACGCTGCCGACAGGCCTTCCTGCTTTTACGATCCCCCACGTACCATTCAATCTGGCCACACTGAAAATTGTGTTTCCCTATGCCCTTGCGATGGCATCTGTGGGCCTCCTTGAATCTCTAATGACAGCAGGTGTCGTGGATGATGAGACCGACACGCACGGTGATCCCAGAATGGAATGCGTAGGTCTTGGTGTCTCGAATGTGTTTGTAGGACTGTTCGGCGGCATCGCCGGGTGCGGTATGGTAGGGCAGACAGTCGGCAATCTTCGGTACGGCGGTCAAGGACGTCTGTCGACCTTTACTGCCGGCGCTTTCCTGCTGTTTCTGATGGTCATGCTGCATACTTATGTCGCCCGCATTCCAATGGCTGCTCTTGTCGCCATTATGTGCATGGTCTCAATCAGCACATTCTCGTGGTCGTCCCTGCGTGATCTTGCGCGTTTTCCAAAGCTCTCAAGCCTCGTCATGGTCGTAACCGTTGCCGTGACTGTCGCATCCTCGGATCTGGCTCTAGGTGTGCTTGTCGGTGTTCTGCTCAGTGGTGTGTTCTTTGCCTGGTCTGTGACGCATTTGATGCACGTCAAAAAGATCAGAGAAGAGGGTACGGATATCTACGAGGTTGAGGGACAGGTTTTCTTTGCTTCGTCTGACCTTCTTCACGATCAGATCGACTTCAGGACTAATGCGCGCCGGGTCGTCATCAGGCTGAACAACGCCCATTTCTGGGACGTGACCTCGGTGGCTATGATTGAGAAGATCGTATCCAAACTCAAGGCTCGCGACATTGAAGTTGAAATCGAGGGCTTGCATGCGCTCCGGCATGGCATCGTCATGCGGTTGACCAGTGAAAAGCTCCTGACCACCTGATAAACTTCGAATAAATGTCCGGAAAAATTCGCCGTCAGGCCAATTTTTCCGGGCAGGTTTTCCATATCTGGGTTGCGGTATTCGATTACAAAATAACTGCCCCTGCAGAAACATTCCCGATGCAAACATGCGATGGCTCGTGTCAACGTTATCTTTTGACGTATAATGTTCAGGAATGGACTATTTTCTCCTTATGTATCTGAAGCCTCACTTCTTCTTTTCAACGAACCGTCACGCGTCTCCAATAGCGGACCATTTTCGGTTTTCCTCGACACAAAGCACCGGAGCGGCCAGCAAGTGAGGCCATGGATACTATCAGCCTCCTTGTTCTGTTCTTCCGGCCCTACAAGACATTCATCATCCACTATCGTCCCCGAAACGGGTGCAGTAGCAGGCGCCTATATCCTCCGTCAGTCAGTCCCCGCGCAAAACGCACCAGCCGTTTCATGCGGAAATGCAGATCATGGGAGAGCCAGTCCCCTGCAGAAACCTCCCGACCGAACAGGACGCCGGCGATCTCGCGCTGCGACACCCCGTCGTCCAGGCCATCGAGCGTCCGGAGCGCCAGAATCAGCCTGCGGATGCGATCGGATGACAGGCAGGCCGGATCACGACCGGGACGCCGATCCATCAGCACGCGCCAGAGCCGCAGGGCGGCCTGGACACGCACCTCGAACAGCGCGTCGAGCGGCAGGAGCACGCCGAGCTGAGCCCCGTCAGGCGGCAAGACGTACAGCCGCAGGATCATCTCCCCCTGCTCGACCAGCACTTCTCCCGCCATATCAGGCGGCAGTTCTGCCCGAGCGAGGGAGACCGGATGATACGCCGCGTCAGCCAGTGCTGTCGGCAGGCGGACAACCGCAATCACGGCCGGCGATACCGCAACAGTCCAGCGGGCGGTACACGGATTGAGGACCGTGCGGACACTCTCGAAATCGCAACCCCCAGCGCCGGGCGAAGGCTTCGGCGTCTGTTGCGGATAGCGCGGCCCGGCGCGCGGCGCGCTGAAGGGCGGCACGATCGCGGATAAAGTCGCGATTACGGCTGACAAACTGCAAGGCAAAGGCAGGGGCGTCGAGCGACCGCAGGCCCTCGTACGCGCTCGCCGACTGCCAGTTGGCGCGGCTCATGGCGTCGTCTCCGATGCGTAACGGGTGGGAACAGGGCAAGCACTTGCTCGCGAGAGCATGCCAGACCGTCCCGCTGCCCGCTACGCCCCGCACCTGCAACAGGTCTTGCAGGCCACGCAACGATTCAGGATGTCAGTGGGGCGCGCCGCCGCGCAGGAGATGCTGGTAGCCATGCTCGGTCATCCAGTGCGCCCGCTCCAGATGACTGTGCCAGCAGCGATGGACGCCCTCAGGGTCGGTCGCCGGGTCACGGTGGAGCACGATCCGGGCGACCTCGCGCCAGTCCGCGCCGTCGGCCTCGGCGTCCAGCAGACGCAGATAGGTAATCAGATGCTGTTCGTCGTAGCCGGTGAGACAGGACGCTTCCGGGGCACTGTCGGCGACGGACGGGTCAAGCGGTGGCTTCTGCATGATGGGTCCGATCAGGTCGGAGAACGAACGCGACGCGCCCTAGCCTGCCGCGTTTGGGTGCCGGAAGTCTCGTGAAGAAACATGACGCCGCGCCCTTGTCCGGACTCGATGAACAGGATGCCCGCCGCCTCCAGCGCACGGCGGACCTGGTCGGTCGTACCCTCATGGACACCGAGACCGCGCTCGGATTCGAGGCGCTTGAGTGCGGTCAATGCTACGAGGGCCTTTTCAGCAAGCATCTCCTGTGTCCAGTTCAGGAGTGCCCGTGCCGCCCTTACCTGTCGGCCGGTGATCATCCATGATCACATCCGACATGCTCGGATTACACACCAGAAATACGACTATAATAGTCGCGTTAGAGCGATTCAATATCGTTCTTTCAGGATGATGGCAAAGGGGAATCGGCATCTGGATTTCCAATGGCGCGGGCGACCATGCAAGAAAACCCCCGCCTTACGCGGGAGCCTCCCTTTCCGTGGCACCCTTGCGGGCCAGTTCCGCGGTCGCCCGCTTCATCTCACGCTCGATCTGCGTCCGCTCGCCCCGGCTCAGGTGAAAGCTGGTGAGTTCGGCGCGCAGCATCTGGATCTGGTCGTGTAGCGTGGTCATCGTCCTGCTCCTTTCGTTTCTCGAAGACAGGACTCCGCCTCATGCACGCGGGAGCCGGGTCAGGGATCGCCGCAGGCGACCGGCTCGCCGGCGCGCGGGGGAGCCGATTTTGTTCGGGACGGCCTGCAGGTCGGCTCGGGCAAAATTGGGGGGACCGCGCGTCCTTGAGGCGGTTCCCGCCGGGCATGGTACAATGGGAAGACTGAGGGAAGCCCTGTTCCCCTGCCCCACCCGAAGACAGGCGGATCGGATCGCGGGCGATCAGCCACGCCCACCCTTCCGTTCCGGTCGCCACCACGAAGGCCCCGCCCGGACCGGCCGGGCGGGGATCGCGGGTGTCTCAGTCGCCGTTGCGACGGCCGTTGGGGCGGGACCAGATCAGGCTGTAGCCCTCGCCGTCCTCGTCATCGAAGAGATTGGCGAAGATCGGGGCGTTGAAGCTCGGATCGTCGAGCTTGAGGCTCAGATAGTCGCGCCCCTCGTTGGAGCGCCGGGACCAAGCCGCCCCGATCTCCACCCTGCCTACGAAGACGCGGTGGCTGGGGGCGTTGTCGTTCGCGCGCGTGGTCTCGGGGGCGATACGGACGTTGGGGGTCTGGAGCGAGAGGGTGACGATCTCGCCGTTATACCCGTTGCCGACTTTCTTGAAGGTGCCGATGGTGGCCATGATACTGCTCCGTGATCTCTGTTATCGAGCCCGCACCATTGCGGCCTCGATGGCGATCGGACAGACGGAGGCGAGCGGCGGCGCATCCTGCAGGGACCGAAGCGCAGCGGAGGACGGCGGGACGGAATTTTCTTGTTTCGCGAGGAATGACGAGGCAGCCGGCAGGGGAAAAAAATTATGGCCCGCTGTTGCGCCATAGCCGATCGAGGCGTAGCCGGCCTTCGGCTAGATCAGCCATCTTGAGAGGCAGCATGCGTGCGCGGCCCGACAGAGCATCCATCACGGAGACTATGGCGACCCGCACAGCACACGAGATCCGGCGACAACCAGAATGACGGCGTCATCCTCCCTCCATACCAGCCAACCGAACCGGCCCGTTCCCGGACAGTACCTCGCAGAACATGCCCGGCTTTCCCCGTTGCGATCGGCCTGCGGGCAATCAGAGCGCCAGTCCGGTTGCTTCAACAGGCGGACCGTATCAGGAACAGCGCGTCACATCTGCGCTTCGCGGCCCATCGCTTCCCGCCTTTTGATGACGTGGAAAGACAGGCCGGTGCCTGATCCATGCCTGCCCGCCGACTGCCGCACAGGCGGTCAGACCCGCGCGACGCTCCCGTCGGCCGGTTCGGGCGGGGCCATGCCGGTAAAGCGGACGAACGCGGTGATGCCGACCGCGATCGCGCCGATCACCGAAAAGAAGAGCTGCCAGACAGCGGACGGCATCATCATCTGGGCGAGACCGTGCGTGGCGCTATAACCGGCAATGATGGCGGGCACGGTATAGAGCAGGACGATCAGCCCTCGCAGCCAGATCCACGGGGTGCAGGCAAGTGCGATCTGGCCGACCATGAAGGTCGCAATGCCCGCCATGACGCCGACGATCAGGGCGCCGATCACTCCGGCGCCGGTATGGAACGCCCAGAGCCCGGCATACAGCCCGCCGGCAAACGGCAAGGCGAAGACCGCGAGCGTGAAGATGAGCCAGCAGAAAAATCCAATGCCGGCGACGATCAGGAACGATGCGAAGATCACCATGGTGGCGGCTCCCGTGAAGATGACATGATCTGACGGTCGCGCCTGCCACCACCACCACGGCGCAACCCCCATCATAGCGAAAATGGTCTGTCGACGGAATGAAAATCATGCTGGCGTCCGGCACAAGAACGTGCATCGTGGGGCTGTTCAGGGAGACAATCTCATGGCGGAAATCAGGGGACGGGAACTGCATCTGGTCAAAAAAGCACTCGCCATTGCAGTGCTGGCGATCGAACGGCAACCAGGGCCGTTTCAATCCTATTCGGACATGCAGGACATGAAAGGCCTGCTCGACCTGCTGGTTCCCGGTGATACCGAACTGGCCTTCTATGCCCGTGCCGCCAGGATCGCGGTTGCGGGCGACCCGGACTGAAGACGGTGCTCACGCACCGCCCCCGAACCGCAGGACCGGGATACCGAGCTTCTTCGCCTTATCGGCCAGATTCTCCTGGATGCCGGTTCCGGGGAAGACGATGACGCCGATCGGCATTGTGTCGAGCATGGCGTCGTTGCGGCGGAAGGGCGCTGCCTTGCGGTGCCTGGACCAGTCCGGCTTGAAGGCGATCTGCACGATGTCGCGATGATCGGCCCAGCGTGACGCAACGAATTCGGCGCCCTTGGGCGAGCCTCCGTGCAGCAGCACCATGTCGGGATGCTTGGCCCGGACCTTGTCGAGCCGGTCCCAGATCAGGATATGGTCGTCGAAATCGAGACCGCCGGTCACGACGACCCTGGGGCCGGGCGGGACCAGCAATTCGCCCTCGGCCTTGCGGCGGGCGTTGAGAAAGTCGCGGCTGTCGATCATCGACGCCGTCATGGTGCGACGGGAGACCAGCGAACCGACCTTCGGACGCCACGCGCTCATCGTCAGGCGCTCGAACTGCTCCTGCGCCTCGTCTCGGAAGATCTCGTAGGCGTTGCGGCGCTCGATCAGGGTCAGCCCTTCGGCGATCAGCCGCTCCAGTTCCACCGAGCGGATCTCGCTGCCGTCCTGTTCTTTCTGACTGTTCTTCTGCGCCTGCTCGTTGCGGTCAAGCTCGCGTTCGACCTGGCCGACCATGCGGTGGAAGATGTTGACCGTGGACCAGAGCAGGGTTTCGAGGTCAGGCTCCAGCCGCGTTTCGGTCAGGGTCGCAGCGATGGCGTCGAAGATGTCGGCGACGGCACCCCCGATACGAGGAGCTTCGGGCAGCGGCCTTGGATCGGGCTCGTCCTCGAAGGGACGGTAGCCATACATCTGGAGTTCCGCCAGCACATGGGCGGTCGGAGATGCGGCATGGGCGGGTTCGAAATCGTCTGTCACGCGGGTCATGGGGCTGTCCTCCGGGATACCGGCCGCGCCCTTCGCGGCCTTTCCGGGGGCGGATAGCGGCAGACCAGGGACGGGACGGAACCGCGCGCTCGCGCGCGGCCGCAGCGCAGCGAAGGATGCAGGGGGTCGGCTATTTTGCTTCGCGATGTAAAGCGCCCCCAAAGGGGCGCGACGGAAAATAGCCGGCCCCGCCATTGAAGGCCCGGCCCGGCTGACGCCCGCTCCCCACTTGAAAGGCCCAGGGCGCGCCCCATCCGGATACAGGACAGCCCCGCACCATACGGGAAAGATGATGAACCTCACCTCCCTTTCCCGGCCTGCTCAGGTGCCAATGCTCTCCAGAAACCGCGCCACGTCCGAGGGAGCGAGTTGCGGATGCAGGATCGCCCGCAGCGCGCCGCGTCCCAGGGCACGGAGATCGTCGTTGAAATCCGCCAGACGCGGTGACAGGCCGATCAGTTCGATCCCGGCTTCCGTGGCCCGCGCGTCGAGCGTCGCCAGCGCCTGATCCCCGGCCGGGTCGTCATCGCGCAGGACGTAAAGACGGCGCAGCGGCGGCGGAAAAATCAGGGCAGCGAGATGCGCCGAAGACAGGCAGGCGGCCAGCGGCAGATCGGGCAGAACCTGACGGAGCGACAGCACCGTCTCGATGCCTTCTCCGGCAGCGAGCACGTCGGATGCCACCCCGAAGCGCACGGCATGGCCGAGCAGTCCGCCCAGGGCACGGCGCGGATGATCGACCGGGGCCTTGCCACGCCCGTCCGCCGCCAGCCAGGTGCGATGAACCCCGGTCAGCGTGCCGTCGAGATCGGTGACGGCGGCGATCATGGCGGGCCAGGTCTCGGTCGGACTGTCCTCGTCGGGGCGGTAAAAGCAGCGCGGATGGAAGCGCAGGGCTCCGGTTCCGTGCAAAAGCGTAAGGTCGCGTCTGCGAAGATACGCTTCTACTTGCGTACCCGCGATCGGCCCGGACATGGCCCAGAGCCGTCGCGCCGCTTCGGAAGAACTGGCGGAACCACGCTCACGGGCAGGCCGGTCCTGTGACGGCGGCACCGGGTCAGGGCGAGGCAGGCTGAGGAAGGCGCGCGCCTCGTCGACCACGTCGCGGAAATCCTGCAGACCAAGGCTTTCGCGGATCACATCCAGCAGATCGCCATGTTCGGCGGACTGCGCATCGGTCCACTTACCGGCCCTGCCGTTCGCGGTGTCATGTAGCCGGACAAACAGCGACCGACCGGGCGTGTTGCGCACATCGCCGACCAGCCAGTAATTGCCGTGACGGCGACCGGCGGACAGATACCGACGGCATACCGCCTCCGCGTTCTCCGCCAGACGGCGGGCGAGATCGCCTGCATCATGCCCCGCCATCGCCCTGCCCTCCTGTGTCGGGATTACCTCCGTCCAGAGCAATCGCCAGCCAGCGATCGGTGGTCATCCATGTAATCGTCCTGCGCCTGCCAAGGTCAAGCAGATGCGCACCGCCACCGAAGGCGCCGATCCTGGGACGTGAACAGCTATTGGCCCACTGGAATCCCCATCGGCCCCGCAACCGGAATGCTCGTGCGCAGCGTAGCACGAATTCCACCACCTGCTGCGGATCTCCGGTTGTCTCGTCGTGCATCCAGAGTTTCGTGCCGCCATATTCAGGCACGATCGACAGAATGAAACCGTCAGACGGTGGATCTTCCGCCGCCAGTTCGTCGATGAATTCATTGTAGAGGTCGAGCGCCTTTGCGGCATTGTCCACGGTACCCACGTCGAGCACGCAGGAAAAATGCGTGAAGAAATCAGCCATCGGAAAAACTCCCGGAACGAAAAAGCCCGGCGCAGGGGCCGGGCTTGTAAAAACGTATTGGCGGAAATAAAGAAAAGCGGCTTTCAGGAAGCCCGTTCCATCAGCCTGCGGGCCTTTTCTTCCAGATCCAGCCGCGTGTCCTGATTGGCTTTCGTCCGCGCCAGTGCGGTAATCCCCTGCACGAAATCAAATACGCTCTCGGGCTTGCGGCCCTCTTCGTGCAGCACGGTTTCGATAATCTTCGCCGTTTCCGGTTTCGAGAACCCGCGACGGCGCAGGAAACTTTCCCGATCCTCGTCTGTTTTCGCGACCAGTGCCTGCCGGGATGCCTGAATGCCGGAGACAAACGAGGCCGGGCTGGCCGTGGCGAAATTCCGTAGCGCCGGGGTCGCCTGATGCACGAAGCGAGAGGCCGCAAACTTGCTATGCCGGATCGTGATCTGTTCGAAATTTTCTACGCCCCAGAGCATGCGGTTTTGACACACCCCGCGCAGATAGAACGAGGCAATGCCGAGGCTCTTGCTGCCTACCTCGCTGTTCCACGCATAGAAGCCCCGGAAATAGAGATCGGGGTCACCATTGGGCAGGCGTCCGGCCTCAATCGGGTGTGTATCGTCCACGAGGAACAGAAACACATCGCGATCTGATGCGTAGAGCGTCGTCGTCTCCTTCGTGATGTCCACGTACGGATTATGGGTCATGGTTGCCCAGTCAATGACGCCGGGTACCTTCCAGTTGGTATCCCCTGTGCCGTCGCCAGCGATTTTGCGCACCGCGCCGACCAGTTCATGGTCCCAGATGCGGCCGTAATCGGGGCTGGTGACCGCGCGTAGCTCGACGCGGCCGTCCTCGGTCTCCAGTGTTTTCACCAGTTCGGCCCGGTGTGACAGCAGGCCGTGCTGGAGATTGATCGCTGCCAGTGGAGCCGGAAGGTTGCGCAGATAGGATGATGGCGCGCCGACCAAACTGGACATCTGGCCGAACGACCAGTGTGTGGGGACAATCGGCTCCTGCTGTCCCGGTACGGTCAGGGTCAGGCGCTCGGCATTGTCGCGGGATGCTTCCACGCGGATGGCGCGGCTTTCCACCGTGCGGGCGGTGGCGCGCTCGGCACGGGTGAGCGTGGCCGCATGCAGGTCGGACAGGGACAGGTAGCGCTCATCATCGGGGCGGGAAAACCATTCGGACGAGACGCGGGCACTCCGTTCGCCTCGCGACGGGTCGATACGGAAGCCGCCGGAAGTGGCACCACGGGACGCGGGGGACAGGATGGTGGTCATGGGAGACTCTCCTCTTATGCCGGTTATTCGGCACAGAAGGCGAAGCCACCCTCTTCCTCTGATCACCACTTCCCACGCGGGATCCCATCCGACCGCAGAAACACCCAACCCCTCATCCCGGAACACGGCGCTCTCTTCACCTACCGGAAATCATGACTGCGATGGGGGGGAAGAGGAATGTCGGCTGTCAGGCATGAAAACCCGACCTGACCGAGAGGCAGATGCACATCATAAATGCGTTACGTCCGGTGTTTGATCTGGGCTGCCGGATCGGGTGTTCAATTATCATCCTGCCCTGCGCGCTCCGTTTTCCAGATATCCCGGTATAGGAAAACAAGGAAAGGGACGGGCCACAGGAACGGAAAGCTTCCGTGCAGGGCCAGCCCCATGGCGGCAGCCATCACGCCTGCCAGAAAAGCCCCCCACAAAAGTAGCGGCAGAAAAATGCTTCCTGCGACAGGGCGAGTGTTCCTGTCCGGCGCCAGACATGACGCTACCCATTCCGCAATTCCCGATGCGGCTTTCAGCAGGTTTGTTGTCACGACGATCGTGGGCATGGGCGTGCCGGAGAACTTCGCGATCGTCTCGCCCTGCACGGCCAGAAGTGCTGGCAGCACGAAAAATTCGCCCCAGTAACGCAGGGCCGATCCATGCACGATCTGCGCCAGAACCATGAAGATTGTCATCACCATGACCCCGTAAGCTGGCGACCATAACAGCCGCATCAGGCCGGACAGGATGGCGGCAAGGAAAAAGATACCCAGCACACCGACCAGAAGCAGGCCATGGTGCCAGTTCCCACTGATAAACGAGGCGCCCATATGCGTGGTATTGCCGGTCATCGCACCAGCAAAGACACCGCCCAGATCGACGAAACTCAGGGCATCCACATAGCCTGCGACAAGCCCGAGAATGAGAACCCGCCGGGCGGAAATCGAGACCGGGAGAAGGGAGGAGGGCATTATTGCGACCGGGAGGTGATTGACGGATAGAGCCTGCGGGCGACCCGCTCCATGGTCAGACCCTGCACGATGATGGTGAACACCACGACACCATAACAAACAGGCAGTAGCAGGTCGCGCAGGTCTCCGGGTGGCAGGCCAAGCGCCAGAGAAACCGAGATGCCGCCACGCAGGCCGCCCCATGTCAGGATACCGAGGACACGGCCCCGCTCCCATTGTCGGAGATGAACCGGAAGAGTGGAAAACAGAACGCTCAATGCCCGCACGGCAATGGACAGCGGGATCACGGCAAGCGTCGCCAGCACCGTAAACAGATGCGGCGTGATCTCCAATATTTCAAAGCCAATGAGCATGAACAGCAGCACGTTCAGCACTTCGTCAATCAGCGTCCATGCGATGTCGAGTTCCTTGCGGGATACTTCATCGAAAACGGAATGGCTGTAGCTGGTTCCGAAGCAGAGACCGGCCACGACGACGGCAATCGCACCGGACATGCCAAGCTGGTTGGCGATGCTGAAGGTTCCGGTCGCCAGCGCCAGCGAAGTCAGCAGATCGATATGCGGATCCCGCTGTTCCCTGAGCACACGAAGCGCGATCCACCCGGTTGCCGCTCCAAGAAGCCCCCCACCGAGCGCTTCGCGGCAGAAGCTCAGAGCAATCTCCGAAGCTCCCACTCCCTGACTGTCCCCAGTCGCCAGCCCGATCGTCACACCGAAGATGACAACACCTACCCCATCATTGAACAGGCTCTCGCCCGCAAAAACGGCCTGTAGCGGTCCCGGCAGTCCCAGACGTTTCAGCATTCCCACAACCGAAACCGGGTCTGTTGGGGCGAGAATGGTGCCGAGCACAATGCACCACGTAAAGGGAACGGCATGCCCCAGAAAAGGGAAAACACACCATGCCGCGACCGCCAGAAACGCCACGGCCAGAACGGTTCCCAGAATGGAGAGGGCAGTCACGGACATCAGCTTTGCGCGCAGATGTCCGACATTCACCTGCATGGCTCCGGCAAACAGAAGTAGCGACAGGGCACCGTTCAGAAGTGCCGCAGGCAGATTGATGGCTCCGAGCACGGATCGTGGAAGAGCCTGAAGATCATAGGCCGGGATCAGCGGGTTCAGAATCATGACCAGCAGCGAGGTCAGCAATGAGAAGACCAGAACGCCGATGGTCACCGGGACGCGCAATGTGTGGTGGTTGAGAATGCTGAAGCCTGCCGAGAGGGTCAGGAGCAGGGCGAGGAGGCTGATGGTATCCATGGCCTCACCGCTGACTGCTCAGGCTCCTTACGTCAAGAAAAACCGGGAATAGAAAATAAAGGGACGTGATATTTTTAAACGGTCTGACGAGGCGACGCAGCGAATTCAATAAAATCCCGCAGATAGTGAATATCTTCATCGGTTTCCCGATGGCCAAGGAATATCTGTTTCGCAATACCCTTTTTTCCAAGCTTCACCGGATAAAGCTCAAAGCGTGTGGCGTATTCTTCCACAAGCCAGCGAGGAAGTGCCGCAACGCCCCTTCCATGGCTGACCATCACCAGCATGATATCCGTCGTTTCAATCTGCTTCTGCTGTCGGGGTCCAATCCCTGCTGGTTGCAGGAACTGCGTGTAAATATCGAGCCGCTCAGACGGAACCGGATAGGTAATCAATGTTTCATCTGCCAACTGCTCTGGTAAAACAAATTTTGCCTTCCGAAGAGGATGCTCCGGACCAACAGCCAGCACCAGTTCATAGTCAAATACTGGTGTGAATTTGAGACTAGGTTTATACAGGGGATCAGGGGTCACCAGAATATCGATTTCATTACTGAACAGCGCGCCGATCCCGCCGAACTGGAATTTCTGTCGTACATCCACATCGACCTTTGGCCATCTCTCCAAGTAAGGTGAAACGACTTTCAGAAGCCACTGATAACAGGGATGGCATTCCATCCCGATGCGCAATGTCCCGCGCCCGCCATTTGCGAATTGTTCAATACGGCTTTCCGCCAGTTCAAATTGCGGGAGCAGACGGTTTGCCAGAGACAAAAGCCATTCACCGGCCTGAGTAAGAACAAGGGATCGTCCTTCCCGTCGCCATATCCTGACGCCAAGCTGCTGTTCGATCTTGCGGATAGAGTGGCTGAGCGCAGGTTGGGTCAGGTTCAGACGCGCCCCGGCAGCCGTCAGCGAACCTTCCCGTGCGACTTCCTGAATGATTGTCAGATGACTGCGTTCCAGAATGCCCATGTTTTGTCCGATAAATGCACGAAATTCATATAGACATAAAAATATATCATTTCAGTTCATTTTTATAAACTTCTATTATGAAGGACCAATCAGTCATACGGACGCTGCTCATGGTCTCCATCGACACTCATGATCATTTTCACTGTAGATCGAAATGCAGCTTCAACCTTTCGCCTGAAATTTTCAAAGAAAAGTCGGATGCTGTGAGTATTTGCGACTGACATGGCAGACAGGCTGAGCAAATGGCTGTCAGAAAAGCGCATCGACGGACTGTTGCCGCGTAATTCCGAAGCTCCAGTCCCGATCCTGTCCTTCGAGTTTGTCCCACCGAGGACTGACGCAATGGAACAGCGGCTCTGGCACTGCATCCGGCGCCTGGCGCCACTTGCGCCTCGTTTTGTCTCGGTCACCTATGGTGCGGGCGGAACCACGCAGGCCGGCACTTTCTCCACGGTGTTGCGTCTGAAGCGGAAGACAGACCTTGTTCCCGCAGCTCATCTGACCTGTGTCGGCGCAACCTTCGAGGAGGTAGATGACCTTGCCCGTCGCTATCGGGATGCTGGTGTTAATCATATCGTGGCCCTGCGTGGCGATCCTCCTACAGGCGCTGCGGATTACACTCCGCGGCCAGAGGGCTATGCTCATGCCAGCGATCTTGTCGCCGGTCTGCGTCGCATCGCGAATTTTGATATCTCTGTGGCCGCCTATCCTGAAACCCACCCTGCTGCGTCAAGCCCGGAGGCCGATCTGGATAATCTCAGGCGCAAGCTCGATGCGGGGGCGACACGCGCCATCACGCAGTATTTCTTTGATACTGAGATCTACCTGCGTTTCCTGGACCGATGCCGGGCAGCCGGAATTACTGTACCGATCATTCCTGGCATTATGCCGATTTCAAATTACGAGCAGATCGTGCGCTTTTCGGCTGTGTGCGGGGTAACGGTGCCAGCATGGCTGAGGCATCTGTTTGAAGGGACTGCCAACAATCCTGAACTTCGTCGTGTCGTCGCCAGTGTGGTGGCGGTGGCGCAGATCCGTACTTTGCAGGCTCATGGACTCAACGAGTTTCATGTCTCCACGCTCAACCGTGCTGGTCTGACTTACGCGATTGCCCATATCCTTGGGATGCGTCCGATGCAGACGAACGCATCTCATAATGTGACAGGCCTTTTGGAAACAACGGAAATCCCCAATGAGCGAGAAACCCCGGCAGATTTTGACCCCACCGAAGGGACACAGGAAGGTGCTCCTCCATTCATGCTGCGCACCCTGTTCGGGTGAGGTGATGGAGGCCATGACCGCATCGGGTATCGACTACACGATCTTCTTCTACAATCCGAACATCCATCCCGAGCGGGAATATCTCCTCCGCAAGGACGAAAACATTCGGTTTGCCGATAAACACGGTATCCCCTTCGTCGATGCCGATTATGACAGAGACAACTGGTTCGCTCGTGCGAAAGGCATGGAATGGGAGCCGGAACGCGGTGTCCGTTGCACCATGTGCTTCGATATGCGTTTTGAACGCACATCACTTTACGCTCATGAACATGATTTCCCCGTGATGACCAGTTCGCTCGGTATTTCACGATGGAAGAATATGGCGCAGATCAATGATTGCGGCCAACGCGCCGTATCTCCTTATGAAGGGCTCTCCTACTGGGATTTCAACTGGCGCAAAGGGGGCGGTTCCTCGCGGATGATCGAGATCAGCAAACAGGAGAAGTTCTACCAGCAGGAATATTGCGGCTGCGCCTATTCGCTGCGTGATACCAATGCTCATCGCCGCAGTCAGGGGCGTTCGCCGATCGAGCTTGGCACGCTCTATTATGGAACCGACGATGAGGCATGATCACACACAAGACGAGGGGGCCTGTTTGCTCGGTGATGTGCCGACCCCCAAAACGACACGTGATGAGAAGCAGCACGAAGCCTCTCTGGCATGCGATGCCCCGGAGGACAGCGTTCCGGATGAGGAAACCCAGTTCGGATGTCCGTGTTGTATGAACCCGTGGCTCCGTTGATCCGGGCAATATGCTGTTCAGACAGTGAAACGAACCATGCACCACGCCCTTGCCAGAGATATTCTGTCTTATCTCCAGACACCTGAACGTCTGGCCCTCTCAAAGAGTGAACGCCTTACGCGGTTTGTGGATTTTCTCTCGGGAAATCACAGGATTATTGGCTGCCGAAAGCAGGAATGTCGGAAACGACTGCGCCGGTTCGGGTACATCCTCGGTGCTGTCTGTCCTATGGCAGAGAGGGCGAGCGATATTGAAAAGCTCATCACGACGGTGGAGGACATCTGCACACGTCCTTTCACGCCAGCCACTCTTCAGGATGCATTGGGAATTTCCAGTCGGGAACATATCAGATGGACGTGTGACGGCAAGCTCAGGCCGATTGGAACGAAAATGATAAAGGATCGTGGGCGTTTCTCGCTGACTTTATACAGCGCGGAAGACGTGGCGAGACTGCTAATGTCTCCGGAAATTCTGGCATCGTGGAGGGCAAGACCTGTGGCCTGCCCTCCACGATAGAAACCCGCAGAGTTACCTATCAGGCCGAGAGTTCTTTTCGAACAATTTCCGCACCTGCGCCCAGAGCATCCAGCTTGCCGCGAGCCACATTACGCGGCAAAGGCGCCATACCGCAATTGGTGCAGGGATAAAGCTTGTCGGCATCCACAAATTGAAGGGCTTTTCGTAGCGTATTTGCGACTTCGTCTGGAGTTTCAATGGCATTGGTGGCTACATCAATGGCGCCGACCATGACCTTTTTCCCACGAATAAGTTCGATCAGATCCATCGGAACGCGGGAGTTCTGACATTCCAGTGAAATCAGATCGATATTGGATTTCTGCAGTTTGGGAAAGATCTCTTCATACTGCCGCCACTCTTCCCCAAGGGCATTTTTCCAGTCGATATTGGCTTTGATACCATAACCATAGCAGATATGGACGGCGGTTTCGCATTTCAGTCCTTCAATAGCCCGCTCCAAAGTGGCGATGCCCCAGTCATTGACCTCATCAAAAAAAACATTGAAGGCAGGCTCATCGAACTGGATGATGTCGACACCAGCCGCTTCCAGTTCTTTCGCTTCCTGATTGAGAATTTTGGCGAATTCGCAGGCCAGTTTTTCGCGGCTTTTGTAGTGGCCATCATGGAGCGTGTCGATCATGGTCATGGGACCGGGGAGCGCCCACTTGATGGGCTTCTTCGTCAGCGTGCGTAAAAACTTCGCATCCTCGACAAAAACAGGCTTCTCGCGCGTTACAGCGCCTATGACTGATGGCACGCTCGCATCGTAGCGGTTGCGAATTTTGACCGTCTGGCGATTCTCGAAATCTACACCATTGAGATGTTCAATGAACGTCGTGACGAAATGCTGACGCGTTTGTTCACCGTCACTGACGATATCGATCCCAGCGCGGTCCTGATCGTCCAGTGTCAGGCGTAGCGCATCCTGTTTGCCTTCGACCAGTTCCTCTCCGTGCAATTTCCAGGGCGACCACAGGGTCTCAGGCTGTGCGAGCCATGAGGGTTTGGGCAGACTACCAGCCGTTGAGGTGGGGAGCAGTGTTTTCATGAGAGATGACCTTGTCTTTCTGATGGATCAGCCGGCGTCACTGGCAGACCACTGTTCGAGGATATCGTGATATGGCCAGATGAAATTTTCTTCCGTATATTTTCCCTGAGCGGTTGCCAGTTGGCTCCGCTCTTCCCGGTCGTAGACAATTCGGGTGTTTGAATAATCCTGATGATTCAGGCTTGGCTGATAACAGTCAGCCGCCGCAGAATTGGCATTGTAAATTTCAGGACGGTAGACCTTCTGAAAAGATTCCATCACGCTGATGGTGCTGATCAGTTCAAGGGCAGAATAGTCAGACAGCAGATCGCCAAAAAAATAGAAGGCCAACGGTGCAGCACTATTGCGCGGCATGAAATAACGAACCTGCATACCCATTTTTTGAAAATACTGGTCTGTCAGGGAAAATTCTCGCTGCTCATATTCAACGCCGAGAACAGGATGCTGATTTTCCGTCCGATGATAGGTACGATTGGTCGAAACACTGAGGCAGATGACTGGCGGTTTTTTGAAATTCTGCTTGTAAGCAGACGAGTTCATAACGCTTTTAAAGAGATTTCCATGTAAGTCCCCATAGTTATGGGGGACACTGAATTCGGCTTTCTCTTTATTGTAAGCCGGTAACAACACGCTGAAGTCGTAATCCCGCACATACGAGGAAAAACTGTTCCCGGCGAGGCCCTCTATCCGTTTGTTGGCGTTTTTATCAACAATTGTTGTGTAGAGGACTTCGATCAGAGGAAAGCTGCCGCTTTTGCCAGAAAAGGCGAGATCCATCTCGACAGAAACGATTTCAAGTTCAAGAGTGTAGCGATCTCTGTTGGCATTATCCCAGTGCGCCAGATCATTGAACCGGTTGTCGATCATGCGCAGCACGTTGCGCAGGTTTTCCTGACGGCTTTCCCCTCTCGCCAGATTGGCAAAATTGGTCGTAAGGCGCGTCCTGTCAGAAGGATGATAGTTCTCATCGAAGCGGAGCCTATGGATACTGAATGTCGAGTCCTGAATCATTGTGGTCCTGTGTCCCTTTTCCACCCCAATCCAGAATGAGGACAATGGTGATGCATGGCATCCCCAGTTTGGCTTCTGCCTCTCTCAGGCGGTGGTGGTCATCGTCATCGCAGCTTTATGCCTGAACGTATCCGTGAGTAGAAATGATTTGATTTCATAAACACATCAATTTTGTTCATGGTAAAATGTGGCGGCGTTGTCCCCGGAAAGAACGACACCGGAAACTGATCAGCGCACTGTTTGTCTTCGGGAAATCAGGTCAATCAGACGCATGGTCTACATACGAAAAACTGATATCTGCCTTCCGCCGCTCCATGATGTTCCAGCTTGCACTCTGGATGCGTTTGGCGGCATGGTGCAAAGGCAAACGCTTCAATGGTCCCGCGCGAGCGGGTTAATAGGGAACTCCGTTATGTTCTGGTCAGACATTCGGCCAGAAGCAAAGTCGGAGGCTGCTCCCGCAACTGTAGGCGGTATGTCACTGGTTCGTTCACTTTGAACGTGAACCACTGTTCTCATAGGAACGGGAAGGTTGGAACCGGTTGGCCATGATCCGTGAGCCAGGAGACCTGCCATTGCTCAGCCACCAACCGTCGGGCGGGATGACCGAAGGGAGGAGAGAATATATGCCTGTCTGCCTTATGCCGCGGTCGTTCCTGATGAATCAGGCGGTGGCCTCTTGTCCGGACACGGTCTTCTGCTCTGTTATTCCTGACCGATATATGGACAACGCTTTTGTGCTGCTGACAGCATTGATCCGTTAGAAACTTTCGGTTCAGCCGGCGGACACTGACGCATTCTGTCCGGTAATTGATAACGAGTTATACCTGCTCAGACAAAATGCGAGAGACGACATAACGCTCCATGACTTGGGTTGCGTTGTTTCCTTTGCGCTGAGCCAGTTGAAGTGTCGAGGTAATGGAAAACGAGCTCCACCAAATTTCAGACCATTCAGCGTGCGCGGTACAGATTGATTTAAGACGTGTCAGAACCAACCCGGATTTCTGGTATCCTGTCGCCTGGTCCCGTGAATTGGGAGGGGAAAAGGCAATCGATGTCCGGTTTGCAGGACAGCATATCGTCATCGTACGTCCTAAAAGCGGCGTTCCTTATGCGCTAGATGGCCTGTGCGCCCATCGGCAGGTTCTGCTTGGCAAAGGAAAGGTTTGTGGTGACCAGATAAGCTGTCCCGCTCATGGTCTGAGATATAATCGGGACGGCCAATGTGTTTCGCCCAATGTTTCTGCCGAAGCGCAATGTCTGCGTCTCAAAAGTTGGGCCTGTCGCGAAAAAGACGGGCTTATTTTTGTTTTCATGGGGGATCAGTCTCTTGCAGAGATTGTCCCGCTCCCTGACTTTCCAAGGGTGAGAGATACGCGTTATCGCACGCGACGTTTCGGGCAGATGGTGAACTGTCATTACAGTTTCATGCATGAAAACCTGATGGATATGAATCACCAGGTCCTGCACAGTCGGTTGGTCGGAAAAATGAAGCCGCGGTTTCTGGGAATGGACCACGGTGATGATTTTGTTGAAGCCCGCTACACCTTTGCACGAACCGGCGGCAAACAGCCTTTGAGTGAGGCGCTGATCTACGGCCAGAGACGCCGTGATGGTCGGGATTTTGCCTATCGGGACGTCATGACCATCAGGACACACTATCCCTATCAGAGCCTGCGTATTGAAACGCAGGGGATTGAGGAACCCGTGATGGAGTTGTGGATCTCGTATGTGCCACAGGACCGTGAGCAAATGACCAACCGTGTTTTCGGTCTGTTGTCGATCAAACGATTGAAAGTGCCTTTTTTACTGGATCTTGCCTGGCCAATACTGGTCGCATTCACGGAGCGCGTCTTCTTTGAAGATCGCGAGATTGTCGAGCTGGAACAGGCGGCATGGAAAGACCTCGGTGGAGATCACAATCGGGAAGTCTTTCCTGTTATCAATCAACTTCGCAATCTGCTCAGGCGATGTGGTCAGGCACCGGAAAGCGCAGAAAAGGCAGCACTATGAGATTGCCTTTTATAGCACCACCTTCCCACGCTTTTCATCCTTTGCTGGAAAAGATCATTCTTCTGGCGCCTGATCGAACCTGTGTCATTTCTTTACTGGGGACAGATGCAGTTTTACCTGAAGAAGAACAATTGCAGCAGAATGGCTATGATCTTTTCCAGATGACTGTTTCCAATCTACCAACAGACCATCAGATGCGTGGTGACTATCTGGAAGCACATTTCAGGCCGCTTCTCGACACAGCGATAGAAATGGCGATGGCGCTGACTGACAGGCCAGCGCATGTGCAGGAAGCAAGTTACGTGCAAACCTATATAGCGGTTCAGAATCTGATTGGTGCACAGAAAGCTGCGATGGATCTGTATTGTCGTGTGCAAGTTGTATCAATATTTTCATGATTTTCCTTGTTACGCCCTTCTCCTTTGTTTCAGGGCGAGAGGGTCGACGTCAGTCAGTGGATGCAAGCTGAAACTATGATTTCCTGAAGAGTTTGAGCCAGAGGAGACAGGTCATGAGTAATGTTATGGATTTCCCCATCCAGAACGGGGCGGCCAGGTCCTATCTGGCTGCGAAAGATCTCACAAAAGAACAGTGCCGTTTTATTCTCTCTCTACCGATAAATGGTGAATATGGCATTCCCAGAGCGGATCGCGGCGCCATCCGTGGATCATTGATATTGATGGGATATGTCGCGGCCGGGTTTTCCGCACGCTGGGGCAGTGCTGCCGCTCGCCTTACCAGTCGAGGACGCATCGTGCATCGGAAATTGATGTCTGGTGAAAACCTTTGATGAAGTGGCATAGGATCTGAAGAGGGAAAGCTAACATAGGCCATTTGAATGGTGGCCTCGAATTTAGAATCAAAAAATTATGCGATGTCATCGGGACTGAAACTAGCCGATCACTCATGAAACAATGTCCGCTTACGGGATGACTGCATTCATGCGAACACGTCTGCAATGAGGCGACTGCTGCCCGTCCGCTCTGCTTCTGCTATACTGACAGGTATGTTGCTGCAGGAATTGTCCATAATGCTTAGCGGTCAATCTCAATCACCAGCTTTGTTCCGCTGGAGAGAATGCGCATACCGATCTCCCCATGTTTTGAGTGCCTGAATAACTGGTTTCAGGGTTTTGCCCAGATCGGTCAGGGCGTATTCCACATGCGGTGGTACCTCGGGGAAGACGGTGCGTGACACCAGGCCGTCTGCCTCGAGTTCGCGCAACTGGTTGGTCAGCATCCGCTGTGTGACATTGGGCAGGCGGCGGCGCAGTTCGCCAAACCGCAGCACCCCGTCCTCGAACAGGTGATACAGAATCAACGCCTTCCACTTGCCCCCAAACAGTTCGAGCGTGGCTTCCACCGTGCAGCCGGGGCTACAGGCCAGCGTGGTGTGACGAATGCGGGGCATGGTATCATTCCTGACACTAGTGGCGGTTTATGTGCGTTCTTGCGCACACCAGAGGGTGGGTCAATGTTTACACGCGGGCCGGACGGATGTCCTGCATTTGTGAACAAGGTTGATCATGTCTTCGTCTTCTTTATTCGATCCTGTGCGGCTGGGCGATTTGTCCCTTGAAAACCGGATCTTCCTGCCACCCCTGACACGCTGCCGCAGCACGCAACCCGGGGACATCACCAACACGCTGATGGCCGAATATTACGCGCAGCGCACACAGGCGGGGTTCCTGATTACCGAGGGCACGCAGATCGAACCCCGCGGACAGGGCTATGCCTGGACACCGGGCATCTACTCCCCTGAACAGGTCGCGGGCTGGAAACTGGTCACCAATGCGGTACACGCAAAGCGGCAGCCCATCTTTGCACAGTTGTGGCATGTCGGCCGCGTGTCCCACCGCGCTTTGCAACCTAGTCATGAGGCGCCGATCGCCCCGTCGGCGGTTGCGGCAACAGGCGTGAACGTGTTCATCCCCACGGGACCGGGCACGGGAAAGCTGGTCCCACCCGACATGCCGCGCGCACTTTCCATTCCCGAAATCCATGAACTGGTGGAGATGTATGCACAGGCGGCACGCAATGCACTGTCCGCCGGGTTTGATGGTGTGGAGATTCACGCCGCCAATGGTTACCTGATCAACCAGTTCCTATCCGAACGCGCCAATTTCCGTACCGATGCTTATGGCGGCAGCCTGTCCAACCGCCTGCGCTTCCTGCGCGAGGTGGTCGAAGCCGTCTCCGCCGTGGTTACGCCCGACAGGCTGGGCGTGCGATTTTCCCCACTGTTCGGCACGACCACGGAAGAGCGTGTCTATCTTGGCCTGCTGGAGGACAATCCGGCGGAGACCTACACGCAGGCCGTGCGCGTGCTGGCGGATGCGGGCATCGCCTATGTCTCGCTCGCCGAAGCCGACTGGGATAATGCGCCGGAAATGCCGGACACCTTCCGAGCCAGTGTGCGCGACATCTTCGACGGCCGCATCCTGTGCGCGGGCCGTTACGACCTGCACAAAGCCCAGCATGTGCTGGCACATGGATGGGCGGACATGATCGGCTTTGGCCGGAAGTTTATCGCCAATCCGGACCTGCCTGCGCGGCTGGAACACGGCTGGCCGTTCAACTCGCTGGACCCGGCGACGATGTATGGCGGCGGCGCGCATGGCTACACCGACTACCCGTTCCATAATCAATAAACAGGGAAACAGACCAATGAGTTTTTACCAAACCCTCAACCCGACCACGGAAACCGTGGAACGCACGTTTGAACTACATACCGCCGCGCAGATGAAGGCGATTGTCGATCGCGCGGACCATGTGTGGAAGACCGACTGGAAAAAATGCGACATCGCCGAGCGTAAGGTCGTCATGTCAAAGGCCGCCGATCTGCTGCGTCGCGATCGTGTGGCCCATGCGCGCCTGATCGCGACCGAAATGGGCAAGGCGCTACCGGACGCGCTGGAGGAAATCGACATCACCGCCGATATTCTCTCCTTCTATGCCGATGGCGCGGAGAAATTCCTCGCTCCCACGCATCTGAAGGTCAAGGAAGGCCATGCAAAGATCATCAATCAGCCGCTTGGCCTGATCTACTGCATCGAGCCATGGAACTTCCCCTATTACCAGCTTGCCCGCGTAGCGGGGCCGAACCTGATGGCAGGTAACGTGGTCATCGCCAAGCACGCGCCCAACGTGCCGCAATGCGCGCTGGCCTTTGAAAAGCTGTTCCACGATGCGGGCGCGCCTGTGGGCGTCTATACCAACATCTTCCTCGACAACGACCAGTCAGCCGAACTGATCAAGGATGTCCGCATCCGTGGCGTCGCGCTGACCGGTAGCGAACGCGCCGGCCAGGCGGTCGCGGCCGAAGCGGGGGCGGCGCTGAAGAAGGACACGATGGAACTGGGTGGCAGTGACGCCTTCGTCGTGCTGGATGATGCGGACCTTGAACTGGCGGTCAAATGGGCGACATGGGGTCGCTTCGCCAATAACGGGCAGGTCTGCACGGCGGCCAAGCGGATGATCGTGCATGAGAAGGTCTATGACGCCTTCCTCACCGGTCTGAAAAAGGCGATCACGCAGTTCCGCATCGGCGATCCGCTGGCTGAGGGCACCACCCATGGCCCGATGAGCAGCAAAAAGGCGCTGGACACTGCGCTGGCGCAGACTGACGAAGCCGTTAAGGCAGGGGCAACTCTGGTGGTTGGCGGCAAGCGGATGGATCGCAAGGGGTTCTTCATGGAGCCGACTATCCTGACGAATGTCTCCAAAGACAATCCGGTCTTCTATCAGGAGATTTTCGGCCCCGTTGCGGTCGTGCACAAGGTCGCGTCAGAGCATGAAGCCATCGAACTGGCCAATGATTCCCCCTATGGTCTCGGCGGGTCCGTGTTCTCCCGCGACCTTGCTCGCGCCGAAAAAGTGGCGGAACAGGTCGAGACCGGCATGATGTTCATCAACACCGCAACGGCTGCAGCGCCTGAACTGCCCTTTGGCGGGATCAAAAATTCGGGTTTTGGTCGCGAACTGTCTTTCCTGGGCATCGAGGAGTTTATCAACCGCAAGCTGATCCGCGTTGCCTAAAGATTAGGCGAATGCTGCGCCCTGTCCCAGATAAAAACCTATCCGGGACAGAGGTGTACTACTCACCAAGTTAAATATCGCCTGCGGGTCAAGTGATATTGGGAAATGATATCTATCTGCTTTGCCAACCGTACGATTAGTCATCGAATGACCGGGATGAGGCGAAAGCGGCAAGTAATCTTTCGCCTTCATGGCCGTCATTCCAAAGAACGCCGGACTTCAACACGGACCAACAGATCATCTGGCAGAGGCCGCTGAAGCTGCAGAGCCTCCTCCGCTGGCGCATTCATCCACACATCCAGTTCATCCGGCTGCGTCAGGATCACAGGCATGGCCTTCGGATGAACCGCGCCCACTTCCCGGTTGGCCTCAGTGGTCAGAAAACCGAACAGGTCATCCGTCGTCTCCCCGTCCGCCAGTTTCCGCACCGACGTCCACCGGCACCAGATCCCGGCAAAGAAAGCCAGCGGCTCACCGTCGCTGCGGACAAACCACGCAGGCCGTGATTTGCCATTAGGCAAACGCTCCGGTTCCGAAAAGGCGGTCAGCGGCACTAGACAGCGATGCGCCACCCCTTCCCAGCGCTTCCACCATGTCGAGGTCGGATTGCGGATATTGGTCATACCGCGATCCACTTTATGGCCTTTCAGGTAACCGGGCGGTGTCGGCATGCCCCAGCGCGCCATGACCAGTTCACGGCCATT
>NZ_JABCQF010000020.1 GCF_015244705.1 Gluconobacter potus
ATCCGTCAGATCCCCTCGTGCCATCCCCGCTTCACCTTATCGCCTTCGTAGAAGCAACCAGTGAATCAGATCTCAGGATGATCGTATAGACCTTTTGTCAACACGACCTAGTGTTTAGCCCAGAGAGCTTAAGCGCAAAAGCTGGACTTTAGAATCAGGAAATTCATTTTCAAAGCGACCCCAATATTAAACACTCTCAAAGAGTAAATTCTCTCAAAGCCGCAGGAAGATTGTGATTTTCGTGGCCGGATCGGCAGAGTTTTATAAGAGAAAATCGTTGTAATGGGGTTAAGGTCGCCCATTTTTGTGGCGACACAGGGGAAAGATTTTTTTCTAAAATCTGCTTCTGGAGGCACGTCGGTACAGAGTGTTCATCTTTCCACTCTGTAGGTTGCGGTGTAGCAAGAAAAACAGGTTCTTCGTTGGAGCGTGCTCGAATTAATTCTTTCAGAAATTGACGATAGTGCTGTTTATCGACATCTGACTCTGTCGAACGGTAACAGAGTTCGTAGCGATCTTTGTAATTGAAACGGCTCCACTGGCGAAGGCTCAGTTTTATTCCACACTCATCAAGTTTCATGCGCACGCTCATTGGAATACAGCGCAGTGTATCGGCAAAGTCGCGTTCGAAACCAAATATTTGCAGATCTGTGCTCATGGTTCTGTCTCTGAAAAATTAGGGTTGTTCAGGAAATAGGTGCGGGTGTGAGCCAGCCCAGTTCGTAAAGCCGCGTCATGTTGGCTGGAGTTAACCAACATTGTGCCTGCATGGCCTGAGTCATCCAGTTGATCGAAAAGTCGTCATCTAACGCCGAAAAATCGAATTGCATGGAGTTTGGTGTCTTGTGACCCGGCATGATTTGTGCGGTTGCTTCCGGGGGAAGGGCAAGGCCGCCGTTCGCAAGAGAGTTGGAAAGTTGACGAACGACTTCTGCAGAATTGTTGGGGTCCATACAAAAGTGTGTCGCTTCGCCGACGGCTCTCTTAAGAGCTTGTGACAACGCAGGTGAACTCTGGCTCCATCGTTGCGTCGTCACGAGAGTTTTCTCCAAATGACCGGGGCGGATGCTGATGGAACCAGTCACGATGAACCCAATGCCACGAATATCAGCTTCAGTTCCCCACGGTGGGCCGGCACAAAAGCCGTCGATTTCTTGGGAGCCCAAGGCATCAATCATGCGGTCAGGTGGCATGACGACGATTTCCACGTCGTGTTCCGGATCGGCGTGAATGCTCCTGAGAAAGTCTATCAAAATAAGGAAGTGAGTCGAGTACAGGTGCACAACAGCCAGCTTGGGACGACGTCTCAGGATTCTCTGCCAGATTTGAAAATTCCGCTGTCCTGTAGTGAAATCTCCCCCGAGGAATGAGGGGACTTTGGGTCCACGAAGAACAATCGTATTCCCGCCGCGACTGACAGGAATGCCCGGCCCGAGATTGATTTCTCGGCCACGGTGACCAAGCGCTGTCATAATCGCCAGAGGCGGAAAAATCAGAGCAGCGTCCAGTCCGTTCCAGACGAGACCATCTGCAACATTGGCCCAGGATGGCGATACGATAAGTTCTGCATCTAGCCCATGTCTCTCAAATATTCCTAGGTTACGAGCAATAATCAGAGGGGCGCTATCTGCCAGCCTCAGCAAGCCTATTCTGATGGCAGAACTCATGATGCATCATCCTTGGTCTGAACCCGGAGGTAATCGGCGGCAACATCCACCATTTTGCGGGCCTGCTGCATGGCTCGGCGTCTGAACCAACGATAGGCTTCAGCTTCGCCGCAGCGTTCGTTGCGCATGAAGGTTTTCTTCGCTGTATCGACCGTTTCCCGGTCTGAAAGGACCTGCCGAGCCGCTTTCAGTTCAGCCGTTGTTTCCTGAAAGCGGCGATATAGGGCAATTGCCGATCGAAGCAGGAGTTTGACGTTCCGAGGGGGCGTATCCATCACATTGTAGGAACAGACTCCCGCTGCAAAAGCATCTTCCATAAGAGCCTCATCGTCTTCGTCCACAAAGAGTGCAATGGGGCGTTCAAGACCGGAACAAGACAGCGCACGGACACTATCCAGCCCATCGCGATCAGCGCGACAGATATCCACGAGCACAATGTCAGGAACATGAGTTTTGACGGCTGCAATCAGGCTTTCATAACCCTCAAGCCGGATGACCTCCAGTGAAGGGTCAGCTTTCAAAATCTCTGAGAGGGCCCCAGCACGCTGGGAATTCTCGTCTGCGAGAAGAATTTTCATTGTCATGGGCCCGGCTCAGTACACGTCACGGACGTAGCGTCCATTTCGGGTGAGGGTACTGACATAGTCATCAGCCTGCTCCGAAGACATAATTCCATGACGTGCCACGATGCGCCGCAAGGCACTGTCCACATCCCGAGCCATACGGGCGGCATCTCCACAGACGTAGAAATAGGCGCCTTCCTGCAGCCAGTTCCAAAGTTCTTCCCCGTTTTCTTCCATCCGGTCCTGGACATAAATACGTTGGTCCTGATCACGGGAGAATGCCGTGTGCAGATGCGTCAGGCAGCCTTGCGCCATGAAGCCTTCGAGTTCCTCGCGATAGTAGAACCCGTTTTCTTCATGACGTTCTCCGAAGAAAAGCCAGTTTCGGCCGGGACTGTTACAGGCGGCACGCTCTTGAAGAAAGGCGCGGAAGGGGGCAATGCCTGTGCCCGGTCCAACCATGATGACAGGTTTGGCATCGTCTTCCGGTAGACGGAACTGGGATGTTGCCTGCAAAAAGACGGGAACCTCAGATCCTTCAGACAAACTGGCCAGCCAGTTTGAGCATAAGCCAAGGTAGGGTTCATTATTGATACCCACAGTAATGTGGACGCTGTCAGGGTAGGCTTTCAGAGATGATGCGATTGAATAGAGGCGCGGCTGCATCCGGCGGAAAAGGTTCGGGATCTCCTGCGCCTGCACGTCGAGTTTGGTGGCAGCCAGCAACTCGGGCAGGTAGCCGGCAGATTGTGCTCCCAATTTTTCCAGAAGCGCAGGAGATGGCCGGGAAAGATCAAAATGTCTGGTCAGGGCGTCTTTCAGAGACACGGTCCCATGGCCTCGAACGGAGACTGTCGTATCGGAAGACATCCCCAGAGCGTTCAGAACTGTTTCAACGGTTGAGCCAGCATTGCAGGGCCAGACCCCGAGAGCGTCCCCTGGGTCATAGTGCAGTCCAGTCCCTGAAAGATTCAGAACGATCTGCCGGGTTTCCTTGTCGCTATTACATCCCGTCAAGTAATGATTAAGGCTGACGCGTGCAATTACGGGGGTGGCCCGTGTGATGGCTGGTGCGTCCGGTAACGGAATGGCTGGTGTGAAAGCTGCTTTGGCACCCAAGGCAGACAGAAATCTGTGCTGCCAGGCCTCAACCGTTTCTTCATAATCGGGCTCGCAATCCTGCCGTTCCATAACCGGGATTGCACCAAGCGCCTTCAGGCGTTCATCAAGAGCCCGGCCGAAGCCACAGAAATTGGCGTATGAAGAGTCCCCCAGCGCCACCATGGCGTAACGAACATCTTCAAGCGATCCTTGGGTTTTGCGAAGCTCATCCCAGAAAGCGTTGGCACTATCAGGAGCATCTCCGTCGCCGAAGGTGGAGACGACGAAGAGGACCGTTCCGGAAAGATCGGCCGGTTTGCAGCTCTCTAGGCTCATCGCATCGACGTCATGCCCGCTTTCTTTCAGCCAGATTATGAGTTCTTGAGCCAAGCCTTCTGCCCGACCTGTTTGGGAGGCCCATCGAATAAGAAGCTTGGGGTGGGTGTTTGTCGGGCTTTCCGAAACAGCAATATCCTTCGTTACAGGACTGCGTGCATATAGGCCTGCTAAAAGGCCATTAATTCTGGCTTTCTGCTCTGTCGGTAAAGGAGCGCTCAGAGGGACAAAAGGAAGCTCGTTTTCCGGTGGAGCAAGCCTCAGGCCTTCCATAAAGCCCGTCAACCACTGACGGCTTTCGACAGACAGAGCCAGTGGCTCTGAAGCAACGAGGCCAAGATGCTGGGTCATGTGGTCAAGCGGCATAGTAGCAGCGTTCTCCTCTGCCGAAGCAGAAACAGGTTCGATGCGCGAGAGGGACACCGCGCAGTGTTTGATCCCGGGCTGAAGCGAGACGGGGTCCGTGAAATCGGCCGTGACAGCGTTGATTGTCAGATTTTCGCCGAAACGGTCGTTCCAGTGAAAGGGCGCGAAGCATGTTCCGGGCGCAACGCGATCGGTAGGGCGGGCGGGGAGGACTGCTGTGCCCCGGCGTGACCGAAGCTCGACAGGATCTTCCTTGCCGATGCCCAGTCGTTCGGCATCGGCCAGAGCGATTTCGACAAAAGGCCCGGGGTTAAGCTTGTTGAGTCCATCAACCCGCCCGGTTTTTGTGAGCGTGTGCCATTGGTGCTGGAGACGGCCCGTGTTGAGCAGGAAAGGAAAATCCTCATCTGGCTGCTCTTCGAAAGGGAGATAAGGCCGAGGATGAAAAATTGCTTTTCCGTCATCGGTGGCGAAGACCGGAGGTTTATTTGGGTCTGGCCGGTAGCGGATCGGGTGGCGGGGCAGGGTGCCCCCCGCCTGGTTCGGCCACTGGACAGGTCCGGATTTCAGGCGGCCATGACTGACCCCGGAAATATCGTACCCCGTTTTGGGGTTCGCGAAACGGCTGAGTTCCGCAAAGACTTCGGCAGCAGATGAGAAGGTGAAAGCCTCCTCAAAGCCCATTTCGCAGGCAACGCGGGCAATGATGTCCCAGTCTGCGATGGCTTCACCAGGCGGGGAGACAGCCTGCCGGGCCAGCGTCATGGTACGGTCTGAATTGACCAGCACGCCGTCTCCTTCGACCCATAACGCACCCGGCAGAAGAATATCCGCATAAGCGGCGGTTTCCGTGTCGGCGTAGGTATCCTGAACAATAACCAACTCTGCGGCTTCAAGGGCAGCCGTGACGTTGGCGCGCCGTGGCACGGTCACGACAGGGTTGGTGCAAATGATCCAGCACGCACGGATTTCTCCGCGGTTCATGGCTTCGAACATTGCTATCGCGCCATGGCCGCCCGCTTTGCGAATGGTTCCTGCGGGTAGCTTCCATTGCTGCTCTACAAAGGCACGGTCATCATCGACCAATGCCGTGCGCTGTCCGGGGAGGCCGGGTCCCATATAGCCCATTTCCCTGCCACCCATGGCGTTGGGCTGCCCGGTAAGGGAAAAAGGCCCAGCCCCCGGGCGACAGATGGCGCCCGTCGCGAGGTGAAGATTGCAAATTGCGTTGGTATTCCACGCTCCCGAAGTGCTCTGGTTCAGTCCCATGGTCCATAAAGTCAGCCATGCATCTGCTTCCGCAATCCATCTGGCGGTTGTTTCGATATCGTCCTTCGAAAGACCGGTAATCTCGGCAACGTTCTCGGGATGATAGTCCGCGAGAAAAGCGGGCATCTCGCTCCAGCCTTTTGTCGCACTGGCTATAAAGTCCGGATCTATCGCGTCATCGCGGACCAGAATGTGAAGTAGGCCGTTCAGCAGAGCCAGATCAGTGCCGGGACGGATCTGAAGGAACAGGTCGGCCTTGTCTGCCGTCGCAGCCCGCCGTGGATCAACGACGATGAGTTTTGCTCCCTGACGCTTACGGTCCATCAGACGCAGGAACAGGATCGGGTGACAGTCGGCCATATTGGCGCCAATCACGAAGAACAGGTCCGTGCAGTCAAAGTCCTCGTAGCTTCCGGGGGGGGCGTCTGCGCCCAGAGAGAGCTTGTAGCCGGCACCCGCCGCAGCCATGCACAGACGGGAGTTGGACTCGATATGCTGTGTTCTCAGGTATCCCTTGACGAGTTTGTTCGCGAGATACTGTGCTTCCAGAGACATCTGGCCGGAGACGTACAGGGAGATCGCATCCGGTCCATGTTCCTCCAGAATGTTCTTCAGGCGACGGGCCGTTTCCTTGATGGCAGCCTTCATTTTGGTGGGAACGGGCAGGGACGTTCTATCTGGCCGGATCTGGGCAATATCCAGCCGCGCAGACGACGATACTGGTTTGTCGCAGGAGCTTCCCTTGGTGCATAGGCGACCACCATTCGTCGGGTGCTCGGTATCTCCGCGCACCTTGACGATCTGATGGTTCTCAACCTCCAGCACGATGCCGCAACCGACACCGCAATAGGGGCAGACAGAACGGATCTCTTCCCGTGCCATGACTGTCAGGCAGAAAGACGTTCTGCGGCGGTTTCTATAACCTTGGCGCGGATTTCAACCTTGCCTTCCGCTGTCAGGCGCCCCTCCCAAGTGCGCAGGGATTTGCTGGGATCTTCAAGGCAGATCCCGCTTTCGAGATTGAAGTGCTGTTTGTAAAGCGGGGAGGCGACAACGAGCTGTCCCCGCAGATCCCCCATGATACCGCGCCCAATGATATTGGCCTTCGAGAACGGGTCATGGTTGTCTACGGCAAAAACACGGGCTGTCGTTGTTTCTGTTTCCGGCAGGTAAAACAGGGCAATCTGTGCACCTTCATACCAAGCAACCACCCCTGATTTTGGCACCAGATCACTAGTGTTGCAGAGGGCTGTCCACTCCACAGGGCCGGACTCTTCAGGAACGGCCGCCTGATTTGGGGCTGGCTTGACCTGGTCGCGCTCAGGAACAAGCTGAACGTTTGGATCGGGGCGGGTGTCATTGACGAAGGTGCGGAAACGTTTGAGCTTTTCACCGTCCGTGAGGGCATCTTTCCATTCACAGTGGTATGTTTCGACCACGTGTTGCATCTGACGCTCCAGCTCTTCGGCAATGCCAAGGCTGTCCTTGATAATGACGTCCTTGAGATAATCCAGACCGCCCTCCAGGCCTTCCCGCCAGACAGACGTGCGCTGGAGCTTGTCTGCGGTGCGAATGTAGAACATCAGAAACCGGTCGATGTATTTCACGAGCGTTTCTGAATTGAGATCGGTCGCGAACAGCTCTGCATGGCGAGGACGCATTCCGCCATTGCCACAGACATACAGGTTCCAGCCATTCTCCGTGGCGATGATGCCCACATCCTTGCTCTGTGCTTCGGCGCATTCACGGGTACAGCCGGATACGGCGAATTTAAGCTTGTGAGGAGAGCGCAGCCCCTTGTAGCGGTTCTCCAGATCCAACGCCTTACCGACGCTGTCCTGGACGCCATAACGGCACCAGGTGCTTCCAACACAGGATTTTACCGTCCGGGTAGACTTTCCGTAGGCATGCCCTGTCTCAAATCCAGCATCCAGAAGTTCTCCCCAGATTTCAGGAAGCTGATGCAGTTGGGCGCCAAACAGATCAACGCGCTGGCCACCGGTGATCTTGGTGTAAAGGCCATATTTTTTTGCGACCTGCCCGAGGACAATCAGTCTGTCCGGGGTAATTTCCCCACCAGCAATGCGGGGAACCACGGAATAAGTGCCGTTCTTTTGCATATTGGCCATGAACGTGTCGTTCGTGTCCTGCAAAGGAATATAGAGCGGATCGGTGATCGGCTTGTTCCACGCAGAGGCCAGGATCGAGCCAACGGTTGGCTTGCAGATATCGCAGCCAAGACCCCCGTTACCATGGCGGGCCATCAGCTCTTCAAAACTGCGGATCCCGTGGACACGGACAAGGGAATAGAGCTCCTGACGCGTATGGGAAAAATGCTCGCAGAGGCTGTGATCGACCTCAATGCCTCTGGCCGCAAGTTCCGTTTCGAACACGCTCTTGAGCAGTGCGGCGCAGCCACCGCAGCCTGTACTGGCTTTTGTGCCCTGTTTGAGCGCGGCAAGGTCAGCGCATCCCGCATCAATGGCGTTACAGATCGAGCCTTTCGTGACGTTGTGGCAGGAGCAGATCATGGCCGTATCGGGCAGGGCATCCGCACCCAGGAGTTCTGCCCCTTCACCACGCGGCAGGATCAGTACAGCAGGGTCAGCCGGTGGTTTGATGCCATTCTGAACATACTGGAAGATGGTGTCATAATAGGAGTTGTCTCCGACGAGGATCGCCCCGGTTACGCGCTGGCCATCCGCAGAGAGAACGAGGCGCCGATAGGAACCGTCTGCTTCTCCAATGAAGCGGTAGCTCGTCGCACCGGGCTCACGGCCATGCGCATCGCCGATCGAGCCGACATCCACGCCCTGAAGCTTGAGCTTGGTAGACATGTCCGCCCCCGTGAAGGCCGCATCTTCTCCGGCCAGCAGGGAGGCAACTGTGCGTGCCATGGTGTATCCCGGCCCGACCAGACCAAAGACCTGACCCTGCCAGAGGGCGCATTCGCCTATGGCAAAAATGCCCGGATCGGACGTCCTGCACTGATTGTCGATCACGATGCCACCACGCGCGCCCACAGCTAACCCGCAAGCTCTTCCAAGCTGATCTGTAGGGCGGATGCCTGCGGAAAAGACCACCATATCGGTTTCGAATGAAGGACTGTCTGCGAATATCAGGCGATGACGGTGCTGGTCTCCTGCAACGATTTCCTTTGTCGCATGTGACGTTCTCACATCGATACCCAGCGCCTCGATGCGGCTGCGGAGCGCGCGGCCACCGTCTTCATCGAGCTGGGCTGACATCAGATGTGCTCCAAGCTGAACAACACTGACCTCCAGCCCTAGAAGTTTCAGGGCATGAGCAGCTTCCAGACCCAGTAACCCTCCGCCGATGACAGTTCCGTGGCGAGCGCCCTGAGCCGCGGCACGGATGACGTCCAGATCTTCAAGCGTACGGTAGACCAGCCCCGCAGTTCCGGTATTGCCCGGGACTGACGGAACGAAAGGCGTAGAGCCTGTCGCCAGTATCAGGGTGCTGTAGGGCAGAAGACCATCTTCACTTTCCACGGTCCTGGCGTCACGGTCGATCCGCATGACTGGAACACCCAGATGCATGGTGATGCCGTGCGCCGAGTGAAAATCTTCCTCATGCAGACGCAGGGCCAGCGCATCCTGACCCGTCATGTATTCCGTAAGATGAACGCGGTCATAGGCATGGTGGCGTTCAGCACCAAAGACATGGATTTGATGCGTTTCATGCAGTCCGTGCATGACGAGCTGCTCGGCGCAGTAATGTCCAACCATCCCGTTGCCGATGATGATGATGTTTTCTTTCATGGTCATCCGTCCGTTCTGTGGGTCAGTCATGGTCAGAACTTGAATTCGAGGGTCTGCATGTAGAATGCGTCGCTCTTTGCGCCTGCTGCGTGCATGCTACGGGACGCGATGAAGCCCACGATGTCGTGCGTCCAGGTCCAGTGCGGAGCAAAATTCCAGGCAAGCTGCGTCTGGGGAGCAGCTCCGATAAAGCCGCCGGATAACCCATTGCGCCAGGAATAGATCTTGCCTGTGCCATAAACCGCATCCTGTGTGCTTTCCCGCCAGAAGAAAGGAACATGCAGCTTGAAGTGAAGGTTTTTCCGTAGGGCAAACGTTGCGAGCGGCCCTACACCAATCAGGTTCTGGGACGTCACGGACAACGTGACGTCATTATAATACGGCAGAGGAAAATAGGGGGAGGCAAATGTTCCGACTGCTCCATCTTTGCTCTTGTAGGAGCCGCCGGAGAACAGATCCGCCTGAAGGCCAGCGCTCGGTTTTGTCGGAAGATCGGGCCGGTTATACAGCAGGGATGCATTGACGGCATAAGCCCGTACGGCGCGGGTTGGCTGGCTTTGCTGTGCTGGCCGAAACTGGCCTCCCTGAAACACACCGCTCAGGCTCGTCGAGAAAGGGCCGACATTTCCCCACAAACGCATGCCGACATTGTCCCGGCGGCTGGAACCGGTCTCTGTACCCGTTGTGGTCGGGATAGACGCTGTAGTGCCACTGTAGAGATAGCCGATGTAAAAGACGTCTGCGAAAAGCTGGCTCTTCTTTCCCATGGCTCTAAATGCGGGAAGCGCCGTGGACGTCATGGCGCCATACATCCTGGCACTGTAGTTCGTGCCGTCCCCGAAAACAGCGTCAGGCAATTTGTTGGTCTGCATGAAATCAAACAGATCCACCCGAAAACGTTTCCAGATGGCATAGCCACGGAAACCATCCCAGGTTTGCTGGGCATTGGTCAGGTCTCTGGCAGACTGCATGAAGACTGGCGTATCAAGGAATACCTGACGGCCGCCAATAACACCTGCCTTGGCGCCCAGAATATTACCCCTTACTTCCAGAATGCCCTGCTGAAGATCCAGTCGCTCCCTTTGAACGCCTGTCTGATAACCATATGTATTGGAGCCTCCAGCAACGCCGTACAGAAACTCGGCATAGGCGCGGACATGCTCCCCCAGATGGAGATCCACGCCATACAGATTGCGAAGAAGAATACGGTTGGCATTGGTTTTGCCGGCCGTCCCCATCAAGGGCTGATTTTCATAGATGTAACGGAAGCGTTCCTCCGCATTCAGAGACAGCCAGATACTTCCGCTCTCATTGAGGCGAATGTACTTCAGGCGATTGAACCAGTCATTTCTGCGCTGTTCGGGCGGCATGTTGACAACATCGCTCCAGTCTTCCGCCCAACGAACCTGACCAAAGCCCGTCATTGACCCGAAACCGGAAGCGGCGCCGTTCCCCGCATTGAAAACGCCCCAGTCCGGGGAGTGGAGAGGCCGGCCCTGCTGAGAATGAACCGTCTGGCTGACCGCTTTTACTTTTGATGTTGCAGACGGGTGAATTTTGGTGCTGGGGTGAGGGGTATCGTCAGCTTTCAAAGAGCTGGAGAATGCCATTGCTCCCAAAGCGAGACCTGCCAGAACTGGCGTATAGGGATGAGGCGTAAAAATGGAGAGGCCAGCCATCATGCTTTCTCCATCCAACGACGATGACACAGAACAACGGAGATGCAGGCAATCAGGCAAATCCCGGCAAAGGCAAGAAATCCAGGCCCGTAGGAATTGACGATCTGCCGGGCTTCGCCGAGTGACAGGGCCAGATAAAACCCGCCAACACCGCCAGCCATCCCAACCAAACCGGTTAGAATGCCGACCTGACGCGGGAAACGAGTTGGCACAAGCTGGAAGACGGCTCCATTTCCCAGACCAAGCGTCAGCATCCCGAAGAAGAATGCCGGGAATGCGAGATAGATCGTCGGAAGCCCGAGAGAGATGATGCCAAAGCAGAACGCTGCGATTGCATACAGAACGATCAGAGCCTTTGTACCCCCAACGCGATCGGCAAAGGCTCCGCCAACAGGTCGCACAAAAGAGCCAACGAAAACGACAAACGCCGTGCATGCACCGGCAACTGCGGGTGAAAGGCTATATTGGTCATTGAAATAAATGGTCAGGAAAGACGCAAGACCAACGAACCCCCCGAAGGTCACGCTGTAAAAAAACATCAGTAACCAGCTATCGACTGATCCCAGAACGGATCCCCATGCGCGCAGGCCGGGGGATGGCGGTCGATTGGCAGGTTCCTTGGCAAGAACGAGAAAAAGCAGCAAAACGCAGATGAGCGGAAACGTTGCTAGCCCGATGACATTTCGCCATCCGACCAGAACCGCAAGTCCAGGCGCAAAAAGTGAGGCAAGGGCAGTTCCTGAGTTGCCTGCACCTGCAATGCCTAGAGCGGTACCCTGATAGTGTGGGGGGTACCAAACAGAGGCAAGGGGAAGGGCGATTGCGAAAGACGCGCCTGCAATGCCAAGAATACCCGCAAGCCCAAACATCTGGGCGTAGGTATGCGGCGCAAGGTACCAGATCAGGACAAGGCCTATAATGACCGTAAGCTGCGCCGCAATCGCAACATGACGAGGACCGAACACGTCCACGAGGCCGCCTGCCAGTACGCGAAACCCGGCCCCAGCCAGCACTGGGGTTGCGACAAGAAGACCTTTCTGCCCGGCATTCAGATGCAGGTCATGTGCGATAGCAATGCCGAGAGGCCCCAGCAGAACCCAGATCATGAATGAGACGTCGAAATACAGAAAAGCGGCCAGCAGGGTGGGTGCGTGCCCAGCTTTCAGGAAACCCCTGTCCACAATACATTTCCAGACGACACATCAAAAAGGATGCATCATCGCCCTCTCGGGCCAGTGGACCGCCATTGATCCACCCCATGCGTCTCTGTCCTGACCGGACAAACCCGACTCTCCACCGGCACTGACGGAGCCTCGCTATATTGTGTGAGGAGACTATATTACGGAATGATCCTATTCCAGAATAAAAAGAAAATTTTGAAATTTATATAGTTTCGGAACGACTCTTGGTTTCGACATAGCTCGCTATGGCCTCTTTTCTCATGTTAGGCTCAGGGCCCATTGATTTGAGTGTGGAAATCTGATTCAGGCTCGGTGAGGAGACTGAAGATGAGCGATCTGTTTTGGCTGACGGATGAACAGATGGAGCGTCTGCGGCCGTTCTTTCCCAAGAGCCACGGCAAACCTCGCGTCGATGATCGCCGTGTGCTGAGCGGCATCATTTTTGTGAACCGCAATGGTGGACTTGCTACGGTTTTGTGCCGGTTGACTGAGCGTTTTAAGCTCACATCAGGAGAGGCACGGAACCATGGCAGTGACGCACACAGAAGAATTCCGCCGTGAGGCGGTAAGGATTGCCTTGAGCAGCGGTTTGTCACGGACCCGCGTGGCAGCGGATCTGGGGATTGGCAAATCGACATTGGGACACTGGATTTCGCAGTATCGGACCGCTGATCTGTCAGTGCCTGAACCGCAGGCCGATCTGGTCCGGGAGAACGAGCGCCTACGCCTGGAGAACCGCGTTTTGCGGGAGGAGAGGGAAATCTTAAAAAAAGCCACACAGTTTTTCGCGAGCCAAAAGATATGAGGTTCGCCTTCATCCGTGAGCATCGTAGCCGTTGGTCGATCGAGAGCCTGTGTCGTGTGCTGCGTGTATCGACACGTGGTTATCGCGCCTGGATTTCCAGACCCGTTTGCCAACGCCAGCGCACCGATTTGAAGGTTCTGGCGCATATCCGTGAGCATTTTGTCCTGAGCAACTCCACCTATGGTTGAGGTGGTCCCGTCCGTTCGGACAGTTTTGCGGGCTTGATAAGCTATACCCGGTTGTTGTTATGCCGCCCTTCTGACGGCGTTGCTGTTGGCCATCTGGTCCGGGGTTAACCCCGGACCAGATGGCGTCGGCACGTTATGATACGCCTCATCGGGCGTTCGTCCAGCCA
>NZ_JABCQF010000021.1 GCF_015244705.1 Gluconobacter potus
GTTGAGCGTCTGGATCACCAGAATTTTGAACATCAGCACCGGATCAAATGGCGGTCGTCCGCCTTTACTGCCATCTGAATAGGCTAAAGCCTGCCCCAGATCAGGGCGGAAGACTTCAAAATCCACAGTCCGGGAAAACGCTTCAAGCTGATCACCCAGCCCGCTCAGCCGGGCAAGCCTCTCTTCAACATCAAAGAAACCAGCCTGCTTCATGATCCATACCCCAATCAACTCGGGGGAAATGGAATCACAAAGGCACCCTCAAAACCAGAGGGTTTTTCGAACCCTCCAGATGGCGAAGAAGCGCGGGCATAGTCCCTGCAGCCTGCGGATCGGATACCGAACACCACGCTTTGTCCGCTGCCTGCGCAGGCACGCAAGGCATCAGGGCCAGAGCGACTACACATACTGACCACAAAAAACAGGCTTTCTGTCTCCGTTGACCCTCAGGCATGGTTTGTCGGACCGTCTGCAACCTGCACAAGAAGTTTGCCGAAATTCTGTCCACTCAGTTGTCCAGCCAGTGCGAGAGGGGCCTGATCCAGACCCTTTACAATCTGTTCCTTATAAACAAGAGATCCTTCCTGAACCCAGGGAGTTGCCAAAGCACGCCATTCCGCAAACCGCTCCGGCCGGTCACCGACAATGAAGCCCTCGATGCGGGCTCTGCGAAACAGCAGCATGGCCGCGCTGATCGTGGGCGCATGCGCCAGCCCGCTATAGTCGCGATCATTATAGTCAGCGACCAGACCGCAGATCGGAACCCGGGCATGATTACGTAACCGCCTGATCACAGCCTGGCCTACTGCACCCCCAACGTTCTCGTAGTAGACATCGACGCCGTCAGGACAGAGGGCGTCAAGCTGTTCGTCGAGATTTTCATGATGATTGATGCATCCATCAAATCCGGCGATTTCCGTGACCCACGCACATTTCTTCACGCCGCCCGCGATACCGATCACCCGCGCTCCTGCTCTTCTGGCTATCTGTCCGGCTGTTGCGCCTACGGGACCGGACGCCGCAGAGACAACGACCGTTTCCCCTGCCTTGGGCTGTCCGATGTCCTTCATCCCCGAATACGCGGTTGTCCCGGGCATACCGAGCACACCAAGATAGGTTGAAGGCGGCACATCATCGGGAACCCGGACCAGCCTGTCCCCGGGAGTTGCCAGCACAGTCGCCCATCCAAACGCACCGGAAACGATCTCGCCTCCACGAAAGGCTGGATGCTTCGACTGGATGACCTGTCCCACGGTTTCGCCAGGGATCATGTCGCCAACCGCCAGTCCTTCACGATAGGTCCGCCCCTCGTTGAGAATGCCCCGCATATAGGGATCGACGGAAGCAAAGAGTGTGCGTGTCAGCACCTCACCCTCCTTTATCGCAGGCCAGGGACGTTCCACTGTCGCGAAAACATCCGGCGCAATACTTCCGTCAGGACGCTTTGCCAGAACAACGGCCTCAAATGTCTTTTCGGTCATGATACTCCCCCTGACAGGTCAATGCGATTTCCGGTCCGTGTTACAACAGATGGAGGGATCGAAGAACCGTTGATTGATGTGCTTGGCCCGTGATTTTAGTTTTTGGGCGCTTTGATTGACGGTTCTTTGGGTCGGTTTTGATCTGCGTTTTGAGCGGATCGGTGGGTGTTACCCTCTGGATTGCTATGCTGCGGTACTGATCCGCTCCAGGAAGAGGAAGCGGGGCATATTGTAGACAATATTGGCCAGACCGATCCTCATAACGGCCCGGGTGATACCGACAGTTCGGATGAATAGACCCATTTGCGATTTCTGATCGGCAAAGACGTGCTCGACGCGGGAGCGGATCACCGACTTCCCTGCATTCGATTTCTGGATATGCCGGGGCATCGGCTTGAGCTGCGGTTTTTTGCGATGAACCTTTGAGACAAAACCCTCTTTGTCCATGAAGTCCTCATTCGCTTTCGAGCGATAGGCTGTATCAGCCCAAACGCTTGAGGCCGTATTGGTTTTATCCAACAGCCCCTCTCTCAATCGCGCACCATCACTGGCGGCGGCATCCGTCGTCTTCCATTTTCGGATGAACCGAAACTTCCGGTCGATGGAGACGTGGGATTTGTAGCCAAAGAACGGGATGGCGAGATCACTGGATGGCATGGTTCCATCGTCCTGCCGCTTCGCTTTGGTGAACTTCAGCGTCCATCGCGCATGACGGTCCTTGTGCGCCAGCTTTGCCGGCTTGTCCTGCCAGTCTTCTGGAAGACGTCCTGCCCGGAGATCCGCTTTCTCTGCATTGGTGTTCCGCTGCTTCGGAGCCGCCACCAGTGTGGCATCCAGGATCTGGCCGGACATCGGCAGATACCCAGCGTTCCGCAGTATTGCGTCAAAACGATTGAACAGACGATCGATCGCACCCGCCTGTGTCAGACGCTCACGGAACAGCCAGACCGTTTTGGCATCCGGTACCCGGTCCGACAGCCCCAATCCCAGAAAGCGCATGAACGACAGGCGGTCGTTGATCAGATATTCTGTCCGTTCATCAGACAAATTGTTTAGCGTCTGGATGACCAGGATCTTGAACATCAGAACCGCATCAAACGGCGGACGCCCGCCTTTACTTCCGTCCGAATAGGCCAGAGCCAGCTCCAGATCAGGGCGGAAGACTTCAAAATCCACAGTCCGGGAAAACGCTTCAAGCTGATCACCCAGCCCGCTCAGCCGGGCAAGCCTCTCTTCAACATCAAAGAAACCAGCCTGCTTCATGATCCATACCCCAATCAACTCGGGGGAAATGGAATCACAGAGACAGACTCAAAACCAGAGGGTTTTTCGAACCCTCCAACTGGCTTGCGTTCAAGCTGTCGACCAGCATATCACCCGTGCCGTCTTCGTAATGAGTGCGAGCCCCGGTTTCGGGGATTGTGGACGTTCCCTCAGTCGCCCTTGCATCGAACGATGTTGCAGTCGTCCGGACAACATCACCAGCATGTGCGCCCGACTGGCTCAGTAGAGACAAGCCCAGAGCAGCGCACGACAGAGATATTTTCATCCTCTTCATGCTCATGACCTTTCGAGATTCCCCCCCCCGGCCGGATGAATGGCCGGGGGAGAGTTTTCGTCACGCCATCAGACTGCCTCTTTCCGCGCCTCGATCTTGGGCACGGCTTCCTCCGCACGTCCTGTAGAGGACGTAATCGCGATACGACGCGGCTTCATCGCTTCGGGTATCTCACGTTTCAGAGTAATGGACAGAAGTCCGTTCTCGAAGTGCGCATCGGTGACTTTCATATGCTCGGCCAGATCGAAGCGGCGTTCGAATTCTCTGCCCGCAATACCCCGATGGAGATATTCGGCGGCGCTTTGCGGCTCCTGTACCTTTCGTCCTGTCACGACAAGAGTATTGCGCTCCTGTGTGATCGTAAGGTCGGCCTCGGCAAGTCCGGCAACCGCCATGTCTATCCGGTAATCATCGTCACCGGTCTTGACGATATCGTAAGGCGGCCAGTTATCGACCGTCGGAATCCGGCTGGCGAGATCAAGGGCGTTGAGCATTCTGTCAAAACCCACGCTCGAACGGAACAGGGGAGCAAAATCAACGGTGGCTCTCATAGCCATATCCTCCTTTGAGCAACATGGACACAAGATCAAAACTGATAGTTCTGTCTGCCGCCCCCTTCGGCGGCCGGCAGATTCAATCTGGGCACTCCGTGCATGGTGTCAAGAGGTATCAAAAATGCAGAAAGGCAGGTTTGGGCGTCCTCAATCGTTCGCGTGTTCAGAGTGGACCAGAACAATGCCTGATAGCATCGGATGGAAGTTGCTGGCCGCGGCATTCGCCGCGACCATGCTGAGTGCCGCTCCGGCGGAGGCCTGGCCGTGGATTTATGCTGGACCACCAATTGTCGTTCCACCACCAGTCCTGGTCGCGCCGCTAGCTGTCAGTTGGGGTGGGCGGTCTCCTTCAGAAGGTTTATCAACCGCCGGTATGGCACATCAATGCCGCAAGGAGGCCTTCCACCCCATCTGACATGTCTTGTTCTATGATACGTTCTCAGAAGGGGCTGCTTGTATGCAGCCGAGCGGAGAATGCACTCGGGTGGGAGGAAACTCCATCAGCTCATGGTGATTGCGGACTGTCCGCTTAGGAGCTTGGCGAATGGGGGCTTGTATGTCCGGGATGAGGCGTAAGCAGCAGGTCCGCTTTTTTTAGGCGGCTCTTCTCGGGGGGTAGTAGCAGCGGAACAGAAAACCTACACAAGATTTACAACCAGTAAGTCTATCGAATGAGAACCACTTCAACGCCGATTGCCTCAGCAATTTCGGCCCATGCTCGATCGGCCGTGACCACGGGAAGGCCCATTTTTTTGGCTAATGCCAGACAGGCGCGGTCTCCGTGGCTGAGTCCAACCCGCTTGGTCGCATCGCGCATCAATCCGGCCGCGAGAGCCAGGTTGTGATCAAGAGGCCGCACGTCTAGGCGCAGAGCTGCGATAAGTTCGGCTATTCCTTCGGCCGGAACGCCTTTATCAACGGCCTTGGAAACGATCTCCTGCAGATTAATGGCGGAGATGGCTGCATCTCGTAGCCAGCGCCGAGCTTCTTCAGATCCCGTTTCTTCGTTCAAGTCCGCAAAAACAGCGGACGTGTCGATGACACAAATCGGCATCAGCGCTGCACCTTATTATCATGGTTATCAAGCGCATTTTCAGCGCGTCGTTCACCAATGACTTCGTCGGCAATCGAAGAGCCGGCTGGCACATATTTTCGGAACAATGCTCTGGCTCGATCAAGCGAGGCATCGGGCGTCATCAAGCGAACCTCCCCGTCCACGATCTCTGCCATGACCTGGCCGCCCTTTTCGACGCCAAGCGACTTACGCAGGCCAACCGGCAGGACAAGTCGGCCATTCGGCATAACATTGACACGAATCATGTAAATGATCTCCTGCTCGTTGAGGTTGTGACCTTAATTAAGGTCATATCTGTAACATAGGTCATTTTATGTGATGGTGCCATAAGTTCCTCCTGTCCGAAAACGATCGTTTACGGACAGGGGCGAAGCGATCTGTCCGAAAATTACCTTTACAGTGTTTCGGACATAGTTCATATTTCGGACATCCTATTCGGACGAAATGAACTCTATGCCACGCACCTTTGCCTATGTTCGCGTCTCGACAGTCGGGCAGACGACCGAAAACCAGATCCAGGAAATTGAAGCAGCCGGTTTTCGGGTCGAGCCACGTCGGGTCGTTACCGAAACTATTTCCGGGAGTACTTCCATCGCGCAGCGGCGTGGCTTCGCTCGCCTCATGGATAGATTGGAGGCTGGAGATATTCTGATCGTAACCAAGCTTGATCGTCTTGGTCGCGATGCAATGGATGTCAGCACCACAGTTAAAATGCTGGGGACCATGGGAGTGAAGGTTTACTGCCTCGCTCTTGGCGGTGCTGATCTGACCAGTTCGTCCGGCACAATGACGATGCAGGTTCTGAATGCTGTTGCACAGTTTGAGCGGGATCTATTGATTGAGCGGACGCAGTCCGGCCTCAGGCGAGCAAAATCAGAAGGAAAAACCTTGGGACGACCTTCCGTACTGTCAGAAGGTGAGAAACAAAGCGTTCTTAACGACCTAGCGGAGGGTATGAGCGTATCTGCTCTTGCCAGAAAATTTTCTACAAGTCGGCAGACCATCATACGGGTTCGAGGTGAAAACTTTCCCCCCGGCTCTTCCTAACGGCATGTCCGCTTACGCCTACATCTCGGAAATTCAGGCCCTTGACACGGTTTCCCGAGAACTGACATTCGCATGCTTATCTCAATCGGTTGGGTTGGAGACAGTCGCGACCTTCAGATTCTGTTGATGATCATCCAGAAAGCAAATGTCAGCGACGCTAGCCTTGAATGCCTCCTGTCTTCCATAGTCCGTTCAGATCGATCAGGGTTGGTCGATATCTCGTCAGCGGCTAATCAAGCTTGTTGTCCTACAACAGGCGCGTATCGCAATTGAAAGGACCAACATGTCAACGAATGAATCAACTACCGCTGATCAAAGGTTTGACCTTAACCAATTGCGACCTTACCTCGGGGACAAGATCGTCGACACGATGCATGCGATCAATGCAATCTCCGGTTACGAGATGGCCCCCGGACTACGATCGCCATTTGTCGATTTTAGAAATTGGCTCAATACAAAGCCATATTTTATCGAGCAATGGCGCTTGTCCAAGAGCGACGAAATTAAGAAATATGGACGCTTTTCGAATGGCGTCGAATATTGTGAACGGGCCATGGCAGAGTGCTATTATAGACTAGACTTGATCCGGGATATGGATACTCGCTTACGCAAAGAACTCGCGGACAGAAATATTTCAAGTCAGATTCCCCTTGGATCGACAATGTGCATAGGAAATACTGCGAAAATCGATTTCGAGTATAGATCGTTCGTCCTGTCATACCGAAGGGCGCTCGATTATCTATCCTATGGCTTGTCGACGTATTTCAATGAATCTCAGGATTCGTTCAATCGGTTTGCGAAAAATATCCTGAAGTCCCATCCGACTACCGTATCAGCGGTCCTGGCCCCTATTTTGAAAAGATATATGCCCCATTTCTCCTTCGTCATTGGTGATCAGAAGGGCCGATCCACGCGCGATATCATTGCTCACAAAGCTGCGCTGGATGCAGGATCGATCAACATCAGAAATAATGGGTTTGTGTTGTTTGGTGGTGGCGAAAATCTCGGGATCAACACGGAACGCGGTGATGATTTTCTCAATCCGCCGACTTTGCCTGACGTTCTTGAAACCAGAATGGTGAATTTACAAGGGTGTATTGCGGATCTTTTGGCAGGCATCCGGGAGGCGATTACCGATTACGAAAAATCCCAAGGATGGCGCTAGGAAGGACCTTTCACAGTGAACCACGCTGCGTCTACGGAGGCCATTTGATTTAAACCCAACAGCCACTGACGGTTCGATGAACGCAACCGACTGATCTGAATGACTACTTTTCTTATCTCACCACCAGACAACAGACTTTCCGCTTCCCCCCCTCAGCGGACAACCACTCTTACGCTAGCGAGATTCTGAGCCAGCGCATAAGGATCCTTGCCGGCTGGTGCGACGTTGGGCGGGCGCTGTTCACGCGCGGCCGAAACCCGCACAGTGGGGAAATACACACCAGGCCGGGCAAATGTGTGTTCTCCCGTCAGGTTCGCAGCATCCCCAGTACCTCCGGATGATACAGGGGGTGCGTAGTGGCCGGTGCCGTCCAGATCCCATTCGACTTTCACGATCCGGCCTGTTCCCGGAGGCACTTGTGCCGTCATCAAAAACGTCACTGGCTGGCCTGCCCGAACCTCGATTTTCTCACGCCCGTTCCCGGTCAATGCCACGACTGGCTGAACCCCAAGGCGCCGGGACGCGGGGCCTGTCACAACCGTCTGGGTGTCGGGAGAGATGCTGTAGGTCGTGCTGGCAGGAGGCGCCACATCCCTGGCGACCCAGTCGTTGAGATAGAGTAGCGCCTGCTCGTATTCCCCCTGATAAGGCACGATATGGTCGACCGCCCGGGGGGCGGTTGTCGCCCTTGGGCCTATGGGATCATGATCGGCGTTGTCCATGTACCACAGACGGTAGCTGCTCCAGAGTTGCCCGCCCTTCTCCTGCATGGCCTTCTTGCGATACCAGTCTGCCCCCCAGGAGAAAGCCTGAACGTCCATGGTCGACGCCAGCATAATCATCCTGCCGTGGAAGCGTCCGTTCGTCACCGCTCCGCCACTGCTGTTGGCGTCCAGCATGGGTCCTACGAGAACGGGGCGTTGAATGTAGCGTGGTTTCCCCTGAGTATCCCGATACTGGTTCCACCCATATTCGTCCGATGACGGGACCTGATGCCGGGGATAATACTGCAGGGCGACAGCCCACGAATTGTCGAGCGTTACGGACGTACCCGGCACGAGAGCACGAAGTGATGCACCCGTCCTGTCATTCGCCAGAGCACCATTGGTGGTGGCGATCTGCACCGTATGGCCCTTCACGCCCACGATCTTCAGCGTCGTGCCGGCCATCGCACCATCATGCACGACAAGATCCGCGTTGAGCAGGTCGCCTGTGGGGACATTGGCCAGAACGAGGCCTGACTCTCCCTCGAAACCTTTAACAGAGGTCGTGGCCTGAATCCGCAGAGCTTTGATCACCGGATCGAAGCCTTCATAACCGGTCTTGTTCCAGAAATCTGAGGCATAACCCGGGTCAATCGCCTGCACCGCACCTTCGACCGCGATAAAGGCACCTCCTGTCAGGGCCTCATATTGCCACCATCCCCGTAACGGAAACCCAAGCCGAGAGACTTCCTGAAGGGTAGACTGCTGGACTGGCGTGAGACCCGAGAAAGGCGATCCACTTCCACCCGGTGCCATGGCATCAACAATCTGTGGGAGGACAGGGCTGAGGACCCGGAGCCCGAGGATCTGCGCCGACTGGAAACTCGGAATGGAATTTGGCACACCCATCACCATAGGCACGCTGCCATCCCAGATATTGCTTGTGTTCTCTGCGGCGGCCAGAGTCTGATACGCGCCGCCACTCGCACCAAAGATGAACCCGCGAGGCCGCGCGATGCGACCGTAAATGCGAGTTGCTTCGAGGCGCGAGAACTTCGAGGCGGCGGCGTTGGCACGATAGGCCGCGAGAAGCCCACCTGCGGGAACGCCTCTATTATTGTTGGTGGAGACGACATACGCGCCGTGCGAAATACCAAAAACGATAGTGGCTGGAGTAGCAGCTTCATCCGTGACCGTTGGGTAGGTCGATTCAATGAACCAGCCCCGGTAATCGGCCTGCGCAGGGAAGTAAAATGCGAACTTCGTTTTCGAGCCTGCAAAACCACCATGCACATAGCGATAACGCACAGACACACCGGTTTCCGGATCGGTGGTTTCTCCTAGTTTGTCCTTATCAATATAGGGACGGCTGAGTTCAGGATCGTCACAAAGCGGTGTGATGAAAAGCGCCCCCTTCGGGAGCGGCGCCTGACAGACGGGGGAGGTTGCTGCCTGAGCTGGAAGAGTTGCCAGCACACAGGCGAAGGTTACAGCTGGCGCCGGAGCGAGTGTGCCGACAATGCCTCGGATAAACCTCGTCCTGATCACTAAGTGACTCCTGCTGTCTGCGCCACCATTGGTACTCTGGCTCGAAGAGCCTTTTGAAATCAGCCTTCTGTCTGGAGCATGCCACCATTGTGTGGTAGCAGAAACCGGGGCATTCGGGCGAGACGCCGTCCGGACACTAATCCCTGAGCAGTTCCGCTTCAGATCCTGCCAAAAGAGAAAGAATGAGCTTGTTCAGTGGCGTTGGAATGCTTTGCCGTGCGCCAGCCCGCACGACAGCTCCTGTCAGAGCCTGATATTCCAACGGAGCCATCGCCTGTTTGTCCTGCAGCATGGAGCTCCGACTTTCTGGTGGAATGGTCGATATCCATTTCATGATCGCTTCGACATCCTGCCTCGTAATCTTCGCTCCCTCTGCTCGGGCAACAGGAAGAGCTTCGAACATCAGAGCTCTTGCGCTGTCCGCAATGTCCAAACGGTGCATGATGCCTGTTGGCTGCCCAGTTAAGGCCGTCAACGGGTTGACGGAAATGTTTGCGAGTAGCTTCAGCCATAGATATGTCTGGATATCCTCTGTCAGTAGGACACGAAGGCCGCCAGTGGAGAATGCGCTGGCTAGCAGTCGTGTTACGTCCTGTTGAGGCAAGCACACGTCCTCATGACCGATCCTGCGCAGATTGACGCTTCCCGGCTTGTCTCGCTGTGCATTGAAGTAAATAACTGCCGGAATAATGGGTGAGTTAGAAAAGTAGTTTCGAAAAGTCTGTTGCTGATCAACGCCGTTTTGCGCCACCAATACGGTCGTACTTTTGCTATCAAAGGCAGGCAGCCAATGCGATATCGTCTCAACCTGCTGGGATTTGACCGCAATAATCAGAACCCTTGGTTGCGTGAAGCTTTGATTGACGTCGAATGTCTTGACCGAATATTCCGAGGAAACTCCGTTGTCCTGCAGAGAAATTTTATCCAAAGGCATCCGGGCGCCGACAATCGAGACATCCCAGCCTGCTTTTGCCAGGGAGGCAGCAAGCACCAGACCAACGGATCCCGCTCCAATCAGGGTGGCTGAATATCGTGATGAGGTCATGTAAGCTTTCGATAAGATCAGTCAGAAAGATGCCCGGAGTACCGCGCGGGCTTTGCGTAAAACAGGGTCAACGTGACATATGCAACCCCAAAACCTGTTGAACTCGTTCTGGGAGGGACATCCTGTGAGCACAAATCTACCGCAAAAGAGCCTCACGGTTTCAGACATCCAGGGTCGGAAGGGAGGCGTTCCTCTCGTATGCCTGACGGCTTATACGACGCCGACAGCCCGGCTTGTTGACCAGCATTGTGATGTTACTCTTGTCGGAGACAGCCTGGGCATGGTTTTGCACGGCCTGCCTTCCACACTGGGGGTGACCTTGGAGATGATGGTTCTTCATGGTCAATCTGTAATGCGGGGCCTCTCACGTTCACTATGCGTCATTGACCTGCCATTTGGGACCTATGAAGAAAGTCCCGCACAGGCCTTCCGGAATGCGTCCCGTCTTCTGGCTGAAACAGGAGCCGCAGCGGTCAAACTTGAAGGCGGCGTGCATATGGCTGAGACGATCGCCTTCCTTGTCGCACGAGGCATCCCTGTCATGAGCCACCTTGGTCTCACACCGCAATCGGTCAATGTTCTGAGTGGTTACAAGGTTCAGGGAAAGGGTCCGGATGCTCAGCGTATTCTTACCGATGCCCAAGCCGTATCAGACGCGGGCGCATTCGCAGTGGTATTGGAAAAGATACCACAAGCCCTGGCCCATGAGATTACACAAGCAATTGCAATCCCTACGATTGGGATCGGCGCCGGACCTGCATGTGATGGACAGATCCTGGTCGTGGATGACATGCTTGGTGCCTTTGCTGATTTCAGACCCAAATTCGTGAAACGCTATGCGGAGCTTTCAAAGCAGGCCTCTCAGGCGATCGAACAGTACGCTGCGGAGGTTCGGGCTGGAGAATTTCCGGCGCAGGTGCATAGCTTTGGTCAGCCAGCTTGAGTTTCCCGACCGCTGCGGCCCTTTAGGATCAGGCCTGCCAAGATAAAAGCACCGTCGTCAGGAATACAAGACGGAGCGGAAATGCCTGCATCGGCTAATATGTTGATGAAAACGTCTATAACGCGGTAAGAACCCAAACATACTTCAAGAGAAGTCTGAGGGATGTTATTAGTAATTGGTGCAATCTGCCTGCCAGAAAAATATAACTTCCGCGTGCCTTATAATAAAAAGATGGATGGATGTAGAAAACAGAATAGTTGTTTATAAAATAAAGATATTTAAATATTTTATATGAATTAGTTAATGATTCTAAAGAAGTTCCGGACAATTAAATGTCAATTTATCGACATTATTATTCTGACTATATTAAAGAATGATGCGCTTCTTGGTCGTCTCCTTACATGCGCTCCTGTAATATTCGCATATATGACGTAGACAAACCTCGCTAAAACTGAAATCAAACATCGATAGACAGCCCTACGTATCTCCTACTGATGATAGAGGTCCGAAATGGACAGGCAGCAACTATGTCTCCTCGGTGCTGGAGTGTCTGCTTTTGGTCCTTTGCACTCGAAAGCCGACATTCCGTTCTCCCCCCCCAAGTCAGCCGCGAGCCTCAGAATGGTTACAGACCTGCGTAAGTTGAAACGGCAATCGCGAAGAGGGCCAGAGACGATCAGGCTGTCTTTCTGGAAGCAGACGTTGTTCTTGGATGAGCGCCCCTGGAACACGCCTCGAAAAGACCTTTGTGGGTCTTTTTTGTGTCCCGTACCCTATGTCCGATAAAGTAAAAAAATGGACATAGATTTTATGGCGGAAAACTGCGGATTTTTGGTATTCCTTGAGGTTTCTGAACGGCTGTTTGTCTAAATGCCCATCACGCCCTTCATGTCTCCGAACTATACGCCGTTGACGTATGAGCCAATGACGTATAGATTTTTGTGAATGTCAAAGCTGCAGACCGTTGTCGAACTGCCTGAATTCATAAAGCGGGCAAAAGCCCTGATGTCAGACGACGACCGGACGGCTCTGATCGACATGCTCGCTGCGATGCCAGATTCTGGCATTTCTTTAGGTGGCGGTCTGCGAAAGGTCCGCTTTTCCCGCGAGGGTGGTGGGAAGAGGGGAGGGTACAGAACTCTCTACGTTTTTGGCGGAAGACAGATGCCTCTGTTCCTGCTGACCGTTTTTGCCAAAAACGAGAAAGACAATCTGACGCGATCTGAACAGGCCGCCCTGGTAGACTTGAGCAAGACGCTTGTTGCGAAATACGGAGAACCATCATGAGCGCTTATGACAGCATTCTGCAGGGGCTGAATGAGGCTCTCGCCTATGCGGAAGCTCCGGTCGAGGACAGCGTGACCCACCAGGTCCGCGTTCCGTCGGTTGACGTAGCGGCCATCAGAACCCGGACCGGACTCTCTCAGGCACAGTTTGCCAGAAGTATCGGGGTCGCCAAGGGGACCCTTCTGAACTGGGAGCATGGCCGTCGTCAGCCAACCGGACCAGCCCAGGTTTTGCTGGCGATGTTGGAGAAGCGGCCGTCGTTGGTGAGTGATCTGCTTTCCGCGGCTCGCTGAGAAAACATAAGTCCCGATACGCTTATTAAAATGGCCGCTATGGGGGGGACAGCGGAACATCTGTTGTACAACGGAAGCCGAAAAAAGCTGACGTTGTTGGCAATCCAGCATCACGATGCTGCCCAATCATGAAAATCAGATAGGTTCCCGAT
>NZ_JABCQF010000022.1 GCF_015244705.1 Gluconobacter potus
CCTGCGACACTCGCAGGTAGTACCGCGTCACTATCTCTTAAATCGTTCATGCTTCATAGCTGAACCAGACCAGAAATATTCAGCAAGGCGTCAGTCGCCGGGAGCTTACGAACCACCAGTAAACCGTTTGCCATGGGCCAAAATGAACCGGAAGCATCTCCCAACCGCAGCCTGAGCGCACGAGATGGCGCAGAGCATTGATGATCTCACGGAAATCGGTTGTCCGTTTCCGACCACGCCGGTTCGCAGGGGGCATCAGAGGCGCTATGCGCTCCCATTCCTCATCTGTTAGATCAGACGGATAGCGTTTCGTCTTGCGTGTAATTCCGGCCATGCGGCCTCGTTGTGCTGGCGTCCACATCCTGCCTTTGAATCACGCTCAAAACCTCTTGAAAACCTATCATAGAGAATTTCCAAAAGGGCTCTGAATAGCTCTACTCCCTGCCATGAATGTGAACACTGCGAAAGGCTGTTTTCGGTAACTCCATCCCGATAGCCGACTGTCTGTTCCCCCCCCCATTGCGGTCAAAGCGCATTATTTTTGCAGCATCATTTCCGCCATTCCATCCAGCCTTGCCTTATGCCGTTCCCAGTCTGGCGTGACACGTTCCATAAGTCCCCAGAATGCCGGGCCATGATTGTGCTCCTTCAGATGACACAGTTCATGCAGGATGACGTAATCAATGCAGTCACGCGGGGCTTTGATCAGATGCGGGTTCAGCGTGATAGTGCCGCCCGGTGAGCAATTGCCCCATTGTGTCTGCATCACCTGAAGCTTCAGAACTGGAGGTGTTCTGACCCACAGCGTTGTGGGAAGGAGAGCGTCCAGGCGGTTTCGAAACACCTCCTGCGCCCGCGTAAAATACCAGAGTTCCAGCAGCTTCTGAATCCGTAAGGCATTGCGGTCCTGCACGGACACCTCCAGCCGTCCGCGCAACATCCGCACGGTCTCTGGCGCATCAGGCTGATGATGCACCTTCAGAAGATGCCGCCGCCCCAGATAGAAGTGGCTTTCCCCGCTGACATACGCGCGCGGCGTTGCATGTTCCCGCACCGCCCGGAAATCGCGCAGTTTCTGCCAGATCCAGCGGGTTTTCTGGTGTAGCGCCTTCTCCAGATCCGCATCGGATGTGCCTTCAGGGATGACAGCCTCAACACGCAGGTCCGGATGCACCCTGATCCGCAGCGTCGTGCCAGGACGTGCACGGGGCAGCAGTTCTACCCGGATCTGCTCACCGCCATAGGTCAGAACGCGAGAAGGGGTTTCTTCCATGCTCAGCCACGCAACGGATCAGCAGGTCCGGCCCGCATGATCTGGATGACCTGCTCAATCATCTCTTGCGCCTTGTCCACGCCAAAGCCTGCCTTCTGGCCCGTGCTGAACAGGAGGGGCAGCAGTTCTTTCCTGACCGCTTTTTCCATATCCGGTCGGCTGAGCGAGTTCTCCCGCACAGCCTTGTCCACAACTGTGTCAATCTGGAACGCCAGATCAATCCAGCGCTGGTTCTCTGCGTCTGTCTGCTTATGGTTAAAGATGGCCGCGAGTGTTTTCAGGAACACGCCATAATAAGCCTGCGCATGGCGATGCCCGTCAAAAACAGAGGGGATGTTCTCCAGCCTGCGGTTGGCTACCTGTTCCTCAAATTCCTGGAACAGCATGAACTGCTTGAGCGGATGGTCGAACAGGCTTTCCGCTTCCGCGATCACCTTGCGCAGCAGGGCCGAGAAGGCTTCCTTCGCATAGGGATCACCCTGCATCTCGTGGTCGATCATCTTCGTCACACGGGTGCGGATCAGATCCGTCTCGTTGCGGGTTTTTTCTTCGGTCCAGTTTTCTGGCTCATTGTCTTCGGTCTTCTGGCCCATCTTGCCGACCGCATACAGGCCGCCAGACTCATGGACCTTTACGCCTGCCACATGCCGGTCCAGCAGTTTTTTCACCTGTTCGGCATATTGGTCGAAATCGACTGTTTCCCCCGTATCCTGCAGCACCATCTGCCGCAGGCTGGTCAGTTGCTTCAACGTCTCCTTGTAGGTGGCGCGGTCCTTTTCCGTGAAGCTGGTGTCTTCAAAGAACGCCACGGATTGCAGCGCCACCTTCAGGCAGGCCGCAAACTTCGTCAGTGCCTCATAGAAATCATCCCGGCGCTTGAGGTTCACGTCCACCATCTGGCCGTGTTCCTCCACCATGCGGGGCATGAGCACGGCGCGAAGCTGCTGGAGGTCGCTTCTGTTCTTCACACTGTCAAAAATGGCCCAGAGTGCTTTATGCAGGGCCGGGAGCTCGCGGTATTCCGTGCTCATCTGGCTATACAGCCCGGCAATATCCTTCGGGTCATACCCGCCGACATTTTCGGCCGCCAGCTCGTCATAGCGGGCAAGCGTGGTGTCCAGTTCTGCCAGAATGCCGCGATAATCAATTAGCAGGCCATGCTTCTTCTGGTCATGCAGCCGGTTCACACGCGCAATGGCCTGAAGCAGATTGTGCTGCTTCAGCGGCTTGTCGATATACAGCACTGCGTTCTTCGGTTCATCAAAGCCAGTCAGCAGCTTGTCGACCACGATGATCAGCTTGAGGTCCGGGTCTTTCTCGAAGCGCTCGATCACGCCACGTGTGTAGTCATCCTCGCTCTGGCTGCCGACATTGTCCTTCCACCACTCCTGAATCTCGGGCTGTTTGCGCTCATCCACTTCCGTATGGCCTTCCCGCGTATCGGGCGGGCTCATGACCACAGCGCTCTCGAACAGACCGACCTCATCCAGATACTGTTTGTAGCGAATGGCGGAGAGCTTGCTGTCACAGGCCAGCATGCCCTTGAGGTCCTTGTCGATATTGTTGTCAAAATGAGTTGCCAGATCCATGGCAATCAGCCGGATGCGGTCATCGGCCTTATACACCTGATTGGCGCGGGCAAAGCGCTTCTTGAGGTCCGTGACCTGCTCTTCCGTCAGCCCCTGCGTGATGCGTTCAAACCACGCATCAATGGCCCGGTCATTCACGTCCAGATCGGGCTTGCGCTCTTCATAGAGCAGGGGCGTCACCGTCCCGTCCGCGACGGCCTGCTGCATGGTGTAGGAGTGGATGATCTTGCCAAAACGGTTGGTGGTCTCACTCCCTTTGAGCAGCGGCGTGCCGGTAAAGGCGATGAAGGCGGCGTTGGGCAGGGCATGCTTCATGCGGGCATGGTTCTCACCGCCCTGACTGCGATGGCCTTCATCCACCAGCACGATGATGTCTGCACTGTCATTATGGCATTCGGGATAGCCGGTGGCGGTGTGGAACTTGTTGATGAGCGAGAAGATGATGCGTTCCTGCCCGTGCCCGATCTGCTGCGCCAGACGGCGGCCTGAGGTGGCCAGCGCCTCTTCCTTGTCCTTCTTGTCCGCCAGTTCACCACCTGTGGAGAAGGTGGTGCTCAACTGGCGTTCCAGATCCTTGCGGTCTGTCACGACAATGATGCGACATTGCTTGAGGTCATCATCCAGAATGAGCGCCCGGCTGAGGAACACCATGGTGAAGGACTTGCCAGACCCCGTAGTGTGCCAGACCACGCCACCTTCACGCCCGCCATCGCTGCGGCGGGACTTGATGCGTTCCAAAAGGCGCTTGATGCCAAAGACCTGCTGATAGCGGGCCACGATCTTGCCCGCTTTACGGTCGACCAGCGTGAAGTATCGCGTCATGTCCAGCAGGCGCTGGGGCGAGAGCAGGCCAATCAGCAGCCGGTCCTGATCCGAGACATGCAGCGGACGGGAGGCCCAGTCTTCGAACCATATCCGGGCTGGGGGTTTTCGATCGACAAACAGCACATCTTTCTGTGCACCCGAAAGCGGCGTGTTCTTGAGCGCCTCCATCTGGCTTTCGGGAATGTCCTCTTCCTTCCAGCTTGCCCAGAACTTTTTGGGTGTGCCGCAGGTGCCATAGCGTCCGTCATGCCCGGTTATGGAGAGTAGAAGCTGGCTGTAGGTAAAAAGCTGGGGGATTTCATCCTTGTTCTGGTTGCGAATACTCTGGGAAATCCCGGCCTCCACAGTCGGGCCTTTGCCCGGCTGGCCATCGGGGCGTTTGGCCTCGATCACCGCCAGCGGAATCCCGTTGACGAAGCAGACGATGTCCGGCCTGCGCGTCTGCGTCAGATCCGTGCGCAGGACGCTGTATTCTTCGGTGAAGGTAAAGCTGTTGTTCTGTGGGTTCTGCCAGTCGATCAGCGCGATGGTCGGGTTGGCCTGACGTCCGTTGATGAATTCCTTAACCGCAATGCCGAACAGCAGATGCGTGGTCATCTTGTCATTGGCATCGCGCAGGCCGGAGACAAAGTCCGGATGCGTGACGTGCGACATCAGCGTATCAATGGCCTGATCGGATAGGCTGTGTTCCTGTCCTTCAAATGTAAAGCGCCGTTTTTTCAGTTCCGCCCGCAGGAGAGAGTCCAGCACCACGGCGTCCTGTTTGCCGCCCCGCAACGCCAGCGCCTCGGATGGCGGCAGAAACTGCCAGCCGAGGGTGCTGAGCAGGGCCAGTGCGGGCAGTTTGGCGCTGTATTCTTCCTGAAATTTCGGGACGGAAACCATGTTTTCAAATATCCTGTAAGCTGAAATATCTTAATCGACCGTCACGCGGCGTTTGCCCGTGAGAAGCTGCTGCATCAGGGCTTTCTTTTCCTGACGCAGGCGGGTGAGGTCGGATTCAATGGCGGTGATTTCTGTGTCCGCTGTCGTAAGGACGGCAGCGATGGCTTTCTGTTCGGAGAGAGGGGGAATATGAATCTTCATGTCTCTAATATCATTGAGACTGATATTGAGTTGAGCAGCGCCGGCAGCTTTATCTTCAATTTCCTTTTGTATCTTTTCGGATAGGTACAAATAAGAACTAAACTGCTGATCTCCCGTTGCTTTCGACCTAATGCGTCCGACGCGTTGATTGAGATAGCAGGGTAAGTTCTTATTTTTTACCCATGCAAAATTGGATAAACTTCCAGACATTCCAAAAATGAAATCATTTATTTTTAGAGAAAATTTTTCCAATCCAGATAGGCTGTTTAAGCGTATTCTTTTGCAGTTTTCTAAATTCAGTGTTCCATCTTTGAGATCACTCATTCTGATCACGGGCATACCGTTCGCGTCATCCGTGAACTCTGAGCTTTTAAATGCAAATCCAGTATCAATATGAGCAATTTCTGATATTGCTCCTATTTTCCACTCCCCCGTGAACCCCGGCAGGCGTTTTTTGCCTGTGAGGAGTTGTTGCATGAGGGCTTTTTTCTGCTGCTGGCTGTTGGCCAGAAGCTTCTCCGTCCCCTCAATCGCACGATCCCACGTCGAGAGGATCGCCGCGATCTTCTTCTGTTCGGGAAGTGGGGGAACTAATACGTTTACAGCATGAAGATCGTTACGATTGACGCCAGGAACGCCTGTTTTGTCGCTAAATTTTGAGAAATCAAAATTAGACAGAAGATAATAAAGATATTTTGGATAGTTGCCGTGAAAGTCTTTAACCCATAGGGCTGTATTAAGAGGCCAATATGCCTCTTCTACATAAAAAACATCACCGATTGATCCGTATCGTCCTGTAACAATGCCGGGAGCAAGTGCTTTGGCAGTGTCGTGAAAACCACTTGCTCCGCTAGAAGAAATAATTGGCACAGAACCTTCAGATCTTTGAGATTGGGGCAAATCAAACCCACGCTGGAATTCGGCGACAGCCCCAAGTTTCTCTTTTCTCCACCCCTCAGGAAGCATAACCGAGTTCCTCCAGATAAGCGTCCATCTGGGCTTCCAGCTTCGTCAGTTCCTCCTTGATCTCGACTCGTTCGGCCCGCACAGCATTCAGGTCAATTTCCGCTTCTTCCTCAAACGTATCGACATAACGCGGAATGTTCAGATTGTAGTCGTTCTCCCTGATCTCGTCCGGCGTGGCGAGATGGGCGTATTTGTCCACGTCCTTGCGGGCGCGGTAGGTATCCACAATCTTCGTGATGTTCTCCTCGGTCAGCACATTCTGGTTCTTGCCCGCTTTGAACTCCCGGCTGGCATCAATGAACAGCACGTCCTGCGTCTTGCGGTCCTTGCGGAAGATCAGGATGGCTGCCGGAATGCCTGTGCCGAAGAATAGCTTTTCCGGCAGGCCGATCACCGCATCCAGCAGATTTTCCTCAATCAGCTTCTGGCGGATCCTGCCTTCCGAACTGCCCCGGAACAGCACGCCATGCGGCACGACCACGCCCATGCGGCCCGTGCGATCTTTCAGGGTGCTGATCATGTGCAGGATAAAGGCATAATCGCCCTTGGTCTTGGGCGGCACGCCACGGGCAAAGCGGTGATGCACGTCTTCCGCCGCGTCCTCATGGCCCCATTTATCAAGGCTGAAGGGCGGGTTGGCCGTCACCACGTCAAAGCGCATCAGGTGGTTTTTGTCATCCAGCAGCTTGGGGTTGCGGATGGTGTCGCCCCATTCAATGCGATGGTTGTCCTCGCCATGCAGAAACATGTTCATCTTGGCAAAAGACCATGTGGAGCCAATGGCCTCCTGCCCATATAGGGCGTAGTCCTTGCTGCCTTTGTGGTTCTGCGTCACCTGCTTACCGCACTTCATGAGCAGGGAGGCCGAACCACAGGCCGGGTCACAAATACTCTCACCCGGCTGAGGGCTCAGAATACGGGCCAGAAGTTCACTGACTTCCGGCGGGGTATAGAACTCGCCCGCCTTCTGGCCACCACTGGCGGCAAAGTTCTTGATCAGGAATTCATAGCCATTGCCGATCACGTCCAGATTGCCCACACGCGAGGGACGCAGGTTCAGGTCCGGTTTGGCAAAATCTTCAAGCAGATGCCGCAGAATGGTGTTCTTCTGCTTTTCATCACCAAGTTTGTCGGAGTTGAAGCTGATGTCTTGGAAGACGCTCTTGCCTGCGTCCTTCAGCTTGGTGCCATTGGCCTCTTCAATGGCGTGCAGGGCCTTGTCAATCCGCTCGCCATTGCCGGGTGTATTGCGGTCTTTATAGAGTGTGTAGAAATCCGAGCCTTTGGGCAGAACAAAGCGTTCCTGAGCCATCATGGCTTCAATCAGTTCGGGATTGTCGCCATATTCCTTTTTGTAGCTGTCGTAATGGTCCTGCCACACATCGGAGATGTATTTCAGGAACAGCATGGTCAGCACGTAATCCCGGTAAGTGTCGGGGCTGACAGTGCCACGGAAGGTGTCACAGGCGTTCCAGAGCGCCTTGTTGATGGTATCTTGTGAAATCTGCTCGGTCACGAAATTGGGTCCTGTTTCAAAACGTAAGGGAGTGTCAGTCCGCCAGAAGGTCTCTGGCAAGTCCGGTCATGATCTGGTGGTTGGTCTGGCGAAGGCGTTGCAGAAGCTCTTCCTCACGCTGTATGGCGTTGGCCAGACCCACAATCTGTTCCTGTCGAGGCAGAGAAGGCAGCACGACAGGCGTGGCCTCCAGCACTGGCCGGGCAATGTTGCGCACGAGCGTGGAACTCTGAGCGTTCTGCTCCAGATGCCGCTGTGCTGGCTCCTGATTGAGCCACCATGCCAGATAAGCAGGCAGCACATCCGGATGCATCACGCGCAGAAGAAAGAAGTGCGGAGCGGCGACGGCCTGAAGGCTGCCAATGCTCTCATCGATCAGAACTGCCTGTGACACATTGCCACGGGCAGGGAAGAGAATATCGCCCGGACGCAGCCAGTCTGGCTCACGCCGTCCGGCCACTTCGGTGCGCACGCAAGACGTCCAGTCCACGCCGGAAGGTGAGGTGTCACGCATCTGCACGACAACCGTCTCGGCCCCTTCGATTGGCTCGATTTTCCCTCGGAACGGGTGACCTGCTGCGACTGTTGCGATATCTGAGAGATTCGATTTATATGCGCGAACGTGCTTCATGCGATTATATAGGCGGCATAAATACGGCTCTGTCAACAATAAATATGCATGAATGACGTTCATGCAAAACGAAGGGCATCATTCAGCCCGGCTCTGGAACATGATACGCTGACAATCGCACCACATGTTATGCAAGGGAGTGGTTATGGTCGCCGATCATCTGAACGGACTGATCCGCTATCTCGGGCAGGATGACTGGAAAGAGTGTTTCGAGGAGGTTCTGGGCGACCATCTCGGTCCCGCTCTGGAAGCGGCCGATATGACCTTTGAAGACCTGGGCGAGGTCCTTGGTCCGGACGTCGCTATGACGCTCTGGGGGTGCGCGTTCGAGGACTTCCTTGGTCAGGACTGGGACGAGGGCCGGAATTTCGTCGAAGTCTATCTGAAGCGTCGGGGCTGGAAGGAGGGGTCGCGCAACAGCGCCTATATGCGGGCTCTCAAGGATTCCGTCATGAGCCTGTATGAGGTCTCCGATATCGTTCCGGGTCAGAGCCTGATGGCGCGGGATCTGCTGCGCGGTGGCAAACCCGTGCTGGTGCGTGAAGGCACGGCCACGAAGACACTCCGGCCATGGGACCGAATTGCCGCACGTCTGGTGCCGGAGGATGGTCATACAATTCTGGCTGGCGGTTTGCTGGCGTATTCACAGGATGCGTGTGAGGACCTTACCGAGCATCTCTATGATGTTCTGCGCCGTAAGCGGAGCAAGGCTGAATTCCCGACGGTCAGAACAGAGGTGCTGCATGATCTGGCGCCGATGTTCACACTGACCTGGCTGTTCCGCACCCTGGAGAACATGGCGGGGCTGAGAGAGCTGCCTGTCCTGTTCAATGGAGATGGGGAGGATCTGGTTTTCCACGATATCTGTTTTCCGCTCGCCAGGGGCGTGACCCAGAAAACGGTGGCGGAGGTCCTGGAGAAACTCTCTGGGCTGCGATCCGACGAGCGGTTGTTCTGGAACTGGTTGCGCATGCCGGAACAGAAAAAGGCCACATCGTCCCGTTCTTCGCATCAGGATGCACAGGCGCAGTTTCTGAGCAGTGAAATGGATGATGGCAGCATTGTGCTGGGAACGCTGGAACTGAAAGGGCGGAAACTCCGGCTGGAGGTCAATTCGAGGTCTCGTGCAGAGCAGGGGCAGGCGATGCTCAAAGAGGCATTGGGAAATCTTGTCGGGGCGCCGATAACCCAGATTATGACAGCTCAGCAGGCGATGGATGAACGGGGCAGGGAAGAGGGTTGTAAGACGCCAGACGTCCAGATCCCGCCAGGGGAAGAAGCCCGGATGCTCGCTGAGGTGCTTGAGCGTCACTACCGGAAGACGCTTGATGACGTTGTCCCGGCATTGGGAAACATGACACCCCGACAGGCAGTTCGTACGGCTACGGGTCGCAAGGCGGTGGCGGCATGGCTGAAACAGATTGAAAACACGACAGCCGGTCTGGGACGGGCGGAGGTGACATCATCGTTCAGTTTTGACTGGATGTGGAACGAACTCGGGATTGCAGGCTTGAGGAAATAGCTTGGTGTGTTTTCCTGTGGGGTGTCTGATTGCGGAGATTAAGATTGCATTCTGCGGTGATTAGCTGGCATATTCTCCGCAGAAAACGCGGGAAATATGGTGCGATACATCTATCAGCAAGCAGAATGGCCAGATTTTCGGTGGGACAAGGATGCTATTTCCCATGAGCTGGCCGCCGTGCGTCACCGGCAGGGGCGCCTCTTGGGGCGAATGGAAAGCCTCGGCTTCGATTTCAGGTCCGAAGCCGTGCTCCAGACCCTGACGGAAGATGTCATAAAGTCGAGCGAGATTGAGGGCGAAAACCTTGATCGCGAGCAGGTCCGATCTTCCATTGCCCGGAGACTGGGCATGGATATTGGTGCGCTGGCACCGGTGGATCGGGATGTCGAAGGCGTCGTGGAGATGATGCTGGATGCGACCAAGCATTATGCCGACCCGTTGACCGAAGAGAGACTGTTCGCCTGGCATGCGGCCTTGTTCCCGACAGGCCGAAACGGCATGTCACGCATTCTGGTCGGAGAGTGGCGTGATGACAGAACCGGCCCGATGCAGGTCGTGTCAGGCACTGTCGGACGGGAGAAGGTCCATTATGAGGCCCCGGCAGCCAGCAGGGTGCCCGCTGAGATGCAGGCCTTTCTTGACTGGTGCAACGCCGAGCAGGCACTGGACCCTGTGCTGAAGGCTGCCATCGCACATCTGTGGTTTGTCACCATTCATCCGTTTGAGGATGGAAACGGACGCATTGCGCGGGCCGTCGGCGACCTTATGCTGGCGCGCTCGGAACAGACAGACCAGCGTTTCTACAGCCTGTCAGCTCAGATCCGTCAGGAGCGGAAGGATTACTATGCCATTCTTGAGGCCACCCAAAAAGAGGATATGGACATCACGGCTTGGCTGCACTGGTTTCTGGGGACTCTGGATCGCGCCTTTGATCGTGCTGAACTGGTCCTGGGAAAAGTCATCCAGAAGGCCCGGTTCTGGGACAATCTGGCCGGGCAATCGATTAATAACCGGCAACGCCTTATGCTGAACCGTCTACTGGACGGGTTCGAGGGCAAGCTGACCTCATCCAAATGGGCGAAGTTGGCGAAGACGTCACCGGATACGGCTTTGCGGGATATTAATGGCCTTGTGGACTGCGGTATCCTCGTGAAGGAAGCAGCAGGTGGTAGAAGCACAAGCTACGAGTTGGTTTTTCCTGAGATGTAGGAGGGCGAGATGAGTGATGCTCGCTCATCGTGAAATCCGTCGGAATGGATAACTTGATGAATATATTGAATTATTAAGGTGTTGAAGGATCTCTAAAGTCGATTAACCAATCCACTCGCCAGTAGCAGTTTTCTTCGGTTGTGTGCCCCCGCAACCATACATATCCGTCTGAAAAGACAGAAGAAAAGCCACCCGATCGGGTGGCTTTTTTTGTGCCTAGAATCTCCCGCAGGAAACACATAGGAAACAGACGGAAAGGTACCGGGGCGCATTTTTGTCCACTTTCACAAATGCGTGATTGAAGAGCGGGGCACCCTATCGCCTGTTTCGGCGTATCATTCTAGGCTTGTCGAGTCAGGACAGCCCGCCCCCTGCTGTCCGTACCAGGAGACGCAGGATTACCCATGGCCGCAGATGAACTTACCGGACTGATCCGATATCTCGGTCAGGAGGACTGGCAGGACCGTTTTGGCGAAGTGCTTGGCGATCACATTGGTCCGGTGCTGGAAGCGGGCGACATCACCTTCGAGGATCTGGCAGAGATGATCGGTCCTGACGTCGCCATGACGTTATGGGGCTGCGCCTTCGAGGATTTTCTTGGGCAGGACTGGGACGATGGCCGGAACTTCGTGGACGTTTACCTCAAGCGTCGGGGCTGGAAGGAAGGGCCGCGCAACAGCGCCTATATGCGGGCGCTCAAAGCTTCGGTCATGAGCCTGTATGAAGTCTCGGACATCAGACCCGGCCAGAGCCTGATGGCGCGTGACCTGCTGCGGGGTGGTGATCCGGTAATGTTGCATGAAGGCACGGCCACCCGGACGCTCAGGCAGTGGGACCGCATTGCTGCGCGTCTCGTGTCATCCGATGGAAAGACCATTCTGGCAGGTGGGTTGCTCGCTTATTCGCGGGGTGCCTGTGAGGATCTGGCGACGAATCTTTACAAGGTGCTTCGAAAGCGGCAGGGCACGGCGGAGTTTCCGAAAGTCGATACGCAGACGCTGCGTGAGCTTGCGCCGATGTTCACGCTGACCTGGCTGTTCCGGACGCTGGAGGATATGGCGCGGCAGATGGATGGTCCCGCGCTGTTCAATGGAGACGGGGACGATCTGGTTCTGCATGAGGTTTGCTTTTCGCTGGCTAAGGGCGTGACGCAGAAGAAAGTCGCCGATGTGCTTGACGGGATCATGGCCCTGCGACCTGAAAACCGGTTATTCTGGAACTGGCTGAAAGAGCCGGCGAGTGGTCCCCTGCGCAAGGCTAGACGGGATGGAAACGGGCGGTTCCTGCGCACGGAGATGGATGATGGTGCGATCGTGTTGGGCACGCTGGAGCTGAATGGGCGGCAGTTGCGGCTGCAGGTGAACTCGAAAGAGCGTGCCGAACTTGGCCGTGCCTTGCTGCAGGCTGGTCTGGGTGATCTCGTGGGCACTCCACTCACGCAGATCATGACACCGGCGCAGGCAATGGAAGAGCGGGAGCATCACGGACGGGAAGCATCGCCAGCGCTGCAGATCCCGCCCGAGGAGGAAGCCCGGATTATCGGGCAGATGCTGGAGCGTCACTATCGGCAGGTGCTTGATGAGCCGGTTCCGGCGCTGGGGGATATGACGCCGCGTCAGGCCGTCAGGACAGTTTCAGGGCGTAAAAAGGTGGCGGCCTGGTTGAAGGGGATCGAAAACACTACCGCACGTGCCTCGGGTGGTCATGGAGCCATGGCCGCCTACAATTTTGGGTGGATGTGGAGCGAACTCGGACTCTCAGAACTAAGGAAATAGTCCGCTTACGCCTACATGTCGGACATAAAAGTGGGTTGGCTCGCCTTTCGCATAACGGACATAGTCCGCGCAGTCCCCCGCTATCACTTGGAGCCGAGAGTGGGGTGATCGTTATGGGAAATAAC
>NZ_JABCQF010000023.1 GCF_015244705.1 Gluconobacter potus
AATGACAGCTGCCATAGGTCCTTCGATTTCCCGCCCAGGCGCATTCATATCAACAGCCAGAGGCGCCAGTCCAAGCGCCGTAACGAGCGATGTCATGAGTACGGGGACGACGCGGTCTCTGGCCCCCCGGAGCGCTGTTGTTACTCCCCATGTGAGATGTTCCCGCTCGACCAAAGTCTCAAAATGCGAAATCATCATCACCGAATTCCGAAGCGTAATCCCGAATAGAGTAACGAAGCCGACTGTTGCCCCAAGAGTTAGCGTTGTGCCGGAAACAATGATTGCCAGAATGCCGCCGACAAATGCGAAGGGAAGATTGACGAGTATCAGAGCGAGATTGCGCCATCCTTGTGTGATTATTGAGAGCAGAATCATGACCGCTATGGCAGCGAGCCCGGAATTTATAAACAGTTCCTTGCGTGATTGTGATTCAGCTTCCGCTGCGGATGTAAACTGAACGTAGGTTCCAAGAGGCAGTTTGATATTTTTTGCTATAGCCGTGCGTGCGTCCTGAACGAAAGATTGAGCTGATCGTCCTGTAACATTTGCGGTGACAGTCTGTGTTCTCTGTGCTCCCAGATGTGACACCTGATAGCGACCGTTCGTCTCATATATGTCTGCGACAGCGCGGAGTGGTACGTAGTTTCCGTGAACAGTATGCAGTGGCAGGAAGCCGACAGACGCAACATCATTACGACTTGCGTCATCAAGACGAACCATAACATTAAAAGCCGCAGAACGCTCGTATATCTGCCCCACGGTTTCACCCTGCCAGGCTGTATGGATGGATCGGAGTACATCCGCCGACCGAAGCCCCCAGCGCTCCAGATCAGCAGGGCGTAGCCGAATAGCAAGTTCCGGAACACCAGGGGGTGCTTCTATCCGGACATCTGTTGCGCCATGTATCTGATGCAACATGCGGACAATATTATTTGCCTGGATATCCAATACATCCAGATCATCGCCAATAATATTGATTGCCACAGCCGAAGACGAACCAGAAAGGGTTTCGTTTACGCGCATCGTCAAAAAACTACTGACAGAAAAACTGGCCCCAACGAACCCGTCAAGCGCTTTGCGAACGCGGGCATCAATCTGTCGGGAAGCCTTCCCATCCACCTGATTCAAATCAACCTCAAACTCGCTGGTATGTGGTCCATACGTGTCCTCATCCAGCGAGGCGCGTCCGACTCTCTGAGCAACCGAACGGATTTCGGGAAGCTGACGAAGTTTTTCTGTAACCTGTCTACCTAATTTCAGAGACTGTTCCAGGGAAGTCCCCGGAGCAGCCGTCATATGAATGATAAGGTGACCTTCCTTGAAATCAGGAATGAAATCGCTTTCAAGGAATGGAAGGGCCGCAAACCCTATCAAGGTGGTCAGGATCATCCCGCCTATAACAAATCGGGGATGGCGCATTAATCTGGCCAGAAGACATTCATAAGCTCTGGCGGTCCATCCTGCCAGGGGGGGCTCTCTCCGGGTTTCTCCAGGCGTCGCCAAGAGCCATGCGCAGAGTGCAGGTACAACGGTTACAGCAGCGGCAAGAGAAGCCATGACCGCAAGAACATAAGCTGTTGCCAGTGGAGCAAACAGTCGTCCCGAAAGTCCGGGAAGGGCGATGACAGGCAAGAAAACGATAATGACAGCAAAGGTCGCGTAAACCACTGCACTGCGGACTTCAACGCATGCATCGAGTACGACGCGCGCTGTAGATGCGGGCTGGACCAGAAGCCGGTTTTCACGCAATCGGCGTGTAACATTTTCGACCCCGATCACGGCGTCATCCACGACCTCGCCGATGGCGATAGCAAGCCCCCCCAGGGTCATGGCATTCAAAGTAACCCCGAGTGTCTCCAGCAACGACAGGGCTATCAGAATAGCCAAAGGTATGGTGGCGCAACAGATTGCAGCGGTTCGCAGGTCAAAAAGGAAAAGAAAGATTACGGCAACCACTAGAAAACCGCCCAGAAGCAATGCTCGTGTGGCATTCCCCAATGCGGTCGTAATGAAATTGGCGGGTCGGAACAGGTCAGCATGCAATGTAATCCCCTGTCCCTGCAATTGCGGGCGGAAATCGGTAAGTGCCGCCTCGATTTCCCGGGTCACAGCCATCGTATTGGCACCGTACTGTTCCCATATATTAACCACAATGCCTGTCTTTCCCTCGATACTGGCCGCGCCGAAGGCGGGAATAGGGGCTTCAGTTACAGTGGCAATACTGCCCAGTGTGACAGCACCATTATCAGAGCGGACAATCACAGTGCGGGCCAGACTTTCTGGCGTCAGGGCCTGACCGTCAGACTGAAGAACGACTCTTTGGTTCGGGGTATCAATAAAGCCGGCCCCCTGTATGCCAGTTGCTTCCTGGGCAGCCGCAAGGACGTCATCAAGTCCGATATGATGCAAGATGAGTTGGTCTGGATGTACCTGTATCTGGAGTGACCGACGCTCCCCGCCAAACACACTGACTCCAGCCACACCAGGCAACGCCAGCAGACGCGGCCTTAATGACCAGTCAGTAAGCGTGCGCAACTGCATGAGGGACTGTTGTTCCGACGTCAGACCAATCACCAGTACCAGACCGGCGGATGAGGTCAGTGGCGTCATAGTCGGAGCATGAACACCGGCTGGCAATTGCTGTGCAACAACATTCATTTGTTCCCCGACCAGTTGCCGGGCGCGATAAATATCGGTCGATGTCGCAAACAGGACGTTGACGACTGACAGTCCCTGAATCGAAGTCGATTGCACGCGCTGAATACCCGGGAGGCCGGTCAGGGCAATTTCCATTGGGCGACTAACCAATGTTTCGACCTGTTCCGGCGTAAAACCAGCGGCTTCGGTCTGGATCGTGACCCGTGGCGGAATGAATTCCGGAAACACATCATAGCTGGCATGTCTCAAGCCATACAGGCCATAGAAGAACAACAGACATGCGGTTGCGATAACCACGCCCCGGAAGCGGATCGAAAACCCGATAATAGCTGCCTGAAGGCTGAAAGAACGTCCCGTCATCAGTCGTCATCGTCTCCTGATTCAAGCTGAGCTCGGAATTCTTCAGACAGAAGTAATTGCGTACCCTCTACGACGATTTGCGTTTCGTGTGTGATTTGTCCTGGAGTATCTTGGATCAGGTAGCCACCTTCTCGGTCCGGCACGTCGGTCGTAAGGGGTAGGCGTGTAAATTTTCCGTGTCCGTTATCACGGTATATCCACGACTTACCTTGCAGCCAGATAATAGCTGATGCAGGTATCCGGATACCGGGACGTTCCTCTTCGGTAGGCAGGAGAACGGAAACATTCATGCCCGCGACAAGCTGACTTTCAGCCGACGCAAAATAGAAAAAGCTACGCCCCTGAATAGCAGGATCGGTCATGGTTACAGGAGACAAATAGTGGAGCATTGTCCCGTGTCCACCCGTGTTTCCATAATCGGTCACATCCGCCTGACTTGGTGGGGTTGGTAGATCCGTATCTGGTGGAAGGGTCACCTTGACCAAGACCACTTGTTGTTGAAGTAACTGTGTAATGAAAATTGTATTTTTTTCGGTAGCGTCAGATATGACCGAACCAAATTGCTGTCTGATAATATTAAGTGCGTTATTCACCCGGACCTGTTCTGCTTTTACCATAGCTGAGTTGGACTGAAATCTGGCTGTTGTCTCCTGGAATTGTTCCTGAGAGATATTCTGCCGGTCGCGATACAGTCCTTTGTCACGATCGAGTTTCGCACGGGCAAGCGTCTGCTGTGCCTGCATGCTCTCCAGCCGCGCTTTCATGTCAGCATAATCACTAACAAGAGTGATAAGTTGTGTTGCGTTCAGAACGTAACCATAGGCGGGAACCAACTTTCTCCAAGGCACGATGCTGGGTCGTGCAGAAGCGATGCCACTCTTCGTAACTGCTTCCGGGGAGACCGTCACGGTCGCCTCTTCGCCAAGAACCGAAACTGGTGGATCATCATCATCTGCAATAGCAATGTCCGCCACGTTTAGGGCCTGTTAGCACTTGATCCAGTCTGCGGCGGCAGCGATGTGGATGACCGCGAGGAACGAGGTTGCTGTTTTTTCGTATCTGGTTGCGACAGCGCGCCATTCCTTGAGACGAGCCCAGAGGTTCTCCACAAGATGTCGGCATCGATAGGCCCATTTGGGACAGGCGACCGGCGCATCGCGTCGTTTCGCGGGAATGGCCGGTCGGGCTCCCATGTCCCATATCCGTTCACGAAAGGCGTCTGACGCGTAGCCTTTGTCCGCCACGACCCACAGGGGAACAGAGGGGAGATCGTCGAGCATGGCTGGCGCCAGTGGCAGTTCATGGGCCTGTCCGGGTGCCAGAGCGAAACCAATGGCTTTTCCGTGTCCGTCCGCGATCACGCACACTTTTGTGCCATAGCCGCCGCGAGAGCGGCCAAGTGCTTCACGATGGTCTCGCTCTTCGAAAGAGGCCCCTTTTTTTGGGCTCCCGCCGCCTTGTGGTGAGCCCTGATGTTCGTGCCATCCAGAAAAGTCATGCCCAGCGCCACTCCGTGGTGGTCCTGAACCAGTTCGAGCAGGCGTTCCCACACCCCCAGTTTCGCCCAGCGGATGAAAAGCTGCGCCGCCCGCCACCACGGACCCAGCTCAGCGGGGATACTTCGCCATTTCGCACCATTCTCATGACGCCAGAAGATCGCTGCTATCGTACGCCGCAGATCATGGGGCGGTGTCTTGCCCCTTGGCCGAACCGCCTCAATCAGCGGTTCCCAGATCGCCCATGTCTCATCAGTGAAAGTGCCTGTTCCGTCTCCTTCTTCAATCCATACAATATAGGAAGTATTTTAAGATCTAACAGGCCCTAGAACTAGGAAGACAGAAAGACCTACAAGAGGCAGCCAGAAGGCCCTCGCTTTCATGGTGAGTTCCTTTGGTTATTTTCAAGCAGGCCGGAAACCTGCGCGGCACTGGTGTGATCAAAAATGGGCTGCTGCATGCCATCTTCGATCTGACCTATGGCTTGCCGTTGCTGAATTTCTGCTTCAAGAAGAGCGGTCTCTGCTTGAATCTGCTCTATATGAGTCATAACCATCGTTGGTCGGTCGATTGCGCCTGACTGAAGGCGGTGCTGCATCTGGTTCAGCCTTACCCGTACGGTTTTGGCAAGTTCATCCGCCTGTAGCAGAATTGATGTCGTGCCGCGGTAATTGGCCGTAGCCTGCGAGATGGACTTAAACACCGTGTTCTCTGCACGCCGGAGACGAGCCGCCGCCTCATGCTCCTGCCCAACAGCTTCAGCTATGGGGCCTTCGTTCTGATTGAAAATCGGAATTTGCAGAGAGGGATTTACCTCAAAGCGATTTGAAATATCCCAGTTATAGGCGGGACTGATGGTGACATCGGGATAGCGTCGGGAAACTTCGACCCGTAGAGCCTGTCGGGCGGCGTCATAAGACGCAAGAAGTTCCCGCAGATCCGCGCGTTGCATTACGGCTTGGTATCTCATGTCCTGTGAATCGCGGTATTCCATGAGGTCGGGACAGACATCAAATGCTTTTGTATCAAGAGCAATGGAATCAAGTGCTTCGGCAGGAACCCCGATTGCTCCTGCCAGAGCTGCCTTACGGACGGCATACTCGCGCCGCAGATCACTGACAGACAACTCGGCATGGATCATTTCCGTCCGTACCTGCGATATTTCGAGAGCGGATGCTCGCCCCTGATCAAAACGTGCCTGTTCCAGGGTAAAGAGTTCGCGTTTAGCTGCCGCAGTCTCTTCCACAAGCTTGAGGCGCCCGGATACAGCCCAGACGCCGAGAAGAGCAGACCGCGTGTCGCTGCGTAGTTTCCATGCAGTATTGATGACTTCCCATTGCGCGACGGCAGCCCGATATCTGGCTTCTTTGATACGGTGATAACGCCTGCCGAAAAATTCGATCAGTATTGACGCGCCGTAGCCGACGTAATGAGCCGATGGGCCACCCAGCACCGTGAAACTGGGATTGGGCAGTTGACCGGCTGTCTTGATTCCAGCGCGAGCCGTTTCCAGTTCAGCTTTAGCTACAAGGATATCGGGATGAAAATACAAGGTAGCAAGCGTCAGGCGAGTGATGCCCCATGCGTTTTCCTGACTCGATACGTTTGGTCCGAGAACTTTTGTAATGAATTCTTGCAATCCGGCATCCGTAAATTGACGGCTGGAAAATTTCTGGACATCTGATTCCGGCGAAATATTTGAGTGATCACTATTTGTACAGCCACAGAGCAGGGGAAAAATCAGGAGAATGAATGCCGCATTATAGCGTGTGCGTCTCCTTACCTGCTTAATATATTCTAGAGTATTATATGATTTATACATTGATATGTCGTGATATATCTGATTTGTTATCTGTTAGTTCTACTCTCGATTGTCGCATAATCTGCACACCTCCACTAATACCAAGCATCGCAAGGATGGCAGCTACCGCAATATCCGGCCACGCAGAACGAGTGCCAAACACGCCCAGAGCTGCCAGCACAACGGCAACATTTCCGATCGCATCATTACGAGAGCAGATCCATACAGAACGGCGGTTGGCATCACCTTTCCGGTGTGTCCATAATATGAGGGCACAGGCCAGATTGACCGCGAGGGCAAGCAGACCAATGCCGCCCATTGCGTCTGGGTGAGGCGGATGGTTGCTGTTCATTACTATCCACCCAGCATTGGCCATTACCCATAGCCCAGCCATGAACAGGGTCAGGCCTTTCAGAAAGGCCGCGCCAGCTCGCCATCGCAATGCCATTCCGGCAACACTGAGGCTTATTGCGTAGTTGGCGCTGTCGCCAAGGAAATCAATCGCGTCCGCCTGTACGGATGCAGATCCAACCGACACGCCAGCCCCAGCTTCAACGGCAAACATGCTGGCATTGAGAAAAAGCGCGATCAGGAGCGCTCTCCGCCATGATTTATTGATTGGTAGCGGCGTATCTGTGCATCCACCACAGCATCCTCCTGCCATCCAGCGCCTCCCTGACGAATCATCTGTTTTAATGTATGCTCCCTGTAGCAACTACAGGGTCAAGAGGCAGGGAATGCGATCGATTGGTGCCTTGGGGAAGGCGACGAATACCAAAGTCGAGACGATCCGCTATTACGAACGGATCGGTCTTCTGGCTCCGCCACAGCGGACCGATGGCAATTATCGCACTTATGATGATGAGGCACTCGCGAGACTGTCTTTTATTCGTCGATCTCGGGATCTGGGTTTTTCATTAGACCAGGTAAGAGCTCTATTATCCCTAACGGATCAGGGAACCCAGGATTGTAAGACAGTTGATAGAATTGCTCGTGACCATATGGCAGAAATTGAGCGCAAAATTGCGGATCTCATCGCATTGCGCCATGAACTTTCTACGATGATAGAATCATGCGGGGGAGGTAATATTTCAGAATGCCGAATTATTGAAGCACTTTCTCCGTTTGATAATTAGTTCTCCTGACTTTTTTCGCAGCCAGTCGATTCTGCATTTGACGGAAGATTACCCGAAATAGTTATGCGGCCTCATCCTCACGTGTCAGAATCTGAAAAATCCTCATGGAAAATTCAAGGACTATACGTGCTCCCATGGTGGCAGTTTATGATCAGGCCAGTTCTGAAGCAGACATTCGGCTTCCCCCCCTAGTCCGCCTGTCTGCTCAGTGATGTAGGAGCAGACAGGCGGCAGTCGCCGTCATGTCGGTCGTAAAGAGAGTCGCTCAAGGTTTTGGTAAGCGGACATCCTGTGTCGGTGATGCAAGCCAGTCCGTGAGTTGCCGGATCATGGATCGCGCGACACGGCCCGCCCCCAGGAGGGTTGCGGATGCGGGACCGCACCAAGAGCCATATCCCAGCAGCCACAGGCGTGGCTCCCTGATGGCCTGCTGCCCGTTCACGTGGATCAGCCCGTCCGGCTCGATCACGTCGAGTGGTGCAAATGCAGAGAGCGCGGGACGGAAGCCTGTACACCAGATGATCGCGTCAATGGCTTCTTCCTGTCCGCCGGGCCAGACGACGCCCGTAGCCGTCATGCGCACGAACGGGCGCACCGCGTGGAAGACACCGCGCTCCCGGGCGGCCCGTACGGGCGGCACCATGACGATATCGCCAAAGCCTCCTGTCGGCATGGCGCCGGCGTTGCCCAGGACACGTGCGGTCGCCCGTTCGAACAGAACCCGTCCATCCACATCGTCGGGCAGGAATACCGGATCCTGCAGCGTCACCCACGTTGCGTTCGCGAGCAGTGACACTTCCGCCAGAATCTGCGCCCCGGAGTTACCGCCACCGACCACGAGCACGCGCCGACCGGCAAAAGGTGCGGGGATCTGATAGTGCGCGGAATGGATCTGCGTCCCGCCAAAGAATTCATGCCCCGCGACATCAGGAATGAACGGGGCCGACCATGTGCCGGTCGCACCGATGACGGCGCGGCTCAGAAAATCGCCCGCGTTTGTGCGGATATTCAGGAATTTCCCACCGGCCCGTTCCACGCGCCCGACCGTTACAGGACGGCGGATCGGCGGGGTGTAGCGCGCCTCGTACCGGCGCAGGTAGTCCAGCACCTCGTCACGGGTCGGATAGCTGCCATCCGGTGTGTCTGGCATCGGCCAGCCGGGCAGCGAACTGTAGGACGCCGGCGAGAACAGATGCAGGGAGTCCCAGCCATGCACCCACGCCCCTCCCGCCTGTGCGCCGTTGTCCAGAATGACATAGGTCAGCCCGGCCCGGCGCAGGAAATAAGAGGCGGCGAGTGCTGCCTGACCACCCCCCACGATCACAACATCGAACTGTTCCGCCATTTCCCGGCTCACAGCTTTTCAGGCAGGCGGTGTTCTGATCTGCGCTCGCTGTAGCGATCGACAAGGTAGTCGGCCCGGTCCCGCAGCAGCCAAGTGAACTTCATCAACTCCTCCATGACGTCCACCATCCGGTCATAAAGGGGAGACGGTTTCATTCGGTCGTCGTCACCGAACTGGGTGTAGGCCATCGGCACGCTGGACTGGTTAGGGATGGTGAACATCCGCATCCATCGGCCCAGCACCCGCAGGGCGTTGACGGAATTGAAGCTCTGTGACCCGCCGGAGACCTGCATGACAGCCAGCGTGCGGCCCTGTGTGGGTCGGATCGAACCTTCCGTGAGGGGAAGCCAGTCGATCTGGTTCTTGAATACTGCCGTCATGTTGCCGTGGCGTTCGGGGCTGCACCAGACCTGGCCTTCCGACCAGATCGAGAGTTCACGCAGTTCCTGCACCTTCGGGTGCGTGGCCGGTACGGAATCCGCGATCGGAAGACCGGTTGGGTCGAACACCCGTGTCTCGGCCCCCAGTACGTTCAGGATGCGTTCGGCCTCCAGCACCAGCAGGCGGCTGAAGGACCGAGGACGCAGCGAGCCATACAGCAGCAGGATGCGTGGTGGGTGGTCAACCCGTGGTTGCGGTTCCAATCGTGCGAGATCGACCTGTTCGAGATACTCCGGGTGCAGGGCGGGCATTTCCGGTTTGGACATCGTTCCGTCAGATCCTTCGGTCTTGTCAGGGATGGCTGATCAGGGGCAGCCACAAGGCCAGTGCGGCAAGTGTGACCAGCAGGACGGGTGGCGTGATCACCAGACCCACCGTCATGTATTGCCCCCAAGTGACCCGATGGTTTTTGGATGCCAGCACATGCAGCCACAGCAGGGTGGCGAGACTGCCGATTGGCGTGAATTTCGGCCCGAGGTCACAGCCAATGACGTTGGCGTAAACCATCAGATCGCGGGTCAAAGGCGTAATGTCGTGCGCCTGCTGGATCGCCAGCGCGCCGATCAGAACGCTGGGCATGTTGTTCATAACCGACGACAGGGCTGCCGCCAGAAAGCCGGTGCCAAGCGTGGCGGTGAACGGACCCTGATGGCCAAGCCAGACCAGTGCCGCCGCCAGATGATCGGTCAGCCCGGCATTGCGCAGTCCGTAGACCACCAGATACATCCCCAGCGAGAAGATCACGATCTGCCACGGGGCGTCGCGCAGCACCCGACGGATGGGAATGACCCTTCCATATCCAGCAACTGCCAGCAGGGTAATGGCAGCCAGGCAAGCCACGATACAGACCGGAATATGAAATGGCGCGGTCAGGAAATAAGCCGCCAGCACCAGGGCCAGCAGCGGAAAAGCCGCGCGAAACACAAGGCGGTCACGAATGGCGGTGGCGGGTGCTGGCAGTTCGGCGACGGGATAGGTCTGGGGCACCTGCCGCCGATACCAGAGCCACAGCACGGCAAGTGTCGCGCCAAGGGCGGCCAGATCGACGGGGACCATGATCGCGGCGTAGCGGTCAAAGGGAATGTCGAAGAAATTGGCGCTGACGATGTTCACAAGATTGGAAATTACCAGCGGCAAGCTGGTTGTATCCGCGACAAAGCCGGTCGCGATAATAAAGGCGAGCGAAGCGGCGGGGCTCAGGCGAAGCTGGGTGAGGATGGCGATGACGATCGGTGTCAGCAGCAGGGCCGCGCCATCATTGGCGAACACGGCCGCGATGGCCGCCCCCAGCAGCACAATCAGCGGGAACAGCGTCCGGCCTCGCCCTTTGCCCCAGCGCACGACATGCAGGGCGGCCCAATGGAAGAACCCGGCCCCATCCAGGAGCAGCGAGATGATGATCAACGCGATAAAAGTAAAGGTCGCGTCCCAGACGATGTGCCACACGACAGGAATATCGTGCCAGTGGATGACACCGGTCGCCAGTGCCACGGCGGCACCGGCTATCGCACTCCAGCCGATGCCCAGACCCCGTGGCTGCCAGATGACGAAGACCAGTGTTGCAATGAAAATGGCAAGGGCCAGCATCAGACGATCCGTTTCCCGGCCTCATCCACGATCTTCTCGCCGTCCTCCTTGGCGAAAGCACCCTTCTGTGGCGTGGGTAGAATGTCCAGAACCACCTCGGAGGGACGGCAGAGTTTCACGCCAAGCGGTGTGACAACGATGGGCCGGTTGATCAGGATCGGGTGTGCGATCATGGCGTCGATCAGCGTATCATCGCTCAGGGCCGGATTATCGAGGCCGAGTTCATGAAAGGGCGTGCCCTTTTCCCGCAGGACCGTGCGCACCGGAACCCCCATACGGGCGATCAGATCGACCAGTTCCGCACGGCTGGGTGGCGTTTTCAGATATTCGATGATCGCGGGCGCGATTCCCGCATTGCGGATCAGTGCCAGCACGTTGCGCGACGTGCCGCAGGCCGGATTGTGGTAGATGGTGACGGTCATGGGCAGGATTCCGGGGACGGACAGCTGGAGGACAGGTTTGCGATCAGGGGCGCGCAGAGTTCTGGGCTGCCCGCACAGCAGTCCCTGACGAGGAAAAGCATCAGGCCCCGCAGGCTCGGAAGACAGGCGCGATAGACGATCAGCCGGCTGTGGCGCTGCGAGGTCAGCAGGCCCGCGCGTGTCAGGGTGGCAAGATGGGCCGAGATCGTGTTCTGCGGGACATCAAGGTGCCGCGCGACGTCCCCGGCGGGCAGCCCGTCCGGTTCGTGGCGCACCAGCAGGCGGAAGATCTCCAGCCGCGTGGACTGGGACAGGGCGTTGAGGGCCGAGAGTGCGGATTCTGTATCCATAAATCGACGATCACGGATATATGGGATGAAGTCAAGACCACCCAGGACATGCCTCGTTCAGAGCTTGGAACGCGGCGTCACACGCCGAACAGGCGGCCGATCCCGCCCGTGACGATCATTGCCACAATACCCCAGAACGTCACACGCAGTGCTGGGCGCAGAGGCGCTGCGCCGCCGGCAATCGCGCCAACGACCCCCAGAACAGCGAGAAGCACGACGGACGTCAAGGACACGCCCCAGGATACCCACGCCACGGGGGCCAGAACAGCTGCCAGCACGGGCAGTAATGCTCCGGATGAAAAGGCGGTTGCCGAGGCGAATGCCGCCTGTATGGGTCGTGCCGCCGTGGCCTCGGACAAACCCAGTTCATCCCTTGCATGGGCACCGAGCGCATCATGCTTCATGAGGGCAACGGCGACCTTGCGCGAGAGGTCTTCATCCAGCCCTCTCTTCTGATAAATCCCGGCCAGTTCGGTGACTTCGCCCTCCCAGTCCGTGACCAGTTCCTGTTTCTCGCGGGCGATGTCGGCGTGTTCAGAATCGGCCTGGGAACTGACCGAGACATACTCGCCCGCCGCCATGGAGAGGGCGCCTGCGACAAGTGCGGACAAACCCGCGATGAGAATGCTGCCGCGTGTCGCATGAGAACTGGCAACGCCGACGATGAGGCTGCCGGTCGACAGCGTTCCGTCATTGGCGCCGAGAACAGCCGCACGCAGCCATCCCAGTTT
>NZ_JABCQF010000024.1 GCF_015244705.1 Gluconobacter potus
GTCGATCATATGCTGCCAGTTATCAGTCAGCCCCAGATCTACCAGGGTCTGTAAAAGAGCATCCCAGACACCCTGTTCAGCCCAACGCCGGAACCGGACATAGACCGAGTTCCACTTGCCGTAGCGCTTATGCATGTCCCGCCAGGGGCAACCCGTTCGTAGAACATGCAGCATACCATTGAGAAACTGACGATTGTCTCCAGATGGACGTGCCCAACGTCCACGCTCAGGCGGCAGAAGCGGACCAATCATCGCCCATTCCTGATCCGTCAGATCGCCTCGTGCCATGCCTGCTCTCTCTGCCCGTTATCCCACAGCCAGGAAGTGAATCAGAGCTCAGGCAGACCGTATAGATCTTTTGTCAACGTGGCCTAGTCGCTCTTTTTTTATTGTTCGTGTCATCCGGATTTTCTTTCCGGGAAAGTGGTAATTATCTGGATAAGGAAAATGAGATAGTCTCTTTCTCAATAGTAAAGCCTTAATTTTAAGGCTTCTCATTCGTCCAGAGGACCAAAATACGTGGCAATCGATCTTCCACCACCAATCGCGCACTTCATTGAAACGACGAATACGGGTGATACAGCAAATTTCCTGAGTTGTTTTACAGCAGATGCATTTCTCTCTGACTGGGGACGGAACTATCAAGGAAGAGCTGGAATTGCCCGCTGGAACCGAAGCGACAACATTGGCGTCCATGCTCATCTCGTTCCTCTTGATGTTCATACGATAATGACGGGATATTCAGTAACCATCAAGGTTACGGGAAAAGGTTTTAATGGCGTGGGAACGATGAAATTCCAGTTACAGGATAATCAGATTGTCGGCCTTATTATCGAATAGAAGGATGAGGAGAGCTAGACTCAGGACCTATTAATTTATTGAACTGAGCGAGGCGTTCTGATTCACAGGCTTACCGATGGAGATGAGGCTGTGAGTAACGTGTTTTTGCTGTCTGAGAACCAGATGGAGTGGATTGAGCCGTTTTTCCCTCTGGCGCACGGAGTGCCACGCGTGGATGACCGGCGTGTTCTGAGCGGGATCGTTTATGTGATCCACAACGACCTTCAGTGGAAAGACGCCCCGAAAAGCATATGGCCCGCACAAGACTTTGTATAATCGCTTCATCCGGTGGGGCCGCCTGGGTGTCTTTGACAGGTTCTTTGTCGCCCTGACAGAACAGGCTGGCCGTTCAAAGCGCATGATGATCGATGCAAGACATCTCAAGGCGCACCGGACGTCGGCGTCCCTGCTCAAAAAGGAGCTTTTCCCCGCCATATCGGACGGACAAAAGGTGACCTGAGCTCAAAACTCCATGCCGTGTGCGATGATCTGGACTGGCCTGTCCGCCTTCATCTGACTGCGGGACAGGTCAGTGACTTCAAAGGCGCAGACGTGCTGCGGGCAGATATTCCCGACGAGACAGAAGACGTCATCGGGGACAGAGACTATGACAGCAACCGGATCAGGTTACCGCTTGCAGAACGCAATATCACCGCCTGTATTCCCCCCGAAAAAGAACAGGAAATCAAAGCCACCTTACAACTGGCATCTGTATAAAAAGCGCCATCTGATCGAAAGCATGTTCGCAAAGTTGAAAGACTGGCGACATAAAGAATAAGTCCCGATCCTGGTTTTCAAATACCGTATTCGACAATCTCAGCCAAATTATCGATGCCGCTTGCTCCGCTTGGAATAATCCGATCTATCGATCTCAAAAAATGGGCATACAAATAGGTAGGTGATAGCCGTTGGTATAAACTTGCGAATGCGAGGTTTCGGCGCGAACTGCCATTTCCGCATTCGCCTACATCCCCGACGCTACATGGCCATGAGCATGTTCCCGAAACCGGACCTGCTTTCCGATCGTTGAACGGCTATGCATCGGACGCCTTAACCGCGCGTCTCAAATCCGCCCAATCCAGCAGGGCCGTGAAGACCGGGCCGAGCGCTTTGCCAATGTCCGTCAGGCCGTATTCGACTTTGGGCGGAACCTGTGCGTGGACCGTGCGGAAAATGACCTTTTCCTGCTCCAGTGCACGAAGCTGTTGGATCAGCATTTTCTGTGAAATATCCGGTATGGCTCTCTGAAGATCTGAAAAGCGCATGACCGGCCCCTCAAAAAGCCAGGCCAGAATCATCATCTTCCACCGTCCTTCGAGAATGCGAATGGCGCACTGCATATCGGCGGCCGACCTGGAACGGGGACGTGCATTGTAGATGGTTTTCATATCTGAATCGGGCATGGTTACCTTTTGGTGGGTATTGGACTTTTTTGTGCGTTCTTGTCACGACGACAGCACTATAGCACAGAGAAAGGCGCAACAGCGGTTTCGGCTGCCCCCCTGGCTGAAGGAAACACCTGCCATGTCCATGCGCGCGTGGCGCTTCGACGCCCTCTCTTCTCTCAGTGACCTTTCCGTGCACAGTGAACCGATGCCCACACCTCAGCGCGGAGAAGTTCTTGTAAAGGTGCGTGCTGTTTCCCTGAATTACCGTGATATTGCACCCACTCTCGGTCGCTATGTCTGGCCAGCGAAGTCTGGGCTTATCCCATGCAGCGATGCTGCGGGGGAAATCGTCAGTGTCGGCGAAGACGTGACGGTTTTCCGCCCGGGAGATCGGGTTGTCAGCAGCTTTCATGCCCGCTGGCTGGGCGGCAGACCGCCGACTGGCTTGATGCTGGAAAGCTACGGCACCGGTTCGGATGGCTGGCTGACTGAATACAAGGTCGTCTCACAGGAAGCGGTGGTGCCTCTTCCGGAGAAGGTCTCATTTGAGGAAGGAGCCACACTGCCCTGTGCTGCCGTGACGGCCTGGAACGCGCTTTCGGGCGCCCGCCCCATGCGAGCCGGACAGACAGTCCTGACCCTTGGGACAGGCGGAGTTTCGATGTTTGCGGTGCAGCTTGCCAAAGCCGTGGGAGCGACCGTGATCTCAACGACGTCCAGTGCGGAAAAGGCCGACCGGTTGAAGGCATTGGGGGCGGAGCATATTGTCAATTACAGGGATATTCCGAACTGGGGCCGATACATCAAGGATGACATCACTGGTGGAACAGGCGTGGACTGTGTCGTTGAAGTCGGTGGTCCTGCGACGATCAATCAGTCTCTCGATGCTGTTCGGTGGGGTGGAGAGGTTGTGCTGGTCGGGTTTCTGAGTAGTGACAATCCGGGAATTGATTACTTCCATCTCAAAAGCAGCGGTGCAGTCGTCCGTTCTGTTGCTGTGGGTGACAGGCCGATGCTGGAAGACCTTGTGCGTGTATGGACCGCATCCGGCCTGAAGCCTGTGATCGACAGCGTGTTTCCCTTTGCCCACGCGCGCGAGGCATTTGACCATCTCATGACTGGCAGCCATGTCGGGAAAATCGTCATTACCCTCTCGGACTGACCCACGCGATGGTGCTTCTGCCATATCGCTCCGACGGCATGATGACTGTCCTGGCATATTTTTGGTAGTCGGGCGTGTCCGGTTCCGTCTTTGGATAAACCGCAAGCTGACCGTCAGTCAGCCCCCTCCGTAAATTCTATGTCCACTTTTTTACGATCGTGTTGAAAAAATCTGTCTTACGGTAATTGCTTCCTATTGATTCAGTATCGCCTCAGGTTGGAGGGCGATGCGAATGATGGGCGAGCGGATCGGGATTCAGAAGGCTTTGTTCTATAGCGATACTGACCGTCCTTCTATCCATCCCAAACTGCTGATCCTTATGCTGATCATCGGCTATTGCATGGGTATCCGCTCCGAGCGGCGGTTATGCAAAGAGGTTCACCTGAACCTCGCCCATTAGTGGGTCTGTCGTCTCAGTTTGGACAGTGCCGCGCCCGATCATTTGACGTTTTCGAAGAACCGGCACCGACCGATCAGGCTGCGCGCTTCATAATTGCGACGATTGCGCATTTTGACAGCGCTGCACCCTGAATACGTTAGCACGCAAAATCATGCGCTCGAGATCTGGCCTGCGGCCTCGCATTGACGGACGCCTATGTCACGGCACGTCGATAACGAAAGAAAGTTGAGATGCTATCTGCCCATCGCAAGCGGATACTGAAACTGGATCGCCGCCGGTTGCGTGGTCCAAAGGGCGCTCATGATGAGTTCCTCCCCGTCGCAACCGCCCAGAACCTCCGCAAGATGGCCAAGCTCGTCCCATCCCGGGTGACTGTGGCAGCAGGATGAGGTGCAAAGCCTGACTAAGATGACCTCAGGACCGTCCTCACCACCAACCGCGGTAAGTGTTTTTCAACACAATCTTTACTTTATCGGACGTAGGGGTGGTAAGGTACAAAAAAACCCGCAAAAGTCTTGTCGACGCAAGTTCCGCAAGCGTTCGTCCATGGAAAAAGGCAGATCGAGCATGGATTGTCTGATCGTATCAAGCTCTCTGTGAGACGCCATTAAACTCATGCGAGATGGGCAACCATTTCTCGGTGTCACGGCCTTGTGGCAGATCCGCTTCAGGGTTGTCCGAGGATAGAACCAAACATATGTTTGGCTCACTTCCGCACAGATATCTTCAATTTTCTGAGGCATTCCTGAGCGCTCAGTAGTAGGATTTCAGATTATATCCGCGACAGCGTATGCACGGTCCGGTCGGTGGTCACATTGCCTGTGTTAAGAGTCGTATTCGGCTCCAGCAGAACAACATGGCATTCGTCACCTAAAGCCTCGGGACAATGCTCGACACCATGCGGAACAATGATGAATTCACCGGCCTCGATGTCGACGTCGCGTTCCCGGAAATGCATGCGCAATGTTCCGGAAACAACCAGAAACAGTTCGTCCTCATGCTCGTGATGATGCCAGTCGAATATTCCCTTGAATTTTGCCAGCTTGATCTGGGACGTGTTGACGTCACCCGCCACACGGGGACCCCAGTAATCGGAAAATGTCGTGAACGCCTGAGTCAGGTTTATTTTTTCCATTGATTTCCTCCGTCAGAGTTGTCGAACGATAGTCTGGACGTAGCCGATCTGTTGCGCCAGATCGGGTAATGCGGGAAAAGCGCCGTCGAGCAAGGCTGTGCCGATCGTAAAACCCGCAGCACCTGCCGAGGCAGTGGCGCGGATACGCTCCGTCCGATCGAGCGAACCGGCCACGATGACAGGCTTATTCGACACAGCAGCGCAGACCTGCCGGATCAGCTTCGGCACGTTTCCCACGAACCGATAGGCCAACAAATCCAACCCATGGACACCAGGCCGGCCCACGAGGTCGACTGCACTGCGCACGATTTCGGTTTCGGTCCCTTCAAGAAGGCTGGGATGCCCGCTGATCCGGCCGGGAAAGGGATAATAGCGGATCGACGTACCTTCCAGCAGCTTCAGCGCCTCATCGACATGCGTGCCACCCAGCAGATAATCGACGCCCAGGGCGATCCCGGCCTGTATTGAGCGGAGTTCACTGTCGCGATCGAGGGAGACGACTTCCAGATAGGTTTTTGCCCCAGCCCCACGGATGGTGCTGGCCAGCGTCTGGAGTTCCGCAAACGGCAAACCAATATCCTTGAACCCGATATGGCGGACACCTGCCACACGAGCGGTTTCGATCAGGTCGGCTGCGTTTTCCACCGTCCGGTCATGGCGGGTCAGCATGAAAATGAATTCGGGGCGGCTCATACTGAGGCTCCATTGGTGAGGCGAAGGGCATAATCGAACGCTGCTTCCAGGCTGGATGAATCAGCAATGCCCCGTCCTGCGATATCGAAGGCTGTGCCGTGATCGGGGCTCGTACGCGTGAAGGGCAGACCAAGGGTAATGTTCACACCCTGCGCCAGACCCATGTATTTGACCGGAATCAGTCCCTGGTCATGATATTGCGCGACCACAACGTCGAACCGACCTTCGCGCGCTTGCATAAATACCGTATCACCGGACCAGGGGCCTGAGGCGTCAATGCCTTCACGGCGAGCCTGCGTGATGGCGGGACCGATGATACGGGTCTCTTCGTCGCCAAACAGGCCGCCCTCGCCTGCATGAGGATTGAGGGCCGCTACGGCGATGCGCGGGCGTTCGATGCCCAGTGCGCGTGCCCCCGTATGAGCCAGCCGGATTGCTGCCATCTGGGCGGGGCAATCAGCGCGCTGGATCGCATCCCTGAGAGAACAGTGGATCGTCACCAGCACGACGCGGATGTCCTCGTTCGCCAGCATCATGGCAACCTCCCCGCCGCCAGCCTGTTCGGCAAGAATTTCGGTATGGCCGGGATAGTGCAGTCCGGCAGCGGCAAGTGCCTTCTTGTGGATCGGCGCGGTAACAATGCCTCGGATTGCTCCCGCCTTTGCCAAATGAATTGCGGTCACGACTGCCGCGTAGGCGGCGCGGCCACCCTCGGCACTGATCTGTCCTATGGGCGGCGGTTCTGTGCATTCTGACGAGACCAGTACATTCAGCACTCCATCCTCGAACCGGGCTTCGGCTGGCCTCGCGATCCGGTGCAGTCGTGCCAACGGGGCGAGTGCTGTCAGCGCCTGGTGCATCACCAACGGATCACCGACGACAATCCAGTGCCGTTGTGATGGTCGCCGCAGGAACATCCTTGCCACGATCTCCGGGCCGATCCCGGCGGGATCTCCCATCGTGACAGCCAGTGGCAAAACTTCGTGAAAGGCTTCTTCAGTCATTCTGGTGATATTAACGGAACAATTCCCACGGAATATCGATATGAACTGACCTGTTCTGGTGATAAAAACTGACCAATGAAGCGGTCTGATATGCCCTCGCTGGATGATCTGCGTGCCTTCGCAGCGGTTGTGCGCCTGGGTTCAGTGCGGGCGGCAGCTACGGAACTGGCCCTGACTCACGGAGCCGTCAGCCGTCGGGTGTCCAAGCTGGCTGATGATCTGAAACTCCAGCTTCTGGAACCGGATGGGCGTGGGGTGCGGCCGACCCGGGATGGCTCGCGTCTGGCAGAAGCAGCAACCGATGCACTGAAAGGGATCGCGGCATCGCTGACCGAAATCCGGTCGTCATCCGATGCTCAGCCGATTGTGCTGTCCTGCGAGCGGTCGCTGGCGATGCGCTGGCTGATCCCGCGCCTGTCCGACTTCCAGGACCGTCATCCGGGGATCGATGTGCATCTTTCGACCGGCGGCGGCGCGCTGGATTTCGCACGTGACCGCATCACGCTGGCAATCCGGCGCCTTGATTTCCCACTTGCTCCCGACTGGGCTGTCACCACGCTTGCGCAGGAAGCGGTCGGGCCGGTCATGCGCCCTGACCTGGCACAGCGGTTCGCCGACGGGGGCTATCTGGCCCTCGGGTCGCTCACCCGGCCCGAGGGATGGAAGAACTGGCTGGTGTCCCGGCCCGACATGCCCACACCGCGCGATGTCCGTCTGTACGACCATCATTTCATGATGCTGGAAGCCGCCGCCAATGGTTTGGGTGTTGCTCTGTCGCCCCGTATCATCGCTATGGATGATATCGCGACCGGCCGGCTTCTGGCGCCGGCCGGGTTCGACACGGATGGAACATTATACGGACTGATCCGGCCAGGCGGCTTGGAAATGACGGACAATGTCAGAGCCCTGGAAAAATGGGTCGTCAAACAGGTTCCATAACCCGTGATGGATATGGCTTTGCCGCAGCGGTGTCGTGCAATGTCGCAGTTGTGAGTAGCGGTTACTATGGGCATGCGCGTTACTCTGGCGTGTTGCAGCGAACGATTGTCTGAGAAAGGAGACATCCCATGATCGATCTTTTCTACTGGCCGACCCCGAACGGGCACAAAATCACGCTTTTCCTGGAAGAAGCAGGGATGGATTACACTATTCATACTGTTGATATCAGCGCGGGTGATCAGTTCCGGCCGGAGTTTCTGGCCATTTCTCCCAATAACCGCATGCCTGCGATTATCGACCGGAACCCGGAAGATGGCGGCGAACCCATCAGCATTTTTGAATCCGGCGCCATCCTGCTCTATCTCGCGGAAAAGGCGGAGCAGTTCCTGCCGACGGACATCAGGGGGCGCATGGCAGCCATCGAATGGTTGTTCTGGCAGGTGGGCGGTCTAGGGCCAATGGCGGGGCAAAACCATCATTTCGTACAGTATGCACCGGAGAAAATTCCCTACGCCATGACCCGCTATATCAACGAGACCAACCGTCTGTATGGCGTGATGGACCGGCGTCTGGCGCAGGTGCCATTTCTCGGCGGCACTGACTACAGCATTGCCGACATGGCCTGCTATCCCTGGGTTGTGCCGTGGAAGCGCCAGCAGCAGAACCTCGAAGAGTTTCCGCACCTGAAGCGCTGGTTTGAAGGCATTGCCGAGCGCCCCGCAACGATCCGGGCCTATGAAAAAGGCAAGGCCCTGTCAGCGCGCCCGGTGTGACGGAAGAGGGAAAGAAAATTCTGTTCGGCCGGACGGCACGGTCTGCAAAAGAATAATCCATCTCAGACAGAGACTGAAATAACAGAAAGTGTGCCTTCACATGAAGCTTTACACTTATCCATCCTTCTCTAATTCGGAGCAGAGAACGGTTTTCAACCGTATTCAGGACACTCAATCCATCATGCACGGTTCCTGCCTGGAATTTGATGATGGCATGATTCTCAGCGAAGTACCGCTGGTCTGTCGTTACCTGGAGAGCTTGCATCCTGCACCACCGCTGCTGGGCAGCAACTCGGAGGAATGCGCGGTTATAGGAATATGGGATCGCCGGATGGAAATCGACGGCTATCTTGCCGCGATGGAAGCTTACCGCAACTCCGCGCCTGGTTTGCAGGAACAGGATGCATATTCTGAAATTCCGATCATACGAATGTAGCCCACACCGCTTTTCTGCTTGAGGTCGCTTAACAGACACGCAGCCTGGCGGAGCAAGCAGGATATCCACTCTGGAAGAGCCTATAGGACGTTTCGTAACGTTTATTTAACTGCACAGAGGGAGACTTGCTGGGGCAGAGATTGCCCAGCACCCGAAAGAGATTGTCAGGCAGCCTTGAACCTTATCCGGCACGCAGATGAAACCGTGTGATCTCGGACGGTACGCCCAGTCGGAGCGCAAAGCCGGGCCATAGACCGGTCCCGTTGCTGACATAGAGCGTCATGCCACCCACCTGGTAGCGTCCGGAGACAAAGCCGTTATTGCCCCGTGCCACGAGCCGGTCGAGGCCGCGGATCATCCCGCCATGCGTATGGCCCGAGAGCTGAAGCGCCACACCCCGAGCCGCCGCTGCCCGGGCATCGCCAGGCTGATGATCGAGCTGGACAACCGGCGCATGGGCAGGACAGCCCGCCAGCGCGGCGTCAAGATCCGGTCCCATCTGACCGTGGCCGCGTGCCGAGCGATCCGTCACGCCGGCGATCACCAGATGGGCCGTGTCGCGCGTGATCACCCTGTGCCGGTTTTCCAGCATATCGATACCCAGTGCCGACAGATGGCGCATCCAGGCCGCATAATCGAAGAAATATTCATGGTTGCCCGGAGCGGCCAGTATGCCATCGGGGGCGCGCAGGCCTGCGAGCGGTGCGATGTCAGCACGGCGCATCTCCACCGACCCGTCGATGAAATCCCCCGTCACGACGATCAGATCGGCATCGGCCGCATTGGCGCGCGCCACGACACGGGCAGCCCATCCCGCAGAGAAAAGCCGCGTAATATGCAGATCACTCAGCTGGAGCAGTCTGTATCCGTCGAACAGCGGGGACAATCCACGTATGACGACAGTCACGTCCCTGACAGGGGGCAGCCGCAGAGCATTGGCAACGCCGATGCCCGCAAGCAGCCCGGCCAGTCCACCCACTGCGATGCGGGCTTCGATGCCGATATGAACCGGCTGCCACCTGACCAGCGCAACCACCAGCGCGCCGAGATCGAGTGCGAGCTGAAACAGCGTGAGAAACAGGATCGTCCCGACCGCCCAGTTGAACAGGATGATAAGCGGTTTTGGGAACTCCGGCGCAAAGATCGATCCGGAGGAGAGCCTGCTCCAGAACTGGAATTGCGACGCCACGATGACGAAGACGGCCACCAGAAGTTTCACGGCAACCGGAAGAGGAAGTGGCCATAACCAGTTCAGGATCACAATCGACAGAAGCAGGCCGAATACGATAATGCGCACGAGTATGGACATCCTCATGGATAGGAGAAGCCGACGGCTTACGGTGGTCGTCGGCGTCCCGGGCACAGCCGTGAACCTGTGCTGACCCGAAGTGTTGTTCGCGTGAACGCGTCAGGCGAAGCGTTCTCCGACCATTTCCTCGCTTTTTGTCCACAGGGCCTCGGCGTGTGCCGGATCGAGAGCGTAGGCGCGGACCCCTGGATTGACCAGACTGATCGGCTGGTCGTCGGGGATCATATCGCTGACGTGACAATCCTCGCAGTAATGCGCTCCCACTGCATCGGCATCAGCCACGACGCCAGCCCACACCGAGGTTGCGGCACCCTGCGGGATGGTCTTGAATTGGAACGGCTCCTGCCCGTCGGCGACAGCCTGTTCGTTGATCTGGCTTACCATGGCGTCGATCTCGCCAGGCGCCATGTGCCGCACCAGTTCCGTCATGATTCCACCAGGGTGAACAGCCGTTGCCCGCACGCCCCGTGAGCGATGCCGCGCATCAAAGGCGACGGCAAAGAGAATGTTGGCGGTCTTGGAGCGTCCATAGGCCACGAACGGCACGTAAGGCGTATGGTCGAAATTCGGGTCGTCCAGATCAACGTCGGCGAAGCGATGTCCGGCCGAGGACACATTGACCACCCGTGCACCATCGCGCAGCAGTCCGGCGATCCGGTTGATCAGGACGAAATGTCCCAGATGATTGGTGCCGAACTGCGTCTCGAACCCGTCTTTCGTATGTCCGAACGGCGTCGCCATGACGCCCGCATTGGCGATAACCAGATCGAACGGAGTGCCTTGCGCGTTCAGACGGTCGGCGCAGGCGCGTACGCTCGCCAGATCCGCAAGGTCCAGCGCGGTAAGCTCGAACGCACCGCCTCCCTGCGCCGCAGCCTCGCGGACCTGATCGGTTGCGTGCTCCGCTTTTGCCAGATCGCGTACCGCGCCTACGACATGCGCGCCATGAGCCGCCAGCGCCCGGGCTGTTTCGACACCCAATCCGGCGGAAACGCCGGTCACGAGAACGCGCTTGCCCTTCAGGGACACGCCGGAGAGAACATCATCAGTCGTTGAGGTTGCGCCAAAAACCTGAGTCATGGGTGGAACTCCCTGAAATGGTGCATCCATTCCTTGCCGAAGCGGCATGGAATGTCTTATGTGGAGCATCGCTCCGCTTTGTATATACGGAGCATCACTCCGTTTAACAAGGGGAGGACAGGTGACCGACGTGAAAAAACCTCGTCGCCGACCGCGCAGCGACGGACAGCGCAACCGGGAGCAGCTTCTGGACGTGGCCAAAACCGCGTTTACGATGGGCGAAGTGGACATCCCCCTGGATGAAGTCGCACGGCGTGCGGGCGTTGGCATCGGCACGCTCTACCGTCATTTTCCCAATCGCGACGCTCTTATCGAGGCGGTGTATCGCGCTGAACTGGATCGCCTTGCTGAAGCGGCTCCCGTGCTGGCCGCGCAGCATCCACCGGTGGAGGCGCTGCGCGCATGGATGCGACTGTTCGTGGATTACATCGCCGCCAAGCAGGTCATCGCCCCAGCACTCAACGGGTTGGTTGGGGGAACGGGCGCGCTCTATGCGCATTCCGGCGACGTTCTCAAAGCCGCGGTCAACAGCCTTGTCTCCGCCGCCATCGCCGCCGGTGAGTTCCGCGCCGACATCGATCCTCTGGATCTGCTCCGCGCTCTGGCGGGCGTTTCAAATTTCTCGGCCGGTCCCGGCTGGGAAGGCAGTGCAAAACGCCTTGTCGATATTCTCATCACGGGCTCGCGGTCTTCGGCATCGTAAAGACGCACGCTCCACAATTGTGCTTCCTATTCGACGTCGTGCGCGTGTTTCGCGACGTCGGATAAAAAGGCGCATCCCGTCTGTCGGCTACATTTCCGTCTGAGAGATCGTCCGGGTTGGAACGGCGGACCGTCTGTATCGCGCACAAACTGGCTGCAAGACCGAACCGGAAAAACCCGG
>NZ_JABCQF010000025.1 GCF_015244705.1 Gluconobacter potus
AAACTGGGATGGCTGCGTGCGGCTGTTCTCGGCGCCAATGACGGAACGCTGTCGACCGGCAGCCTCATCGTCGGCGTTGCCAGTTCTCATGCGACACGCGGCAGCATTCTCGTCGCGGGACTGTCCGCGCTTGTCGCGGGCGCCCTGTCCATGGCGGCGGGCGAGTATGTCTCGGTCAGTTCCCAGGCCGATTCCGAACACGCCGACATCGCCCGCGAGAAACAGGAACTGGTCACGGACTGGGAGGGCGAAGTCACCGAACTGGCCGGGATTTATCAGAAGAGAGGGCTGGATAAAGACCTCTCGCGCAAGGTCGCCGTTGCCCTCATGAAGCATGATGCGCTCGGTGCCCATGCAAGGGATGAACTGGGTCTGTCCGAAGCCACGGCGGCACGCCCCATACAGGCGGCATTCGCCTCGGCAACCGCCTTTTCATCCGGAGCACTACTGCCTGTGCTGGCGGCGGTTCTGACGCCCGTGGCGTGGGTGTCCTGGGGCGTGTCCCTGACGTCCGTCGTGGTTCTCGCTGTTCTGGGGGTCGTTGGCGCGATTGCCGGCGGCGCAGCGCCTCTGCGCCCAGCACTGCGTGTGACGTTCTGGGGTATTGTGGCAATGATCGTCACGGGCGGGATCGGCCGCCTGTTCGGCGTGTGAAGCCGCGTTCCAAGCTCTGAACGAGGCATGTCCTGGGTAGTCTTGACTTCATCCCATATATCCGTGATCGTCGATTTATGGATACAGAATCCGCACTCTCGGCCCTCAACGCGCTGTCCCAGTCCACGCGGCTGGAGATCTTCCGCCTGCTGGTGCGCCAAGAACCGGACGGGCTGCCCGCCGGGGACGTCGCGCGGCACCTCGATGTCCCGCAGAACACCATATCGGCCCATCTCGCCACCCTGACGCGCGCTGGCCTGCTGACCTCGCAGCGCCATAGCCGGCTGATCGTCTATCGTGCGTGTCTTCCGCGCCTGCGCGACCTGATGCTTTTCCTCGTCAGGGACTGCTGTGCGGGCAGCCCCGAACTCTGCGCGCCCCTGATCGCGAACCTGTCTTCCTGCAGCCCGAGCCCGGCCTCCTGCCCATGACCGTCACCATCTACCACAATCCGGCCTGCGGCACGTCGCGCAACGTGCTGGCACTGATCCGCAATAGCGGCGAGGAGCCCAGGATCATCGAATATCTGAAAACGCCACCCAGCCGCGCGGAACTGGTCGATCTGATCGCCCGTATGGGGGTTCCGGTGCGCGCGATCCTGCGGGAAAAGGGCACGCCCTTTCACGAACTCGGCCTCGACAACCCGGCCCTGAGCGATGATACGCTGATCGACGCCATGATCGCACACCCGATCCTGATCAACCGGCCCATCGCCGCAACGCCACTCGGTGTTGCGCTCTGCCGTCCGTCCGAAACGGTGCTGGATATTCTTCCCTCCCCACAGCGCGGCGCATTCGCCAGGGAGGACGGCGAGAAGATCGTGGATGAGGCCGGAAAGCGGATCGTCTGATGCTGGCCCTCGCCATTTTCATTGCAACGCTGGTCTTCGTCATCTGGCAGCCACGGGGTCTCGGCATCGGCTGGAGTGCGATGGCCGGTGCCGCCGTGGCACTGGCGACCGATGTCATCCACTGGCACGATATTCCTGTCGTCTGGCACATCGTCTGGGGCGCCACCTTCACCTTTGTCGCGCTGATCATCATCTCGCTGCTTCTGGATGGGGCCGGGTTCTTCCATTGGGCGGCCCTGCATGTGGTGCGCTGGGGCAAAGGGCGAGGCCGGACGCTGTTTCCCCTCATCGTGCTACTGGGGGCGGCCATCGCGGCCGTGTTCGCCAATGACGGTGCGGCCCTGCTGCTCACGCCCATCGTCATTGCCATCCTCACACAACTCCGTCTGAACCATGGCGCGGCGCTGGCCTTCATCATCGCGACCGGCTTTGTCGCGGATACCACCAGCCTGCCGCTGGTGATTTCCAATCTGGTGAACATCGTCAGCGCCAATTTTTTCGACATTCCCTTTGACCGCTACGCCGCGATCATGGTCCCCGTCGATCTGGCTGCCCTTGGCGCGACACTTGCCGTCCTGTGGCTCTATTACCAGCGGCAGGTGCCCCAGACCTACCCCGTCTCTGAACTGCCAGCACCTGTCTCGGCTATTCGTGACCACCTTGTGTTCCGCGCGGCTTTTCCGCTGCTGGCCCTGATTCTGGCAGCTTATTTCCTGACCGCGCCATTTCATATTTCGGTCTGTATCGTGGCCTGCCTGGCTGCCGGCATCCTGCTGGCAGTCGCCGGATATGGACGGGTCATTCCCATCCGCCGGGTGCTCCGGGGCGCGCCGTGGCAGATCGTGATCTTCTCGCTGGGGATGTATCTGGTGGTCTACGGGCTGCGCAATGCCGGGCTGACCGATCACCTTGCGGCGGCACTGGTCTGGCTTGGCCATCAGGGACCGTTCATCGCCACGATCGGCACCGGCTTTCTGGCGGCTGTTCTGTCGTCAATCATGAACAACATGCCGAGTGTGCTGGTCGGGGCGCTGGCGATCCAGCAGGCCCGTGACATCACGCCGCTGACACGCGACCTGATGATCTATGCCAACGTCATCGGCTGCGACCTCGGGCCGAAATTCACGCCGATTGGTAGTCTCGCAACACTACTGTGGCTGCATGTGCTGGCATCCAAGAACCATCGGGTCACATGGGGGCAGTATATGAAGGTCGGACTGGCGATTACGCCGCTCGTCCTGCTGGCAACACTCGCGGCGTTGGCCCTATGGCTGCCCCGGATCAGTCACCCGTAATACACGACAGGACCGATATATATATATGACCGAACCTGAGCTGCCAGCCTTGCATCCGGAGTATCTCGAGCGGGTCGATCTCGCGCGGCTGGAACCGCAACCGCGTGTGGATCATCCGCCGCGCATCCTTCTGCTCTATGGCTCTTTGCGTCCCCGCTCGTTCAGTCGCCTGCTGGTGCTGGAGGCAGAGCGCATTCTGAAAGTCCTCGGCGCCGAGACACGGGTGTTCGACCCGACCGACCTGCCGGTAGCGGATTCCGTGCCCGCGACCCATCCGAAAGTGCAGGAACTGCGGGAACTCTCGATCTGGTCGGAAGGCCAGGTCTGGTGTAGCCCCGAACGGCACGGCAACATCACTGCCGTGTTCAAGAACCAGATCGACTGGCTGCCATTGTCCGAAGGCTCGATCCGCCCGACGCAGGGCCGCACGCTGGCCGTCATGCAGGTTTCGGGTGGATCGCAGAGCTTCAATTCCGTCAATGCCCTTCGGGTGCTGGGCCGGTGGATGCGGATGTTCACCATCCCCAACCAGTCCAGTGTGCCGATGGCCTATACCCAGTTCGGTGACGACGACCGGATGAAACCGTCTCCCCTCTATGACCGCATGGTGGATGTCATGGAGGAACTGATGAAGTTCACATGGCTATTGCGGGACCGGGCCGACTACCTTGTCGATCGCTACAGCGAGCGCAGATCAGAACACTGCCTGCCTGAAAAGCTGTGAGCCGGGAAATGGCGGAACAGTTCGATGTGTTTAGTCCCAGGATTTGATGGATAGAGCGTCAGAGTTCCTGGTCCGTTCAGACGTAATCTTTGATCTAACTGACCTGCAATCGAACTGTCACCAGGACGCCTCTGTCCGTTCCAGGTATAGGCGAACTCACCACCATGTCTGCATGCAGCTGCTGAGCTATCTGTCGCGCAATCGCCATGCCGAGGCCGCTGCCTTCGGCATCGGTCTCTCCTCTGACGAAAGGCTTTTCCATATCCCGCAAAACTTCAGATGGCAGCGTTTCGCAATCATTGCAGATCAGGACTTTATGATCTTGCGTGATGATCACACTGACGGCTTGCACAGATGAACCATGAAGAACGGCGTTTTCGAGAAGATTGCGAAACAGGATACCTGTTGCATCCATATCGCCCCGGATCATGAGATGAGATGCTCCAGAAAATTCAATCGTCTGGTTTTTTTCCCGCTCAAGTTCTTCTGCCAGAAATCGAATGACAGGCACCAGATCGAACATGCTCCCGGTGAGTGCGATCCCTGATGTCGCTCGTGAAAGCTGAAGCAGCTTTTCCATCATCCGGCCAATTCTGCGGGCCTGCTGCATGATGATCGTTGCACGCTCTTCATAGTCCGACCCTACAAGAAAATTCCTGAGAACCTGAACCTGTGCAAGAAGCGCTCCTACTGGATTACGCAACTCATGGGCCGCGTTGGCCGCAAAAGCGCGCTCTGTCGAAAGCGCCATTTTCAGACGTTCAAGCAGGAGATTGACGGCCGAGTGAATGGACACCAGTTCTTCGGGGAGATCCAATGGGGGAACGGGTGCCAGATTCGATCCTCCCCGGCTCCTGATTTCCTGCTGAAGGCTGGTCAGAGGACGCATGGCGCGACGGACACGCCAGCGGACCAAAATCCAGATCGCCGGGAAAAATATTACCATTGGCAGAACTGAAATCAGAATAGCCCGCCTGACAGCTTCATTTCTGTGAAAAGTCGGCTCACCCACCAGAATGTAATGGCGACCAGACGCTGATGGTACGACATACACTCTGAATAATGAGATGTTGTAAAATCCTGACTTCAGACGTGGTACGAATAGCGTCTCCGGCGCATTCTGTGACCTGACCTCAAGGCGACCGTCCGGTGTGGTGATCTGGTAGGCCAACGTTCGCCGGTTCACCCCGGGGAGTTGCGCGATCTGACCACCTGGGGTGGCAGAAGCCCTGTCGGTTCTGTCCAGTTCACTGATGACAAACTCCAGACGCTCGGCCACTTCCTGTAACGAGTTGTCAAGACGCTCCGTAACTTCATAGCGGGTAAAGGCCGCAACAAGAATACTGAGAAGCACCAGGGCACCAAGCACGATGATCAGTGTTCCGGACACGATACGGGACGCCAGACTCCAGCGCTTCATCGGGACGTGTTCTCCGCGAGACAATAGCCTCTCCCCCTGACCGTCATGATCAGACCCGGTCCGGTTTTCTTCCTTATCCTGCTGACGAAAACTTCAATGGCGTTGCTTTCCACATCGTCACTGAGACCATAAAGGGCGTCTTCAATCTGCTCACGACTGCAGACTGCTCCAGGCCGGCGCGCAAGAAGTTCGACAATAGCCCATTCACGCGCAGACAGATCGACTGTCTGTCCATCGCGTTCAAGCTGACGGCGCGCGAGGTCGATCCTGATAGTACCAATCATGACCACATTGTCTGGCAGGGCCGCATAACGTCTGGCAACAGCGTCAATACGGGCGACGAGTTCGTCGAGATCATAAGGTTTGACAATATAATCATCCGCGCCTTCTGACAGCCCCGCGATCCTGTCACTGACCTGATCCTGAGCTGTCGTGATCAGGATGGCCAGAGATGAACAGTCCCGCCGGATTTCCCGCAGCAGGGCCCGACCATTACCGTCTGGAAGACCAAGATCCAGAAGCAGGAAATCATAAGAAGAGGCGATCAGGGCTGCACGGGCATCGGTCAGGGTCTTGAACCAGTCGACGACGTGTCCGGCCTGGCGCACACGGTCTCTTACTGCCGAGCCCAGTGCAGGTTCGTCTTCGATAATCAGGATTTTCATGCAATGCGATTTTTCATGATACGCGCGTAGAGAGAGGGCAGCACAAGCAGGGTAAGGAGTGTCGAGGAGATCAGACCACCAATAACGACCGTAGCCAGAGGGCGTTCAACTTCGGCGCCGGCACTGGTTGAGACTGCCATGGGAATGAAACCAAGACTGGCGACCAGAGCTGTCGCCATGACCGGCCGGAAACGTTCTTCCGCGGCTTCATATGCGGCACGAGCAGCATTCAGGCCCGCCACGCGCAGCGAATTAATGGCGGTGATGAGTACCACGCCATTCAGAACCGCCACACCAAACAGCGCAATAAACCCGATCCCCGCGGAGACGCTGAATGGCAGGCCACGCAGAGCGAGGGCCAGGATGCCACCTGTCGTGGCAACTGGCAGATTGACGAAAACAAGTCCGGCCAGCCAGACGGAATTCAGCGCAATGACAAGCAGGGCAAAAATCAATACCAATGCGATCGGCACGACAACTCCCAGACGTGCCATGGCTGATTTCAGGTTCTGGAACTGACCCGCCCACACGATGCGATAACCGGGAGGCATGGTGATTTTTCTGCTGACTGCCTTCTGTGCTTCGGTAACAAAGGAGCTGAGGTCTCGTCCACGAACATTGGCCTGTACGATCAGACGACGGCGGATATTATCCCGGCTGATACGGGGAGGACCGTCCTGTACCGTGACCTCCGCGATTTCTGAAAGCAGGACCGCTCCTCGGCCATCGGCACGGCGTACCCTTAGGCGGGCAATCTGGTCACGTGTGCCTGCCTGGGCTGGATCGAAACGGACCTGCGTGCTGATCAGGGCGTTACCAACTGTTACGGGCCGTCCAATATGACCACCGACCGCTTCGACCACGTTCAGAAGTTCCTGCTGGGAAATACCCAGCCGTGCCGCCTTTCGACGATTAATGTCGATATGGATGAAAGAAACAGTACCATCTCCCTGTGGAGCCACGTCGGCCGCACCGGGAATGGTTTTCATGATGCTTGCTACCCTGTCCCCCAGACGCGCCAGCGTAGCGAGATCATCCCCATAGATCGAAACGGCAATCTGGGTCCTGACACCGGACAGGAGGTCATCCATCCGCATCTGCACTGGCTGGCTCCATGACTGCTCCATTCCAGGCAGTTCAGTGCCCAGCACCTGACTCATTGCCGTAACGAGTCCCTCCTGTGTATGCGCTGTGGTCCACTGTGATGGTGGCTTCAGAAAAATGAAACTGTCTGTCTCGTTAACACCCATCGGATCAGTCGGAATGGCTGATGTTCCTGTATTGCTGACAACGCTGGTAACCTCGGGAAAGCGACGCAGAATACGCTCCTGAAGGCTAACCTCCTTCAGGGCCTCGGGCAGCGAAATGCTGGGCAGTCGTGTCGTAGTTACCGTCAGGGCCCCCTCATCGAGAGACGGAATGAATTCGCCACCCAGATGCAGACCGGTCCAGACAGAAAAAGCAAAAATCGCGAAAGTTGTGCCAAACAAGGTCCGTGGTCGGTTTTCACACCAGTTTAGCATGGGACCATAACCACGACGAAGAAAAGCAACCAGACGGGTATCGTCATGATGGTTGGCAGACCTCATCGCCAAAGCCCCAATCACCGGTATCCCGACAATACAGTAAAACAGAGAGGCCAGCAGGGCCATGATGACCGTCTGCGCCATGGGGCGAAACATTTTTCCCTCGATATCCTGCAATGTCAGGATCGGCAGGTAGACCATCACAATAACAAGAATGCCGAAACTTACGGGACGGAGGACTTCGGTTGCCGCTGAGACTGCGAGGGAAGCCAGCGGCGTAGTCTGTCCACTGGCCCGGTCACGCGCACGATGGGTCATGAGATTTTCAACCACGACGAGCGAACTGTCGACGATCATGCCGAAGTCGATGGCGCCGAGGCTGAGCAGATTGGCGGAAATTCCGAACCAGCGCATTCCAGCCATGGCGCAGACGAGCGCAAACGGGATGACAGAGGCGATGACCAGGGAGGCCCGCCAGTCACCGATCACCACGATCAGAACACTGATGACCAGGAGTGCTCCAACGACAAGATTTTCCTTTACGGTCCTGATGGTACTGTCTGTCAGCGTCGAACGCACATAATAAGGCTCAAGCGTCACGCCTTTAGGGAGAGACTGACGAATACCGGGAAGTGCCTCTTCGATGGCGGCTAAGGTGGTGTCGGAACTCGCTCCCATGCGCATCATGATGACGCCAATGACAACCTCGCCCTGACCATCACGCGTGACGGCCCCCAGTCGTGTTCTCGGTCCCATGGAAATGTGCCCGAAATCCCGCAGGAAAATGGCGGAACCGTTGGTGTTGGTCCGGACGGGAATGGACCCAAAGTCGTCAAGTGAACCGATCAGGCCGCGTCCGACAACGATTTGCTGTTCTTCACCATGCTCAATCCATCCACCTCCTGATGCGGAGTTATTGCCATCCACCGCTCGGAAAACGTCATCAACTGACACACCCAGTGCCATAAGGCGGGCCTGATCGAGAGAGACCTGAAATGTCTGTTCGGCACCGCCGTTCACGTTGACGTCCACGACGCCTGGAACCAGTTTCAACTGCGGCGCGACAGTCCATGTCATCAGACGGTTCAGATCCATCAGCGAATAACCGTCGCCTTTGATCTGCAACTGCATGATTTCACCAAGGCCTGTAGCGAGTGGCCCGATATTCACACTGACTCCCGGCACAGATATCGTGCCTCTGGCCTGCTGAATCCGTTCTTCCACACGGGCACGGTCAAGATTGATGTCCGTCTCATCCGCGAACTGGATGTAAACGACCGAGACTCCTGAACGGGAGACCGACCGGAGATCTGTCATCTCCGGGATGCCGGCCATACTGGCCTCGATCGGAAAGGTGATCAGCCGTTCGACTTCTTCCGTAGCGAGGCCCGGAGCAACAACAGAAACGAGCACCTGCCGGGGCGAAATGTCGGGCACGGCTTCCACGGGAAGGCCACGCACGATCATACACCCGGCGATGAACGTCAGGCAGATTACCCCAAGGACCAGCCAGCGTCGGGTCTGCAGGGCGGAGAGAACGCTACGCATGACGCTCTTAGTCTCCATCATTCATATCTGACACCAGCATCACCGCCTTCAGGGCAAATGCGCCTTGCGTTACGATCCGCTCACCTGCGGAGAGGCCAGAGGTAATGACTTTCTGTCCATTGCCCGTAACACCAACATGCACGTCCTGTGCTCGAAACCGGTTTGGACTCACCGACACAAACACAGTGCTTACGCCGTTGATTTCTGTGACAGCGTTCTCCGGCACAATGATGCCTGCCGTCTTTTCGCGTGTTGGCAGATGGGTATTGAGGAACATGCCTGGATGAAGACTGCCATCTGGATTGGGGGCCGTGCTTATGACGCGGACGAGGCCTGTGACCGGATCCGCCATACTCCCTACCGAAGTTATTTTCGATTTCAGTAATGTCGTCCCTGTGTCCGATGTAAGTTCGGTGGTCTGCTCGCCGCCCTGGATCACCTGAGCAGCATCCTGAGGCAGGATGTCAGAAACAATCCATACCGAGGACATGTCTGTCAGACCCATCAGTTCCGTCGCAGGGGAAATGTCGTCGGCCACACCAACGAACACGCTCTGTACTTCCGCTGTGGTCGGCGCAATGATTGACGATGTCTCATCCAGCGGACCGGTCTGGGCTTTATCTGATTCCGTAACGGAGTTGTATTCTTCTTCAAGTTGATGCTTCAGCGTATCGACATCAGCCTGTCGAGCTATAACGTCGTCTTTTGCTGCCTGGAATATGGCCAGGCGACGCCTGGTCTCTCCTGCTGCGACTGTTGTGCCTTCCAGTTCATACCCCCGGTGGTAGGCTGACGACGCATTCTGAGAGGCCGCATACGCTGTCGCCAGTGCCGCCTGCGCTCTTGTCATTTCAAGGCGGACCAGGTGTAATGAATGATCCTGATAGGTAAGAAGCGTCTCTCCTTTGTGCACATGCTGACCAGGTACCACAGCAACATTCAGAACTTTACCGGACCCTGCCGGGTGAATACGGACGACATGCCCCGCCTCGGCTGTGACGGTTCCCATTGCATCCAGATTTTTTGCGAGTGTACCACTCCTTGCGATCGAGATTACCAGAGCAGAGTTCTTCTGCGCTGCCTCTCCCATTACGACAGTCGGCGCACTGTCGGCGGCTCGTGCAGGCGACTCAGTAAAGCGAAAAATAATCATGACACAGAGTAAATATTTCCAGTCTTTCATGGAGGCAGATGAAATAGTCACTGGAATTCTCCTGCTGCGATCAATGTTCGTATGATGGCGGCGTGCCAGGCAACTTCTGCCTGATTACGGAGCTGCAAAGCCCTGCTGGCAGCGGATCTGGCTCGTAACAGTTCGACCAATGATGTCTCACCGACCTGCCATGATCGATTCATCTCGTTTGCGCGACTGTTCATACTCTCAGCGGACAGAACAGAATTTCTGAACATGTCTTTCGTGGCCGTCAGATGAGAAAAAACCTGAGCGAGTTCCTGCCTGACATTGCGGCGGGCCTGCTGCTCCTGATTGATAGCCGCAGCCAACTTGTTGCGGGCGTCCGTTTCCATGGGGACGTTGCGGACATCGCTGGGAAGCGGGATGGAAACTGTTACCCCCACGCGGTCGTCCCACGGGCTGCCATACTGTTTTTCGTGAATTGCAGCGACGCCAACTTCAGGGTTCGGCATGAAGGAGGCTTTGGCGAGATGCACGCCAGCTTCCGCTGTACGCACGGCCTGACGGGCGGCTCTGACGCGAGGGTCATTATTTTCGAGAGCTTCGGCAGAGAAGAGTCCGTCATGCGCTAACGCCACATTGTCAAAAGAGAGGATATCGGGGACGGTCGGGCGACCCAGCAAGATACGAAGCGCTGAGGTCGCTGTCTCGACCTGCTCTTCGGACTGGGAATATTCATTGGCTGCATTCGCGATTTCAGAAGCGATGATCTGCTGATCGGCAAGCGTCATCTCTCCGATGTGCTTTCCACGGATTACAGAGGCCCGGATTTTTTCCAGTGTGTCTTTCTGGATGCGTGCGATTGCCAGTCGGCGCTGAGCCATAACGACGTTGGCTGATGTATCCAGAACTCTCATGGCCACCGCCATTCGTGCCACATGCAGCCGTTCCTGGATGGTAAGCGCTTCTGCTCTCGCAACTCCCACAGTTGCGCTACCTTGTCCCGGCAGCCAGAGCGGTACAGACACGCCTCCCTGATAGGTTGTGTATCCTTCATTGCTGCCAATGGCATGATCATCGAAATACTGGCCGGAGACAGTCGGGCCGCCGGCAAACCAGGAACCGGCTGCCTCGGCCCGTGCTGCTGCTGAGCGATAGTTTGTATTCAGTTCAGTCCGATCGGGATCGACAGCCCAGGCCGCTTCAACGGCTTGGGAGAATGGGATACTTCCTGCTTTTGCAACTGAAAATGGAACAGAAGAAAGCAAGATAACCAATACATAATATATATATGGAGTTTCCATATAATGGATTATTTTATTTAATGCAGAACACAAATAAATATAATAACCATCACGATACCGCATAAAATAATGCCACCCGTACGTATTATCATGCAAAAGAAACTGCGACATGATTGATATCATACCAGATGAAGCTGACAGCTCCCTGAACGACGGCTCTGAAATGAATACCGCAAAGAATACAAGTTATGAGGGAGCACCTGCAGACCTCACAACTGGAGGGATCGAAGAACTGTTTGTTGATGCGCTTGTCTGATGATTTTAGTTTTTTAGCGCTTTGATTGAGGGTTTCCGGGGTGACTTTCGCTCTGCGTTTTGAGCAGATCACGGTCCATCGCCAGTGGGAGGACTACGCGCTCGCGTTCAATCTTTCGAGGAAAAGGAAGCGGCGCATATT
>NZ_JABCQF010000026.1 GCF_015244705.1 Gluconobacter potus
TCGAGCGCGTCACTCTATACAGATATGTCGGACCGAAGGGCGAGCTCAGGGATTATGGGAAGCGCGTTCTCAGCTTAGCGTAGGATTTCGCCCCCTCCCGCAAACGACCCCAGATTGTCAGTAGCGTGTCACTTCTGCTGTTGGGCGTCCGCCACATTTTGTACATTTGAGGCGGTCGATGACCTTATAAATCCGAGTAGTTATTGGAATGCCACGGGCAGCAGCAAACTGTCCGAGAGGTTCAATAATGAAATGACCGCAGCCACAATGAATGCGGAAGATACAGTCTTTCCGGTAATGGATCGTGTCAATCGGCTTGGGACGCTCATAATTTGCAGACATGACCCTACCTTATAGGCGCGCACTACGCCGCTTTTTTTGCTTTTCCTGTGCCTTGGCATCGGTTTTGCGCGCGAGAATGGTTCTGACCTTCGCTTTCAAGGCTTCCGTCATTTCACGCAACCGATCCATCATACCCTTTCGGTTCTTCATGGCTTCAGCCGTGTTTTTAAGGCCCTCGGATGCCTGGTGTTCGTGGCGGCGGGTTGAGAAACGGCCTGCCAAGGTAGCACGTTGTTTGCCCTCTCCTTCCCGCACTTCCAGACCCTGTTTTGTCTGCTGCATGGCGCGTACGGTGCCACGCCGGATATTCTCTGCTCGTTCCAAAAGGGCGTGTGCTGTCTCTTTTTCCGGCTGCCGCTCGAAGTTCCGGATGATATTTTTCTGGACATCGGTTGCGGTAATTGTGCGCTGATCCCCGAGAGGCCGTCTGCCGGCAATCTCGCTCCGTTCAGCGCCATCCGATGTGACGATAAAGGTCTGCTCCCGGTGTCGGCTGGACGAAGTGTAAGCACCGAACGCCGTGACATTTCGTGACCCGGCCGGAATAGCAAAAATATGCTCGGTGACGGTGACTCCCTGGCTGGTATTGGTGGTCATCGCGTCCCCATAGGATAGCAGAAACCGACCGGTTTCCTTATCCTTGAGGGAGTCCCATTTCACCAGCCCATTCCGGCCATTGGCCCCTCGCAGAACCAGCCCCTCTTCGCGTATGTCGCGGACTTCAACCACAGTGCCGTTGCGGCCGAGATTTCCGCCCGAATTGGTGCCGAGGAAGCGGGCATTCGTCCGCTGGAACAGGCGAACCTTGTCGCCGCGTGCCAGAGGCAGGTCATAAGAGGTATTTTCTCCGGTAGCCTGTGCCTTGATGGTAATCAGATCCGCGCCGATTTCCCCAAGCTCACGCCGGCGATCGCGGATCGCGCGGCTAATGTTGTGGGCGTCAGCATTCGTCGGGGTGGAGATCGAAAGGGTGTATTTGTCGCGCTCGGCATTCTCCGTGCGGCGTTGCTCCCAGAGATCGACCACGGCCTTGATGGCTTCCTCGTAGCCTCCCGGTGCGACATGCAGGGTTCCATTTTCCGCCTTCCGCTTGACGGCTTCCTCGGTTTGCCCGTTGCGAAACATGAGGGTGGTTTCGCGCTCTTCCTGCTGAATCTGGCGCGTGGATGTCCCCAAGAGGGGTATGTTTTCCTTGCCCAGCCCTCGTTGCAGTAATTCGATAACCGCGCCGGCCTCAACGGACTGCATCTGTTTCGGGTCACCGATCATCACCAACTTGAAGCCGATGTCCTCTCGCTTCCTGAGGATGTCATTGAGCTGGCGTGTGCCCAAGAGGCTGAGTTCGTCAACGACGACGACGGATTTCTTGGTGAGTTTGAGCTTGCCGCTATCGATCCGGCGCAGGAAGGATTCCAGAGCGCGGGTCTTGGCGACTTCCATACCCGTAGCAGACAGATCGTCGGACTGTCGCCAGGCCAAGGCAATGCCGTGAACGTCCCGACCCTGCTGCTTCCACGCGGTTACGAGCGGCTTCAGGAGTGTGGTTTTTCCTGAACCAGCAACGCCGATTCCGACAACGACCTGACCGCCCTTCCCTAGATCTTCCATCATCGCGCGTTGGGCCTGCCCGTGCGCGTTCTCGAAACTGAGTTCGGGATGGGCCTTCACGGCTTGGTCAATCTGCTTGTCCGTGAGTGCGCCTCTGCGATCCTTCGCGGCCGCGCGCGTCATGCGGATCAGGTCGTGCTCTTCGCTTTCGTGAAGGGCGGTCGTGATTCCGACCCGCTCTCTGCCTTCCGGGTCTTTGACTTCTCCCCAGATCAGGGAGGTTTGCCGTCCATGCTGGCGGACGCCGCGGTTGCGCATGGCTGCGGTCACGGCGTTGATGTCGGCCGCTGTGTCGATCCCCGCTGCGATCAATCCTTTGGCGGCGGCGATCCGGGCATCAGAACCATCAAGAGATGCGCGCTGCTGAAGCTGCTTGTCAAAGACATGCTGCGCGGCTTCATAGGCGTGTTCCAGGCGCTCGGCCCGTTCGCGTTCGGGTGCGATTTCATCGGGCCGGAGAACACTCCGGTGCTTGTATCCGATCTCTGCGGCTGTGTGCTGCCATGAGGCCATGTCGGTAAGATCGTCCGACTTCGCGCCGCGTGGATCTTGCACCCCCTGCTTGATAAGACCGATTTTGCGCTTGGCATCGAGGGTATCCCAATCAAGACCCTGCCCTGCCGCATAGGCGCGCGCGGCGGCCGTTCCTGAAAGCGTGCGGCGGCTGAACTGTTCACAGACACTCTCGGGAATGGCCGCAACCCTGCCCATTTCCGTGCGCTCGTCCAGCACCATATCGACCCCCTGCTTGCGCAGGTTCGTCGCTAGGTGGGCCTGATAGACCGCTCCCCACTCCTTGACCTTGCCGTTAAGCTGATCGAGCCACAGACCGCCCATGCGGCCCTCGTCGGTCAGTGCCGCGTTCAGAATGGCAGTATGCGTGTGGAGCTGCATATCTCCTGGCACCCGGCCCCCTCCCTGACGGAGCGTATGCAGCTCGGTAAAGACCTCGCCCTGGTCATCTGTCCGGATGATCTCAACGGTCGGCCGTGCCGTATAATGATCGAAGGACACCCAGCCGATGGATGCGGGGTCCCAGCCATCTTTTCCGGCGTCGCCTTTCCGCGCTCGTCCAATCACCTTTTCCACTTCCTGCATGGTCGAGGCGATCGCGTCGTGATGTGCCTGAAGGATGATTCCGCGCTCGGCTTCCGTCGGGGCGAATGCCCATGCAACGGAAACCGATTTGGGGGCGGAAAAGGTGAAATCCACATACCCGATCCGGGCGCGACTGGTGTCCATGCGCTCGTGATATTCGGACACACTCAACTCCTGCCCGTCGGCCATACGCCCGGACAGGATGTTTTCGCGTTGGTCATTGGTCAGGCTGGCCGCATCGGCACCAAGGACGGCCGTAAAACGCCGTACAGCCCGTTCGGCTTTCTTGGTAGGTATCTCGCCGCCAGAAACCGTCTTGCCCGCCAGAACGGCTTCCAGTTCGGTTCTCGTGGGCAATCGGCTTTCATCCATCTCGAAGATTTTGCCGATTGCTTCCGTGGCCGATCTTTTCGTCTTCCCCGGAATATCCTGTCCGTCTGCTCGCTGCCCGTTCAGAAGGTGAGCGACCTCGGCGGGTGTCAGGCCCTTCGTGGGGTCGACCCCAAGTCGCGCGGCCAGTTCGGGATTCATGTCCCGGCGTGGGACGGCTGTCGCACTGCTGTAGTCGCGTGCGGCGCTGGCATTGCGGATCTCGCTATCAAGTGCGTCGGCAGTGAAGGGCACGGCGCGTTGCTGCAACAATTCCTCGGCTTTGGCCCGGTCGATCAGATTGGCCGCCACGAAGGTTCCGGCTGCGCGGACTGCCAGCACGTCGTCCGAATCGGACGTGGCTTCTCGCAGGCGGTCGATTTCCATTGCCAGCGTGTCGGCCAGGTCATCCATCCCGCTCGTGGTGCCAGCATAGCGGGTGGCAGCGGCCTCGGCCGGGGTCGGGGGTCTTACACCCTGCGCGTAGTACTCCGCCATCACGGCCATCTCGGGCGGAAGGGTCTGCTGAAGCAGGTGCTCACTCATGGCCTTGGCGGCGGACGTGGCCCCGGCCGCGCCTGTCCGATAGGTCAGCATCAGGGTGCCGGGGTGTCAGGCGCCTCGTGACCGGAAGCGACAAGCTGAGACGCCATATCGTTCATGCTTTCGGCCATCGTGTTGACGGCCTGGGTGTTCTCGCTCACGGCGGCTGTCAGGTTGGTGAGGGCCTGCGCAACCGGAGAATCACCCGGCTCGTCTCTGGCGGCTGCCAGCACTTCGGTCAACATTTCGGTCTGCGCCTGAAGCGTGTCGAGCATCATCCCGAGGACGGTCTGAATGGCCGAGAGCTGCTTGCCGTGCTCTTCCAGCGTATCGGAAACATGGGCGAGATAGGCCCCGTCGGTGTCTTTCGCCATGAGGGTTCGGGCTCCTTATTCCCGGCATTATCACGAAAACGTGAGCAATGAATCGGAAGGCGATGCGCCGGAATCAGTGCCCTCTTTTCGCACCTTTTCACCCCATGCGTCTAGCATGACTTGGTCTGTAGAAAAAAAGCCACTCACCCTTCACCTTCCTACCTCTCACGGAAGGATACGATAGAGGACACGAAAGAGGCCACGTCTCAGGACACAAAAGAGGATACGGCAGAGGCTACAAAAGAGGGCACGCTAGAGGCTACGGAATAAAAAAATAAGGTGACGGACGGGAAGAAAAATGCAATTTTTCTCAAGCCATGAAAAACGCCAACAGACAGACCATCCGTGGAGTTCCGAGCAAACGTCCTCGCACTGAAGAGGAATTGCAGGAGGCTGCGGATCGGTTCAGCCAGGACTGGACCCCACAGGATCAAGTGATGCCGTGGATACGCGCTCATGAGCCGGAGCTTAGTGCGATGGTGAGTGCGGGCTGGTCTTGGGATGATGTCGGCCGGGCGATGGCTCGTGCGCGCATCACGTATAAAACCGCGGTGCCCATGAAGGGGTCGATCTTGCGCGCGAAAGCGTACAAGGCGCGAAAGGACAGGTCAGAGGCGACGACAGTTCGAGCGGTTCCCGCGAGAACGCCAGTTGTCCCGGGAGGCGTGAAACCGGCTCCTGCTGCCTCGTCCATCAGCCCATCAGCGGACCCCTCGCCAGCGTGGTTGGAACAGGCCCCGGAAAGGATGGAAGGCGAACCGGAGTTCAAGCCGATCTCGCTGCGAACCCCTTTACCCCCGACAGCCGAACCAAAGGCGGTAAAAACGCAAACGGCTCCTGAGCGGCCGAAACGCTCAAGAGCCGATGCTTTAGCAATGCTAACTAATCGTCCTGTAAAGACTGAGGAATCATAATGAGCGACACGAAATCAGGCAACAAAAACCCTGCGCCTGCTGCCAAGAAGCCGGTCCAGCCTGCGAAGTTCGATCTGAACCAGACGCTCGCGCAGGAACCCGTCTTTGACGTGAAACCCTTCACGCCGCGTAAGGTCGAAGAAGCCGAGCCGATGATTGCCGAGGGTATGGACCTGAGCGGCAAGACGAAAATCGTCTTCGTCAACGGACGCGGCAAGACCGGCAAGACCACATTCCTACGTTGGGCGGCCGAACGTGCGCTGCTGGGCAACCGGCCGATCCTTATGGCGGACCTGGACCCGACCAATGCGTCGTTCTCGTCGTATTTTCAGGACGTGGCGCGACCGAACACGGACGATCCCGCAGGCGTTGCGCAGTGGATGCAGCGGTTCATCGAATACGCTGTCGAGAACCAGACGACAGCGGTTCTCGATCTTGGCGGCGGCGATACCACACTGCGCGAGACGGCAGCCGAAATGCCGGGTTTCGCGTCAGCGATTGCCGAGGCCGGTGCGGTCCCCGTCCTGATCTCGCTGGTCGGATCGCAGGTCGATGATCTGGCCCCGATCGCGACGCTGCGTGAGCGTGGTTTTTCACCGGACGCGCGGGCAATCGTGTTCAACGAGGCCTCCAAGGAAATCGGTCATACCCGCGACCAGTCGTTCGGTCGTCTGCTGACAAGCGCCGTGGTCGTGGATGAAGTCACGGACGGCGCGGTTCCGCTGTGGATGCCCCGGCTCAATGCGGCGGCAGCCGTCGAAAGCCGCCGGAGCTTGTTCAGCGCCGCACGCGACGGCCTGACCACGCCTCCCCTCGGGATGTTCGACCGCTCGAAGGTCCGGACATGGCTCGAAGCGATGGACCGCCGGTTTGCTGGGATCACGTCATGGCTTCCGTAAGCCAGGACGAACCGGCAGACGATTTTGAAGGCGCGATCGCCAGCGCGAGACAGGATCTACAGTTGGCGATTGCCAAGGCGCACCTGACGGATGATCCGTTGGGTGTTGCCCTGCACGCGATGTCCGAGACGCTGGGTGCTCAGGCCGCGCTCTACAAGGCGACGTTCAACAAGTATCGCGACATCAGCGCGGACCTCGATCGCGCGCGAAGCGATGCGGTCGAAGCTGGACGGCTGGAACTTGAAGGCCAGAAAGCCGGAATCGTTCAAGAACTGGCTCCCCAACTCCTGAAGCTGACTGCTTCGCAGGTGAAGGTTCAGGAACGCACGGTCAAGCTCAAGACGCTGCTCATGGCGGGCGGCATTGCCGGAGTGCTTGCCATCACGGCGGCCTGTGTCGGATACGGCACGGGCTGGAAAAACGGCAGGACGAACGGTCTTTACGACAAGGGTGCGCTGTTCGCGGCGCTACAGGAGCATGGCCCGGGCGCGGAGACGGCCCTGATTGAACTGGTCCGGAATAACGACATTCCGGCTGTCCTATCAGCCTGCCGTGCTCATGCTTTCGATCAGGGCGGGCGACAGGCCTGTGCTGCGCCGCTCTGGCTTGAGCCGCCTCGGCCTCCTGCTGCACAGGACAACAAATAAGGTCAGGGACACGTCATCATAAGGGAGGGCAGACTATGCGGAGAATGTCACTCAATCCGGGCCTGCGGCTTGCGCTTCGCCCGTTTGCCTCCCTTCTGGCTTTTGTCGTCGGCCTTCCGGCCGCCATATTGGCGGTGCTCTGCTTCATTCATGGTTCATCGCTGCTCTGGTCGGCTGGAATCCTCATCGCGTACAAGACATTCATCGCGGGCGGAGTGTGTGCGGCGCTGGCTGCCTTAGCGCGCTGGCCGCGCAAGTACCTGACGCGCTGACGGACCGGGCACGAAGTGCCCGGAAACGTCGAGCGACATCGATGGCGTAAAGCGTTGCAACGGAATGTTGAGGGCTTCCATCAGGTCGTTGACGAAGCGGTCGCGGTCCTGCCGCTGTCGCTGCTGGTGGCTTCTGTCATCGAGTTCGATGGCAAGGACCGGCCGCCCCGTCGCCAGTTCGATCACCACGAAATCAAGACTTTTACCGGCCACCCGATTCAACGCCTCGGGAAAGCGGCGTGGATCGACCACGATGCTTACCAACTCCGCAAGCCGCACCTGCGGGCAAACATAGTGTCCGGCTGGAATCTGCGACCGAAAGGCAAGAAGGGCACGGCGCTCCCAATCCGATAGAAGGGCTTTAGGCTGATAGCGTTTGCGCAGGATAGCTTCCCGCCCTGTCTGGTTCTGCTCGGGCAGTTCCTGCACGCTCTCGGCCGGCGTGCCGGGCGAGAGCGTCGCCAGCGTTGCCTCGCCAAGCGGCCGGCGGCGGACATGCCATACGACCGCACCAATTACGCAGGAGCCGCCAATCAACCAGAGCGTTTCGGGAGAAAGAAACAGGGCGCGGTCCTTCTGGTTAGCGGAGCTTCGGGCCTCGCGGCTTGGCTGCGGGCGCGTCCGGTTCCTTCATAACGCCTGCGGGGCTGGATCGCGCGCCCTGCCCTTTCTGCACCTGGCCGGACCAGTAGCTTGCAGCGCGCTGGCTGGCGGCGGGCTTTTCCTGCGCTGTACGGTCTGCCGCAGCTGCGGAGAACCCGGATTTGACAGTCACGGTCACATCGTCGCCTGAGGCCGCCCTCTGGCGGCCGAGATCCTGCGTCGGTACGACGATGATGCCCTTGCCCGTGTTCACGCTGCTGCTGTGCGTATCTGTGGCGAGCAGTACGCCCGTGATCTGTTCGCCGGGACGCGCGGTCCGTACGTCTTGGGCCAAAGGCTCCGCACCCTGCTGTCGCAGATGCTCGAACGCTGTCCGAAGGGCAGCCACCCTTCCGCGGTCCGTCGCGTCCTCGACCAGATGACGCATGGCCGGGTTGGCAGGGTCATCAGCACCCGCGATGGAGGCGGCCAGCATTCGCGGCTTGGTGATAACGGAGAAATCGACATCATGCCCATACTTCTGTCCAAGCGTGGCGATGAAGGCTTCCTGAACCCGCCCATTTCCCTCGCGGAAAGGATGGACAAAATTAAGCTCGGACATGACGCGACCGGCCACGGCGGAAAACTGCTCGACGTTAGAGCCCTTCAGGACATCGGGATCACGGATCGGCCGGAATGCCTCGGCCAGTCCGCGATCGAGCCTCGAACCCGGCAGGAAAGTCGTGCTGCCCTTGGTCATGAATTCGATAGGCTCGACCGGCCGTCCATCCACAACGGGCCGTTCGTTGCGCGTATGTCCGGCCCATTCGTAAATCTCGCCGAAGAGGTGCTGATGAATGGCTTTCAGGTGCGCCGCATCGAAATTACCGGCCGGGCCTGAGCCCAGCCGGATGTCGATCATGCGGTCACTGGTGATCCTGTATTCGGCCCGATTGAGTGCCGCGCGCGACCGCAGGTCCAGCCGGTTGCGCAAGACATCCTGCTGATCCGGATCGTTGGAATTGGTGGGATAGGTATAACCGCGCCCCGGATCGCCGGTACTCATGGCGGCCGCGAATTAGCGACCGGCCCGGATGGCGTCGCGCATCTCGCGGCGCAGGTCTTCGAGCGAAATTACGCCCCGGATATAGCGTTCGTTCGCCTCTTCGAGAACCGGATCATGGACATATCCCTGCCGGTAGTTTGCCGCCCGGGCTTCCTCGACGGCGCGACGACGCTGCGCGGATTCGTCTGCGCTGATCGGTCTGGCGGAAAGGGTCTGTCCCATCACGCTCACTCCTGACTGGTAAGCGGTCATAATAGCCGCTTTTGCAAGCGGAACCAAGAATTTATGGGGATGGTGTCGCCGCGTGTCTGCATCTTGCGAAGCAAATATGGGAGGGTAAACCCGTCACGCGACGACACGATAGCATGTGCGCGAACAGGCCTGAAAAATCAAGCGAAGAGCCGCCCGAAGACGGCTCCCCTCCCCTGCTTATTTCCGGTCGAACGGATCTTCACCCTCCCACTGGTCGGCCGGTGGAGCATCGGCCCCCTGCCCGCGCTGCTGTACGGGACGGCCCTTGAATTCGAAATCCATCGGATCGACGTACCAGATCGTGACATCATTGGTTGCGCCCTGCGGCCGGAACGTGGCTGAACGCAGATCACCCCGGACCTCAACCTGCCGCCCCTGTGTCGCATTTTTTTCGACATACTCGGCGCGCTTTTCCTGCCGGAGATCGACGCGGACTTCGACCCATTCGGTCAGCTCGCGCCAGCCGGTTTCGGACTGCTGCGAACGAACATTCTTCGAGCACGCTACGCGGAAAACCACATATCCGCCGCCGTTACCGAACGTCTTGCGCGTCGCATCCTTGCCGACACGACCAGAGAGATTGATGGATGGGAACATGGTTGAGCTCCTTCAATGATTGATAAGTGTGAGGCAGAACATCAGCGCGACGAAGCTGCCAAAACAGCAACAGGCAAGAGCGCCACAAAGAAGACAGCGCGGGTTTTCCAGAACGCCTTCTGATGGAGCCTCTGGGACTTCCGACAGATACGCGGCGGCAAAGAAAACAAAGGTTAAAACACCGAATACTCCGGCGAAAACAGACAGATAAACATCTGACATAGGGTTTACCCTCCCTCCACCGAGCGGCTGGGGACTGGTCCCGCCTTCCCGCCCGGTGTTCTTATTATATACACGATATAATAAGAGAGAGGCAAGAGAAAAATGCAGTTTTTCACACAGAAAATGGCGGTTTCCCGACAAAAATTACCCTTGTAT
>NZ_JABCQF010000027.1 GCF_015244705.1 Gluconobacter potus
TCCGTCAGATCCCCTCGTGCCATCCCCGCTTCACCTTATCGCCTTCGTAGAAGCAACCAGTGAATCAGATCTCAGGATGATCGTATAGACCTTTTGTCAACACGACCTAGTTCTCCCATACTGACTGTCCCCCTTCAGCGACCTAACCTCCATCAGTAAGCCTGTGACTCATAATGCCCACTCAGTTCAATAAATTAATAGGTCCTGAGCCTAAGCCATAAGCTGTTCAGGATATAAGGCTATCGAATGCTGCCAGAATGGCTCTGGCGCTGTTTGTCCAGGGGAGGGGTTTGAAGCGGGAGCGGACCTGTTTTGTCCATTCGCCGAGTGCGGGCTGGTTTGTGATGGTGTCGCGGATGAGGCGGTAGGCGTCGTTGGTGTCGTGTGGATTGAAATAGCGGGCGAGGCTGCCGCCGGCCTCGGGAATGGAGGTCGTGCCGGACGCCACGCAGGGACGGCCCATGCTCAGGCTTTCCGTCACGGGCAGACCCCAGCCTTCAAAGAAAGAGGGAAAGACGGTGAAGCTGCAATCGGCGTAGAGGCGGCGCAGTTCGGCATCGGTCGGGTTCTGGATGAAGCGGATCTTGCCGTTGAGCCAGCAGGTGTTTTCCAGCTGCTGCATGAGATCGGAGACAAGCCATCCCTCCCGGCCGGCGAAGACGAGGGTGGGAACCTGGTCTTCGGGCAGGTCTTCGAGGAGCCTGCGCCAGACGCGGAAGAGCAGGGCGTGGTTCTTGCGGGCCTCGATGGTGGAGACGAACAGAACGTAGGGACCGGTCACGAGGGGGGCGGAAGCGACGGGCATGTCGGCGAGGCCGAAGCCTGTGCCCAGCGGAATGGGCTGGACGGTGATGGAGGTGCCGATGTCCAGTTCTGTCAGGTAGGACTGCACGTCCGCAGCTGTGGCTTTGCTGTTGGCAAAAATGACGTCGGCCAGGGGCAGGACGGCGCGGTGCCAGGCGCGGAATGTCGTGATGATGCCGCGATCGCACCATTCGGGGCAGCGGACCGGCACGAGGTCATGCATCAAGAGACCATAGGACATGCGCAGGTCATCGCGCATCCAGCGGATGGTGTGGATGTAGTTCCGGTGGTGCCACGGTGCGCCGAGGGTCAGGAACACGTCTCCGGGGCGGGCGGCGTCCGCCAGTTTCGTGTCCTCCATATACTGCCCGGACCGGCCGGCATTACGACGCTGGCTCAGCTTCCGCTGTCCGGCGCGCAGGGCCAGCTGCCCCAGCGTGGCGGGGAGGGGACGCAGGCCTGCGAACGTCCGGCCTTCCGCCTGAAGGAAGGTGGACAGGCCCTTTTCGGACGGAATCCTGTCGATGGATGGTGTGACGGGGGGGAGGGATGCGGCCGAACCGCTGGTTCCCTTTCCATCGCCTGCCATGATCTGGCGGAACAGGGTTTCCACAACGGCCCAGTTCACGGTCCGGAAGTCATGGGGGTGAGTGGCGTCCGGGCCGCGCCGGACGAACTGGACATTTTCACTGCGGAGGGTGCGCAGGGCTGCGCTGATCTCAAATACGACGCGCTGGATGCCACTCGGCCTCCCGTGATGCAGGAGGTGAAACAGCAGATCGTCAATATCGATCCACAGGATCATGATGTTTTTTCACTCAGGTAAGCTGTGTGGCAGGCGTCCAGGACGGCATCGGCCGTGCGTTCCCACGGGACGGGCTGGAACTGTGTGCGGACCTCTTTCTGCCAGCGGGCCAGTTCCTCGCGGTCCGCGATGGTGTCGCGGACCACGCGATAGGCGTCGTCAATGTCTTCCGGGTCGAAGTAGCGCGTCAGGGGGCCGCCTGCCTCGGGAATAGAGGTGGAATTCGAGGCGATGCAGGGTTTGCCGTTCACGAGGCTTTCCGTCACGGGCAGGCCCCAGCCTTCATACAGGGAGGGGAACAGCGTGAAGAGGCAGCCTTCGTAGAGGTGGGACAGTTCCTCATCGGTCGGATTGTTCAGGAGGCGGATCTTGCCGCGCAGCCACTCGGTGTTTTCAAGCTGCTGCATGAGGTCGGAGACCAGCCAGCCGACACGGCCGGCAAAAACCAGCGTCGGGACCTCCTCGCGTGGCAGCTCGGTCACCAGACGACGCCAGATGCGGAAAGCCAGAAGATGGTTTTTCCGCGCCTCGAGGGTGGAGACGAACAGGACATAGCTTCCCGTAGCGGGCAGCCCCCTGGGGCGTTCATCCGAAACCTGGCGCGGTGGCCCGAAACCGCTGCCGATGGGAATGGTCTGGACCGGGGCAAGCAGCTGCAGGCGATGCCGGCGGGCATAGTCTTCCACGCTGTGGGCGGTAGCGTTGCTGATGGCCAGCAGGCGGCCGCACTGAGGCAGCGTGGTGTCGAGCCAGTGGCAAAAATCCTGGATCAGAGACAGGGCGCACCATTCAGGACGTACCGTCGGAATGAGATCGTAAAGCAGCAGGACGGGCTGGATGCCGTAGACCTGTCGCATCCGGGCCAGACGCTCCCCGAAATCCGGTTCGGACCAGGCGGCCCCCAGGATCAGGAAAATGTCCCCGCGCTGGGGGGCGCTGGCGCAGGACGCAGCCGGATCTGGGGTGGCGGAAACGGGCTGTGGCGCAGGTGTGGGGGAGGCGACGGCCGGGGAACGGCGCAGGCGCGAGCGGACATAGCGGCGCAGGAGCTGAAGCGCTCGGAGCTGATTGACGGCAATGTTCAGCAGGGGGCGGCCCAGCTCGGGGGGGAGGCTCTCCAGCCGTCGGATCATACCATGACGCAGGCGCCGGATCAGGGCGCGGGGCGACCGTGCGGTGGAAGACGCGGGTGTGGCGTCGGGAATGACTTTTTCATCCGTCCTGACGGCGAAGAGGGCGTCCAGATCCGCGAAGGAGACGGGTGTGAGGAGGTCGCCGTCTACCTGTCCGCGACGGGTCAAGACGATCCGGCCGATCCCTGACATGGAGGCGGCCTGCTGGCGGATAACGCGAAGAATTTCAAAAACGAGGCGCTGGATTCCGCTGGGGCGGGCGTTTTTCTCGAAGTACTGAAAGATGTCTTCGACGTCGATCCAGATTGTATAATCTTCGCTCATGCGTCCGGAGTAGCCTCGGGCTGGCCGGCGAGAGCGCCGGTCTGTCAAACGGGGTAGGGCGTTCTGTAGAATAAAGGCCGCTTCCGGAGCAAGCAGTCTTGGGCCTTGATTGAAACACGGATGCTGTCAGAGCGGGGAAATGTTATGTTTGTTGCTGAAAATTTCCATTTTTCGAATCTGAACTTATGACGATTATTTGCTATTTCAGACAGATCGCCCCTGATTAAAAAAAACCATAAGACAAAAAACCTGCAAACGAGACTGCACGCGACGGCATGAAAAATGTTAGTCTCGCGTAAGCCGCGTTCGTTGACCTCCGTTTCTGATCCAATTTCTGAGAAACCGTTCTGCCATGCCGATTTCGACCGAGAGTGCTGCTGACATCGTCCGGCTATTTCGTACAGGTCTTGGAAGAAGACCAGAGCCTGCCGCTCTCGCTCACTTTGCTTCCCTGCTGGAAGATGGGGCGACATTCCATGACATCGCCCATGTCATTGCGGGATCTCCAGAGTTCCGGCAGCTCCATGGTGACGAAGACGTCTGCGATGCGCGATACGTGTCTTTCCTGTATCACAACGGGCTGGACCGGGCGCCGGATCCGCAGGGAGAAGCTGGTCTTCTGGCGGCTCCAAACCGGGGCGATGGACTGGTGATCGTTGCCGGATCGGAGGAAGCCGGGACGAGAACGGATCTCTACGCGCTGCTTTACCCAGAAGGTGCGCCGCCACAGGATGACATGGCCTACAAAGCGTGGCTGCTGCGTTATGACCGGCTGTCGCCCACCGATCAGCTGGCCATTGGACGGCATATCGACCGGGGGATGACCTCGCGGCCGACATTTTCCCTGATGGTGCAGGTCAGCGATCACCGGCTGGACCTTCTGGAGGAAACAATCGCTTCCCTGGAAGCGCAGATCTATACCGACTGGACGCTGATTGTGGTTTATCCTGAGAACCTGCGACCAGGTATTCGCACGCATCTTAAAGAGATTATGCGACGTGTGCCCGGACTCATCGGTGTGGAAGTTTCGCCCCATCAGGGGGTTGAAGGTCGCTGGCGGAGCGCACTGGCGGCAGCGGCGGGCAGTTTTTGTGCCTTTCTGGAACCTGGGGACCAGCTTTCCCGAACGGCGCTTTACGAATTTGCGGTAGCTATCGCCAGCCGGCCTGATCTGGTGCTTCTGTATTGTGACGAGGATCGTCTGGGCAGTGACGGGCAGCGCTGTCACCCTTCTTTCAAGACGGGCTGGAGCCGGGATCTCGCCTATGCGGGAGATGTGATCGGGCAGCTTGCGGTGTTTAGCCGGGCGCGGATCATGGCGGTGGGGGGAATCCGTGACGAGGGCGGCAGCTTTACTCGGTATGATTTGTTGCTGCGCGTGACGGAGAAGGTACCGGCGGTGTGTATCCATCATCTGCCCCGGCTTCTGTTCCATCGTGGGCGGACGCCGGGTCTGCCACTCATGTTCCCATTGGTGCGTGCTACGCAGCAGCATCCTGAGATGCGAGACGTGGTCCTTCGGCATTTTCGGGAAAGCCATCCGGATCTTGATCTTGAGGATGTCTATATCGGCGGCAATGTCTGGCCGAGAATCGTCTATCCTACAAATGGCACACCGTTGGTCTCGATCATCATCCCGACCAGGGACAAGTTCAGGCTGCTCGAGCGTTGCGTTTCCAGTCTTCTGACGCTGACCAAGTATCAGAATTTCGAGGTGCTGATCGCCGATAATGGCAGCACGAACCCTGAGATGCTTGATTTTCTGCGGCGTATGGGCCGTGATCCGCGGCTGACGGTGCAGCGGCTTGCCATGCCTTTCAACTGGTCTGCCCTCAACAACACGATGGCCGGTCTGGCAAAGGGCGACATGCTGCTCTTCCTCAATGATGATACCGAAGTCCTTGAGGAAGGCTGGCTGACGGAAATGGTGTCACTGGCGCAGCAGCCCGGCGTCGGTGTGGTCGGGGCGCGGCTCTCCTATCCTGACGGGACTTTGCAGCATGGGGGCGTTGTTCTGACGGAACGCGGACCCAAACATATCCTGCGCAGCGCGGCGGAGGATAACCCCGGTTATCTGGGGCAGCTTGTTTTGACGCGGGACCTGATGGCCGTGACGGGAGCCTGTATGCTTGTGCCCCGTCCGGTTTTCGAGCGGATCGGCGGTTTTGACGAGACATTCCCCCTGACATGCAATGACATTGATTTCTGTCTGCGCGCCCGGGACGGCGGGTTGCGGGTCGTCTGGACGCCCCATGCGACGCTGATGCACGAGGATGGCGGTACGCGCGGCCGGGACGGGACGGCGCGTAGCCTGTTCAATGCCTGCGTGGATGTCGGGCGGCTGCTGGAACGGTGGGAGCAGATCATGCTCGATGATCCATTCCTGAATGCCAATCTCGAGGCAACGGACTACGCCCTGCAACTGGCCACACCACCCCGTGCGCCAAAGCCCTGGCGACGGCTGGGCCGCCGGCATAAGGCATCCACGCCGCGTACCGCGCTATCCTGAAGGATTTTTCCGTTTTCTCTGCGGTCATCCGTCTTGAGTTGATCCGTTCTGGCCTGAAAAGATCAAAGATGTTCTGTCCTGCTGTTTCCGTTTTCCGTTCCGTTGCGGAGTATCCAGTCCCGTGAGTGATGTGACCGTGCGTCAGTGCGCCATTCTGGTGGGGGGGCTTGGTACGCGTCTGGGCGCATTGACCCGCGCCCTGCCCAAGCCGCTCATGACCTGTGGCGACCGGCCTTTTCTGGCGTGGCTGATGCGGGAAATGCAGCGTTTTGGCGTGGAGGATTTTGTCCTGCTGGCAGGACATCTCTCGGCCGAGATCGAGCAGGCCGTGGAACAGATCCGGTCTTTTCTGCCGAAGCCGGCGAAGATCACGATCAGCGTGGAGCCGTTCCGCGCGGGAACGGGGGGTGCGCTGTATCATGCCCGCGCGCATCTTCAGGACCGTTTCCTGCTCTGTAACGGGGATTCCCTGTTTTCCTGCAACCTGTCGCGGTTCCTGTCGCGGGCGCGGCTGGGGAACTGGATGCTGCTGCGCGCAGTCGAGGATCTGGACCGGTATGGGGAAGTCCGTCTGGCAGAAGATGGTGAACATGTTGCGTCTTTTCATCCGAAGGCCGAGCAGCTGGGGCAGTCGGGACTGATCAACAGCGGGATATATCTGTTGGATCACACGGTCTTCGATCATCTGTCGCCGGACTGTTCGCTGGAGCAGGACATTCTGCCCGCGCTGGCAGCGGGTGGAGATCTGCGTGGCATGGAACTGACGGGATATTTCCGGGATATCGGCCTGCCGGACGATCTTGCGGCGGCGGGACATGAACTGCCCGCGGTGCTGCGGCGTCCGGCCGTGTTCCTGGATCGGGATGGCGTCATCAACCGTGACCATGGCTGGGTCGGGACGCGGGAGCGTTTCGAGTGGGAGCCGGGCGTTCTGGACGCCATCGGGCGGATGACGGAGAGCGGGCATCATGTCTTCATCGTCACCAACCAGTCTGGCGTGGCGCGTGGACTGTATTCCGAGCACGATCTTCAATTCCTGATGGGGTGGGTGATCGGGACGGTGCGTACGCATGGGGGGACGATCGACGACTGGCGGTACTGCCCCATCCATCCTGAGGCCGTTGTGGAGCGGTATCGGGGGACCAGTCCTGACCGCAAGCCTGAACCGGGCATGATCCTTGACCTGTTGCGGCGGTGGGAGCTTGATCCGGAGCGCTGCGTGATGTTCGGGGACCAGCCCACCGACATGCAGGCTGCCAGTGCAGCCGGTATCGAAGGCGTCCGCGTTGCCTCTTCCAGTCTGGCTGACCTGATTTCCGAAAGAGAGGCGTTCCTGTGAACAGCGATCCTCATACACGCTCGTCCCACACACGCCCGATTGCCGGGACGCGGAATGCCGTTCGCGCACGGGTGCCGCTCCGTCTGGGGCTGGCTGGGGGCGGGACGGATCTCAGCCCGTACTGTGACGATTTCGGCGGGGCCGTCCTGAACACGACCATCGACCGGTATGCTTATGCCTTCATCGAGCGATCGGCGGACGGGAACGTCCATTTCATCGCCCCCGATGTGGGCATCGATGAAGCGTTTGACCCGCGTGACATCAATGGCACCATTCCGGTGCATGCAAAGCTCAGGCTTCATGCCGGGGTTCTGGCCGGGATCAGCCGTCGTTTCTCGGTACAGGTGGAGCCGTGGCGCATCACGTCTTTCGTGGATGCGCCCCCCGGATCAGGGCTCGGGTCGTCCTCCGCCCTGGTCGTGGCCCTGGTGGAGGCTTTTGTAAGCCTGCTCCAGCTTCCGCTGGGTCCTTACGATGTGGCGCACCTGGCTTATGAGATCGAGCGGATTGATCTGGGGCTTCAGGGGGGCAAGCAGGATCAGTATGCCGGGACCTTTGGTGGAACGAACTTCATCGAGTTCCTGGCCCAGAACCAGGTGATCGTTAACCCGCTGCGGCTGTCCAGTCGTATCCGCAATGAGGTTGAGATGTCTCTGGTCATCGCCTTTACGGGCGTGTCGCGGGCCTCCGCCGACATCATTGCCGAGCAGCGCAGTGGTCTGCTCAAGGTTACGGAAGAGACCATGCGCAACATGCATCGCCTCAAACAGGACGCGCACGATATGAAGAATGCTCTTCTGCGCGGGGAAGTGGCGCATATGGCCGAGATCCTGAACCGGTCGTGGGAAGCGAAAAAAAACACGGCGCGGGGCATCTCCAATCCATTGATCGAAAAGCTCTATGGGCAGGCGATGGCGGATGGCGCGATCGGTGGGAAGGTCTCGGGCGCCGGTGGTGGGGGGTTCATGATGTTCCTTGTGCCACCTGAACGTCGGGTGCAGGTAATCCGCGGCCTGAATGGTGCGGGCGCGCAGGCTGGTGGCGTACATCTCGTGACGGAAGGAGCCGAAACATGGCTGAGCTGAAGCCGGTGACTGATGACAGCCCGTTCGCAGACGGCATGAGATGGGACGACGGGGAACGGTCCGCGGGGAAAGAGCATCTGCCCATCAGGGAGCCTGCGGTCGAAAAGCATGTGCGTGTGCTCATCGAGAATCAGCTGGAGCAGGCCATGGGGCGTGTCTTCCAGGTGGAGGAGCGGAGCCGTCATCTGGAACGTCTGTTCGCACGTGAGCCGGTTTCGGAGCATGATGTCCAGTCGCTGACCCGCAGCAACGCCGAACTGCGCAACCAGCTTCAGCAGCTCCAGTCGGAGCATCGGCTGCTGCTTCAGTCCACCGCATGGCGTGTCGGGCGCAGGCTGAGGGATCTGGCGCAGCGCCATCCGGTCTTTGCCCGTCATGCACGCCGGGCTGCCAAGCTCGCATACTGGACCCTCACGCTGCGTCTGTGGTCGCGGATCCAGGTTCGACGGGGTGCCAGAAAAGGCATTGCCCTTCTTGCGCAGTCGCCGTTGTTCGATGCGGCCTGGTATTGCAGGCGTTACGCGGCAATGTTGCCGCCAGGGACTGATCCGGTCGCACATTATTACTGGACAGGTGCAGCGCAGGGACTGGATCCGCATCCGCTGTTCAGCAGCAGCTGGTATACTGCTGCGCTGCCGGTTGAGGCGGCGATCAATCCGCTTGTCCATTACATTACCCATCAGGGACGCAACCCACCCGATCCGCATCCCCTGTTCGATACGGGCTTCTATCTGAAGCAGGTTGGAAAAATAGCGCCTGGACGCACACCGCTGGAAGATTTTCTGGCGCGTCCGCCCGGGTCTGCGATCAGGCCGAATGCTGTTTTCGATCCTGTGGCCTATGCCGAGGAATATGCCACCAGTCTGAAAGACGGAACCAATCCTCTGGCGCATTATGCCGCAGAAGGAGAAGCGGGCGGGTTCTGGCCGCATCCGCTGTTTGATCCGGCCTGGTACACGGCGCGACACCCAGCTGCCGTGGAGTTCGGAGCACTCGCGCATTATCTGCGAGAAAAAAAATGCGCAAAGGGCGTGGTCTGTTCCGAACATATGGCGCAGCTGGGTGACAGCACGCTGTCCCTGCCGTTTGCGCTGTCCTTCCCGGAGGAGCGTGATCCGGAAGTTTCGATCATCATTCCGGTCTATGGTCATTATTACGATACCTGGCGCTGCCTGGCGTCTGTCATGCTGCTGACGCGGAAAGTGCCGTATGAGGTGGCTTTGTTGCACAAATGGCGTGAAAGCGGATTCACGGCGTGAAACCAGTCTGGTAGCTGGGTGTCATGAGCAAGTCGAAGCCCACCCGCTACCGTACGACGAACTGGTGT
>NZ_JABCQF010000028.1 GCF_015244705.1 Gluconobacter potus
ATACAAGGGTAATTTTTGTCGGGAAACCGCCATTTTCTGTGTGAAAAACTGCATTTTTCTCTTGCCTCTCTCTTATTATATCGTGTATATAATAAGAACACCGGGCGGGAAAACGTGGGGGGATGGTCCTCCCTCCCCGCCCGGTGCAGGGAGGGTAAACCCTATGTCACTTCTTTCCGGTCTGGTGGGCTTCCTGTTCCGCTCTAAAAAGATGCCACCTCGCCCCAATCCAGCGGACGTTCTTGATCGCGCCATCACCGATACGAAGGCATGGTACAGCCGCCTGTCCGACCGGCTGGCTGATACCTCGGAAGATTCCTATGCGACCCGAAACGAACTGCGTGACCGGATGTATTATGTCCAGCACTTTGAAGAGGCGATGAAACAGGCCCGGGCCAGCAGTTCCATGACCGTCGATTTCAGCGTCAGGTATGGCGTCTATGATGACGCCGAGGACGACGCGATCGCCCGTTATGAAGCCGCATCATGTGGCCTGGAATATGTCCCAGACGAGCAGCGCGAAGAGGCCGAGTATGCGAGTGCCCTATGGGGTATCACCGACGTACAACAGGCGCTGGAAGCGGCGGGCTTTACCGTCCTCACCGGCTTTCATGCCTACCTGATCGACCCTGAAGAAAGCCAGCGCGCGATGGAAGCCTTCCATGCTGAGATACTGGCCGAGCAAGAGCAGGCAGCCTGCGCCTGAATCCGGGAGAGAGGCCGTCTTGCCGGCCTCTCCACCATTCGCGAGAAAAATTGCATTTTTCTCTTGAACCCTCTTTATTATATCTCGTATATATTAGAGGCGGGCCGGGAGGATAAAATCGTTCGATCCGTCGCACAGGGAGGATAGCCCTATGTCCAAGGAAGACCACGCCGAAAAACAGGTATCGCCTCTTCACAATACCTTGCCGCTGATCCGGCTGGATCGCGACGAATACAGCACGATTTCGGCGATGAAGACAAAGCCGGATCTGATGGCCTACTGGACCCGTAAGGGCCGCGTTCGCGCCTGCGAAGCCGCCGTCCTGCCGGATCTGTGGGTCACGACCATCGGCAGCGACGGCACCGAGATCGAGGGCTTGGTGCTGTCATGCCTGTGGGAAGGTCCACGGGATCAGCGCACCAGCTACGATCTGGACTCTGTTTATACCGTCCTGGTCCCGTTCATCGGCTTCGGTCGGGTGGCGGGCTGGATGACAACAGATACCGTTCTCTCCCGTATCGACAGCACGGGGCTGCGTATCGACTGAAGCGATTCAAAAAACAAACGGGTTTTTGTTGTGATTTCGGCAGGAGGACCGCAGCATGAATGCCATATCGTCAATAAATATGGGCCGGAAGCGGAGCATGACGCAGACAAATGACAGTCCTGCGAATGGCAAGCGAACCGGACCGGTAGCCGATGCGGTTCTTGCCCTGCGCATCATGGTCGATGCACGGACCGAAGCGAAAATGGTCCTGATGGATCTCACGAGCTATGTCGATGCCGTGTCCCATCTGGAAGCCAAACTGGCAGAGGAAGCAGAACGCCAGAATATTTCGGCGGATTTTGAAAAACTCGCCGAGTACAGTCTCGAAGATGCCTTACGGGTTGTCGAGTTCGAGCTGGATGAGCTGATGGCCCATCTCATGAGCCTGGCCGTGGCGATGAAAGCAGAGAATGCGCCAGTCGAGCGCATCCGATCATGGGTGCAAAGCGCGGCCGATACCTACGGCATGGCCTTCCGGATCATGGTGCCCGTGTCACGGCTCAGATCACTGGTCGATGCCGCCCTACGGGAGCCGCCCCCTGATGACGCCGAGCCAGCCGGGGAAGCTCACCTGGACGACTAGGCCAGCAGGCACGGACGATCGTGGTAAACGTCCGTGTCTCTATTATATCGCGGATATAAAAGGATGAAGCGATGACTGATCGCGTGAGATACGAAGCTCTCGTCCGCCGCTATGAGCGGATGTCTGTTGCTCGGCCGGGATACCCGGTCGGCGCCGATGGCCCCTTCCCCGCACATATCCGCGTGGGATCGGTTCGTTTGCCCGTCCAGATGGAGGGCGGCCGGATCGTGGCGCTTGGCACCCATCCCCTGCCCCGCCAGGTCCTCGCGGATCTTCTGGTCGGGCTAGAGCGTGCGTGTCGGGTGTCATCGCGTATGGGAGGGCTGGCGTCATGACCTACCTCGCATCGCGACGGGTGGCGAAGCATCGCCATGTCTATCTGGCCGGCCCGGACCTGTCGGTCCTGGCTGTCAAGGAAAGCCGGGACACGGCAGCACGGTCGGCCGTGCAGCTCGCGCGCAGGCGCGGCATGTCGGTTTCCCTGTGGGCAATGGACCTGAAATTGAGGCCCGGATCGAAGATCCGGCCCCGCTATGGCATCTATCTCGGAGAAGCGCATGTTTGACCCTGCCCACGGCAGCGGGCGGCCGGCTCTCTCGTTATTATATCCGATATATGTTAAAGGAGAGGATCTGTGCCTTGAAAGAGTTTCGATGTCTGAATCCGCGTCTGCTGTCCCTGTCCTTGATCGCACCCCGCGCCTGACGCTGTTCCGCGTCAAGCCCGCAGTGCGCCGGCAGCTCGAAGAGTATGTAAACGATAACGACACCTCCATGCGCTGCGCCATCCTTCAGGCGCTGAACACGATCGGCGTGCATGTGGAGCGCGAGGATCTGGTGCCCGAACGCAAGCGGCGTCTCAAACCGCACACGGGCGACGACACGGGCGAGCTGGTCGGGCTCTCTGTCAGCCTGCCGGTCTATGTCCGCGTTGCGGCAGAACTTTGGATGCGCGAGCACCCAGGAATGCGCCTCGTGAACATGGTCCTGACCGGACTGAAGGAAATGGGCTTCGAGATTGATGACGAAGACCTGACTGCAAAATGGACCTGGAAACCCTTTGTGGGGTGACGCTCACAGCCCGCCAGCTCAAACCAACAAACCACGGAAAAAACCCATGACCGCGAAACAGGACAATCAACGGGCGGCACTGGCACGCCTGATTAAAATTGCAAAGGGTGATACGGGACAATCGCGACGTGTCGCGGATTTCCTGCTGGCATGGTGGAATGCAGGATCGTGCGGATCGTTTGATCTCACGTCGCTATGGGCGCTCGATAGGGCCATCGTGGAAGATATGACAGTCGTTTTCGGTCTAATTGGTCAGGCCGGCAATTACCCCGATCAGCTCGATCCTACCCTTGGCCCGGAATTCGCCGCGATCATCGCGCAATGGCGACCGGCACTGGCCGATCATAACCAGATGACGATGCGTTGACCGCAAGGTGCTGGCCCCAAGGGCCGCGCCACCCCATAACGAGTTGATCTCTTGCGGCCTCATGGCGAGTGTGCGCTAAACCGCGGCACGATATAAGAGCCAAGTTCATCAATGACTTCTGATGCCGGACGATGGCCATACTTGAGATTGAGAATTACATGATCGACGCCAATCGACTCAAGCGACTCCAATAGCGCCATCAGATGATTTCGACCCAGCCGGTAGCCCAGATGGATTGACACCGGCGGTGCGTCCGGACGTACGTCCAGGTCAATGTAAAGCGACTGGAGGAAAGGTTTGTAGACGTCCCCAACTTGGGCTTTGACCGCCTCTCGCCATTTCGCCACCATCGTCTTCTGCAATTGGGGTGCCCGTGGATAGGTGATCCACCCAGAACTCTCCCGCGCGATCCATTCTATGGACTGGCGACTGTTGCCCGTCACGAAAAATGGGATCTCGTCCGTAGTCGGCTTCGGAATCAGGTCCGCACTCTCCAATCGGCCGCTACTCCATTGCAGCGGCTCGAAGCTGGTTCGCTGAGCTTTGCGGATCACTTCCAGATGTTCTTGGAAAATGTTGCCTCGTTGATCCGGGTCAACGTCAAATGCAGGGAACTCCACAGGTCTGTCGCCCGAGGCGACGCCCATTAGGAAGCGGCCACCACTCAACTGGTCCACGCTTGCAGCCGCCTTGGCCGTGTGCAGTGGGTTGCGCAGCGGGATCGCTATCGACGCAGTTCCCAGCGCAATTGTGGACGTCTGTGCTGCGATGAAGCCCAAGTAGACCCAGGGATCAAAAACCTGGCCTACATCGCCGAAGCTGGGATCGCGCAACGGCACGTCCCGGAACCAGAGCGCGGAGAAGCCCAGTGCTTCCGCACGACGGCCCAACTCGACCTGGTTGCACATCGTCGGCGTATCGCCCTGGAAGGCCTCGATGGGAAAAAACAGCCCCAGTCTCAAGTGGCCGGCCTTGAAGGCTCGACCGAACCCCCGGTGCTGCTGATAAGGGGTTGTACTTGGCTGATACATTTTCAGGCTCCTCTGGCCTCAAGGTTTCCATCATCCGCGCGCAGCGTCACTGCCGCGTCGAAGCTGCGAACGCGGCCAGTCCTGAGTGATGCGCTCAGGCAAATCCGGGTTGGTGATGAAGGGACGACCGAACGCGATCAGATCGCCCCCATCCCGCACCTGCTCGCTGACGGAAGGGGGCGGCCATAAGGTCGTTCGGAATGGGCGGGAGCACGATACGGTTTTTCAGGGTGGAAGGTCCCAACAGTGTGCTTCCAAACAGTATTTCCCCGCCCATTCCAATATTCCTAAATATCCAGAAACCTCGATGTTGTTAGGGAAAATCTTGGCGATGAATTGAACTCAAAACACGCCGAGCGGCGCTTCGTTCAGGCTGATATAGATGTTCTTCTTCTCACTGTACGCGTCCAACATGGACTTGTGAGTTTCACGACCGAGACCGGACTTCTTGTATCCACCGAACGGGGCATGGGCCGGAATTTCGTGGTAGGTGTTGACCCACATACGACCGGTTTCGATGGCCCGTGCCACACGGATTGCACGGTTGATGTCCTGGGTCCAGACAGCGCCAGCTAGGCCATAGTCGGAAGCATTGGCCAGCGCCACCACTTCGTCTTCATCCTTGAACGGCAGCACGGTGACGACCGGTCCGAATATCTCCTCTTGGGCGATGCGCATGTCATTGCGCACGTCGACGATGATCGTCGGCTTGATGAAGAAGCCGGCATCGTATTCACCGCCAGTCAGTCGCTCACCACCCGTCAGGATGCGGGCACCTTCTTCCTTGGCCAGCTCGATGTAGCCCATGATGCGGTCGGTCTGGATCTGGCTGACCTGGGCACCCATCTGTGTATTAGGGTCGAGTGGATTGCCCACGCGAACCTTTTCAAAGCGCTCCTTGAGCTCGGCGACGAAGCGCTCATAGATTGACTCATGCACGAACAGGCGAGAGCCGGACTCGCATACTTCGCCCTGGTTCCAAAGAATGCCAAGTGCAGCCGCCTCGACAGCCCGATCCCAATTGGCATCAGGAAATATGATGTTGGCTGACTTCCCGCCAAGCTCTAGCGTGGCGGGAATGATCCTCTTGGCTGCCGCAGCCGCCACGACTTCGCCGATACGCGTCGAGCCGGTGAAAGCGAGCTTGGCGATCTGGGGATGATCGAGAATCGCTTGGCCAACCTCTGTGCCCAGACCAGTGACGACGTTGACCACGCCGGCCGGAAGAACCTTGGCGAAAATCTTTGCCAACTCCAGGATCGTGACCGGTGTCATTTCCGATGGCTTGATTACCACCGTGTTGCCCATGGCGATCGCTGGGGCGATTTTCCAGGCAGCCATCAGAAGAGGGAAGTTCCAAGGGATGACCTGACCGACTACGCCGAGTGGTTCGCTCAGCGTCAAACTCATCGTCTGGTGGTCAAGCATGGAAGCTTCATCCGAATGGCTGCGTATCGCACCGGCGAAGTAGCGAAAATGGTCGATGGCCAGCGGCACATCCACTCGGGCCTCGCGGACCGGCTTGCCGACATCCATGCTCTCAAACGCCACGAAACGCTCGGCATCGGCTTCGAGCAGATCGGCAATCTTCAACAGCGCGTTGGCACGTTCAGCCGGAGAAGTCTTGCCCCAGGACTTGAATGCGTGGGCAGCCGCCTGGACAGCACGGTCTACGTCTCCAGCCGTGCCGAGCGGAATCTTGGTGAGGAATGCACCGTTAGCCGGGTTGATACTGTCGATGGTCTCGCCACTTTCACTGTCAACCCATTGGTTGTCGATGAAATGACCGTAGTGGCTATCAGGGGCATGGTTTGGAGTGGTCTGGTTGTGTGTCAACACGGTGAACTCCTGTGACCTGTGTGAATGACATAGCCAACATAGCTACATATCGCGATATGTCAATATCTGGATTTATAGATGCATGGTGTCGTACTGTGTCGTGTGCGCAAGTGCGCTCGCTGTTTTGCCCCGCTAAACTAAGCCTTCATGCTTAACTGTGCGTCCGCCTACTGCTTAATCCGATAAGAGAACACGTTTCGATTGAAATCTGAGACATCGATTTTTTGTCGGTTTAGCGCGGTTTTCATTGAGAAAAATGTGAATTTCTGCGAAATTCCTGTTCCCACGAATAGGGAATCACAGCCATGAAGAGACTGCTTATTGCAATCGGGGCAGCAATGGTCGGCGTCGCTGTTTCGTACTCGCCCGCGGCCCACGCAGAGCCTTGCGCGACCTTGTTGTGCATGTCGGGCATGCCCGCATCTGGTGCTGGATGTGGCGGACCTATCAGCGACTTCTTCAGCATTCAGGTATGGGGCTTTTGGGGATACGAGCCAGGAGCAACGGCGACGAAGCGAGCGGCCTATTTGAACTCGTGCGCTGGCGCCGCAGAGAACGAGGCGATCGTGCAGCGGATTATCGGATCATACGGAACGCTGCTCGCAGCCCCATAATAGATGATATGGTTCCTATCTCTGCGCCTTGGTAAAATATCGGGAAGAGGGTTCCGGGAATGATATTTTACCAGTCATTCGCTATAGTATTTTGGACGAGTGGGACTGGCCTGCTCACTTATTAAAGGAAGTCCATCATGGTCGATGACAGCGAAGACTTGCCCGAATGCGAACCTGCACCGATTGCCTCCCAACCTGCACCTGAAGACCCCCATAGGGCTACGATGCTGCTGTTTCACCAACTACTGTTTCGAGTAATGAGCTGGGCAGGAGAAGGGTATCGTATTCCTCGGGTCAATCTGGAAGGGGAAGCCATCGCGAATTTGAAAAAATTTGTGGTGGATAATGGATGGGGCTCGACGCGGATTTCTCACACTTGAGGCAATTTCAGGTCATTTTGTAGAATTCAGTCATCCCACAGGAGCCCGATCTGGAATATTGACGATATTCTGCTTCTGGCGGCGGGTTCTGAACGCAGTGAGGGTGTCACGGCCTGAGAAGGCAGTGTTGGTGGAAGCTATGTGGTCTGTGCACTGTCTGTTTCTTCAGATGGCCTGCCGGAGCCTTCGCAATCGTGCATGAGCGAGGGCGAATTCATGCTGACAGGGGAACATGTCCGGCATGGACAGGACAATCCGACGGACGCTGAGCGTTACACGTGTCGCGATTTTGAGCAGCCGCGCGCGGATTGTGCCACAGGTCGCCGTCTCCAGACTGGTTTGCCCAAGGGCCATTCTCTGCAGAGCGGTGAGCAGGACATAGGCAGCAGCAGAGAACCACAGCCGGAGCTGGTTGGCCCGGATGGTGTGGGACGAGGTCCTGTCTGAGAACAGATCCATCTGGCATTCCTTGATGCGGTTTTCCATATCCCCGCGTGCGCAGTAAATCTGTTCGTAGAGATGGCGGGGGTCGGACATTCCCTGCGGTAGCGTGGTGACAATAAAGCGATGATAGCGGTTGCCGTGGCGCCATTCGGCCTTGGCCACCACCCGCCTGCGGCGCGTCCAGCTGTCCTTTGTGATCCAGTCAAAGGAGGCGAAACCGCGCGCCGCTCTGCCTGTCGTGGCGGCTTCGTCACGAACCTCAGCGGACAAAGAGGCAATCCGGTCATACAGGCGGGTGTTGCCTGCAAGCCCCAACAGGAAGTCAACGTGGTTGTCTTCGCACCATGTCATCAGAGTGTCCCGGGCGAAACCGCTGTCCCCACGCACCAGGATACGCACCCGGGGCCAGCGGCTCCTGATCTGCTCCACGATCCGGCGGATGTCTGCCAGTGCTTCCTTCCCCGGGTCCCTGTCTGCCGTGCGCAGGGTAGCGCTGAGGAGATGGTCCCCGCAGAAGATGTATAACGGCAGATAGCAGTTATGGCCGTAATATCCATGAAAGGCCCGGCCTTCCTGATGGCCATGGATACGGTCATCGGTGGCATCCACATCCAGAACGATCCGGGCGGGTGCGCGCTCATGCTGGTCCATGAAGAGCGTCACGAACAGGGTAGCCAGGGCATCATGATCAGCAATGATGCGGCAGTAACGGTCTGCCTTGTGGCCACTGCGCTCCAGCCGGTTCAGTGTGGATTTTCCGGCCAGTGCCGCACAGGTGGCCCGACCTCCTGACAGACGGCCCGAGGCCAGACCAAAGATCAGGTCATGCCGCAGGGCATCGTGATCATTGAGATCTTCATAGCCCAGTGCCAGGCCCATGATCCGCTGACGGACAAGGTCTTCAACCCGGTATTCCACAAAGCCGGGATGCCGCTTATCGCGAAAACAGGCAGCAAAGCGGCGGCTGAGACCCAGAATGTCATCAGCCTGCTTCACCAGAATGACGCCCCCATCCGAACTCATGCGACCCCCGTCAAAACGGGCCACAACACGCCGTCCACAGGAGGCTGGAAACTCATACGCGCCTGCGCTACACTCTGTCTGCATCGGGTTCGTTTATTGCTTATGAAAAATTCTTTTGTGCAAAACAGACTTTTTCATAATCTAACCCGATGTACAACCCTTCTGTGAGATTTCCGCGTCGATCGCTATCCGAGAGAACATCAAAAACGCGGTTGTCAGGATAATTGGCGCGCGCGTTGAACAATATTGCAAGGATCATCCCGAGACAAAATTGGTTGATGAGCGCTCACGTATGATGAGTGAAGTGATGGACTATACTGCCCGCGCGAACATGATCAGTGATTTTATCCTGGCCAAGCCGGCAAAGCCACTCCGTCGGCGATAAGATCGCGTGGTCATCCAAGTATTCCGCACTGCACGTCAGTCTTGTCTTGGCGAACAAGACTAGAGTTTTACGATAACGGATGATGCGTGCGGGCTTTTTTCGGGGGCTTGATCTCCGCTCTAGTTCGTAAGGCCGCGAGCCAGGTGCGCTGCACCTGTCTCCCGACCAACTCACCGGAGCCAGCCGCCGCCCTGCGCTGCGCTGCGGTCGCCATCTGTCTCCGCCCATCCGGGTAACGATCGGAAGCCCGGTATATCCCCC
>NZ_JABCQF010000029.1 GCF_015244705.1 Gluconobacter potus
GTTATCTCCCGATGTCAGGGCAGATCCTGGATGCAACGCTGGTCGCGGCTCCCAGGCAGCGCAACACAAATGCTGAGAAAGCGGATCTGCGTGAAGGGCGGATCCCACAGGACTGGCAGGACAAGCCGTCAAAGCTGTCCCACAAGGACAGGCATGCGCGGTGGACGCTGAAGTTCACGAAAGCAAAGCGGCAGGAGGATGGGACGATCCCCGCAACAGATCTTGCCATCCCATTCTTTGGCTACAAATCCCATGTCTCCATCGACCGAAAATTTCGGTTGATCCGGAAATGGAAAACAACCGATGCCGCCGCCAGTGATGGTGCGCGATTGAGAGAGGGCTTGCTGGATAAAACCAATACGGCCTCAATAGTCTGGGCAGACACAGCCTATCGCTCAAAAGCCAACGAAGACTTCATGGAAAAGCAGGGCTTTGTCTCCAAGGTTCATCGCAAAAAGCCGCATCTCAAGCCTATGCCTCGGCACATCCAGAAATCCAACGCCGGAAAGTCCGTTATCCGGTCACGTGTCGAGCATGTCTTTGCTGATCAGAAGTCACAGACCGGACTGTTCATCCGGACAGTGGGTATCACCCGTGCAATCATGAGGATCGGGCTGGCCAATATCGTCTATAATATGCGCCGCCTTCTCTTCCTCGAGAGGATTAACGCCCACGCGTAGCAGTCCAGCGGATGATCGCTCCCGATCTGCTCAAAACGCAGGGCGAAAGCCACCCCAGGAGCCATCAATCAGCACGCCAAAACTCTGAAATCAGGAGCCAGACGCATCAATCAACGGTTCTTCGATCTCTCCACGTCTCAGCGCCTGATCCAGTCGTCCCAGCTCAAGACTGAGACGGGTGAGCCTCTCGGCGAACGGGGGAACCATTGATCCTATGAGGCGTCGTTTTTCGGATAGTCTCCAAGATCGATCACCTTCCCGGACGCGACGAGTTCTGCGTAGTGCTGCTTTACGTCCGCAGGAAAAGACATTTCAAACACCTTTCCACCCATAGCTTTGAGCTGATCCATCGAGATCGGATGAGGGTCGTCCCGGATCGTACCGATGATGATAGGTCCGACAATTTCTCCGCGAAGGCGGGCGTTTCCGCTCCCACCGGGAGCAGGGTCTTGGGCATGCACCGCTGACGATTTGGCGAGACTGGCTTTCAGAGCAGCGAAAGTCCGGAATCCGTGGCGTTGGGAGAGTTGTGCAAGAGCCTGCGTATAAGACAAAGCACCTGACCGGCTTTCCTGTCGTGCCTGCTTTTTGAGCTCTTCAAGGGAAATCGTCATTTGAATCCTCGACCGGAAGGATGAGTCACAGGGCCTGATTTGCGCCACACTCCGAACAGGATGTCATGACTGTTTGTCTGAGAGATTTTTCCGTTATTTCACAGGCCGGAAGGCGCGCTGTGTCTCTCGCCTATGAGTCTTCAATACCACCAAGCGGCCTGTAGCAACAGCATTCAAACACCCTAATATCCTCAAAAGGTAAGTCTCCGTCTTTTTTCCAAAAATAGCTCCCTCCCCACCACCTATGTCCGTTAATTCTTATTATCGGACATAGGGGTGGGGCACAAAAAAGACCCGCAAAGGTCTTTTCAAGGCGTGTTCCACGGACGCTCATGCAAGGACAAAGTCTGCTCACGGAAGGACAGCCTGATCGTCCCTGGCCCTCTTTGCGAGAGACATTCCAACTCACGCAGGTCTGTAACTATTCTGAGGCTCGCGGCTGACTTGGAGGGCTTATTGCCAGTCAGCTTACGATCAGCGAATGCGGATACCGGACATTCGCCTTATGGCGAGACCCGGTCAAGAATAGACTGTCGGGGATAGCTGCACCACAACAACAAGCAGACTTTGATTAACGAGGGCATGTAAGCGGAAGCGGCATTCGGAATGCTGGCAGCAAGCGCGCTGTTCGGATATTAAGGTGTGATGAGTAACCGCGACGAATTCTCCCGTAGCACAAAGAATGCAGTCGCGCTTCGCGCCAATCATCATTGTTCGTTTCGTGATTGCCCCCAGCCGACATCAGGCCCAAGCGATGAATCGCCCGAGGCTGTAAACATGATCGGTAAGGCAGCGCACATTCATGCTGCCGCCCCTGGACCAGGCGCGCGGCGCTATCTCGCGTCAATGACCCGCGAGGAGCGCACTCACATCTCCAATGCTATTTGGTTGTGTGCAACCCACGCCGACCTTATCGACCGGGACGAGGCGACCTACACAGCTGAAGTGCTTCGCGAGATGAAAGCCGAGCACGAGGGGAAGTGCGCCGAAAGACAGCGCAATGTCCTCTCAGTTGGGCAGCCCAATGCCGACCTTATCGCTATCGGACCCGACATCGTATTCGTTGGCAAATTTCTGGGCGTTGAAGGTGAAGTATGGAGCTTCCATCTGCAGAGCTTCATTGACGGCGATGTTCATAACTTGATCACGTTTGCCGATCGTTACGAACAAACCGCGGTCAAAGATCGATTTGTCCTTGTGAATGAGCTTGGAGACGGACGCGCGTTGAGGGCTAAGCCGTCTGTCACCAGGGAGACAACTGGCTGCTACACGGTTCGGTGTCTGGTTTTCCCGAGTGCCGAACGGATTCCAGCTGCCGACATTCCGAAGATGTGGGCATTGTCGGATAGCCATGACCTGATGACCAGCAACGGCAAATGGGCCATGGTGTCCGGCGTGGACGCCTTGCCGCAGCAGGTGAAGACGTGCCTATCGCATCAGATGGGCGAAAGCCCGTTTCACCGCGATTTTGGGACGAGGTTTGCCGAGTATTACAACCTGCTTGCTGGTTCACCGTGGCTTGATCGCTACCTGAATCTTGAGATAATCCGCTTGGCAGCAATCCCCTACTTCAACCCCACCGACAACCAGCAATACACTCCGCTTCTATGCGTCGAGCGCGTCTTTGGTATCCAAATTCTTGCTAACACGCCTACGAACAATTGGTTACCAATTCGCGTAAACCTCAGCGTCAAGGGCCTTGGGAGGTGGCAGCACGATCTTTCCGTCTGCATTCCATCGGAACCGATACAAAGGTGGTCCTTTGACGAGCTCCTTGCCGGCCCGTTCATTCGAGGCTGAACTGATGGTCTAGCGATGGGCTTTGACGTCGGCAGCGGGGACGCTGAACACCCCCTCTTGAGATCACTTTCTAGGGCAGCGCTTGCCCGGCTTGAAGCGGCTCTCAGCCCTTCTGCGACATCCATGCACGACGCAGCATGACTTACTCCCCGAAGCGGTGATAATCGTATAAGAGCTGCAAAAATTGGAAACCTGAATCATGCGGAGATACTATGCCACTGAACGAAAGGGCATCGCGGCCATTCAGGCCAAGTTGGCCGACCTTGAACTAATTTGGCGAGAAACTTCGACCGGAGATTTTGGCATCGACAGAGGTGGACCCCATTTTTCGGACAGGTGTCTAAGCTCTCATGACCGTCATTAGGGGAGTGCAGTTGCAAGAAGCCTACACCATGACTGGTGTCTGGTGTGACCAAAAACTGATAGTGGACCTGACGGGTGTGCCGCGAGCCGATCGACGACGATTGATCATGCTCTCATCCGCGGGTTGGCTACCGCATTTCCCATTTCCGTCGTGGGCCTTCCTCTCTCTATAGACGGGCGTCGGTCGAAACCTGCCCCAGCTTACAACGAGGATTACCCATCTTGCCTGGTCTTCGCGGCACGCCCGTCAGGTCCAATAATCGGGCGCGGAATTCCCTATCAGATTGGCTGTATACGTCGACCGATATCCCAGATGAACCCGACCAGCTCGCGGGCGATCGCCGTAATCACTTTTGGCAGGGCCTTTCCGGTCGATGCCAACAAGCGGTAGCGCTGACAAAGACGGACCTGGGCTTTCCACGCGATGGCCCTGATATCCTCCGGCAAGCCTTCGACGCGCATTTGATATCGCCTCTCTTCGCGCGCCGGCAGGCGATACGACCATGCCGCCTCTACCAGCATCGCCCGTGCCTCCCGGTTCCCCGTCTTTGTTATCGCACCACGGCGGGTGCGGGCGCCGCTGGACGCCTCCGAGGGAACTAGGCCAAGCCAGCTCATCAGTTGCTTGGGCGTATCAAAGCGACTGAGATCGCCAATTTCGGCAACCAAGGTCGCGGCCACCACGAGCCCGACACCACGGAGGGCCTGCAACGCCTGAACCAGAGGAGCCAGCGACCATTGCGGCAGTGCTTCCACCAGCATGGAGTCCAGCCTGTCGCAGCGATGCTGTGCCTCCTCAATCCGTCGGATACCTTCACCGAACACGAATTGCTGATGCGGTGCGTCGAAGGCCTGCTCACTGAGCCAGCGCCAATGCGCCTTGGTCCAATTCGATCGCCCGGTGAATTTGCGCCCATGGCGAAGCAGGAAGCTCAATACTGTTTGCCGGCTGGCAACCAGATCCTGTTTCGCCTGCCGACGTCCCCGGATCAGATCCCGGATGGCTTCGTGCGCCTCGTCCGGCACCCAGATTGCTGTCAGTTCGCCCGAGCGCAGCAGGCGCGCCAGCATCTGGGCGTCTCTCCTGTCCGTCTTCACCCTGTAGGCTGGCTTGCGCGGTATTACAGATGGGGCGATGACGCTGCATTCCACGCCCAGGTCGGTCAACTGACGATAGATACCATATCCACAGCCGCCTGCTTCATAGCAGAAGTGGAGCGTGACATCGGGCGCTGCCAGGCGTGCCACCAGGCGCCGTATGGCATCGGGCGTGTTGGGAATAGTCCCGTGGAACCGGATCTCTCCCGATCGCCCGTCATTGGCGACCGCCACGGCAATTGTCTCCTTGTGAACGTCCAGGCCAATAAATTTCGCAGTCGACATTGTCATTCTCCTCTCCTGACAAAGTGAGCTTACGCTCCCCCTGACCTCGGAAAACGAGGCGAATGACGGTCATTGGGTCTATAATCCGACCTGAAAGAGGACGGGTTTTATGGGCAAGGTTACGCGCAAGAGGTATGCGGCGGAGTTCAAGTCACGGGTTGCGCTGGAGGCGATCCGTGGGGAGCTGACGCTGGCGGAACTGGCTTCGAAACATGGTGTGCATCAGACGATGATTGCCCAGTGGAAGCGCCAGGCAGTCGAGGGCATGGCGGCAACCTTTTCGGGGAAGGCGGTGTCTGAGCCCCTGGTCAGCCCTGCCGATGTGGAGAAACTGCACGCGAAGATTGGCGAGCTTCTCGTGGAACGGGATTTTTTACGCGATGCCTCTGTTCGGTTGGGCGTGATCAGAGGCGGCAGATGATTGACCCACAGCGTCCCCGGCTTTCGGTCGTGCGGCAATGCACGCTGCTGCATCTCAACCGGTCTGGCGTCTACTATCGGCCTGCGCCACAGAGCGAGGCCAATCTGGCGTTGATGCGGCTGATCGACGGCCAGTTCCTGGAAACGCCGTATTATGGCTCACGGCAGATGACATGGCATCTGCGCCGCCTGGGACATGAAGTGGGCCGCAAGCGGGTCCGGCGGCTCATGGGCCTGCGGGCGATCTACCAGAAGCCGCGCACGACCGTGCCCCATCCGGAGCATCGGAAATATCCCTATCTGCTGCGGGATCTGGTCATCAATCGGCCTGACCAGGTCTGGTGTTCCGATATCACATATATTCCCATGAAACGGGGATTTCTCTATCTCGTGGCGATCATGGACTGGTTCACGCGCAAGGTCCTGTCCTGGCGTCTGTCGAACACGATGGACGTGGAGTTCTGTATCGAGGCGCTACAGGATCCCCTCATGCGCTATGGCGCCCCGGACATTTTCAATACTGACCAGGGGTCGCAATTTACGACACCCCGTTTCACCGGGATACTGGAAGAGCGTCAGATCCGCATCAGTATGGACGGGCGTGGGCGATGGCTGGATAATGTATTCATCGAGCGTCTGTGGCGGTCGCTGAAATATGAATGCGTCTACCTGCACGCGTTCGAGACCGGATCAGAGCTGAGGGCCGGGCTTAGCAGATGGATCGCCCATTATAACGAAAGGCGTCCGCATATGGCGCTGGCTGGACGTACGCCCGATGAGGCGTATCATGACGTGCCGACATCATCTGGTCCGGGGTTAACCCCGGACCAGATGGCCAACAGCAACGCTGTCAGAAGGGCGGCATAACAATAACCGGGTATAGCTTATTCAAACCCAAAAACTGTCCGAACAGACGGGTCCACCTCTGATGGCCATGCCAGATTACTGGAAACTCTTCAGAGTATGCCGGACGGTCTCACGGTTGGATTTGAAGCAACCGGTGGACAGGAATGGGCACTCTGGGGTGTTCTCATCAGTATGGGACTCAATGCCGTCCAGTTGCCTCCAGCACAGATCAAAGCTTTCGCACTCGCCATGGGGAAACGCGCGAAAACCGATCAGATCGATGCGGAATTGATTGCGCGCTTTATGGCTTTTCGTCCAGAAGCAGGACGAACACTGCCGGATGAGAAGCTCCAGTTTCTGCGGGCACTGACGGTGCGCAGAGCTCAGATGGTGGAGGCACGTAAACGGCTTTCTGCCCAGATTTCGGCACGCCGCAAGCAGGGTGTGAGCGCTGAACTGGAGGATATGGACAGCAGTCTCAAAGCATTTCTCGAAAGCCAGATCAGCGAGCTTGAACAACGGATTGAAAGTGTTATCGGAGAGGCAGAAGAACTCTCCGCCAAAGCAGAGCTTCTCCGTTCCATTCCTGGTATTGGCCCGGTATCAGTCGCCATGCTTCTCGCAGAAATGCCAGAGCTCGGCCGCATGACAGCGACAGAAGCCGCTGCAATGACTGGTCTTGCGCCAATGGCTCATGATAGTGGCGCGATGCGTGGGAAACGGGTCATTTCAGGGGGAAGAAGATCTCTCCGCCACGTGCTGTTCCAGGCAGGATTGGCAGCTGCCTGCCATAATCCAGTTCTGAAAGCTGTTGCCAAGCGCATGAAAGAGCGGGGTAAACCACATAAACTAGTGATCGTCGCTATCGCACGGCGCCTCATCACAATCGCCAATGCTATCCTCAAAACTGGAGTGCCATGGCGCATTAGCTCCGCCGCTTAAACACAGTTGCTAGATATCACCATTTAACTCCTTGCGGGCTAATTCTTGGCGCTCCATATTTTCCGCGTCGTCCGACACTGCTTAACAGACACGGAGGATTCCAAAATGCATTTTTCTCGTATGATTCAGGCCGGCACCTTTGTTGCTACACTGGCCTGCGGCGCGGCTGCCCTGCCTGCGCAGGCTCAGGATACGTTGCGCGTCGTTGATGCACGGGGACACCAGGTCGGTATCCTGGTCCCGGTCCAGGGCATCGCAACGACAGCGGCAATGCCTGATATCGACATGTTCGAGGCCGTTGATCGCATGATGGCACGCAATATGGCTCTCATGGAGGCGGTCGATCGGACATTGGGCTCGCGGCTGGACGGCGTCCTGCGCGCCGTTCCGGCTGTTGGTCATGACCTCCCGAAACAGAGCATGTCCTGGCAGCGTTTCGAGGCGGTCAGCACCGGTGGACCCAGCGCCTGTACGCAGACGATCACGATCACATCAAACGGTCAGGCGGCGCCAATCGTTCATGTGTCACGCACCGGAAGCAAGTCCTGTGCGACGCTCCCCGCGCCGATGGCAGTTGACAATCCCGGAGATCAAAAGGCTGGTTCGACGGCTCTGACGCCCGCCGTCGAGACGCGGACGGAAGTCCCGACAAACGGACGCGCTGGAAGCGCTCTCTAAAACAGGTGGTGGCCGGAAAACCCCGGGCCACCATCATAGAAGGAAAATATATTGATTTTCCGCGATCATCGCCATGATGGTTAACGAATATCAACAAAACCCCTGTAGTTTCCGTCCGCAACACCGCCACAAAAAATAAATACAAATATAAATAATAAAATTATTCATGAAAAAGAATCTGCATTTCGTGCCCCCTTGACGAGGCAAGCATCTCTTCCAATCTTGCTTTCGCCGGACGCCATCGGGTCCGGCATAGGCTCTGTGAGCCAGACAACTGGAGTCCATGTTGCTTTAATCGGAGGATGTGGATGTCGACACTGAAAGGACTTTATTCCCGCTATCGCCGCTCCCTGCGCACAGCCGCCCGGAGATGGCGCAACCGACTGGAGGGAAGCGTATCATGGTAACGCGCCCCCTTTTCGGAGACGATCCGCTCGCTCCGCGTGTCCTCTCCGTGCTCCGCCGCCTCGGTCATGACGGACGTGGCGTGACGCTGACGTCTCTGGTGGCCCATACCGGTATACCGGGGATCAGACTTCGCTCCACGCTGGAACGCCTGGTCCAGGCGGGCGCGGTTGCCCCTGCCGGGTGTGATCCCCTGGCTTCTGATCTCGCGTTCCGTCTCCCCATGCGGGCAAGAGCCGTACCGCCAGTTCCGGTCGCGGCGTAAGGCACTGACCGCGCCGGGTAGATCAGAAACGCCTTCTCCGAGCGGAAGCGCCATCTTTTCTGGAACGACCGCACGAATGAGAGGGTGGAGCGGGGCCTTCCATCGGAGGCCCCGCGTCTCTGAAGGTGAAGTCGAAAGCAGAGAGAACAGGGAGATGTCGAGTTTTATCCATTTTCTCAACCTGAAGGCACTTCAGCACTATTGGAATAACCATCCTCCGGTGCCCCGTTCACTTGGGACGAGGGGGCCAGTTTGGTCGCATTCCGCCGGAGAGACCGAGCGAGCGGAACAGACGGCCAAGCAACCTCGGCACCTGGAGGGTTCGAAAAACCTTCTGGATTTGAGGGTTCCTCTGTGATTCCATCTCTCCTGCGTTGATTGGGGATGATGGCAGATGAAGCAGCCTGGTTTCTTTGATGTTG
>NZ_JABCQF010000030.1 GCF_015244705.1 Gluconobacter potus
CACCACAAAAATCCCCAACATCATCACACACCACCGCGGGGTGGAGCAGCCCGGTAGCTCGTCAGGCTCATAACCTGAAGGCCGCAGGTTCAAATCCTGCCCCCGCAACCATGAATCCCGTTTAATATCAAATACTTAGGCCGCCTCATGGGCGGCCTTTTGCGTTTCTGCTCCGCGCGCAGGATGCGTATAGGATGCAAATGGGAGTGAAACTCCAGCGTAGATAGGACTGAAATCGGGGCGTTTCACGATGGCGTGATCTTTGTCGGCAGCCTTATCGATCAGTGGAAATTACGCGATCTGACGACGATGCGCTCACCGGCGGAATCGCTGTCATGGGTGCTCTCAGCAGAGGAGCGATTACCGATGTCTGCGAGCAACCCGGAAAGGTCGGTGATCTCTTTTGCTACCAGATGCACGACGTCACCTTCCTTCTGGAGCATGCCCGTCACCGCCAGCATCTGCCCACCAAGCACCACGCGCCGGTTTGCATCGAACATATCCGGCCAGATGATGACGTTCATGTTGGCTGTCTCGTCCTCCAGCGTCATGAACACCACGCCTTCGGCAGACCCTGGTCGCTGCCGAACCAGCACCAGCCCTGCCACGGTGAGACGCTTCCCATCCTTTGCCGCCAGCGCCTGCCGACAGGTGACGATGTCCCGTTCTCGCAGATCCCTGCGAAGAAATGCGAGGGGATGGTCCCGCAGGGTCAGGCCAAGCCGGTTATAGTCCCGCACTACCTCGGCGCCATCCCGCATGGGCTGCAGCAACACATCCGGCTCCTCCGCTTCACGCGTTACTTCCGCAGCCGCAAACAGGGGCAGGGGTTCATCGCGCAGAGCTTTGATCGCCCAGAGCGCCTCGCGCCGTGTCAGCCCGAGCGAAGGGCGGAACGCGTCCGCTTCGGCCAGATGGGTCAGGGCTGCCGACTTCACGCCAGCCCGACGCCACAGATCATCAATGGATGTAAAGGGACGGGAGGCTCGTGCGGCAACAATCCGGGCCGCATCGTCATTGGCCAGGCCCTTGACCAGACTGATGCCCAGCCGCACGGCGAAGCGACCCTCCGGTGTTTCCGGCCCTTCCAGTGTGCTGTCCCAGCGTGAAGCATTCACGCAGACAGGCCTGACCTCCACGCCGTGTTCCCGCGCATCGCGGACCAGTTGTGCCGGCGCATAGAACCCCATCGGCTGGCTGTTCAGGAGTGAGGTCAGAAACACATCCGGATGGGTGCATTTCATCCATGACGACGAGTAGGCCAGAATGGCGAAACTGGCCGCGTGGCTCTCGGGAAATCCGTAAGAACCGAAGCCTTCCAGTTGCTGATAGATCCGCTCGGCGAATTCCTCATCATACCCATTGGCGCGCATGCCTTCGATCAGGCGTGTCTGAAACTGCGAGACGGTACCGGTATTCTTGAAAGTCGCCATCGCGCGACGCAACTGATCGGCCTCGGCGGCGGTAAACCCTGCACAGATCATGGCGACCTGCATCGCCTGTTCCTGAAACAACGGGATACCGAGCGTCTTTTTCAGAACCTTTTCCAGTTCAGGTGTCGGATAGTTTTCCGGTTCGATCCCTTCGCGCCTGCGGAGATAGGGATGGACCATATCCTCCTGTATAGGGCCGGGACGCACGATCGCGACCTCAATGACGAGATCATAGAACACACGCGGCTTCAGGCGCGGCAGCATGGACATCTGCGCGCGGGATTCAATTTGGAACACGCCGATCGTGTCGGCCTTGCGGATCATGGCGTAGGTGCGCGGATCCTCGGCCGGGAGGGCCTGGAGCGTAAAGTGTTGGCCTTTGTGCGCCGCCAGCAGGTCCAGACCTTTCTTCATGCAGGTCAGCATGCCAAGGGCCAGAATATCGACCTTCATGAATTTCAGGACGTCGATATCATCCTTGTCCCATTCGATGATCTGGCGCTGCTCCATCGACGCAGGCTCAATGGGCACAAGCTCATCCAGCCGGTCATGCGTCAGCACAAATCCCCCGGGATGCTGTGACAGATGACGGGGTACGCCGATCAGGCAGCGGGCCAGATCAAGCGTCAGGCGGATACGGCGGTCTGACAGATCAATGCCACTATCAGTCAGGGCGTCATCGTCCAGCCTGTGGCCCCAACCATGAGTCTGGCCCGAGAGCGTGCGGATCAGGTCTTCCGGCAGGCCCATGACCTTGCCAACATCCCGCAAAGCCCCTTTGGCGCGATAGCGGATCACCACGGCTGTCAGGGCCGCGCGGTCACGTCCGTAATGCTCATACACCCACTGGATGACCTGCTCGCGCCGTGCATGCTCGAAATCCACGTCGATGTCCGGCGGCTCGCCCCGCTCTTCGGAGACGAAGCGCTCGAACAGCAGCGAATTACGGGCGGGGTCGATGGCTGTGATGCCGAGCACGTAGCAGACGGCAGAATTGGCCGCCGAGCCGCGTCCCTGACAGAGAATATCCTGAGAGCGGGCATAGCGGACAATGCTGTTCACGGTCAGGAAATAGGGCGCGTAGGCCATGCGCCCGATCAGGCCGAGTTCATGGCGGAGCGTTTCCGCCACGTCATCCGGTACGCCATCCGGATAGACGGAACGGGCGCCCTCCCAGGTCAGCGCCTCCAGCGCCTGCTGGGGTGTCTGGCCAGGTACGGAGACTTCATCAGGATACTGGTAGGCCAGATCATCGAGCGAGAAGCGGCAGCGCTCCACGATATCCATGGTGCGGGCGGCGGCTTCAGGGTAACGGCTGAACAGCCGGGCCATTTCCTGTGGCGGTTTGAGATAGCGGTCCGCGTGACGCTCGCGGACGAACCCGGCCTCGTCGATGGTGGTGTTATGCCGGATGCAGGTGACGACATCCTGAAGGATGCGCCGGTCGTGGGTATGGAACAGCACGTCATTGGTCACAACGGTTGGCACCCGTGCCTGATGCGCCAGGTTGGCAAGCTCATACAGCCGCATCGGGTCATTGGGACGGCGTAGCAGGGTGAGCGCCATATAGGCACGGTCAGCAAAGGCGTCCTTCAGCTTGCGCAGATGCAGACCGCAGGCATCATCCGCCGTGTCGGGGATCAGGACAACGATCAGGCCTTCACCCCAGGTGACGAGATCCTCCCAGAGCAGATGGCATTTCCCTTTGCCAGCGCGCGCCTTACCGATGGTGAGCAGACGACACAACCGGCCATAGGCGGCCCGGTCCGTCGGGTAGACCAACACGGGCGGAAAATCCGCCAGATCGAGACGGCATCCCACGACAAGCCGGAGCCCCGCCTGTTTCGCCGCCACATGCGCCTGTACCATGCCGGCCAGAGAATTGCGGTCGCAGATACCGAGCGCCTCCATACCAAGTGCCTTGGCCTGTTCGAACAGTTCGATCGGGGAGGATGCCCCGCGCAGGAACGAGAAATAGGTCGTGACCTGTAGTTCGGTATAACGCGGTGCGGATATGGTCATCCGAAGATTCCGTGCAAGAACCAGCCCTGCGAGCCGGTCTCGCCATGCTCGCCATCACCCGCCCGGTAGAGCCAGAAGCGCTCTCCAGACGTGTCCTCCACCCGGAAGTAATCCCGGTCGATGGTCAGTTCAGCATCATTCTTCCACCATTCACCAAAGACCCGCTCCGGGCCGTCAGCGCATTTCACTTTCCGCCGCACCCCTCGCCAGATGAAGAACAGCGGCGGCTGGTCCGGCAGTTCCGCCATGGCCTGCACCGGCTCAGGTCGTGCGAGCAGGCGCGTCGGACGCGGCCAGTGATCCGGCCAGTCCTTCGTCTCCTCGGGGGCCAGAGCGGGCACGCGGCAGAAGGAGCGTTCGGGCAGATCACTTTCCACCGGGGCAAACCGATAGAGCGCCTGCATACCCACACGGTTGGCCAGTGTGTCGACCAGATCAGACACATCGGTCTCTTCCTCGGCAATCAGGGAGGAGACCGTCTGCCGCCGGTCCATGGGTTCCGCCTGTGACGCGATCAGCACCATGCGCTCGATGCCGAAGCCCGGATTGATCGTTTCAATTTTCTCGCACAGCAGCCGCGTCAGACGTTTCACGTCCCGTACGGGCATGGCGGTCGCCACACGGATCGCTTCGGTGCGACTGTCCACGCGATGCAGCAGCAGGTCGAGGCGGCGCACGCCCTGTCCACGTTCGTCCAGCCCCTGGCAGAGCAGCGGCACCAGCTTGCCGATATAGCGCGCGATGGTCTCAGCAGCGCCGATGGGTTCGGCAAAGTTCCGGCTGACCTCGACTGGATCGACGGGACGGACCGGAAGGATGGCTTCCCCGATGCGTCCAAAGGCCTGATCCAGCCTGCGGGCGATATCAGGACCGAACCGCAGCGCTAGGGGTGCCCGTGGCATGGCGGCCAGTGGTCCGATGCGCGACACACCCAGCGTGGCCAGACCTTCGATAATGGTGGGGGGCAGGCGCAGCGCCTCAAGGGGAAGATCGGCCAGTGCCTTTGACGCATCACCGGCCTGCACAACGGCAATCGGTACCCGGCCATAGCGGGCGATGGCGTGCGCAGCGCCCCACGTCTCCGCCACCACGGCCTTTGCCCGGAACCCGGCGCCCGCCATGCGATGAACCATGTCCTTGAGCATGGGAAGTTCACCGCCATGCAGGTGATCCGCCCCGGTCGTGTCCAGAACCAGGCCGTCCGGCGCATCGACGGCCACGATGGGCGCGATCCTGTGCTGGAACCATAGCGCCAGCTTTTCCAGACCCAGTCGGTCGTCCTCGGGATCGGCGTCCATCAGCACCAGATCGGGATAGAGCGCCTGAGCCTTGGCGACCGGCGTGCCGGGGCGCAGCCCCAGCTTCCGGGCGGCGAGATCGACCGACAAGACAATCCGTCGCCGTCCTTCGCGCCCGGCCAGCGCCAGCGGCGTTTCAGGCGCGGGCGCGTCTGGTCCAAGTCGTTTCCTGATCCGGTCGGTCGCCCAGAGTGGCAGGTAAAGCGAGACGATCCGCGACCGGGATACAGGGGGCGAGCCTTCCTTTGGCATCACAGGCCTCCACTTCAAAATCGGCACATTCACCCGCCCGGGCACGGATCAGTTCCAGCAGCCAGCGGGGCCGTCCCACACCGGGCACCGGCAACGGCACGGATGGCAGGACGGACACCCGCCATCGGGTCACACTGGCAGTCGGCTGGCCGAAATCCGCCGCATCAGTCTGTCGTCGCCAGCGGCGTATCGCGATGCCCAGAGAGCCGGATGTCTCGGCCGCCAGTTGCAGGCGACGTGAGGCGGTCATGGACAGACGCGCCACCTCGGCGACCACGGCCCCCAGGCCACCATGCCGCAGCCCTTCCTCGAAGCAGGCCAGCACATCGACATCCGAACTGGCCTCGACAAAAATGGTCCGCCGAGCAGAAAGCCCGACCTGTTTCAGGGAGGGGGCGAACACATCCTGGCGGGTGACGATCCAGAGCACCTTGCCACGTGTGCGAGCCGCAATCCCGGCGCAGAACTGACCGGCGGCGGCACTGTGCAAGGCGTCATTCCCACCGCCGGCCACTTCATGAAGGGCACCGAGCGCCAGCCCGCCACCGGGCAGGCGGCTGTCGATCTCGCGCACGCCAAAAGGCAGCACCGTGCGGCGTCGGTCGCTGTGCCCTTCGAGACGGCTGATTGCGGCCCGCAGCGTCTCCAGACCGGGTTTTTTATGGATTTCAGCAGTCATGTCACGGCTCGACGGTCCTTGTGCAGGCGTATTTCATGATTATATGTTCCTGATTTGTTCTAATCATGCTACGCAAGTCAATGCAAATTCGCTCCGTATCCGGCATGCTGGTATCCGATGTTGGATCAGTATCGTTGATGAAAGTGCGCTAAGGAATTGAATCCAGAACTTTCTCCCGCTTCGGGCAGCGACGATTATCTGTCCCGTCTGAATGACGCGCAGCGGCAGGCCGTCACGCACGGGACCGGAGTCTCGCCGGGCGGGGCGGATTCATCCCCTCTGCTGGTCATTGCTGGCGCCGGATCGGGCAAGACCAACACACTGGCCCATCGGGTCGCGCATCTGATCGCCTCAGGCGCCGATCCGCGCCGCATCCTGCTGCTGACCTTCTCGCGGCGGGCCAGTGTAGAGATGACGCGACGGGTAGAGCGCATTTGCAAAACGGTGCTCGGCGGCAAAGCCGGACCTCTGGCTGACGCGTTGGCCTGGGCCGGGACGTTCCACTCCATCGGTGCGCGGCTGCTGCGGGAGTATGCCCAGCAGATTGGCATGGACCCGGCGTTTTCGATCCATGATCGGGAAGATTCTGCTGACCTGATGAATCTGATCCGCCATGATCTGGGGTTTTCGAAAACCGAGAAGCGGTTCCCCGGCAAGGGTACGTGTCTTGCCATCTATTCCCGCGTGGTGAATTCCGGCGCACCGCTCGCCGATGTATTGCTTAAGCACTATCCGTGGTGCGCGGGCTGGGAAGCCCAGCTCAAACAGCTGTTTGCAGGCTATGTCACGGCGAAACAGGAACAGGGCGTGCTGGATTATGACGACCTGCTGCTGTGCTGGGCGCAGATGGTCAGCGATCCGGTACTGGCCGCCGATATCGGCGGCAAATGGGATCATGTGCTGGTTGACGAGTATCAGGACACCAACCGGCTGCAGGCGGAGAACCTGCTGGGCATGAAGCCGGATGGACGCGGCCTTACGGTGGTGGGCGACGACGCGCAGTCGATCTATGCTTTCCGGGCCGCGACCGTGCGCAACATTCTCGATTTTCCGGCGTCTTTCGATCCTCCAGCATGCGTCGTGACGCTGGACCGGAACTATCGTTCCACGAAACCCATTCTGGATGCCGCCAACGCCGTGATCGGGGAAGCAGCCGAGCGGTTCACCAAGGATCTGTGGACCGAACGGGCGTCGGAGGAAAAGCCACGACTGGTCACCATCCAGGACGACACGGCGCAGGCCAATTACATCGCGGATCGGGTGCTGGAAGAGCGTGAGGCCGGCACACGGATGAAGCAGCAGGCGGTGCTGTTCCGGGCTTCGCACCATAGCGGCACGCTGGAGGTGGAACTGACAAGGCGCAACATCCCGTTCGTGAAGTTTGGCGGCCTGAAGTTTCTCGACAGCGCCCATGTCAAGGATGTGCTGGCCCTGCTGCGCTTTGCCCAGAACCCGCGCGACCGCATTGCGGGCTTCCGGATTCTGCAGCTTCTGCCGGGCGTGGGGCCGACCTCAGCCCGGCGCGTGCTGGATACAATGGGCGAGAATGCCCATCCCTTCGATGCGCTGCGGGACGTGAAAGCACCACCGCGCAGTGGCGAGGCCTGGACGGGGTTTGTGAATCTGCTGACCGCTCTTGGCGGCCATCAGGTCGGCTGGCCGGGCGAGATCGCGGCTGTGCGCTACTGGTATGAACCGCATCTGGAGCGTCTACATGAGGACGCTTCCACCCGTCTGGCCGATCTGGTGCAGCTGGAGCAGATCGCCGGCGGCTATCCGTCACGCGAGAAGTTCCTGACCGAACTGACGCTGGACCCGCCGGATGCCACGTCCGACCAGGCTGGCGTGCCGCTGCTGGATGAGGATTACCTGATCCTCTCGACGATCCATTCCGCCAAGGGGCAGGAATGGAAGAATGTCTTCGTGATGAATGTGGTGGATGGCTGCATTCCGTCCGATCTGGCGACAGGCGAGCAGGATGACATCGAGGAGGAGCGCCGGCTGCTGTATGTCGCCATGACGCGGGCGAAGGACAGTCTCGATATCATGGTGCCGCAGCGTTTCTATGTGCATGGCCAGCACAGCCGGGGCGACCGGCATGTCTATGCCTCACGCACCCGTTTCATCGACCGGGACATGCTGCCCTTGTTCGAGGCTGTGTCGTGGCCCGTCGTGAAGCCGGAAGAGCAGGCCCGGCAGGAGGCGGTGAATTCGGTGCGGATCGACATGGCCGCCCGCCTGCGCGGCATGTGGTCGTAAGGGGACAGGCGGATGTGCAATCTCTATTCCATGACTTCCAACCCACAGGCGATCAAGGACGTTGCAAAAGTCCTCGAGGATCGCACGGGGAATCTCCAGCCATTGCCCGAGATTTACCCGAACACGATGGCACCGGTTGTGCGGAATGGAGACAATGGTGTGAGTGCTGGTTGTAATCTCCCCAAATGTGCTGGTTGAAAATTCCCCAGTTTGAGGACTGTGCGTGATCGTCATGGGGGCATGCCCCCATGACGATCACGCGGCACATT
>NZ_JABCQF010000031.1 GCF_015244705.1 Gluconobacter potus
CCATACCGTCGCATTCACACTCTCCCCGTTCCAGAAACAGGAAGAAAACATCACAGATCAAACGGGAGTACAAGCTTCATAAGCCCCCCGTTTAACTGACGACACGCCCTAGGGCCTGTGCCTACGCAGGCCCTGTGCTGCCAAGCCGAGCCGTTATCTAGGGCGGCATCCCCGGTGATTGTCAGCCGGAAGCCGACGCAGGCACGACACAACGGTGCCCTTGACCACGACTACCCCCGGCCCATAGCTGAACCCTCTTGTCTTCTAGCGATGACAAGCAACTGCCGCGCCCTCTGGTGCGGCTCTTTCGTTCGGCCTGTCCACTCCGGCCCTCGGGCCGGGGCCCCCAAGGAATGCAGTGCATGGGCTTATCTGATGCACAGCGCCCTTCCCGCTGGTGTTTCGACGGACCCACTTACCGCACCTTCCCTTGCGCTCACCGGGTACAAGGGCTACGCTCGTCCCCTCAGGCACCGCAAACGGATCGAGGAGGCTTTCGGCTGGGCCAAAACCATCGGAGGCGCCGTCCAGACCGTTTATCGCGGCATTGAATGCGCACGGTTTCGCTTCATCATGACGCTGGCCGCCGGAAATCTCCCCAGACTGCCAAAGCTGACCCGGCTTGAGCAGAAGATGACGTCGCAAACCGACCAAACCCGCCACACAGAACAGATGAACAAGCCAAAGCCGCAGCAGAGCTGAAAATGACATCTTCAGCGCGGCACTAAACCAGCGACCTGTTGGTCTCCGAGTGCTACCCTCCTCACGCTTTAGCGTTCTCGGGCGGAATCCCCACCAAGTGCTACTTAAGTAGCTATTTTTGTTGTCACCCTTGCATAAAATGGCAGCAAAGTGCTAACCTCGCCTGCCGAAGACAGAACGCTGTCATAATTTGGTAGCAACGCGTTGCCACCCGGAGTAAACCAACTGACCAGACCTTCCGTTCGAGGTTTGGAAAAGCCCAGGCCGCCATGACGACCAAAGTTGAATTCAAGGATATCAGCAATTTCGTTCATGTCGCGAGGACGGGAAGCCTGATGCGCGCCGGTATGATTTCCGGCGCACCAAAGGCAACGCTCAGCCACAGCATCCGCCGCCTGGAGGATTTGCTGGAAGTTGAGTTGTTTCATCGTTCTCAGAGAGGCTTGCAGCTCACAGATTCTGGACGTGCCCTTCTAGATAATACCGGCCGTATATTTGACAGCATCGAACTGGCTGCAAGTGCGGCTCAACGTGCCCATAGCTCCTTGAATGGTAAAGTGAGGATATTAGGAAGTGCGGAGTTTGGGACCAGCATTATTGGCGCAGCAACTTTGTACTTGGCAAGAGAGCATCCGGGGCTATCCTTCGAAACACGAATGTACCCTAGTGACACTCCATTGCCAGAACAAACAGAATTTGATTGCCTTATTTTTGTTGGCACTGCCCCATCATCTCATCACGTTTGTCGAAAACTAGGCAATGTTGGGTATCGCGCCTACGCTAGTCCGCTACTTCTGCAGCGGCTAGGAACCCCTAATTCTGTTGAGGATATAAGGGAAATGCCCGGCATAGAATATAAGCGCAAGGGAATAGCGGAGCCTTGGCTACTTCAAGACACAGACGGACAGCGGATTGGCGATTACAATGTGCGATTCAGCGTTCATGATTATTGGATGGCAAAATTCTATGCAGTTTCAGGAGAGGCAATAGCATATCTGCCGAACTTTTTTGTGCATTATGAAGTTGCTCAAGGTCACCTCATACCGCTCCTCCAAGAAGCCAACGAGAGTGAAAAAATATCTGTCTGGGCAATATATGGCGCCGCCCGCCATCGCAACCCTCGCGTCAAACTAGTAATTGATACGCTTTGCCAAAACTTCGACAAATTGATTCGTCACCCAGGCTATGCACTCGTGCGTCAGGACCTATAACTCTAAACCTGTCAACGGCGGCGCAAAAATCGGCCATGGCGGCGGAGCAAAACCAGGCCAGTTGGTGAGGGTGTGCGCCATGGCACGCGCGCTTTCCACATAGCTGGCGTGTGCCATTGCGCACTGGCCCGTCAGGGCCAATCGTCGTGAGATATCTGGATCGAGATCAACGCCGCTTGGTAAGCGGCAAGGAGACCCCGTGGGTTAGCGGCGTTGCCGGTCCGGGATAGGCTGGTGGCGTTGGTCTGACGCCGGGGTTCCATGTCTACGACTAGTTCTACGCCTATGCCTGCGACTGGTAGCTTACAGTTGGTCGAGGCTGTGATCGAGTGTTGATTTTCACTGAGAACTGATGGGGTGGATGCCCGCTCCCGACGGCATCGCGAGATGTGCCAAGGTGATGTTGTTGTTCAACGTCACGGGAAGGAGAAGGCATCCATGGACGGAGTTGCCATTATTGGCCTTGATCTTGCAAAGCGGGTTTTTCAGCTTCACGGCGCTCGGGCAGACGGAAGCGTAGCGTTCCGCAAGAAGCTGCCGCGCGCTCAGGTAACGACATTCCTGGCGAAGCTGCCACGGTGCATCGTTGCGTTGGAAGCGTGCGCGACAGCCCACTTTTGGGCCCGGACGATCGGTGCGCTCGGACATGACGTGAGGCTCGTGCCGCCGGCGTATGTGAAGCCTTTCGTCAAGCGGCAGAAAAACGACGCGGCCGATGCCGAAGCCATCGCAGAAGCGGCGAGCCGTCCGACGATGCGCTTCGTGGAGCCCAAGACGGAACGCCAGCAGGCTCGGGCGATGGTCTTCAGGACGCGTGACATGTTCGTGCGTCAGCGGACGCAGATGATCAACGCGCTCCGGGCTCACCTGGCGGAACATGGCATCATCGCCGCCAAGGGAATCACGAACGTGCAGGAATTGGGACGGATCATCGAGACGGCGGAAACCGGGATTGAGCCTCTGGTCGTGGAGACGGCCCGCATCTATCTCGATCAGATCGAACAGATTTCGGGGCGCATCGCTGCATTGGAGAAGACGCTCAGGCAGGAGGCCGGTCAATCCGACAGGACGGAGCGGATGATGAGCATGCCGGGGATCGGCCCGGTGACGGCCATGGCGGTCGAGGCGTTCGCGCCCACCCTGTCGACATTCCGGCGCGGCCGAGATTTCGCGGCATGGTTGGGCCTGGTGCCGAAACAGCATTCGTCCGGCGGCAAACAGGTTCTGGGGCATACGTCGAAAATGGGCCAACGCGACATCCGCCGCCTGCTCATCATCGGCGCCATGTCCGTTATTCGCTGGTTCAGCCAAAACACGCCCGACGCCGATACTTGGCTCGGGCGGCTGCTGCGCCGCAAGCCCCGTCAGTTGGCTGCCATTGCCCTGGCCAATAAAATGGCCCGCTCGCTCTGGGCCATGGAAACACGGGAAGAGTTTTTCAGGGATCCGCGCGCGGTTGCCGCCTGACAATCAGTCGGGAGTAACTACGCGCGGTACGTCGGCGTGTGAGGAGGTCGTCGAGCAGTAAGGACAAACGATCGGAAAGAACGGGTCTGGAAAAGCATTCGGGTCAATGAACCTCGAGTTCGCAGAATTGATTTGCACCAGATCCGCGTAGCCCATACCGGCCAGTGGTCATGTTCAGACCGCATCCAAAGGCCTGATACATGACCGCATCCGATCACACGCCTCTATTGTTCAACGCATCTGCTTGCACGAACGCGGGCATCCATACATGACCCGGGTAGGGCGGAAATTTTCATTGAGATTTGACCCATGCCTTCACACTCCCCGGCATCATCTGCTGGGGGTTTGAGGAGTGATTGACATGGAGCTTCTGAGTGTGATCCGTCGGTGGCACTGCCGGGATCATCTTCCGATCCGCGAGATTGAACGCCGGACGGGGCTGTCACGCAATACGATCCGGAAATATCTCCGGGCGGAGAGTATTGAACCGCGGTACCAGGTTCCCGAACGCCCCAGCCGACTGGACCCATTTGTTGACAGGCTGAGGGGATGGCTCGTCCTGGAAGCTGCCCGATCACGCAAAAACCGGCGCACGGCGCGACGACTACATGAAGACCTTGTGGCGCTGGGTTATGATGGCTCCTACGGACGGGTGGCCGCTTTTATCCGGCAATGGAAACACGAACAGCACCAGGCACGCCAGACAACGGGTCGAGGTGTTTTTGTCCCCCTGCGCTTCCAGCCCGGAGAAGCCTTCCAGTTCGACTGGGGTGAGGACTGGGCGGTGATTGCCGGGCATCGCGTCAAGCTGCAGGTTGCCCACACCAAACTGTCCTTTAGCCGGGCCTTCATACTCAGGGCCTATCCCCTGCAGACCCACGAAATGCTTTTCGATGCGCTTACCGAGGCCTTCCGCGTGCTCGGTGGTGTTCCGCGGCGGGGTATTTTTGACAACATGAAGACCGCCGTGGACCGGATTGGGTCAGGCAAGGCACGTCAGGTCAATCTGCGCTTCATGGCTCTGGCCAGCCATTATCTGTTCGAAGCGACTTTTTGCAATCCGGCAGCGGGATGGGAGAAAGGGCAGATTGAGAAGACCGTGCAGGATGCCCGGCGCCATATCTGGCAGGATCTGCCTGCCTTTGCGGATCTGGGGGCGCTGAATGCCTGGCTGGAAGCCCGCTGCCTGGACTGCTGGGAACGGCTGCAGCATATCGAACTGGCCCGGACCATCGCCGAGGTCCATGCCAGTGAGCGTCCACACCTCATGGTCCCGGGGCGTCCCTTTGACGGTTTTGTCGAACAGACCAAGCGCGTCTCGCCAACCTGCCTGATCCAGCCGTCATGCGTCATGATCCTGCAGCCGCTTCACTTGTCATCATGCTCCGTGGACTGCGGATGTATGGCATGGCCCAGGCTACGGCTGACCTCATAGAGCAGGGCGCGCCAGCTTTTGAGGCGGCCATCCCCATCCTCTCGCAACTTCTGAAGGCGGAGCTGGCCGAACGCGAAGTGCGCTCCATCGCCTACCAGACAAAGACAGCCTGGTTCCCTGCCTACAAAGACCTGTCCGGGTTCTCTTTTGCCGATACGCAGATCAACGAGCCCATGGTCCGCCAGCTCCATGGCGGGGACTTCATCGAGCGTGCTGAAAATGTCGTGCTGATCGGCGGTCCGGGAACCGGGAAAACCCACCTGGCGACCGCGCTGGCCATCCAGGCGATCACCCATCACCGCAAGAAGGCACGCTTCTGGTCAACGGTTGACCTCGTCAATGCGCTCGAACAGGAAAAGGCCGCCAACCGGGCCGGGCAGATTGCCGACAGGCTGCTCCGCCTGGATCTCGTGATCCTTGATGAACTCGGTTATCTCCCCTTCAGTGCGTCTGGTGGCGCCCTGCTGTTCCATCTGCTCAGCCGCCTCTACGAGCGCACCAGTGTCATCATCACAACCAATCTGAGCTTCAGTGAATGGGGAGAGGTCTTTGGTGACCCGAAGATGACGACGGCGCTCCTCGATCGGCTGACCCATCACTGTCATATCCTCGAGACAGGAAATGACAGCTACAGGTTCCGCGCCAGCACTGCTGTTAAGCGGCATGGAAAAGTGACCCCTTCGGAAGGGGGATAGGCAGCCAAAAACGACCCCTTTCTGAGAAACGGGTTCACGATGGCCTTCATGCTGAATGGAGGTCCGGTTTGGGATGCTTGTTGTGGAAACAATTGGAAAGATCCGTCGCGCGCATTTTGTCGAAGGAAAGGCGATCAAGGCGATCTGCCGGGACCTTGGGATATCGCGGCAGACGGTACGCAAGGTGATCCGGTCGGGACAGACGTCTTTTGACTATCACCGAGAACGACAGCCTCTTCCCCGGATTGGTCCATGGGAGGGAAGATTGTGCGCTCTTCTTGAGGAGAACGTGGCGCGTCCGGCCCGCGAACGGCTGAGCCTCATCCGTCTGTTCGAACTGCTGCGTGAGGAAGGATATGAAGGAAGCTATGATGCCGTAAGGCGATATGGCCGACGGTGGGAAGACCGCCATGAGATGGGGCGGCGGGCCGCCTATGTTCCGCTGAGTTTTGCACCTGGAGAGGCTTACCAGTTTGACTGGAGCCATGAGGTTGTCGTTCTGGGTGGTGTGGCGGTAAAGGTGAAGGTCGCGCATATGCGTCTGTGCCACAGCCGGATGATGTTCATTCGTGCCTATCCGCGCGAGGCGCAGGAAATGGTGTTTGACGCGCATGACCGGGGCTTTGCGTTCTTCCGGGGTGCATGCCAGCGGGGCATTTACGATAATATGAAGACTGCGGTGGAAACGGTTTTTGTTGGCCGGGCGCGGGACTATAACCGGCGTTTTTTACAGATGTGCGCCCATTATCTGGTTGAACCACAGGCCTGCACGCCGGCGGCAGGATGGGAGAAAGGCCAGGTTGAAAGCCAGGTGAAATATGCGCGTGGACGCGTGTTCTCCCCGCGTCTGAAGTTCCGTGACTACGAGGAACTCAATGGATGGCTTGTGGATCGATGCATCCAGCTGGCCAGAACGCATGCCCATCCGGATGTCCCGGAGAAAACGGTGTGGGAGATGTTCCTGGCCGAGCGCGCGGCTCTGGTTCCTTATGCCGGTTCCTTTGACGGGTTCCATGCCCGCATGGCATCCGTCACGAAGACCTGCCTGGTCCGCTTTGACAACAACCGGTATTCCGTCTCCAGCAGTGCGGTTGGTCGCCCTGTGGAACTCAGGGCCTATGCCGGGCGCATCGAAATCCGGCAGGATGGCCGGACGGTTGGGGTCCATGCCCGCTCGTTCGAGCGGGACCGGACGGTTTATGACCCATGGCATTATATCGGGGTGCTGGAGCGCAAGCCGGGTGCCCTGCGCAATGGCGCTCCATTCCAGGACTGGATCCTGCCCGTCTCCATTGAACGGATACGCAGGCGACTGGCTGACAGGCCAGGTGGCGACAGACAGGTCGTACGTCTTCTGGTTGCCGTGAACGAGCATGGCCTGACCTGCGTGGATCAGGCCTGCCGGGAGGCCCTGGAAGATGGCATGCATTCCGTTGATGTCATTCTCAACATCCTGTCACGCCGGGATGAAGCCACAAATCCCGTCCTGCCTGCCCTTCCCGAACCTCTGGTCCTGCATCATGCTCCTGTGGCTGACTGCAGCCGGTATGATATCCTGAGGACACGCCCATGATGGAACGTGGGCCGATCCTCCAGGCGATGGCGGAACTGAAACTCTACGGTATGAAAGCCGCCTATGATGAACTGGTGACCCATGCGGTCAAACGACAGTATCTGCCCCAGCAGGTCATAGGAGAACTGCTCCAGGCCGAAATACATGAAAAGCAGGCCCGGTCGGTACGCTACCAGATGACCATTGCCCGGATGCCGCGGGCACAGGATGTCGAGGACTTTCAGTTCGCGGATACGCCCGTCAACGAAACCCTTGTCCGTGACCTGGCCCGGGGCGAATTCCTCGACCTCAAGCGTAATGTCGTGCTTGTGGGGGGCACAGGTACCGGCAAAACCCACCTGGCCACGGCCATTGGCCGGAACTGCATCCGCACAGGTCGGCGTGGCCGGTTCTTCAACGTGGTGGACCTCGTCAACCGGCTTGAGGCTGACAGTCGGGCGGCAAGGGCGGGTCGGCTGGCCGAACAACTCGGCCGACTGGACTTTGTCATCCTCGACGAACTGGGATACCTGCCCTTTGCCCAGTCTGGCGGACAGTTGCTGTTCCATATGATCAGCCGCCTTTATGAACAGACCTCGGTCATTGTCACCACGAACCTGTCCTTCGGTGAATGGGCCAGTGTATTCGCCGACGCCAAGATGACCACGGCACTGCTCGACCGTCTGACCCATCACTGCGACATCATCGAGACAGGGAACGAAAGCTGGCGGTTCAGGAACCGTAACTGAACCTCTCTCCAGATCCATACCTGCCCCGGCCTGTCTCCTTACGCCTACGGCTTCAGGAGACAGGCCGGGCCTTCAACAGGGGGTTAATATTGCATGCCGATCAGGGGTTATTTTTGAGTGCCGATTGACACACTGCCGCGTCAAAAAACAGAAAGGACAGATCTCCTTCTTGACCGCCCGCATAACTATACCTGAAATAGCATCTGGCTGGGTCAATTCCTGATGAAAAACCCGGGTCAGTTCTCGGTTCTTCCGTACTTTTCGTGATGGGTATCTTGTACTGAGGTTCCGGAACTGGGAAATCCAGAAAGTCGTTCACTTTCATGGATATTCCCCAGTGTCACGCCTTCGGTCT
>NZ_JABCQF010000032.1 GCF_015244705.1 Gluconobacter potus
CCATACCGTCGCATTCACACTCTCCCCGTTCCAGAAACAGGAAGAAAACATCACAGATCAAACGGGAGTACAAGCTTCATAAGCCCCCCGTTTAACTGACGACACGCCCTAACATCCTTAACACGCGAAGATCGCCTGTCCGCATTAATGGACAAGCGTGGAACGAAGGAGCAGACGATGAAAACCCGCGCCGCCGTGGCCCTTGATGCCGGCAAACCGCTGGAAGTCATGGAGGTCAATCTTGAAGGCCCCAAGGCCGGCGAGGTGATGGTCGAAATCAAAGCCACCGGCATCTGCCACACGGACGAATTCACCCGCTCCGGCGCGGACCCGGAAGGCATCTTTCCGGCCATTCTGGGCCATGAAGGCGCCGGTATCGTGGTCGAGGTCGGCCCGGGCGTCACCTCGGTCAAGCCGGGCGACCATGTGATTCCGCTCTATACCCCCGAATGCCGCGAATGCGCGTCCTGCCTGTCGGGCAAGACCAACCTCTGCACCCGGATCCGCGCCACGCAGGGTCAGGGCCTGATGCCCGACGGCACCTCGCGCTTTTCGCTGCCCGACGGCACGCCGATCCATAAATCGCCGTGGCGAAGGTCCGCGAGGACGCGCCCTTCGACAAGATCTGCTATATCGGCTGCGGCGTGACCACCGGCATCGGTGCCGTCATCAACACCGCCAAGGTGGAAATCGGCGCCAAGGCCGTCGTTTTCGGTCTGGGCGGCATCGGGCTGAACGTCATTCAGGGCCTGCGCCTGTCGAAGTCGGATGCGCAGCGTATCGAAACGATCCTGCGCAACGGCGAAGCGTAGCAGGCTGCACAAGCCATCCAATGCCGTGCAAGAGCGTGTGTCGTCCTCTGCCTGATCGGAGGCAGGGCGACGATACCCGGAATGGATGTGGCGCGCGGGTTGCAATCCGGCTGCCACGTTCCGGTTCTACTCGCCTTGGCGTGGCAGTTTGTGGTTTGCAGCGACAAATTAGCCGCTGGTCGTTTCCGTCGCCAGCACGGAACGGCCGAGAGTCCCGCACCTCCGCCAGACGCGGATCGGCCTGGCTACTGCTGGCGCGGGAAGGTCATCAAAATGACCGGGCACGACATCCTGATGACAGGTGACGTTCCCGGTCTTGCCAGTCTGACAGGTCAGTCGAAGATGTTGATTCCCGGCATCAGCTTGAAGCGCGGAAGATTGACAAACCTGCGTATCCAGCGTTGGATCGCTGGGTAGTAGAACAGCTCGATGCCGCCGTCCCCTGCCAGCGCCACATAGGGGAAGCACGCGATATCCGCCACCGTGGGGCGTGATCCCGCGATCCAGTTGAACCCTTGCAGCTCCTGATTGGCCAGATGATCATCCAGGACACGGAACAGCTTGTGAGCGCCGGCCCTTGCCTGCGCCACGTCGAGATCGTAGCCCAGCACATCATGAAGCCGCGCGGCCGAGGCCGTGGACGTGATGCTGTCCGCGAAGGCCAGCCATTGCGCGACCCGACCCAGTTGGGACGGATCGTTGACCGGCCACCACGTTCCTGTCGGATCGTAGCGCGAGGCGAGATGCACGAGAATGGCCTGCGCATCCCGGATATAGGCTCCGTCGTCCTCCAGCACCGGGATCTGTCCCAGCGGATTTATCTGGAGGAATGCATCGGACTTGTGTTCACGACCCGGAAAGAAGTCCACGGCTTGCTTTTCATGAGAAAGCTCAAGAAAATCCAGCAACAACCGTATCTTGTAGCAATTTCCGGACAGGACATAGTCGAACAGCTTCATCTCATGCCGCCTCGTTGAAGAGGGCGACCCCCCACTGAAGTTCATTGGCCTTCAGCCAGCGGCGGTAGGCGATCGAGGACGCGTCCGCGCGGGTCGGCAATTCCCAACGGGGATCGAGCGGCAGCTTCCGGGGAACCTGGTTCTCGAGGATCATCCGGTCCTGCAGGAAGATGTTCTGCTGGAAGTGGAGAAGGCCAGTGTCGGTGTTTTCCTCGTCAAAGACCAGAATGAACGAGTGGACGATACACTCGTCCTCTTCCACGGGCTGGATGAACAGCCCGACCAGATCCCAGACATCCTCTCGGATCGGGCAGGTCTTGTACAGGATCGTCGAATAGGGATGCGGGACGCGATACTTGTATTCGGTCATCTGGCCGCCCGATGCCGCCGCCGAAGCCATGGGCTGGAAGAATTTGCATTTGGTCGCCCAGATTTCATCCTTTTCCGCATCCATGCTGACGTCGTAGCTCTCGACGCTCGGATGCTCTTCCACGCCGAGGATGTCGGTGTGGACGAAGGGAAAATGCGCCATGTCGAGGAAGTTTTCCACGCAGCGCAGTCCCGAGCAGCGAACGCCCACGCCGCCAGCGGTCACAAGACGCCGGTCCGGCTCGTCGAACTCCGGCACGTCGTAAAGCGGGCGCGGCGTATCGCTCAGCGTGGTCCAGAGATGGCCGTAGCGGATCTGCGTCAGAAGGCTGCGCCCATCGGCATCGTTCACCGAAAGAACGCCAGCTGCGTCGCTCACGGTCAGATCCTGCGAAAGCAGTCGGACGGGTTTCGCTTCCGCACCTTCGAAATCGGGAAGGCGGCCGATTGCATACCATTGCGAACGGGTGAAAGTGTCGGGTGTCATAGTGTTTCTCCTCGCTTGTCGAAGTGAGACGATCAACTTGCTAGGCTGCGATGCCTATTAAGCGGCGCTTGACGCCTTGAATACCTGTCGCAGACGGGTGGACAGCTTGCTGACGGCGATCGCGACATTCTCCGATGCACTGGCCGGAACCGAGGTGTGGATCATCGCCCCGTGTTCCTTCATGTCCAGGAACGCCAAAAGGACTTTTCCCTTCACTTCGGGAACGCGGACGATCGCGGCGTGATCGGTGATCTTCGACACCAGTTCGGCGCCAATGCCTTCGGCAAGCTCATTCAGGCTGGTCGGGGCAAGGTCGATATGGACCGAGCGGTTGGGAACCCAGTCGCCGTCGATCGATGGCGCCGCCGTCGTCTCGCCCGGGTTTGCAACCCAGATGAACCCGCCGGAATCCGCCGCGCGATAGGCCTTGGCGCGGATCGTCTTGGGTGGGGTCAGTTCGGGATGCGCCGGGATGCCCGCGCAGGCGCCAGCTCCGTCGTATGACCAGCCGTGATACAGACAGGTCAGCGTGTTGCCGCGGACGATGCCGTAGGACAGGCGCATGCCCCGGTGGGGACACCTGTTTTCCCATGCGCGGATCTGGCCGTCCTCGCCGCGCCACAGAGCGATGTCGTTGTCGGCGATTACGACACGTCCTGCCGTCTTCGGAAGGACATAGTTCTGAAGCCCGGCAGGGAACCACCCGGCTTCCAGTTCTGATGGTTTCATTCTACTCCCCATTTCTGTGTTTTCAGCCCTGGACACTGGTTGGTTGGGCTATAATCCAGCCCGTCCATTTCAGCGTCCTTCGCGGTGCCGGGCTTCGGTTCTGTACCGCGTCAAACGGTCTCAAGCGTAATTGTGTCGATGTTCACGTCGTCCGGCCCCAGCCAGCAGGCAATCTCGAACATGTCGATAAGGCGTTCATCCCCGGTCAGAATCAGCGTGATGTAACTGGGGGTCGCGCTTGTGACCGTGCTCGACAACGAAAGGCGCCGAGCAAAGTGGCTAACCATGGCAAGGCAGGACTCGGTCTTGAGTGCTCCCTCAAGAGATACGCGCCGCGTTACCATGTCATAGGTCCAGCACCAGCTTCTTGCCCTTGCAACGCGACACGCAAGGCAGGATCAGCGTCCCGGATTCCTTCTCGGTCGGATTGAGGTAGAAATCGCGGTGATCTGGTTCGCCCTCAAGAACGGTTGTCAGGCAGGTGCCGCAAACCCCCTGTTCGCAGGATGTCATCGGCTCCAGCCCGGCAGCCTCCATCGCGCCGATGATGGTCTGGTCTTCCTCGACTGTCAGGGTGACGCCCGATTTCTGCAGCACCACCTCGAAGCTGTCGCCGTCGAGTTCCAGCGTGGCCGCATCGACGCTGAACCGTTCCAGGTGGACGCGGTCGCTTTTCCAGCCGCAGTTCTTCGCCAGTTGCTCGATCAGGTCCATAAAGGGTCCGGGTCCGCAGAAATACAGGCGAGCATCGGCGGGCGGATTGGACAGGATCCCGGTCAGAACTGCGTTGAGCGTCGGCGGAACAAGGCCAAGATAGACCGGAGCCTCGTCCAGAGCTGTGAGTTCGCTTTTGAACGGCACATGTTCGGCGCTTCGGGCGAACAGGTGCAAGACGCATTTGCGGTTCACGGACTGAAGATGGCGCGCCATCGCCAGCACCGGGGTGATGCCGATGCCCCCGGCGATCAGGATCACCGGACCCTCGTCCGACCGAAGCTCGAAGTTGTTCCGTGGCAGGCCCACCTCGATCTCGTCGCCCTCGTTCAGCGCGTGCATCGCAGCCGATCCGCCCCGGCCGTTTGTTTCGCGCTTGACGCCGATGTGATAGGCATCGCAGTCCTTGGGGGCGTTCCAGAGCGAGTACTGGCGGACGATGCCGTCGCCGACGCAGACGTCGATATGGTCGCCTGGTGTGAACTTGACGGACGATCCATCGCAGGGGACCAGTTCGTATGAACGGATTTCCGGCGTCTGCTCTACAATCCGCCTGATCTTTACCCGTTGAGTGTTCATGGCGTTTCCTTCGGCATTTGAAGAGGCATCATGCCGGGCATTGGCTTGAAATTCTCGAGTCTCATGAAGCGCTCCATCCACCGCGAGACGGAGAAAAACGGAGCCAAGTCGATGCCACCTTCTTCGGCAAGTGCAATGTAGGGAAGGCACGCGACATCCGCGATGGTCGGATGCGGCAACGGCAGCAGCCAGTCATGGCCGTCTTTTTCGGCGAACCAGAGATGCTCGTCGATGATCCGCAGCAGCTTGATGCCTTCGGTCCGGGCCTTGCTCACGTCCAGCCGATAGAACATCGCATCATGTAGCCGTGCAGCCGAAATGGAGCCCGTCAGCTGGTCCGCGAAGGCGAGCCATTGATAGACCTCGCCCTGGTGGTCGCGCGGAAACCATTTGCCGGACTTGTCGTAAGCGGCGGCAAGGTAGACCAGGATGGCCTGCGCATCGCGAACCGCTCGACCTTTATCCATGATGGCCGGAAGCTGTCCCAGCGGGTTTATGTTAAGGAAACGCGGCGACTTGTGCTCGTATCCCGGATAAAAGTCGACAAGGATCGACTGGTATTCCAGGCCAAGCTGCTCCAGTAGGAACCGGACCTTGAAGCAGTTCCCAGAAAGTGGATAGTCATGGAACTGTATCATGACTCCTCCAATCTGCGCCTGATCGCTGACAATTCCGCGCGCCTTTGCGCCGGATCGCCTGTCGGGTAAACCATCGACCCATCGACGCCCCAAGGGGTAAGATGATCGACGCTGGAATCGACATGCAGCCTGACCTGATCGACCGGCGCCGCGATGTGGACTGGATAGCACGGCTCGCCTGCACTGCCCGAGGGAGAGCATTCTTCCTCGCTCGCCCAGACAAAGCCGCCCGCCACGGCCGTGGAATAGACGGTCGCACTTATGTCGTGGGCCGGGCGTCCCTGCATCGCGGGAACCAGCATCACCTTGCCTGATTCCTCGAACTGCCAGCCGTGATACACGCCTTCGAGGTATCCACCCATGTTCCGTCCGGCGCTGAGCCTTACGAAGCGGTGGGGGCAGCGATCCAGCCAGACGTTGATCGCGCCGCTGGCGCCCCGCCAGATGACCAGGGGCTTGTCGCCCATCATCGACCTGACGATCGAATAGTCGCGGACGTCTTTTTCAAGTGCAACAACATACGAGGTCATGTCATCGCTCCATAGGTTACATGGTTGGCCCGCAACCATTCGCGGTAGCTCAGCGAAGAGCTGTCCACCTCGATGGAGGTTTCCGCGCCGTTGAGCGGCAGCTTCTTGTGGACATGCCGCTCGAGAACATACTTGTCCTGCGCCGAGATGCTCTGCTGGTCAGCTTTCAACTGGCGCTCGTCCATCCAGTCTTCCCTTATCCAGGCAAGCAACTTGTGCGCGATGAAGTTTTCTTCATCCAAAGGCTGTGCGAAGATGCCGAGATAGTCGTATCGACCCGGTGTCGTTGGGCGATGGATGAAAAGAACCACCGAATACGGGTCCGAAATCCGGTAGGTGTATTCTGCGACCGAGTTCGTCAGCGGCAGCCAGGCCTTCTGCGACTTCAGCCACAACGCCCCTGCTGCATCGACGCTGGCCTCTCCCGGAACCAAATCCAGGTGATTCTCGTCGCCCAGGATGTTGGGATGCAGGAAGGGGAAATGCGCGTTGTCGATCACGTTGTCCACGATCCGCAGGCCCGAACACTTTATGGGCGTGGACCAGATGTTCATGACCAAGCGATCAACCTCGTAATATTCCAGCAGCTGCTGTGGAGGTCCGTCGGGCTTGCCAAGGCTTGTCCAGACATATCCCAGCCGCTCCGTCACTGGCAAAGGGCGGGAGTCGCTCGACGCGGAAATCCAAGTCTTGTGGATTTCCAGGTCGATGTCATGGCCCAGAAGCCGGGTCCTTGTCGCATTCCTCCGCCGGATGTCCGTTGGCGACCCGAGTGGGTACCAACGGTTCCAAACCACAGCGTCTTCACGTGCGCTCATGTCGGTCACTTGCTTTCGGTGACGTCGGTGAACAGGGCCGCTTTGAACGCTTCTTCGCCCTTTGCCGCGGCAGTGGATAGTTCGCGCAGCCATTTCCGGTACTGGTTCGAGATCTTGTCCGTCGGCAGCGAAACCTCGTCCAGGTAGATCGGGCCAGGCTGCGTCTCGATGACCGGCTGGTCTTCCGCCAAGACGAGCTTCTGGAAGTCGAGCGGCTGGCTATCGGGCAAGTCGTCCTCGGTATGCGCGATGATCATGAAGTTGCGGCACGAGTTCTGTGAGGTCGGGCTGGAGGTGGTCCAGAGAAGGAAAGGCTTGTCGTTCTTGTACAACCTGATCGACAGGTTGACGCTGAACGGCATGGAGTTCCGGTAGTTCCAGCTTCCCAGCGGGCTATCGTCCGGCAGCGTGTCCAGCATGTCGCGGCCCGGCTCCATGAAGAAGCGAAGTTCGCCGCCCACGCGGTCAACGGGCACGATCGCCGGTTCCGAATATGCCGGGTCATAGAGGGTGCCCGGATGCACATAGGCGAAGTGCGAAAAATCGGTGAAGTTTTCCCAGCGGCGTTCGGCCGAGCTGTCCCAGTTGTAGGGCTCCGCGATGATTTGACGCTTGAATTCGGGGTTTTCCCAAGCTTCGCAGTAAGGGATGTTCGTGCAATCCCACGAGCTGTCGAGGCGGACCCAGATGATTCCGTACCGCTCTTCGCAGGCATATGCGGGCGTAAACGCCTTTTTCGGGATCGCGTCGCTGGGACAGGCCGGCATAAGTTCGCAGCGGCCGCTGGCACCATATTCCCAGCCGTGATACGGGCATTGGATACGGTTGTTCTCAAGCACCTTCCCGACGGACAGTTTCGCGTAGCGATGCGCGCAGCGGTCTCGCATGGCGACGTATTTTCCGTTCAGCTTCGCGATGACCAGCGGTTCGTCAAGAAGCGTCCTACCGATCGGACCGTTGCCTGCCGGATCTGCAGCCTCGAGTTCGTTCACGGTTGCGACAGGATGCCAGAAATGGCGCAGATAGCTTTGATCTGCGGTGAGTGGAGTCAAAGCGTTCATTATTCCCCCCGGTTAGCTACCGTTGTAATAGTTGCTTCATAAAAGCCTAACGGAAGGCGGCGCGTTTCAAAAAGTGCATTAAATTGTACTTTTCGTTTCGGATTTTGAACGACAATTCGGAAACGCTGGGTAGCACTGCCGAACAGGCGACGATTCGCAATCCGGCAGTCAACCTTTGCCCGTCGCTGAATGCGACTTTTTACCGAGAACATGCCCCTGCTTCCGTGTACTCTTCGACCCAGATTTTCAAAGCGATTGCAGGTGCTTTCGCGCTTCGGCTTGGAGGGATCGAAGAACCGTTGATTGATGTGCTTGGCGGGTAATTTCTGGCTTTTGGCGATTTGATTGACGGTTTTTGCGATGGCATCCGGTCTGCGTTTTGAGCAGATTG
>NZ_JABCQF010000033.1:2500-5438 GCF_015244705.1 Gluconobacter potus
ACCCCCTCGCAAGAGGATCATGCACTGAATACATAGGTGTATGAGGCAAACCCGGGGAACTGAAACATCTCAGTACCTGGAGGAAAAGACATCAACAGAGATTCCGCTAGTAGTGGCGAGCGAACGCGGAGCAGGCCAATGCCTGATCAGGAAGAAGCTGAACGGTCTGGAAAGTCCGGCAAGAATGGGTGATAGCCCCGTAAGCGTAGTGTTCTGATGAGGATTCGAGTAGGGCGGGGCACGTGAAACCCTGTCTGAACATGGGGGGACCACCCTCCAAGCCTAAATACTCCTTAGTGACCGATAGCGAACAAGTACCGTGAGGGAAAGGTGAAAAGCACCCCGATGAGGGGAGTGAAAGAGACCTGAAACCGGACGCCTACAAGCAGTCGGAGCCTCTTATGGGGTGACGGCGTACCTTTTGTATAATGGGTCAGCGAGTTTCTGTTTGCAGCGAGCTTAAGCCGTTAGGTGTAGGCGTAGCGAAAGCGAGTCTGAATAGGGCGAATGAGTTGCTGGCAGAAGACCCGAAACCGAGTGATCTAGCCATGGCCAGGCTGAAGGTGCGGTAACACGCACTGGAGGGCCGAACCCACGCCTGTTGAAAAAGTCGGGGATGAGCTGTGGCTAGGGGTGAAAGGCCAATCAAACTCGGAGATAGCTGGTTCTCCGCGAAATCTATTGAGGTAGATCGTCGGGTGTTTACCCTGGGGGGTAGAGCACTGGATGGGCTAGGGGGGCCCAAAGCCTTACCAAACCTAACCAAACTCCGAATACCCAGGAGTATAGCCCGGCAGACAGACAGTGGGTGCTAAGGTCCATTGTCGAGAGGGAAACAGCCCAGACCACCAGCTAAGGCCCCTAAATCGTGGCTAAGTGGGAAAGGATGTGGGGATTCCAAAACAACCAGGAGGTTGGCTTAGAAGCAGCCATCCTTTAAAGAAAGCGTAATAGCTCACTGGTCTATTAGAAACCCTGCGCCGAAAATGTAACGGGGCTCAAGCCACGTGCCGAAGCTGTGGGTGCATACTATGTATGCGCGGTAGCGGAGCGTTCCGTAAGTCTGCGAAGGAGACGGGGTGACCCTCTCTGGAGATATCGGAAGTGCGAATGCTGACATGAGTAGCGACAAACAGTGCGAGAAACACTGTCGCCGAAAGTCCAAGGGTTCCTGCGCAAGGTTAATCCACGCAGGGTGAGCCGGCCCCTAAGGCGAGGGCGAGAGCCGTAGTCGATGGGAACCAGTTCAATATTACTGGGCCTGCCAGAAGTGACGAATGAGAGATGTTGTCTGTCCTTAACGGATTGAACAGGCTTTTCAATCATTCCAGGAAATAGCTCTGGCGTATAGACCGTACCCGAAACCGACACAGGTGGACTGGTAGAGAATACCAAGGCGCTTGAGAGAACGATGCTGAAGGAACTAGGCAAATTGCTCGTGTAACTTCGGGATAAACGAGACCCGCTCGTGGGCAACCATGGACGGGTGGCACAGACCAGGGGGTAGCGACTGTTTAGTAAAAACACAGGGCTCTGCGAAATCGTGAGATGACGTATAGGGCCTGACGCCTGCCCGGTGCCGGAAGGTTAAGAGGAGGTGTGCAAGCACTGAATTGAAGCCCCGGTAAACGGCGGCCGTAACTATAACGGTCCTAAGGTAGCGAAATTCCTTGTCGGGTAAGTTCCGACCTGCACGAATGGCGTAACGACTTCCCCACTGTCTCCAGCATCGACTCAGCGAAATTGAATTCCCCGTGAAGATGCGGGGTACCCGCGGTCAGACGGAAAGACCCTATGAACCTTTACTGCAGCTTTGCAGTGGCATCAGAGACATTCTGTGTAGGATAGGTCGGAGGCTTTGAAACCCAGGCGCCAGCTTGGGTGGAGCCATCCTTGAAATACGACCCTGAATTTTTCTGATGTCTAACCGAGACCAGTAAGCCTGGTCCGGGACCCTGCATGGTGGGCAGTTTGACTGGGGCGGTCGCCTCCCAAAGTGTAACGGAGGCGCGCGATGGTGGGCTCAGGCCGGTCGGAAACCGGCTGTCGAGTGCAATGGCATAAGCCCGCCTGACTGTGAGAGTGACAGCTCGATCAGAGACGAAAGTCGGCCATAGTGATCCGGTGGTCCCACGTGGACGGGCCATCGCTCAACGGATAAAAGGTACTCTAGGGATAACAGGCTGATCTCCCCCAAGAGTCCACATCGACGGGGAGGTTTGGCACCTCGATGTCGGCTCATCACATCCTGGGGCTGGAGCAGGTCCCAAGGGTTCGGCTGTTCGCCGATTAAAGTGGTACGTGAGCTGGGTTTAGAACGTCGTGAGACAGTTCGGTCCCTATCTGCCGTGGGTGTAAGAGACTTGAGAGGATTTGTCCCTAGTACGAGAGGACCGGGATGAACATACCTCTGGTGCACCGGTTGTCACGCCAGTGGCACAGCCGGGTAGCTAAGTATGGACGGGATAACCGCTGAAAGCATCTAAGCGGGAAACCCACCTCAAAACGAGGTCTCATAGAGCCGTGACAGACCATCACGTTGATAGGCCGGGTGTGAAAGTGCAGTAATGCATGCAGCTAACCGGTCCTAATCGCTCATACTTCTCACAACAAAACACATGCACAGAAATCAGCCACACACTTCACAACGCACCAACCACCACCCTCTCTCAAAAGACAGGGTGGGCTGGAAGACCTGGTGGCCATTGCGAGGGCCCTACACCCGATCCCATCCCGAACTCGGCCGTGAAATCCCTCAGCGCCTATGATACTGCACCTTAAGGTGCGGAAAAGTCGGTCGCCGCCAGGTCCCCCAGCCTACCCAACACACCACAAAAATCCCCAACATCATCACACACCACCGCGGGGTGGAGCAGCCCGGTAGCTCGTCAGGCTCATAACCTGAAGGCCGCAGGTTCAAATCCTGCCCCCGCAACCA
>NZ_JABCQF010000034.1 GCF_015244705.1 Gluconobacter potus
ATCCGACGCCCATGACCCTCGGCCTGCGTCCCGCGGACTTTGGCTGATGTTCCTGCTGGACACGAACGTTGTTTCCGAACTGCGAAAGGTGCGGGCGGGCAGGGCCGACCCTAATGTCGCCAGATGGGCAGAGCAGGTGGAGGCCGAGACCCTTTTCCTGTCTGCCGTCACCGTCATGGAGCTGGATGTCGGTGTCATGCGGATCGAGCGCAGGGATCCCGCCCAGGGAAGCGTTCTGCGGAACTGGCTGGAGAACTACGTGCTACCCGAGTTTTCGAAGCGGGTGCTTCCCATCGATCTGGCGGTCGCCCGCCGCTGCGCTCACCTGCATGTTCCGGATCCGGGCCCGGAGCGCGACACCCTTATCGCCGCGACCGGCCTGGTACATGGCATGACGGTTGTGACACGGAATACGGATGATTTCCGGTATTCGGGGGTGCCACTCCTCAATCCATGGAAAGCACAGCATGACTGATCACCGGCAAGACTGCAGCATGGCCGATTGTGAAGCCCTGTTCGTCGAGGGACTGAGGCAGTTCGTGGATGCCTGCGCGTATATCAACGCCGCCCTCCCGAACGAAGCGGAAGACGCCCCCTGGACAGTAACGATGCATCGTCTTGCAGCGAGCGCTGCTGAGGCAGCGGAGAACCTTGAAAATCCCTCCGCAAGTGAGATTGCCCTATGGGCAGATGAGGCAATGAAAGTCCGCTAAGGGGGGTAAGCGGAATGTCTGGTCTGAGCAGAAAAGTTGAGGAAGCCGACAGTCGTGATCTCCGTTTCCTCACACAGGATAGCTTGACTTACGACAATACATCCACAATACCGGATATATGGATACAGAATCTACCCTCGCAGCCCTGAGCGCCCTGTCGCAATCCACAAGACTGGAGATCTTTCGCCTGCTGGTGCGCTACGAGCCGGACGGATTACCCGCCGGAGATGTCGCGCGGCATCTCAATGTCCCACAGAACACGATCTCGGCCCACCTCGCCACCCTGACCCGTGCCGGCCTGCTGACCTCGCAGCGCCACAGTCGGCTGATCGTCTATCGCGCGTGTCTTCCGCGCCTGCGCGACCTGATGCTTTTCCTCGTCAGGGACTGCTGTGCGGGCAGCCCCGAACTCTGCGCACCCCTGATCGCGAACCTGTCTTCCTGCTGCCCGAGCCCGGAATCCTGCCCATGACCATCACGATCTACCACAACCCGGCCTGCGGCACGTCGCGCAACGTGCTGGCACTGATCCGCAACAGCGGCGAGGAGCCCCGGATCATCGAATATCTGAAAACCCCACCGAGCCGAGCCGAACTGGTTGATCTGATCGCCCGTATGGGGGTTCCGGTGCGCGCGGTCCTGCGGGAAAAGGGCACGCCCTTTCATGAACTCGGCCTCGACAACCCGGCCCTGAGCGATGATACGCTGATCGACGCCATGATCGCACACCCGATCCTGATCAACCGGCCCATCGTCGGCACCCCGCTCGGCGTTGCGCTCTGCCGTCCGTCCGAAACGGTGCTGGACCTTCTTCCCGCGCCGCAGAAGGGTGCCTTTGCCAGGGAGGACGGCTAGAAGATCGTGGATGAGGTCGGAAAGCGGATCGTCTGATGCTGGCCCTCGCCATTTTCATTGCAACACTGGTTTTCGTCATCTGGCAGCCTCGTAGCCTCGGTATTGGCTGGAGTGCGATGGCCGGTGCCGCCGTGGCTCTGGCGACCGGTGTGATCCACTGGCACGACATCCCGGTCGTCTGGCACATCGTCTGGGATGCGACCTTTACCTTCATCGCGCTGATCGTCATCTCGTTGCTTCTGGATGAGGCCGGGTTCTTCCACTGGGCGGCCCTGCATGTCGTGCGCTGGGGCAAAGGGCGAGGCCGGACGCTGTTTCCGCTGATCGTGCTGCTGGGGGCGGCCATCGCGGCCGTGTTCGCCAATGATGGTGCGGCCTTGCTGCTCACGCCCATCGTCATTGCCATCCTCACACAACTCCGCCTGAACCATGGCGCGGCGCTGGCCTTCATCATCGCGACCGGCTTTGTCGCGGATACCACCAGCCTGCCGCTGGTGATTTCCAATCTGGTGAACATCGTCAGCGCCAATTTCTTCGACATTCCCTTTGACCGCTACGCCGCGATCATGGTCCCCGTCGATCTGGCCGCCCTTGGCGCGACACTTGCCGTGCTGTGGCTCTATTACCGGCGGCAGGTGCCCCAGACCTATCCCGTCTCTGAACTGCCTGCACCTGTCACGGCTATTCGTGACCGACATGTGTTCCGCGCGGCTTTTCCGCTGCTGGCCCTGGTGCTGGCGGCCTATTTCCTGACGGCGCCGTTTCATATCCCGGTCTGTATCGTGGCTTGCCTGGCTGTCAGTACCCTGCTGGCAGTTGCCGGATATGGAAAGGTCATTCCCGTCAGCCGCGTGCTGCGGGGCGCGCCGTGGCAGATCGTGTTCTTCTCGCTGGGGATGTATCTGGTGGTCTACGGGCTGCGCAATGCCGGGCTGACCGATCATCTCGCAGTGGTACTGGTCTGGCTCGGTCATCAGGGGACGTTCACGGCCACCATCGGCACCGGCTTTCTGGCGGCTGTTCTATCGTCCATCATGAACAACATGCCCGGTGTTCTGATCGGCGCGCTCGCGATCCAGCAGGCGCACGACATCACGCCGCTGACACGCGACCTGATGATCTATGCCAACGTCATCGGCTGCGATCTCGGGCCGAAATTTACACCGATCGGCAGTCTCGCCACGTTGCTGTGGCTGCATGTGCTGGCATCCAAAAATCATCGGGTCACATGGAGGCAGTATATGAAGGTCGGACTGGTGATCACCCCGCCCGTCCTGCTGGCAACACTCGCGGCGCTGGCCCTATGGCTGCCCCGGATCAGTCACCCGTAATACACGACAGGACCGATATATATGACCGAACCTGAGCTGCCAGCCTTGCATCCGGAGTATCTTGAACCGGTCGATCTCGCGCGGCTGGAACCGCAACCGCGTGTGGACCATCCGCCGCGTATCCTTCTGCTCTATGGCTCTTTGCGTCCCCGCTCGTTCAGCCGCCTGCTGGTGCTGGAGGCAGAGCGCATTCTGAAAGTCCTCGGCGCCGAGACACGGGTGTTCGACCCGACCGACCTGCCGGTAGCGGATTCCGTGCCCGCGACCCATCCGAAAGTGCAGGAACTGCGGAAACTCTCGATCTGGTCGGAAGGTCAGGTCTGGTGCAGCCCCGAACGGCACGGCAACATCACTGCCGTGTTCAAGAACCAGATCGACTGGCTGCCGTTGTCCGAAGGCTCAATCCGCCCGACGCAGGGCCGTACGCTGGCGGTCATGCAGGTTTCGGGTGGATCGCAGAGCTTCAATTCCGTCAATGGCCTGCGGGTGCTGGGCCGGTGGATGCGGATGTTCACCATCCCCAACCAGTCCAGCGTGCCAATGGCCTATACGCAGTTCGGTGACGATGACCGCATGAAGCCGTCCCCCCTTTATGACCGGATGGTAGATGTCATGGAGGAACTGATGAAATTCACATGGCTGCTGCGCGACCGGGCCGACTATCTAGTGGACCGCTATAGTGAACGTAACTCGGAACACCGCTTGCCTGAAAAGCTATGAGCCGGGCTGGCGCGCATTTCTGGCATACGACGTCGGCTTATCAAAACCCTAAGCGACCCACCTTACGACCGAGATGAGGGCGACCGCCGCTTGTCCGCACGGCTCCTGTTGAGCGGACAAGCGGTTTAGGGGGGACAGCAGAATGTTGGCTCCGAGTGGTATCTCTCTCGTACCGGACATCCTCTATTGAGAAGGTAGCCGGTCGTGTTGGGGTAAGAAGCGTAACCAGAGCCACCCCATCAGGGCAGACAAAACAGAGCCGGCAAAGATGCCCATCTTGGCTGGGGTCACAAGATCTGATCCGGAAAATGCCAGATTTGCGATAAATAGACTGATCGTGAATCCAATGCCACACAGCAGCGAAAGACCAAACAACATCCCCGTTGGCGTTTCAGCCGGAAGCGTGGCGATCTTCAGATGGGTCGAGAGTATTGTTACACCAAAGACGCCGACCGGTTTGCCAACGATCAGTCCTAACATAATCCCGAGCGGAGCAGCCTCCAGCATCATGTCCGGATGAACGCCAGCTAGTGAAACACCCACGTTCATGAAACCGAACAGCGGTAGAACGACCCAGGTAACGAACGGGGTCAATGCAGAAGATGTCCGATCGAGTGGCGTAGCCTGTCTGGCATCCATTCCTGAGGTGACTGCCGGAAGGCATAGGCCGGTGATGACCCCAGCAAGCGTCGGGTGCAGACCGGAATCCAGAAGCGCCACCCACAACAGAACGCAACCGGTGCCGTAGCTCCAGAGGGTTCTGATCCCAACCCTGTTCGCGCCGACCAACGCTGCAGTCACGATCACGACCGCGATCAGCGCCGGCCAATACAGAGCGCTCCCATAAAACAGGGCGATCACCACAATCCCCAGCATATCATCGAAAATGGCAAGCGCCATCAGCCAGGCCCTGGCTCCCGGCGAGACATGCCTTCCAAGAGCAAGGATGATTGGCAACGTGAACGCAGCATCCGTTGCAACAGGAACGGCCCAGCCGCGTGTCGCTTCTGGATGCCCGCATGTCACCAGCAGATACGTCAGGGCAGGCACGATCATTCCACCCAATGCTCCGATAAGCGGAAGGGCGATGCGGCGTAGTGATGAGAGGTGCCCAGATACAATTTCCTTTTTGATTTCGAGAATGACCACCAGAAAAAACAGGGTCATGAGCCCGTCAGAGACCCAGGCGTCAATGTTTTCTGGCCCCCGCTTTCCCAAGATGGGCAATTTCATGGGCGCTGTTATCAGGGTGCCGTAACCCGACGCCCATGACGAATTCGCCAGGACAAGACCCAACAGGGATGCAAGCATGAGGACAGACGCCCCACCTGCGGGAGCGGCCAGAAAACGTCGGATATGCACTGTGGGCGCAACAGAAAATTTGCTCATTTCTCTTTGTTGAATGAGACAGGCTTCCACACAAGCCTGTAGAGGTGGTCCCCATTTTTCGGACAGGGCGATAAGCTATCATCTGGCCTGAACGAGGACGGGTTTTATGGGCAAGGTTACGCGGAAACGGTATGCGGCAGAGTTCAAGTCA
>NZ_JABCQF010000035.1 GCF_015244705.1 Gluconobacter potus
GGGGGATATACCGGGCTTCCGATCGTTACCCGGATGGGCGGAGACAGATGGCGACCGCAGCGCAGCGCAGGGCGGCGGCTGGCTCCGGTGAGTTGGTCGGGAGACAGGTGCGCGCACCTGGCTCGCGGCCTTACGAACTAGAGCGGAAATCAAGCCCCCGAAAAAGCCCGCACGAGCACCCAGCTTGCGCGGCATCAGTGCGAAAATTGGCCGATTCAGGATACACCAGAGGATACGGAACAGGACACGTTAGAGGCTACGCTAGAGGATACGGCGGCCGGTAGGCCGCCCGGCTACTCTTAGCCCGCGAAGCGGGCTTCCGGTTCGGCGCGCGCGGAAATGGGGGCATATCGCCCCCGGAGTCAGATGTCTTTGCGTTCGCCCTCCCATGCCCTCAACGGCGAGTTGCCCTCCCTTCCGCAAAAGGGGCAGGTGGCCGGGTCGGGTGCGGGGTCGATGCCTTCATAGGTCCAGCCATTGCCACATGACAGGCAATCATAATCGGCCCCGGCAAGTCTGCTCTGGTGCGAGAGGGCTTTGATGGCCGAGGCGATATTGTCGAACATCTGATAGCCGACATCCTGCGGTGTCCCGACGTGTGAGCGGACAAGGGCGGCGGCTTCGTCGAAGCTCAAGGGGCGCTCGGTGGGAATGGTCTGCGCAATTTCGAATGCTTCGCTCATGGGTTACGTTCCATCCTGAAGGGCAGGGGGCACGCCTCGGGTGAGGCGTGCCGGATGACGGGATCAGGCGGCGTCCTGCATGAATGCTCCGCCTCCTTTCAGCCGGGCCATTTCCTCGTTGAGACGCCACAGGGCGCGGTTGATCTTCACGTCCGCATCAATGGCTTTGACTTCGCGGGTGGACACGCGACGGCGGCGGCCGTTGGCATCGCGCCCCCATGCCCGGAGACCGCCCCGGATGACGTTTTCCTGCACCACGTTTCCGACGGTCCACAGATCGGAACCGAGATCATCACGGCGGCGCGGGGCCAGAAGCTGGCGCGGCTCGATCGGGGTTTCGGCTTCCTCCCCGAAGCGGATTTCATGGGCCGCCCCGGCAAGGATCATCTGTTCGTCATGGTTCAGGCTGACACCGGACCAAGCGTCTGCGGCTTCAACCGCGCGGCAGCTCTCGGACAGCACCTTGAAGCTGCCCTCGATGACCTGCGCCATCACGTCGCCCTTGTGGTGGACGGACACGGAAGCAAGCTCCCGATCTGACACCATCAGCCCGTTAAGGCAGACCAGACGCATCAGCCCGGCCATGACCTTATAGGCGCTCGTGCCGTCATGGCTGTTGACCAGCACGACTTCCGGATAGATGCCGCCGACCTTGCGGACGGTCCCGGCTTCGCCCTTGTGACGGAAGCGGATCAGGTGCTTGGTAAAATCCGCCTTACCCGGCACGCGCGAACCGCCCTGCTTGGCATAGACCGGCTCGAAGCCTTCTTTCCGCATTCCCGCGAGCACTTCATAAGTGGGGATGTAGGCGTATCGGTCGCTGCGGCTCTCGTGCTTGTCTTCCGCGAAGATGGACTTCGCCAGATGGCGCAGGGCTTCGTCGGACAGCGGATCGCGGCCGAGATTGCGGGAAAAGCGAGAAGAAACGAAATGATTCATGGGTTTACCCTCCCGTGGCCCCGGTGATGGGGGAGACCGTCTCCCTCCTTTTCGTCCGGTGCCCTTATTATATACGCGATATAATAAGGGTCTGGCAAGAGAAAAATGCAAAAATTCTCCGAAAAAATTCCCGTTCAGCACGAAAAAACCGCTTGCCAAAAACCGGATCAAAGCCCCAGCCTTTCGTTCGACCTGCCAGCGGCAGGGCGAAAGGCAGCGCAGCGACGCCTTTCGTCCCGACACCTTCAGATCCGCCGGCAACGCAGCGCAGGTCTAGGGGTCATCTCAGGGGACCCGTCTGCACGGAGCGACCAAAGGGAGCGCAGGAAGATGGGGTGGATGATCCCCTAGACCGGAGCGAGGCTGCTGGCATCAGCGCAGCCCCCTTGGGGGGGCGAGCATCGGGGGGATATACCGGGCTTCCGATCGTTACCCGGATGGGCGGAGACAGATGGCGACCGCAGCGCAGCGCAGGGCGGCGGCTGGCTCCGGTGAGTTGGTCGGGAGACAGGGGCAGCGCACCTGGCTCGCGGCCTTACGAACTAGAGCGGAGATCAAGCCCCCGAAAGATAGCTCTCCCACATTCCGATGACCGAAAGAATTTCATGGCAATCACAAAAAGAGAAAAATCTTGTCTGACACTCAACTGATTTCAGCATGTCGAGCTTTTGTATCGTTCAAGGACCGACTGGATGAAAGCCTGACGGAAGTCGATGATCCGTATGAACGCTTCTACGAACGCAGGGCGATTTTTCCGAAGAAATTTCTACGCGACGCGCTTCCCTTTTCCGATGCGTTTTACAGCTATGATGACATGGTTCCAGAGACTATCGACCCGACGCTTGTCATCTCGGGGCAGTATCGGGACCGACCGGATCAGGGGAGAGATTACGATCACGAGATCATGGAATGGTCTGATGGTATTGTGAGCGATAACGACAAATATTGCTCAGAGGCCCCGAGATATGCCCGTATCGGAACGATGCCGCTTTACGTGGCTCTCGAAGGCAAGAACCGGGTGACTTTGTTCAAGCGTCATCAGCGCCCGATGCGGGCCTTTATCACGCCGGTAGCCTTTCCGGCTCCATCGGATCTGACGATCGTGCGGTTTTCCCCGTTCGGCGCTTACGGATTGGCTTATCAGGATGAACCAGCCAGAATCATTCCCTATCCTGAAGTCGCCCTGCCCCTTCTGACGGCTTATGGCGTTACCAGCCAAGAGAAAAGCTGGTCGCTGCGGGCTGCTGGATACGCCCGCACAGCACAGAAGGAAATCAGAAAATCTCGCATGGCACCATAGAAAACCAGCTACTGCCGCGCCCCAATAGCAAGGACTTGGAATACCCGATGAAGACTTCTGGACTGGATGTGTTTGATAGCGTCAAGGCGGCACAAGATCCTCGGATGCAGGAGGAACTTCTGAACATGGCATGGGCAGATGGCGACGCAGCGGCGTTTGCTCATGCTCTTTCGGTCATAGCGCGCGCGCAGGGAGCGGACGATATTGCGAAGGAAGCCCTGTCTGGAAAAGGCGATCTCGACCTGACCAGCCTGTTCCGCATCATGTCGGCGTTCGGCATAAAGGTGACGTTTCATGCGGCGGACTGATGCGGCACACGCCGAAGGGATGGCGGCCTGTCGGGCCGCCACAGAGCAGTCAGCCCCCGCGAGGGGGCTTCAGTTTCAAGTGTCCGCTTAGACGTTCACTTGCCTTTGACTTTTTCGACGCTCTTCAGGCCGAAAGCGGAAATCCGGTCCATAACATCGCCGCATTCTGCGCAATGAACAGTAAACTTTTCACTCCACCCCCCATGCTCCGGTCCCGTTTGAATTGTTATTCTATTCACTGTGCCGCATTTTTCACATTTCTCTTTGTAAGATTCTTCGCCAATATTACACATATTTTTGGTATTCCTTTTTCATGTCCGTTTCGAGATACGCAATGCCTGTGCATCGCGCATTGAGCGGAACGCCAGAACGATCTGTTTGCTGAAAGCGGGACTGAACTGGCCGCGCGCGGCCCGATCTTCCAGCGTGTAGGACGTTTCGAGGATGTCGTAATTCACTTCGTCCACCATCACCCACAGGGGCATGTCCGTATCCAGCTTCGCCCTGCGGGCCTCGGTTTCCGGAATCAGCACGGCATGACGATCAGCGGCAGGCTCTTTGCTCGTGATCGGCAGGATGAAGAGGTGATGCTTGCCGTCCCGGTCAATGGCGACGACGACCACGCAGCTCGGCCGCTTTTTTCGGCCTTCCGTCTCACCTCGTAAATCCTGCCATTTCCAGAGATAGTGATAGTCGATGACCTGGCCGACACGCGGGAAGTCATCAGCCATTCAGATAGTCCTCAATCCCCTGATCGCACAGGGCGGCAACGTCTTCAGGCATATCGTTGACGGCATAAGCCTTCTGACTGCCCGTATCCCTGCTGGTCAGCGTCTCGTATCGCTCCACCGACATGACCACGAACCGGGGCTTGCGATGCTTGGTGATGGCGACGGGGGCGACGGCTGCGGCCTCGAAGAGATCACCGGTATTGCGGGTCAGGTCGCCCGCTGCAAACTGCTTCACTGGCTGTATCCTCCCACGGGGGTGATATCAAGAATATACAGAAATTCTGAATATTCTGCAAATTAAATCGCTGAGGATAGCAGAGGCATGGCGGCCTACAGGGCCGCCAAATGATACACAGCCCCCGTTAGGGGGCTTCCGTTTATCGTGGCTGTCCCGAGGGGAGAAGAGACTATGCCACAGAGGGCGCAATCATCCGCTCTTCTGTGCTCACCTAGCTGATTTTTTCGCGACCAGCAGCGCGGCCACAGGTCCGCCCCATGCCCCTAGCAGGCCGAGGACGGCGATTGCGGTCGAGAACCAGAGTGGTAAAGCCACGGGCGAGGCATCAGCTCCCATCATCATCGGCAGCCCCAGTACGCCGAACATGAATTGAAAGAAGACAACGGGCAGAGCAATGATTTTCACAGATCGAAAGCTGTGCGTGAACATCACAGACAGACCCGCCACCATGACAGAAAAAATGAGACCGACCGTCAGGATGCCTATCCCATGAAGGGCCAGGAACCATTGCGGCAAGAGTTCCAGCCCACGGTCCCGCATCAGACAGAACATAATCACGACACCAGCCACAAAACCGAAAGCCACGATCAGTTTCAGCGTGTCGATGGCATCAGCAATATGCCCAGCCAGACGGTCAACGCCATTTGGCGCAGTATTCTGCTCTGTTGTCATGTCCTGATTCCGCTAGAACCTGTTTTGCCGTTGCTACGGCTTTGTTGCACAAATGGCGTGAAAGCGGATTCACGGCGTGAAACCAGTCTGGTAGCTGGGTGTCATGAGCAAGTCGAAGCCCACCCGCTACCGTACGACGAACTGGTG
>NZ_JABCQF010000036.1 GCF_015244705.1 Gluconobacter potus
ACCACAAAAATCCCCAACATCATCACACACCACCGCGGGGTGGAGCAGCCCGGTAGCTCGTCAGGCTCATAACCTGAAGGCCGCAGGTTCAAATCCTGCCCCCGCAACCATACGAATATGCGTCTGAAACCCTCGCCGCCTCCATGAGGTCGCGGGGGTTTTTTGCGTTTGGGCCCCCGGGGGGAGAAGCAGAATAGCAGATTTGCTTTTAGGAAAATTACACTACGTATGCTCGCGTTCCTGTAAGAAGCAAGGCTGAATATTCGGGAGAATCATGTATGACCAAGCTGCGGGTTGCCGTTATTCAGGCCGGAAGTAGCCTGTTCGATACGCCTGAAACTCTTGATCGCATGGAAGCATACTGCGAGGCTGCTGCTGCGCAAGGGATTGATTTAGCAGTTTTCCCGGAGGCCTATATTGGCGGATATCCCAAAGGACTGGCCTTTGGTGCCGTTTTGGGAAGCCGTTTTCCTGAAGGACGGGATGATTATCTGCGGTACTGGAAATCAGCCATTGTGGTTCCGGGCCTTGAAACAGAGCGGATCGGGTCTTTTGCCCAGAGAATGACAGCATACTTGGTTGTTGGGGTGATCGAGCGGGATGGTGCAACCCTTTACTGCACGGCACTCTTTTTTGGGCCTGACGGAACGCTTTTGGGCAAGCATCGCAAGTTAATGCCGACGGGTACCGAGCGTTTGGTCTGGGGACAGGGAGATGGGTCCACCATTCCGGTTTTCAGTACCGAGATTGGACGCCTGGGTGCTGCGATTTGCTGGGAAAACTATATGCCGGATCTCCGTCAGAGCATGTACGCGCGGGGGATCAACCTTTGGTGCGCGCCTACGGTGGACGAGCGTGATATCTGGCAGGCTTCCATGCGTCATATTGCTTATGAAGGTCGGACTTTCGTTCTGAGTGCCTGTCAGTTCATGACGCGTGCAGACGCCCCGGAAAACTACGTGTGTCATCAAGGAAATAATCCCGAAACGGTTCTTATCCGGGGAGGCAGCATTATTGTCAGCCCATTGGGAGAGATCATCGCGGGACCGGTTTATGACCGTGAAGCGATTCTGACAGCCGATATCGATCTGGAAGACATTATCCGGGCAAAATATGACTTGGATGTTGTGGGTCATTATGCACGCCCCGATATTTTCAGTCTGCGCGTTAACGACGTTCCACAAAATCCGGTTTCTTTTTCAGAACAAGCTCAGCCTGTCTCAGGAAGTGACCAAAGCGAATAACCTGTTCTGCTGGCGTCAGGAGGGTGAAAAGGGCTCCTCAAAACCAGAAGGTTTTTCGTGCCCTCATGTCACTAACGGTCAGGATTGAGGCAGAAGAAAGCCTCGATCTGCAAACGCCACATTTCTTGCGGCGTTTTCAGCCAAGGACAGCGTTATAGAATTTCTTCAGGGCAACTTGGTAATTTTCCATGTTGAATTTACGGGCCTGTACGGGGCCATCCCGATGCATTTTCTGACAGAGATTATCGTCCCTATCGAGCTTCTGGATACCTTCCATGATGCTGATCGTATCATAGGCATCCACCATCAGCCCGGCCTCTCCCACGACTTCCGGCAGCGATGCCTCTCCTGAGGTCAGGACGGGTGTTCCCATCATCATCGCTTCCACGACGGGCAGACCGAATCCTTCGGTGAGGGAAGGAAACAGGACGGCTCTCGCCCCACGGATGAGCATCATGAGGTCATTTTCCGGCAGGTATTCCATCTGGATAATACGTCCCAGACGCTTGCCACGCTCCAGGAGCTGTTGTTCGCCTTCTGATTTCCAGGCCATGGCACCCACCACGACCAGTTGTCTCTGACTTTCGGAGGCCAGGAAAGCCTCAATCAGACGCGCGATGTTCTTCTTGGGCTCAATGGAACCATAGTAGAGGAAATATCCATCTGTTCTGAGATCATAAAGGCGATTGAGGGTTTGGGTAATAATGTCAGCGGAAAGGTTCTGAACAGCGGTCTGTTCCCGCACCGACTGATAGGTGTTGTGCGTGATCGCCGCAGCCTGCGGGGCAAAGTCTATGATATCCCGTCGGGACGCTTCTGAGACGGTACAGATCGCGTCTGCGTGCCGCACGATATCCGTAATCAACCGAAGATGGTTGGTCTTGTTGTCCAGTGTGGTGTGAGGGAGGCGGAGGGGTACAAGATCGTGAATGGTATAAACGTTCTTTGTATTCCGAGCCCGGATTGGCAGTGGATAGGTCCAGTGCATGACATCCGGGGTATTGGGCAGAGTAATCTTCAGGAAACGGCGCGTCCGGCGGTAATGGGCCCATGCCGTGATGAACAGGTCCCGTGCATTGAGAATACTGTCAAAAGCTGGAAGCCGTTTTGAGAAAGAACGGGCATCTACATGCTGGTCTACCGGAACACTGACAGCCCGGTGTCCCAAAAGCTCGGCACGGGCCCGTTCTTTCCATCTGGCGCCCAGGAAGCGTGCCCGACGGCTTGGTTCCTCTGCGCAGACCTGATCGAAAAACAAGATTTCACGTAGCAGACTTGGTGCCTTGGAAGGAATGTTCAGGCCATACAGTACGTCGACCTCACAGGACATTTCCTTGAGGGCATAACTCAGTGTCCGCGCGTAGGTCGCTACTCCCGTGCCGCGGGGAAGGGCAAGATTGAAACCATCGAGAGCGACGTGAAGGCGAGATTGAACGGACACTTGAACTCCTTGAACAGAAACGGGGAATACGGCATCAGACCGTCGGGTTGTGGCAGGAAGAAGGTTGTCTTCCTGCCAGGACCTCATGATACAGGGCGCTGAAGCGCAATCCGTAATCATGGGGATTGAAATGCTTTACATGTTCGCGGCCAAGGGCAACGAGATTTCGGCATAAGGTCTCGTCCCGGTCCAGCTCGATCAGGCCTTCCGTGATCGACCTGATATCGAGCGGGTCCACCAAGCAGCCGGCGCCCCCCGCAATTTCCTCAGTGGTGCCACCCTGAGAGGTGAGAACCGGAATACCCAGAGCCATGGCTTCCACGATAGGAAGCCCGAACCCTTCGGCCAAAGAGGGAAATACGATGGCGCGGGCTTTGGTGAGGGCCGCAAGAAGATCAGGCCGGCTAATCCAGGGTAGCCGCATGACGCGCTCTGGATGGAGATGCTCTGAGAGTGCCGCGAGTTCCTGCTGTGCGCCGAAGCCGTCCGGACCAATCAGAACCAGCATGCGCTTGGTACGGCTGAGGCTGTGAGCCCGGATCAGGCGTGCGATATTTTTGCGGCGCTCGATGGTGCCGATATGGATGAAGCTTCCATCAGGGCAGGGTGTCTGGCCTATGGAGTGAGTGCGTGAGAGCTCTGCCTGGATATTGGTCGCCTGGTGAATGGCGTGAATCCGCTCCGGCGGCAGACCGAAATGCGTCATGATATCTTTTTTAACGCTTTCCGAAATCGTGATGATCAGATCTGCCCGATCAATCACACGCTCGAGCATCCGCTGGGTTCGCCTGGGATCCGTCTGGCAAAATTCGGGATGCAGAATGGGGATGAGGTCATGGATCGTAACGATGTTGGGACAGCCGGGCATGTAGAGAGGCAGTGGACAGGTCCAGTGCATGATCGACGGTTCTTCGGTGGGCTCGACTGCCAGAAGTTTTCCAAAGATATTGAAATGCACATGCCCGATCCGGAAGATATCCTCGGCAATCAGATTTCCTGTCTGGGGGCCTGTACCAGCGAAGCCCTTGCGCCGCCGACTGCTCAGGGCCCGTGCGAACCGGAGGCTGCGGGCGGGAAACGAATGGGAATGCTGCGAGGCGGCTGGCTGTAAACCGGACGTTTCATGGAGCCACCCTACCGAGATTCCCTGCTGGTTCTTCAGGGCTCCGGCGAGTGTTTTCGTATAGGTCGTGACGCCGGTGCCCATGGCGCGACCGGTATTTCGGGCGTCTAGAATGATCCGCATGAAGTCGTAGGCTTATCGCGGCCGGATATGGGTTCGAAAGATGCGGTCCAGCAGGGGAACTGTCGTAGCGTAATTGCCATGGACAGGCGCATGATGATGCAGCAGATGATGCTTGCGCAGAATCCGGGGGAGCCGTCTGCGAGAATTCGTCTGATGGCAGGCCCAGTGCACCGTATCATAGACGGTGTAGCCCGTGACGAATCCGGCAAAGCCTGAGTTATGGGCAGGAAGTCCGGAATGACGGCAGGCAAGCCATATCAGAAACCCAAGAGGAAGACTGACGGTCAGGGGCATGATGCTGCGCAGGGGGTCTTTCGGATCCGCATGATGATTGCCGTGGATCAGAAAGATGAGGTGACGTCCCATCGCGGAACTAAGCTTGAGATGGAAGATGTGGCGGTGTGCGACATATTCGAAAAGAATCCAGGCCAGCAGTCCTGTCAGGAAGCCTGTTACCATTTCCCAGCCTGAGTCCGACCGGAAAGCTGTCGCGATCGCAAGAATATCGATTGGAAACCAGACGCTGAAAAACAAAGGGAAAGGAGTCAGCGTCGTCAACTCGAGCCATTTGTTTCGAAACAGGCGGACCCGCGTCGGATGTGCCCTGAAAGTGCGGACCATCATTGCAAACCTCACCTGTCTTTACAGAAGCAACCGGCTTTGTTGCACAAATGGCGTGAAAGCGGATTCACGGCGTGAAACCAGTCTGGTAGCTGGGTGTCATGAGCAAGTCGAAGCCCACCCGCTACCGTACGACGAACTGGTGT
>NZ_JABCQF010000037.1 GCF_015244705.1 Gluconobacter potus
CATACTCAATCGCTTCACGGCGCTCGGGGTCCCCCTCACACAGCCTGTCACGTAAGACAAAGTCCTGAATGGCTTCGGCACGCACAATGGACGAATTGTGCAACAGAGCCGTATGAGGTCATTATTGCGGATGACCGTCCGTCTCGGCCGATTGCTTCCCTTCTGGGCGCGAAGGGTGCGGTACAGATCATCAATACCGAGAATCTCGGTTTTCTCGGTAACAGCAATACCGCCGCGCGACGGGCGCGGGGCCGCGAATTGATGTTCCTGAACAATGATACGACCGTCGGGGACAACTGGCTGGCTCCGATGCTGTCGGTCATGAAAGCCGACCCCTGTGTGGGCGTCGTGGGCTGCAAGCTTCTGAACGGTGATGGCACCGTGCAGGAGGCAGGTGGAATCATTTACGGAACTGGCTGGGGCGACCCGTTCGGGAAGAATGACCGGGCCGATCGTGGCTGCTACAATTACGTCCGTGAAGTGGATGTGGTGACGGGGGCCTGTTTCCTTGTCCGTCGCCATCTGTTCGAGAAAATGGGCGGGTTCGACGGCCGTTATGCTCCGGCTTTCTACGAAGAGTTCGATCTTGCCACCAGCATCCGGGATGCGGGGTACCGGGTCGTGTATCAGCCTGCGAGCCGTGTCCGTCATCATGGTAGCGCCTCCTATGGCACGGAGATGCGTGACCGGCAGACTCTGAAGAACCACGCGACCTTCTGCCGCAAGTGGCAGACGCTCCTGGCGACGCAACCCGCGCCTGACACGTCCAGTTTCCTGAGTCGCGAACGGCCGTCTCCGCGGGGCATTATCCTTGTCATTGATGACAAGGTGCCGGAATATGACAAACATGCCGGAGCGGTCACGCTGTTCCAGTACCTGCGCCTCATGCGGGAGCTGGGGCTGCGGGTGATCTATGCCCCGCAGGACGGCAAACCGCTGGAACCTTACACGTCTGCTCTCCAGCAGCTTGGCATCGAGGTCCTTCACGCGCCGGACCGACTGGACCGCTGGCTGAAGGCCTATGGGCTTTACGTCGATTTCATCTGGACGGCGCGGCCGGATGTGACATTTCCGATCCTGTCGCAGCTTCGGCGCCATACCGGTGCGCCAATTCTGTATTACACTCATGACCTGCATTACCTGCGGGAGATGCGCCGCTACGAATTGGAAGGTAGCATCTGGGCGCTTCAGGAATCCCAGCGGCTCAAGCCGATGGAACTGAAGATCTTTGATGTCGTGGACCATGTCCTGACGCCAAGCAGGGAAGAAAAGCGCGATATCCTCCACGAGGTGCCGCATGCAAATGTCACGGTCGTACCGCCCTATCTGTTTGGCGACACGGACCTGACAGATGCGCCGGCCGATTTCGGAAGCCGCACGGATCTGATTTTCGTCGGGGGCTTTGACCATACGCCAAATGTGGACGCAGCGGTCTGGCTGGGTCAGGAGATTATGCCTCTGGTCTGGGAGAAGCATCCGGACAGCACGTTATGGATCGTCGGGAACGTGCCACCGCAGACTGTACAGGCGCTGGCATCGGAGCGGGTAAAGGTAACGGGGTTCGTGCCGGAACTGGAGCCTTATTTTGAAAAGGCGCGCGTCTCAGTCAATCCGCTGCGTTACGGGGCCGGAGTCAAGGGTAAAATCGTCACATCCTTGCAGGCGGGTATTCCGGTTGTCACGACCGCCTGCGGCAATGAGGGTATCCAGCTTGAGGATGGGAAAGAGGCACTGATTGCTGATAAGCCAGAGGATATCGCGCAGGCAGTCATCTGTCTTCTGGATGACGAAGCCCTGTGTCGGACTCTGATCCGCTCGGGTGCGGAGGTCGTGCGGACACGCTTTTCCGCCAGCCGGGCGCGGGAGATCCTGCGGAGTATTCTGGGAGATGCGCTGTGTCCGGTTTGTGGCAGCCGTCCGCGGCAAGGGCGTCACGCAGAAGCCGACTGGCGCCTGGGACTGCACTGCACGAACTGTGGGGTGGATAATCTTGGAGCCGGTGTGGCGCAGGTCGTGGTGGCGCCGTGGCATCGACAGCGTATCAACACGATGCGCGAAGCACTTCCATATTTGCAGGATCTGCGGATTCACGAATTCGGCAGGGGCGACGCGTTTCGCGCCGTGCTATCGGCACTGGACGGATATACCTGTTCTGAAAAACCTATCGACAGGCTGCTTTATGAAGATAGCCTGATCGACCTGTTCCTCAATCCTGGGGGCCAAATGCAGGACCTGCCGACACTGCATCGTATTCTGAAGCCAAACGGTAAATATATCTGCGCGGTTCTGAAGCAGGTGAATGAGATAGCGCAGTCCCTGAGGGAAATTGGCTTTCAGGTTACAATTCATAACGTCGATATGTCCGACAGCGATGAGACTTCTCTGCAGATCATTGAAGCCATTCGGACCTGAGACAGGTTTCGTAAAGAGACCATGAAAATAGGTTGGGCAAGCCGCTCTTTTCAGTACTGAAATCAGAAAGAGCAGCTTGCCCAGTCCGATATCGATCCGGAGCGACTGGTCTTCATTGACGAAACCTGAGCCTCCCCGATTATAGGGCGGCACTATGGACGATGTTAACTGCGCCTGGTTGATGCGCAGTTTCTGGAGATTCGTACTGGACGGCTCACGACAGATGATATGGCCTTTACATTTCGGAAACGGAATTGTCCTTTCAAATCTTCAGTCGCGTTCAATTCGTTCTTATTTTCCTTTAGATCCTGATAACTGACGCGCTGCTCCGTAGATATGATAGAGTGAACTGGCGGGCATATAATCGACTAGAGGCGTACCTGCTTCGTCAAAACGATCAATCCAGCCGCCATTCAAATGGGCTGGAGTAAACCGTTTCAGGAAACTCGCTCCCAGGCTGGCTACGCAAATATCGTCCGCCATGCCGAGCTCCCGACGTTTACAAAGCAATCGCAGGAATTCAGTTTGTGGCCAGATCCGAACTGTTTTCTCAAAGAGAACACCATCTTCTGTCATCGCATCAAACACAACGCCTGATTTCAAATCTATTCCATGACGGCATGCAGACTGAAAAAAACTTTCTGCGACTTCTGAAAGGCCTGATTTGTCTTTATCTGGCGGTGAGACCAGACGCTCGTATTCGCTAAATAGCCAAGCCCACTCAAAAAGATGTCCAGGTTCAACGCGATTATGGGATGCAGCGCTTGCGGGTTTCCATGAAGAAATGAAGAACTCAAGTAACATACCTGATCGATTGTCGATCAGATGGTTACGAGCTAGCGTAATGAGGTTGTGCAGCTTATCGAGATAATATTCGTCTCCTGTAACCTCGAAAAGCACCAGATAGGCTTCGAGAAGATGCATATGAGGATTTTGTCGACGTAAGGAATCTGCAGGTGGTACAGTATCAATATAGCCTGCATCGGGTGCGGAAAATATTTGCTCGGCTTCTTTAGCTGTCTGACTAGCGATTTTACGATATTTTTCTTCTCCAGTCAACCGGATTGCCCAGCCGTAGGCAAAAAGAATAAAAGCATGTGCGTAAAGATCGCGTTGACGACCAGCAGGGCGCCCATCCGGCGCAAGCGAAAAGATCCATCCTATATCACCGTCTCTGCCTCGATATTGTTTCTCAACCGTATCGAGGCAGCGCAATGCCTGTGTAGAAGCGTCGTAATATCCGTCGAGCGCCGCGCGGCAGTAAGTGGAAATCTGCCGTGCCTGAACCATTAGGCGCAGTTCACTCATTTGGACAGAACATCCGTCCCAATCAAGTCGTTCATGGTATAGACCACGCGCTACGTCAAAGCCTGCATCGCTCCATAGGGGAAGCGCATGAACTGTCAGCCATTCCGTCCAAGCCAGCTGAGAAGGTGCTGTCCTTGCTTTGGGAGTAGAGAAGAGAGAGGCATCAACCGCCATGCATATATCCTTGAAAAAATTGTTGAGTGAAGAAGAAATCTGAAGTGTAGGGGCATTGATAGCTGACTGCGCTTAAGTGTTGAATAGAGGTGGTCCCCATTTTTCGGACAGGGCGATAAGCTATCATCTGGCCTGAACGAGGACAGGTTTTATGGGCAAGGTTACGCGGAAACGGTATGCGGCAGAGTTCAAGTCACGGGTTGCGCTGGAGGCGATCCGTGGGGAACTGACGCTGGCGGAACTGGCTTCGAAACAT
>NZ_JABCQF010000038.1 GCF_015244705.1 Gluconobacter potus
ATACGGACCAACTGATGCATGATGGTTTCCTTCACTGACATTCAACTCCTCAGCATCCTCTCAGGACCACAGGGAGCCGTCCACACCATCAGTTCTCAGTGAAAATCAACACCGATGTATCAGATCGCCTTCGAGACCGGGCTGTTCGCGACGCTCGTTCCTTGGCTGATACTCAATCACCGGGGCCTGAGCATCCTGATCCACCCGAATACGCGTTCTCCGCGCCGGGATCACATCAGCGACGGACTCTGGCTCGGGCAGCGTCGCGCCTTGCTGCCGAAGCGGCTACCGGAAGACTCGCCGAAGGCGGACGACGCAGGGGCTCCGAATACTGAACCGGCGGGTACGGCGCTGATCTGACGCCAGCCCAAAGCCAGGAGCGTGGCGGCGTTCTATTGGTTGCTTTGGTTGTCATGGTTTCCTATATTGCCATCACGAAGAGGACTCTGCCAGGAGGCGACAGGATGCCCACGACACCCGGTTCGGAAACACGCACCCGCGTTGCGGGAAGCCATACGAGAACCCGACTTCTCGGCGTGGGCAGCATCGTGACGGTGCCGGCCGGCCTGGAACTGGCTGCACGCAAGACAGCTCGAACGCGCGGACGTGCCAGCGCGAAGCCACAGGTGCTGGAATACGAGGTTCGGCCGCAAGCCGGTCGCTCTCCCTCCCGCGAGACCGCAACAGATGCCTATGCGGTCGGCCCATGGGGACTTGCCCTGTTACGCGGGAAACAGATCAGGGACGACGATCTTCGCCGTGCCGGTGGCGCCTATACGCTCGATCAGGTCAGGGAACTGCTCAGAGTCACCCGCCAGGCCATCGAGAAGAAAGTCCGCGAACAGGCGATCCTGGCGGTTCCGGGACCGAGCGGCGAGCGGCGCTATCCGGTCGCGCAGTTCACTGGGGATGGGGTCGTGTCGGGCCTGAAGCCGGTGCTCGCCGCCCTGCCAAGCGAAAGCGCATGGTTCCGTCTGAATTTCCTGGTTACGCCGCTCGCACAACTCGACGGGCAGACACCGATCGAAGCGCTGGGCGCTGGCAAGACCGAAGCGGTTGTGGAAGCCGCGCAGTCCATCGGCGTCCAGGGCGGTTGACCGCGTGCCGAACCAGCCCTGGCCGCCGGGAGACCTCGCCTCCCGGCAACCCCGCTGGCGCATTCTGCCCGCGGGCCATCCCCTGCATCGTTTTCACTCCCGCGCTCATGATCCGATTTATTTCGACCGTTCGCGCTCCGGGCGTCTCAACGCGCCGGACGGCTCTCATGGCGTTCTGTACACGGCGGAACAGCAGGCCGGCGCGTTCGCGGAGACGTTCCTGCGCGCGCCAGGCCGCACGCTGCTGCCGATCAATCTCATCGCCGCCAAGGCCTGCACCATACTGAGCGCCAATCGGGAACTGCGGCTGGTGGAGCTGCATGGCCCCGGACTGGCTGTGCTCGGCGCCACGGCGGAGGTCACATCATCCGGCCTGCCGTACGATCTGCCACACGCCTGGTCGAAAGCCGTTCACGACGCATGGTCCGATGCCGACGGCATCAGCTACCGCGCCCGCCATGACAACGATCAGATCTGTTTCGCCCTTTTCGACCGGACGGAGAGCGCGATTGCGATCGCCTCCCAGAGCGACAATCTCGATGCGGACTGGTTCTATGAACTGATGGAGATCTATGGCGTGGGACTGACGAACTGACCGGCAAGGTTTCAAATCCCGAGTCCCCGCTTCCGTCCGAAAGTCCAGTCCACCGCTCCACCCGGCGACAGGGTGCCGGAAACCTGCCGTCCGAGCTTCTGCTCCAGCGCCGGGCGCCACGGCACGAGCTGGAACCCCAGCCCATCGTCGACCATCGCAAACCGACCCGAGGACAGGTTGACCCGCTGGCGATAAACCCCCGAGACAATCTCGTCTTCCTTCGCGGGCCGGTGTTGCAGACCAGTCTGCGCCGCCAATCTGGCGGCCGCCTGATCGAGATCACGCTGGCGCAGGGTGCCGAGCAGGTCGGGTGCGAACACCACGCGCTCGCCCTGCCGCCGGGCCAGCCCCTCGGAGGCGAGATGATCGATCCGCTGCGCCCTCGCCTCGCGGACCTCGGCCCCGAAGCCCGCATTGGCCAGCGCCGAATCTTTGGCGAGCAACTGGCGATCGAGCCAGGTCGCGCCGGGCGCCGTCACCTGCTCGGCCAGCGTGAAATCCGAGCGCGTGGCGAGCGACAGGCGCTGCGTGCCCTTGGCATCCTCCCAGGTGCGGGTCTCGACGATCGCGCCCGGCTTCGCATCGCCGGTCAGATCCAGATCGGGGAAGCGGAGATGATGCGTGCGCCCGTCGGTGCCGGCGATCACCGCGTAGCCCGAACCCTTCAGTTCGTCGTCTAGCCCGCGCTCGACCAGCCGGCCAACGATCGGATCGGCCAGCTTCTCACCGTGGATCGCGAAACCCGCGATGTCGGGCTCTGTCCCACCGCCGGACATGGCGCGGTGCATGGTTTTGATGATGTCGCCCCGGATGGAAAGATCGCGCAGCGTCGCCTCCAGCCCCGGCTTGAGGGTCCAGCGGGCCACCCCGACCGGTTCGGCAAGACCAAGCCCTTCCAGCTTGCTCGCCCGGCCCACCAGCAGGCGGCGCAGTTCCGGGTCTTCAGCACCCGCGCCCGGTTGCAGATCGACGATGCCGCCGCGCTCGTCGTTGATGTCCTGCAACGCGCGATCGAGACTGGTCCAGCGGTCAGCGCCGATCTCGGTTTCCAGCGCGGTGCGGATTTCCTGTTCACTGCGCGGGCCAAGTTCCAACGTCACCCGTTCGGCGGCGCGGTCGCGCAGGCCCTGGCTGATATAAGCGCGGCTGATGACCAGATCCTTGCCGTCGTCGGCCACGCCGCGCACCAGGATGTGGACATGCGGATTGTCAGTGTTCCAGTGATCCACCCCGACCCAGTCCAGCTTGGTGCCGAGGTCGCGCTCCATGTCCTGCATCAACTCCCGCGCGAAGCCCCGCAGATCCTCCATCCGTGCTGCGTCCTCGGGCGAGACGATGAAGCGAAAATGGTGACGGTCGTCTTCGCAGCGTTCCGCGAAGGCCTTGCTGTCCGCCTCATCAGACCCGACATCGAACAGATGGGCCCTGGCCCCGTCGCGAGTGACGCCCTCGCGCCTGAGATAGGCGATGTGCCGGGCGAGTGGTGCTGACCGAAACCGCGCACCCTGCTGGCGGACGACCCGCGCCTTGACCACGACCCGACGGGCATTGCTGCGCAACCGCATGGAGAGTGCCGCACGCCGGCCGCGCCCGAAACGGGAACCGCCACCGCCTCCCCTGCCCTTCGCTCCTAACCGGGTGCCGGTATGACCGGCCTTCTTCGCGGCACGCATGACCTCGCCGACGAAGGATTTCGGTCGTGCGCCCTGGTTGCCGTGCTGGATGCGTCCGGGCCGGACAGTCAGGCTGTCATCGCGCGTCGCCATGGCCCGCTCCCCGCTTCGATGTGCGCCTGACGGGCCCGGATCGTTGAAAAGATTAGGAAAAATGGACGAAGAGCCGCAGGCGGTGCATGGTGAGAGGACAAATTCTCCAATCAAACCAACCACATGCAGCCCCGAACGGGCGCTGCTTTTACCTTGCCGTCCTTCCCTCCGTTGCCTATCTCCCCCCAGCACCCCATCCCCAAGGCACCCATAGCCCGCCAGAGCCCGATGGGCCGGAACGGGGATCATCGGCGCGCCTCCCCATGTCCTGACGCGATGAACAGACCTGCCGATTGCGGTACGAGTGCCGTCCAGTCTGTCATTCGGGAACCAGATGAACGTGCCGGGTCGTACGCACTGCCGACAGGCCGGGACGCATCGCCCGTACGCAGGAACGACGCCGGAAAGAGGGAAGAAGTCTGCCAGGATGGTGCCAGCGGAGCGCCGATCGCGATGTTATCGGGAAGCGAAAGAGCCAGCTGTGAGTGCTGGTTGTAATCTCCCCAAATGTGCTGGTTGAAAATTCCCCAGTTTGAGGACTGTGCGTGATCGTCATGGGGGCATGCCCCCATGACGATCACGCGGCACATT
>NZ_JABCQF010000039.1 GCF_015244705.1 Gluconobacter potus
ATACGGACCAACTGATGCATGATGGTTTCCTTCACTGACATTCAACTCCTCAGCATCCTCTCAGGACCACAGGGAGCCGTCCACACCATCAGTTCTCAGTGAAAATCAACAGCCACCACAGCAACCGCACTTGCTGAGGCCCGAGAACAGGTAACGGGGGCGGCGTTTCTCGCGGAAGTGGTCGGGCGATGACGTGTCGCGTGTGTCCCGGCTGGCGCTGACGCTTGCCGGTGTCGGGATCCTTGATGAAGCGCTGGCGGTTCCACACCAGCCTGCCCACGTACATCTCGTTGTTGAGAATACCGGTGCCGCGTAGCCGGTTGCCGTTGATGGTCGAGAAGCCCCACGCACCACTGCCCGGTGCCGGGATACCTTCGTCATTGAGGCGGAAGGCGATCGCGCGTGGTCCCAGTCCGGCTGCGAAGTCGCGGAAGATGCGACGGACCACGTCGGCTTCCGCTGGATTGATGGTGCGGTCGCCCCGGATCGGCTCGCCGTTGGCGTCGAGCTTGCGCACCACGTCATAGCCGTAGGCATTGCCGCCGCCGGACTTGCCCTGTTCGACCCGGCCTCGCAGGCCGCGATGCGTCTTCTCGGCCAGGTCTTTCAGAAACAGGGCGTTCATCGTGCCCTTGAGGCCGACATGCAGATGCGACACCTCGCCCTCGGAGAGAGTGACGATCCGCACGCCAGCATAGTTCATGCGCTTGAAGACGCCGGCGATGTCCTCCTGGTCTCGGGACAAACGGTCCATCGCTTCGGCCAGCACGATCTGGAACCGTCCGCGCTGTGCATCCGCGATCAGCGCCTGGATGCCGGGCCGCATCAGGGAGGCACCCGAGATGGCGTGGTCGGTATACTCCTCGACGATGCTCCAGCCCTGCTTCTCCGCGTGGGTGCGGCAGACCCGAAGCTGGTCGGCGATCGAGGCGTCGCGCTGGTTGTCGGAGGAATAGCGGGCGTAGAGCGCGACCTTCATGACGGGGTATCCCTTACGGTCCGGAGCGGCGGCGCTGCTCCTGTTGCTGCGACCGGAACCAGTCCCGTGCCGCACGACGGGCCATGAGGCGGACCAGCGCCACAAGACGCGGGTCGGGGGCATTGGGGCGCAGGACGAGCCGCAACTCGGGCTCGGGCGGCCGATACGCCGTGGCAATGGACTGGCTGGGTCTGTCCGTCATCGTCGCTCTCTTCCGACCGTAAGGCAAGGAAAACAGACACACGATCCGGACAGATGACTGTTATTTCAATGGAAAACGGTAATACGAGAAGGCGTGCATGCGCGTGCTCCAGAGTGCGGAATCGTAGTTATGGGTAGTCCCGGATAGTGGCGCGTCGTACAAATACTGGCTTACGGCGGCATCACGGAAGGGGAGGGCGAGTCATGAACGATACGGGAGTGCCGTTCTTCCGGCAGGTCGGATGAGCGGGCGCGCCATCGACTCTTCGCCCACGGAAGCGCTGGCTGGCCTCGTGGAGCGGGTGACGTTCCACAACGCCGAGAACGGCTTCTGCGTCCTGCGGGTGAAGGTGCGGGGGCAGCGCGATCTGGTCACTGTTGTCGGCCATGCCGCCATGATCTCGGCAGGCGAGTTCGTGCAGATGTCGGGGCGCTGGTTCAATGATCACACCCACGGGTTGCAGTTCAAGGCGGAGTTTCTCAAAGCCAGTCCGCCGACCACGGTTGAGGGGATCGAGCGCTATCTTGGCTCCGGCATGATCCGGGGCATCGGTCCGGTCTACGCGAAGAAGCTGGTGAAAGCGTTCGGCGAGGCGGTGTTCGACCTGATCGAGCAGGAACCTGGACGTCTGCGGGAGGTGACGGGCATCGGCCCCAAGCGGGCCGAACGGATTGTCGGTGGCTGGGCGGACCAGAAGGTGATCCGCGAGATCATGCTGTTTCTGCACAGCAACGGCGTCGGCACCTCGCGGGCGGTAAGGATCTTCAAGACCTACGGGCAGGACGCGGTCCAACTGATCAGCGAGAACCCCTACCGGCTCGCGAAGGACATCCGGGGGATCGGCTTCAAGACCGCCGACCAGATTGCCCGGAAGATGGGGATTGCGGCCGACGCCATGATCCGGGTGCGGGCCGGGATCTCCTACGCGCTTGGCGAGGCCATGGATGAGGGGCATTGTGGCCTGCCGGTCCGGGAGTTGCTGACCAGCACCGCCGAACTGCTGGAGGTCGCGGCACCCCTGATCGAGACGGCTCTCACGTTGGAGCTGGAGGCGGGCGACGTTATTGCCGACAGCGTGGGCGAGACGGGATGCATCTTCCTGGCGGGTCTCTATCGCGCGGAGCAGAGCATCGCCGAGCGATTGCGTGCCTGTGTCGTCGGCCGTCCGCCCTGGCCCGAGATCGACGCTGGAAAGGCCATGACCTGGGTGGAACGGAAGACCGGGCTTGCGCTCGCGCCCAGCCAGCAGGAGGCGGTGCGCCTTGCCCTGAACAGCAAGGTGCTGGTGATCACGGGTGGTCCTGGCGTGGGCAAGACCACGCTGGTCAACGCCATCCTGAAGATCGTGACCGCCAAGGGCACGGACGTGCAGCTCTGCGCCCCGACCGGTCGGGCGGCGAAGCGCCTGTCGGAAAGCACCGGACTGGAAGGCAAGACCATCCATCGACTGCTGGAGACGGATCCGGCCAGTGGCACCTTCAAGCGGGATGATACCAACCCGCTGACCTGCGATCTGCTGGTCGTGGACGAGGCCAGCATGGTCGATGTGCTGCTGATGCGATCCCTGCTGCGCGCCTTGCCTGACAACGCCGCGTTGCTGATCGTCGGCGATGTGGACCAGTTGCCGTCGGTCGGGCCGGGGCAGGTGCTGGCCGACATCATCGGCTCCAACGCCGTGCCTGTGGTGCGGCTGACCGAGGTGTTCCGTCAGGCGGCACAGAGCCGGATCATCACCAATGCGCATCGGATCAACGAGAGCAGGATGCCCGAACTGAGCGCGGAAGAGGGATCGGATTTCTACTTCGTGGAGGCGGCCGAGCCCGAGGTCGGGCTGCGCAAGTTGCTGGCCGTGGTGAGGGATCGCATCCCGGCGCGGTTCGGGCTGGACCCTGTTCGCGACGTGCAGGTGCTTTGCCCGATGAACCGGGGTGGCCTTGGGGCGCGGTCGCTGAATATCGAATTGCAGCAGGCGCTGAACCCGCCGGACGAGGTGAAGGTCGAGCGGTTCGGCTGGACCTATGGTCCGGGCGACAAGGTGATGCAGATCGCCAACGATTATGACCGGGATGTCTTCAATGGAGACCTCGGCGTTATCGGCAGGATCGATGTGGAAGAGGGCGAACTGACGGTCTCATTCGATGGACGGGATGTCGTTTATGGCTTCGGCGAGTTGGACGAACTGGTGCTGGCCTACGCCACCACCATCCACAAGAGCCAGGGCTCGGAATACCCGGCGGTGGTGATTCCGCTGGTGACGCAGCATTACGCCATGCTGGCGCGGAACCTGCTCTACACCGGCGTCACACGGGGGCGGAAGCTCGTCGTGCTCGTGGGCCAGAAGAAGGCGCTTGCTATCGCCGTGCGCAATCAGGGTGGCAGGCGACGGTGGTCGAAGCTCAGGGAGTGGCTTGCGGGTAGTTTTGCATGACGGAGCGATGCCTCCATGTCGGCTTCCGCCTCATGTCGGACATAAAAGTGGGTTGGCTCGCCTTTCGCATAACGGACATAGTCCGCGCAGTCCCCCGCTATCACTTGGAGCCGAGAGTGGGGTGATCGTTATGGGAAATAAC
>NZ_JABCQF010000040.1 GCF_015244705.1 Gluconobacter potus
GGGGTCGTTTGCGGGAGGGGGCGAAATCCTACGCTAAGGATTTAGGCCAGCGATATTCGCCGGTGAGGTTGATGTGTTCCCATCCCAGCGGTGAGACATGGGCGAGGAGATCAGGCGGGATGATGATGCCGTCCACGGCGCGTCTGTCCACGACCTCCCCGAGTTTCATGGTGTTCCAGAAGATGATGATGGCGGCGAGCAGGTTCATGCCGGCAATACGATAGTGCTGCCCTTCGCCTGAGCGGTCGCGTATCTCACCTCGACGATGGAAGCTGATGGCGCGCTTGAGGGCATGATGGGCCTCGCCCTTGTTGAGACCGATCTGAGCCTGGCGCTGGAGACCGGCGTCGAGAATCCAGTCGATCATGAACAGGGTGCGCTCGATGCGACCGATCTCCCGCAATGCGAGGGCCAGCTCATTCTGGCGCGGGTAGGAAGCGAGCTTGCGAAGAATCTGGCTGGGGGCGACGATGCCCGCTGCGATCGTTGCCGTGACGCGCAGGATGTCGGGCCAGTTGCGCTCGATGAGCGGTTCATTGATTTTGCCGCCAACCAGCGCTCGCACATTGGCGGGCGTCGCGTTGGGCGTGAAGGCATAGAGTCTTTTCTGAGAGAGATCTCGGATACGCGGTGCGAACCTGTAGCCGAGCAAGGAGCTGGCGGCGAACACATGATCGGTAAAGCCACCCGTGTCGGCAAAATGCTGGCGGACGCGGCGGCCTGCGTCATTCATGAGCAGCCCATCGAGTATATAAGGTGCCTCGCTGACCGTTGCCGGGATGACCTGGGTAGCGAAGGGTGCATATTGATCGGACACATGGCTGTATCCCTTGAGGCCTGGGACGTTGCCATATTTCGCGTTGATCAGATTCATCGCTTCGCCCTGCTCGGTAGCAAGGAAGAACTGCCCGTCGCTGGATGCGGATTTCCCTTGTCCCCAGAAGGCGGACATAGGCAGAGCGGCATGGGCTTCCACGATCATGGCGAGCGCCCGATCATAGGCGCTGCCTTCGACATGCCAGCGTGCGATCCGCAGCAATTCCCAGAAGCTGTGCGTATTGGTCGCCGCTGCCATCTTGCGTAGACCAAGATTGACGCCTTCCGCCAACAACACGTTCATCAGGCCGATCTGGTCGCGGCAAGGCACGCCAGTGCGCAGATGCGTGAAAGCCTCGGAGAATCCGGTTCGCTCATCGACTTCCAGCAACAAATCGGTGATCCTCGTGGACGGGAGCTGTTGATAGAGATCGAGTACGAGATCCTCAGTGCCTTCGGGTGTGTCAGCCTTCAGCTTGTCGATGTGCAGCTTGCCGTTCTCGATGATGCCGCCTGGGATCGTACCGGTTCGCGCCGCGCGGCCAAGCGCCTTCAGTTGTGTATCCAGTCGAGCCCTGCGCTCGGCAAGCCATTCGCCGGGTTGCAGCGGCACAGCGAACCGCGCGGTCTGCTCTATCGCCTGTGGCGGGACCAGGATCTGCTTGAGGTCGCCATAGCGGCGCGATTTTGCCAGCCATATGTCGCCGGACCGGAAAGCGTCGCGGATATGGAACAGCACCGCGATTTCCCAAAGTCGGTAGTCGCCGGCGGGCGCAGCGCGAAGATGGCGATGCCATTTGGAGTTGGGACGTAGAAAATCCATAGGAGGATCGGATTTGATCCCGCTCTGTAGCAGCGCGATAGCCGTCAGAAGAGGCTTGGCAATCGGCGCCGCCTGCATGTCGAGCAGGCGCAGCATCCTGGGCGCATAGAGGCGGAAGCGATGATAGCCGTCCAGCACACGGCTGAGCGGGTCGGCAGCGAGCACATTGGTCAACGCAGAGGCCGTGGCGACAAGGGTTCTGAACCGTTCCCAGCCTGGACCGGTGGTGATTATCCCGTCCAGGGATGCGCCATCGTCCTGCGCTCCAAGCAAAGCACCACCGATTTCAGCAAAAGACTTCAGCGTGTCCCGAACGGCCGCCTTTTCGTCGGCGATCTTGGTGCTGCAAAGGCGTTCGGAGACCCGATAGAGACGGCCTACGATGCGATCGTGGGTCTCCACGATGACATCAGCCAGAGATGACCGCCATTCCATGGTGCAGACAGCGAGGATTGCAAGCCGCCTGCCTTCGGGCAGATCGCGCATGCCGTCGGCGTAATAGCGCTCGCCCTGCCGGCGAAGGCGGGTCACACGATGCGCGGGAACGCCGTCCAGCAAATCTGCCGGAAGATCGAACTTGTGGAGATATTCCAGTCGATCCATCAGCCGATTGGCCGCCGCCGAATTTGCGCCAACTTCGAACTGTCGCAGCCATACGAAGCGGGTGATGCGACCATCCACCGTATTCTCTAACAGATGAGCCAAATTCTCGCTCAGGGCTGGTGTTATGCGATGGGCGATACGATCTTCGATCCTGCGTTCGGCCTTGACCAGTGCATCGGCACAAAGGCGCTCAATCGTTGAGAAACCGGGAAGGATTGTGCGGGTGCGGCGACACTCTGCAACGAAGCGACGGGCAAGATCCTCATTCGATGTCGCCGCCTCGGCTTCCCGAGCGATCCAATCGCGCAAATCCCGTGCGCCCCGCCCCGAAAAGGAGCGATAGCCGTAGATCCGGCGTAGGTCCGCCAGATGCTCATGCCGGGTCTCCTCGCGCGCGGCATAGAGGAGTAGATCGTCACGGCTCAGCCCGAGCTGGGCCGCGATGAAATCCGATACCTGTGCCGGGATCAGCTCGCCAGGGGTGAGTACCCGGCCCGGGTAGCGCAGGACGCACAGTTGCAGCGCGAAGCCGAAACGGTTGTGGGCGCGCCGGCGCTGGCGGATATGCCCGAGATCCTCATCGCTAAGGGTATAGTGCCGCAGCAGATCACCTTGATCGACCGGTAAGTGAAACAGCGCCTCGCGCTGTCGATCGGTCAGGGTCACGCGACGCGGCATACATGCTCCTTATTCTTTCCAAGGTAAGGTTTGAGATAGTTTGATTGCGATGCTGGTTAAGATACACAATAGTGCAAGCTTATGTGCTCATGTTCGTCACCGCTTCAAACCAACGTTTAAGAAACATGCTGATCGGATATGCCCGCGTCTCCAAAGCCGATGGTTCCCAATCCCTCGACCTCCAGCACGACGCCCTGCGTGCCGCCGGTATCGAGCCAGGTAATATTTATGATGATCGTGCATCCGGTAGCCGCGATGATCGGCCCGGCTTAGCTGCATGCCTCAAATCCTTGCGCGACGGCGATGTGCTGGTGGTCTGGAAACTCGATCGCCTCGGGCGCTCGCTCGCCCACCTGGTCAACACCGTGAAGGATCTGTCAGACCGCAGGATCGGCCTGCGTGTGCTGACCGGAAAAGGCGCTCAGATCGACACCACGACCGCATCCGGCCGCATGGTGTTCGGTATCTTTGCCACTCTGGCCGAGTTCGAGCGGGATCTGATCCGCGAGCGCACCATGGCTGGCCTTGCCGCAGCCAGAGCGCGCGGACGAAAGGGAGGGCGAAAATTCGCCCTGACCAAAGCACAGGTGCGTCTCGCCCAGGCCGCCATGGCGCAGCGCGACACGTCTGTTTCCGATCTGTGCAAGGAACTCGGGATCGAGCGCGTCACTCTATACAGATATGTCGGACCGAAGGGCGAGCTCAGGGATTATGGGAAGCGCGTTCTCAGCTTAGCGTAGGATTTCGCCCCCTCCCGCAAACGACCCC
>NZ_JABCQF010000041.1 GCF_015244705.1 Gluconobacter potus
CGAAGCCTCGACAGGGAGGATCGAGGCTTCGCCACGTCCGGCAGAGATTGTAGACGCCGGACGTGTCTTATTGGACAGGGTAATAGTAAGGTCATTCACCGTCGAAAGGAGACAGTTTATCTGGACCTAATGTACAGAAATTTGTACGACGCATTGCTCTTGTACACCGAGGTGGGATTTCTAGGGCAAGGTTTCTGGTGCGTTCCCTTGCGCTATATTGTCAGTTCACCCCAGCAGGCCCATGGCCGAATTGGACAAAGCACTTTTGCTTGAAACCCGTCTTGTTTGTAAGACGACGGGCGTGAACAAAGCGTCTGGGAAAATGCGCCGTACGCTATACGACCACGTCAGATAGATCATGTTGCGGATTTTAGACACCCTGTTCACACAAAAACTCTATGTAACAGCGACATGTCGGGCTGACACTACCGCTCTATTCTATGCAGCAAAAGCTACAGAAGGAATGCCGGTATGGGCGTACGTCCGTTGATCGAGAACATGGAATTTCTCCGCCACTTTTGGCATCCGGTCGCGACTCTTGACGAGTTCGAGAAGGCCGACCCGCTGGGCAATGGCCCTATGGCTGTCACCTTACTTGACGAGAAGGTCGTTCTTGCTCGTCTCGACGGCAAGATGGTCGCAATGAAAGACCAATGCGTCCACCGCTCGGCCAAGCTGTCCGGCGGAAAGGTCCAAGGCGACCAACTCCAGTGTCCGTACCACGGATGGATGTACAATGCCGAGGGCAAGTGCACCCACATGCCGGCATGCCCGACGCAAAAGATTTCCTCCCGCGCCAAGGTGGCAAGCTATGAATGCGAAATGAAGTACGGCCTGATATGGGTCCGTTTGGATAGCTCGTGGAACGTGACGGAAATCCCGTATTTCAGCGTCGCTGATGACCCGAGGATGAAGATTGTCGTGCAGGAACCCTACTGGTGGAATGCCAGCGCACCGCGCCGCTGGGAAAACTTCACGGACTTTTCGCACTTCGCGTTCGTTCACCCCGGCACTCTGTTCGATCCGAACAACGCCGAGCCGCCCATCGTGCCGATCGATCGCGTGAAGGGCCAGCTGCGCTTTGTCTATGACACGCCCCCGGGCATGGATGTTCCCGATCAGGCACCCATCGGCAACTTCACCTACCACTGCAGTATGCCGTTCACGATCAACCTGGCCGTTCAAAAATATGTGGGGAACAACCTTCACGTCCTCTTCAACGTGTCCTGCCCGGTGAACGCGAAGCAAACGAAGAACTTCCTGATCTTCGCCCGCGAGAAGAGCTTGAACGATTCGGATCATCCCCACATCGCCTTCAACGACCTGGTCTTTGCCGAGGACCAGCCGGTCATTGAATCGCAGTGGCCAGAAGAGATTTACGACGACGAACTGTCGGTCGTGACCGACAAGATCTCGATACAGTACAGGAAATGGATCAAGGAACTGGAAAACGCCCACGCGCAGGGCAAGGAGGCTTTCGAGAAGGCTCTCCTGACGCCGGTTCTTGAAAGCGACCGGATGCACCCTGAACTGCATGCGGTCGCGGGCTGACGCTCGGCCGGATTTCAGGAGATATCCCAGTGTCAGTCCATTTCATGACCAGTTCTCCCGATGCGCTGCTTCGGGAGTTCAACCGGAGAATTGTCCAGGAAGAAGCGTGGGGGAAGGCGGAAGGCTGGATGCTGAAGGGTGATACCTCCTACCAGCATTCCGAAGACGTGTCGGATATCGGCGCAATGCTTGTGCCAAGCGTCGATGCGGGCACGTTGACCTTCGAACTTCATGCCGACGGCGGCAAAGGCATCCCACCTGACGTGGTCAAGCTGTACTACACGAGGCTGGTGGAAACCTTCCTCCGGTGGATGGACGTGCGCTTTGATGAGGTTCGACTGAATTGAGCAGTCACGAAACCTGTCAGGCGGATAGATTTGGAACGGAAAGGAAGAAAGTTGGCCTTGTATGTGAACACCGCCGAACCGAAGAAGGCACTTAGGGCCTTCAACGCGTCGGTCGGCAATATCGATCAACCTCATGACGGCGCAAGATGGCTGCGACCGAAGAACTCGGACTACTTCACGCATGCGGACCCGGAATGGGCCTACAAGTCCTGGGTGCTGCCCAGTGTCCGCCAAGGATCGCTGATGTTCAACATCATCAGACCCGAGGACCGCTATGTTTCAGTGAAAGCCTATGCCGCCTATCACGCCGAGCTTGTCGGGACGCTGATGGATGCGGGACTGGCGGCCCCCCTGGACATAAAGATGTCGTCTCGATGCGCCGACGGCGACCTCAATGCCTGATCTCAAGAGGAGCGTGGACACACCGATGGCCAGTGCAGACAAGTTCCAGCCTATGCACAACATCTTTTGCGATGATGTGGAGAAACAGAAACAATTTTACGCTGCAATCCTGGGTTGGGACGACATTCCCGATGCCTCTTCGCCGATCTACCGGGTTCTGCAAGGCAACGGCTTCCAGCTGGCCTTCAACGGTGTCCCGGCCTATGAGCTTCTGGGCCTGAAGGATCGTGAGAGACGCAGGACACCAACATCCAGCACCGGCACGATGGTGACGTTCGTGGTTGAAGACTGGGCAACGGTAGATGAGATCGCGCACAAGGTGCCCGAGCTTGGCGGGTCGATCGTCAAGGGGCCGTTTGCAACCTATTACGGGCAATGGCAGTTGGTCTTCAACGATCCGGAGTTCAACATCGCGCGCATCACAGCCATGACCATTCCCGAGGGTGCCGAAATTCCAGTTGTCAACTTCGA
>NZ_JABCQF010000042.1 GCF_015244705.1 Gluconobacter potus
CTGAGCTGTTCTTTCAGAAACTGGTCCGCCAGACCCTGATCTATCAGAACAGGCAGTCTTTCCTTCGCTGTCCGCACAAGTTCAAGCGGGTCATAGGCTGCCCAACTGGCACGATCCGGACCCAGATAAGCACTGAATGCTTTTTCACCCCATGGTACCTGCGTTGGCGCCACAATGGGTGAAAAGGCTGACACAGAACGATAGCGGCCAGGATTACGCAGCGCGATCATGATGGCGCCAAATCCACCCATCGAATGTCCCGCAATGCCTCGCTGCTGCGTAACCGGAAAGCTCGCCTCAATCAGCGCAGGAAGTTCCGTGACGACGTAATCATACATCCGATAATGCGCAGCCCACGGCTCCTGCGTCGCATTGAGGTAAAATCCGGCACCCTGTCCAAGATCGTACGCATCGTCATCAGCCACACCCACGCCCCGTGGACTGGTATCCGACGCGACAATGGCGATGCCCAGTTCTGCGGCCACGCGTTGCGCGCCAGCCTTGCCAATGAAATTCTGCTCCGTACATGTCAGACCGGAGAGCCAGTAAAGAACGGGAACCTTTTCAGTTTTTGCCTGCGGCGGCAGGTAGATCGCGAAGTTTGATTCCACACCCAACGACACGGACTTGTGTCGCCAGACTTCCTGCACCCCCCCAAAAGAGGCGTGTGTTTCCTTGCGTTCCATGGCTCTCACTGCCTTTTGCGCATGTCAGTTACCGTCCGTGAAGGTATAACTGCAGATCTTGTTCCCTGCCGGATCCCGGAGATAGGCAGCGTAAGCGCCCGGTAAGTGGCTTCGCGGGCCGGGTGCGCCTTCATCGGTTCCCCCATTGGCAAGACCTGCGGCATGAAAAGCCTCCACTTCGGCGGGTGTCGCTGCTGCAAAACCGATGGTGACACCGTTGCTTGAGGGCGCTTCACCGTTGCCTGGACGTGCAATGATGAAGGCTGGCTTTTCGCGGCCATACAGAATCCACCCATGCCCGAACGGCCCCAGGTTTTTTATGCCCAGAGCCGCAAGCGCGGCGTCATAGAATTTCGCGGATACCGCAGTATCCACTGCCCCAAGAAAAACGTGAGAGAAAACACCGTCACCGGAAATAACTGCCATGATCGTTCTCCTGTAATTTCCAACCATTGGAAATGATGTTGCGCGGTGAGACGCAGACCTTAGAAATGAATGACGGAACGGATGGATTTTCCTTCATGCATCAGATCGAAGGCCGTATTGATGTCTTCGAGCGGCATGGTGTGGGTTACGAAAGGCGCAAGTTCGATATCGCCACGCATGGCATCTTCGACCATGCCGGGAAGCTGGCTGCGTCCCTTGACCCCACCGAAAGCCGAGCCGCGCCACGAACGCCCCGTCACAAGCTGGAAGGGACGGGTCGAAATTTCCTGACCGGCCCCTGCCACCCCGATGACGATCGACTGCCCCCACCCACGATGCGCGGCTTCTAACGCCGCGCGCATGACGTTGACGTTTCCGATACATTCAAATGTATGATCAATACCCCAGCCGGTCATTTCCACAAGAACCTGCTGAATCGGTTTGTCATAATCCTTGGGGTTGAGGAATTCCGTGGCGCCGAATGCTTTGGCAAGTTCAAACTTTTCCGGGTTGGTATCAATAGCGAAAATCCGGCCAGCCTTTGCCTGTCGCGCTCCCTGAATGACCGCCAGACCGATCCCGCCCAGACCGAAGACGGCAACCGTATCTCCCGGCTGCACCTTGGCCGTGTTGTGTACCGCACCAATCCCTGTGGTGACGCCACATCCCAACAGACAGACATGCCCTGGATTGGATGCGGGATTGATTTTTGCCAGAGAAACCTCGGCGACAACCGTGTATTCGCTGAACGTCGAACACCCCATGTAATGATGGATCGGCTGACCTTTGTAGGAGAAGCGTGTCGTGCCATCCGGCATCACACCTTTACCCTGTGTGGCGCGCACTGAAATGCAGAGATTGGTTTTTCCCGACTTACAGAACAGACATTCACCGCATTCCGCCGTGTAAAGCGGAATGACATGGTCGCCGGGGGCAACGCTGGTTACGCCTTCTCCGACCTCGATGACAATTCCCGCGCCTTCGTGACCCAAAACGGCTGGGAACAGTCCCTCGGGATCATCCCCTGACAGGGTAAACGCATCAGTGTGGCACACACCCGTATGCGTGATCTGCACGAGCACCTCACCAGCACGAGGAGGCGCTACATCGATCTCGACAATCTCAAGGGGCTTACCCGCCTCGAAAGCAACTGCGGCCCGTGATTTCATGATTTTTTCTCCAAATAACCTATCAGCCAGCATCGAGGGCATTACCGGAGATAGGATCGAACGAGTGACACCACATTCTCGATCGAACCACTGGCAGCATCACGATCACCGGCACACTCAACAAATTCTTCCCGCAGATGGCTTTCGAGGACACCGGCCATTAATCCGTTGATCGCTCCCCGGATAGCCGCAACCTGTTGCAGTACCGGACCGCAATCAGCCCCCTTCTCCAGAGCCTGTTCCAGCGCATCAAGTTGCCCGCGAATACGGCGCACGCGGGTCAGAACGCGCTTTTTCTCAGCTGGTGTGTGCGGCACGAAACGTTTACTCCGAATATACTGCCCTTGAGTATCCTTTCATACTATGGGGCAGTATGACAAGGATATAAGGATGTGCTTGTCATATGATCCGATCA
>NZ_JABCQF010000043.1 GCF_015244705.1 Gluconobacter potus
GGTCGGTTCCTGATGCTGGCTGAAGTTGACCTGTTTGGCGTTTTCGTTGCACCGCTTTCCATTTATGCCGTAGCGGCGGTCTTTGTGACGTTACTGCTTCGAAGCATCCTGTGGCGCACCGGTGCGCTGGGATGGTTCTGGCACGTCGCCCTCTTTGAAATAGCGCTCTATGTCTGTGTTCTCTGTCTACTCATCCTTTACGTATAGGAGGGGTCGGCAATGAACTGGACCCGCAGCGTGATCCGTGTCCTGCTGACCCTCATCGTCCTGGCCCTGGCCATCGGACTGGGGCGCACGATGTGGGACATCTACGTCCTCGCCCCCTGGACCCGTGACGGCCGTGTGCGCGTTTACGTCGTGGACGCTGCCCCTGAAGTCTCGGGCACGGTGGTTGCCGTGCCGGTCGTGGACAACCAGTTCGTCCACAAGGGCGATCCGCTCTTCGTGCTCGATCCGGTGCGCTTCCGCCTCGACATCGACGCTGCCCGCGCCCGGGTGGCCGGAGCCGAGGAAGACCTCAAGCTCCGCACCTCCGACGCCAAGCGCCGCATGGGCCTGGGCGGCATCGTCTCGGCGGAAGAGCAGGAAGACTTCAACTCCAATGTTGAAACCCAGCGCGCCAAGGTCAACGCGGCCAAGGCCGAGCTGAACACCGCCCTGCTGAACCTGCAGCGCTCGACGGTCTATTCCCCGGTGGACGGCTACATCACCAACCTCAACCTGCGGGTGGGTGATTACGCCCATGCCGGCGTGTCGGGCCTGGCGGTGATTGATGCGCACAGCTACTGGATCAACGGCTATTTCGAAGAAACCAAGATGCACGGCGTGCATGTGGGTGACGAAGCCCGGATCAAGCTGATGGGCTACAAGCAGATCATCATGGCGCATGTCGTCAGCATCGGCCGCGGCATCAACGACCAGAACGGCGTGTCCGACAAGCTGGGCCTGCCGGACGTCAACCCGATCTTCACCTGGGTGCGTCTGGCGCAGCGTATTCCGGTGCGTCTGGAGTTCGACAACGTCCCGCCGGAAATCACGCTGGCGGCCGGCATGACGGCCACGGTGACGATCGGACGTGAGACGCCGGGCGCGCGCGGACGTCTGACCACCTGGCTGCAGAACCACCTCTGACATGTCACGCACCCCCTTTCCCCGATCGCTGGCGCGGCCCTTCACCCGGGCCGTAGCCCTCCGCAGCGTGGCTCTGGCCCTGAGCACCTGCCTGTCGCTGACGGCGTGCACGGTCGGGCCGAACTTCAAGCCGGACCGGATCAAGGTGCCCGACGCCTTCGTCGAGCAGCCCCGGCCTGCCACCGCCGATGCGCTGGCGCAGTCGGCTGCCGACATGAAGGACTGGTGGGCGCAGTTCCACGATCCCATGCTCAACGAGCTGGTGGAGCAGGCGATCAAGGGCAATTACGACCTGCAGATTGCCTCGCAGCACATCATCGCCGAGCGCGCCGTGCGGCGTCAGGCCCAGTCGGCCTGGTATCCGCAGCTCGATGTGGCCGCGGGTGGCGGCGATGACCGCTATTCCATTAACGTGGACAACTGGCCGCTGCGTCCGGGCAACACGGCCAACCGCCCCGAGGCCTCGGTCCTGACCTATGGCGCGCGGGCGAGCTGGGAAGTCGATCTGTTCGGCCACATCGCCCGGCAGGTGGAAGAGCGCAAGCGGATCGTCGAGGAATCGATCGAGAACCGCCGTGGCGTCCTCCTCGCGTTGCTGGCCGAGATGGCCACGGATTACGTGACGCTGCGCTCCGTGCAGGAGCGTCTGACCGTCACCGAGCGCGCCATCGACGTGGCCGTGCGCTCACGCCAACTGACCGAAAAGCTCTACACGCACGGTCTGGGCAACACGCTGGCCGTGGCGCAGGCGCAGACGGAAGAACATCTCGAACGCGCCCGTCTGGCCCCGCTGCACGAGCAGGAAGAGCGGCTGATGCATGCCATTGCCGTGCTTGTCGGCGACATGCCGGGCCAGCTTGAGGAAGAGCTGGAAAAGCGCCGTCCGATCCCGGATCTGCCGCGCTTCCCCGACAGCCTGCCCTCGATCGTGCTCGCCAACCGCCCCGACATCCGCGTGGCCGAGGCCGAATATGCCGCCGATACGGCACGCGTGGGCATTGCGGTGTCGAACCTCTATCCGAAATTCATGATCCCGCTGACGTTCAACCCGAACGCGTCCGCCGCCTATCAGGCGTTCCAGGCGGGCGGCATGGCGTGGAGCTTCATGATGATGGCGACGCTGCCGGTCATCCACGGTGGGCGCTACACCGCCGCGATCGCACAGGCCCGGGCCGAGGCCGAGGGCAGCCGCCTGACCTACCGCAAGACGGTGCTCAAGGCGTTTGCGGATGTCGAGGACGCGATGGGCGACTGGCGACATAATGCCGAGCTGGTCGAGGAACTGAACCAGGCCTCCGTCGATGCCGGCCTGGCCCGCGACCGGGCGCAGAAGCTGTTCACGGCCGGTCTGACCGGATATCTGAACGTGCTGACGACCGAACAGACCGCCCTGTCCGCCGAGGACCAGGCCGTCGTCGGCCGCCTCGCCCGCGTCCGCAACGCCGTCGCGCTGTACATCGCACTCGGCGCCGGATGGCAGGGCAA
>NZ_JABCQF010000044.1 GCF_015244705.1 Gluconobacter potus
GTAATCATCCGGCGAGAGACGCGGGCGTATTCAGGCGGCGATGGTATTGTGGACCTGCTGGTGGGCTTTCCAGTGCCAGGGCAGAAGTTCATGGAGGCGTGGATTGGGGATGTCATTGATCCGTGCCAGGACATCGGCGAGCCATGCCTGGGGATCGACATCGTTCAGGCGCGCGGTGACGATCAGGGAATACATGGCGGCGGCGCGCTCTCCGCCACGATCGGACCCGGCGAACAACCAGGCTTTCCTGCCCAGGGCGATGCCGCGCAGAGCGCGTTCTGCTGCATTGTTTGAGAGGCAGATCCGGCCGTCAGTGAGGAATCGTGTGAATGTATCGGTACGTCTGAGAAAATAGTTCATGGCGTGGGCAACGGGATTTTTGGTCGACATGCGCCGGCAACACTCCCGCATCCAGTCGAACAGACCCGTAACCAGTGGCGCGATGCTCTCCTGGCGGACCGTTAGCCGGTGCGCCGCGGTCGTGCCGTTGATGGCGCGCTCGGCCTCGAATATGGTGTCGATCCTGCCTACTGCCTCTATGGCGAGGGGCGCCTTGTCCTTCTCGGCGATTTTGAACAGCCCTCTGCGTCCATGCGCCCAGCATCCGGCGGAGACAACCGGCGCGGGTTGGCGTCCCGGTTTCGCCAGAGTGTTATAACCCGCATAGGCGTCTGACTGCACAATGCCGGTCCAGCCGGTGAGATGGTCCGTGGGATGTTCGCCCTTGCGGTCCCGGGAATAACGGAACCAGACGGCTGGGGGCGCTGTACCTCCAAAGGGGTGATCGTCCCGCACGTAATTCCACAATCGTCCGGTGACTGTCCGGCCTTTCGCCAGAACCGGCATGGTAGTGTCGTCCGCGTGCAGGCGTTGTGCCGCCAGCACATGCGCCCGGATCAGCGTAGTCAGGGGAGCCAGCGTCGCGGTGCAGGCTCCCACCCAGTCGGCCAGCGTTGATGTGTCGAGATCGATCCCTTCGCGGGCAAAGGCCCCGCTCTGCCGGTTCAGCGGCAGATGCTGCAGGAACTTGTCGCACAGGATGGTCGACAGCAGCCATGGGCCGGCGCGTCCGCGCGCGATCGGATGGAAGGGGGCGGGTGGCTGGGTGATGCTCTCGCAGTCCCGGCAGGTGTACTTCTCCCGCACCGTCTGTATGACCTTGAACTGGCGCGGGATCACCTCCAGCGTCTCGGTGACGCTCTCCCCCAGTTTGCTCAGACGATCGCTTCCACAGCACGGACACTGTGTCGGTGCGGGGATGACGACCTGCTCGCGCGGCAGGTCGGCACGCAGGGGCTGGCGTCCCCGGTTGCTCCGGGGTGCTGTCGTGCGGACGGCAGGATCCGCCGCATTTTCGGGCGCGTCCTCGGCGAGCGTCGTCTCCAGTTCTTCCAGTTCGAGTTCGAGCTGGGCCAGCAGGCGGCGCCCCCGCTCCGACGAGGTGCCGAAACGATCCTGGCGCATCCGCGCGATAAGATGTTTGAGATGGGCAACCTGCGCTTCGGCGCTGGCCGCACGGGCTTCCGCGACCTCGGCACGCGCCTCGGCAGCGGCAAGTGCTGCGCGCAAGGCGATGATGTCGTCCGTGTCTCCCGTCATGAAGGCAGTTGATCACATGGGCGCTCAAAAGGGTACCAGTATATGCTGACCTGGCGCGGTTTTTATTATCCCGCCAGTTCAGGTCTCCATGTTTTCTGCGGATTGCGCCAATCCACACCCTCCAACAGACAAGTCAATTGTGACGGGGAGAGATGGATCGCTCCGTCCTTTGCCGAAGGCCACAGGAAATGCCCGCGTTCGATCCGCTTCGCATATAAGGAAAGGCCGATCCCATCGTGCCAGATCAGTTTCACCAGGTCGCCGCGTCGGCCCCTGAAGGCATAGACGTCACCCGCGAAAGGGTCACGACCCAGTGCTTCCTGGACCTTCAACGCCAGCCCGGGCATCCCCAGGCGCATATCAGTCACGCCGGCCGCCAGCCATATCCTCAGCGTGGAGGGAAGCGGGATCATGACCGCAGTGCGCCCACAATCTCACGCAAACGATCAGCGGACAGCCCTGTGTCGAACTCCAGCCGCACACCGTCCGGAAAGACCAGGCTGACGGCTTGGCCGGACAGCGTTCCCTGTTCTCTCCGACGCTCCAATGGCGGCGGCTCGGGAACCGGGGCCACCATGACAGGTATGAACGATGTCCCGCCTTTGGCTTGCGCTTTGGCCCGAGCCTCTCGCCGCCAGCGAAACACCAGACTTGGATGGATCCCATACTGTGCAGCCACCTCCCTTATGGGGCGCCGGCTCTCGTAGGACGCGATGACCACTCGCGCGCGAAATTCAGGGGCGTGCCAGCGGCGGCGATCCGAAACGATCTCGATCCGCGAGGCGTCCGCCAGCCTGTCTCGCTCGCCTGTCTCTCTACCGCTCCTTTGGAGCCTCTCTGCGGTACTACCTGCGACACTCGCAGGTAGTACCGCGTCACTATCTCTTAAATCGTTCATGCTTCATAGCTGAACCAGACCAGAAATATTCAGCAAGGCGTCAGTCGCCGGGAGCTTACGA
>NZ_JABCQF010000045.1 GCF_015244705.1 Gluconobacter potus
ATCTGAACGAGGCGTTGCGCTGGATTCAGGAGCGGCACGGCAAGGACAACGTGATCGCTGCCATCATTCACCGGGACGAAAAAACGCCGCACCTGTCGGCCTACGTGGTGCCAAAAGACCCCGATACAGGCCGCCTGAATTGCCGCCGGTTCCTAGGTGGTGCCAAGGCCCTGAACGAGATGCAGACCGACTTTGCGCGAGTTGTGGGGCGCCCTGTCGGACTAGAACGCGGCATCGAGGGAAGCAAGGCCACCCATACCAAGCTGAAAACCTACTACGGAGCCTTGGAGCGGGACGCACCAGAGCACAAAAGCCTGACCCCTGCCGACCTAGAACCGCAGGTGCTCAAGAAAGGGATTTTCACCCGTGTTGTGGAAGACCCTGAGCAGGTGGCAAAACGCATAAGTCAGACCGTTCAGCAGCATTATGAACCTGCCGTTCAGAGCGCCACAGTTGCCCGTACAGCGACCAAACGGGCCAAGGAAGACAGAGAGAGCCTGAAACAGCTTCAGAGCCGTCTGGAGCCTCTTGTGAAGGCTCTGAGGGATATTCCGACCCAATACCGGGAGAAGGTTATCGAGGGCTGCGTGAAACTGGCCCAGCAGCTACGCCAGAAACTCCAAGATCAGGCGGTTGAGGCTCAACGGGAACGAGCCAGAGAAATTGGCCGGAATCGCTCACGGGAGAATAGCCGAGGGCGGGGCCGCTGACCGTCCCATTCGCTCCCTCTTCCTGAGCAAATACCCTATTGCCCGGTTCTCCGATGTCACATGTTAAGCCGTGCATAATCGCCCCCCTTCTTGGCGTCAAAACCGCAGTTTTCCACCGAAAAAAGAGAGAGACCATAGAGAGAGATTTTATCTTATTTATATCTAGGGTTTGTCCGATCGTCGTTTTTCGGTGGAAAACTGCCGAAAATAGCTTGCCATTAGGTCGCACCACGTGCGACCATAAAGTCGCACAGTGTGCGACCTATTCGGCACTCATACAGAGGTTTCCCACATGCGGAACGTGACCCGTCTCAAGACCCAAAAAGATCGGCTTCGTGAAGATCAGGCCGAACAGGTTCGCCAAGCCCTTCTGCCATTTTTTGACAATCCCGATTTTGACCACGATGCCCTTGGCCGGGTCATGGTCACCGTTCAACGCATTACTACCCCAGCCCCCGGAACAACGGAGCCGTTTGTCATGATCCGTCCCGCACAGAACCGTGCTGTCACCCTGTGGCTGATGAAAAACAGTAAGCGCCCTATGAAGGCCGTGGACGTCTGGACGCTCCTGTTCGATCACCTGTTCCCACATACCGGCCAGATCATGCTGACCCGCGAAGAAATCGCTGAAAAAGTCGGAATCAGGGTCAACGAAGTTACAGCCATCATGAATGAACTGGTGAAGTTCGGCGCGATATTCTCAGAGCGTGAAAAGGTGGCCGGTATGCGTGGGCCGGGTCTCGTCCGCTACTACATGAACCGGCATGTGGCCGAGGTTGGCAGCCGTGCCACGCAAGAGGAATTAGCGCTCATTCCCAAACCGGGTGCAAAACTTGAAGTTTTACAGGGCGGAAAATCTTCCAACTAAGTTGGAATACTTTCGAATAATAATCAAAGGATTAAATAAATGACAACTGTTTTTGTGGAATATGAAGAAATTCTTGATGAAGAAACAACAATAAGAGAAATGACTAGAATTACTTTTAATAGAGACGTATCAAAAAAAGAAAAATTAATTGAATATTTATATCATTGGAAACCAATAAGAGCAAAAATAATATCTGTTAAATCTGAAAATGACGAAGAAATATTAAACGGGAAAACGTGGGATGAATTTTTCCAAGATTATGCCGAATAATCACCCCCGACATTTGAAGGGGAAGGGTCGAGGGATGGGGGCTTGCCCTCGCCCCGCTTACGACAATTTGCTTGCAAATTGTATAGTAAGTCCACCTTTTGAAAAAAGGGGGCTGAAACAGCATGTCAAAATTCGCCATTCTTCGGGTTCAGAAACTCAAATCGCCCAAGTCCGTCAGGGCGTCCATGAAGCACGCCTACCGAGAGCAGGAGACGCCAAACGCTGACGCCACGAGAACGCCAGACAATGACCTGATCGGGCCGCAGAACGTCAAACAGGGCATGGTCGCGTTCGAGAAGGCGCTCCCTGAGAAGATCCGCAAGAACGCCGTCCAGTGCATCGAATACCTGGTCACGTCCTCCCCTGGCGCGTTCGAGAACCGGAACGCTGACCAGGAGGCGTATCTGAACGAGGCGTTGCGCTGGATTCAGGAGCGGCACGGCAAGGACAACGTGATCGCTGCCATCATTCACCGGGACGAAAAAACGCCGCACCTGTCGGCCTACGTGGTGC
>NZ_JABCQF010000046.1 GCF_015244705.1 Gluconobacter potus
TGTGAGTGCTGGTTGTAATCTCCCCAAATGTGCTGGTTGAAAATTCCCCAGTTTGAGGACTGTGCGTGATCGTCATGGGGGCATGCCCCCATGACGATCACGCGGCACATTTATCCCTGCTGATGCCAAAGGAAGGGCGAGCAGGTGATAGGACTCAGGGAGGTCGTTTTGATCCAGGAACTCAAAAGACAGGGGCTCAGCATCAGCGCCATCGCGCGCCAGACAGGGCTCGATCGCAAGACAGTGAAGAAGTATCTGGCCAATGGGCTGGAGACTCCAGCCTATGCACCGCGTAAACCGGTGGCCAGCGCAGCAGAACCTTATCGAACCTATCTGTTGGAGCGGATGGCAAGTTATCCCGGACTTTCATCGCGCAGGCTGCATCGTGAAATTCGCGACATGGGATATGACGGTGCCTATTCATCGCTGACGGAATATCTCCGGCAAATCCGCCCCCCGCTGCCCAGGCCTTATGAGCGGCGCTTCGAGACCGGAGCCGGCGTTCAGGCGCAGGTCGATTTTGCGGAATTCCAGACAGTCTTCACCGGCGAGCCAGGCATCGTGCGCAAGGTCTGGTTGTTCAGCATGGTGCTGGGGCACAGTCGCTGGCTGTGGGGACGTTTCTGCCCGAACCAGGGTCTGGAAACAGTGATGCGTTGCCACATCGCCGCCTTCGAGGCGATGGCGGGCTGCTGCACGGAAATTCTCTACGATCGCATGAAGACCGCTGTCATCGGTGAGGATGATGCGGGCGTGGTGACCTACAATGCCTCGCTGGTGGCGCTTCTGGCCCATTATGGCAGCGCCCCCAGAGCCTGCCAGCCCTATCGCGCCAAGACCAAGGGCAAGGTCGAGCGACCCTTCCGCTACATCCGTCAGGACTTCTTCCTTGGCCGCAGCTTCCATGATCTCGATGACCTCAACGCCCAGTTCGACGTCTGGCGCGCGGATATCGCCAACGCGCGGGCACATGCCACCACCGGGCGGATCGTGCAGGAGCATTTTGCACAGGAGCAGCCCCATCTGCATCCATTGCCTGCCCTGCGCTACGATGCTGTTCTGAGCGTCGAGCGGCGGATCAGCCGCGAGGGGATGGTGGCGGTGGCCGGCAATTATTACAGTGTGCCTGACACTGCCCGCCGTCGCGTGGTCGAGATCCAGCACCATACACATGAAGTCCTGATCTTCGAGGAAGGGAAACTCATCGCCCGGCATCCCGTGCTGGAAGGCAAAAACCGTAAGCGGATCGAGCCAGGCCACCGCAAGGCCCCACCGGTTCAACACGCCGAGATGTTGCCGACGACACCGGCGGTGCCGATCCTCCAGCGTCCTCTGGCTTTCTACGGCGCGGTGGGTGAACGCCTGGCCAACATCAATGCCAAAGGGACCGCATGATGTCTGTCACCGAACGCATCCGACAAAGCCTGCTGGCTCTCCATATGGCACGCGCCCTCGAAACGCTTGATCACACGCTGGGCAGGCTGGAAAAGGGCGAGATCAGCGCCATCGAGGCCATCGACGATCTGCTGGCCGAAGAACTGAACCTGCGCGAGGGACGGCGCATCAGCGTAGCACTGCGCACCGCCCGCCTCATGCCGATCAAAACTATCGAGAGCTTCGACTTCTCGTTCCAGCCTTCACTCGACAGGCATCGCATCACCGCGCTGGCCCAGCTCGAGTTCATCAATCGGGCCGAGGTGTTGCATTTTCTGGGCCCGCCAGGCACCGGAAAATCCCATCTGGCCACAGCCATCGGCGTGGCCGCCGTCAGGGCCGGACGCAGCGTCTATCGCTGCTCTCTGGCAGAACTGCTCGAGGCGCTCACCAGAGCCGAACGCGAGGGGCGTCTGGCCGAGAAAATTCGCTTCTACACGCGGGCTTCGCTGCTGATCGTCGATGAAATTGGCTACCTGCCAATCACGCCAGGTGGTGCCAACCTCTTCTTCCAGCTGGTCAATGCCCGCTACGAAAAGGGAGCGATGATCCTGACCTCCAATCGCGGTTTTGCCGAGTGGGGCGAGGTCTTCGGCGACCCGGTCGTCGCCACCGCGCTGCTCGACCGGCTACTTCACCATGCTGTCGTCGTCCACATCGAAGGTGCCAGCTATCGCCTGCGCCAGCATGCCGATCTGATCCCCGAGCATACACGGGCCCACGCCAATCTGATGCCACCGGCAGCGCCAAAGCGCCGCGGTAGGCCCCCAAAGCATGGAGCTATCGATCACCTCAATGGCTGATCACCATATCCGTGCTGGGGAATTTTCCGACAGCACATGTGGGGAATTTTGAAACAGCATTTACA
>NZ_JABCQF010000047.1 GCF_015244705.1 Gluconobacter potus
GCGCATCCCGTCTGTCGGCTACATTTCCGTCTGAGAGATCGTCCGGGTTGGAACGGCGGACCGTCTGTATCGCGCACAAACTGGCTGCAAGACCGAACCGGAAAAACCCGGTTTTGTGCTAGAGCAGGATATGTCTGACCGCTATTATTCTGACCTCCGCGCCCTGTGCTGTATTATCGATCGAGGCAGTTTCGTTGCCGCTGCCAGAGAGCTTGGCGTGTCGCGTTCGGCGTTGAGTGCGACAATCCGCCGACTGGAAGACTATGTTGGCGTTCAGCTTCTGAACCGAACAACACGCAGTGTCAGCCCCACGCCCGCAGGGGAGCGTCTGGCGGCGCGGTTCGGAGTGGCGTTCGACGAAATCGGAGCCGCTTTAAGCGAGGCCGGTGTGATGGGCGGCGAAATTGCTGGTCCGGTGAGGGTTCACGCGCAACGTCTTGGTTACGAGCTTTTTCTAAAGCAGCTCCTGCCTGACTTTGTCCGACGTTTCCCCCGGATCAGCGTCGAGGTGCAGATCGACGATGCCGGAGTAGACATCGTACAGGAACGGTTCGACGTCGGCATACGGCTTGGGGAGATGCTGGATCAGGATGCGATTGCGTTCCCGCTTCAGCCCGGTTTGCGGCAGATCGCCGTTGCCGCCCCGTCCTACCTCGATCAGCACGGAGCACCACGCCATCCGCGGGAGCTCCGCGATCATCTCTGTATCGGGTTTCGCTGGCCGGGGCATGCTGCCCTGTACAACTGGGAATTCTGCGAAAATGGTGTCTGGTTTTCCGTGGCCGTCTCCGGTCCACTGACCTTCAATGATCAGCGGGCAGCACTTGATGCCGCCGTTGCCGGCGCGGGTATCGCATTATGGGTTGAGAGCGAAGTCCAGCCACTCATCGAGGCCGGTTATCTTGTTCCCCTGCTGACAGAGTATTCCGCCGCTTTTCCAGGCTTTGCGCTTTACTATCCCCCGCATCGTCATCGCTCGACTGCGGTGAAGACCTTCATTGCCGCCGTGCGCAGTGCGAAGACGTCGTGACAGATTGTACCTGCCCAGCCGTATAACCCATCCCGAATATCCGGTATTAAACTTATGATCCGATCACTCCAGATGATGTCCTCGACATCACAGGAGGTTTGTATGGGTCTGGAAAACACAGCAGGCAATTTTGCAGGCAAGGTCGCGATTGTCACCGGCGCTGCAAGCGGGATCGGTCGTGCGACTGTGGAGCTGCTTCATGCGCGTGGTGCCTCGGTGATCGCGGAGGACTGCGATCCCGGTGTCAACGCCCTTGCCCGACCTGGCATCGTCCCGCTCGTCGGGGACGTGACAGAAGAAGGCGCTGCCCGGCTTGCCGTGGCAACGGCGGTCGAGCAGTTCGGTCAGCTGGATATTCTCGTGAACAATGCCGGCATCATCATCAACAAGCTGGTCGTGGACATGACTCCTGAGGACTGGGACCGCATCTTCGCCGTCAATATCCGGGGCGTGTTCCTGCACTCGCGTGAAGCAATGCGTGTGATGATCCCGAACGGTAGCGGCGCTATCGTCAATGTCGGGTCCTATGCCTGCTTCCAGACCTTTCCCTCGATCGCAGCCTATGCCGCGTCAAAGGGTGCCCTTGCCCAGTTCACCCGGACACTGGCCGTGGAAGCAATCGGTCATGGGATCCGGGTAAACGCCGTGGGCTCGGGAGATACCGTGACCAATATTCTCAACCATATTCATGCGGACGGCCCATCAGCCCTTGCGGACTATGGCAAACATGCTCCCATCGGACGTGCGGCTCGACCAGAGGAAATCGCCAAAGTCATCGCCTTTCTCGCATCCGACGAGGCCAGCTTCATGGTCGGGTCGATCGCAATGGCCGATGGTGGAAAAAGTATAGTACTTCCCTCCTGAGCAGATTATTTCCACTGCCGGCTCTCTTTCTGCTCGTCATGGCCAGGTCTGTTTTGTGGAACGGGCCATGACCGAACGGATGGCTGGAATGAG
>NZ_JABCQF010000048.1 GCF_015244705.1 Gluconobacter potus
AAATGATCAAGCGAACCATGTTCGGAAGAGCAGGCTTCGAACTCCTCAGGGCGCGTGTCCTTCAGCCCGCATAATCAAAAAACATCATCACGAAAAGTACGGAAGAACCCAGTTCTCAGTGAAAATCAACAATGTCGGCAATCGAACACTGTCGCACCGCAGCCCTTGGTGGTCATGTCGCAGCGTGCGGGGACTGTGGACACAGGCGGATCGCCTATAACAGTTGCCGCAACCGTCATTGTCCGCGCTGTCAGGGGAACGCCGCACGGACATGGCTGGCCGAACGTGAGGCCGATCTGCTGCCGGTCGGGTATTTCCATGTCGTCTTCACCCTGCCGGCGCGGATCGCCGACATCGCGCTGCAGAACAAGGCCGTTCTCTACGCCCTGCTGTTCCAGGCGGCCTCGGAGACGATGATGACGATCGCCGCCGATCGCCGCCGATCCCCGGCATCTGGGTGCCCGCATCGGCATCACCGCCGTGCTGCACAGTTGGGGTTCGGCGCTGACCCACCATCCCCATGTGCACATGATCGTGCCAGGTGGCGGGCTCTCGCCCGATGCCCAGCGCTGGATCTCGTCGCGCCCGGCTTTCCTGCTGCCCGTCCGGGTGCTGGGCAAGCTGTTCCGCCGTCTGTTCCTCACCCGGCTTCTGGCATTTTTCGACGCCGACCGGCTGGCCTTTCGGGGCCAGCTTGCTTTCCTGGCAGACCGCCGTGCCTTTCTGCGGTATCTGGCCCCCGTGCGCAGCCGACGCTGGGTTGTCTACGCCAAACCACCTTTTGCGGGTCCCAAAGCGGTGCTGGCCTACCTGTCGCGCTATACCCACCGCGTTGCCATCTCGAACCGTCGCCTTCTGGCGTTCAACGAAAACGGCGTGACGTTTCGCTACAAGGACTACCGACGGGACACGGCCCACCAGCAGCAGGTCATGACACTCGCCACGGATGAGTTCATCCGCCGTTTCATGCTGCATGTCCTGCCACGGGGATTTCATCGCATCCGCCATTATGGCCTGCTGGCCAGTTCCAATCGCAAGGCCAGCCTCGCTCGGGTGCGGGACCTGCTGAAGGTCATACCCATGCCAGCACCAGAAGTCACGGAACCCGAACCGGTCATGCCACCGCCCTGCCCATGCTGTGGTGGTCCGATGGTCGTCATCCCGATCCTTCCCCGCTGGTGCCAGCCCAGAGGACCGCCACGGACGACTGATCTGGCCGGGAGATCAGCATGATGATCGGCAGACATGACCCTATAACCCGATGCCTGCCGGAACCGTCTCGTTCCGGCGCACCGACAGGCTTACGTAAAACGCGAAAAAACGACGGAAAGCGCGCACCTGGCCCTGAAGATCCTGTCATCTTCATGTGTAGGATCAGCGGGAAACACCCTTTGTCGCGTCACGAATGTCGCCACGTGACCCCGCTCAGAGGCGCCTCAGGGCAGCGCCAGTTGCAAATTCCCCATAACTGAGTCTCGGTGTCGCGGGTTCGGTCTTCCCAGACTTTCGTACGCCTCGCGGCGCCCGAAACCCTTCAGGCAAACGGAATGTCTGCTTCCGGACAAAAGATGCAGAAAGCCGCCAGTTAATTCCACAGTTTCCAAGACGCCCCTAACAGATTTCGTCTCCACCCGAAGCCAGAAAAGCGCGGATCCAAAAAATCTGACAATCTGTTCATCCTAGTTTACTCACGAAATGTCTGAGATGATCTGCAATGAAACTGGCTATAAAATAATAACTGTGATCGTAATCAGGACGAAGATTCAGGATGAGTTCCTGCCCTGCATTCTGTGCGGCTTCCTGGAACAGTTCTGGTCTGAGCTGTTCTTTCAGAAACTGGTCCGCCAGACCCTGATCTATCAGAACAGGCAGTCTTTCCTTCGCTGTCCGCACAAGTTCAAGCGGGTCATAGGCTGCCCAACTGGCA
>NZ_JABCQF010000049.1 GCF_015244705.1 Gluconobacter potus
TTAACCCCGGACCAGATGGCCAACAGCAACGCCGTCAGAAGGGCGGCATAACAACAACCGGGTATAGCTTATCAAGCCCGCAAAACTGTCCGAACGGACGGGACCACCTCAGGAAGCCCTGCCGCTCCGGCAAAACGAGCCTTGAAGAATTCAATTACGTTCCAGCGGTCGCCCTGAGACGCGACCTTCGAGATAAAGTCATCGAATTGATTGATGACTATCGAAGGGAGAGGATCACCAGGAGCCTCGAACCGCCATTCATTCGGGAAGGTAAGCATTAGTTATCTTAACACGTGGTTGCTGATCTGTCGCGTTAGCCTACTTTATGCGGTCGGTTTAGACTAACGCGTTGCAGTCTGCACGAGTACCGCGACGATAAGAAGCGGATGCGTTGTGATGTCCAGCCCATCGGTTCACTACTGTGGACCATGCTCCAAAAATTTTCTTTCAGGGCGGTCGCATCGTGTGCCAACGACTGCTTCAAGCCTACAGTGGTTGTCGCACGCGGTCGAACTGATGGCTGAAAGAATTGGCCGAAGCATCGGGATCGGCTATACTGCTCTCGCCTTCATGTCAGTCATAGAAAAGATCTGAATAATTTTCCAAAAGCGGACGTTATCTCTAGAATTAAAATACTGAGATCTCAGAGTTAACTCGTTATTTTATTATTGCCACGAACGAGCCAATAGACGATCCCCAAGGCCAGGATTGCCGTCGAGAGTGCCAGAACTTCCATGACGTCGACGCCGGTGAGGTCCAGGACAATGAATTTGCGAACGGTCGCCATCATACCGATGAGAAGGACGGAGCGCATTCTGACCATGCTGTGCGAGGGTGTGTCGGGTGAGACAAGAATAGAGTGCTTGAACTCCAGTGCAATCAAAACGGTAAAAAAAAGACCGAAAAGGCTCTGGAGAGCCGCAGGATTGGTCGGTGAGAAGGTCGCGGTCAGCACCATTTCAAAAACGGCGTACAGAACATGCACGAGACCCAAAGCCGCGACGACCATGATGCAAAGCGTAAGCACCAGCATTGCGAGTTCTTCGAAAAGATCGAAAACCGCAGAAAGCTTCAAAAATCCGGGAATATTCTTGATCATTAACCGTTTCCGCCATTTCTCAGTGCATTGTTATGTATTAAAAACCCAATACTGCATTAGCACCGAAAGTAAATAGACCGACATTTCTAAGAGCCCTTTTGGAAATTCACGGATGAGCGTTTCGGCGTAGCATGAGGCTTCCCATGGCGATGTGGATCATGGCCTCTGCGACGTCGATCCGCTGTTCGTAGTCCTTCACAAGGCGACGCCAGCGGATTATCCAACCGAAGGTCCGTTCCACAACCCACCGACGCGGCAGGATTTCAAACCCTTTTGCTGTCTCTGACCGCCGGATGATCTCGACTGTGAAGTCGAGAAAAGTGGCCTTATCCATCAACTGGAGGCGGTCATAGGCTCCATCGGCAAACAGGTGCTTCACCCAAGGCCAGCGTTTACGAATGGCATCAAGGATCATCTGTCCTCCTGCACTGTCCGAAATATCGGCTGTTGTCAGCTGGACCAGGAGAAGGCGGCCATCCGTATCAACTGCGATGTGACGTTTCCGACCGACGATCTTCTTGCCTGCGTCATAACCACGTGTCTTTGCGTGGGGTGCCTTGATACTCTGGCTATCAATGACACCACCCGATGGACTGGTTTCGCGTCCTGCCGCTTCACGATCGAGCATCAGACAGACATCATGAATGGTCTGGAACAGGAAACGGCGCATCAGCCTGCGGAACCACCGTAATCATCCGGCGAGAGACGCGGGCGTATTCAGGCGGCGATGGTATTGTGGACCTGCTGGTGGGCTTTCCAGTGCCAGGGCAGAAGTTCATGGAGGCGTGGATTGGGGAT
>NZ_JABCQF010000050.1 GCF_015244705.1 Gluconobacter potus
GGTTCTTCCGTACTTTTCGTGATGGGTATCTTGTACTGAGGTTCCGGAACTGGGAAATCCAGAAAGTCGTTCACTTTCATGGATATTCCCCAGTGTCACGCCTTCGGTCTCTTGATCTTCCCCGTTCCCTCGTCGTTCGTCGTGTTGTTGCACTGGATAACAGAGTGGAGATCGAAGTCGGTCTGCGAAAACGGAGTGCAGTGTGTCCGGACTGTCAGTGCCCGACACAACGCATTCACAGTTTCTATCAGAGAAAACTCGCGGATCTTCCATGGCAGGGCCGTCCAGCCACGCTGATCGTTTCTGTGCCGCGCTTTTTCTGCCAGACGATGCTTTGTCCACGTCGGACGTTTGTCATGCCCCTTGAGGGGATAACCGTGCGTCATGGCAGACAGACCACACGTCTTGCCGATCTTCATTATTATATCGCCCACACCCTGGGCGGTTCCGCTGGAGCACGAATGACCGTGCGCCTGTGTTGCCCCATCAGCGCGGATACTCTTGTCCGCCGTCTTCTCTCACGTGTGCAGAACACCACAAAAGGCACGGCCCTTACACGTGTGGTGGGGGTGGATGACTGGGCATGGCGGCGGGGACATCACTATGGAACGATTGTGGTCGATCTTGAGAAAAATGATGTCATTGACCTCCTGCCAGATCGGGACGCTGATACCCTTGCCCGATGGCTGCAGGTCCACCCCGGTATTGAAATCATTGCCAGAGACCGTGCCGGTACTTATGCAGACGGATGCCGCAGAGGCGCACCATCCGCTCTTCAGGTGACAGACCGCTGGCATCTGCTGAAGAACCTGTCAGACGCTTTTGTCAGCATTCTGGACCGTTTTACGACGACTGTCAGGACCCTGACACGACAGATGAACGTATCAACGGTCGTAAGCAAAATATCTGAAACAATCAGAGCGCATCCAGAAGAGGCGCAGGCGGTCGTCAGGTCAGCCTCTGGGGAACGGCGTGACATTCTTTTCAAGGAAGCTCTTGCCCTGAAAGCAGCGGGACACAGCATTCAGGCTATCGCCACAACGATCGGGGTAGAGAGAAAAACCGTGCGGCGCTGGTTTCAGCGGGGCCATGCACCACCATGGAAAAGAACGGTTCCGTCACGCAGCATACTCGTGCCTTACACAGCCCACCTGGAAAAGAGATGGTCCGAAGGATGTCGCAATAGTCGTCAGCTATGGCGGGAACTCCTGGAGCAGGGCTTTGCAGGACAATATGGCACCGTCTGGAAATGGGTGGCGACGCGACAGGGATGTTCCGCGAAACCCGTTCCTTCCGCGCATGTCGTTGCACCTCGGGGACGCAAACTTGCGCGGCTTCTCCTCGCAGAGGATCCGTTATCTGCCGGACAGGAGGGACTGCTGGTTCCTGCCCTTCTGGAAGCTGAACCGCACCTTGCCGTCACACTCTGCTGGCTCAGGAAAATGCAGACCCTGCTCTGTAAAAGGGGTGACACCTGCACGGGAGGCGATCTGAAGGCTCTGCTGGAAGAAGGAAAGACGACGCTGCTGTCACGTCTGATTCCCGCGCTTGAACGGGATGCGGCTGCCATTGAAGCGTCTCTTGTCACACCTTGGACAACCAGCCCGGTTGAAGGACAGATCAGCCGACTGAAAATGATCAAGCGAACCATGTTCGGAAGAGCAGGCTTCGAACTCCTCAGGGCGCGTGTCCTTCAGCCCGCATAATCAAAAAACATCATCACGAAAAGTACGGAAGAACCCA
>NZ_JABCQF010000051.1 GCF_015244705.1 Gluconobacter potus
CATCACGAAAAGTACGGAAGAACCCATATGTGGACGGCTCTGTCTTGCAAGGGGGAAAATAGTGATGTGACCGTGTCGTTTGCACCCATATGTCCGGCCTGTTGTTGCAGTGTTCAGACTGCTGGCCAAGATGGTTTCTGCGATGGAAGTTCCATTCAGTTCTGCGGTTTTTGAAAACCACGGGCTCTTGCGGAGTGTCTTCCATTCAGATCGAACGATCCCCCATCTCCTCTTTGCAGGACTGCGGTATCGGCTCACACGATCACGTTCTTTTTCCCGTGCGTCGTGTTGGCCAATTTCGTCAGGAAGCGGTGGCCGCTGTCATTGCATCTACTGCCACTGGCTTGCGGTATGTCTCGCCACTGGTCATCAGCTTCCATGCAATGCGTGCTATCCTGTTGGCCAGGGCTACAGCAGCGAGCTTCGCCTTCTTTCTGCCCAGAAGACTGACGAGCCACGGCGTGGCGAGGCGGCTCTGTTTGTTCTGCCGCACATGCCGAAGCACGGTTGTTGCTCCGACAACCAGGGTGCTTCTCAGGCGGCTGTCTCCGGCCCGGGTAATCCCGCCGTGTCTGACTTTGCCGCCGGACGAATGATCCCGAGGGGTGAGACCTATCCAGGCCGCGAAGTCCCGGCCTGAACGGAACAGATGCGGATCCGGAGCCTTCATGAGCAGCAGAGCCGCTCCCAGAGGACCGATGCCCGGAATTCCGGATAGCCTGCGGCTCACCTCCTGACTTCGATGCCATGTGGCAAGTTTTTCATCAAGCTCCCTGATATGCTCCATCAGGGCACCATACTCTTCTGCCATCTGTGCAAACATCTCGCGCGCCAGGGAGGGAAGGATATCCTCGGACGCAATCTGCCTGAGGAACGGCTCAACGCGGGAGAGACCAAGGGGAGCAGTCAATCCGAATTCGGCAGCATATCCCCGGATGGAGTTGGCCAGCTGCGTACGTCTGCCAACGAGCCGCTCCCGCATGCCGACAAGCATGAGGGCTGCCTGCTGCTCAACCGTCTTGACTGGCACAAAACGCATGGTTGGACGGCTCATCGCCTCACAGAGGGCCTCGGCATCTGCCGCATCATTCTTGCTGCGCCTGACGTAAGGTTTGACAAGCTGTGGCGCCATCAGCCTCACTTCGTGGCCGAGCGCGCCAAGGGTTCTGGCCCAGTGATGGGAGGCCCCACAGGCTTCAATGCCAATCACTGTCGGCGGCAGTTTCTCGAAAAACCGGATCATCTGATGTCGGCTCAGTTTCCGGCTTAGTGCAACCCGCTCTTCGGCATCCACGCCGTGGAGCTGAAACACTTTTTTCGAGGTATCCATGCCGATACGGACCAACTGATGCATGATGGTTTCCTTCACTGACATTCAACTCCTCAGCATCCTCTCAGGACCACAGGGAGCCGTCCACACCATCAGTTCTCAGTGAAAATCAACA
>NZ_JABCQF010000052.1 GCF_015244705.1 Gluconobacter potus
TGGAGGGATCGAAGAACCGTTGATTGATGTGCTTGGCGGGTAATTTCTGGCTTTTGGCGATTTGATTGACGGTTTTTGCGATGGCATCCGGTCTGCGTTTTGAGCAGATTGGGAGCTGTTACCGGCTTGATAGCTACGCTGTGGTGCTGATCCGCTGCAGGAAGAGGAAGCGGCGCATGTTGTAGACGATATTGGCCAGCCCGATCCTCATGGTGGCCCGGGTAATACCGACAGTTCGGATGAACAATCCCGTCTGTGATTTCTGGTCGGCAAAAACATGCTCGACACGCGAGCGGATCATGGACTTTCCTGCATTGGACCGCTGGATATGGAGTGGCATGGGTTTGAGATGCGGCTTCTTCCTGTGAACCTTTGAGACAAAGCCATGCTTTTCCATGAAGTCTTCATTGGCTTTTGAGCGATACGCTGTATCAGCCCAGACGCTTGAGGCCGTATTGGTTTTATCCAGCAGCCCCTCTCTCAATCGCGCACCATCACTGGCGGCGGCATCCGTCGTCTTCCATTTTCGGATGAACCGAAACTTCCGATCGATGGAGACGTGGGATTTGTAGCCAAAGAACGGGATGGCAAGATCGCTGGATGGCATGGTTCCATCATCCTGCTGCTTCGCCTTCGTGAACTTCAGCGTCCATCGTGCATGTCTGTCCTTGTGCGACAGTTTGGATGGCTTGTCCTGCCAGTCTTCAGGAATACGGCCTGCTCGCAGATCCGCTTTCTCTGCGTTTGTATTGCGCTGCTTCGGAGCCGCTACGAGCGTGGCATCCAGGATCTGGCCTGACATCGGCAGATAACCAGCGCTGCGCAGGGTCGCATCAAAGCGCTCAAACAGTCTTTCAATGGCCCCCGCCTGTGTCAGGCGTTCACGGAACAGCCAGATTGTTTTGGCATCGGGCACCCGATCTGAAAGTCCCAGACCAAGGAAACGCATAAAGGAGAGGCGATCGTTGATGAGATACTCTGTCCGCTCATCAGACAAATTGTTGAGCGTCTGGATCACCAGGATCTTGAACATCAACACCGGATCAAATGGCGGTCGCCCGCCCTTGCTTCCATCTGAATAGGCCAGAGCCTTCTCCAGATCAGGGCGGAACACCTCAAAATCCACAGTCCGGGAAAACGCTTCAAGCTGATCGCCAAGACCGCTCAAACGAGCAAGCCGCTCTTCAACATCAAAGAAACCAGGCTGTTTCATTATTCATTCATCCACCCAATCACCACAGGAGGTATGGAATCACAGATA
>NZ_JABCQF010000053.1 GCF_015244705.1 Gluconobacter potus
GGTTTCCGGGGTGACTTTCGCTCTGCGTTTTGAGCAGATCACGGTCCATCGCCAGTGGGAGGACTACGCGCTCGCGTTCAATCTTTCGAGGAAAAGGAAGCGGCGCATATTATAGACGATATTGGCAAGGCCGATCCTCATGGTGGCCCGGGTGATACCGACAGTTCGGACGAACAGACCCATTTGCGATTTCTGATCGGCAAAGACATGCTCGACACGAGATCGGACCACCGACTTTCCAGCATTCGATTTCTGGATATGCCGGGGCATAGGTTTGAGATGCGGCTTTTTCCTGTGAACCTTCGAGACAAAGCCCTGCTTGTCCATGAAGTCCTCATTGGCTTTCGAGCGATACGCTGTATCAGCCCAGACGCTTGAGGCCGTATTGGTTTTATCCAGAAGGCCCTCGCGCAGTCTGGCACCATCACTGGCAGCAGCATCCGTTGTCTTCCATTTCCGGATGAACCGGAACTTCCGGTCGATGGAAACATGGGACTTGTAGCCAAAGAACGGAATGGCGAGGTCCGTGGCTGGGATCGTCCCGTCATCCTGCCGCTTCGCTTTGGTAAACTTCAGTGTCCAGCGCGCATGACGGTCCTTATGCGACAGCTTTGCGGGTTTGTCCTGCCAATCTTCAGGAATACGCCCTGCCCGGAGGTCAGCTTTCTCAGCGTTCGTATTGCGCTGCTTTGGGGCGGCTACCAATGTCGCATCCAGGATCTGGCCGGACCTTGGCAGATAACCGGCGGTCCGCAGAGTGGCATCAAACCGGTCAAACAGTCTTTCAATAGCTCCCGCCTGGGCCAGACGCTCACGGAACAGCCAGACCGTTTTGGCATCAGGTACCCGGTCCGACAGTCCCAGACCGAGGAAACGCATGAAGGACAGGCGGTCGTTGATCAAATATTCCGTTCGCTCGTCGGACAGATTGTTCAGCGTCTGGATCACCAGAATCTTGAACATCAACACGGGATCAAACGGCGGTCGTCCACCTTTGCTCCCATCTGAATAGGCCAGAGCCTTCTCCAGATCAGGGCGGAACACCTCAAAATCCACAGTCCGGGAAAATGCCTCAAGCTGATCGCCAAGCCCGCTTAACCGGGCCAGCCGCTCTTCAACATCAAAGAAACCAGGCTGCTTCATCTGCCATCATCCCCAATCAACGCAGGAGAGATGGAATCACAGAGGAACCCTCAAATCCAGAAGGTTTTTCGAACCCTCCAGGT
>NZ_JABCQF010000054.1 GCF_015244705.1 Gluconobacter potus
GAATACTTCAAAATCCACAGTCCGGGAAAACGCTTCGAGCTGGTCACCAAGCCCACTCAGACGAGCCAGGCGATCTTCAACATCAAAAAAACCGGGCTGCATCATCATCCATCCCTCATCGTAAGATGAACGATGGAATCACACACAGGGCCTCATAACCAGAGAGTTTTTCGAACCCTCCATTTGTCTGACGAACGGACGGAGTATCTGATCAACGACCGTCTGTCGTTCATGCGCTTTCTGGGATTGGGGCTGTCGGACCGCGTGCCGGATGCCATAACGATCTGGCTGTTCCGCGAGCGTCTCACACAGGCGGCTGTCCACAAATCCACGGCAAGGAACTGGACTTGCTACGGTTATGTGCCGGTATGTGATCCTGTTAGGCGGCTTTAGCCTCGAAAGCGAGAGGGCTGATGTTGCCGAGATATGAATGGCGCCGTCGCGGGTTGTAGAAGCCGTTGACGTACTGGAAGATGGCGGCGGTTGCCTGCTGCCGAGTGGGCCATGTCTGTCGCCAGAGCAGTTCGGCCTTCAGGCTCTTGAAGAAGGTCTCTACGGCTGCATTGTCGAAGCAGTTTCCCCTGCCGGACATGGATGGCATCATCCTGTATTCCGTCATTTCCTTCTGGAAATCGTGTGAGCAATATTGGCTGCCACGATCAGAGTGGAAAATACAGCCAGGCGATGGATCGCGCAGTCGCACCGCCATATCGAGCGCCCGGATAGCGAGATCCTTTTTCATCCGGTCGCTTGCCGCCCAGCCGATGACGCGTCGACTGAAGAGGTCGATGACCACGGCGAGGTAGAGCCATCCTTCGGTGGTCCATATATAGCTGATATCGCCTGCCCATTTTCGGTTGGGTGCGTTGGTCAGAAAGTCGCCGTCCAGAACATTGGCTGCAACACCAAGGGAATGACGGCTGTCAGTTGTGACCCTGTGGCGACGGGTGCACACTGGGCGGATCCCGTTGAGTTTCATCAGCCGCCCCACACGACGTTCGCCGACATCGAGCCCCGCCTCCTTGAGTTCCATGGTCATCCGAGGACGACCAGAGGTGGTCCCCATTTTTCGGACAGGGCGATAAGCTATCATCTGGCCTGAACGAGGACGGGTTTTATGGGCAAGGTTACGCGGAAACGGTATGCGGCAGAGTTCAAGTC
>NZ_JABCQF010000055.1 GCF_015244705.1 Gluconobacter potus
GGCTCTGTTGCACAATTCGTCCATTGTGCGTGCCGAAGCCATTCAGGACTTTGTCTTACGTGACAGGCTGTGTGAGGGGGACCCCGAGCGCCGTGAAGCGATTGAGTATGGCAACACGCACGTGAAACTCTGCGATCTGACGATCGAAATCCCGAGCCATCAGCCGCTGCCCCAGCAGCTTGATGCAGTTCATTTTCGTCTCGACGCGGCTTCGTCTGTGGTATCCGCTCCACCATCGCCAGATGGTCCGCCCAAAACGGTCTACCGCCCGCAAGGCTTCATTGCGGGCGATCGCTCCTGGCGAGGTGGGGCTCCATGGTTTTGCGTTCTTCCGAGGAGGAATGACAGCCTGGGCCCCGCGTTCGGCAATGGTTTCATGACATCGTCTCGTGTCATAAGCCCCATCGGCCGTAACGCTGGCAATCTCCTCATCTTCGGGGATCTGAGCCAGAAGCGCTGGTAGGACCGGGGCATCACCGACATCGTTTCCCGTGATTTCAACGGCCCTGATTTCCAGAGACCCTTCGTCGATAGCGATATGAATCTTACGCCATATCCTGTGTTTTGAAGCACCGTGCTTGCGGGCGTGCCATTCGCCTTCTCCTTCGACTTTGATCCCGGTGCTGTCGATCAGAAGATGGAGCGGCCCATCCGAACCGCGATATGCAATGTCGACTGTCAGGGATTTCTGCCGACGACTGAGCGTGCTGAAATCCGGCACTGACCAGGCAAGGCCTGCCAGGCGAAGGAGACTTTCAACAAACCCCGTCGTCTGCCGTAGGGCAAAACCGAACAGAACTTTCAGTGTCAGACAGGTCTGGATCGCCGCCGCGCTATAACTCTGCCGTCGTCCTCGACGCCCGGTCGCAAGGCCTTCCCAGACCATCGCAGGATCAAACCAAACTGTCAGTGAACCCCGCTTTTTCAGGGACGCGTTGTAGGAACACCAGTTCGTCGTACGGTAGCGGGTGGGCTTCGACTTGCTCATGACACCCAGCTACCAGACTGGTTTCACGCCGTGAATCCGCTTTCACGCCATTTGTGCAACAAAGCC
>NZ_JABCQF010000056.1 GCF_015244705.1 Gluconobacter potus
GGGGGGGACAGCGGAACATCTGTTGTACAACGGAAGCCGAAAAAAGCTGACGTTGTTGGCAATCCAGCATCACGATGCTGCCCAATCATGAAAATCAGATAGGTTCCCGATCGCAATCACTGACTGAGTGAGGAACCCCGCGGCAGCATGCGTCCAAGCACTTTGTCTTTCAGGACAAACTGATGAAAAAGCGCCGCCGCGCCATGGCCTGTCGCAAGACCCATAATCAACCAGGCGTTCCAGTAATGTAGCGTCTGAAACCACGTCACGGTTTCCGCCGGGAACCGCGCGAACGGGGATGGAATCAGGAGGCCGAAAAAACTCATCGTCTGCCCGGCACCCCATCGCCAGAGATAGCCCAGCAAGATTTCCGCCAGAAGCAGCACATAGAGCGTGTACTCTGCTCCAAGGGCGAATACCCGGTCCACAGGCACGAGAAGGTCCGACAGATGCCGGCCTTTCGTCAGACGCCAGACAATGCGGAACACCATAATTGCGGTCAGCAGGATGCCGGCTGTCAGATGCGCGACCACCATCAGATGATGGACGGGTTTTGTTGGCCAGTTCCAGGTTTCGCCAAGAGCAAACTGAAGCAGCACCAGAAAGGCCGTCATCCAGTGAAGGATGATCGTCGGCCTGTCGTAACGCAGCAGGCTATCTGTGATGTCCGGCGTTGAATAAGGCATATACGTCTCGGCAAAAAAGAACCCTGAATCCACTTCCGTATCATGCTTACCTGACAGGATTCTGAACAGAACAGATTTTCCTAAAACATAAATAATATTGAAAATAACTCGCAATATCAGAATGAAATATCTGTTGTCGCGGCAAATGATGCATCTTAACCTTTATTTGTATTCACCAGAAGCAGCAGGTCATCTTATGTCGCGTCTCCATCCTTTGGCCGAACGTCATGCCGTCGAGAAACTGGGATGGCTGCGTGCGGCTGTTCTCGGCGCCAATGACGGAACGCTGTCGACCGGCAGCCTCATCGTCGGCGTTGCCAGTTCTCATGCGACACGCGGCAGCATTCTC
>NZ_JABCQF010000057.1 GCF_015244705.1 Gluconobacter potus
CTAGGTCGTGTTGACAAAAGGTCTATACGATCATCCTGAGATCTGATTCACTGGTTGCTTCTACGAAGGCGATAAGGTGAAGCGGGGATGGCACGAGGGGATCTGACGGATCGTGAATGGGCGCTGATTGGTCCGCTTTTGCCATCCGAGCGTGGCCGTTGGGCACGACCATCCGGAGATAACCGCCGGTTTCTCAACGGCATGTTGTATGTCCTGCGCACCGGTTGTCCGTGGCGGGACATGCATGAGCGCTACGGAAAATGGAACTCTGTCTATGTCAGGTTCCGGCGTTGGGCTGAACAGGGTGTCTGGGATGCCCTGCTGCAAACCCTGGTGGACCTGGGTCTGAGTGATGACTGGCAGCATATGGTCGACAGTACCGTGGTCCGCGCCCACTCCCAGGCAACAGGTGCAAAAGGGGGGCTCATACGGAGGGTTTTGGTCGCTCACGCGGCGGCTTTACGAGCAAAATCCACGCCCGGTGCGACAATCAAGGACGTCCTTTCGGCTTTGCCCTTAGCGGAGGTCAGGTCTCGGATTACAAGGCCACAGATGCCCTGATGGCGTTTCCGGTTCCAAACCCCAAAGCCATGCTGGCTGATCGGGGCTATGACAGCGACGGCTTCCGCCAGGATCTGCTGTTCCGTGGGATACTGCCGGTTATTCCATCACGCAAAGGCCGCAACGCTCCACAGAAAACAGACTGGCGGCGTTACAGAGACCGCAATCGCATTGAGCGGATGTTCAACAGGCTCAAGCAGATGCGCCGTATTGCAACCCGATACGACAAAACCGCCTTATCATTCATAAGCTTCCTCAATCTCGCCGCCGCGAGGCTTTGGATTGAATCTTTTGTCAACGCGACCTAG
>NZ_JABCQF010000058.1 GCF_015244705.1 Gluconobacter potus
CTAGGGTGTGTCGTCAGTTAATTCCAATGATGGCGGAGACGAATTGCACGGCTGCGAGGAAAGTTGACTTCAGCTTGTCATATCGTGTTGCAATACCTCTGAACTGTTTAAGTCTGGCGAAAAAGCGTTCGATGATGTTTCGTTTTTTATAAAGCGAAAAGAGGATTTTCCGTGGATTGCGTCGGTTTTTCTTTGACGGAATAACCGGTGTGATCCCCCGCTCTTCAAGCTTTTCGATGAGGGGATCGGCATCATAAGCCTTGTCGGCGATGAAGACCTCGGGATCGACTTCATCGAGCAATGGCTCTGCTTCTGTGATGTCGGCCCTTTGTCCGGGCGTCAGGGAAAGAGCCACAGCCTTTCCCGCGGCATCGACAATGGCATGGATTTTCGTGGTCAGTCCGCCACGGGACCGCCCGGTGGCCTGATCCATCCCCCTTTTTTACGGGCGCCCGCGCTATGCTGGTGAGCACGGACAATGGTGCTGTCGATCATCATGTATTCGTTGTCATGGTCAGCAGCCAGATGCCGGAAAATCCGCTCGATCACGCCGCCTTCGCACCAGCGACGCAGCCGCCGGTGCACGTTCTTCCAGTCCCCGAACCGGGCAGGCAGATCACGCCAGGGAATGCCTGCACGGTAACGATACAGCACGGCTTCGATAAACAGACGGTTATCCGCAGCCGTCCCACCGACATGACCTTCGCGACCCGGGAGAAGATCTTTTATCCGTTCCCACTGACCATCGCTCAGACCATACCGTCGCATTCACACTCTCCCCGTTCCAGAAACAGGAAGAAAACATCACAGATCAAACGGGAGTACAAGCTTCATAAGCCCCCCGTTTAACTGACGACACGCCCTA
>NZ_JABCQF010000059.1 GCF_015244705.1 Gluconobacter potus
AGCAGACCTGCGGAAAGGTCTTTGGAGATGGACAAGAGGGGGCTTTATGCCATCATCCGGCGAGTTCTGTTCCCTGACTGTGGAAAATAAATCGCATGAGCCTGTGTTTCATTACCCAACAGATCCATCCTGATGCCGTAACATGTCTGAATGATGCCGGGATCAGAACCCGCTATGCCACAGCACCTACAATGGAGGCCGTTATTCGTGAAGTCGGGGATGCTGATGCGGTCATCACGCGGGATCTGGGGTTCAGTGAAGACGCGCTGGAGGCTGCGCCGAACCTGAAAATCATTTCATGCCATGGCTCGGGAACGAACCGGATTGCCAAGGCTGCGGCGGCGGCGCGTGGGGTTCTGGTCACGAATGCGCCTAATACCAACAGTCGGTCCGTTGCGGAAATGACCATAGGGCTTCTGCTGGCGGTTGTCCGCCGCATCTGCGAAGCAGATCGTGCCGTACGGGAAGGGAACTGGGAGTTCCGTTATACGGGGCCAGGTCTGGAACTGCATACGCGGACGCTCGGGCTGGTCGGTTTCGGCGCCATTGCCCGGCATGTTGCGCAGATTGCGGGGCAGGGCCTGGGCATGAAGGTCATGGCCTGGTCCCCGAGTGTTCCGGCAGACGTTTTCAGGGCTGCAGGTGTGGAACGGGCGGAAAGCCTTGATGATCTTCTGGTTGCGTCCGATGTCCTCTCCCTGCATCGCCCGGCACAGGGAAGTGGTCGTCCCACGATTGACGCTTCGGCCCTGTCGCGCCTGAAGCAGGGGGCGATCCTCATCAATACCAGTC
>NZ_JABCQF010000060.1 GCF_015244705.1 Gluconobacter potus
CATGTCGGACATAAAAGTGGGTTGGCTCGCCTTTCGCATAACGGACATAGTCCGCGCAGTCCCCCGCTATCACTTGGAGCCGAGAGTGGGGTGATCGTTATGGGAAATAACCAGCAAGAATACAGGCGCTTAGGTTGGCCGTAGCAAGACACGCCCGAAGCCACTGGGCAGGGAGTATAAATCATTTGGATCGGGCAACGATGCTTTCGGTTTTCGGCCTTGACACGATGATGTTCGGTGCGGGCGGCAATCCAGATTTTCTGGACAGCGTCAAGATTCATGAAGGCAATTCCGAACCCAACCAGAAGGTCGAGCCAGACCGAATGGTGGCCGAGCGTGATACGGAAGCAGTTTTCATTCTGGGTTCTATTGGCATATCGGACATAATCTTCAAGTAGTTCTGTGCAGCAGTGGCCCATACCTGTCACTTGAACAAGGTTTCCGGAACTCCCGTTTCGTTTTCAGAAAAACTACCAAATTTGACAGCAAGAATAGGCAAAACAAACAGGTTAAGTATCATTGATGTCATGAGCCCTCCAAGAATGACAGCTGCCATAGGTCCTTCGATTTCCCGCCCAGGCGCATTCATATCAACAGCCAGAGGCGCCAGTCCAAGCGCCGTAACGAGCGATGTCATGAGTACGGGGACGAC
>NZ_JABCQF010000061.1 GCF_015244705.1 Gluconobacter potus
GTGTGTGCGGCACGAAACGTTTACTCCGAATATACTGCCCTTGAGTATCCTTTCATACTATGGGGCAGTATGACAAGGATATAAGGATGTGCTTGTCATATGATCCGATCAAAAGTCCGTATCGCCGAAATTTTCACCGTAACGTCCATGGGGGGACTGCCTGTGTCTTGGAATCATTCAATAGGTGTAATCAGTGAAATCCAGACAAGCTCTACAACGAGGCTTTGAAGCGCTGATGTCCGCTATTTGACAAATAATCTTGTGGTCCAAACGACCGAGATGTAGGCGGAAGCAGACCCGTGCGTTGATAAACATGCGGTCGCGTTTTGTCTCCTAATTATGGGCTTTTTTCGCATCAATAAGGGACCTTCCCATAATTAAGGGTATCACTAACATGCTGAAATATAAGAATATTGACTAACATAATTAAGGTATTTCGACATTTGTCGAAAACCAGAAGATAATGATAATCCGCAGCTGACTGCCTTTTTTGTCGACGCAAAAACCACTTAATCGCGATAAAAATGGAGGGATCGAAGAACCGTTGATTGATGTGCTTGGCGGGTAATTTCTGGCTTTTGGCGATTTGATTGACGGTTTTTGCGATGGCATCCGGTCTGCGTTTTGAGCAGATTG
>NZ_JABCQF010000062.1 GCF_015244705.1 Gluconobacter potus
TTTTATGGGCAAGGTTACGCGGAAACGGTATGCGGCAGAGTTCAAGTCACGGGTTGCGCTGGAGGCGATCCGTGGGGAACTGACGCTGGCGGAACTGGCTTCGAAACATGGGGTACATCAGACGATGATCGCCTAGTGGAAACGGCAGGCGATCGAGGGGATGGCGGCGACCTTTTCCGGGAAGACGGTGGCTGAGCCCCCGGTCAGCCCAGCTGACGTGGAGAAACTGCACGCGAAGATAGGCGAACTTCTCGTGGAACGGGATTTTTTACGCGATGCCTCTGCTCGGTTGGGCGTGATCAGAGGCGGCAGATGATTGACCCGAAGCGAGCGCGTCTGCCGATAATCCGGCAATGCACGCTGCTGCATCTCAACCGGTCTGGCGTCTACTATCGGCCTGCGCCACAGAGCGAGGGCAATCTGGAGCTGATGCGGCTGATCGACGCCCAGTTCTTGGAAACGCCCTATTATGGCTCACGGCAGATGACATGGCATCTGCGCCGCCAGGGACATGAAGTGGGCCGCAAGCGGGTCCGGCGGCTCATGGCGATCATGGGCCTGCGGGCGATCTACCAG
>NZ_JABCQF010000063.1 GCF_015244705.1 Gluconobacter potus
AACTCGGTCTATGTCCGGTTCCGGCGTTGGGCTGAACAGGGTGTCTGGGATGCTCTTTTACAGACCCTGGTAGATCTGGGGCTGACTGATAACTGGCAGCATATGATCGACAGCACCGTAATCCGCGCCCATTCACAGGCCACTGGGGCAAAAGGGGGGCTTATTCGGAGGCTTTTGGTCGGTCACGCGGCGGCTTTACGAGCAAAATCCATGCCCGATGTGACAATCAGGGACGCCCTCTCGGCTTTCTCCTTACCGAAGGCCAGGTCTCGGATTACAAAGCCACAGACGCCCTGATAAAGCTACCTGTCCCGAACCCCAAAGCCATGCTGGCCGACCGGGGCTATGACAGTGACAGTTTCCGCCAGGAGCTGCTGGTCCACGGGATCCTGCCGGTCATTCCATCACGCAAAGGCCGCAGCGCTCCACAGAAAACAGACTGGCGGCGTTACAGGGATCGCAACCACATCGAGCGGATGTTCAACAGGCTCAAGCAAATGCGCCGCATCGCGACCCGCTACGACAAGACCGCCTTATCCTTCAAGAGTTTCCT
>NZ_JABCQF010000064.1 GCF_015244705.1 Gluconobacter potus
TGCCAGTTGGGCAGCCTATGACCCGCTTGAACTTGTGCGGACAGCGAAGGAAAGACTGCCTGTTCTGATAGATCAGGGTCTGGCGGACCAGTTTCTGAAAGAACAGCTCAGGCCAGAACTGTTCCAGGAAGCCGCACAGAATGCAGGGCAGGAACTCATCCTGAATCTTCGTCCTGATTACGATCACAGCTATTATTTTGTAGCCAGTTTTATTGCAGATCATCTCAGATATTTCGTGAGTAAACTACGATGAATAGATTGTCAGTTTTTTGGATCTGGAATTTTCTGGCTTTGAGTGGAGATAAAATCTGTTAGGGGCATCTTTCAAACTGTGAAATCAGCTGGCAGCTTTCCGCACCTGGAGGGTTCGAAAAACTCTCTGGTTATGAGGCCCTGTGTGTGATTCCATCGTTCATCTTACGATGAGGGCTGGATGATGATGCAGCCCGGTTTTTTTGATGTTGAAGATCGCCTGGCTCGTCTGAGTGGGCTTGGTGACCAGCTCGAAGCGTTTTCCCGGACTGTGGATTTTGAAGTATTC
>NZ_JABCQF010000065.1 GCF_015244705.1 Gluconobacter potus
ACGTGCCGACGCCATCTGGTCCGGGGTTAACCCCGGACCAGATGGCCAACAGCAACGCCGTCAGAAGGGCGGCATAACAACAACCGGGTATAGCTTATCAAGCCCGCAAAATTGTCCGAACGGACGGGACCACCTCTGACCACCTCAATTTATTATATCGGAATTCATGTTGCAAGAAATAATACTTGTTTATTAAGCATAGTTTTATATTCGAGTATCCTAAACGGAAGGGGGTTCCGATAATGTTTATACATTTATGAACTGTGTATTCGCTCGATGGGCGCGCGATCCATTTGTCCGCCTTCCGAAAGAAAGGTGGCGTGTGCAGCAGCGTGACGCATACCATGCGTTGCGCGATCCATGACAGTCTCGAATATCATGCCATCCGGATGGCCAAACATGCGCCTCGGCAACATCCCTAGGTCGCGTTGACAAAAGATTCAATCCAAAGCCTCGCGGCGGCGAGATTGAGGAAGCTTATGAATGATAAGGCGGTTTTGTCGTATCGGGTTGCAATACGGCGCATCTG
>NZ_JABCQF010000066.1 GCF_015244705.1 Gluconobacter potus
TGGATGATGATGCAGCCCGGTTTTTTTGATGTTGAAGATCGCCTGGCTCGTCTGAGTGGGCTTGGTGACCAGCTCGAAGCGTTTTCCCGGACTGTGGATTTTGAAGTATTCCGTCCTGACCTGGAGAAGGCTCTGGCCTATGCGGACGGGAGCAAAGGCGGCCGTCCGCCGTTTGATCCGGTGCTGATGTTCAAAATCCTGGTGATCCAGACGCTGAATAATCTGTCCGATGAACGGACGGAATATCTGATCAATGACCGCCTGTCCTTCATGCGTTTTCTTGGTCTGGGGCTGTCAGATCGCGTGCCCGATGCCAAAACGGTCTGGCTGTTTCGCGAGCGTCTGACACAGGCGGGTGCGGTCGATGGTCTGTTCAATCGCTTTGATGCAACCCTGCGGAACGCTGGTTATCTCCCGATGTCAGGGCAGATCCTGGATGCAACGCTGGTCGCGGCTCCCAGGCAGCGCAACACAAATGCTGAGAAAGCGGATCTGCGTGAAGGGCGGATCCCACAGG
>NZ_JABCQF010000067.1 GCF_015244705.1 Gluconobacter potus
GTGTGTGCGGCACGAAACGTTTACTCCGAATATACTGCCCTTGAGTATCCTTTCATACTATGGGGCAGTATGACAAGGATATAAGGATGTGCTTGTCATATGATCCGATCACAATTCCGTATCGCTGAAATTTTCATCACAACGTCCATGGGTTGCCCGTCTGTGTCTTGGGATCATTCAAGAGGTACAATTAGTGAGATCCAGACAATCTCTGCAACGAGGCTTTGAAGCGCTGATGTCCGCTATTTGGCAAACAACCTTGTGGTCCAAACGACCGACATGAGGCGTAAGCGGACCTGCTGCTTACGCCTACAAGCCGGACATAAACCGCGTTAAACGGTCGTCCGAAAATCGGGCGTTAATAGAAACATTATGACAAGGTAGCGCATCTCTACAAGAGGTGGTCCCGTCCGTTCGGACAGTTTTGCGGGCTTGATAAGCTATACCCGGTTGTCGTTATGCCGCCCTTCTGACGGCGTTGCTGTTGGCCATCTGGTCCGGGGTTAA